>NZ_JBZAYJ010000001.1:0-3484628 GCF_058243045.1 Acinetobacter sp. LipI_23 | reverse complement strand
TACATTTTGTTATAATAAAATCAAAGTTCTCAGGTAGAATATCGCAGATTTAACGAATTAAATATTAAAAACGGGATTTCATGTGCGACAAATTCAACTGGCTTTTTTACTGACTTGCGGCCTCACTTTGACCGGCTGCGCAGTGACCTCTGGTCTGCAAACTTATGACCTACCAGCAGAAGGTGTTTATCAAACCGAACTCGGCACGTCGGTCAATGTGATTAAACTCACTCAAGACTCTATGCTGACTGTTCAGCCTGCTGGACAAAACATTCAACAAGACTATGCCCATTTGTTTAGCACCCCGCATCGTAGCTACAGTCTGAGTCCGGGTGATATCCTGTCCATCTATTTATGGGCCTATCCGGAAATGACCCCGCCTAGCACGACTATTAGTAGTGACCAGTCTGCTCAGGCTAACGGTTATCAGATTGACTCACAGGGCTATATTCAATTTCCAATTATTGGCCGCTACAAGGCTGCGGGCAAATCCCTGACCCAAGTCAACCGTGAGTTGCGCAGTCAGTTGGCCCGTTATTTAAAAACTCCGGATGTCATTGTACGGGTTCTGTCCTATCAGGGTCAGCGCTACTCCGTTCAGGGCAATGTCATCAAAGGTGGTCAGTTTTATTTAAGCGATCAGCCGGTAAGTGTCTATACGGCCTTGGGCATGGCCGGTGGTGTCAATGCACAACAGGGCAATAATGCTTCCATTACCTTGGTTCGTCAGGGACAGACCTATACCCTGAATACGGTAGAACTGGAAAAAGCAGGTTTTTCACTGCATAACTTGCTGATCCAGCCAAATGACACTTTATATGTGAACAATCGCGAAAATCAGAAAATTTATGTTATGGGTGAATCTGGTAAAAACCAGTCCTTGCCACTGCGCGATCAGGGGATGAGTTTAAGTGATGTATTAGGTGAAAGTTTGGGTCTAAATCCACTCTCTGCCAGCCGCAGCAAAATTTATATCGTGCGCAGCCAGTCAAATGCTGTACACACCGAAGTTTATCACATGGACCTGAGCAGTATTGCCGACTTCGGCCTGGCCAACCAGTTCAAGATGCGCAGCAATGATATTGTCTATGTCGATGCTTCAGGTCTGGCACGCTGGCAACGTGTCGTGAACCAAGTGATTCCGTTCTCGAATGCACTTTATAACCTGGATCGTTTGGGGCAATAATGCAGATTAAACGTATTTTGGTGGTCTGTATTGGCAATATCTGCCGTAGTCCTATGGCCGAATACTTTTTAAAACAACAGTATCCGCATTTACAGATTGAATCTGCCGGTATTGCGGGCATGGTAGGACATACAGCAGATGAAAAAGCCAGTCTGTGTATGCAAAGTTTGGGCATTGATATGAGCCCGCATGTCGCTCGAAAGCTGAATGCCGAGATGATTAAACAGGCTGATCTGGTTCTGGTGATGAGTCAAAACCAACAAAAACATATAGAACAGACCTGGCCTTTTGCCAAAGGTAAAACCTTCCGTTTGGGGCACTGGCAAGCCAGGAATATCGCTGACCCTTATCAGCATGACCAAGCTGTATTTGATGATACCTGCCAGTTAATACAGAGCTGTATTGCTGACTGGAAAAAATATATTTAAATTTGAAATCAAGATTATGAGCCAAAATAGCAATACTGAAGATACGATAGACTTAAAAGAATTATTTTTTTCACTCATTGCCCAGTGGAAGCTGATTGCGCTGTGTGTCATCTTAAGCGTGATCTGCGCATTGCTGTATTTAAGAGTCACCCCAGACACCTATTCAGTTGATGCGCTGGTACAGGTCGAAGAAAACAAAGGGACGTCTGCTGCCTTATTGGGTGATTTGTCCAGTATGATCGAGCAAAAGCAACCCGCTCAGGCAGAAATAGAACTATTAAAATCGCGTCTGGTGCTGGGTTCTGCCATTCAGGCTTTAAATCTGGATCTCCGCATTGCTGGAACTGAAAACAGCTTTACGAACCGTTTATTGTCACCGCATGACTATCAAAGCGAATACAATAAAACATCTGTTCTTTTTAAAGACAATGCTAAATCCTTTGATATCCGTCAGTTTGAAGTGCCTGCTTATTTCAATGACAAGAATTTACGTCTTGACTTTCAGCAGGGTAAATACACTTTAACCGATCCGGCCACAGAACAAGTGGTCTTCTCTGCCCCATTAAATCAGCCTAGTGAATTGCAGTCTGAACATGGTCAGTGGAAAGTTGCCATTTATACCCAGGACCAGTTCAATGCACCCTATCTTGTTCGCAAGCAATCTCTGCCCGCTGCAGTCCAATCGATTCTTGCCAATTACTCGGTGGCAGAAAAAGGCAAAATGACCGGGGTATTAGGCCTGAATTATCAGGGGACTGACAAACAGCATATCACTGAAGTCCTGAATGCCATTCTGGCGGCCTATAGCCAGCAAAATATTGAACGTCGTTCTGCAGAAACAGCCCAAACGCTTAAGTTTCTGGATGAACAGTTACCTGAATTGCGCCAGCAACTGGATGTAGCTGAGCGAGAATTCAATACTTTCCGTCAGCAATTCAATACGGTCGATGTCACCAAAGAGTCGGAACTGTATCTGACTCAAAGTATTAGCCTGGAAACCCAAAAAGCACAGCTCGAGCAACAAGTCGCTGAGGCTTCTGCCAAATACACCAATGAACATCCAGTGATGCAGCAGATGAATGCACAACTGGCTGCCATCAACAAAAGAATTAACGAGCTGGAAGGTACTTTAAAGCAGCTACCAGACCTGCAACGCCGATACTTACAACTGTTCCGTGAAGTTGAAGTGAAACAGCAGCTCTATACTGCACTGTTAAACTCTTATCAGCAGCTACGAATTGCCAAAGCTGGTGAAATTGGTAATGTGCGTGTAGTCGATACTGCCGTTGAACCACTAGAACCGATCAAACCGAAAAAACTGCAAATCCTGATTTTATCCATCTTCTTGGGCGGTTTCCTGGGTACCTTGCTGGCACTGCTACGCAACATGCTACGTTCAGGCATTAAAGATTCCAGTCAAATTGAAAATGAACTAGATTTGCCGGTATATGCAACAGTACCTCGCTCGCCTGTCCAAAATGGCTATATCAAGCTGGCCAAGAAGAAAAAATATATTCCTATCCTGGCGGTTAAAAACAGTGATGATATTGCGATTGAGAGTTTGCGTAGTATGCGTACTGCCATTCACTTTGCCTTGAGCAATGCACGGAACAATATTGTGATGATTTCTGGTCCTGCACCAGAAGTGGGTAAATCTTTTATCTCGACCAACCTGGCTGCAATTTTGGCACAAAGCCAGAAACGTGTACTCTTGATTGATGCGGATTTACGTCGGGGTTATATCCATAAATACTTTAATCAGACGCCTCAACCGGGTCTGTCCGAGTATTTAAATAAGCAAGTCAATTTAAATCAGGTCATCAAAGCAACTGATATACCAGGATTAGATCTATTGACTCGGGGTAAAAGCCCGGTGAATCCATCCGAGTTACTCAGTACTCCATTATTTGGGGAAATGCTAACTCAGTTATCCAGTCAATATGATCATATCCTGATTGATACTTCACCTATTCTTGCAGTGACTGACGGGATTATCATCTCGCAACATGCAGGTGTGAATTTGTTGATTGCACGTTATGCACAGACTCAAATGAAAGAACTGGAATTAACGGTCAATCGCTTTGAACAGGCTGGCGTCAAGGTCAATGGCGTGATCTTGAATGATATTCAGCGTTCAAGTGCAGGTTATGGCTATGGCTATAATTATGCCTATGCATATAAAGCCAATAAAGAATCAGACTAAATACATTCTCTAACCGATAAAAAGCCAGAACTTGATTTCTGGCTTTTTATTTTGTATGACAAACGTTTATATATTCAAATCCTTATAGTTTTTTTAAGGACTTCGGCATATATTAATTTGAAAATGTACTGGTGGTACAAAACACGTCATTCATGAAGTCTGCTAAGATGCTAAAAAACTTTCTGAATGTAATAGAATTAGGAAAAATTTCACATGAGTAAAGCCTTACCCATTGCTGTAGCTGTTATTCTAGGCGGTGCTGCACTTGTTCCCGTTTATTATGCATCTCAACACCCAGCTTCAGCCGAAGCCCAAGTTTCAAAAAATGCATCTGCCGTAGAAAAAATTAGCTATGCACTGGGTTATGAGGTTGCTCATCAAACTCCACCAGAACTCGATATTAACAGTTTTGTAACGGGTGTCCGTGCCGGTCATGCTCGTAGCCAACCTGCCTATAGCGAAGAAGAATTAAAACAAGCCTATGAGCAGTTCCAACAAGAAATGCAGCAAAAACAGGCTAATGATGCGAAGCAAGCACAGACAACCAGTGACAGCTTCTTAACTGAAAATGAGAAAAAACCTGGGGTGAAAACCACAGCGTCAGGCTTACAGTACAAAATCACGCAAGAAGGTACAGGCAAGCAACCCACTGCCAGCTCTGTCGTGACTGTGCATTACAAAGGCCAATTGGTCGACGGTAAAGTCTTCGATAGTTCGCTTGAACGTGGCGAACCGATTGAGTTTCCTTTAAACCAAGTGATTCCAGGTTGGACCGAAGGTCTACAACTCATGAAAGAAGGTGGGAAAGCGACACTTTACATCCCTTCTAACTTAGGCTACGGCCCACAAGGTGTACCTGGCATGATCCCAGCCAACAGCACGCTTATTTTTGATGTTGAACTGATTAAAGTAAAATAAAGCAAGTCAATCAAAGGAGAGCTTTTGCTCTCCTCTTTTTATTGAGAATACAAGATGAAAATTCAAACAACATTACTCTGTGGCTTGTTACTTTCTACACCTGTTTTTGCTGCACCGATTAATAATAAAAGCAGCATCAACCAACAAGTCGGTTATAGCTTCGGCTACCTCATGGGTCGTAGCAATGCCGAGTCAATTCAAGATTTAGATCTTGATGCTTTTGTGCAAGGGTTACGTGAAGCATCTAAAGGCCAAGCTGCGTCATTAAGCGATGAAGACATGGCGCTTGTACTCACCCAATATAAACGCCAAGCCGAAGCAAAACAGTTATTAGAAGTTAAACAACAGGCAGACAAAAATGCCAAAATTGGTGCGGCTTTCTTAGCTGAAAATGCGAAAAAACCCGAGGTGAAAACCACGGCTTCAGGCCTACAATATATGGTTTTACAACAAGGCAAAGGCAAGTCACCTAAGGCCAATAGCAAAGTCAAAGTCCATTATGAAGGACGTTTGATTGATCAGACCGTTTTTGACAGCTCGATTGCACGTCAACAGCCTGCGGAGTTTCAAGTCAGCCAAGTGATTCAAGGTTGGACTGAAGGCTTACAGCTAATGAAAGAAGGCGCAAAATATCGCTTATTTATTCCTGCTAAACTGGGCTATGGCCAAATTGGTTCAGGCGATGTGATTGAACCGAATAGCACCTTGATTTTTGATGTGGAACTGATTGAAGTGTTACCAAAATAAGGCAGCAATGCAAAGGCAATGCTATATATAAAATAAAAAGCCTGATCTTCGTGATCAGGCTTTTTATTATTTTCAATCTATTTTCAAATCAAGCACTGCTTATTTTTAAGTTAAGTGCTTCGCTTGTCTTTTGAAGCATAAAACAAAGAAGTACCTTGTTTTAGGCTTCATGTTTGAGGTGACGTGGTCTAAAGCCTGTTAGGAGCAAACCAACCGCATATGCCACAACGCCGACCACGCACAACCCGATCACTTCGGCAACGCGTATCCACTGTGACACGTCACCATTATACCAAGTCAATGCATACCACAAAGCCACAATCATCACGGCGTTAGCAATACCAAACTGGATAAACAGTTTTTTCCAGTGTGCGCCAAAACGGAAAATATCGCGCTTGTGTAGATAGAAATACAACATCCCCGCATTCACTAGAGCAGAGCCCGAAGAGGCTAATGCCAAAGCCATATGCTCTGCCTGCCAGTCAATCAATTTAAAGAAGCCAATAAACACCACGTTTAAAATCGCATTTGCGGCAACGGCCATTAAACCGACACGGACTGGCGTTTTGGTGTCTTGCTGCGCATAAAACCCAGGGGCAAAGACTTTAATCAACATAAATGAAATCACCCCAGCACTCATACATTGCAGTGCTAAAGCCGTCATTTGTGTATCTTCAAGGGTAAATTGTCCGCGTTGGAATAGGGCCTGAATAATGGGGGTCGATAACATAAACAGCGCAATACTCGCAGGCACCCCCACCAGAACAATCACCTTTGCAGCCCAATCCATCATGCCGCGGAACTTCGACATATCTTGCTCTGCATGACGGGTCGACAATGCGGGTAAAATCACCGTACCAATCGCCACCCCAATCAACCCTAAAGGTAACTCGGTCATGCGTTCCGCACTGTACAACCATGATACTGAACCGTCTTGCATAAACGAAGCCCAAATGGTGTTCAGGAGTAAGTTGATTTGCGTGACAGAAACACCAAATAGCGCAGGCAGCATCAATTTCATGATGCGATCCACACCTTCATGTTTAAAATCAACTTTCGGTGGAATCAGTAACTTTTTATGCCAAAGTTCAGGAATTTGGATCGCCAGTTGCAATACACCCGCAGCAACTACCGCCCAACCCAGTGCCATAATCGGTTCTGCCATATACGGCGTCAGCCACCATGCTCCTGCAATCATCGCAACATTCAGCAATACCGGTGAAAAGGCGGGTGAAGCAAAGGAACCATAACTATTTAGAATACTGCTGGCAAATGCCGTCAACGACATAAACAATAAATAAGGAATGGTGAGGCGAAACATTGAAACCGCGAGGTCGAACTTCTCTGGATCGGCATGGAAACCCGGTGCATAGATGTATAGCACTGCTGGAGCTGCGACCATAGCAATGAAGGTTAAAGCCGTCATAACGGTCATCAAACAACCAAAGACACGGCTAATCAGAATCTGAACTTCCGCATGGGTACGCCCAGTTTTATATTCGGTCAGTACTGGAATAAACGCCTGTGAGAATGCTCCCTCAGCAAATAGCCGACGGAAGAAGTTCGGGATACGAAAGGCCACCACAAAGGTATCAAAATCTTTCCCCGCACCAAAGACATTTAGTAAGACAATGTCTCGTACCAAACCCAAGACCCGAGAAAGCATGGTCATTGCACTTACAATTACGGTTGACCGCCACAGCGCCATCGTATCCACCTAGTTTTTCATTTGCCGCTATTGTAATGAAACTTCAGCGAATATTTGATTGTTTAATGTTGTTGTCGACTCTCAATTCATTGACTTTTTAACTGCTGCAAACGATTTCGATAGTCTAACCAATCAAAAAATGGGCCTGGATCGGTCTTACGTCCTGGTGCAATATCAGAATGTCCTGCCAAATGCTGCTGAATTTGAGGATAGGCCTGTTGTAAACAGGCCGTCACGTGTACCAATGTTTCATATTGGGCATCTTCAAAAGGCAAGTCATCACTGCCCTCAAGCTCAATGCCAATCGAATAATCATTGCACTCTTTCTTGGCCAGATAGCTTGAGCGTCCTGCATGCCATGCACGGTCGTTAAAATTGACAAATTGTAAGACTTCGCCACTTCTTAAAATCAGTAAATGCGCTGAGACTTGCATGCCTTGAATGGTTTGAAAATATGGATGTACTGACCAATCCAATTGATTTTGAAAAAATTGTTCAATATAACCGCCACCAAACTGTGAGGGAGGCAAACTGATATTATGGATGACAATCAGTTGAATCTCAGTATCAGCAGGACGTGCGTTAAAATTAGGCGATGGAATTTGTCTCGCTCCCA
The DNA here is from genome assembly GCF_058243045.1 of Acinetobacter sp. LipI_23. Taxonomy (NCBI): domain Bacteria; kingdom Pseudomonadati; phylum Pseudomonadota; class Gammaproteobacteria; order Moraxellales; family Moraxellaceae; genus Acinetobacter; species Acinetobacter sp. LipI_23. The sequence goes on along the minus strand of NZ_JBZAYJ010000001.1, from coordinate 3,476,822 downwards.
GCAGTTGCCCTGCTTGCACTTGAAACGACGGAATGACCTGCATATTTTTATTCCTCAAACCCATTGCGCCCTTTGGGCAATCTTTTTTAATGTCTCTCATGCTAAATCTTTCCCCGTCATTTCTCAAATTGGTCAGCGTTTGATTTTGAAATTTTCACGCCTTTTTCAGGAAAAATGCTAATATATTGCGCAATTTTCATGGCTTCTATAAAGATACGGACAATCGGATGAGCATATCGCAGCAACTGCTTGAACAATCTATTCAACTGAATATTCAACAGGCATTACAAGAAGACATCGGTGATGGCGACATTACGGCGCTTTTGACGCCTGAAGATGAACAAGCGACTGCGACCATTATTAGCCGTGAAGACATGATTCTTGCTGGTCAACCTTGGGTCAATGCATTAATTGCAGCTTTTGATTCCAGTGTGCAAATCACGTGGCTCAAAAACGATGGCGATTTGGTTCTTGCCAATGAAACCATTTTTAAACTGGCGGGTTCAGCACGCAGCTTACTTACGGTTGAACGCCCTGCACTCAACTTTGTACAAACCCTATCTGCTGTAGCAACCAAAACGGCGGAATATGTCAAACAACTCGATGGCTTAAACACCAAGTTGCTAGATACCCGTAAAACCCTGCCGGGTCTACGTATTGCCCAAAAATATGCTGTCGCGGTCGGCGGTGGTCAAAACCATCGTTTAGGTTTATTCGATGCTTTTTTAATTAAAGAAAATCACATCATGGCAGCGGGTGGCATCGCACAAGCCATTGCCAAAGCGCATCAAATTGCCCCAGGCAAACCTGTCGAAGTCGAAGTTGAAACCTGGGCGGAATTAGACCAAGCATTGGAAGCCCAAGCGGATATCGTGATGTTAGACAACTTTAGCCAGCAACAAATGATTGATGCGGTCAAGCATGTTGCAGGACGGTGTAAATTGGAAGCGTCAGGGAATATCACCATTGCCAACTTGCGCGAAGTTGCAAGCACAGGCGTGGATTATATTTCGATGGGTGTATTAACCAAAGATGTCAAAGCAGTCGACCTTTCTATGCGTTTTAATGCTTAATTCCAATAGTTTGCATTCAATCCACACCCAATAAAAAACGCACTCTAGAGTGCGTTTTTTATTGCGTTCAAACTTACCAGCCCAGTGCTTGCTGTTGTTTTTTCACCAACTCTTGAATGCCCTTTTCCGCCATTTCTAACATGGCATTGCACTGTACACGGGTAAACGGTTTATCTTCTGCCGTACCTTGAATTTCAATAAACTCGCCAGCTTGGGTCATCACCACGTTTAAATCCGTTTGGCAGTTTGAGTCTTCTTCATAGCACAAGTCTAAAAGCACTTCATCTTGGAAAATACCGACTGAAATAGCAGCCACTAAGCCTTTTAATGGATCTTGCTTAATTTTCTTTTTCTCAAGCAACGTATTCATCGCATCAATGAGAGCCACCGCAGCACCAGTGATCGCAGCAGTACGTGTACCACCATCTGCCTGAATCACATCACAGTCGATGGTAATGGTGTTTTCACCTAATTTTTTTAAATCCACCATGGCGCGTAGACTACGGCCAATCAAACGTTGAATTTCTTGAGTACGACCACTTTGCTTACCACGCGCAGCCTCACGGTCACTACGGGTATGCGTCGAACGTGGCAACATGCCATATTCAGCGGTTACCCAGCCCTGACCCTTGCCTTTTAAAAAGCGTGGTACTGAGTTATCAATACTTGCCGTACAAAGAACTTTGGTATGACCAAACTCAACCAATACCGAACCTTCCGCATAACGTGTGTAGTTACGAGTAATGGTGACATCACGTAATTGATCTAATGTTCGTTGGTCGATACGCATAATACGCCCTTCATCTGACTAAATAGGTTGGCGCATAGTATAGCAGAAGCAGACCCAAAGCATTTGTCTGACTGCATTGCATTTGTAATTGATCGCCTGCTTCCCTACCCATCTATATTCTTTGTTAAACTGAAGCTTAAAAGAGGCTGAGGCAATAATCCATGTCGATTCGAGAAGAACGTAAACAACAAAGCCGCCAAGCTTTGCTGAATGCTGCATTACAACTCAGCACCTCTGGACGTTCCTTTGCTCGCATTAGTCTCCGTGAAGTCACTCGCCAAGTGGGTTTAGTACCGACCGCGTTTTATCGCCACTTTAATGATTTGGATGAGCTGGGACTTGAACTGGTCGACCAAGCGGCGCTCCACATCAAAAGTATGTTGACGCAATTGGGACAAAGCTATGTTTATGGTCCACATGCCACAATTGAGCACAGTCTAGACCTATTTTTTCATACTGTAGAGCAACATCCTGAACAGTGGATTTTCTTGATTGGAGAACGTTGGGGTGGTTGTGCCTTGATCCGTGCAGCCGTTGAGCGAGAAATAGCCTTTTTAATCGATGACTTCGCCCATGCATTAACCCGTATTGAAAGCATGCAACATATTCATGACAGCGAGGACCTCAAAGTATTGGCCAATATCTTAATGGATGCCTCCTTTAACTGGGCCATGCGCTGGATTGGTTTGAGTCGAGATGTGGCTCCCGAGAAACTCCAACAGCAGCAGGCTGCATTTAAACTGCAAACCATCGTGCAGATTCAACTCATGTTCCGCGGAATATCCAATTGGCAACGACGATCTGCTCAAACCAAACACGCCAACCCGACCTTACATTAAGCCGCTAACAGACGCAATTTTTGCTGTATTACAAAATTTTTAATGTACTTTGCTCAAACTTGGATGCTTTTTCACTATCATAGAGCCAGTTTTTTCATCTGTAGCTCCTATGCGTTTTCTTCTTTTTTTCGTGGCGAGTGTCTGTATTGCCTTGGCATGGCTGTTGCCCATTCATTATCGACCTTGGGTCACCTATACAGGTGAATTGTTTGCATTTTTATCTTTACTTGCACTCTCTGCCTTATTTTTAAAAGAAAAACTCTTGCTCCCGAAAGTGAGTCTGCCACTATTGCTATTGAGTCTGGTGCCCTTCATTCAGTACGGTTTTGGCGAGCTGTTCTTTTTCAGCAAAGCACTGATGTGTGGCTTATATATCTTTGCATTTTGGCTGAGTATGGTTTTAGGTTTTAACCTGAGCCAAAAACCCTTGGAACGTGAGCAATTATTTAGTGGTCTGTGTAGTGTATTTTGGTCGGTCGGTCTGGTAACAGCGCTCATCGCCACTTGCCAATGGCTCAATATTGAACAGTACATTCCCGGTATGACCACTTTAAAAGGCGATCGTCCTTATGCCAACTTTGCTCAGCCGAACAATATGGCGAGCTTTCTGATTCTTTCCTTACTCGGCACACTGTACCTATTTGAAAAGAAAAAATTCAACTCAATTCTGCTGTGCGCAAGTGCGGCATTGATACTATTTGCGGTAGCCCTGAGTCAGTCACGCACATCATGGGTCGCTAGTATCTGTGTGCTGCTGTATTTGCTCTATCAGCAGCACAAAGGTGCCATTCAACTGAAGTGGTATAGTGTCCTAGCATGGTTTGTATTGTTTATTTCTTTTATTATCCTACTTCCCCAGTTGAACCAACTTTTGATTCAACTATCCAATGTCGATGTCACTCAAACGAAAGAGGTTATCGCTCGTGCAACAGGTGATATGTCACGTATCGCCATTTGGCAACAGATGCTCCATGCCATTGCTGAGCGACCTTGGTTTGGCTATGGTTGGCATCAAACCAGTGTAGCTTACACATTAATCAGTGATCAATTCCAAGGCCCCGTTTGGGTAAAAAGTGCGCACAACTTCATTCTCGACTTTATTGTGTGGAATGGATTGGTGATTGCGATTCCATTTTTTGCCTATCTCAGCTATTGGGGCTATCAACTGCAAAAGCATGCAACATCGCTCGAATCTGTGATTGGACTTCTGATGGTCGGCGCTTTACTGATTCACGGTATGCTCGAATTTCCGTTGTTCTACGCTTATTTCTTGCTGCCACTCGGATTGATTCTAGGCATTATTCAATCTCAGCAAAAAGTGAAAACGTGGACTTTACCGAGCTTTGCCATGCCGATCACATTCACTGTTTGTGTGGTCTTGGTCGCACTGATTATTCGTGACTATGAGTTGATGGTACCGAAGCTGAATGAGGCTTCACGTTATGAACACACCCCTGAAAAGTTCACCAATCAAGATCATATTTTACTGCTGTCGGAGTTTAACCGCCGCATTGAATGGATTCAGTTAAATCCATACAGCAAAGTCAGCCCTGAGCAAATTCGTGACTATGAGGAAATGGTGCTGAACTACCCGATTCCCTATGATTTGACCAAATTTGCCAAACTCTTGGCCTTTAATGGCTATGAAGCCGAAGCTCGTCACCAACTTTGGCGCTTAAAAACCTTAAGAAAAATTGAACTGCGTTATGAGGATTTATTGCAGCCTGTATCAGCTGCGCAATAAACGTTGTTAACCCATAAAAAAGCCTGCTGATGCAGGCTTTTTTAACTGAATAAGGACTTAAAACAGATTCAGCTTATTTTGCAGCACGTTCTTTTTCAATCAAGTAATCCACGACTTGAGTCACTTTAGCATCTTCACCTTGCACAATATATTTACCATTCACCGTCACCGCAGGAACACCACTGAGTTGATAACGCTTGGCTAAGTCCTGTGCTTGGGCAATTTTTGAAGTAATCGCAAATGATTTATAAGTACTGTTAAATTTCGCCTCAGGAATACCAAACTGAGTATAGAACTTGGCTAAAGCAGGTTGCTCTAGAATCGGTTGATTTTGATCATGAATGGCATGGAATAACGTCAAGTGTGTCTTTTTACGTACACCCAGGGCCTCAGACACATAATAAGCTCGCGCCGCTTGTTCCCAAACTGGATTCATGGCTGCTGGGGTACGCACAAAGCGCACATCTTTCGGTAGTTTTTTCAACCAAGTCTGCATATGCGGTTCAAGTTTAAAGCAGTGACCACAGCCATACCAAAAGAATTCGCGGACTTCAATTTTCCCTGGCACTTCCACCTGTACAGGTGTTGGTACAACGATATAGTCCTGACCTGCCACAAAATTTGCAGCCATTGCACTGCCCGAAATTGCGAAAACAGCGGTTGCTAAGCCACTCAAAAGGAGTTTTTTCATTGAACTTATTGTCCTCAAAATCATTATGATAAGTTTATGCAAATACTATAAATCAAATATGCCAAATTCGTTTTCATTCTGTGAACTTTTTTCAGGCTTTTATCGCTTTTTCTAGAATAAACGCTACACTAAGCCCTATTGAACGTTTTAAATATCATGACTTAAATTGAGGTGCCGACGATGTCGCAACTGAATGTTGATCCACAAGAAATTGCCAAATTTGAAGCATTTGCTGCCATATGGTGGGATCAGCACTCGGAGTTCCGCCCTTTACATATGATCAATCCACTACGCTTAAACTGGATTGATGAACATGCAGGTGGACTCACTGGAAAAAAAGTTCTTGACGTCGGCTGTGGTGGTGGAATTTTAGCTGAAAGTATGGCACGTCGTGGTGCAGATGTGCTCGGTATTGATATGGGCGAAGCCCCTCTAAATGTGGCACGTTTACATGCAGAACAAGAAGGTGTTGAGCATATCGAATATCGCCAAATTCCAGTTGAGCAGCTCGCAGAAGAACAAGCAGGACAATACGATGTCGTGACCTGCATGGAAATGTTGGAACACGTACCCAATCCAGCCTCAATCATTGAAGCCTGCCATAAACTGGTTAAACCAGGCGGTCATGTATTCTTCTCCACCATTAACCGTAATCCCAAAGCCTACCTGTTTGCCATTATTGGCGCTGAATATGTCCTGCGCATGTTAGCCAAAGGCACCCACGATTATCAAAAATTCATTAAGCCATCAGAACTGGCACATGATATTCGCGGCGCAGGGCTCAAACTGAAAGATATGACGGGTTTACATTACAACCCCTTGACCAAACGCTATTGGTTAGCGCCGAATGTCGATGTCAATTATATGGTCTATACTGTCAAAGAAGACGCTGCATGAAAGCCGTCTTATTTGACCTTGACGGCACACTGATCGACACTGCCGCCGACTTTATTCGCATTATTCAAGACATGTGCCGTGAAAAAGGCGTCGCTGTGGTCGATGCAGACCTGATCCGCAGCCAAGTCTCTGAAGGTGCACGGGCGATGGTTAAATTGGTTTATCCAGAACTGGAAGTCGAAGACCCGATTTTTCTTGCACATCGTCAGCGTTTTTTAGATACCTACGGTGCCGATATCGCAGTAGATACTGACCTGTTTTCGGGCATGTATCCGCTACTTGAAAAACTTGAAAACCAAGAGATTCCTTGGGGCATCGTCACCAATAAACCGCGCTGGCTGAGTGAAGCATTATTAGATGCGCTGAATTTGACAGAGCGCTGTGCGGTTTTGGTTTGCCCAGAGGATGTCTCACAGACCAAGCCTGATCCTGAGCCGATGTATTTGGCCGCCAAGCACATCGCGATTGCGCCTGAAGACTGTATCTATGTCGGCGATCATCCACGTGACATCGATGCGGGTCGTAACGCGCAGATGTATACCATTTTGGCGGCTTATGGTTATTTACCATTCGCGCACAAAGATGACTTAACAGCGTGGCAGGCAGATTGTATAGTGAAGACTGTGGCTGAATTGGACGATGTTATTCAGTCTCTTGTGAGTCAAACTACACCGTCCAACTCACTGACTTGATCACAATTAAAAAATCAAAATAACGAGGAGGTAATGATGAAATATTCAGAATATCAACCTCGCCCCGATCTGCTCAAAGATCGCATCATCTTAATTACAGGTGCGGGCGATGGTATTGGTCGTGCTGCTGCATTAAGTTATGCCCTACACGGCGCAACTGTGGTGCTGCATGGACGTACCTTAAATAAGCTCGAAGTCATTTATGATGAAATTGAAGGCTTAGGTGCGCCGCAACCTGCAATTTTACCCTTGCAGCTGTCGAGCGCCTCTCCTCGTGATTATGAATTACTGGTCGACACCTTAGAACGCCAATTTGGGCGCCTAGATGGCATTTTGCATAATGCGGGCATTTTGGGTGAACGCACCGAACTGGAAAATTATCCTGTCGATGTCTGGGATGATGTCATGGCCGTCAACTTGCGTGCGCCATTCGTTATGACTCAAGAGCTAATGCCACTTCTGAAAAAATCTGAGCATGCTTCCGTGGTTTTCGCCAGCTCAGGTGTCGGGCGTGAAACGCGTGAACGTTGGGGAGCATATTCGGTGTCTAAGATCGCGATTGAAGCGGTCAGCCAACTGTTTGCTAAAGAAAATACCTCACCGAATATCCGCTTTAACTGTATCAATCCGGGGGCGACCCGCACTGCAATGCGTGCAAAAGCCTATCCCGATGAAGATCCAAAAACATTGCCAACGCCTGAAAATATCATGCCCGCTTATCTGTACTTGATGGGCGATGACAGTTTGCATATGAATGGTCAAAGTATTGATGCACAAGACTAAAATGTGTCACTTAAGAGGAAGCTTCGGCTTCCTTTTTTTACGTATCAAACTGAAGCTTAGTCATCTGCAACATGATTTCAAGATTCAGAAAAGGTTGTCTTTTTTCAATTTTTGCGGATACTGATGTCCAACTCCATTTTTGAAGCATATGCCATGACGGACTTGAGTAACATCACTGTACAACCCACTGAAGATGGTATGGTTAGCCTGTTGATTGACCAACAGCCGATTTCAGAAAAATATGGAATGAAGTTTGAAGCCAGTATTGTGGAGGAACTTCAAGCCCTGGAAAATGGCGCCACACTGAAACTTTTCGACCAGTTTGTTTTTGCCCATACCGACTTGAACTTTGAACATAGCTATCACTACGTCACGGTCATTGCTAAGAATGATGAACAATACAAAGCCAAGAAAAGCTTTGTTTATCGCATCAAAATTGAGGGTCAGCCCGACATTGAGCATGCCATCAGCAAAAATGGTGAACCGATGACTGCAGCCGATGTACGTGAATTTATCCAAGCGCATGTACAGAAATCATTGAGTGATTATACCGACCTCAACTACGCCTATTGAGCCGAATCAGCCAAGTTGAAAACGCAGCTTGGCTAGCTCGATATTTTAAATCGTATTTTTAAATTATTTTAATAAAAATATTCGGTTTTTAAGATCAATATTTCCTATTTATCATTCTGATTGATCAAGAATTGAAAATAAGGATGCAGCATGGCTGATTTGCAACGTAAACATGACACCATTCGTCATATCCATAATTTACAACTACCCGAAAGCCTGATTTGTGCTTTAGAGGATGCCAAACAAGCTGAAGCAGTGGTTCATTCAATCCGTTCATTACAACATCTAACGCAGCAGTGGAATTAAATAATGCACTATGCGTTCTTTGACAAAGCAAGATCTGAGCCCTCAAAATGAGTCAGAAATCAGAAGATACAGACTGTTTGCTTTGGACTTTAGCGCAATTGATGATTTAATTCAGGCTTAGAATTGGGCATAATCTTCTTAATATCTCTGCATTTGTTAATAAATACCCAATTCATCTTCACAGTTTCTCTGCATTTTTTTCGTACATTATAGGAAAGAATGAAATTACCTTAATGAGGATTCAACATGAAAAAGATTTTGACAGTATTGGCAATCTCTTTCAGTGCTTTGATGGCAAGCAGTCTCAGTACTGCTGCCCCTCAGTTTGACCACGATCATCCACGCTATGGCAATGAGCCACGCGGACGTGACTTTCGCGATTCAGGTAATGACGATCAGCAAGATCGTCGACGTATGCGCGAAGAGCGCGGTGTCAAACGTTTACAACAGCATAAATGGCAACAAGGTTATGTCATGCCACAACATTACCGTGGTAACGGCTATAAAGTCGAATATAAAGACCATAACCTTCCAAAGCCAAACCGAAATCAGCAGTGGTACAAAATCAACAATGACTACATCTTAGTCGACGCAGACAGCAACAATATTCTGAGGATTATGGGGCTTTAATTTACGCTTCATTTTGTACAATTCAGCGACAGTATTATTAAGACCTGAATCAACACCCTTTCACCCGCTTTAGCGCGACTGCATATTCTTCTCAAGAGACCACAGTCAGGCACAGCATGGAAGGCGTTGTTTCAGGTTTTTTATGTGCCAAAGCTTTTGTTTGCAAGCATTGCAGAAAAACAACAATCTCCTCAGTCTCTTCATACATTTCACAATTCACCTAAATAGCCCTCACGCTTTCTCTAGAGTTATTCGCTAATTTTGAATGATCGAAACAAGACTCATACAGGATGAAAGCAATGAAAAAAATTCTGACTGCAATCACACTCTCTTTAGGCGCGCTCATGGCCACATCTGCAATGGCAGCACCACAATACTATGACCGCGCGCATGCTCATGACTCGCGCTGGGATCATCGCGATGACCGCCGTTGGGACAATGACAACCGCTACCAAAACAAACGTGTTAATCCAAGCCGTGACTGGCGCTCAGGTCAAACTTTGCCACGTGGCTATGATTCATCACGTTACCATGTCAGTGACCGAGAAGCACGTCGCCTACCCAACACTGGGCGCTACCAACAGTGGTATAAGGTCAATGGTGACTATGTTTTAGTCAATGAACGCAATAACCGTATCCTGCGTATTATCGGTTAATTCTGGCTGGTGTCGCAAAACCGATCGAACACCTGAACATTGCTTCAGGTGTTTTTCTATTTAAGACTTCCTCTTCTGCATTTTTTGATTAAAATCATGCTAAGCAGTTCATTTTGAGACAGGCATGCACGCAAATTCCATCGAAACACATCACAGTACAACTTTGCAGTATGTGCATTGGTTTCGACATTCTGCGCCTTATATCAATGCTCACCGTAATAAAATCTTTGTGATTATGTTCGATGGTGAAGCCGTTCAGCATGATAACTTTCAACATATTATTCACGACATTGCCCTGCTGCATTCACTCGGGATTCGCCTGATCTTGGTGCATGGCGCGCGTCCGCAAATCAACCACAACTTAAAACAAAGCCAACTACAAACGCCATTTCATCAACATCGCCGCGTGACCACGCGAGAATCACTAAGTTGCGTGATGAATGCGGTAGGCTCAATTCGTTTGCAAATTGAAGCCTTACTGTCTATGGGACTGGCCAATTCACCGATGTATGGCGCACGTATTGATGTAGTTTCAGGGAATTTTGTTACAGCCAAGCCCTATGGCATTCGCGATGGGGTCGATTTTCAGTTAACCGGCGAAGTTCGTACGGTCGATACCGATGCCATTCAACGCCATTTGGATAATCATAATATTGTGCTGCTCGGGCCAACTGGCTATTCCACCACAGGCGAAGTATTCAATCTGCTGGCTGAAGAAGTGGCGACCCGCACAGCGATTCATCTTAAAGCGGATAAACTGATTTTCTTGGGCAAACAACATGGTCTGCTCAATGAACATGGTCAGTTGCAACGCGAAATTTCGCCGCACAAGCTCGATGCACAAATTGAGAAATACCAAGATTCGAATCCAGACATTGCCGTGCATTTACGCGGTGCCAAAAAAGCCTCGACGGATGGCGTCCATCGTGTCCATCTGATTTCCTATGCTTATGATGGTGCCTTGGTTGAGGAGCTCTTCACGCGTGATGGTTCGGGCACCATGATTACCGATGCCCATTATGAAGAAGTCCGTATGGCCAACATTAAAGATGTCGGCGGACTGATTAACCTATTACGCCCACTTGAAGAAGAAGGCATTTTGGTTTATCGCTCACGTGAACGTCTCGAAAACGAAATTGGGCAATTTGCGGTAATTGAACGTGATGGCATGATCTTGGCCTGTGCTGCGCTTTACCCACTACCAGCGGCAGAGGGTGAAATCCGCAGTGCCGAAATTGCCTGTGTCGCAGTCGATCCTAGCTATCGCAAATCTAATCGTGGCAGCCAAATTTTGCATTATCTCGAAGGTAAAGCCCGCAGTATGGGCATTCAACAGTTGTTTGTACTGACCACACGTACTGCACATTGGTTCTTAGAACATGGCTTTGAAACGGCCAATGTCGATGAACTTCCCAATGCACGCCAAGCCTTATACAACTATCAGCGCAACTCACTCGTCTTTAAAAAGCCACTTTAAGTGGCTTTTGCAGGATTATGGATATCTTTATTTCTCATATCTTTATCTAGAAAACACCGCAAAAATCGCTCAAATCTATATTGAGTGAAACACTAAGCTTATTCCAAAAATAAAAATACCTTTTAAACAATAAATATCAATAAGTTGGTTTTCAATAAATTTTATATTTTATGTTTTTTATATTGTTGTTTTTTGCATAAGTTTTGCACTTTTGTTTTTATCTTTTTTTTTCATGTCTAAAGCCCGATTTCTTATTTTTTCTGAAAAGAAAAGCCCTTTAGCGTATGTGTTCACCAACTCACTCACCTTATTTATTTGGAGTTATGAAACACATGAGCACTTCTCGAGCACAGTTCTGGATCAAAACAAGCGTTCTTTCTGCAGCAATCGTGGGTGCCATGATGTTATCTGGATGTGGGAAAAAAGAAGCTGAAACCGTCACACTCAATATTGGCTTTCAAAAATATGGCATTTTGCCCATCGTCAAAGAGCGTGGCACTTTAGAAACGGTGCTTAAAGCACAAAATGTCCAAGTCAAATGGGTCGAGTTTCCTGCAGGTCCACAACTCCTCGAAGGTTTAAATGTCGGCAGTGTGGTTTTTGGTGAAGCAGGTGAAGCGCCTCCAATTTTCGCACAAGCTGCAAATTCGAACTTGGTTTACATTGCCAACCAACCTGCTGCACCTAAAGCAGAAGCACTGATCGTACAAAAAGACTCAAAGATTCAGAGCATTCAAGATTTAAAAGGCAAGCGGATCGCACTCAACAAAGGTTCAAATGTGCATTACCTGCTACTTAAAGTGTTAGAAGCGAATAACCTGAAACTTTCTGATATTGAAGCGGTGTATCTTCCGCCATCAGATGCACGTGCCGCATTTGAACGTGGTGCAGTTGACGCTTGGGTCATTTGGGATCCTTTCTTTGCTGCAGCTGAACACCAAATCTCAGCACGTGTGATTGCTACCGGAGAAAACTTAGTCGGTAATCATCAGTTCTATTTGGCCAATCGTAAATTTGCCGAAACCAATCCAGAAGTCTTAAAAACAGTCGTGAAAGAATTAAATACCACAACACAGTGGGTCAAACAGAATCAACAACAAGCAGCCCAATTGTTAGAAAAACCGACAGGCTTGTCTTTAGACATTTTACAAACCTCGATTGGTCGTATGGGCTTTGGCGTTCAACCCATTTCAGCCGAAGTCGCGAAAAAACAGCAGTACGTTGCGGATGCGTTCTATCAACAAAAACTCATTCCGAACCAGCTGAATATTGACGCTGCCATTATTAAATAAAAATATAGAGATCATCATGAAAACACTTAAAACAGTTTCCAGTATTGGCATTGTCACCTTGAGTCTTGGACTCGTGGCATGCCAAAAGCACGACACAGCAGCAACAAATACTTCTGAAAAGCAGGCAGCAGCTCCAGTTAAAACCCTGTCGATTGGCTATCAAAAGTCGTCTTTGAACCTGTTGGTCGCACGTGAGCAAAAATTATTTGAGCAACAATTTCCTCAAGCCAAAATTGAATGGAAAGAGTTCCCCGCTGGCCCACAAATGTTAGAAGCATTATCCGTTGGTGCTGTCGATTTTGGTGCAGTGGGCAATACCCCACCGATCTTTGCTCAAGCTGCTGACAAAGAGCTAAGCTACGTCGGCTATGAGCAAGTTCCAGCCAATGCTCAAGCGCTGTTGATTGCTAAAAATAGTTCCATTGATTCAATACAGGCCTTAAAAGGCAAACGGATTGCGGTTCAACGCGGTTCAAGCGCACATGAGTTACTGGCGAAAGTCTTACAAAAAGCAGGACTCAGTTGGCAGGACATTCAACCGATTTGGCTGCCTCCTGCGGATGCACGTGCCGCGTTTGATAAACAATCCATTGATGCATGGGCCATTTGGGAACCCTACCTCAGTGCAGCAGAGCAAGATGCACAGGCCAAAGTCTTGATTGATGGCACAGCTTTTCCACAAACCTATTCTTTTTATATTGGTAACCCGAAATTCATTCAGGCCTACCCTGAAGCCACCGCTCAGTTCATTCACGGGCTGAATCAGGCCGATCAATGGGTGCTAAAAAACCAACCACAGGCACTTTCGGTCTATACCCAAAGTACGGGTTTACAGCCCTCTATTGCCCAACGCGTCATCGACAAACGTCTGAAGCCTTCACCAATTCAAACCCTGACGCCTGAAGTGGTGCAAGCACAACAACAAATTGCGGATTTGTTCCAACAAGTCCAGCTCATTCCGAAACACATTCAAGTTCAAAGTACCGTTTGGGTTGCACCGAGCAAACCTTAAACGACTCTATCTAAGGATTTTTTAAAATGAAAATTTTCTGGTTTATCCCAACTCACGGTGACAGTCGCTACTTAGGTACCAGCAAAGGTGCGCGTCAAGTGGACCATGCCTATATGAAACAGATTGCGGTTGCCGTGGATAATTTGGGTTATGAAGGGGTGCTGATTCCAACAGGTCGTTCATGTGAAGACCCATGGTTGACCGCAGCCAGCCTGATTGATGCCACAAAAAAATTAAAATTCCTAGTTGCACTGCGTCCAGGCGTAACCACTCCAGCACTGGCTGCACGGATGGCAGCCACCTTTGACCGTCTCTCCAACGGTCGGGTTTTATTGAACTTGGTGACAGGTGGCGATGAAAAAGAACTGCAAGGCGATGGCGTTTATGAGGACCACTCTACTCGCTATAAAACTGCCAATGAATACGTCAAAATTTGGCGTGAGATTTTAACCCGCTCCCATACAGGTGAAAGCTTTACCTTTCACGGCGAACGTCTAAACGTAGATGATGCCAAACTGCTATATCCACCTGTGCAACAACCCTACCCTCCACTTTGGTTTGGCGGCTCATCGGATGATGCCATCGAATTAGCGACTGATCAGGTCGATACTTATCTCACATGGGGCGAACCCCCTGCTGCTGTTAAAGACAAAATTGACACTGTCCGTGCCAAAGCCGAAGCCAAAGGCCGTACGCTCAACTATGGCATACGTCTGCATGTGATTGTGCGTGAAACCAATGAACAAGCATGGCAAGCGGCGGAAGAGCTCATTCAATATGTCGATGATGCCACCATTGCTGCGGCACAGGCTAAATTTAAGAGCATGGACTCGGTCGGTCAACGTCGCATGGCTGAACTGCATAATGGTGACCGTAGCAAACTGGAAGTGTCCCCAAACCTTTGGGCTGGCGTAGGTCTGGTTCGTGGGGGTGCAGGTACGGCATTGGTCGGTGACCCTGAAACAGTTGCAGCCCGTATTCAAGAATATGCCGACTTGGGCGTCAACACCTTTATTTTCTCAGGCTATCCACATCTTGAAGAGTCGATTCGTTTTGCCGAGTTGGTGTTCCCACTCCTGCCGCTTGAAACTCAAGCAAAGTTGGCACAACCAAATTTAACAGGTCCCTTTGGTGAAATTGTGGCAAACAACTACACACCCGATGAAAACAAAAAAACAAAAGTGATTCAGGAGCCTGCCTAATGTCCAAAATCGTTTCAGTGCAAACCCTCCAGCAGGAAAAGGTTTCACGTGGAACTCAGTTGGGGCAGCTATTGCTGCCTTGGCTCTTTCCTATCGGCTTGATTGTGCTTTGGCAAATTGCCTCCAGCACGGGACTTTTAGAAAGTCGGATTTTACCTGCACCAACGGCGGTGGTTAGCGCTTTCTGGAACCTGCTACTGAGTGGGGAACTATGGAAGCATGTGCAAGTCAGTGCAGGCCGTGCCTTACTCGGCCTATTGGTGGGTGGGGGTCTAGGTCTATTTCTGGGTTTGTTAAATGGTTCATCGAAAACGGCGTCAACTCTGCTCGACACCACTCTACAGATGATCCGAAATATTCCTGCACTGGCACTTATTCCGTTGGTGATCTTATGGTTCGGGATTGATGAAACCGCCAAGCTTTTTTTGGTTGCGGTCGGGGTCTTTTTCCCCATTTACATCAACACCTATCACGGTATACGTTCGGTAGATCCACAACTGATTGAAATGGGGAAAAGCTATGGTTTGACCCGTTGGCAATTGTACAAAGAAATTATTTTACCGGGTGCGATGCCCTCTATTTTAGTCGGACTGCGCTTTTCACTGGGTTTGGTATGGGTCCTGCTGATCGTTGCCGAAACCATTTCAGCCCAAGCCGGCATCGGTTATATGACCATGAATGCACGTGAATTTTTACAGACTGACATCGTTTTGGTGGGGATTTTACTGTATGCCCTACTTGGAAAATTGGCTGATGTACTGGCCGTCACATTAGAAAAATACCTGCTGCGCTGGCATGCAGGATACCAAAAATAAGGAGTTTGAGATGACTGATTTAAGCCTTGGTCGCCATGCCAATATTCCGTCGCCGCCAAATCACAATCAAGACATTAACCCTCAAGCGGTGCTTGGGGCCGAAATTATTATCGAACAACTGCATAAGTTTTATGGTTCAGTTAAAGTCCTTGAAGACTTAGATCTGCATATTCAGCCGGGTGAGTTTTTAGCCATTGTCGGACGCAGTGGTTGTGGTAAAAGTACCCTGCTGCGCCTGATTGCCAACTTAGAACAACAAAGCTACGGCGAAATTAAGTTTAAGTCCGCACGACACCTCCGCGAAGGGATTACCGCAGACGATATACGGGTCATGTTCCAAGATCCACGACTGTTACCATGGCGTTCAATTGAACAAAACGTACAACTGGGGTTGCCTAAACAACAACATGCCACTGCCTCGGGTTTGCTCGAAAAAGTCGGACTCAAAGAAAAAGCGGGACTTTGGCCTTCGCAGCTCTCTGGGGGACAGCGTCAACGGACCGCTTTGGCACGCGCTTTATCGCATAAACCACGGATTTTATTGCTCGATGAACCTTTGGGAGCACTCGATGCCTTAACCCGCTTAGACATGCAGAATTTGATTGAAAAATTATGGACGGAACAGGGCTTTACCGCCATTTTAGTCACCCATGATGTCAGTGAGGCCGTTCAACTGGCCGATCGGATTATTTTGCTGGACCGTGGCCATATTGCCAAAGAGTTTCAAGTCGACCTACCCCGCCCTCGCGTCAAAGATATGCCGTTCAATACCCTTGAACAGCAGGTGTTAAATGCAGTTTTAGCCACATAAGTAGACTAAAAAATCCTTAGCTTGGGGTGCTAAGGATTTTTTATGCTGAATTTCAGTAAAAAAACACAAGACCATCATATGAATTGAGCATACTTTATTTTAAATAATGTAATAAATTTCACGTTATCTTTATCAAAACATGCCACTTCACATTGAATCATTTCATATAGTTTAGACAAAATAGTTTTTATATAATTATATTTTATTGGACAACTTTTAGAATTTATCGCAATTTAAGAGCCAATCTACAGAATAAATGATCATTATTCAAAAAATTAAATTTCCACTTTGTGCACAAATCTGATGATTTGCCGTACAATTTGTCCTTCCCCCTTTTTATTGTTTTTTAAATTAGAGAATGGAACAGAAAAAGAGTACTCAAAAACGCCACCAGCTGCTGAATGCTGCACTAGATGTCTTCTCGCTCTATGGATTTAATGGAGCAAGCTTAGATGAAATCGCACAGATTGCTGAAATGCACAAATCGAATATTTTCTATTACTATGAAAATAAAGAAGCTTTGTACGTTGAAGTTTTAACGACGGTTCTACAAAAATGGTTAGCCCCACTACAGATGTTAGAAGCTGACTTAGAGCCGGAAGAAGCGATCACCAACTACTTATTGCAAAAGATTGAGGTTTCTCGGACTCAACCGAAAGCATCTCGCTTGTTTGCGTTAGAAGTGATCCAAGGGGCTCCGCATATTTTGGAAATCCTCAAAGGGCCTTTAAAGAAGTTGGTCAAACGTAAAGCCAAAGTCATTAGCAATTGGCAAGAGCAAGGTAAAATTTCAACTGAAATAGACCCTGAGCTGTTAATCCTCAACATTTGGGCCTTAACACAAAACTATGCTGACTTTGCCACGCAAATGGAAATGGTGACAGGTAAAACCCTACGTAACCGCAGTATGCAACAACGAGTCATTCAACATACCGTGCATATGATGCTGTATGGCGTGATCCCGCGAACACCGTCTGAATTATTCAAAGCTGAGTAATTTTGGCATACGACCATAGCACTCTATGGTCGCCGAATTGAAAAAGACAAAATCAAAGCCTCAGATACTTTCAAATAATGCTAATAATTTCTGAGCTCCCAATAACAAATTGTCTTCCCAGTCCAAATGCGCGGTGTCGTTGGCACCATCTGAAATATATTTGACCGAAATCAGACGGACACCCTGTTTTTTACAGACCTTTGCCAGCGCATATCCTTCCATATCAACCAAATGACACGGTACTTTGGGTTCACCCGTTTCAAAGCTATCCCCTGTTCCACATATACCAGTGCGGAGTTGTTGGAAAAACGGTTCTAAATGAATTTCCGCAGGATGCATGGTTTCAAATGGGGTAAAACCGACAGCGAAACCGAGTGGAGAGACATCCATGTCACGTTGTACAAATTGAGAGACTTCAACCAACTCGTGCTTATCAAAATACGTACTGCCTGCTGTGCCTAAATTAATCAAGGTTTTACAGCCTGTTTTTTGAATCACTTCAAATGCTTTATAGGCCGCGTTGACTTTACCAATACCGCTGTAATGAACTTCAATCCCTGCTTGCTCAAACAATCCTTTAGACTCATTTGGTAAAGCCATGATTAGTGCAACATCTGACATAAAATACTCAATTAACAGACTTCATGCGTGTCATTAGAAAACAAATCGATCCGAAAGAAAAGCGCCTCTGGTCTCTGCTCAAACAACATATATAAGATCAAATGGCGCTTTAAACTGAAAGGATTGTAGACCTCATTTATACTGCTTTTCTAAATAGGTTTTTAAGCACGGCGAAAAGAACAAATGACCTTGATAAAAACCGTGTGCCGTTTTGGTTGCGACCAAACTCCATAACAACATCAGTATGGCTGCAAAAGCATAGCCAACGGCATACAGGAAGGCCAAATTGAGTTGTTGGGATAAGGTTAAGATTGCGAGCGTATATACGCCCAATGGGAAGGTCAGTCCCCACCAACCCAAATTAAACGGTAAGTCCTGTTTGGCATGGTGCAAGGTCGTCAGTACCGCAATCCCCAACCACCACAGTCCAAAACCCAGCAGGATTAAACTGGCTAAAATCCCCGCCTGCTGAAATAACTGACCCAGTTGTGCTAAGCCCAAACTCGCCATCAGCGTCGGTGCCTGATTCCCCAAAACCAATAATGCCAAAGCAGCAGTGCCTATCGGTCCCAAAGCCAACCAACTGCTGACCACCAACTCTTTTTCAGGCAGTTTATGTAAGACCAATCGCAACATTAAAATCGTTAAAATTGCAAAGGCGGGTAATACTGAAACACCCCACAACACATAACTACCCAATAAAATCGCAACGGCATGAGTATCAGCTGCCAAATGCCCCAGTAATAAACCACCACTGCTGGCTGCAACTTCACAGGCCACGATTGGCAATAACCACACCGCGGTCATCTGCTGTAAAGCATGCTCCTGATGTCGATACATGGCAAAAGGAACTGCCCACGCCACCAAGAGCGCCAAGACCACATCGGCATACCAGAGCGTTTGCGCAATCTGTACAGCTGTGTCGCCATAAATAGGCTGACCATACTTTGACATACTCCCACCACCAAACTAAGAGTTATGGTGGGGGAATTTGTGCGACCTATGCAATCAAATTGATTACACCTTTCGATGCCACACTTGCGCTGACAGTATTGTGGCATAGGAACTCTTTACACAGCACGAAGCCCTAGTGCATCAGCTAAAGCGAAATTACGGATATTTATACTCGCATTCACATCACGATCTTCAACCAAATTGCAATTTGGACATTCAAACAATCTGACACTTAGCGGTAACTTTTCCATCTTATAGCCACAGCAAGAACAAGTTTTTGAACTTGGAACAAATCTTCCAATTTGTAGAATATTCTTGCCAAACCATTTTGCCTTGTATTGCAATATCGTAAGAAATTGACCCCAAGCTACATCTGAAATAGACTTCGCTAATTTTCGATTCCTTACCATGTTTTTAATTCCTAAATCTTCTACTGCATACGTGGTCGCTTGGTTTTCACAGATCAAGTGATGCGTTAGTTTATGATGTAGGTCTAAGCGTTGCAAACGCACTTTTTCATGGATGAATGCAACACTTAACTTTTGACGCTGATAATTCTTAGATTTTTTCTGTTTTCGGGCAAATATCTTTTGCTGTATAGCTAAGCGGTTTTGAGCCTGCCGTAAGTGTCTTGGATTTTCAACTTTATCACCATTAGATTGAATGAGCATGTGATTCAAACCCATATCAATTCCAATAGTTTGATCGGGTTGAACTGTTGTTGGTGCAACAAGCTCTAACTCAGACTCAACTAAGATGGAAGCATAATACTTACCTGTTGCTGTTTTGCTAATGGTGACAGTTTTAATTTTCCCATCAAATGTCCGACTAAATACAGTTTTTATCCCTTTAATTTTAGGTAGATGTAGTAAACCATGCTCAAAGCTCACCGTTGCGTGCTGAGGGCATTGATAAGACCGTTGAGGTACTTTCTTGGATTTGAACCGTGGATAGCCAACAATATGACTCAATGGGCGTTTTTCATCAGGTTTTGGCTTGTAGCCTTTAATTTTCCTGAATTCAATCTTGCCTTTCTTCAATCGCTGAAAAAAATTGTTATAAGCAGTATGCAGGTGAAGTAATCCACTAAGAAGTGATTGACTGTTTACTTCATTCAACCATTCAAATTCAGGTTGCTTCTTCATTGCAACCAATTGGCCTTGAATATCCTTTTTTGATAATAATTTTTGAGTTTCTGAATGGACTTTGGTTTGAAGAGCTAAAGCCCAATTGAAAATAAAGCGAGTGCATCCGAAGTGCTTTTCAAACTGCACTTTCTGTTGAGAATTTGGATAGATGCGATATTTATACGCTTTCAAAAAAGGTTGTTTCATGGTTATAATTTAACAAATTAATTACTTAGTGTAAATATAATGAAATCACATTATCACTGTGTTTATAAGCTCAAATATCATTTAGTGTTAGTAACAAAATATCGCAAGAAATGCCTTTCAAATGAAATGCTCAATCGGCTTGAAGAAATCGTAAAAAAGAACTGTGCCGATTGGGAGATTGACTTGCTTGAGTTTAATGGTGAAGCTGACCACATTCATTTATTACTAGAAATGCACCCGAATATCATGCCAAGCAAATTCATTAACAATCTAAAAACAGTGTCAAGCCGACTGATACGCAAAGAATTTGAGGAAGAACTAAAACCGTATTATTGGAAGCCTGTACTTTGGACGAGAGCATACTGTCTACTTACAACAGGCGGGGCTACAATTGATGTAATTCGGGAATATATAAAAAATCAAGAAAGACCTGAATAACGAAAAGTCGTGCTATCCATCACAATCTAAATCACAGATTATAGATGGAGAATTTCGCACAGTTAGTTAAAAAGCCATTGAGGATGGTAGCCAGCGCCATCGGGATCGTCCCTAAAAATAGGCTCATGCTTGGATGTTAAAAAATCTGTTTGGCTTCCTGCGGATAAAATGCCCAACGTAACCCATATAGCACACTAAAAAGTACAAACAGTAAAATATTGAAATACCACAGTCCTGTGCCGAGTTGCCATGTGAGTGCCTTTAACATCGGAAACTCTGATACAATTAACGCCACAACACCTGTTCCCATACTGACAGTGAACCAGTTGGGGGGTGAATTGACGGATCAGATTTTGCCGCTGTCCAAGTTGTGTAAATGGTTTTTGCATGAGTTCGGCCTCATTTAAAATCTACATTTATACTAGGGTCTGTTGACATTTACTGTTCATAATTACCCCTATAAAGGTAGCCATAAAAATATACAGGCTAAAGCAACAGAACTTTGATAATTTCTTTTGAGCTTGTCATATCGAGTAGCTATTCCTCTAAATTGCTTTAATCTACAAAACATATTTTCAACTAAATGCCTGATTTTATATAAATACCAGTCCATATGGTCATTGTTCGATTGGCTATTTGTTTTCTTTGGTATATTCGCTTTAGTCCCTGTTTTCCTGATCTGTTCACGCAGTGGTTCTGAATCATAGCCTTTATCTGCACATACCACTTTTGTCTCTTTTAAATCTAATGTTGATATTAAATCAGGTGCAACTTTAACATCATGTGTGGTTCCATCGGTAATCATGAAATCAATAGGATTGCCATGTGCATCAACAATCAAATGTATTTTTGAGGAGTTTCCTCCTACACTTTTAGAAATAGATTGATTCGCTATGCCGGCAGAATGTTGATGAGCACGTACATGAGAGCCATCAATAAAAATCCACTCCATATCGGGGCATGAGGCTAATAATTTGAATAATCTAAGTAACTTACCGCTGCTTGACCAACGATTAAAACGTTTGAAAATAGAGTTTGAATGACCAAAACAACAAGGAATATCTCGCCACGGACAGCCTGTTCTAATTCTATAGAGAATAGCTTCAATAAAATTGCGTAAATTTGAGTTGTGGTGAATGGATAAATTACGCAGAATAACTTTCAACTTTTGCCAGTGTTGATCTGTCAGCATGGTACGAGGCATAGCGAATAGTAAAATTGGGTTTGGCGATTTGATTTTACTACTTCGCTATTTTTTTAAGCTAAAAGTGTCAACACACCCTAATCAAATTTATAAATAAGAAAAATTGATTAATTTATATTAAATAAATAAATAAAAATAATATAAATATACTTTGCACTAAATTTTGCGTTGTCAAAAAACAACCACAAGACGAATGCCCAAGAATATGGCAATATATAAGCCGTTCTTAATTCCAAGCACTTGATTTGCCCATGAAGCTGCTCCGTCTAAATGCTTTGCCCTCAAATACCCAATTAGAAAAAACCGCTGTCACCATCGGTAATTTTGACGGGGTGCATTTGGGTCATCAAGCCATGATTCATCAGCTCAAAGCCGTTGCAAAACAACAAAATCTAAAAACAGTAGTAATGATTTTTGAGCCTCAACCACTTGAATTCTTTAAAGGTTATGATGCTCCACCGCGTATTTCATCATTGCGTGAGAAAGTTGAATATTTAACTGAGCTGGGTGTGGACTATATTGCGGTCGCGAAATTTGACAATAGCTTCCGAAGTTTAAGTGCAGAACAATTTGCCGATATTTTAAAAGAAAAACTCAATGCCCAAAGTTTAGTTTTAGGCGATGACTTTCACTTTGGTAAAAACCGCCAAGGCAACAGCGAATTTCTCGAAAACTATGGTTTTCAAGTCTACAATCTAGAAACCATCCTCGCAGAAGGTGAACGCGTCAGTTCAACTCGGATTCGCCAAACACTGGCCGCAGGGGACTTGGCGCTGGCTGCTCAGTTATTAGGGCGCCCTTATAGTATTACGGGTCGGGTACAATATGGCGACCAAATTGGCCGAACCCTTGATTTTCCAACCATTAATGTACGTTTAAACCGACATAAACCCTGTTTAAACGGCATTTATGGTGTAGATGTGATGTGTGAAACCACGTCTTTACGCGATAAAGTGAAAGCAGACCACCCTGATCGATTAGGGGTTGCAGGATATGACCATTCAGCGCTTTTTGGTGCGGGTCATGTCGGAACACGTCCAGCCATTCAACAAGCACAGCCAGAATGGCGATTAGAAGTACATTTCCCTGATGTTTCTGCTAATCTGTATGGCTTGTTAATGCGGGTCACTTTCTTGAACTACTTACATGGTGAAAAGAACTACCCTTCGCTGGAAGCACTCAAAGCGGGAATTGATGATGATGTGGTGAAACTGCTTGAGTTCCGCCAAAACACCCCCACATTTCCCTTTTAAATACCAATCAATTTTATGTAAAACGCGTCAGCCGAGCCGCTGATTAAATTGGAAGACATCTTGCATGAGCGATAAGCAAACTACTGAAAATGCAGTGGATTATAAAGCCACACTCAACCTCCCAGGTACCGAATTTGCCATGAAAGCAAACCTTGCGGTACGTGAAGCAAAATGGTTAGAAGAGTGGTATGCCGACAACATTTATCAGCAGATTCGTGCGTCGCGTATTGGCAAGAAAAAATATGTCCTACATGACGGCCCTCCGTATGCAAATGGCCAAATTCACTTGGGTCATGCGGTCAATAAAGTTTTAAAAGATATCATTATTAAAAGTCGTATTCTCGACGGCTTCGATGCCCCTTATGTACCAGGTTGGGACTGTCACGGCCTTCCGATTGAACTGAAAGTAGAAGAGAAAGTCGGTAAAGTGGGCGTGAAGGTGGATGCTTCTACTTTCCGTAAAGCCTGCCGTGAATATGCTTACACCCAAGTTGAACTGCAAAAGAAAGACTTTGTGCGTATGGGCGTGTTTGGTGACTGGGACAATCCTTACCTGACCATGAACTTTAAGCAGGAAGCAGACATTGTGCGCTCTGTTGGCGCAATTGCGAAAGCAGGCCATATCGAACCAGGTCTTAAACCTGTGAACTGGTGTTTAGACTGTGGTTCAGCTTTGGCTGAAGCTGAAGTGGAATATGAAGATAAAAAATCTGACGCGATTGACGTTGGCTTTACGGTTGTCGACTTAAAAGACTTAAGCGCACGTTTAAATATCAACGTAGAAGCCGCAACAGATATCGTAATTTGGACCACCACACCTTGGACTTTGCCTGCAAACCAAGCAGTTGCCGTCCATGCTGAAATTGACTATCAACTAGTTCAAGTTAGCACCGACCGTGGCGTGCAAAACTTTATTTTAGCTAAAGACTTAGTTGAGTCGGCAGTTGAGCGTTATAAGCTTGAAAACCCTGTGGTTCTCGCTGATTTTAACGGCTCAGCAATCGAAAACCTATTATTACAACACCCGTTACTGACCGATCGTCAAGTGCCTGTGATTTTGGGTGAACATGTCATTGCAACCAGCGGTACAGGGGCGGTACATACTGCACCTGGCCATGGTGTAGACGACTATAAAGTTGGCTTACAGTACAACTTAAAAGTTGAAAACCCAGTGGGTGGTAATGGTGTGTATTTACCAACTTCACCGATTTTTGCAGGCGAGCACATCTACAAAGCCAATCCAAAAATCATTGAAGCATTGGATGCAGTTGGTCGCTTATGGGCACATCAACCGATCAAACATAGCTACCCACACTGCTGGCGCCATAAAACACCGATTATCTTCCGTGCGACCCCACAGTGGTTTATCAGCATGGATGCACAAGGTCTGCGTCAAAACGCTTTAAATGCGATCGAAAACGAGATCAGCTTTGTGCCTGATTGGGGTAAAAATCGTATTCAAGCCATGATCGAAGGTCGTCCAGACTGGTGTATCTCACGTCAACGTACGTGGGGTGTGCCAATCCCATTCTTCGTGCATAAAGACACCAACGAGCTCCATCCGCGCACAGCCGAGTTGATCGAAGAAGTCGCGAAATTGATCGAACAAGAAGGGATTGACGCTTGGTATAACCGTGAAGCGAAAGACTTTATCGGGGATGAAGCGGAACAGTACAACTGTGTGCGTGACACTTTAGATGTGTGGTTCGACTCAGGCACAACGCACTATGCCGTGTTGCGTGAACGCGAAGAACTCACCGATCCAGCCGATTTATACCTTGAAGGTTCAGACCAACACCGTGGTTGGTTCCAGTCTTCATTGCTCACCTCGATTGCGATCAATGAACGTGCGCCGTACAAAGGTTTACTGACCCATGGCTTCGTGGTGGATGAAAAAGGCCGTAAGATGTCAAAATCTTTGGGCAACATCATCACCCCACAAGACATCATTAAAGACATGGGTGCAGACGGCTTACGTTTCTGGATTGCATCGGCCGATTACCGTTATGAAATGACCGCAGGTAAAGAAATTTTTAACCGAGCATCAGATGGTTACCGTCGTATTCGTAATACTTTGCGTTTCTTGTTAGCGAACTTAAATGGTTTCAAACCATCGACGGATGCACTGCCTGTAGATCAATTGATCGCACTTGATCAATACATCTTGCAACGTGCAGCAGATGTACAGAAAACCATTCAGCAAGCCTATGAAGATATGAACTTCCATATCGTGACCAATGCGCTGACCAACTTCTGTATCAACGACTTGGGTGGTTTCTATCTAGACATCATCAAAGACCGTCAGTACACCACCAAAGCCGATTCACAAGCGCGCCATTCAGCTCAAACTGCGCTGTATCATTTGGTTCAAGCCTTTGTACGTTGGATGTCACCAATTTTGAGCTTTACCGCTCAAGAAGCATGGCCTCTTATTCCAGAGCAAACTGAGAAATACGTGTTCACTGCGGAATGGTATGACATTCCTGTGGCTTCAAAAGCAAACTTGTTGTCTGAAGCCGATTGGCAAACGCTGATTGCGGTGAAGTCTGCGGTGAACAAGTTCATCGAAACTGCGCGTACCGCGAAAATCGTGGGTTCAAATCTCTCTGCCAAAGTTGAACTGTGGGCAGATGCAAAACTCAAAGACGTACTGGATCGTTTAGATGATGAACTTCGCTTTGTTATGATCACTTCACAAGTCTTGGTCAATGCATTCGATGCAACTCAAGGTGAAGCCTCTGATCTGGCAGGTCTGAATGTGCAAGTCTCTGCGGCTGATGGTGAAAAATGTGTACGTTGCTGGCATGTGCTGCCAGATGTGAATACACATGTTACACATCCAGGTTTATGTGGTCGTTGTATTATCAACCTTCCTACAGGCCAAGGCGAAGAGAGAAAGTATGCCTAACCCTCAACAGAAAAAGGGCTTATTCCAATTCTATCCACACAATTTGGTGTGGGTAGGTTTGGCGATTCTAGCGATTGTCTTAGATCAATGGACCAAATGGATTGCCAGTGCTCATCTGAATTATGCAGATCCAGTACCAGTCCTGCCCTTTTTAAATTGGACTTTATTGCATAACTATGGCGCAGCCTTTAGTTTCTTGTCCGATGCGGGCGGCTGGCAACGTTATTTCTTTACCTCTCTTGCAGGTATTGTGTCTGTCATTTTTCTGTTTTGGCTAATGCGTATGCCCAAAACCGTAAAAGTGCTGCCCATCGCGATTGCTCTTATTTTAGGTGGTGCTATAGGGAATTTAATTGATCGTGTAACCTTAGGTTATGTGGTTGATTTTATTCATGTGTACTATCAAAACAGCCACTTTCCTGCATTTAATATTGCAGATAGTGCGATTACGCTAGGAACGATCCTTTTGTTGATCGATACCTTTTTTCTCGAAAAAAACCGTATCCAACGTGCCGAAGTAAACCATGACTGATTTTATTAATCCCAATGAAGAAACTCGCGTGAGCGAAGGTTCAAAAGTAGAGTTACATTTTTCTGTTTGCATTGAAAATGGCGTAGAAATTGATAACACACGTAGCCGTGAAGCGCCTGTAAGCCTTGTAATGGGTGATGGCAGCTTACTGCCTGGTTTTGAAAAAGCACTGTTTGGTTTACGTGCTGGCGACCGTCGTACGGTGAGCCTACCACCAGAAGATGCTTTTGGCCCGTGGAATCCTGAAAACGTACAACAGTTTGATACAGTCAAATTTGAACAGCGTCCTATTGAAGGGCACATGATTGAATTTGAGGACAAAGCTAAACAGAGTCTTTATGGTGTGGTTAAAACTGTAGGTGATGACATCACCGAAGTCGACTTTAACCATCCATTGGCAGGTAAAGATATTACCTTTGAAGTAGAAATCTTCAAAGTGACACCTGCCGGTCAGCAAGGCATCAAAATTATGTAAAGCCACAGATCGAACGTCTGTGTGTCATTTAAAGCTCCTTCGGGGGCTTTTTTAATGCCTCAAACATTTGTCGATCAGATACATATTCAATCTATGCAAAGCCTAATTTTCATACTACCGTAGCGTAATCACATTTATTTCCCAAGGATTTTTGATGAAAATTCAGGTCATTATAGGCAGTGTACGCGAAGGTCGAACAGCCATTAAAGTTGCGCGATGGGTACAAAAAGGCTTTGAACAACTTGAACTCAATACGGTCCAACTCGAGTTGGTCGACTTAAAAGAGTGGGATTTACCAATTTTTTCAGGTGCAAATCCCCCAATGACAGGGATTTATGATCAACCTAAACAACAAGCATGGGCCGACCACATTGCCCAAGGTGATGCCTTTATTTTCATTAGCCCCGAATACAATCATGGTTATAGCCCTGCGCTTAAAAATGCCCTAGATTACTTAGGCAAAGAATGGCAAGGTAAACCTGCAGCCTATATCAGTTATGGCGGGACCAATGGCTCACGCTCCATTGACCAAATTCGCCAAGTCGGTACTCAGCTCGGTCTGGTCGATACCAATGCGGTGATTGAAATTCGAGATATTTTTTCACGCAATAAAACCGAAGATTTTGAACCAAATCCTTTTGATGAGAAGAATCTAAAAGCAGCAATTGATAAACTCATTAAATATGTCAGCGCATAAGCATGAGATTATTCTGTACGCTATTGCTTACAGTAACTTAAGTATTTGTCGGCTTTTCAATAAACAGCATCGACGCTATAGTTAAATCATACAGAGACAGGATGTCTCAGATTAAAAACAAAAATAACAACATACATAGCAGGATGCTGATCGGTAGGACAGGAGTTATACCGTTTGAAAGAATTTAAAAAGCCCTCGACAGGATGTCGGGGGCTTTTTAATTGTATTGATTCTTAGCTCAATATTTCTCCAAAAAACCAAATCAAGATCAGATATTAACTAACCTCTTATATGCTTCAATACTTTAGAAGAAGCTCGTGAATACAAATTAAAATTGGTCTGAATGGATGTCTTTCTCAACTTAAATATTATAAAAATAATGATATAAAACATATATATAAATACAAAATACTTCCCAAGTAATCATTTCCGTCCAACGTACATATTTAAGCGCTAATCTATAAATTAGATCCATCAAATATTAAGACTTTCACCGTTTGTCGGTATGTTCTTCTGTACAACGAAATATTACATCTGGCGCTCGCACTACACTTTATACTCTCGCCCACTGAACATTTGCCGCTTTAGCCAAAATGCTTCAGCCCAATACAATAAATTAAAAAAACAAAAATAGAGACCATTCACATGCAACTAAACACCACACTTTTAAATGATTATTGCAAAATTTATGTCGCTGACCCCGAATATACAGATGTAGATGCTCTAGCCGCCTATGTTAGAGTCCATCGCACAGAACTTATGCAAGAGTTGCATCAGTACGGCATCTTATTATTTCGTGGCTTTAAATTACAACGTCACTATGAATTTCATGAGCTCATCGAATATCATTTTCAGCTTGAACCTTGGCATACATTTACGCCTAAAAAATCAGGTTGGTTCGCCTCTTTCATTTGTAAATATAGCGAAAATCATGCAGGTCATGATAGACCTTATCTCAACCACAATACGGTGCAATTAGGCTCTGTTGAAAACTCAATTCAAGGTCCACATGTCGAAGGTGGCCTACACTCGACTCGCTCGCGTTATATTGCCTTGTTTTGCCAAGAACCCGCGGACCACTTACTCGAAACCGGGTTTAATAACCTCGAAAAAATTTGGGCCCATTTTCCAGTCAGCTCACAACAAAAATACTTAGGCGCATGGAACCATTTTTCTTATATTTCAACACGTAAGCTTAATCTATTTGATCGCTTGACCTTCAATAAAAACTCATTTGGTTTCCAGAAAAAATCAAATAAAGAAAGCAAACTTACCTTAAAACGCTCACCTTTCGTTGTCATACACCCGAACACGCAAAAGTTGATGATCCAGCCGTGGGCTTTTGCAAACAATACCAATTCTTTTGCCCATCAAGCTGCACAAAAAAGATTTAAGCAGCGAGGAAAGCTTCAACCAGACCCTACGGCTCATTGCATGCAACTGTCATGGGAACTTTTCACCCATGAAGGTGAAAAAATTGAATGGACCGATCAGGAAAAACAGCACTTCTTTGAAGCCTTATATCACGATGCACTCTTGCTCAAATGGCAAAAAGGGGATGTCGCCTTGATCGATAATATTAAAATTGTCCATTGGCAGATGAATGGCAAACAAGGACAACGAAAACTGATGCAGATCCAAGCCAATGTCTTCAATGCCGATCAACATGCTGCGCTTTAAAACCGTCTTTCCTAGCAACACTCTATTCGGGTGATTAATGTGAAAGCAGCTGAATTAAATCTGCATGTTTCCCATCCTCAATCACCCAAATACTGCCATCTTTCGCTTGTTGTAAACCACGGATACGTTCTTTCATATCTATCCGTTGGATTTCTTTTACTGGCTGTGCTGTGGTGTCTACAATAATTAATGCTTTAGATGAAAGCCCACCAATGATGGCTTTATCCTGCCACTTTGGAAACATCTGTCCCGTATAAAAAATCAAACTCGATGGAGAAATTACGGGTGTCCAGTCTAATTTTGGCGTTTCAAACTCAGGCCGCGTGGCGTGGTCAGGGATATTCACACCACTATAATGATCACCATTCGAAACGATTGGATAACCATAGTTTTTAGCCTTTTGAATTAAATTAAGCTCATCCCCACCTTTGGGGCCCATCTCCACCACCCAAAGTTGTTTTTTGGCATCCAAGGCCATTCCCAAAGGATTACGATGCCCCAAACTCCATATTTGTTTTGCGACATCACCCTGCATCTGAAATGGATTATCTGAAGCAACCGAACCATCATCATTCAAGCGAATCATTTTTCCAAGGTTCGATGTTAAATCTTGTGCAGGCTCAAACTTTTGCCGTTCTCCTGAACTAATCCATAATTTTCCTGCACCATCAAATAACATCCGATGTGCATAATGCCCCTGCCCACGCACCTTGGGTACTTGTTTCCATATCGTTTTAAGGTTGTCTAATTGTGGTTGCGCCTGATCTAAATTCAAATCAGCACGAATCACAACCGCACCATAACCACCTTGCACTGCTTCTGCATAGCTAAGATAAATTTGATGGTTTTGTGCAAACTCAGGATGTAAAGCAATATCGCCTAATCCGCCCTGACCACCATAAGCCACTTTAGGTATATTCCTAATGAGAGTCTTTGTCTGATCTATCGGATTAAATAAAATCAACTGTCCTGATCTTTCAGTAATCAATAATCGCCCATCAGGCAATACCGCTAATGCCCATGGCTCATTAAATTCAGCAATACGTTTGAGGTGTATAGATGTGCCTAAAGAAGCAGAACTGTCCTGTTGTTCCTGTGCTGCTGACTCCGCTGGTCTTTGTGCATGACATGCCATTAATCCAAAAAATGCACTCACTGTCATCAACAAACAAAAAGCTTTTTTTCTCAGCATTGCCTTCCCCATTAAATGCACGAACACCATTCATTGTAGAGAGATCATAAGCATAAGGTTATCCGCTATAAGATGAATCTATGTAAGCCAAAGCTTACAAAAACTGAGGAAAGTGACCACTAGCCTTAAAACAGCTTACAGCATATATTAAATACATCAGGAGACAGGACGTTTCCCAAACTTAAAACAACAATAATCAGTTTGAGCATCAGGATGTGAGATATGACAGGAGTTGTATCTAAGCACTGAAATACAAAGAAACCTCGACAGGATGTCGGGGTTTCTTTTTTATAGAGCACATTAAAATCTAAATCAAAACCTGTTTTGGCATATTTTGCATGATCACGAGTTAACTATAGCCATATTCCATTTAAAGATATTGCTAACAAACTATGAACATTTGATCGACTATTCAATATTTTTAAAAATCTAAAAATAAAAATGTTAGATAGATTAAATGTCATGATCGATAAATAAGTAAATCAGTATGTAGAAACCTATCCTAAACCTCAATTAGACGATTGATTCGTTTATTTTTTATTATTTAATATATTCAGCATAAAAAAATCCCCCTCAGCGCTTAGCGGAGGGGGATTTAGAATTAATGAGCTGGCGATGACTTACTCTCACATGGATAACTCCACACTACCATCAGCGCTAAGAGGTTTCACTTCTGAGTTCGGGAAGGGATCAGGTGGTTCACTCTTGCTATTGTCGCCAGCACAACTGTTTATGACTATTCGTTGGGTCTAACCTCAGAGCAGTGCTCTTCGTGCCTAACTTTCATCAAATGAGTTATTAACAGGTATATTTGAGTTGGATATTTTATCTAGCTTTATAACTAAATCAAGTTGTTTGCAGTGATTTGAACCACAACACCAACTGTTTGGGTGTTGTATAGTCAAGCCTCACGAGCAATTAGTATTGGTCAGCTTCACATATCACTATGCTTCCACATCCAACCTATCAACGTCGTAGTCTTCAACGGCTCTTTAGAGGACATAAAGTCCTAGGGAAATCTTATCTTGAGGTAGGCTTCCCGCTTAGATGCTTTCAGCGGTTATCCCTTCCGAACATAGCTACCCGGCGATGCGACTGGCGTCACAACCGGTACACCAGAGGTTCGTCCACTCTGGTCCTCTCGTACTAGGAGCAGATCCTCTCAAATTTCCAACGCCCACGGTAGATAGGGACCGAACTGTCTCACGACGTTCTAAACCCAGCTCGCGTACCTCTTTAAATGGCGAACAGCCATACCCTTGGGACCTGCTTCAGCCCCAGGATGAGATGAGCCGACATCGAGGTGCCAAACACCGCCGTCGATATGAACTCTTGGGCGGTATCAGCCTGTTATCCCCAGAGTACCTTTTATCCGTTGAGCGATGGCCCTTCCATACAGAACCACCGGATCACTAAGACCTACTTTCGTACCTGCTCGACTTGTGGGTCTCGCAGTTAAGCGCGCTTTTGCCTTTATACTCTACGCGTGATTTCCGACCACGCTGAGCGCACCTTCGTACTCCTCCGTTACTCTTTAGGAGGAGACCGCCCCAGTCAAACTACCCACCAGACATGGTCCTCGTCCCGGATAACGGGACAGAGTTAGAACCTCAATATTACCAGGGTGGTATTTCAAGATTGGCTCCACCGAAACTAGCGTCTCGGTTTCAAAGCCTCCCACCTATCCTACACAAGTAAGATCAAAGTTCAATGTCAAGCTGCAGTAAAGGTTCACGGGGTCTTTCCGTCTAGCCGCGGGTACACCGCATCTTCACGGCGAATTCGATTTCACTGAGTCTCTGCTGGAGACAGCGCCCCCATCATTATGCCATTCGTGCAGGTCGGAACTTACCCGACAAGGAATTTCGCTACCTTAGGACCGTTATAGTTACGGCCGCCGTTTACTGGGGCTTCGATCAAGAGCTTCGCTTACGCTAACCCCATCAATTAACCTTCCAGCACCGGGCAGGCATCACACCCTATACGTCCACTTTCGTGTTTGCAGAGTGCTATGTTTTTAATAAACAGTTGCAGGGGCCTGGTTTCTGTGGCTGCCAATAGCTCAAGGAGTAAATCCTATCACCGTCGGCAGCGTACCTTCTCCCGAAGTTACGGTACCATTTTGCCTAGTTCCTTCAGCAGAGTTCTCTCAAGCGCTTTGGTCTACTCGACCTGACCACCTGTGTCGGTTTCGGGTACGATTCCTATGTAACTGAAGCTTAGAGACTTTTCCTGGAAGCATGGTATCAGCCACTTCACTGTACAAGTACAGCTTGCTATCAGTTCTCAGCATACAGTACCCCGGATTTGCCTAAGATACATGCCTACAACCTTCCACCTGGACAACCAACGCCAGGCTGACTTAACCTTCTCCGTCCTCTCATCGCATTACATAGAAGTATTGGAATATTAACCAATTTCCCATCGACTACGCCTCTCGGCCTCGCCTTAGGGGTCGACTCACCCAGCCCCGATTAACGTTGGACTGGAACCCTTGGTCTTTCAGCGTGCGAGTTTTTCACTCGCATTGTCGTTACTCACGTCAGCATTCGCACTTCTGATACCTCCAGCATACTTCTCAATACACCTTCATCGGCTTACAGAACGCTCCCCTACCACTTGCAATAAATTGCAAATCCGCAGCTTCGGCATATAGTTTTAGCCCCGTTACATCTTCCGCGCAGGCCGACTCGACTAGTGAGCTATTACGCTTTCTTTAAAGGGTGGCTGCTTCTAAGCCAACCTCCTAGCTGTCTATGCCTTCCCACATCGTTTCCCACTTAACTATAATTTTGGGGCCTTAGCTGGCGGTCTGGATTGTTTTCCTCTTGACTACGGACGTTAGCACCCGCAGTCTGTCTCCCGGATAGTACTCATTGGTATTCGGAGTTTGCATCGGTTTGGTAAGTCGGGATGACCCCCTAGCCGAAACAGTGCTCTACCCCCAATGGTATTCGTCCGAGGCGCTACCTAAATAGCTTTCGGGGAGAACCAGCTATCACCGAGTTTGATTAGCCTTTCACCCCTATCCACAAGTCATCCCCTGGCTTTTCAACGACAGTGGGTTCGGTCCTCCAGTTAGTGTTACCCAACCTTCAACCTGCTCATGGATAGATCACCCGGTTTCGGGTCTACACCCAGCAACTAAACGCCCTATTAAGACTCGATTTCTCTACGGCTCCCCTATGCGGTTAACCTCGCTACTGAATGTAAGTCGCTGACCCATTATACAAAAGGTACGCAGTCACCGAACATGTCGGCTCCCACTGCTTGTATGCATGCGGTTTCAGGATCTATTTCACTCCCCTCACAGGGGTTCTTTTCGCCTTTCCCTCACGGTACTGGTTCACTATCGGTCAGTCAGGAGTATTTAGCCTTGGAGGATGGTCCCCCCATATTCAGACAAGGTTTCACGTGCCCCGCCCTACTCGACATCATCATATCAGCCCTTTCGTGTACAGGACTATCACCCACTATGGTTGCACTTCCCAGAGCATTCCACTAAAACTGATATGACTTAATGGGCTTTTCCCCGTTCGCTCGCCGCTACTGAGGGAATCTCAATTGATTTCTTTTCCTAAGGGTACTGAGATGTTTCACTTCCCCTCGTTCGCCTCGTATGACTATGTATTCATCATACGATACCTGCCTTATGACAGGTGGGTTTCCCCATTCAGAAATCTCCGGATCACAGGATATTTGCCGCCTCCCCGGAGCTTATCGCAGGCTATTACGTCTTTCATCGCCTCTGACTGCCAAGGCATCCACCACATGCACTTAATTACTTGACTATACAACCCCAAACAGTCGTTAATCCCTACAAGTAGGATTAAGACAGTCTATGATGATTTCTCATCACTTCCTTACAGTTTGTTGTTCTGTGTACTTAAACACTGTACAGCTTCAATTCAATTCACATACCAAAACGCTTGATTCAGTTAATTTCGCTAGTAACTCATTTCTTTAATCTTCATCATCCAGTAATAAATCACTGTTAATGTCGATCTTAAAAATGAGTATGAACAAATTATTTCAACTCAAATATATTCTGTTAATGATTTTTCCAGCCTTCGTCAGGTCAGGAAACTGTGATAAATCACAGAAGTTAATAAGCTTTAACTTACTAAGTTCTATAATCTATGGTGGAGACTAGGAGAGTCGAACTCCTGACCTCCTGCGTGCAAAGCAGGCGCTCTACCAACTAAGCTAAGTCCCCAGCTTATCAATAAGTCAATGTCTCTGTTTTCTGTATTCAGCATTGAACAATGCTTGTTAGTCAGATTTGGTGGGTCTGACAAGACTTGAACTTGTGACCCCACGCTTATCAAGCGTGTGCTCTAACCAACTGAGCTACAGACCCTCAGATACATCGTCATGAAGAACAACTTGTTGTGGATTCTTACCAATCGTCAATCTTTCGTTAAGGAGGTGATCCAGCCGCAGGTTCCCCTACGGCTACCTTGTTACGACTTCACCCCAGTCATCGGCCACACCGTGGTAAGCGTCCTCCTTGCGGTTAGACTACCTACTTCTGGTGCAACAAATTCCCATGGTGTGACGGGCGGTGTGTACAAGGCCCGGGAACGTATTCACCGCGGCATTCTGATCCGCGATTACTAGCGATTCCGACTTCATGGAGTCGAGTTGCAGACTCCAATCCGGACTACGATCGGCTTTTTGAGATTAGCATCCTATCGCTAGGTAGCAACCCTTTGTACCGACCATTGTAGCACGTGTGTAGCCCTGGTCGTAAGGGCCATGATGACTTGACGTCGTCCCCGCCTTCCTCCAGTTTGTCACTGGCAGTATCCTTAAAGTTCCCGGCTTAACCCGCTGGCAAATAAGGAAAAGGGTTGCGCTCGTTGCGGGACTTAACCCAACATCTCACGACACGAGCTGACGACAGCCATGCAGCACCTGTATGTAAGTTCCCGAAGGCACCAATCCATCTCTGGAAAGTTCTTACTATGTCAAGACCAGGTAAGGTTCTTCGCGTTGCATCGAATTAAACCACATGCTCCACCGCTTGTGCGGGCCCCCGTCAATTCATTTGAGTTTTAGTCTTGCGACCGTACTCCCCAGGCGGTCTACTTATCGCGTTAGCTGCGCCACTAAAGCCTCAAAGGCCCCAACGGCTAGTAGACATCGTTTACGGCATGGACTACCAGGGTATCTAATCCTGTTTGCTCCCCATGCTTTCGTACCTCAGCGTCAGTATTAGGCCAGATGGCTGCCTTCGCCATCGGTATTCCTCCAGATCTCTACGCATTTCACCGCTACACCTGGAATTCTACCATCCTCTCCCATACTCTAGCTTCCCAGTATCGAATGCAATTCCTAAGTTAAGCTCAGGGATTTCACATCCGACTTAAGAAGCCGCCTACGCACGCTTTACGCCCAGTAAATCCGATTAACGCTCGCACCCTCTGTATTACCGCGGCTGCTGGCACAGAGTTAGCCGGTGCTTATTCTGCGAGTAACGTCCACTATCCTAGAGTATTAATCCAAGTAGCCTCCTCCTCGCTTAAAGTGCTTTACAACCAAAAGGCCTTCTTCACACACGCGGCATGGCTGGATCAGGCTTTCGCCCATTGTCCAATATTCCCCACTGCTGCCTCCCGTAGGAGTCTGGGCCGTGTCTCAGTCCCAGTGTGGCGGATCATCCTCTCAGACCCGCTACAGATCGTCGCCTTGGTAGGCCTTTACCCCACCAACTAGCTAATCTGACTTAGGCTCATCTATTAGCGCAAGGTCCGAAGATCCCCTGCTTTCCCCCGTAGGGCGTATGCGGTATTAGCATTCCTTTCGGAATGTTGTCCCCCACTAATAGGCAGATTCCTAAGCATTACTCACCCGTCCGCCGCTAGGTCAGGTAGCAAGCTACCTTTCCCCGCTCGACTTGCATGTGTTAAGCCTGCCGCCAGCGTTCAATCTGAGCCATGATCAAACTCTTCAGTTAAAAATCATTAGTAGCTTATGGCTACAAATCTTGGCTCATCAATTTTCTGACAAATATTTCTCAAATAAACTTCGAGTAATTTTTACCATCAATCAATGAAATATTTTCGATCGATCAATCAGTAAAAATCCACACAAGTTGTTCTTCATAATCTCTTAATGATCTTTCTAACACCTCGTCAGTGCTAGAAGCTGGACTCAATATACTCAACAACTCAGCACTTCGTGCTTCGTTCGTTTCCGTCTATCTCGTCGGTATGGGGTGCATTCTAGAGGATTTCTAAAGCTTTGCAACCCCCAAATTCACTTATTTGAAACGGGCGTTGGTTTTTTCTACAAAACTTAAGAAAAACCGTATTTTTCATCTATTTTTTGATCATATTTATCATTTTTTCTCTTATTTCTTTCAACAAGAGCATTTCATTTCCAATCTTTAAAAGTCTTTTAAGCTTGAAATTTAAGCCTTAGCATTTATTTTTTCTTTCAGCAGAGTATTACCAATCTTCTAGCAATGTTGTTTTCAGACTTAAAATCACTCTATATTCCGTTCATCTCTGTATTTTTGATAAATCATCTTTCTAAAGACGTAGTTCTTTTATATTTGATACATGCCTAAGCTGAAAAACTGCCACATCTCTATAAAGACACCTAATTATTTAACAAGAATGGAATGCTTAGTCTGTTTTTATTTCATTCATGTAATAGCAAAGCCCTCTTCTATCTATACCATGGTAAAGATAATTCAAGATAGAGCTGAAATAACAACTACGATAAAGCTTGATGATACGAAGCATCTGGATATAAGTAGAAAACATAGTGCTATATACCTGTAAAGGTGATGACCTTCTTTATTTAAAAGTCTGTTGCACCTAACTTTATATGACAGCTCGTTATTTGTCCGTGAGCAACTGATTTTAAAAACTAAATTTTTGCCAATAAAAAAGGAAGAGATCTCTCCCAAAACCTCTTCCTCGGAGTTAGATCGTTATCTGATCCATAGATGTCATTATTATAGTTATCTTAAAAAAAGTCCCTTGGGGAAGAGACTTGAAAACTGTGGAGAGTTATTCTTATTGACCCTTCTAGCGATATTAAAAACATCGACTAGACGTTGAAATCTTATACACACTCATTTTAAATTGCAATATTTTTGGAAAAAATTAAGCATTGTTTTTATAAGGTTTTTTTTGAATTTACTTATTTGATTTTTTTATAAAGATTAAAAAAATAAAAAGCAGGCCGAAGCCTTAATGCCAGTCAGTTAAGAAATTGACTGGCATTTTCTTGGATATTTTTGTGCTTTAATTTTCACTACTCGCGGACATTGCCTTTGCCTTTTTTCAGGTAATACAAATATTTTAGATTGTTCAAATAATTGCGCTAAATGTTTGGGTAGGTTTCCTGCTGATTCTAAAGGTGTGTGCCTTAAGATATTGATAATACTCATAGATGCAACATGGAAACTGATCCTTAAAGGACTCACCTTTGCATGTTCAGCGATAAACCTCATCTGTCTTCTTAAGATATTATATGCAATAAATACCCCCCACAATTCTTGATAGACCAAATCAGGTTGTTTGCTTCTTAAAATCCTTGCATCCTGTAAATCACTTTTAATTTCCCGATAACACATTTCTATTTCCCAACGCTGGATATAAAGCATTGCAAGGTCTTTGAATGGATAAACTTTAGAATCTGTTAATGATGTAATGTAACGTCTTATTTTTCCTGCATATTCAACTTCAATTAAACGTGCTTCCCAATAGTCACCCAATGACGGATTTATCTTTTTTGCTCTTGCTGAAACAGGCATTTTGATCTGAAAGTCATGAGCCGCATTATGATGAATCACTTCATAACGCAGGTTGTCCTTTGCTCGCATCAACCAATGACTCTCTTCTGCCTGAGATTGCCAGCTCACTAAAAAATCAGCAGAGAAGTAAGCACGATCAAATAGGGTAATACTGCGAACTGGTGCTTTTAATTGACTGGCTAAGGTTAATTCACCTTGATCCATACTGCCCATTTGGGCATCAATCATTTCATGGGTATTGGTATTCACCAGGCAAGTCGCTCTAACTTGTGGGTAAGGTGCAGCTGCTGTTTTGCCTTTGGATGAACCAAAGTGCTTAAAGTTTTCTTCTGTATGAGGCATAGACCAAACCACACCATCTACAGCACAAACGCATAGACCGTGAAAGTTGCTATATTGTTGTTGTGAGTCTTTAAACCATGCCTGACTTAATGTCGAAAATAAAGCACTCATGGGTTCTAAGCCTAAGCGTTGTCTTGCTTGTACGGATGCACTCGGTACACAGTATTCTGCCGTACCGAAAACAAGTTGCAATTGTTGAACCACATACCAAATCGGTTGATTTCGAAATAGAGCAAGTCCGATTACCAGCCAAACAACATGTTCAGCAGGCAGTTTTCTTTTTCGAATTGATGCTTTACCTGTTTGGTCTAAGCAATCTTCAATCCAGTTTAAATCAATCAATTCACTGAATTGTGAAAGTGAAGGTAAGGTTTGTTTTAATGTTAAATCTAGATTCTGAGATAAATTCATAAAAAAAGAGCGTATTTACATACGCTCTTTTTACAGCATTTTAACTTTTTTTGCTTAACTGACTGGCATTAGGCCGAAGCCTGCTTTTATATCAATAACTTAAAGCATATATATGCACTGACTTAGTCTGTAAAAGTGACTTTGGCAATGGCTTTTTTACCCGACTGGACAATTAAAGTGACATTTTCTTTAACAGAGAAACCCATATCGACCACGTTCCAATCAACTTTGACCGCACCACGACCCACGGCATCTTTTGCCGCTGCAGCATTTGGGTTTAAGCCCGCTACGCGAAGAATTGTTGCAATAAACAACTCGCCACCAAATTCTGCACGTGAAATTGTCACTTCTGGTGTCCCTTCGGGTAGTTCACCCTCAGTAATCAGGTTGCCTGCACCTTTATGTGCATTTTCTGCTGCTTCTGCACCATGGAAACGCTCTACCAACTCAAGGGCTAGAATTTTCTTCACTTCTTGTGGATTACGCCCTTCAGCAATTTCTTTTAGCAGGACTTTAATATCATCAACGGATTTAAAGCTGAGTAAATCGAAATAGCGTTCAATTAATGCATCTGGCATCGAAAGGACTTTCTGATACATCGCCCCTGGTGCATCAAATACCCCAATATAATTACCCAAAGACTTAGACATTTTGTTCACACCGTCTAAACCTTCAAGGATTGGCACTGTAATGCAGACTTGCGCTTCTTGATCATAACGACCTTGAAGTGTACGCCCCATCAATAAGTTAAAGGTTTGGTCCGTACCGCCTAACTCAACATCTGCCTCAAGGGCAATCGAGTCATAGCCTTGAACCAATGGATATAAAAACTCATGAATTGCGATTGGTTGATGGTTGTTATAACGCTTGGTGAAGTCATCACGCTCAAGCATACGTGCAACCGTTTGCTGTGATGCCAACTGAATTAAATCAGCCGCTGTTTTGGTTGCAAACCATTCTGAGTTGAAGCGCACTTTGGTTTTATTAGGATCAAGAATTTTAAACACTTGTTCTTGATAGGTTTTTGCATTTTCAAGCACTTGCTCACGCGACAATGGTGGACGTGTTGCACTTTTTCCAGTTGGGTCACCGATCATCGCGGTATAGTCCCCAATCAAGAAGGTCACGTCATGACCCAAGTCTTGGAAAGTTTTCAGTTTATTAATTAAAACCGTATGCCCCAAGTGCAAGTCAGGCGCAGTCGGGTCAAAGCCCGCTTTAATTTTTAAAGGACGATTTTCTTTTAATTTCTTCAGAAGATCTTCTTCAGAAATAATTTCATGCGTGCCTCGTTGAATGAGAGCAAGTTGTTCTTCAGCCGGCAGGAAATTTGACATCACAAAACCCAAACACATCAGTTATTCAATTTGTGCGATATACTAACACTTTTTCAGCACATTGCAGGCTTTAGAATAATCATGACAGCGATCTATATTGGGGTAATGACTGGCACCAGCATGGATGGTGTTGATATTGTTGCTGCTTCTTTTGATCCTTTAGAGATTCACGCGACACTCACCCTTCCTTTTGATCCAGACCTTCGCGATGAACTCATGGCACTCACTTTGCCAGATGACAACGAAATTGATCGTATGGGTAAAGCCGATGTCGCACTGGCTCAAATGATTGGTCATGGCATCAATGAGATGATTGAGAAAAATCAGCTTGATCGTAGTCAAATCAAAGCCATTGGTTCGCATGGTCAGACTATTCGACATCGTCCTGAACATGGTTTTACTCTGCAAATTGGTGATCCCAATATTATTACTGAAATCACCCAAATTCCGGTGATTTCAGACTTTCGACGTCGTGATATGGCCGCAGGTGGCCAAGGTGCCCCGCTGGTTCCTGCGTTTCACCAAGATATGTTCCAACATGAAAGCATTCATCGCGTCATCTTAAACCTAGGCGGCATCGCCAATGTCAGCATGTTACCCGCAGGCCAACCTGATCAGGTCTACGGTTTTGATACAGGCCCAGCCAACATTTTAATGGACGCTTGGTGTGAACGCTTTACTGGACAGCCCTATGATGAAAATGGCAATTGGGCAGCTTATGGCCATCCAATTCGTAGCTTGCTTGATCGGCTACAATCCCATGAGTATTTTTCTAAAGAACCACCGAAAAGCACTGGCCGTGAAGACTTTAACCTCGAATGGTTAGATGAACAAATTGCCGACTGGCGCAATGACCTTGAATATGACGAGCTTGAAGATAGTCCAGAAAATGTTCAAGCCACCTTAATGAAGCTCACCACGCGCGCCATTAAAAAAGCCATCTATCGCTCCGATATGGATACGGGTGAAGTCTACGTCTGCGGCGGTGGTGCGTATAACTCGCATCTTTTAGAACAATTACGCTGGCGCTTACGTAAACACAATTGGTCTGTACAAACCACCTCCGCCATTGGCTTAGCCCCAACGTGGGTAGAAGCAACCGCCTTTGCTTGGTTGGCTATGCGCTTTATCCAGCAACTCAGTGGCAACTTGCCGACAGTGACAGGCGCACAGGGCAACCGTATTCTCGGGACAATTACCGCGGTTTAAACATCACAGTGCTTCTGACCTTTTAGTCGCAACCAGTGCAAATCAAAAAAGCCAGTCAGGTGAATAACCGACTGGCTTTTTATCTATCTCAGCGATTTTTTGCTGTTAATGTTAACGCATCATCAACTTGGCATTTTCCTGACGAAAGGCTTTTAAAATTTGCTGTCCCGCTCGTCCCGTCGGACTTAAACCTAAACGGATTTGCTCCTGTCGAATGGCTTGACGAGTTTTATCACCAATCAAACCATCTACCGCGCCAATATCATAGCCACGATTCAGTAAAAACTGCTGAATTTCACGACGTTCAGAACGTGAAGTGCCTGCATCATCAGTTGGCCAAGTTGTACTAAAACCGCCTTGCCCTTGTAAACGGTCTGACAAATGCGCAATCGCCAATGCATAACTTTCTGCTGCGTTATAACTATAGATTGCATCAAAGTTTTTAAACACTAAAAACAGTGGACCATTTTCACCAGCAGGTGCCATCAACCCCGCTTGCGAGCTAGAAGATAAATTGCCTTGAATTAACGCTGAGCCATCTGCACGTACCA
This sequence comes from Acinetobacter sp. LipI_23, assembly GCF_058243045.1. NCBI lineage: Bacteria > Pseudomonadati > Pseudomonadota > Gammaproteobacteria > Moraxellales > Moraxellaceae > Acinetobacter > Acinetobacter sp. LipI_23. The sequence continues at coordinate 3,434,633 of NZ_JBZAYJ010000001.1, read as the reverse complement.
AGCCATTTTGCATCCAGTAAGATAAGGACTTCTTATTGCGACGACTTTCACCACTCAGAGAGATCGCTTGCGGATTTTTCACTTCAAATCCCCAAGGTTGCCCAGTTTGCCAACCGCGTTTTTTGAGGAAATTGGCTGTTGATGCTAAAGCATCTGTAGTACTCGACACCAAATCACGGCGTCCATCGCCATCAAAGTCGACGGCCAGCTCTTCATACGTCGATGGCATAAACTGGGTATGGCCAAACGCACCTGCCCATGAGCCTTTCAGTTGTGGCTCCGTTAAATCGCCACGCTGTAAAATACGCATAGCGGCAAAAAACTCTCCACGGAAATAGCTTTGGCGGCGCCCTTCACAACTCAATGTGCCTAAAGCTTGTAATAATGGATATTTACCTGAAATATCGCCAAAATTACTTTCCACGCCCCACACGGCAACCACGGTCTCCGCAGGCACACCATATGCTGCCGCAACACGATTCAACACTTCACGATGCTGCGCCAATTTTTGCTGACCTACCGCAACACGCTCATCATCCACCAATCCTGACAAATAATCCCAAATCGGCGTGGAAAATTCAGGTTGGTAATTTAATTTTTCAATCACAGAATAATCAGGCGCTAAATTTTGCGTGTAGCGATCATAAGTGGACGCAGACACACCATTCGTCATCGCTTGGCTTTTTAAATTGGCAATACAGCTTTGAAATGAATTCTGAGGACGATAATCGGAAGTTGCGACATTTGAACTGCCTGTAACTTTTTGACCATTAATAATGAGCTCAGCATTCGTCTGAGTCGCCGCTAAAAAAAATGAACCTAAAAGAAAAGCAAAACGGTGCATAAAATCCCTAATCATTCTTTATCTCTAAATTATGCTTTTTACCTTAACACTTTCGATTTCACTTTTCTGAATCAAAACGTAAATGAATATTCATTCTGGTTTAAATTCAAAACGATCTTTTAAATTTAAAACCACTTATCCACAGCGCCCCCACATCTCAACTTTTGAATTCAAAAAACAATCTCTGACTCAGCATATACTTTAAATTCAATCATCTTGTTTTAAATTTATTTATCCACAAATTTTATTTAACATTAATAATCAACAATATATAAAGAATTAACCATCAAAACCCAAGCTCAATATTTTTAAATTCAAAACTTTAAATTCATTCAGTAGTCTTTAAATTTATTGTTTTGAATTTAAATTCAAACCACATCAAAAATTTTAAATTTAAACAATCGATTTAAATTTAAAACTCACTTTTAAATTTAAAATTTTACTTCTATTTTTTAAATTCAAAACATACTTAAAAAGATATCCACACCCCCAAGTTGATAGAGATCTCTGCTGTTTCACTTTCTTTTAGGTGAAAACCAGTGTCACATTCAATTGTGGGCTCTGTTTTAAAACGTGCATCTCTGTACAAAACTCGCTTTATTTTGCTTTCAGTTTATTTTTCTATGCGCTAATTTTATCTAAACGGATAAAAAACACGCAATTTATTTTAATTTTGATCCGATTAACGGTCACTTTTTTCAAAGAGGCGCAATCATGCCTGAATGAATCCAAATAAAAAAGCGACCACTCTTGTGATCGCTTTTTTTAACAACAACTGAAGCTTTAGATGGTCATATCTTCGCTCAGTGCCAAGGGATTTGGTAAAATTTTCGCCAACTGACGACATAGCGTCGTGAGTTGAGCGGTATCATTCGGCATTAAAGTCAGGTGACCAATCTTACGACCTTCACGTTCTTCCTTATTATAAAGATGTAGATGTACACCTTCTAAGGCCAAGACTTGTTCAGACTGTGGATACTGACCAATAATATTGATCATGACCGTAGGGCGAACCACTTCTGTTGAACCCAAGGGTAAACCTGCGACTGCACGAATATGGTTTTCAAACTGAGAGCATACTGCGCCTTCAATCGACCAATGTCCTGAATTATGCACACGTGGCGCCATTTCATTGGCATACAAACCTTTGTCTGTGACAAACAGTTCTAAGGTCAACACGCCAACATAATTCAAATGATTCAATAGGCGAGTGATGTAGTCTTGTGCAACAGGTTGTAACTCCGCACTATTCGGTGCAGGAACAATCGAGTGCGACAAAATACCATGATGGTGATGGTTTTCAGCCAATGGCCACGTTTTCACATCGCCATTTTGACCACGTACCGCAATGATTGAAACTTCACGCGAGAACGTCACAAAGCTTTCTGCAATTAAACTACCAGCAGGGCCTAATTCAGCCCATGCTTGTTCAATTTGCTGCTCAGAACGCAATACGAACTGACCTTTACCATCATAGCCACCTGTGGCTGTCTTCAGCACAATCGGTAAACCCAGCTCAGCAACCGCAGCGCTTAAACTTTCTAGGGAATCTACCGCTTTATAAGGCGCAACAGGAATCTCAAGCTCATCAAATAACGCTTTTTCAGACAAGCGATGCTGTGCAATGGCTAAAGCCTGACGCGGCGGATGCATATCTTTTTGCTTGGTCAAAACATCAACATCAGACAAAGGCGTATTTTCAAACTCAAGGCTGAAGACATCTGCACTGGCAATAAAGTCTTGTAAACCGTTTTCAGTTTTGCTTGAAATCACCGTTCCTAAAGCCGCTGAAGGGCAGTCTATACTCACATCAAAGAACGTACATTGAATATTTAGTGGCAAAGCCGCTTGCGCCATCATGCGACCTAGCTGCCCACCACCAAAAATACCGATGGTTTTATTCATGAGGAATGCCCCGTATTAAGCTTGACCTGGAATGTTGTTGCTTGCGACTTTGTCGGTTTGTGCAGCACGGAAATCGGCTACATTTTTTGCAATTTCAGGACGTGTCAGACCTAAAATTTGTGCTGCCATAATCGCGGCATTGGTTGCGCCTGCTGGACCAATCGCCAAAGTACCCACTGCAATACCTGCTGGCATTTGCACAATCGATAACAGTGAATCGACACCGTTTAAAATCGAAGACTTCACTGGTACACCCAGTACAGGCAAATCAGTTTTCGCCGCACACATTCCTGGTAAATGCGCCGCACCGCCTGCACCCGCAATAATCACTTGGATACCACGGTCACGTGCTTGCTCTGCATATTCAAAAAGACGATCTGGCGTACGGTGCGCAGACACAACTTCCGCTTCAAATGGGACACCAAGTTGCTTAAGCATATTGGCAGTGTGTTCGAGAGTGGCCCAATCTGATTGAGAACCCATGATAATTCCAACGAGAGGAGTGTCTTGTGAAGCGGCCGCATTCATTGCAATGTTTCCAGAGATAGTTAAGAGAGATAAATCTCGACTAGCGCCAAGCTTTAATAAGAGCCCCGTATTATAGACTGATTTTTCAGCTCTCCAAAATTTAACCGTACAACTAAATGCAGATTTTTCTTGTTTTTTTATCGTGTAGCATAAAACTTAAATAAAAAGAGGACTGTAGCCTCACTTTTTGATTTATTGGCTGCGAAAGACAAAATACACACAACCAAATAAACACAGTCCTGCCCACAAATAATCGAGCTTAAAAGGCTGTTTAAATAAGAAAAGCATAAACGGTACAAAAACCAATAGCGTCACCACTTCTTGAGTGATTTTCATTTCGCCCATCGACCAGCCTTGCTGTGACAGCATACGCGTCGCAGGAATCATAAAACTGTATTCTACCAACGCTATGAACCAGCTAAATAAAATGGCTTGCCAAAGCGGCACACCCGGCAAAAATTTTAAATGTCCGTACCATGCAAGTGTCATAAAACAGGGCAGAGTAAAACTTGAAGTGCGACATAAAACCACCTAATTAATTTAAAGGGTTTATGGAGTATATAAAATTGTCCTCTGTACACGACAAATTTCACAGAACCCTTATCCTATCAGGATTCTGCCTTCTTAAAATTGCCAAAATTTCCTTAAACTCTTCTTTTTTCCCAAAACCAATTAAACGCTGAATCGCCATTTGAACATAGTCTAAACCATAGCGAAATAAACTCATTGAGAGTCGTCCATGCTTCTTTATTTTTATCGCTTTTTTTTGATCATGTTGCCATTCACCCGTTAAGTAACACCAACAGAAGCTTATAGCTAACACCGCAATCAATTTTTTCACTCGTCTAGGGTCTGTCAAGCGCGTATTTTCAAGATTAAACCCGCGTCCTTTGAGACAACTGAATAAGGTTTCAATTTCCCAGCGTAATGCATAATCCTGAATAGCATTGGCATTAAACTGAGGAGAAACGACGAGTAAAAGCTCTCCATTTTCTAACTGTAGTGCACTTATATATAGTTTCACCCGACCAACCAAAATCCGTCGTTTACGACATTCAATTTGACCAACTTTAAGATGGCGAAATAAATCACTAATTTTATGATTCTTTCCTAAATGATTGGTGACAATGAAGTTTTTTTAACACGAATGCAGAAGTTGATGTCTTGTTCAATTAACCATGTAAACCACTGCTCACCGATAAACTCTCTGTCTGCGAACACATTCACAATACGGTCTTTACCAAAAATGGCTATAAAGCGTTGAATCAAAGCAATGCGCTCTTTCGTATCTGAATTTCCACGTTTATTAAGCAATGTCCAAAGGATAGGTATCGCTATTCCACGATAAACGATTGCGAGCATCAGGATATTAATATTTCGTTTTCCCCATTTCCAATTGGTTCTATCTAAAGTCAGTTGCACTTGGTCGAATGAAAACATATTGAAAATCAACTGAGAAATTTGACGATAATCAAAATACTGACCTGCAAAGAAGCGCTGCATACGTCGATAAAATGATTGTGGTAAGCACTTGATGGGCAAGGCTTTAGATGCAGAAGAAAGATTACATGTTTGCTTTAAAATAATCACAAGCATGATGAGCGCAAAGCACTTTAAATGTGACTTGTTCCATTTTAGAGATTTGTTTAAGATAAGATATAACTCATTGAGATGTATCATAGTATTCGTCGTTAGAAAACAATTATTGTGACATTATTTCAATGAGTTATCTATTTTTGTCGTGTACAGAGAAAATTGTCATACCATCATCTTAACTTTGAAGATCGTACTGCATTAATGCTTGAGTCAAGAAAAGAAGGCTTTTCACCCAGAAAATTTGCTGAACTCATTAAAAGACATCCTAGTACGATCTATCGTGAGCTTAAAAGAAATAGCATCAATGACGTTTATCAAGCTCAATATGCTTCTGATAACACCTTCGCTAGACGTAGACGTGGTCACATAAAACTCAAAATCGATTCAATCCTCTGGAAATTTATTGTTGAAGCGATCCGTTGTTTATGGTCTCCTCAGCAAATAGCAAAGCGTTTAAAGAGATTTCCTGATTTGGATCAAACAATGAATGTAAGCCATACAACGATTTATTCAACGATACGAGCATTACCAAAGGGTGAGCTGAAAAAAGACTTACTATCCTGTCTGCGACATGAAAATAAAAAGCGAAAAGCTAACGGTGAACCTAAAAAAGATTCTATATTACAGGATATTAAAACTATTCATGAGCGCCCAACCGAAGTTCAAGAAAGAAAAATACCGGGTCATTGGGAAGCCGATTTAATTAAAGGTAAAGACAATAAAAGTTCGATAGCAACACTTATTGAACGAAATACACGGCTCTGTATCTTGGCAACATTACCTGATGCAAAGGCAGAATCAGTGCGCAAGGCTTTAACTGAAGCTCTGAAATATTTACCCGCAGAACTGCGTAAAACATTGACCTATGACCGTGGACGTGAGATGTCAGAACATAAAATCCTCGAAGAAGATTTAGGCATAGATGTATATTTCTGTGACCCACATTCGCCATGGCAGAAAGGCACATGCGAAAATATGAATGGTTTAATTAGGCAATATTTACCTAAAGGGATTGATTTAAACCAGGCAGATCAGCATTATTTAAATCAAGTTGCCATGTCACTGAATACTCGTCCTAGAAAAGCGTTAGATTGGCTTACACCATTAGAGAAATTTGCTCAGCTTGTTGATTATCATAAGGCTTTTGAAACTGTCGCACCTCATGTTTGAATTCGCCCAGTTAGCAATAATCAATAAAATAAAGGGCAGGGACATGAAGCAAGATCGCCGAATTTCGAAGCATTTTATTCTACGTTTTTTGCTAGAAAATTCAGCAAATATTGCACTTTTCAGCCGACTTTTTTACAAAATAAAAGCGTTGTTCAAGCCGCAGAATAATTAAACGATTAGATACAAGAATCACTATCTTTTCGCTAAGCGCCTTGCTATGGTTGCTTTCACATCGAATTAATCACGACAACAGCACCAACAATACGTGATGTGTCTATAAAAGCAGTGGAGTGAGGCGGAATGCATCTGCATATTTTGGGTATTTGTGGCACCTTTATGGGGTCTTTAGCGCTTTTAGCACGTGATCTTGGCCACACTGTGACGGGTTCGGATCTAAACGTTTATCCTCCCATGTCGACCCAGCTCGAAAATGCAGGCATTACCTTAATGCAAGGTTATGACCGCAGTCATTTACAACCTCATCCTGATTTGGTCATCGTCGGCAATGCGATGAAACGCGGGATTGATGCCGTTGAATACATGCTTAATGAAGGCTTGCCATATATTTCAGGCCCACAATTTTTGGCCGATCATGTGCTCCAAGGCAAACACGTACTTGGCGTAGCAGGAACCCATGGTAAAACCACCACCACCACCATGTTGGCTTGGGTGTTGGATCAGGCGGGTTTAGAGCCAGGTTTCCTGATAGGCGGTGTACCATTAGGTTTCTCTGAAAGTGCGCGTTTAGGTGCTGGTAAATACTTCTGTGTCGAAGCTGATGAATATGATTCTGCCTTTTTTGACAAACGTTCGAAGTTCGTGCATTACCACCCCAAAACAGCCATTTTAAATAACCTTGAATTTGACCATGCCGATATTTTTGATGATCTAGCAGCGATTCAAAAACAATTCCATCACTTGGTTCGTACCATTCCAAGTGAAGGTCGTATCATTGCGCCTATTACTGAAAGCAATATTGATGAAGTTTTAGAGCAGGGCTGTTGGACACCTGTGATTCGTACCTCTTTAGAGGCTCACGACCAGTCCGAATTGTATGCCGAACAACTCAATGCGGATGGTTCGCACTTTAAAGTCCTCCAACACGGCGTGGTGAAAGGCACGGTACAATGGAACATGACAGGGCAGCACAGCGTAGCGAATGCTTTGGCGACTATCGCTGCGGCTGAACATGTGGGCGTAAGCATTGAAAAAGCGTGTGAAGCACTGTCTAACTTTGGCGGCGTGAAGCGCCGTATGGAGCTTTTAGGCACGGTACGTGGCGTTGAAGTGTATGATGACTTTGCCCATCACCCAACCGCAATTGATACTACGCTAGAAGGCGCACGTAAGCGTTTAGGCGAGCGTAAGTTGTGGGCGATTATTGAACCACGTTCAAATACCATGCGCATGGGAAGCCATAAAGATGGACTTGCGCACTCTGCACGTTTGGCCGATGAGGTGATTTGGTATCAACCAGAAGGTTTGGATTGGGACTTACAACCTGTCATTGCAGCTGCACCGAACAAGGCTGTGGTTGCACGTACATTAGATGATATTATCCATACCATCGTCAGTGAAGCAGGCGAGGGCGATGCAGTGGTAATCATGTCCAATGGTGGCTTTGGTGGCTTACACCAAAAATTGATTAGTGCCTTAAACGCAGAATAAGTTGTCCCATTAGAAGAAAAAACCCGCATATGGCGGGTTTTTTTACAAGTGTATCCAATTAAAAACTAGACATCGTACCCGTATATTCAAAATCTTTTAGTTTTGACCAACCTTGAACCGTGTCTCCCAAGCGTTTGCTGAAATACATGATCGAAACCCACTGTTCTTGGCCATCATCATAGGTGCTATAAGCAGTGATATGATCATTTTTAATCATAAACAGATCTTTGATTTTACAAGCATCGCTCGGTGCTGAATGAAAATACACTCTGGTTGGAGCAATCACTTTCATGCCCCAACGTGGAATAATCTGGACTTCTTTTTGTTCTGCCTTTTCCTCAAGTTTTACACAATCTTCAGCATGTAATAAAGGGGCAACTGAACAGAATAGGGCAATAGATAAAAGCGTCTTCATATACTTTAATTCCATCATGTTCAGCATTGCAAAGTCCAAATTAGAACTGCAATGGCAGCTATATCATTTTAGTTTAACGCTTAGAACCGCGATGAATGTTGTGAACAATTAAGCCGCGACATCTTCAAAACTTTTCTCACGGCGAAACATCACATCGACATAAGAGCAGGTCGGGATAATCTTCAGGTTTTTCTCACGTGAAAAATCAACCAGAGTATCCAACAGCAAACGCGCCACACCTTGACCCCGCAGTGAATCATCGACCCAAGTATGGTTGGCATCAATGGTTGTCTCGTCCCGCCAAATATAGCTAATTTCAGCAATGCGCTGACCTTCTGCATTATTTAAAAAAAACTCACCTTTTTGATCGCGATCTACATGTTGAAATTGCATAGCATACTCGTTGAATGGATTGATTTATCGTTCTCTATCTTAATGGAATAAAACATCATGAATAGATGGATCTTTGTCGAATACCGATTTGGAAAAAGGGCACAAGGGTAAAATTTTCACGCCCTTATCACGTGCAAAGTTAACCAAAACATCCAATAACTGACGCCCCACATGTTGCCCACGGAGCAACTCACTGACCCAAGTGTGATCAATGATAAATTTATCGTCCCCAGCCCAACTATAAGTCATTTCCGCCACACGCTCGTTTTCTTGCTCAACAAAAACTTCGCCTTTACTACCTGTTTCTTGATGTTGAATTTTCATTATTATTCCTCTTTGGTTTACTGTTTTTTTTAGCTTGCCACAAATTGAAGCAAAATTTTGTCTCATTTATATTTCATCTACAATTTTCTTTAATATTTGCTCAAACCATAAAAATATGCGATGCTTAGCTCACTTTTGGATCAAATCCAAAACCAAATTTATGTTGAACAAGGGGAGTAGCCTCCTCCAAACGTGAAAAATCAATGCCATGCATAACTTTCACGTGTCAGATTATCGTCATTACACTTTGCAAAAAGTCGGTATCTGAGCATTTTAGCGCACAAAATACATACGCTAAAATGTAGGCAAGACCTTGATCATGTTGTCACAGATGTTTTATTTCATCTGGCAGCAGGTCAAGGTTTTTTTGTGGCCGATTGCTGGATGTGGAGGATTTCATGGAATCTATCGGCAATTTATGGCTATACCTTGCTTTTTTCGGCATTGTTACCGTGATGCTACTGATCGACTTTTTAGGCTTTAAACAAAAAGAAGGCCAAGAAGTTAAAATCAAAACAGCCGCGTTATGGAGTATTGCGTGGGTTTCCGTCGCATCACTCTTTGGTGCAGGTCTCTGGCTGTATTTACAACAAACTGCAGGTGTTACTGTGGCCAATACAAAGGTCATGGAGTATTTTGCAGGTTATTTACTTGAAAAATCTTTAGCCGTTGACAACGTCTTTGTCTGGCTGATGATCTTTGCTGCTTTTGCCATCCCACCTGCATTACAACGCCAATTACTGCTTTACGGTGTCTTGGGTGCGATTATTCTACGTACCATCTTTATTTTTATTGGCGCGTGGTTCGTACAAGAGTTCTCATGGATTCTGTATATCTTCGGTGCGTTCTTGGTGTATACGGGCTTCAAATTCTTCAAAGGACAAAACGAAGAAGAAACCAATATCGAAGATATGGCGATCTTAAAATGGTTGCGTAAACATATGCGGATTACCCCGCAACTGCATGGCAACAAGTTCTTTGTCCGTCAAAACGGCATCTTGTGGGCAACGCCGCTGTTCTTGGTGTTAATTTTAGTTGAAGCGTCGGATGTAATTTTCGCGGTGGATTCCATCCCTGCAATTTTCGCGGTGACCTCTGATCCATTTATCGTGTTGACTGCAAACTTAATGGCGATTTTGGGTCTACGTGCAATGTTCTTCTTGTTGTCTGGTGCAGCAACCAAGATGCATTATCTCCCATACGGTTTAGGCATTATCTTAGTATTCATCGGCTTTAAGATGCTCATGCTAGATGTGTTCCATATGCCAATTTGGATTTCACTGGGCTTTATTGTGTTGGTGCTGACCATTACTGCAATCTTATCGATTCGATACAGTAAGAAACATCATCAAACCACCATCTAATGTTTTAAAAAGCCTTCCTCTGTGAAGGCTTTTTTTATGACCAAATTTTAGTATGCACAATACTTAATCCTATGATTTTCGGTGTAAATGCACTGTACTTTATGCAAACAGCTCCCTATGATAAGCGGGCTTAAAACCCTTGGTTTTACCAGTAAAAATAAAAGAACCTGAAGGTTGCTCATCCATGCGTACCAAAAAATTAACTCTTGTTGTAGTGCCGGTTTTACTCACGGCATGTAGCGGTTCTAAAACCCTACAACAAGATGTTTACAATAACCAATACAACTGCTACCAAGACTGGCATTTTGAACTGTGCGAACCTGCTAACGAAAATGGCGAATCGAGCTATAGTGGCTCTGCTGGGGTTTATATCGGCCCTCAATATTATAAGAACAACCGTAAAGTCCGTTACATGGGCCAAGTCTTGAAAGCTCGCGGACGTCATTCGACGGGCGCACCTAAAATCTCGACTTACGTTTTTAGCCATGCCAAATCCCAGCCCATTCGTGGAGGCTTCGGCCGTGGCGGAGGCTCGTTCGGAGGTTAATACATGAAACGAGTTCTATTCCCTGAGCGTGCAAACTGGCAACAGGCGCATCAAGAGATTGGTTTTGACTACTACAACTTGCCGTCGCGCGATGGTTCAATGTATTGGTCAGAAGGGGTGGCTTATGAGTTTAGCCTCAAGCAAATTGAACAGCTTGAAGATGCCTCAAACGAATTACACCAGATGTGCCTTGAAGTGGCAGGGGATATGATTCAACGCGGTCATTATCCCGAATATTTTCAACTACCCCCAGCAGCGATTCCTTTGATTGAGTACTCATGGAAAAACCAAGCACCGATGCTCTATGGCCGTTTCGATTTTGCCTATGATGGTCAAGCCATCAAAATGCTGGAATACAATGCCGATACGCCAACGGGTTTACTCGAAGCCTCTGTTGCACAGTGGCATTGGATTGAACAGGTCGAAAATATTGCAAACCGTGATCAGTTCAACAGCATTCATGAAAAGCTGATTGAGCGCTGGAAACAGCTTTATCCTGCGCGTAGCCGTGTCCATTTCGCAGCCTGCCAAGAAGCAGGGCGTGAAGATTGGGGCAATTTAGAATACCTCATGGATACTGCTTTTCAGGCAGGCTTAAATGTCAGCGAGCTGTCGATGGAAAATATCGGTTGGAATGGCACAGCCTTTGTCGATTTGCATCAGCAAGAGATTCAGCATTTATTTAAGCTGTATCCGTGGGAATGGATTTGGGAAGAAAATTTTTCACAGTTTCTTAAACCCGAAACTGAATGGATTGAGCCGTGTTGGAAAATGCTACTCTCCAATAAAGCCCTGTTGATCGAGCTATGGAAACGCTTTCCAAATCATCCATTGTTGTTAGAAACCCATGCTTATGATGCACACGCCCACTATGCAGGGAAATGGGTGCGTAAGCCCATCTTAGCGCGCGAAGGCGCAAATATTCATATCCTACAAAACAATGTCGATTGTGGCGCAGCTTCTGGTAGTTTTTACTTTGATGACTACGACAAATATGGCTATGTTATGCAACGCTGGGTAAAAACTCCGTTGCATGAAGGCATGCTGCCCACCTTGGGACTTTGGATGGTCGGAGATGAATGTGCGGGGATGTCACTGCGTGAAGATGTATTTGATGTGATCGGCAATGATGCGCATTTTGCTGCGCATTATTTTGTGGAATAAAGTGGCGCTCTAAATCAGCTATTTAAAATAGCTGTCCAAAAATTAATACGGGTCTGTTCAGGCGTTTTAGTAGGAGTACTACCACTTTTAGGTTATTCACGGCGGAGTCTTATCTTTTTTAAGTTCAATACTGGGAGCTTAGTTATTCTTTTGTTTCACCAAATGAGAAGCGAAGCTTCGTAAGAAAAGCATTTGTCCTCCGCAAAATCTGTTTACTTTCTATAATTAAAAAAATTTGTGTTGCAAAAACAATCTATTCCAAACACTACGCAGGTTGAGGATGACGCTTCCGTGTATCAAATAGAGTTTAAATTGAAAAAGAAAATGCCTGTCAACTCTAAAACTGACAGGCATACATTCGAAAACAATATTTTTTTCAAGCTTAAATGGTATGCGCTTTAACCCGCTTCATATAAGACACCAAACGCGTGAAAAACAAGATTTGCAGGAAGATGGTAAATAGCGAAATAGTCCATTCATACCAATCATCAAACGCTGTGCCTTCTAGATTAAAAGCAAAATAAAGGCCTAATAACACTGCACCAAACACAACACCAGCCACGGTGGTTTGTACCAAAATGGGAAAAGACAACGCTGTGATTCGACCTAGGAAATGCTCACCCTCATCGCCGCCATTGGCTTTATAAGCACTTTGAATCCCGATAAACATAATCAATAAAGTCAGAAGTCCCTCAATACCAATCACACGGACATCCCCATAGGGTGAATACATCCCGTAGTAATACACCACTGAAACCAGTAAGGCGGTGACTAAGTAATAATTTTTATAATGCTTTTTATCGAGGGTATTGCTAGATAATTCATGTGCTAATGCTTTGGTATTCCAAAAATACATGCCGGTCATTGTCTCTTATTTTATCAATGTCGACACTGTACTGACTCAGCATTTAAAGATAAAGACTTTCTCAACAAAATTTTGCGAATAGATTGAATCATTTAAGCTCAAAGCTTGTGCTTATGCATTGCATAAAAAATCATGATCTTATCGATGGCACAGGTACATGTCTGGCCTTAAAACAGTTCAATTTTTAAGAAAATACTGCTCCAGTCTTTCATTTAAAATGTAGCGTTCACAACACACATAAAAACTTCAGTAAATAGCCGTGAAAAAAATCCAGTTTACGGTACAATCAATCGAAAAAAAGTCAAAACGCAGGTTTAAAATGTCTTCTGTAGTTGCAACGACGGCGGTTCGCGGTCGCTTCCTAGATATTCAGAATACGGTTGCCCAAGCGCGTGAAATTCACGACCAAGTGCGTTACGTAGAAGATGGTTTACTGATTAGCCAAAATGGCAAAATCCAATGGTTTGGATCTTGGCAGGAGGGGCAACAGCACCTTCCTGTTGGCATCGAGGTTCAGCACTATCCTGAACAATTGATTGTGCCGGGTTTTATCGACACCCACATTCATTTTCCACAAACAGAAATGGTGGGGGCCTATGGTGAACAGCTACTCGAATGGCTCAATACCTATACCTTCCCAACTGAATTACAATTTTCCGATAAAGCCTATGCCGACCAGATTGCCCAATTCTTTGTGCAAGAACTGCTGAAAAATGGCACCACCACAGCCTTGGTCTTCTGTACTGTGCATACCGAATCGGTAGATGCACTATTTGAAGCAGCAGGACAGCACCAGATGCGCCTGATCGCAGGTAAAGTCATGATGGATCGTCATGCACCTGAAGATCTGTGCGACACACCTGACAGTGCTTATGCCGACTCTAAGGCACTGATTGAGAAATGGCATGGCAAAGGCCGTAACCTGTATGCGATTACGCCACGTTTTGCCCCAACCTCAACACCAGAGCAATTGGCTAAAGCAGGGCAGCTCAAAGCTGAATACCCAGATGTGTATGTGCATACGCATTTAAGTGAAAATAAAAATGAAATTGCTTGGGTAAAAGACTTATTCCCTGAACAGCAAGGTTATCTCGATGTTTATCATCACTTTGGTTTAACCGGTTCGCATTCGGTCTTTGCCCACTGCGTGCACTTAGAAGATGCGGAGTGGGATTGCATGCATCAGACTGACTCTGCCATTGCTTTCTGTCCGACCTCCAACCTATTTTTAGGTAGTGGTTTATTTCCGTTGAACAAGACTTGGGAAAAGCAGGTAAAAGTTGGACTGGGTACAGACATTGGTGCAGGGACCTCTTTTAACCAACTACAAACCCTCAATGAAGCCTATAAAGTACAGCAGCTTCAGGGAGATAAATTGTCCGCGTTTGAGTCGCTTTATCACGCTACGATTGGCGGTGCTAAAGCACTGAGCTTGGATGATAAACTCGGGAACTTTAATTTGGGCAAAGAAGCCGACTTTGTGGTGCTCGACCTCAAAGCAACTGCGCTGCAAGCATTACGTCAGCAACGTACAAAAGGGATTGAAGATGCGTTATTTGCCCTAATGACCATGGGTGATGACCGTAATATTCATGCGACTTATATTTTTGGTCAGAAAGCCTATGTGCAAAACTAAGTAGCAAATAGCGAAAATTTAAGCAGCTAATCGAGTTTTGAAACAACTTTGATTTTCGCCTCTAAGCCAAGCTGCATCCCGTCTGCAATGAAATGATTACATTTTCAGCGGGCAAAAGGGGGTGCATCTCGTTTAGAGATATATTAAAATTAATGCATATATAGAGGTGTTGCAGGTCAACGCCTTTTTTATTTTTGATTTTTTTAATTTTTAGGTATCTACCCATGACCGTTCAAATGAGCGTAATGATTTCTACTGAAGAGATTCAAGCGAAAGTAAAAGAGCTTGGTGCACAAATCGATGCGCATTATGCAAACAGTGATAAGGAACTCGTACTGATTGGTTTATTACGTGGTTCAGTCATTTTCATGGCAGACTTATGTCGTACCATTTCAAAACCACATGAACTCGATTTCATGACGGTTTCGAGCTACGGCGGCGGTACGGTATCTTCACGTGATGTAAAAATTTTAAAAGATTTAGACGGTGAAATTCGCGGTAAAGATGTTTTGGTCATTGAAGACATCATCGACTCAGGCAACACCTTGAGCAAAGTATTAGAAATTTTAGAAACACGCTCTCCCAACTCAATTGAACTTTGCACCTTAGTCAGCAAACCTTCACGCCGTGAAATTGAACTCGATGTGAAGTTTTTAGGCTTTAATGTCGAAGATCGATTCATTGTGGGTTATGGCTTAGACTACGACCAAAAGTACCGTCATTTGCCATTTATTGGTGAAATTGGTCTTTAAGATCAATCGAGAAAAGAGTGGCCGAAGGCCACTTTTTTTTATTTTCACTATTACCTAAGTACATAAAACATACAGTTTTTAGCAGATTCGCTCTACTGCACAGTCGCATTATGCCCGATGATATTTTTGCACATGATGTAAAAACAAAGACATGATAAAAAAGGAGCTGGCTCATGTGGTCACTTATTGTTGCAATCGTGATTGGTTTTATTGCAGGTCTCATCGCACGTGCTATCCATCCTGGCGATGACAAAGCGGGATTTATTGTCACCACTTTACTGGGGATTGCAGGTTCTCTCGTAGCCACTTATGGTGGTCGTTTACTCGGTCTCTATAGTGAAGGCTCTGCCGCAGGCTTTATTGCTTCAGTTATTGGAGCCATCGTTATTTTATTCATCTACAACATGGTCACCAAAAAAACCTAAACGCAGCCATTAAAAAAAGCACCGTTTCAGGTGCTTTTTATCTGTATATTTGAACTCTTATAAGCCCAGTTCACGCCACATATTTTCAATGGTGGTTGAAGGTACAGCACCATTCACTTTAAAGCCGTTTGAGAAAATAACCACGGGCGTCCCTTGTAAACCCAGACTACGACCGAGTTCAATGTTGCGCTCAATTGGATTGGCACACGGTTTTTTCGACGTCGGTTGGGTCCCTTTTGCAATCAAATTTTTCCATGCGAGGGCAGGGTCTGCTTCACAAAACACTTGTTTCGACGGTGCAATCGATTGCGCCTTAATGGCATAAATAAAGGTGTAAATGGTCACATCATTCAGTTTATTCAGCTCAGCCTCTAACTGCTTACAGTAAGGACAGTTTGGGTCTGAAAAAACCGCCAATTGGCGTTTGCCGTTGCCTTTAACGCTTTTAATGGCATCTTTTAGCGGCAGCTTGTTCCAATCAATCGAGTTTTGTTGCACATATAAGGCAGCACTTAAATTTTTCTGATCTTTTAAACGTACCATCGAACCTGCAATCACATGCTCAGCCGCTTCGCCTAAATACACAATTTCGCCATCTAAAGATCCGCTATAAATGCCCGACATTTCTGTTTTTTGAATATTTTGAACATTAATATTTGGATAATTCTTTTTTAAGTTGGCTTGAACACTTTCTACACTGGCCATACTCATGCTTGCAATTGCACTTGTGAGTAGTGCCAAACCCAGTTTTTTTATCATCACTTTTTGCTCTTTCAATCGGAGAACCACGGCGCTAGTGTAGAGCGTATTATTCAAGCATTGAATCATTTTTTCCTTGGCTTTACCGAAACCCAACACGCCTTGCTTATGAACTGGCCAAAGTTTCACGTGGAACAGTTAGAGCCTTGCTATTAATTTCCACCGAGACATGAACAATTTCCTCATGAATCGAGAGCATTGCCCGCACGCGATCCGCAGTTAAGTCTACCGTCGTTTCTAAAGCCAAAATGCAGGAAAACTTGCCTTTGCCTACTTTCCAAACATGTAAATCGGTCAAGGTCGTATGCGGTAGTTCTGCCAACACTTCGCGAATTTCATCCACCACATGATGATCCATTTCAGCATCTAACAAGGTTTTTCCCGTTTCTTGCATTAAGCTCAATGCCCATTTGGCTACCAGTATTGATCCCACGATCCCAAGGGCAGCATCGAGAAAATCCCAGCCCAAATATTTACCAAAAATCAGCGCGATAATGGCAAAAATGGAAGTCACTGCGTCTGCCACTACATGCATAAACGCAGCTTTCTGATTTAAATCATGATGATGGCTATGTACTTCTGATGCATGATGGTGATGGTGATGGTGACCATCATGCAGCAACCATGCACAGATTAAATTCACCAATAAGCCTAAAATCGCAATTGGAATCGCTTCGTTATAATGAATTTGTACAGGCGAAAATAGACGCTGAATTGAATGAAAAGCCATAAAACCCGCCACCACCATCAGCAAAATAGCGCTGCTGTAGCCTGCAAGAATT
Source organism: Acinetobacter sp. LipI_23 (assembly GCF_058243045.1). Lineage (NCBI taxonomy): Bacteria > Pseudomonadati > Pseudomonadota > Gammaproteobacteria > Moraxellales > Moraxellaceae > Acinetobacter > Acinetobacter sp. LipI_23. The sequence goes on along the minus strand of NZ_JBZAYJ010000001.1, from coordinate 3,417,496 downwards.
TCAATTTTCCATGTGCCGAAACTAAAGCATTGATCATGGGCATAATGCCGCGCAGCACGATAGGCAAAATAAGCCAAACCCAGTGCCAACATATGCGAACTCATATGCCAACCATCTGCCAGTAAAGCCATTGATTGGAAAATCCATCCACCAATCACTTCTAATAACATCATGACTGCCGTTAAAATGGTCGCCATTAAAATCCGTTTTTGTGCCAGTGGATTACCGTCATCAAAATGATGCGTATGCTGACGTGATGGGGTATTTTGCATTTAAAATCATTCACCAATATACTCCCCCTTAGTATATTTATTTTTGGAGCAATGTGTTGAGTCATTTGCATGAAGATAAAAAAATTTTAAACCGTGTGAAACGCTTACAAGGGCAGGTCAACGCCATTGAACTCTCGATTACACATCCCGATGCCAGTTGTATCGACGTTTTACAACAAGTCGCTGCTATTAAAGGCGCGGTCAATGGACTGATGAATGAACTGGTTGAAGCACACTTACGCCATCATGTATTAGCACAAGCTGAACAGGTCAATGAAGAAGAGTTAGCTGAGTTCTTAAAACTGCTGAAACGCTATGGCTAAGTTTCATTGCGTTCTTTTTCAAGTTTTTAGTTGACCATTTTTTCCACAAACCGATACACTGTTGCTCTCTATCCTTTTTCTCTTGGGCATCAAAATATTCTTGTTTTGACCGAGAGAGCCGCATGGCATTTGCATGACAACAACCACTTCTTGGCGTCCATTTTGTATGGTCAGCCTCGCCTTAATGATGGGAACGATGGGGACTGCCTTAGCCAGTCCACTTTATCCGCTGTATCAAGCTTTATGGCATCTGGTGCCGAGTCAAATCACCTATATTTTTGTGGCTTATATGTTTGGTTGTCTCGCTACTTTACTGTTTCTTGGCCGGACCAGTAATAGCATTGGCTATTTACGCACCTTACAAGTAGGGTTGGTGTTTATCAGCATCGGGTTGGTGATTTCCGCTTATGCTTCTGATGCTCTCATCTTATCTTTGGGGCGCTTTATTATTGGTATTGCATCTGGTTTGATGACCACTTCGGCCTTACTGGGACTGATGTATACCGTGCCCAAAAGCCATCAACAGATTGCACCGCAGCTGAGTTCGATTATTACCGCAGTAGGCTTTGGCTTAGGCCCGCTGATTGGTGGCCTGATAGCTCAATTTTCAGAATACCCTTTGGTCAGCCCTTATCTACCGGTCATTCTTGGTGCTGTACTGTGCTTCTTTGGTTTATTTTGGGTTGAGTCTCCCACATTTACCGCACAGCCCTTTAGTATTGCCCCAAAGCTACTCCGACCAGAAGTGCAATATCATCAGTTGTTTTTGATCGTTGGATTTACCGCATTTAGTGCCTTTGCCGCGTTTAGTTTATTTGCATCCTTATCCCCGTCATTTGTGCGGGATATTTTGCCGTGGCACGGCCCCCTTATCAGCGGTTCAGCCATTACCAGCATTCTCATTGTCTCTGCCGTGGTGCAGTATTTTGCCAGAAGTATTCCTGCTTATAAGTGCCTCAACTATGGCTTAATTACCTTGATTGCAAGCTTAGGCATTTTGGCGCTGTGTATGCTATTTCAACTGAGTGCATTTTTCTTTATCAGTGATTTTCTCGTTGGTGTCGGACATGGCCTGACCTTGATTGGTTCCTTTGGTCTCATTCATGCCATGACCAGCTTAGAGAATCGTGCTGCGGTGATGTCGACTTATCTTTTTATTGGTTATTTGGGTACGATTGTGCCTATTGTAGCTGTGGGTTATCTGGCAGATCACTTTGGATTAAGTTTCGGGGTCATTAGCTTTTGCATTGCCATCGCTTTATTGTGTGTTTATCTGTGGTTTGCGCATAAAAGCAGTATACGTCTGATTTAAATATCAAAAACCCTGTGATCAGGGCTTTTGATATTTAGCGATGTTATTTTCCAATACAGAACGATCCAAAAATTTTCCCAAGCAAATCATCCGCACTAAAATCTCCTGTAATTTCACCAAGGGCATTTTGCGCCAAACGTAGCGACTCTGCGACCAACTCACCTGCGTTATACACCACCAATTGTTCACGCGCTTCAGCAAGGTAAAGCTGAGTGCGTTTCATTGCGTCTAAATGGCGTGTACGTGCAATAAAGGTATCTTCTTCAGGCTGGAAGCCTGCATGCGCTGTAATCGCTTCTATGAGCGCTTGAACGCCAGTTTCTTGTTTTGCCGAAACCATAATATGACGGAAGCCGTTAAAGTCTTCGATATGCGATGTCGTTTCCATCAAATCACACTTATTGCCTATTAGCATTAAACGTTTCGGTTCAATATGCTCAGCAAAATATGCTTGCGCCAGTTTGAGTGGGTCTTCGCCTTGACTTAGGTCATAAACCAAAAGTAACAGATCGGCTTGCTCAATTTCTTTAATGGCACGACGGATCCCTTCTTTTTCTACAATATCACCTGTTTCACGTAAACCAGCGGTATCGGTTAAGGTAATGGGTAAACCATTCAGGGTAATTTTTTCATGTAAGACATCCCGCGTCGTACCTGCAATATCCGTCACAATGGCGCGTTCAATGCCCGCTAATGCATTGAGCAGTGATGACTTACCCGCATTCGGTTTTCCTGCAATGACCACTTGTAAACCTTCACGCAGCAACTGTCCTTGACGAGCCGATTGTTGCACTTGGTTCACAGCAGCCGTAACGCCATCTAAAAGATTTAAAATTTTCCCGTCCGCGAGAAAATCAATTTCTTCTTCAGGAAAATCAATCGCAGCTTCCACATGCAAACGTAGATGAATCAATTGCTCCAACACGCGATTTACTTTAGTTGAAAATGCACCTTGTAATGAACGTACTGCAGAACGTGCAGCCGCTTGAGACGTCGCATCAATCAAGTCAGCAATTGCTTCAGCCTGTACCAAATCCAGTTTACCATTTTCAAAAGCACGCATGGAAAACTCACCGGCTTTTGCTGCAATCGCTCCGAGCTCCAACAAACGCCCCAGTAAAGCATTTTGAATGACAGGGCCACCATGACCTTGCAATTCAACCACATCTTCACCAGTGAACGAATTCGGGTTCGGAAAACAAATCGCTAAGCCCTCATCCATCACCTCGCCAGACGCATCATAAAACTGGCGAAAACCCGCAAAACGTGCTTTCGGCAAGTCTTTTTGGGTCAAAGCGTGTGCAATCTCATAAGACTTGGGACCAGATAGGCGAATGACCCCCACACCACCACGCCCAGGTGGTGTTGCAATGGCAGCAATCGTGGTTCGGTTGTACATAACATTCACCTAAAATCTTAAAAGTCACACAATGAAAAATCCGCCTAAGATTACCATCTTAAGCGGATTTATTCAGCTTTTCGCAAAAAGTTGCCTCGATTAACTCGACGCACTTTCCTTTTTCAAACGGTCTTTTTCAACAGATTTGTTGATCAAGGTCTGCTGAATAATCGTAATACTGTTGTTGACAATCCAGTACAACACGAGACCCGCAGGGAAGAACAACATAAAGACTGTGAAAACAATCGGCATGATTTTGAAAACTTTCGCTTGCATTGGATCAGCCGGTTGTGGGTTTAAAGACTGCTGAATGAACATCGTTGCGCCCATTAACAGCGGTAAAATAAACCACGGATCCATCGCTGACAAATCTTGAATCCAAAGTAACCATGGCGCATGACGAAGCTCAACAGACTCCATCAACACCCAGTACAACGCAAGGAAGATTGGCATTTGTAATAACAATGGCAAACAACCCGCAAGCGGATTGACTTGTTCACGTTTATACAGTGCCATCATTTCTTGAGAGAAGCGCATACGGTCTTCACCGAACTCTTCTTTCATACGCTGCATTTCAGGTGCAATGACACGCATTTTCGCCATTGAGCGATAGCTCTTAGACGACAACGGCCAAAGAATCAGTTTCACCAAGACCGTTAACAAAATAATTGCCCAGCCCCAGTTACCCACTAAACCGTGGAAGAACTCAAGACCCAAGAACAATAATTTAGCAATTGGCCATAACCAACCATAATCAACAGTTTGGTTTAAACCTGTTGCGAGCTCTTTTAACTCAGATTGAACTTTCGGACCTGAATAGAAGGTCGCGTCAATCTCAGCCACTGTACCAGCAGGTACAGTAATCGTCGGTGAAGTAAAACCAATGATATTCATATCATCCGTTGACTTACGCGACTCTAATTTCGCGACATAAGGTTGACCATTGGCTTGCGTCAATTTTAAGTCACCTGGAATCCAAGCACTCACAAAGTAGTGCTGAACCATAGCAACCCAGCCGCCTTTTGCTTCAACATTCAATTTTTCTTCATTGAAGTTAGCAAATTTAAGCTTGTTATAATGTTCTTCAGGCGAACCCCAAGCACCACCTAAGAAAGTGCCCAGCGTGAAAATACCTTGATCCGATTTGCCTGGATCATCAGAGTTGTCACGTTTGAGTTGACCAAACATTTGACCCTGCCAGTTTTGACCACTGCGGTTCACCACTTTATGGTTCACAACAACAGGATATTCACCTTGCTTAAAGGTAAAGGTTTTAATGATTTCCACACCATCAGCTGTTTTCAGTACCATCGGTACGGTTAACACTTTGATGCTTTTTCCATCTTCAGTTTGAACCGCTTTGGCATCATTCAATGTATAAGCAGATTTTTCAATCTCATACATTGGACGACCGCTACGGTTACTGTCTGGACCATTAAGACCAATTAAACCAGACTGCGCCACATAAGTACGTTTTGCATCACTTTCAAGCATGACAAATGCTTCGTTACTGTCTTTGCTCTTGTCATGGTTTAACAATTCAATACGAACAATATCACCACCTTTAGGATTAATCCAAAGATGATAAAGGTCAGTTTGTACTGAAATAAGCTGTTGATTTACAGATGCTTTTGCTTCTGTAGCTGGTTGCTGAGTCGCGATATTTGCTTGTGGCATATCAGACGCTGCTGAAGCCGTTTGAGCATTTGGCAAATCTGCAGATACTTCATGTGAAACTGCTGCAGCCTGTTGTGGCTGTGGCTGAGTCTCAGCATGTCCATAATCTTTTTGCCAAGCCAAAATGAGCAAATAAGCGACAACAAACATGGCCCCGAGAATGGCAAACCTGGCCCATTGTTGCATATCGATTACCCCAAGTGGTTAGAGTGATTTTGGTTCAAGAAACAATCACGAAAGGGTACAGCAACCAGATGCTTTTGAGAATCTATTTGCTGAAAAGAGATAAAACGAATCCTTTTGTTTGGAACAGGGTCATACCCCGATCCACCCCAAGGATGACAACGGCAAATACGTTTAGTAGCCAACCACACACCACGCACAGCACCATGTGTATGGACTGCTTCCAATGAATATTGAGAACATGTAGGGATATAACGACAACGCGGTCCAAGTAAAGGACTAATCGCAATTTGATAAAATCGAATTAACCAATGCAGTAACCGGACCATTGGCCATCTCTACTTTTGCAGGGAGGGAGCTATTTTTTGATGCTTTTTGGCAAGACGTTGTAATTTTTGCCAAGCAAATTGTAATTGCTGGTGCAACTCTGCATTAGGCACTGTTTCTATCCCCATTTTAGGCATAACCACAATATCTAAAGTTAATTGCTGTTGATGCAAGCGAAAACTTTCGCGAGCCAAACGTTTTACTCTATTTCTTTCGTGTGCACGACGCACTTTCTTTTTAGCAACAACAATACCCAAACGACTTTGAGGTTGTTCGGTCAGTTTTGCTAGAAATAAGAAATGGGGCTGATGCACTTTAAAAAGCGCACCATCGAAGACACTTTTATAATCGGCAGCACAGCGAATACGAACCTCTGTGCTGAAGCCATAAAGTGTAGTCATAACACCCAAAATCGTTTAAGCCTTAACTATTAATTAAACAGTTAAGCTGTGACGACCTTTTGCACGACGACGAGCTAATACTTGGCGACCAGCTTTAGTAGCCATACGAGCACGGAAACCATGAACGCGCTTACGCTTTAATTCAGATGGTTGGAATGTACGTTTCATATCGAAACTCCAAAAATGATCATTCAATGAAGGTTCGCGAGTTTAGTGTTCATTGCTTGAGCTGTCAATGGGAAACCGATTTTCTTGTGAAATTAAGCCTTTTTATTTGTAACAGCAGCTTGAGCTTGCTCTTTTCTCGATAACATTTAAACAACTGCACTTTTTTCTTATACACAACCTAGATTATTGTTTATTAAAGTGATATAAGTTACCAACAAGATTACCCACACAATTATCCACAAGTCTTTAAATTCACTTGCTGTGCATGTTTTTAAATTTAAATTCATTTTGGATCTCCAGTTATCCCCAGAAAACAAGTCTCTTATAAATAAATTCAAATTTATAAATTTAAATTTATTACTATTAGGGTGGCCTTTTTCTGTGGAAATGACACTTTTTTAATTATAAAACAATAAAATATGGTGTGGATAAGATTGTTTTTATAAAATTAATAGTTTGTGGATAACTTTGTGCTATATTCTATCCACAGTTTGCGGATAAACTTATCCACACCAGTATTTGAATTTAAATTTATTTTCATAAGCAGGCTTTTTGAGCAATATCTGCAGAATTTTCCATGACAGATGTGGATAACTTGGTTAGAATGGCGACCCGCTTCGGTGGGTACATAGTGTTTTTATTAATTATTGATGGAATGAATAGGGGTTTCACATGCTTTGGACGGACTGCTTAACTCGCTTGCGACAAGAGCTCTCTGGGAATGTCTTTACAATGTGGATACGCCCTTTAGTTGCAGAAGAGTTAAATGACACACTACGTCTTTATGCTCCCAATCCCTATTGGACACGTTACATTCAAGAACATCACCTAGAATTGATTACAATTTTAGTGGAGCAGCTCTCTGAAGGGCGTGTACGTAAAGTTGAAATTTTAGTCGATTCACGCCCGGGTGCAATTTTATCTGCGAGTGAGCAACCTGCAACGACGACTGCAGCTTTAGAGTCTGCTCCAGCACCTGTTGTGCGTCCGAAAAAAGAAAAAGAAGAAGGGAATTCTAAAAACAGCCGTAAACGTCAGTTAAATCCTTTATTTTCCTTCTCACTTTTTGTGGAAGGTCGTTCAAACCAAATGGCTGCTGAAACGTGTCGTAAGGTTTTAACTCAGTTAGGTGCTTCTCAGCACAATCCCTTATTTTTATATGGCCCGACTGGTTTAGGTAAAACACACTTAATGCAAGCAGTGGGCAATGCCTTGTTGCAAGCCAAACCGAATGCACGTGTCATGTATATGACGGCAGAAAGCTTTGTTCAAGATTTTGTTAGTTCTTTACAACAAGGCAAAGTGGAAGAATTTAAAAAAAATTGCCGATCTTTAGATCTATTGTTGGTCGATGATATTCATTTGTTGGCGGGTAAAGAGGCGAGTTTAGTAGAGTTTTTCTATACTTTTAACGCACTTTTAGATGAATCTAAGCAAATTATTCTGACTTCAGATCGCTATCCAAAAGAATTAACGGAATTAGATCCACGTTTGGTTTCACGCTTTTCTTGGGGCTTGTCGGTTGGGGTTGAGCCACCAGATATTGAAACCCGTATTGAAATTTTGCTGAAAAAAGCAGAAAGCAATGATGTGGAATTACCACGAAACTGTGCGTTATTTATTGCGCAACAAGTGGTTGCAAACGTACGTGAATTGGAAGGTGCGCTGAATAAAGTGGTGGCCATTTCACGCTTTAAGGGTACAGCTATTGATTTGGATGTTGTGCGTGAGTCATTAAAAGATGTCTTGGCCATTCGTGCACGAACCATCAGTACTGAAAATATTCAACGTGTGGTGAGTGAGTACTTTAGAATTCCACTCAAAGAGTTGGTTGGGCCTAAACGGACCCGTATTTATGCTCGTCCACGCCAATTGGCAATGGGCTTGGCACGTGAGTTAACGGGAGACAGTTTCCCTGAAATTGGTATGGCCTTTGGCGGTCGAGATCACAGTACCGTCATGCATGCTTGTGAAAAAGTTTTAAGTCTGCGCGATGAAGATCCGATCTTCAATGAGGACTATAAAAACTTGCAACGCTTGCTGCAAAGTTAAGCAAAATTGCTCAAATTCTATTCTTGCAATGCGGCATGTTCTGCCGCATAGTACACTGCTAAAAACACATTTATTTATTATTTTATCTTCAGTTTTTCGAGGAATGTATCGTGCGTTTAAAAATCGCGAAAGAAAGCTTACTTAATGTTCTATCACATGTCGTAGGAGCGGTTGAACGTCGCCATACTTTAAACATTCTTTCAAATGTTAAAGTGCAAGTGAGCCAAGCGTCGTTGACGATTACAGGTTCGGACTTAGAGGTCGAATTGGTTGCAAGTACCCCTCTTACAGAAGGGGCGTGTTTACAAGCGGGTGAAACGACCGTTCCTGCACGTAAGTTGATGGATATTTGCAAATCTTTACCGACTGCAGCACTGATAGACTTACAAATTACTGAAGATCAGCGTTGTATTTTAAAGTCTGGTAATAGCCGTTTTGTGTTGGGGACTTTACCCGCTGAAGATTACCCGTTATTGACCACAGAGAACACGCAAGGCACGCAAGTTGCGGTGACACAGCGTGAATTAAAGCGCCTATTTGAAAAAACTGCATTTGCTATGGCGGTGCAGGATGTGCGTTTTTATCTCACGGGAACCTTACTTGAAATTGATAATAATCAACTGCGTGCAGTGACCACAGACGGCCACCGTTTAGCTCTGTGTGAAACTGTCGCTAGCTCAAATGCCACTCAATTGATTCAAGCGATTGTTCCACGTAAAGCAGTGGGCGAATTACAACGTTTATTGAGCATTGAAGATGAACAATTGGCGTTGTTAATCGGTCGTGAACTATTGAATGTGACTATTTCTATTGCCAGTCGTGACAAAGAACAAGGGGATACCACGGTTCGTTTCACCACAAAACTGATTGACGGTAAGTTCCCTGATTATCGCCGTGTGATTCCACGTGGTGGGGATAAAAATGTGTTAATTGCACATGATGTCTTTAAGCAATCTTTACAACGTGTTTCGATTTTAAGTAATGAAAAACTACGTGGTGTGTTCTTAAACTTTGCCGCAGACACTTTGCAGCTGCGTGCCAATAACCCAGAGCAAGACGAAGCCGTAGAGGATTTGGCGATTCAATATAATAATGCGCCAATGGAAATGTCTTTTAATGCCCAATATATCTTGGAAGTCTTAGGCGCATTGGATGGTGATGATGTGTCAATGACGATGACCGAAGCAAATCAATCGGTTCTAGTGCAAGATCCAGCTCATCAAGATCAGACCTATGTGGTCATGCCAATGCGTGTTTAAGCCCTAGGTTCAGGCATGCAAATCACGCGTTTAAACATCGAACGTGTTCGAAATCTCAGAACGGTTGCTCTCCATGGATTGCAACCGTTTAATGTTTTTTATGGACAAAATGGTTCAGGTAAAACCTCAATTTTAGAAGCCATTCATCTGTTGGCGACTGGGCGTTCCTTTCGGACCCATATTCCGAAACACTATATTCAAACCGACACCCAAGACGCGATTGTCTTTGCCCAATCCAGTTCTGAAAAAATAGGGATGCAAAAGCTGTTGTCTGGTGAACAGCTCATCAAGGTCAATGGCGACAACATTGCCACTCAAGGTCAATTGGCTAAAATTCTTCCTTTGCAACTGATTGATCCGCAAAGTACCGATATTATTGATCATGGTGCCAAGCCTAGACGGCAACTATTAGATTGGCTGATGTTCCACGTGGAACCTGAGTTTTATCATGCATGGCAATATTATTCACGTGCTTTAAAACAGCGTAATAGTTTACTAAAAACACGACGGAATCTAAGTCTGGCAGATTTGGAGCCGTGGAACAAAATGCTGTGTGATTATGGGGAAATGTTGCATTCGCAGCGCGTCAGCATTGTGGAGCAGTGGAAGGGCTTTTTTGAGCAAGATTTAAAACACCTGCTGCCAGATATCGAGGTTCAGTTAGAATATAGCCCTGGCTTTCATACCGAGTTAGGGTTACTGAATGACCTGCAAAGTCACCATCAAAAAGACCTTGAACGGCGATATACCGAGTATGGTCCACACAAGGCAGATTTGCGTTTAAAAACAAGCCTTGGCGATGCCGATGTCGTACTGTCACGTGGACAAAAAAAGCTGTTAATCATAGCCTTAAAACTGTCACAGATTGCAATGCTACATGCTTGTAATAAGGAAACTGTGGTATTATTAGATGATCTGACAGCAGAATTAGATTTAACAGCACAACAACGTTTAATTGAGCGATTGAGCCAACTGGGTAGTCAAGTTTTTATTACCACTTTAGAGTATGAATCAGTCAAAAATCACTTACATGATTTATCTATTTCTTATCAATTATTCTGTGTTGAAAACGGTCAAGTTCAAGTTGTCGCACAATGATTTTAGATTTTACCCATCACGGGATAGACCTATTTTTCGCTAGGGAGAAACCATGAGTTCAGAAGATCAACAAGCTGCTTCTCAAACGGAACAAACCACAGAAAAAGCTTATGATTCCTCTAGTATCAAAGTATTACGTGGATTGGACGCAGTACGTAAACGTCCGGGTATGTATATTGGCGATACGGATGATGGTTCAGGCTTACACCATATGGTGTTTGAGGTGGTGGATAATGCGATCGATGAGGCGCTTGCAGGTCACTGTGATGAAATTTTGGTGACGATTCACGAAGATGAATCTGTAAGCGTATCGGACAATGGGCGCGGTATTCCGACCGATATTCACCCTGAAGAAGGGGTTTCTGCCGCAGAAGTGATTTTAACCATTCTGCATGCAGGTGGTAAGTTTGATGACAATAGCTACAAGGTTTCAGGTGGTCTACATGGTGTAGGCGTATCGGTTGTGAATGCCTTGTCACGTAAGTTGGAACTGACGATTCATCGTGCAGGTCATATTCATCAACAAGAATATAAACACGGTGATCCGGTTTACCCACTGACTGTTGTGGGGGATACGGATACCACAGGAACAACTGTCCGTTTTTGGCCAAGTGCTGAAACTTTTAGCCAAACCATTTTCAATGTCGATATTCTAGCGCGTCGTTTACGTGAATTGTCTTTCTTAAACGCGGGCGTGCGCATTGTTTTGCGTGACGAGCGTATTCATGCAGAACATGTGTTTGACTACGAAGGCGGTCTGTCTGAGTTTGTGAAATATATTAACCAAGGCAAAACCCATCTGAACGACATTTTCCATTTCACCGTACAGGCTGAAAATGGCATTGGTGTAGAAGTGGCGTTGCAGTGGAATGATACCTATCAAGAAAATGTACGTTGCTTTACCAACAACATTCCACAAAAAGATGGTGGAACGCATTTAGCGGGTTTCCGTGCGGCATTAACGCGTGGTCTAAACAGCTACATGGAAAACGAAAACTTACTCAAAAAAGAGAAAGTAGCGGTTTCTGGTGATGATGCACGTGAAGGTTTAACTGCGATTGTTTCAGTGAAAGTGCCTGATCCGAAGTTCTCTTCTCAGACCAAAGAAAAGTTGGTTTCAAGTGAAGTGAAACCTGCGGTTGAGCAGGCAATGAATAAATCATTCTCTGAATATTTGCTTGAAAACCCGCAAGCTGCAAAATCAATTGCAGGAAAAATCATTGATGCGGCACGTGCTCGTGATGCAGCACGTAAAGCGCGTGAAATGACGCGTCGTAAAAGTGCGTTAGACATTGCAGGCTTACCAGGTAAGCTCGCAGATTGCCAAGAAAAAGACCCTGCATTATCTGAATTGTATCTGGTCGAGGGTGACTCTGCAGGCGGTTCAGCAAAACAAGGCCGTAACCGTAAGATGCAAGCGATTTTACCGTTGAAAGGTAAAATCTTAAACGTGGAACGTGCGCGTTTTGACAAGATGATTTCATCTCAAGAAGTCGGCACGCTGATTACAGCATTGGGTTGTGGTATTGGTCGTGAAGAGTACAATCCGGACAAATTGCGTTATCACAAAATCATCATCATGACCGATGCTGACGTGGATGGTTCGCACATTCGTACCCTATTGTTGACCTTCTTCTTCCGTCAAATGCCTGAGCTGGTGGAGCGTGGTTATATCTATATTGCTCAGCCACCGCTGTATAAGCTGAAAAAAGGCAAGCAAGAGCAGTATCTTAAAGATAATGATGCGCTTGAAACCTATTTAATTTCAAATGCGATTGATGAGCTTGAATTGCATATCAGTGCTGCTGCACCTGCAATCCGTGGTGAAGCTTTAGCGAATGTGATTGCAGACTATCAAACGTCTCAGAAGAGCTTACAGCGTTTAACTGTGCGTTATCCTGCCAGTGTCTTAGATGCGTTGATTTCGGTTGAAGGCTTTAAGCTTGATCAAAACCATGACCGAGCTTATGTTGAGCAGTGGGCTGAACAAGTGCGCAGTGCTGTGGCAGAGATTCAACCGAGCTTGCGTCCTGAGTTAAGCTTAGAAACGTTTGAAAAAGAACTGGCAGATGGTCAAAAGATCGAGACTTACTTGCCTCGTATCACCATCTATGTACACAATCTGCCGCACAGCTACTTATTAGATGCAGGCTTATTGGGTTCTGGTGAATATGCACGTTTGTTGAAAAACTCCAAGAGTTGGTTCACGTTGTTGGAAGATGGCGCATACCTACAAAAAGGTGATCGCAAGATTGCAGTCACTAACTTCCATCAGGTATGGCAGCATATTTTGTCTGATTCGCGTCGTGGCATGATGATTCAACGCTATAAAGGCTTGGGTGAGATGAATGCGGACCAGCTTTGGGAAACTACCATGGATCCTGAAAACCGTAACATGTTGCAAGTTACCATTCAGGATGCGATTGAAGCCGATCGTATGTTCTCTTGTTTGATGGGTGACGATGTGGAACCACGTCGTGCATTCATTGAGGAAAATGCATTGAATGCGGACATTGATGCCTAAGCGCTTTACAAAATAAGCCAAAAAAGCACCCTACGGGGCATTGCTGTCCCACAATTTTTCACAAGAGAAAGCTCAAATGAGCTTCCTCTTGTTTTATGGGTATTTTATCGGGTGAAAATAAAGCTTTTAAAGTTCTTCTTTCAAACAAATTCACTTGAATTATTCTGAGTAAACGTTGAACTGTCCAACCTGTTTTTCCTAAATGTTGAGCGAAACTCACCAATAAATAGGCGATCATCGCAATCCAGATTTGTGTCTGAATTGCGTTCCTGCTGCGGCCTAGAAACGCTTTTAATTTGAGATTCTGCTTAATCGCCTTAAAGAACAGCTCAACTTTCCAACGATCTTTATAAATCGCCGCAATGGTGGAGGCGGCTAAATGAAAGTTATTGCTGAGAAAGCTAAAGTGCTTGCCACTTTGCTGATCTCTATATTCAATTCTTCTTAACACTGGGGCTTTTCTTTTTAGGGCATGTGCGCTATTCAGCTGAATGGTTTCATCTTTTAGAATACCTTTGGATTCAAGCACTGGATGTTGCTGGATCACCTGATACACAGATTTAGGCCTAAAACGTGTGACAAATCCAATGTTTTGAGCAGTCAGATTTGCATACCATTGGTAATCGACATAGCCTTTATCAAAAACTACAATGCTGCCAGCAGGAAACTGGAATTTGCGGCCTTGTACCATGTCATTTTCTTTGCCATTTTCAACTGCAACAAACTCAGGAATATCATTGCTGTGATTCAATCCTATACTGAGTTTCATGCTGGCTTTTGAGTCGTGAACTTTGGCCCATTCACATAGGGAAAGCGACAGGTCAATATGACTGGCATCCAAGGAATACAAGGGATTCTTAAAGCGAAATTTATGAGCTACTTTTGAGTGTTCATAGTATTTAAGCAACTTGTAAAATAGCTGTTGATACAAGGCAGCAGGCTGCTGCTCATTGATTCGTGCCAGCGTGCTTCGGGGAATAGACTTTGCTCCGAGATGACTTAGCTTTTCCTGTTGGCACTCCAAATTGGATTGAATATCTCTCAGACTTTGCCTACAAGAGAATTGAGACATCAATATGGCAATAAACTGATCCCACCGGGAAGCCGCTCTAAATTTCTGTCCAACATGGTGTACTTTAGCAAGTTGTTCAAAATCCTGTCGCACAACAGGTTTAATTAGCTCATGAAATACGGTATTCTGATGTGACAAAACCTGAATCCTGGTCGTTAAAGTGTTTGTTTGCACTCATATTTTAACTGTTAGGACTCAGGTTTTTTTATTTAAAGCAAACTATGGGACAGCAGTGCCCTACGGGGTGCTTTTTTTTACAGCATTTTTTATGATTTTGAATAAAATATAAGCAATGCACACTGTTATTAAACTGACTTATAGCGATGTCATGATGTGAGTATCAAGTCTTTTGCACAGTGCAAAATGTGAGGTCATTATGATGGATAATCAACTAGAACAAGTACGCGACATTTGGGTGAATGCATTTTTTACGGGCAATTATGAAGTTTTAGCTCAATATGAAGATGAGCATTTTAAAGTGGTCTATGAGCAAGCTGATCGTGTAGAGAGTAACTATACGCGTTATGAAAAGATCGCACATGCTGTGAAAAATGGCGTTTGGAAACCTCAAAAACCCGACGTCGAATTTGAAGAATTTGAGTTTAACCGTGACCAAACACGCTGTCAGGTGTTGATCGGTTTGGTTGAAAATCGCCAACAAATCCAAGAAACATGGGCCTTTGATCAGGGTTGGAAAATACAAGAATTACGTTTTCTAAAGGCGCAAAGAGCCGTATTAAATTAAGGAAAAAGAGCGCAAAAACAGGATGGATTTGCCTAAAACAACTGAATAAATAAACAGCATTGGCCTGTGGATAAATAAAAATAGCACTTTATATCAGCTGCTAAAATACGTATAATTTTATCCACAGTTGTTCTAGGTACAGTCTTTAAATTTAAAACCATGTCTTATTTTTAAATTTAAATCGATCTTTTAAATTTATTCCCTCTTTTTAAATTCAAAACTTGTTGTACTGAAAGGTGCATGTCTGAACATGATGGATATTCGCTGTCTGTTGTGAAGGTTGTATTTGGCTTTAAGCTGTGAAATTCACGGAAATAGGGCTGTATATAGTTGAATATTCAATTAATTAAGCTAAATTAAACAATCTTGTTTTTTGCTTTTTAAGAATATCTAAACAATAAAAATCAATCAATTTATCGCTTTATTTATTAAGAAATAATTTTAATTTCAATCACTTATAAATTATTTAAAATGCTCAGACTATGTGGGTGCATTTCCTATTGAGTTATATGCATAGACCGAAAAGGCACGTTTTTCGAGATCGATTGGTGTTGCAGCAAAGTAAATAAATCAAAATGGTTAAGACATAAAAATGCCCGCCATGCATAAACAGAGCGGGCAGGGTGTATGAGGAAAGATTATTCGTTTTCGAATGAGCTTTCGAGCTCTTCAAGTTCCATCATCAGCTCTAGCATTTGTTCTTCAGCTTCACTGACTTGGTTTTTAAGTTCGGTTTGCTCATTCATCAGTTTCATGAGTTCATCTTTGCGTGCAGCATCATATAGGCCAGCATCACCGAGTAAACTTTCGATGTCGAGTAAACGTGGCTGGTGTTTTGCCAGCAGGTTTTCACATTTTTCGATGTTTTTACGAATCGGGCGCGTTTGTTCACGGCGTTGTGCGGCCAATTTACGCTGCGCTTCTTTATCAACTTTAGAAACGATAGTTTTTTGAGTGCTGACTTTAGACACGATCGGCGCTACGATTCCGCCTTGTTTAATCATTTCTAGGCGCGCTTGGCGTAACCAGTTGGCATAATCGTGTAGATCACCTTCAAATTCGGTCGATTTTCCAGCATGGACTAAAATGAGGTCATCACACACGCTGGCAATCAGTTGGCGTTCATGCGAAACCAAGACCACAGCACCTTCATAGTCTTGTAAAGCCATGGTCAGGGCATGGCGCATATCTAAGTCTAAATGGTTGGTCGGTTCATCTAGAATCAAGACATTGGGACGTAACCACACGATTAAAGCCAGTGCCAAACGTGCACGTTCGCCACCAGAGAAACTCTCGCAAGGGGTATCCATCCGTTCGCCACTAAAGCCGAAACTGCCTAAAAAGGCACGTAAGGTCGCTTCACTGATTTTTTTATCCGCAATGCGTGCCAATTGCAGCATTGGGCTGGCCGACTCATCCAGTGAATCCATTTGATGCTGCGCAAAATAGCCAATATTTAGCAGTTCTGAGGCTTTACGTTGTCCTGCCAATAAAGGTAAATCACCGACCAAAGATTTGATTAAAGTCGATTTACCTGCACCATTCATCCCCAATAAGCCAATCCGGCTCGTCGGGGTGATTTGTATGTTGATATTGGTGGCAATCAGTTTTTCACCATAACCAATATCAGCCTGTTCTAGAGTCAGCAGTGGTGAACTCATTTTAGTGGGTTCACGGAAGCTAAAGGTAAAAGGGGTATCGACATGTGCAGGCGCAAGCAGCTGCATCCGTTCCAATTGTTTAATTCGGCTTTGTGCCTGACGTGCTTTAGTGGCTTGGGCTTTAAAACGGTCAATATATTTTTGAATATGTGCCCGTGTTTCGAGCTGCTTTTCATAGGCTTGTTGTTGTTGTGCTAAGCGTTCTGCACGAGTGGTTTCAAAGGTAGAATAGTTACCGCTATAGAGGGTGAGTTCTTGATTTTCGATATGCAAAATACGGTTGGTAATGGCATCTAAGAAATCGCGGTCATGCGAAATTAAAATTAGGGTGCCCGTATAGGCATTTAACCAATCTTCTAACCATAAAATAGCATCGAGATCTAAGTGGTTGGTTGGTTCATCCAGTAATAATAGATCCGAACGGCTCATCAAAGTACGCGCTAAGTTTAAACGCATTCGCCATCCACCAGAGAAACTCGAAACTAAGAGTTGGTTTTGATGTTCCATAAAACCCAGACCCGCCATAAGCTGAGCGGCTTTAGCGGGCGCGGAATAACCGTTAATTTCGTCGAATCGGCCATGTAAATCAGCCAGTTCAGTGTCAGTTAACTGTTCAGGATGGTTGAGCTGTTGTTGAATGTTCCAATATTCTTCATCACCGGTCAGGACGAAATCAATCGCGGCCATATCTAAGGCTTTTACTTCCTGCGCCATGTGCGCCACTGTCCATACGGCAGGGCGGCTTAGGGTGCCATCATCAGGACCTATCGAGCCTAAGAGCGCAGCAAACAGGGTTGATTTTCCAGCACCGTTGACACCGGTAAGACCAACTTTCCAACCCGGATGGATTTGCATGGAGGCTTTTTGAAATAACACTCGTCCACCACGGCGCAATGAAACTTGATCAAGCTGAATCATGGAACTATCAAATATCAGAAAAAGGTGCGCCTATTCTAATGGATGCGTCAGCAAAAGACTAAACATTCAAAATTTATCTGAACTGAAATCTCTAAGCGTTTCTTTATAAGGGGAGGATGAAACCATTTGACCTTTGGTCGGAAAGCCAAAAGTTGACCTTTTTTGACCTATATTGAGGAATAGCACACAGATATATTTCCCCAGTAAAACAAAAAATATGAAGGGATAATAATGAAAAGAAAAGGATTTTTTATTTTATCGACGCTAGCACTGTGCGGCTTCTCAAGTATGGTGCAGGCGAAGCAGCAGGTGTGTGTCTTCGACCTATTGGGTAAAGCAGGGGAATCTTATAAATTCTTAGAAGAATGGGCTTTGGTCAGTAAAAAATGGGGTGCACAGGTACAGTTGATTTCATTTCAGGACGAAGACTTAGCCGATAAAGCTTTTCAAAATGATAAATGCGATGCGGTGTATATGACCTCGATGCGCGCGCGCACCTATAACAAGTTCGCAGGTTCGATTGATGCCTTAGGCGGAGTACCAAGCAATAAAATTGCACAAAAGGCGGTGGAATATGTACTCGATCCCAGAAATACCAAGCGCATGACTACTACGCTGCAAGGGGACAGTTATGAAGTGGCAGGCATTGGCTTGATTGGTTCAGCCTATATTTTTGTAAAGGACCGAAGTCTAAATACCATCGAAAAAGCGCAAGGTAAAAAATTTGCCATTCTGCATTATGACCGGGCACAACGGGTGATGGTAGAGCGAGTGGGCGCTGTACCTGTGATGTCGGATATTTCCAACTTTATAAAAAAGTTTAATACAGGCGAAGTCGATGTGGTTGCTGCACCTGCATATGCCTATAAACCCTTAGAAATTGAAAAAGGTCTAGGCTCTAAAGGGGCTATGCTTAACTTTCCCGTGGTCAATGTCACTGCAGATTTAATTGTCAGACCCGAGCGTTTTCCTGCTCAATTTGGCGAGCAATCACGGCAATGGTTTTTGCAAAAAATTCCGCAATCCTTTGCTATGGTCCAGCGACTTGAAGCTGCGATTCCCAGTAAAATCAAAATGCAGCTCAGCAAAGAAGACAAAGAAAAATATCAGCGTTTGCTACGGGAAGGGCGCATTGATTTAACCAAACAAGGAGTCTATGACCCAGGCATGATGCGCGTGTTGAAAAAAGCCCGTTGTACGGTTGAACGTACCAACTTTGAATGTTCATTGGGCGGTGAATAAGGCGAAAATCTGTATTTCTTTGTAATATTAAGCATCATTCATGTAAAACGGATGATGTAGGATTTTTATTTTAATATGATGAATTTAAAATGCTTTTACTAATCCTTTGAAAAGAAAAATGAGAGAAAAGAAAAAAATTTGCCCAATTGACAGTGATTTTTGAGTAAATGCTCTATTTTTTTAATTTTAACTTGCTTAATATTTTGCATGTGTATGGACACCTGTCAAACAACAAAACGAACAAGGACACAAGAATGAAAAAATTAACCCTCGCACTCGCTGCTTTTTCTGCTTTGGGTGTAGCGTCGACAGCACAAGCGGCCAAAGTGGACATCTGTGTATTTGACTTGCTTGGCAAATCTGGTGAGTCCTATCAAATGGCGCAAGAATGGGCTTTGGCGGCAAAAGGCTGGGGGGCTGAAATCAATTTAATCCCTCGTCAGGATGAAGCCGTTGCCGACAATGACTTTAAAGCAGGCAAGTGTGATGGCGTGTTTATGACTGCTATGCGTGCACGCCAGTACAATAAATTTGTCGGTTCTATTGATGCATTGGGTGGTGCTCCAAGCAATGCCATTGCACAACGTGCGATTACTTTTGCATTGGATCAGCGTAATGCGACCAAAATGGTGAGCAATCTTGGGGGTAAAAAATATGAAGTGGCAGGGATTGCACCTTTAGGTTCAGCTTTTATTTTTGTGCGCGATAAAAGTATTAATTCCATTGAAAAAGCGGCAGGTAAAAAGTTTGCAGTCTTGGGCTATGACGATGCCCAAAAAATCATGGTACAACGCGTCGGTGCGCAAGCAGTGATTTCCGATGTGTCTAACTTTGTGGCGAAGTTTAATAATGGTCAAGTTGATATGGTCGGCGCACCGGCTTATGCTTATAAACCCCTAGAAATTTATAAAGGTTTAGGCACGAACGGCGCCATGTTTAACTTCCCTGTACTACAAGTGACAGCTGACTTTGTGATTCGTCCAGATCAATTTCCAGCAGGCTTTGGACAAAAATCACGCGATTGGTTTGTGAAAAACCTACCGAAAAGCATCGCAATGATTGGTCGTTTAGAAGCAGGCATTCCTGCAAAATACAAAATGAACCTCACAGCAGAAGACAAAACCAAATATCAAAAAATGCTGCGCGATGGTCGGATGGATATGACCAAACGAGGCATTTATGATCCAGCAATGATGTCGGTGTTGAAAAAAGCCCGTTGCTCGGTGGATAAAGCCAACTTTGAATGCTCACTGGGCGGTGAGTAATTTGCCGAGTGTAATCAAAGAAAGCTCAGTTTAATTGGGCTTTCTTTTTTTGCTTTTAATCGACAGATTTAAATCGATTTGACGCAACTAATTTGTATAGCGCGTAGGAAATGAGTGGTTTTGAACCGAGTGAAGTGTCAGTCGGGGCATTAAAAAATAACAAAGAGCACAAGTGAATGGCTCATCACAATAAACAACAATAAGTCAAAAGGAAGATGCATGAAACAGTGGATGAAAGGCCTTAGTGTCGGGACATTAGTCATTTCTGCAACAGCGATGGCACAGGCCAAACAAGTGGTTTGTGTATTCGACTTGGTCGGTAAAAATGGTGATGTGTATAGCCTGATGAAAGATTATCAGTTGGCGGCTAAAAACTGGGGCGCGGATATTGAACTGCGTGTCGGACAAAATGAAGCCGTGATTGCTGAGGATTTTAAAGCAGGAAAATGCGATGCCATTAGTGTTACAGGCATGCGCGGGCGCCAATTTAACGCGTTTACAGGTTCACTCGACGCGATTGGCGCGATTCCCGATCTCAACTTAGCGGTTAAAGTGATGCAAGGCTTGGCCAGCCCAACATTTGCTAAACATATGGTCAATGGTAAGTATGAAGTGGCAGGTGTGATTCCTGTGGGGGATGCCTTTTTATTGGTGAATGACCGTAGCATCAATACCGTAGCGAAAGCCGCAGGCAAGAAAATTGCGGTTTTAGACTATGACCAAGCGCAAAAAGTCATGGTTCAACAAATTGGTGCGCAAGCTGTGAGTGCCGATGTCACGAACTTTGGTGCAAAGTTTAATAACGGTCAAGTCGATATTATTGGTGCGCCTGCAGCGGTTTTTAAACCCTTAGAGTTACATAAAGGCTTGGGGACGAAAGGGGCGATTGTGAATTATCCGATTTTACAGGTCACAGGCAATATCATTATTCGTCCGGATAAATTCCCTGTGGGCTATGGACAAAAATCACGGGAATGGGTCAAAGGCCAACTGCCGCGTGCATTCGGTATCTTGGGTAAAATGAAAGCTGAAATTCCGCAAAAATATTGGATGCAGGTGCCCGCTGCAGATCAACCCGGTTATCAAAAGATGATGCGGGAAGCACGAATTGATCTCACCAACCGCGGTATTTACGATAAGCGAATGATGAAACTGTTATGGCAATTCCGTTGTAAGCAAGCGGCGAAAAACTTTGAATGTGGACTACAGGATGAAAATTACAAACAATCTTGAGAAAATTAGTCTGATTTGACTTTAAATATTCAAATAGGGACCATATATTGAGTATGCTATACTCGAAATATGGTCTTTTTGATTTGAAAGACAGCTGAACCGAACTGAGGAATCTAAGATGAATGCCCAAGCACTTGAACTAAGCGACAATGCCGCAAATAAAGTACGTCAATTACGTGACAGTGAAGGTAATCAAGATTTAATGCTTCGTGTATATGTCACGGGCGGTGGTTGTTCAGGTTTTTCTTATGGTTTTAACTTTGCTGAAAACCAAAATGAAGACGACGCAGAATTTATCAATGGTGATGTGAAAATGTTGGTTGACTCATTGAGTTATCAATATTTGGTCGGTTCAGTGGTGGATTATATTGAAGGTTTAGAAGGTTCACGTTTCATCGTGCAAAACCCAAATGCAACAACGACCTGTGGTTGTGGTTCATCTTTCTCGATCTAAACCTGAACTAATTAAAAAAGCCCTCATGATGAGTAATGCCAGTCAGTTAAGAAATTGACTGGCATTTTCTTGGATATTTTTGTGCTTTAATTTTCACTACTCGCGGACATTGCCTTTGCCTTTTTTCAGGTAATACAAATATTTTAGATTGTTCAAATAATTGCGCTAAATGTTTGGGTAGGTTTCCTGCTGATTCTAAAGGTGTGTGCCTTAAGATATTGATAATACTCATAGATGCAACATGGAAACTGATCCTTAAAGGACTCACCTTTGCATGTTCAGCGATAAACCTCATCTGTCTTCTTAAGATATTATATGCAATAAATACCCCCCACAATTCTTGATAGACCAAATCAGGTTGTTTGCTTCTTAAAATCCTTGCATCCTGTAAATCACTTTTAATTTCCCGATAACACATTTCTATTTCCCAACGCTGGATATAAAGCATTGCAAGGTCTTTGAATGGATAAACTTTAGAATCTGTTAATGATGTAATGTAACGTCTTATTTTTCCTGCATATTCAACTTCAATTAAACGTGCTTCCCAATAGTCACCCAATGACGGATTTATCTTTTTTGCTCTTGCTGAAACAGGCATTTTGATCTGAAAGTCATGAGCCGCATTATGATGAATCACTTCATAACGCAGGTTGTCCTTTGCTCGCATCAACCAATGACTCTCTTCTGCCTGAGATTGCCAGCTCACTAAAAAATCAGCAGAGAAGTAAGCACGATCAAATAGGGTAATACTGCGAACTGGTGCTTTTAATTGACTGGCTAAGGTTAATTCACCTTGATCCATACTGCCCATTTGGGCATCAATCATTTCATGGGTATTGGTATTCACCAGGCAAGTCGCTCTAACTTGTGGGTAAGGTGCAGCTGCTGTTTTGCCTTTGGATGAACCAAAGTGCTTAAAGTTTTCTTCTGTATGAGGCATAGACCAAACCACACCATCTACAGCACAAACGCATAGACCGTGAAAGTTGCTATATTGTTGTTGTGAGTCTTTAAACCATGCCTGACTTAATGTCGAAAATAAAGCACTCATGGGTTCTAAGCCTAAGCGTTGTCTTGCTTGTACGGATGCACTCGGTACACAGTATTCTGCCGTACCGAAAACAAGTTGCAATTGTTGAACCACATACCAAATCGGTTGATTTCGAAATAGAGCAAGTCCGATTACCAGCCAAACAACATGTTCAGCAGGCAGTTTTCTTTTTCGAATTGATGCTTTACCTGTTTGGTCTAAGCAATCTTCAATCCAGTTTAAATCAATCAATTCACTGAATTGTGAAAGTGAAGGTAAGGTTTGTTTTAATGTTAAATCTAGATTCTGAGATAAATTCATAAAAAAAGAGCGTATTTACATACGCTCTTTTTACAGCATTTTAACTTTTTTTGCTTAACTGACTGGCATTACTCATGATGAGGGCTTTTTTTATGTGCAATCATTCGCTTTCAATCGAGTTTAATCGCATCGAGTAAGTCAAAAATAATCGTGGTGACATCTTGGCTTAAGTCACGGTTATTAAAAACTTCATAGGCAGTAATGGTGACATCGGTGTCACTCGGTAACAGTTTCTGTTCTTCTTCGATCAAGTCATTGATCGGTAAAAGCGTCTGTTTCACTTCCAGATGTAAAACATCCTTAAACTCTAAATTTTCATCTTCAAGTTCTAACAGCTGCTCATTAAAATAGGGCAATAGAATAGAATGGAGATAAGGTTGAATCTCAACAATATCAAAGATTTCGATATCACGAGTTTCTTCAATCGTACTGATGTGGTCATTTACTTCGATTAAGATATGGTAGTAACTCACATTCGTCTCCAAAGCTTCTAGTGGATATTCAATTATTTACAATAACACGAACCCGAGTCAAGATGTGCTGTGATTGTATTTCATACACATATTAAAATTAGGGGATTTTTTTAGCAATTCATCATTTCAACGGGCATTAAACAATGCAATATCGGCACTTTGTAAACGAAAATGCTGCATATCTTGCTCTTCTAGCATTGGGTACATCAGGGCTTTCGGATCATTATGATGTTTCATGCCGAGGGCATGGCCAAATTCATGCGCTAAAGTCAGCCGTAAGTCTTCTTTGGACTCAAACTCATAAATATGAATTTCACGCCCATTGAACAGTCCTTTATCAAATAGACGGGGTTGAAAGCGCTGGTTGAATTGGTCAATCGCGAGATTATGACCTTGATCTAAACGGTTCAGCTCATCTACTTTTTGGTTGTAGGCATTCACTTGCAGGTTAAAGCTTGCAATTTGTTGGTCTAAAACGTGTTGCTGTTGACGCAGCTGCGCCAAACTCTGTTGTACGGCTGCTTGCTGCGAAGCAGGGACTCCGCCGTGCTGGTTATACTGAAGGATCATGGCATTATAGTTTTGGCTAAGTTCCTGTAGACTCTGTTTTTGCACATCTAAAGCCCCTGAATGGCGTGCCAGATTTTGCTGCATGGCTTTGAGTTCATTATTTTTTTGATTCAGCCCGTGTTCATTTTGTGTCAGTTTAGACAGTTGATCACGGCGTTGTAACGACTCATCTTGACGCTGGTCATAAATGAGTCGAATACTGAGCCGAGCATTGGGGTCATAGACAAAGTAGTCTTGGCCCAAACCCTGCTTCCAAATATCCGTGGCTTGCTGGCTAATGTACTTTAACTCATGTTCACTGAGACCAAAACGCGGATCGACTTCCGCAATACGATAGCGAATACGCTGATCGAATGGATGGGTGAGTCGATCCAGCAGTGGATTGAGACGCAGCTGGGGCTGTTGCATATTTTGATACAGAATCAATCCTAAAAAGCACAGTAAAGCAAACAAGAGACTTTGACGCATATTTCATTCATATATCTTTATTTTTAGCTACTTTAGCGTAAAAAATACCTTTGCAACATAAAAAATACGTCTTCTCTATGGGCTTAAATTATTCCCAGTGCTGTCAGATTTTGTTTGATCAGTTGCTCACGCACGCTGGCTGAAATCCCTGTTTTCATTTGCATATTCAAAGCAAAATACACTTTTTCACCTGTTGCTGTTTCGACCCAGCCTGTCCACCAGCCCACTTGCGGTTCTAGGTCCATGCACTAACCTGATTTTGCATAGAGTTTATAATTCGGTTTTTGTTCAATCATTAGCATATCTTGTACTGTATGTTGCACATCTGGCTTAAAAGCGAGTTGCGTATTGGTCAGCTTCTCTACAAAAAGGACTTCTTGAACAGGCGTAATTTGCAGTGGACCGACTAACCAAAAATTATCGACAACGGTACCAATCTGTTGATTGCCATATCCAATGCGCTGTACTTCTTTTTGCATTAGATCTAGGCCAATGCACCGTGCTAGCTCCTGATAAACAGGAACGGCAGATGCTTGCATGGCTTGCCCTAAAGTCATGTCTTTTTCCTAAGTAGGGAAGCTGCGCTTTTGACCATCCCATTTAAACACCTCGGTGCTGGTTGCTTTACCATGTTCTAGTCCGATTAAGGCATTCAGCATTTTAAAGGCAGAGGCGGGTACATAGGGTGTCTGAGCACGGCTCAAGTCATTGCCGTAGCTGTGTAAGCCATACTTATCCTTAATGACAATCACCGTTATTTAAAACCTACTTAAACCTACTTACGTGGGTTTAATGTTTAATTCCTACTTCATCATCAAGAACCAATTGCTATTGCGCTTGGGATTACCTCAATTCCATAGGCTGTCACGGTGTAACTCACCGCCATTGGTGGCTTATGTAGCCACCAATTCTTTATCTGCATGTTTTAGAATATTGATGGCAGCATTAATATCCCTGTGATGCAGGGTGTTACATGAACATCGCCACTCACGCATTGCAAGTGTCAGGTTTTGGTTTAATTCACCACAATTCGAACACATCTTGCTGCTTGGAAAGAATCGTCCAACAGAAAGTATTGATTTGCCATGCTGTTTAGCCTTGTAAATCAACTGTCGCTTGAACTCATAAAAGCCCATATCCGATATGGCTCTTGAGAGCTTACGGTTTTGTACCATACCTTTCACATTTAAATCCTCAATCGCAATCAGATCGAATCGCTTAACTAAATCAGATGTGACTTGATGAAGATTGTTTTTTCTCAAGCATGATATTTTGTAGTGCAAACGAGAGAGCTTGGTTTTCGCTTTTTCTCTGTTTTGACTACCTTTCTTTTTACGGCTAAAAGACTTAGCAAGTCGTCTTAACTTGGCAAGCTGTTTCTTTAGTGGCGCACTTGATGGAACAACCTCGCCATTAGATAAAGTGGCAAGACTGGAAACACCTAAATCAATACCAACAGATAAACCTGTTTTGGGGTGAAGTTTCTCAGGCTGATTTAATTCAACAGCAATCGAAGCAAACCACTTACCACCCTGTTTAAATATTTTCGCTGATAATATTTTTCCTTGATAACGCAAATCCTCAGTCATTTTTACCCAACCCAAGTTTGGGATACTAATTTTTCTATCTTTAATGCTGAATTGGTCATTTGATAATGAGAAGCGATCATCTACGCCTTTTTTTCTAGGCTTTGGATATTTGGATTGACCATTAAAAAAACGATCAAATGAACTACCCAATTGCTTAATCGCAAGTTGTGGCGCACATTTGGTCACTTTAAGCATGAAAGGGTATTTCTCACGCTTGAACGAGTTTAAGTGCTTTCTTATTTTAGCTTCGGATGGTTTATTTAGAAGTTTTTTATCCACCTGAACGCCATAATAGTCACACTGATCTCTATATTCCTTATCTGCTTTATATTGACGTTGCCATTCTTTTAAAGCCCAATTATACGACAAACGAGCAACACCACTCGCTTGAGCGAAATGACTTGCTTGCTTATTATTTGGCAGTAATTGGATTACATGCCCTCGTATGAATCGGCTCATAGTGCGTCTTTGACTGCCTGTATTAACTTTTGGTTTTTCTTACTACGACTACCATATAATCTTGCCGAAAACACTGTAATGATTTCCAAAACATCTTGAGCAAGTTCTTCCTCAAAAGACAAATTTTCACCCTTATTAAGAATGACGATCTCCACGCTTTTAGCTTCACATAAGGCAAAAACCAACTCAGCACCAAACCGCAATAAGCGATCTTTATGCGTTAAAACCAAACGTCCGATTTCATCATTCATGATTGCTTCTAGCAGCTTATTTAAGCCTTTTTTTCTATAGTTCATACCCGAACCAAGATCGGAGATTAATTCAAACGTCCAACCTTGATTTGCACAGTACATTTCAAGAACTTGTTGCTGTCGAATTAAATCTTCTTTTTGGTCATGACTCGATACCCTTGCGTATGCAATGGTTTTCCTTTGAAGTTGACTATCGGGCTTGTGTATTTGCTCAGGCGTGATCTTACTCAGATCATATCGTCTATGATTTTTAGGGGTTCGATCTGCAACCAAAGTGCCTTCTTCATCCCAACGCCTTAATGTTTGAATGGAAACACCTAATGTTTTAGCTGCAACGCTAATGCTTACATATTTACTCATGTTGTATATAATAGTATAGAAATAAGTAGATTTCAATTAGCAGTTACAAACCCCCGTGGTTTGGAGTTGATCGAAGGCTTGTTGGATCTGCTGCTGCGCACTTTGTTGCTGTTGGTTTTTAGCTGTTTCTACGGAGGGGCTTATTGTTGTACATGCGGAACCGAAGGTTGTAATGAGGACGATGAGTCCCAACTGTAAATTTTTCATTGAAGGCTGAGATCTAAATTTTTTATCAGCCTAATGTAAAAGTGGAATGTGAAACAACAATATTTAGGTAATAAAAAAACCGCGCCTAAGCGCGGTTTTTTTATTAAAGAGACAAATTATTTTTTGTCATCTTTTACTTCAGTGAACTCAGCATCTACAACGCCATCGTCCGCTTTTTGTTGTTGACCAGCGTCACCACCGAATGCATTCGGGTCGAAACCTTCAGCACCGCCTTGACCTTGCGCAGCTTCATAAGCGCGTTGCGTGATCGGCATGATGATGTTTTGAAGTGCTTCAGTTTTCGCTTTGATATCTTCTACATCATTTTCTTTAGTCGAAGTTTCAAGCTCAGCAACAGCAGTTTCAACAGCAGTTTTTTCGTCAGCAGTTACTTGCTCGCCTAGATCTTTTACTGCTTTTTGAGCAGAAGATACCAATGCATCCGCTTCATTACGTGCTTTCGCAAGTTCTTCGAACTTACGGTCTTCTTCAGCATTCGCTTCAGCATCTTTGATCATTGCTTCGATTTCAGCATCAGACAAACCTGAGTTTGCTTTAATCTGGATAGATTGCTCTTTACCAGTGCTCTTATCTTTCGCAGATACTTTCAAGATACCGTCAGCGTTAATGTCGAACGATACTTCAATTTGTGGCACACCACGTGGAGCAGGTGGAATGTCGCCTAATTGGAAGTTACCTAACAATTTGTTTTGCTGTGCCATTTTACGTTCACCTTGGAACACAGAAATGTCTACAGCAGGTTGGTTGTCCGCAGCAGTTGAGAACACTTGAGATTTCTTAGCAGGAATCGTGGTGTTTTTCTCAATAATTGCTGTTAACACGCCACCCATGGTTTCGATACCAAGTGTCAACGGAGTAACGTCAAGAAGAAGTACGTCAGTTTTGTCACCAGACAATACCGCACCTTGAATTGCAGCACCCATTGCTACCGCTTCGTCAGGGTTCACGTCTTTACGTGGTTCACGGCCGAAGAACTCTTGTACTTTTTGTTGTACAAGTGGCATACGAGATTGACCACCCACCAAGATTACGTCAGAGATGTCGCTTGTTGAAAGACCAGCATCTTTAAGCGCAATGCGGCAAGGTTCGATTGTACGTTCAACTAAATCAGCCACTAAACCTTCAAGTTTTGCACGTGTTACGTTAATCACTAAATGTTTAGGACCAGTCGCATCAGCCGTGATGTACGGAAGGTTAATTTCAGTTGCATTTGACGAAGAAAGCTCGATTTTTGCTTTTTCAGCTGCTTCTTTCAAACGTTGTAATGCAAGTGGATCTTGTTTCAAGTTGAAGTTTTGTTCTTTCTTGAACTCTTCAACCAAGAACTCGATTAAAGCGTTATCGAAGTCTTCACCGCCAAGGAAAGTATCACCATTGGTTGATAACACTTCAATTTGTTGGTCGCCATCAAGATCAGCGATTTCAATGATAGATACGTCAAAAGTACCACCACCTAAGTCATAAACTGCAACTTTACGGTCGCCTTCTTTTTTGTCCATACCGAACGCAAGTGCAGCAGCCGTTGGTTCGTTGATGATACGTTTAACTTCTAAACCTGCGATTTTACCCGCATCTTTAGTTGCTTGACGCTGTGCATCGTTAAAGTAAGCAGGAACGGTAATCACCGCTTCAGTTACTGTCTCACCTAAGTAATCTTCTGCAGTTTTCTTCATCTTTTTCAAGATTTCAGCAGAGATTTGTTGTGGTGCAAGTTTCTTGTCGTTTACTTCAACCCAAGCATCACCATTGTCAGCTTTGATGATTTTGTAAGGGACAAGACCGATGTCCTTTTGAACCGCTTGGTCTTGATACTTACGACCGATCAAGCGTTTGATTGCGAATAATGTGTTTTTAGGGTTAGTCACTGCTTGACGTTTTGCAGACTGACCCACCAAGATTTCGCCATCTTTATACGCAATAATCGATGGTGTTGTACGTGCACCTTCAGCGTTGTCGATCACTTTAACTTTGTCGCCTTCAAGTACAGCGACGCAAGAGTTTGTTGTACCTAAGTCAATACCAATGATTTTAGCCATTTGGATGATTCCTCAAAAATTTTTGCAATGTTTTTGCTTGTTATTCGATATGAGAGCCGTTCAATTTTTTTCAAGTGATAATCAAGAAAAAATTTTACAAACTCTCGAATTTATAGAGTTTATGCGCCAACCATGACCATTGCTGGACGAAGCAAACGACCATTTAAGGTATAACCTTTTTGTAATACCGTTCCGATCTCGTTGGCTTTCGCATTTGGATCAATCCCGACTGCTTGATGCAAGTCCGCATTGAAACCATTTGCTGTATCAACTGCGACCACACCAAATTTTTCCAGTGCAGTCAGTAACGATTTCAACGTCAGTTCCACACCTTCAAACATTGGTGTTTTTTCCTCACCCGATGCGCTAAGGGCACGTTCTAAATTATCCACTGAGTCCAGTAACTCTTTTGCGAATTTTTCGAGAACGGTGTCTTTATGCTTATCGGATTCACGTTGAATACGCTCTACACTTTTTTGTGCTTCGTATACAGCATTTGCAGTGCGTGCTTTTTCAAGCTTTAGGCTTTCTTCAAGATTGGTAATTTGAGCTTGTAAATCCTCAACTGAAACTTCAGCTTGCTCCGTTTCAGCTTGAGTTTGCGCTGTTTGTGAATCCGCTTGCTCTTGCCCTAGATCTTGAGCTTCTTGATTGTGCTCAGTCGCCATTGATTTACTCCGTTTAAATGGGTTCTTAAACATGTACAGTCCTTCAGGCATCAGTGTTAACTGGGTTAATCTGAACTGCCATGCGTCATTGAATTCAGGATTACTACAAAAGGTCGGGGCAACAGCCAAAAATTCAAGCGGCTTCAGTGATTAATTCATGTATTTTTGGTAAAAAATTGCTGAAATCAGGCTTTCTAGGTGCTTATTCTGTGCAAAGGTCCATTTCCAATCCTGCTTGAGTTTTTTATGTTGACAAAGGCTAATCGTTACATTGAATTATTTTAATTAAATTTATCTGTTTTACTAATTTTTCGCTTGACCACATAATGAGTTCATCAGCGGTGATCATACTTTGTGGAGAGAGTAAAGTATGGTGACTGCGACCTATTTGCATAGCTTGGGGAAACCCTCTTAATTTAGAGATTTAGGTTTTTGAATAGTACGTCTCCCAAAAGTACTCTATTCGGTGCAAAGGTATAATCCTGTCAGAGTGATTCGAGCTTTGCACTCAAAATTCGATTTTAAGGCTGTGGTTTCTTTATTTTTGTATGCTTTCTCGAGCTTAATCTACCTTGGATTAAGCTTTTTTTTGCTTCAATTTTAAAAATAACATTATTTAATCGTGTATCAGCATACAAGAGTTCTGCAATACTGAAGAGTTGATGGTGTAAGCATAGAGTTCCTATTTATGCTGCTCACCGAAGAAAGAAATAATGCAGAATCAGCATATTAACTTGAGCTGCTGTGGAGATGTAGTCCTAAGGCGGTATTTGTACCCAATTAATAAAAAATTGCACAAGTTGTACTCGAGTCTGCAAAAACTACAACTCAGAACGTGTGTAAAAGTTTTCAGATTTGACAAAGATAGGCAGGGCAAAGTTTGGCTTTGCTATTTTTGTATGATGTAAAAGGAAATGAAAGAATGTTAAATAAGAAAACTGCATTATTGTCTCTAGCGCTTTTAGGTTCAGCATTTGCCATCGTGGGCTGTAGCTCAAGTGAAACCAGTACTGCACCAGAGTCCGCTCAAGTGACCACTGCACCAGATGCAACTGCAACCGTTGAGGGAAGTGCTGGAGTCGAGGTTCAAGCAGATCCTGCGGCTCAGATTGAACCCATCCAATCTACACCTGCGACAACACAACAATAAAGCTTAAAAGAGAACTTCTCTTACATTCGCTTTGTTAAAGACCTTCACAGGATGCCGTGAAGGTCTTTTTTTTAAGGGTAAATAATTAGAAGCTGTTCAGCCGTGTTATTTCATCAGTCTGATGTACGATGACGATTTTATCGTTCTTGACGTGAGTTATCCCAACCTTTGTTTTGATCGCGGCGTTGATCATCGGGACGTTGCTTACGATCCTTATGGGATTGTTTGCGTCGATCTTCAGTCCGTTGATGCTCTTGCTCACGACGTTTGCGTTCGGCATTTTGTCGTTGCTGACGCTCAGCATCATAACGTTTACGTTCTTGGTTTAATCGCTCTTGATCACGCTTTTTCTGTTGCCAGTCGTGATGACGTTGGTTAGCGATCCGTTTGCGCTCAGCTTCAATACGTTGCCGTTCTTGTTCGCGGTTTTGGCGTTCCCATTCAGCATGTCTTTGGCGGTTTCGGTCTGCTTCGCGACGTTCGCGTTCGATACGGTTTTGTCGTTGTTGGTATTCCCAACGTTGGCGTTCTCGTTCACGTTCATAGCGATCATGTTGGTCGTAGCGTCGATCATCATAATCATAGCGGTGGTCGTAGCGTCCGTCATAATAGCCATCCTCGGGAAAAGCCACACAACCAACAAACAAGGTGCTGATGAGCGAGAGGAATATTATTTTTTTAGTCATGGCAGGTCTCCTTCATAAAACGGAGTAGCAAAACACTCCTAAATCGGCATAAAAATTGTCAATGACAAGCTCTTAAAAGAAGATTAGCGTATAGGGCGTATTGCTATGTATCTTGATGTGAAGACTTATATAAGAGAATGGTCACATAAGTGATGATCATGTAGAGAATATGAAGAACGATAAAAGGATATTATTGATATGGGCGTGTTGAATCAAACTTTACAACAATGGATGGAACAAGGCCAAGGCACTGCGGCACGTATGATTGATCGCTTACCGACAGTAGCACAAGAAGGCCTGGTGAAAGCACTAGGTTATCCTCACCAGTTTGAACAACTGGACCCCTTTATTAAATGCTTAATGGCGGCTCAATATAAGCAAGGCAAATCGGGCTTTATTTTTGAAGACTACCACCGTTCGCGTAAATTGTTTGATCATCAAATTCAAATGTTGACCGCCAAACCCAGCACGGTAAAACAAGTGGAGGATTTACGTCTACCTTTACAAAGTGGAACTGTGTTTGCGCGGCATTATCATCCTGCACCGAATAAGAAACTTCCGATGCTGGTGTTTTATCATGGCGGCGGCTTCGTGGTCGGCAGTCTCGACAGTCATGATGAAGTCTGTCGCTTACTGGCGATCCATGCCAAAGTGCAGGTGCTCAGTATTGATTATCCTTTGGCGCCAGAAGTTGGCCCGAATTTATTAATTCAATCTTGTGAAGATGCTTTGGCTTGGGTCTATCAAAACCGTCGTCAGTTCAAAATTTTGAAAAATCGAATTGCGGTGGCTGGCGATAGTGCCGGTGGTAATATCAGTGCTGTGGTGGCGCA
This sequence comes from Acinetobacter sp. LipI_23, assembly GCF_058243045.1. Lineage (NCBI taxonomy): Bacteria > Pseudomonadati > Pseudomonadota > Gammaproteobacteria > Moraxellales > Moraxellaceae > Acinetobacter > Acinetobacter sp. LipI_23. Next base: position 3,384,789 of record NZ_JBZAYJ010000001.1, on the reverse strand, counting down.
GCGAACTGCTGCAAAAGCTTATGCGCCAAGTGCACAACTGTTAATTTACCCCGTGGTCGATTTCAAAAGTCGCCATCCATCGTTCTTTGCTTATAAAGATGGACTGACCTTAACGGGGCAAGATGTCGATAGAGTGACGTCGTTGTATGCTGAACAACATCAGGTAGCTCTGGATGATCCTATTGTTTCGCCGACTTATGGTGTATTAAAAAGTGTCGCACCCGCTTTTGTCATCACCGCAGGTCATGATTTATTGCATGATGAAGGTGAAATTTATGCCATCAAATTAAAGCAGCAGAGCAATAAGGTTTATTATCAGAATTATCTAGATCAACCCCATGGGTTTGTGAACTTCACCATCATTTCTCGTCGGGCAAAAAAAATTACCATAGAAATGGCAAAGAATTTTAGAAAATTTTGGGATAAGAATGCCAAATAAAAAAGCATGGATTTTAAAAAGAATGTTTCACGTGGAACATTCTTTTTTTATTTAGAGCGGATTTTGGCTTCTGGAAAAACGAGCTGAAAACTCGGGACATAAAAACTTTGTAGAGCCTTGGCTTGGCCAAAGTCTGGGAAGAGGGTGGTATGGTTTTGCCATTCAAATTTTTTCAGTTTTATTAGCTTTGCGCGAAACTGTGGAGAAAACTCATAGCGTTGACCTTGCCATGCTTGTTGTATTTTGAGCATGGAACGTGGAATGTGATGACTATTAATATAAAACGGACGTGCCTTTTTGCATTGGGTGAGTGTTAAACACAGGGTTTGGTCTTGAGTGCTGAGTTGACATTGTGTTGTTTCGTGCTGCGTATGCCAGTCAAACTGAGCGAACTCTTTCGGAATGCCCCAAAGTTGTTGACCATGTTCAACTGAAATCTGTGTAGACACATAAATTTTAGGAATCGAGCTTAATCGCCGTTTGCTCAGTAAAGGGTGGTCGAGCAAAAGCAGTTCATCATAAGGTCCAACAGGGGATTGATGATAACGCACCAACATGACTTGAACCACACGACCAATCGGGGACGGGGCGATACGAAACGCTTTATATTGTCGGATAAATTGCGGACTGATCCAATAATTCAAAATAAAGGCTTCACCTTGTAAATGCCAAGGTGGAAATTGACTCAATTGAGACAGGGCTAAAGCTTCATTCATCGTTATTCTCGTTTTCTTAGAAGAAGTAGTGTTTTATTTATCCATTGGAGCGTAAAACCTCGGGGTTTAGCCCATAGGTATCTACACAATTTCCGAGCTTTGCGTTAAATTGAAGAGCATGCTCTTCAATTTAACATCTCTGGCCTGGATCAGCGTCTTGTCAAACGCTATAACGGCCTTGTAAAACTCAATATGAATCCTCTTGCTTCACTTGCTCCCGCAATAAAAAACCTAGCCTCTACCCAAAAGTCGAGTTTCTCAACTACACAGGCAGTTTGGCGATTCCTGAATAATGATAAAATCTCTTTTAGTCAATTAAACCAGCCGATTAAGCTTCTTGCATGCGAACAGATCAAGACATCATCGCATCAGTATGCATTAATCGTTCATGACTGGTCTCAGCTGCAGTATGTAAAGCACAATCATAAGGTTCAGCGTCTTCAAAGAACACAGGCGAATTCAGGCTATGAATTGCAAAGCAGTTTACTTGTCGATGCGTCATCAGGGCTCCCGATTGCGCCATTAGCTCAGACGCTAACAGATGCATCCGGCTGTTACTCTACATTCAGTGAACAATACAGCGAGCGCAAGTCCCATTTGGACTCACTCGCAGAACAAATTAAAACGATTGAACAGTATCCGATTGAGAAAACAAAAGTCCATATCATTGACCGTGAAGGAGACTCGATTGCCCACTTGAGGGAAATCAGCAGCCATGGTTTTAAATGGTTGATCCGGGCCAAAGAAAGTCATCGGATTGAGTATCAAGGGGAAATCTACAAAGTTGCAGAAGCCGCAGAAAAAGTAGTAACTCAGCAGGTTAAGCCGATTGCTTATAAAGGAAACCGGCATATGCTGCATGTTGGAGAAACCGATATTCGGATAACGCGTGCAGCAAAGCCGAAGAGAAAAGATGATTCAGGCCAACGGGTTGCTCCCCAGCCAGGCAAGGCGGTTACAGCCAGATTAATTGTTGCTGTGGTGAAAGATGCTCAAGGTAAAGCAGTCGCGAGATGGTCACTGATCAGCAATGTTTCTTCAGAAATTGATGTGGTTGAATTAACCACCTGGTATTACTGGCGCTGGACAATTGAGTGCTATTTCAAGCTTATCAAGCAGGCAGGCCATGACGTTGAATCATGGCTTCAAACCACACCTGCAGCGATTTTAAGACGGCTCCTGATCAGCAGTATGGCGTGTGTGCTGACTTGGCGAATACAGCGTTCTGAAGATGAACAAAATCAAAAAATTCGTATATTTCTGACCCGTCTTTCAGGCCGACAGCAGAAGAGAGGTAGGTTGGAAAGTGCACCTGCGATATTAGCAGGACTTTCGATTTTACTGAACACTCTTCAACTGCTCTCAGAATATTCAATAGATGAACTGAATGAAATCGCAACAATTGCATTAAGTACCTAAAGATGTGTAGATACCTATGGGTTTAGCCCGAGGATATAAGCGAGTGGCGTAAGCCATTAATGCGGTGTTTGCTGTTGTTGAATATATTGTTTAACAATTCCAATTGGCGCACCGCCACATGAAGCAGCGAAGTAACTAGGCGACCACAAAGCACTGCCCCATAGCTTGTTTTTAATTTCAGGGTGTTTGGTTCTTACAATGCGACTTGAAGCACCCTTTAAACTATTCACTAAGCTAGAAATTGCTATTTTAGGTGGATAATTCACAAGCAAATGAACATGATCGTGTTCACCATCAAACTCTACCAACTCGGCTTCAAAGTCTAAGCAGATACGCTCAAACACTTCACGCATTGTTTCAAGCATTGCTTTGGTAAAAACATCTCTACGGTATTTAGCCACAAAGACTAAATGTACATGCATATTAAAAACACAGTGGCGACCTGTTCTAATCTCTTGACTATTGCTCATAGACCAAATATATTTTAATCATGAAAACACTTAAGTTACGCATAAAAGACAAACATTACAAGGTACTAGACCAACTCGCATTGGAAGTAAATTTTGTTTGGAATTATGTGAATGATTTAGGATTTAAACATCTAAAAAGAAAAGGTGAATTTCTTTCAGCTTACGATATTGCTAAATACACGAAAGGCACATCTAAAGAATGCAATCTGCATAGTCAAACTGTTCAAGCGATAACAGAAGAATTGGTTACTCGAAGAAAGCAGTTTAAAAAAGCAAAGCTAAAATGGCGGGTGAGTAATAAGAAGTCTGCAAGACGTTCTTTGGGTTGGATACCCTTCAAAAAGGTTGCAATCAAATATGCTGATGGCTACGTGCAGTATGGCAAGCATCAATTCAAGCTATGGGATAGCTATGGACTATCAAAATACAACGTCAAAACAGGCTCATTTGTAGAAGACAGTCGTGGACGTTGGTATGTTTGTTTAGTTGTTGATAAGACAAAACAAGTTAAATCAAAGGGTAATACCTCAATCGGTATGGATTTGGGCTTAAAAGACCTTGTAACCTGTTCAGATGGCGTAAAGCTCAAAGCCCCTCAAATCTATCGGCAATACGAACAAAAACTTGGCATTGCTCAACGTGCTAGAAATAAAAAGCGTGTTAAAGCGATTCATGCCAAGATTAGAAACATACGTCAAAATACGCTACATCAATTCAGTCATAAATTGGTGAATAAACATGCAGCCATCTTCGTTGGTAATGTGAATGCAAAGGCATTAGCACGGACTAAACTAGCGAAGTCTGTATTAGATGCAAGTTGGACAACACTTAGAACCATGCTCAAGTATAAATGCGAGAACGCAAGTGTATGGTATAAAGAAGTCAATGAAGCCTATACCACCCAAACTTGTTCGAGCTGTGGCTCACGCTGTAGTAGTCCGAAAGGTAGAACGGGACTTGGAATAAGAGAATGGCAGTGCATGGAATGCGGTACATTCCATGATAGGGATATAAATTCCGCACTGAATATTCTTGCGCTCGGACATGAGCGTCTAGCAGTAGGAATCCCCGTCCTTTAGGTCGCGGAGGATGTCAAACTGAACGATTAATATACCGAAATCTAATAACATCTGAATGCTGTGAGTAAAGAAATGTTAAAGAAGAGTTTAGTTGCAGTGGCGGCTACATGTATGAGTATGGCGGTCATGGCAAATAACACGATTGTTGAAATGAAAACATCAATGGGCAACATCGAAATTGAACTGTTTAATGATAAAGCACCTATCTCAGCAAAAAACTTTGAAGACTATACGAAAGCTAAGTTTTATAACGGCACGATCTTTCATCGCGTCATTCCGGGTTTCATGGTACAAGGCGGGGGTATGACTGCGGACCTTGTAGAAAAGCCAACTCGACCAGCCATTCAAAATGAATCAAGCAATGGTCTATCTAATAAACGTGGCACTTTGGCGATGGCACGAACCAACCTACCGCATTCTGCAACCAGTCAGTTCTTTATTAATGTGGTGGATAATAACTTTCTAGATAGAAGTACCAATAACGCAGGTTATGCGGTTTTTGGTCAGGTCACTAAAGGTATGGATGTGGTGGATAAGATCACTAAAGTACCGACAGGACGTGCAGGGCCACATCAAGATGTACCGAAACAACCTGTTAAAATTCTCAGTGTGAATATTAAAGCAGCAGCAGTGCAAAAGTAATGAAAAAAGAGAGCAGAAATATTAAATTTATATTTCTGCTTTAAAATTATTAGGTTAGGTGTGTGACTGCATGTTTTTGAACCTTTTTAGTGCATAAAAATACAACACCCGATAAAACAACCAGTTAAAAGCACTTGCAAAGCTTTAGAAATCCTCTAGAATGCACCCCATACCGACGAGATAGACGGAAACGAACGAAGCACGAAGTGCTGAGTTGTTGAGTATATTGAGTCCAGCTTCTAGCACTGACGAGGTGTTAGAAAGATCATTAAGAGATTATGAAGAACAACTTGTGTGGATTTTTACTGATTGATCGATCGAAAATATTTCATTGATTGATGGTAGAAATTACTCGAAGTTTATTTGAGAAATATTTGTCAGAAAATTGATGAGCCAAGATTTGTAGCCATAAGCTACTAATGATTTTTAACTGAAGAGTTTGATCATGGCTCAGATTGAACGCTGGCGGCAGGCTTAACACATGCAAGTCGAGCGGGGAAGGGTAGCTTGCTACCTAACCTAGCGGCGGACGGGTGAGTAATGCTTAGGAATCTGCCTATTAGTGGGGGACAACATTCCGAAAGGAATGCTAATACCGCATACGCCCTACGGGGGAAAGCAGGGGATCTTCGGACCTTGCGCTAATAGATGAGCCTAAGTCAGATTAGCTAGTTGGTGGGGTAAAGGCCTACCAAGGCGACGATCTGTAGCGGGTCTGAGAGGATGATCCGCCACACTGGGACTGAGACACGGCCCAGACTCCTACGGGAGGCAGCAGTGGGGAATATTGGACAATGGGGGGAACCCTGATCCAGCCATGCCGCGTGTGTGAAGAAGGCCTTTTGGTTGTAAAGCACTTTAAGCGAGGAGGAGGCTACTTAGATTAATACTCTAGGATAGTGGACGTTACTCGCAGAATAAGCACCGGCTAACTCTGTGCCAGCAGCCGCGGTAATACAGAGGGTGCGAGCGTTAATCGGATTTACTGGGCGTAAAGCGTGCGTAGGCGGCTTCTTAAGTCGGATGTGAAATCCCTGAGCTTAACTTAGGAATTGCATTCGATACTGGGAAGCTAGAGTATGGGAGAGGATGGTAGAATTCCAGGTGTAGCGGTGAAATGCGTAGAGATCTGGAGGAATACCGATGGCGAAGGCAGCCATCTGGCCTAATACTGACGCTGAGGTACGAAAGCATGGGGAGCAAACAGGATTAGATACCCTGGTAGTCCATGCCGTAAACGATGTCTACTAGCCGTTGGGGCCTTTGAGGCTTTAGTGGCGCAGCTAACGCGATAAGTAGACCGCCTGGGGAGTACGGTCGCAAGACTAAAACTCAAATGAATTGACGGGGGCCCGCACAAGCGGTGGAGCATGTGGTTTAATTCGATGCAACGCGAAGAACCTTACCTGGTCTTGACATAGTAAGAACTTTCCAGAGATGGATTGGTGCCTTCGGGAACTTACATACAGGTGCTGCATGGCTGTCGTCAGCTCGTGTCGTGAGATGTTGGGTTAAGTCCCGCAACGAGCGCAACCCTTTTCCTTATTTGCCAGCGGGTTAAGCCGGGAACTTTAAGGATACTGCCAGTGACAAACTGGAGGAAGGCGGGGACGACGTCAAGTCATCATGGCCCTTACGACCAGGGCTACACACGTGCTACAATGGTCGGTACAAAGGGTTGCTACCTAGCGATAGGATGCTAATCTCAAAAAGCCGATCGTAGTCCGGATTGGAGTCTGCAACTCGACTCCATGAAGTCGGAATCGCTAGTAATCGCGGATCAGAATGCCGCGGTGAATACGTTCCCGGGCCTTGTACACACCGCCCGTCACACCATGGGAATTTGTTGCACCAGAAGTAGGTAGTCTAACCGCAAGGAGGACGCTTACCACGGTGTGGCCGATGACTGGGGTGAAGTCGTAACAAGGTAGCCGTAGGGGAACCTGCGGCTGGATCACCTCCTTAACGAAAGATTGACGATTGGTAAGAATCCACAACAAGTTGTTCTTCATGACGATGTATCTGAGGGTCTGTAGCTCAGTTGGTTAGAGCACACGCTTGATAAGCGTGGGGTCACAAGTTCAAGTCTTGTCAGACCCACCAAATCTGACTAACAAGCATTGTTAAATGCTGAATACAGAAAACAGAAACATTGACTTATTGATAAGCTGGGGACTTAGCTTAGTTGGTAGAGCGCCTGCTTTGCACGCAGGAGGTCAGGAGTTCGACTCTCCTAGTCTCCACCACTCATTGCGATGCAATGAGTTAAACATTAAGCAAACGAACTGATAGCTTATAGAGCTTAGTGATAATAAAGCGTAGAATGCGCTTCGTTGTTATTAATCTCTGTGATTTATCACAGTTTCCTGACCTGACGAAGGCTGGAAAAATCATTAACAGAATATATTTGAGTTGAAATAATTTGTTCATACTCATTTTTAAGATCGACATTAACAGTGATTTATTACTGATTGATGAAGATTGAAGAAATGAGTTACTAGCGAAATTAACTGAATCAAGCGTTTTGGTATGTGAATTGAATTGAAGCTGTACAGTGTTTAAGTACACAGAACAACAAACTGTAAGGAAGTGATGAGAAATCATCATAGACTGTCTTAATCCTACTTGTAGGGATTAACGACTGTTTGGGGTTGTATAGTCAAGTAATTAAGTGCATGTGGTGGATGCCTTGGCAGTCAGAGGCGATGAAAGACGTAATAGCCTGCGATAAGCTCCGGGGAGGCGGCAAATATCCTGTGATCCGGAGATTTCTGAATGGGGAAACCCACCTGTCATAAGGCAGGTATCGTATGATGAATACATAGTCATACGAGGCGAACGAGGGGAAGTGAAACATCTCAGTACCCTTAGGAAAAGAAATCAATTGAGATTCCCTCAGTAGCGGCGAGCGAACGGGGAAAAGCCCATTAAGTCATATCAGTTTTAGTGGAATGCTCTGGGAAGTGCAACCATAGTGGGTGATAGTCCTGTACACGAAAGGGCTGATATGATGATGTCGAGTAGGGCGGGGCACGTGAAACCTTGTCTGAATATGGGGGGACCATCCTCCAAGGCTAAATACTCCTGACTGACCGATAGTGAACCAGTACCGTGAGGGAAAGGCGAAAAGAACCCCTGTGAGGGGAGTGAAATAGATCCTGAAACCGCATGCATACAAGCAGTGGGAGCCGACATGTTCGGTGACTGCGTACCTTTTGTATAATGGGTCAGCGACTTACATTCAGTAGCAAGGTTAACCGCATAGGGGAGCCGTAGAGAAATCGAGTCTTAATAGGGCGTTTAGTTGCTGGGTGTAGACCCGAAACCGGGTGATCTATCCATGAGCAGGTTGAAGGTTGGGTAACACTAACTGGAGGACCGAACCCACTGTCGTTGAAAAGCCAGGGGATGACTTGTGGATAGGGGTGAAAGGCTAATCAAACTCGGTGATAGCTGGTTCTCCCCGAAAGCTATTTAGGTAGCGCCTCGGACGAATACCATTGGGGGTAGAGCACTGTTTCGGCTAGGGGGTCATCCCGACTTACCAAACCGATGCAAACTCCGAATACCAATGAGTACTATCCGGGAGACAGACTGCGGGTGCTAACGTCCGTAGTCAAGAGGAAAACAATCCAGACCGCCAGCTAAGGCCCCAAAATTATAGTTAAGTGGGAAACGATGTGGGAAGGCATAGACAGCTAGGAGGTTGGCTTAGAAGCAGCCACCCTTTAAAGAAAGCGTAATAGCTCACTAGTCGAGTCGGCCTGCGCGGAAGATGTAACGGGGCTAAAACTATATGCCGAAGCTGCGGATTTGCAATTTATTGCAAGTGGTAGGGGAGCGTTCTGTAAGCCGATGAAGGTGTATTGAGAAGTATGCTGGAGGTATCAGAAGTGCGAATGCTGACGTGAGTAACGACAATGCGAGTGAAAAACTCGCACGCTGAAAGACCAAGGGTTCCAGTCCAACGTTAATCGGGGCTGGGTGAGTCGACCCCTAAGGCGAGGCCGAGAGGCGTAGTCGATGGGAAATTGGTTAATATTCCAATACTTCTATGTAATGCGATGAGAGGACGGAGAAGGTTAAGTCAGCCTGGCGTTGGTTGTCCAGGTGGAAGGTTGTAGGCATGTATCTTAGGCAAATCCGGGGTACTGTATGCTGAGAACTGATAGCAAGCTGTACTTGTACAGTGAAGTGGCTGATACCATGCTTCCAGGAAAAGTCTCTAAGCTTCAGTTACATAGGAATCGTACCCGAAACCGACACAGGTGGTCAGGTCGAGTAGACCAAAGCGCTTGAGAGAACTCTGCTGAAGGAACTAGGCAAAATGGTACCGTAACTTCGGGAGAAGGTACGCTGCCGACGGTGATAGGATTTACTCCTTGAGCTATTGGCAGCCACAGAAACCAGGCCCCTGCAACTGTTTATTAAAAACATAGCACTCTGCAAACACGAAAGTGGACGTATAGGGTGTGATGCCTGCCCGGTGCTGGAAGGTTAATTGATGGGGTTAGCGTAAGCGAAGCTCTTGATCGAAGCCCCAGTAAACGGCGGCCGTAACTATAACGGTCCTAAGGTAGCGAAATTCCTTGTCGGGTAAGTTCCGACCTGCACGAATGGCATAATGATGGGGGCGCTGTCTCCAGCAGAGACTCAGTGAAATCGAATTCGCCGTGAAGATGCGGTGTACCCGCGGCTAGACGGAAAGACCCCGTGAACCTTTACTGCAGCTTGACATTGAACTTTGATCTTACTTGTGTAGGATAGGTGGGAGGCTTTGAAACCGAGACGCTAGTTTCGGTGGAGCCAATCTTGAAATACCACCCTGGTAATATTGAGGTTCTAACTCTGTCCCGTTATCCGGGACGAGGACCATGTCTGGTGGGTAGTTTGACTGGGGCGGTCTCCTCCTAAAGAGTAACGGAGGAGTACGAAGGTGCGCTCAGCGTGGTCGGAAATCACGCGTAGAGTATAAAGGCAAAAGCGCGCTTAACTGCGAGACCCACAAGTCGAGCAGGTACGAAAGTAGGTCTTAGTGATCCGGTGGTTCTGTATGGAAGGGCCATCGCTCAACGGATAAAAGGTACTCTGGGGATAACAGGCTGATACCGCCCAAGAGTTCATATCGACGGCGGTGTTTGGCACCTCGATGTCGGCTCATCTCATCCTGGGGCTGAAGCAGGTCCCAAGGGTATGGCTGTTCGCCATTTAAAGAGGTACGCGAGCTGGGTTTAGAACGTCGTGAGACAGTTCGGTCCCTATCTACCGTGGGCGTTGGAAATTTGAGAGGATCTGCTCCTAGTACGAGAGGACCAGAGTGGACGAACCTCTGGTGTACCGGTTGTGACGCCAGTCGCATCGCCGGGTAGCTATGTTCGGAAGGGATAACCGCTGAAAGCATCTAAGCGGGAAGCCTACCTCAAGATAAGATTTCCCTAGGACTTTATGTCCTCTAAAGAGCCGTTGAAGACTACGACGTTGATAGGTTGGATGTGGAAGCATAGTGATATGTGAAGCTGACCAATACTAATTGCTCGTGAGGCTTGACTATACAACACCCAAACAGTTGGTGTTGTGGTTCAAATCACTGCAAACAACTTGATTTAGTTATAAAGCTAGATAAAATATCCAACTCAAATATACCTGTTAATAACTCATTTGATGAAAGTTAGGCACGAAGAGCACTGCTCTGAGGTTAGACCCAACGAATAGTCATAAACAGTTGTGCTGGCGACAATAGCAAGAGTGAACCACCTGATCCCTTCCCGAACTCAGAAGTGAAACCTCTTAGCGCTGATGGTAGTGTGGAGTTATCCATGTGAGAGTAAGTCATCGCCAGCTCATTAATTCTAAATCCCCCTCCGCTAATCGCTGAGGGGGATTTTTTTATGATGAAAATATTAAATAATAAAGAAAAAGCGAAATATTAAGTGGGAAAGAAGAGAATTAGAGCGGAGAATACACGCTAAATTATACAAAAATACATTTATATAAATTAAAATTATGTGAAACATCTATTGTTTATCAAAGAATTTGATGTAGTGCAAATTATTTTTTCGTCATTTTTATACAACTTTAGTCTAGTTTTTCCAAAAAAAGCTGTTTCAATTGTTTTATTTATAGACAAAAACTGAATTATGATTCATTTTATGTAAAAGTGAATTTGGATTCACTTTTTATAATAAAGCTCACAATTGGAGGTGAGAGAAAAATGACAGCGACAACAATGAATGTAAATGCTGTAATCGATCAGGCTAAGTTTAAGCCTTTTCATTTAACGGTTGTTTTGTGGTGCTTATTCGTCGTCTTATTTGACGGCTATGATTTAGCAATTAACGGTGTGGCTTTACCGCTTTTAATGAAAGAGTGGGGTATGACGGCTGTTCAAGCGGGAATGCTAGCCAGTACGGCCCTAGCAGGCATGATGTTTGGTGCAATGCTATTTGGGATGCTGGCCGATAAAATTGGCCGTAAAAAAGTCATTATTATCTGTGTTACGTTGTTCAGTGGGTTCACTTTTGCGGGTGGCTTTGCATCAAACCCGACTGAATTTGGTATTTTACGCTTTATTGCGGGTCTTGGAATTGGTGGTGTATTACCGAACTTGGTCGCTTTAACTTCGGAATATGCGCCTCAGAAGTTTCGTAGTACTTTGGTGACCGCGATGTTTAGTGGCTATGCAATGGGTGGAATTATGGCAGCACTACTAGGTGTTGCGTTTACGCCAACCTTTGGCTGGAAGATCATGTTTTTCATTGCGGGTATTCCATTACTGTTTATTCCTATTTTATGGAAATTCTTACCTGAATCAGTCACTTTTTTAGTGAAAGACCAGCAAACAGAAAAGGCACGCAGCATTATTCAACGTCTGGTACCTGAAGAGACTGTAACTTCAGATACTGTTCTAGTGCTGAATGAAGCAAAAGTCCCTGATGCATCTGTCGCTGCCTTGTTTAAAAATGGCCGTGGTATGGGTACAGTTTTATTTTGGTGCTGCTTCTTCATGTGCTTATTGATGGTTTATGCCCTAGGAAGCTGGTTACCAAAACTGATGATGGCTGCGGGTTATTCGATGGGCAGCAGTTTAATGTTCCTCCTTTCCTTGAACATTGGTGCGGTGATTGGCACTGCTGGTGGTGGTGTGCTTGCGGATCGTTTCCACTTGAAACCTGTCATTATTAGCATGTTGACTGTCGGGGCATTTGCATTGGTGGGTTTAGGCTTTAATTCACCACAACCTGTAATTTATTTATTGGTTGCACTTGCAGGAGCTGCTTCAATCGGTTGTAGTATTTTACTATATAGCTATGTGGCGCAATATTATCCATTGGCTGTTCGTTCAACTGGGTTGGGTTGGGCATCAGGAATTGGCCGTGTGGGTGCAATCGTGGGTCCAATTGTCATTGGTGTATTGTTGGGCATGGAATTACCACATAAGTTGAATTTTATTGCTGTGGCAATTCCTGCGGTACTTGCTGCGATAGCAGTTTCTTTTATCCGTTTAAATAGTGCTGAAGAAGCAGTTAAAACTCAGGTGAAAGTTTCAAGTTCAATCAAAGCATCTTCTTAGTTAAATCTTAAATAAATAAAAGGCTCTCGTTGTGAGGGCCTTTATTTTTTTCAAAATAGATGTACCGTTGGATGGTATTTGATCGTGTTTGAAGGAGAGTGCTATGCTAAAGGCAGCTTTAAATAGGGCAGTACAATAACAATGATTAAGCAGCAGAAAAAACTCGAACCTGAGCAAAGTGAACGTTTATTCAACATCCTAGAACAGCGTTTTCAGCAGTACACTGAACGTCATATGCAAATTAGTTGGGCATTTGTCCGAGAAAAACTTTTGCAGTCTCCGGAAAAATTATACGCCTTACAACAAATGGAAATGAGTAGAGGTGAGCCTGATGTCGTGGTTTTACCGAATACACAAGATGTGTATTTTTTTGATTGTTCGATTGAGTCACCGAAGGGGCGACGGAGCATGTGTTATGACCGAGAGGCACTATTGAGTCGCAAGGATCATCCGCCTGAAAATACAGTGCTCGATTGGGTACAGGCGTATGGCTTAAGCTTAGTGACGGAACAACAGTATTATCTTTTACAGCAGATCTTTAATTTTGACTTGAAAACATCCAGTTGGGTTGAGACTCCAGCTGAATTACGTCAGCAAGGCGGGGCAATTTTTTGTGATCAGCGCTATGGTCGTACGTTTACCTATCATAATGGCGCTGCTTCGTACTATGCGAGTCGAGGATTTCGGACTTATATTCAGCTTTAACTGTGGAATAGAGAAAAAAAGAAACCCCGACATCCTGTCGAGGTTTCTTTGTATTTCAGTGTTTAGATACAACTCCTGTCATACCTCACATCCTGATGCTCAAACTGATTATTGTTGTTTTAAGTTTGGGAAACGTCCTGTTTCCTGATGATTTAAATATACATGGCGGTGGCTGTTGTTCATACAGCATTTTAACCACGCTATTTGTAAGCCTAAGCTGACAAAAGTGAATGGCTTATAATTTTTGCTTAGTGCTTTAGATCAGCATCGTTTAAATAGCCTAATCAATGCTAGATTGGCTTAATGAACTGATCCTGCTCGACAACGATAGGGTTTGACCGTTTTTCCTTTTTAATATAGAGCATCACTGGTATCGCGCAGTTGTAAATACGACTGCTCGATAAATACAGAACAATATTAAAAAGTTGTATGCATGCATGTGATGTTCATCAGAAACATGATCAATCTTCTCCGATGGAGTGGATATTTGAATAAAAATGTGAAAAGTAATGTTTTATACATACAATTGATGGCTTGAGCAGCCTTTAGATTGATTTTTTAGTAGGTTGAACATCGTTGAGGGATATTAAAATTTTATGCAGCGAAATAGGTGGAATAAATCATTCCAAAAAGTTTGTTAATTTACAACTAATTTTGTACAATAAATAAGCTGATTAATTGAACGGTTGAATCAGCACACATTATAAAAATGGAATATTTGAAGCAGAAATTACAGAATATTTTTATAAAAGTGAGTATTGTTGAACCATATAAAAGGGAAGTTTAATCGACACACTTTAACCAAGGTTTTGTGAAAACTCCTCTGTTTGTCATTTAGAACCTTGCACCCAAAAGGTCGAAGCTAAATCAAACACTCAAGATTAATATTAAATGGTTCTTTTTTGTTGCGAGATAACCAAATAAAAAGCAATTAAAAGGGACCTAGGTTTAGGTGTTTTATGTCAGGAACTCGTGAAAACTGGACATCACGATCTGGTTTTATTATTGCAGCTGTAGGTTCGGCTGTAGGTTTAGGTAATATTTGGCGTTTCCCTTATGTTGCTTATGAAAATGGTGGCGGTGCCTTTCTTATTCCTTATTTATTGGCGTTAATTACCGCTGGTTTACCTCTGTTATTTTTAGATTATGCAACGGGACACCGTAGCTCGGGGTCACCACCTAAAGCCTATCGGGCTTTGTTTAAAGGCGGTGAAACGTTGGGTTGGTGGCAAGTCTGTGTGTGTATCATCATTGGTTTGTACTATGCCAGCGTACTGACGTGGGCGGGAAGCTATGTTTACTTCTCGATTGGTCAGACTTGGGGCAGTGACCCTGAAAGTTTCTTCTTTAATACCTACTTACAAACTTCGAAAGCAACAGGTTTCGATTTACAGTTTGTAAGCCATTTATTTTGGCCAATCGTGGGAATTTGGGCACTGACCTTAATTATTCTGTTTGGCGGGGTTAAAAAAGGCGTTGAATTATCGAATAAGATTTTCATGCCTTTGCTATTCGTTTTATTCACCATTTTAGTGGTGCAATCACTTCGTTTACCCGGTGCAGCAGAAGGCTTAAATGCATTCTTTACGCCGAACTGGTCTGCGATGATGGACTATAAAGTGTGGTTGGCGGCGTATGGTCATACCTTCTTCTCGCTTTCTGTGGGTTTCGGGATCATGGTGACTTATGCATCTTACTTAAAGCCAAAGACCAATTTGACAGGCTCAGGTTTAATCGTTGGTTTTGCCAATGCTTCAACTGAAATCTTGGCGGGTATTGGTATTTTTGCTGCATTGGGCTTTATGGCGCATGCCGCAGGCAAAGAAGTTCAAGATGTGGTGAGTGGTGGTATCGGTTTGGCATTTATTGCTTTCCCGAAAATCATTTCAAGTCTTGGTGCAGGTGCTGATTTATTCGGTCTATTGTTCTTCTCATCATTATTTGTTGCCGGTATTTCTTCCATGGTCAGTATCTTGGAAGTGCCGATTGCAGCAATGCAGGATAAGTTAAAATGGAGCCGTAAAAAAGCAGTTACCATTATTGGTGGTGGTAGTGCACTGGTTTCAGTGATCTTATTCTCAAGTGTGAATGCGATTAAATTGGTAGATATCGTGGATCACTTTATCAATAACATTGGCATTGTGGGTGGCGCGCTTGTTTCTATTCTTTGTATTACTTGGTTTAAGCGTTCAGCATTGATTGAGTTGCGTGATCACGTAAACCGTATTTCCACAATTCAACTCGGTAAGGGTTGGGCATTTACCTTGACCGTGATTACTTCACTCGTGTTATTAACGACGTTGAGCATGACGTTATTTAATTTGGTGAAAAATGGTTACGATACCTATAGCATGAGTCTGCAAGGGCTATTTGGTTGGGGCAGTGTGATTTTCTGTGCTGTCCTCGCAATCGTACTCAGCAAAGTTAAAGATCGCTAGGAGAAAAAAATGAATACTTCAGCAATCGTAATGATGGTGATTTCAATGTTGTTTGTTTGGGGTGGACTTGTATTGTCTATTCTTCACTTGATGAAAAATCCAGAAGAGCTCGATGATGTTCTTGAAGAAGTGAAAGACCAGCATACGTTGTAATACTGGATGAAAAAGGCAATTCATTGATTTCATTTGTAATCAGTGAATGATAAAAAACCGAGTGAATGTCACTCGGTTTTTTATGGACTTTTAACAGGTTTAAGAGAGCTGTAGCACTGACCGGCTTTGTTGCACAAACCTAGCCTATAAGGTTTATTCAGTCCTATAATTTCAAAATGATCAAATCTTTATTTAGACTCTCTTTACGCATGGTCACAGGTTTTGTTCAAAGTCTGATTAAACTTTGTGGATTAAATTGGACCGCACCAGATTACAGTACGCTTTGTCGAAGACAAAAACATATTGATATTGCGATTAGCTATCAAAAAAGTAGTGATGGGCTACATCTACTCGTCGACTCAACTGGCTTAAAGTTTCTAGGTGAAGGTGAGTGGAAACGTAAGAAACATGGACCTGAATATCGTCGCCAATGGCGTAAGCTTCATATTGGCATCGATGCTGAAACCTTGCAAATACGTGCAGTACAGCTTACTACAAATAATGTGAGCGATTCGCAAGTACTCGGTGATTTACTTGCTCAAATTCCCTTAGATGAACGAATTGATTCGGTCTATACCGATGGTGCTTATGACACGAAGCACTGCAGACAAGTCATTCTAGATCGAGATGCACATGCGCTCATTCCGCCAAGAAAAAATGCAAAACCATGGAAAGATCAGAAATTGAGATCTTTAGAGCGGAATGAGTTACTGAAAACAGTTAAACGTTTAGGAAGAACGCTTTGGAAAAAATGGTCTGGTTATCATCGTCGAAGTTTAGTTGAAACCAAGATGCATTGCATCAAACTATTAGGTGATAAATTAACAGCAAGGAGTTTTTCTAGTCAGGTGAATGAGATTCATGCACGCATAGCCGTATTGAACAAATTTACAGAATTAGGTCGTCCTCATACCCAAGTTGTCACTTGAATTCTGTTCAAATGAGCAGAGTGTTATCTTTTAAATCTTTGTGCAACAAAGCCCCTCTATTCTGGTACCAGTGATACGCGTGGCTTGCGATTACAAAAAGTCCGGATCTTGGTATCGGGTTTAAATAATGCTGAGGGCACTTATAATATCTCAAATTTAAAATTGGGTAATTTTTCAGTCATAGATAGAACTTCACTTATAAACTCTAATCCAAAGACAACCACTGTTCCAGTCGTGATGAATGGTTCTTTTCAAATTACAAAATCCACCTGTGTAATTAATAATGGTGCAGCAATTAATGTTAATTTACCAACTATACCAAGTAGTAGCTTTACTGCGGTAGGTCAAACTGCTGGAGATACTTCATTTACAGTGGATGTGAGTCGCTGTAGTTCAGAGGATAGCAATAAAACTCTACTTGCCTTGTTAACTGATAATAATGATGCATCTGCAAGTAATCAGAGTGGATTATTAAAAAATATCCATTCTCCTAATGTTTCAGTGCAAATTACCGACAGTGTTGGAGGCGCTTTATCGATTGCCCCGAAAAATATTAATAGTTCAAATAGCTTTTTTAGTTTTGGAACCATTGGTTCCAGTGGTACGGTTTCTAAAGCATTTAAAGCGCGTTACTATTCAAATGTCGCTACTGTACCAGCAACGCTGGTTCAGGCACAGGCTACGATTACGCTGATATATAATTAAACAAAGAATGAAGGGGTTATCATTATATGTTTGACTGCATGACTAAACTATAGTACGCAATCAGTAAAAAATACTTACTGCATCACTTCAAAGTATAAGTTTAGGAAAATTTGGACCCATACCAGTTCTCGATTAAAAAAGGAGCTTTTCAGCTCCTTTAATTTTTAAATCTTTTCAATGCGACAATAATAAAAACCATCGCCACGCCCTACTTGAGGGAGTAGTTGGCGACCATGAATCTGCTCAAGCCCCCAATCGGCATCAATTTTAATTTCTTTCGCATCCGTATGTTCAACAAAGAAGTCGACCATTTGCTGTTCATTTTCGGCTTTCAAAATCGAGCAGGTGATGTATAGCAATGTGCCGCCGACTTTAAGTTGTTGCCACATATTTTCAAGAATTTGCTTTTGGAGTTGTACTGTTTTAGCAATATCGCCCGACTGACGCAGTAAACGAATATCGGGATGGCGACGGATTACTCCAATGGCAGAACAGGGTGCATCGAGAACGATACAATCTGCAAGTTCAGGTGATGTCCACTTCACCGCATCGGCAGTGATAATTTCCACAGGCTCTTCGCTTAAAGCCAAACGCTCTAAGTTTTCAGACACACGTTTTAAGCGTTTTTCATCTTGGTCGAGTACAATCAGTTTTTTTGGCTGATACATCTCTAAAATATGCGCTGTCTTGCCGCCAGGTGCTGCACAGGCATCAATTACGAATTTGCCATTTAAGTCGGGCAACAAGGTTGCACAGAGTTGCGCATGTTCATCTTGTACTGAAAAACCACCCACCTCAAAACCCGGCAGGCTTGGGATATGAAGACTGTCATCCAGCACAATGCCAACATTTGAAAGTTCACACGCGTGTGCTTCAATGCCTTCATCTTCTAAAATTTCAAGATATTCGTCACGGCTAACTTGTAAGGTGTTGACGCGCAAGGTTAAGGGCGCAACTTGTTTCAGCTCGTAGCTAATTTCAGCCAGTTGCTCACCCCAGTCCTTTTTCAAACGTTTGGATAACCAACTTGGCAAATTTGAGGCTTGTTCCAGAACATCATAGAACTGCTCAGTTTCACGTGTTGCACGGCGCAAAATAGCATTCACCACACCGCTTAAGCTTTCCATACCCAATTGTTTGGCTGCTTCTACCGTTTCAGAAATCGCGGCATGCGCTGCAACGCGGGTACACAGCAATTGGTATAAACCCACATATAAACAAGTTTCAACGACTTGGTTTTCCAGTGGCTTAGTCAACAACGGTAAAGTCACTTGTTTAAGCGCATGCCATTGGCGTAAACAGCCAAGAACTAATTCATGGTACAAGGCACGGTCTTTGTCAGACACAATCGCCATGTGTTGCTGAAGTACCGATGCCAGTGATTGACCATTTTGGACAGCCAATAACGTTTTAACAACCTGAGCACGTAAGTTTAGAGTCTTACCTGAGGCGTGGGGAGATTGTTTCATTATAAAATTTGTCCAATATTTAGTTTTTGGGTTTGTAAAATTTGTACGGCATTTAGGGGTTTACCACCAGGCCATTGCAGAGAGCTTAAACACACTGCTTGTTCATCGCCACAAGCCACATGAACACCTTGTTTATCGATGGCTAAAATGGTCCCTGCAGCTTGAGCTTGGGCATTTTCTTGAGACAACATCGAACCCCAAACGCGCAGATTATTGCTTTCATCCAGTGCGATAAATGCGACAGGCCATGGGTTAAATGCGCGAATATTACGGTCAATTTGCACCGCTGTTGAAGTCCAATCAATTTGCGCTTCAGCCTTAGAGAGTTTGTGTGCATAGAGTGTCAAAGCTTCATCTTGCACTTCGCGGTTGTCTAAATAGTGCTGCAATGTGCTTTCAGAGGCTAACACTTTGACCGTCGCTTCAGCCCCTTGTTGTGCCAATTTATCATGCAAGCTTGCAGAGGTATCGGTAGCTTCAATCGGACAGTAGGTTTTATACATCATATCGCCCGTATCCAAGCCAGCCGCCATTTTCATAATGGTGACCCCGGTTTCGGTATCTCCAGTAGAAATTGCGCGTTGAATAGGCGCTGCACCCCGCCAGCGGGGCAACAGTGAACCGTGAATGTTCAAACAGCCATATTTAGGCGTATCCAAAACCACTTGCGGCAAAATAAGGCCATAAGCAGCCACCACCATCACATCTGCATTTAAGGCTTTGAGTTCAGCTTGAGCAGCCAGACCTTCTTCAGTTGAGGACTTAAAATGCAGCGGTTGATACACAGGAATATCATGTGCTAAAGCCAACTGCTTCACGGCCGAAGCGGTAAGTTTCTGCCCACGACCTGCTTTACGGTCAGGTTGCGTATAGACGGCTACAATTTCATGTTCTGTTTTTAGGAGAGCGTCTAATGCCACAGCCGCGAATTCGGGCGTGCCTGCAAAGATGATTTTCAAGAAATACTCGGAAAAAAGGAGAAGATTAAAACAATTATAGCAAAACTCGAGCAGCTACAGATTTATCCTGCATAAAAAGCCGATAGAGCAGTTCTAACTGAATGATGTGCGAGAGTTTTATTCAAAAAATAGCGCAAGGATCCTTGATAGCATATCGCTCAAAATTTGTAATTCATATAAATAAAACTCATGCAAAATTTAAAAATTATTCATAGAAGTTTTGTATTGCAAGGCGATTGAACGGGTTATAGTAGTTTCCATATGCAATTGAATGTCAGCTCATCGGTTAAAATGTAGCGCGCAAATATACTGCCGTCCGTATTTTAGGTCGAGATACCTAAAAACAAGATTTACGCAGAATGTGAATATGTTATGTTTAAATTTTTGACAGTTTGACACTCTCAGAACTCAGATTTTAGCCAGAGTGAATGTGGACATTCATCTCAAGCACAACTATGTTGGAAAAGTACAATGCCTGACTATCGTTCAAAAACATCAACACACGGAAGAAACATGGCGGGTGCGCGTGGCTTATGGCGCGCAACGGGGATGAAAGACGAAGACTTTGGTAAGCCGATTATTGCGGTAGTCAACTCATTCACTCAATTTGTACCGGGTCACGTTCATTTAAAAGACTTAGGTCAACTTGTGGCACGTCAAATTGAGAAAGCAGGTGGCGTAGCTAAAGAATTTAATACCATTGCGGTCGATGATGGGATCGCGATGGGACACGATGGCATGCTGTATTCATTGCCTTCACGTGACCTCATCGCTGACTCAGTGGAATACATGGTCAATGCGCACTGTGCTGATGCGATGGTCTGTATTTCAAACTGTGACAAAATTACCCCGGGCATGTTGATGGCGTCTATGCGCTTGAATATTCCAGTGGTGTTTGTCTCTGGCGGGCCGATGGAAGCGGGTAAAGTGAAAATCCGTGGTAATGAACACGCGATTGACCTGGTTGATGCCATGATTGTCGCAGCAGATGACAGCTTCACTGATGAAGAAGTGGCTGAATACGAACGTTCAGCTTGTCCAACCTGTGGTTCATGTTCAGGCATGTTTACTGCAAATTCAATGAACTGTTTAACCGAAGCTTTGGGCCTATCGCTTCCGGGCAATGGTTCAACTTTAGCAACCCATGCCAATCGTAAAAAATTATTCGAAAAAGCGGGTCAATTGATCGTTGAAATTACCAAACGCCATTACGAACAAAACGATTACAGCTTGTTGCCGCGTTCAATTGCCACCAAAGCAGCCTTTGAAAATGCTATGACGCTGGATATTTCAATGGGTGGTTCAACCAATACCGTTCTACACTTGTTGGCAGCGGCACATGAAGCTGAAGTTGACTTTACCATGACCGACATTGACCGTTTGTCACGTAAAGTGCCTGTGCTGTGTAAAGTTGCCCCTGCAAAACAAGACGTGCACATGGAAGATGTACACCGTGCAGGTGGCATCATGTCGATCTTGGGTGAATTGGATCGTGCAGGGTTGTTGGATACGTCTGTGCCAACTGTGCATGAAAAAACCTTAAAAGATGCTTTGGACAAGTGGGACATCATCCGTACTGAAGACGAAGACGTGTATCAATTCTTCCGTTCAGCACCGGGCGGTGTACCGACGCAAACTGCATTTTCACAAGACCGTTACTACTCACGATTAGATGGTGATCGTAACAATGGCGTCATTCGTAATGCTGAACATGCTTTCTCTCAAGATGGTGGTTTGGCTGTGCTGTACGGCAACATTGCGCTTGAAGGCTGTATTGTAAAAACTGCGGGTGTAGATGATTCCATCTTGAAATTCAACGGCACGGCACGTGTGTTTGAAAGCCAAGATGCTGCGGTAGAAGCGATTCTAGGCGGAAAAATTACCGTTGGCGATGTGGTGGTGATTCGCTACGAAGGCCCACGTGGTGGTCCGGGTATGCAAGAAATGTTGTATCCAACCAGTTACTTAAAATCGAAAGGGCTTGGTAAAGATTGCGCTTTACTCACCGATGGTCGTTTCTCGGGCGGTTCATCAGGTCTATCCATTGGTCACGTGTCTCCAGAAGCAGCTGAAGGCGGTGCAATTGGTTTGGTGGAAGATGGTGACCGTATCGAAATCGATATTCCAAACCGTAGTATTCACTTAGCGGTGGATGAAGCAACCATGGCTGCGCGCCGTGAAGCACAAGAAGCCAAAGGCTGGCAACCTGCTGAACAGCGTCCACGTAAAGTCTCTAAAGCTTTAAAAGCCTATGCGATGCATACCACCAGTGCCTCTAAAGGTGCGGTACGTGAAATTTAAGCTGTAGTCTTTGACTGAGTAAAAAAAAAGCACTCCATTTGGGGTGCTTTTTTATTGATTGATAAAAATAGTATAGGACTTACGCACTGTTATTTATAGACTCTCTGTGGTAGCAGATGATTTTTATCGAGAATAAAGTCATCAATGAAGTTTTTGATCATTGGTCTAAATAACTTCTTCTGCCAACGATATACATTTTCAAAGATCCGCTCAAACTGGTTCTTTTGTATCTCAACATAGGCCATCAAGGCTGAAAAAATATGATTCGAAATCAGTTTAGATCGTCTTACTTGAAACTTTTCAATATGACAAACCTGTTTAATCACTCGGTGATATTGTTCTATTTTCCAATGACTTGAATGTAATTCATGAAAACCCTCAAAGGACAATAAATCATCTTCATCTTGATGCACAATATAAAACCTCTGCTGTTCTTTTAACTGAGTCTTAAATAATTGTACAAAGCCAAAATCTTTGAGCCAGACCACTTGACCCTGATGGAAATTTGGCAATAAACGCAGTTGAAACCATTGTCCTTTTTCTGGGGAAACCTTACGGTTACAGTCGATACCAAACATAAATCGAATACCATATTTTCTTATGGTTTTTAGATTTCCAGTCGATGAATACCAACTATCACCTGTAATAAATTGAATCTTTGCACCCCAACTGAGTACTTCACTTAACATATCCATAAAGTAATCATTCTTGGTTTTACTTTCAGATTTGTCATAAATTCGGAAATTAATTGGAATATTTTGACCATTCTGATCTGTCGCATACAAGGTAATGAGATTAATACCCTTGACGGATCGGTGGTGTTTGCCTGACCAAAAATAGCTAACCAAGTCCATATGTTGACTATAGGGTTTATCTAAAACAGTATCATCAATACTGACTATAAGTTTATTATTATCAATATGTTGAATTGCTTCTTGATATAGGTCGTGAGGTGTGTAGTCTTCACGTTCTAGAAAGCGATTTACACTATCATGCGAGATGTTATAAGTCTCGGCAAGTTGTGTGCAGCTAATAGAGTTCGGTTCTGTCATGAGAAAGCCCATATAAATGGGTAGAGTACAAGTTGCTGTAGAAGCATTTTTAATTCGTCTGATCACAGATACTTTATAAAGTATTTTAATACTTTTTTGAATCCGTCAATGCGTAAGTCCTATAGTACATCGCATTTTACAGTATGGTTTGCACTGTCATTACGTAGACGAGGTTTTACTTTTGACGGCACAAAAGTAACAAAATGCCTTTGTTCCCCTGATATGGCGTCCCTACCATACAGTGAAACAGCGACATCCATGTCGCTTCATCATTTGACCTGATTTGGGTAGAACCACAATAAATGGGTTCATGTAATACCCAGCGAGTCGCTTTCATGTCTAGCCTGCTTTCTATACAATAAAAACAGAAAAAATTGCCAAGACTGTAGAGCAATACGCAGCCATCGCTAAGGACAAATACAATGAGTAAAGACAATATCCGCGAACATTCAGCTCCTGTTTATGAAGGCATTGAAAATGCGCCCGCACGTTCCATGATGCGTGCCACAGGCTTTAACGATTCAGACTTTACTCGTCCCTTTGTTGGTATTGCGTCTACTTGGGCTAATGTCACGCCATGTAATATGCATATCAATGAACTGGCACGTGAGGCCGAAAAAGGGGTCAATCAAGCTGGTGGTAAAGGCATTATTTTTAATACCATCACCATTTCAGATGGTATTTCTAACGGCACCGAAGGTATGAAGTATTCATTGCTGAGCCGTGAAATTATTGCGGATTCGATAGAAGCGGTGGTGGGATGCCAAGCCTATGATGGCGTTATCGCGATCGGTGGTTGTGACAAAAATATGCCGGGTTGCATCATGGGCTTAGCCCGTTTAAACCGTCCAGGTTTGTTTGTTTATGGCGGTACAATTAAGCCTGGCGCAGGACATACCGACATGATTTCCGTCTTTGAAGCTGTGGGTCAGCACGCCAAAGGTGAAATCAGTGCCATTCAAGTCAAACAGATTGAAGAAGTGGCCCTGCCGGGGCCGGGTTCATGTGGTGGCATGTACACTGCAAATTCGATGGCCTCTGCGATTGAAGCCTTGGGCATGAGTTTGCCGGGCTCCTCTGCACAAGAAGCGGTTTCTGATGACAAGCGGATCGACTGTCAAAAAGCAGGTGAAGCGGTGATGAATTTACTGCGCTTAGACCTGAAACCACGCGATATTATGACCAAAGCTGCATTTGAAAACTCAATTAAAGTGCTGATTGCCTTGGGTGGTTCGACCAATGGTGTGCTGCACTTACTGGCAATGGCACATACTGCTGGGGTTGAGCTGAGTTTGGATGATTTCGTCCGTATCGGGCAAGATATTCCCGTAGTGGCCGATGTGCGTCCATCTGGCAAATATTTGATGTCTGAGCTGATCGCGATTGGGGGCATTCAACCGCTGATGAAGCGAATGCTTGATGCTGGCATGCTCGATGGTTCATGTTTAACGGTCACTGGAAAGACCTTGGCGGAAAATTTGGCTGAGGTTGAAGACTATCCAGAAGGTCAACAGATTATTTTACCGTTCGACGCGCCAATTAAAAAAGACTCTCACTTGGTGGTGCTTAAAGGTAACCTGTCTCCAACAGGTGCTGTGGCTAAAATTACCGGCAAAGAAGGCCTTTACTTTGAAGGACCTGCACGTGTCTTTGAAGGTGAAATTGGCGCAATGCGTGGCATTTTGGATGGCGAAGTTCAAGCGGGTGAGGTGGTGGTGATTCGTGGTGAAGGGCCTAAAGGTGGTCCGGGTATGCCTGAAATGCTGAAACCGACCTCAGCGATTATTGGTAAAGGTTTGGGCAAATCTGTGGCGCTGATCACCGATGGTCGTTTCTCCGGCGGTAGTCATGGTTTTGTCATTGGTCATGTAACCCCAGAAGCCTATGAAGGTGGGCCAATTGGTTTAGTACAAAATGGCGATAAAATTTCAATCAATGCAGAAACCCGCGAAATGACGTGGCATATTTCGGCAGAAGAGGCCGCAGCGCGTCAAGCCGCGTGGGTGAAACCGCAGCCGAATTATCGTTATGGGGCTTTGGCCAAGTTTGCAAAACTGACCACTGGTGCGGAAAAAGGCGCGGTAACTGATCTAAATTTAGATGTCTAATTGATCATTTTGCTGCGAATTGATATAAACCCTTGTAGTACTTTCAAGGGTTTAATTTAGAGGCTTTGCTCATGTCACTGTTGCGTCGATGGTTCGATCCGATTCGATCGCGTTGGTTTTATCAAAAACCGATTCGTCAAACGGTCGTATCTACAGAACAAGGCTTGAGTATTCATTTACGCCTCGACGATGTATATAGCTATTTAGCGGTTCAGCAGTTACCACAAATTGAAGAAATTTTAGCGGACGAACTGAAACCATTGAAGGTGGTCATTTCCAGTCAGGCTGCTGCCCCCCCGAATCAAATGTCGGCTTTGGAGTGGCAAACTTATTGTTTAAATGATGCCAAAATTCTGTCGCGCCAGCACCGTTTTAGTTTTCACGAAACGCCAGAACAACCCAGTCCAGAGGCGCTGAGCCAAGCGGAAACCATCTTGCGGCATACACCGCTGCGTGGGCAGGACTTTTTATATTTGCTGGAAGATGTGTTTCACATGCTGTGGCAAAAACAAGAGGGTAAGCTGCGCACCTTATATGCGATGGCCAGCCGTCACCATCAAGAGCAACACTTTCCAGAACGTATTTTTAATGATGAGGCGGTATTGGCCAGTTACTTCCAGCTTGGTGACCGTCAGTACCATGCCGTCGATGATCTGCTGCGTTTAACGCGCCGTTTAAAACAACAAAAATTATTTACCGATAATCCAATTTTCTTGATCAATCATATTGATTGGCGTGAGCATTTGATTAGTGATGCTGAAGAGTTAAATGAAATTCAGGCGCTCGATCCAGAGTTAGACTTATACGTTGCGCTGGAAGATCCAATTTCATGGTTGTTATTGGCTTATATTAAAGAAGAACTGGCCGATTATTATAATATTCAGCTCAATGTCTATCCGCTCAGCTATCACGGTCGAGACGGGTTTGATTGGAGTTTGGCAACGCGTTTATCCAAACGGACAGAAATCAAATTCACACCGTTTTGCCGTCCGACGCAAGCAGCCACTTTGGCGATGGCACAGTTATTTTATAGCGTGCCTGAAGAGCAGCGCGTTGATGCCATGTATCGGATTTTGAAAGCCGTTTGGACCCAAGGCAAAGATTTATCCTTTAAATCGCACTTTGATCAACTGATGCAAGAATTGGAAATCACAGCATTGATCACCGAAGATGTGGAAGCCAAGCTTCAAGAAAATGACATGCTCTGTGAAATGAAGTCCCAGCCTGATTTCCCCGTGATTGAACTGCGTGTGGATGGGCAGAGCTATGTCTTTAATAGTCTGTATCGCGTCTGGATGATTGAAAGTATTTTCAGTAATGTGCTGGAAGATCAATATAAAACCGACCCTGTGGATGAAAGCGAAGGCTGAGTTTTGTATATCTCTTATTGATCAAAACAGTCCAATAACATATGAAACCTAAAGCCGATGGTGTTTTTTGGCTGAGTTATTAAAGTGCTTATTAATAATGTTAATGAGGTTTAACAATTAAATTTATTGTTAAATTTTATTAATAAATAGGCTTCCAAATGAAAATGATTATAATTGGCATTCTTTCTGTCTGTTGATTGATGTTATGCGTTTTCATATTTCTTCTTTGAGCTTATCCATTCTGGCCGTGATGACTACAGCAGCGTTTGCTCAGGGCGAGACACAGGAAACAGCATCATCCCAAGTTTTACCGACTTTGCAATTTGAAGCCCAAGATGCAGATGTAAAAGCGGCATATGCAGCAAAAACTGCATCAGCTGTTTTGCGTTCAGATGCACCGCTGTTTGAAACAGCACAATCGATCAGCGTGATTAGTGAAAAACAACTCGAACAGAAACAAGCGAAAACACTGTCTGAAGCCTTGCAGGGTGTAGCGGGGGTCACCGCAGGACAGTATGGTCGCCGTGGTTGGGATGACTTTATTATTCGTGGGCAGGTTTCCAGCGCACAGACCTATGTCGATGGCTTGCGTATTCAAACTTCTGATAATGCCCTACGTTCAGAAGACATCAGTGGTTTACAGTCGATTGAAGTGGTGAAAGGGCCGACATCGACAGGTTTTGGCTTTGCCTTGCCGGGCGGCTTAGTTAACTTAACCACCAAACGTCCTGAAGCTGAAACTTTTTCTCGGGGCAGTGTGAGCTATGGCAGCAATGCCTTTGTGGATGGCACATTTGATATCAACTATGCGCCAAATGATAGCGAAAAAGGGGCGTTTCGTGTGGTGGGTCATGCCTCTGACCAAGATGATCCAACTGATTATGTTTATTATAAAAATTATTATATTGCACCGTCTTATAATTTTGACTTAGGTGAAAAAGACGAACTGTCTGTGATTGCCAGCTATCAGCATCGGGATTTTATTCGCCAGCAGGGGATTCCCTATAGCAATGGCGCTTATAAAAACTATTCACAGACCTTATTCTTTGGCGATTCTGACTATGGTTATGACGTTGATGTTTATCGTTTAGGTTCGAACTATGCGCATTATTTTGATAATGCTTGGACTTTTAAACAAAACTTTGCTGTGACTAAAACTGAGACATTGGGTGATTCGATTTTAGCATCTGGTCGAAGTGTATTACCTACAATTAAACGTGCAATTAATAATCAAGATAAGCAAGATGTGAATTATACTTTGGATAATAATTTGCAGCGCAACTTTAATTTTGGACTTATCAACTATGATGTGATGGTTGGTGTAGATATGATGCGTGAGCGTAGTGATTATTATCGTCGAACAGATACGATCAATGATTTTGATGTAAATAATCCAAGTTATGGAA
Source organism: Acinetobacter sp. LipI_23 (assembly GCF_058243045.1). Lineage (NCBI taxonomy): Bacteria > Pseudomonadati > Pseudomonadota > Gammaproteobacteria > Moraxellales > Moraxellaceae > Acinetobacter > Acinetobacter sp. LipI_23. The sequence goes on along the minus strand of NZ_JBZAYJ010000001.1, from coordinate 3,356,859 downwards.
ATATAAGTATCAAAAAAGTAGGTGTGCCAACGGAAGAAATCACCTATAGCCAATATGCAGGTTTGTATTTAAGAAACACCATTAAAATTGATGATGACTGGATTATTGGGCTCTCTGGACGCCATGACTGGACTCAAGTTGAAATTGACAATATCTTAACAAATACAACAACTAAAAACTCGGACAATGCTTTCACGGGTAATGCATCTTTGATGTATCAAATCAATGATAAGTTTGCGCCCTATGTGAGTTATGCAACCTCATTCTTTCCTGTGAGCGACACTGGCGCTGGCGGAACACTATTGGACCCTGAAGAGGGAGAACAGTTTGAGGTTGGGGTTAAGTTCCAAGGGCTGAATCAAAGACTGCAAGGTTATGTGGCTTATTATGATTTAACCCGTCAGAACGTGACTGAGTCGGATTCTACCCTCGGTTATTCTGTGCAAATCGGTGAACAAAAAACCAAAGGTTTTGAAACGGAATTATCCGCTGCATTGACGGATCAATGGAACCTGACTGCAACCTATAGTTATATTCCTACCGCGGAAACGACAGAAAGTACCACCAGCAGTGATATTGGTAAGCGGATTAACCATGTGCCTAAAAATGCAGCCTCTTTATCAACCCAATACTTCTTTGCTGATGAGCCACTGGGCTGGAATATTGGTGCCAGTGCGAATTATCAGGGCGAGCGTACAGCACAACGAGGGACTTCTTATGTCCCACTATCGAGCTATACGCTGTACGACGTCAGTGCTGGCTATGAAGCTAAAAATTGGGGCGCAAAGTTCAGTGTAAAAAACCTGTTTGATAAAGAGTATCTAGTCGGCACCACGCCAAATGCGCAATTGGTGAATTGGGGCGATCCACGTACTTTCCGCTTCAGCTTAAATTTTAAATACTAAGCAGAAGCACACTGCATCACATCTGGATTCAATAACAGTTGAGTCCAGACCATTCTTTCCAGTAAGCCTCAATCTTTGGTTGAGGCTTACTTCTAAAAACAGTGATATGAGCCCAGATTTAAATTTTATAGCATGGCGCTAAGTGTTTAGAGAGAAGCGTCATGCTTGCTTTTGTTATTTTTGTTTTTGCTGTCGCAGGCATGATTAAGGGTACCATTGGTCTGGGTTTGCCCGCCGTGTCGATGGGACTTTTATCTTTGGTGATTAGCCCATTTCAAGCGGCAACTTTGCTGATTATCCCTTCCATGGTCACGAACTTCTGGCAATTGTTCGCAGAAGGACGTGTACTGCGACTGGTACAACGCTTTTGGCCGTTGCTGGTGGGCATGATCATTGGTTCAGTTTGGAGTGTTTTTCCTACACTTGGACATGGCGAATTTCAAAGTGAAGCGCTGTTGGGCGGGATGCTGGCCATTTATGGTCTATATGGTTTGTTTGTCAAAAACATGCCCAACTTAGCCCCGTATGAAAAATATTTATCACCGATCATGGGCTATTTGGGCGGTGCTTTGACGGTGGCGACAGGGGTGGTGGTGATTCCCGTGGTTCCATATTTGCAGTCCTTGCATTTGAAACGGGATGATTTGGTACAATCGCTCGGCCTTGCCTTTACCGTTTCAACTTTGTGTCTGGCCACGTATTTACATCGAAATCCTGTTGAAAACACTCCAATTGACTATCAACTGTCGTTGATCGCACTGCTGCCTGCATTGCTCGGAATGTGGTTGGGCACTAAAATTCGCTACCGCATTCCTGAACAAGCCTTTCGTAAGGTGTTCTTTGTGGGCCTAGTGCTATTTGGCAGTTATATGGTTTTACATCAACTGGGCTGGCTTTAATGCGGCCTGAGTTGGTCATGTTGGCTCAAGAGGAATTGACTAAAGCGTTGGTAATCTACTGCGAGCTGATCAAAACACCGTGCCGCTAATAGCAACTTGCGGTTGGCCCATTTGCCTAAGAGTTCAACCTGCTGAAAATCATACTGTACTTTTAAACGTAGGGCTGCCCGTTTGGGAATAATCGCAATGCCGACGCCATTGGCAACGACTTGGGCGATCGCGGCAAAGTTCGGCACCCGTAGACGATAGTGGATGTCACAGCCTAAGCGTTTGGCTTGAGCTTCTATTGACTGTTGTAAGGAGTGATATTGCATGAGGCCCACAAATGGATGTTGCAGTAATTCTCCCAGTTCTAGTTGTGCCGCAGTGGCAAGTGGATGCTGGCTTGGGCAGATCAGTACCAACGGGTCTTCAGCAAACTCTTGAGTTTCAAGCTGCCCTGCATCAAAAAAACCAGAGATCAGCCCCAACTGCGCCGTACCTGTACTGAGGGCCTGAATGATGTCATTGGTTTCGGCTTCTTTTAATTCAATATGAATCTTCGGATTTTCCATTAAATACTGCGGCAATAAATGAGGTAAGTACTCACTCTGCGCCGATGAGTTGCACCACAATATAATGTTGCTCGTTGCACTGTGAGCAAAGGGCAGCATGGCTTGTTGTAATTGCTGCTGTTGTTGCAGTAAGTGCTGCGCATATTCCGCAAAGGTTTGTCCAGCAAGGGTCGCTTTTACCCCAGTTGCATGGCGGGTAAATAAACTGACTTCAAAATGGTGTTCTAATTTTTTAATTCGCTCACTGGCGGCCTGTAAAGAAATGGCGGAGCGTTCTGCACCCTTGGTAAGACTGCCTGTACTCAGGATATTGATAAACAATTGCAGATCAAAAAAATCAAGGCGCATGGCAGGGTCAAAGCGGAAAATGTTGCTTTATCTTAGTCCTTTTTGCGTTTTGAGACATCCCTTTAGGTGTAATAGGAGTCAGAGCATTAGACCAAAAAAAGCAGCCCGAAGGCTGCGATCAACAATGGATAATCAAAATATCAGATAGATTAATCTTTTTGCCCTAAGCTGAAGAACCAGTTTAAGAACAACGCTGCAAACGTAGCAGTACCAATACCACCCAAGTTAAAGTTGCCAATTTGTAAGGCAAAATCACCTGTACCTAAAATTATGGTGACTGCTGCGACCATCAGGTTTTTGTTCTGTGAAAAATCGACTTTGTTTTCAATCCAAATTTTTGCACCCGCGATGGTAATCAAACCAAACACTACAATCGACGCACCGGTTAAAATCGCGGTCGGAATGGTATGGATGATGGCACCAAATTTCGGTGACAGACCCAAGAAAATGGCAAACACACCTGCGATGGCAAAAATGATGGTCGAGTAAACTCGTGTGACTGCCATGACTCCAATGTTTTCACCATAGGTGGTCATGCCTGGTGCGCCGACACCGCCTGCTAATGTCGTTGCGACACCATCGGCAACAAACGCTTTACCAATGTGCGGATCAAGGTTTTCACCGGTCATCGCACTCACGGCTTTAATGTGACCGAGGTTTTCTGCCACCAAAATTAACGCAATTGGTGCAATGATCATCATGGCATTGGCATTAAATTCAGGCGCATGAAAAGTCGGTAAACCAAACCAAGCGGCTTGTTGAATTGGTGCAAAATTAATCGCTGTGCCATAGCCCATAACGTTGGTCACGATGAAATAGACCAAGTAAGACAGTAACAAACCAATTAATAATAAGAGACGCTGCAATAAACCACGGGTAAAGACTGCAATCGAGCCCATACATAATACGGTAACTAGTGCCATCCACATATTAAAGGAATTGCCCGCAACGCCTTTGACCGTCACTGGCGCAAGGTTGAGACCAATAATCATCACCACAGCACCTGTCACCACAGGCGGCATCAGTTTTTCAATCCACTTAGTGCCCGTTGCCATGACCATAAAACCAAACAAGGTATAGAGCACGCCGCAGGCAATAATACCGCCGCCCGCCATAGCTAAATTTGGATTGAGTGCGCCTGTGCCCGATGCGGTATAGCCCGTTGCTGCAATCACGACCCCAATAAAGGCAAAACTTGAACCTAAATAGCTTGGAACACGTCCACCCGTCATAATAAAGAACAAGATGGTACAAATCCCGGACATTAAAATAGCAAGGTTGGGATCGAAGCCCATTAAGAAAGGTGCAAGAACCGTTGCTCCAAACATGGCAAAGGCATGCTGCACACCTAAAATTGCACTTTGTGAAGCAGGGAGGTATTCACTTGTGCCAACAGGACGTGCATCGATATTGCCTTCGTACGGGCGCCATTTGGGAAACCAATTGGACATTTTTTGAGCACTCTAAAGATAAATTGTGCACATCATACTCTTGTTTTTTAGAAGATTTAATCAGTGATACAAAAAATTGTTCAAACTAATCTTATGACTTTTCAGAACTTTTTACCGTATGGTAAAACTTTTAATTTTTAAAAATAATGAAAAATCAATGTTTAATTGGTAAATTTAGCCAATCGCTCATTCATAAATATTTATGATTGGATTGATAAAAAATTATAAAAGGTTTGACCATGCGGTCAATAAAAAAGCACATCATGCTGATGTGCTTTAAATGGAGCGGGCTTAAAACTTTATCCTGTGTTACGAAGACCCGCTGCAATGCCGGCGATACTCACCATAAGTGCATGATCTACAGGTGTATTTGTTTCCTGACGCTCTTCTAGGTAGCGGCGACGACGTTTCATTAACTCTGCTTGGAGTAAATGCAGCGGCAATAAATACGGTTTGCGCACTCTCATTGACTGATCTAAAACTTCGTTACTGCTGAGGAGTTTAGACTCACCTTTAAGCGCCAAGAGGGTTTGCACTGCATACTTTAAGCGCTGACGTAGATGTTCACCGAGCACTTTCAAGTCCTCATCATCGGTCAGGTGCGACTCATAATATAGCGCTACATGAGCATCAGACTTTGAGAGCACCATTTCCAACATATCAATCAGGGTTTGGAAATACGGCCATGCCACCAGCATTTCATCTAAGGTGGCTTTATGACCTTGATCAATCACTTGGTTAATTGCCGCGCCAGTACCTAGCCAAGCGGGTAACATCAAACGAATCTGGGTCCACGCAAATACCCAAGGAATGGCACGTAGAGACTCAATGCCGCCAGTGACTTTACGTTTTGCAGGGCGTGAGCCAAGCGGTAACATTTGCAGTTCAAGCTCTGGCGTGACGGTGCGTAAATATTTGACGAAGTGCGGGTTTTCTCGCACGGTCTGACGATATACCTGTACCGACAAATCGGTCATGCTGTGCATTAACTCGCGCCACTCAGGTTTTGGGACGGGTGGTGGAAGTAAAGTGGCTTCTAAAGTGGCAGCGGTATAAATCTCTAGGTTTTGTAGCGCAATGCCTTCTAGGCCAAACTTGAAGCGAATCATTTCACCTTGTTCAGTGACTCGAATTGCACCTGAAATCGAGCCAGGTGGCTGTGAAAACAGGGCTTGTTGCGTTGGCGCACCGCCACGGCTGATGGAACCGCCACGACCATGAAATAGTGTGAGTTGTATGCCATGCGTTTTCGCAATTGCGGTTAATTCTTCTTGCGCACGGTACTGTGCCCAATTGGCTGACATAAAGCCTGCATCTTTTGCAGAGTCTGAGTAGCCAATCATGACTTCATGTTTGCCCTGAATATGCTGTTTATACCAATGCATATTGAATAAGGTATTCATGGTGGCTGCGGCGCCATCTAAGTCTTTCAATGTTTCAAACAATGGCACCACACGTAGTGGGTGTTGGATACCTGCTTCTTTTTGCAAAAGCAGTACCGCCAGCACATCACTTGGATATTCAGCCATCGAAATAATGTAGGCACCTAAACTTTCTTGAGGCTGCGCTGCCAAAGTGCGCATGGTGGCAAACACTTCTTGCACTTCAGGTTGTTCAATTAAGCTTTGCGCAGGCTCATTTAAATGCTTGGGCAACAGTGGACGTTTGCTTTGTAGTTCCTGCAATAAGAAGTTTTGGCGCGCTTGTTCGGTCCACGTTTCAAAATTACCCAGACCCAAATATTCAGTAATCGCCGAAATCGCTTGGCGATGACGGCCCGATTCTTGGCGAATATCCAGTTTCAGCAGTTCAATCCCGAAACAGTTCACCCGATGGATAAAGTCCAGCAGTTTCCCATTGGCAATTTCAGGCAGATTGCTGGAAATCAAAGAGCGATAGCACAGCAGTAAAGGCTGTAACAGTTCCTCTTTGGCTTTAATCACCAAGCTGTCATCGGCATCGGCACCGCGCAGTTTTTCTGCGAGCCAATGGCGCGTAGCTTTTAAACGTTCGCGAGTATCGCGTAAATATTCACGGTAGGGTTCAGGATGGTCTTGACCCAAGGCTTGACGTAGTTCATCGCTACAACTTTGAATCGACAGTTCCCAACGCAAATCTTCAATGTCACGTAAGTAAAGATCAGCCGCTTTCCAACGCGATAGCCACAGGACTTCTTGAGTAATGTTGTGTGTCACATTCGGGTTGCCGTCACGGTCACCACCCATCCATGAAGCGAAACGTACAGGTGCCACATGTAAAGGCAGACGTTGCCCACAGTGTTCGATCACCATGTCGTCTAGTTCACGCATGAACTTCGGTACGGCATTCCATAAGGTTTGCTCAATGGTGGTAAAGCCCCATTTTGCTTCATCGACAGGGGTTGGACGGTGTTGACGAATTTCATCGGTCTGCCATGCCGAACAGATCAGTTGTTTTAAGTCTTCAAGGACTGTCTGGCGCTCACGAGGGGTCAGTTTTTGCTGATCCATTTTAAATAAGGCATCGTTGATACCATCATATTTTTGGATCAGGGTACGGCGGCTAACTTCAGTGGGGTGAGCGGTGAGAACCAGTTCAATATTTAAATCACAGATTTGCTGGAACAGCGTATCGGTTGAAATGTCGTTATTTTTAAATTTAGCAAAGAGGTGGTCGAGCGGATTTGGAGAGGGTGCGGTCTCATCAAATTCACTTTGACGACGGCTACGGACCACATGGTATTGCTCCGCAATATTGGCAAAGTTCAAAAAGTGGGTAAAGGCACGCGTCAGCGGCAGAATTTCATCATCTTCAAGGCTGAAAAACAGTTGTTCCAGCTGTTTTTCGGCTTCAACTTGACCATCCCGCGCCCCTTTGGATAAGGCCCGAATTTGCTCGACCTGATTAAACAAATCTTGTCCTGCATGCTCCTTGAGGGTTTCACCCAATAGGTTACCGAGTAATCGGACATCTTCACGTAGTGGAGCATCAATTTGTTGAATCATGATTATTATTCCCTCGTTGTTCTTAATTTGACTATACCCCGATTCGATGACAATCCAAGTAGGGGCAGACAAAAGTAGGGGATTAATTGCTGAATTTAGAAGCAAATGAACAACTTAGGGCAAGAAATTGTTTTAAAGGAAAGAGGGTTTTTAATTTCAAGCATTTGAATTAATTATAAAAATATAAATTTAATTAACCGAATCTTAAGGTTTTTGTAAGGGGTATTTTAATAAAAAAATCGCAATGGCTTCTTGAATCAGTTGCTCGCGTTGTTCGGCATTGGGCACTTCATTCATCCCCAGTAACATTTCTTGGTGACGATATCCAAACAGCAAAGACATTAATAAGGTGATGACCTCGTTGACTTGTTCAAACCGAAGAACGCCTAAGGCTTGAGCTTGGGCAAAGAACTGTTCCCAAATCGCCCGCATTTTGAGGTGGGAGGCTTTATAGAAGTTCTCTAGCAATGGGTTTTGTTCAGCGGCCAGCTGTAATAACAGGTGCTCCAGCTTGATGGCCTCAGGCAGGTTAATAATATGCATTGATAACGCACAGATCTGTTTGAGCATAGGCACAAAGTCTTCGGCACGTTGCAATTGAAATGAACGACCCAGCATCAGCTTTTCACAGGTTTCCTCAATCGCACAGCTGAACAGATTGGCTTTGTCCTGAAAATGGTTATACACCGTGAGTTTGGTGACGTGCGCTTCCTTGGCAATATGGTCCATGCTGGAGCCGTGGTAGCCATGTTGTAAAAACAACTGACGTGCCACCTCCAAAATACGTTGCCGTTTTTCTAAATCCTTGGGACGTCCTGCTGAAGCTTGCACACATTTTCCTAAAAAAAAGTTCAAAAAGTCATTTACATCTGAGCATATCTTTAATTAGTGTACTACACAGTATATTAATTAAAAAATAACCAAGTTAAGTCTGGATATTGTGCCTGATTAATTGGTGGTTATGGAAGAAGAGCAGACTTCATGAGCAAAATTCAGACCCTTGTGGCAAGTATGATGGTGGTGTGTAGTATCACCTTGTGGGGATGTAGCAAAGACACGACCGAACCAGAGTCGGTGCCTTTGGTAATGGTGAGCCAACCGAATACCACGCATCTAGAACAAAAAAGCTATGCAGGCGAAGTGCAAGCCCGCCAACAAACGGCACTGTCTTTTCGTGTTGGGGGGCAAGTCACGGAGCGTCTGGTCGATGTGGGTGACCAAGTCAAAGTCGGACAAGTTTTAGCACGCTTAGATGTGCAAGATGCCCAGTTAGAACTCAATGCAGCCAAAGCACAGTTAGAAAGTGCTCAAGCGGCTGAAAAAAATGCGCAGGATGAACTCAAACGCTTTAAGCAATTGTTACCGAGTAATGCAGTGAGTCGTTCACAGTACGACAGCGTTGAAAATCAATATAAAGCCGCACTGTCGAGCTTGAAACAAGCACAAGCCAATTATAACGTTACGCAAAACCAAACCAGTTATAACCAACTGATCGCCAATAAAAACGGCGTGATTACCGAGCGTAATATTGAAATTGGACAGGTGATTTCAGCAGGGCAACCCGCGTTTCAATTGGCCATTTCAGGTGATCGTGAGGTGGTGATTGGTGTGCCTGAACAAGCCATTGCTCAGATTAAAGTTGGACAAGATGCAATCGTCACTTTGTGGTCCAAACCCGATGAACGTTTTGCTGCCTACGTCCGTGAAATTTCGCCTGCCGCAGATCAGTCACGTACTTTTAGTGTCAAAGTGGCTTTGCGTGAAGGACAAAATACGATTCAACTGGGACAGAGTGCTCGGGTGTTTTTCAGCTCAACTGAAAGCAATGTGTTGAGTGTACCGTTAGCCAGTGTTTCCGCTGCAGGTAAAAATGCTTATGTCTGGGTGGTGAATGCTGACAACAGCATTCGTAAAGTCCCTGTCAGTGTGGGGGAGTATGGTCGAAACAGCGTTACCATTCGTTCAGGTTTACAGCCAAAGGACTATGTCGTGGTGGGTGGGGTGCATTTACTGCGTGAAAAACAAAAAATTCAGCCGATTAGCCGTGACAATAAAACGGTCAAGATTGCGACAGGGAGTTAAGCATGAACTATAACCTGTCGGAATGGGCCTTAAAGAATAAGGGCTTGGTCCTTTATTTGATGTTGTTGCTGGGCATCGTGGGTGTGGTGTCTTATTCCAAACTAGCACAGAGCGAAGACCCACCTTTTACCTTCAAAGTGATGGTGGTACAGACCTATTGGCCGGGCGCAACGGCGCGTGAGGTGTCTGAACAGGTGACCGACCGTATTGAAAAAGAGCTGATGACCACGGGTAAGTATGAGCGCATTATGGCCTACTCCAGACCCGGCGAGTCGATGGTGACTTTTGTGGCACGAGATGCCATGCGCTCCAGTGAGATACCGGATGTGTGGTATGACGTACGCAAGAAGGTTGGAGATATCAAACATCAGCTGCCCAATGGGGTACAAGGACCATTCTTTAATGATGAGTTTGGTGATACTTTCGGCAATATTTATGTACTGACCGGTAAAGACTTTGATTATGCGGTGATGAAAGAATATGCCGACCGTTTACAGTTACAACTGCAACGCGTCAAAGATGTCGCCAAGGTCAACCTAGTTGGGCTGCAAGATCAAAAGATTTGGATTGAAATTTCCAACACCAAGTCGGCGCAGTTAGGCATTCCTGTGACAGCGGTGCAACAAGCCCTGCAACAGCAAAATACCATGGCCAGTGCAGGCTTTTTTGAAACAGAATCAGATCGTATTCAACTCCGAGTCACAGGGCAAATTAAAAGCGTTGAAGAACTGCAACGAATGCCTTTATTGGTAAATGGGAAAACCATCCAGCTGAGCGATGTTGCCGACGTCTATCGTGGCTTTAGTGAACCCGCTCAACCCCGTATGCGCTTTATGGGGGAAAATGGCATTGGCATTGCAGTATCGATGCGTAAAGGTGGCGACATCTTGGCTTTGGGTAAAAATTTAGAAACTGAGTTTTCCAAGCTGCAAAAAACCTTACCTTTAGGTATGGAGCTGAAAAAAGTTTCAGATCAGCCTGTTGCGGTGAAGCGTAGTGTCAACGAGTTCATGAAAGTTTTGGCTGAAGCGGTGATTATTGTACTGTTGGTTAGCTTTTTCTCGCTGGGTTTCCGTACTGGACTGGTGGTGGCATTCTCTATTCCACTGGTTTTGGCCATGACCTTTGCAGGTATGAATATTTTTGATGTCGGTCTCCATAAAATTTCCTTGGGTGCCCTGATTTTGGCGCTGGGCCTCTTGGTTGATGATGCCATTATTGCCGTGGAAATGATGGCGATCAAAATGGAACAAGGCTACAGTCGACTACAAGCAGCAGGGCATGCGTGGCGAACGACGGCTTTCCCAATGTTAACGGGAACCTTGATTACCGCTGCGGGCTTTTTACCGATTGCTACAGCAGCGTCCAGCACAGGTGAATACACTCGCTCTATTTTCCAAGTGGTGACCATTGCCTTAATTGTGTCGTGGTTTGCTGCGGTGTTGTTTGTGCCTTATTTGGGTGACAAACTCCTGCCCGATTTTAATAAAGAGCTGATTCAAAAAGCGCCGTGGTATAGCCGTTTGTGGGCACGCTTGCGCAAACAACCAGAACCTCAGCCGATGGTGCATCATGCAGGTGAGCATCACGATCCTTATCAAACCAAGTTCTATCAAGGTTTTCGCCGTTGGGTCGATCTGTGTGTGACCTATCGCAAAACGGTCATTGCAACGACGGTGGCTATTTTTGTGCTCTCGGTGTTGATGTTTAAGTTAGTACCACAGCAGTTTTTCCCACCTTCGAATCGTGCCGAAATTTTGGTCGACTTAAAACTTGAAGAAGGTGCATCTTTAACGGCAACTGAAAATGCGGTGAAAAAAGTTGAACAGTTCCTGTCGAAGCAAGAAGGCATAGATAATTATGTGGCATATGTGGGCACAGGCTCGCCACGTTTTTATTTACCGCTCGATCAGCAGCTACCACAGGCCAGCTTTGCTCAGTTTGTGGTCTTGGCTTCTTCACTGGATGATCGCAATGAAATTCGTAAATCCTTAGACACCCAAATCCGTCAGTTATTGCCTGATGTACGTACTCGCGTCTCTTTACTTGAAAACGGCCCCCCTGTCGGTTATCCACTTCAATATCGCGTGTCGGGTGAAGACTTGACCCAAGTGCGTGCTTGGGCGGATAAAGTCGCGGCGATGCTGAGTGCTAACCCCAACACCACCAATGTGCATTTGGACTGGGGTGAACCAAGCAAGATGATCAATTTAGAGATTGATCAAGACCGTGCCCGCCAAATGGGGGTGTCGAGTTTAGATTTGGCCAATTTCTTGAACAGCTCAATTTCAGGTGCCACCATTAACCAGTACCGTGAGAAACGAGAACTGATTGAAATCCGTTTACGTGGCGATCAAGCTGAGCGGGTTGAAGTAGCATCACTGGCGAGCCTTGCCGTTCCAACCTCAAATGGCGGAACAGTACCGTTGGCACAAATTGCCAAAATTGATTATAGCTTTGAAGAAGGTTTGATTTGGCATCGGAACCGTCTACCGACCATTACGGTACGTGCGGATATTCGGACCAAGTTACAACCGGCCACTGTGGTGGATGAAATGGCGGAGCAGATGAATCAGCTGCGTGCGGAACTACCGAATGGTTATTTGGTTGAAGTGGGCGGCACAGTGGAGGAGTCTGCACGTGGGGGTAAATCGGTCGCAGCAGGCATGCCTTTGTTCTTGGCCGTGGTCATGACTTTGCTGATGATTCAACTGCGCAGTATGTCTCGTGCCACGATTGTCTTGCTCACCGCACCTTTAGGTTTGATCGGCGTGGTGTTGTTCCTGCTACTGTTCAATAAACCTTTTGGCTTTGTTGCGATGTTGGGCACCATTGCCTTGTCGGGCATGATCATGCGTAACTCGCTGATCTTGATTGATCAGATTGAGCAAGACATTCAAGCGGGGCATGAATCATGGGATGCGATCATCGATGCGACGGTGCGACGTTGTCGACCAATTGTGCTGACGGCATTGGCAGCTGTTCTGGCGATGATCCCACTATCTAGAAGTATTTTCTTTGGACCTATGGCCGTTGCGATCATGGGCGGACTGATTGTGGCGACGCTATTAACCCTGTTCTTTTTACCTGCCTTGTACGCGCAGTGGTTTAAAGTAAAAAAAATTAGCCATAAGCTGTAAATTTATGCCAATATCAGGTGCGAAACGTTGAAAATTTCAATATAGTAGCACCTGAAATTTATGGCATTTTTATAAAGCAGTTTTTTGCTACACATTAAAAAACCAACGATGTGGCAAATGGGGTTAAACGCATGATGCAAGACAATGTAACCAAGTATCGCCGCTCTATCGCGATTTCTTATGTCTTCATGTTTTTGGCTTTGTTTACTGTGATTAGTGGCGCATTTTCCTATTGGTATGCCCGAAAAGTCACGCAAATTGATCATGCCGAAGTGTGGTTACAAGCGCAAGCACTCTGGGTCATGCGCAATATTGTGATTTATAGCATTTTGGCGTTATTTGCAGCGTTGTGGTTTATTCCTCTTATTTTCTTCACTTGGGACAGCGCATTATGGGTGACTGGATGCACGGTTGCAGGTGTGGTTTTTAGCTGTATTGCATTTCTCTTCCTTCTAAATGCATGGTTTAAAGGCCTGTCTAAATTTTTGAAAAATAAAGCAGTTTTCTAATTCTACTGATTTTTTTTCAAACACCCCCTTGTAAAACTTGGTTTGAACCCAATTTCAGACCACAGTTGAGTATTAAATAAATTCCGTGAGGAGCATCGCCAGACATGGCTAAACGTGATTATTATGAGGTTTTAGGTGTTGCTAAAACCGCTAGTGATGATGAAATTAAAAAAGCCTACCGTAAGTTGGCGATGAAATATCATCCGGACCGCAATCCTGACAATGCTGAAGCTGAAGAGAAGTTTAAAGAAGCGGCTGAAGCTTATGAAATTTTATCGGATAGCGAAAAGCGCAGCATGTATGACCGTATGGGGCATCAAGCCTTTGAAGGTGGTATGGGCGGCGGAGGCGGCTTCGGTGGTGGTTTCAGCGCAGAAGACATTTTCAGTCAATTCGGTGACATTTTCGGTGGCGCATTTGGTGGCGGCGGTGGTCGTGGTCAACAGCGTACACGTCGTGGTTCTGACTTACGTTATGTGATGGAACTGACGTTGGAAGAAGCTGTAAGAGGGGTGAAAAAAACCATTACTTTTACTGCACCAGCGCCATGTGAAACCTGTGACGGTAAAGGCTCTAAAAACCCGAATGATGTTGAAACCTGTAAAACTTGTCATGGTGCAGGTCAGGTTCGCATGCAGCAAGGTTTCTTCTCTGTACAGCAGACCTGTAGTACCTGTCGCGGTCAGGGTAAGATCATTAAGAACCCATGTAATACCTGTCATGGTTCAGGCGTTAAAGACCGTCAACAAACCTTAGAAGTGACGATTCCTGCGGGCGTCGACAACGGTGACCGCGTTCGTTTAACGGGTAAAGGCGAAGCGATTCGTGATGGTCAGTCAGGCGACTTGTACGTAGAAGTGGTGGTGCGTGAGCACGAAATCTTCCAACGTGATGGTGCAGACCTGTATATGGATGTGCCTGTGAGCATTGCCGATGCTGCTTTGGGTAAAGAAATTGAAATCCCGACACTCGAAGGTCGTGTGAGTTTGAAAATTCCTGAAGGCACACAAACGGGTAAAATGTTCCGTTTACGTGGCAAAGGGGTTAAACCTGTACGTACCAGTATGCAAGGTGACTTACTCTGCCGTATCGTGATTGAAACGCCAGTCAACTTAACAGCACGTCAACGTGAACTGTTGAAAGAGTTACAAGAAACTTTAGATGGAGATGATCACAAATCATCACCAAAGAAAAAGTCTTTCTTTGACCGACTGTTTGATTAATTGAATACGGTACGTCTGAATTGGTGTTGAAAAGAGCGGGAATATTTTCCCGCTTTTTTTATGTTATTGCGCTTCTGCGGGCAACTCAGGTTGATCGATCTCTTCAACCGATACCATTTCTTCGGCCATAGGTGCAGTGGCTGGTACTTGTTGCTCGGCCTGTGCTTTGGATGTGTGCTGGTGGTGATCTTTACCTGCGACAAACTTTCTAAGGTATCGCCCGCTTGAACAGCGGGTTCAGCCTGAACTTGTGCCCAACTGCCCCCAAAGGCCATCGCTAGAAAAAGTACCTTTGCTTTCATTCTATTTTCCTCATTTTAAAGTTGTTTTTAAACGCGAACCTAGTCTGCGTAAGATTGATTGCAAATTTGTGAAAAGCTGGAGAAATCATGTTTGAAAATAAAGCGATTTTTTCGATGAAAATGCCCAACAAACCTTAGTCTGTGCAATCAGTTTTGCTATAGTAAGAGCAATTTTGAAGCTAGATTAGGAATATGTTATGTCAGCAGCTCCACGCATTGGTGTCTTAGGTGCCGGCGGTCGTATGGGTCGCATCCTTATTCAAGCGGTACATGAAGCAGGCTATCAACTGGCTGCGGCAGTGGAACGCCCTGAAAGCTCACTGGTTGGTACAGATGCAGGTGAGCTTGCAGGTATTGGCAGCCTAGGCGTGAAGGTGGTGGGTAGTCTGGAAGTGGTAGTGAAAGATTGTGATGTGATCATTGATTTCACTGCACCAGTAGCGACCGTTCAGCATTTAAAAATTTGTCGTGAAGCTGGGGTGGCCATTGTCATTGGCACCACGGGCATGAATGACGAACAAAAAGCTTATTTGGATGACTCTGCGACTCAAACACCTGTGGTCTATGCAGCCAACTATTCTGTGGGGGTCAATGTTTCGATTAAACTGTTGGAATTGGCGTCTAAAGTCTTTGGCGACACAGTGGATATTGAAGTGATTGAAGCGCATCACCGTCATAAAGTCGATGCACCATCAGGCACAGCGTTGATGATGGGTGAGGCGATTGCGGGTGCTTTAGGTCGTGACTTGAAAACCGATGCAGTGTATTGCCGTGAAGGTCATACAGGACCCCGTGAGCGTCAAAGTATTGGTTTCCAAACCATTCGTGGCGGCGATATTGTCGGTGAACATACGGCTATGTTTATTGCTGATGGTGAGCGTGTTGAAATTACTCATAAAGCGACCAACCGTATGAACTTTGCTTCGGGTGCGGTACGTGCTGCGGCTTGGGTGGTAGGACGTGAAGCACGTAAATATGACATGAAAGATGTACTGGGTTTTAACGACATTCAAGTTTAAAAACCTGCTTCATTCGCCATAAAAACAAGATAAAAAACTAAAATAAGATGAAGAATAGAATGAAAAAAGTCATATATATGGCTTGTGTTGTTGCCGTGATGACGACAGCACAGGCCAAACCTATGGATCAAGCCAAACTCAGTATTCATAAAAATAATATTAAAGTTTGGACCTATCAAAATGCGCAAAACCCAGTCTTTTTATATAAGGCTGAAACCACGTTTGATGTGCCGATTGAAAAAGCAGTGTCATTGATCTTAGATGTTGACCATGCGGTGAAATGGGTGCCGTATATGGGCAGTGTGAAAGTCTTGTCGCGCGATGATAAAAAAGGCGAGTTTCAACTGTATATGGTGCTGGATTTTCCTTTTCCTTTAAAAGACCGCGACTTGGTGGTGCAGGGAAAAATGACCAAGGACAGTCAGGGCATTATTAGCATTAAAAATAAAGCGATTGATAAAAACATCCTTAAAAATCCAGATTATGTGCGCCTAAATCATTATGAGGGCGATTGGACCTTTCAGAAACTGGGATCAAATAAAGTCAAGGTTTCGACCTCAGGTTATGCTAACCCTGAGGGGTCGATACCACTGAAGTTTGTGAATATGTTTGTCCAACAACAACCCTATCAAATGCTGCAAAAAATGAAAAATCAATTGCTAGAACAAGAAGACACTCCTGCCCATTTACCAGCTGCCTTACGTTAATTTTAAAGACGAAGAAGCCTGCAATGCAGGCTTTTTATGTTTTAAAACTTAAGGCTGTTGATAAGCGCTCAGCAGCTCTAAGGTTGAAGCCTTAGGCAGGTCTAACTGGATTAAACTGAGCATGGCATGTCCTTCACCAGCGAGCGAGATCTTGAAGTTTTCAGCACTGCTTTGGTCACATTGGAACTGTAAATTTTTCTGGTGGGGCAAGTTCATCTGCATTTCACGTTCATTGTTCAACCGATATTGATAGGTTCGTTGGGTCGAGGTTTCAGTCAAGCTCGGCGCTAAACTTAAAAACTGATAATCAGTTAAATTTTGCGTTTTCAGAAACCCTTCAATCAGTGCTTTACAAATAAAATGCTGCTGTTGTACTTGCTGCGAAACATGTGGCAGTTGGCAAGCCGATAAGCTCAATAAGCAAAAGAGAGATATGATTATTTTTTTCATAAAAGTGCCTATTTATGGTTGTGAACGAATGACAGAAGCATAATTCTGTTGGCATAATGGATACAGATACATAAAAGTTAAAAAAATAGGTACAGATGAATGGCATTTCAGTATCAAAGCTTGGCTGCACAGTTGCTTGAAAAAATTCAAAATGCTGAATTACCCGCAGGGCAAAAGCTGTTGTCGTTACGCCAATTTGCCAACTTACAAAAGGTCAGCTTGAATACGGCCAAGAGCTGTTATGAACTACTCGAGTCGCAGGGGTATATTCATGTGAAAAATAAGTCTGGCTATTTTGTCAGTTATCAAAAAAATACCAGCCCATCTATTCCCGTACCACAGCATCCTGATTTTCAGTCTCAAGCCCGTGATATTTCTAACTTAGAGCTACAGTTGGAAATTCAACAGTCTTCCATTAATAGCCGTCTCATCCATTTGGGAGCGATTCAGCTTTCGCCAAAACATGTGCCTGTAGAAGCACTCCGCCGCTCCATTCAACGTGCTTTAAAACACAGTCAACCTGAAGATTTTTTATATAGCGATAAGCAAGGTCATATTCGCTTGCGGCAGGCCTTGTCTGAGCATTGGGCTGAAGATGGCTTTTATATTTCGCAGGATGATATCTACATCAGCAATGGCTGTATGCCTGCGTTGTCGGTGATGATCCAACACCTCAGCAAGGAAGGCGACAGCGTAATTGTACCAACCCCAAATTTTAATGGTCAGTTGCAAATGTTGGCGGGGTTAAAGCGAAAAATTATTGAAATTCCAGCCGATACCCAAGGCTTTGATCTTGAACGTTTAGAGCAGGTCATGCAAAGTTCAGGCGCAAAAGCGTGCTTACTCACGGCCAATTATCAAAATCCCTTGGGGTTTTGCTTAAGCAATGCAGAAAAAGAAAAAATTGCACAACTGGCGGCGCGCTATCAGTGCTATGTGATTGAAGATGATATTTATGGTGAATGTAGTTTCAGTTCGAGTCGTCCGTTGCCGATTAAGTATTGGGATCAGCAGGGTTATGTGATTTTCTGTGGTTCGGTTTCCAAGTCACTTTCAACTGCGTATCGGGTAGGTTGGTTTTGTATTCCGCAGCGCTTAGCGCATTTGAAGGCTACGTTATTGATGCAAAATATTACAGTGAATACACCCTTGCAGTTGGCACTGGCCGATCTCATTTATAGTCGTGCTTATCGGGAGCATTTACAGCAGTTAAAGCCGATTTTGAAACAGCAAGTTGAGCAATACCGACACATGATTCAGCATGCCTTTAACGGAGTTGAGTTACGTATCAATCAACCCTTAGGTGGTTATGCGCTGTGGTTACAGCTACCCGAGTGTATCGATGGTTTAGATATGTACTATTTTGCTCAGCAGCACGGTATTAATATTGTGCCAGGCGAAGTCTTTGGTGAAGGGCAGCGTTATAAAAACTGTATCCGCCTCAATGCAGGTCATGAAATTTCAACAGATATTCGCGCAGCGGTCACCTTGTTGGCCGATTGGGTGAAAGCGCAACTCAGCAGTTCGACGTTGGTCAAACAAGCGGTATAAAAAAAGCGCCTGTTTTTAGGCGCTTATGGATTAAAAATCGGCTTTGAGGACGATCCGATAGCGGGCTTTTCCAGAATGTAACCGTTCCAGTGCTTCATTCAACTGTGACATAGGATACAGTTCAATTTGTGGCGCAATGTTTTTACGTGCAGCGAATTTGAGTAGCTGCCGTAATGCAGCAGGGGAGCCAGTGGGTGAACCCGTGATAGATTTTGCTCCAGCAATCAGACTACCTGCATGAAACTTGATGGGCTCAAGGGGCAAGCCTAGCAGATGGATCGTGCCATTCGGTGCCAGCGTACTGATATAGGCAGGCCAATTGAGCGTGACATTCACCGTACTGAGCAATAGATCGAATTTGCCTCGCTGGGTTTTAAGCGCATCCACATCACGGCTATTCACCACATGATCTGCGCCCATGGCCTTGAGCTCGTCAGTTTTGTCGAGGTTCGAGGTGAACGCCGTGATTTCACAGCCCCATCCTCGAAGTAGCTTAATGGCCATATGCCCTAGACCACCAATCCCAATTACCCCGACATGGTGAATGGCTTGAATTTGGTGTTTTAAAATCGGATCAAAAACGGTAATACCGCCACACAATAAAGGACCCGCTGACTCAGGATCCAGCTCTTCAGGTAAAGGAATAATCCACTGCCAACCTGCGCGAACTTTGTCAGCAAAGCCACCTGCATGACCGACGATGGTTGCTGTTGACCCACCTGTACAGAGCACTTGTTGACCCGATACACAGGGGTCACAGTGTTGGCAGCTTTCTGCCGTCCAGCCAATACCGACGCGCTGTCCAAGTTTAAGCCCTTTGGCTTCGGAGCCTAAGCGACTGATGGTGCCAATAATTTCATGACCAGCGACAACGGGATAGACCGAAGAGTTCCATTCATTGTTAATGACCGAAACATCGGAATGGCACAATCCACAATATTCGACTTGGACTTCGACCTGATGTGGTTGCAGTTCACCCGCATCGAATTGATAGGGTTGTAGCGCTGCGCCTGCTTGCATTGCTGCATAGGCACGAATGGTATTATGCGTCATATTCGAGATCCTTATTTTCCTGTTTTTTATGTACTTTTATTTAAAATGACAGCTGTTTTCATGATCATTGACCATACCAACCGCTTGCATAAAGGCATAGCAGGTGGTGGGTCCGACAAATTTAAAACCCTGTTTTTTTAAGGTTTTAGACATATTTTGGCTTTGAGGAGTCTGTGCAGGTGCTGTACGGTAGTCCGGGACATCATTGTTGATTGCGTGTTGCTCGACAAAGTTCCAGAGCCACTCAACGGGGTTGATGCCTTGTTGCTTTAGGGCTTGCCATGCAAGCGCATTGTCACGTATGGCGGTCAGCTTCCCGATATGGCGAATTAAGCCGATATCTTGGACTTTTTCGGCTAAATCTGTATCAGTCAAAGCCGCAATCTGTTCAATGGAATATTGAAAAAACTGGCGATGATAATGTTCACGCTTTTTCAGGACGGTAATCCATGACAGCCCCGCTTGTTGACCTTCGAGGCAGAGCATCGCAAATAACTGCTTTTCATCATGTAGTGGTTTACCCCACTCATGATCATGGTAGTCGATGTAAAGTGGGTCTGAGGAGCACCATCCGCAGCGTTGAGTGGTCATGAACATGCTCCTGATCTTTTTATAGGGTAAAAGGTGCCCATTGGTCGTGTTGATTGTCCCAATAAAACAATTGGGCGTGTTCGAGGTCGGAAAAGTTAATCCAAACATCTTTTCCTGTTTTTTCAGCAAATCCAGTACTGATTAAAAGCGCATCTTCGGTAATTTCCATGATCCAACCTTGGTGGTTTTCTCCAGCCAAAATGATTTTTTGTTGATTGCCTGATTCAGCAAATTCGACCAGACGGTTGATCAACGCTTCTGACATGAAAAATTCCTAAAGTTAACGTAAATAAGGATAGGGATTTACTGCACCACGGCCTTTACCTTGTAAATAAAGTCCATAATGCAAATGTGGGGCTGTGTGCCGTGCATTGCCTGTATTGCCGACATAGCCGATCAGGTCGCCTTTTTTGACATAGTCGCCGACACTTAAGCCGCGTTTATGGTCATCAAGATGAGCATAGTAATGCCAAGTGCCTGCTGGCCCCATAATCCAAACCACTTTACCACCCAAATTGTTATTGCGTAAGTCTGCAACGAGACCTTCTGTGGCAGAAAAAACTTTTGTTCCACGTGGAGCCAGAATGTCGATGCCTTCATGCGTCCGTCCGCTACTGCGAGACGCTCCCCAAGTATCTGTGAGTCCATGACGTTTAATGCCTTGAACGGGTACAGGCAGCTGCTTAGCTAAACGCATGTTTTTCAGCTGTTGGACCTGTGAGGCAGGTAATTGGCTTCCACTCGGCGCAGGCGGCGTGGTACGGCAAGCTGCGAGTAACAGAATCACAAAACTTAAACTGGCAAGCGCAGAAAGGCGAGGCAAACAATAATGCACGAACAATCCTTTATTATTTCAGTGATCTAATTTTAAAGTGTCAGGGTGAACCCAATGCATTACCCAACTATGTCACAGTTGAATTGCCGAGATCAATTTTTTCATCGCAGTTGGGATGCCCATTTCTGTGACGTTTTGTATGTCTAGCCATGTGCTGGCCAATTCTATACTTAAATGTTCGAGTTGATCGGCATCGACTTCAAAGCAAAGCGCTTCCAGTTGCCAAGTGAAATGGGTGAAACTATGCGAAATTTCAGCGCGTTGCGAGACTTGTTTCAGTCCTAGACTTTGGCACAGTTGCGTGAGTTCATCACGATTTTCAAAAATGGGTAAACACCATAAACCGCCCCACAATCCACTATTGGGACGCTGTTGCCACAGCCATTGATTGTGATGGCGCAGCACCAAAATTTGGGCAGACTTCACAGGTACAGCTTTCTTGGGCTTTTTAAAAGGCAATTCAGTTTCTAGCCCTTGCGCATGGGCCTTACAGTGTTGTTGCATTGGGCAATATAAACACAGCGGTTTTTTAGGGGTACAGACGGTTGCCCCCAAATCCATGATGGCTTGGGTATAGTCGTGGTTACGTTCAGTTGGACAGAGTTCAGTGGCCAGTTGCCACATGCTGCGTTCATGCACAGGTTTGCTTAGATCATCCTCAATGGCAAAAAAGCGTGCGAGCACGCGTTTTACGTTGCCATCCATAATGACGCCGTACTGACGTAAACCCAAAGACATCAGTGCACCTGCGGTAGATGGACCAATGCCTGGCAGTTCAATCCAGTCCTCTAAAGTTTGAGGAAAGTGTCCCTGACGTGCCACAACCCCTGCGGCTTTATGTAGATTACGTGCACGGGCATAGTAGCCCAGACCCGCCCAGTAAGGTGCGACCTCATCCCATGATGCTGTCCCTAAAGCTGCAACCGTTGGGAAGCGTTCGATAAAACGCTCGAAGTATTGCAGCACTGTTTTGACTTGGGTCTGTTGCAGCATAATTTCAGACACCCAGACTTTGTAGGGATCATCGGCCACTTGCCATGGCAGGTCATGTCGACCATGAACATCGAACCAAGTCAGTAACGCATCTGAAAAAGAGAAAGGAGACATCTGAGGCACAAGCAAAAAATTCGGCTTAGTATAACGGAATGTCTTTTCTGAGCCTGATTTTTTGCGCAAAAAAAATGGCGCTTACGCGCCATTTAAAACCATAAAAACTTAGTCTTGCGTCATGCCCCAACGTGCATCGAGTTTTAGCTCTTGGTCTTTGTAGCGTGGAATAATATGGATATGTAAGTGTTCAGACACATTCCCAAATATTTCACCATCATTAAAACCAATATGAAAGCCTGAAGGTTGATGACGCAATTGGAGTTCATTGCGTGCCAGTTCTAGCAAAGACATTAAACTTTTACGTTCTTTGTCGGTAATGTCAAAAAATGAGCTCACATGACGTAGAGGGATAATGACACAGTGACCTTTAGACAATGCATTGGGTTCGGGCAAAATTACCCCAAAGTCATTTTTATCAAGCACGTCATATTCATCAAAATTACAATATTGGCAGTGGGTCTCAGTCATTGTTATCTCCTCTAAAATCTAATTATGTATCCTGTTGGATCTGAAAAATCAAATAGTTGAATTCTCAGCTCTAGTTAAGCACTGAGATTGCGTTCTAGCAAGTCATACATTGCATCTAGCCCTTGTCTTTCTGCTTCTGGGTTATAGCCCAAGTCTACGCCATTGGCTTTGGCACGCTCATCGGCCAATGGATTGCTAAAACCGTGCTTCGCATTTTCAAAAATGATGACTTCATGGTCCACTTTTGCCGCATGCATTTCTTCACGGAAGCTGGCAACATCATCCAAAGTAACCATGCTGTCTAACTCACCATGTAAAACTAAAATTTCACCCTGAATTTGACCTTCGACCGCAGGGGCTTTCGGTGCCAATGTGGCGTGGAAAGTCGCCACTGCTTTAAGCGGTGCACCTGAGCGAGCTAAGTCTAAAACCACTTTACCGCCATAACAAAAACCAATCGCCGCCAGTTGAGTGGGATTCACTTCAGGCTGGGCTGCAAGCGTATCTAAACCTGCTTGCGCACGGTTGACGATGGTGTCTGCATCGGCAAAAGTTTGCATCATCCATTCATAGGCTTGTTTGGCATCTGTGGTGACATTTTTGTCGCCGTACATATCAATCGCCAGTGCGGCATAACCGTGTTCAGCCAGTTCGCGAGCACGTTGTTCAGTATATTCATTTCGGCCCCACCATTCGGGTGCAACGATGATACCTGCATGCGGTGTTTGAGAGCTTGGTGCTGCAAAATAACCAACTAAGCGTTGTCCATCGGCGGCGTTATATTGAATTTCTCGAGTTTGAATACTGATTGTCATGCTCAAATCCTGATAGATGATCTGCTCTGATTAAAGCATAAAAACTTTTACAAGGATTTGAAAAATATTCCAATGTATATGAGAAGTGTGAGAAATTATTTTTAAAGGCACACATAAAAAAAAGAAGGATCTGAATCCTTCTTTTTTTTTATTAATAGTCGCGTACTTTAGACTTTGCCACGGGATAAAAATCCGACAATCGCAAGAATCACAGCAATCACCAATAAAATAATCGCAAAGTCTTTGGATAAACCTGCTACGCCGCCAAAACCAAGTAAGCTTGCAATCAGTGCAATCACTGCGAAGATAATCGCCCAACGAAACATAATTTTTCTCCATAGATGTTCTTATTTATTACTCTATTAGTATAGAAACAAGGTTCGGACACATTGTGTTGCTTTTGTTTAAAAAGTGTTCTGTTTGTATTTTAAGTTTATGAATATGATGTAAATATTGACACTTTAGATAGCTCTGAAAGCCATGTGACTATAGGTTATAATAGTGCATTCAGTTTTATTGGCAGTGGTTATGTCCAACGAATTAAGACCAGAGTTTTGGAAGCATTATACGCTCACTGAGCTAAGCTCAGCAGAGTGGGAAGCGTTATGTGATGGTTGTGGTCTGTGCTGTCTGGTGAAACTTGAAGATGAAGAAAGCCAAGAAGTCGCCTATACCAAAGTGGCCTGTAAACTGCTGGACTGTCAAACGGCCAGTTGTCGGGATTATCCGAACCGAAAGCAGCATGTGCCCGATTGTATCCAGCTCACGCCCGAACTTTTAGACACGATTCATTGGTTACCACCGAGCTGTGCTTACCGTCGTCTGCATGAAGGTAAAAATTTGCCCAGATGGCATTATCTGAACACGGGCTCACGTCAAAGTATTCTGAAAGCGAAAAAGTCTGCGGCAGGACGCTGTATTTCTGAAGAAGAGATTCAGGATGATGACATCGAAGACTATATTGTGCGTTGGGTTCGCTAGTCGATAAAAGCACAATCAAATTGCATGAAAAGCTTGTGTCATTTGCCTGAATTTGCCATAACATAAGCATTCGATGAACGCATGATAAGTCCTAGCCCTATGTCCGATAGCAATATTCCACTGCCTGAACGTTTACGCCCGCGTGATTTATCTGAAATTATTGGGCAGGATCACTTATTGGGTGAGCAGGCACCGCTCCGCCAAATGATCGATCAAGGGCATTTGCCATCGATTATTTTTTGGGGGCCGCCAGGCGTGGGGAAAACTACGATTGCTTTACTGCTGGCGCAAGCGATCGACCGACCATTTGTCAGCTTATCTGCACTCAATACGGGTGTTAAAGAGCTCCGTGAGATCATTGCTGATGGCGGAGATTTAATGCCACCTGTGGTGTTTATTGATGAAATTCATCGCTTTAACAAATCACAGCAAGATGCCTTACTGAATGCTGTGGAGAAAGGCAAAATTACCCTCATTGGTGCCACCACCGAAAATCCTTCTTTTGAAGTCAACAGTGCGTTGTTGTCGCGTTGTCAGGTCTATACCTTAAATGCGCTCGATGCCGATGCGATTCAAACTTTATTACTGCAAGCGATTAAGAACGATCCATTTTTAAAAGAGCGTTATATTCAAATTGAAGAATTTGAAGCACTGGTGCAGTTTGCCGCAGGTGATGCCCGCAAAGCCTTGAATTTAATTGAACTGATTGCGGGCACCTTCGAACCTGACGTTGAAAATATCGTGACCAATGCAATGGTGGTCAAAGTTGCACAGCAAAATATCGCCCGTTATGACAAATCGGGTGAGCAGCACTATGATTTGGTGTCAGCTTTTATTAAGTCGATTCGGGGGAGTGATCCCGATGCCACCTTGTATTGGATGGCACGTATGCTCAAAGGCGGTGAAGATCCTGTTTTTATTGCCCGTCGGATGTTGATTGCAGCCTCTGAGGACATTGGCAACTCAAACCCCAATGCACTGCTGCTGGCTGGAGAATGCTTCCGTTCTGTTCAAGCGGTGGGCATGCCAGAGTGTCGAATTATTCTTGGGCAGTGTGCGGTGTATTTGGCGACCAGTGCCAAAAGTAACAGTACTTATCTTGCGATCAACAAAGCTTTGGATTTGGCTGAGAAAACAGCGAATTTACCTGTGCCGTTGCATTTAAGAAATGCTCCGACCAAGTTGATGAAAGAGCAGGGCTATGGCGTCGACTACTTGTATCCGCACAACTATCCAGAGCATTTTGTGATGCAAGAATATTTACCCCCTGAGCTCAAAGGGAGCAAACTGTATGAGTCGGCACGCAATAAGCGTGAGGTTGAGGGTGAGCGTTTACAGCAACGCCGTTGGCAACAAGAGCAGCAACAGCAGCAGTAATAAAAAAGCCTGATGAAAAAATCAGGCTTTTGTTTTTTGAGGCTTAGGATTTAGTCACATTCATTGAGCAGTTTTTTCTTTAAGCACTGTAGCGTTTTATGTTCCGATGTGCGTATTCATCAATTTTAATGCCGCAGGTAACACAGCGGCTAATAAAGCGATTGCCATTGTGATGTTAAAGCTCAAGGCAAAGCGCAGTTTCATCAGATATTGGCGTAAGAAAAGACCACCGACTGCCCAAACCCCGACACATGGAATGGAAACTACCATTAAAATCAGGGCCGCATAAAGAATATCACTGACATGAGGGTTTAAAGCAAAATAAGTGGCAATGGTGCTGATGGAGATAATCCACGCTTTGGGATTGACCCACTGAAAAAGAGCCCCTTGTAGAAAACCCATCGATGGTTTTTGTTCTAATTCGATGTTGAGTGGCCCACTGGACGCGATTTTCCATGCGAGCCACAGCATATAAGCCGTGCCGATTAAACTTAAAATAAATTGGAGCTGGGGCAGGGCCAGAAACACTTGATTTAACCCGATGCCGATGGCGAAGAGTTGCACAGCCACACCAAAGGCAATGCCTAAAACCAGAGGTAGGGTTTTACTGATGCCAAATCGTGCACCAGACAGCATGACCAGTGCATTATTGGGCCCAGGCGTGCAGGTCATTACGACACAGAACAGCAGATAAGAGACAAACAATGAAGCGTTCATAAAGGGGGTGGAGTAATCAAATAACTATCATTTTATTGTTGATCTATCACAATTTGGTTGTATATTGATCGTTAATACTGAGTTTTATGCAATAAATGATTGAATTAGATCGATTAGACCGAAAAATATTGTGTGAGCTTGAGCGCGATGCACATTTAACCAATATTAAACTGGCAGAACGCGTGGGTTTGTCACCTTCGGCCTGTTTACGACGCGTGCAAGAGTTAGAAAGAATTGGTGTGATCCGAGGCTATAAAGCGGTGATTGACCGTTCGCTTTTGGGTGTTGGTTTAACGGTTTATGTGACCATTGGGCTGTCTTGTCACTCAAAAGAAAGCTTGAGTCAGTTTGAGGATGTGATCACTGCAACGGATGAAGTCACAGAATGTCATACCATTACAGGCTCGGTCGAGTATTTGCTCAGGGTTGAAGTGGCAGACATTAAGTCTTATAAAAAGTTTCATACCGATGTTTTAGGAACGATTCCATCCATTAGCTCGATCACCAGTTTTTTGGTGATGGATACCACTAAAAATCGATACACCAATCTATAAAAGCTTAGGTGGAAAGGTAAAAAAACCGAGCGAAATGGCTCGGTTTTTTATCTGAATGCATATAGTTTCGAGGGATCATATCAAACGAGGCGCTTTATCTTTTTAACTAAGCATTGAGTGTTGAATCATTGCTGCACCAAGCTCTTGAAGACTATTCAATTATTTAAAGTTACCCTCTAAAAACTGTTGCAGGCGTTCACTTTTGGGGTGAATCAAAACTTCTTTTGGATCACCTTGTTCTTCAACTTTGCCTTGATCTAAGAAAATGACATGGTTGGACACATGGCGTGCGAAGCCCATTTCATGGGTGACCACAATCATGGTTCGGCCTTCTTCAGCCAAACTTTGCATCACTTTCAACACCTCACCCACCAGTTCAGGATCTAGAGCACTGGTCGGTTCATCAAACAACATCACTTCCGGCTCCATTGCTAAGGCGCGGGCAATTGCGACACGCTGTTGTTGTCCTCCTGACAAAAAAGACGGATATTTCTTTTCGACACTTTCTGCGAGCCCAACTTTTCTTAAATATTTTCGTGCACGCTCTTCCGCCTCACTCCGCTTTAGTCCCAAGACATGAATGGGTCCTTCAATAATATTTTCTAATACCGTCATATGCGACCATAGATTGAAATGTTGAAAGACCATCATCAGTTGGGTGCGCATTTTTTGCAGTTGTTTGGGGTTTGTGGCTTTAAGATCGCCATTTTTATCTAAAGTGGTCTCTAACTGTTCGCCATTGAGCTGAATGCTACCTTGGCTTGGTTGCTCTAGAAAATTGATGCAGCGAAGAAAGGTGCTTTTACCTGAACCCGAGGAACCAATAATGCTAATCACATCACCTGCATGTGCCTCTAGTGAAACCCCTTTTAAGACTTCATGATCGCCAAAACTTTTACAAAGGTCTCGAATCACCAGTTTTGCTGAATGTTCCATTGTTTCTCCTAATGATTCGATGGCTTTAAAAACGCCAGCCAGCGTTGTTCCAATTTACGAAAGATCCAAATGAGGATAAATGCCAGACAGGCATATAGCACAGCGGCAATGCCAAAGGCATCAAACGTGGCATAAGTGGCAGCATTGACATCTCGTGCAATTTTGAGAATATCAGGCACGGTTGCAGTGAAGGCAATGGTGGTTGCATGCAGCATCAAAATGACTTCATTGCCATAAAACGGCAATGCTCGGCGTAGCATCGACGGAATAATAATACGGGTATAGCGTTTCCAAGGCGACATTCCAAAGGCTTTTGCTGCCTCAATTTCGCCGTAGGGAATCGAACGTATGGCCCCTGCAAAAATTTCAGTGGTATAAGCTGCTGTATTGAGTGCAAACGCTAAAATGGTGCAATTAAGCCCCTCTCTAAAAAACTCATCGAGCCGTTCATGGGCATGGACAAATTCAAGGCTATAAATCCCAGTATAAATAATCAGTAGCTGCACATATAAGGGCGTACCACGGAAAATATAAGTAAAAAACCAAACAGGTCCACGTACAAAAGCATGCTCAGAAACTCGAGCAATTGACAAAGGCACAGCCAGAACAAAACCAATCGCAATCGATAAGACCAGTAGCCATGCGGTCATGGCGACCCCAGTCATTTGAAAACCATCGGTCCACAGATAGGACTGCCAGTATTGTTGAATAATTTCAATCATAGTTGTCCCTTTTTCACACCAGCAGAATAACGACGTTCTAGCCACATGAGAATCAAATTCGAAAGGGTGGTAATGGCCAGATAAATGATGGCTGCAACAATACTGAAATAGAACACTTGCATGCTGCTTCGACCTGCATCTTGGGTAATTTTGACGATGTCGGTCAAACCAATTAAGGACACCAAGGCAGTGGCTTTAATCAGGACTTGCCAGTTATTGCCAATTCCTGGTAAGGCAAAACGCATCATTTGTGGAAAGAGGACACGCCTGAAGACTTGAAATGGGGTCATGCCATAGGCATATGCAGCTTCAAGTTGACCTTTGGGGACGGCTTGAAATGCGCCACGGAAGGTTTCCGTAAAATAGGCCCCATAAATAAAGGCTAAAGTAATCACCCCTGCCACAAAGGGATTGATGTCAATTTGCTCCATATGGATCGATTCGGTAATCGAGTTCAATCCAAGTTGCAGGCTATAGAACAACAACAACATGATCACCAGATCAGGAACACTACGAATGAGCGTGGTATAGAGGGTTGCAACATGACGTAAGATTTGAATACGAGAGAGTTTGGCACTTGCCCCAAACAATCCAATAATGATCGAAAGTAGCAGTGATAACAAAGCAAGCTGTATGGTCATCCAAGTGCCACTGAGTAATACGGGACCATAGCCAGACAGAAACATACTCAGTTTCTCCGAGTAAAAATATAAAATTTTATAAATCAGCAGTATCTAAAAAGTGTCGGTGGTGAACCGACACTCTATAAATTAATAAATGCTGAAGGAGAAGTATTTTTTCTCGAGTTTCTTATAGGTACCGTCGGCAATAATTTCAGCTAACGCTTTATCAATATTCTTTTTAAGATCGACATCTTCTTTACGTAAGCCGATTGCAGCCCCTACACCGAGTGTTTTGGCATCGACCACATTATTGCCTGCAAAAGCAAAGCCTTTGCCTTTCGCCGATTTTAGGAAACCAGCATCGACCATAATCGCATCTTGTAATGTTGCATCTAGGCGCCCCGAAACCATGTCTTGGTAAAGCACGTCTTGGTTTGGATAAGGAACCACATTCACACCCTTAGGTGCCCAATAGGCTTTTGCATAGCCTTCTTGAATGGTGCCTTGTTGTACACCCACACGTTTGCCTTTTAAAGAGGTTGGTGTAGGGAGTAAAGGAGAACCTTTCTTTGCAACCATACGGGTAGGCGTGTTGTAAATTTTATTACTAAATGCGATTTGTTTTGCGCGATCCGTAGTGACCGTCATTGAAGACAGAATACCGTCGAATTTCTTCGCTTTGAGCGCAGGAATCATCCCATCAAAGGAATTTTCTACCCAGACACATTTGGCTTTTAATTTGGCACAAATGGCATTGCCTAAGTCGATGTCAAAACCGACCAGCTTATTGTCTGGTGTTTTATATTCAAAAGGTGCATACGCAGATTCTGTGCCAAAACGAATGGTTTTCCATTCTTTTGCTTGGACAGTACTGCTTAGTGCTACGGCTACGAATGTAGTGGAAAGTAGTAATTTTTTTTGCCAGTTTTTCATTTTAAATATAGCCATCCATAAAAAATCAAATCTAGGAAATAAGACGAAGATAGAACTTACCCTACTGAGTACTTTTGAATAAAAGCAACATCTATACCAGCTTTCGGCTCTTAGGAGATCGATGGATCTTGTCGCCATGAGAGATGAGGAAATAAGGGTATTTTTTCGGTTGGAATAATTTTTATCTGAGAACGTCCTGTTCATATGTTTTTATCATATTAAAAAATGAAGTTGAGACATAGCTGAAATATACCTGAAGTCTTGTGCGCTATGACGTACAGGATTGTTGATTTTTTAACAGTGGCTCAGTGTTTTACAAGACTATTTTTCAGTGTTGAATAGCTCACAAATAAACTGAAGTACTGTAATAGCTATGGAGCTGAAAACAAAAAAACCGAGCGTTTAGGCTCGGTTTTCTTGAATCTGTAATTGATTAGATATCAGAAAGGTCGATACCTAAACGTGCAGCAACTTCTTCATAAGCTTCAACCACACCGCCTAAACCTTGGCGGAAACGGTCTTTGTCGAGCTTTTTCTTGGTTTCTTTGTCCCATAGACGACAACCGTCTGGAGAGAACTCATCACCAAGAACAATTCGGTCGTGGAATACACCAAACTCAAGTTTGAAGTCCACAAGTAGCATGCCACCTTGGTCAAATAAGTTTTTAAGCACTTCGTTTACTTGGTAAGTGAGGACTTTCATTTGCTCAAGTTGCTCGGCAGTTGCCCAACCTAAAGCAATTGCTTGAGACTCATTGACCATTGGGTCACCAAGCGCATCATCTTTGAAAAATAATTCAAAAGTCGGCGGGGTTAATTCCTTACCTTCTTCTACACCTAAGCGACGGCATAAAGAACCTGCTGCATAATTACGAATTACACATTCAACAGGGATCATGCTGAGTTTTTTCACTAGAACTTCAGTTGGAGAAAGAAGTTTTTCAAAGTGAGTCTCAATGCCAGCCGCAGCCAATTTATCCATGATAAAGGCGTTAAAACGGTTGTTCACCTTACCTTTACGATCTAGTTGTTCGATCTTTTCACCATTGAATGCCGAAGCATCATCACGAAAGACTAAAATCAGGTGGTCTGCACTGTCTGTTTCATAGACAGATTTCGCTTTACCAGTATAGAGCAAGGTTTGTTTTAACATGAGGGAACCTTTTTCAAAAAAAAATGCCTAGTACGACTAGGCTGGCCAATTTTGGTAAATCTGGGTTAACAATTCTGTGGCTTTTTCAGGCGCTGCAAAACTGTTATCGGCATTGAACACAGCGAGGTTATTGCTGCTGCCGACCGCGGTTAGTCTTAACACATAGACCTGTTGATCGATTTTAATGGTTGCTTCATAACCATTTTTGCTTTGACCAACAATTTGATGGTTGAGGCTGCTGAGGGTGGCAAGCGTATATTGCCAAATTGTAGCAGAATTTCCCTCAATTTTGAGCAGCGGATTCTTATTTCCGTCAATAATCAATTGAGGGCGGCTCACAGCTGTATCAACTGTTTCCGTTGATTCTGCATTCGACATGACTTGAGCAGCTTGAGGGCGCGGCATTGCAAAACGGTTTCCGCGCTTATTTTCAAGTACAGGTGCATGTTCAAGAGCGAGCGCTTCAACCGTTGGAGCTGGATACAACGGCGTTGCAGGTCGAACCATAGAGCCTTCAGGGTACTTAAGAGGTTCTAAGGTTGCTGTTTCTTTATAGTCCAAACTACCGTTATTGACTGCAAGGGAACTACAACCCGCTAAACTGACAACTGAAAGTGCGAGAGTAAGACCTAAACTTAATTGCATATTGATGTGCTCTTTATTTAATGACACCCGCTGTTGTGAGTGCTTCACGGAGCGGTGTGCGATATTGTTCTGCAAGTGGTGTTAATGGTAAACGAATACCCGTTTCGATTAACTCCATTTCATGAAGTGCCCATTTCACAGGAATTGGGTTTGATTCGCAAAATAGAATTTCGTGTAAATTTGCAACTTGGGTATTTAGGTTTTCAGCTTGTTCAGCTTCGCCTGCCAGTGCTGCCGCACAAACATCGCTCATTTCTTTTGGGGCAACGTTCGCAGTCACAGAAATATTACCTTTTGCTCCCGACAGAATCAGTTGATAAGCCGTTGCATCATCACCTGAATAGACGGTCATCGCTTTGCCAGCAAGGCCTTCGAGCAGTGCTTGGCCACGAGGGACATCACCTGTGGCATCTTTAATGCCCACAATTTGAGGAATATCGGCCAAACGAATGACCGTTTCATTCGCCATATCGACACCTGTACGACCAGGTACGTTATACAGAATTTGAGGAAGATCAACAGCTTCAGCAATAGCTTTATAGTGTTGATATAAGCCTTCTTGAGTCGGTTTATTATAATAAGGGGTAACCAGAAGAGCAGCATCTGCACCGAGTTCTTTGGCTTCTTTCGTCAACTCGATGGCTTCACGCGTTGAATTCGCGCCAGTCCCCGCAATAATCGGGATACGTTTGTTGGCGACACGAATGATTTCTTTAATCACTTGTGTATGCTCTTTCATGCTTAGAGTAGACGCTTCACCCGTTGTACCGACAGCAACAATGCTATTTGTGCCTTGTGCGATGTGCCACTCAACGAGCTTCTCTAGACCCTTCCAATCTACGCTGCCATCTTCAAACATAGGGGTGACGATTGCGACAATTGAGCCTTGGATGGTCTGTGCTTGCTGAGTCATTTTAAAAAAATATCCTATTTGTCCATCCAGTTAGGCCAGAAAAACATAAGATTGGATGGGTGCGTATTTTAATTTATAGCATTTTCAAAGCGCTGATGCATTGAATAATGCTTATGCAAATTATGAACGAACACAACATGAAGAACAATATGCTTTAGTCAAAGTGTATAAAAACTTTATCTTTCGCTACAAAAATACAGCTTGTTCAAATGGTAGACAAAGAAATGCTTT
The DNA here is from genome assembly GCF_058243045.1 of Acinetobacter sp. LipI_23. Classification (NCBI taxonomy): domain Bacteria; kingdom Pseudomonadati; phylum Pseudomonadota; class Gammaproteobacteria; order Moraxellales; family Moraxellaceae; genus Acinetobacter; species Acinetobacter sp. LipI_23. Next base: position 3,324,078 of record NZ_JBZAYJ010000001.1, on the reverse strand, counting down.
TCATTTTGCATCTGAAAAGGGCATTTTGCATAACCTATGGCCGTGGATTGAGGTATTTAAAGAAAGAATCTCTTCATCTCAATCGAGCATTAGAAGCCGATCAAATTGAATATTGGGTTATAAGCTTCTATAAACGTCAGGATTTTGCATGATTATACGAGTTCTCTAAGTATGTGTGACATCGTCCTTTTAACGTTATAGATCAATGTCCAGTATTTTGTTCTATATTCTATCTTCGCTTCAATTTGCCACAATACCCATTGCACTCAAGGCTGCGGTCATTTAATTTTGACCCGCGAGGATGAATACTGTTTTATAAATTAAGCTATGCTTGGCCTTCGAGCGCAGAACTAAAAGGACAGAGAAGAATGCAGAAGAATATGGCATTGATTGTGGTGGATGTACAAAATGGTTTTACGCCTGGTGGAAATTTAGCGGTAGCAGGATCAGATCAAATTATTCCTAAAATTAATCAGTTGGCTGATTATTTTGACACTATTATACTCACCCAAGATTGGCATCCCGAAAATCATATTTCTTTTGCAGACAATCACCCCGATCAACAAGCCTTTCAAACGATTGAATTAGACTACGGCACACAAGTGCTCTGGCCACGTCACTGTGTACAAGGCACACAAGATGCTGAACTGCATCCTGATCTCGACCTTGCCAAAGCGCAGTTGATCATTCGTAAAGGATGTCATACTCACATTGATAGTTATTCTGCTTTTTTAGAAGCGGATCACAAAACCCAGACGGGACTCGCAGGCTATTTAAGAGAGCGTGGGATTGATACCGTGTTTATTGTTGGGATTGCAACTGACTTTTGTGTGGCATGGACGGCAATAGATGCCTGTAAACTCGGTTTTCAAACTTATGTGATTGCCGATGCCACCAAAGGCATTGATTTACACGGCTCTTTACAACATGCATGGCAAGAAATGCTAGCCCATGGTGTGAAACGTCTGTATTGCAAAGATATTGTGCATCAATATGCCGTGAACTGATGCGCCGAACCAATCGGTTCACCTCAATTACCAATATCGACATTATAAACACATGCAGTAGGGAAAGGTCATGGGCACTTTTTTAAAATTTACCGCTTGGATTCAAAAAACCTTTGCCCTGTGGGTGGTGTTATTTGCAGGCATTGCGCTCCTAAGCCCTGAAACTTTTGTCTGGATGAAGGCTTATATCACGTGGATGTTAGGGCTGATCATGTTTGGTATGGGCATGACCATGACACTGGAAGATTTTAAAGGGGTGATGCAAAGTCCTAAAGCGGTTGCAATTGGGGTAGCGGCTCAGTTTGTGGTGATGCCAAGCGTGGCTTATCTGCTGTGCTTATTATTTCGCTTGCCGACTGAAATTGCGATCGGGGTGATTTTGGTGGGTTGCTGTCCGGGTGGCACAGCATCTAATGTGATTACTTATATGGCGAAAGGCAATACGGCTTTGTCTGTCGCATGTACCACGGTATCGACCTTATTGGCGCCTGTGTTGACTCCCGCGATTTTCTATCTGTTGGCCAGCCAATGGATTGAAATTAATGCATGGTCGATGCTGAGTTCAATTTTGCAGGTGGTGCTGTTCCCGATTATTTTAGGGCTGGTGGTACGTGCCGTGCTGAAACAGAAAGTTGAAAGCTATATTTCGGTGATGCCCTTAATTTCTGTAGTGGCGATTGTGCTGATTGTGGCGGCTATTATTGGCGGCTCAAAAGCACAAATTTTAGAATCAGGCTTATTGATTTTAGCTGTGGTGGCATTACATAACGCGATTGGTTATTTACTTGGCTTTGCAGCAGCACGGATGTTTCACTTGCCACATACCGACTGTAAAGCGGTTTCGATTGAGGTCGGTATGCAAAACTCAGGACTAGGCGTGGCTTTGGCTGCCGTGCATTTTGCTGCTTCGCCAATTACGGCGGTACCCAGTGCGATCTTTAGTTTGTGGCATAACATTTCAGGGCCAATTTTAGCCAGTTATTGGGCCTCGAAAGCAGACGCCACAGCCAAGGAAAAAAGTGAAAAGGAACATATGTCGGTTTGAATACTGTACGCTGTTGCAGCTTTAAGCATAAAGTCAGGATGAATTTTCTATTTGGCATAAGGTTGTAACTAAACTGTCATAAAGACTACCTAACATCCCTGCCAAACACTTCATAACAGACTGTTGCAAACAGCATTGAGAGGGTATGGATAATTTTCAGCATTCATCGGCGACGTATTTTAACCGAGAGCTATCGTTATTTGAGTTTCATCAGCGGGTTTTAGCACAAGCATTAGATCCGAGTTTGCCTGTGCTGGAGCGCTTAACTTTTTTAATTATTTTTTCACGTAATTTAGATGAGTTTTTTGAAATTCGTATTGCAGGCTTGATGAAACAACGCGATATGAATGTGATAGCACGAACCCCTGATGCTGTTCCCACTGAAGTGATATTAGAAGATCTGTCCCAATCCATTCATCGTGCCGTCAAAAAACAGTTTGAAGTGTTAAATCATTCGATTTTGCCTGAGTTACAAGCGCAAGGTATTCAGTTCATCCAGTTCCAAGACATTTTAGAAAAACATAAAGCGTGGATTGCAGAATATTTTGCCAAAGAAATTCAACCCGTTTTGACCCCAATCAGCTTAGATCCGTCACACCCTTTTCCTCGCCTCGTGAATAAAAGCCTGAATTTCATTGTGAGTTTACAAGGTAAAGATGCTTTTGGACGAAGCATTGAGATGGCGATTGTCCCAGCGCCGCGCTCATTACCGCGTTTAATTCAGATGCCGAAAAACGTGGCAGGCAATACTGACACGCAGATTTTTTTAACCGCAATGATTCAGCAGCACATCAGCGATCTGTTTCCAGGGATGAAAGCCACGGGTTGTTATGCTTTTCGTGTGACGCGTAATGCAGATCTGATATTGTCGGAAGATGTTGATGATTTGGCGGTGGCACTGAAAGATGAGTTGTCGTCACGCCGTTTTGGTCGCGCGGTGCGTTTAGAAATCGAGGATGACTGTCCCGAAGCGGTGATTGATTATTTGCTCAAGGAGTTTGATTTAACTGAGCAGGAGCTTTATCGCATTGATGGGCCAATCAATCTTTCACGCCTCAGCACCAGTTGTGACCGACCTGAATTAAAGCATCCAGTTTTTATTCCAGTCATTCCCAAAGTTTTGCGTAAGCAAAAAAGTACCTTTGATACCTTAAAAGTACAGGATGTGTTGTTGCATCATCCTTTTGATTCTTTTCAGCCTGTGATTGGTTTATTAAAAGAAGCAGCGAAAGACCCAAATGTGCTGGCGATTAAACAAACGCTCTACCGCAGTGGGCCTGACTCTGAAATTGTACAGGTCTTGGCAGAAGCAGCACGAAATGGCAAGGAAGTCACAGCCGTGATTGAGTTGCGTGCGCGTTTTGATGAAGAGTCGAACATTACCGTGGCCAATATTTTGCAAGAAGCTGGGGCGGTGGTGGTGTATGGCATTGTCGGTTATAAAACCCATGCCAAAATGATTTTGATTGTACGCCGTGAAAATGCCCAGTTGATCCGCTATGCCCATCTGGGCACAGGCAATTATCATGCGGGCAATGCCCGTATGTATACCGATTATGGCCTGATGACTACACAACCTGATATTTGTGAAGATGTACACCGTATGTTCCAAGAGCTGACGGGAATGGGCAAAATGGCCAAATTGAAGGCGTTGTTACATGCGCCTTTTACGTTACACAGTGAACTGTTAAAACTGATTGAGCAAGAAATTCAGTTTGCACAAGCCGGTCAAAAGGCGCGTATCATCATTAAAGTCAATGCCTTAACGGAACCTCAGTTAATTGCTGCACTGTATCGTGCGTCTCAAGCGGGGGTTCAGGTCGATCTGATTATCCGTTCGATCTGCTGTTTGATTCCACAGGTCCAAGGCATGTCTGAGAATATCCGAGTGCGTTCGATTGTGGGCCGTTTTTTGGAACATACCCGCGTGTATTGTTTTGAGCATGGCGGTGAGAAAAAGCTGTACTGTGCCAGCGCAGACTGGATGGGGCGTAATTTATTTTCGAGGGTGGAAACCTGCTTTCCAATATTAGATCGCGCTTTGAAAAAGCAGATTTATAAAGACGGATTAATCAGTTACTTAAATGATTGTTTGAATGCTTGGGAGCTACAAGCTGATGGTCATTGGCTTAAAGTAGCTTGTACCGATCCAGAGCAAAGGTATAGTGCGCAGCAACATTTGATTGCGCAGAAACAACTTAAAATTTAACAGTTGTCATAAAAAAGCCTGACATGCGTCAGGCTTTTTTATGATTGAACCTAATTAAGAGGCTTTAGATTGTTTTGCTTTTAAAATTTCCGTTCTTAAGCTTTGCGCCAACTCTGCAGACTCCGCACCCATGCCATTGACCATAAAGGCATGACGGGTCAAGACATTGGTTGGATTAGGTAAATTTACCAATTGGTAACTTTCAGAGATGTCTTTCAATAATTCGTTACTTAAATGTACGGCACTTTCTTTGGCAGACAACTGTTGGACCAAACGCTCAGCAGCTTGATTCGCAGACAGTTGCATTGCATCGACTGCAGTTGAAATGCCACAACGTGTTTGCAAAACAAAGCGCTTTTCTTCGCGGTAACGTTTATACAAAACCTCAGAAAGCAGTTGGAATACACTGCTGACCATCATTAAACATGGCACTGCATTAGGTGTGTCTGTCGACATGCTGAGGGTGGCACCATGCTCATTAAAGGATTGAACTGTAGTGATGTCCGAGCTGTTGAGTTTGTAGTGTTTTAAACAAAGTTCTGTGCTTTTATTGAGGAAAATCTGACACAAATTAAAGTATGGAATAGACACGGTTGTATTCACCGAGTCCATCAACTGTTTCGGGTCATAAAATTGAATATTGAGCGCAACCGAATGATTATCCACGATCACGGGTTTTTGTTCTTTAGGTTTCGCACTGGTTTTGATTTGTTGTTGTGCTTGAGCAATCGCGACCGCCGTATGATGTTTTTCCTGTTCAAGCGTTTGGGTTAAAACTTGAATTTCATGTTTTAAGCGGGATTCATTATTGATCCGTGCCAAATATTCGGTACGGCTTGGGCGCGCAATGGCGCGATAAGCTAACCACAGTAAACCATGAATCGCTAAGGACAATAAAATCGCTAACCACTGAGTACGTAAAATCTCACCCATACTTGGTTTAATGAGCGTGATTTCAATGCTACCCACTTTCTTTTCATTTTGCAGCGCATCACGGACAAACACTTCGCCATCACGTGTTCGAACTTGGCCACCTGTCGCCAAGACTTGATTGTTGGCATCCAAAATACGAATGGAAGCTACGCTTGGGTTGGTCGCATAGCGATCCACCAAAAGCGCAAGGGAAACCGTGTTGGCAGGCTCCAGCTCTGCAAGACTGTCTGTGACCAATTGAGAGGTCATCAGTTGGCCTTGGTTGGCACGGTTTTCATTCAGTTGATGAGTCGTTGCCAATACCAATAAAAAGGTATGTAAAGCAAAACTTACAATTAATAGGCTAGCAAATAGCCCTTGTCTAGGCGCATTCAACGTAAACTTCCAAAGAAAATATATTCAATTTCGATTATGATTCTAACAATAGTCGTAGCTCAGACCCGAGTCAATTCATGCGAGAAATCATTCTTATTTCATTTTTAGGACCAGACCAACCTAATCAGTTCACTCGATTAATGCAGGTATTGTCCACTCATTCATTACAAATTTTAGATGTCGGACAAGCAGTTATTCATAACCAATTGACCTTAGGTATTGTTATTTCTTCAGATGACCAAACTGCAACAGCTTTGGCCATGAAGGAAATTCTGATTTTAGCACATGAAATTGGTTTAACTGTACGTTTTAAACCAATCACTACAACTGAATATGACCAGTGGGTGAGTGAAGGTGGACGGACGCGTTATATCGTCACGGCTTTGGCGCCAGAGCTTGAAGCGTCTCACTTACAAGCAGTTACAAATATTGTGTCCAACCAAGGTTTCAACATCGAAACCGTGACCCGTCTGTCTGGTCGTCCAGTCTTAAATGGCGAAGTCGATGGGCCGAAACGCGCCTGTGTTCAATTCGGTTTAAGTGGTCAAATGCTGGATGCCGCAGCCATGCGTGCAGCTTGTTTACGTTTGTCACATGAACTGAATGTCGATGTAGCGGTACAAGAAGACAATGCCTACCGTCGTAACCGCCGTTTGGTGTGTTTTGACATGGACTCGACTTTAATCGAGCAAGAAGTGATTGATGAGTTGGCGATTGAAGCGGGTGTCGGCGCACAAGTCGCTGAAATCACCGAACGTGCAATGCAGGGTGAGCTAGATTTCCAGCAAAGCTTCCGTGCACGTGTCGCACTGCTCAAAGGGATGGATGCCTCTGTCCTACCTAAAATTGCAGAACGTCTGACCGTTACAGAAGGTGCTGAACGCTTAATTTCAACTTTAAAAGCATTAGGCTACCGCACGGCTATCTTGTCGGGTGGTTTTCAGTACTTTGCAGAGTATCTACAAGCCAAACTTGGTATTGACGAAGTTCATGCCAATGTCCTAGACGTTGACAATGGGTTGGTGACGGGCGAAGTTAAAGGTCACATTGTCGATGGTGCACGTAAGGCATTATTATTACGTGAGTTAGCCGATAAGATGGGCATTTCTCTTGAGCAGGCGATTGCAGTAGGAGATGGTGCGAACGATTTACCGATGTTGTCGATTGCTGGCCTAGGTGTAGCTTTCCGTGCGAAACCGCTGGTGAGACAAAACGCTAATCAAGCCATTTCAAGTGTCGGCTTAGATGGGGTGTTGTATTTATTGGGTGTGCACGATAAAGACTTAAATCGTGCTTAAAGCATCTCTGTGTTATTAAAAACGCAGCCTTTGAGCTGCGTTTTTTTGTTGCAAATTTAAGCGAAAAATGATGAGCGGTCAGTGAAAAATGTCGATAAAAACAACGATCAACAGAATTGGAAAAAATATTTTTAAGCGCTGAAAATACGGGTTTTATTTTGTAATGACACGCCAAGACTGAGCGCGTCTTTGTTTTGGAAAAGTTCAAATCTAAAAAAATGTAATGACAATATAATATGGCGACAAGGTATGTCGCATTCTAAAAATACAAGCCTTTTTTTCTTTTCAAAACTGCTCATAATGCATGCATAGAGTTTGAAAGCTACACAATCCATTAATTTTAAACGGTATCGGGGATGGGTTCAGCACAGTGTACCAGTTGCCTGAATTTATCTTAGACGGAGGTTTTTATGGTAACAGCGAATTTAGCAACCATCGTTGGCTTAAGTTTAGTCGCCGCTGCGTTGATTGCTGTTTTCTTTTCGCCTTATCGTCGCTGGTTGAGTTTTATGGTGGCGGGTATGGTGTTTTGGGGAATATTGGAAGTCATTCGCCTAGGTGTGCAAGCAGTGTTTGAAATGCCGATCACTTATAGCTACTTAACTGCTTTAACTTCAGCGATGCTTATTGTGACGATGTTGCTTCTACGTGAAGATCGTCGCGCAGAACGTGCACTGGCGCAGCGCCGTTGTATTGAACATACACCTGTATATGAAGATGACCAACAGCAGTGTTCTAGCCGCTAAGTCATAACCTCATACCGTAAAAGAAGATGCCTAGAGCATCTTTTTTACGTTCTTACATGATTGTTATACAAAGCCTAGCGGTAAAAATGGCAACTTGTGGTAGCATTGAAAACAGTCAATTTATCAACAATTACAATAGGCTTTCATGTCATGAAACTATCTTCAATTCCTGTGGTTAAACTTCCATTGGTTGATGTCAGCACGGATCCGCTGGATTTAATGGTTACAGGTTTGGCACTTCGTATGAAACAGCTGGCGCGTACCAGTCCAAAATTTATTGAATTAGTTCATGAACGTCAGTTCCGTATTCAAATTGGTACGGATCTGGGTATGGCACGCCAAATTATTGTGAACAATGGTCAGATTGATACCGTTTCAGGTGATGCTGAAAAAGCCGATTTTATTTTACAGTTTGCGGACAGTGAGCAGGGTGTGAAAACTTTAATCAAAGGTGACCCAACCGCATTTATGACGGGCATGCAAAACGGCAGCATTAAAATGGAAGGTGATTTTGGTCTCTTGGTTTGGTTCAACCAAGTTGCAAAATTGGTTCCACCCAAGCTACCAAAGCCTGTGAAAGCAAAAATTAAAGCTGCTCGCGCATTTTTGAAAGAAAAAACCGGTAAGTAAAAAGATTTTTTAAACGTCTCGATGCCGTCTCCTTTATAAAAGGCAGATTGAGAGTGATGAAATCGAAAAAGCCCTCTATCGAGGGCTTTTTTATGTATGGTGTTTTTATTCGACTTCTAAATTGAAAGTCACGGGTCCATCATTGACCAAATGTACTTTCATGTCGGCAGCAAAAATACCTGTTTGCACATGCTCAAACTGGGTCTTGGCATAGTCAACCAGTTGTTCGTATAAAGCCTCGGCATCATTTGGTGGCATGGCTGGTCCAAAGTCAGGGCGTAAGCCCTTTTGGGTTTGTGCCATCAAGGTGAACTGCGAAACCAGAAGAATCCCACCACCGGCTTGGCTGACATTCCAGCCCATTTTGCCTTGTTCGTCGTCAAAAAAACGATACTTTAAAATTTTATCGATCATTTTTTTGCCTTTGTCTAAAGTGTCTTCTTTCCCAAGACCTAAGAAAACCAAGATACCGTGTTGAATTTCACCTGTGGTTTCACCATCGACCACCACTTTGGCTTCGAGAACGCGTTGTAATAAGGCCCGCATGACTGATTCTATCTACCATTTGATTGTGCAGACTGAAATTGTAGCAAAGCTAGTGCAGCACAGGAGAAACATCGATTGAAAAAACAAGGCAATTGCGTTGATATCCATAGCAATGTTTCAGGAAAAGAGCATAGGCCAAGAGCGATGTCAGTAAAGACATCAACATTTGTATTCTGAATCAAGAGAAATAAGAAATGTCCCGAGTAATTGGTCGAATAGCAAGACCGAATTACCAAAACATGGCTATGCAGCTTAAAAAAATGTGCTTTAATGCAATAAGTTGCTAAAAACCGAAAATGATATGTCTGCCATCATCCAATCCTTATTAGATACTGATCTGTACAAATTTACGATGCTACAGGTGGTCCTGCATAAGTTTCCCCAAGCGCATAGTGTGTACCAGTTCCGTTGTCGCAATTTGGATGACACCGTCTATCCTTTGGTCGACATTCTCGATGATTTAAATCACCAATTAGATTTGCTCTGCCAATTACGTTTTCAAGACGATGAGCTGCAATACCTGCGTGGTTTGCGCTTTATCAAAAGTGATTTTGTCGATTATTTAGAGTTGTTTCAGCTCAAACGCCGTTTTATTGTGGCCAGTATCGATCACCAAGGCCGTTTAGACATTCGAATTGAAGGGCCGATGGTTCAAGCCATGATGTTTGAAATCTTTGTGCTTGCCATCGTCAACGAGTTGTATTTCAGCCGTATTCGAACTGATGAGGTGATGGCTGAAGGTGAACGTCGACTACAGGCTAAAGTGGCCTTATTAAAACACTATGAAACATCGCAAACGCCAAATGATCCCCCATTTTTAGTTTCTGATTTTGGTACACGGCGTCGCTATAGTTTGGCGTGGCAAAAACATGTGATTGAAGTGTTTAATCAAGCTGCACCGCATATTTTCCGTGGCACCAGCAATGTCTTAATTGCAAAGCAATTGGGTCTGACCCCGATTGGGACCATGGCACATGAATTCCTACAAGCATTCCAAGCGTTGGATGTACGTTTACGTAATTTCCAAAAATCAGCACTGGAAACCTGGGTACAAGAGTACCGTGGTGATTTAGGTATTGCTTTGACGGATGTGGTGGGGATGGATGCATTCCTGCGTGATTTTGACTTGTACTTTGCCAAATTGTTCGATGGCTTGCGCCATGACAGTGGTGACCCGTATGAATGGGGCGATAAGGCCTATGCCCACTATAAAAAGTTGAAAATTGACAGTAAAACCAAAATGCTAACGTTTAGTGATGGACTCAATTTAGAGAAAGCATGGGATCTGCACAACTATTTCAAAGACCGTTTCCAAGTCAGTTTCGGAATTGGTACCAATTTGACCAATGATATGGGACAAACGCCATTAAATATTGTGCTTAAACTGGTTGAGTGTAATGGCCAGTCGGTTGCGAAAATCTCAGACAGTCCGGGTAAAACCATGACGGATAACGATACTTTTTTGGCGTATTTACGTCAGGTTTTTGAGATTGCTGAAGCAGAAGTCAATTAATCCAGAATATATACCATGCCAGAATCCGTTCTGGCATTGCGCATTAAAAAACTGGTGAATAGTGATATCTCTAATTCTGCTAAAAGAATGCAAAAAATCAGAATAATTGTAAAAATGAGTTGTGCTAAGATCAAAGCATGATCTGAAAATATACGAAATAATATGACACATTCTGCCTTTGATTTTGGCTTGTTGATAGACGCAGAGCAGTTGGTTCCGCATTTAGGGAATGACAAATTACGCATCGTCGATTTAAGTCGTGCTTCAGTCTATGACCAGTTACATATTCCACATGCTTTGCATTTAAAGCCGAAATTTTTGGTGCGCCAAGACGAACAAGCCACCGGTCTACTTCCTGATGTAGAAGGTTTACAGGAACTGATTCGTTATTTGAATATTTCACCCGAACATCATGTGGTGGTTTACGATGATGAAGGTGGCGCTTGGGCAGGGCGTTTGATTTGGAATTTACACTGCTTAGGTTTTGAAAATACCAGTCTGCTGAATGGTGGAATTCATGCATGGCTTGCAGCAGGACTTCCAACCACTTCTGAAGTGGAACAGTTTGAACCTGTCAGCGCCTTGGTACAGGTCGATCAAGCCAAAATACAGCAGTATCGAATTGAATATGCTGAGTTATTAGAGAAAGTTCAAAGCAGCCAAGTCCAACTCTGGGACTGCCGCACAGAAGACGAATATACCGGCCTGCGTCTTGCAGCGCGACGCGGCGGTCACATTCCAAATGCACTACATTTTGAATGGAGTACTGCCCTTAACCGTGAAAATCATTTAAGATTGCACCCTTTAGAACGCACGCAGCAACGCTTAGAACAATTGGGTTTTAACTTAAATGAACCTGTGGTGGTGTACTGTCAGTCACATCACCGTTCAGGACTGGCTTATATTTTAGGTCGTTTATTAGGTTGGAATATTCAGGCGTATGACGGTGCGTGGAGTGAATGGGGCAACCGCCTCGACAGTCCTATCATTACCGGAGAGATGCCGTCTTGAGCCTCACATCACGCTTAAAAAAACAAATTTTCATTCAAGCTCAACGTGTTGTACCCCAACATCAGTTATCACGTGTCGTGGGCAGAGTCGCAGCCAGCGAAAATCCAATTGTGAAAAATGCGGTCATCACTGCGTTTAAAGCGCAGTACGGCATTGATATGTCGATTGCTGAGCAGAGCAATGCACTGAAGTTTAAGTCCTTTAATGAATTCTTTACCCGTGCATTAAAAGAGGGTGTACGTGATATTGATACCGATGCGACCAGTATTGTATCGCCTGCCGATGGTGCGATTTCACAGTTGGGTCCCATTGTGGAAGGTGATATTTTCCAAGCCAAAGGACAAAAATTCACCGTTGATAATTTAATTGCAGATCCGCAGTTGGCTGAACCGTTTAAAAATGGTCAGTTTGCAACGGTGTATTTATCGCCTAAAGATTATCACCGTGTGCATATGCCATTTGCAGGCACATTGACGGAAACCTTATATGTGCCGGGTGAATTGTTCTCGGTCAATCAAACCACTGCTGAAAACATTCCGGGCTTGTTTGCCCGCAATGAACGTATGGTCTGTTTATTTGATACAGAAATCGGCCGTATGGCCGTAGTTCTCGTTGGCGCCATGATTGTGGCGGGGATTGAAACTGTTGCAACAGGAAAAGTGAAACCGACTGGCCGTTTAGAATTAAATCAGCATAACCTGTTCTTGGACAAGGGTGCTGAACTCGGTCGTTTCTACCTAGGCTCAACCGCTGTGGTACTGTTTGAAAAAGACAAAATGACGTGGGATGCAGCCTTTAAAGCCAACTCGACTGTGGTGATGGGTGAAGCGATGGGACATACAGTTTAATCGTTTCAGCTCTCGGTCACCGTCCTTGTTAAACGGACGGTGAGAGACAAAAAAAGCACCGATATCGGTGCTTTTTTCATGCTTTTGAAGAAAGAGCCTTATTCAGGATTATAGGTGCGTTCTTTGGGGAAAATCACTTTAAAAATAGAGCCTTGATTTTCTTTGGATTCAATTTCTAAATGTGCTTGGTGTTGCATTAACACGTGTTTCACAATTGCGAGTCCTAAGCCTGTGCCACCCGTTTGTCGACTGCGCGCGCTGTCAACACGGTAGAAGCGTTCGGTTAAACGGGGTAGGTGCTTAGGATCAATGCCGATACCAGTATCTTCCACAGTAAAATAAGCCTGTTCACCATTGTCATGCCAACCCATGGTCACCGTTCCGCCTTTCGGCGTGTATTTGATGGCATTGGTAATCAGATTACTAAAAGCGCTGGCCAACTCCATATCTGAACCGATTAAGTCACAGTGACTGTCGATATCGAGATTGAGCGTATGCCCATAATCAATATTATAGGCATGTGCATCGTCATAAAGTTGGTTCATTAAGCTAGGCATGTCAATGATTTGATTTTTAGCAATTTGCTTGTCATTTTCTAGGCGTGACAGTAACAACAAATCATTCACCAAGGCATTCATGCGTTTGGCTTGTGCCTGCATTTGGTCAAATGCCCGCTTCCAACGTGGGTTGAGGTCTTCTTGGTCGGTAAAGGTCTCAATATAACCACTGAGTACTGTGAGTGGTGTGCGTAGTTCATGTGAAATGTTATCGACAAAGTCTTTACGCATTTGTTCGAGATTGTGCATGCGGGTCACGTCATAGGCGACCAGTAAGCGACTTTCACCACCAAATCGAGTCATTTTGACTTGAACATAATGTTCATCAAAACTGGATGACTTCATTTTTAAGCCATCTGGTGCAGCATCAATATTATTGTAATAATCCACAAAACTCGGTTGGCGTAATAAAGTCAAAATATTACGGCCACGGTCATTTTGTTCGATGCCTAATAACCGTTCTGCAGCAGGGTTCCACCATTCAATTTGTTGCATGTCATCGATCAGCACCACTGCTTCTTGCAAAGCGACCAAGGATGACTGCGCCCGATCAATCAACCCGACCATTTCCGCTTGTACAATACGTTCTTGGCGCTGTGCACGATAGACATTGAACAATAATGCCCCCCAAATGCCCCCAAGGTTGGGTGGAACTTCGTAGGGACGATTGGAAATCCAGTCATTGACTAAATACAAAGAGCGCATTTGCAGAATAAAAAAAACGGCAAAAGCAATGGAAATACACGTCCAAAAATAACCGACGCCAAAGCCAATCAAGCTTGCAATCAGCAAGAAAAAGGCAAGGAGACGTAAGTCCTGTTTGGCAAAGCCCCATAAACTGCTGTATCGCGTTTTTTTATGCTCGCGTGCGAGTTCAGGGACCGGGTAGGGTTCATACATAAAACAAAATTAACCTAGGGCGATATCCGCACGTGTAGAGAATCGATAGCCTGTACCCCGAACTGTTTGCACAAAGCGATCTGCCGCATAAGGCTCAAGCACTTTACGTAAGCGGCGAATATGCACGTCGATGGTACGGTCTTCAATATACACGTTTCCGCCCCAGACTTGGTCAAGAAGTTGTGCACGGGTGTAGGCACGCTCAGGATGAGTCATGAAGAAGGCCAATAAACGATACTCGGTTGGCCCCATGTCGAGGAAATTATTGCCAAAGCTGACCCGTTGGCTGACAGGGTCTAAGATTAAGCCATTGGCATCAATCGATTTTTCACCACTGAGCGCGTTAGCGCGGCGTAAAACCGCTTTAATACGTGAAACCAATTCGCGGGTCGAAAACGGTTTAGTCATGTAGTCATCTGCACCAGCATCTAGACCTTGCACTTTATGGTCTTCTTCGCCACGTGCCGTGAGCATAATCACTGGAATTTCAGAGAGATTTTCATCGCGCTTGAGACGACGACATAAATCTACACCACTGACACCACCAGGCATCATCCAGTCGAGTAAGATCAAAGCAGGACGCTGATCCACAATCATTTGGTGGGCTTGTTTTGCGTCTTCGGCTTGTAAGCATTGAAAGCCTGCCATATCCAACGAGGTGTGAATCATTTCTCGAATGGGAAGTTCATCATCGACGATTAAAATGTAGTCATCTTTCACAACGCAATATCCTATTGTAGGTAACGGCAGGCCGTTTTAATTTTATGACAGGCTTATTACAAAGATTAATTATGACAGTATCATTGCAAAAAACAGACGATTGATGAAATTTGCAAAAAAATGTGACAAAAAATCGTCATATTGGGATTCAAAATTAATGGAAGTTTAATCTAAATTGCATTCGGAAATGCCGACTGCATCCAAATGAAAAGTCTTAGACATCCAATTTTGCCCGTGTATTCGGGTCTGAAAAAGTTTCTAGAAGTGAAATAAACACAATACGGCTGGAGGTTAAAACTTCTTCAAAGGATTGTTTAAACCCACTGACCACCCAACGGATCGCAATTTGCGTAACATAGCCATTGAGGCCTGTGGCGACCAGCGAAATTTCTCGTTCGGACCGGTTAATTTGCGGCATCATCAGCATGACAAAGGCTTGAATCATCCGGTCAAAACGGGTCATGGTTTCATGAATGGTGGCTTGGTTATGTAATTCTTGGACCAACATCGCATCGATATAAATAATACGCGCCATGCGAGGATTGTCTTTTAAGGTAGTGAGCAGGGCACGCAGTCCTGCATCAATCATTTTGTATGGATCTGAAGAGGCTTGCATGATGGCTTGCATGACATTGTGCTGTAACTCATCGATCAGCTTTAAAAAAATGGTTTGAAACAGCTGCTCACTTTTTTTAAACGACTCATAAAAATAACGTTCAGTAAGTTTGGCTTCATTACAAATATCTTTCACCGTCACGGCAAAAAAGCCGTGAGTACCGTAGGCTTCAATTCCTGCTTCAATGAGTTTTTCACGACGCAGCTGTTTACGTTCAGAAAGCGATAAGCCCTTGAATTGTCTTTCTTTGGTTTTATTGTTATCGCTGTTTTTTTGTACTGGTTCAGATGCCGTCATCAGATTTCATCGCCCTATTTGAAAGCCAAGGTTTTGCATAGTTTAGCAATAAACCATGACTCTACCTATGCGTAGGCTTTAATCTCTAGCTGGTTTTCATGGACTTGACACTTTTGGCTATTAAATTTATGACAATTGATATTGTCAATTATAAAAAAAGCATCTACAGTCGATGTACAAAGATAAAGGACAACCACAATCTCATGAAGAATTTTAAAAATAAAGTTGCGGCAATTACAGGTGCAGGATCGGGTATTGGCCAACAATTGGCACTTTTATTGGCCAAGGCGGGCTGTCATGTGTCATTGAGTGATGTCAATGAACAAGGGTTGGCGAAAACGGTTGAACTGCTGCAAGGCAGCAATGTACGCGTCACCACGAAAAAATTAGACGTCTCAGACCGTTTAGCGATGCAAGCGTGGGCTGAAGAAACCGTACAAAATCATGGTTCTGTGAATATGATTTTTAATAATGCCGGCGTTGCTTTGGGTTCAACCGTAGAAGGTGCATCCTATGAAGAGCTGGAATGGATCGTGGGGATTAATTTCTGGGGTGTGGTCTATGGCACCAAAGAGTTTTTGCCTTATATTAAAAAAATAGGCGATGGGCATATCATCAATATTTCCAGCTTATTTGGTCTAACGGCTCAACCGACTCAGTCTGCTTACAATGCCACTAAGTTTGCAGTGCGTGGCTTTACCGAGTCATTACGCCAAGAGTTAGATATGGAAAACTGTGGCGTGAGCGCATTGTGCGTGCATCCGGGTGGGATTCGAACCAATATTGCCAATGCAGCCAAAGTGAACGATAGCTTGCGTAGTATCGGGATGAACCCTGAGAAGTCTGCACAGACCTTTAATAAATTATTACGCTGTCCACCTGAAGAAGCAGCGCGTCAAATTTTAGAGGCGGTACAAAAAGATAAGCGTCGTTTATTGATTGGCAATGATGCGAAAACGCTAGATTTGATTCAGCGCATCTTACCAACGGGCTACCAAAAAGTGACGGCTTTTGCGACCAAATTAAGCCAAAGAAAGTCTTAATGTCGTGATGTAAAAAAACCCGCTTTGGCGGGTTTTTTATGCTTTATTTTAAAGATCGTCATGATCAAAAATGTGTTCTATCAAGTACTCGCTTAGCTTTAAATGAGCGTTTCAATGGTCTTTTTCTTCCAAACATATTGATAATAAAGCCCTTGCATGATGCATAAGCTGACAAAGGCTAGTGCATAAGCATACCAAATCCCTTGCATTCCCCACCATTCACTAAATAAGTAGGCACAGGGCACTTCAATCGCAATAATCGCAACGATATTGATGATCATGGGCATGGTGACTGTACCACTGGCCCGCATAATGGAGGCAAAAATGGCACTGGCACCAAAGAATAAAATGGACCACAGCACAATAAATAACAGCTGCTGCCCCAGCTCAACCACCGCATGGTCCGTGATAAAGAGTGCCATGAGGTATTTGGAGAAAAGATAAGCCAAGACCACCAAGGAACCTGTAATGATGATGTTCATGCCGAGCGCGGTACGTGTGACTTTGGCCAACAGCTCAGACTTGCCAGCGCCAATGGCTTGTGCACCAAAAATCGATGCAGCAATGGCAATCGATAGAGCAGGGAATTGAATATAATTCAGGACCTGATTGACCGCGCCATAAGCTGCGGTCGCATCGGCCCCATGGCGGTTGACTAGACCTACAATCACAAGGCCTGCGACGGAGGTGGTGATCATTTGAATGCCTGTTGGAACTCCTAAGCGGAGAATGATTTTACTCAGCTGGCGGTCAAAGCGAATATGACGTAGCAGTTGTGCATCAAGTCGGAGTGGGTGCTGTTTATAGTTCAAATAGAAATACAAAAAGGTCAGCACGGAAACAAAGCCTAAAATGGTCGCAATAGCAGGCGCAACAATCCCCAGTTTTGGAAAGCCGAAATAACCCGCAATCAGAACTGGCGTGACACAAAGCCCAATCAAGATGGTCATGCCAGAAGCAATTAGAGGTGTCGTACTGTCTCCGACACCGCGTAAAATTGAGGTATAAATAATATATACAAACAGTAGGGGACTACCTGCCAACATCCATTGCACATAAGGTAACGAGAGATGCATGACGTCTTCATCGATACCCAAAGCCGATAAAATTGGTCGCGCAAAAATTACCCCTAAAAATGCAATAAAGCTGCCACCAATGAGAGTCATAAAAATAGTGGAGCCGACCACCGCACGGACTTTTTCAATATTCTGTGCGCCCCATGCTTGACCAACCAAGACGGTCGATCCCGCGGATAGTCCAATTACGAAGGCCATTAAGCAAAACAGGATGGGGAAGAACACTGCAACCGCTGCAATCGCCTGCACACCCATCATCTGTCCGACAAAGATGGTATTAATCGTACCCGACAGATTTTGCAGAATATTGGTGGCAATCAAAGGCATCAGGAAAATAAAAAAGGCTTTCCATAGCTTTTGCTGTTGCACCAATGGGGTGTGTGCTGACATAAGTCATCCTGAGGTTCTTTTTATTACATTTCTAAGGCTTACCCTAGCATAGTTCGGTGCTGAAAAGCCGATGTATTTCAGTAAGCGAAGCCTATTCTTGTGCAAAAGCAAAGCTGAAAAAGATTTAAACGCTTTGCAAAATTTCTGCTGCCTGAGCCAAGGTTTGATCGGTCTTAGCAAAGCAAAAACGAATCATGCGCAAAGCCTCTGGCGCCTGCTGATAAAACACCGAAACAGGAATGCCAACAATGCCATGCTGCTCTGCCAGAAAGCGGCAAAATTCAACATCGTTTAAATCGGGACGAATGCGGCTGTAGTCGACATTTTGAAAGTAAGTGCCTTGCGAAGGCAGCCATTGAAAGCGTGAACCAGTTAAACCCTCAATAAAACGATCGCGTTTTGCTTGATAAAAGCCCGCTAAGTTTTGAATATGCTCAGGATGTTGCTGCATATAATTGGCCAAAGCCAGTTGTACAGGGGTCACTCCGCAGAAGTTGGCAAACTGATAGACCTGGCGGAACAGTTGCATCAGCGTAGGTGTAGCAACGCAGTATCCGGTTTTCCAACCGGTCACATGAAAGGTTTTGCCAAAGGAACCCACCACCACACTGCGTTCACGCAGTTCAGGAAAAGACAAAGCCGAATAGTGACGTTGACCATCAAATACCAGATGTTCATAGACTTCATCAGACAGGACTAAAATATTGCTGTCGCGAATCAGTTCAATCAGCGTCAACCAATCTTGCTTGCTCCAAATGGCACCACTCGGGTTATGTGGTGTGTTGATAATGATCAGTTTGGTTTTGGCCGTGATGGCTGATTTGACCTGCTCCCAATCGACCGAAAAATGTGGGGGGTGGAGCGCAATATGAATGGCTTTACCCCCGACCAAAGCCACACTTGGCGCATAGCTGTCATAACTGGGGTCAAAAATGATGACTTCATCATCCGCATGGACTACGGCTTGAATGGTGGCAAAAAGGCCAATGGTTGCGCCCGGAGTGATGGTAATTTCAGTCATCGGGTCGAGCTGAATCTGATCGCGTTGTGCAAATTGCTGCGCCAGTTGCTCGCGTAATAACCAGACTCCATCGCCTGGAGCATACTGATTGAAACCACTTTGAGTTGCCTGTGCTAAAGCATCCAGCAGTTCAGCAGGAGCTTCGAAGTCTGGAAAACCTTGGGATAGATTTAGGGCATTTAAGCGCTGTGCCATGGCAGTCATGGTGCTGAAAATAGTGACGCCTTGTGCAGGCAGTTTAGATGAAGGCAACTGAATCATGAATGCTTAAAAGTGTCTAAATATCAGCCCAAAATAGCATATTCATCCCCTTTTACTTATGCAAATTTTGCATGTAGGGCAGGGGTAAAGTATGCATTTTTGTGGATTGCTTTTATAAGAGCAGTTCAACTGCCGCGCGAATAATCCCCAGTGCTAAGCCAATAAATGCACCGACCACTACACCATTGACCCGAATCATATGCAAGTCGCCACCGACTTCATTTTCGATCTTATCAATCATTACACTGGAGTCCCATTCGTGAATACGTTCACTGATAAAACGAATGACTTTTTCGCTGTATTGGTCACTGAGATTGACCGCAATGCCGCTGAGGCGTTGATTAAGCAAGTCTCTGACGGCTTGATTGGAGATGATGTTTTCCCCGATTTGTTGAATGGATACACGGATGTTGTGAGCAATGCCAGAGTCTGGTTTTTGTAGGTCTTGTTTAATGGCATCACATAAAATGACCACTGCACCGCTAATAAAATTCAGCACTTGTGGGCTATCTAGCAGGGCATCTTTGGTTTGGTTTAAACGCTGGCTGGCTTTACTGTCTGTGTCTGCCAGTTCGAGCATGAGCGCGTGCCCTATCGCTTCAATCTTTTGACGCCACGGATGCTCAGGATCGGCCAACATCGATTCGACTCGTTGAATGAGTGAGTCGATGGTTCTTTGCTGCACATCGATGCCAATCCAACTGGCCCCTTTGGCCAGCTTCCAAACCCCGAGTTCTTTGAACAAGGTTCGGGTCAACTCACGACTTTGTTCAGGATGTTGGGTCATCCAATCATGCGCCAAGTCGAGTCCGCGTTGTAATACATCTTGATGGAAATCATTTTCCAGCACTGCACGCAGCATTTCACTGGCCAAATGATTGACTTGAGTGTTGCGCACCCACTGCACGCTGTTACTTTGAATAAAGCGTCCGATTTGTTCTTGGCCCACAAATTCAAAGACTTTAGGCACCGTTTGTTGAATGACTTGGGTGACTTGCAGATTGTTTTGTGGGTTGGCAAGCCATTGGCCAACCGCCAAAGACAGGTCGGTACTTTGCAGGCTTTTTTCCACCACTTGTGGAGAAAGAAAGTTTTCTTGTACAAAGCGGCCCATAGACTCTGCAATACGGTCTTTGTTACGAGGAATAATTTCGGTGTGATCGCGTAAAAACTTTGGAATTGGCATTTTCCCAAAGGGATTACGGAACAGCACAGTAATGGCATACCAGTCAGCCAAGCCGCCGACTACACCTGCTTCTGCGGATAACATTAAAATATGAATGATCCAGACTTTGTCTGTGGGGACAAACTTGGCAACGACCATCAGCAGCAGCCATGTCACCACTGCCGTGATTAGGGCGATGGTGGCAAAGCGTTTACTGCGTTTCAGACTCGATGGGACGGCTTGAGGTTCATTCATAGGCAGGCTCTATGCTTTATTTGCTGGTCGACGCGGGGCTACTCGGTTCAGGCGGTGGGAGCACTTCACCGGTTGGGCTCAAACCGTATTTTCCACCCAGCGATTTTAAAATCAGCGTGGCATCAAAGGCATCGCTTGGTGCCGATTTTTGGTCTTTAAAGCATTGAATGCTATATGACACTTGCACAGGATCAATGTCGACTACACGTGGTACATCGTAGAACGGATCAGGCCAAAAGGCTGGATGGCGAGAATAATAACCATATGGGTAGTAAGGCATTGGGTTTGAATACACCAGGGCTTGTCGGGGTGGTTGGTTTTGGTTGCTCGGGTCATTCAGTACTTTAAAAAAGCTGTAACCATTTTGCACTGTGGTTTGCGCGGCTTTGACTAGGGTAATTTCTTCAGCCGTGCCATAGCTCATATTTGGGCGAGCTTGGAAGCTGATGCGATAAGTCGAGGTGTTTAATGGCGTATTACTAAACCGACCTAACTGGTCGAAGGTTAAGGGCTTTGAGGGGGTAGAGGCACAGCCTACTAAACTCAGACCCGTCGCCAGTGCACAGGCGATTAAAATTTTCTTCATGAGATAGACTCCTTAGCACACAGGGAGAAGCCGAACAGTTAAAAATGGCTGTTGGGCTGAGTCAAAAAATCCAGTTCTTCTTGGCTTGAGTTGCGGCCAAGGACTTGGTTCCGATGTGGATAGCGTCCAAAACGATCGATAATCACTTTGTGACGCTGTTCAAAATCGAGGTTAATCGGATTGCCTAAGTCTTCGAACAATTTTAAAGCATATTGATGAATAAGTTTCGATTCACTATGCATAAAGGGCATATATAAAAAACTACGTTGTATGGGTGGCAGTGCTGCATCCAGTTTTAGCGTGATGGCTTCTTGTGCTAAAGCCAAGGCCAAAGCGTCCTGAGCAAAGGCCAAAGAACTGTTGCGATACAGGTTTCTCGACAGTTGGTCGAGCACAATAATTTCAGCCAAACGCCCCTCAGCACTACTGCGCCAAGACCATAGCTCAGCATGCGCCGCTTGTTGATGAATTGTCTTAAATTTTTCTTCGATGAGTGCATCGAACGCATCATTTTGGCTAAACCACCAGCTTTGGTTTTTGGGATCGAACCAAAAATCTAAAATTTCTTGATAATTCATAAAGTTTACAATTCTTTAGCATTTATTCTTCAATACAATCACACTTTTGACATGTCTAATAGCGTAACTTTGTGATAAATATTTTCCGAAAAAATAGAACAGATGGTTTACTTGAAAATAGGACTGGGTGTAATGTGCCGAATTAAAATCACGTTATACTGATATAAACTGATGATTTTATTTTATTCGTCGTTGTAATTGTTTCTTCCAAAAAGTGAGATTGTAATGGGTCAACCCGCATCTAAATCTACAGCTGTGTTACCGACTTGGGTCAATTCATCACTTTTGCAAGGGATGTTACGTGGGATTGAGCGTGAAAGTTTGCGCATGCAAAGTGATGGTTTTTTATCACAAGCCGACCACCCTCAAGCTTTGGGTTCTGCACTGACCCATCCGCATATTACGACGGATTATTCGGAAGCTTTATTAGAATTTATTACACCGCCCCAGCCCAGCATTACCGAGGCGTTGCACTATTTAAAAGACATTCATAGCGTGGCGCATCGTCATTTGGAACATGGTGAAAAGCTCTGGCCGCTGTCGATGCCATGTATGTTGGATGACAATGACGATAAAATCCGCTTAGCCCAATATGGCAGCTCAAATATCGGAAAGTTCAAGACCTTGTACCGTCATGGTTTAGGGGTACGTTATGGTCGCCGTATGCAAACCATTTCAGGTTTACACTATAACTTATCTTTTCCTGATCAGCTTTTTGAACAATTACAACAACATGAAACAGATGAGGCACTAAAAGCCTTATCTGCACAAGACTATCGTAGTCACCGCTATTTTGGTTTGATCCGCAACTTTATTCGCCTTACGCCGTTGGTGATGTTTTTGGTCGGGGCAAGTCCATCGGTCTGCCAGTGTTTTATGACAGGGCGTGAACATCATCTGTTGCCATTGCTGCGCGGGACCTTGTATTTACCTTATGCAACTGCTTTACGCATGGGACGTTTTGGTTATCAAAACTCAGCACAAAAGCAGCTCGGGATTCATTACAACAATATCGATGGTTATCTCGAAGGTCTACAAAAGGCAGTCAAAACCGCTTATGCGCCGTTTAGTCGCTTAGGCCTCAACGATGCGCAGGGCGAGCCGATTCAAATTAATGATCATGTCCTACAAATTGAAAATGAGTACTACAGTTTGGTGCGTCCAAAGCAAGTACCGCAAGCAGGGGAAACACCATCACAAGCGCTGAGCAATCGTGGTGTCGGTTATGTAGAACTGCGTGCGGTGGATGTGAACCCGTATAGCCCAATTGGGATCAATGAAGATACCGCAGGTTTCTTAGAAGTGCTGGCGCTGTACTGCTTATTGCTAGATAGCCCAGACTTATTAGCTGAAGAGCAAGATCAAATCGAGAAAAACCAAGCGGAAGTGGTCAATCGTGGTCGCGCACCGAATGCTGCAATTGCTGTGGGTGAGCAATCGTTCCCGATTGAAGTATGGAGCCAGTCTCATTTAGAGGCCATGCAAGAACTGGTTGTATTGTTAGATCAGTGCTATGACACCACACTCTATAGTAAAGCGATGACAGTCATGCAACAGAGAGTCGCTGAAGTTGATGATACTTTGTCGGCGCAGATGATCGAAGATACTCTGGAAGCGGGTGGGACATGGGGCTTTGGTAGCCAAATGGCCGCACAACATGCATCAAGTTATGAGCGTCATCAGTTGAGTGCAGAGACATGGGCTTATTTTGACGATTTAGCTACGCAATCACTGCAACAACAACAGCAATTAGAGCAAGACAGTCAACTGAGTTTTGAGCAGTATCTTGCACAATTTAGATAAAAAATTAAGAGGATTGACCATGCAATGGAGTTATCGCTTCGTGAGTGGTGTTTTGGTTTTAGCCAGTATCATCGGGATGGCCTTTGCCTTGTATTTAGAGCATGGCTCCCTACAGTTAAACCCATGTCCACTCTGTGTGTTCCAACGTGTGGGACTGATTGGACTGGGGATTATTTCGCTGATTGCCTTTTTGCATAACCCAGCATCGAATGGTTTTAAACGCTTTTATGCATTTTTAGGCAGCCTCTCGATCTTATGGTCGGCAGGTGTGGCAGCACGTCATGTTTGGTTACAGAGCTTACCGCCTGATCAAGTGCCGAGCTGTGGCCCAGGCTTGGATTATTGGTTAGACACGTTGCCGCTGCGTGCTGTGTTTGAGCAAGTCTTAACAGGTTCAGGTGAATGTGCACTGGTAGACTGGACTTTCCTAGGTCAGTCTTTACCTGTGTGGTCTTTGGTATTTTTTGTGGCACTGGCGTTGATTAGCCTGTGGCAACTGTTGCGTACATATCCAAGCCACGCGAAGAAAAAATAATAAAGATAAAAAAAGCCAACGTGATGTTGGCTTTTTTATTGGATGTATCAGTGGTTTAGGTGAGTGCGATGCCCTCCAAATCATCCAGCCCGATCATGTATTCATGCACTTGACCATATTCAGTTTCGGTTGGATTTGGATAGAACCAATTTACGATTTGTTCGGCAACACTGGCATG
The DNA here is from genome assembly GCF_058243045.1 of Acinetobacter sp. LipI_23. Taxonomy (NCBI): domain Bacteria; kingdom Pseudomonadati; phylum Pseudomonadota; class Gammaproteobacteria; order Moraxellales; family Moraxellaceae; genus Acinetobacter; species Acinetobacter sp. LipI_23. The sequence goes on along the minus strand of NZ_JBZAYJ010000001.1, from coordinate 3,299,936 downwards.
GGTGTGTAGCTCAAAATGGTTTAAGCCGTAGAAAATGGCTTTATGTGAATCGGGGACTTTTAGTTGAAAGCGTGGATTCATATGCTCGCCTAAGGCACTTTTCACACTGACCAAATAATCCCCAATTACATTGAGTGCACGATATTTGCGATGTTCAAACTCAATAGTACCTGCCACCAAGAAGGTATTGATATGGGAGGGCAATGGAGCAGGTTTACGGTTGTCATCAACATGACCAATACGCGCTTCATTATGTTCCCAGTCATCGTCCCGCACACTGCCATGACGTAAGTCTAAAATACCGTTGCTGCGAATGTTGACGATATGCCCAATAATTTTGACAAAAGGGAAACGTCCCAATTTGTCCTGCAAATGAAAGCCAAAACGTTCTAAAGCCGCACCATGATGGGGAGAACCAATACAGACCATGTTTTCCACCACATGAATCCAGCTTTGCATATTTTGTTTGCCGTAGAACAGCGCACTGCGCGAAACCAGTCCGCCCATACTGTGCCCAATCAGATCAATCGAGCTAATCCGTGGGTTGCGGTTGAGTAAATCTTGTAGTGAGTTGGCAAAGCTACGCCCATTGGCTGAAATACGACGACCCGTGTTGTAGTTGAGATATAGCATGGTATTTTGTGCACGTTGCGCCAGCAGTTTTTCCCCTATACCGCCATAACGCGCCGTGCTCCAGTACAAATGGTTCATGCATAGACCGTGGACCATAATCACCACGCGACCAGACAACTCGCCTTGCTGGATAGCACCGTAATGATCATAAAACACCATCGGTAGCGCCACAGGGTTGTGATATTTCAGTAAATAGTCGCCCAAAACGCCGTTGATTGCACCAACTAAATAATGCATGGTTGGGGTTAAGGGTTTGCGATGCAAATTTGGAAATTTTTCAATGATATGACGCAAACTTGGCGCCAATAAATAGCTACCGTAGTTTTGCAAGGTATTGAAGGAAAACTGGTAAATTTCTTCAATTGACCGTGTCGACAGAAACTTCTTGGAACTGGTTTCATTCATCCCAAATATACTGATTAAAATTTCTCGTTGAATGGCCTGAATTAAATCGTGGACGACATCGCCTAAGCGGGTTGTCACCAACTGAGCAATCCCTTCAAGCAGGTCGGCTTGGCTGGGAGGAGTACGATCCCATTTACAATAGGTCTCGTGCAGAGGCGTTAAACTTGGCATTTTTTCTACCCTTGTGTTTCTGTGTCCAAAGGGACTTTATTTTTTTCAACGATCACGGTATAAATTCTTAGCACTCTAGCTTATCTAATTCATCTCGAACAACTTTTACAATAGCGATGAATACACAGATGACCTTATTTTTTTGTCTGACAATTTTTATATCCATACAAAATAATACAGTCGGCTGATGCCACCTCTTTTGAGTTCAATAAAAATGATGTAGAAGAGTAAATGTACAGCATGAATATTATTTATTTACATGGCTTTCAAAGCAGTTCTTTATCGATTAAAGGTCAATTGCTGAAACGCTATTGCGAATCTCGTCCACACTGGAACGTGCATTTGCCAGACTTGAACATGCCGCCACATTTGGCCTTAGAAAAATTGGCCGCCTTGATTCAGGAGTTGGATCAGGTAGTGCTGGTGGGCAGCAGTTTAGGTGGATTTTATGCGACACAACTGGTCGTGAAGTTGGCAGTACCAGCTGTGCTGATCAATCCAGCTATGCAACCATGGCATTTGTTCCGAAATCTATTTGGTGCGACTCAACTGCCCTATAGAGTCAATGAACATTGGACGCTCGATGATGCGCAATTGGACTATTTAGAGCAGATTGAGCTGCGATTTGTGCAAGATGCAGACAAAATTTTAGTGTTATTGCAACAAGGCGATGAAGTTTTGGATTATCGTGAAGCACAGCGCTATTATAATGGCGCAGCACTCGTGATCTCGGAAACGCAAGGCAATCATGCGATGGAAGATTTCGTAGACAAAATACCGATGGCATTACAGTTTTTATCGGACTGCTTAAAATAAGGAAACAGTACAACGTGTCTCAATATACGGCTCAATCGCTTGAAGTATTATCTGGTTTAGATCCGGTACGTCGTCGTCCTGGCATGTATACCGATACCACACGCCCAAACCATTTGGCGCAAGAGGTTATTGATAATGCAGTCGATGAGGCACTGGCTGGTCATGCCAACAAAATTACCGTCACCGTTTATAAAGATGGTTCGCTCTCAGTCGAAGACAATGGTCGCGGTATGCCTGTCGATATTCACCCTGAATACGGTCAAAGTGGGATCGAGATTATCCTGACCAAACTGCACGCTGGTGGTAAGTTCAGTACCGACAACTACCAGTTTTCAGGTGGTTTGCATGGCGTAGGCATTTCCGTGGTGAATGCTTTATCTAGCCGAGTCGAAGTAGAAGTTCAGCGTCAAGGCAACCTTTACCAAATGGCCTTTGAGCACGGTGAACCGACTGCACCCTTGATGGTGCTAGAAGGTAAAGCTCCGAAGCGTGCGACAGGGACCACCGTTCACTTTTGGCCTGAAGCTAAATATTTTGATTCACCGAAATTTGCCCTGAAAGCGCTGAAGCACAACTTAAAAGCCAAAGCCGTTTTGGCTGCCGGTTTGCAAATCAATTATGTCGACCAAATCAATGACGAAAAAATCGTTTGGCAGTTTGAAAATGGCCTCGTCGATTATTTGATGGATGAAATTGAAGATCGTGAGATTCTGCCTCATCCAGCCTTTGTGGCAACAGGAGATGCTGAGCGTGCCAGTGCCGAATTTGCCATTTGTTGGAATGTCGATGGCGGCGAATTGGTCCAAGAAAGCTATGTGAACTTGATTCCAACGGCGCAAGGCGGAACTCATGTGAATGGCCTACGTTCAGGTGTGACCGATGCGATGCGTGAGTTTTGTGAACTGCGTAATTTGCTGCCACGCAATATGAAGCTGTCGGCTGAAGATGTTTGGGATGGTGTGAACTATATTTTGTCGTTGAAGTTCCAAGAGCCACAGTTTTCAGGCCAAACCAAAGAGCGTTTATCCAGTCGTGAAGCATCGGGCATTGTCCAGAACATTGCCAAAGATGCTTTTGCACTGTGGTTGAACCAAAACTCCGATATTGCCATGCAGTTGGCGGAAATGGCGATCTCGAAAGCAGGTCGTCGTCTGAAAGCTGCGAAAAAGGTTGAACGGAAGAAAATTGTGGCAGGGCCGACGTTACCCGGCAAACTGTCAGACTGCGTTGGACATACCTTAGAAGAGTCTGAACTGTTCATTGTGGAAGGGGATTCTGCGGGTGGTTCAGCCAAGCAGGCGCGTGATAAAAACTTCCAAGCGATCATGCCTATTCGTGGAAAAATCTTAAATACGTGGGAAGTCTCTTCTGATGAAGTCTTGGCTTCGCAAGAAGTGCATAACATTGCCATTGCGATCGGGGTCGATCCGGGGTCGGATGATTTATCCGAATTACGTTATGGCAAGATCTGTATCTTGGCCGATGCTGACTCGGATGGTCTACACATTGCGACGCTGCTGTGTGCTTTGTTTGTGAAACATTTTCCGATCTTGGTTGAAGAGGGACATCTGTATGTGGCGATGCCACCGCTGTATCGAATTGATGATGCAAAAGATGTGCACTATGCCTTGGATGATGATGAGCTTGAAAGCATGTTGAAAAAATGCAAAACCAAGAACCCGCAAATTACTCGATTTAAAGGTTTGGGTGAAATGAACGCAAGCCAACTGCGTGAAACCACGCTGGATCCAAACACACGCCGTTTGGTGCAATTAGATTTGGATGACAGTCATTTTACTGCAGGTTTATTGGATAAATTGTTGGCAAAAAAACGTTCGAGTGACCGTAAAGAATGGTTAGAGCAGAAAGGTAACTTGGCCGAGTTAGTGGTTTAGCACTGCTAAGGACAAAACAAAAAGCCCGCACATTGCGGGCTTTTTGATGCGCAGATGAGCAATAAAATTGCGCTTAATCTGTGCAGAATTTTTTAGATTAATCGATTGAATTAGGCGAAATGAATTGATTTGGAACACATGATGTATACAAGTTTGTATGCAGAAAAGTAGCCATTTGGGCGCAAATCCACCTAAAATGCAGTGCATTTAAAAATTAATAAATAATTGATAAATATTAAAATAATTAAAATTTTTACAATGATTTTCACATCATAAAACCCTGCTTGGCATAGAAATTGAATTGGCACTCATAGCGCGAATAACAATCATGCATTGCAAAATGCACCCTAAGTTTCAAGTTTGGAGAAAATCAAGATGTTCCAACAAAAATTACTCACTAAAACATTCCTTGCAACTGCAATGATGGGGACTATTGCTTTGACAGGTTGTTCAAAACCTGCAGAGAAAGCGGAAACAGCAACGTCTGAGCCAACAGCGGCAGTGAGCAGCGGTGACACCATCAAAGTCGGAATTTTGCACTCGCTATCAGGCACCATGGCAATTTCTGAAACCTCACTCAAAGATACGGCCTTGATGACCATCAATGAAATTAATGCCAATGGTGGGGTACTGGGTAAAAAATTAGAACCTGTAGTGGTCGATCCAGCATCTGATTGGCCTTTATTTGCTGAAAAAGCACGTCAACTCATTACCCAAGATAAAGTCGCGGTGATTTTTGGTTCATGGACATCGGTATCGCGTAAGTCTGTGCTACCTGTGGTAGAAGAGTTGAATGGTTTGTTGTTCTATCCCGTGCAGTATGAAGGGCAGGAACAGTCGAAAAATATTTTCTATACAGGCGCCGCACCGAACCAACAGGCGATTCCTGCGGTGGAATATTTGATGAGCGAAGAGGGGGGTAAAGCAGAGCGCTTTGTTCTACTCGGTACGGACTATGTCTACCCACGCACCACCAATAAAATTTTACGTGCGTTCTTGAAGTCAAAAGGTGTGGCCGATGCGGACATCATGGAAGAGTACACCCCCTTCGGTCATAGTAACTATCAAACCATTGTTGGTAATGTGAAGAAATTTGCTGCAGGTAAGAAAACCGCGGTCATTTCAACCATCAATGGTGATTCTAACGTACCGTTCTATCGTGAGCTAGGCAACCAAGGCATTAAAGCTTCGGATATTCCAGTCATGGCTTTCTCTGTGGGTGAAGAAGAACTCCGTGGTATTGATACCAAACCATTGGTTGGACATTTGGCTGCTTGGAACTATTTCATGTCGGTGAAAAACCCGACCAATACTGAATTTGTCAATAAAATGAAGCAGTATGCAGTGGAATATAAACTGCCGAATGCTGACAAAATCGTGACCAATGACCCGATGGAAGCCACCTATGTGGGCATTAATATGTGGAAGCAAGCGGTTGAAAAGGCAGGCAGTACTGATGTTGATAAAGTTCGCGTTGCGATGGCTGGTCAAGAGTTCAAAGCACCATCAGGCTATACCTTAAAAATGGATTCTGAAAATCATCATCTACAAAAACCAGTGATGATTGGTGAAATTCGAGGTGATGGTCAGTTTGACGTGGTCTATAAAACACCAAAAGTGATTAAAGCGGAACCTTGGAGTCCGTACATTCCTAAATAATTTTCTTAAGCGTTGAGCCTGCTGCGATCGCTGTGGGCTTTTCAGTAAGCACATCCCGATGTGGGGTGTTTTAAGCAAGCTTAAGGAAGTCATATTATGAATCTTAAATTTTTTTGTGCCGCACTGTTGTGTGCAATGGCACAGCTCGTGAGTAGCAGTGTTTGGGCTGAAGAGGCTCAACTTTCTACTCAGACCCAAAGCGTATCAGCACCGAATGATACGATTCAACGTTTTGTCAAAGCTGAGTTTTCTGAGCGCCGTGCCATGCTCAACCAATGGCCGGGGACGATTGAAGAATTTGATCGACTGGTGGCACTGATCGACAGTGATGAGCTGTATCGGGACAGTGCAGGCATGACGTATATTTTAAAAAATAATGAAAAATTATTGCGTTATCCCGATGAGCAAGTGATTGAAACTTGGCCGGGGGATTTGTCTCAGGTAACTTTGGTCAACACCTTACGTAAAGCCTTAAACTTTGGACAGGCACAGGCCAAATTAAAATCTGAAGAATCTGCCCAACGTTTAGCAGCTATTGATATTTTAGAAAATAATCTGTCTGAACTGAATGTTGCGCAGATTAATCAGCTCTATCTGCATGAACAAAATAATAAAGTTAAACAGCGCTTGGCACAGCTCAAAGCGCGCCTTGACTTTGAAAGTCCAGATGTTTTAGTCCAAATTCAGGCTGCTAAAGTCCTTACCGATTCTAACCGTCCCGATGTGCTGGCACTGGTTGAGCAGGCTTTAACTCAATCAAATTTGAACCCCGAACTCAAAGCTGTTTTGGTGGATGCCAAAAGTCAGATTAAAACACGGATTCAGGCCAGTGAATGGGCAGGGCATGTATTTTCTGGTTTCAGTACAGCCAGCATTTTACTGCTAGCAGCGCTCGGTTTAGCCATCACTTATGGCCTGCTGGGTGTGATTAATATGGCGCATGGTGAGTTGATTATGATTGGGGCCTATACTACTTATGTGGTGCAAAGCCTGTTTAAGACCTACTTGGGTAGCTATGTCGATTGGTATTTAATTGCAGCTATTCCTGCAGCCTTTTTAGTGAGTGCCTTAATTGGCATGTTGATTGAACGGACGGTGATTCGTCCACTGTACGGCCGTCAGCTTGAAACCTTGTTGGCCACTTTTGGGGTCAGTCTGATTTTGATGCAATTGGTGCGGATGATTTTTGGCGCACAAAATGTTGAAGTCTCGAATATTTCTTGGTTATCGGGTGGGATAGCGCTGAGTCCAAGTTTGATGCTGCCGTATAACCGAATTGCCATTATTGTGTTTACGGTTGCGGTGCTACTGCTGTTGGTTTACCTACTCAATAAAACCCGCTTTGGTCTGTTTGTTCGTGCCGTAACACAAAACCGTCAAATGGCACGTGCTGTCGGTATTCGCTCTAGCCGTATCGATATGTTGGCCTTTGGGCTGGGTTCAGGCTTAGCTGGTCTAGCAGGCTGTGCCTTAGCACAGGTGGGCAATGTTGGGCCTGATTTGGGTCAGAACTATATTATCGATGCTTTCTTGGTCGTTGTGGTGGGTGGTGTGGGGCAAGTTTGGGGAGCTGTGCTGGCGGCGCTTGGTTTAGGGATCAGCGGTACGGTCCTTGAAATTGGGATGGGGGCTGTTCTTGCAAAAATTATTCTACTGGTTCTTGTGATTTTGTTTATTCAAAAACGTCCACAAGGTTTGTTTGCCATTAAAGGCCGTTTTGTGGAGTAAGCACATGAAAATCACTTCTTTATTTTCCGATAAACCTTATAGTGCGCTCGCTATTGCGGTCTGCTTTGCGGTGATGCTGATCCTACCTTGGTTACATTTGTTACCAGTCGATTCAGCCTTTCATCTCTCTGCGTATTGGGTCACCTTGATTGGCAAAATCATGTGCTTGGCTCTGGTGGCTTTGGCACTAGACTTGGTTTGGGGGTATGCAGGCATTTTAAGCCTAGGCCATGGCTTGTACTTTGCCCTCGGCGGCTACGCCTTTGGTATGTATCTGATGCGCCAGACAGCGGGTGACAGCCTGCCTGACTTTATGCGTTTTTTAAGCTGGACTGAACTGCCGTGGTATTGGGTGGGCAGCAATCATTTCTTATGGGCTTTGGCCTTGGTGGTGTTGGTGCCCGGTGTGGTGGCCTTCATCTTTGGTTTCTTTGCCTTTCGTTCCAAAATTAAAGGCGTGTATTTCTCGATTATTACGCAGGCCATGACATTTGCTGCGGCACTGTTGTTCTTCCGCAATGAAACAGGTTTTGGCGGAAACAATGGATTTACAGGCTTTAAGACTATTTTAGGCATGGATATTACTTCTGCTCCCATGCGTGCCACCTTATGTTCCTTAACGGCTTTGGTGTTGATGTTGTGCTTTGTGGGGTTGCGTCATCTCATGAATAAACCCTACGGTCGTGTGCTGGGGGCGATTCGGGACAGTGAAAACCGCTTGCAGTATTTGGGCTACCGCACGCTGTGGTACAAGCTTTCTGCATGGGTGCTGTCCGCAGTGATTGCAGGTATTGCAGGAGCTTTGTATGTGCCTCAGGCTGGCATTATTAACCCGAGTGAAATGAACCCTGTCAATTCGATTGAAATGGCGGTATGGGTGGCTGCGGGTGGGCGTGGCACCTTGATTGGCCCAATTTTGGGTGCAGGATTAATTAATGGCGTAAAAACCTATTTCACCGTGGCTTATCCAGAAGCATGGTTATTGATCTTGGGTGCTTTGTTTATTGTGGTCACCATTTTTTTACCCAAAGGTGTCATTGGTCTGTTTGACCGTTTTAAAAAGGAGCGTAGCGAATGAGTGAGCTAATACAACCTCATGGTGGCCATGCTTCAGACGGCTATGGACGTCCCAAAGAACAAGGCGCCGACTTCAGTCATGGGATTGCACTGTACTTGGAAAAAGTTAGTGTTTGGTTTGATGCTTTTCGTGCCTTAAATGATTTATCACTATACATCCAAGAAGGGGAGCTACGCTGCATTATTGGTCCCAATGGTGCAGGTAAAACTACACTAATGGATGTTATTACGGGCAAAACCCGACCGACAGAAGGCTCGGCTTTTTTTGGGCAAAACTATGATTTGGCCAAGATGAGTACCGAGCAAATTGCGGAAGCAGGCATTGGGCGTAAATTTCAAAAACCAACGGTGTTTGAAAACTTTAGCGTGATGGAAAACTTGCTACTCGCTGCACCCAAAGATAAGCGGGTGAAGAAAAGCTTTTTTAGCAAACTAGATCCAGACGCACAGCTGGCTTTGGACGAGTCCTTAGCGCAAATTCGCCTAGAAGAATGGGTACACAAACCTGCGGGGCTGTTGTCACATGGACAAAAGCAATGGTTGGAAATCGGCATGTTGCTTATGCAACGCCCTAAGCTGATTCTACTTGATGAACCCGTGGCCGGTATGACCGATGCCGAAACGGAACGAACCGCTGAGCTATGTTTAGAGCTGAAGAAAAATCACACCTTGGTGGTGGTTGAACATGACATGAGCTTTATCGACACCATCAGTGAAAAAGTGACGGTACTGGCTCAAGGGGCGATCTTAGCCGAAGGTACATTGGCTGAGGTACAGGCCAATGAGGATGTGATTGAGAAATATTTAGGACGTTAAGGAGCCGACCATGTTAGAAGTCAAAGACGTCAATCAGTTTTACGGTGGCAGTCATATTTTAAGAGATGTTTCATTTCAGGCCCCTGTGGGAGAGTGCTCCGTGGTGCTGGGGCGGAATGGCGTTGGGAAAACCACCTTACTGAAATGTTTAATGGGGATTTTACCGATCAAGTCCGGACAGATTCTACTTGATGGTCAGGACATCTCGAAAATGAGTCCCGAGCAACGCGTGCGTGCAGGTTTGGCTTATGTGCCGCAAGAGCGTGATATTTTTTCAACCTTAACAGTTGAAGAAAATATCCTGATTGGTATGGCCAAGTTTAAAGGGGCTAAAACTCGAAAAGTGCCTGAGCATTTGTATGAAATTTTCCCAATTTTAGATGAAATGAAGCACCGCCGAGGCGGGGATTTATCAGGGGGGCAGCAGCAGCAACTGGCCATTGCGCGTGCTTTAGCATCAGAGCCTCGGGTGTTAATTTTGGATGAGCCTACAGAAGGCATTCAACCTTCTATTATCAAAGACATTGGCCGAGTGATTCGTAAACTGGCGGATGGCGGCGACATGGCAGTGGTTTTGGTCGAGCAGTTTTATGATTTTGCCGAAGAGCTGGCCGATGCATATACCGTCATGGCCCGTGGGCAAGTGATTGCGCAAGGTGCAGGCTGTGAAATGCCTGCAAAAGGTATTCGAGAATTGGTGGCGATTTAAGCTTTTTTATTCTCCCCTCTTCCAAATGGAGAGGGGGAAGCCTCCCTTTTAAAAGGGAGGTTTGGAGGGATTTATTGTTTTTAAATCTCGGTATTTTCATCCCATAGAAAATAAATACCATATTGCCCCGTTCTAAATTCGCCCCCAATAGACTTCCCTGAATCTGTAAGTAAGTGCTTTCCATTGTCTGTTAGGTTTAAATAGCCTTTATTGACTAACTTTTCTAGTAAATCTGGGGTTTTAATACCAACTTTAGCAGCAAGTTTTGCTGTAGTTAACTTAGTAAAGGTCGTAATTTCCTCTTCATTTTCTTTCATTTCTGAAACTGGAGAAGCCTCAGCTTTTACTTCATCTAGAGTAATACGTATTTCATCACTAATACGGATAATTCGTTGAGCTTCCTCATAAGCATCTTTGAAGACTTCGTTATCTTCATACTTACGAACTAAGATCCCCATTTCATTGTTATTGACTTGGCTGAACTCATAAAGGTTTAGACTTGAAATAATGCATTCACTTTCATTGACATAACATTTTGCATGCAAGTTTTTGCAGAAGCTAACGCGAACATAATCCAACTTTTGCATCCATTTAATTTCGTCTGGATGTAAATCACTTTTTCCATAAACAATACGAATATCAATTTTGAGACGATCTTTATCTTCTAGCAGTTCCTTAATTCGGTCATTTAAACGGAGATAAGGACTAATTAAAATGAGACGCTCTTTGGCATTTTTGATGAGTTCTTCAAGAAAAAAATTAGTACCGCTCGTATTTAAAAATTTTGCCATTGAACCCTCTGATTATTTTGAATAATTAAATGAGATATTAACGCATAAATACTTGGTTAGGCATGATCTAGACGTGTAATTTGAATTTTTTCATCAAGCTGAAAAATATCACAATGGTGTTCTGTCCTCATCCAGTCAAAACCGAAAACTCCTTTGGGGATTCGAATGTTTGAGTCTCAATATATACATCTGCGAGGAGGGGTAAGTTTTAGTCTGTGTTGGTCGGTCTTTGGGTTGGAAGTAAAGGTTGGTCATCTTTCAATTTGTATGAAAAATTACTCATACAAATTGATTGAGCTATCTGCTTTTAGACGCGTTAAGCTAATGCAAAGCAACAACAATAAGAGCAGCCATATGGACACATTATTATTAAGTATTCCGCCCAATGCTTTGGAAACGTTGATTTTAGAATCTATTTCTGTCGACGATGTGCTGAATTCGGAGCACATCGAGTCACATCTGCTTTTAGGTAAAAACTGGAAAATCTTACAGACCTTATTACAAGGCAGTTTTAAGTCCGGCACTTCTTTACTGGCCTTGAGTGTGCAAGCCGAGCATCACTTGGCAGAGCGCCAAAAACAACTTGCAGATGTACGTTATAACACCGCGGTGCGTGTGGTTGAAGTTCAAGAGGCTTTAGAAAAATTAGCTATCGATGATTTTAAAAAACATATGCAAACCACATGTTTGAAACGCTTAGAACAGGAACATGGCATCCAGACTGAATCGATTGAATTGCAATTTGCCGAGTTGAGTTTAGTCTTTGCTCAGCTCAGGAATTTTTATGAACATGCGGCCAAGCATACGTATGCTGTGATCAGCGTAACCAGTGACAATTTAGTCCCAACCTCACTGATTTAACAGCAGTTGCATTAGAACTAGATCACGCCATTGCCCAAACTTCTGTCCGACTTGGGGCATATAGCCAGTTTGTACAAAGCCAAACTTTTCATGCAAAGCAATTGAAGCCAGATTGGCGTGGTCAATCCCTGCAACCATGACATGCATTTGCTGCAATTTCGCCTGTTCAATCAAATAGGCTAAAAGCTGCTGACCTAAGCCCTGACGTGCATAGTTGGGTGAAATATAAATCGAGTGTTCAACGGTATAACGATAGCCTGAAAAATTACGGAAGGTGGCATAGTCTGCAAAGCCTGCAATGGCCTGCATTTCTTGGTCTTCCACCACGCAAAATGGAAATTGGTTTTGTTGAAAGTGTAGTAGTTGTTTTTGGAAATGTGCTAAATCATAGGCATGTTCATTCCAAGTGGCCATGCCATGTAAGACTTCTGCATTATAAATATTTTGGATCTCGGGCAGATCGTGTTCAGTAGCCAGACGAATGAGAAAAGACATGAAGGCAAGGTTGTATGCGTTGGGAGGGTTATCATGCTGCTTTTACATAAAAAAAAGCAAGACAGAAGTCTTGCTTTTGGATATTCACAAAAGTGAATTAGAAGTGGTATTTAATTAACGCACTTACGTCATTTTGGTCAACGCCTTTATAGCCGTATTTGTTATTCCAAACTGAGTGCTCGATACCTACGTAAAGGCGTGTATCTGGAGAAATGTGTTTACCTACATTCCATTTATACTGACTAGTCCAGTTTAACTCGCTTGCATGATTTGCATTTTCACCTGTTGACCAGTCAAGGAAGGCATCAACTAAAAAGTCTTCAGAACCAAGTTTGAACGGTACTGCATAGTTGATGGTCATTTGATAATCATCATCAGTCAGGTCGTTATCTGCTTTGTAGAAGTTGATGTTTGCATACTGTGTATATGGCACGTTTAAGGTAAAACCAATACCATAGAGGTAGTTATTGAAACCTTCACCGCCTTCCCATGTCGTTGCAACTAGCACATCTTTAACTGGGCCAAGCTCAAGTTTAGTTCCTGTCATTGCACTTAAGCTGAAACGTGGTGCAACTTCAAAGTAAGTTTCATTGCCATCAGCATCGTTGTTGGTACGGTCAGCGAAAGCGAAGAAATCGCCATATTTGAAGCCCGCTGCGTATTCTGCAGTAATGGTTGTTTGCTCAAGCTTTTCGTCTTCAGTTTTGAACGGTGATTTGTAGTTTTCACCATATAAACCAGTGAAGCTAAAGTCTTGCCAAATCGGCGCAGCTTGAGAGATTGCTGCAGCAGAAGATAATGCTACGAAAGCAGCAATTTGAGTCAGTTTCATGAATATTTCCCCAAAAAATCGGATACAGGATACCGATTATTAAGCAAAAATAAAGCCAAATTTGACGAATGTCATGGAAAATAGATATCAAAATGAGCCATTTTTTATACTTTTTTTACCAAATGGTTTAATGTTGCCTTTCAGGCATGACACTTAATTTGATATGGACCTTCATGGAAAAAATGTTAGGTGATTGAATAATAAATTTAGCAATATCGACATGATACAGCTCGGGAAAATCCTAGAATGGAACAGCGTTTGCACTTATTTGGGGATGTTTGCAAAGAGTGAATGATCGATGAGTGGAGTCATTCCTGCCGTAATTGAAGTTGTCATAATCATGAGATTTTTTTGTTCATTCTAGCCAATGAAGTCACGTGAATAGTTAGAAGATGGAATCAAATCCATCTGTTTTTAGCCATGCAAGTAAGGGCTTGTCACAATAAGTATCCTTTTCATATTTTTTTAAAAATATCACTTGCATAATTTTCAGTTAGGCCCGATATTCAAAGGAGAAGGACACAGATCTGCAGACTCAAAAGTGTTCATCATTCAATCGATGGAGGTTATATTCCAAAGCAATTGAAGATGGTCGAATACTGTTAAAACAGTAAGTTACAAGTGTGCCAAGACATAAAAATCTTCGTACAAAAAAAGAGTCGAATAAAGAAAGAGAGAGGATGTTATTTTATGAACATAGAAATCCGTACAGATAAAAACATTCAAAATAGTGACCGTTTAATTAGTTATATACGCGAAGAGCTGAATCAAGAATTTCAACGTCACAGTGAGCGCATTACCCACTTTTCAGTGCATCTAAGTGATGCCAATAGCCATAAAGGCGGAGATGACGACATTCAATGTATGATTGAAGCGCGTCCAGCAGGTTTAAAACCCGTGGTTGTAAATCATAAAGGTCATAATGTTGATACCGCGATTCATGGCGCGATTGATCGCCTTAAACGTAGTTTAGAACATACCTTTGAAAAAAATGATAAACCACGTGCTGGCCAACCTGTATATGCAGATCAGGATGATGGCCTAGTTGATGATGAGGAAGATTAAACCTCACCGAATTTAAAAAAAGCCCCTCAATCAGGGGCTTTTTTAATGCTGGGCACTCACTTTTATCCAACATTACGGATAACAAATGTCCCGTTTATTCGGCATAATAGAATAAACTGAATTGAAGAGCGTCATCTCCATGTTAACCGCGCAACAACAAGCTTTCGTGCAAGCACTTGAAGAATTAGATCTTCAACAAGTTCAACGTCTATTGACTGATGGGTTAAGCCTCAATTTTATCGATCCTGAAAAAGGACCTGTGATTTCTGTTTGGTCAGACGGCTTATTCAAATGGTGGGAAGCGATTTGCGAAGCGTATGAAGCAGGTGCACCACTGTCAGAAAAAGAAAAACAACAGACTCTAGCGGTCCATTTAGACATTTTAGAACAACTGATTCATGGCAAAGCAAACTTGCATTTGTGGGATACAGAAGAAATTTATGGCCCACTTTGGGATGCTGCAAGTGCTGCATGTGCGCCAGCGGTCAAACGGTTGTTGGATGAAAAAGTTGATCCAAACACCAAAGATGAAGATGGCTTAACTATTTTATCTTCAATTAGCGATTTATTCTTTGATTGTGAGTTTGACGAAATTAATTGGGCCGAAGCATTGGCTGAAGAAAAGCAAACCTTAGAGTTGCTTCGTCAGCATGGTGCAAAAATGACAAAAGAATTAGCTTAAACAGCGAGATCATCATGATGCAATTAAAACATTTAGGTTTATGTGTAGCCGCTGGGTTCAGTATGAATGCGATGGCCGCAGATTTTTCTTTTGACCGTCCGGGTTCGGGTATAGGGACAGGGATTACGCCTGTGGGACAGTTGGCTTGGGAGCAGGGCTTGGCCAATGCGCACTATGCTGAATCGACTACGGTTGATGGTGAAAAAGTCAAAACCACCAGCTTAAATGCAGATATGTTATTGCGCACAGGTTTAGCTGAAAACATCGAATTGCAATTGGGTTGGGCTGGACCTTCTTGGCAACAAGTGAAAGTGGCCAGCCACAAGTCTGAAACAGATGGCTTGGGTGATGTCAGTGTCGGTGTAAAAGCGGCGATTCCCTTGGATGATGAACGCTTGAGTATGGCAGTGCTGGCTGAAGCGATTATTGCCACAGGGAATGATGGTTTCACCAATGAAGATGATATTTATAGCCTGTCGTCTGTGGTGGCATACGATTATAGCGACCTCGTGTCGACATCCATCACCATGCGTTATGAAGTGCAAAATAGTGATTGGGCCATTTCTGCGATTCCGACTTTAGAGTACCAATTTACCGATAAACTCAGTGGTTTCTCTGAATTGGTTTACCGTAAAGCAGAAAGTCAAGACAATGAATATGCGCTCGGTACAGGTGTCATGTATGCGGTGAATAATCGGATGCAGTTGGACGCAAGTGTTGGTGTCGACTTAAATGGTTCAGATAAAAGTTATTATTCAGGACTTGGCGTTTCATACTTATTTTAATTAGAAAAAAGAACACATTATGAAAAAGCATCTTCATCTGAAACAGGGGATGAGCGGCAAAACGTGGTATCTGGCACTGTCAGTATTGATCATCAATCTGTGTATCTGGAACAGTATCCTAAACGTTCATGCGGAAACTCCACTCCTTTCAGCTGAAGATGCTTTTCTATTTACAGTGGAATCTACGACTGAGCATACGGCTCAACTGCACTGGAATATTCCTGAACAGTATTATCTGTATCAGCACAAATTTGAAGTGCAACAGGCGGGTCAGCCCCTTAAGCTTGAGCTACCGCCTGCGCATGATCTGTATGATGAAAACTATGGACACACCCAAGTTTATTATCAACAAGTGCAATTTGACTTAGACACACAGGCTTCACAAACTTATAAGGTGACTTGGCAAGGCTGTGCCAAAGATCGCATTTGCTATCCACCGCAAAGCATTGAGTTTAAAACTGATGTTAATGGCTTGGTCAGCCTACAAGATCAAGCGGGTGGATCAAAACGACTGTTAGATTTAGCCGCGCAGTCGAATCCGCAATTTGAGCCGATCAACCCCACAGTCACTGCTGAACCCGCCGCAACAGCTTCCGATGCAATGGCTGCGCAAGACCAAATTTGGTCTGAAGAGCTAGCCAAAAGCTCATTGGCTTATGGTTTATTACTGTTCTTTGGCCTCGGGATATTACTCGCGTTTACGCCGTGTTCTTTGCCGATGTTGCCGATTTTAACCTCATTAATTATTCGCGATAGCAAAGGCCTCAAAGCATGGATGATTGCCTTGGTCTTTGTGTGCAGTATGGCCATGGTCTATGCCATTTTGGGCTTGGTGGCCTCATCTGCGGGTTTGAACTTCCAGCGTTGGTTACAACAGCCATCTACCCTGATTGCTTTTAGCATTCTTTTTGTTTTATTCGCGCTCAATCTATTTGGTTTGTTTGAACTTAAACTGCCGCAAGCCGTGGTGAATAAACTCGATCATATCCAGTCTATGCAAAAGGGTGGCAGCCTGATCAGTGCCGCGATTATGGGCATGATCTCTGCGCTGTTGGTTGGACCGTGTATGACGGCACCTTTGGCAGGCGCTTTACTGTTTATTTCACAGACACAAAGTCAGTGGCAAGGGGCCATTTTGTTGTTCACCTTAGGCTTTGGTATGGGTACACCGCTGTTGCTGGCGAGCGTACTGGGCGCTAAGGTATTGCCTCGTGCTGGGCTGTGGATGAATCAGGTTCGGGTATTCTTTGCTTTCATCATGTTGGCTTTGGCGCTGTATTTTGTGCGTCCTTTGCTTTCTGAAACATGGATGCAAGCACTGAGTCTGCTGCTAGGGTTAAGCTTTATCATCTATGTGTTGTATCGTTTGATGTGGCATAAAACTCAATTGCGTATGCTATACATCGTGGCTCTAGTTATTGGCGGGACGTACATTGCTTATAGCCAATATAAGCAGAGTCAGCGTTTCTTTGAAGCACCAATGGCTGCATCTTCGCGTTGGCATGTGGCAGCGAGCGTAGCGGAGTTTAAGCAGCTCTTGGCACAAGCACCAAAAGGGCAAAAAATCATTATCGATGTCTATGCGGATTGGTGTGTTGCTTGTCAGCCAATCGAACACCGTATATTAAAATCGGCAACGGTACAGCAAGCACTTGCGCCGTATTATTTGATCAAATTAGATTTGAGTCATTACGATGCAACCCATCAAGTGCTTTTAAACCAGTGGGATATTTTAGGACCACCGACCTATTTATTCTTAGATGCCTCACAACAAGAAATTCGTGGTTTACGTTTAACCGGTGCATTTACTGAGGCTGAACTTTTAGCTCAATTACAACGTTTTTAAACCTGAGGGAGAGCGGGTATGCAACGTTTATATATTGCCAATAAAAATTACTCCAGTTGGTCGATGCGAGCATGGCTGGTCTTGACTGCATTTAACATCGATTTTGAAGAGGTACTGGTTCGCTTTGATACGACAAACCCCAGTTTTAAAGAGCAATTGTCTCACATTCATTCCAATGCTAAAGTGCCCGTATTGGACGTGGGCGAATTTCAAATTTGGGACTCTTTAGCCGTCTGTGAATATTTGGCCGAGCAAAATCTAGATTTAGCCCTGTGGCCTAAACAGGCCCATTTGAGAGCACAAGCACGGAGTATTAGTTGTGAGATGCACAGTAGTTTTATGGCACTACGCCAATTGTGCCCCATGAATATTCAAGCGCAGTACAGCATAGCTGAGGGGCAAGATTTGTGGGCGCAGCATGCTGAATTAAGAGCAGATGTCGAACGAATTGAACAAATTTGGGCACAGCGTGCAGATGAACATCCCTTTCTGTTTGGTGATTTTTCTATAGCCGATGCCTTCTATGCCCCTGTAGTGATGCGTTTTAAGAGTTATGCACTGCCTGTATCTGAACGCAGCCAGCAGTATATGCAACACATTATGCAGCATCCTGCGGTCATAAAATGGGTTGACGCGGCACGGGCAGAAGCAGTTTAGTTGGATGAGATGTGCTGTGTGTCTGCACATACGGCGCTATATTTGAGCTCACAGGAATTGATTTCCAGATAGCATTTGATTTGATTGCGTCCACTGGCTTTAGCGGCATAGAGTGCTTTGTCTGCTTGATCCAAAAGCTGTTGCGGTTTCAATTTATCCGTCGCTAGGGCAATGCCGAAACTGGCAGTAATGCGAATTGCACGTCCATCTTCATTTTGAATCACTAAATCTTCAATGGCTGCACGGCAACGTTCCGCAATTTGACGAGCTTTAAGGGCAGAGGACTGCTTTAAAATGAGTATAAATTCTTCACCCCCAAAACGGCCGACTACATCACTTTCACGCAAATGAAGGCCCAATTTTTGACTTACGGCAATCAGAACCGTATCTCCCATATGATGTCCAAATTGATCATTGATATTTTTAAAGTGGTCGAGGTCTAAAAGCACGATGGCATAGGGGCAATTTTTATTATGATGCAACTCATTTAAGCTTTGGTTAATGCTGCGGCGGTTTAAGGCGTTGGTGAGTGGGTCGGTCTGGCTTAAGTGTTGAATCAGTCGCTCACGATGCCGCCATTGGCTGAGTAAGATTTCAAATAAAATCAGACAAGTGACAAGAATGTGGGCAATGAAATACAGCATTGAAAATAACCAAAACCCATTATAAAACAGCTTGCCGTTAATGGTGAAAAGTGGCGAGTAGGGCACGACATCTATAAAACTGAGATAGCCCGAGAAGACCAAAAAGCTGGTTGCGGGAATCAGCATGATATAAATGATTTTGCGTTTAAACAGGACTAAGCCCACGGTCAGTAAACAAATGTAGGCAATCATAGTCATGGGGCTTAATACGCCAACGAAATAACTGTCTTGGCAAAGAGAAATGACAAAAATGCCGATTGCGACATAGGGTAAAAAACGCTGTACCCAGACGCGATCATGTAGGACATAGCAGGGATAAATCAGTCCTGACAAGGTCAGTAAAAAGATAGAGTTCAGTACAAATTGGATTCGTACAATATTGAGATTGACCACCTGCCAATATTGCGGGTTCAGTAGGATAAAGCTATCCCAACCGAGCCAAGCAACATGAATAATGCAAGCCAAAACCAACATCAGAATGCACTTTTTCAAGGTACTCCAATTCATGATGACTTCCTCTTCCAGTAAATAGTGAGAAAGTTTATTTTTATGTAATTTTTTAGAGCTGGAGGCTAGGTGTTTAGTCCCAGATTTTAATGGTGCAATATTCTCAGATAAATGGAAGGAAGCACTATGGGACAAGTTCTACACAGCAGCGCCACAACGACACAGGCAGTGCGTCGAGCAATACAAAATAGTCAAGAGAGCTTAAGAACGCTAGCCAAGCGTTACGGCATCAATCAAAAGACCGTCGCAAAATGGAAGAAACGTACTTCAGTAGATGATCTTACAACCGGCCCAAAGAATCCTCGCTCAAGCGTGTTATCGCCTGAAGATGAGGCGGCAATTGTTGCTTTTCGAAAACGCACTTTGTTGCCGCTAGACGATTGCCTTTATGCATTGCAGCCGAGTATTCCTTATCTGACACGCTCGTCGTTACACCGCTGCTTACAGCGGCATGGTATTTCACGACTGCCTGAGGTACAAGGTGATCGCCCTGTCAGGAAGCGCTTCAAGAGCTACCCCATTGGTTACTTTCATATCGACATCGCTGAGATGCAAACAGCACAGGGTAAGCTTTATCTCTTCGTTGCCATTGATCGCACTTCCAAGTTTGCGTTCACTGAATTGCATACTAAAGCCAGTAAGATGGCAGCCGCGGAGTTCATGCGCAATCTGGTTAAGGCTGTGCCCTATAGAATCCATACGGTGCTAACAGATAACGGCATCCAGTTCACGAACCGCACCTGTGATCGCTACGCCTCTGAGCACATCTTTGATCGGGTTTGTACTGAATGTGGCATTGAACATCGTCTTACCAAGGTTAAGCATCCATGGACCAATGGACAGGTCGAGAGGATGAACCGAACGATTAAAGAAGCTACTGTCAAACGGTTCCATTACGACGATCACACTCAGCTATGCATTCACCTTGCTGATTTTATTGCTGCATACAACTTCGGCCGCAGACTCAAAACACTCAGGGGCCTGACTCCCTACGAATTCATCTGCAAACAGTGGACAGATGAACCTGAACTTTTTAAAATTGATCCGATCCATCAAATGCCGGGACTAAACACCTAGTGAATTCATTCAATCTTTTTATCCTCTTACTTTCATATTCTTTTTAATTTAAATGTGTAATTAATTCTTAAAATTGAATTTAAAGATAGCATCTAAAATCATAGAAAAAATATCCCTATAAAAAGGGAAAAGTGTTCTATTTTTGCAACATAGTGTTTTAAATAAACCAATTATTCTAAGAGCGGGATTCTTTTAAGATGCAGCTATTCAATAAAGATTATGCGGGAACATCCCATGAAAGTTTTACACATCGATTCAAGTATTATGGCGGATGCCTCTGTATCTCGTCAGTTGAGCCAAGCCATTGTTTCGCAACTCAGCGAAAAGCATGCGCAAGTTGAGGTTGAATATTTGGACTTGGCAACGCAACCGATTCCACATTTAGACGCAGAAATTTTAATGGGTCAAAATGCAGAACAATCGGCTTTGGGCGAACGTATTATTCAACAATACTTAGATGCGGACGTTGTGGTGATTGGTGCGGCGATGTATAACTTCGGGATTACTTCGACTTTAAAAGCATGGATTGACCGCATTAGTGTTGCAGGTCGTACTTTCAAATATACTGAAAATGGCCCGGTCGGTTTGGCTGGTGACAAGAAAGCCTATATTGCCAGTAGTCGCGGTGGTGTCTATGGTGAAAATAGTCCTGTTGACTTCCAAGAAGGCTTCTTAAAAACCGTCTTTAATTTTACCGGTGTGACCGATGTTGAAATCATTCGTGCTGAAGGCGTGAATATGGGGCCAGAGCTGAAAGATAAAGCCATTGCAGCAGCTTTAGCACAGGTGCAAGCGATTTAAACAATAACTGTAGTTCCATGATTCCTCATTTGGTCAGCGTTAAGCTGACCTTTTTTTATGCAGGATGTGTCTAGTCTTGGTCGAGCGCTTGAGCAAACGTTGCGATATCATCCAATGCCATTTTAGCTTCTGGAAACCATGCATTAAACATTTGAAAGTTATGCCACATGCCTGTGTATAGTTTAAATGTTACGTCTACGCCGGCCTTGGTTGCTTTATCTCTAAACCGCTGGGCATCGTCCAAGAGAATTTCTTTCGAACCGACTTGTACAAGGGTCGGCGGGAGGTCTGCTAAATCATTAAATAAAGGTGAAACAAGTGGGTTGGCGGGGTCGATTTGTTCTGGAACATAATAGTCGATGCCTGTTTCAAGGGCCTCGATGGATAAAAGTGCATCGAGCTTGCTGTTATAGCGAATAGATTCACTGGTTAAGCTTAAATCCAAAAATGGCGAAAGTAGAATTAATCCACTGACTTGAGGACGTTGCTCATCACGAATGCGCAGCGCCAAGGCTAGCGCTAAATTTGCACCACATGAATCCCCCGATAAAATAATATCTTTGGCCTGTATACCTTGCTCCAATAACAGCAGATAAACATCAAACAGTGCATCAATAGCTTCAGGATAGGGATGTTCAGGCGACAATGGATAGTCAAGGTGAATGACTTGCATTTGTGTACTGGCTGCAAGGTCTGAGACAAACGCACGGTGGGTATTCATTGAACCTAAAAAGAAAGCTCCACCATGAATATGCAAAATGAGCTGAGTGGCTTCAGTTTCAGGTTTTAACTCTTCCGCACGCAGGCCTACAAGACGTAGAGGACGAATCTGGATCGACTTATTGAGCGGAAATGCACGACACATTTGTTCAAGAAGAAAACGCTGACTACTGGGTGGGAGACTAAAGCGACTTGGGGTTCGAATCGTGGTTTTTAAAAACTGCTCTGTAATGATTTGTTTCCATGGATCGGCAATCTTCATAGTTATTCCATTTTGTTATTTGTTTTACCTTGAGTTTGTGTATTTACCAACATAATTTACAAGGTTACACTAATTGGTCACATTGAAAAATTGAAAAATTGTTGTGACTTTTTAATAATGATAGTCGTCTATACTAGACTAGGGAAATGACAAAAATGAAAAAAATTGCACTTGCACTAAGCGTACTAGGATTAACCGCTCTAGCTCATGCAGCAGATCCGCTGAATGGCACTGTTTGGAAAACGATTGATGATAAAACTAAACAAGCGAAAGCTTTGGTTAAATTCACTGAGCAAAAAAATGGAACTTTAACTGCGAGTATTCAAGGTATTTTGACGCCAGGTGAAGAAAATGCATGTACCAAGTGTGAAGGCCCATACAAAAACAAATCGTTGAAAGGTTTAACGATTGTACATGGTCTGAAAAATGTGGGTGGTACAAGCTATGACGGTGGATCAATTTTAGATCCGCAAACTGGTAAAACCTATAAATTAAAAGGCAACATTGCTGCTGGTGGTAAAAAACTAGAGCTTCGTGGTTATATTGGCGTGGCTGCATTAGGCCGTAACCAAACTTGGATTCGCGCGAATTAATCCCATCCAACAAAAAAAGCCGAGCAATTGCTCGGCTTTTTTGTTTTGTTATGCTTTTAGGACACGAATTGCATCTTCATTGAAACCCACAATAAAACCTTTCGGGGTTGCAATTACGGGACGCTTAATGAGACTGTTATGTGTGGTGAGGGCATCAATTAGTCCTTGCTCTGAAGCTAAAGCAGTGTCTTGTTCTGTTTCAGTCAACTTACGCCAAGTGGTACCTTTTTTATTCAGGACCACATCTGCCCCAATCTGATCGAGCCATGTTTTGACAGTCGCAGCATCAATGCCTTGCTTTTTATAATCATGAAACTCATAAGCCAGTCCTAACTCATTCAGTAGGTCGAATGCTTTTTTCATTGAATTACAATTTTTAATGCCATACACGTTTAACATGGAAAACCCTTCTGAATTTTAAGCTGGGTTTAGAGTAACGGAAAAAGCAGAGCAGCTCTAGTGTGTCGATCTAAGCTTAAAGCGTCATCGTCTTGTCATAAAAGCGATTTAGAATCAAATCAAAGAAAAATAGAATCTAAAAAGAAGAAGCATTAAAAAAGGCAGAGACTAAAAAAGAGAAAACCCGCATTTAATCATCCTGATCATGCGGGTCTCATTACAACGTCCATTGTCACATCCTTGAAAACCAACTATTTCCATAGTTCGTTTTAATTTAATCCTACGGCGTCCTGTCCTTGTGCTGTCATCCTGACATCGTCCCTTTGCCGTGGAAACATAATGCACTGATTGATTGATCAGAAAAAGACTCAAAAAACGGCAGATAATGTAGGTTAAAAACTCATATTCAGTAAACAGGTGTTCACTGAATATGAGCTAAATACTTAAATTTTTCTAGATTTTGTAGTCAATAATGACAGGTGCATGGTCGCTAAACCATGTTTCTTTATAGACCCAAGCATTGACTGTGCGGGCTTTCCAGTCAGGTGAGCACGCTTGATAGTCAATGCGCCAGCCTACGTTCTTGGCACGAGCTTGTCCACGGTTTGACCACCAAGAATAAAGCTCAGCCTCTGGACGCACTTCACGGAAAGTATCGACATAGCCGAGTTCATCATAAATATGATCGAGCCAAGCGCGTTCGTGTGGTAAGCAGCCTGAGGCTTTTTGGTTGCCTGACCAGTTTTTAATGTCGATGCGTTTATGCACGATGTTGTAGTCACCACAGACAATCACGGATTTATTTTCATCACGCCATTGTTTCAAAATTTGTTTGTATTCTTCTAAGAAGTGGTCTTTACGTACTTGTGCCTCTTCACCAGAAGAACCCGATGGTAAATAGAGTGAACAAATATGCACGTTTTGGTCTAAGCCTAAGTCAAACTCAGCCGAAATAAAGCGGCCTTGAGAATCGGCCAATTCAAAACCAAGTCCATCCGTGACTGAAACAAACGGTAAACGGCTATAAATAGCAGTGCCAGCATACCCTGGACGTTCAGCAGGGAACAGGTGAGTATGCCAACCTTCAGGTTTAAATTTATCGGTCCATTGTTCGTGGGTGATGCGAGATTCTTGCATGCAAATCACATCAGCATCTGATGTGGCAATCCAATCAAAAATCCCTTTTTTTTCTGCAGAACGTAGACCATTTACGTTAATTGAAACCACACGTAAAATTTTTTGATCACTTGGATAGCTACTCTTTGGTATCATGCGCAAGTCTTACCTCAATTTGAAAATACGGAGCACCGCATGACAACGCAAGCGACATTTAACCCTCAAGCTTTTATCGAACTCGCATTATCACGTGGCGTGCTTAAATTTGGTGAGTTTACTTTAAAATCGGGTCGTGTGAGTCCTTATTTTTTTAATGCCGGTCTACTTAATGACGGTGAAGCCTTGTCATTACTGGCGTCTGGCTATGCAGCCAAACTGACAGAATGCAACAATGTTGAGGTGGTCTTTGGTCCTGCGTACAAAGGGATTCCTTTTGTTGCTGCAACAGCAGTGGCTTTGTCACAAAATCATGGGGTAAGTGTGCCTTGGGGTTTTAACCGCAAAGAAGCCAAAGATCATGGTGAAGGCGGGGTCTTGGTTGGTGCATCCGTTACAGGCAAAAAAGTCTGGATTATTGATGATGTGATTACTGCGGGCACAGCGATCCGTGAAGTAGTCACCATTTTGAAAAATGCAGGTGCGCAGATTGCAGGTGTGTTGGTGGCATTAGACCGCCAAGAAAAAGGTCAAGGTGAACTTTCTGCGATTCAAGAAGTCCAAAAAGAATTGGAAATTCCTGTGCATGCATTGGTGACCATGAAAGATTTGATGAATTATTTAGAGGCTAAAGGTGAGACAGAGGCTTTAGCAAAAATGGAAGCCTATCGCGTGAAATATGGCGTTTAAGCGTTGAAACAAAAAAGGGAAGCTTCGGCTTCCTTTTTTATTCGCTCTCTCTTTCGGTTGGCGTTTGGCTATGCGCACCTTCCCAACCAATCATCGCGGTTTTACGTGTCGTCCCCCACATATAGCCGCCACGTTGTCCTGAAGACTGAATGACCCGATGGCATGGGATTAAAAAGGCAACGGGATTGCTGCCAATTGCTGTTCCGACCGCTCGTGAGGCACGCTCTTGCCCAATCTCTTGGGCAATATGTGCATAACTGCTGAGCTGCCCCATGGGAATTTTGAGCAGACTTTGCCACACCTTGAGCTGAAAGTCGGTGCCTTTCAGATGCAGTTTAATCTCTGATAGGCTGTGTTGATCTTGCTGAAAAATCGCGAGTGCTTTGCGTTGTAATTCATCCTGATCTTCAATAAATGTCGCACGTGGGAACTGTTTTTTCAGATAGGCCAATGCATCCCGATCTGCTTCGGTAAAGGCCATATGACAAATCCCTTTAGGGGTCGAGGCAATAATGACGGAGCCAAAAATGGTCTCGGCAAAGCTATAGTGAATGTGGAGTGCTTCACCGCCATGTTTATATTCTGCGGGCGTCATACCTTCGATTTGGACAAATAAATCATGCAATCGGCTGGTACTAGAAAGGCCAGTGTCAAAAGTTGCTGCAAAAATATTATTTTCTGTGTGATTTTTCAAAACTGACTTTGCATATTCCACACTAATGTATTGCAGAAATTTCTTCGGACTAATACCAGCCCATTCGCTAAACATACGCTGAAAATGTGTAGGACTTAAATGCACGTGTTCAGCAATCTCAGCCAAACTGGGTTGCTGTTTGAAGTTTTGTTCAATATATTCAATCGCCTTTGCCACACGTGCGTAATTGCTATGTTCTGTCATGATTACTCGCGGAAATCATTTAACTTAAGAAAACAGTAACAAATCCAGTGAGGCCTGAAAATCCGTTTCTTGCGCTTTATCAGAAAAGGTTCGAAGCATGCATTGATTGACTTAGTCGTTCCTTGATAAGCATAAAAAAGCGGAACAGTGACCTGTTCCGCTTGAGATGGCGTTTTAACTGAAGGGGTTTAGAACTGGTAGTTCAAACGCATGAGGAAGCTACGCGGTGTACCAGGCATAGAGTCTGAACGCCAGTATTCTTTATTGGTCAAGTTACTGACAGCTAAGGTCAGGTTCCATGGATCAGCACTATAACCAATGGCTGCATCGACACGTGAGAAAGCTTTCATATCCAAGGGCTGGTTGCTTAAATTGCTATTAGGGTAGGCTTTGTAGTCACCCACATAAGTCACACCAACTTCACCATAGAGTTTTTCTGTAGGTAAGTAACGAACAAATAAGTTACCCGTATGTTCAGGCGCATTATTTAGCACTTTATTCACATTATCTGGATTTTGCTTGTCTTTTTTAACTTCGGCTTGTAGATAACCATATCCACCACGGACAAATACATTATCCAATACGCGACCAATAAAACTAAACTCTAGACCTTTAGATTGATGTTCGCCCGCAGTTGCCCATTCTTCAGGTTTAGTGTCATCAGGTACATAACGAATATTATTTTTGCGAATGTCAAAAACTGAGAGTTGGGTATTTAAACGGTCATCAAACCAGTCACTTTTGACCCCAATTTCATATTGCTCATTATATTGAGGTTCTGAATCAAAGGTATTCAGATTGGTATTTGCGGATACAACACTGACACCTACACGCCCACCAAACGGTGCAAAGCTTTTATTGTATGAAGCATAGAAGCTGTGTTGATCTGTGGGTTGCCAAATGAAACCAATGTTAGGGCTAAAGCTTTCATCATTGATACTACGATGGTAATTGATGTCGAAAGAAGCTAATAATTTATTGGTGGTTGATGTATCGTAATAATCATAACGTGCACCAAGCATTACTTTGAAATATTCATTAAAACTAATTAAGTCTTGAATGAAAAAGCCGTAGCTTGTGCCTTCATTATAATTATGCTGAGTAATGGTTTTAGCACCGTTATCACGATTATTCTGTGTTAATTGACCTGTAATTGGGTCATAAAAACCATCAATTCGACTGCCATTGGCGTTTTTATTAGAAAGTTTCGGCTCTCTTTGTTCATAGGTCCAATCGGTACCCACTAAAAGATTATGTTTAATAGCGCCCGTATCAAACTCACCTGTAATATCCCACGTATTGGTGGTGGTTCGATTAGATGTTTGCTGCCAGTAATAGTTTTGCGAAATTTTTCCGACATTGTTGTAGCAGCGACGTTGTGTAAGTGGAGTGCTAGAAGCGCTTTCACCATTACTGGTGGTTGCATCTGAAGCACAGTAGGTACCACCATAAAAATGATCAAAGTCTTGATCTGCTTGGCGGTAACTTGTTGCCCAATGGAATTTCCAATTCGGCGCAAATTCGTAATTTAAATCTGAACGAATGACTTGTAGTACATCATCAACGTAATCGCCTTTTTGTGCAAAGCCTGTTTTAATGGATGTTCCAGCAGGTAAAACACTATAAGAAGGTCCACGGTCTGGTACTCGACCTAATTTGTCATAGGTATATTGTGTGGTCCACGTGAGGGTTTCATCATCATTTTTATAAGTGAAACTTGGCGAGATCATCTCAATTTTACTGTCGATGCCTGAACGGAAACTATCCGCTTCACCGTATTCACCTGTTAAACGAACAGCCCAGTTGTCATTTAAGACTTGGTTAATATCCGCTGTTGCGCCATAAGTATCATATGAGCCTACGTAAGTACCGACTGAGCTTTTTGAGTCAAAGTTGGCGTATTTACTCACCATATTGACCACACCACCGCCTGCACTACGACCATATAACACCGAGGCAGGGCCTTTTAAAATTTCGATCCGTTCAATGTTGGCTGTACTACGACGCACTTGGCCACTTTCACGGATACCATCACGGTAAATATCACCCGAGTCGGCAGAGAAACCACGGAGGGTAATGCCATCACTGCGCATATCGTAGCTGGTTGAAACCCCTGGTGTGCCTTGTAGCATTACACTGAGGTCGTTAGAGCCATAGATTTTATATTTCTGTACATCGATGGTGTCGATGGTTTGAGGAATGTCTTTTTTCTTTAAACCATTCCGTGTGACATTGGCCTGATCATAATCGACATAGCTTTTGATTGGATCAAGTTCACTCATTGCCTCAATTTTTAAGGTAGGCAGAACTGCTGCTGTATTCGATTTGTTTGTCATCGCTTGAGAGGAGGGGTTCTCATTATTTTGTAGTGTCGCTTCATCCGCATAGGCTGCATGCGCATTTAAAATCATAAAGCTGAGAAGGCTATATTTGAATAGGTTAGAACCACAAAGCGGCTGTGGTGAAAATTTCATCATGATTTAAGGCTCGGAGAGAGTGAATTGCCAATAAAAATGAGAAGTATAATCATTTACCAAAAATGAACAAGACTTACGGTAATATTCATTTTTTCTACATAGTTTTACTGGGTTGAAAAGTACAGCTGTACAGGCTTTTTAATTTTTCTAAAAAATTGATAAATAAGCATTAAAATTTGAAGAAAATGTAAAAGAATTATTTTTGTGAATTTTCCATGCATTTTTTACAGCTTAAAAGAACGCCTATTTTTTCTTGACGTCCTTGCTCAGTTTGTACCCAAGGGCGGTTTTGCCACGGTGGAGTATGGCGGACATGTTGTGTGTGGCCACAGGCAAGCTCCGCCACCCAATGATGTTCTTCATCGAGATGAAAACAGACAATCGCTTGTTGCACTTAAGTACCTCGACTGACGTGTTGAGGCTGTTCTAAGCCGTTTAAAAAACGCTGACACAGTTGATGGATGGCTACCAAATCATCGGGATCTAGACCTAAAGAACACGCCAGCTCAAATGGAATGGCTATAATTTTATCTTTGGCTAAGAGTGCTTTTTCCAGCAGAACGACTTTTTTCATACGTTCATCTTCTTTGACAGCAACACGCTTTAAAAACTGTTTTTCTTCTAGTTTTTGAATAATCGGGGTTAAGGTGCCTGAGTCAAAAAAGGTTTTTTGTCCAATCTCGGTCAGCGTCACATTGTCCTGCTCGTATAAAGCCAACAAAACAATAAATTGCGGATAGGTCAGATCGTAAACCTGTAAGCGTGGACGGTATTGACGAACCATGGCATTGGTTGCGGAATACATGGCAAAACACACGCGGTTTTCTAAAAGTGGGGTGTCCGCCATATTGCATGTCCTTGGGTGTTAATGTCTGTAAAGCAGTATAAATGAAATAGGGGCGAAAGTGTATTGGGTGCAATAATCTTGTGTGCAAGTTAATTGTGTGCGATATTATTTTGCGAATGAGGTCGGTTCAGTGCTTGAAGCGACTTTAATTAATGACATTTGATGAATGGAAGAGATGTAATGAGCACAATTTATGATTTTCAGGCCGAACTGTTAGAAGGCGAGCAAAAAAAACTGGCCGATTATCAGGGTAAGGTTTTATTGGTGGTAAATACCGCCAGCCAATGTGGTTTAACCCCACAATTTGAAGGTTTGGAGCAGTTATATCAGGACTATCAACAGCAAGGTCTGCTGGTTCTAGGCTTTCCCTGTAACCAATTTGCGCAGCAAGACCCTGCGAGTAATGAAGAGATCGGCAGCTTTTGTCAGCGTAACTATGGAGTCTCTTTCCCAATGTTTGCTAAGGTCGACGTGAATGGGCCTACAGCGCATCCGCTGTATCAGTATTTAACCACTGAAGCTAAAGGCATTTTAGGTAGCCAGAGTATCAAATGGAACTTCACCAAATTTCTCATTAACCAAAAAGGGCAGGTGGTGAAACGCTATGCGCCGATTGTTAAACCTGAAAAAATTGCCAAGGATATTCAACGCCTTTTGACTTAATGGAGAAGGTGTGGAAAGGAGCTGTCGCGTGGTAATAGACACATACTCCCTTTGTTGAATTGAGCAGTTAGCATCTGATTTATTACTGTAATGTGTTGTAGTTATTTGAATAAAATAGATTTTTTGATCTTTAATTATTACACAACTTGTTGCACCCAAACCTGAAAACTTCGTTATACTTTTTGCCAAGTTTAAAAAATATGAGCGTGAGAATTATGCGTGTACTGGTAGTGATGGACCCGATTGAAACGGTGAATCTGAAAAAAGATTCCACCATGGCCATGTTATGGGCCGCAAGCCGTCGCGGACATGAGTTGGGTTATGCATTACAACACGATTTATATATCCATCAAGGCAAAGCCTTTGGTTTGATTTCTCCCTTAAAAGTGTTTGAAGACTACGATCATTATTTTGAGTTGGGCGAACAGCAAAAAGAGTCCTTGGCTGATTACGATGTGATCTTGATGCGTAAAGATCCACCGTTCGACATGAACTTTGTCTACACCACCTATATTTTGGAACAAGCGGAACGTGAAGGCGCGTGGATTATCAATAAACCACAGTCCTTACGTGACTGTAATGAAAAACTGTTTGCCACGCAGTTCCCCGAACTGCAAGTCCCTACATTAGTGACTTCACAACAAAGCCTGATCCGTGAATTTATCAAAGAACATGGTGATGTGATTGTGAAGCCTCTCGATGGGATGGGTGGCATGGGAATTTTCCGTTTATATCAAGATGGTGTGAACATTGGCTCAACTTTGGAAATGTTGACGGAAATGGGCACACGTCCGATTATGGCGCAGCGTTATATTCCTGAAATTGTGGAAGGGGATAAACGTATCTTGCTGGTCAATGGTGAACCTATTCCGTACTGTTTGGCGCGTATTCCACAAAACGGCGAAGTCCGTGGGAATTTGGCCGCAGGTGGTTTGGGTCAAGCACGTCCTTTGACTGAAAACGACAAGGCGATTGCTGCAAAAGTGGGACCCTTCTTACGTGAAAAAGGTTTGGTTTTTGTTGGACTTGATGTAATTGGCAACTATGTGACCGAGATTAATGTCACCAGTCCAACCTGTATTCGTGAGATTGATGCGCAATTTGGTACCTCGATTGCCGATACTTTATTTGATATCTTAGAAGCAGGCAAAGCCAGCTAAAACGACAGAAAAGGAACCTGAAATGGTTCCTTTTTTCTTTCATGGTTGTGGTCGGTTTTGAAATAGAGCTGTACTTTGCTGCAAAGTGTATCAATTTGGTTGAAAATAAAGCGGATTATGTTGCCAGACACTACAAATTTTCATCCTACTCAAATGTATGCGCTCAGATTGTATTTCTAAGCGCTAAAATGAAGTGAATTGGGCTTTAGAATGATGTTAAATATTTGATTCAAATCAGCTTCATAGTTTTATTTTTAAATATCGCCAATTGCGCTGTCGAGCCTGATTGTGTGCTGTAGTTTGAGTAAAAATGCACATCTGATAACAAATCTAGTTTAAACTTGAAAATCAGTAGAAAAAAACAATCAAATGCCTGTTGAAAAAAAGTAAATAATCTTTCGCGGTTATGCGTTTGTGATTACAATTGATCGCTTAAAATTGAATTTTGTTTCCATATTTTTAGAATTGAAGAATTAGACTGTGACCGAAGCAACACAAACAAAGCCGAAACATGTAATGATGATGGCTGCCGGAACGGGCGGGCATGTTTTTCCAGCACTTGCTGTGGCTAAGGAATTACAGCAACAAGGCTGCCAAGTCTCGTGGCTTGCTACGCCTACAGGTATGGAAAATCGCCTGCTTAAAAATCATGATATCCCAATTTATCAAATTGATATTCAAGGTGTGCGCGGCAATGGCTTAGTCCGCAAAGTATTGGCACCCTTTAAAATTTTAAAAGCCACTTTAAGTGCAATGCGTTACATGAAGCAGCTCAAAGTCGATGCCGTTGCGGGCTTTGGGGGGTATGTCGCTGGGCCAGGTGGATTGGCTGCGCGTGCACTGGGTATTCCTGTGATTATTCATGAGCAGAATGCGATTGCGGGTTTTACCAATACGCAGTTATCACGTATTGCCAAAACAGTGTGTCAGGCATTTCCAAATACCTTTGCTGCACAAGATAAAATTGTGACCACGGGTAATCCCGTCCGCAAAGAGATTACGGAAATTTTAAATCCGTCTTGGCGTTATCAAGAACGTGAAAAAGCAGGTCTGCCACTGCGAGTTTTAATTGTGGGTGGCTCGTTGGGTGCACAAGCGTTAAATGAGCGTGTTCCTGAAGCATTGAAGCAATTGAATGTGCCGTTAAGCGTTTATCATCAGTGTGGTCAAAACCATGCAGATACGACCCAAGCGCGTTATGCCGATGCCCCTGAGCAGCTTCAGGTTGAAGTCCACCCTTTTATTGAAGATATGGCCAAAGCTTATAGCGATGCCGATTTAATTATTTGCCGTGCTGGGGCGTTAACCGTGACCGAAATCGCGACTGCTGGCGTGGCTGCGGTGTTTGTTCCGCTGCCGAGTGCAGTGGATGATCACCAAACGGCCAATGCAAAGTTTTTAGCCAATATCGGTGCAGCCAAAATTTGCCCACAAGCAAGCATGACGCCCGAGAGTTTAAAAGAATTATTATTACCCTTGATGAACCGTCAGTTATTGTCTGAAATGGCAGTGAAAGCACGTCAGCAAGCACAACCCGATGCAACCCACCATGTGGTTCGTTTAATTCAAGCATTGTAAACCGAGTATTTTATGTCGCCATCTACGCCTGCTGATCAAGCAAAAAAGTTAATTAAAGTGCCAGAAATGCGCCGTATTAAGCACATCCATTTTATTGGGATTGGTGGTGCGGGTATGTGTGGTATTGCTGAAGTGCTCAAGAACCAAGGTTACAAAGTCTCAGGTTCAGATATCAAAGCATCAAAAACCACGGCTCAGCTTGAAGAAAACGGCATCAAAGTCTATATCGGGCATACGGCTGAAAATATTCAAGGGGCAAACGTGATTGTGGTGTCGACTGCAATTGATGCAGAAAACCCAGAAATTAAAGCAGCCATTGAAACGCGTACACCTGTGGTGCGCCGTGCAGAAATGCTGGGTGAGCTGATGCGCTACCGTCATGGGATTGCTGTTGCGGGAACGCATGGTAAAACCACGACCACTAGCCTTGTCACGTGTATGTTGGCAGAAGAAAATCTCGACCCAACTTATGTGATTGGCGGTTTGCTGAATCGTACTGGTGTGAATGCTGCACTGGGCGCGAGTCGTTTTATCGTGGCAGAGGCAGATGAATCAGATGCTTCATTCTTGCATTTGCAACCAATGGCCACCATCGTGACCAATATTGATGCAGACCATATGGACACCTATGGTGGTAGCTTCGATGTCTTAAAAGATACCTTTGTACAGTTCTTACAAAAACTGCCGTTTTACGGCTTGGCTGTGGTGTGTGGCGATGATGCCAACATTCGTGAAATCATGCCGCGCATTGGTCGTCCATTGATCACGTATGGTTTTAACGAAGACAATGACATTCGTGCAGTAGATATTGAACAAGAAGGCATGCAGTCGCACTTTACCGTATTACGTAAAGATCGTGAGCCTTTGCGTTTAACCATCAATTTGCCGGGTTTGCATAATATTTTAAATGCACTTGCGGCGATCGGTATTGCAACCGATGAAGGTGTGTCTGATGCTGCGATTGCACGTGCGTTGGAAAGTTTCAGCGGTGTAGGTCGTCGTTTCCAAGTCCAAGGTGAATTTGACATCGAAGGCGGTAATGTGAAATTGGTGGATGACTATGGTCACCATCCAAAAGAAGTTGAAGCGACCATTAAAGCTGCACGAGCAAGCCATCCAGACCGCCGTTTAGTGATGATGTTTCAGCCACACCGTTTTAGCCGGACCCGTGACTGTTTCGATGACTTTGTGGATGTACTGTCACATGTCGATCAGTTGTTGCTGCTTGAAGTCTATCCTGCGGGTGAAAAACCGATTGTGGGTGCAGACAGTCGTTCATTGGCGCGTAGTATTCGTTTACGTGGCGATGTAGAGCCGATTTTGATCGATCCAGTCGAAGGTAATTTGCAGCATGCGTTGAAAAAAGTGTTACAAGCGGATGACTTGTTATTGACGCAAGGCGCAGGTAATGTGGGGGCTATCTCGGTTGAGCTTGCAAGCAATCATTTATATTTAAAATAATCACGTTTTGTGATTACTCAATGAATAAAACAGTCATAAAGTTTAAGGATATCAACGTGTCAAATGCTTCAAAATTCGGCAAAGTAGCGGTGTTGCTTGGTGGTAAGTCTGCTGAGCGTGAGGTTTCTCTAGATAGTGGTGCAGCTGTACTTGAAGCATTGGTTCGTTCGGGTGTAAATGCAGAGGCTTTTGATCCGCAAGAGCGTAGTGTGACCGAATTGGTCGGTTATGACCGTGCGTTTATTGTGTTACATGGTCGCGGTGGAGAAGACGGTCAAATCCAAGGGGTCTTGGAGTGGCTCAATATCCCGTATACCGGAACAGGCGTACAGGGTTCTGCTATTGGCATGGATAAAGTTAAAACCAAGCAAGTTTGGCAGGGTTCAGACTTACCGACAGCACCCTATCGCATTATTAGCCAAGAGTCAGATTTAACTGAAGTGGTGGCGAATTTGGGTCTTCCACTGATTATCAAGCCAGTACACGAAGGTTCAAGTGTCGGCATGAGTAAAGTTGAAAAAGCAGAAGATTTGGCAGCGGCAATTGCCAAAGCGACCCAACACGATGCTGTGGTGATGGCTGAAAAATGGATTACGGGACGTGAGTTCACGATTTCATTTTTAAATGGTCAACCGCTACCTGTGATTCGTCTACAACCGCCTGCGGATGTGGCTTTTTATGATTATGAAGCGAAATATCAACGTAATGATGTGGAATACGGAATTCCGTGTGGCTTAAGCACTGAAGAGGAGCAGAAGTTGCAAGCGCTTTGCCTCCGTGCATTCCAAGCGGTGGGTGCAAGTGGTTGGGGTCGTATTGATGCGATGCAAGATGAGCAAGGCAATTTCTGGTTACTAGAAGTGAACACCGTACCTGGGATGACCAGTCACTCTTTGGTGCCGAAAGCAGCAAATGCAGTTGGTTATAGCTTTGATGCACTTTGTGTCCAAATTTTAGAGCAAACACTGACAGGTGCGGCTCACTAAATGGCGCAATTACCCGCTTCTATGCGCCGTAAACGCGCAGCGATTACTTCGATACACGATAAACCACCGACGCGTAAGGAAAAGCTTGCCAACTTCGGTGGTTGGGTGATGTTGGTCGTTGCCGTGGCGGTGCTGTTGGTTGGTATTTATGGCTTATATCAAGTCATGACGGATGCACGTGTGGCCGAACTTGATGTGGTAGGCGTACGTTCTGAGGCGGAAAAAAATCAGGTGATGGGACATGTTTCAGCAGCCATTACTCATAATTATTTTACCTCAGATTTAGAAGAAATTCGTGATCGTACTTTAGAGTTGGGTTGGGTCGATCGCGTGGTGGTTTCGCGCGCATGGCCGAATGCGATTCGCGTTCGTGTTATGCCACGGCATGCAATTGCACGTTGGGGGACAGGGCGTCTCTTAAGTGACAGCGGTGACGTATTTAGCGAAGTGACGCCGAAAAATAATCAGAATTTGCCTTTATTACACGGTCCAATCAGTCAGTCTAAAATGATGATGCGCCGTTATAATGAAATTAATCAATTATTCCAGCCAGTCAATCTGCGTTTAAAAGAACTATATTTAACGGAGCGTATGACTTGGTTTATGCAGTTCGATTCAGGTTTACGTGTTATCGTAGATCAGGATCAAACCATGAGTAAGCTGCAACGTCTGAGTTATTTGGCTCAAAGTGATTTGAAGCCAGTTTGGGCCAAAGTATCTGCCATTGATTTGCGTTATCGGAATGGCTTGGCCATCCAATGGAAGAATGCTGCCGCACCAAAGATAGCAAATGGTCATTTTGTTGTAACGATTGATGACACAAGCATTGCAGGTGGAGCAGCAGCAAAGCCATAATACTTGGCTTTAAAACAGAGGCATAAAGCCATAAATTAAACAAACATGTGATGGTAGTAGTAAATAATGAATGAAGCGGTTCCCTCAGTTGTTGCGATTGACATTGGGACGCACAAAGTTTCAGTTTTGATTGGTAAGGTACATGCGCCAGACAATATCCAAGTGATAGGAATGGCAACTGCTCGTAACCGAGGCATGAATAAAGGAAAAATTGTAAGTCTTGATAAAGTCATTACAGCGATAAAAAATGCCGTGCAAGAAGCAGAAGATATGGCTGAATGCCGTGTCCATTCCGCATGGGTCTCAATCCCAAGTGCCGAGTTAAAAAGCTTTTATGCATCAGGACGCACGCCAGTTGAAAATACTGACCATACAATTACAACAAGTGAAGTGGTTCGTGCATTAGAGTTGGCCAAAGCCAGCCACATGACCTCGGATCATTATTTGGTTAGTGCTGTTCCACTGGGCTTTGAGCTGGATGACTCCACTGAGTGGGTACAAAACCCAATACGGATGTCTGCCCACAGCATGATTGGTCATTATCAGTTGATGATGTTACCGATTAGCACCATGCAAAACCTTGATCGGGCCTTAAAAGGCGCGAACATCGGGGTGGAGAAACTGGTGGTGTCTTGTCTGGCAACGGCAGAAGCGAGCCTACTCAAAGATGAAAAAGAGTATGGTGTCTGTTTGGTTGATATTGGTGCAGGTACCACCAACATTGCGGTGTATTTAGATGGTCGTTTAGCCTTGACGCATACTTTGCAGCGTGGTGGCGAGCATGTCACCCGTGATATTGCTGCTGTGTTACAAACCACCACTGAAGAAGCTGAGCGAATTAAATTACTCTATGGGTGTGTCGACATTAAGTCGGTTAAACCGGACCATATGATTCAGATCCAAGGGATTGATGGTCCGCAAACGATTAGTCGTATTGAGCTGACTGAAATCGTGATTGCGCGTTATGAAGAAATCTTAGGCCAAGTTCGCCAAGAGCTAGAGCGTAATGGTGCGATTCATGGTTTGTATCATGGTGTGGTGTTAACTGGTGATGCCAGTCAAATCGAAGGTATGGTGACGCTGACTCGTCGTATGTTGGGTGTGTCTGCGCATTTGGGTAATCCACCTGTGCAAGTGACAGCAGATGAGCAAAATATTGCTGCACTGCGTCGCTCTCAGTATGCCACTGTCGCAGGTTTGTTGATGTTTAGTCAGAGCGAAACACAAGAAACCATAGTGGAACCAGAAGATACAGAAAAACTGTCTCTGATTAAACGCGTTGGACGTGCTTGGTCTGGACTCAATGAAAAGCTGAAATCTGTTTTTTAAGTTGAATTTTTTTGGAATATTGTTAAGAAGTTGTACAACGCATTGCTTAAACTTGACAAGCTATGGCTTGCACAGCATGCTTAAAAGCAATTTTGTTTATTAAGATCAAGGCAGTATACGGGCTTAAGTGACTGCCAATAACGAATTAGGAAATCTATAGGTCATGGCCTCATTTGAATTTTTAGAAGATGATCAAACCGATAGCAACGGTCAAGCCCGTTTTACTGTGTTTGGTGTTGGTGGCGCAGGTGGTAACGCCGTACAACACATGCTTGAGTCAGATATTCAAGGTGTAAAATTTGTATGTGCCAATACGGACAAGCAAGCGCTAGACCGTATGAATGCACAATTCAAAATCCAGTTGGGTGAGCAAAGTACCCGTGGCTTGGGTGCAGGTGCCAATCCAAATGTCGGTCAAGCAGCGGCTGAAGAAAGTCGTGACTTGATTCGTCAACACCTTGAAGGCACTGACATGGTGTTTGTCACTGCCGGCATGGGCGGTGGTACAGGTACAGGTGCTGCGCCAGTGGTTGCTGAAATTGCCAAAGAAATGGGTATTTTAACCGTAGGCGTGGTAACGACACCGTTTAACTTTGAAGGTAAGCGTCGTCTTCAGTCTGCGGAGCAAGGCATTGAAGCATTAGAAGCGCATGTAGATTCTTTAATCATCATTCCAAACCAACGTTTGTTAAAAGTTTTCCGTGACATCTCAATGAAAGATGCCTACAAAAAAGCGGATGATGTCTTATTAAATGCGGTCCGTAGTATCTTTGATTTGGTGGTACGCCCAGGTCATATTAACCTTGACTTTGCTGACTTGAAAACTGCGATGAGCACACGTGGTTATGCCATGATGGGTGCAGGTTTAGGTCGTGGTGAAAACCGTGCACGTCAAGCAGCCGAACAAGCGATCCGTAGTCCATTGCTAGATAATGTCACCATTATGAATGCCAAAGGGATTCTGATTAATGTGACGGGTGGTGATGACGTCACGTTTGGCGAAATTGAAGAAATTACTGATGTTGTGAACCAAATTGTCGATCTAGACGAAGGCCAAGTCTTCTATGGCACCGTATTTGATCCAGATGCGCGTGATGAAATCAGTGTCACTGTCATTGCAACAGGTTTAACTCGAAATTCAGCAGATTCTGCTGAGCCAGTGAAGCGTCCAAATGCACATGTGCAGGTAGCACAACATGGGCATGCAACGCAAGCGGTTGTTGAAGATGATGATGTGCCTGCAATCCAGCGTCAGAACCAAGACGTGGCTGCTGCAGCGAGTTCTGCATCGACAGTGAGTGCTGCACGTCCAACACCAATGAGTATTCAAGATTACTTGAAAAATCAACAACGTAAGTAGTATTTGTCTATGTGCTTAAGCCACATGTGATGAAGAAAAGGTAGTCTCTGACTACCTTTTTGTTTTTTATCAATGGCTAAATATGCTAACGTATAGCGGTTTAGTGGTGAGATGATATGAAACATGTTGAAACAAAGAACTCTACAACGTGTCGTTAAAGCAAGCGGCATTGGTTTGCATAGTGGTCAAAAAGTCTTAATTAACTTTGTGCCACATCATGCGGACGGAGGAATTGTGTTTCGTCGTATCGATCTCAATCCACCCGTCGACATTCGTGCAAATGCCATGTTGATTCAAGAAGCCTTCATGTGTTCAAACTTAGTTCAAGAAGATGCCAAAGTCGGTACGATTGAACATGTTATGAGTGCAATTGCAGGTCTGGGTATTGATAATTTGATCATTGAAGTGTCTGCCTCTGAAGTGCCGATTATGGATGGCAGTGCGGGTCCGTTTATTTACTTACTGATGCAAGGTGGCCTCAAAGAACTGGATGCCCCTAAAAAATTTATTAAAATACTCAAACCTGTTGAAGCTCTCATCGACGACAAACGCGCCATTTTCCGCCCGCATGAGGGTTTCCAACTCAACTTCACCATTGACTTCGATCATCCCGCTTTTAAGAAAGAATATCAGTCTGCCACTATTGATTTTTCAACCGAAACCTTTGTTTATGAAGTCAGCGAAGCCCGTACTTTTGGTTTCATGAAAGATTTGGATTATCTTAAAGCCAATAATCTCGCTTTGGGGGCAAGTTTAGACAATGCCATTGGCGTTGATGAAACCGGGGTGGTAAATGAAGAAGGTTTACGCTTCTCAGATGAGTTTGTTCGTCACAAAATATTAGATGCGGTGGGGGATCTTTACTTGCTCGGCCACCAAATTATTACCAAATTTGATGGATATAAGTCTGGGCATGCTTTGAATAATCAATTATTGCGCAATGTCCAAAGTGATCCAAGCAGCTATGAAATTGTAACATTTGATGACGAAGATCAGTGTCCAATTCCTTATGTGAGTGTGACTTAAGTCATTGTCTTTATTATGTGATGTTATATTGTAACAAGTATAAATGTGATGAATTTATCATTTTAAAAACGCAATTCTAAAGCTAGTCGCGACGAGGTTACTTTTTTTTGCTTGCCAAACGGCGCATTGCTTGGCTAAGCTTAGGGTCGCTCACAAAGTCAGCAGCACCTCGGATTAAGTCTTGAGTTTCTGTGCTTAACGATCTTGAAATAGATTGTATCTTTGCGGGTGTTTGAGAGGGGATTCTCAAACGAACTTGGAGTTTTTGTAGGTCTTTAAACTCATCAAGTTCCGACAGTTGTGCAATATATTGTTTTTGAAGGTAGCCAAGTTGACTAATCATCGCTTGATTTTCGCCGGTAATCGTCAAAATACCATATTGATAACAAACAACCTGCCACTGCTCTGGTTGCGGTAGGATAGGTTGAATCAGTTTTGTAAGTTTCTGCCATGCAGTCACTTGCTTTGAGAGAAACGTTAAGTTTCCTGTTTTTATGTGTTTTCTGGTTTGTTGAAAGAGATTCACTGGTTCGGACATACATATTTCCTTCATGTTAATGTCTTAATCTTATGCGCTTCTTTCGGTAGATATCAAGGACGAGATCACGCAAGAAACATTCGTAAGAACAGTTTTAAGAGGTTTTTTATGCATATGCGACGTATTTTGTTGGCTTTTTCTTTTGCGGCATCGGCTGCTTCAGTAGCCTTCGCTGATTTGGTAGAACTCAATACAAATAATGCATCTTCGGATCGAATTGAGCAATTGACACGCACTTTATCGGAAGGCGCTTATACCGAATCTAATGATATTGATATCCCTGCCGAAACGAAAATGTCCGTGAAACTACGTGAGAAAACAGTTGAACTCAACAACGCTTCACTGGCGAAAAAATACGGTTCGGAATCCTCTGCAAAAAGTTTTTCAAATAATCCATATTCGTGGTTAGTGACACACCCACTTCCAAGCGCACGTGTTAGCTCAAGTTACGGCGGCCGAACCATGAATGGTCGTGCTGAGCGTCACTCAGGTCTAGATCTTGCTGCGCCAAGCGGTACACAGATTTATGCGACAGGTCCAGGGATTGTGACCAAGTCACGTTGGGGTACAGGTTATGGTCAATATGTTGAAATTAACCATGGCAATGGTTACATCACGCGCTATGCTCATGCATCACGTTTAATCGCTCGTGTTGGCGACCGTGTAGACGCGGGTGAACATATTGCCAATGTCGGTTGTACAGGTCGTTGTACTGGCCCACATTTACATTATGAAGTAGTTAAAGATGGTCAACGCAAAAACCCATCGACTTATCTAGCAATGTTGCCTTAAATCCGATTTGTTCAGATGATCCGAACTTACCGTTGGTCTGATGCTTGAAAAAGGAATACAGCTCTGACGAAATCTAAGTTAGCATCAAAAAATAGCATTAAATGTATAAAAAACCGCCTAAATTGGCGGTTTTTTGTTATCTTGGGTAACGAATGGTAAATGACTATTTAGTTGCTAAATAGTATGGCTCAGCCATATTCAGCTGTAGCGATACTCTTATAGGACGAAAGTATGATACATATTAGCGTATAAGATTAGGATATCGAAATAGGTGAATTATGGCGTTTTATGGTGATACTGACGCGCAAGAAACGCAAGAGTGGCAAGATGCGTTTGACTCCGTTTTACTACACATGGGGACTGAGCGTGCAGCTTTTCTACTGGAAAAACTGTATCAACAAGCAATCGCTAAACATGTCCCTATTCAGCGATTAAATACGCCTTATTTAAATACAATTTCAGTGGCTGAAGAACCTGCAATGCCGGGCGATCAAGACATGGAGCGTCGTATCCGTGCATTGATTCGTTGGAATGCGCTAGCGATGGTACTCCGTGCCAATAAAACGGGTGATGACTTAGGTGGTCACTTGGCAAGTTTCGCCTCTTCAGCAACTTTATATGATGTCGGTTTTAACCACTTTTTCCGTGCCAATAACGACAACTTTGGCGGGGACATGATTTATTATCAAGGTCACTGTGCGCCAGGTATTTATGCGCGTTCGTTCCTTGAAGGTCGTTTGACTGAAGAGCATCTAAACAATTTCCGTCGTGAAGTGGACGGTGTTGGCTTACCTTCTTATCCGCATCCATACTTAATGCCTGATTATTGGCAGTTCCCAACGGTATCGATGGGTCTTGGCCCAATCATGTCGATTTACCAAGCACATATTCAAAAATATTTGATGAACCGTGGTTTGATTAAAGAAGAAAATCGCAAAGTTTGGGCATACCTTGGCGATGGCGAGATGGATGAGCCAGAAAGCACAGGTGCAATTTCACTTGCGGGGCGTGAAAAATTAGACAATCTCATTTGGGTTGTAAACTGTAACTTACAACGTCTAGATGGCCCAGTACGTGGTAACGGTAAAATTATTCAAGAATTAGAATCTTTATTCCGTGGTGCGGGCTGGCGTGTCATTAAAGTGGTTTGGGGCCGTCATTGGGACCCGCTACTTGCAAAAGACAAAACTGGCGCTTTAAAGTCGGTTATGGAAGAAACACTGGATGGCGAATACCAACGCTTACAAGTGAAGGGCGGTGCATATGCACGCGAAAAGTTCTTTGGTAAATACCCAGAAGCGGCTGAGTTGATTAAAGACTTAAGCGAT
This sequence comes from Acinetobacter sp. LipI_23, assembly GCF_058243045.1. NCBI lineage: Bacteria > Pseudomonadati > Pseudomonadota > Gammaproteobacteria > Moraxellales > Moraxellaceae > Acinetobacter > Acinetobacter sp. LipI_23. The sequence continues at coordinate 3,257,750 of NZ_JBZAYJ010000001.1, read as the reverse complement.
GAAGATATTGATAATCTAAATCGTGGTGGTCATGACCCGTACAAAGTTTTTGCAGCCTATGCAGAAGCATGTACAGCCAAAGGTCAACCAACTGTAATCTTAGCGAAAACTGTTAAAGGTTATGGCTTGTCTGATGAAATTGAAGCAGTAAACAAAACGCATCAAATCAAAAAGATGCAAATCGAATCTTTAAAATATGTACGTGATCGCTTCAATTTGCCATTTAACGATGAGCAATTAGAAGAAGTGCCTTTCTATCGTCCAAGCGAAAACTCGCCTGAATTGAAATATATGAAAGCACGTCGTGAAGCACTAGGTGGTTACTTACCTGCACGTCGCAAAGAAAGTGAACAGTTGGCTATTCCAGAACTTTCTGTCTTTGATGCAGTATTAAAAGGCTCACAAGGCAAAGAACAATCAACCACCATGGTGATGGTTCGTTTAATCGCTGCATTGTTAAAAGAAAAAGCAATTAAAGACCGTGTTGTGCCAATTGTTCCAGATGAAGCACGTACTTTTGGTCTAGAAGGTATGTTCCGTCAGTTAGGTATTTATGCAGCCAATGGTCAGCATTACACGCCTGAAGACCAAGAACAGTTGATGCATTACCGTGAAGCAAAAGATGGCCATATGCTTCAAGAAGGCATTAACGAAGCAGGTGCAATGAGCGCTTGGGCGGCATTGGCAACCAGTTATTCAACCAATAACTTACCCATGATTCCAATGTACATGTACTACTCTATGTTTGGTTTCCAACGTATTGGCGACATTGCATGGGCTGCAGGTGATGCACAAGCACAAGGTTTCTTATTGGGCGCAACAGCAGGCCGTACAACGCTCAATGGCGAAGGCTTACAACACCAAGATGGTCACTCACATATTCTTGCGAACACGATTCCGAACTGTGTGTCGTATGACCCATGTTTTGGTTATGAATTAGCAGTTATTGTGCATGATGGTTTACAACGCATGTATGTGAACCAAGAGCGTATTTTCTATTACTTAACGGTAATGAACGAAAACTACGAGCATCCTGAAATGCCACAAGGTGCTGAAGAGGGCATTAAACGTGGTATGTACTTACTTCAAAAAGATGAAAAAGCCACTGTTCAGTTGATGGGTTCAGGTGTGATTCTTCGTGAAGTGATTAAAGCAGCACAAATCTTACGTGATGAATACCAAATCCATTCAAATGTATTTAGCGTAACAAGTTTCAATGAACTTGCACGTGATGGTATGGCATGTGAAGAATATAACCGCTTGCATCCAATGAGCGAGAATGTGAAAGAAGCTTGGGTGACTGAGCAACTGCGCGGTACAGAAGGTATCGTGGTTTCTGCAACAGATCATATGCGTGCTTATAGCGAACAAATTCGTGCATATCTTCCAGACAACCGTCCATTCGTAGCATTGGGTACAGATGGTTATGGTCGTTCAGATTCACGCGCTAAATTACGTAGCTACTTTGGTGTAGATGCAGCGCACATTGTTGTTGCCACACTGAAGAAATTGGCTGATGAAGGTGAAGTGGATGCACGCTTAGTGAAAGATGCCATCTCTACATTTGAATTAGATACGGACCGTCCTGTGGCTTGGGCTCCTCAAGCAACGCCATCTGTACACGCTGTAGCTGACTACAAAGAGGAGAAATAAGTATGCAAATTACAACTCCTGATATTGGTGTAGATAAAGCCGTTGTTGCTGAAATTTTGGTCAAAGTCGGCGATCGCATTGCGGTTGATGACAGTGTCGTTCTATTAGAATCAGACAAAGCATCTGTTGAAGTGCCTAGCACTTCAGCAGGCGTTGTTAAAAGCATTTTAGTAAACTTAGGTGACTCGGTCGCTGAAGGTGCAGCGCTGATTGAGCTGGAAGCCGAGGGACAAACTGAAGCGCCAGCAGTACAAGCACAGGCTGACGTTGTACAAGCTGAAGAAAAGACTGCACCCGCTACTGTTGCTGAAACAGTTGCACCCGCTGCGACTACAGCATCACAAGTGATTGATGTGCAGGTGCCAGATATTGGTGTGGAAAAAGCAACCGTTGGTGAAATTTTGGTGTCGGTTGGCGATCAAATTGACGTTGATCAAAGCATCCTTGTTGTTGAGTCAGACAAAGCGACTGTGGAAGTACCGAGTACGATTTCAGGCACAGTGGAATCAATTAGCGTTCAAGTTGGTGACAGTGTTAAAGAAGGCGTAGTGATTCTGACTGTAAAAACAGCAGCGTCAGTTGCACAAGTGACTGCTGAACCTACTCAAGTTGCAACACCTCAAGCTACTGAAACTCAGCCTGCTGAAGCGGCGCCACAAGTTGCTGCTGCGCCTGCAGGTGCAGTTGAAATTGCAGTGCCTGACTTGGGTGTGGACAAAGCGGCTGTTGCTGAAATCTTGGTGTCAGTAGGTGATACGGTTGAAAAAGACCAAAGTATCATCGTGGTTGAATCAGACAAAGCGACTGTGGAAGTACCAAGCACAACAGCGGGTGTGATTAAAGCCATTCATGTTGCATTGGGACAAAATGTCTCGGAAGGTGTGGCTTTGGTGACCATTGAAGCTGAAGGCCAAGCCCCTGCACCAGTGGCTCAAGCTGTTGCTCAGACACCAGCGAAACCTACAGCGGCTCCAGCTGCAACTACACCAGTAGTGGCATCTACTGTACAGGCTGCACCAGCAGTTCAAGGTACAGATAAGTTGACCAAAGAGCAAAATGCAGCCAATGCTAAAGTCTACGCGGGTCCTGCGGTACGTAAACTCGCGCGTGAATTGGGCGTGGTGCTGGCAGAAGTCAAAGCTTCTGGTCCACATGCACGTTTAATGAAAGATGACATTTTTGCTTATGTGAAAGGTCGTTTAACCGCACCGCAAACTGCACCTGCTGCGACGGCTGTTGCTGCTGCGGGCTTACCGAAACTGCCTGACTTTAGTGCATTTGGTGGTGTTGAAGAGAAAGTACTGACACGTCTGCAACAAGTCTCTATTCCTCAGTTGTCTTTAAACAACTATATCCCGCAAGTGACTCAGTTTGATTTGGCGGATATTACTGAACTTGAAGCTTGGCGTAATGATCTTAAAGGTAACTTTAAGAAAGATGGTATTAGCTTGACCATCATGGCTTTCATTATTAAAGCTGTTGCGCATTTACTCAAAGAAGAACGTGATTTTGCTGGTCACTTGGCTGATGATGGCAAGTCTGTACTCTTGCGTAACGAAATCCATATGGGCATTGCTGTAGCAACACCAGATGGTTTAACCGTTCCTGTATTACGTAATCCAGACCAGAAATCAATTAAAGACATTGCGGTGGAGCTCGGTGTATTGGGTCAGAAAGCACGTGATAAGAAGCTTTCGCCGAAAGACCTACAAGGTGCAAACTTCACGATTTCAAGCTTAGGTGCAATTGGTGGTACGGCATTTACACCATTGGTGAACTGGCCACAAGTCGCGATTTTGGGGATTTCTCCAGCGACGATGCAGCCGGTATGGAATGGTCAAGGTTTTGATCCGAAACTGATGTTGCCGTTGTCACTGTCTTATGATCACCGTGTGATCAATGGGGCGGATGCAGCGCGCTTTACCAATAAGCTGACCAAGCTACTGAAAGACATCCGTACTTTGCTGATCTGATGATCTATCTTTTAGCCCAGCTATTCTCTTTTCTCAAAAGAGGAAAATAGCGGCTGGAAGCACTGAAAAAATACCTCAATAAAGACCCTGCCTCGGCAGGGTCTTTTGTATTTATAGATTGCCAAAAAACATATTTTCGCCTAACATGGTGTTACTTCATTGGGGAGTAGCCGCTGTTCTTCAGAACAGGTGATGATCAACATATTTGCTCTAAAACGAGCATGGTCATCATAGCAAAGAACCAAATGAGCTTCTAAAGAGCTTTCTTTTGTTGGCAAGACCTTTGATTTACCACTCTGCAGATTTTTGGCTAGCAGGAGCGGTGAGTCATTGGTATTTGTTATGCTAGCCAGAGAAAGACATCATGTATGAATTCCTCCTCTCCACAGCCATCGTGGCTTTAGCTGAAATGGGCGATAAGACCCAACTGCTCGCATTGTTACTTGCTGCACGTTTCCGTAAACCCGTCCCAATTCTATTGGCTATTTTTCTGGCGACCATTATTAACCATGGCGTCTCTGCTGTTTTAGGTCAATGGATCACCACAGTTTTAAGTCCTGATGCGCTGATCTGGATTCTCTCGATTGGTTTCATTGCTATGGCGGGTTGGATGTTGATTCCTGATCAGTTGGATGATGAGTCAGGCAGCATTAAGAAATGGCAGAAACTAGGGGTATTTGGCGCAACGTTTGTGTTGTTCTTCCTGGCCGAAATTGGCGATAAAACCCAAATTGCGACAGTGGCTTTAGCGGCACGTTTTGACAGTATAGTTTGGGTGATGTTGGGTACGACTTTAGGGATGATGTTGGCCAATGCGCCAGCGGTCTTTATTGGCGATAAGTTGGCGACCAAGTTGCCAATTGCCTTAATTCATAAAATTGGTGCGGCCATTTTCTTGGTCATTGGTGTTGCAACACTTATCCAGCATTATTTCTTCTAATTCACCGTAGAAAATAAGAATCCCGACTTAAAAAATCGGGATTTTTTATTGAAAAATGATCTTCAATTTATTGATATATCAAATGATATTGGTCGCAAATGCATTGTAAGTTTGTGTAAATCCATATATGTTATAGGTATTAAAAAGTCTTTTAAGAAAAACAGCATTTTGAGGGGATGGGCATGGCATTTGACCGCACAACGTCACAGGTTTTATATGATGATGGCACACATAAGTGTATTAGCTTTACCAGCTTGGTCAAAGGCGAGGGTGTACAGGCAAATCAGTTTTTAATTATTGACCATGAGCGTGCTGCGGTCTTAAATCCGGGTGGTGATTTAACCTATGTACCACTGACCATGGAGTTGAATAAATATACCCGTTTGACCAATCTTGATTTTGTGATGGCCTCACACCAAGACCCCGATATTATTACCTCAATGCCGCGTTGGTTGGTCTATACCGAAGCGAAAGTGGTGGCATCTAAACTTTGGGCACGCTTTTTACCCCACTTGAACTCTGCTTTTATGAGTGAGCGAATGAAAGGTAACTGGCTGGATCGTTTAGTGGAGTTGCCTGACCACGGTCAAGTCATCACTTTGGGACAATCCTCCATTATTGCTGTGCCTGCCCATTTTCTGCATTCGGTAGGCAATTTTCAGTTTTATGACCCAATTGCCAAGATTCTATTTTCAGGCGATATGGGGGCATCGATGGTGGATGATGCCTCAAAGCCTTTGGAAAACTTTGCTGCGCATATTCCTAAAATGAAAGGGTTTCATCAACGCTATATGTGCAATAACAAAGTGATTCGTTTATGGGTCAATATGGTCCGCACCATGGATGTTGAAATGATTGTACCGCAGCATGGGACACCGTTTATTGGGCAAGAGCAGATTCATCAATTTTTAGACTGGATTGAGACTTTGGAGTGCGGTACCGACTTGATGGATGAGAGTGTTTTTACCTGTCCAACTTAAGTGACAAAATAGTCGTAAATTTTGCTTGTTTGGCAACCACAATTTTTTTAATATTTTCTTCCAAAAAAAGTTTTTGAAAATGAGAATATAAAGGATGTTGTCTCAAGTTCCAACGGAAGATGCCTGTTTAAGCTGTGGGGCATGTTGTGCCTTTTTTAGAGTCTCATTTTACTGGGCTGAAGGCATCTCCATGCCTGAACATTACACAGAGCCAGTGACGGCTGTGTATTCATGCATGGCTGGAACCAATCAAGCCAGCCCACGCTGTATTGCACTGCAAGGTACCATTGGTGAACACGTTAGTTGTGGGATGTATGAACAGCGTAGCTCTTCATGTAAAGAAGTTCAAATTGCTGATGATCAATGCAACAAAGCGCGACGTGCGCACAATATGATTCCATTTGTGCAATTGGAAGCGAGCATTCCAGTCAACGCTGAAGGTTTTGATCAAGTGTGTTAATCGGTAAAAGCAGAGTCAAGGCTCTGCTTTTTTGAGTTTTAGAACGTCAATTGAACCCATCTTAAAACAACAAATAAAAAAATAAAGGTGAAAATGAAGGTCTCAAATAAAATATAGGTTTTATCACTTTATTTTCTAAGATAAAAAAATAAATTTTCAATTGAAATGAAATTTAAGTTCATATTTGTTTATAATAGCGCACGGAAATTACCAGTGAGACTGCCATGTTGACCATCGTTCAAGACGCGTTAACTTTTGATGATGTCCTATTACTCCCTGCCTATTCTACTGTTCTCCCAAAAGATGTCTCATTAAAGACACGATTCACGCGCGGCATTAATTTAAATATCCCCCTTGTTTCAGCAGCAATGGATACGGTGACTGAATCACGTATGGCGATTGCGATGGCGCAAAACGGTGGTATTGGTATTTTGCACAAGAACATGGATATTGCTGCACAAGCTGCAGAAGTCCGTCGTGTGAAAAAATTTGAAGCAGGAATGGTGAAAGATCCAATTACTGTGACACCTGAAACCACAGTGCGCGAATTGATCTCGATTACTCAAGCCAATAACATCAGCGGTGTGCCTGTTGTGAAAGATGGCAAAGTGGTCGGTATTGTCACAGGTCGCGATACACGCTTTGAAACGAACCTTGAGCAACCTGTAAGTAACATCATGACTGGTCAAGACCGCCTTGTGACTGTTCGTGAAGGTGAGTCGAAAGAAAATATTCAAGCTTTACTGCAAAAGCACCGCATTGAAAAAGTTTTGGTTGTTGGTGAACACAACGAACTCAAAGGTTTAATTACAGTCACTGACTTCCGTAAAGCGGAAAGTTATCCAAGTAGCTGTAAAGATGATCTTGGTCGCTTACGTGTGGGCGCTGCCGTCGGTACAGGTGTAGAAACACCAAGCCGTGTAGAGGCTTTGGTTGAAGCGGGTGTAGATGCAATTGTCGTAGATACGGCGCATGGCCACTCTGCGGGTGTGATCGAGCGTGTACGTTGGGTGAAAGCGAATTACCCACAAGTCCAAGTGATTGGCGGTAACATTGCAACTGGTGATGCTGCATTGGCACTCCTTGATGCAGGCGCAGATGCGGTCAAAGTCGGTATCGGCCCAGGTTCAATTTGTACCACTCGTATTGTGGCGGGTATTGGTATGCCGCAGATTTCTGCGATTGATAGCGTGGCTAATGCACTAAAAGATCAAATTCCATTAATTGCAGATGGTGGTATTCGTTTCTCTGGCGATATGGCGAAAGCGATTGGCGCGGGTGCGAGTACGATTATGGTCGGTTCACTCCTTGCTGGGACTGAAGAAGCGCCAGGTGAAGTGGAATTCTTCCAAGGTCGTTACTATAAAGCGTATCGGGGTATGGGGTCATTGGGCGCGATGGCAGGCGCAACAGGTTCTGCGGATCGTTATTTCCAAGACTCTAAAGCAGGTGCTGAGAAACTTGTTCCTGAAGGGATCGAAGGTCGTGTGCCATACAAGGGACCAATGGGCAACATTGTGCACCAAATGATGGGCGGTTTACGTTCTTCTATGGGTTATACGGGTTCATCTGTGATTGAAGATCTTCGTCAAAATGCGAAGTTTGTGAAAATCACTTCGGCAGGTATGTCGGAGTCACATGTTCACGACGTGACGATTACCAAAGAAGCACCGAACTATCGCGTTGGCTAATTCAGCTATACCAATTGTTCAAAGTAAAAGCCGTCATTTTTATGACGGCTTTTTCGTTTTGGTGTAAAGTGTTGGCAGTAAAAAAGTGATGATTTAGATCACCATTAAGAAGTGAGTAAAATATGAGTTATTTTGGTACCGATGGTATTCGTGGTAAGTTTGGCGTTCTCCCTATTACCCCTGAATTTGCACTTAAATTAGGCTTTGCAGCAGGGAAAGTTTTAAAACGTCACAGTAAAAAAGCAAAACCTGTTGTAGTGATGGGCAAAGATCCGCGTTTATCGGGCTATATTTTAGAATCTGCACTACAGTCAGGTCTGAATGCTGCAGGTGTTTACGTGCATCTGTTGGGTCCTTTACCGACGCCTGCGATTGCCCATTTAACTCGTGCTTTACACGCAAGCTTAGGCATTGTGATTTCAGCATCACATAATCCTTATTTTGACAATGGAATCAAGTTTTTTTCCAGTGAAGGTAAGAAACTACCAGATGCGCTACAAGAAGAAATTAACCAAGAATTAGAAAAAGACCTCATCATTGATGATATTGCCAACTTGGGTAAAAGTGTCCGTGTAGATGATGCGCAAGGTCGTTATATTGAATTCTGTAAATCCACATTTCCCTATCATTATGACTTGAATGATTTAACGATTGTGATGGATTGCGCGAATGGTGCAGCGTATAGCGTGGGGCCATCGGTATTTCGTGAGCTAGGTGCTAAAGTTATTGCTATTCATAATGAACCCAATGGTTTAAACATTAACGAAGGTTGTGGTTCAACACACCCTGAAAGTTTGCAACAAGCTGTGGTTGAAAATGGTGCAGATTTGGGCATCGCTTTTGATGGGGATGCAGACCGTGTCATGTTAGTCGATAAAGCTGGCAAGCTGATTGATGGCGACCATATTCTATATATCTTGGCGACACAAAGTGCTAAAAAGCCTGCTGGAATAGTGGGCACCTTGATGTCAAACATGGCTTTGGAACTGGCTTTGGAAAAAGCGGGTGTAGCGTTATTACGTGCCAAAGTGGGGGATCGTTATGTCCTACAAGGTCTAGAAGAAAAAGGCTGGGTCATTGGCGGTGAGCCATCAGGGCATATCTTAACCTTGGACAAAAGTACCACAGGCGATGCCATTATTGCGGCTCTACAAGTGCTTACTGTGATGGTCGAGCAGAAGAAAGCGCTGCATGAATTGGTTGCTGACTTTAAGCTTCTACCGAATGTGCTGGTGAATGTACGTTTAGAGGCGATGTTTGACCCTTATGCGGTACCTGCTTTGGTGGCTGAATTTGATAAAGCAGAGCAACAACTCAAAGGTCGTGGTCGTTTGTTGATCCGTAAATCAGGCACTGAGCCTGTGATTCGTGTCATGGTGGAAGGGGATGACCTCGATGAAGTCAGCACTTTAGCCCATACATTGGCTGATGCTGTACGTGCGAATGCAGCTTAATAAGGAGTGAAAAATGAGTGATTTAATTAAAGATCTCAGCGAACTTCGTTTAAGTTATCAAAAAGGCGAGCTGCGTGAAGATCGAGTAGAAGCCCATCCACATGCCCAGTTCTTGCTTTGGTTTAATCACGCTCTAGAAGCACAACTGCACGAACCCTATGCTATGTCATTGGCGACAGCAAGTGTACAGGGTCGCCCGCATGTGCGAACGGTATTGCTACGTGGTGCAACCGAAGAAGGGTATGATTTTTATACCAATTATGACAGCCAAAAAGGCAATGATTTGGCTGAAAACCCATATGCAGAGTTACTGTTCTATTGGCAAGAGCAGGAACGTCAGATTCGAATTGGTGGTAAAGTAGTCAAAATTTCTGAAGCAGAATCGACGGACTACTATCATAAACGTCCACGAGATAGCCAAATTGCGGCACATATCAGTACACCACAAAGTGGTGTGATTGAAAGCCGTGAAGTCTTGCAACAACGTTTTGCGCAATTGCAGAACCAAGTTGAAGGTAAATCAGAACTGAATAAACCCCCCTTTTGGGGTGGCTACCGTCTCGAGCCTGACTACTATGAGTTTTGGCAAGGGCGTCCAAACCGTTTACATGACCGTTTAAGTTATGAAAAACAGCAAGATGTATGGATGCTGAAGCGTTTGATGCCATAAATGTCAGCCATTCAAATTAAGCAAAGACCCTTTATTACCTGTCCTGAATTATTTCAGGACATTCCTGCGTTTATTGCAGAAATTTTAGCCCGCCGTGGGGTGGCGTCAACGCAGGAGCTGGAGTTAAAGCTCAAGCATTTACTGGCCCCTAGTCTGAAAGGCTTAAATGAAGCGATTCAGTTGATAGATGCTGCAATTGATCAGCAACACAAAATTGTCATTGTGGGTGATTATGATGCGGATGGTGCAACCAGCACTGCTTTAATGATCTTGGCTTTGCGAGAAATGGGGGCGCAGGTAGAGTATCTGGTTCCAGATCGCTTTAAATATGGTTATGGCTTAACGCCTGCGATTGCGGATTTAGCATTTACCAGCTTTACACCTGATTTATTGATTACTGTGGATAATGGTATTTCCAGTCATGACGGCGTGAAACAAGCGCAAGATCATGGCATGCAGGTGATTATTACCGATCACCATTTGACCACCAAACCGACTCCTAGTGCCCAAGCGGTAGTGAATCCGAACCAGTTGGGGTGTGATTTTCCAAGTAAAGCCTTAGCTGGGGTGGGTGTGGCCTTTTATGTCTTGGCTAACTTATCGACCTATCGTAAAAAACTAAATAAGTCTTCGGCACTCATGAGTCAGCATTTGGATTTGGTAGCCTTGGGAACTTATGCCGATGTTGCCAGTCTTGACTATAACAATCGCATCTTGGTCGATGTTGGCCTGAAGCGCATTCAACAGCATTTATGCCGCCCTGGTATCAGTGCTCTACTGGAGATTGCAGGTCGAGAGGCTACAACTTTAAAAGTGCAAGATTTGGGGTTCGTACTGGGACCACGTATTAATGCAGCAGGTCGTATGGAAACCATGGACATCGGGATTGAGTGTCTATTGGCACAGGACTTTGCCTCTGCCTATCCATTGGCAGAACAACTGAATCAGTTGAATGTGGAACGTCGTCAGGTTGAAGCGACGATGAAACAAGAGGCCTTAATAGCCTTGGATCAAATTCAACTGGATGATACGGTCTTACCTACGGCTTTAATTATGTTCGAGCCGCATTGGCATCAAGGGGTGATTGGCATTGTTGCGGGACGCTTAAAAGAACAGTTTCATCGTCCGAGTATTGTATTTGCCGCAGATGAAGATGGGATACATATTAAAGGTTCAGCACGTTCGATTGAAGGAGTGCATATCCGCGATGCCATTGAGTGTGTTGCTGAGCAATATCCACATTTGGTCAGCCACTTTGGTGGGCATGCTGCGGCAGCGGGTTTAACCATTCAAAAAGTCCATTTTGAAGAGTTTAAGCAGGCCTTTGAAGTACTGATGGCAGCTCAGGATGAAGGTTTATTTACGGCGACTTTATGGACCGATGGTGAGTTAGCAGCAGAAAATATTCAGGTTGAAACGGTCGATCTTCTACAGCAGATTAGTCCATGGGGGCAAAAGTTTCCAGCACCTATTTTTGAAGGAAACTTTCAAATTTTAGATTTCCGCTGGTTGAAAGAAGTGCATTTAAAATTACGTATAGCTTTAGACAATGGACAGGTCGTGGATGCCATTGCTTTTAATGCGGCGGACAAATACCAGTTCAATGAGATGAACCATCAAGTTCGTTTGGTTTATGAGCTGGATAAAAATGAATTTCGTGGCAATGTCAGCGTACAACTTCGCATTTTGCATTTAGAACAACATTAAAAAAAACCGCTCTATAGAGCGGTTTTTTTTTATACATTTTAGTTGCAATTAGAAGCGGAATGTACCATTGATACCGTATGAATCAGCATCTTCAGTTGTTGTATAGTTCAAACCGACAGCAATAGTAGGCGTAAAGAATTTTTGCGCGCGAACAGCCCAAACAGTGTCAAAGTCATCGAATGTTGTATCCATAAATGAAACACCAACACTTAAGGTTGGGTCGATATATAAATCAGCACCTAAGCGGTATGCAGTTTCATCGCCAAAGTATGTTGCACCTTCAAAATTGGTAAAATGGTTACCAATTTGAGTCACATATTTAGCACGTAAGGTCACAGCTGTATCGTCTGCTACTGCGGAGATATTTGAGAATGTATCAATGAAGCCATTTTTTGAAACATACATTGGATCAAGATTTTCTTTGGCAACACCAGCCGCAATGAGTAGCCCATCGACAGGCAGGTAACCTGCTTCTAATGCATAACCTACATTATCATCTGATACTTTACCAAATTCACCTTCAACCGTTACTTCTGAGCGGTTTAGGCTACCAGAAACATAAAATTGAGAGTTTGGGATGAAAAATTCACCATTTAAGCCGACTGAGTCAATTTCTAAATCAGCACCGTCTTCATCAATACTTGAGTTTGTATAGCCTAGACCAATGTTGCTTGCTTTACTTAAAAAAGCGGCTTCTGCCAGTGGCGAATTTTTAGTATTTACCCCATTTAAGTAGTACTTGCCACCGATGCCAAAAGTATCAAGATCTTCACTATCACCATCAAAGCTTGTATTTTCGTAGTTTGCATTGATTTCTGCTTGGTAAGCGTGAGCAGTTCCGAGGCTCGCAATAAGTGCGGTAGTAAGTGCAAGTTGTTTAAGCATGTAGAAATTCTCTCTTTGTTATAAAATATGACTGTTCTATGACAGTTGTAACGAAGTGTACAAAAAAGTGGCAGGGAGTCAATCTTTATTTATAACAATGCCTTATCAGAGTGCAAAAAGCCCATTCGAAAATGGGCTTTGAGTATTCAAGGTTTTTAATTGGTTTTAGAAACGATATTTCGCAGCTAAACCGAATTTGTTGTAGTCGTTGTTGCCATCTTCACCAAAACCAACACGGCCTTCAAGGCTGACTTGCGGGGTAAAGAATTTACGTGCATTGATACCAAATTCGTTAGTATCACCATAGTCACGGTCTTTGCTGTAGTAATCTACACCTAGGCTTAAGGTTTTATCGATGAAGTAATCTGCTGCAAGATTATATTCGTCTAAATCACCAAAACCTGCGCCTGCTTCTAAGTTAATGTCTTTACCATTGCTTAAAGAAGTGACATATTTAGCGCGAAGAGTAGGATCTACGCCATCGTCATAATCGTTGTCATAGCCTTTTAGACCCGCAGCAATTAATAAACCTGGTGCTGGTAAATAACCCACTTCAGCGCCATAAACGGTCTCATCAAAATCGCCACCGCGGTCAAATTTCTTATCATCGCGACCAACATTACCACTCACATAGAAATCTGAGTTAGGTACAAAGACTTCAGCACCGACGCCATAACGATGACGTTCATTATCACCTACTTCGTCGTATTGGTATTTTGCGTTAACGTTACTTGCACGGTCTAAGAATGCTGCTTCTGCAAGTGGCGCATTACGTGTTTGAACTGGGTTGAAATAGTATGTGCCATCTACGCCAAAAGAGCCGCTTGAACTACCGTTGTCTGGATCAATTAGGCCAGCTGAAGCACCCACCTCTGCTTGGTATGCATGTGCAGTACCTGTGATCGCTAGAGCTGAAAGTAATGCTGAAGCAATTGCTAATTTTTTCATGGTATGTACCCCTCGTAAGTGGAACTGTATTTCATTAATTTTTTGTTACAACTTCAGTCTAGGGCAAAATAAAAAAGCGTCAACCAAAGGAAAGTTAATGCTCTGTATCTAAGGTTACATCGTGTAATTTTTTAAATTTAAATGATTGATAATAAATTATAAATTTATAATGTTTTGTTTTATTAAAATTGTGTAGATTCTGTGGAGTTCATAATTTTTGACGCCATTTTAACCAATTTTAACTCAAAATGTTTAGTCCGTTTGTCTGTTGAGAACACTTCTCAGGTGTGTATTTTGTGGGATGGTTCGCATTTATATGCAGCTTGATTGCGGTTGAAGAGAATGCTTTTTTGGAAACTAAACGGTTTTAAGGACTAGAAAGAAGGCGTAATTTTGTCGAATTTGAGATGAATAATCCCAGCCGTCGACTGTGATATAATCAGCGGCTATTTTTCGCTTTATATTGATTGAGAGTAATTCACGTGGAAATTAATCCGTATCTAAACCAATTAAAAGACTTAAACGACCGTGGTCTCACATTACGGGGGTATCTTTGACTACGATCTGAAAAAAGAGCGTTTAGAAGAGGTTCTCCGTGAATTAGAAGACCCAGCGATTTGGAATGATCAAAGCCGTGCACAAGCCATGGCCAAAGAAAAAGGCGAACTTGAAAACGTCTTAAATGTGTTAGATGGTTTGGCAACGCAGCTTGAAGATGCGCAAGCGATGCTTGATTTGGCAGTCGAAGCAGATGATGAAAGTCTGTTGGCTGATGTCCAAGCTGAATTGACTTCTGCAGAAGAAGAGTTAGCGAAGCTTGAATTCCGCCGTATGTTCAGTAACCCAATGGACCCAAATCCATGTTATGTGGAAATTCAAGCCGGTTCAGGTGGGACAGAAGCACAAGACTGGGCTTCAATGCTACTGCGTATGTATATGCGCTGGATTGAGCGTCATGGCTTTAAAGCTGAATTGATGGAAGAGTCGGATGGTGATGTGGCTGGGATTAAGTCAGCAACGATTCGTGTGGAAGGTGAATATGCCTATGGTTGGTTGCGTACCGAATCGGGCGTGCATCGCTTAGTACGTAAATCGCCATTTGACTCGGGTAACCGCCGTCATACCTCATTCTCTGCGGTGTTTGTCTCGCCAGAAGTCGATGACAATATTGAAATTGATATCAACCCATCTGACGTGCGTACCGATACCTACCGTGCTTCGGGGGCAGGTGGTCAGCACATTAACAAAACAGACTCTGCGGTACGTTTAACCCACGCGCCAACAGGCATTGTGGTGGCGTGTCAGAACCAACGTTCACAACATGCCAACCGTGACCATGCTTGGAAACAGTTACGTGCGAAGTTGTATGAGTTGGAAATGAGCAAACGTAACGAAGCAGCGCAAGCACTTGAAGACTCGAAGTCGGATATTGGTTGGGGCAGTCAGATTCGTTCTTATGTATTGGATGACTCGCGTATTAAAGACTTACGTACGGGTGTTGAAAACTCCAACACAGGTGCAGTACTAGATGGTGACCTTGATAAGTTTATTGAAGCAAGCTTAAAACAAGGTTTGTAATTTAAATGATGAATAAAAGCAAAGGGTTATCAGTTATTCTACAATATATCTAAAAAAATCGATATTAAAATCGAAAAAATGCGATATATTAAGTAAAACAAGCTGACAACGCTTTGTTGCCCATTAAACGTGTCTTGAGTATGGATATAGATTTAATTTTTAAAGCCTTGGCTAATCCAACGCGTCGCCAAATTTTGGAATGGTTAAAAAAACCGGAACAATTTTTATCGAGTGACGAATGTGGTGACTTTAGACGCGGCGTATGTGCAGGTCATATCGAACGGTTGGGAAATGTATCGCAATCGACGATGTCGAACCATTTGTCCGTTTTACAGCAGGCCGGTTTAATTCAAGTGGAAAAATATGGACAATGGTCTTATTTTTCTCGCAATGAAGCGTTGATTCAGCAATTTATCGAACACCTACAACAACACCTTTAACAGGTGGGAGTAACGATGGCTGAATTAAATTCTCCTTTAACGCTCGGTGCGTTAGAGCTTAAAAACCGTGTCATCATGGCGCCGCTGACCCGTAACCGCGCAACTGCTGATCGCGTTCCAACCCCAATGATGGTTGAGTACTATGCGCAACGTGCAAGTGCTGGCCTGATCATTTCTGAAGCTACAGTGATTTCTGAAGAAGCCAATGGCTATTTGAATACTCCAGGATTGTTTACCGATGCTCAGGTCGAAGGCTGGAAAAAGGTCACTCAAGCGGTTCATGAGAAGGGCGGTCTGATTGTTGCCCAGCTTTGGCATGTTGGTCGTGTATCGCATCCGGATCTGTTAAATGGTGAAACACCAGTCTCTGCAAGTGCAGTACAACAGGCGGGTCATGTCAGCTTGTTACGTCCAAAACGTCCTTATGTGTTGCCGCGTCCGCTGGAAATTTCGGAAATTCATGCCATTACCGAGCAATATAAGCAAGCCGCGATTCGTGCTAAAGAAGCCGGTTTTGATGGTGTTGAATTACATGCTGCCAATGGTTATCTGATTGACCAGTTCTTGCAAAGCAAAACCAATCAGCGTGAAGATGAATACGGCGGTTCAGTGGAAAATCGTACACGTTTCCTGCTAGAAGCAACTGATGCACTGATTGAAGTATGGGGCGCAGATCGTGTAGGGGTGCATTTTGCGCCGCGTTGTGATGACCATGACATGGGTGACAATGATCCACGTGAAACATTTGGCTATGCCATGGAGCAGCTGGGTAAGCGCAAGATTGCCTTCTTCTTTACCCGTGAATATCTGGCTGAAGACAGTATTTCTGAATATATGAAAGAGCGTTCTGGTGGAGTGCCTTATATTGCCAATATGCAACTGAGTCGTGAAGATGCGATTCAGCTGTTGGCATCAGGCAAGGCTGATGCGGTGTCTTTTGGTAAGGCGTATATTGCCAATCCAGACTTGTATGAGCGTTTACTGCAAGATGCACCACTGAATGAACTGAAACTGGAAAATATGATTGGAACGGATGTCGCGGCAGGCTATGTGGACTATCCGACTTTAGCTGAAATGGAAACTGCTGCGGTTTAAATTGCTTTTCCGTTCAATTCGCGACAAGATAACAGCGCAATTCATGGGATAATATGAGTTGCGCTGTTTTATTTTTGCATTGATTTTTGGAGCACGTATTTGGCTACTCCTTTTTGGTATAACGCAGCACTTGCGCTGATCAAACCGCTGTATAAGTCTAAAATAAAAAAACGTGCAGAGACTACAGAACAATTTCAACAAGAATGTCTCGAACGTTTCGGGCCATTTCAACCGGTTAAAAATCACCAAGCGATTTGGTTTCATGTGGTGTCGGTGGGTGAAACCAATGCAGCGCAGCCTCTCATCGAGCATTATTTAAAAGCCGGTCATCCAGTCTTGGTGACCAATACCACCAAAACTGGACAGGCACGGGCCAAATCCCTATTCTTAAAAGCACCTTATTTAGACCTGTTCCAAGCTGTATATTTACCTGCGGATCAAAAACCTTTAGTTCGTCAGTTTTTCGCATTGTATCAGCCCAAACTTTTGGCTTTGGTTGAAACCGAACTCTGGCCGAATTTAATTGCCCAAGCGGGGCAGAGTCAGGTGCCATGTATCTTGATTAATGCCCGTCTTTCTGAAAAATCAGCCAAAGGCTATGCCAAAGTATCTAGCCTTACGCAGCCGATGTTACACGGACTAGATCAGCTTTTGGTACAAGATCAGGCAACTGCAGAGCGCTTTATTCAGCTCGGTGCAGCACCATCGCTAACACAGGTGGTGGGGAGTATTAAGTTTGATATTCATGCGCCAGAATCGTTTGTCAAACAGGCAGCTCAGCTCAAGCAAGAATGGTCACTCGCTGGGCGTAAGATCATCACTATTGCCAGTACTCATGCACCCGAAGAACAAAAACTGTTAAGCGCGTTTAAGCCATATTTGGATACACAGCCTGAACTGTTGTGCATTGTTGTACCACGTCATCCAGAGCGTTTTGATGAGGTCTTTGCTGTTGCACAAAGTTTAAATTTAAATACCACTCGCAGAAGTACGGGACAAAGCATACAGGCGCACACCCAAGTCTATTTAGCCGATTCGATGGGGGAGATGTGGTTATGGTATGCCTTATCTAATGCCTGTTTTGTCGGGGGATCACTAAATGAACCTGGTGGCGGACATAATATTTTAGAGCCAATTGCGTTACATGTGCCGACGGTTTTGGGCAAAAACTATTTTAATTTCCAAACCATTGTCGATGAATTTGTACAAGCCGATGCGGTGAAAGTTGTTGAGGATGCTGAACAAGCTGCCGCGGTGTTGATGACACTGTTAGAGGATGCAGAGCAGGCCAATACACTGAATCAAGCGGCACAAAAGATTATGCAGTTAAATACCGGCTCTCTAGCAAAGCATATTCAAGTGATTGATGCTTATTTATAAAATTTGACTGAGTCTGTCATTACTGCAAATGCTGTAGATTTTATGGATGGTTTTGCGTAGGTAGTTGTTACTTTTCAAAGATGAAAAGTAACAAAAATCTTTTGCTGTGCTGAGGTACATCCTGTACCTCAGCACAGCGGGCGACATCCTTGTCGCCTTTCACGATGACATGTGCTGATGAGACCTCCACTGTTTGGATTTTTTCTATTTATTATGAATATCGTTCTCTTAGATCCGCGCCAAACTGAATCTGAACTCTGGTCCATTAGTGCCAAGCGTCAGCTTGAACATTTGCATCGTCATTTAGAGCTGAAAGCCGGTGATACGTTAAAAGTAGGGATACAAAACGGAAAGCGTTATCTTACACAAGTGATGGAAGTCTCTGAAACAGCTGTCCGTATAAAACCCTTATATGAAGAACCTGTACCAGCCAAACTACCAGTGACTTTAATTGTCGCGATGCCACGTCCTAAAGTTCTGCGTCGTTTGATTATGGATGCGGTGACTTTAGGGGTTGAGAAAATTATTTTGCTGCATAGCTATCGGGTCGATAAAAGTTATTGGCAAACCCCGTTTTTACAACAGTTGGATCAATATGTGACTTTGGGGCTAGAGCAGGCAGGCGATACGGTTGCACCCAAAATTGAAATTTATAAACGCTTTAAGCCTTTTGTTGAAGATCAATTGCCAAGTCTGATTTCAGCCGATTGCCCTGCCTATGTGGCACATCCTTATAGCGATACCCAAATGCCTTTTGCGATTCAACATCCGTGTACGATTGTGATCGGGCCGGAAGGTGGATTTATCCCTTACGAAGTTGAACTACTTGTAAAAAACGGCTGCCAAGCGATGAGCCTAGGCAGCCGTATTATTCGGACTGAAACCGTGATCCCTTATGTTTTAGGACGCTTATTTAGCAGTTGAAGTTTCTGTCGGGTAGCTGTCATTTTTTGCGACGCGAACTTCTTGAACTGGGTAAGGAATAGAAATCCCTTGCTCAGCAAAGGCCTGAACCACATATTCTTGTACTGAACTGATTGAGCCAGATACCGTGGTTTCTGTGGTGTTGACCCACCATTGGACTTTGAGGTTCACTGAAAAATCTGCAAGTGCAGCGACGTTCACGCTAAAACCTGGTTGACTTAAAATGGTCGTATCTCGGTCTAAAATACCTAAAATAATATCTTTGGCTTTTTTGATGTCATCTTCATAACCAATACCGACCAAGAATTCACAGCGACGACGTGGATAGGCGGTGTTAACGGTGACTGCACTGGTATACACAGTTGCATTTGGAATCACGATACGACGACCATCTGGCGCACGTAAGTAAGTGGCACGAATTTGAATATCTTCAACGTTGCCTTCCATACCCGAGACAATGATGTCGTCACCAATCTTAAACGGTTCACCCAGTAAAATCAGGATTCCTGAAAGTAGGTTTTGGAAGATATCTTTAAATGCAAAACCAATGGCAACCGAGCCAATCCCCAAAGCACTCATCAGCTGACCGGGTGTGAAACCTGGAATCGCAATCACCATGGCAATCAGGAAGCCAATAAAGACGATGGCCGAACTGCCGACACGGTTCAGGACAAGGACAAGGTTTTGTTTGGTATAAGAACGATCAGATAGTGCTTTACGAACAAAAAGCTTAAACAGTTTGGAGAGCAAATAAAAAATGACGAAGGTAATCAGCGCAATACAAAAATAAGGCATACGCTCCCAAAAACTATCGACAAATTTGTCGATGGTGGAATAGGCGTCATTATATTTTGCCGTATGTGCAATTACACTTTGCGTGGTTTTCGCTGTCGCGTCATGTAGCATCTCTGACGTACCTTGAGCAACTTCGCTCAAGGTATTGGTTTGTTCTGACACTGGTGCTCCAATCGCTGAAAATTTGGCATATTTTGCCTGAAAATTGTGTGTATTTAATAGAGAAAAGCGTATGAAATTATCGCATTCTGGGTGATTGATAGACGGATAAAAATCTATCTCTCTGTTTTTTAAATGCTTGAGTTTTGGAATGAAGGCGCTGAGTCATGCTTCTATGTATGAAATAGCGCAGCCTGAAGTGTAACAATCTGCTTAAAAAAGCCTAGCTGGAGCGACTTTACTGAGTTCAGTTTTGTTCATGTTACGGATTAAACACAGGATCTCATTGAAAGATCACTATAAAATGTGTTTTAAATTGTAGAAATAATATACGACCAAAGCCGTGTTGATCTGTTTAAAAAACAATCGTCATACTGTGGTTATGCAGTCCAATAATAAACCAATAACTGTGGCATGAACTCTCGCGATGAGAGTCAGAATATAAGGAAGTATGATATGAAAGAAGTCTATCCTGTACCTGCTGAATTTGAAAAAACTGCGCGCACCAATGAACAAGAATATTTTGAACGTTATCAAAAATCGATAGAACAACCTGACGAGTATTGGGCTGAACAAGCGTTGAAACTCGATTGGATCAAGCCTTTTAGTCAAGTTAAAAACACCAGTTATGATAAAGATAATTTTAAAATTGAATGGTTTGCCGATGGTCAGCTGAATCTAAGTGCCAACTGCCTTGACCGACACTTAAAAGACCATCCGTATAAACCTGCCATTATTTGGGAAGGTGACCATCCCTCACGCCATAAAATCATTTCCTTTGCTGAACTGTATGACGAAGTGTGTCGTTTTGCCAATGTCCTGAAAAAGCATGGTGTGGTGAAGGGTGATCGTGTGGTGCTGTATATGCCGATGATTTCAGAAGCGGCCATTTCGATGTTGGCCTGTGCCCGAATCGGTGCCGTGCATTGTGTGGTGTTTGGTGGCTTTTCACCTGACTCATTGGCGAGCCGAATTGATGACAGTCAAGCCAAAATTGTGATTACCGCAGACTCCGGAATGCGCGGGGGGAAACCCATTCCGCTGAAAGAAAATGTAGATGCAGCATTGAATCTACCTGGGACAGACTCGGTACAAAACGTGATTGTGGTACATCGGACAGGCAATCCAATCACGCTGAAAGAAGGGCGTGATTTGTGGTATCACATGGAAATCATGACCGTCAACGAGATTTGTCCACCTGAACCGATGAATGCTGAAGATCCCCTATTTATTTTATATACCTCAGGTTCAACCGGTAAGCCCAAAGGTGTGCTGCATACCACAGGGGGCTATTTAACTTATGTGAATAGTACCTTCCGTGAAGTGTTCGACTTAAAACAAGATGATGTGTTTTGGTGTACAGCCGATGTAGGTTGGATTACGGGACATTCTTATGTGCTGTATGGCCCCTTGTCGAATGGAACCACAACAGTGATGTTTGAGGGGATTCCACAGTATCCAAGTTGGGCACGTACAGGACATATTGTCGACAAACACAATGTGACGATTTTATACACGGCCCCGACAGCGATCCGCGCCATGATGCGTGAAGGGGATGCCTTTGTCCGTGAGAGTGACCGTAGCAGTTTGCGTTTAATTGGTTCCGTTGGAGAACCGATCAACCCTGAAGCATGGAATTGGTACTACACGGTAGTGGGAGAAAGCCGTTGCCCAGTGGTGGATACTTGGTGGCAAACCGAAACAGGCGGGATTTTAATTTCTCCACTTCCGGGTGCGACACCGCTTAAACCCGGGTCTGCAACGCGTCCTTTATTTGGAATTCAACCCGCTTTGGTCGATGCTGAAGGCAAAGAGTTAGAAGGAGAAGCTGAAGGCAATCTGGTGATTAAGGATTCATGGCCAGGACAAATGCGAACCATTTGGGGGGATCCTGAGCGGTTTATCGAAGCGTATTTTGCAACCTATCCGGGAACGTATTTCACGGGCGATGGTGCACGCCGTGATAAAGATGGTTACTACTGGATCACAGGTCGAGTCGATGATGTACTGAATGTGTCAGGGCACCGCTTAGGCACGGCCGAAGTGGAAAGTGCTTTGGTGGCACATGAGGCGGTTGCTGAGGCTGCCGTAGTAGGAATGCCACACGAGATCAAAGGGCAGGGAATTTGTTCCTTTGTCACTTTACAAGCGGGCACAGCGCAAACGGAAGAACTCCGTGCAGAGCTAATTCAGTGGGTAAGAAAGGTGTTGGGCCCTGTGGCGACACCAGATGCCTTACATTGGGCACCGTCTTTACCCAAAACACGTTCAGGCAAAATCATGCGCCGTATTTTAAGAAAAATTGCGGCGAACGAGTTAGATAGTTTGGGCGATACATCGACGCTGGCTGAACCGCAAGTGGTCGAAGTGTTGATTAAAGAAGTGTATCCAAACGGATAAAATCAACCTAAAAAAATACCGTCTTAAGCAGACGGTATTTTTATTTTGGTGTACCGATGGAATACGTCGGGTTGCTGTATACCAATTTGTAAGTGCGAGACGTTTAGAAATTAAATAGTTCTAACGCTGATGGATGCTTTCTAAGGTATCCACCATCGTCCGTGTCATCTGATCAATTTCATAATTGACCGCATCGCCGACTTGTACCGATGCCCACGTGGTTAGACGCAAGGTTTCAGGAATCAAATCAACTGAAATTTCATGGCTGTTACGATCAACACGGTTGACGGTGAGGCTACAACCATTCAGACCAATAAAACCTTTTAAGAAAAAGTATTTGATATTACCCTCGGGAATGTGGAGATCCACATGCAGAGTCTCGCCGTGACGGCTCAGCTGCTTTATCGTAGCCGTTCCTTCGATATGTCCATACAAGTTGTGTCCCCCATTTTCCATCCCGACTTTGGCTGAACGTTCGATATTCACCTCATCGCCTGTCTGTAAAGCCCCTAAAGTGGTCAGGCGTCGAGTCAAATCTGAGACATCAAAATGGACTTGACTGGTGGTCAGATCGATGTGCGTTGCAGTTAAGCAGGTGCCATTGATGGCTACACTTGCACCGATGAAGACATCGTGAAAAAAGTTGTGTGTATTTGAAACTACAAGGGTGCTAAAACCGTCGCCTTGACGGACATCTAGAATTTTCTCTAAGCCTTGTACAATACCTGTGTACATCAGAAGTCTTCCTAATTCGGGGGTTATGTTTAATGTAAATGATCTATCACTCGATGTGGCATTATTTTGAGTTGAGATGTGCTAAAGCTGTACCTTTGATTGGATTTCGACGCCAATAATAGGGTCGCAAAAATCGGAGCAACAGACGTAAGGGCGTCATCCATACGATTCGGGTATGGCGACGTTTATTCTCTAAAATACGTTGAGCCAAATAGCGACAGACCACTTCGGGAGGATCGATAATAAACAAAAAAAGCCGTTTCATTTTGTTCCAGTGCTGAATATTGCCATTTTGCCAAGAGGATACCAGTAGGTCGGTTGCCACCATTCCAGGGCTGAGTGTGCCGACTTGAATGTGGGTCTGTTTGGTTTCTTTAAACAGGGCTAGACTAAAGTAACCTACGGCACGTTTGGTGGTGGCATAGGCGGTCATGCCTGCACTCCATTCGCCTCGAGTACCCCAACCTTCCATATTGAAAATTTGACCATAGCCTTGTGCTAGCATGCCATTTAAGGCCACTTGTGAGCCGAACATACTGCCTAGAATATTGGTTTGAACTACAGTTTGTATGTCTGCTGCTGTGAGATCTTTAAAGTCTAGTGTCGCTGTACAACTGCCTGCATTATTAATCCAAATCTGAACAGCACCAAATTGTTGAATGGCTTCATCCCAAAGCGTTTGTACTTCATGGATTTGCGTGACATCACAAGTGACAGCATGAATCAGCGCAGCGGGAAAGCGATGCCGTAGCTGTTGCAGGGCGCTGTGCAAATCTGTGCTGTTTCGCCCAGAAATCACAACGGCTTGTTGCTGTTCCAAGAAGGCTTGAGCTAAACCCAAGCCGATACCTTTAGAACTGCCTGTAATGACAATGCAACCTGATTTTGAATTCATATGGATCCTTTACTTTGTGAACTAAAGGAAGTCGCTTTTTGACTGTGAAGCATACAATAACAAATGGATAGACTGATCATTGCAAGGTTCATAACCACAGGATTAAAAGCACGAATGAGACTGTCTGGTATTAGAAAAGCGACCAGTGCGAATAAAAACACTAAGCTAAAGATACTGAGGTAATGCAGATATTTACTGGAGCTAAATAGGAACGATAAAGCAAAAACACACTCAAGCACACCTGAGCCCTGACCTGCCAGTTGAGCCTGTACATAGGAAAGTCCAAAAGTTTGCCAAATGGCAATCTCATCGGGATTGATAAAGAGGATTTTAGGAATTAGACCTTGATAGCCCCATAAAAAGGCCAAAGAGAGATTAATGAATTTAGAGGGTTGGCTGTTGTTCATATCAAGTGGTTATTTTTTACTTTGTGCGGATTATACACCAATAAAAAAACCCTCAAGCCGAGCCTTGAGGGAAGAATAGAGTCACCTATGATTATTATTTTTTAGTTCGTGTCTGCTGCTTACCGAGCTAAGCAGATTTGGCAGTCTCAACGGATTGCTGCTGAGCTTCCAACTCACGAACCAATGGCAACACTTTGGCACCGAAGTATTCAACCTCTTCGATAAAATGTAAAAAACCTGAAAGGATTAAATCCACCCCAACAGCTTTTAATTCCACAATACGTTCGGCAATTTGGCGTGGTGTACCAATCAAATTGGTTTTAAAGCCATCATTGTATTGAACTAAATCTTCAAAGCTCGATTTGGCCCAGTTGCCTTCACCTTCAAGTGTTGCAGCACCCGCCTCACGGGTGGCATCGCCAAAGGCATGTACCGCTTGAATATTGGCTTTATCAATAATTTCTTGCAGAACCGTTTTCGCTTCTTCCTCGGTATCTCGGGCAATAATGAAAGCATTGACCCCAATTTTGACCTGATGGCCATTCTGTTGGGCTTTTGCACGAATATCATCAATCTGTTTTTTGAGCTCCTCAGGGGTGTTGCCATTGGTAAAATACCAGTCTGAAACCCGTGCAGCCATATCCCGTGCAGCGCGTGAACTGCCGCCTTGGAAAATTTCAATATGCGGCTTTTGCACAGGTTTGGGTGACAAGGTGTAGTCTTTGAACTGGTAGTATTTTCCATCAAAACTATAGTTGTCTTGGGTCCAAACACCTTTTAATGCACGAATAAACTCTTCCGAGCGAGCATAGCGTTGGTCATGTTCAGGCCATGTTTCACCAATGGCATCAAATTCGCCGCGAAACCAACCACTAACCACATTAATCGCAATACGCCCTTGGGTTAAGTGGTCGATGGTTGCAAGCTGTTTTGCGGCAAGCACGGGTTTCCACGGGCCAGGTAAAATAGCGGCAATGACTTTGAGTTTGCTGGTTTTGGCTAAGATACCGTGACTAAAGCTGACCGACTCATGTTGGTTTTCTGCGTTATAACCCGCAGTAAAACGAATCTGAGTTAGAGCATAGTCAAAGCCATTTTTTTCCGCAGCCTGCGCTAAACGGACGTTATAGTCATAACTCCAGTCTGTGCGCTGCTCAATATTACTCACCACTAAGCCACCGCTGACATTGGGAACCCAATAAGCAAACGTAATATTTTTATTCTGTTGTGACATGTGAAAACCCTCTCAATGCTTTTTGCGTTAAGCGACTTGTGGTTTGGCTTTTTTCTGATGCAAGCGAGACTCGGCTGCATCTAAATTTGGTACTGCGGCTGAAGGCAGTACATCGTCTTGTTCGATTTGTGTGTTGATACCCAAGTTTTGATTTGCAAGTTGGGTCTTTTCTTTCACTACTTCTGCACGCTGACCTTTGGCAGGTGCCCATTCTAGGATGGGTAAAGCACGAGCTACGGCAAGAGTAATGCGATCTCGTAATAATTCACTGTGGATGGTATACGCGGGTGTAAAGTCTTTGTCTGTGGCATAGACTCCAATAGGTAAAGTTTGCGCTTGGAAGAAGCTGAATAGTGGGCGAAGTTGATGCTCCAGTACCAACGCATGGCGTTCACTGCCACCTGAAGCTGCAAGCAGTACCGGTACATCGACCAGCGCCGTTTGCTCAACAAAGTCGAAAAAGTGTTTAAACAAGCCCGTAAAAGAGGCGCGATAAACTGGTGTTCCAACAATCAACGCATCGGCAGCTTCGACCGCGGCTAAGTCATCTTGCACACGTTGTGGCAGTTGGTTGCGGTAAATCGCGCCACCGAGTAAATGGCCAATTTCGCTGAATTTAATGAAATGTACATTGATTGGGGTTGCATCGCCCAGTTCATTTAATATTTCTTGTACTAGAGCCTCAGTTTTAGACGGGGTATTTAAACCGCCTGACACAGCGACAATATTGAGTGGTTTTTGCAGTAAAGTAGACATAAGGAAAGCCCTAAAGTGTTGTATCTCGGAATGGGCTTATTTATCTAATATCTGAACGAAGGCTGTAAAATAAAGAAATAGCGTTAAGTTATCTGATTTTAAGATATATCTGTTGAGCTTGAAAAAGGCTGCTAAAATTTTTATTAAATAGTTGTATTTTTTATATATATTTAAATTAAATAACCTTTTTCGATGTGCTGATAAATTTTATATCAAAATGTGATTAGTTATTTATATTTCAATATCGACTTGGAATTGAGGCTATTTTCCTACCTAAAGCGTGATAAAGTGAAAAAAAGTTAGACTTTGCATATCCTTATCGGCACTTGTATGGTTAGAATAGTCAAGACTAGTGCACTCGAAATCTCTCGTTGCTTATGAATATATTAATCGTTGATGACCATCCGCTGTTTCGCCATGCGTTAATCCAAGCTGTTCGTTATAGCTTACCGCAAGCTCAAATTCATGAAACAGCTGCAGTAAACGAGTTTTATGAACGCCTTGAAAAAGGTCCTGAACCTGATTTGGTGCTATTGGACTTAAACTTACCAGGTGCTTCAGGTTTTTCTGCATTGGTACACGTTCGTGCCCAGTATCCATCATTACCGATCATTGTCGTTTCAGCGCATGAAGAGACGTCAATCATTCAGCGTTCAATTGCACATGGTGCGATGGGTTATATTCCAAAGTCGGCACATCCAAGTCATATTGGCGAAGCAATTCGCGAAGTCTTAGATGGTGAAATTTGGTTGCCGCCAAATTTACCTGCTAACATGAACTTTGATCCACGTGCCGCCGATGAAACTGCACTGGCTGAGCGCATTCAATCCTTAACGCCGCAGCAGTTCCGTGTATTGATGATGGTGGCAGAAGGTTTGTTGAACAAGCAGATTGCCTATGAACTTGATGTTTCAGAAGCGACAATTAAAGCACACGTGACTGCGATTTTCCGTAAGCTCGGGGTACAAAACCGAACTCAAGCGGTCCTTGCTATCAATGCTTTAAATATTGAAGAAAAACGAATGTAAGCTGATCTATTGAATTAAAAAAAAGCGCTGAATCATCAGCGCTTTTTTTCGGTCTTAAGTTTGTCCCGTCCTGAAATAAGTTTACACCTTTAAGAGGCTTATTTTATGGAACATGAACGAGAACAAAGAGTTAAACGTACACAAGGTGATTATAGCTTTGCCTTTAAAATGATGGTTGTACATGAAGTAGAAAAAGGGCAAATTACTTATAAACAAGCTCAGGCAAAATATGGTATTCAAGGAAGATCAACTGTGCTGGTATGGTTACGCAAGCACGGACAACAGGACTGGACTTCGAATATGCCGCCTTCTTCTAAACGCCAATTAACACCCCAACAACGAATCCGCCAATTAGAAAAGCAGTTAGCCGCAGAAAAGCTTAAAACTGAATTTATTCAGGATGTGATTTATCACATTGATAAAGAATGTGGGACTGATCTTGGAAAAAAGTATACCGAGCACGTTTCAAAGATTGGCAAAGCCAAAGAGGACTAAGCGTTTCACGTTATTGTCAGTGGTTGGGAATCACCCGACAAGCTTATTATCAAGCAGAAAAACGTGCTCAAATGACTGCACAAGCAACTGAACAAATACTTGAGTTGGTTATGGAATATCGTTGTCTCATGCCAAGTATCGGAACACGTAAGTTGTATTGGCTTATTAAAGGCAAATTGTTGCAGCGTGGTTTAAAGTGTGGACGGGATCAGTTATTTAAAATATTGAAAGAGCATAATTTATTGATTCGCCCCAAGCGTCGCTATACAAAAACTACGGATAGCAAGCATTGGATGAAGAAGCATCCAAATTTATTAAAGGATTATTCAGCAGTGCAAGCCAACGAAGTCTTTGTTAGTGATATTACTTATGTTGAGAGTGCTGAAGGCGTACATTATTTATCATTGGTGACAGATGCTTATACCCGTCAGATTAAAGGTTATAAGTTATCGAATGATATGCGTGCGGAGAATGTTATGCAGGCTCTACATATGGCGATGCAGCATGTGACGGATCGAGCGACTAGGATGATTCATCATTCAGACAGAGGCTCTCAGTATTGCTCTGAGCTATATCAATCGGCATTGCGCCATTATGGGATATGTCCTTCCATGACAGATGGATACCTTGCGAAACAGTGTTTCTCATATCAAAATGCATTAGCAGAGCGGATTAATGGAATATTAAAGCAGGAGTTTTTAACTACACGATGTCAAACCATGAAGGAGTTAGATCACTTAATTACGGAATCTATCATGATTTATAATTACTATAGACCACATTTAAGTTTAAATATGAACACCCCGAATCAGATGTATGAGCAAACTAAAACCGAGCTAATTGCTTAACTCGGTTTGAAGTGGAATACTGTCAATCTATTTCAGGACAAGACAGTTTAAGCCAAGCAGTTTTGTTTGCTGGTGACATCGGTACAAAATAAAGGATTTAAAGCACATTGTAAGTCATCAATTTGCTCTTCAGAGACATAGCCCTGTTGTTTCAAATAAGCGGCAACACGGTCATCACGCAGACTTAAAAAGGCCGCATCATACACGCCAAGATCGACAAATAAAGCCGCCGTTTCCAAGCTGTTGAAACGGTCTAAGTAGATTTCGTTGTCATACATAAGGAAAATATGGTCTTGTGTTCCTTGCGCATCAATACTTAAGCGATCCGCCAAGACTTGCGGTGGTGTTTTAATAAAGAGCAGATCCGACAATTGGTCAAACTGGGTGGTGTCGAGTTGATCCTGATCGGTTTTGACTTTACCGAGCCATGCTTTAAACACCAAAACTGCACCGCCGCGAAGGAGCATGCTCCAAATTTGATGGCGCACATCTTCACTGAGTCCGCTGGATTCGGCTTCCAATGCCAGCAAGAACGGGTCTTCTTGTTGCTGAAGTTTTTCAAATAGACCTAAACCTTGCGGTTGGTAAGCCGCGGGGCGAAACACATCAAAGTCGAGTTGTTCAAACACTTGTAATGCGAGGGGAATAGCGGTGTGATACAGCGTATCTAAGGCCTGAACATGAGTCTCGTTGAGTCTACTTTGTTTAAAGAGTTCGACCCAGTCAATACTGGGTAAAAAGGCATTGGCACTATACTGGCGCAAAAATTGTTGTGATTGATCTGAGCCATGTGGCATTGCTTTAGAAATGTTCATCATAAAACTCCAAGAGAAGGATGATCAGTTTCTTCAGCGAAGGAAGAGGTATAAGGTAGAAAAACTGATCTTTTCTTAGTCCT
The DNA here is from genome assembly GCF_058243045.1 of Acinetobacter sp. LipI_23. Lineage (NCBI taxonomy): Bacteria > Pseudomonadati > Pseudomonadota > Gammaproteobacteria > Moraxellales > Moraxellaceae > Acinetobacter > Acinetobacter sp. LipI_23. The sequence continues at coordinate 3,228,322 of NZ_JBZAYJ010000001.1, read as the reverse complement.
AGTTATCTGCCAATCCCCTGTGGAGATGAATACGACTAAAGTCGTATTTTGTGTTTTTATGCATATTTAGTTTAAATAAAACAAATGCTTGAAAAATTGTAACTAAGTATACAAGTGTTCACTAATGTAAGTGGTGTATTTTGCCATAGTAAAAATAGATGTGGAATTTTTAGTCAATATTATTGGGCTTCAAAGAGCTGGAAATGAGCACTTTGGTCGAAACCGTTAAAACTTTAGTCAGTTTGCCGTATATACAGGGCCTAAAAAAGACAAAACCCAAGTCAGATGACTTGGGTTTTGTGAGCAAATGTAGTGAATTTATTCAGGATTTGAAATTTTTAAACCCGATAACCATGCTCGTAAAGAAGCAGGTTTTAATGGTTTTTTCAAAAGCACGATATTCATATCTTTGACCCGTTGTGGCAGTTCAGGATCTGAGTCTGCTGTAATCAAAGCGACGGGGACATTCTCTTGGCGATTGGCCAAAATAAAGTCCAAACCAATTTTGTCATGATTTAAGTGCTGATCGACCAACCAGACCTGAATGTTTTCTTGCTGAATCATCTCAAAAGCTTGCTCAGGCTCGGTTGCCTTAAACACTTGATAGCCCCATTTGGTGAGTAAAGTCGACATCCCTTCTAAAATGGTTTCGTCATTGTCCAAGCACAAAATTTTATAGGCTTTGGTTTTGAGTGGAACCGCTTGTACAGGCGCTGCCACGACTTTTGGTGGATCAATGATTGGTACTTCAATCATAAAGCATGACCCTTTGCCATACTCTGAATAGACATGCACTGGGTAGTCGAGCAGGCTGGTCATCCGTTGTACGATGGCTAAGCCCAAGCCAAGCCCTTGCTCACCCCACGGTGAGGTATGGCCACAGCGCTCAAACTCTTGGAATAGTTTAATCCGTTGTTCTTCTGCAATCCCGGGTCCTGTATCCCACACCCCAATCCGGATATGGCGTGGCTTGTCCGTGGAGCGGAGTACACCCACCACCACTTTGCCTTTGGCAGTGTAGCGTAGGGCATTACTGACAAAGTTTTGAATAATACGGCGAATCCACTGTGGGTCAGTATCAATCCAGAACTGAGCATCATGTACGCTGAAACGAATACTGCGCTGTGCTGCAATGGATTTAAACTGCAATTCGAGGTCACTGAGTAAATCATGCAGCGGATAAGCCTGACGGTTCGGTTGAATGGTACCACCTTCAAGACGTGCAATATCCAGCAGGGCAGACAACATACTTTCTGCACCGTGTAAGGCACGATCAAGCTGTTGTAGGGTTTTACGGTCTTCTTCACTTTGTACGCTTTGTTCTAAAGCCGTACTGAACAGACGCGCGGCATGCATGGGTTGCAATAAGTCATGACTGGCCGCGGCAATAAAGCGGCTTTTCGACATATTGGCTTTATCGGCTTGCTCACGTGCTAGTTGTTGTTCAGTTAATGCATCTGCTAGCTGTTGAGTTCGGTCTTGGACACGCGCCTCCAGCATGGCTTCGTTTTCACGGAAGGCGGTAATGTCGGCGAAGGTGGTGACGAAGCCACCGCCTTCAATTGGATTGCCGCGCATCTGAATGACACGACCATCTTTACGAATCCGTTCAAACTCGTGTGCGCTACCGACTTGCATCCAGTGCATCCGTTTCCGTACATGTTCTTCGACCGAACCCGGGCCACATTCGCCGCGCTCTGCGTTATACCGAATCAAATCGGAAATTGGACAACCGACATAGACAATGTCCTTCGGATAATCAAACAGTTTTAAATATTGGTTATTCCATGCCACCAAACACATATTTTCATCGACCACACTCACCCCTTGGGTCATGTGGTCAATCATGGTCATGATCAGGTTTTGATTAAAACGTTGCCACTGTGAGGCTTGGTCCAGAATGTTTGCCACTTGCCCCAAAGCGAGGCCATTGTTGACCATTGCGGTGGTGAGCAGGGTACGTGCCGATGCAGCGCCAATCGTGCCTGCTAAATATTGTTCGGTAAAACGCCACCACATGCCGTTGGCATTGCTGTTTTCATTCAGCACCACATTGTTCTGGGCACAGAACTGTTGGAAAGCGCGCATAGTTGCGCCATCGCCAGTAATCCGTTTGGCTAAGGTGATTAAATCACCAACTTTTAAGCGTGCAACATCGTGATGAATGTAGTTGATGTCTGTTGACGTGCTCTGTGTTGGCAGTGGCTTAGTTTCATAATAGAAAAAGCTTTCTGCTTGAATTTGTTCGGCCACGCTGGGGCGGAAAATTCGGGAAATCCAAATGTATAAAATAATATTCAGACCCAGTGCCCACACCACCCCATGGGTAAGTGCGGCAAAGGATTCAAAACCGAGCAGGGCTTCAGGACGTAACCAGTTAATGCCCATTGGCCCGAAATTGAGAAAGCTTTCGGTAAAGTGTGAATATTCAGCAGGCAAACTGCGCAGTACAGTGGGTAACAGTAGGGTGTAGGCCCACATACCAAAACCAGCCAATAAACCTGCATAGACGCCTTGTTTACTGCCGCCACGCCAGTACAGACCACCTATGAGGGCAGGTGAGAACTGAGCCACCGCACTAAAGGCCAACAAGCCAAAGACTGAAAGTTGGTCAATGTCATTGAAAAAATGGAAGAACAAAAAGCCCAATAACATTACGGCTAAAATACAGACCCGACGGGTAAATTTAAGCACCAAAGGTAAGCGTTTATCGTGGCGGGACAGTAAATTAGTACGCCATAAGGCAGGCATGATCAAGTCATTACTGAGCATGATCGATAGTGCCACTGAAGACACCAACAGCATACCCGTAGAGGCAGAGAAGCCGCCTAAAAAGGCCAATAGGGTTAACCAGTCTTGGCCATAACTTAAAGGTAAAGACAAAACCGCTACATCGGGAATCGCTAAGTAACCTGGCGTTGCATGCAGCGCCCAACTGGCAATCGGGATAATAGCAATGATGGTTAAAACTAAATAGACTGCGAACCAGCGCCGTGCCCCGCGAATATGCTTTTCATCACGCAATTCGACCACAGCGACGTGGAACTGACGCGGTAAGCAAATGATCGCGAGTCCAGCCAACAAGGTTTGAATCCAAAATGTATCGGGCACCCCAATGAGTTGTACTTGATGGAAAGTCTCTGCGACATCTTTGGAAATTTGATGGATGTTTTCAGGTGCAGCAAACACGAAAAAGAGTGCGACACACAGCAAAGCAAACAGTTTGACAAAAGACTCGAAGGCAACCGCCAACATCAGACCACCATGTTGTTCTGTATTGGCAATCTGTCTGGTCCCGAAAATCATGGCTAAAATGGCCAAAATACCAGTGAGGAATAACACACCGTTGGTGGTTGAGGCGATACTGCCTGCGGTGGGCTCTAAAATCACCGCAGCACTGAGTGCAATAGCGCGTAACTGCAGGGCTAAGTAAGGAATAATCGCAATGACGGCGAGGATAGTCACCATTGAGGCCAAAGGCCCACTTTTACCATAGCGTGCAGCGACAAAATCGGCAATCGATGAAATAGCATGGTGCTGACGGACGCGGCCTAAACGACGCCAAATGTCATAGCCCAGTGCGACGAAAAGTAGTGGGCCAAGGTAGATCGGCAGAAAGATAATGCCTTCACGAACTGCTGCACCTGTTGCGCCATAAAAGGTCCAAGATGAACAGTAGACCCCTAAAGTTAAACTAAACAATAGCATGCGCCCACGCGTGCTCAGGCGGCTGGCGTGTTTCTCACCAAAAAAGGCGCAGATAAAGAGTAAGACGATATAGAGGGCCAATACCCCGATAATGAGCCAGCTGTTCATTTTACCTAAAGTTTTTCCATCATCTCGGCCATCATAGCGCATCTGGGATAGAGGCTGCTGAGCTTGTTTAAGATTTACAGACCAAAGTCTAAATTACAACCAATACAGAAGCTTGCTACTTTAGCAAATGTAATAATTCGAATTAAAAAATTGTATCTACGGTTGGATACAGACAGGAGTATGGTTATGGATGAGAGACAAGTAGAACAGATTCTACAAAATCCCAAATTCAAGGAAATGGTTAGTCGTAAAAGTAAACTGAGCTGGACACTGACAACCATTATGTTGGTTGTATACGTTGGTTTCATGTTGTTGGTCGGCTACAACAAAGAATTTTTAATGACTTCAGTCAGTGGTGGGGTGACCACGATTGGCATGCCATTGGGTCTAAGCATTATTGTATTGTCTTTTGTTTTGTGTGGTGTTTATTCGTATATCTCGAATAACAAACTCGACGCATTAAATGAAGAAGCAATGCGTGAAGTCGAAGCCATTGCGCAAGAGAAAGGACAGCACTAATGAAATGGAATTCATTGAAAGCGCTTGCAGTCGCTGCTACAGCACTGTTGGCTTCGAGCCTAGCACTTGCAGGCCCAGATTTGGGTGAGGCTCAACAGCAAGCTACAAACTGGCATGCAATTATCATGTTCGGTATCTTTGTCGGATTTACTTTGCTCATCACCAAATGGGCAGCAAAACAAACCACCAATACTGCTGACTTCTATACAGCGGGTGGCGGGATCTCAGGTTTCCAAAATGGTTTAGCGATTGCGGGTGACTATATGTCCGCAGCGTCATTCTTGGGTATTTCCGCAATGGTTTTCAGTTCAGGCTTCGACGGCTTGCTGTATTCATTGGGTTTCATGGTCGGTTGGCCAATCGTATTGTTCTTGGTGGCTGAACGTCTACGTAACTTAGGTAAGTTCAACTTATCTGACGTAGTGTCATTCCGTTTAGCAGAAAAACCAGTACGTACGCTTGCAGCAGTAAGTTCATTGGTTGTCGTTGCATTCTATCTGATCGCTCAGATGGTGGGTGCAGGTCAGCTGATCAAACTGTTATTTGGTTTGAACTACAACATTGCTGTAGTGATTGTCGGCCTTCTGATGATGGCTTACGTGATCTTCGGTGGAATGTTGGCAACAACTTGGGTACAGATTATTAAAGCTGTGATGCTTTTGTCTGGCGCGACATTCATGGCTTTCATGGTGATGAAAGGCGTAGGCTTCAGCTTCTCTGAAATGTTCACACAGTCAATTCAAGTTTTCTCTAAAGTACATGACATTTCTTTAGCAGAAGCGGGCAATATCATGGGCCCAGGTAAACTTGCAGCGAACCCAATTGATGCCATTTCTTTAGGTTTGGCTTTAATGTTCGGTACAGCGGGTCTACCACACATCTTAATGCGTTTCTTTACCGTTAAAGATGCTAAAGAAGCACGTAAATCAGTGGTTGTAGCAACGGGTTTCATTGGTTACTTCTACCTTTTAACTTTCATCATTGGTTTTGGTGCGATCCTTTATGTATCGAACAATCCACAGTTCCTTGATGTCGCGAAAATGGCAGTAACTGGCAAGCTAGAGCTTGTTGGTGGTAACAACATGGCAGCGGTTCACTTGTCTGATGCATTGGGCGGTGACTTGTTCATGGGCTTCATTTCAGCAGTGGCGTTCGCAACGATTCTTGCTGTTGTTGCAGGTCTGACCTTGTCAGGTGCTTCAGCAATCTCACATGACTTGTACGCAAACGTGTTCAAGAAAGGTCAAACGACTCCTGAATCTGAACTTCGTATGTCTAAAATCGCGACTTTAGGTCTTGCTATTTTTGCAATGATTTTAGGGATTCTGTTCGAGAAACAAAACGTTGCCTTCATGGTCGGTTTAGCATTCTCTGTAGCAGCATGTGCCAACTTCCCAGTGCTTGTACTGTCAATGTTCTGGAAAGGTTTAACCACACGTGGTGCGGTGATTGGTGGTGTGATTGGTCTAGTGACTGCAGTAACACTAATTATCTTATCTAAAGCCGTTTGGGTCGATACATTGGGTATTTCTGAAACGCCAGTGAACCCATTCAATGGTCCAGCAATCTTTGCAATGCCATTGGCGTTCTTCTGCTGCTGGTTGTTCTCTGTGACTGATAACTCAGCACGTGCACAAGCAGAACGTAAAGCATTTGATGCGCAGTATGTACGTTCGCAAACAGGTATTGGTATTTCAGGCGCTTCAGATCACTAATCTGAACCTGAAATAAAAAAAGCCCCATTCATTGGGGCTTTTTTTATGGTGTTGACGCTCCTAACTGTGTTGGCTTTGAATGCTGAAAGACCTAGATTGTGATATTCAGTACTCAAGCAGTACTCAAATTGTTGGGCAAAATGAATCGACTGACACGAATAAAAAGCATCGGTTTCAGTGGCTATTCATGCTAAGTTTAAAAAGCGAGAACAAGAACCAATCAAACTTGGCTTTAAAAATAACAGGCTGCATATGCAAGTATTTGTCGAATTTTGGAAAGGCTTCCGTCTACTGCCTTCAGCATGGTTACTGCTGTTGCAATTTATTATGCTGATTTTGGCGCTGTTGAGCGGCCATAGCTTGTCCTTACGTGTATTGGTTTGGGGCTTAGGTGTTTTGGTCCTGTTACTCATTGCCAAGGTCATTCGTCAAACTCCCGTGTTTACCATCCTCGGCTTGAGTTTTGTTGGTGGGGCATTGTTCTTTTCCTTACTGATTTTGCTGGGTGCGCGAGATCCGATGCTGTTGGTGATTAGCCATGCCTTTGAGGCGATGGCCTATTTTATTGCGGCCTATGGCTTGCTGCGCTATATGTTTGCAGACCGTTATTTGACCAAAGATGAGCTATTTGCTGCAGGGGCAGTGTTTACGCTTATTGCATGGGGTTTTGCATTTTTATATAGCATTTGCCAGATTTTAGAACCCAATAGCTTTTTAAATCCCAATGTGGCGGGCGCACAGTCATGGCTCGATTTACTTTTTTTAAGCTTTAGTTTGCAGTCGGCGACAGGTTTGTCCGATTTAATGCCATTAACACCGCTGGCTCGTATGATTGCGATGTTACAGATGTTTTGTGGGGTGATGTATTTGGCTTTAGTCGTCTCACGCTTGATTGCCTTGCAGTATATTCAGCATCGACCCAATGATCATAAAGAAAATTAAACTGTTACAGGATTCGCACTGCCTTATTTTTAAACATAAATTATGATAGAACAGAATCGTTAAATTTTAAGCTATTCATTCTTCACTCTTTATTAGACTCGTCTAATTAACCATTTTGGTTATATCTTTGTACTAAAAATAATTTTCTGGGGGAATTATGCCTTCCATAAAGCCATCGCTGTTTGCAAACATCAAACGGAATGTATTTCTCAGCACTGTCGTGATTCTGGTGCTTTTTCTGGCCTTGATTCTTTTTGACCCAAGTGGTTTTGAGGCTTTAACTAAACATTTAAATCAATGGATTATTGACTCATTTAGCTGGTTTTACGTTTTATCTGTCGCGTTATTTCTGATCTTACTGATCTTTATTGCACTCTCCGATATGGGGAAAATCAAACTCGGCCCCGATCATAGTCTGCCTGAATATAGCAGTGGCTCTTGGTTCGCCATGCTGTTTACTGCAGGGATGGGGATTGGTTTGATGTTCTTCGGTGTCGCTGAACCCGTGATGCACTATGTCAACCCGCCCACGGGAGACGGGCAAACCGTAGATGCCGCACAACAAGCGATGCGGATCACCTTTTTCCACTGGGGATTACATGCATGGGCCATTTATGCGCTTGTGGGATTGTCACTGGCCTATTTCTCTTTCCGACATAATTTGCCTTTAAAGGTTCGCTCCGCTTTATATCCTTTGGTGGGCAAAAAAATCTATGGTGCAACGGGAGATGCGGTCGATACCTTTGCAACCTTAGGCACCATTTTCGGGGTTGCGACCACACTTGGTTTTGGGGTGACCCAAATTAATTCGGGACTGAATTATTTATTTGGTATCCAGCAAAGTATTGGTATTCAGGTCGGGCTGATTATTTTTGTCACTTTTTTAGCTTCGCTCTCAGTCGGGTTTGGTTTGGACAAAGGTATTAAACGGCTATCTGAATTGAACTTGGTGCTGGCAGTGGTTTTACTGCTATTTGTGTTTTTTGCCAGTTCTTCTATTTATATCTTACAAACCAGCATTCAAAATGCAGGGCAATACGTATCCAATCTGTTCACGATGACCTTCAACCTCTATGCCTATCAACCCAATGGTTGGATTGGCGGTTGGACCATTATGTATTGGGCTTGGTGGATTTCGTGGTCGCCTTTTGTTGGAATGTTTATTGCCCGAGTGTCTAAAGGTCGAACCATTCGCGAGTTCATTGTCGGGGTGTTATTCATTCCTACAGGTTTTACCCTGATTTGGATGGGCTTCATGGGGAATGCAGCGCTGTTCAGTATTATTCAAGATGGTCATACTTCTTTAATCTCAGCGGTACAACAAGACTCATCCGTCGCACTGTTTGAATTTTTGACCCATTTACCTTTCTCTCAAATATCGAGCCTGATTGCGACCGTTCTGGTGGTGCTATTCTTTGTGACTTCAGCCGACTCAGGCTCATTGGTGATTGATTACTTAACCGCAGAAACAGAAAACTCACCCTTGTGGCAACGGCTATTTTGGACCATTTTGATTGCGTTACTGTCGATTATCTTACTGATGGCAGGCGGACTTTCGGCCTTACAATCGGCTACCATTATGAGTGCCTTGCCCTTTACTTTGATTATGTTGCTGGTCTGTTGGGGCTTACTGAAAGCACTGCGTTTGGATGTCACCAAAATGCGTGCACTACAAGATGCACGAATCACGCCACGTGCGATTCAAAATCCACGCAGTTGGCAACAGCGTCTAGGTCTGATTATGCATTATCCACATACCCAGTCTGAGGTCGAAGAGTTCATTGGTCAGCAAGTACAACATGCATTTTCAGCGGTACAAAAGGAATTTCAGCGCCGTCAGCTAGACGTGACCATTCAACCGATTGAGCATGGCTTGCAGTTACGCGTGGATCACCATAATGAAATTAACTTCATCTATCAGGTGGTTGCCCGTGAAACCCAGCCACCCAGTTTTATGGCAGATCGACTTGAAGAACAGCAGTTTTATCAAGCTGAAGTTTTCTTAAGAGAAGGTGGGCAGAATTATGATGTGATGGATTGGACTTTAGATGATCTATTGCAAGATATTATTGACCAATATGAGCGTCATTTACATTTCTTAAATTTAGTCAGAGCCACAAACTAAAAAAAGGACGCTTTAAGCGTCCTTTTTTTCTATTCAGTTTCTAAATTGAATTAGAAGCGGAATTTAGCGTTTACGCCAACAGTTTGTGTATCGAGATTCTCAGTATTGTCTTTAGCGTTAGCATTTACATAGCTTGCGCCTACAGCAACTGCTGGAGTGATGAAGTAGTTAACGTTTGCACCCCAAGCTGAATCTGGAGTACCAGCAAAGCTTGATTCAACATAAGAAGCGCCAACACTTAACGCAGGAGTTAAGTAAAGGTCAGTTTTAAGTTGGTAAGCGGTGTCTTCACCGTAAACAAGACCAGCTTCTAAGCCGAGCGCCATGTTTGTACCGTCGATGTTACCTACGTATTTAGTACGTGCAGTAACCGCGTCTTGATCTTCACCGATCGTAGCAGCTTCACCAACAGCTTTAACAACACCATTGCCCATTACGTTGAATGCATCAAGCGCAGTTGTGTCAGCAACGCTAGTATAACCGACAGCAACCAAGAAGTTTGGCGCAGCTAAAGCACCCACTTCAAGTGCATAACGGTCGCCATTGTCATCAGGAGTTTCGCTGTTTTTACCATCGAAATGCGTGTGGCTATAAGACGCACTTGCATATGCTGGAACGAATTTAGTAGGAATATACGCTTCAGCTTTAGCGCCGTAGTTGTGTGCGATGAAATCAGTACCGTCAGTGCCTAATTCAGCATAGTTATATGCCAAAGAAACATTTGAAGCTTGGTTTAAAAAAGCAGCTTCAGCTAAAGGACCTTTAGATGAATCAACATCTTTAAAGTAGAAAGTACCTTGTAAACCGCCAGTAAAATCTTTGTCATTTGCATCAGATGCATCGATGTATTCAGATTGACCTTGTACTTCGAATTGGTATGCTTGAGCACCGGTCATGGCTAATAATAAAGCAGTGGCTAAACCGAGTTTTTTCATGATATTTACCAGATTGTTAACATTGGATTAAACTAATGCTATTCTATTGTAACAATTTATTAAGTCAATGAGCTCTAATGGTATTATATTATTGAGTAATTACTCTAGCTATGTTAGAGGTTAAAAATTGCTCAATTGAGTGTATCCATGTCAACCAAAAAAAACTTACAGCAGAACAATAGGGTATACCTATTTAGAAAACAGAGAATGTAGGAAAATGAATTGTACTGAACTTGGGTTTTAATTGGTAAATTAGATTGAATATATGGATATAAACGATAAAAAAGTTAAATAAGGCACCTCAAATATAGGCGTTTTTGTGTCCTAAATCTAAAAAACGCCTAAAATTAGCGCAAAAAGCTCGTTTTTTGCTTGCATAATGTACATATCCTCTGAGTATTTGTGATAATTTTCACGCTAATTATAGCGTTGTGTTAATCCATAGTGCTTTAGTTGGCTTTACAAGTGAACGGATTTATTTCATAATGATTTTAGCGAATCATTTAACAATATTGTTGTTTTCTGAGAAGCTAATTCTCCTCAAACAGTTTTTGTTTATCTGCCCAACTTTCCCCAAGGTTGGGCTTTTTTTTTATTTAAATTTTCGAGATCTTATTTTTTTCTGAATAAAAATATATTGCAATTTAATGCATAATAATGGTGCGAATTTGAGGCTATATTTTTCATTAAAAACTTTTATTTGAGCAAAAAAAAACCAACCTCTAAAAGAGGTTGGTTTTTTCAGCCAAAACTTGTGGGAAAATTAGAATATCTGCTGAGGATATACTCTAATTCGCCCCAATACTGTGCATTATGCACTTAAATGTTGCATGTGTAAATATAGGCACTTTAAAAAATGGGAATTAAAAATATTGAATGAAATTCACACTAAACATGAATATTATTAAGGATGGATTGACTCAGCTTTCATAGGTGCGTGAAAGTTTAGCCATGATTATTTGGGGATGATGAAATCTTAAAACGATGCAAAACAAAGAATTAATCACTTAAATACACGATATACTAGATCTCTTGCGAAAGTCATTATTGCAAGTTTATCCGGTTTACGAGTGCAGCAATTAAGTTAATGCGTAAACCGAATCTTTTCCGTCTATTTCGATAGCGTTCACTTAATATTCTAAATGTTTTCAATTGACTATTAATGTGTTCGATCACAACTCGTATTTTTCCAATCATTTTATTGTACCTTTTCTCAACATCAAATAAGGGTAAATTCTTCTTTTTCTTTATTGGCATCAATAATTTAAAGCCATCTTGCTCTAATCCGTAGTACCCTAAATCGGTCATAACATATTCACAATGTTTGAATTTCTTAACCGTTTTTCTTGCCAATTTAATATCATGCTGACTGCCATTCGATATATCTAGCCCTATGATTTGTTTGCTGTTCGGATGATAGATCACTTGTGCTTTTAGCGTATGTTTCTTCTTTTTACCACTGTAGAACTTACTCTGATTTTTTTTTCGGACGTTCTATTGAACATTCTGTCGCATCAATAATGACCCAGTTAAAGTGTTCGTCTGCTGTGGTAATGCTTCGTTTTGGCAGAGTAAAACGTCTTGATTTCATCAATGCATCTTCAACCTTTTTAATGGTTCGATTCACATTACTTTCAGCGATATGGTAATTTGCCGCTAATTCCAGTTGAGTGCTGTAGTTCCGTAAGTAATTGAGAGTTAATAACAACTGATCCTCTATATCTAAAGTATGAGGACGACCTGATTTCTTTTTGAGTGATTCTGCTTTTTCTAAAACCTCTACCATTTCAGTAAAAACTTGTCGAGGTACGCCAACCAAGCGTTTGAATTCAGAATCTGAAAAACGATTTAATTTCTGATATCTCATGAAATTTATATTGAGGTGGTTTTTACTTTCGCAAGAGATCTACTGTTCGTATAATAAACAGTTAATTTAGTTTTCTTTTATTTAGGAATGGGGGCGTGGTTGAAGTATGCGAGAAATACGCTCTGAGTATTTGAGTCAAAAGCTGTATATTGCAATGAGCATTATTATTTTGTCATTGTGCAGCTTATCCATTCCGTTGATGGTCAAAAGTTATCGCGATTACATCAAAACCAACCAAGCTTTAACTGAAATACAAGCCCTACAAGCTGTTGCAGACTTGGCCAATAAGATTTCACGAGAGCGTGCGCCAGCCAACAAACTCATGTCGAGTAATCAACAAGATTTTGCCCAGCATGTGCTTGAGTTAAAACTGTATCGGCTCACGGTAGATGAGCAGATGCAAAAGACTTTAGAGGTTTTAAAGCATTCGAACCTCCCAAATTTAGATTTAAGTTTATTTGACCGTTTAGATGAAGCTTTAATGCAAGGCAGACAGCAGGTGGATGCTTATGCAGCTCTGCCACGTGAGCAGTGCAATGCAGAAAAAATGGATCAGGCCATTTTAGAAATGTTTAATGCTTGGGAGCATAGTCACGATGTCCTAAAAGATGTGATTGCAGTTTCGGGAGGCAAAGACACCGCGATTTCAAACTTTTATACCCAAATTTTATTATTGGCTGACTTACGCGATCAGGCTGGTCGTGCTGCATCCAATGTGATGGCGCATGTAGCTTTTAAACAACCGATTCCTGAAACCAATTTAGCGCGTTCTTTACAGACTCGGAAGCAAGTGATGTATTTGTGGGCACTCATTGATACCTTACAGCCCGAGCGTGATAAAACCGAAGAATTTAAAGTGCTGCATCAAGCGGTTTATAACGAGTTTTTAGCCAAAGGGCTATTGATTGTTGAGCGCTTGATGAATGAAAGTATTTACCATCGACCGTACTATTTAACGGGGACACAGTTAACTGAAGCAATCGTTGATAAATTTTCGACCGTGGTGGAATTGCAAAATTATTTACTCAAATATAGCGTTGAAAAAGCCATCATTGAAAAGCATAAAGCACAAAATATTTTGCTCATAACGGTGGGTATTTCACTCATTTCAATTTTTGCCGCACTGTTTACCATGATCTATGCGCGTAAGAGAGTGTTTAGTCCACTCATTCAAGCGCGTGAAATTCTGTTTGATTTATCCCATTCCAGTATTCGCCCCAACCCGATGGATACCAAAGATCAACCCGCCAATATGTATTCTTTATTTACAGCAATTCAGCAGTTAAAACAGACGCTTCAGCAGCGAGATGCGTTGGAGTTTCGACTCAAGAATATTGCGCATTTGGATTCATTAACCGGGGTTGCAAACCGTTATGCGTTGAATGAATACATTAAACTTTTGGAAAATCAGCCGACTCAGTTTTCGGAGACTTGTTTAATGGTGATCGACATTGATCATTTTAAACAGGTCAACGATGTGTATGGGCACCTGATGGGGGATCAGGTGATTCAGTTTGTGGCTGAAAAATTAAAAGAAAATATTCGGACATCTGACTTGTTGGTACGTTACGGTGGCGATGAATTTATAGTACTGATTGAAAATGTTGGAATGGAGCGCGCTTTAAAAATTGCAGAAAAGATTCGTTCTGAGATTTATGAAGCGAAGTCAGTTGATAATGTACGCTGCCCTGATTTGAAAGTTAGTATTAGTATTGGGGTGGCAATTGGTGCGACCAGTTGGATGGCACTGATAGAAAAAGCCGATCGTGCTTTGTTTCAAGCTAAAGAGCAGGGGAAAAATAAGGTTGTGGCTTATTCAGTCGATGAAGTGAATGAGTCATATTATATTTGAAAGAATTAGATCAAAATAAATAAGTAAATTAACCTGAGTTCGATGAAATCCACTTAACCTTTTAGCATATTTTGGAAAGTTGGCTTATTGGGGTTCAAACAATAAGCCACTACAGCAGCCATGATATTCACCATGAAGTTATTTACCGAACGATGACGTGAATGTTCAAGTTGATGTAAATTTTTTAATTGATCATTCACGGTTTCGATCAATCCTCTTCTGCAAAGTAATTGTTTTTCTTCTTCAGTTTGGATGGGTTTATTTTTCATATTCCGACGTGATGGGGTCAATATTTTCAGTCCTCTTGCTGCTAAAGCTTCGGCTTTTGCTTTGCTCAAATAGCCTTTGTCTCCGAGTAGGATCCCTTTTAATTCTTGAGTTAAAGATTCTAATATAGCAACATCATGAACATTTCCCGATGTCAGCTTGAGATTAATAATTTCACCTAAATTATTGATAACGAGATGTAATTTAAAACCATAAAACCAACCCGTACTACTTTTTCCACGACCGGCCAAGCCTTTAAATACACGATGCCTTTTAATCCGAAGATTATGGCAAACTACCAATTTAGTGGAGTCAATGATACTGATTCCCGTATCTTTTCCTTTCACCTGATGGAAGAAACTACTCAGAGCTTGCAAACAACGGGGCATGATTTCAATAAATCGGTTGTAGCTAAGCAGTTTAGGAAAAGCAGATTTCCAGTATGGAACGATCATTTGGCAATAAAAATATTTGAAGAATCTAAAGCCGGATTGATGAAATAAAATGACAATGGTCATTGCTTCAGACAAGCTTAAAGCTGACTTTTTCAACCTGGTTTTTTGATTAGAAATTAAAGCTTTCTCTAAAGATTCATTAAATATTTTGCAGAAATCATCCAAAATACAAAATAATTCGGTAATATGATCCATTGAGAAGCCTTGTTTTATAACATTTTGTCTTGAGAACCAATATGTTACAAAAACAGGGCTTTTTTTCTACTCTTTTTTTATATCGAACTCAGGTTAAATTAAATAACAGTACAAAAGAATAAATGAAGGGCAAATGCGAACAGACTGTATTTTTTGTCAGATGACACGAAATGAAAGACCTTGCCATATTATTGATAGTAATGATGAATTTATGGCATTTCTCACGATATTCCCCAATACTTTGGGTGCAACAGTGGTGATCCCCAAAAAACATTATTCAAGTTATGCATTTGATTTAGATGATGAAGTTTTAACTGGATTGATGCTATATACCAAGAAAGTTGCGAAAAAGTTAGATGAATTCTTTGATGATGTTGGTCGGACTGCTATGGTATTTGAAGGTTTTGGTGATCTACCATCAACTGTAAGGTTTGGTTTAAATTTTGTTGCACACTTGAATATGGATCTGTTTTTCCTACTAACTCTTTGAGGCATTTAAGGCTTTATAATAATCTTTCTTAGCATGCTTAGCGTGCATTAATTGAACTTTTTTATTAAAGGTCCAAGAGCTTCTTCTTTCAAGCTCTTGCTCGATCTTAGTTATTTTATTCCAATATTGCTCAGAATAACCTTTCAATGGAGATTGATTGGCTAAAAAGAGTAATTCACCTAATGTTGTAAACGCTGAAAGCCAAATATCGATATCAACAATGGTAATTTTCTCGATTTTTGCGCTAGTTTCATGTGTTAAAGCACTATTGTGTTTGTTAAATGTACAAGTCCATTGGCCGTGTGCAATTTTATTACGTAATTCAGAGGGTTCTTGAAGATAGCGGTTGATAATTTGTTCAATCTTTTTTCGACTATTTGGTAAAAAATTTGACTTTTTACCAATACTTTTTCTTGTACTAATTATCAAAGTCTCTTTCCAAGCTTGAATAATAGATTGACGTTTTTGAACAGTAAAAATTTGATCAATTTCTTGTTTTGTGAATCCACATGGAGTGTATATAAGTTTTAAAAATATTGCTTCCGAGTATGCAGTATAAACAGGAATTGCTAATTTTGTGAGTAACTTAATTTTTGATAAAGTCTCAGAATCAAGAGAACCCTCATTAAGAGGTTTTTTAGTTATTAATTTATTAATTTCATTATGTATTAATTTATATGCAGCTTTGGTAGAGCTTACATTTTGGCAAGCTGCCTTAAAAAAATCATGATTGTGATGTTGTATAAATGGAGTCATATATAGATTTTATGAAATAAAAAATTTTAACCGCTTGGAATCGAACCAAGAGCTCTAGTAAAAGATTACTAGCATGTTGACCATACTTACACCACAGTTTCGCCAACATAATACATAAGAAGAATACTAAATAAAATATTAATAAATTTTTTTTATTAAATAAATATAGATCTTTATTTTGACTAAGTGAAAAACCCCCTTCTTATTTAAGAAGGGGGAATTAATCACTTCAACATCGGCTTCAAAAACTTCGCAGTATGTGAAACTTTATTCTTCGCAACCTGTTCAGGCGTTCCTTCTGCAATAATCATCCCGCCACCTGCGCCCCCTTCTGGGCCTAAATCAATTACCCAGTCAGCAGTTTTGATCACATCCAAATTATGCTCAATCACCACAATAGTATTGCCCTTATTGCGTAGCTCATGAAGGATATCTAACAGTTTAGCAATGTCATGGAAATGTAGACCAGTAGTGGGTTCATCCAAGATATACAACGTTTTACCCGTATCACGTTTTGCTAATTCACGTGCCAATTTCACACGTTGCGCTTCACCACCTGATAGAGTCGTTGCTGACTGACCTAAACGAATATAGCCTAAACCCACTTGATTCAGCGTTTCTAAACGACGATGAATGACAGGAATAGCATCAAAGAAATGCATAGCATCTTCAACCGTCATATTCAGTACATCTGAAATATTTTTGCCTTTATAACCGACTTCTAAAGTTTCACGGTTATAACGTTCACCATGACAGTTATCACAAGGCACATACATATCAGGTAAGAAGTGCATCGCAACTTTGATCATGCCGTCACCTTCGCAGGCTTCACAACGACCACCTTTTACGTTAAACGAGAAGCGACCCACAGCATAACCACGTGCTTTGGCTTCAGATGTTTGCGCAAACAATTCACGAATTGGGGTAAACAAACCCGTATACGTTGCAGGGTTGGAGCGAGGTGTACGACCAATCGGGCTTTGATCAATATCAACAACCTTATCAAGGAATTGCAGACCATCAATCGAGTCAAATTTCTCAGCCGTTAATGTCGTTGCACCATTAAGCTGTGTCGCTGCTAAAGGCAATAAAGTACGGTTAATCAGCGTAGATTTACCTGAACCAGACACACCCGTGACACAGGTCATCACACCCAAAGGAATGGTTAAATCCACATTCTGTAGGTTATGACCCGCAGCACCCATCAATTTAATTTGTTCTTCAGGCTTTGGTGGTGTAGTACGTTTTTTCGGTACTTCAATTTTCAGTTTGCCTGATAAATATTGACCCGTGAGAGATTCACTATTCGCAAGAATTTCATTATACGTCCCTTCAGCAATCACATGACCACCATGAATACCAGCACCAGGACCAATATCGATAATATGATCAGCTGCACGAATCGCATCTTCATCATGCTCAACGACTAAAACGGTATTCCCCAAATCACGTAAGCGGACTAAGGTTTCCAATAGGCGATCATTATCACGTTGATGCAGACCAATCGATGGTTCATCGAGGACATACATCACCCCCATCAAACCTGCGCCGATTTGCGAAGCCAAACGAATACGTTGCGCTTCACCACCAGACAATGTTTCTGCTGAACGAGAAAGACTTAAATAATTCAAACCCACTGATACTAAGAAATGTAAGCGCTCTCGGATTTCTTTAAAAATCTTATCGGCAATTTCGCCTTTTGCGCCATCAAGATTTAAATCTTGATAATAACTTTCCGCATCACCAATCGACATTTTGGTAATTTGAGCAATAGTTTTGTCTTTAACTCGAACATGGCGTGATATTTCATTCAGACGTGATCCACCGCAGGCATCACATGCTGCATTAGACAGGTACTGTGCTAAATCATCACGAACATAGTTACTCTCAGTTTCACGATAGCGACGTTCTAAATGTGGCAAAACTCCTTCAAAAGGTTGCACACGATTATGCTTACGACCACGCTCATCGATATAACTTAAATCAACTTTTTCTTTGCCTGTACCGTAGAGAAATTTCTTTTTGGTGTCGGCATCCAGTTCATTCCAAGGCGTATCCAAAGAAAAGCCAAAATGTTCAGCCACTTTTTCAATCATGCTGTAGTAGTACGGGCGTTGTCTGTCCCAACCACGAATCGCGCCTTGGCTAATCGAAACCTCAGGACTTGGAATGAGTTTTTCGGCACTAAAATGGCTACGGGTCCCTAAACCATCACAGGTTGGGCAGGCACCAAAGGGATTGTTAAATGAAAATAAACGGGGCTCAAGTTCCGCAACAGCACGGTCACATTCAGGACATGAGTGTTTAGCCGAAAAAACCCGATCTGGGTGTTCACCGTTCATCCACGAAAGAATGGCAATATCACCGCCCAAACGTAGAGCCGTTTCAAAAGATTCTGCAATGCGGTTGCCGAGGTCATCACGAACTTTAAAACGATCGACGACCACTTCAATGGTGTGTTTTTTCTTTTTATCGAGTTCTGGAATTGGGTCTAGATCAACAATCTCACCATCGACACGCGCCCGTACAAAACCTTGACTTTGTAGCTGTTCAAACAGGTTGGAATATTCGCCTTTACGCTCACGCACCACAGGTGCAAGCAGCATCAGCGCTGTTCCTTCATCCAATCCTTTTACCGCATCAACCATTTCCGATACGGTCTGTGCCACCATCGGCAAATCATGCTCTGGGCAAAATGGCGTACCGACACGTGCGTAGAGTAGACGTAAATAGTCATAAATTTCGGTAATGGTGCCCACCGTAGAGCGTGGGTTATGGCTGGTTGACTTCTGTTCAATCGCAATCGCAGGACTTAAGCCTTCAATTGAATCAACTTCAGGTTTTTCCATTTGTGATAAGAACTGGCGCGCATAGGCCGAGAGCGATTCGACATAACGACGCTGGCCTTCGGCGTACAGCGTATCAAATGCAAGCGATGACTTACCTGAACCAGAAAGTCCCGTGATCACCACGAATTTGTCGCGGGGAATATCAAGGTTCACATTTTTTAAGTTATGGGTACGTGCGCCTCGAATACGGATATGACTTTGGCTCATAAAACTATCTCGAAATTGTGCAGATGAAGGAGGTATATGATAACGACTTATGCTTTATTCAAGTGTTAAACATGATTTTATAGCGACAAATCATGTCGGCCAAAAGAAAAGTGATGCTGCTAAACTGTAGCTAGATTTCAGTGTTGAAACAAGTCTCAAGCTATCGATATTGGCTGCGACTGAAGATAGAAAGATGTTTACGCATTGCGTAAAAAAGAGTGGATCTCCCATTCGGCGTAGCGCAAAAGTTGAATCATGGCTGTCTATTTTTTGTTTGCCGTACGCCTTCAGGGATAGAGTATTGTCATGGTTGCAGTATTTAGCATGCTAGCGCATAACGACGTTCAAAGATTGAATCGACCGTCTCAAAAGCAAAGGGACGGATAATGTCATGATGGAGACGGGCATAGAAATTGACTTTATGCTCAAGAGTTTGTAAGAAGGCATCGTAGTCATCTTCAAAGTCTGGCAGGTCGAGTAAGTCTTGTTCTCGACTTAAAACACAATGATATTTTTTAATAAAAGCCAACATCAATTTTTGAATATGTGGATTGGTATAATAAATGAGGTAGGTCGCGGCAGAACCGCAGTGTAAACAGCCTTTTTCAAGGTATATTTCTTCGTTATTTAGCCAGCAGCATTGTACGGTAAAAAATGCACGAATGGCTTCAGTACCTAGAGTATCAGGATGCATGAGAACGGCCCTCGAAAGTTAATTGTGTAAATGATAATTATTATTATTATTAAAGTTTAGTTTTAAATGCTTAAAATAGCAATCGCGCCATCTGAAAAATACGAGATTTGGTCAATAAAAAGCCCTGAAGAGTTCAGGGCTTTTTGGATCATTTTCGCTTTTAAGCGTGGTCTAAACCGAGCCATTGTTGCTGTTTATAAGCGCTGTCCCAGAACAACCATTCGAGTTCAGCCCCTTTACGGTAGGCTTTATGCATTTTCTCAATGGTGTCTGCATCGCAACGCGCAGCCACTTTATCGATGGTTGCAATCACATTACGCACAGCTTGGTTGAACTCTTCACCTGCGTAAGTATCGATCCAGGCTTGGTATGGATTGTTGGCGATAGAGTTACCCACAATGTCTTTACCGACTTCAGCATAAATCCAAAAACAAGGTAAGAGCGCTGCTAACACCACAGGGTAGCTTTCAGACCATGCTGTTGCCGTTAGAAATGAAGTGTAATGGTGACATGCCAAAGTCAGAGGTGTTTCTTCAAACTGTTGTTTTGAAATATCAAAATTTTTCATAAAGCCATCATGCAAACTGCGTTCCACCACAATTGCTTCTTTAGCCCCTTGGCTAAACTGAATAATGTCGTCAGCCTCATACGCTTTGGCACCACACACCGCTAAAGCACGACCATAAGCCACCAAGTAGTGCGCATCTTGAATCACATAATGACAAAATGCTTCTTTATTAAGTGTGCCTGAAGCCAATTCTTGGTTAAAAGGTAAAGCCAGTGTTTTTTGATATAAGTCGACATTACGCTGCCAAACGTCTTGAGAAAAAGCCATGATTAGATCCTAAGGGAAGCCAAAATATGGGCAAGACTATAACAACAGTTTACGCAGAACAACAAACCATCTCCGTACATCGGTGAGATAAGTAAAAATTAACGAAGATGTTTTGGTTTCAGGCGCAAAAAGCGTCATAATTGCGGCCATAAAACTCAACCTGTTTTTTAAGTTTTCGTTCATCTCCAAATTTTTTATAGGTCGATCTGTCATGATGAAACATTTTGGTTTCTCTATCATTTTTACGATCGTGTGTCTTGCGTTGTCTGCGTACTGGGGTTTTACCCATGGACCAGAAGCGGGCTTAAAGACCATGTTTACTGCTTTGACCATCACTGCAATTTTAGCAGTGATGGAAGTCTCTTTATCTTTCGATAATGCCGTGGTCAATGCATCTGTTTTACGTGGTTGGGATCATTTCTGGAAAACGTTGTTCCTGACTGTGGGTATTTTAGTCGCTGTATTTGGTATGCGTTTAATCTTCCCTGTTGCAATTGTGGCTGTAACTGCAGATATGGGCTTTGTTGAAGTCGTACAACTGGCTTTGAATGATCCAAAAACCTACTCGCAACGTCTGATGGATCATCACCCTGAAATTGCTGCGTTTGGTGGTGCATTCTTGTTGCTCGTGTTCTTAAACTTCTTCTTAGATGAAGAGAAAGATACACACTGGTTCCGCTGGTTAGAACGCCGTTTGACCAACTTAGCCAATGTTCCTGCAATGTCAGTCTTCCTTGCACTGATTGCACTTTTGGTGATGGCGGCTAATGTCGATGAAGCCAAACGTCTGGTGGTGACCATGGCGGGAATCTGGGGCATCGTGGTTTATATTGGCGTACAAGTCTTGAGTCATTTGTTGGGTGGTGAACCTGAAGTTGATGAAGATGGCAATGCAGTTACGCATGATGCCAATGGCGCAACCACAGGTGTGGTCAAAGCAGGTATTGGTGGTTTCTTATACCTAGAAGTACTTGATGCATCGTTCAGTTTTGATGGCGTAATTGGCGCGTTTGCCATTACTTCCGATGTCGTGATTATTATGTTGGGTCTCGCGATTGGTGCGATTTTCGTGCGTTCGATGACGATTTACTTGGTAGAAAAAGGGACTTTGGATGCCTATGTCTTCCTTGAGCATGGTGCACACTACGCAATTGGTGCTTTAGCATTCATTATGCTGGCAAGTGGCACAGGTCTACATGTACCAGAAGTTGTCACGGGTTTAATTGGTGTGGCCTTTATTGTTTGGGCTGTTATTGCTTCTATTCAATACAAAAAACATCAAGCCGCTTAAAGCAGATTGCTTTAAACCGTGGAAAAGCGCAGCTCAGGCTGCGCTTTTTGTTTTTCAGATCAGGAAGGCTTTTATTAAACATAAAATTCATGCCGCTAGTCGGATTGAATAGCCTATAATCTTGATCCAAGATTAATTCAATACAGTCTGTCCTCGTTTATGATGAATGCTTTAGAACGTCGTTCAACTTTTGCCTTAAGCAGTATTTTTGCCTTACGCATGTTGGGTTTGTTCATGATCATCCCTGTATTTTCTGTGGCAGGGCAGACCTATGAATATGCAACGCCTGCGTTGCTCGGTTTGGCTGTGGGGATTTATGGCTTAACACAGGCCATTTTACAGATTCCTTTCAGCTTGATTGCCGACCGTTATAGCCGTAAGCCTTTGGTGGTTTTTGGGCTACTCCTATTTGCTTTGGGTGGTGCAATTGCAGCGATGTCAGACACCATTTATGGGGTGATTATTGGCCGTGCCATTGCGGGTGGGGGGGCAGTGTCTGCCGTGGTGATGGCACTACTGGCGGATGTGACCCGTGAAGAAAATCGTATGAAAGCCATGGCAACCATGGGCATGAGTATCGGGGTTTCTTTTGCTGTCGCTTTTAGTTTGGGGCCGTGGCTTACCGGTTTAGTGGGGATTTCAGGATTATTCTGGGTAACGACCATCATGGGTTTGGCGGCCATTTCGATGTTATTTTTGGTGCCCAAAGTCACCCGCCATCATCGTAATTATCAGCAAGGTTATTTGGCTCAGCTCAAACAAGTCTTAAAAATGGGCGATTTGAACCGTCTGCATGTGTCGGTGTTTAGCTTACATTTATTGCTGACAGCAATGTTTATTTATGTTCCATCACAGCTTATCGATTTTGCAAAAATTCCACTAAATTCGCATGGCTGGGTGTATTTACCGTTGTTGGTGATTAGCCTATTTTTTGCCTTTCCAAGTATTGTGTTGGCTGAAAAATATCGCAAGATGAGAGGCATCTTTTTAACGGCCATTGGCGGCATTATTTTAGGCTTGGGCATCCTAATTTTTGGCTTTGAGTCGAAGTATATTTTGCTCACTGGTTTGGGCTTATTCTTTATTGCTTTTAATGTCATGGAAGCGCTGTTGCCGTCATGGTTATCGAAAGCTGCACCGATTCAGTCTAAAGCGACTGCCATGGGCGTAAATGCCAGCAGCCAGTTTTTAGGCGCATTCTTTGGTGGTGTCACAGGCGGTCAGTTGCTGCTGTTAAACAATACTGCCTTGGGTTGGAGCATCCTGACTGGACTGGCGATTGTTTGGTTATTGATTAGTTTTGGCTTGGCGCAACCGCGTTATTTGTCTTCGATGGTGTTGCGTTTACCTGAACATAAACAAACGGACGAATGGACTTCACAGCTTTTAGCGATTCGTGGTATTGAAGAGGTCGTGGTGATGTCTGATCAGCAAGTAGCGTATGTAAAAGTCGATAAGCAGCAAATAGATGATGCTACGCGACAAGATTTAACGCAGTTGTTGGGGAAAGAGGTAGCCATTTAAGCATAACTCTTATAAAGTAAATAATAGAAATAGATAGGAAGTAAACATCAGATGCGCGGTGTAAATAAAGTTATTTTAGTGGGCACATTAGGCCGAGATCCAGAGACGAAAACTTTCCCAAACGGTGGTTCGTTGACACAGTTTTCAATTGCAACGAGCGACTCTTGGACAGATAAAAGTACAGGTGAGCGTAAAGAGCAAACCGAATGGCACCGTATTGTGTTACACAACCGTCTAGGTGAAATTGCGCAACAATACCTACGTAAAGGTTCGAAAGTTTATATTGAAGGTTCACTGCGTACTCGTCAGTGGACAGATCAAAATGGTCAAGAACGCTACACCACAGAAATTCGTGGTGAGCAAATGCAGATGCTCGACAATAATCGTCAGCAAGGTGAGCAAATGCAAGGCGGAAATGATGGTTATGCACAACCACGTTTCAACAATAACCAAGGTGGTGGTTATAACAATAATAACAACCAAGGCGGTTATGGTGGCAATCCAGCAGCAGGTAATAGCAACAATCAACAAAGTGGTTATGCGAACAATAACCCAAGCGGTTTTGCACCAAAGGCGGCTCCTCAGTCAGCGCCTGCGGCAGCACCAGCAGATATGGATGATGATCTTCCGTTCTAACTTGTGCAATAAGTAAATGTTGTATTTTTGATAAAGAAAGAATCTGATTTTTATTAGGTTCTTTTTTTTATGACTCGGAAAACTTTGTATTTAAAAAGAACTTTATAGAATAAAAATGTTCAGCTAATACGAGTGACAGAGCATACTTTTCCTCTCTATAAAAAAGGGACCTCTGACGAGATCTCTTTTTAAAAAGACTAAATGCTAATAAATCATGATAAAGATTGCTGAGGATGAACCATATTTTTGATCGATAGCACATCAGCTAAAAGTTGATCAGACAATAGGTTTTCAGCTTTAATTAAAGCCAATACACTTTGACCAGTTTCATTCGCTTGTTTTGCAATACGAGTCGTTGTTTCATAGCCCAAATATGGGTTGAGTGCAGTAATAATGCCAATTGAATTATCGACATTTGCCTGACAGTGTTCAGCATTGGCACGGATGTTTTCAATACATTTATGTTGGAACATTTGCATCGCTTTGCCTAACAAATCGATCGATTCGAACAGTTTAAATGCAATTAATGGCTCCATCGCATTGAGCTGCAGTTGACCTGCTTCGGCCGCCATAGTAATGGCTAAATCATTTGCAATCACTTGAAAACACACTAAATTCATTGCTTCTGGAATAACTGGATTTACTTTACCTGGCATAATTGAGCTGCCCGGTTGACGCGGTTCCAAATGGATTTCATTCAGACCAGTACGAGGGCCACTAGACAGCAAACGCAGGTCATTGGCAATTTTTGAGAGTTTAGTCGCGGTACGTTTTAAGAAGCTCGATAATAAAACGAAATCACCCATATCTGAGGTTGCTTCGATTAAATCAGGTGAACTGCTGATCTGCTTTTGGGTAATTTCAGACAACGCTGCGATAGCATATTCACGATACTTAACTTCGGTATTGATCCCTGTTCCAATTGCTGTTCCGCCCAAATTTACAACACTTAGAGCAGACGGCATGATGTCATTGAGCTTGTTTAAATCATTTTGTAAGGTATTTGCAAATGCGCCAAATTCTTGACCCAAGGTCATTGGAACAGCATCTTGCAATTGGGTACGACCCATTTTTAAGATATGCGAAAACTCATCTGACTTGTTCTTAAAACTTTGAATTAAATTTTGAAACGGGCTGTTCAATTGCTCTATTGCAAAAATTAAACCCACTTTAATTGCCGTTGGATAGACATCATTGGTTGACTGAGACATATTAATATCATTATTTGGATGTAAATATTGATATTCGCCTTTTAAATGATCTAAATGTTCTAATCCAATATTAGCCAGTACTTCATTGATATTCATATTGGTGGATGTTCCCGCACCACCTTGAATCATATCAATTGGAAATTGGTCATGATACTTATAATTAATAACTTGTTCACATGCATATTGAATGGCATTGTATTTATTTTCTTCAAGTTTATTGAGTTTAAAATTGGCTTCTGCGCATGCAGCTTTAACCATTGCAAGGGCATTAATAAAAACAGGGAATTGATTGAGTTTATTTGGACTTAAATTAAAGTTCTCTAAAGCTCTTAAAGTTTGTACGCCATAATAGCAATGAGCAGGAATTTCTTTATGTCCTAATAAATCCTTTTCAACGCGTGTGTTAATCTTAATGTTCATTTAAATAGACTCTAATCTCGAATAAATCGATATTAAAGTGCGCACGGTTTTTTTTCTAATGTAAAAATATATTACTACATGCATTTTTTGCATAATAGATTATAATTGATCAAAGGATGAGTGAAGAATGAGTTATGACTTTAGAAATTCGATGGATTGAAGATTTACTTGCGTTAGAGCAAGAAAAATCGATATCTCAAGCAGCAGCTCTACGACATGTCACACAGTCTGCCTTTACGCGTAGAATTCAAAATATTGAAAACTCACTTGGTTTCCAAATTTTGAAAAGATATAGTAAAAATATTGATTTCACAGAAGCAGGCCAAGTTTTACTGGCTTCGGCAAAAAACATACAAAATCAACTAACTACAACAATAAAGTATTTAGAAAAGAATGTGAAACATGATGAGTTAACCGTCAAGTTTGCAGTGTCACACTCGCTCATTACCCAGTTTTTCCCCCGCTTTATTCATGAGTTAGCGATGGATATGACGGACTTAAAATTGGAAATTATTGCCTCAAATTTCAAACAGGGGATGCGCTTATTAAAAGATGGCTCGTGTGATTTTTTAATCAGTTATTGTGATCAAAAAACATTAGAACAATTCGATCGTTCTTTGTTCGGATTTTATAAAATTGTTGAAATGGAAATCCTCCCTGTGACAGCCTTAGATCATGACGGGACTGCCAAATATTCACTCGATCAGTCTTTTCCTTTGTTGTCTTATAGTAAACAAGCATATTTAAGAAACTGTGTGGATGAAGCGATTGAAAATAAGTTGGATTATAGAACTTTATATGAGACGGATAATGCAGGTGATTTAAAAGAGCTGGTGTTGCAAGGTTTAGGTGTGGCATGGCTGCCGAAATTATTGGTTGAAAGAGAGATTCAAGAAAATAAATTAAAAGTACTGGACGGTAAGCAGTACTATTTATTCCAAGATGTCTATCTGGTTAAGCATGAAATGTCATTTTCAAATCGAATTGATTATATTTGGAATATTTTAATTCAGAAAAATAAATAATTGGATTTTATGGATTATTTTATTTAATCATTGTGAGATATATTTTAATAATAAATAAGGTGATTTTTAAATAGTAAATAAAGGACTTTACTTACTATTTAAAAATCACCTTTTATTTTCTCTATAAATAATTCTAACTGTTATCGGCCAATTGGTTTGCAGGAGGAAGGTTGTTCACCATGATGCCTTCTTGCTCCGTAAACTCATCTTTATTGCCCTCAGTGCGTGCAATCACGGCCGTTGCAATACTATTTCCAATCACATTGGTTGCCGTACGGCCCATATCTAAAAACTGATCAATCGCCAAAATTAATAGAATACCAGCTTCAGGAAGCTTGAACATAGCCAGTGTGGAGGCAATCACCACAATGGATGCTCGTGAAACACCTGTAATCCCTTTACTCGTAATCATGAGGGTAAAGAGTATGAGCGCTTGCTGGGAAAAACTTAAATCAATGTTATAGGCTTGTGCAATAAATAACACGGCAAATGCCATATACATCATCGAGCCGTCGAGGTTGAAAGAATAACCTAAAGGGAGAACGAAACTGGTAATGCGTTTAGGCACACCGAATTTATCCAAAGCTTCCATGGTTTTTGGATAAGCCGATTCGCTACTTGCGGTCGCAAATGCCAACATGGTGGGTTCACGCACGATTCGCATCAATCTAAAAATATCTTTTTTCAAGAAGATATAGCCGAAAGCAATCAGGAGAGTCCAAAGCACCAGTAATCCGACATAGAACTGTCCAATGAAAATACTATAATCGATAATCAGCTTAGGGCCTTGGATAGTAATAGCGGAAGCAATGGCTGCAAAAACGGCGATAGGGGCAAATGCCATGACATAATCTGTAATTCGGAACATTACCTTGCAGAGTTCATCAATAATTTTACCAATGACGGTCACTTCACTTTGATGTTGCACATAGGCAAGTGCAGAACCAAAGAAAATTGAGAAAACCAAAATCTGTAATATCTCATTATTGGCCATGGCTTCAGCAAAACTACGCGGGAAAATATGCGTAATGAAGCTTTCTAAGCTCAGACTTGTCGCACTGACACCGATATCAACCGCTGTTTGAGGAATGGTGAGATTCATCCCAGCGCCAGGTTGGAATAAATTGGCTAAGCCCATGCCCAGTAAAAGTGAAATAAATGATGCACCAATGAACCAACTCATGGCCTTTAAGGTAATTGATCCCAAAGAAGAAGATTTTCCCATCGAGACAAGACCGGAAACGATTGTTGCAAATACTAAGGGTGCAATAATCATTTTAATTAATCTTAAGAATACATCGGTCACAATTTTAAAATAGGCGGCAAGTTCTGTGGTTTGTGCAGTTGTTAAAGTGCTATGAAAAGCCCAACCAATCAGTATTCCTGAGATCATGGCAATCAGAATATATTTCAGTAATTTCTTCTGCTTCATACTTATCGTTCCTTCTTTAATCTTCTTTTCATCAACTTTTGGCCTGATATAGCAAGGCATTGATGACATTCCATGTTGATCAATTTATAGAGGCATTGCTTTAGATATTGAGTGCTAAATCGTCGATTGGGGATTTAACTGTGGCAAGTGTTACTTTTTTTTTAAAAAAACGACAATGCAATTTTTAATTCAGTTATGCAAAAAATGCATGAGATGATTCTTTAGTTTTACTTGATATAGGTGAGCTGTTCTTAATATAAAGACCGAATATTTATTTTTTTAATTCTGATTGGTGATAGGAACGATATTAAATTTCCTGATTCTGTGAGGAAGAGCCAAGGTCAGAAAGCGAAGTCAAAGTTAATGAATGCACGAACTCAAAACCAAGCTTTCGCTCATCATTTTCCCACGGACAAAACCATTGAATTGCCCGTTTTATCTAATATTTTAATAATCAGTTCATGAATTTAAGTTGCTGATATAAATAGATAATTAAAATAGAGAGGTAGCGTGTTGATGACGTTGATTTAGCAATATCATGACTTTTCACAGCTCACGTACAAGGGCTTGATGTTTTCATTCTTTCCTTTCGTACATCCACAAAAAATTATCTATGCGCAATTCATTGTTAAAGCCACAGAAATGCTAAACATGAATTTAGTTCACTTTGGTGTGAGATTAAATCATTTTTATTCATGTGATCATTCAGGTATAAATTAAACCACGCTCTTAACGATAGATCATATTCATCGTTGCTTCTTAGCCTGATGCTCAGAAAAATCTGAGGAGGCTGGAAAGACGATTTGCTAGAAAGATCCAAAAAGAAAATTGGACCCTCTAGAAAGAGCATGAAAGAAATTCAGTTTTATCGCAGAAATATAGGGTAACAGATCGCCATGAGTACAGAGTTTGCATGTTCAATTAAACGCATTCGTTTTGATGAAAACTATCAACCAGCAGATAACACACGTCTAACGACGAACTTTGCTAACTTGGCGCGTGGTGAAAGCCGTGAGCAGAACCTACGTAATACACTTCGTATGATTAATAATCGTTTCAATGCCTTAGCACAAACAGATAACCCGAATGGTGATCGTTATTCGCTTGAAATCGATATTATTTCTGCAAATTTAGACATTGAAGGGAATGGTCAAACTTTCCCAATTATTGAAATGCTGAAAAGCACGATTAATGATCATCATACCCATCAACGTATTGAAGGCATGATTGGCAATAGCTTCTCGTCTTATGTACGTGACTACGATTTTAGCGTGGTGCTGAAAGAACATAATAAAGAGAATTCGACGTCGTATGCACCTGAAGGTTTTGGTGATCTACATGGCAAACTGTATCAATACTTGGTGAACTCAGAGACTTTTAAAGCAGAGTTTAATCAACAGCCTGTGATTTGTTTGAGTGTTTCAACAGCGAAGAAGTATCACCGTACTGCCAATGAGCATCCTGTTTTAGGTGTTGAGTATAAACAAGATGAATATTCACGTACCGATGAGTATTTCCATAAAATGGGCTTACAGGTTCGCTTCTTTATGCCAAAAGGGAGCGCAGCACCTTTAGCATTTTATTTTGCGGGTGATTTACTGCGGGACTACACCGATCTTGAGTTGATCAGTGCGATTAGCACCATGGAAACCTTCCAAAAGATTTATCGCCCTGAAATTTACAATGCAAATTCATCAGCGTCCCAAGTCTATCAAGCCAGCCTAGAGTATCCAGATTACTCATTAACACAAATTGTCTATGACCGTGTTGAACGTGGTCAGTTAGCAGTTAAACAAGGTAAATGGACGGAAGAGAACTTTATTAAACCTTATCAAGACATCCTTGAACAATGGGCTGCGAATTATACCGTAAACAGCAACGCTGCTTAATTTAACTGAAATAGAATATTGAAATAGAGATTTAAAATGGCCATTTTATTACCAACATCAACTGCGGGCAGTTTGCCGAAACCTTCTTGGCTTGCTGAGCCTGAGAAACTTTGGTCACCTTGGAAACTCGAGGGTGAGGCATTACTCGAAGCGAAACAAGATGCCTTACGTTTGTCATTGCAAGAACAACTCCATGCAGGCATTGATATCGTTAGTGATGGCGAACAAACCCGCCAACATTTTGTGACGACGTTTATTGAACATCTGGATGGCGTTGATTTTGAGAAACGCGAAACGGTTCGTATCCGTAATCGTTATGATGCGAGTGTACCTTCAGTGGTAGGTGCAGTAAGCCGTCAAAAGCCTGTTTTTGTTGAAGATGCTAAGTTTTTACGTAGCCAAACAAATCAGCCGATTAAGTGGGCGCTTCCTGGTCCAATGACCATGATTGATACGCTGTATGATGGTCACTATAAAAGCCGTGAAAAACTGGCTTGGGAATTTGCCAAAATTCTGAATCAAGAAGCGCGTGAGTTAGAAGCTGCTGGCGTGGACATCATTCAGTTCGATGAACCTGCATTTAATGTATTCTTTGATGAAGTGAATGATTGGGGTGTTGCAACGCTTGAACGAGCACTTGAAGGTCTGAAATGTGAAACTGCGGTTCATATTTGCTATGGCTATGGCATCAAAGCCAATACCGATTGGAAAAAGACCTTGGGTTCAGAGTGGCGTCAATACGAAGAAGCATTCCCTAAACTGCAACAATCTAAAATCGATATTATCTCACTTGAATGCCAAAACTCACGTGTGCCGATGGATCTGATTGAACTGATTCGTGGTAAAAAAGTCATGGTCGGTGCGATTGATGTCGCAACCAACACCATTGAAACACCTGAAGAAGTTGCGAATACACTACGTAAAGCACTTCAGTTTGTCGATGCAGATAAACTCTATCCTTCAACCAACTGTGGCATGGCCCCTTTAGCACGTGAAGTCGCACGTGGTAAGCTGAATGCGTTAAGCGCAGGTGCAGAAATTATTCGTAAAGAACTTTCGGCTTCATTCGCAGCAAGCGCGTGATGTGAAAGGGCTATCTATTTGATCAGAAATGGGTAGCTCGTATTCCATTTAAAAGCATGTGTCCGTTCTACTGAGGAATAAAATGATGATTGAAGCAACAGACTTTAGAGATGCAATGTCTTTGTTAACCAGTGCAGTGAGTGTCGTAACTACGGCAGGCATGGCTGATCGTCATGGATTCACAGCATCTGCCGTATGCAGTGTGACGGATACACCACCGACATTATTGGTCTGTATGAATAAAGCATCGCGCTCACATGCACATTTTGTCGACAATAAAATTTTATCGGTGAATGTGTTAGGTGCACAACATCAGCATATTTCGAATGTCTTCGCATCTAAAATGACGTCTGAAGAGCGTTTTAAACATGGTGTGTGGACAGAGCTAGAAACGGGCGCACCTGTTTTAAAGGATGCTTTAGTCAATTTTGACTGTGAAATTGATGACATTCAAGAAGTGGGAACACATACGGTTTTTATGTGCCGTATTGTCGCGATTCAACAAAGCCAGCATGAGCAAAGTTTGGTTTATTTTAATCGTGCTTATCATCAGGTGGGGCAGACCGAAACGGCTTAAATTCACTTTTTTATTGAACATCAAAGCTCTGAAATGGCTTCCCAAATCATAGATTTTCCACTGCTTGACTCTGGATTTGACTGTATTGAGCTCATTTGAAAAATCGAAAGGTTTTCATTGAGACCACAAAATGGTGAAAATCGGGCAACAGCGTGAGGGGGAAATATTTAATCTAAAATTTCGATAAAAATAATAAAAACTTACTGTTTTACCAATTTTTGGTTTGTGCGTATTCTTGCTTCATCACTTAAGCACTCTCACAAATCTTTTGAGGACGAATACATGAGTTTAATCAATACTGAAGTTAAGGCGTTTAATGCAACAGCTTACCAAAATGGTGAATTCATTGAGTTGTCTGAGCAAAACTTGAAAGGCGCATGGTCGGTCGTATTTTTCTATCCTGCTGATTTCACCTTTGTGTGTCCAACAGAATTGGGCGACTTAGCCGATCACTATGCTGAATTTCAAAAACTCGGTGTGGAGATTTACGGCGTATCGACTGATACTCATTTTACCCATAAAGCATGGCACGACACTTCAGATGTGATCGGTAAAATTCAGTATCCATTGATTGGCGATCCAACTTGGAAGTTGTCTAAAAACTTTGACGTGCTGATTGAAACAGAAGGTCTCGCAGACCGTGGTACTTTTGTGATTGATCCTGAAGGTAAAATCCAAATTATTGAAATTAATGCTGGCGGTATTGGTCGCGATGCGTCTGAACTATTACGCAAAGTGAAAGCAGCACAATATGTGCATGCACACCCAGGCGAAGTATGTCCTGCAAAATGGAAAGAAGGTGAAGCAACGCTTGCACCGTCAATCGACTTGGTTGGTAAAATCTAAGCTGACCTCGATGGTTGCATTGTGTTGAGTCATGAGCATGATGCCTGTAAAAAATCAGCCCAAGTGGCTGATTTTTTATGCGGGATTCTTTTCGGTTCTAGAGATGATAACCCTTGCTGGTGCTGGCAAAGTCTCTTAAACCCTGAATCAAATGCTCAATCAGTTTTTCCATGACCAAACGTTGTCCTTTACGTGAAGCATAGACCAACTGTACGGTTCCAATATTGGAACACCAGTCGGGCAAAATGTGAATGAGGCGACCTGAAGCAATATCTGCCTCTACCGTTAAGTAAGGCAGGTTGGCAATGCCGAGTCCATCCAGAGCCGAGTAATACACGCCTGCGACATCATTACTTTTGACCCGTGGTTCTAAAGGAATCACGATCTGTTCATCACTCTGGGTATGATGCAATAACCATTGATAATCGGATTTTTGGACTCCCAGTGCGAGTGTTGGAAAATCATTCAGCTCGGTGGCAAATTGAATTTCACGGCCTTGTAGCAGATCAGGACTGGCCACCAAACAATGCGTGGTTTTGACCACATCACGGACCACAATGCTCGAGTCTTCATTGGCGCTAAAATTGGTCCGAATGGCAAGATCAATGTCATCATGCAAGACATCGACACGACGGCTGGTCAGTTCCATTTCCACTTGGACTTTGG
The DNA here is from genome assembly GCF_058243045.1 of Acinetobacter sp. LipI_23. Classification (NCBI taxonomy): domain Bacteria; kingdom Pseudomonadati; phylum Pseudomonadota; class Gammaproteobacteria; order Moraxellales; family Moraxellaceae; genus Acinetobacter; species Acinetobacter sp. LipI_23. The sequence goes on along the minus strand of NZ_JBZAYJ010000001.1, from coordinate 3,195,203 downwards.
GATATTGTTTTAAAAAATGATTGAGTAAGTTTCGTACTTGATAGCGCATCATCACAGAAGGGCAGCTGATCTTGATTAAACCTTGCGGTTCACTTTTCTGTTTCAGTAAAACATTGTGTGCACTTTCGACTTGCTGAATGATTTGACGACATTCTTCAAACAGCTCTTGTCCCAAAGGTGTGACTTTAAAATGTCGTGTTGAACGCTGAATCAGGGTCACGTTGTACTTGGCTTCAAGGTCTAAAATGCGGCGACTAAGCTTAGACTTGGTGATGTTCGAGGCATCACTTGCAGCACTGAAACCGCCGTGCTTGACCACAAGATAAAAATAATAATAGTCGTCAAATGAATGCATGATGGGTTCAAGCCTGTATTGATTTGTGGCCGAAGGCAGTCTGCGATGGATGATCTGATACTGTATCATTGCTAACGATTGCACACGACAAAAAAGCGATCCGAAGATCGCTTTTACTGAGGTCTGATTATTTTTGAGCCGTATTTTTGCTATAGCTTTGAATCAGGTTTTTATAGTCTGGAATATGCGCTGCAAAGAGTGAACCGAGGCCTTCAATATCATTACGCCAGTCGCGGTGTAATTCACATGCTGCACCAAACCATGACATCAGCTGCGCGCCTGCCTGAGACATGCGATCCCATGCTGCATCACGTGTGATGGGGTTAAAGGTTCCCGATGCATCGGTAATCACAAAGACGTCAAACTCTTCTTCAAGTGCCGACAGTGCAGGGAAGGCCACACAGACTTCAGTTACTACACCCGCAATAATCAATTGTTTTTTACCTGTGGCTTTTACGGCTTGAACAAAGTCTTCATTGTCCCATGCATTGATTTGCCCTGGGTGTGCAATATAGGGTGCATCGGGGAACATTTCGACCAATTCAGGGATCAAAGGACCGTTTGGACCATCTTCAAAACTGGTGGTCAGAATGGTGGGAAGATTAAAATATTTCGCGGCAGCAGCCAGTGCCAGCACATTGTTTTTAAATTTGTCTAGGTCAATGTCACGGACCAGTGAAAGTAGACCCGCTTGGTGGTCAACCAAAAGAACCACTGCATTATCTTTGTCTAAACGAATATAAGGTTTCGCCATTTTTCTGTCCTCGTTGTGATTATCAGGCGAGTCTCAAGGCAATCAGTAAGAAGGTTACGGCCTTGAGCTTGAACATCATCATAGGTAGGAAAATGAGACAATAAAATAAGCCAAACGAGATGCTTAATCTTAAAAATAGGAAAATTTGAGCAAAATATGCCATAAAAACAAAGGATGGCTTTGTTTTTAAATTGGTTTTTATGTAGGTGAGATAATTCTAACAAGATTGTCCTATCTGTGTGATTGTGTGTACTAGCACAGTGCTATAAGACGGCTGAGGAAAGGGGTAGTATAGATTGCATATTCATCCTATCGATATAGGAGTTCCAAGATGAAAAAAGTAATTGGTGTTTATCGTAATCAAGACATGCATTGGGTTGGTGATGGTTTTCCTGTCAAAAACCTCTTTTCATATGACCGCTTAGGACAAGCAATCAGTCCGTTTCTACTTTTGGACTATGCTGCACCTTATAAATTTGATCCAACCACATCGCAACGTGGTGTGGGTTCACACCCGCATCGTGGCTTTGAAACGGTTACCATCGCCTATAGCGGTGAAGTGACACACAAAGATTCTAGCGGCGGCGGTGGTACCATCAATACTGGCGATGTACAGTGGATGACTGCGGGTTCTGGTGTGGTGCATGAAGAGTTTCATTCTCCAGCCTTTGCTGAGCATGGTGGCCTGTTTGAAATGGTGCAACTTTGGGTGAATTTGCCAGCCAAAGACAAAATGACCACACCGCGTTATCAAGCCTTGACCGTGGCAGATATCCCGCGCATCGAAATGGATGATAATGCTGGACACATACGCGTGATTGCGGGTGAGTTTGGTGGTCATCATGGCCCTGCTCAAACGTATAGCCCCGTCAATGTTTGGGATGGTGAATTAAAAGCAGAGTACGAAACTTTTATCCATGTGCCCGTCACGCATAACACGATTGTGGTGGTGCTCAGTGGTGAAGTGCTGATTAATGGCACGCAAAAAGTGGTGGATAGTTCGATTGTGATGTTTGCTCAAGATGGCGAAGCTGCAATTCAACTACAAGCGCTGCAAGACACTAAATTCTTGGTGTTGACCGGTGAACCACTGAATGAACCGATTCAAGGTTATGGTCCATTTGTGATGAATAGCAAAGCGGAAATTGTGCAAGCCTTTGACGATTTTAATCGTGGCAAGTTTGGTGAAATCCCTGTTGCTGTGGTGGACTAAAATCTTGTCGCTAAAAAGAAGAAATCCCTACTCGGTCAAGGGTAGGGATTTTTTAGGCGCTGTAGTCTTCTTGTTTTGCATAGTTGGTCATGAATTATTATGTGATGTAATTATCGTTTTTATGCGGGGCGAATATTAGCGCTTTTTCGCTGGTTTGTAAAACGGAAGTTATAAAAATAGTTAATTTATATACTTTGTTTTTAAAGGGTTTATATTTTTATTTAAAATAAAATGTATAAAAAACCTGTGTTTATTTAAGTGACTTTTTAGTGTAATGAAATGTAATTTAAGCAAATATCGTCCTACCAGTGCGGCACATGAAAAAATGTGATTCTGGTATTTTTTAATAGCCCTATTTTTTCGACATTGGGTCATAATTTCAGTCAATATAAGTCAGACTGACGGATCATAATTTTGGATATTGCAGTTATTGGTAGCGGCATGGCCGGTCTTGCTACCGCAAGAATTCTAAAGGATGCTGGGCATAATATTACTATTTTCGAAGCACTGACTGGGCGAGGGATGGACAGCCACAGTACAGAGTTTGAAGGTGGTCTGATTGATGCTCCGTTACGTGTCATGAACCCACACTTATGGAAAAACACCTTAAGTCTTGCGACTTATTTAGGCATTAAAACGTATCCAGTACGCACCTACATGGCGTGTAGTTGGTTGTTTGAAGACCGTACAGAAACATGGTTAACCACTACCCGTAGCCGCATTGGCAATTTCCCGATTATCAATAACCGTAAGGGCCTGCAGCAGTATGGATGGCGCTTGGTTAAAGGTATGTTGCAGCTTAAAACCGCGATTGCTAAATTCTTCAAATCTAAAGATCAAGACATTACCTTGGCTGAATTTATCAACCAGCATGACATTGAAGAGGTATTTTGGCATGGCGCAGTGATGCCTGTGCTCTACACCATCTGTACCTGTAATCCAAAAACCATCGGCGAATGGCCAGCGAAACCGCTGTTGATCTTTTTACGTCAGTTGACGGATGGTGATGCTTTATTGCGTATACAAGGTGGAACACCGGCCTTGGTCGATAAATTGATTGAAAACATCAATATCCAAAGCGGATCTGCTATTAGCAAAGTCACTGAACAAGGTGACAAGGTTTTAGTTGAAAATAATAAGGGCGAACAGCAACTGTTTGACCGTGTGGTGGTGGCAACGCCAACCACAAAAATTGAAGAGTTTTTAGATCCTGTTCAGTTTGCAGATGATATTGCTCTGTTAAAACAATTCCGTTTTGAGCAAGGTCAGCTGGTGATCCATACTGATCCTTCCGTGATGCCACCTAAGCGTAAAGACTGGTCGGTACTGAGCTATATGATGGACCGTAAGTTTACCCGTCAACAGTTCACGGTTTGGCTCAATTCAGTCGAACCAAGTCTGGTCGGTAAAAACGCCGTGTTCCAAACGTGGCAGCCTGTGACGGAGATTGACCCGAAAAAAGTGATTTCAACAGTAACTTTGACCCGTGCGGTGGTGGACTCGCAAACTGTGGCTTTGAATAAAGAGTTACAACAACGCCATAAGAGTGCCAACCGAAAAGTCTTCTTCTGTGGTTCATGGTCGTGCGATGGTCTGCCTATTTTAGAGTCTGCCGTAACTTCAGCAATGCATATTGCAGAAATTTTCGGTGCACCATTGCCGTTTGTTGGATTAAAACCTAAAGTTGAGGTTGCCCCACAACTCGGCTACTAAAGCATGAAATGGCTCCAAACCTTACAGCGACATCTGCCCAAACATAAATATGCAATTGATGCAAAACAATTGGGAGATCACGCTGTATTGGCTTGGAGCAATCTTGGCTATTGGGATGATGCAAGGTCATCCTATCCTGAGGCTTGCCAAACACTGGCAATACACCTTGCTGATCGATTACAGCTAAAATCAAATGACCGTGTTTTAGACTTGGGTTGTGGGCAGGGCGCGAGTCTATTGCTGTGGCAGCAGCATTACCATGTTCAGCAACTTTGTGCGGTTGAGTTACAAGCCGAATGTGTTCAGCGTATACAACACACTTTAAATTCAAAGATACACATCATTCAAACGTCATTTTTAAATTTAAATTCAAAGCTATTTTCAGTACCTTTTAATGTGGTGTTGTGCCTTGATGCCGCTTATCACAGTGATTTAAATTCATTTCTAAGATCAACCCATTCTGTTTTAAATTCAAAAGGTCGGATTGGTTTTCACTATCTGATGCTGAGTAATGCATTTTTGAATTTAAATCGTTTTGAGAAACTTCAACTGAAAATGCTGTTAAAGGCAGCCGATGTTCATTTGGAACATCTTCAGTTAGAGACGAATTTGCAGCATTCGATAGAAGCACAAGGCTATCAGCAGGTTGCTATTGAAGATTTATCAGATGCAGTTTTGGCTGGTTTTTCTCGTTATTATCATGTGCATTTAGCACAGCAGGTCGCTCAAAGTTTAGATCATTTCAAAATTAAAATGACCGCTAAGCTCTGCCAGAAATTATTTGAACAGGGCATCGTGCGCTATGTTCAAATTACGGCAATGAAAGACATTTAAAATGAAATAAAAAACCAAAAGGCCAGAAACAACAAAGCCTCACTAAAAAGCGAGGCTAAGTATAAAATGGTGCCGGCACACGGATTCGAACTGTGGACCTACTGATTACAAGTCAGTTGCTCTACCAACTGAGCTATGCCGGCAACGTGGTGAGAATAATAGCGGATTTTCTTGAAAACGCAAGCCAAAAAGTGAGCGATTGAAATGCACATGATTTTTTGTGCAAACTTCACCCACCAAAGGGTGGGTGAAAGCTAAGAATAAAATTCGGGGGCTGTGATGAAACTGTTTTTAAATAGGGTTAAGTGAAAACATGGAACTTATTTGCTCCTTAAAATTTGATCGAGGTCTTGGGCACACTCTTCCAACGTAAAAGCCATGTCGAGTTGCATTTGAGGTTTGAGTTCATTGGCCAGCGTTCTCCATTGTTCAATCAGACGAATTGCTTTTTGAATTTTGTGTTTGTTGACATCCTTTGCAAGGGTTGGGGTATAACCGCCTCGTTTAGCGTTTTTAATTTGTTTGACATAATTGGTGCTGTTATTCATTCTGACTCCCGAATAGCAGTTTTATTGGTCAATTTAGTGTTTCGCTAGTTATATACCGCAAATGAATTGTGCTTCATAAACATTGCATCTAGATGATCATTGATGATTTATTTTAACCTCCCTTAGAAATTGTTTTAGCTCAAGTTTGAATCAGGTTCAAGCGTTTATTTTTGAATAAATATTTCACTTTGTGGTGCAAATTATCCTGTTTTGTGAAGAGTCGTTTTTATGAAGCAGACTTTGTGCCAAGTCTAAATAATAATGTTCAGCATAAAAAAAGACCTTAATCTTTCGATTAAGGTCTTTAAAATTTTGGCGGTGAAAGAGGGATTCGAACCCTCGAAACGCTATAAACGTTTACACACTTTCCAGGCGTGCTCCTTCAGCCACTCGGACACTTCACCATGGCGGAGGATAATATCGAAAAACATAGCCATCGACAAGGTGAAACAATTGAATTCGAGCAAAAGTTTTAGCTCAATGATATGATTCGCAAAAATAGTGTCGATAATTGAAGACAAGCTTATGCAAAGTACTGCAAAAAAAGCCGCCTTGCCTGCGATGACCTTGGCAGCATTAGGGGTCGTGTTTGGGGATATTGGAACCAGTCCACTCTATGCATTGAAAGAATCCTTCCACGCTGCACATGGCTTGGGCATCACCCCTGCAAACGTATTAGGTATTTTGTCCATTATCTTCTGGACCATGACCATGGTCATTACCATTAAATATTCTGCAATTGTCATGCGTGCAGATAACAATGGTGAAGGTGGGATTATGGCTTTGCTTGCACTCAATTTGCGCAATACCAATTTTAGCCATCGGAAAAAATTACTGTTAATTTCGATTGGCTTTATTGGGGCTTCACTATTTTTTGGGGATGGGATCATCACCCCAGCCATTTCAGTCTTATCTGCCGTAGAAGGCTTATCCATCGCAACCGATGCACTTGACCCTTATATTGTGCCGATTGCAATTAGTATCGTCACTGCTGTATTTGTCATGCAAAAGTATGGGACAGCCTTTGTTGGTAAGTTCTTTGGCCCACTGACTTTATTGTGGTTCTTCTCTCTGGGTATTCTTGGGATCTCGAGCATTATTCAAACGCCTTTGGTTTTGGGCATGTTGAGCCCACATTGGGCATTTCAGTTTATCGTGACCAACCCTTTAATGGCCTTTTTCATTATGGGTGCGGTAGTGTTGACCGTCACAGGTGGCGAAGCACTGTATGCCGATATGGGCCATTTTGGTCCTGTGCCGATTCGTTTGGCATGGTTTATTGTGGTTTTGCCGTGCTTACTGCTCAATTATGCAGGACAAGGTGCATTGCTGTTGCGTGATCCGACTGCGATCGAAAATCCATTTTACCTGTTGGTGCCGGAGTGGGGCTTGTACCCAATGATCTTCTTGGCCACTATGGCTGCCGTTATTGCTTCACAGGCCGTAATTTCAGGCGTCTTCTCTTTAGCGCGTCAGGCCATTCAATTGGGCTATTTACCACGTTTAAATGTGAAACATACTTCAGACTCGGAACAGGGGCAGATTTATGTACCTTTACTGAACTGGATATTGTTGGCATCGATTATTGTCTTAATTTTAATCTTCCAAACCAGCTCACAGCTTTCGCATGCCTATGGTCTGGCGGTCACCATGACCATGTTGTGCGACACCTTATTGATTGCGGTATTTATTCGTTATACATGGAAATGGAGCATGCCAAAATTGGTGCTGCTGATTATTCCATTCCTTGTTTTAGATTTGGTCTTGGTGAGTGCGACCTCTCTTAAAGTGTTATCGGGCGGTTGGGTTCCATTGCTGATTGGCGGTATTGCATTCATGTTATTAATGACATGGAAACAAGGTCGCGAGTTAACCTTTGCCAAGCTTCAGCAAGATACCTTGCCACTCGATTTATTTGTACAAAGTATTGGTGAACAAGCCAATTGGGTTGAAGGCGAGGCCGTCTTTTTAACAGGAACGCCGACCGTTGTGCCACATGCCATGTTGCACAATATGAAGCACAATAAAGTACTGCATCAAAAGAACATTATTCTCACCGTTAAAATTCAAGATGTCCCTTATGTGGAAGAGTCCAATCGCTTCCATGTCGAAACCATGAATCAGCATTTTTATCGTCTTGAATTGTACTATGGCTTTAAAGATGAAATGAACATTCCACAAGCACTTGAAGCGGTGTATCAAGCGATTGATTTGGAATATAACTTAATGCAGATCAGCTTCTTTGTATCGCGTGAACGGATTATCAGTACCGTGGGTGATGGTATGGCGCCGTGGCGTGAAAAGCTCTTTATCTCGATGCAAAGGAATACCAGTCCTGTGAGTGACTTCTATCAGATTCCACCTAACCGTGTGGTTGAGCTCGGTAGTCAGATCGAGATTTAAAACCTCAATAAAAAAACCAGCGCATATGCTGGTTTTTTTTGGAGGATAAATCAGCTGAAGTCTTAGTTCATTGGGTCATTTACAGGTGCTTCAGGCATCGCTTGGACAGGCTGTTCTGCTGAAGCGTCAGGAAGTGCCTGTGCAGGGGCATCAGGTAATGGTAGTGAATCAGGCTCAACCGCATTGACAGGTGCTTCTGCTGATGAATCTAATTGAGGTGCAGCAGCAGGGGCAGCATTCAGGTCTGCATTTGCCGTGGGTGCGACAGCATCATTTAACGCCGCTTCAGCTTGTTGTGCTGAGAGTTCTACATTTGGTACCAGCGGATGTTGCTCTGTTGGAGTCGCAGCGACTTGTTGTTGCGCTGTGGTATTAGGTGCGGCCTGTTGAACAGGAGCTTCACTCTGTGGTGCTGTTGGCATCACTGCTTGGTCATTGGGTACACCTTGGCCCGCTGGGCTGATAGCTGCTGCATTTGGATCAAGCAATTTAATTTGCCCTGAGCTTACGAGTTCTTGAATAGAACCCGGTTGACCATTAACAGTAGTCGTGACTTTGGCTTGAGAGAGACTTTCTAAGGTGTCACCCGGTTGGATAGGTGGCTCGGCGAAGGCTGAAGCACTTATCACTGTGCCGATTAAACCAAGAGAAGCTAAAATCTTAGAATGCATAAGAACTCCGTAAATTGCATGTATTATTTCGTTCGATTCTTTTTTACCTTGGCATATTTTTTGAAGCGACAGCAATCAAAGATACGCAATCGCATCACGTTGCCGTAGAAAAACTCTACAAAAAAGACATTTTGTTACATGCAAAATCATCTAAATATGGCGTTTTGTTTAATTGTTATGCGAATAGAACTCGAGCGATATACTTCGTATACGCTGATTGTTAAGCTCGTGAAAAACCGATGTTTATTGTAGTTGTGATGGCGAAGAAGAAAAGTAGTTCAGGTAAGTCAGTCTTTAACATGTTTAATCAAAATGGCCTGAAAGTGATTTTAGGATTGGTGGCAACGGGAAGTTTTGCGATTGCCTTTGGTCAAGAAAAAATTCAGCAATACGTGTCTTTAAGCCCAAGCTCAAATTCAGCCTGTTTAGAACAATTTTATCGGGAAATTCCGCCTTATTTACTCAAAGAAAGTTTAAGTAAACACAGCTATGCACTGTGCTTTAACGGTTTTAATGTGATGTATTCGGGTGTTTCGAAAACCCCCCTCTGGGTTGCGGAGGCTCTGACGCCACAGCGCCTGAGCCAAAAAATTCCACGTGAAGATAGTTTTCACGAAGAAAATAATGTTGCAACCGAACATCGAGCGACATTGTCGGACTACCGTGGTTCAGGCTATGACCGTGGACATATGGCACCGAATGCTGATATGCCCAACAAAGCCGCACAATTCGACAGTTTTTCTTTGGCCAACATGGTGCCACAGGCCCCTAAAAATAATCAGCAAGTGTGGCGTGAATTGGAAGAAGCCACACGGGCGCTTGTGACCAAGCAAAAGCTAGATGTTTTTGTGGTGACTGGGCCAGTGTTTCAGGGCAAAAAGCTCAAGACTATTGGTCAGGGAGTGATTGTTCCGAGTGCGGTTTACAAAGCGATCTATATGCCAAAAACGGGTGCAATTGGCGCTTATTACGCACCGAATGATAATTCACAGCAGGTAAAAATTGTCAGTGTCTGCTATTTGGAAGAGCAGTTGGGTGTGAATTTATTTCCGCAACTGACAGAAGAGCAAAAACGTAACACCTATAAACTACCGTTGACAGCAACGGCGGTAAAAGCCAATAGCGCAATTCAATACTCACATTGGGATGCGGAAAGTCAGTGTGCTGAGGAGGTTTCATCCGAGCAGCTCAAAGCCTTACAAAAAAACTTTAAATCGGGCTCTACTCAGTCGAGTAGTGGTAGCACCGTCACAAAGGGCACGGGTATTGGTGCGGCGGATCAAGATGCGATTGTTAAACAATTAGTCGACGTCTTATTGCAATATATTTTGCAGCTGTTACGTTAAAGTTCTAGGCAGTTGGATGTATAGACATTCGACTGCAGTGCCCAATGCCTGAAAAATAAATACGAGAAAAAATAAAATGTTTAAACCTTTTGTACAAGGCAACGAGTCTCATGCCATTCATGATTTGACCCTTGAAAATGACACAGACTGCGTCAGTATTTATGGCAATTTACAACTCACCAAAGACCAAGCTGGCCTAGCTGCGGCCAAAGCATTGCAGGCGTATCTGAATGCCATTGTGCAACAGCTTGAAAGTGAAGCTCAGCTTCCTGAGAAAATTGAACGTCCGCAGTCGGATGAAATTGACAATCCATTTTTATAACATAAGTCTATCTATGTTCCATGTGGAACAATAACAAACCCTACAGATTGTAGGCTTTGTTATTAATGGGGAGAGAAAAAATTAATCCTCGCCAGAGATATGTCTAAGTGCAAAGGCACCCGTTAAAACGGTTAAACCAAAGGCAAGTGCAACGCCAAGAAAGCCGATGCGCAACTCGGGAAAAGCTGCTGCAAAAATGGCACTGCCACAGCCTCCGAAGACCAACCAAAACGTTCCGATGAATTCAGCAAGATATTTATTCATAATGCGCTTTTTGTAGTTATTGATGTTTTATTCGCATAGAACTTTATATCTAACGAGAAAATACTCGTTTTTCAATCAATTTAACAAAAAAAGCATGACATCCTGATGACGTGGATTAAACAGGTCAGATTTTAGTGAAAATGCTGAATACGCCACTGCTGAGGTGTGACTTGTGTCCAGTGTTTAAAGGCACGTTGAAAAGCACTTTGTTCAGAGTAACTCAGCAACAGTGCAATTTCCTGTAAGCTGAGGTGTGGATCTTTTAAGTATTGCTCCGCCAAAATACGTCGAACTTCTTGCATCCGCTGTTGGTAGGTCGTGCCTTGTTGTTGTAAGTAACGTTGCAGCTGTCGGACTGAAAAATTCAGTTGCCGAGCAATATGTTCAATTTGATATTGGTTTTTTTGTAGCCCCGTTAAAATCGCATGCTGTAAGCGCTGGTCGATGTGGGTGGAGTTGGGAAGTTTTTCCAGTAAGGCTTCGGCCTGCTGTAAGAGCAGTTTTTGCAGGGTTTGATCACCTTGCTGAAAGGGCATGGATAATTCGCTGAGGGGAATCATCATCATAGGTCGGCTTTGAGAGAAGCGAACTTTACAATTAAAGTACTGCTCATACAGTGCCGTATTTTTCGGGGCAGGGTGAGTAAAATGAACCTCGCTGAGCTGGATGTCATCATGGGCGACAAAGTGCTTCATAAACTGAATGATCAGCGCCATTGCCACTTCATTGCTGAGTTGTGTGGTCAGTTCAATTGGCATCTCCACCCAACCAAAGCATAGATTTTCACCTTCAACTGCAACATATAGCGAGCTGCCATCATAAATGAGACGGTGAAAGTCATGATAACGGGTGAGCGCTTCGCCTAAATTTTCGCAGGACAGCGCAATATAGCCCAAAATGCCTAAATGCTTGGGCTGTACATACTTTGCAATCTCGAGTCCGAGCGCAGGGATATGCAGATGGCTGTCAAGATCATTCAGTAACTCTAACCACAGTGCATAATCAAAACGTTCTAAGTTCTGTGCTTTTTCAAGCTGTTCAGAAATGGGGTAGCCCACAGCTTGGCAATAGGCATAGAGTAAATGCCCCAGTCCACCGTAGACAGAACCTGTGTAGTCTTTGAAATGTTGCATTGATTAGCTCTATTGTTCTTGTCGTAATTTGTCAATGAATTTGAATGCTAGGGTCAATATTTAGCATAGTTTCCACATTATATTCAATCTGAATATAGGAGGAATTTGCCATGTGGAAGGGTTTTGTCGCAGGACTGGTGGTTGCCAATGCGTTTGAGTGGGTTGCACATAAATATATTTTGCATGGAACACACCGTGCTGGAAAGCCACGCTATAGCCCTGTGCCTGACAGCATGAAATCGCATTGGGAGCATCACCGAGAAGTACGGAAAACTACGTTTCACGATCATGGTTATGTTGAAGGTTGGAGCAACTGGCGTACCAAAAATGAAATCGTGTCACTCGCTGTCGTGGCGGGTGTGTTTGGGACATTATTTTATCCTGTCTCCAAAGGCATGACATTGTCTGTGTTGTACAGTGCAGGAAATTATTATTACATCCACCGCCGTGCGCACTTAGAGCCAGACTGGGCAATGCGTAAGATTCCTTGGCATTATGATCATCATATGAACTCCAATCAGGATGCTAACTGGTGTGTGACCAAGCCATGGTTTGATTATATTTTAGGAACGCGGGTCATTTCCTCATTGGATTTGCAAGAGCAAAATCCGCTGGGTATTGCTTTACCCCAAGTGGTGTCGAATAAGCTCACCCAGTGGGTCAATCAGGTCTTCCCTGCAAAATGGGTTAAGGCACCTGAAGCGATTCCACTGAACTCAGCGCAGACGACTGAAACGGTTGCAGGATAACTGAATGGGTATTTTGTCGTGATTTGTCAATAATATTGGTGTGTATTGTCAATATTTCGTCATTTGAACATTCTATAGTAAAGCTGTTGATGAGGTGAGATCATCTCATGAGCACTAGTACGTCATTTTTCATTTTCCAGTTTAACAAGACAATGTTGTCGTTATTCTAGGTTTATAGGGAGTCGCAAGACTCCCTTTTTTTATCTCAAAAATTGAGAGCATAATTGTGGTCAAGAGCCAGCGAGCATTCTAAGCTTTAACATCTACTGCATAATCGATAGTACTGTTCAACTCAGCGTTAGCTCAGCTGTGCCGAAGTACAGCGTAATTGAGTCTTTTAATTCGCCTGCTTTTTAAAGTCCGTTAAAATATAGCGATCCATTTCATCGGTATAGTCAGGGGAAAACTGAAAGCACACATGCTCGTTGATGTTTAAGGTTTTGAGATCAGGGAAGCTTTGTCTGGCACGTGGACTATTGCTAAATAAAAAAGCTTGTCGATCACTCTGAAAGTAAAACACTTTTTCAGTGCTGATGTTGTGCCGTCGGTAATGGGTGACCTCTGACCATTGTGTAAAAATACCACAAGCCCGAATTTGATCAGGTGCAATCAACGCTTTTTCATAATACTGTTTAAACTGATATTTGCAGAAGCTGATATAGCTAAACAGGCATAAACCAAGGAGTAACAGTACAGCCAGCATACCGAAAGGGCGGTCAGCATATTTCTTCATCAAAAGGATGAAAACAAAACAGATCAATAGACCACAAATAAATAAGATTAGCTCTAAGTGATACATTTTTTCTCATCTTTAAAATGATAAAAAAGAGTACTCGAAAGTACTCTTTTCATAGGTTTTACGGTTATGGTCTGTTTATAGACGCATTTCAATACCTTGCTCTGCAAGGTATTTTTTCGCTTCAGGAATGGTGTGTTGTCCAAAGTGGAAAATCGAAGCAGCCAGTACAGCGTCTGCACCACCTTTTAAAATACCATCGGCCAAGTGTTGTAAGTTTCCGACACCGCCCGAAGCAATGGTTGGAATGGTGACGCGGTCATTGATTTGACGCATCAGCTCAAGGTCATAACCTGCTTTGGTGCCATCGGCATCCATCGAAGTAATCAGCAGTTCACCTGCACCAAAGTCGGCCATTTTCACGGACCATTCAATTGCATCAATACCCGTTGGTTTACGGCCGCCATGGGTAAAAATTTCCCATTTATTCTCGCCTGTTTTTTTTGCGTCAATGGCAACCACAATACACTGTGCGCCAAAGCGTTGCGATGCTTCTTGTACAAATTCTGGGTTAAACACCGCTGCTGAGTTAATGCTGACTTTGTCCGCACCAGCATTGAGTAAGAGACGAATGTCTTCAACTTTGCGAACGCCACCACCGACCGTTAAGGGAACAAAAACCGTTTCAGCCATGCGTTCAACCGTACGATAAGTCGTGTCACGACCATTCGAAGTTGCGGTAATGTCTAAGAAGGTAATTTCATCAGCACCTTGTTCGTTATATCGACGTGCTACTTCTACTGGGTCACCTGCATCACGAATATCAAGGAATTGAACACCTTTCACTACACGACCGTTGTCTACGTCGAGGCAAGGAATAATACGTTTAGCTAGCATAATTTTTTCCAAAAATAACAGCCGATTATGAAACTTCGCGACTTAGATGCTACACCTTAATAGTCGGAGCGGGTATTCTATCAAACTTATGTAAGTTTTTTTGCAGGTTTTATATGTCGGTTTATACCACTTTGACTTTACAGGAAGTTCAGGCGTTTGCAGCACCTTATGGACTTGAGGTAATCGATCTGATCCCAATTCAAGGCGGTATTCAAAATACGAACTATTTTATTGTGTGTGAAAATGCTGTGCAGTATGTATTGACTGTATTTGAAGAAATGGATGAACAGGGCGCAGGCGAGTTGGTTCCTGTGCTTGAGCATTTAGGTCAGGCTGGTTTAGTGGTTCCTGTACCTTTAAGTCACTCAGGCAAAGCCATTCATAGTTTAAAAGATAAACCTGCCCAAATTGCCCCACGGATGATGGGCAAACATCCCATGCCTGCGACCCTTGAGCAAGCCGAGGCGATTGCGGTTGCACAAGCGCAAATGCACGTCGCACTGCAAGATTTTCCATTGGAGCGTGCAGAATACCGTGACCATGATTACTGGCTCGCTGTAGCGTTACAAATGAAACCGACATTAAGTGAGGCGGATCAAGCACTACTCAATAAGTTATTGGGGTTATATGACGCATTAGCGGCGGTTTATCCGAATCGTCCAAAGGGCTTTATCCACTCAGATTTATTCCGTGACAACACTTTGTTTGAGGGCAATCAGCTCAAAGGCATTTTAGACTTTTATGAACTGAATAAAGATGAGTTCTTGTTTGATATTGCGATTACCCTGAATGATTTCTGTACCGAATATCCAAGTGTGCATTTAAATGAAGACAAAGCCATTGCATTCTTAAACGCCTATGAAAGCATTCGTCCTTTGACTGCCGATGAAAAATCTTGTCTCGAGTTGTATCTTGCAATGGCCGCTGCGCGTTTTTGGATGATGCGTCTACAAGTGGCACAAAAAAATGCTGAACAAGGCCGTACGGGGGATGACATTTTGCAGAAAAATCCTGCCGAAATGCGTAATATGGTGATTGACCGCCTAAAATTTGTAACTGCTTAAATAGGAAAGAAAAATGCGTGACCAAGGACGACTCGTTGAATGGTTTGATGAAAAAGGCTATGGCTTTATTCAGCCCAACGATGACAGCAAAGATCGCGTGTTTTTACATATCAAGGACTTTGCTCGGCAAGGTCCTCGTCCTATTTTAGGCTGTGCGTTGGAATACAACGTGCTTGTGGATGCGCAAGGGCGTTATCGTGCACAGCAAGTTAGTTATTTAAAAGCATCACAAACCCAAAAGAGCCGTACCTCAAAAGTCTCATCGATAAAGACCGAACAGGGTCAACGCTGGAGTCCAATGCAAATTACGTCGGTGGCATACATCGTGTTTTTGGTGCTATTGGTATTGCTGGGGCGTTTGAGTGGATTGGTGCTGCTGTTGATTAGTGTGATGAATGCGGCCAGTTATTGGTTCTATGCGCAAGATAAAGAAGCTGCGCAAAATGGACAGCGCCGTGTACCTGAAAATACATTACATCTCCTTTCATTTTTGGGCGGTTGGCCTGCAGCATGGTTAGCGCAGCAAAAGCTACGACATAAAACACAAAAACAACCCTTTAGAAAGATTTACTTTTGTACAATTCTATTCAATATTCTTTTAATTTTATGGCTTATTTCTCCTTTCAATAGTTTGCCTATTTAAAGTTCAAGCCCACTTCATGAGGGACAATATGAATTATTCAGTCGATCAAGATCCGAATCGTAGTCTGACTTTTATTCTTTATATTTTGTATATCGTTGCGATTTTTTCCGCAGGGATTTTAGCCATTATTGCTTTAGTGATTAATTATGTGAAGCGTGGCTCTGTGCGTGGTTCCATTTTTGAGAGCCATTTTACTTGGCAGATTCGCACCTTTTGGTGGTATTTGATTTGGAACGTGATTGCCTTTGTGCCATTTATTTTCTTATTCTTTACGGGTGAAAATGCCACCGCTTTCGCAGGTGTCGCACTCGGTGCTTCAACCTTCTGCGTGTCTGTGATTGGGTTGTCATGGGTGTGGATTGTATATCGTGCCATTAAAGGCATTATTCGTTTAAACGACAATCAACCCATGTATCAATAACAAGTGATGGGATTTAAAAAAGGGCAGTGTGCCCTTTTTTTAGGTCTGTATCTTTTGGGATGAGATTTATGCACCGAGATGAACCCAGCTGATGCAGCAGTGTCTCTATTTTTGCGCAGGCTTTTAAAAAGCACCTTACTAAATTGAATTTAAATATTTACCTTTTTATATTAATAAATTTACTTTTTTAATATTTATAACTTACATTTTTATTTATAAATAATTACTTTTTTAATAATAATAACTTACATTTTTAATAAATTAACTTTACATTAATGTACAGTTATTTATATGAATATATGCGTAGAGAATATTATAAAAGATAGTCCTTTTTTGACTAAGCGTAGAATCTTCCTCGACGACGTTTTAGTCCCAAAACATGGATGGCACGAACCAAAACTGCATAAGAAACAGAATAGCCAAAGTGTTGTTCAAAAAGTGGAACTAAATCGCTAATATTTTGAAATTTTGTATTTTTAACAAATACTTAAAATGCACTCCAGTCTTTTATATGGCTGGGTGCTCCACGGCTTTTGGCTACTTTTGGAGACAAGCCGCCTGTTTCTTCTTCGAGCTTAATCCATGCGTCTAAGGTCACACGAGAGATGTTGAATTCCTTGCAAACGGCAACCTTATAATCCGTGAGTTTATAGCGTTGAATCGCTGCTTTTCGGGTTTCTAAATCGTACTTTGGCATTTAATTCAATATTTTTAAAATAGCGAAGCTGTTATTATATGGCATAGTTGTTGCAAAAACCAAAATCACTAGATTAAAAATGAAAGATGGTGATTTCGGTGAAAAATGCAGATTTTTCTTTAAAGAAAATGTCACTATGGCAAGTGGTCATTATTGGTGTGGCCTATATGACCCCGATGGTCGTGTTTGATACCTTTGGGATTGTGTCTGGGATCACCGATGGGCGTGTGCCATTGGCTTATATTTTGGCGTTGGTTGCAATGTTACTGACCGCATTTAGTTATGCACGTTTTAGCCGAATCAGTGGTGACTCAGGTTCTGCCTATAACTACACGGCACAGTCGTGTGGAGCTAAAGCAGGCTTTTTTGTCGGCTGGTGTTCACTGCTAGATTATATTTTGTTGCCCTTGGTGAATGCCTTACTGGCAAGTATTTACTTAGAAGCTGTGATCCCGAGTGTGCCGTATTGGCTATGGGTAGTTCTATTCACGGGTTTGGTTACGCTGATTAACTGTTTCCGAATCAATATTTTGGCAAATTTAAGTCTGTTGTTTGTACTTTTACCCTTACTGCTGATGGTCTTATTTATCTATCTAGTCATTCAAGGCGTGGGTTCTGAACAAGGCTATGATCATGTACTGACTTTAGCCCCGCTATTTAATGGAGACAGTTCTGTTTTGCCTTTGATTGCGGGTGCATCGATTTTATGTTTTTCATTTTTGGGTTTTGATGCGGTCACGACCATGTCCCATGAAACTAAAGATCCGCAAAAGAATATTCCACGTGCCGTGCTGCTTACCACGTTGCTCGGGGGCGGAATTTTTATTAGTGCCTCATGGTTTATCCAGCTGTATTTTCCAAGCAATGTGCGTTTTAACAACCCTGACGAAGCCTTACCTGAAATTGTCCTCTATGTGGGGGGAGCACTTTTCCAAGCCGTATTTTTATGTGCCCAAATCATGAATACCTTCGCTTCAGGTTTAGCCACCCATGCCAGCGCTTCACGTCTGATTCATATTATGGCGAAGGATGGCATTTTCCCCAAAGCAACCTTTGGGCAGCTCCATGCAAAATTAGGTACGCCACTTTATGCCGTCTTAAGTATTGGCCTGATTTCGCTATCGGCCATTTTTCTAGATCTTGCGACTGTGGTCAGCATGATTAGCTTCGGTGCTTTGATTGCCTTTACTGCGGTGAATTTCTCGGTTTTTGTGAAGTTCTATCTGTTGGAAAAACAAACCCAAGGCATTAAAAACAAATGCCTCAATTTGATTCTTCCCTTGTTATCTGTATTGGTGATGCTTTGCCTCTGGGTCAATTTAGAACGAAATGCATTGATTTTTGGTTGCTCTTGGTTGGCGATAGGCATTGGTCTATTTATTTATAAGAAATTGAAAAGACAAAACATTGTGATTGGAAATGCATATTAAAACCTGCATGAAAATGAGATAGATATTGAGTGTGAATGAAATGAAGATGAATAAACCGACATTTTTAGATGACGTTGAATACAAAGCTAGTTCTACAATGCAAAGTGGTAAAGAGTGGAATTGGTTGAACCCGCAGTGTGCTGCGTTTAGTCATCCAGCCAATTACTACGAAAGCTCGTTACAAGCATGGCATGAGTTTGAGCCTTTAAATGCGGATATCGAATGTGACGTGGTCGTGATAGGCGGTGGCTTACTGGGAGCATCGGCTGCACTGCATTTGTCGGAGCAGGGTGTCGATACGGTCTTGGTTGAAAAAAACCGAGTGGGCAGTGCTGCCTCAGGGCGCAATGGTGGGCAACTCACACCGGGGTTGGCACGTTGGGAAGCCGAAACCATGATTGAGCATTTCAGCTTTGAAGAAGCTAAAAAGTTATGGCACTTTACCTCAACGGAAGCGATGGCTTTGATTGATAGCATCACTGAAAAATATGACTTAGATGTGCAACGTAAACATGGACACTTGACGGCAGCGGTACACTCTGGACATTTAGATGCACTGCGTGAAGGTATGCAGGCGCGTCACTATTTAGATGAAAAAAATACCTCAATGTTGACCCAAGATGAATTACGTGAGCATGTGCAATCCGACAACTATTTTGGCGGTCAGTTGGATCAGCTCGGGGGACATATTCATCCTTTAGCCTTGACGCGTGGTTTGGCTTATGGCTTTTGCCAAAACGGTGGCACGATTTATGAACAGACGGAAGTACAGTCAATTCAGGAGCGTACAGATGGTATTTATGTGACCACAGCCCAAGGCGTGATTAAAGCACGTAAAAGTGTGGTGATGGGCGTACATCATGCCTCATTTAAACTCTTAGAAGAACGCAATCAAACCACCATTCCTTTTTATACTTATGTGTGTACCACTGCGCCTTTAGCACTGGATTTGAAAGAGCTATTGCCGACGGATCTGCCTGTATACGACACCCAGTTTCAAATTGACTACTACCGCGGGGTCTCGAAAAACCGATTGTTATTTGGCGGTGAAGGCACGGGTTCGTGTTGGAGTCCTGAACAAACCCATGACTATTTGCTAGGACGTATTCAACACGTATTTCCTCAGTTAGAGCAGGTCCAGCTTGATTTTGTGTGGAGTGGCACGACCGATTTAACCGTTAATGGTGCCGCAGATAGTCGCAAATTTGGCAGCCAATACCCAATCTATGCTGTTCAGGGGTGGAGTGGACATGGTGTTGCGCAAACAGTGCGTATTGGTAAAGCCATTGCGGATGATTTCTGCGGTCAGAGTGATGACTTTAATATGTTGACCTGTATTCAACATCAGAACATTCCTTTTGGCCGTGCACTGGCGCCGTTGGTCATTCCAATAGCCAAAAGCATGTATGGACTCGGAGCAATGATTAATCCGGGCAAGATGGTGTCATTCTAATCACCTGACCATACTGCTGAATTGGTGGCCATTGATCACTTGATTCAGCAGTTTTTGCGTTTCGGAGATAGGCTAAAGTTGTTCGACATTCTTTTTCGACTTCAGCAGTTTCGGTTTCCATTCACTGATCATAATGCCAAACACCACCAAAAGTCCGCCCAACAAAGCCAGTGGTGCCAAACGTTCTCCTGCAAGTCGCCCAAACAATGCCGCCCATACAGGCTCTCCTGCATAAATAATTGCCGCTTGAGATGGATTGACTGAGCGCTGTGCCCAATTCATTACATATTGAATCACGGCACTGGCAAGACCCAAGCCGAGTGCGATACTTAGTAAAGGCCATGAAAAGTCTGGAATGCGGTGTTCACCTGCCAATGGCATGGCTGCAAAGGCGAGCACAGAGGCAACTGCAAGTTGAATCACCGTTACTCGACCAATATCGACTGTTGGGGCAAAATAGCCAATCAGGATAATTTCCATCGCTATAGCGATTGCACCGAGTAGGGTTAAGGTCTGGCCAAAATTCAGTGAAATTGAATTCAGACTATTGCCTGTGAGTAAGACTAAGCCCATAAACGCACAGAGCGCACCGATCCAAATCATAAAATGGGGCACTTTACGAAAGATCAGCCACAATAATACAGGTACCAAAGGCACATATAGTGCAGTTAAAAAGGCAGATTCACTGCTACTGACCGTTTGTAGTCCGACTGTTTGTGTGCCATAGCCAATAGTGACCATACAGCCAATCAATGCACCTGCCCACAGGTCTTGTCGGGTAATGTGTTTTAAATGTTGATAGGAAAATAAGCCAATAATTGTCGCGGCGCAGGCGAAACGACAGCCCACAAAGAACATGGGGGAGCTGAAATTTAAGGCATATTTCACGGCCAAGAAGGTACCACCCCAAATAAAGGTAATTAGAATCAGTGCAATGACAGGCGCTTTAGAACCGAGCTGAGTATTCAACATAAAAGAACTGGTGTGCAATATATTGCACATAGCTTGTCATGCTTTGTTTTTGTGTGCAATATATTGCTCAATATTTTTTTGATTGAACTTTATGAAGTCTCCTGCGGTACTACAACACGTCAGTCAAAATGTGCGTCATTATCGAAGCTTAAAAGGCCTGAGCCAGCAACAACTAGCGGATTTGGCTGGTTTAAGCCGACGTATGGTGGCTGGGGTTGAATCAGGGCAGGACAATATTAGTTTGGCAAAACTCAGCTTGATTGCCGATGTGCTTGAGGTCGATTTTGTACAGATGATTGCTGCACCTGAACAGCAAGGTCAAGCGGTCGTCAACGTTCTGGCTTGGCAGGGTACACAAGCACACAGTGAAGCAAAATTATTGGCCTCGGCGGCAGCAACACAAAAAGTTGAATTGTGGACATGGGTGCTTGCCCCAAATGAGCACTATAGTGCAGAACCTGACCCAGTCGGTTGGCGTGAGATGCTCTATGTGATGGAGGGGGAGTTAACTTTGGATTTGGCAGGCGACATGAAAGTCTTGGGTGTAGGAGAGTCGATTGTTTTTTCCAGTGCCATCGAATACCAATATATCAACCGTGGAACTGTACCGTTAAAGTTTATTCGTAATGCGATTTATTAAATAAGATGCAGATCTTACACACTGATATTTAGCGCATAAAAAAAGAGGTCCATAGACCTCTTTTTTAAATTCTACAGTTAGAACGATTGTTCATCTAATAGCAATTGTGCTTCACGTAGGTTTAAACTGCCTTCATAAATCGCACGACCGGTAATTGCACCCAAAATACCCGGTTGACCTTTGAGGTTACGTACGTCATCAAGGTTGGTCACACCACCTGATGCAATTACAGGTAAGCCAGAGTATTGTGCCAGTTGAACAGTTTGCTCAACGTTCACACCCTGCATCATCCCATCACGTGCAATGTCGGTATAGACAATGCTCGATACGCCTGCATCGGCAAAACGTTTGGCCAAATCGGTTGCTTTCACATCGGTCACATTGGCCCAGCCATCGGTGGCCACCATGCCATTCATGGCATCAATGCCGACAATGATATGACCTGCAAATTTCTTACAAGCTTCTTCAACAAACTCAGGATTTTGAACTGCTTTGGTGCCAATAATGACAAAAGACACACCCGCTTCTAAGTAGTGTTCAATGGTTTCTAGTGAGCGAATACCGCCGCCGATTTGAATGGGCAGCTCAGGTTGCGCGCGAGCAATGGCTTCAACCACAGGTTTATGAATTGGCGTACCAGCGAAAGCACCATTTAAATCGACCAAATGTAAGCGACGCGCGCCTTCATTTACCCAGTGCTGTGCAGTTGCAACAGGATCATCAGAAAAAACCGTATCGTCTTCCATACGACCTTGTTTTAAACGAACACATTTGCCATCTTTCAGGTCAATTGCAGGGATGATCAGCATGCTTTCGCTCCTAGCCAAATCTTAAATAAAATCAATGTCCGTCATCTTAGCAAAGTATTGGCAATTTTCTAAGCATCTGTTACAGCTTTTCATGACGACAAGGTTTTGTTGTTTTCTCTAATTCTTTGGAAATATCTTTTGGGAGTCGCTCTAAACGCCGCAATTCTTCAAAAACCAACAGCGCCGCATAGGCATCCGCAGCGGCATAGTCAACTTGTTCAGGCGTGAGTATTTTCCTCGCCCAATTTGAAGTGCTGACTTTTTTGCTTTTGGGGAAGTTGAGTTGAAACAGCAGGGCGATGGCATTTTTAATGCCGACAGGGTTGGTCAAACCAAAGCTGGCAAAGCATTTTGACAGCTCAACCACACCCTTGAGTTCAAAACCCTTTTTACGGAACAGATGGGCATCATTTTTTAAACCAAAGCCCACTTTGAGCTGGTCTGGATTCGCCAAAAATGGTGCAAGGAAGCTCCAAATGGGTGGACTCATTTGAAACAAATAAGCATGCTCGATGCTGACCAGTTGAATTAAATGCGGACCCGTGGAGACTTCTCCCACTTGAAAGGTCGGTTTGGACTCGCTGTCAAAACCGAAGATGGCAACCTGTTCCAGTTCAGCGCGGATTGCTTCACACTGTTCTAAGTTTTGAATGACATGAATTGCTTGTTTTGGCAAATTTTGAAAACGAGGAAATTTTTGAATTTCGACTTTGCTGGGAAGGATGTGTTGAAAAGAAGAATCCATCATGCTTTGACTATGCCACTGTTGCTTAAGCCTAAAGCTTTTGCGTTGATTTAGCAAAACAGCCGACCTAGGCAGGCTGTTTTGCACAGGTGATTTTAGGACATAAAACCAGTCGCAATACCGCCGATAATCGCTAAAACGAAAATCAGGATGTAAATCCATGCCAAAACGGCTTCCCAGCCTGCGGTTGGGCGTGGTGAGCCATAGCTGTTGCTACGATCATCGCCTGGTGCGAAAATCAGGTAAAGCATTAGGATCACGTTGGCAAGAGGCACCAACATCAACAGTGATAACCAGCCCGTATGGTTGCGGTCATGTAGGCGACGAATAGTAAATACAAACGTGAAGTACATCAGCGCAACATAGATCAGGATGATAAAAATCATGCCGCCACCGAAGTTGCCTGTTTCCAAGTTCACGAATGTATTAGGAAAGATGGCGAAGAAAATACCAAGAATAATTGACGCTACAATGGCAAGTAGACAGTTCCATGCTAGGTATGAAAAACGTCCGAAACGACCTGCGGCATTCAGCGCAGTTTCTTGTGCATATTGAGTCATAGTGACTTACCTTATCGTTGTAAATTAAGTTTTTTATAAATAAAAATGTCTAAAAAGCAGGCAAAGCATAATCAAATTTGGTGACAATGAAAAGGCATTGTAATTATTTGGTGTGTAGTAGTGTGCTGTAAAGCAAAGATTTTATACATTGAAAGGCACAGGAGTGAGGTCACACGCCTCATTTACTTAAGCTGTTTCTGATTTATTTTAGTCTAGATGCATCAATTTTGGATAAACAAAAGCCCAACCGAAGTTGAGCTTTTTCAATCAAACAGAAGCTGGAATAAATTAAATTTTCCATTCCACAAAGTTTTTCAGCAGTTGCAAACCTGCGGTATGACTTTTTTCAGGGTGAAACTGTGTCGCAAACAAATTTTCTTGATGAATTGCGGTGCAGAACTCTAAACCATAGTCACAGGTCGCCGCCACAATGCCAGGGTTCTTCGGTTCAACATAAAAGCTATGCACAAAGTAAAAACGTGCATCTTGTTCAATGTCTTTCCACATCGGATGGCTCGGATCGGCTTGATGAACTTGGTTCCAACCCATATGTGGGACTTTCAAGCCGTCTACATCAGGAAAGCGTTTCACGCTGCCTTCAAAAATACCGAGAGCATCGACTCCGCCATTTTCTTCAGAGCGTTGCATCAGCGCTTGCATACCCACACAAATCGCTAATACAGGCTTATTAAATGCCGCATGACGAACGACTTCATCAATCCCTGCCTCATGCATGCCTTGCATACAGTCACGCATAGCACCTACGCCGGGGAACACAATTTTATCAGCTTGAGCCACTAACTTGGGATCATTGGTCACATCGACCGTTGCACCAACATGCTCAAGCGCTTTTGCTGCTGAGTGTAGGTTACCCATACCATAGTCAAGAAGGGCAATACGGGTCATTACAAACTACCTTTGGTTGAAGCAATGGTGTTGGTTGCACGTGGATCAATTTCACAGGCCATACGAAGTGCACGCGCAAACGCTTTAAACACACTTTCAATTTGGTGGTGACTATTTTTCCCTTTGAGGTTGTCAATGTGTACTGTCATGAGTGCATGGTTCACAAAGCCTTGGAAAAACTCAGAGAATAGATCCACATCAAAACGACCAATCATGGCGCGGGTAAATGGAATATCCATAAACAAACCCGGACGGCCTGATAAGTCCACGACAGCACGGCTTAAAGATTCATCTAACGGTGCATAAAAATGACCATAACGACGTAAACCTTTTTTGTCACCTAAAGCTTTGGCAAAAGCCTGTCCAAGCGTGATACCACAGTCTTCAACCGTGTGGTGATCATCAATTTCCAAGTCACCATCACATTCAATATCAATATCAAATAAGCCATGTCGCTTGATTTGATCAATCATATGATCTAAAAAGGGAATACCTGTGTTGAGCGTGCCTTGACCCGTACCATCGAGGTTTACACGAACTCGAATTTTGGTTTCGTTGGTATTTCTTACCACTTCACTGATACGTTCTGTCATAGACACGTTCCTCAAAGACGTCAAATAATTGATGTAAAATGTTTCGCCGTAACGAAGTCACCGCATATTAGATTGCTCAGGAGGGTTTATCAATGCCTATTACCGTACACGCTTATACTTCACTGGAAAAAGAAGAGTTGCGCAGCCAGCTAGAGCGACTGTACGACACCAGTCCTGAATTTGGCGATGGGCATGATGCCGTAGAACAACTTGAGCAAAATCTAGCTCAGTATACCTTACTTTACACCGCAGAATTTAATACTAAAGTCATTGGTGCCATTTGGTGTAATGGGCAGGGTGAAAATAAAACCTTAGAATACATCGTAGTACATCCTGCAAACCGTGGACGAGGGGTTGCGGAGCGACTGGTTGAAGAAGTCTGTCGTATGGAAGAATCCAAAGGTGTGAAAGTGTTCGAGCCGGGCTGTGGTGCGATTCACCGTTGCTTAGAGCACATTGGTAAAATTTAAGCTTTTTTAAAGCAGTCTTTGGGCTGCTTTTTTTCATGAATAGGGATGGTGACGTGCTTTAAGTGCAAAGAATGACTCAAAAAATGTACGAAGGGTGTTGGGTTTGCTGTAAAAGTAAACACTCAAATGATTTTTTTGAAAACGGACTTGACGCTGCTTCGCTTAAACTGTTTAATACGCGACATCGGCGTGATAGCTCAGTAGGTAGAGCAACGGATTGAAAATCCGTGTGTCCCCAGTTCGATCCTGGGTCTCGCCACCATATTCAAAATCTTATTTAAAGATTTCAATCCCTGATCCCATCAGGGATTTTTTTTGCCTGAAATTTATTCGATCAAATAAAAAAAGTGATGATTTTTATTGACTATTCATCCGAGATGCGGCTTAATACACGGCATCGGCGTGATAGCTCAGTAGGTAGAGCAACGGATTGAAAATCCGTGTGTCCCCAGTTCGATCCTGGGTCTCGCCACCATATTTAAAAAAGCCTCAAACAATGTTTGGGGCTTTTTTTTTGTCTTATGAAAAGTAGGATTGTATAAGATGTTGGACAACATCATGCTTTGGTTAATGGAAAATGTGCTAATTTTGAGTCAAAAATAAGACTGAGAATGGCTTATGAAGGACCGCTTTTCATCGGGAAGTCAGCTTTATCAACTCGCACGTCCGAGTTATCCAGCGAGTTTGATTCAAGAAATACTCAAGCATGTAGTAACTCCTCAATTTGCGTGGGACTGTGGTGCAGGATCGGGGCAATTAACTCAATTGTTGGCGCCGCATTTTGATGCCGTGGTGGCGACAGATATCAGTGTGCATCAGTTACAACATGCACCTTATTTTGAAAATGTTAGTTATCAAGTTCAGTCTGCAGAGCACACCAGTTTTGCCGAGCAGAGTTTTGATTTAATCACGGTGGCTCAAGCCATTCATTGGTTTGATTTTGATGGTTTTTATGCAGAAGTGCGGCGGACTTTACGACCTGATGGCATTTTGGCGGTCATTGGCTATGGTTTAATTCAGCTGCAGCAACCTGAGTTACAGGGCTGTATTGAACGACTTTATTTTAAGACTTTGAAAGGCTATTGGGATGCCGAACGTCGTTATATCGACGAGGCCTATCAAACCATTCCTTTTCCCTTTGAGGAAATAGCGACGTCTGAATTGTCGATGTCATTTCAATGGTCTGCTGCTCAATTGTTGGATTATTTAAATACATGGTCTGCACTGAAACATTATCGAGCGAAAAATTCAGATGACCCCTTATTTGAGTTCAAAGCATTCTTTGCGTTGGATGATCACGCGAACCAACTCTTTGAGCTTAAATTTCCAATTTTTTTAAGATTGGGTCGTCTACCTGTATCGGCGCATTGAGTGTCTGAGCTTAATCGGCAATCAGACGTTTACCAAAGCACACGACTTCGATTTCCTCATAGCCTAGCTGCTCATAGAAGCTTTGCACATCGATATTTTCTTTACTTACAAGCAGTTGTAGTTTGGGGCAACCTAAGGCAATCAGGCGCTTCTCGAGCTGCTGTATGAGTGCAGTTGCGACTCCATTGCGTTGAAAGTGTGGATGTACCGCCAAATAATTAATCCAGCCGCGATGGCCATCATAACCACCCATCAACGTGGCGATGAGTTGTTCATCTTTAACGGCCAATAAAAATAAACCATCTTTTTGTGCGGTTTTTCTAAAAATATCAATTTCAGGGTTGTTCCAAGGGCGAGTGAGGTCGCATACCTCCCAAAGTGCAATGACGTCTTCTAAATCTGTTTCGAGATAGGGGCGAATAATGAACATGAGCTTGGCATTTTTATTTTTTGGATGCCTTTAGATTAATTGAGTTTTTTTATTTTGATAAGTGTTTTCTTACACTTTTCATCAGCCATAAAAAAACGCCCAAGAGGGCGCTTTTTTTAAAACTTTAAATTAAGCAGATTTTGCTTCTGCTTGAACAGGAAGCATGTGGCCTGTTTCTTCAAAGTTAGAATGCCAAGACAACGCTTCACGTAGAAGGTGAGGTGTATGACCACCTTTTGCACATGAACGATCAAAGTAATCATTTAATGCATCACGGTACAGTGGGTGTGCACAGTTGTCGATAATCGCACGAGCACGCTCGCGTGGTGCTAAACCACGCAGGTCAGCCAAACCTTGTTCTGTTACCAGGATGTCAACATCATGTTCAGCATGGTCGATGTGCGACGCAAACGGTACGATAGAAGAGATGTCGCCACCTTTTGCAATTGATTTGGTTACGAAGATTGCCAAGTGCGCATTACGTGCGAAGTCACCTGAACCACCAATACCGTTCATCATTTTCGTACCGCAAACGTGAGTTGAGTTCACGTTACCGTAAATGTCAAATTCAAGTGCAGTGTTGATGCCGATAATACCTAAACGACGAACCAGTTCAGGGTGGTTCGAAATTTCTTGCGGACGTAAAACCAATTTATCTTTGTACGCTTCAAGGTTATTAAATACTTTTTCGCCGTATTTAGCTGAAAGGGTAATTGATGAACCTGAAGCAAACTTCATTTTACCTGCATCAATCAATTCAAAAGTACAGTCTTGCAACACTTCTGAGTACATGACGAGGTCTTCGAAGTTCGAATCTTTAAGGCCTGTAAGTACAGCATTGGCAATTGAGCCAATCCCTGCTTGTAATGGGCCTAAGTTTTTCGGTAGACGCTCTTCAGCCACTTCTTTTTCAAAGAATGCGATTAAGTGATCTGCAATGCCTTGAGTTTCATCATCTGGCGCAGTGACCGTTGATGGAGAGTCGTGCAAGTCGTTGTTGATGACGATACCGACGATTTTTGCAGGATCGATATTGATCGCGTGCGTACCAATACGCTCATCCACTTGAGTCAATGGAATCGGTTGACGTGTCGGACGGTAAGTTGGGATGTAAATATCGTGTAAGCCTTCAAATGCAGGGCTTAAGTTGGTGTTGATTTCAACAATCACTTTTTCTGCGAAAATTGCGAAGCTTGCTGAGTTGCCTACAGATGTTGTTGGAATGATGCCGCCATCTTCAGTAATCGCAACTGCTTCAATAATTGCTACATCGGGTTTTTTCAACTGAAGGTTACGCATTTGCTCAACAGTTTCAGACAAGTGTTGGTCAATGAACATCACTTCGCCATTGTTGATGGCTTTACGTAAAGTGTTGTCCACTTGGAACGGTAAACGACGTGCCAATACACCCGCTTCAGTCAATTGCTTGTCTAGGTCATTACCTAAAGAAGCACCAGTAATTAATGTGATTTTTAAAGGATTTGTGTGCGCACGTTTAACCAATGCCAAAGGTACAGCTTTCGCTTCGCCAGCACGAGTGAAGCCACTCATACCTACAGTCATGCCATCTTCAATAAAAGCAGACGCTTCTTCTGCACTGATGACTTTATCGTGAAGTGAAGCTAAACGGATACGATCTAAAGACATGGTTTACTCTCGTTAATATTCTGGATCTGGCACCGATTGTACCGATCAAGAACGACATTGTGCATACCTGTTAGGCTAAGGTCTAATTTTTTGAAAAAATGTGGGTATAAGGGATTCTGATGATTTGTAAGTGTTTGAAATATATTTGGTAAAATTAAATTGTTGAATAGTTGAACAAAATCGTTTGATCAACTATTGTACAAAGTTTAAAAATGCTCAACCAAGGTTTGCTTTAATTTTTCGAGTGGGTTGCTGCTGGAAATTTCAGCATCTTGATTGTGATGAAGAGGCAGCGAAATAATTGCTTCAAGACCGCCTTGTTCTCGATTATGAATAGTCAGTTGACCTTGGTGAATGTCGACAATGCGCTTCACAATAGCGAGACCTAAACCACTGCCTTGGACTGTTCTGGCTTCATTCCCACGCACAAAAGGTTGCATGAGTTCTTCAATTTGATCGTCAGGAATGCCTTCACCATGGTCTGCTACGCTAATTAAAATATGTTCATTTTCCACTGTTGCGGAAAGTTCAATCGGCTCAGCACCGTAGCGTTTTGAATTATTAATCAAGTTACCAATCAGGCGTTTAAGAGACAGACTACGTGCCTGAATAATCGGTAATTCAGCGGGTTCAAAACGAATATCCAGCGGTTTGAATTGCACCACCAATTCTTGTAACAGCATATTTAAATCGGTGTCTTGGATTTCCTCATCCGAACCATCACGCATATAGGAAATGAACTGATTTAAGATCGCATCCATATCTTCAACGTCATAAATCAGTCCTTCTTTTAAAAAATCATCATCGGGCATCATTTCTGCACTGAGTCGAATACGAGTCAGTGGGGTGCGTAAGTCATGTGAAATCCCTGCCAACATAATCCGGCGGTCACGTTCAGTCTGATCTAGGGTGTAAATCATGTGATTAAACGCTTGGTTGACCTCACGAATTTCTTGGGGGCCGTGATTGGTCTCTAAATACGGCGCTGTGCCTGTTTTACTATAACTGTTGGCAGCATTTTGCAGACGACGCAGCGGGCGATTGAGCTGACGAACCAAGGTTAAAATAATGGCTGCTGCAATAAGGGGTACGCCAAGCAGCCAACCGAAAATTAACTCAGGGCTGTAGTTGGCATAGGTTTTTAGTGGTTCCCGTACCCAGTTGCCGTTCATTTCAGGCGTTTGAATCCAAATGCGCGGGCTAGGTTTAAATTGGAAATATACTGTGGCATGTTCGACTTTTAATTCTTTGGCCAGCTTAGCTTCAATTTGGTTGGTAAAGAACTCGGCGATGACCTTATCTTTAACATTGGGATATTCTTTGGGATCGGTGACGTATTCAATCCCGACGCGGCTTCTTAGCCAGTCATCGACATCGACTTCAGTATTTTGATGATAAATCCGTAAATCGGGGTTGTTGAGAATTTCTATTTCAACAGCAAGATAGCGAGCATGTTGCTGGATTTCTGGAAGATATAGAGTTCGCCAAAAGAACCACAAAGACATAAATAAACTGAAAAATACAATGAAGAGTACCAGTACGGTGGTGCGCATGGCAGCAGAACGCGGCTTGATTTTATCTAAAAAGCGTTCCCAACGCGTGCGTTTCCGTTCTGAATACGCTTCGTAATCTGTAAATTTTTGAGGGTCGATGGGTTCGAGTTTCACGCCAGCTTCCTGTGGAATATTTTTTATCAATATTACTGAAATATACACGGCGGAGTCTTACCGCTTTTATCAGTAATAGAAGGAGCTCATTCTGTTACTTTTTAAAAAGTAACCAAAACTTTTGCCATTCGCTGAACTCGCAATAAAGTTGACGAGCCTTGAAAGTAAAATTGGCTCAAACAGCAGCGAATGGCTTTTAGGGACAATAAGTTCGGTGAACGTTTACATTATTAGAGCTTATTATTCCGCGCCGTCTGGAACGAACACATAACCTACACCCCAAACCGTTTGAATATAACGTGCACGAGCAGGGTTTTCTTCCACAAGGCGACGTAGGCGCGATACTTGAACATCAATCGAACGCTCCATTGCTCCCCATTCACGGCCACGCGCAAGGTTCATCAATTTGTCGCGAGTCAAAGGCTCACGTGGATGTTGTACCAAGGCTTTCAGGACCGCAAACTCACCTGTAGTTAGGGTTACGACTTGACCTTCACGCGTTAAGGTACGTGTTGATAAATCAAGTGACCATGGCCCAAAGCTGACCACTTCCATTTGTTGGCTTGGTGCGCCTGGAACTTCACGCACTTGGCGGCGCAGTACGGCGCGAATACGTGCTAACAACTCATTTGGATTAAATGGTTTTGGTAAGTAGTCATCTGCACCCGCTTCTAGACCTGCAATACGGTCTGAGTCACTGCCACGTGCGGTAAGCATAATAATAGGCGTATCAATATTGGATTGGCGTAGACGACGGCAGATACTTAAGCCATCTTCAACAGGGAGCATGAAGTCGAGCACAATCAGTGAAAACAGTTCGCGCTGTAAGAGACGATCCATTTGTGTTGCGTCATGCGCTGTTTTCACCACAAAGCCTTTGTCTTCTAAAAAGCGTTGGAGTAGCGTACGTAAACGCACATCGTCATCTACCACTAAAATGCGTTCAACGCGATCTGCGTCGCTATGTACGGCATCTGTTTTTTCAGCAGGTACAACTAAACTCATTGAAGTGCTCCTTTATTCTTTATTGTCATCGTAAACAAAAGTCGGGATAGTCTTGAGTATACGACTCATTTGTATGTCTTTACTATGCTCTAAAGCAACAAATATTGCAGGTAAAATCAAGACATAGATACCAAATGTATACATCTTAGCCCATAGAAAAAAATGGCAAAGAATACCTAAAAATAAGATTTAACACTGAAAATGAGATGGATTTATGAAATTTGCCTGAAATATGTCACATTTAAGCCATTAAATTAATAAAAACAGTTGTGGATTTTATAGTCTTGGTCTTTATAATCATGGCTTTTAGTACATATCCTTGTGGGATCACATACGATGACTGACTTAGTTCAGCAGTTGGCAAAAGAAATTGCCGTACGTCCAAATCAAATCGAGGCTGCCATCAAGTTGATTGATGAAGGTGCTAGCGTTCCATTTATTGCGCGTTACCGTAAAGAAGTCACGCAAGGCTTAGATGATGCGCAGTTACGTCAGCTCGATACACGTTTGGCTTATTTACGTGACTTATTTGAACGTCGCGACAAGGTAATCGAATCATTAAAAGAACAAGACAAATTGTCTGATGATTTATTGGCACGTGTAAATGCTGCTGAAACTAAAAATGCCTTAGAAGAAATTTACGCACCGTACCGTCCAAAACGGACCAGTAAATCATTTAAAGCCAAAGAAGCAGGCTTAGGCTCGATTGCAGAGAAAATCTTTGCAGAAGCGGTTGATCCAGCTGAAGCATTGGCAGGCTTTAGCCATGAAGATTACCCAGATCTAGAAAGTCAGTTGGATGCGATTCAACATATTCTAATTGATGACTGGGCGCAGAACATTGCACTGACCACTGAACTCAAGGCCATGTTTGCAAAAACAGCCACTTTAAAAAGTTTAGTGGCAAGTGATGAGAAAAAAGAAGTTGGCAAAAAATTCCGCGATTACTTCGACTTTTCTGAAAATTTAAATAAAGTCCCGTCACACCGCTTATTGGCTATGTTACGTGGTCGTCAAGAAAACGTTTTAGGTTTAAAAGTTGATGGCGAAGATGATGCACCATTGGCGCGTATTGAAACAGAATACAGCCTTGAAACTGCACAGCCGCAAGCACGTCAAGACTATTTAAAACAAACGGCTAAATTGTTCTGGTTAGGCAAGGTTCGTCCAAGTATCGAACATTCGTTGCTCACAGAAAAACGTCTTGCAGCTGAATCTGAAGCAATGGATGTTTTTGCTGAAAACTTACGTCATTTGCTGTTGTCTGCACCCGCGGGCGCACGTACAACGTTGGGTGTAGATCCTGGCATCCGTACAGGAGTGAAATTGGCTGTGGTGAATGCATCAGGTGATGTACTTGCACATAGCACGATTTATCCATTTGCACCCAAAGATGATAAAGCGGGTTCAATAGCAGAACTTGCCCGTTTATGCCGCGAGTTCAATGTTGACCTGATTGCCATTGGCAATGGTACAGCAAGCCGTGAAACAGAAAGTATTGTGGCTGAAATGATGGCTGCAAATAGCGATCTTAAATTGACGCGTGTTTCTGTATCAGAAGCCGGTGCATCGGTTTATTCAGCATCTGAATTGGCTTCTGCGGAGTTACCAGAGCTAGATGTGTCGATTCGTGGTGCAGTGTCGATTGCACGTCGTTTACAAGACCCATTGGCTGAACTGGTGAAAATCGATCCAAAATCGATAGGTGTAGGTCAGTACCAACATGATGTGAACCAAACTGGTTTAGCTAAAACCCTTGAAGCAGTCGTTGAAGACTGTGTGAACTCGGTAGGTGTGGATGTTAATACTGCATCATCTGCTATCTTGGGTTATATCGCAGGTTTGAATAAGTCGATTGCGCAGCAAATTGTCGATTTTCGTAAAGAAAATGGCCGTTTCGACAACCGCCAAGATTTGAAAAAAGTACCGCGGTTAGGCGAGCGTACTTTTGAACAAGCGGCAGGTTTCTTACGTATTCAAGATGGTTCAGAGCCACTGGATGCTTCTGCTGTTCACCCAGAGTCTTATGCGCTGGTCGGTAAAATTGTTGAAGCGAAAGCGACGACGGTGAAAGATATCATTGGTAACTCTGAAATCATTCGCCAAGTGAATGCTGAAGAATTTGCAGATGAGAAATTTGGTTTACCAACTATTCAAGATGTACTGTCTGAACTGGAAAAACCAGGTCGTGATCCGCGTCCAGAGTTCCGTACAGCAAAATTCCGTGAAGACATTACGGAAGTTGCGCAACTGACTGAAGGCATGCAGCTTGAAGGTGTCGTGACCAATGTGACGAACTTCGGTGCTTTTGTGGATGTGGGTGTACACCAAGATGGTTTAGTTCATATTTCAGAGTTGGCCAATGAATTCGTTGCAGATCCGCATAAAGTGGTGAAGCCGGGGCAAATTGTGCAAGTACGTGTACTCACTGTAGATGCTGAGCGTAATCGTGTGAATTTGTCGATGCGTCCGGAAGGTGCTGAAGCGGCTAAAGCTCCGCGTCAACCACGTCGTGAAAATACAGAGCGTAGTGAACGTAAACCACAAGGTAAACGTCCACAACAAACACGTCCTCAAGGCGAGCGTGCTCAAACAAATAAGAAGCCGCAAACGGCTAAACCTCAAGAAAATAAAATTGGTGGTTTAGGTGCATTGTTACTTCAAGCAGGGATTAAAGGTTCGAAATAATCTTTAAGATTTGAATAAAAAAACCTCCCAAGTGGGAGGTTTTTTTTATGGTTACTTTTATCCGTTGATGATGGGCACGATCCAACTGGTGATAATCAGCATAATGCCAAAGTGCCCAAGCTTTCGGCAAACTTTGACAAAAGTTGGAGCGGGTTGTTCCAGTCGAGTGGCATAATCTTTGAGGCTTATGGCTTGGGTGCTGCGGCTATGCCACAGGAAAACAGCAAGGTCGATACAGATTAGAATCGTCCCGACATTGGCCACGATATCCATCAATACATAATCTTGTAAATACAGGCTACTGCCTACTCGGTAGCAGAGATAAATCGCAAAAGCGATACACACATATTGCAGTACGAAAGTAAAAGCGCGCATAAATTCACAAAATAAAAAAAGACGGCTGTTTATAACACAAAAAGTAGAAGGGTCACGTCGTCTTTATTTTTTGTCCACAAAAAAAGGTATGAGTCTTAACTGATTAGGCTTTGTGCAATCAGGCTGGAAAAAATGGAGACTAAACCTATTTTTGAAAAAATATTGCAATACATGCTTGAGGGTTGTGAGGTTGGCTTGTTTTTTGTTTCTAGAGAGTATATTTCGCTCGTCAGTGGGGTAGGCTGTTGCGGTGCGCGTTGGCTCTTAAAGCCAAATTCGAGCAAGATCATCAGCAAACCGCCATGAATCAGCACTTGCCAGATTGAAATATGAGAGAGGGTAAGTTCTGTATATAGATTAAAAGCAGTGGTTGCAGCAAAGATGAAGCAAAAAAGCTTGAATAAATAAAATGTCTGCATTTCTTTTCCCCTTTTATAATTGCTTTTATGATGAGCTTTTTTTCTTAAGCGAATATTAAGAACTATAAAAGAGTTTCGAAAAATTTAGCTACCCAACCTTTGATCAAAGGTTGGGTAAATTGTAAGAAAACTTACCAGTGTTCACCTGGGAATAAGCGTGCATACGCTTTTTGTACCCAGTTGAGTTTTTGCTGTTCGCCTACAGACGCGGTAGAACTTGGGAATAAGTTATAACCAATCGACATGAGCTTATTGTTGATGTCTGGTGCAATTGAATAAGTAATCGATGCCAAACGACCTAAGTTAGTTGCGACCTTCTTCGGACGCTTCACAATCGCATAAGCAACCAAATCTGCTGCTTGTTCAGGCGAAAGAGTCGGGACGTATTTATAAATTTTTGTTGGCGCAATCATCGGGGTGCGTACCAAAGGCATATAAACCGAAGTAATCGCAATTTTATGTGAATGCACTTCGGCAGAAAGACAACGACTGAATGCATCTAGTGCGGCTTTAGACGCCACATAAGCCGAGAAACGAGTGGCATTTGCCAATACGCCAATCGAGCTAATGTTAATAATATGCCCATCACGACGAATCATCATTTGTGGCAGGATGTTCATGACTAAACGTACAGCACCAAAGTAGTTGAGCTGCATGGTACGTTCAAAGTCGTGGAAGCGTTCCGCTGACTCATGTACAGCACGGCGGATCGAACGACCTGCGTTATTAATTAAAATATCAATATGATCGACTGAAGCTAAAATCTGCTTAGAGACTTCATCAATCGAGTCTAAATCATTTAGGTCACATGGAAAAACAGAGGCTGAACCACCTTTGGCTTCGATTTCTGCTTTAACTTCTTCTAGTGTTTCTTTGGTGCGCGAAACTAAAAGGACGTGTGCTCCTGCGTCAGCCAGTTTGTGTGCAACGGTTAAACCAATACCACTTGAAGCGCCTGTAATTAAGACGGTTTTTCCATTTACACGTTCTTTAAAAAGTCTATCCATTCTTGAATTCACGTTATCATTCCTGATCTAAGTCAAATATTTGAGGGTTATGGCTGTTTTTATATTCGATTATTAAGGCTGCATTTTCGGAGAAATGTAGCTGCTTTCCTTCACGGTATAATACCTAAACTGCTTAAAATATCACTGCATAAGTTATTGAAATAATAAATAAATTTAGAGCAAAAGCTCTATTTTATTGGTTCTAATTACTTGTTTTTAACATGAATTCAAGCAAAGTGAAAGGGCTATAAATATAAAAGACAAGCGTATAAAAAACCTCAATCATGTGATTGAGGTTTTAAGTTTAGTGGTCTGTATTTTAGACTTGAGCCAAGGCCTGCTCTAAATCTGCAATCAAATCATCAATATGTTCAATGCCTACAGATAAACGCACCATATCAAGACTTACTCCAGCAGACTTTAATTCCGCTTCATTCAGTTGGCGATGTGTGGTGGTGGCAGGGTGGCAGGCCAAACTTTTGGCATCGCCAATATTGACCAGGCGAGTGAAGAGTTGCAGAGCATCAATAAAGCGAGTGCCACCTTCACGGCCATCTTGTACACCAAAGGATAAAATTGCCGAAGGTTTTCCTTTGACATATTTTTGTGCCAAGCCATGCTGAGGGTGATCTTTCAGGCTGGCATAGTTGACCCATTTCACTTTGGGGTGGGCTTGTAAATATTCTGCGACTTTCTGCGCATTTTCAGTATGACGTTCCATACGTAGGTTTAGCGTTTCTAAGCCTTGTAGAATCAAGAACACGCTTAAAGGGCTAATCGCAGCGCCGGTATTACGTAGTGGTACCACGCGGGCACGCGCGATATAAGCTGCTTCGCCTAGAGCTTCGACATAGTTCACGCCGTGATAGCTTGGGTCTGGCGTATTCAGCACTTTAAAACGTTCAGGATATTTGCCCCAAGGGAATTTACCGCTATCGACAATGGCACCGCCAATTGAGTTACCATGCCCGCCAATATATTTGGTCAGGGAATGCACCACAATATCCGCCCCATATTCAAAGGGTTTCAGCAGTACAGGAGTTGCAACGGTATTATCGACCACCACAGGCACACCATATTCATGTGCGATTTTGGCGATCGCTTCTAGGTCGATAATATTGCCAAGTGGATTGCCAATCGATTCAACAAAAACCAAC
The DNA here is from genome assembly GCF_058243045.1 of Acinetobacter sp. LipI_23. NCBI lineage: Bacteria > Pseudomonadati > Pseudomonadota > Gammaproteobacteria > Moraxellales > Moraxellaceae > Acinetobacter > Acinetobacter sp. LipI_23. Next base: position 3,158,096 of record NZ_JBZAYJ010000001.1, on the reverse strand, counting down.
TTGGTTTTTTCATCAATTAAACCACGGAGAGCTTCTGGATCTTGATAATCAAAGAAACGGACTTCAATGCCTTGTTTCGGTAGAGTATGGGCAAACAGGTTATAGGTGCCACCGTACAAGGTCGAAACAGAAGCAATGTTGTCGCCTGCTTCGGTAATGGTTTGAATGGCATAAGTAATGGCTGCCATGCCAGAGGCTAAGGCTAACGCACCAATGCCTCCTTCGAGTGCAGCCAAACGTTGTTCTAGCACCGCAGTGGTCGGGTTCATAATTCGGGTATAAATATTGCCTTGGACTTTAAGGTCAAATAAATCCGCACCATGTTGCGTATTATCAAAGGCATAAGACGTGGTTTGATAAATCGGTACGGCCACTGCTTTGGTGGTGGCTTCGGGGCTATAACCAGCATGGATAGCCAAAGTTTCATCTTTATAGGTCATGGGACTTCATCTGCGTGAGTTAAATATTGCACAGTCTACCATCAATGAATATGAGTGAAAGTGTGAAAATAATGAATATTTATCTAAAAAATTCATAAAGATGAGCTGCGATCAGCTACTTGGCTGCGGAAAAGTGAGATAAAGAGGGTGTTTAAAAAACAACCGCACTGAAAGTTGTAACATTGCATTGAAGATCGGTTTCATGCCTTATTTTTTCAACGTATTCATCGTATAATGCCCGCAAATATTTTTTCGCTTCTTGCGATTTTTTGGTTTTTCTATTGAGGAGTCCTACGTGGCCCAATATATTTATACGATGAACCGAGTGTCTAAGATGGTTCCGCCTAAGCGCGAAATCTTAAAAGACATCTCTTTGTCATTTTTCCCGGGTGCAAAAATTGGTGTACTTGGTTTAAACGGTGCAGGTAAATCGACCTTGCTTCGTATTATGGCGGGCGTAGACAAAGATTTCTCTGGTGAAGCACGTGCGCAACCGGGTATCAAAATCGGTTACTTAGAACAAGAGCCGCCACTTGATCCAAATAAAGATGTCCGTGGAAACGTAGAAGATGGTTTACGTGAACCATTGGATGCTTTGGCGCGTTTGGACGAAGTATTTGCTGAATATGCAGCAGAAGATGCAGACTTTGATGCATTGGCAAAAGAGCAAGAAAAACTTGAAGCAATTATCCATTCATGGGATGCGCATAATCTGAGCAACCAAATGGATCAAGCTGCTGCTGCCTTGAACCTACCTGCTTGGGATGCGGATGTCACACTACTTTCCGGTGGTGAGCGTCGTCGTGTTGCATTGTGTCGTTTGCTTTTATCTAAGCCAGACATGTTACTTCTAGACGAACCGACGAACCACTTAGATGCAGAATCTGTGTCTTGGTTAGAGCGTTTCTTGAAAGACTTTGCCGGCACCATCGTGGCGATTACGCACGACCGTTATTTCTTGGATAACGTAGCGGAATGGATTCTTGAGCTTGACCGCGGTATGGGTATTCCATATCAAGGCAACTATTCTTCTTGGTTAGAGCAAAAGAATGCGCGTCTAGAGCAAGAGAACAAGCAAGAAGAATCTTTTGCTAAAGCATTGAAGAAAGAACTTGAATGGGTTCGTTCAAATGCCAAAGGTCAGCAAAAGAAAAACAAGGCGCGTATGGAGCGTTTTGAAGAGCTTAACTCACGCGAATTCCAACAGCGTAACGAAACTTCTGAAATCTATATTCCACCTGGTCCACGCCTAGGCAATAAAGTCGTAGAAGTCGAAGGCATCAGCAAATCATTTGATGGTCGCGTACTGTACGAAAACCTAAGCTTTACCGTACCGCCTACAGCAATTGTGGGTATCGTGGGTCCAAACGGTGCGGGTAAAACCACACTGTTCCGTATGATGACTGGTGAACAACAGCCAGATACAGGTACGGTGACTTTGGGTGAGTCGGTTAAAGTAGCGTATGTGGGTCAGATTCGTGACACCTTAGATAACAACAAAACCGTTTGGGAAGAAGTTTCTGGCGGTTTGGATATCTTAAGAATTGGCGAATACGAAATTGCATCGCGTGCTTATATCGGTCGCTTTAACTTCAAAGGTCAAGACCAGCAGAAGCGTGTAGGTGAGTTGTCAGGTGGTGAGCGTAACCGTTTACAACTGGCGAAAATCCTGCAAATGGGCGCAAACGTCATCTTACTGGATGAGCCATCGAACGACTTGGATATCGAAACCTTACGTGCACTTGAGGATGCAATTCTTGTATTCCCAGGTACGGTAATGGTGGTGTCGCACGACCGTTGGTTCCTTGACCGTATTGCAACGCACATCTTGTCATTTGAGAACGAACAACCTGAATTCTACGAAGGTAACTATGCTGAGTATGAAGCCTATCGTTTAGCGCGTTTAGGTGATGCTGCGGTTCAGAAGCGTACCAAATACAAGAAAATTGGCGGATAATTTCCCCCGCATAAAAAAACCAGCCTAAGGGCTGGTTTTTTTATGCTTAGCAATAGCCTTTTAAGGCGTTTTAGGGGCATTCACTTGTAAGCTGATAATGGTGTAATACTGATTTTTAGGTTTTGCTTTGGCATCGACTTTTTCGCTCACTTCAATCAGGTATTGCCCAGCTTGTGCAAAAGTGAGTGTGGCATGGCCTTGTGCATCGACAGGCGTGTTTTTTGCTTGTTGCTCAAGCTCACCTTGAGCGCGAACCATGAGTTCTGCGTGTGCAAGCGCTTTGCCTGCTTGAGTAATTTGCAGTTGTACAGGCTGTTGCACCGTGATTTCATTTGGATGGGTTTTGAAGTTGACTTGAATTGGGGCTGGCGTTACAGCGACAGGTGTGGTGCTGTCTTTGCTCACATAGCTTTGAATGCTCCATTCGCGAACCGTAGAGACCTTACTTGGCACTTTGCCTTTAAAGTCACTTGGAATGACATAGTCACGCTCGCTTAGGGCAGGGACTTTATCTGCTGCGACATCAGCAAAGATTTTCCATTGACGATTATGTTTTACATATTCAATTGGATATGAGGTCTTGGCAAAAATGGTATAGGTGCCTTTTTCCGGTAGCTTAAGATCAAATGCAGTTGCAGATTCTAAGTGCTTCTGTGCTTGAATCGTCGTCTGTGTTTGGTTGGGTTGGAAAACGCTGAACGAAATATCTTTTAGGGCATATTCAGGATGAAAGGCTTGTTCCGCATAGGCGCTCAATACAGGGATTTGGGTATTTTCAGTGTGATACGCCAGTGGAGCGACATAGGGTTCATGCGCTTGAGCCACTGAACAGAACAAGAGTGTGCAGAGTAGAGCGTTTTTCATAGAGACTAGGCCTAAAAATATTTCGTAAGATGAGGTTTTTGATTGTATCGAGAAAAACTAACAGGTGATAATAATTATTATTTATTCTTTGAGCAGATAAAAGGGAGTGCATAGACTCCCTTTTTGGATGCAGGTTCTAAGTTAAAACTTAGATTTCCCACTCATGGTCGCATTCACGGCATTTCCATTTTTTCTGAGACTGCATGAAGCCTTGCATTGAAATCTTAAAATCAGGAAGGTCGCGGTAAAATAGGAAGCCTGCAATCACACACACGATGAAAACCACAACCGTTGCAATTTGTAATGTTGAGCCAGCGCCATCCCCAAATAGCCACATTGCGATGCTAATGAGCACCAAAAGTAATAATACAAAAATGGCTGGAACCAAAAAAACCAGACTTTTAGGCACGACAGGGCGTGTTGCTGGAGCTCCTGCTTGAGCAACAGGCATAATTTTTGGGCTTTGACATTGAGGACAACGATATTGCATTACAACTCCAAAATTCGAATCTATGCTGTATTCTAATCGGATTAGAGCAGAAAGCCAAAAAAGCGTGGTAATGAAGTGCTGATAAATTTGAGGCAATAAAAAACCCAAGTCATAATGCTTGGGTTTTTTACCAGATGTTGCCATCTTAAATATGGCGTCCCTACGGGGATTCGAACCCCGGTTACCGCCGTGAAAGGGCGATGTCCTAGGCCTCTAGACGATAGGGACTTATTGAGGCATCACGTTGAGTGGTTAACACCGTCTCTCTGTGTGAGCGCTATATTAGGGATATAACGCCCATGCGTCAACTAAAAAATCAATTAAGCTTCATCAACTGCGTCATTTTTCGGCAATTTTAGACTTTCATTGAGTTTTTCCCAAACTTTTGCTTCTTTTTTGCTTGGACCACCTACAATTTCAAGGGCATGACGTAAGCGCGCGAAGGTTAAGTCCGGGCCAATGGTGACCATGGTCTGCATCACTGGAGTCGAAGCGGTTGAACCGGCAATCGCAATAAAGAACGCTGGCATAAAGTCACGGAGCTTAATTTCCATTTGGCTGGCTAAGTCCATCAAGGTTTGACTTACGGTGTCATTGTTCCATGTGAACATGCTTTCCAAACGCCAAATCGCAAATTGAAGACTTTGACGAACTTGTTCTTCGCTCAGTTTCTTGCTTTCAAACTGTTCTTTGGTCAAGCTTGGGAACTGGTTAAAGTAATGCGCAGACCAGTTCACCGCTTCTGAAAGTAAGTTGATACGAGGTTGAATTGCTGCGGCGATGTCTTCGAGCATCTTACGATCTGCTTTCCATGCCAATAAGGTATCTAACAGTTCAGCAGGGCTTAAGCCTTTGATCCATTGACCATTGAGCCAATTCAGTTTTTCCACATCAAAAATTGGACCACCGAGGGATACACGTTGAATGTCAAAGTGTTCAATCATCTCGGCCAATGTGAATTTTTCGCGTTCATCTGGCATCGACCAGCCCATACGGCCTAAGTAATTCAACAAGGCTTCAGGCAAGACACCAATATTTTTGTAGTAGTTAATAGAGGTTGGGTTCTTACGTTTCGACAGTTTTGATTTGTCTGGGTTACGTAGTAATGGCATATGACCCAGTACAGGCATTTCCCAACCAAAGTATTGATACAGCAACTGATGTTTAGGTGCAGAAGGCAACCATTCTTCGCCACGGAAAACGTGGGTGATTTGCATCAAATGGTCATCGACCACATTGGCAAGGTGATATGTCGGTAAACCATCGGTTTTAAGCAAGACTTGCATGTCCACTTGTGCCCAAGGGATTTCTACTTCCCCGCGCAGTAAGTCATTGACTGTACAAATGCCTTCTTCGGGCACTTTCATACGAATCACGTGTGGCTCACCTGCAGCAAGGCGACTTTGAACTTCTTCAGCAGATAATTTTAAACCACGACCATCGTACTTTGGTGTTTCACCACGGGCCTGTTGTTCTGCACGCATTTGATCCAACTCTTCGCTCGTAGCAAAGCAGTAGAACGCATGACCTTTTTCAACCAAATCCAGTGCATATTGTTTATAAATATGCATGCGTTCAGACTGGCGATACGGTGCATATGGCCCGCCAATGTCCGGACCTTCAGACCAATTCAATCCTAACCAACGCAATGAATCTAAAATCATTTTTTCCGATTCAGGAGTCGAACGAAGTTGGTCGGTATCTTCGATACGCAGAATAAATTCACCACCATGTTGCTTGGCATAGCATAAGTTAAATAACGCAATATACGCTGTGCCCACATGCGGGAAGCCAGTTGGAGAGGGTGCAATACGAGTACGAACAGTCATAGCCAATTATGATTCAGAATGTAAATTGAGGTCTATTATAACGAAAAAGCCCGACCACTTAATGCTTAATTCAACATTCAGTGATCAGGCTTTAGTACGCAAATGTCATAACTTGAGAGTGGTTACGACACTGTGGCTTATTTTTAGTTTAGAGGAACAATGATTGCACAAAACGGCTAAAGCGCTGGTTTTGTGTAGCAAAGAAATTTTGTGTCGGTGCAACTTTGATTGAGGTCATGATTTTTAAATCATTATCCGTCATCGTGGTTCGGTCACTGCCTTTTTGTTGACTGATCGCTTTTTCAATCAACGATGTTTTCTCAGTGGGCATCGTCGCTTTATCATTGCTTTGAATGGCTGCACTATGTCCCAGTTGGCTAAAACAAGCCAAGCCGATACTCAACGTAACGGTATGTAAAAATGTTGCTTTCATGTCCTTTTCCCCCCTCTCAACATGGTATTGGAACAGATTTTTATTAAAGTCATTGGTAATCTAGTTTCAATTTAACCGATTTCACAAATAAAAAAGTAGAACTGTGTCACATAATTTACAAAATTATAAACAAATTTGGGCTAAATTGACATTTAAACATCAAATATAAATCATTTGGCTTTTTGTACCAAATAACTGTGGAGATAGCATGGAGATTTTGAGCTTGATCTGTGGAGGGTGGATATGGGTTATCCTTAAAAGTGCACAAAATAGTCCTTTTAGAGATATCTTTTTATCAGTATAGCCGTAAAACCTCGCCTTCAGGGTATAGGTATCTATGATCCTAGCCAAAATAATGGACAGCACGTCCCTCTAAAGATAACGTAACTTTAATCTTTGGAGATTCAAGAAATGGCTAAACGTTTTAGTCCTGAATTTAAACAGCAAGCGATTGATTATGCACTTTCAAACCCCCACGAACCTATAGCTGCAATCGCCCAGAAATTAGGTGTTGGTTATTCAACATTGGATAAATGGATTCGTGAAGCCAATCCAGTGGGTTCAAGCAAACGCCAACTTTCATCAGAACAACAGCGGATTTTAGAATTAGAGAAAGAAGTCAAACAGCTCAGGGACGCCAATGACATCTTAAAAAAAGCGCATGTGTACTTTCTGACAGATCATGCCAAGAAAAGTACACGGTAATTCAAGATCTGGATGTGAATGAAGTCACTGTATCTTCTGCCTGTAAATGCCTGGGTGTCAGCACTTCAGGCTATTATGCCTGGCGAAAATGCCAGGCCAATCTAGCGCAGAAATATAATGATTTAAAAGCCGTATATTGGCAGCATCATGCACGATTGGGTGCACCTTCATTGGTACATGACATGCATGATTTAGGTTACAGCATGAGCGAACGAACCGTTGGAAGAATGCTTAAAAAGCTTGGTTTACGTAGCAGGATTGCACGTAAATACAAGCATACGACTGATTCAAACCATCGTTTGCCTACAGCGCCTAACTTGTTGGATCGTCAATTTGGCGTTGGTCAATTGAAAGCTACTTCAAGCTTCTAAAACAAGCGGGTCATGATGTTGAATCGTGGCTCCAAACGACCCCTCAAGCAATTTTAAGAAAACTACTTGTTGCGAGTATGGCCTGCGTACTGACATGGCGAATACAACGCTGTAATGATGAACAAACTACTCGAGTAAGAGCCGTACTAACACGACTATCTGGGCGACAGCAAAAGCGAGGGAAAAGAGAAAGTGCACCATCAATACTTGCTGGACTTTCAATCTTATTAAACACCTTGAAGCTACTGGAAAGTTATTCGGTGGATGAGTTAAAGGAAATGGCTAAAATTGCGTTGGGGTATCCACACGAAGATGTGTAGATACCTATACCTTCAGGGCGGGGATGTAAGGCTGCAATCCGCTAGTCCCCTTGTGGGGATTAGCTAGGATTGCTAATGCGGAGTTTGCTGTTGCTGAATATATTGTTTGATAATCCCAATAGGTGTACCATCACATGATGCAGCGAAATAGCTAGGCGACCACAAAGCATTACCCCATAACTTGCTTCTAATTTCAGGGTGCTTGGTTCGTAAAATACGACTGGAAGCACCTTTTAAACTATTTACCAAGCTAGAAATAGCGACCTTTGGCGGATAATGCACAAGTAGATGGACATGATCATCTTCACCATCAAATTCTGCCAACTCGGCTTCAAAGGTAAGCGTGCGCTGAACCCCATAGCTATTTTTTAACTTGGGTTGGATTTCCAGCGGTGTGGCAGTAATTCTTCTATTTGGGTCACTTTATGGGTCGGTAACCTTTTCAGCACATCACTGAGATAGGCATACGGATCCAGCCCATTCAGTTTTGCTGACTGGATCAGGGTCATGATATTGGTCGCTCGTTGACCACTACGCAGCGAACCTGCAAATAGCCAGTTCTTACGTCCCAAGGCCCAGGGACGCATCTGATTTTCCAACCAATTATTATCAATGGGCAAATTGCCATTATCCAGATAGCGACTTAAGGCTGGCCAGCATTTTAGGCTGTAGTTGATCGCTCGGGCAGTTGGGGAACTCGATGGCACCGTCAGCTGATGTTGGTTGAGCCACTCATATAGTTGTTGCATCACCGGTTGACTATACTGTTGCCGGTATTCGCGGCGGTGTTCTGCTGTACCATCCGTCTTTTTCCTGAGTTCTGCTTCTATCGCATACAGTCTCTGAATCATCAGTAATGCCTGTTCAGCGATCTGACTTTTCCCGGTCACATGCAGTTCATGGAATTTACGACGTGCATGCGCCATGCAGCCCACCTCAATGACATCGCCTGATTTAAAGCGTGCTTTATAACCACTGTAATCATCACAGACCAGATGCCCCTGCCAGCCTTTCAGGAACTCTTCAGCATGCTGACCTGAACGGCTATCTTGAAAGTCATAGATCACCGCCTGAACTGGATTGTACTGTGTGGTGGCATAGGCCCAGATATAACCTTTCTTCGGTTTTTTCTCATCATCCCCCATCTGCATGATGATGACTGGTGTTTCATCTGCATGCAGCACCTGTTGTTGCAGCACAAGCTATTTTAAGGCATTGGTCAGAGGTTCAATTTCTACCCCACAGCGTCCAATCCAGTCAGATAATGTGGATCTGGAAAGATCAACACCTGCGCGTAGAAAGATTTGACGTTGACGATATAGCGGTAAATGATCAGCGTATTTGGAAACCAGCACATGGCTGAGCAATTCAGGTGTAGCGATTCCTTTATCAATAACATACGCAGCCATCGCTTGTTGAGTCAGGATGTCACACTGATCACAGACCCATTTACCACGGATATGTTGTTCCTTATAGAACTGTGCCGGCCTGAAATTTAGTTTTTCACTGATATCTTCGCCGATACGACGCAATGTGCAGCCACAGCTGCATTGCGTTGAGGCAGGTTCGTGCTCAATACGGAGGGTTGGTAGGTGATCTGGCAGTGGTCGACGTTTAGGTTTGTTGACTGTGGCTTTCTGTGTCGCTGCATCGGTTTTATCTGCATTCAGCCGCTCCAGTTCCAGATCAACTGCTGCGATATCTTCTTCGACCGCTTCATCCCACAGATGGATTTGTTTTGCGGTTAGATGTTCGTTTTTACTGCCGAATTTGTGCTGTTTAAATAGTGCGAGTTCATGCTCGTATTTTTGATTGAGAATAGAAAGATGTTGAACTTTAGAATCTAATTGCTGATTGGTGACTTCAAGATGTTGAACTCTGGCATCTAATTGCTGATTTGATTGTTCCAGTTGTTGTTTAGATTGTGCCAGAGACTGATGCTGCATCGCCAACTGTCTGGTAAATTCCAGCAGTTGTTCATGGGTCAGTTGGCTTAAGTCAGGCAGCGTATTCATGACCGCAGTATGCCTGATGTCATGATGCAGAGGAAATAGAACGTTTGGAGAATAGCAGAATGGACGAGCCTGGTTTAGAGCATAGTCACCACCTGCTGTCGTCCAATGCGCTGCCAGGGCAAACCCTGGATCAATGCCTGTAACTGTTCCGGACTGAGGGCTACGGTTTCACCCTGATGAAGCTGAACCCAGTGGAATTTTCCCTGTTCCAGCCGCCGGGCACACAGCCAGATACCCAATCCATCATGTACCAGCAGTTTCATGCGATGGCCACGTTTATTACAGAACAGGTAAGCGCAATGCGGTTTGATGTAGCCAAAGGCTCTCAGCACCTGAGTCATGACAGTATCCATACCTGCACGCATATCCATCGGCTGGGTAGCAAGCCAGATTTCATCAATACGGATCATTGAGTCAAACCCTGGATCAGCACCAGTAATTCAGTTACTGACTCCACCGGCCAGTCGATCTCGATCATCTGACCCCTTACGGAACCTGGTTCCTCATGTAGTGGAATCCTAATATGAGCGACAACTTTCTTCTCTGGTACAGGTGGCGGAGGTGCTTCTTGTCTGACTGGAGTCGGGTGAAGAATGACGGGAAGGAAGTCGGTCTGTGGAATAGATGGGGGTGTTAATGATGGAACCATTGATCTGGACTGACGAATCCATTTATGCAACAGATTCGCATTGACCTGATGTTGCATTGCCACCTTGGCCACTGATGTGTCTGGCTGCTGACATTGCTGAATAAGTTGATGTTTAAATTCAGCCGTGAAGGTTCGACGGGGCTTTTTTAGGGTTGGTGTGCTGTCTATAACTGTCTTTAAATCCATAAATAGGTGTCCACTTAAATTTTAGTGGACACTATCGCGGTATTAATGAGTTAGAAAAAGTGGGGTTCAGCGGACGCTTACCTTCAAAGTCTAAACAAACACGCTCAAACACTTCACGCATTGTTTCAAGCATTGCTTTGGTAAAAACATCTCTACGATATTTAGCGACAAAGACTAAATGAACGTGCATATTAAAAACACAATGACGACCTGTTCTAATCTCTTGACTATTGCTCATAGACCAAATATATTTTAGTAATGAAAACACTTAAATTACGAATAAAAGACAAACATTGCAAGATGCTAGACCAACTAGCAGTAGAGGTGAACTTTGTTTGGAATTATGTCAATGATTTGTGTTTCAAGCACCTACAACGTAAACAACAATTCTTTTCAGCATACGATATTGCTCAATACACGAAAGGCACATCAAAAGAATGTAACTTACATAGCCAAACCATACAGGCAATTGCAGAAGAATTAGTTACACGAAGAAAGCAGTTTAAAAAAGCCAAGCTAAAATGGCGTGTCAGTAACAACAAATCTGCAAGACGCTCATTAGGCTGGATACCTTTTAAGAAAGTAGCCATTAAATACGCCGATGGCTATGTGCAATATGGCAAGCACCAATTCAAACTATGGGACAGCTACGGACTAAGCAAATACAACGTCAAAACAGGCTCATTTGTAGAAGACAGTCGTGGACGTTGGTATGTTTGCCTTGTGGTTGATGATATTCAACAAGTTAAAGCTATAGCTAAAGGCTCAATTGGCATAGACTTGGGTTTGAAAGATTTAGCCACTTGTTCAGATGGTGTGAAACTCGAAGCTCCTAAAATCTATCGCCAATATGAGGAAAAACTTGGCATTGCTCAAAGAGCAAAAAATAAGAAACGTGTCAAAGCGATTCACGCCAAGATTAAAAATATACGCCAAAATATGTTGCATCAATTCAGCCATAAACTGGTGAATGCACATGCAGCAATCTTTGTTGGCAATGTGAATGCTAAAGCATTAGCACAAACTATATTAGCGAAGTCAGTGTTAGATGCCAGTTGGACAACACTAAGAACCATGCTCAAGTATAAATGCGAGAACGCAGGAGTATGGTATGGAGAAGTCAACGAAGCCTATACGACCCAAACATGTTCGTGCTGTGGCTCACGCTCTAGCAGTCCGAAAGGTAGAGCAGGTCTTGGAATAAGAGAATGGCAGTGTATGGAGTGCGGTACGCTCCATGATCGGGATATAAATTCCGCACTGAATATTCTTGCGCTCGGACATGAGCGTCTCGGAGGAGGAATCCCCGTTCTTTAGGTCTGGGAGGATGTCAACAAGAATATAACCAAGCCTTTGGACAGTATTGGAAAAGCAAAGCTGGGCAGGAGGTCAACTTTAAACAGTCTCATGGTGGATCGGGCAAGCAAGCACGTGCCGTTGCAACGGGTCTCCAAGCAGATGTGGTGGCCTTGGCCAATGATATTGATGAAATTGTGAATACTGGACAAATTGATAAAAACTGGCAAAAAGAATTTCTAAATAATTCTGCACCTTATACTTCAACCATTGTTTTTTTAGTGCGTAAAGGTAATCCAAACAAATTAAAGACTGGAATGATTTAACCAAGCCGGGGGTGAGATCATTACCTCAAATCCAAAAACAAGCGGTGCGCCGCGTTGGATCTATTTATCTGCTTGGGGGGTATGCATTAAAACAACCGGGAGGTAATGATGCTAAAGCCAAAGAATTGGTGAAAAAACTTTATCAAAATGTCAAAGTGCTTGATTCAGGTGCACGAGGTTCATTGACCACGTTTGCTGAACGAGGCATAGGTGATGTGTTGTTGTCTTGAGAAAATGAAGCTTTACTGGCAACCCAAGGCCTAGGTAAAGACAAATACGATATTGTTTATCCGTCTATTTCGATTTTAGCGGAACCGTCAGTTGCGATTGTAGACAAAACGGTGGACAAAAATGGCAATCGAAATTTGGCCAAGGGCTATTTAAACTATCTGTATTCGCCAAAAGGGCAGGAGTTGGCGGCGAAGCATTTCTTCCGTCCACGAAATAAACAAGTGGCGAACAAATACCTTGCGCAATTTCCAAAGCAAAAAACCTTTAATATTAATGATGTCTTTGGAGGGTGGGCCAAAGCGCAGGAAACTCACTTTGTAAATGGTGCGATCTTTGATCAAATTTATACTGAAAAATAAACGTGCTGTGGTTTGACGCGATCACGTTCCGACATAAAAGTGGATATAGGCATATCCACTTTTATTATATTTTAAGCATAAAAATGTATATAATAAGAATAAGTAAAGTGTTTGCTATTATTTTAAATAAAAACAATTCACTAAGTCTTAGTGATGTAAAAATAACGGGTATTTAAAAAACAAAAGCGAATTGCGATTTATGATTTTGTTTCATATATTTAGCATAATTCTTGATATTTAATTTAATACGCCATGAAAACGCATTTGAAATCTCTTTGGGCTGCTGCCGTAGTGGCAACAGGTCTGACATTCAGTATGACATCAGCTCAAGCGGCTGACCGTACTATGCTCAATGTATCCTATGATGCAACACGTGAATTTTACGATGAGTTCAATAAATCCTTTGGTGCCTATTGGCAAAGCCGTACAGGACAAACGGTTGACTTTAAACAGTCACACGGGGGTTCAGGTAAACAAGCCCGTTCGGTCGTGGATGGTCTAAAAGGGGATGTGGTGACCTTGGCCTTAGCCAATGATATTGAAGAAATTGTTAAATCAGGTCAAATTCAGCCGGGTTGGCAAAAAGAGTTCCCAAATAACTCTGCGCCTTATACATCGACCATTGTGTTCATGGTACGCAAAGGCAACCCGAAAAAAATTAAGGACTGGTCTGATTTAACCAAACCAGGTGTACAAATTATTACGCCTAATCCTAAAACAGGCGGTCTACCACGTTGGGTGTATCTGTCTGCTTGGGGTTATGCACTGAAACAACCTGGTGGCAATGAGGTCAAAGCCAAAGAGTTCGTGGGTAAAATGTACCATAACGTGAAAGTGATGGACTCTGCGGCACGGGCGTCTATGACCACCTTTGCAGAACGTCGCATTGGTGATGTGTTATTGACTTGGGAAAATGAAGCCTTAGTGACACAAAAAACTTTAGGTAAAAATCAGTTCGATATTGTTTATCCATCGATCTCGATTTTAACCGAGCCTTCGGTGGCAATCGTGGATAAGACCGTGGCGAAAAATGGCAACAAGTGGTTAGCACAGGGTTATATCAACTATTTATATTCACCACTGGGTCAGGAAATGGCGGCGAAACACTTCTATCGTCCGCGTAATGCTGCGGTTTTAGAAAAATATAAAGCGCAATTTCCACCGTTAAAAACCTTCACCATTGATGAAATGTTTGGTGGTTGGGCCAATGCTCAAAAGACCCACTTTATGAATGGGGCGACCTTCGACCAAATCTATAATAGCCGTAAATAATCCAGTTCATTATTTCAGCTACTGCTTAAAAAGCCTCCCTTGGGAGGCTTTTTTGATAATGAATGCCGTTTAAAAACGGTTTTGTCTATGAAAAGTAATATTTCCCTACAAAAAGTCGTTTGGAGCTTTGTTAAAACAAGGTAATAATGTGCAGTTACATTTTTCCTTCCGATCATATTGAGTCTTTATGTCGCATATTTCTGTATTACTTCACGAAACTGTTGATGCTTTGGTAGCAGATCGCAATACAGGGATTTTCATTGACGGGACGTTTGGTCGTGGCGGACATACACGCTTGCTGTTGTCTAAGCTGGATGAAAATGCACGTGTCTATGGTTTTGATAAAGACCCGCAAGCACTGGAAACAGCCGCGATTTTAGAACAAGAAGATCCACGGTTTAAAATTATCCATGCCAGCTTTGCTGACCTTAAGCATGAGTTAGAAGTACGCGGCATTGGCTTGGTCGATGGTGTTATGGCCGATTTGGGCGTGTCTTCACCGCAGCTTGATCAGGCGGAGCGTGGCTTTAGTTTTATGAAAGATGGACCACTGGATATGCGTATGGACAATTCAAAAGGTCCAACTGCAGCGCAGTGGTTGGTCAATATTGAGGAAGAGGCGTTAGCCAATATTATTTTCCAATATGGTGAAGAGCGTTATAGCCGTCGTATTGCCAAAGCTATTAAAGCAGCTGGGTTGATTGAAACCACCGCGCAGTTGGCTGAAATTGTGAAAGTGGCGCACCCGAAATGGGAAAAAAATAAACATGCCGCAACACGAACTTTCCAAGCAATTCGTATTGCCATTAATAAAGAATTAGAAGATATTGAAGTTTTCCTACCGCAAGCGGTAGACGTATTAAAACCGAATGGTCGCTTGGCTGTGATTAGCTTCCATTCCTTAGAAGATCGATTAATTAAACAATTTATTCAAAAAGAGTCGACACTTGAGGAAGACATGGGTTGGGGTATGCCACAACAACGACCCGATACACGTCGTTTAAAGAAAGTATCACGTGTGAAAGCAAGTGATACCGAGGTTAAAGTCAATCCACGTTCACGTAGTGCATGGCTTAGAGTTGCAGAGCGCTTAGCACTTAAAGGCGAATAATGAAAACTGAAGTCGTTGAAAAAATTCCAACAAAGTTAAAGTTTAAGAAGCTGATTGCCTATGCCATTTTATTGGTGCTGGTATTTATTAGTGCCATGATGGTGGTGTTTCAAGTGTTTGAATACCGTCATGACTATCGTGAAATGAGCTCTTTTATGCGCGAGCGTGATGACTTAAATGCAGAGTGGGGCCGTTTGCTGATTGAACAGCAAACTTTTGGCGCAACTGCACAAATTGGAACGTGCGCGGTGACGCAACTGCGCATGTATTCACCACCTGCGGCGCAAACCGTAGTGATTTCTTTACCCACGACTTCAGAAGACAAAAAATAAGGCCGCTGTAACATGGTAGAAAAGCGTAAACCCACTCGTAAAAAACAGCAAGCGGTGACTGAAAAATCGGCTCTACAGGTTGAAATGTGGCGCTTTTATCTCATGTGGGCGGTGGTTTTAGCTTGCTTTATTGCTTTGGTTGGACGTGCTTTTTACGTACAGGTCATCAATACTGAGTTTTTGCAAAACAAAGCCAATGCCAATATTTTAAGAACTGAAAAAATTAAAGCCATGCGCGGTGTGATTTATGACCGTCATGGTGTGCCTTTGGCGATCAGTACGCCGATCATGAAAGTGGTGATTGATCCACGTGATTATTTTGATAATAAAAAGCTGTTTGATGAAATTACCGCTGAATTAGCCAAAGACCCGCACAATCGTAAATTGAAGCGTCAATTACCAGACAAAAACCTAAATCTGGATGAACTGGCTGATGCCGTGGGCATGGATCGTGCGGAACTGAAGCGGAAACTGAATGAACGTCCGCGTTCGCGCTACTTGGTCTTGAAAAAAGAAGTGCCACCTCAGCAAGCCGAACTGATTGCAAAACGTGAGTTCCAAGGAGTGTATACCGAAAAGAACTACAAGCGTTACTATCCGCAACCACAACCGAATGCGCAAATTATTGGTTTGACCAATAGTGAAGGTTCAGGCATTGAAGGTTTAGAAATGCAGCTGAATCAACGCCTGTCGGGTATTGATGGTGAGCAGCAAATTGTTCGAGATAAAAAGGGCAATCGTTTTAAAGATGCCGAGGTGGTTAAAGAAGTTGAGCCGGGCGAAAATATTACGCTCAGTATTGATTCGCGCCTTCAGTACATTATGTACCGTGAACTGACCGCTGCGGGTGTAGCCAATAATGCTCGTTCTGCAACAGCAATTGCGGTCGATGTGAAAACGGGTGAAATTTTAGCGATGGCGTCGTGGCCGTCGTATAACCCGAACGATAAAAACAGTTTGTCCAATAAAGACGCCATGCGTAACCGTGGTGCGGTTGACTCTTTCGAGCCGGGTTCAACCATGAAGCCTTTGACCATTTCAATGGCTTTGGAAAGTGGCAAATATATGCCGAATACGGTGGTCAATACCACTCCGGGTTCGATGCGGGTCGGTAACCATACTATTCGAGATACGCATAACTACGGTCCACTAACTTTAGGTGGAATTATTCAAAAATCGTCTAACGTGGGTGTGGCTAAAATTGCCTTGTCTCTCCCTTATGCAACTTTACCGACTTTTTATAAACGTCTCGGTTTTGGTCAGCGTTCTGCGGTTAAATTCCCGGGTGAAAGTGGTGGTTTAATTCTTCCGCCAAGTAAATGGAATGTATCGGAAGTCGCGACCATGGCATATGGCTACGGCTTAAATGCGACTGTGCTGCAAATGGTGGATGCTTATGCCATGTTGGCCAACAAAGGTGTGAAAATGCCTTTGAGTTTATATAAGTTAGATGCACCGCCCCGTGGTGAACAGATGATTGATCCAAAAATTGCGGATCAAGTTTTGTTGATGATGGAAACAGCAACCTTACCAGGTGGTACCGCGACTCGTGCGACTATTCCGGGTTATCGTGTGGGGGGTAAAACAGGAACCGCACATAAGTTACGTGCGGACCGTAAAGGCTACTCAACCAATGAATATCGTGCACTTTTTGCTGGTGTAGCACCAGTCAGCGACCCGCGTTTAGCGATGGTGGTTGTGGTCGAAAATCCGCAAGGGACCTACTATGGTGGTACGGTGTCTGCGCCTGTATTTGCCCGTGTTATGCAAGAATCCTTACGTTTAATGAACGTGCCTTTAGATAAACCTTTAGATGCTCCTGTAATCAAGAGATAGGTGATGAATGTCCATTACATTTCAACAACTCTACACCGCTAACTTAAGCGCTGAATGGATGGCACAGCCATTTCAAGGTTTTGTTCTTGATAGTCGTAAAGTACAGGCAGGGCAAATTTTTATTGCGCTGACATCGCTTTCACAACCTGAAAAAACCGTGCAGTTTGCACAAATAGCCTTGGACAAAGGGGCTTTAGCAGTGGTGAGTGAAACTGAGCTTGGGCTTGAAAACAGTATTGTGGTGCCGAATGTGCGTCACTTGATGGGAGGCTGGCAAAAGCAATTTTTGTTGGCCACTAGCCAAGTACAGCCTGCTCGCATTTTAGCGGTGACAGGAACCAATGGTAAAACCACCATTTCTCGTTTGGTTGCTGAGCTGTTAATGTTGCAAGGTCAGTCTTGTGCTGTGATGGGCACGACAGGTAATGGCATTTTACCCAATTTAGAAGCATCGTCGCATACCACCTTGGATGCGCTGCATCTACAAAATGCATTACATAGCTATGCCAAGCAAGGTGCTGAATTTGCATCGATTGAAGCCTCTTCACATGGTTTGGAACAAGGCCGTTTAGCGGGCAGTGAAATTGAAATTGCTGCGTATAGCAACTTAAGTCGCGACCATTTGGACTACCATGGCACGCTTGAGGCCTATGCCGAAGCTAAATCTCGCTTGTTTCAATTTCCATCATTGAAAGTTGCAGTCATCAATCTGGATGATGAGCATGCTGGAGTCATGATTCAAGCGGCAGAAAATAATCCCGCCCAACCGAAAATTTTAACCTATTCAACCACGCAGCCTGCAGACTATCAGGTGAAGAATATTCAATATAGCCTGACGGGTGCGAACTTTAGCCTGTGTACGGCACAGGCCGAATATCAGGTACAGAACCCATTATTGGGTCATTTTAATATTGAAAATTTGGTCGCAAGTTTAATTATGGTTGAACAAGCGGGTTTTGATTTAGCCGATGTGGTTACTACGACAGAACAACTCAAAGGTGCACCAGGTCGTATGCAAGTGATTCGTGATGATGCGCGTTTATTTGTGGTTGATTATGCGCATACGCCTGATGCTCTGGTGCAAGTCTTAAGCACGTTGAAGCGCCATGTAGAACAGCAGCTCTGGGCGGTATTTGGATGTGGTGGAGACCGCGACCGTGGCAAACGCCCACTTATGACCCAAGCAGCTTTAAATGGAGCGGATGTGGTGTTGTTGACTTCAGATAACCCACGTACCGAAAATCCTGAGCAAATTTTTGCCGATATGAAAGCGGGTGTTGATTTCTCAACTCGTGTGGTTCATGAAATCCATGATCGTCGTGAAGCGATTAAATTTGCCGTTCAACAAGCTCAAGCGGGTGATATTGTCATGATTGCAGGCAAAGGTCATGAAAACTATCAAGAAATAGAGGGTGTTCGGCATTGGTTTGACGATATCGTTGAAGTGCAATCGGCGATTGATGCACAGCACCACACTACTGATTCTGCTTATCCTGCACGCTAAGGAAGTCGTATGCATACCTCAACAACCAGCACAGTGCCTTTAGTGTCATGGACCGCCGCACAGTTACTCGAAGCAACCCAAGGTTATTGGCTAAATGATCAAGCGCCAAATACTGAAATTAAGCGTATTTTGACGGATTCACGTGATGCAGAAGCAGGAGATGCTTTCTTGGCACTCAAAGGCGAACGTTTTGATGCACATGCTTTTATTCAGAAAGTTGCTGAACAAGGTTGCCAAGTGGCCATTGTGAGTCAGCCTATAGATGCGGAGATTTGTCAGTTGGTGGTGCCCGATACACGTTTGGCATTGGGACAACTGGGGGCTTATCGTCGTGCACAAAACCCACAGCTAAAAGTGATTGCGCTGACGGGTAGTAGTGGTAAAACCACCACCAAAGAAATGTTAGGCAGTATTTTGTCACGTATAGCACCAACGTTGGTGACCCGTGGCAATCTGAATAACGACCTGGGTGTGCCAGTCATGTTATTGGAATTACGTCCTGAGCATCAATATGCAGTGATGGAGTTGGGTGCAAGCCATCAAGGTGAAATTGACTATACTTCGAATTTGGTCCAGCCTTTGGTTGCAGGCATTATCAATATTGGTACAGCACACTTGGGTGAGTTTGGTGGACGCGATGGCATCTGCCGTGCCAAGTCTGAGATTTATGCGCATATTACTGCAAATGGTACAGCGATTGTTCCTGCGGCCGATGATTTTGCCGATAGCATTCGTCAAGCAGTGCAAACTGAACAGGTGCTCAGCTTTGGTGCGGGTGGAGAAGTCTTTGCGACTGAGATTGAACTACAGGCGCAATCTGCAACGTTTAAGTTGAATATCCCGCAAGGCGTGCGTCAGGTGAATTTACCATTTGCTGGGGAGCATAATGTTCAAAATGCAACCGCTGCGGCAGCTTTTGCTTTAGCGATTGGTATTAGCTTGGATGATATCGTGCTTGGCCTTGAGCAAGCGGTCGGTGCAAAAGGGCGTTTGAACTTTATTCAACAAGGCCGTCATTTGTTGATTGATGATACCTATAATGCCAACCCAACTTCTATGCGTGCCGCTGCTGAAGTGCTTGCACAGCAAGAGGGGGTTCGGGTGATGGTGATGGGTGATATCGGTGAGCTAGGTAGCTCTGCTGCACAGCAGCACTATATGCTGGGGCGTGATTTGGTCTCAGTGAAAGGGCTGAACTTCGTAGTGGCTGTCGGTGAATTTGCACCTGCGGCACAAGAAGGTGCACGCAGCACCCAATATGGCAAAAAAATGCAGGCTTTTTTGAATCAAGAGCAGGCTTTGCCGTTCTTACTCAGTTTAATTGAAACACATCAACCCCAGTCTATGAGTTTCCTGTTTAAAGGTTCTCGTTATACCCATATGGAAACGTTGATGGCTGATTTGATGGAGAAACTCTAAATGTTGTTATGGTTATTTGAACAACTGGCGGGCTACCATAGCTCGTTTCAGGTGGTTCGTTATTTAACATTGCGTTCCTTGCTCAGTGTTTTAACCGCACTGACCATTGGTCTAGTGCTCGGTCCTGTGATGATTCACAAGTTGCAAGCACTCAAATATGGCCAAGCCGTGAGTTCATATGCTCCTGAAAATCATGCAAAAAAAATGGGTACGCCAACCATGGGTGGGGTGTTGATCTTACTCTCAATTGGTATCTCCACACTGTTGTGGGCAGACTTATCCAACCCTTATGTATGGATTGTCTTGGCAGTGATGGTAATTTTTGGTGCAGTGGGTTGGGCCGATGACTGGATCAAGATTCGCTATAAAGACAATGCAGGCTTACCTGCCCGTAAAAAGTTCTTTTGGACCTCGCTTGCGTCACTGGGTGCTGGTATTGCACTATATGTAATTGCACAGCAACAGACCAATCCTGTACATACCGCAAATATGCTGGATCTGCTGATTCCGTTTTTTAAAGATTTAAGTATTCCTTTGTCGGTGATTCCGCTGGGTATTGGTTTTATCATTTTCACCTATTTGGTGATTAATGGTGCATCAAATGCCGTGAACCTGACCGATGGTTTGGACGGTTTAGCGATTATGCCTGTGGTACTGGTTGCTGCAGGTCTAGGTGTATTTGCATATCTGGCTGGTGATGTCCGTTTTGCCAATTATTTACATATTCCTTATGTACGATTTTCCTCTGAATTGGTGGTGATTTGTGCAGCTATGATTGGCGCAGGTTTGGCCTTCCTTTGGTTTAATGCACACCCTGCACAGGTCTTCATGGGCGATGTGGGTGCATTATCATTGGGCGCAATGCTCGGTACAATTGCGGTCATGGTTCGTCAGGAAATTGTCTTTGCCATTATGGCTGGTGTGTTTTTGGTCGAAGCGATTTCAGTCTTCTTGCAAATTGGCTCCCTCAGAATGCGCAATAAACGCGTGTTCTTGATGGCGCCATTACATCATCATTATGAGAAAAAAGGCTGGCGTGAAACCCAAGTGGTGATTCGTTTTTGGATTATCACAATTATGCTGGTAGTTTTAGGGCTAATGACCTTAAAATTGCGCTAAGCAAAAGTATGAAAAGAGTCGGCATTTGCCGGCTTTTTTTATGCCTGAGGTAATGTCTTGGAGAAAATAATGAATCTGCTCATGTGTCCTGTGTGTCGTGAGGCTTTAACTTTAAACGAAAGAACATGGCGCTGTGCGAATTCACATAGTTATGATGTGGCGAAACAAGGCTATGTCAATCTGCATGTCGTTCAACACAAGCACAGCAAAAATCCGGGGGATACGCCTGAGTCGGTACAAGCCCGCCGTGCCTTCTTAAGTGCAGGTCATTACGCGCCTTTACAGCAAGCAGTGATCAATAAGGTACGTGATTTACGTATTGAAAATTTACTTGATATCGGCTGTGGTGAAGGCTATTACACCGATGCGATGCAGGCTGAAGTGCTGCAATGTGTCGGTGTAGATATTGCAAAAAATGCGGTTCAAGTGGCTGCGAAAATCAATAAAAATATCACGTGGGTGGTAGGTACAGGAGCAACTTTACCCGTGTTGGATCAATCGATTGATCTATGTAGTAGTTTGTTTAGCCCGATTCCAAAACAAGAGATTTTACGGGTACTCAAACCGCAAGGATATTTGTTGGTGGTGACGCCTGCGCCTCAGCATTTATATGCAATGCGTGAGGCTTTGTTTGAAGAAGTTAAACCGCATGAACCAAGCAAATTTGTAGAACAGTTGAGTGATGCGTTTGATTTGGTGAGTGATGATGTTGTTGATGCTGAACTTAAGCTTAATCAGCAGGACTTACAAAATCTGATTGCCATGACCCCTTATGCCTATAAAGCAAAACAAGAGCGCCGTGAAGCTTTAGAGGCTCAAACAGCTTTTGAACTACACGCCCAGTATCAAATTTTACTGTTTCAGAAAAAAGCATAAGTATAAAAAAGCCCGCAGATGCGGGCTTTTCTTATTGGACTTGATCAATTAAATGATCGAGCGCATCCGATTTAGGTTTTGGTTGTTCTTTGGGTACTTGCATGGTGGGTGGGGTGCTGTTCTTTGGAACCAACGTTTCCTCTTCACCTGGCAAATCATCAAAGTCACGCTCAGGAGCACGTGGAACCACCACCGGTGCAGGGCGATACAACGGTTGCGCCAAAGGTGGGGTTGGGCCTAAGTTGCTCTGAGGAGCTTCTTTCTGATGGCGTTGAATCGGCGCTTTGGCTTTGGCATCGAGTTGAACCCAAGCCGAAGGCGTGCCTTGTAAGGCTTTGGCCATGAAATCTGTCCATATTGGGAGCGCAGCCACACCGCCGTATTCGCGGCGTCCTAAGGTCGTTGGTTGGTCGAAACCGACCCACGCTACGGTCACCAATTTGCCATTAAAGCCAGCAAACCAAGCATCTTTTGCATCATTGGTGGTTCCTGTTTTTCCGCCCAAGTCATCTCGTCCAATACGTAGCGCAGCACGGCCTGTACCATGTTGAATCACGTCTTTTAAAATATTCGCCATATCATAAGCAGAGCTGGATTTTAAAATACGTTGCGCTTGACGATAGTCACTGTTGATCTCAACAGGATTTGCCGATTTTTCAGCAGGGTTCAGCTCTTGGTTGGTGACTTCAATTACTTCATCATCAGGCGTGATGGTGTCAGCAGACTGAGGATTTGATTCTTGTTGAGAGATACAACTGATACATGCATATTCAGGGTTGTTCTGATAAATGACCTTGCCATAGGCATCTTCAATCCGATTGATGAAGTGTGGTTGAATACGATAACCGCCATTGGCAAAAGTTGAGTATCCAGTAGCCATTTGAATCGGTAAAACCTGAGGTGTTCCGAGTGCAATGGTGTAGTTACGCGGAATCTGTTCATCGGTTAAGCCGAAGTCCATGAACAATTGACGTGTACGTTCAATGCCCACGGTTTGCAGGAGTCGAACTGACACGGTGTTACGCGATAAATAGAGTGCACGACGCAGGGGAATCATGCCCAAATAGCGACCATCGGCATTACGCGGTGACCATTTTCCAATGGTGATCGGGCTGTCATTGACCATGCTATACGGTGTCATACCGCGCTCTAAAGCGAGTGCATAGACAAAAGGTTTAATAATCGAACCTGGTTGGCGCCAGCCTTGTGTGGTTCGGTTAAATTTAGATTGATAAAAATTATAACCACCAACCAATGCTTCTACAGCGCCATTGTTTGGGTTAAGTGCAATCAGCTGGCCTTGAACTTTAGGCAGTTGCACCAAAGCCCATGAGGTTTTGTTGTCATTGGGGCGCAGACGTACAATGTCTTTTACTTTAACAATTTGAGATGCTCTTGATGGTGCACCGCCTACCGCATTCGCATTGCGATAAGGGCGTGTCCAAGACATGCCAGACCATGGCACGGTTACCGTTGAGCCATCTTGCATTAAGGCGTCAAAACTATTTTGATTCACACGGATAACTTCAGCAGGGAAGGTGTTGGCAAATGCACTAAAGCTACTTAAGGGTTTGTCATGAGCTTCCGCACCACGCCAACCATGACGACGGTCATAGGCTTCTAAACCATCTTGTACCGCTTGTTCGGCATAGGCTTGGCGTTCACTGTTGATGGTGGTGTAGACCTTATAACCGGAGTCAATGGCATGCTCACCGAACTTTTCAATCAGTTCGCTACGGACCATTTCACCGATGTAGGGAAATCGGTTGCTTACCCCGCGGTCAGGCATATCGAGGTTAATTGGTTCAGCAATACCTTTTTCATATTGGCTTTGGTTAATGTAGCCTAGCTGGAGCATACGACCCAAAATCCAGTTACGACGTTCTAAAGCACGTTCTGGGTTGACCACTGGATTGTATTTAGACGGCGCTTTAGGTAGACCTGCAATCATCGCCATTTGTGCAATGCTGAGTTGATCTAAGCTTTTGTTGTAGTAAATTTTAGCTGCCGCTGCGATACCGTAGGCATTTTTACCCAAGAAAATCTTATTAACGTAGAGGGTTAAGATTTCCTCTTTCGTCAAATTTTGTTCAATTTTTCGTGCTAGAAAAACTTCAGTCAACTTACGTTTTAACGTACGCTCAGGACTGAGATAATAGTTTTTTGCCACTTGCATGGTGATGGTCGAGCCACCCGTTTGGACGTTTGAGCCAGTAATACTTTCACTGACTGCACGTCCTAAACCTTTAAAACTGATACCACTATGCTCAAAAAAAGAAGAATCTTCCGCCGCTAAAAAGGCATGAATAAAACTTCGAGGGATCTGATCGTAATCTACGGGTACAGATAGCTTGCCACCGTATTCCGAAATGAGTTGGTTATCCGCACTATAAACTTGTAAAGGTTTTAGTAATGGCGCCTTTTTTAGAGTTGTCATTTGCGGCAAAGATGGGGCAATATAGAGATACATGCCATAAAAACCCATTGGAATTGAGACCAACATTATAATAATGATCAAAAAAAATGGATGAACACGGCCCGAACAAGATAGCTTTTTCATAACAAGTAAGTTTTAATAAGAGCTAATGGCAAACTAATTAGCGGTCAGTATATCCTGTACACATACGGAATGTTAGATGAGTTATTGTATCCGTATAAAATTATAGACGCGGACTAATTAGTGGGTTACTTTTTTTGGGGATAAAAAAATAATAGGAATGATACTGTGCTCAGGTTATATCGTAAGCCAAGTAAGGGGTTAATAGGAGTAGATATTAGTTCGACTTCTGTTAAGGTATTGGACTTTCTGTTAAAAACAATCGGTAGTGGGTGGAGAGCTATGCACTTGTCCCTTTACCAGAAGGAAGTGTGGTCGAAAAAAATATATTGAATCCAGAAGCAGTTGGTGATGCCCTTGAGCGTGCGGTAAATTTGGCCAATGTTCAATCGACAGACGTAGCACTGGCAGTTCCAACCTCCATGGTGATTACTAAAATCATTGAAATGGATGCCGATATGAACGATGACGAACGTGAAATTCAGATTCGTGATGATGCTGAGCAATATATTCCATTCCCATTAGATGAAGCGAGTTTGGACTTTGAAGTCCTTCCAGATCGTTTAGCCAATCCCAATCGTGTCAATGTACTCCTCGTTGCAACCCGCATTGAAAATGTAGAGGCGCGATCCGAAGCATTGGAGTTAGGTGGTTTAACGCCTAAGATTGCCGATGTTGAAAGTTTCGCCATTGAAAATGCATTCAAAGTCTTTTCAGATACGCTTCCAATGGGCGTAAATACTGTTGGGATTCTGGACATCGGTCATACCATGACCACCTTATCTGTCATGCAGAATAATAAAGTCATTTATACCCGTGAGCAGGTGTTCGGTGGTAAACAACTGACTCAAGAAATTCAAAACCGTTATGGTTTGTCTTTTGAAGAAGCTGGACGCGCCAAAAAAAGCCGTACTTTGCCTGACGACTATGATATTGAAGTACTTGAACCTTTTCTTGAAGCTGTGGTGCAACAAGCAGCACGTTCTTTGCAGTTCTTCTTTTCGTCCTCTCAATTCAATGAGATCGACCATATTTTATTGGCAGGGGGGAATGCCAATATTCCAGGACTGGCGAAGTTATTACAACAAAAATTAGGTTATCGGGTCACTATTGCCAACCCATTTTTACAGATGGGCTTTTCTCCACAAATCGACATTAAAAAAATTGAAAATGATACTTCATCACTCATGGTGGCATGTGGGTTGGCATTGAGGAGTTTTGATTAATGGCAAAAATAAACCTACTCCCTTGGCGTGATGCGTTAAGAGAGAAACGAAAAAAAGAATTTATTGCCTATTGTGTTGGGGCTGCATTAGTTGGGGTTTTAGCTGTTGCTTTGGCTTGGTTCTTTTACAGTCAAAAACTGGAAGATCAAGAACAAGCCAATCAGTTGGTGGTGAGTACCAATCAAAACTTAAATGTCCAATTAAAGTCATTGGAAGGTCTGCAAGAGCAGCGCAATGCGATTGTTGAACGGATGAAGTTGATCCAAGGTTTGCAAGGTCAACGTCCTGTGGCTGTTCGTTTGGTCGATGAAATGGTACGTGTTACACCAAGTAATATGTACATTACTAAGTTTGTGCGTACGGGTGATAAATTTACCATTGAAGGGAAAGCGGAAAGCCCGAATACAGTTGCGGAATTCTTACGTAACCTAGAAGCATCGGCGTGGTATCGCAATGCCTTTATGAATTCATTCTTGGTTGCTGAAGAGAAAAAAGATAAAGCACCAAGTTCCATCGTGCCACGTGTTGAAGAAACCTATGGCACCTTTGTGGTCACCGCAGATTTAGATGAGATTGCTCAGCCAGTATCGCCTGATGCGACGACACCTGAAGCCGCAAGTACAGTTAATAATTCAACAGCGGGGGCAGCACAATGAGTCGCGATGAATTTGAAGAGTTAACATCAGAAAACCATGCTGTAACCAAGAAGAAAATGACGGTTGATAAGTTTTTTCAACAGTTCAATACTTTAGATCCAAACAATTACGGTAGTTGGCCCTTTTCAGTCAAATTGACTTGTTGGATTTTTATCATTTTAGTAATTGGGGCATTGGGCTATTTTGTCGTGATTAAGCCGAAGCTTGATGCGATTTCAAATGCACATGCACAAGAACAAAATTTACTGAATGAGTTTCGTGAAAAAGATTCAAAATTACGTAATTTGCAGCAATATCAAGTGCAATTGCAAGAAATGGAAGCCAATTTTAATCAGCAGTTAGAACAGCTGCCGAAAGAAACTGAAATTCCTGGCTTGGTTGAAGATATCAACGTGAGCGGCGTAAATTCTGGATTAAAGTTTAAAAATATTCGTTTAGAACCAGAAATTCGCCAAGAGTTCTTTATCGAACAGCCGATTTCCATTGAAGCGACGGGTGATTATCATTCTTTTGGTTCATTTGTCAGTGGAATTGCAGCTTTACCGCGTATTGTTACCTTGCATGACTTCGATATCTCAGCATCAAGTAACAATGATAAAAAGACGGATATTCCGCAAATTTCATATAGTGTAAAAGCGAAAACCTACCGTTATGTCGGGGCAACGGCTACAACGGATGTTGATGTAAAAGATACAAAAAATGATAAGAAAGCCGATGCGGGAGGTGCCAAGTAATGAAACATCAAAACCTCTTACTTAGTCTCTGCGTAGGACTATTCCTTGTCGGTTGTGATTCACGTATTGATGCGGTCAATATGCAAATGGCTGAAATTCGCAATCAGCCACCATTGCCGATTGAGCCAGCGCCAGATTTCCCACCTGTACCGACCTTTAACTATGCTGCGCACCAATTAAAGAGCCCGTTTATGCCAAGCTCTTTAGCGGCTGAACTGAAGATTATGGCTGGAAAGCGTGTCTATCCAAACCTATCGCGCCAATTACAACCCTTGGAAAGTTATGCGATTGAATCGCTTAACATGAAAGGAAGCATGCGCGGACAAAATGGACAAATTTTGGCGTTGATTCAAACACCGGATGGTGAAATTGAACGCGTGCAGCGTGGTAGTTATTTGGGGATGAATCATGGTCGTGTGATTAATATCACCGCTACACAAATTGATTTGATTGAAATTATTCCGGATGGGCGTGAGGGCTATGTCGAGCGCCCGAGAAGCCTAGTATTAATTGGGCCGGCGCCTTAAAAAAGGAAAAGGAATAAAAATGAAAAATAGTGCTAAAGATTTTATATTTGGGGATGGCAATACGATGAACCATATGTTCCGTCAGTTTTCAATGGGTGCAATTGCAATGGCGGTGATGCAGGCTGCAAGTGCGCAAGTCAGTATTACGAATATTGTGCCGATGCAAATTCCGGGACAGGGAACAGAAATTCGTGTCATGTTCAACGGTTTGCCACCACAGCCGCAAGCCTATCAGTTGGAACAGCCATCACGTTTGGTTTTGGATTTTGATAAAGCGCAGCAGAGCTTAAAACAAGGCAGTATTGCGGTGGCAACGGCTGAAGCAAGTACAGTAGATGTAACTTCAGCTGCGCAGCGTTCACGTTTAACTGTAAATTTGGCTGATGCTGGTGCATTTACTACACGTGTTGAAGGTAATACTTTTATTCTGAAAATTAACTCAGCGAACCCAGCGCTAGCAACACCTGTTGCTGCAGCGCGTTCAGAGCAAGGTATTTCAAATATTGGATTCCAACGTGGTTCAGACGGCGAAGGCCAAGTTGTCATTGATTTAAAAGGTAGCAATACCCCTGTCGATGTGAAACAACAAGGCAGTAAAATTGTGGTGCGCGTTTTGGGGAATAAAATTCCTGCCCACTTATCGCGCCGTCTCAATGTGAATGATTTCGCAACGCCTGTATCGACCACTGATGCACAAAATGATGGCAGTAACGGCCTGATCACGATCCAATCGAATGGCAGTTTTGAATATATGGCTTATCAGGCAGAAGATAAGCTCACCATTAGTTTAAAGCGTCCTGAAGATAAAAATCCAATGAAGCCTAGGTGTTTAGTCCCGGCATTTGATGGATCGGATCAATTTTAAAAAGTTCAGGTTCATCCTCTCGACCTGTCCATTGGTCCATGGATGCTTAACCTTGGTAAGACGATGTTCAATGCCACATTCAGTACAAACCCGATCAAAGATGTGCTCAGAGGCGTAGCGATCACAGGTGCGGTTCGTGAACTGGATGCCGTTATCTGTTAGCACCGTATGGATTCTATAGGGCACAGCCTTAACCAGATTGCGCATGAACTCCGCGGCTGCCATCTTACTGGCTTTAGTATGCAATTCAGTGAACGCAAACTTGGAAGTGCGATCAATGGCAACGAAGAGATAAAGCTTACCCTGTGCTGTTTGCATCTCAGCGATGTCGATATGAAAGTAACCAATGGGGTAGCTCTTGAAGCGCTTCCTGACAGGGCGATCACCTTGTACCTCAGGCAGTCGTGAAATACCATGCCGCTGTAAGCAGCGGTGTAACGACGAGCGTGTCAGATAAGGAATACTCGGCTGCAATGCATAAAGGCAATCGTCTAGCGGCAACAAAGTGCGTTTTCGAAAAGCAACAATTGCCGCCTCATCTTCAGGCGATAACACGCTTGAGCGAGGATTCTTTGGGCCGGTTGTAAGATCATCTACTGAAGTACGTTTCTTCCATTTTGCGACGGTCTTTTGATTGATGCCGTAACGCTTGGCTAGCGTTCTTAAGCTCTCTTGACTATTTTGTATTGCTCGACGCACTGCCTGTGTCGTTGTGGCGCTGCTGTGTAGAACTTGTCCCATAGTGCTTCCTTCCATTTATCTGAGAATATTGCACCATTAAAATCTGGGACTAAACACCTAAAGCACCAAGTGCTTATACGGGCAAAAAGATTTCTTTAGATTTCCAAGATATTGAAGTACGCCGTGTATTACAGCTCTTAGCTGATTTTACAGGCATTAACATGGTGGCCTCGGATACGGTACAAGGTAATATTACCTTGCGCCTTAAAGATGTACCTTGGGATCAGGCACTTGATATCATAATGAAAACCAAGAATTTGGATAAGCGACGCAATGGTAATGTGATTTGGATTGCACCTGTAGCTGAGCTGATTAAATCTGAGGAAGAAGAGGCGAAAGCCATCGCGCAAAGTATTAAGCTTTCACCTATTCAAACCGATTATATTCAATTGAGTTATGCTAAATCGGCGGATGTACTGAAGTTATTGGAGGACTCTCGTGATAGTAAAGGAGGTGAGTCGAACCGAACAGCGGGTTCAGACTCCTTAGCTTTGGAAAGTTTATTGAGTGCTCGTGGTAGTGCGGTTTCTGATTCGCGTACCAATACTTTAATTATTAATGATACGCAGCAAAATATTGACAAGATTCGTCGCATGATTGACTTGCTGGATGTCGCAGTTAAACAGGTGATGGTCGAAGCCCGTATTGTAACGGCGTCAACAGATTTTTCTCGCGAATTGGGGATTAAGTGGAGCGCGAAGAAGCTGGGCAATAGCCCAGTATGGGGCGGAGATTTCCAGCCAAGTTTTGATTTGGGGGTGGATTTAGCAACAAACACGGCTGGTACGTTTAACTTTGGTTTACTGAAGATCTCAGATTATATGTTAAACCTTGAGTTAAGCGCACTTCAAGCGGATGGTCATGGTGAAGTGTTATCAGCACCTAAAGTACTGACTGGTGATAAACAGAAAGCCTATATCTTGCGTGGTACAGAGATTCCTTATCAAACATGGAGTGCGACGGAAGGCTTAAAAACCGAATTCCGTGCGGCTAACTTAAAGTTAGAGGTGACTCCAAGTATCACCCCTGATGGTAAAGTTCAAATGGCGCTAAAAATTGAAAAAGATACAGTTGGTACACTAACATCAGTAGGGTATTTAATTAATACAAATGAACTTGAAACTAATGTTTTGGTTGATGATGGTGAAACAGTCGTACTTGGCGGTATTTTTGATGACATTAAGCAAAATCAATATGAGAAAGTTCCATTTTTTGGGGATTTGCCTGTAGTGGGTGCTTTATTTAAAAATAACACCAGATCTAGTGCGCAAACTGAGTTATTGATTTTTGTGACACCACGAATTGTTAATGACAGTGTTTCAAGAAATCATTAATATATTTTTAATTTGAACAAATCTAAAAGGTGACTCCTTGCCAAGCAAAGAGTTTGAAACCCTACCAAATATTTATTTGGTAGGGCCTATGGGGGCTGGAAAAACAACGGTAGGACGACATTTAGCTGAACTGTTAGGACGAGAGTTTCTTGATAGCGATCATGAGATTGAGCGTAAAACAGGGGCAACGATTCCATGGATCTTTGAAAAAGAGGGCGAGCTTGGATTTCGTAGTCGTGAAACGGTTGTAATCGATGAGTTAACCTCTCGACCCAACTTGGTCTTGGCCACAGGTGGTGGGGCGGTGACTCAGGCTCCAAATCGCGCATTTCTCAAACAACGTGGTATTGTTGTTTATCTTTATACTCCTGTAGAGATTCAACTACAGCGAACCTATCGTGATAAAAATCGTCCACTGCTTCAAGTGGAGAATCCTGAACAAAAGTTAACTGACTTGCTCAGCGTTCGAGATCCTTTATATCGTGAAGTTGCCCATTATATTATTGAGACCAATCAAGGGGCTGCACGTGATCTTGCGCAGCGTATCTTAAACTTGATTCTTTTAAAGTAGTTTTGATTCAGTTTTGAAGTGATTTGATCCATGCAAACCTTATATGTTGAACTTGGCGAACGCCGTTACCCGATCTTTATTGGTAGTGATTTAGATCCAAACGCTTTACTTGAGCCGTATATTCATGGTCGCCAAGTGATGATTGTGAGTAATGAAACGGTCGCGCCTTTGTATTTAGCGCGTTACGTGGCAGCAATTGAAGCGTTGGGAAAAACAGTTGCAACCTGTATTTTGCCTGATGGAGAAAAATATAAGAATATTGAGCACCTCAACCTGATTTTTGATGCATTGCTAGCGTCAGGCTTCAACCGTGATTGTACAGTTTTAGCTTTAGGTGGTGGTGTGATTGGAGATATGGCGGGCTTTGCTTCAGCATGCTTCCAGCGTGGGGTCTATTTTATTCAGGTGCCAACGACACTTCTTTCACAGGTTGATTCGAGTGTTGGTGGTAAAACAGGGATTAATCATCCGCTGGGTAAAAACATGATCGGGGCATTTCAACAACCGCAAGTGGTCTTGGCGGATATGTCTCAACTTAAAACGCTGCCAGCACGTGAGTTATCCGCAGGTTTGGCAGAAGTGATTAAGTACGCACTCTTGGGGGATACTGACTTTCTCACTTGGTTGGAACAACATATAGATGATTTGGTGCAGGGTGATGAAGCTGCACTGGCTGAAGCTGTGTATCGTTCTTGTGCCCATAAAGCGCGTATTGTTGCCAATGATGAAAAAGAGCAAGGTGAGCGTGCCTTATTGAATCTTGGGCATACCTTTGGACATGCGATTGAATCTTATCTAGGCTATGGTGAATGGCTCCATGGTGAAGCTGTGGCAACAGGTATGGTGATGGCAGCAGATTTATCGCAGCGTATGGGATGGATCAGTGCAGAAGATTTGGCGCGTACAAAAAATATCATTCAACGCGCGAATTTACCGATAGTATGTCCGCAGATTCCCCTCGATGACTTTTTGGCGTATATGGCTCATGATAAAAAAGTCTTGAACGGGCAACTGCGTTTGGTTTTGATGCAAGCGGTAGGACAGGCCATCATTACCAAAACATTTGATGTAGAATTGATGAAACAGGCGATTTTAGCCAACCAAGAGCAGGCATAACTTTATTATGGCAACAACCCTTCGAACCCAGTGGCAGACAAAGCAAAATTATATTTGGCTTGCATTCGGAGGGGTATGCTTGTTTGGCGCCTTAGTCTTTTGGGCCATTACAGATCAAGAGACTGTGGTTGAAGTTGAAAAAAAAGCTGAATCTGAAGTTGAGTTACAAATTCAGCCAGAAAAAGTCGCAACAACCGCACATTTAGGTTCATTCCTCGATGAAGTAAAACCTTTGGATATGACGACACGTGTTGTAGCAATCGCGCAGCATGAAGCTGAATTCCGTGGGACCAAATTTATTCAGGAAAATAAAAAGAACAGTGCAGTTGAGTTGTTTAGAGTTTCAGAAGAGGCGATTATTAAGCGCTTTTTGCAAAGACAATCTGATCGTCAAGCGTTTAGTTACTTAAGACTGACGGGTGAAAACCAAATTGAGCAATATGTGCTGATCTATGGTGTGTATAAAAATGCCAATGAGGCGCAAAAGGCATTGGCGGATTTAAAACTGACGTTGCCGAAGTCGGTGCAACCCAAAGTTGAAAAAATTGAAAGCTATGCTGAATATGTCAATGATCTCGGTTCTGATGAACTTGGACTTAGCAATAAGCTCTATGCCGTGCAGTTGAAACCAGCCGCTGTGCCTGTGATTGATGAAGCTACGCTTGCTGCGCGTCAACAAGCGGCACGTGCAGCAGTTGAACAAAATAAACAATCGACCACATCGACAACGGTTACTCGTCGTGATGCGGATGGAAATGTGGTTGATGTGCAAAAGTCACAAACGACCGTAGAGAATGCGCCACAAAATAAAACAAATGAACCTGAAGTGACCGACCCATTTAATTAAAATTGGATCATTATGGCGCATCAAAAAATGTAAATTCCATATGTGCACAGATATGGTGCAATAAATGGATTATCCTCGAACTAGTTTTTTACGTAAAAAACACAAACCTAATAAAACTAAAGCGCTTAACACACAAAATAAATAATTGGCATAAAACTTGCTTTAATGGTGCATGAATTGAGTTGATGTCACTGTTTTGGCGCAAAAAAGATTCGATTTATGAGCGAAATAGTAGCGGCCAAGTGCCTTATAAAAGTGCGTGACTGCTGCATACATTTTTTCAATTAAGACATGC
This sequence comes from Acinetobacter sp. LipI_23, assembly GCF_058243045.1. Lineage (NCBI taxonomy): Bacteria > Pseudomonadati > Pseudomonadota > Gammaproteobacteria > Moraxellales > Moraxellaceae > Acinetobacter > Acinetobacter sp. LipI_23. The sequence continues at coordinate 3,124,687 of NZ_JBZAYJ010000001.1, read as the reverse complement.
ATAAAGACGAAAATCAGTCTATCTTGGGTGTGAAGAAAAAATGCTGTACTTCAATCAGAATCTGAATATGAGTCAATTGAACGAATCGGCAAGAAGTAATTAGATTGTTAGACGCCCGACAGGGCCTGTAGAAAGAAGGGTACGCTATGCACATGCCATCGCCTAATACTGTAGCTCCCGCTCAAGGTTTATACCAACCGGATGAGTTTAAAGATAACTGTGGTTTTGGTTTAATCGCCCATATGCAGGGTGATGCAAGCCATGATCTTGTCAAGACTGCTATGCACAGTCTGAGCTGTATGACCCACCGCGGTGGTATTGCTGCAGATGGTAAGACAGGGGATGGTTGCGGTTTACTCTTAGCAATGCCAAAACAGTTTTTCCGTGAAGAAGCGAAAAAACTCAGTGATATTACACTCAGTGAAGTTTTTGCTGTCGGCACGGTGTTTTTAAGCCTCGATCCAGCAATTGCAGCACATGCAAAACAAATTCTAACTAAAGAAATTGAATCTGAAGGCTGTCGACTATTGGCGTGGCGTGTGATTCCGACCAATAACGATGCTTTAGGTTCGATTGCGATGCAGTCACTTCCTGCATTTGAGCAAATTATTGTGAACTGCCCAATGGGTGTGTCTGAAGTTGAGTTTAACCGTAAACTCTTCTTGGCACGCCGCCGTGCAGAACAGCAGCTTACTAATGACCCTTCATTTTATGTAACCACATTATGTTCAACAGTGATTAGCTATAAAGGCTTGATGATGCCTGAAGCGATTGCTGACTTCTACACAGACTTGGCAGACCCACGTCTTGAGTCACATATTGTGGTGTTCCACCAACGTTTCTCGACCAATACATTGCCGCGTTGGCCTTTGGCTCAGCCATTCCGTTATCTTGCACACAATGGTGAAATTAATACCATTACTGCGAACCGTAACTGGGCGATGGCGCGTACGCCAAAGTTTGAAAACCCATTATTGCCTGGTTTAACTGAGCTCAATCCAATCGTGAACCGTACTGGCTCGGATTCTTCAAGCTTAGATAACATGCTTGAAATTCTTGTGGGCGGCGGTATGGACTTGTTCCGTGCACTGCGTATGTTGGTTCCTCCAGCATGGCAGAACGTGGAAACTTTAGATGCTGATTTACGTGCATTCTATGAGTTTAACTCGAAGCATATGGAAGCGTGGGATGGTCCTGCTGGTCTCGTGATTCAAGATGGTCGTCATGCGATTTGTATGTTGGACCGTAACGGTTTACGTCCAGCACGTTGGGTGATTACCAAAAATGGTTACATCACACTGGCGTCTGAAATTGGTGTATGGGGCTACGAGCCTGAAGATGTAATTTCTAAAGGTCGTGTCGGTCCAGGTCAAATCCTAGTGATTGATACCTTCACAGGTAAAATGCTCGACACTAAAGATGTCAGCACGCATTTGAAAAAAATGCGTCCTTACCGTGAATGGTTACGTGAAAACTCAGTTCGTGTACAAGGTAGTCCAGAGCTTGAAGAATATTTATGTGATCAAGGCTTAAAAGGCGACGACCTTAAAGCATCACAAAAAATGTTTATGGTGACCTTTGAAGAACGTGATCAATTGCTTCGTCCAATCGCTGAAAGTGGTCAGGAAGCAGTGGGTTCAATGGGTGATGATACGCCAATGGCAGTTTTGTCTCGCCAAGTACGTCATGTGTCGGATTACTTCCGTCAACAGTTTGCTCAGGTCACCAACCCACCAATCGACCCATTACGTGAATCGATTGTGATGTCATTGGAAACGTGTTTAGGTCGTGAGCAAAACGTTTTTGAACAAAGCCCTGAGCATGCGGATCGTTTGATCATTTCAAGCCCAGTGTTGTCAAATTCGAAAATGCATCAAATCCGTACGCTGGGTCGTAAGGGTTATGAGATTGCAGATATCGATTTAAATTATGCGGAAGATGAAGGTCTAGAAGCTGCAATTGCGCGTATCTGTGAAGAAGCAGCGCAAGCGATTCGTGACGGCAAAACCTTATTGGTGTTGTCTGATAAGAAAATTCGTCAAGGTTTCTTGCCTGCCAATGCATTGATGGCAACTGGTGCTGTGCACCATTATCTAATTAATGTCGGTTTACGTACCGATGCCAACATTATTGTTGAAACAGCACTGGCACGTGACCCGCACCAATTTGCGGTTATTCTCGGTTTTGGTGCGACAGCAATTTATCCTTACCTTGCTTATGATGTGATCAATGACTTGGTTGCAAAAGGCGAGCTATTAGGTGACCCAATTCAAGCACAAGTGAATTTCCGTAAAGGCATTGAAAAAGGCTTGTTAAAAGTCCTTTCAAAAATGGGGATTTCTACGGTTGCCTCTTACCGTGGTGGTCAGTTGTTTGAAGCGGTGGGTCTGTCTGAAGAAGTGGTTTCAAAATGCTTCACGGGTGTACCGAGCCGTATCAAAGGTGCAACCTTTATTGACCTTGAAAATGACCAAAAGAAATTGGCCGATACCGCATGGAAAACACGTAAACCAATCGATCAAGGTGGTTTGCTGAAATTTGTCTTTGATAAGGAATACCATGCGTTCAACCCAGACGTAATCAATGCTTTGCATAAATCAGTGCGTTCTGGTCAATATGCAGACTTTAAAGAATATGCTGAGCTGGTGAATAACCGTCCAGTGGCAACAATTCGCGACTTATTAAAGTTAAAAACAGATAACTCGATTGCTCTAGATCAAGTGGAGTCTGTAGAAGCGATTTTACCGCGCTTTGACTCTGCAGGCATGTCTTTAGGAGCATTGTCTCCTGAAGCGCATGAGGCGATTGCGATTGCGATGAACACCATTGGTGGTCGTTCAAACTCGGGTGAGGGCGGTGAAGATCCAGCGCGTTATGGCACCATTCGTAACTCGAAAATCAAACAGATTGCATCAGGTCGTTTTGGTGTAACACCTGCGTATTTAACCTCTGCTGAAGTCTTGCAGATTAAAGTGGCGCAAGGGGCTAAACCGGGTGAAGGTGGTCAATTACCAGGTGGTAAAGTGAATGGCTTAATTGCACGTTTACGTTATTCTGTGCCGGGAGTGACCCTCATTTCTCCACCACCGCACCATGACATTTACTCGATTGAAGATTTATCACAATTGATCTTTGACTTAAAACAAGTCAATCCTCAAGCGATGGTTTCAGTAAAACTGGTGTCTGAGCCGGGTGTAGGTACCATTGCAGCAGGTGTGGCAAAAGCCTATGCTGACTTCATTACTATTTCAGGTTATGACGGTGGTACAGCAGCCTCTCCATTGTCTTCAATTCACCATGCAGGTTCGCCTTGGGAGTTGGGTCTTTCTGAAGCGCATCAAGCACTTCGTGTTAATGACTTACGTGGTAAAGTTCGTGTTCAAACCGACGGCGGTTTGAAAACAGGTCTAGATGTGGTGAAAGCAGCCATTTTAGGTGCAGAAAGCTTTGGCTTTGGTTCTACACCAATGATTGCTTTAGGTTGTAAATACCTGCGTATTTGTCACCTGAATAACTGTGCAACGGGTGTTGCGACTCAACAAGATCATTTACGCCAAGAACATTATATTGGCGAGCCACAAATGCTCATCAACTTCTTCACCTTCATTGCTGAAGAAACACGTGAGTGGCTGGCAGCGTTGGGTGTTTCAAGCCTCAAAGACTTGATTGGTCGTACAGATTTGCTTGAAATGCTTCCAGGTGAAACGGAGAAACATGCGCACCTTGATTTGAGCGCATTACTGGAGTCACATCCTTCTGCGCAAGGTAAGGCGCAGTACTGTGAAGTTGAAGGTAACGCACCGTTTGATAAAGGCTTGCTTGCTGAGAAAATGGTTGCTGAAATGCTACCAGCAATTGAAGCTGGGACCACAGGTGAATATCACTTCACCATTGGTAACTGTGACCGTTCAATTGGTGCACGTATTTCAGGTGAGATTGCGCGTCGTTATGGCAACCTCAGCATGGAAGCGCACCCAGTGAAGATGAACTTGGTGGGTACTGCGGGTCAATCCCTCGGTGTTTGGAATGCGGGTGGTTTGCACATTCGATTAGAAGGTGATGCGAACGACTACGTGGGTAAAGGCATGGCAGGTGGTCGTGTGTCGATCTTCCCACCAAAAGGTTCACCTTTCCAAACCCAAGAAACGGCAATCATTGGTAACACCTGTTTATATGGTGCAACGGGTGGTAAATTGTTCGCAGCAGGTACAGCAGGTGAGCGTTTTGCAGTACGTAACTCGGGTGCTTTCGCTGTAATTGAAGGTGCAGGCGATCACTGTTGTGAATATATGACAGGTGGTATCGTGACTGTACTTGGTAAAGTGGGGCACAACTTCGGTGCAGGGATGACAGGTGGTTTTGCTTACGTTCTTGACCTTGATAATGACTTCGTTGATCATTACAACCACGAACTGATTGAGCTGAATCGTATTTCGACTGAATCGATGGAAGAACATAAAGAGTTCTTAAGCCGTATCTTAGATGAACACATTGCTGAGACTGGTAGTGCTTGGGCGTACAAGATCCGTAACGAGTTTGATTTCTACAGTCGTAAATTCTGGTTGGTGAAACCGAAAGCTGCCAACTTACAGACTTTGTTGAAAACCACTCAAGCTGATCCACAATAATTCCACTACTGCTGATACATAGGCAGGTGCAGACGATAGATAAACGGGCTGCACCTACCCACGGAGAGAGACATGGCAGAGCGCCTAAACAATGACTTTCAATTTCTGGATGTAGCACGCCAAGATCCAGAGAAAAAAGAGATTCAGGTCCGCAAAGCAGAGTTTGTGGAAATTTATAAACCTTTTACAGCGGAAGTGGCAGCAAATCAGACCCACCGTTGTTTAGGGTGTGGTAACCCATATTGTGAATGGAAATGTCCAGTACATAACTATATTCCAAACTGGTTAAAGTTGATTGCTGAAGGCCGTATTTTCCAAGCAGCAGAACTGTGTCACCAAACCAACACGCTACCAGAAGTGTGTGGTCGTGTTTGTCCGCAAGACCGTTTATGTGAAGGGGCTTGTACCTTAAACGATGGTTTTGGTGCAGTGACGATTGGTAACGCTGAAAAATATATCAATGACACTGCGTTTGCACTGGGCTGGCGTCCAGATATGTCTTCAGTAAAGTGGACAGATAAAAAAGTCGCGATCATTGGTGCAGGCCCTGCGGGTCTAGGCTGTGCTGATATTTTGGTGCGTAGTGGGGTTAAACCTGTAGTATTCGACAAACGCCCTGAAATTGGTGGTCTACTGACTTTTGGTATTCCAGAATTTAAAATGGAAAAAGATGTGATGAAGCGTCGCCGTGAAATCTTCACGGGCATGGGCGTGGAATTCCGTTTAAATACTGAAATTGGTACAGATGTCACCATCGATCAATTGCTTACTGAATACGATGCGGTGTTCATGGGTATGGGTACTTATACCTACATGAAAGGTGGCTTCGCAGGTGAAGATCTAAATGGTGTCTATGATGCCTTGGATTTCTTGATTGCCAATGTCAACCGTACTCAAGGTTGGGAAAAAGACCCAAGCGAGTACATCAGTGTTGAAGGTAAAAAGGTGATTGTCCTAGGTGGTGGTGACACTGCAATGGACTGTAACCGTACTTCGATTCGTCAGGGTGCAGAAGTGGTGAGCTGTGCATACCGTCGTGATGAAGAAAATATGCCAGGTTCACGTCGTGAAGTGCAAAATGCCAAAGAAGAAGGAGTGAACTTCTTGTTTAATCGCCAACCAATTGAAATTGTAGGTGAAAATGGTAAAGTCACAGGCGTAAAAGTGGTTACGACTCAACTTGGCGAGCCTGATAGCCGTGGTCGTCGCAGCCCAGAACCAATTCCGGGTTCAGAAGAAATTTTACCTGCAGATGCAGTTTTATTGGCATTTGGTTTCCGTACCAGCCCTGCGGATTGGTTTACAAATGTGAATATTAACCTTGATGGTTCAGGTCGTGTAGTTGCGGCTGAACAGCAAACCTATAAATTCCAAACCTCAAATCCGAAAATCTTTGCGGGTGGTGATATGGTTCGTGGTTCAGACCTTGTTGTCACAGCGATTTGGGAAGGCCGTCAAGCAGCTGAAGGTATTTTGGATTATTTAGACATTTAATCTAAATCGTTCAACACAAAAACCCGCTTCGGCGGGTTTTTTATGATCACTGTTTGCTTGAGATGATATGAAAGAGGTGGATCGGGATAAACCGAAAAAGATCTGGTGGAGAGTCCGATAAAAATGGACGAATTTGCAAACGTACTAAGCACTTTTGCCATATGTGAACGGTAAGCGTCCGCTGAACCCCATGTCTATTTTTTAATTTGAGTTGGATTTCCAGCGGTGTGGTAGCAATTCTTCTATTTGGGTCACTTTATGGGTCGGCAATCTTTTCAGCACATCACTTAAATAGGCATACGGATCCAGCCCATTCAGCTTTGCTGACTGGATTAAAGTCATGATGTTTGCCGCTCGCTGACCACTACGCAGCGAACCTGCAAATAACCAGTTCTTACGTCCCAACGCCCAAGGCCGCACCTGGTTTTCCACCCAATTATTGCAAATCGGTAGATTGCCATCATCCAGATAGCGGCTTAAAGCTGGCCAACGCTTCAGAGTGTAATTGATGGCCTTGGCGGTTGGAGAACTCGATGGCACCGTCAGTTGATGCTGGTTGAGCCATTCATACAGTTGTTGCATCACCGGTTGACTATGCTGTTGTCGGTATTCGCGGCGCTGTTCTGCTGTACCATCGGTCTTTCTCCTGAGTTCTGCTTCTATGGCATACAGTTTCTGAATCAGCACTAAGGCCTGTTCAGCGACCTGACTTTTCTTGGTCACATGCAGTTCATGGAATTTACGACGAGCATGCGCCATGCAGCCCACCTCAATGACTTGGCCTGATTTAAAGCGTGCTTTATAACCACTGTAATCATCACAGACCAGATGGCCCTGCCAGTCTTTCAGGAACGCTTCAGCATGCTGGCCTGCACGACTATCCTGAAAGTCATAGATCACGGCTTGAATTGGATTATATTGGGTTGTTGCATAGGCCCAGACATAACCTTTCTTCGGTTTTTTCTCATCATCACCCATCCGCATGATGGTGACTGGTGTTTCATCTGCATGCAGCACCCGCTGTTGCAGCACCACCTCTTTTAAAGCATTGGCCAGAGGCTCCAGTTCTACACCGCAGCGACCTATCCAGTCAGATAAAGTTGATCTAGAAAGCTCGATTCCCGCCCGCTGATAGATCAGACGTTGACGGTACAGCGGTAAATGATCTGCGTATTTCGAGACCAACACATGGCTCAGTAGTTCAGGACTGGCAATACCTTTATCAATCACATAGGCGGGCATCGCTTGCTGAGTCAGGGTGTCACACTGATCACAGACCCATTTGCCACGCACATGCTGTTCCTTATAGAACTGTGCCGGTCTGAAATGTAGTTTTTCACTGATATCTTCGCCGATACGACGCAAGGTGCAGCCACAAGCACATTGGGTTGATGTTGGTTCATGCTCGATACGGATGGTGTGTAGATGATCGGGCAGCAGTCGACGTTTAGGTTTGTTGACTGTGGCTTTGTGTGTCGCTGCATCAGTTTTATCTGCATTCAGCCGTTCCAGTTCCAGATCAACAGCGGCAATATCTTCTTCGACCGCTTCATCCCACAGATGGATTTGTTTTGCGGTGAGATGTTCGTTTTTACTGCCAAATTTGTGCTGTTTAAATAGTGCGAGCTCATGCTCGTATTTTTGCGTGAGAATGGAAAGATGTTGAACTTGAGCATCTAATTGCAGATTGGATACTTCAAGATGCTGAACTTTGGCATCTAATTGCTGGTTTGATTGTGCCAGAGACTGATGTTGCATTGCCAACTGTCTAGTAAATTCCAGCAGTTGTTCATGGGTCAGTTGGCTTAAATCAGGCAGTGTATTCATGACCGCAGTATGCCTGAGGTCATGAGAAGAATGAAATAGAACGTTTGGAGAATAGCAGAATGGACCAAGCTAGTTTAGAGCATTGTGACCAATTGCTGTCGTCCAATGCGCTGCCAAGGCAAACCCTGGATCAGTGCCTGTAACTGTTCTGGACTGAGTGCCAGGGTTTCACCCTGATGAACTTTAGCCCAGTGAAATTTGCCCTGTTCCAACCGCCGAGCACACAGCCAGATCCCCAGTCCATCATGTACCAGCACTTTCATGCGATGGCCACGTTTATTACAGAACAGGTAAGCACAATGCGGTTTAATGTAGCCAAAGGCTCTCACCACCTGAGCCATGGCCGTATCCATACCTGCACGCATGTCCATGGGCTGGGTAGACAACCAGATTTCATCGATACGGATCATGTTGTAAGTGCCTTGAGTAATTCTGCTAAAGCAGATATTTCTGATACTTGCCATTTCAAGCCAATTTCTGCTTTTGAGTGGGGTAAAGTAATTTGAACCGTTAACATGCCAGTAGAAATAGGATCTAATGGTGCAGAGCAAGATAAGGCAATAAATGCAGGTTTATTCGGTAGTAGTGAGCGATCATTCCCTGGCTTAGCATCAATTAAGCGAATCCATTTGGATACAAGATTTGTATTCAATCCATGTTGCAAAGCGACCGAAGCAATTGAAACCTCCGATGCTTTACACGCCTGAACGATCTGCTGTTTAAATTCAGCACTATATGTTCTTCGTTTTATCGTAAGAGATGCGATGGATGTCTGGTTATTTGTAGTCATAAATTTAAGTTCCCACTTGTTTTTAAGTGAGGACTAAATTAAGGCTTATAGGACGAATTCATAAGGTGTGTTTAGCGGACGCTTACTGTGAACGGTCTCTAAATTCAGATACTGAAGATCGCTCGGTTAAATGTTAGGAAATAGACATGACTCAAGTGACGACAGAAAAACTATATCAACATCGTCCAAAAGCTCAGGGTATTACGATTCGACGTTTGCAATTCAACCCCAAAGCCATTCGCAGGCATTATTTTGCCAATTCACCGGTCATGTCACATTTGCTGACGGCATTGTCTTCGACTTTTCCCATAGGTGAGCAGTTCTTTGTGCATAGCGTGCGTAATGTACGTGACCAAGTGAAGGATGAAAATCTGCAAGTGCAGATTGCGGCATTTATTGGTCAAGAGGCGATGCATTCTCAAGCACACACGGCATTTAATGCTGCATGGCGCCGTGATGATTATAATCTCGACCGTTTTCAGGCATGGTTGGCGCGTAAAGATGATGATGTGAAAAACCTGCATCCTAAAATTCAGCTCGCAATCACCTGTGCTTTTGAGCATTTTACGGCACTGCTAGGCGGCTATATCTTAAGGCATCCTGAGGTATTGAGCACCTTGGATGATGATGCGGTTAAACTCTGGGTGTGGCATGCCATTGAAGAAATTGAGCATCGTGCGGTTGCCTTCGATGTTTATCAAGATGTGTATGGTGATGACAAGATTCGCCGTTTAATTATGCGCAGTGTAACGACAGGTTTCGCCAGTTTAACTTTTTACTCAGCCAGTCGATTATTTTTACAAGACCACAAAAAGAGTATACCGAAATTGGGTGGGAATCTCTTTGGGTTGTATTTACTGGCGAAGATGTTTGTGCAATTGCTGCCTGAATATCTGTCTTATTACAAAAGCAACTTTCATCCCTCAGATATTGATTACACCCAACTGTTGAAATACTGGAAAACCCGTTTGGCAGACAACTATCAACTCGAAGGTTTTCAGCAGGAATTGCACGCGGCTATTTAGTTTAAGTATAAAAATAAATAATCAAAACCGAGTGAATATCGCTCGGTTCTTTCATTTTTAGCTACTTTAACTAAAAGCAACAAAAGGATAATCAAATGTGTTTACAATCAGGTTATTGCAATAAATACAAAAGAAAGAGGATAGCTGAATGAATTTTATGAAAAAAACTGCTGTCGTTGTTGCCCTTGTGAGCACGTTAACGCTATCGGGCTGTGGTTATAATACCTTACAGGTCAAAGATGAGGCAGTTACAGCTGCTTGGTCGGAAGTACAAAACCAATATCAGCGCCGTGCAGATTTGGTGCCGAACTTGGTGAATGTAGTGAAGGGGTATGCTAAGCATGAAGAGCAAGTCCTAACTGAGGTCACACAGGCTCGTGCCAATGTGGCAGGTTTAAAAGTCGATAAAGAAGTATTAGAAGACCCTGCATTATTCCAAAAATATCAAGAAGCTCAGGCGCAAATGACAGGTGCATTGTCGCGTTTAATTGCGGTCTCAGAAAACTATCCAGACTTAAAAGCCAATGAGCAATTCCGTGATTTACAGGTTCAACTCGAAGGTACCGAAAACCGTATTGCGGTAGCGCGTAATCGCTACATTAGTACAGTACAAGACTTTAACTCCTATGCACGTCAGTTCCCACAAGTCATGACTGCGAAGGTGATTGGGATGGACACCAAACCGAACTTTAGTGCGGAGCAAAGTGCGCAAAAAGCACCAACGGTATCATTTAACTAGTTGAAACCTCAGTGATCTCACGCAATCGTAGCTATAGGGTGAATGAATGATAGGACGGCAGCAGTTCTTACGGTTTTCCTATAAATGGATGCTTGCATTCATTTTATCAGGACTGCTGTGTCTAAGTTCTTTAACATGGGCGGAAGTTGCTACAGCAACAGATGGTGCTGCGGAAACAATCGTTGCTGGAAAGATGATTCAAGGTCAGCAAGCAGCGAGTTCTAATAAGGTAAGCTCTACCAATACTGATGCCGTGCCACAACCACCCATTGCCAATGATATGGCAGAAGGTGAATTGATATGGGCGTTACCGACCTTAAATGAACCCGTGATCGATCAAGCACATATTTTAAGTGCTGAAGATAAGGAAGCTATTGGCCAAAAAATTCGTGCCTTGCATGACACAGGAAAAGCCCAAATAGGCGTAGTGATTGTCCCGACCACAGGTCAAGAGGATATTTTTGGTTTTGCAATGCGTATTGCAGACCAATGGCAGCTCGGTTCAGCAAAGCAGGACAACGGTTTGCTGATTGCAATTGCCGTTAATGACCGACGTATGCAAATTCTTACGGGTTATGGTTTGGAAGGCGTCATTCCTGACATTATTGCGAATCGCATTATTAATCAACAAATCACACCGTATTTTAAACAAGCTCAGTATGCTCAAGGGATCAATGCAGGGCTTACTGAAATTGAACGTATTTTAAATCTTGACCCTGAAGTTGCAGCCCAAGCAGCGCAGGAATTACAAGAACGCCAAGACCAAGCCATTCGAGAGCAGGAAGCCAAAAGTAAAACCTTTAGTACTGCTTTATTTATCTTAATTGCTGGCGCAATTGGCTCATTTGTGGTGGGGAAGCGTTTAAGTGCCTCGACGGCTGCAGTTGCAGGCATCGTGGCAGGCTTGGTCAATGGAGCTGGTTTAGTCACCAGTTTGCTAATTGGTGGTGGGATTTTCTTTTTACTCATCACGGCCTTAGCCCAAACGATATTTCAGCTCTTTCTCTCTTCTGGCGGTGGAGGTGGGCGCGGAGGTCGTGGCGGCGGCGGTTTTGGTGGAGGTGGATATAGTGGCGGGGGCGGCGGCTTCGGCGGTGGAGGAGCATCAGGGTCATGGTAACAACAACTGAAACGACGGACATCGTTACTAAACCAAAGCTAGATGAAGTTGTACAACCGAGTTTTAAGCGTTGGTTAAAGCATTTATTACATATGCCAGCTAGTAAACGCTTTTTTAATCAGCAAGATCAACATGCGATTGCGCAAGCGGTATCTGCTGCTGAACATGGGCACATTGGTGAAATCCAAGTGGTGATCGAAGGGCACATGCCTGCTCGAGAAGCCTATTATTTAGATACTCGTGGACGTGCGAAACAACTGTTTGCTGAGCTCGGTGTGTGGGATACCGAGTTGAATAGCGGGATTTTACTGTACTTAAACTTGTGTGAGCGTAAAGTCGAGATTGTCATTGACCGTGGAATACAGTTAGCTACTACACAGCAGGTGTGGGACGAGGTCTGCCAAAGTATTATTGCAAAAATGGCACAGCAACAGTATCGGCAGGCTTTAGTCGATGCCGTTACTGAAGTTGGGACTATTTTGGATCATTTCTATGCCAATAAAATAGAGGATAAAGCTGATGAATTGAGCAATTCGCCAATTATGTTGAACTAGAAAGAGGGAAACTGACAATATTTGTCAGTTTTTTACATAAAAACACAATGCTCAAAAATAAATTTTTAAATAGTGAAATAAAGTGCTGTTTTTTATTTAAAAATAAATATAATAAAAGTTGGCATAATACATGCTAATTACAAAGTAGCTTAAAAAGCTTATAAAAAATTAACAAAACATTTGTGGAGAATGTTATGAACGCTCAAAAGGGTTTCACTCTTATTGATACTCCATAAGTGTCCATATAAAATGAACAATCCATAAGTAAGTCAATATGGACATAAAAATAATAAATTTGATATGAAGAATCACTATTATCTTTTTCTACTTTTTTCAATCTCCGGTTTTACTCATGCTCAAGAACTAGACTTCATTCAATATTCAGATATTTCATCAATTCCTCAAATTGTTTTGAATCCAAAAATCCAAACAGAACTTCAAACATTGTTAAAGCATGATTATCTAAAATTTCAGGTGGTGTTTCAAAAAGTATGCTAGTTAATTCTGTCAATAGAGAAATTGAAAATAAGTAAATTAAATTCACTATATTAGGACTTACGCACTATTATTTATAGATTCTCTGTGGTAGCAGATGATTTTTATCGAGAATAAAGTCATCAATGAAGTTTTTGATAACTGGTCTAAATAATTTCTTCTGCCAACGATATACATTTTCAAAGATCCGCTCAAACTGGTTCTTTTGTATCTCGACGTAGGCCATCAAGGCTGAAAAAATATGATTCAAAATCAGTTTAGATCGTCTTACTTGAAACTTTTCAATATGACAAACCTGTTTAATCACCCGGTGATATTGCTCTATTTTCCAATGACTTGAATGTAATTCATGAAAACCCTCAAAGGACAATAAATCATCTTCATCTTGATGCACAATATAAAACCTCTGCTGTTCTTTTAACTGAGTCTTAAATAATTGTACAAAGCCAAAATCTTTGAGCCAGACCACTTGACCCTGATGGAAATTTGGCAATAAACGCAGTTGAAACCATTGTCCTTTTTCTGGGGAAACCTTACGGTTACAGTCGATACCAAACATAAATCGAATACCATATTTTCTTATGGTTTTTAGATTTCCAGTCGATGAATACCAACTATCACCTGTAATAAATTGAATCTTTGCACCCCAACTGAGTACTTCACTTAACATATCCATAAAGTAATCATTCTTGGTTTTACTTTCAGATTTGTCATAAATTCGGAAATTAATTGGAATATTTTGACCATTCTGATCTGTCGCATACAAGGTAATGAGATTAATACCCTTGACGGATCGGTGGTGTTTGCCTGACCAAAAATAGCTAACCAAGTCCATATGTTGACTATAGGGTTTATCTAAAACAGTATCATCAATACTGACTATAAGTTTATTATTATCAATATGTTGAATTGCTTCTTGATATAGGTCGTGAGGTGTGTAGTCTTCACGTTCTAGAAAGCGATTTACACTATCATGCGAGATGTTATAAGTCTCGGCAAGTTGTGTGCAGCTAATAGAGTTCGGTTCTGTCATGAGAAAGCCCATATAAATGGGTAATGTACAAGTTGCTGTAGAAGCATGTTTAATTCGTCTGATCACAGATACTTTATAAAGTATTTTAATACTTTTTTGAATCCGTCAATGCGTAAGTCCTATATATTTTTAATGCTTTATGAGATTTCAATTGTGGTTAAAATATAATCAGCATACTTTTTGAAACACCACCAAATTTCAATCTAATTTTGACAATTACTCAGCGCCATATTTACTGAAAACAGATGAGGCGCTGTATTATGAAGGTCGGTCTGGAAGCACTTTAGATGCTTCATCCGCGATTGTGTTTAAAGATGGGCGATTGTTTGCTGCAATATATTTTTCCAATACCAAGACTTTAAAATACTTTAGCAACGATGCCAGTTGCTCAGAACAGTTACATCCTGCGATTCAAGTTTTTGCTCAGCAGCGTGAAATTCAAGGTATTGAATATGCAACAGCTAGAGCCAATACCGCTTTAAAATATAATTTTGGCCCCGCTTCAAAATGTGAAACCTATTTTAAAAAATTAGGAAGATAGCTGTGTTAGCGGCAGTGTAAAAATGCCCCCCTAACGGCATTTAAAAACTGCCCCCCTTGGTTAATATAGTGGTCGATTTATTGTTCGTGTTCCATCATTGTTCATCAAAAACTTGCCTTGGAAGCAGCAGGGCGTGGTGTAAGTATGAATCATCAGGTGTTGGCAAAAATTAGCTTATGTGACTATTTCTGATCGTCTAACAAGTAAGAATAACTGGTATGCTACGAACAGTAATAGGTGATCGTTTTATCTAGTAATTTGTATGATATTGTTAGATTTAAGGCTTGATCAGTAAAATTAGAGCTTGAGGTGATGCTATGACGTTATTGGAACAGCAGGTAGTACCAGCAGCTGTATTGAGAAAGTCAGTACTTAGGGCTGCTAAACTGCTTTCCCTTAGTCAGTCTCCGCTCGCAATAGTGCTAGATATGGATGTTGAGGCAATCACTCAATTGCAAAACCAACCTGAATTAGATCCAAATGGCTTTGTTGCACAAACCTAGCCTATAAGGTTTATTCAGTCCTATAATTTCAAAATGAATAAACCTACTCCTAAAACTTATCGTACAACCAACTGGTCTTCCTATAATCGCGCTCTCATTAATCGGGGCAACATTTCCATTTGGTTTGATCCAAACACTCAGTGGTATGCACAACCACAAAACAAGCAAGGTCGAAATCAAACTTACTCCGATACGGCTATTCAATGCTGTTTAATGATCAAATCTAGGACTTACGCACTATTATTTATAGATTCTCTGTGGTAGCAGATGATTTTTATCGAGAATAAAGTCATCAATGAAGTTTTTGATAACTGGTCTAAATAATTTCTTCTGCCAACGATATACATTTTCAAAGATCCGCTCAAACTGGTTCTTTTGTATCTCGACGTAGGCCATCAAGGCTGAAAAAATATGATTCAAAATCAGTTTAGATCGTCTTACTTGAAACTTTTCAATATGACAAACCTGTTTAATCACCCGGTGATATTGCTCTATTTTCCAATGACTTGAATGTAATTCATGAAAACCCTCAAAGGACAATAAATCATCTTCATCTTGATGCACAATATAAAACCTCTGCTGTTCTTTTAACTGAGTCTTAAATAATTGTACAAAGCCAAAATCTTTGAGCCAGACCACTTGACCCTGATGGAAATTTGGCAATAAACGCAGTTGAAACCATTGTCCTTTTTCTGGGGAAACCTTACGGTTACAGTCGATACCAAACATAAATCGAATACCATATTTTCTTATGGTTTTTAGATTTCCAGTCGATGAATACCAACTATCACCTGTAATAAATTGAATCTTTGCACCCCAACTGAGTACTTCACTTAACATATCCATAAAGTAATCATTCTTGGTTTTACTTTCAGATTTGTCATAAATTCGGAAATTAATTGGAATATTTTGACCATTCTGATCTGTCGCATACAAGGTAATGAGATTAATACCCTTGACGGATCGGTGGTGTTTGCCTGACCAAAAATAGCTAACCAAGTCCATATGTTGACTATAGGGTTTATCTAAAACAGTATCATCAATACTGACTATAAGTTTATTATTATCAATATGTTGAATTGCTTCTTGATATAGGTCGTGAGGTGTGTAGTCTTCACGTTCTAGAAAGCGATTTACACTATCATGCGAGATGTTATAAGTCTCGGCAAGTTGTGTGCAGCTAATAGAGTTCGGTTCTGTCATGAGAAAGCCCATATAAATGGGTAATGTACAAGTTGCTGTAGAAGCATGTTTAATTCGTCTGATCACAGATACTTTATAAAGTATTTTAATACTTTTTTGAATCCGTCAATGCGTAAGTCCTAAAATCTTTATTTAGACTCTCTTTACGCATGGTCACGGGTTTTGTTCAAAGTCTGATTAAACTTTGTGGATTAAATTGGACCGCACCAGATTACAGTACGCTTTGTCGAAGACAAAAACATATTGATATTGCGATTAGCTATCAAAAAAGTAGTGATGGGCTACATCTACTCGTCGACTCAACTGGCTTAAAGTTTCTAGGTGAAGGTGAGTGGAAACGTAAGAAACATGGACCTGAATATCGTCGCCAATGGCGTAAGCTTCATATTGGCATCGATGCTGAAACCTTGCAAATACGTGCAGTACAGCTTACTACAAATAATGTGAGCGATTCGCAAGTACTCGGTGATTTACTTGCTCAAATTCCCTTAGATGAACGAATTGATTCGGTCTATACCGATGGTGCTTATGACACGAAGCACTGCAGACAAGTCATTCTAGATCGAGATGCACATGCGCTCATTCCGCCAAGAAAAAATGCAAAACCATGGAAAGATCAGAAATTGAGATCTTTAGAGCGGAATGAGTTACTGAAAACAGTTAAACGTTTAGGAAGAACGCTTTGGAAAAAATGGTCTGGTTATCATCGTCGAAGTTTAGTTGAAACCAAGATGCATTGCATCAAACTATTAGGTGATAAATTAACAGCAAGGAGTTTTTCTAGTCAGGTGAATGAGATTCATGCACGCATAGCCGTATTGAACAAATTTACAGAATTAGGTCGTCCTCATACCCAAGTTGTCATTTGAATTCTGTTCAAATGAGCAGAGTGTTATCTTTTAAATCTTTGTGCAACAAAGCCCCTGAGAACTGTACTCAAAATTAATGATTATTTTATCTTTGGAAATAAGCATAAACAGTAAAAAACCTGCATATGCAGGTTTTTTTTAAACAGTAGAAAAGTCTTAAATTTGACTCTGTATATAATTTTCTACACCGACGGTTTCAACCAAATTGAGTTGTGTAGTTGTCCAATCTAACCACTCTTCTTCTTTTTCTAAAATCTCTTGAACAAGATCTCGAGTAACGTAGTCCAGTTGTTCTTCGGCAAGCTTAACAGCGGCTTGAATGGATTCAATGTTCTCTTTAACTTTACGGACATCACAGTTTAGAACTTCAACAGTATGTTGGCCGATATAGAGTTTACCCAAGTGTTGTAAGTTTGGTAGACCTTCTAAAAAAAGAATGCGCTCAATAATTTTGTCAGCATGCTTCATTTGACGGATTGACTCTTTATATTCAGCTGAACCGAGTTGCTCAATTCCCCAATCATTAAACATACGAGAGTGCAGGAAATTTTGGTTAATGGCAGTTAAATGATGATAAAGCACCTGATTTAACTGATTAATTACATCACGATTGCCTTTCATGAGAAAGCTCCATTCAAACTGCGGCTTAAAAATAATATCAATAACTTATGAGAAATATCTTAAACAACAAAGTGGATTTTGGCGAGTAATTTATAGAACAGCAAATGAAAATCGCAATCAAAAGCATACGAGGTGGAAATTGGATTTTTAGGCATTTAAAAAGAAAACCCGCTTAGAGTCATAAGCGGGGGAGGAGCTACTCATAAAGAGTACGTTTATAATTATGGTTATTCTAAAAACGAATAAAATATCTAGGCAGCAATAGCTAAGCGTGAGGCAATCGCAGAGACTTCTGCGCTGATGATTGAGCGTGCTTCTGGTGCACAGCGACCACAGCATGTCCCGAGATCCAGCATCTCGCGAACTTCGCGATAACTGCCCGCACCATTTTCAACAGCGTCTTTAATATCTTGATCTGTAATACCACGGCATAAGCACACGTACATTTCAGCAAGCCACATGAATGAAATAAGATAAGTGATATTATTGATAATTGTTATCGTTTGTCAATAAAAATCATTTGAAATCTCATTTGTCTTTATTGGAATTTTGGATAAAAAAAAGCCACTCAATCGGTGGCTTTTTCTTAAAAAAATATAACTTATTGATTAATAATCACAATGCCATCCATCTCAACCAATGCATTTTTAGGTAGGCTAGCCACACCGAGTGCAGCGCGTGCAGGGTAAGGTTGTGCGAAATACTCGCCCATAATTTGATTGACCAACTGGAAGTTTGAAAGATCGGTTAAGAAAATATTCAACTTCGCGATATCAGCCAGTGTTCCACCAGCAGCTTCACAGACAGCTTTTAAATTATCAAACACACGACGAATTTGTGCTTCAATGCCTTCAACCAACTCCATACTGTATGGGTCTAAACCGATCTGACCAGAAAGGTAAAGTGTATTGCCGACTAAGATTGCTTGCGAATAAGTGCCGATCGCAGCAGGGGCATTTTCAGTATGAATTACTTGGCGGGACATCGTGTTCTCCTATTATATTCACCATCAATCATAGCCTAGATTGGCATTAAAATGTGTGGATTTAAACAATTAACTCGCAATCGATGTTTCCGCAATACTAACAGGTTGAGCCAATCGACTGATACGTGGGAAGCCAAAATGCATACGTAGATCACGAATGATTTTTGCAATTTGCTTACGGTTGTGCACCACAACATTGACATAAGTCTTATCATCTTGATTACACACCATTTCGACCCCGATTTTTTCTTTACGGCATTGATAAATTAGGTCAGAAATTTGTTCGTCATCCATGGCCATGTTAATCAATAAATATGCAGTAAAACTAATTTCTTCTTCATTCTCGTTAGTCCACTGCAACGGCATGATATTTTCAGGGTGCAGATGTTGTTCATGTAGGAGGTTATGACAACGTGCACGATGCACAATAAGACCGCGGCGTGATAAATGTCCTTGAATTGGGTCACCCAACACAGGGTTACAGCAATGTGCGTATTTAACATCGACACCCTCAGTACCTTGAATGAGTCTGTCAGATTCCTGTGCACTTTGGTCATGCGCAAACAAATGATTCGCAACCAATTGCGGCAGTAAATCGCCCACGGCAATTTGTTCAAAGAGTTGGTCTTTACTTTCAATATGTCGCCATTGTAAAAGTTCTAACCAATCTGATTCGGTTAAATCTTTAATGGATACATTGAATAGCTTTAAAGCGCGATTTAAAGCTTGTTGTCCAACAAGGCGTTGTTCTTCGATGTCTTGCTCACGCAGTATATTTTGTAAGGCACGACGGGCTTTTTGCGTGTTGACAAAGCTGAGCCAATCTGGGTTTGGGGTGGCCAAGACATCAGTAATAATTTCAATCACCTGACCACTGTGCAATGGCGTAGAAAGTGGTTTAGTTTCCCCATTGATTTTCGCACCTACCGCATGGTTACCTAAAAATAAGCTAGCAGAGTAGGCAAAATCGACTACCGTTGCACCTTGTGGTAACTCGTGTAGATGACCTTGTGGGGTATACACCCAAATTTTCTCTTGGTGTAAATAATCGAGCAGTTCGCTAAAAGTGGTTTTAGCACAGGCTCCATCGATCAAGACATTCAAGTTCTGCATCGAGGCTTGAATCGCAGAGCGGCAAGCTTGCGGAGCACTATCGCCTAGGACTACACCAAAACGCGCAGCTTTGCGCATCAGTTCGGTTTGAATGGTGACTGATAAGGTTGTGTTTTCACCTTTTAAACGTAGTAGTAGCGATTGGTTACCACCTGGGAGTGGTTTACGAATATGGTCTGCAAAGTGTAAAACTTGAAAACTCTCTCGTAACACATCGGCTAAGCGGTCACAGTCAGCAATACTATTTAGAATAATTTCAAAGGCATGACTATGCGTAAGTTCATGTAGATCAATGTCATTTTTTACAAAGTGACGTAACAGTTCGATATTATTATTTTTCTTTTTAATTCGACCTGAGATTTGATGGGTTTTTAATAGCTCAGTAAGATTATTTTCCCATTTGCTTTGATATTCACAGCGTTTGGGTTTGGTTTGCAGGAGGGCTTCTTGGACATTGTTATACATGTCGAGATCAAGGTTTTGATAACACAGATGTTCGAGGTTATCGCCCATCTCATTCATACCAACAATACGTGCCATTGGGACAAAAATATCAAAGGTTTCTTGAGCAATACGCGCACGCTTATCGGGACGTAGTGCATCCAAGGTAGTCATGTTGTGATAGCGGTCAGCCAGTTTAATAATAATGACACGTGGGTCTTGTAATGTGGCTTGCAGAATTTTTCGGAAAGAAGCGGCTTTATTATATTCTTTATCGCTGGATTGACTAAGTTTGGTGACACCATCGACCAGTTCGGAAACGGTTTTTCCAAATTTTTCTGCAATATCTTCTTTGCTAAAGTCTGTGTCTTCAATCACATCATGTAAAAGTGCCGCCATCAGGGTTTCGGGATCTAGACGCATATGCGCTAAAATGCAGCTTACCGCAATCGGGTGCAAAATATAGGGTTCGCCACTTTTACGGGTAATACCATCATGGGCAATATCCGCATAATCACAGGCCGCAAGCACTCGCTCGACGTCGCTTTCAGTTAAGTAAGCATCGATAATAGTTTTGAGCTGTTGTTTAGCTTGGCTGACCATTGGGCCTGGCATAAAACACCTTTAAGACGTAGCAATTACAAGAAAATTTTACTGATCCTCTAATGAAAAACATATTGCATGAGTTGTCAAATTTTTCATTGAGAGAAAAGCAAAAAAGATACACCTAAACCACGATGAATCCTATCTTCTAGTTATAACGTGTATTGCACAAATATAAAAGTTATCCAATAAAAAAGCCTAGTTAAAAACTAGGCTTTTAAGCGATAAATTTTTCTTATTGGAAAGAAAAACCATCTAAATTCAAATTGTTTGCAGAAAGTGCAAGATCAAGACTCGAAGTTTGGTAGTCTTGCTCACGTTGTTTCAAAATATCTTTAGAAACATGACCGATTGCGATTTCACGTAATGCAACAACAGTCGGTTTGTCATTGTCCCACTCAACAGTAGGTTCAATGCCTTGACGTGCCAATTGACGCGCGCGTTTGCTTGCCACTAGTACAAGCTCAAAGCGGTTGTCTACATGGTCTAAACAATCTTCAACGGTTACGCGTGCCATAAGAGTTCTCGTTACAAAGGCTAAAATTAAACAGACTGTGCAGTATAAAGTGCTTTGTCTGTAGACTCAAGTTTTAATCACTTTTCAACTGGGGTGATCAGCTCAGAAATCATTTTCTGATGACGACTTGCTTGCTGAGTAATGACTAAACGATTGGCAATAATCACAGACTCAAGATCGTGCAAAGCTTTATTAAAGTCATCGTTGATAATGACATAGTCGAAGTTAACATATTGTTGCATGTCTTCAACTGCACAGCCTAAACGCCGCTCAATCACTTCAACCGAGTCTGTGCCACGGTTAGACAGACGCTGACGCAGATCAAACTGGCTTGGTGGTAAAATGAAAATTTGTTTAGAGTCAGGAAAAAGCTTGCGAACTTGCTGTGCGCCTTGCCAGTCAATTTCTAATAGAACATCATGACCTTTCGCGAGTTGTTCTTTCACAGTAGCTTGAGCTGTACCATAGTAATTGCCAAAGACTTCAGCGTATTCAATAAAACCACCTTGTTCAACCAAGGCCAAAAATGAGTCTTTTTCGGTAAAATGGTAATGTACACCATCAAGTTCGCCGGGACGTTGCCCACGTGTAGTATGAGAAACAGAAACGTGAAGATTCGTTACACGATCGAGGAGGGCTTTTACGAGGGATGTTTTGCCTGTTCCTGAAGCTGCAGAAACGACAAACAAGAGACCCGACATGATATTTTTCCTGATATGATAAAATATCTTCTCTATTTTAGAGCAGACAAGGTTTAAACGAAATAGCAAGGCGTCACTTTGTTTGCATTTATTTTATTAGTTTCCGCTGATTGAAAAGTGGTATCGAGGAACATATGGAAATTGTATTGGCCAATCCACGTGGTTTTTGTGCAGGTGTTGACCGTGCGATTGCCATCGTAAATCGTGCACTTGAGTGTTTTAATCCCCCCATTTATGTAAGACATGAAGTGGTACACAATAAATTTGTCGTGGACGATTTACGTCAACGGGGTGCAATTTTTGTCGATGAGCTAGATGAAGTACCCGATGACAATATTGTAATTTTTAGTGCGCATGGGGTTTCTAAAGCGGTACAGATCGAAGCCGAGCGTCGTGGTTTAAAAGTTTTTGATGCAACCTGTCCATTGGTGACCAAGGTTCATATTGAAGTTACTAAATATGCTCGTGAGGGAGTTGAGGCTATCTTAATTGGTCATGAAGGCCACCCTGAAGTTGAAGGTACCATGGGGCAATATGACCTGAAAAATGGTGGTGCGATTTATTTGGTTGAAGATGAACAAGACGTGGCTGAGCTTCAAGTGCATCATCCTGAGCGAGTGGCTTTTGTGACTCAAACAACTTTATCGATCGATGATACTGCAAAAGTGATTGATGCTTTACGGGCGAAATTTCCTGAGATTCAAGGGCCGCGTAAAGATGACATTTGTTATGCGACTCAAAATCGTCAAGATGCGGTGCGTGATTTAGCAACCCAATGTGATGTGGTGTTGGTGGTCGGTTCACCAAACTCATCGAATTCAAATCGTTTACGAGAATTGGCCGAGCGAATGGGTAAAGCGGCTTATTTGGTCGATAATGCAGATGAACTTCAACAGGCATGGTTTGAAAATATTGCTAAAGTTGGCGTCACAGCGGGTGCATCTGCACCTGAAATTTTAATTAAGCAAGTGATTCAACGATTACAAGACTGGGGTGCAACACCACCACAAGAGCTGGCCGGAACGGAAGAAAATATTACCTTTAGTTTGCCAAAAGAGTTACGTATTGCAGTAACTCAAGCCTAAAGTGTTAATTTCATTTAATAAGTTTTTATATGTAGTTGAAAATGCCCCTTCTTTAAAAAAAGGGGGCATTTAGTTATTGATAACTGATAGAGGATGGGGTGACGGATTTAACTGTGACTGGGATAGAGTTGCCAGCAGCATCAGAATTTCCTAGTACAACATGGCTTTGTTGCATAAAGATTTAAAAGTTAAATTTACCCTGTTCTACTCAAATTCAAGTGACAACTTGGGTGAGAGGTCGACCTAACTCCGTAAATTTATTTAATACTGCCACACGTGCATGCATTTCATTGACTTGACTTTGAAAGTTTCTCGTACTGAGTTTATCCCCCAATAATTTGATGCAATGCATCTTGGTTTCGACCAAACTTCGCCGATGATAGCCTGACCATTTTTTCCATAGTGTCCTGCCGAAACGTTTAACTGTTCGAAGTAATTCATTTCGCTCTCGCGAATGAACTTTGTTATCTTTCCAAGGCTTTGCATTTTTTCTGGGTGGAATCACTGCATACGCTTGCCGATCTGCAATGACCTGACGGCATTGTTTTGTGTCATAAGCTCCGTCTGTATAGACTGAATCAATTTGCTCATCCAATGGGATTTGATCAAGTAAATCTCCAAGGACTTGCGAATCACTGACATTATTTTTTGTCAGCTGTACAGCTCGTATTTGCAAGGTTCTAGCATCTATACCAATATGTAATTTACGCCATTGCCGACGATATTCAGGCTGATGTTTCTTACGTTTCCATTCACCTTCGCCTAAAAACTTAAGGCCAGTTGAGTCTATCAATAGATGTAATCCTTCATGACTTTTTTGATAGCTGATCGCAATATCAATCTGCTTTTGTCGTCTGCAAAGTGTGGAATAATCTGGTGCTGTCCAACTTAACCCACTGAGTTGAATTAGGCTTTGCACAAAGCCTGTGACCATACGCAAAGAAAGTCGAAAGATAGATTTGATCATCAAACAGCACTGAATTGCTGTATCAGAATAAGTTTGATTTCTTCCATGCTTAGCCTGTGGCTGAGCATACCATTTAGTCTGAGGATCGAACCAAGTTGAAATATTTCCTCGCTTGATTAGAGCTTGGTTATAAGAGGACCAATTCGTTGTGCGATAAATTTTAGATGCAGGATTCTTCATTTGGAAATTATATTGCTGAAGAAGCCTTTAAGAATAGCTTTGTGCAACAAAGCCCATCGCAACTATAAAACTAGAGAAGAAGCTAAAGCAGATATTACAAAATACATAGATAGAGCTATTTTATAATCAGCAGAGAATTCAGAAAGGATTAGATTTTAAGACATCAAATTAAATGGCAGAGGACTTTTACAAGTTGGCTGCCTAGAATCTCCCAAGTGGAAGTGTCCTATTATTTCAGCACACATCACAAAGGAACAGACATTAATAGCGGTTCTGCCTGTACTCCTTCAGCCACCTCCAACTGGGACGGCAGATAAAATCCAAATTCAAAATTGTGGATAAACAAATTTTGATCTTCCTTTCGCAGTAAAGATAACGTAAAATATTGCCCTCTATGAAAGGGGTTTGAAATGTTCCGGTGGTCGGGGCAGGGATAATCCGTAAAAACTATAAGGTTGTATCATGGTAGTTATTCGTCTTGCACGCGGTGGTGCTAAAAAACGTCCGTTCTATCAAGTTATTGTAACTGATAGCCGTAATGCACGTGACGGTCGTTTCATCGAACGTATTGGTTTCTTCAACCCAACAGCTCAAGGTAAAGCAGAAAAACTTCGTTTAGATGCTGATCGTTTTGCACACTGGGTTGCTCAAGGTGCTCAACCATCTGAACGTGTTGCTTCTTTAGCTGCTCAAGCTAAGAAAGCTGCAGCTACTGCATAATTTTTGCTAATTAAGTAGTAGGTAGCCCATGACACCAACACAGAATGTTCCCGAAGATCGTATTCAGATTGGACAGTTACGTTCAGCATATGGATTAAATGGGTGGCTCTGGATCTATTCCAATACAGAACCGATGAGCAACATCTTTGACTATCTGCCTTGGTACATTGAAACCAAAGCAGGTTGGCAAACAATAGATGTAAAACGTTGGAAACCGCATGGCAAAGGCTTAGTTGTTTCGCTCAAAGGCGTCATTGATCGCACTGCAGCAGATAACCTAGTTGGCGCAAATGTTTGGATTTCAAAAGCGCAACTTCCTAAAGCAGGAATGGATGAGTTTTACTGGTCAGATTTGAAAGGCTTAACAGTGTTAGGTTTGGATGATGAAGAACAAGAAGTAAATCTCGGAAAAATCCATGAAATGTTTGAGACAGGTGCCAATGATGTGATGGTGGTTCACGCAACACCAGACAGTATTGATACTGAAGAACGTATGATTCCATGGCATAAAGATGTGGTGCAACGCGTTGATCTCGAAGCTGGTCGTATCTACGTTAATTGGAGCGTAGATTACTAATTATTTTTGGAAATACGGGGGTCTGCGATGTTTTTTGCAGTCATTACGCTTTTTCCTGAAATGTTTGAAGCGATTACAGCCTACGGTATTAGCGGGCGTGCAGCAAAAAGTGATTTAGTACAAGTAACTTGTATTAATCCTCGTGATTATGCTGAGGGCAACTACAAACGAGTGGATGAACGTCCATTTGGTGGTGGTCCAGGTATGGTGATGATGGCTGAGCCTCTGGCAAAAGCAATTCAACATGCCAAAGAGCTTGCCATGCAAGCAGGTGCAGTTCATGTTCCTGTGGTGTATATGTCACCGCAAGGAAAAACCTTAAATGAGCCTGCAGTACAACAATTTGTCGACTATGATGGATTGATTGTGCTGTGTGGTCGTTATGAAGGGGTCGATGAACGTTTGATCCAAAAATATGTTGATCAGGAATGGTCCATAGGGGATTACGTTTTATCGGGTGGAGAACTTCCTGCGATGGTTTTATTAGACAGTATTATTCGGAGACTTCCGGGTGCAATGTCTGATGAACAGTCTCATGTGCAAGACTCATTCGTGGATGGTCTTTTGGACTGCCCACAATATACCAAGCCAGACCATTTTGAAGGTTTGGATGTCCCTGAAGTCTTAAAGTCGGGACATCATGCCAATATTGAGAAATGGCGGTTTTTGCAGCGTTATCAACGAACACAACAACGCCGACCTGAGTTGGTGGACAATGTAGAGTTGACGAAGCAGCAAAAGAAATGGCTAACAGATTTGAATACTTAATTCAGAGTATTCTTTTAATAGGCTCTTTGTGCATTGAAGTGGTCAAGCATAAAGAGAAAGATAATCGGGTCTATGCGATTTAGCCTCTATACCCAGCGGATATCAGACCTCTTCTGACCCGCACATATTGGAGATACCCCATGAGCGGTAAGCATCCTTTAGTACAAGCTGTTGAAAATGCACAGCTTAAACAAGACATCCCAGCTTTTGCACCAGGCGATACAGTTATCGTTCAGGTTAAAGTAAAAGAGGGTGACCGTGAGCGTCTTCAGGCATTTGAAGGTGTTGTAATCGCGAAGAAAAACCGTGGCTTGAACTCTGCGTTCACAGTACGTAAAATTTCTAGCGGTGTTGGTGTTGAGCGTGTTTTCCAAACTCACTCTCCAATCGTTGCTAAAATCGAAGTGAAACGTCGTGGTGACGTTCGTCGTGCTAAACTTTACTACCTACGTGAATTGTCTGGTAAAGCTGCACGTATTCGTGAAAAGTTACCAGCTCGTAAAGTTAAAGCTTAATTTTAAGTTTTATACGAGTAAAAAATGCGCCCAATGGCGCATTTTTTATGCCTAAATTTTAGAGTTCTTGAAGCTTCAATCGGTTGGCGTGTTGTCGGTAAACATCAACAGGGTCTGGAGCAAAAATAGAACGTAATCCAAAGAACTGGTTAATCACATCTAAATGGTTCCAATTATAGTTATCGCGCACGGTCTTACCATACTTGGCACTACAACGTGAAACTAAGCCATCGTTATCATTGGGCGCTTGCATGAGTAAGCCTGTCGCCGCCAGTAATGAGTCTGGATCAAGTACGTTCGTCAACGTTGAGTTGCCAGAGAAAGAGTAAAAATAAATTCCATTTTCTTTCGCTAAACCTTCACCACAGCTTGTTTTTGGCATACCCAGTGGATATTTTTGTGCAAAAGCTTTAGCCCCAGCTTGACTTAAACTTTTACCCGCACCGAGTGCATCATGTGGAAGTGAGTTTGGGTTTTGCTGTTGTGCCCAAACAATAGCCTTGGACCCAAAGTTGATTAAGCCCACCAGTGGTTGTTCTAGCGGTGTACCTTGCGCGGAAATAATCAAATCCGCCACAGGAGAGCCTTTTAAAGGACTAGAAATGGCTGTTGCAGACGCGATTTTATTGGGCATAACATTTGAGACATAAGCAATACTATGCCCGCCGTGACTATGCCCAAGCAAATTGACTTTGGGTGCTCCTGTAATCGCTAAGATTTCACCAACTTGTTGCAGCAGTTGTTCACCACGAACTTCAGATGTGTTGAATGGAGAAACGCGTGTTGCCCATGCGTTTGCACCGTTACGGGCTAAATCTGGCAAGATTTGATACCAATAATCCACACCAAGTTCATCGGTTCCTGCTCGAATCCAGCCACCCATACCATGTGCAAAAACCAAAGGGTATTTGGTCTTTGCATAATTAGAGGCAACGTAGTTTGATTTAATTTGTGAAGCAGCTGCTTGCGTTTGTGTAACAGCAAGTGCGCAGGTCGACAGCAGTCCAGCTATCAATAATCCATATTTCATTGATCATCCTCGTTTTTTAGTTTTTATGACGACAATTTAAGTTGTCAAAAATGAGTATAAAGGTGAGGGAGGAGGAGCGTAGAGAAATCCGATTAAATTAAATACAGTTTGTAACTGGATAATTCTAGGAGGCATCCCTCCGAAACGTTAAAGATTCGAAGGGAAAAATAGAACTAGAGTCCTTGCATTTTTAAGCGATTGGCATGTTGGCGATAGACATCAACAGGGTCTGCGCTAAATAGTCCACGTAGTCCCATAACTTGGTTGACCTCATCTAAATGGTTCCAGTCATAGTTATCACGGATGACTTTACCGAAGTGTGTACTACAGCGTGCCACTAAACCATCATTGTCTAAATGTCCATAGGCCAATGGCCCTAACAGTGAGATCGCACTATCTGCGACATCGAGAATGTTCGTGACTTGAGACGTGCCAGTCCACGAATAGTAATATACGCCATTGCTGGATGTTGCACCGCTCTTGTTACAGTCTGAAGCCAGTGCTGTTGTTGGATATTTCTGATTAAAAACACGGGAACCTTGCTCGCTAATCGAGGTGAGCGATGCCGTTAAATTACTTTTTAACGCAGGGTTGTTTTGCCCATAAGCTAGCATAGGGCCAACAATATAATCTGCTGCTAGGCTGAGCAGTTGTGTTCCACCTTGATTGGCAAGAAGCTGGTCTGCCACTTTTGAACCTCTAAATGTTGCCCCCACACCTGTCAGTGAGGCCACATATTGCGGTTTAACTGCTTCTACATAGCGAATGGTTGGTCCACCATGGCTATGCCCAATCAAATTAACTTTGGGCTTGCCAGTCAGGGCGATGACCTCTTCAACTTGTTGTAGTAACTGTTCACCCCGTACTTCAGTTGATTCTAAAGGGGAAATTTGTGCTGCAAAGGTGGTCGCACCATTTCGAGCCAAGTCGGGTAAAATTTGATACCAGTAATCTAGTCCAAGTTCGGCAACGCCCACTCGGCTGAACCCAAACATGCCATGGGTAAATAGCAATGGATATTTGGTTTGAGCATAATTACTTTTTACGCTTGCAGTCACCGTCTGTAAACCAGCTGTGGCTGTGGTTGCGCTGAGTCCAAGGCTGGTAACCAGACCCACGAGTGACATTGTTTGTATCATTCTTTTCGTTATAAACATTTTTTTCATCCTGAAAAAGTCAAACACGGTATAGCTTTAATCTGCGAACGGAAGTTTTCCTCCCGTGTCATGCGTGGTTTCAAAGGCTCCTAGTCGAAGTTGTTCTTGTGAATTATTAAACTGTTGATCACGTAGTTTTTGAATAGCTTGCTGCTGCGCGTCTTGACTCATGTTGCTGTTGAGAATGTTGTCGCGTTGTTCTAAGTAAGTATTGACCCGAGATTTCCAATTGTTTCGATCTTGGTCGAGTTTTTCTAGGCGTACGGTCGCTTCGGCACCGACAAGATTCTGGCGCATTTGGCGAATTTCTTCGGCAGAGCCGCCGCG
This sequence comes from Acinetobacter sp. LipI_23, assembly GCF_058243045.1. NCBI lineage: Bacteria > Pseudomonadati > Pseudomonadota > Gammaproteobacteria > Moraxellales > Moraxellaceae > Acinetobacter > Acinetobacter sp. LipI_23. The sequence goes on along the minus strand of NZ_JBZAYJ010000001.1, from coordinate 3,095,559 downwards.
CGCTTTAATATCTGAGGTCAGTTTACGCAGATCTTCGAGTTTGGAGAGTTGTTCTAGGTTTTCTTTCCAATCTTCAGGCAGTTGAGCAAACAACTCTTTCAGTTTCTGCGCTTTTTGTACTTCGGTCAGGGACTGATCTGCCATGATGCTCATGCGGTCTAAGGTATATTCATGGTAGGTATTTTCAGCGCCAAAGAGACCTTCGATTTCATAGTCAGAAAAGAACTGGCTGCGTAGGTTTTTCATCAAAGTAAAAATTTTACGATAGTACTCGGGATCTTCTTTATTTAGGTTTGGCTCCTTCAGACTACCCAATTGCACACGATAATCTAAATAACGAGTCCAAAGATCTAAAATTTGCTTAAGCGCAGGTTCTTGATAACCTTGCTGGATATAGGCTTTAAAATCTTGCTTGATCTGGTCAATATTTTTTTCACCATATTGGGTAATAAAATATTCAAAACAATTACGAGTCTGTTCATTGACAACTAAGCGATTACCTTGGTCGAGCACCAGTTGGCAGTTGACTTCGGTGTCCTGTTGGCTGTTACTGACAAAAGGCAGCCCCGATGCGTTTGGCAAGTCTGACGCTGTGGGTAATAAGCCTGTAGTATTTTGAGCACTAGAGCTAATCGGCCCTTGTTTGGAGCTAACAGTTGCATTGGGTGCGAGCCAAATGAGAAAACCAAGAATGACAACGATGATCACGGCGAAAATGAGCCATAATTTCTTTTTTTGCATATCCTATGCCTAACATCCCTATTGTATTTTTTATTTGGTTCATATGACTGAACTCGATTTATTCTGAAACAAAAGGGTAAATAAACAACAGAAAAGTTGTAAAACTAGACAAGCGGTTGATAGTATTGCGGCAGCTTTAAGACGTGTCTATGTTATGAAATCATCTGCTTCAAAAATCCAGCGCCGTGCCGTGAATGGTGTATTTTTATTGAATAAGCCATTGGGGATCAGTTCAAATGCGGCATTGCAAAAAGTGCGTTGGTTATACCGTGCGCAAAAGGCGGGGCATACAGGAGCACTTGATCCATTGGCATCGGGACTGCTGCCGATTTGTTTGGGCGAAGCGACCAAGTTTTCGCACTTTTTGTTGGACTCGGTGAAGCGCTATCAAACCACCATTCAGCTGGGTCAAAGTACCACCACAGGTGATGTAGAAGGCGAGCAGTTGTTAGAGCAGGCTGTACCTGAGTTAACCGAAGATTTGATTGAAGCCGTTTTGGCTCAGTTTGTGGGTGATATTCAGCAAGTGCCGCCGATGTATTCCGCTTTGAAGAAAGATGGCCGTCCTTTATATGAGTTAGCCCGTAAAGGGATTGAAATTGAGCGTGAAGCCCGTCCGGTTACCATCTCTGCGATTGAGCTACTTTCATTCACAGCAGACAGTATCACCCTTGATATTACCTGCTCCAAAGGCACATATATTCGTGTTTTAGGCGAAGATATTGCGAAGGCATTGGGTACTTATGGTCATTTAACTTATTTACACCGCATTAAAACAGGTCATTTTGATCTGATTCCAAGTTATACCATTGAGTATTTGGAAAGTTTGTCTGAACAAGAGCGCGAAGCACTGTTGTTACCTGTATATGCACCTGTAGATCATTTTCCTAAAGTACAAGTTCCAGAAGGACGCAGTGAATACTTTAGTCGCGGTATGGAAAGTAATATTGAGCATATAGCGGAAGCAGAGGTCTTGGTTTTCGATGGGGAAAAATGCTTAGGCTTGGCTGAAATTACCGATAAGAAAAGATTGGTTCCAAAGCGGGTTTTAAATCTATAATCGAAATATATCACTCGGTAAAAAAAGGATAAGGCGTGGACATCGACATTATTATCAGTCTGATCTTTTTTGCCTTTTGTGCAGGCGCAATTGACGCCGCCGTTGGTGGTGGTGGACTGATCCAAATTCCCGCTTTGATGAATGCATTTCCGTCGATGGCACCTGCCACTTTATTTGGTACCAACAAATTAGCGGCAGTTGTGGGTACAGCTACTTCCGCCGTTTCCTTTGCCCGAAAAGTGCGCTTTGAATGGAAACTTTTGGCTGTGGTTGCAGTGTGTGCCACCATCAGTTCATTTGGGGGCGCAGCCAGTGTGGCCATGATTCCAAAAGAAGTCCTTCAACCCTTTGTCTTGGTCATGTTGATTGTGATGGCGGTCTATACCCTCATGAAGAAGCAATTTGGGCAAGTGCATATGGCACAGCGTGTGACGCCTAAAATTTTGCTGTTGGCGGGAATCGGGAGTTTAGCCATTGGCTTTTACGATGGTTTGTTTGGCCCAGGTACGGGCAGTTTTTTTATTTTCTATTTTATTCGCTATTTACGCGTTGATTTTTTGCATGCGGCGGCATTGGCTAAAATTGGCAATGTGATGACCAATCTTGCGGCGCTAAGCTTTTTCATTCCCTCGGGGCATGTGCTCTTCGCTGTAGGAGGCACGATGGCCGTCGCAAATATGATCGGGTCTATTTGTGGGGTAAAAATGGCGCTGAAATACGGCAGTGGTTTTATCCGCATTTTATTTCTTATTTTGGTAACTATTTTAATTCTCAGATTGAGCTATCAAATGTTTTTGATGTAATGGTGCGATACCTTTAAAACTTCATTACAAAAAACGCGCAGTCTGTGACCTCATTTCTCGTTTATTGCATTTATGATCAATACAGTGCACTCAATGCTGTGCCAAGAAGCTTTTCAATAAAAAATGATGTTTTAAGTTGAATGGAACTGGAGCATAGAATGAATATATTTGAAGCCTTAAGAGAAAGTCACGTTATACAACGAAATTTGGCTGAACGACTACTCCAAACTTCAGGGGATACGCCTGAGCGCCGTGAGCTATTTGAATGCCTTAAAAATGAATTATTTGCCCATGCTGTGGCAGAAGACCGTTATTTTTATATCCCGTTAATGATGACCGATTCGGGCCTCAACATTACCCGCCATGCTTTGGCAGAACACCATAAAATGGATGAGTTATTGGAACAGTTGACGGAGACGGAGTTCTCAAATCCGGGCTGGTTGGCAATTGCAAAAAAATTATCGGAAACGGTACATCATCACTTACAAGAAGAGGAGCATGGTTTTTTTCAGCAAGCAGGAAAAATCTTACTCGATGCTCAAAAGACTGCGCTCGCCAAACAGTATCAGCAGGAATACAAAAAGTACAAAAAAATTGAAAAAGACAGTTTGGTTTAAGTCCATTTTAAACAAAAGATGGCGAGTGCCATCTTTTGTGCTTTAAAGCACGTCATCACTTTGCGGTTTGGCTCTAAAGGTAACACCAACGGAGGCAATCATAATGCAAACTAGCGCCAACGTTTGCCACATACTAATTTGTTCTTTCAGTAGTAACCAACCTGCCAAGGCTGCTAAAGCCGGCGACAAACTTGAAAGCGTCCCATAGCTGAGTTTACTTAAACGTTTCAAAGCCATCAGGTCTAGAGCATAAGGAATGGTTGTGGCGAGTAGTGCAATCAATAAGGCTTTGGGCCAGTATTCCGTTTGCATTAGCGCTGTAGGATTATGCGTGGCACTAATCGGCAGAAGCACCAAGGCTGAGATCACAATAGCAATACTGAGGGCATGCATGCCGATATTTTGACGGACGACTTTTTGCCCAAAATAAATATACAGCGCCCAGCAAGCACCCGCTGAAACCGCAAATGCGGCTCCTAAGAAAGAGAAGTTGGTTGCATTGGCTTGATGCCACGGCACCATCAGTGCAATACCTAAAATCGCCAATCCGACCCAAATATAATCACGACGTTGTTTGATCGAGAGTAGCGCTAAAGTTAAAGGGCCTAAAAACTCTAAACCGACGGCAATACCTTGTGGCAATCTACCCAGTGAAGCGTAGAATAAAATATTCATGAGGCATAAGGCTGCTGTATAACTGAGTAAATCTTTCCATTTTAAATGCGGTAGGCGTTTGATGATGCTCCATGAGCGGAACATCAGCACAATTAAAATTGCGGCAAAGCACAGTCTAAGGGTCACCACGGTGAGGGGATCCAGCACAGCAATCAACTGCTTGGCAAAAGAAGCACTGATTTGATAGGACAGCATGGACAAGACCATGAACATCACTGCCATCAGTTGAGAATTAGGCATCATGCACACATTAGGTCATAGCGACCTGTTTTTTAAGAAGGTGATTAGTATAACGATTCAGCACCCAAGTTGGATGCTGAATAAGCTGATTTTTTAAATGCAACGACATGAATTTAAAAGTAATCGATAGAGCCGTTGGATTTAAAAGCTAAATTCAAACTCTGGATTACATCGTTTAAACTGTAGCTTGGCGGTTTTTCTGAGCTGTATAGGTACAACCAATAGATGCCATGATAATCACGCTAAGTGCAAGCCACTGTGACCACAATAGTTGCTCGCCTAGAAAGACAAAACCAGATAGTGCTGCAATGGCAGGCTCAAGGCTCATGAGCGTTCCAAAACTTAGAGCGGTTAAATTGCGTAGCGCAATCATTTCCAAGCTAAAAGGCAAAGCGCTGGCTAAAACTGCTAAAGCCACGAAATAAATCAGGTTTGAGGGTTCAAACACATTTGTGGGTAAACCACTGAAAAGGGCAAGCGGCATTAATATCAGCATGCCGACAAACATACCTAAGCACACGGTATGATTTCCCGAAACACCCGATGGTCGCTGTCCCGCTACGATATACAAGGCCCAACATGCACCTGCACCTAGTGCAAATGCGATCCCAAGAGGGTCTAAAGGTTGAGCTGCTTGGTCGAAAGGAAACAGTAAAACCAAACCTAAAATAGCCAGCCCGACCCAAACAAAGTCAAAACGTTGTTTGGCATAAAACAGAGCAACACTGAGCGGGCCAATAAACTCAAACGACACTGCAATGCCAAGCGGCAGGCGAGCAATAGATAAATAAAACAATAAGTTCATGCCTGCCAAAGCAAAACCATAGCTGAGAATGGCTTTATATTTGACTTGCTTAAAGTCAACCTGCCAAATTTTAAACAGCACGGCCAAAATGATTGATCCCAACAGCAAGCGCATGGCGGAAACGGTTAAAATGGGAAATTGATCGAACAGCACTTTGGCCAATGAACCACTACTTTGCAAGCTAAGCATTGCAATCAGCAATAAAAAGGTTGCTTGGAGGTGGGGAGTACTTTTTAGATTTGGCATTATTAGAATACTAGATAGGGAAGTGAATACTTGCGAAAAGTAGCGGAGAATGTGCTTGGGTCGCACATAAAACTTTAACAAGTATTCAAAAATAAAAAAACCACAGCTTGGCAGCTGTGGTTTTTAAATAGAGTCGAATTAGAACAATACGCGAACGCGGATTGTGCCTTCAACGTCTTGTAGAGTATCTAAAGCTTCTTGAGATGCTGTTGCGTCTACATCCATCACCAAGTAACCAACATCACCTTTGGTCATGAGAGACTGACCTGAGATGTTGATGCCATGTTCAGCAAACAAGTTGTTGATTTTTGACAACACGCCTGGCACGTTTTTGTGGATGTGAAGTAAACGGTGTTTGCCTTCAGTTAACGGTAACGCGATTTCTGGGAAGTTCACCGCAGATAAAGTCATGCCTTTATCTGAATAAGAAACGAATTTCTCAGCCACTTCTAAACCAATGTTCGCTTGCGCTTCCATGGTTGAACCACCCACGTGAGGAGTTAAGATCACGTTTGGAATGTTACGTAGTGGAGAAATAAATTCTTCACCATTGGCTTTTGGTTCTTTCGGGAACACGTCAACCGCAGCACCAGCAACATGACCTGATTTCAAGGCATCTGCTAAGTCTTCAATCACGACACATGTACCACGTGCAGCATTGATGAAGATTGCACCTTCTTTCATTTGTGCAAATTTTTCTTTGGTCATGAAGTTACGTGTAGAAGGAACATCAGGTACATGCAAAGAAACAACATCAGCATTGGCTAAAAGTTCGTTTAAGCTACCGACTTGACGTGCATTACCTAATGGTAGTTTCGTTACTGTGTCGAAGTAGATCACTTTCATACCTAAGCTTTCAGCAAGGACAGAAAGTTGTGAACCGATTGAACCGTAACCGACAATCCCTAAAGTTTTGCCACGAGTTTCGAACGAACCAACCGCTGACTTGTTCCAACCGCCTGCGTGCGTATCTGTTGATTTTTCAGGTACACGGCGAAGAAGAAGAATAGCTTCAGCAAGTACAAGTTCAGCCACTGAACGTGTATTTGAGTATGGTGCGTTAAATACTGGAATACCACGAACCATCGCAGCATTTAAGTTCACTTGGTTGGTACCAATACAGAAACAACCAACAGCGATTAATTTATTCGCTGCTTCAAACACTTCTTCAGTGAGTTGTGTACGGGAACGAATACCAATGAAATGAGCATCTTTAATCGCTTCTTTCAACGCTTCACCTTCAAGCGCTGTTTTACGATAATCGATGTTGGTGTATCCGGCAGCATTTAGTGTGTCGATTGCGTTTTGGTGAACGCCTTCTAACAACAAGAAACGAATTTTATCTTTAGGAAGTGAAAGATGTTGGCTCATTACGGCTCCGCTACAAAGGCCAAATTTAGTGGCGATATAATAGCACGTACCGCGCCCGATATACATTTCCTTTATGCGGACTCTGCTGGGTATTTTTAGCCTCTATAGTGCGTAAAAAAGTCTTTTTGGTCTAATTAAACTAATCATTTCAAAGGTATCCTGAATAAAACAGCTTTTTCTGCGGGAAACAGAAAAAATGCCTTATAATATGACTCCGTGAAAATAAGCCAGTTGCACACTGCTGCTTAAATACTCACGAACTGCCTGAGCCTTAGGGCATGGAAAGACTGAAATGAAGCGCTTTTCATGCAGAGAACCCTAGCGCCACAAACAACTTGTTTACTTCTTGCAAGGTCTGAAAACGATGAATGCTCCAGTCGCTTTAACCCCAGAGTTATTGACCCAATTGACAGCAATTGTAGGTGAAAACCGCATTAAAACCGATGCGGATAGCCTTGAAAATTGGGGACGCGATCATACCAAACATTTTGATCCAAACCCGTCAGTCATCGTTTTTCCATCGAGCACGGAACAAGTGCAAGCGGTTGTGAAACTTGCAAATGAGTTCAATGTTGCGATTACACCATCAGGTGGTCGTACTGGCTTATCTGCCGGTGCAGTCGCTGCCAACGGTGAAATTGTGGTGAGCATGGACAAGATGAACCAAATCTTGGAATTCTTCCCAGCAGACCGTATGGTTCGAGTCCAAGCAGGCGTGGTGACTGAACAGTTGCAAAACTATGCTGAAGAGCAAGGCATGTATTACCCAGTCGATTTTGCTTCTGCGGGTTCGAGTCAAATTGGTGGAAACATTGGCACCAATGCAGGCGGTATTAAAGTCATTAAATATGGCATGACGCGTAACTGGGTACTCGGTTTAACTGTAGTCACAGGTAAGGGTGATGTGCTGCGTCTAAACAAAGGTATGATCAAAAACGCAACGGGTTATGCACTACAACATTTATTCATTGGTGGTGAAGGGACACTGGGCTTGGTGACTGAAGCTGAAATCAAGCTGGAACGCCAACCGCAAGACCTTCAAGTAATGGTATTGGGCGTACCTGACTTTGATGCTGTGATGCCTGTACTGCATGCGTTCCAAGCAAAAATTGACCTGACTGCATTTGAGTTCTTTGGTGAACTGGCAATGCAAAAAGTGTTGGCACATGGTCATGTACAACGTCCATTTGAAACCGAATGTCCATTCTATGTATTGTTAGAATTTGAAGCACCATTTGAGCCAATTATGGACAAGGCGATGGAAATTTTTGAGCACTGCATGGAACAAGGTTGGGTACTGGATGGCGTGTTGAGCCAAAGCCTCGATCAAGTGGAAAGTTTATGGCGTTTACGTGAAGACATTTCTGAGTCGATTGCGCCATTTACACCATACAAAAACGACATTTCAGTTTTGATTACCCACGTTCCTGCATTTATTAAAGAAATTGATGCGATTGTGGCAAGCAACTACCCAGACTTTGAAATCTGCTGGTTCGGTCATATTGGTGACGGGAACTTACACTTAAATATTTTAAAACCAGCTGATTTAAGCAAGGATGAGTTCTTTGCCAAATGTCAGGTGGTGAATAAATATGTCTTTGAAACCGTGAAAAAATACGACGGTTCAATTTCTGCGGAGCACGGTGTTGGTATGACCAAAAAACCATACCTTGACTACACCCGTTCAGCAGAAGAAATTGAATATATGAAGGCATTGAAGCAAGTTTTCGATCCAAACGGAATTATGAACCCAGGTAAATTATTCGATCTTTAAGTTCGAATTGAATTTTAAAAGCGCATCCATCGTGATGCGCTTTTTTATGGCTGAAGGAACTGAATTACATTTACTAAATAGTGTAATAGGCCTAAAAAAGGCATGATGGACTGATAAATAATGAATTTTGGGTGGGATTTATGTTGCGTCTTATTTTAGCTTCGGCCGTATGTGTGGGATTATTGTCTGGTTGTGCGACGACCAAAGAGTTAGTGAATAAAGTCGGTTCGTCAGATACGCCGTTGGCTCAGGTACTTAAAGAGCGTCCAGATTTGCGTAATGAGTTGGCTACGGTTGAAATCCGCCAGTACTTTAATACGGTTGAGTCACCGACCGCGGCAGAAGTTAAAGTGACTGAAACAGGTTTGTTAGATGATTCAGTAAAATCGGTGCGTACCGTGTATAACTTTAAGTTGGTCGATGGCGACTGGGAAAAAACTGCGACGAAAACCTCTTACCAATGTGCGCGCGGTAAAAATACCAAGAACTTCCAAACAGCGAAGTGTTCATAATAAATCTTTGATTTATGGTTGAACTTTAGACAATTTTGCCTCATAAAAAGCGTATCGGTTGATGCGTTTTTTTGCTTTTTGGGGTTTTATAAAAATGAATATTTTGATTGTTGGGAACGGTTTTGATTTGTCGCACTATTTGCCGACGAAGTACGACCATTTTATGGTCGCAATGGAAGCAATAGAAAATTGGGATGTGTTAAAAGGTGACATGAATTTTGATGATCTGTTTGGTGCTTTATATGAGAAAGAAAGCTATTTTTTTGATAAAACAAAAGGAATCTATAAGACTGAAAATATAAATTTAGCTGTTGAACAAGTTGAAGAATTACAAAAGAAGCTTAAAGAAAATGTTTGGTATCATTACTTTTCAGAGGCTTTGTTGCACAAACCTATCTGTAAAGGGTTTTTCAGCGATATAATTTTCAAATGAAGAAGCCTACACACAAAATCTACCGCACAACCAATTGGCCCGCATATAACCGAGCACTCATGAGTCGCGGAAATATTGCCATTTGGTTTGATCCTGCTACGCAATGGTATGCGCCATCAAAAGGCAAACAAGGGCGAAATCAAACCTACTCCGACGCAGCCATCCAATGCTGCTTAATGATTAAATCCTTATTTCGTCTGTCTTTACGTATGGTTACTGGCTTTGTGCAAAGTCTGATTAAACTTTGCGGATTAAATTGGATAGCTCCAGATTACACCACGCTTTGTAGAAGACAAAAGCATATTGATATTGTAATCAGCTACCAAAAAAGTAGCGATGGGCTGCATCTACTCATGGACTCTACAGGCATGAAGTTTCTAGGTGAGGGCGAATGGAAACGCAAGAAACATGGACCTGAATATCGTCGCCAATGGCGTAAACTTCATATTGGTATAGATGCTAAAACCCTACAAATACGAGCAGTTCAGCTTACAACCAATAATGTCAGTGATTCACAGGTGCTTGGTGATTTACTTAATCAGATTCCACAAGATGAGCGGATTGACTCTGTTTATACCGATGGAGCTTATGACACCAAGCAATGCCGTCAGGTCATTGCAGATCGGCAAGCGCATGCGGTGATTCCACCTAGAAAAAATGCGAAACCATGGAAAGATACAAAGAGTAGCTCGCTAGAGCGAAATGAATTACTTCGAACAATTAAACGTTTAGGCAGGACACTATGGAAAAAATGGTCAGGCTATCATCGTCGAAGTTTGGTTGAAACTAAGATGCATTGCATCAAATTATTAGGAGATAAACTCAGTGCAAGGAGTTTTGATAGCCAAGTGAATGAGATCCATGCACGTGTAGCAGTCCTTAACAGATTTACGGAATTAGGTCGACCACTTACCCAAGTTACGCCTTAAATTTGGCTCAATTAGGGGCGCTTTGCATTTCAAATCTTTGTGCAACAAAGCCTTTTGGCTTTGAAAGATGAATTGAAGGGTGAAAATAGATCCAATTATCGTGATGATTTAAATAGAAGAATTAGGGCAAAGCAGAATGAGGGTAAATTGAACTTAGAAATAACAATTTGGGGACATTCACTAGATATTTCGGATAAAGATTACATTCTAGATTTATTTGGTTTAAATGATGATATCGATCGGAATGTTCGAGTTACTGTTTATTACTTTAATAAAACTGCAAAATTTTCATTACTCAATAATTTGTTGGCTATTTTGGGTAAAGACAAAGTTGAGCAATGGATGAAAAATAAATGGCTTTGCTTTAAGCCTAACCCAGAAATTAAATTTCTTGCTCAAGAAAGCCCAGATGTAGATCAAGCATCCTAAATTCAAAACACTGAAACTCATCTAACCTATCGATCGGGGTTGTTTGGTAGGCTATGATCAAATTATTCAAATGATAAGCAGAATAAAATGAAAACCCTTGCCTTTATTCACTCAGAAAGTACACGGACGGCTGTTGGCGACTTTGCCCCAGTCGTCTCTGTGTTTTCACACTATGAACTGGGAAATTCGGTTTCACCTTTTCTATTGCTCGATCATATCGGCCCGAGTTATTTACGGCCAACTCGCTTAAAAAAGGGCGTGAGTGAACATCCGCATCGTGGCTTTGAAACCGTAACCATTGTTTATCAAGGTGAACTTGCCCATCAGGACTCTACAGGCAGTGGCGGTGTGATTGGGGCAGGGGATGTACAGTGGATGACGGCAGGGGCAGGAGTACTGCACGAAGAAGTGTTTAGGGAGGCATTTTCCAAAACAGGTGGGGCATTTGAAATGATCCAGTTGTGGGTCAATTTGCCTGCCAAAGATAAAATGAATCCTGCACGTTATCAACACTTGAGTCATGAAGCCATTCCAGAGCTTGAGTTAGCGCAAGCCCAAGGAACGGTCAGGGTGATTGCAGGGACTTATGAAAACCAGACAGGGCCTGCTCAAACGCATAGCCCTATGAACGTGTTGGATATTCAGCTTACAGCAAGAACAAAAACAGTTTTACCTGCATTGGAAGGCGAAACGACACTGCTGTATATCCGTAGTGGTCGTCTTCAGCTCAATAGTGGAGAAATGATAGAAGCACAGCAGATGGCAGTCATGTCCAATCATGGCGAGCACCTTGAAATAAAAGCGGTACAAGACAGCGCTTTTTTATTACTCAGTGGGCAGCCTTTAAATGAACCGATTTATGGACGCGGTTATTTTGTCATGAACAGCTTCACCGAAGTTTTACAGGCGTATGAGGACTTAAAACAAGGGCATTTTATTGCGCCTAGTACCAAACCAAATGCGACAGATGAAACTTAAAAAAGTAACAATACAAACAGATGCAACACTGCTAAAATAGCTTAACTGAGCTTTGTTGGTGTCACGGCTCGGTCTATTTTAATAACACCTTTTCTAAAAACGCTTTGTGAATACAGCGTAAAACCAGTGTGCATTTCTAGCACCCATTACATTTTTTATTTAATTTTACAGTGCTTGCCATTGGGCTTAGTCGTCTCTCCCTCCAACGGACTTCGCTCAGGCTTGTACGCATTTTATATGTAGATAACAATGCAAAACGTACAAACTTTAAAGTTAAACCGTGCCACATTGATGTTTCCTTTGGCATTGGTTTTATTCGAATTTTCGGTCTATATCGGTAACGATTTAGTCCAGCCTGCTATGCTCGCAATTACCCAAGACTTTGGGGTAAGCAGTGCATGGGCACCGTCCTCTATGTCCTTTTATTTACTGGGCGGTGCCTGTGTCGCGTGGCTGCTTGGGCCACTCTCAGACCGGTTAGGCCGTAAAAAAGTGTTGCTCGCAGGTGTGGCATTTTTTGTGCTGACTTGCCTCGCCATTTTACTCACTCAAAATATTGAGTCTTTTTTGGCACTCCGCTTTTTACAAGGCGTGGGGCTATCGATGATTTCTGCGGTGGGTTATGCCGCAGTACAGGAAAGTTTTGAAGAGCGTGATGCCATTAAAGTCATGGCACTCATGGCCAATATTTCTCTGCTGGCACCGCTGCTTGGCCCAGTAGTGGGCGCGTTTATGATTGACCATGTGTCATGGCATTGGGGCTTTATTGGCATCGCCTTTTTGGCTTTTTTAAGTTGGTTTGGTTTAAAAGCCAAAATGCCTGCGGCACAGCAGCGTCATCCCAAAAAGCCGCTGCGCTATATTTGGGATGACTATAAAACGGTCTATAAAAATAAGACCTTTTTGGCGCTCACCTTTGGTTTGCCTATGGTCGCCATGCCTTTGATGCTGTGGATTGCACTGTCACCCGTGATCTTGGTCGAGGAGCTTGGCTTGAGCAGTATGCAATACGGCTTGGCACAGTTCCCCGTCTTGGGGGGGCTAATTCTGGGCAACATTGTATTGCTTAAAGTCATCGACAAAATGGCACTGGGTAAAACTGTGTTACTCGGTTTGCCTTTAATGTTCGTCGGTACGCTGTTGGTGGTGCTCGGCACCATTTTCCAAAGCTATTTCTTACCGTTACTGATTGTGGGGATGACTTTGGTGAGCTTCGGCGAAGGCATCAGTTTTTCTGTGTTATATCGCTTTGCTTTGATGTCATCGGAAGTGTCCAAAGGGACGGTTGCTGCAGCCGTTTCGGTACTGATGATGTTTACGTTCTTTTTCGTGATTGAACTGGTTCGCATGGCTTATGTGGCATATGGTCTTTGGGCCTACAGTTTGGTCTGCCTGATATTGATTGCACTTTGGTTTAGCTTTCCACGTGCGACCGTGAAAAAAGTGATGCAAAAACGTCTCGAGCGTGGTGTTTACTAAGATTGAATTCAGCGAAGTTCACATCATAAAAAAAGCGCGCATTCATTTGAATGGGCGCTTTTTATTACTGCTCTAAAAGATCTTTTTAAAGCCAGTTTTTTTAAATTTAGGCTTCAGCTTGCTCTGGTTCCAATTTTTTAATTTTGGCATCAAACACAAAAGGCCCAAAAGGTAAGATTGAAGCGATCAAACCTAAAATAAACATCTTCAAAGACCATTTTTGCTTTTCACAGACCACAAACAGCACGATGAGAAACAAGATAAACAATACGCCATGACCCATACCCACGTATTTGACTAGGATCGGGTTATCAAAGATGTATTTCATTGGCATCGCAACGAATAACAATAGTAAAAAAGAAATCCCTTCTAAAAATCCTACAACACGTAATGTCTGAATGTTCATGGTCAAAAAATCTATGAGAATGAAGCTCGAGTGTACGCAAGAACCAGATAAAAATGAACCACAATACACCCGTACATCATGAACCTTTTAAAGATCGTCGTTGTGTCATCCGTTTTATTTAATGTCTCGGGCGAGCAGTTCAGTTTTTAACTTCAGCAATTCGGGCAGAGTTTCCAGTAGTAGACTGATTTGTTTGAGTACCAAGTGTAAATTCTGATTCATGGTTTCTTGCGCATTTAAGCGTTTAATCTCTGCCAGTTTTTGCTGGATGTCGAGTTCAGCTAATGCCTGCTGATGGAGCAGTACATGATTTAGCGTATTTTGACACCACAGCATGAGTTCCAGCACTTGTGTATCCTGCACCAATTCTCGGTGACTTCCCAAAGCAGAAATATAACTGAGTTGACTGTGGCTATATACCAAGTAGCGAAAAGCATGATGTACCAGTTCTGGGTTTGGATTGGGTTCAGTACTAAGACTGGAGATCATGTTCGCCAGTTCAGTTTGGGCATTATGCGCAGTACGTCGCGCACTGCGGTAAGCGAGACTATTATTTTTGCCGTGTTGATATTGTTCACAAATGGCATTGAAATAGTTGAGGGTTGCATCGGATGCTTTTTTTATGGTGTTGGAAATATTGCGGAAGTCCCAATCGGGCCAAATAAAACTCACTGCGAACCAAGCAATGGCACAGCCAATGAGGGTGTCTATAATTCGTGGTAAAATAATGGCATAGCCTGCACCTTTTAAATTAAAAATCAGCAGCACCATGAGTGTTGCCATCAGGGTCGCCATGGCATATTTCTTGGAACTGAGATAGAAAAAACACACGCCAAAAATAATGGTTAGTAGCAGTTGTCCTTCAATACTCGGCACGAAATACAGCAGTGGAATCCCTAAAACAACGCCCAAAATAGTGCCCAAGGTTCGCATTTTTAAGCGGTTTTTGGTGGCGAAATAACGCATTTGGCAAACAAATAAACTGGTGAGCAAAATCCAATAGCCATGTTGCGCAAAGGGCAGAAGCGAGATGCCATAACCGACAGCAAAGACAAAGGCGATACGCACCGCATGGCGAAACAGTGCGGATTGGGGGGTGAGATGTTGGCTGAGTTTGAGCCACAGATCATGCCAATCATGGATATCATCATCATATAAGTTGAGGTTATCAATATGCTGCTGATAACGTTGTTCTTGGCGCGATTGTAGTTCGTTGAGGTGCTGAAAACGTTCATGCACACTGTCCAAATTATTTAAAATCAGTTGTAGGTTTTTGACTTCAATATTGCGTGGATGATCTAGAATCCAGTCCTGCATGGAACTGTGTAAATTCAGCAATGCCTGAGTAGTCGTTGGATCTGATACATAGGTTTGATTGGCTAAGATACACCGTGCCAAAGCCTGACAGGCAAGGGCTTGCAGCCGAATATTTTTTTGAATACGAAAAATGAGGTCAGTACGGCTAAAGTTTTGATGTAACTGCTCATAGTGCAAATAATTAGAGCTGGCTTGTTCATGAATGTCTTGAACGAGAAAGTAGAGATTGAGCCAATAAATCGTATTTTGGTTGGCGCGAGACGCTTTTAGTCGCGTCAGTAATGAGCTTTTGGTGTGGTTAAAACTTTGCACCACAGTACTATTTTGTAAGGATAAATCGTAGAGCAGCGCTTCTACATTGTCTCGATTGTCTGGGTCGAATAGACGTGCTTTCGCGTTGAGCAAATCGGCAACTTGGTTAAAACAGCGGGCTAAGTTGTCCTGAACGGCCAAGGTGGGTTTAAGGATATAAAACACAATGGCGGTACAGCCATACCACAATGCTCCCAAGACAAAACAACTGGGTTGAAAGTACCAAGCCGAATATTCACCTAGGCCAAACATACTGTATAGGGAAAGTAGAATGGTGCCAAAGCTCATCGCTGCATAGCGTTGCCCCAGTGCCCCCAGTAAAATAAAACAAGCACTAGACAGTGATAAATATAAGATGAAAAAGAATTTATAAGGATGTAAAAAATCTAAAATGCTACTAACACTAAAGAACAAGATACAGACATAGGCAAGGTTTCTAAGACGAATGCTGAGCCGATCATCGAAGTCAGTTAAGGCTGTTGCAATTGCGCCTAATGTGGTCGGAACGATGAGCTGTTGCAGTCCTAAAAAATATAAACCTAAGGTTGTACCACTCAACACAATCAGAATTTGCAAGCAATACATAAAAATTGCATTGGACTGAAAGGACTGAAACCACTGACGAAGATTGTTCACGATGTAATAGTCTAGGCTTAGTTTTATTTTGGTTTTAGCCTGAACTTTTTTCAGGGCACTGTCAATTTAATGCTGTGGTCCATTGCATGAAAAATTCACCTATGACAATAAAAATGCAGCAGAGCATGGCTCCGCTGCATTGTGTGTATAAGTTGAAACTTATCCACAGATACGAGGTCAGAACACTGTTTTATTCACAGTGCAAAGGCGATAGCCTTATTTAATCACGCCACAGGCGATACGGTCACCGCCACCGCCAAGTGGTTTAGGGGTGTCTGAATAGTTATCACCACCTGCATGTACCATCACCGCTAAGCCCTCAACGTCAGCTAAACTTAAGCGAGGAGCGAGTAAATTGACTTTTGCATTACCTGCCGAGTCGACATTCAAGATCGGTAAATCACCCATATGGCCATTCAGTGGTGTGCCGTGGTTTGGTGCTTTTTCTGGGTTAAAGTGTCCCCCAGCGGCTAAAGCAGCCACAGGTTTTCCTTCTTTTTCAGCCACATCACACGAACCTTTTTCATGGATATGAAAACCGTGTGGGCCGGGTGGAAGTTGAGTCAAATTGGTTTGAATCGCTAAACCAACAGGGCTATCAATAAAACGAATGGTGCCAATTTTTTGTCCCACACCTGCAGTTGAAACGGCGTGTACATCGACATCTTTAACCATCGTGTTGGTTTCAGTGGGAGTAGTGGTACATGCCACAGTCCCTAAACCGATTAAAGTTACAAGTGCGCTTAGTTTGAAAGCAGAAGACAACATGTTGGGTCCTTTTTTCCTTAAAATTCAGAACCATTCAAACAAAGCCAAGGCCTCGGTTCAATGTTGTCCGTAGAGTGTTTTTGTATCTGACATAAAAAAACGCATGCTTTCAATGAAAGCATGCGTTCAAGTCATTTCACTGAACTTATTTTTTTGGCGTATCTAAAGGCTCTTCGGGTGGATCATAAGCCAATGTTGCTTTCGGCATCATTAGGGGTTCATTCACTTGTTCATGTAGCCATTCCCGCCAAATGGCTAATAGTACCGCTAGAATCACGGGTCCGACAAATAAACCGACCATACCAAAGCTGGCTAAACCACCCAATACACCAAACATGATGAGTAAGAATGGAATTTGTGTGGCACCTGAGATCACCAATGGGCGAATTACATTGTCTGCTGTACTGACTACACAACCCCCCCATACCATCACACCAATCGCTTCAATAGTCTGCCCTTGAAAGAATAACCATAAAGACACGGCGCTATATGCCACAGGAGGGCCAAAAGGAATGAGTGCAAAGATAAAGGTTACAATGGTCAGTACCATTGGGTTTGGCACACCAGCAACAAAATAGCTCAGGCCTGCCAAGAGTGCTTGCGCAATTGCAGTCAGGCCAACTCCATAGACCACAGCACGCGTGGTTTCTGAAATGGTGTCTAAATAGTGGTGGATACGTGGGCCAATCACCATCTCCAGCGCTTTACTGACCTGATTTAAAATGGTTTGTCCGTCACGATAGAAGAAGAATAACGACATCACCGCAAAACAGAGTTTAAAAATATTTTTACTGATTTCACTTAGCACCAAACGACCATAACTTAAGTGGCTTTGGAACCAGCCCGTGACATTTTGCACAATACTGTTAGGATCGGTATTGATTTCTTTTAAGGTGCGAGTGACTTCTTTACCAATAATGGGCAAGTCCCGAATAAATTGCGGAACATCTAAATGACCTGAGAACACTTGTCTTTGCAGTTCATAAAACAGATTACGACCTTCATGTTGCAGCATAAAGATGGCAAAGGTCAGCGGGATACCGACAACTAACACCACCATACTGATCATGATGGTGGCGCTTAAGGTTGGACGCGGTCCACAGAGTTTCTGTACTGAGTGATATAAAGGCCAAGTGATGTAGGCAATAATCGCAGCCCAAAGCACAGGTACAATAAAGTATTTCAGGACTTGAAAGCTCAAATAGAACAGAATAAAAATCAGTCCAAATAACAATACTTTTTGTAAGGCTGGTGCGTATCGTTGCACGGTATTCACTGCTATATCTCTAAGGTCAAAGTCATATTAACTGAAAAAAATGCGCACGAGAACGTACCCTTGGTAAGTTCTCGTGAATAACCGACTATAAATAGGGAATAGCCCCGTTTTATCTATAGCAAATATTTTAGAACCAAGCACTTGGGTCATCGACAATGGCGTTGAGCAGCGGTTGCCATTGACTTTGAATGGAGAGGTAATTCTTTTGTGTTTTATCAAATACGCTTAAACCTTGCATTGCCAATTGGCCATACGCAGTACGTTCTGAAATCCATGCTACAGGTTGTTGTTCAATTTTCGCAAAAAAATCTTGGATGTCTTTGGCACTGGCGCTGTTGGCTTTGACCCGATTGGCCAAAAGCAAAATTTGCACTTTGCCTTTACGAATGCGTTTAATGTCTTGTAAATGCTTTAAAAAACGACGGGTACTGTCAATATCAAAAAACGAGGGTTGCAGTGGGGTCACAATCGCATGCGCTTCACTGACCAGCTGTTCCGCATGCTCACCAGATAGTGCACCCGGCGCATCGATAATTAAATATTCAATATTTTTAGGGACTTCACCAATTGATTTTTCATGACGCCAATCCAAACTTTCAATATGTGCTACGTGGTCAGGACGCTGTTTTAGCCACTGACGAGCAGATTTTTGATTATCGGCATCGGCCAAAGCCACTTTATAACCTTTTTGTGCGAGTGCCGAAGCTAAATTGATTGCGGTTATCGTTTTGCCACAACCACCTTTTTGGTTGGCGATTAATATCGTTTTCATGACCTTAAATGATTTTATTCTGCTCACCTCTAGCATATCATTCTTTTGTGTGTCGCATATGGCACCAAACCAAAGTTGTAAGTTTAAATCTTGCTACCTGTAGCACAAAATTAGGAAAGAACCATGTCCATATGGATGGCAATGTTGATCGGTGCAGCAATTGGTGTGGTCTTGACCACCCTCATTTTAAGTCACAGCCGAAATGGACGCATCAAAGCAGAATATGAGCGCTACATTGCTGAATTAGAACTAGAGCATCAGCAGGCTTTGGCTCAAGCACAAAAGCGCAGTGTCAATACCAGTCGTGCAGTGCTCAAAGGCAAAATGGCGGAGCAACTGGCACCGATTATGCCTCAGTTTGAATACTTACCTAGTGATGCCAAGTTTTTGGGTGATCCTGTCGACTATGTGGTATTTGATGGTTATACCGACCTGCGTGATGGTGAAGGGCGACCAGAGGATATTGAAATTGTTCTCATTGATATTAAAAGCGGTGGGGCGAGGTTAACCAAAGGACAAGTTGCTATTGCGCAAGCGATTCAAGCTGGGAGGGTTCGTTTTGAAACGGTTCGCATTGACTTTGATACGATTGAATAAGCTTGGCGATGTGCACCCATGAAAGTATCTTGCTTGATATAGAGCAGGTGCTTTCTTCATGACTATGATAGCCCGTCACTTGAGTATGGCTTTTGAGCGCGTGCAAAAAACATCAGTTGTCCGAGTTTCGGAATACCTTCGGCATAAAAGTAGTGCTGTTCTATCATATTAAATCCTGCTGCTTTTAAGGCTTGTTCAATATTTCGATTGAGATGGCAGCCATCGGCTAAACGCTTTTGCACAGGCGTGAGTAAGTGTTGTAGGCGCTGAATATAAAGGTTATTTGTATTTAATACGTGCTCCACAACATGTAAGGTGCCACCCGGTTTGAGCACCCGTAATATTTCCGCCAAAGCCTGTTCTAGCTCAGCAATACTACACAGTGTCCATGTACTGACTACATGCTCAAGGCTATGGTCAGCAAAAGGCAGCTTTTCCGCACGGGCTTGTACATGATGCACTTCAAATGCTGCTGCTTGTATCCGCTCTAAAGCCAAATGATAAATTTCAGGACTGGGTTCAAGGGCAAAGACAGTATCGACATTTTGATAAAAGGGCAGATTCAGCCCTGTACCAAAACCAATTTCCAATACCTCTCCCTGAATTGGCAAAAGCAGTTCGTGGCGCTTGTCCATTAAGCTTGGTACTTGCATGACCTGATTCAGGACATGTGGAAAGATGTGTTGTTGATAGTATTTATAAAGTATACGCCAATCTCAACTTTGAATAAGGCTTTCCAGTTGTAAAGGTGGATTTCCTAATCGTGTATTTAAAATTACTGCAATGGTATGTGAAAGAATCTTACGCGTAATTCTATGCGTTAAATGCCATAAATCTTTAGCTCTTACTTTTTGAATGTGAAATCGTTCAGTTAATTGACCTATAACAGTCTCAATTTTTCTACGAGCATTCATGAGCCTCGCCATAGCTTCCTTAGACCTGCTATCAGTCATGTTCTTTCTATAAGGTGTTTGTAAATCAATATCTTGGTACTTAAAATAGTGTTTTAATTCAGGTCTTAAGTATCCTTTATCACCACCAAGTAATCCCTGAATATCTTGAGTAATTTCTGGTGCAACATCACGTTCATCACAATGAGCTGGAGCAAAAGTATAGCCTGTAATCATTCCTGAAAAGTTAATAACGATATGTCCTTTGAAACCATAATATTTTTCTTGTTTAGCCGCACAATAACTAAAACCTGCAGATTCTTTGAAGTTTTTATGTTTTTTTGCTCTAGCATAACGACAAACAGGTATAGGAAAGCCATCGATAAAATCAATATTATCTAAACCGAAAACAGATTTTAGTTGTGACATAATCTGTTGATTTACATGCCATAATTTTGCACAATGTTTGCAAAAATTAGGATAGGAACCTAATTTTGGAAACCATTCAAACCAATTGTGTTTAAAGTAGAACCAGATATTTTTATCAGAATCTAAGCCAAGAAACTCTCCCACAATTTGTATAGTAAGAATTTCAATATCACTTAAAGCGGGTGGAAATCCTCTACTTCTTAAAGGTTGAATGACAATCGCTGAGTAAAATTGCTCTATGATTAAAAATACAGAAATGATAAATTCGTAAATGGACATAACTTGCTTTGCTTTTCTTAGTCGAAAATTAAATTGGGTTATGTCCTTTTTATTTCAAAGACTTAAAAAGTTGAGATTCGCGTAAAGCATGATTGTTTTTGGGGCTCTGTTCTTCAGCTCTAGCCTAACTGAAAAGTGCTGTGGCTAAAAGTAGACTGCATAATTCGTTCATAATGTTACTAAGTTCATAAGCTTCTTTTCAGAAAACTGGACTATGATGAGATTGGTTCATATTTTCCTAGGTCGATGGGAATGAGGTTTGCAATGAAATCTAAATTTATCCTGCTCAGTTTACTCAGCAGTTTGCTGTTACCCATCAGTGCAAGTGCCACTGTAGATTACAACATTGCCAAAGGTTTAGCGCCGACCTCTAAAGATCAATCGATTTCGGTGTTGAAACCGTTTAAAGGTGATTTTCGAATTTTAGGTTCTAAAATGTATTCGTATGATGCACAAGCCAAATTCTCTCCGATTGACTACGCCGTAAGCTGGGGCTTGTTCGCTGAACCTGAAATTGCACGCCATATTACCGTGAATCAATACGACCGTTATCTCAACTGGAAAATCGATCGTTTGCCTGTGCCTGCCGAGCAAGCCATGCAAATGGTGTCAAATATGCACATTATTCCAGCCAACCCAGAAATTGCTAAACAAATTAAACACGTGAAACGCGGTGATTTGGTTCGTTTAAAAGGCGAGTTGGTTGAAATTAAAGACAAAGATATGGTCTGGACCTCATCCTTAACCCCGACTGATACGGGCGATGGTGCGTGTGAAGTATTTCGGGTCAACTCAATCCAATGGATCGAACGGGTAAAGGGGTAATGTGGAAGTAGCGCTGAGTTACTTCATCGTGCTGTTTTAATTTTTTTAGACGATTAACACCCATATGAAGTCTTGCTCCACGTGAAACCTATTGGTCAAATCTGTGGATGCTTATAGGTGTATCAATGTTAATAGTTTTTATAAATATCTGATAATAAAATTAATCTTGTATTGTTCGAAAACCACGTTCAAGTTGCTTGAACGTGGTTTTTTATCTTTATTTTGCAGTTAATGCCGTACCGTCAAATTCAATACCATCCCAACCATTCAACATGAACTGACGAATATTTTGATGATCTGTTGCATCAGGTGTCGCTAAAACAGAAGCATAGTGTTCTGCAAATAGGCTTAAAGTTTGCGCTTGATCGAGGCCTTGAAGCTGTGCAAACGAAAACACTTTTGCGCTGCCTTGGTTTTCAGTTGCTGCATTGTGCTGTAAACCATTTTTAAATGCAGTTGGTGTATGTGTATAGGCTGCTTCAATGAATGCCAATACATCTGAAAATTTTGCTTCGCCCGCTGCAAGCTGAGCCAATAGTACTTGTGCCATGCGTCTATTTCCGACTAAATTTATGTCCACATCATACCCAAAAATTGCATGTTTGGGAGTTTTTGCCTGAGAGAAAACCTTCTGTTTTGCATGAAGAACCTGTGCTAGTGATTTTGTGAATCTATGTTGTATTGGTCATAGAGCGCACTAGGGTGAAGTAAAGATATTTGGCGATCCTGGGTTCAATATCCAATGTAAAGCATGTGTGAGTTTGAATGCTGAAGTTCACTTTTGAGAGTGATACAAGAAGATATAAGGATCAACAACCGATGTTGAAAAACATTGAAGTGCGAGGATTGATTCAGGTTTAATAGCGTTATAGTTGATGAACTGTGGATAACTTTGGACTTATCCATACCGTATTTTGTAAAGAATAGGATAGGTCAATGAATTGGATCTTGGTGGCAATGGGGGGCGGAATAGGGGCCTGTTTACGCTACAGTGCAGGATTATGGTTGTTTAAACCGAGTATGAGTTTTCCATGGCCGACATGGTGGATCAACATCATCGGTTGTTTTGCTGCGGGTATTTTCTTTGCATTCAGCCAGAAGTTTCCAGTATTACAACAAGAAGCTCGCTTGTTTTTAATGGTGGGCATATTGGGCGGTTTTACGACATTTTCGAGTTTTGGCCTCGAAACTTTTCAGCTTTTTAGACAGGGACAAACTGTCCTAGCGTTGAGCTATGCGCTGTCGAGTTTAGTGGTGGGTGTCATCGTGCTTGGGATCGGATTTTATCTGTTAGATAGTTTGCTTAAACATTAAGAAAAATGCTGGTCAAAATCAGAACCAGAAAAGAACGCATAAAAAAGAAGCCTAAGCTGGAGGAGGTCTTAGGCTTCTTGATATCTTTACTATAACGCGTATAGCTTAAAGAAAAATGAAATTATTGTGAGCGTTTGAAACGCGCGAAACGTTTATTGAAGCTTGCAACACGACCTTCATTACTAGTTTGACGTTGTTCGCCCGTATAAAACGGATGTGAAGCACTTGAGATATCTAAACTGACGTAAGGATAGGTCTTGCCTTCATGCTCACGAGTTTGATGACTCTGTAAGGTACTACCGATCACGAAAAACGCGTCGGCATTGGTGTCGTGGAACAGAACTTCACGATACTCTGGATGAATATTGGCACGCATAGACTTCTCCTTAAATGTTTTATTTTGAAATGTTATAAAATAACAATTTAGAAGTCAAAATAAACCCAGTGACTTTATGTAACTGGGTTTATTGAGTTGTAGCGATTTTATCGTGCCCGCAGTCTTTATTTAGGCGGGAGGCGGGACCAACTCTTCAAATAGATCATTGAGGTTGTCGTGCACTTTGAGATGAATCAGGTTCCAATAATGTCCTGAGACTGTGCGATTGACCATTAGTGTATCGGGTGAGGGTTTAAATACATCCCAGTATTTTAGCGATGGTTTGACCAGTTCAATACCATCATGATGCGCTGAGTTTTCGGCAAAGTCATACAAAGTGGTCAGTGGACGCATGAGCACCTCTAACCATGCTTCATACAAGTCGGCAGGGAACTTGCCTTGCTCAGACATGGAGTGTAAAGCAGTCAATTGCTGTTCCATAGCCAAGATATCACTGTCGCGCGCTGCTTGAATCAGCTGCTTAAAATGCATCACGATTTCTGTCGATAGGGTTTTGACACCACCGTAGTCATACACGATCACGCTACCATCTTCACGAAAGGCAAAGTTACCCGGGTGGGGGTCGCAGTGAAAGCGTTTTAGAAAGAAAATCTCACGGCCAATGGCACGAAATAAACGACGCCCCAGTTCATTGCGTGTGTCTTGTGACCATGTACTGGCAGTTTCAATGCTTTCGCCGTGCTCTAAGCTTAAGGTTAAAATATGGCGGCTTGAATAGTCTTTGTAGACTTGAGGAATAATAATTTTAGGGTCTAAAGCTTGATGAAAGGTACGTGCGACCTCTAAGTTTTGGGCTTCTATTTGATAGTTCAGCTCGTTGTCTAAACTGTCTTGAATTTCTTTAAAGAGTTGATCTTGCAGCTTACGGTCAATTTTAAGTACACCCATTAGGCGTAGCGCTAAACGGACTTGTTTTAAGTCGCTTTCACAGGCTTCTTCCACACCCGGATATTGAACTTTAACCACAATCTGTTCACCACTCGGTAAAGTGGCTTTATGCACTTGACCAATGGAGGCTGCGGCAAAGGGTTGTTCATCAAAGGCGGTAAATATTTGATTGAGCGGTTTGCCGAGTTCTTTTTCAACTTGAGCTTTGATCTCTTGAAAAGGCATCGCAGGCGCTTGGCGTTGTAATTTACTAATTGCACGTGCCACTTCAGGCGGAAAAATGTCTTTGTATTGAGATGCAATTTGCCCGACTTTCATCACGGCACCTTTCATTTCACCTAAGGTGTCTGCAATTTGAAGTCCAATGTCCTGAAAAAGCTGACTGCGCGCCGCATTTTTTTTATCTTCATCGGCATTGAAGTTTTTAATTGAATTGGTCACAGTTTTGGTTGCGATACTTGCCGTCATGCTGGCAAGTTTCATAAAGCGACGACCGGGCGTACGAGTCGTATTTGCCATGCGATATTCCTCGGGGCATCTTCATTACATCTCAGATTTGATCATAGGCGACAAATGCAAAACTGCCTACTTTAAATTGTTAAGCTGATGTTTCTATTTAAATAATAGTGGTCAATTGAGTGAATTGCACACAAGATGTCGCTGCATTTAAAAATCGCGTTACACTGTGCGAAAAAATTTGAGTAAGAAATAAATGAAAGTTTATCGTTATTTTACAGGCAAGGACGATGTGCATTTTTGTGCGCGTGTCACCAAAGCACTGAATGAAGGTTATAGCCTGTATGGTTCACCCACCATGACCTTTAATGGTAGTGAGGTGATCGTGGGGCAGGTGGTGGTTAAAGACGTTGAGGATGAAAGTGAAGTGCCACAAGGTCTGAAAGACGCTTTGGCACAACAGTAGAACAGCGGGAATAGGAGAAGAGTCTGGCTCCTTCCTATTCCATGCCATGCATGACTTATGGATAGTCCTGACTGAGGCGTTTATTGTTGTTATAAAGACGGAGCAAGAGCAGGGCACACGCCACGCTTAAACCGACAATCAGTCCAATCCAAACACCTGCTGCACCTATGTTGGTGTAGCGCGCCAAATAAATGCTGACTGGGAAAGCCACGATCCAATAGGCAACCATGGTAATCCACATCGGGCCTTTGGTGTCTTGCATGCCGCGTAAGCAGCCTGCGGCACTAATTTGCCAAGCGTCCATCAGCTGGTAGGCGAGTGCGAACAGCAGTAAATACATCGCAACTTCTGATACTTCATGATCAGAGGTATAAATTGCCACAATTTCAGGACGAAACAGTGCAATCAGCAGCATGGTCATCAGCGCCAAAACTGTGCCTGTAGCCAGTCCGAGTTTTTGCACCTTTCGCATAGCCTCCCAGTTTTTTTCGCCATAGTAAGTCCCGACACGAATAGTCAGGGCGATGGCAAGAGACATCGGAATCATAAACAACTGAGAGGTGACCGACATTGCAATCTGATGCGCCGCTACAATGGTTTCACCCAATGGACTCAGAATAATCGCAGCGGTACTAAAAATACTGACTTCGAAGAAAATAGCTAAGCCAATGGGTAGACCAAGTTTTAAAATGCGTTCGATCCAGTAGCGATCCATCTTCTCCCAAGTGCTAAACACTTGAGTTTTTTGATATGCCGAGGCTTTAAAAATATAAGTGGCCAAGGTGAAAAACATGATCCATTGTAAAATAGCAGTGGCAAATCCGCAGCCTGCCGAACCGAGTGCTGGAATCGGGCCGAAACCATACATAAAGACAAAGTTCAGTGGAACCAAAAGGACCAAGGCCGCTAAGCTAATGACGGTCACAGGACGTGGGTGACCAAGTGCTTCAGAATATCCACGCAGTGCGGCATACATAGTCACCGCAGGCATGCCAAAGCCAATGGCATGTAAAAATAGGCTGGCTTTAGGTAGTAAGTTTGCAGGAACACCCATGAGGGGCAATAACAGCGGCATGGCTTGTAAAATTAAACCCGCAATGCTCCCCAAAATAAAGGCCACCCACAGGGATTGACGAGCAATAGTGGCGATTTTTTCAGGGGTGCGTGCGCCATTGGCTTCTGCCACCAACGGCGTTGTCGCAATCATGATGCCACTGAATAGCAACATCACTGGTATCCATAAACCGACACCGACGGCAATTGAGGCTAAATCGGTAGGGGATAAATGCCCCGCCATGATGGTATCAATTAACCCGAGACCCGCTTGAGAAAACTGCGTGATCAGGATGGGCAGCATTAACACCAATAACTTTTTTAATTCGAAACGATGGGACGTGATTTTATTTGTAGTCGACACAAAAATTACTCATATTCATCATGTGCTTGGTCTAAATAAATTCAGCGTTGTAAAGTGAGAAGCACACCAATAAAAATTACGACGCCACCAAGTAAACGCTGCCAATTGACAGGGGTTTTTTCGGTACCAAGTAGACCATAGTGGTCAAAAATCATCGAGGTCAGGATTTGTCCAAAAATAACCAAACCTGAAAACGTGAGAAAGCCTAATTTAGGCGCAGTATAGATGCTTATACTGATGGCATAAACCCCTAAGCAACCACCGAGCCATAAGTACCATGGAATATTGGAAAAATCATGTAACTGCGGTTTGTCCACAGGTTGGAGTACAACCAAAAGTGCTAAAACGCAGGTTCCAATGAAGAAGGATAACAATGCGGCTTGTAGTGGAGAGTAAAAATATTCTCTGAGCTGTGTATTCAGCGCCGTTTGAAAAGTCATAGCAATGCCAATACCAAAGGCCAGTGGTAGCATAAACAGCAAGTGGCTCGATATTTTCATCATTTTAAACCATTCATTCTTCTTGTCTTTTTATCAGTCTAATCCAAATAGATTCAGATTTCATAAGTGTCTTGATGCAGTCATGTTAAAATATGCAAGATTACCGCTGTGCTTTAGAGTCTATTCCTTGACTGATTTACATCCTGCAAATATTCCGTTGTCTTTATATATTCACATGCCGTGGTGTGTGCGTAAGTGCCCCTATTGCGACTTTAATTCGCATGCGGTGCCAGATGGCAAACTGTCTTTAGATTTAGAGCAAGAATATTTACATGCTTTGGTCGAGGACTTTAAAACTCAGCTTGAGTTTGCTCAAGGGCGTCATATTCATAGTGTGTTCATTGGCGGCGGAACACCGTCTTTGATTTCAGCGCAAGGGTATCAATGGTTATTTGCCCAGTTAAAAGCACTACTGCCTTTTGAGGTGGATTGTGAAATTACCTTAGAAGCCAATCCAGGTACAGTCGAACATGATCCTTTTGCCGATTATTTGGCGGTTGGTATCAATCGGTTATCGATAGGGGTTCAAAGTTTTAATACTGAACATTTAACCAAGTTGGGACGAATTCACAGTAACGCCGATGCGATTTCAGCAATTGGTCTTGCGCGTGATGCAGGCTTTAAACGTATTAATGTCGACCTCATGCATGGTTTACCTGAGCAAACTTTAGAGCAAGCTCTACTGGATTTGAAGCTTGCCGTGGACAATGGTGCAACCCATATTTCATGGTATCAACTCACGATTGAACCCAATACTGTGTTCTTTAGAACTAAGCCTGTCTTACCTGTGGACGATGTGCTTGAAGAGATTCAAGTTCAAGGCGAAGCTTATTTAAGAGCACAGGGTTTTATCAATTATGAAGTTTCGGCATGGCGTAAAGAGCAGCCTTCCGCACATAATTTGAATTATTGGCAGTTTGGCGACTATTTAGCGATAGGGGCAGGTGCACATGCCAAAGTTACCCAGCCAGATGGGGTCTATCGGTTCCAGAAAACTCGTTTACCGAAAGACTATTTAGCTAAAGTCCCTGCGGAGCATGTGCAGTTTAAGCGGATTGAAGCCGACGAACTTCCATTTGAGTTTATGATGAATGCTTTGCGTTTAAATGATGGGGTTGCAGTTGAATGTTATGCGCAGCGTACAGGTTTGAATCTGGATAGTTTGGCTGAAACGTTGGACTCACTACGCATTCGAAAATTAATTGTAGATGATGCCACGCGCTTAGCATGTACCGAGCAAGGGCATGTGTTTTTAAACTCAGTGTTAGAAGAATTTATCTAAGTTTTATCAAATCGAACGTAAAACCCCGTTCTTTAGGTCGGGGATATAAGCGAGTCGCGTCAGCGATACGACATGAAATGTCGTTTTAATTAAATTATTTACTTTTTGTCATTCTATTCTTTGATTAAATTGATAAAGTAATCGTATGAAAACACTTAAATTACGCATAAAAGACAAACACAGCAAGGTGCTCGAACAGTTAGTATCTGAGGTGAACTTTGTCTGGAATTATGTCAATGATTTAAGTTTTAGACACCTAAAAGGGAAAGGTGAATTTCTTAGTGCTTACGACATTGCCAAGTACACAAAAGGCACATCCAAGGAATGTAATTTACACAGCCAAACGATTCAGGCTGTGACCGAAGAATTAGTCATACGAAGAAAGCAGTTTAAAAAATCAAAATTGAAATGGCGGGTCAGCAACAGGAAATCAGCCAAAAAATCACTTGGATGGATACCATTCAAAAAAGTTGCTGTGAAATATACAGATGGCTATATCCAGTATGGCAAGCATCAATTCAAACTATGGGATAGCTATGGCATTGGCTCATACAAGGTTAAATCGGGTTCATTTGTTGAAGATAGTCGTGGGCATTGGTATGTCTGCCTGACAGTTGAAGATCATACCAAGTCTGTCCAGTCCAAAGGTACAACTGCGATTGGTATTGATTTAGGCTTAAAAGACCTAGCCACCTGTTCAGATGGTTATGTGGTGACAAATCCAAAGCACTATCGTAAATATGAACAGAAACTAGGTATTGCTCAAAGAGCAAAGGATAAAAAACGTGTACGTGCATTACACACCAAGATCAAGAACTGTCGCAAAGATCATTTGCATAAAGAGAGTTCTAAGCTTGTAAAACGCCATGCAATGATTGTAGTTGGAAATCTGAGTGCAGCTAAACTGGTCAAAACTAAAATGGCAAAATCTGTTTTAGATTAAGGGTTTAGTGCATTCAAAACAATGCTTCGGTATAAATGCGAGAGCGCAAAAGTATTGTTTGAAGAAGTGAGTGAGAGATTCACGACCCAAATCTGTTCGAGCTGCGGTGAGATCACCGCAAGCAGTCCGAAAGGTAGGATAGATTTGCGAATAAGAGTATGGGAATGTGAATGCGGTGCTGTCAATGATCGTGATTGCAATGCTGCCAAGAACATACTCGCGCTTGGACATAAGCGCCTAGCAGTAGGAATACCCGTCCTTTAGGTCGGGGAGGATGTCAAAAAGCCATGATTGTATGAATTACTATCAGGGTTTGAGTGAAGATCTCAAGCCAATTTTTTAACTTGCATGATTACTTAAATGGCATTCGATCAAGCCAAGAACTCCAATTAGTATAACCATCATCAAAGCCGATATATTTCAACATCACCAGTGGGTGAAGTTTGCTGAATTAGCAGGAGAATTTCACTTGGGAGATTTTAGGCAGCCAACTTGCAAAAGTCCTCTGCCATTTGATTTGGTGTCTTAAAATCCAAACGTTTTTGAATTCTTCGCTGATTATAAAATAACTCTATATATTTTGTAATCTCTGCTTTAGTTTGTTCCCTCGTTTTATAACCATGATGATGAACTCATTCATTTTTGAGTATGCCCCAGAAGCCTTCGATCGGTGCATTATCAAATGAGGAATATATTCCGCAAGGCCACGCTTACTCATCGAACTCAGGTTAAGGATGAGGCCAGAAAATTGGAGCGAATGAGAAATTACAGGGGGAGTTGAATTTTAGGTGGTGTATCAAAAAGTATGCTAAAAAAAAGCAGGTTGAATTTTGATAAAATAGAGAAATGCAAATAACTCTAGAAATCAAATGTCCAACCTGCCTCAGTGACAGTATAAAGAAAAATGGCATCAAAGTAGATGGGAAACAAAACTACCAATGCAAAGACTGCAAACGTCAGTTTATTGGTGACCATGCTCTGAGCTATCTAGGATGTAATTCTGGCATTACTCGTAAAATATTACAGTTAATGGTCAGAGGCAGCGGTATACGAGATATCGCTGAAGTTGAGCGCATTAGTATCGGTAAAGTCTTACGGACTTTAACTGAATCGGCCTATCAAATTCAGCCTAAACAAAGTCATTATGAATCTCTCGAAGTAGATGAATTCTGGACTTTTGTTGGAAATAAAAATAATAAACAATGGCTTATTTACGCCTACCATCGAGAAACAGGTGAGATTGTTGCTTATGTTTGGGGTAAGAGAGATTTAGCTACAGTCCAAAGGTTGAAGACAAAGCTTAAACAATTAGGTATTCACTACACCCGAATTGCAAGTGATCATTGGGACAGTTTCATCACTGCTTTTAAAAACTGCAAGCAAAGTATTGGTAAGTTTTTTACTGTAGGAATTGAAGGTAATAATTGCAAAATAAGGCATCGAATAAGGCGTGGTTTTAGAAGAAGTTGCAATTTCTCCAAAAAGCTTGAAAACCATTTTAAAGCCTTCGACTTAACCTTCTTTTACATCAATAATGGCTTCATTTAATGTCAGCATACTTTTTAAAACACCACCGAATTTTAAGGTCAGACAGGAAATAAAAAGAGCGCCTAGGCGCTCTTTTTATGGGTCTAATACTGTTAGTTAGTAGTCAAAGCTAAAGTGTTCAGGTGCTAAAGAAGTCATGGTTTTTGAAGGATTGACCATTGCTTCAGCATGTCCTTGGGTACGTGGTAATAAACGTTCGAAATAGAAGTCTGCAACTTTAATTTTTGCTTTGTAGAATTCAGATGTTTCTTGACCTTCACCAGAAGCCAATTTTTCTGAAGCCACAGCTGCTTGTTGTGCCCAGAAATACGCCATCATTACATAGCCAGAGAACATCAAGAAATCGACAGAAGCTGAAGATACCACGTCACGGTCTTTACGAGCTGCAAGCATAATACGAACAGTTAAGGCATTCCACTGTGCGCATACTTTGGTTAAGTCCCATGCAAAACGACGCATGTATTTGTTGCGTGCCTGTTGACCACAGAATTTTAAAATTTCAGTGGTGTAGTCGCGAATCACTTTACCTTTAGAGGTCAGAAGTACTTTACGACCAATTAAGTCCAGTGCTTGAACACCAGTTGTGCCTTCATACAGTGTCGCAATACGTGCATCACGTGCAATTTGCTCCATGCCCCATTCTTTAATGTAGCCATGACCGCCATAGACTTGCATACCGTGGTTTGCAGCTTCCAAGCCCAATTCAGTTAAGAAGCCTTTTAAAATTGGGGTATAGAAACCTAAGTGATCATCATGTGCTTCAAATGCAGCAGTATCGCCACGCTCAAGTGCATCTGCCATTTTGTCGGCAATTTGCGCTGCATAATAAATCATTGAACGACCGCCTTCAGCAATCGCTTTTTGTGTTAGCAACATACGGCGAACGTCAGCGTGATGAATAATGGCATCCGCCACTTTTTCAGGGTCTTTCTTGCCAGAAAGTGCACGCATCGACATACGTTCTTTGGCATATGGAAGTGCACCTTGGAAAGAAAGCTCAGCATGTGCAATACCTTGAATTGCTGTACCAATACGTGCAGTATTCATAAAGGTAAACATGGCATGTAAGCCTTTGTTTGGCTCACCAATCAAGTAACCGACAGCATTATCAAAGTTCAACACTGCGGTTGCAGAAGCACGAATCCCCATCTTATGTTCAATTGAACCACAGGTCACAGGGTTACGTTCACCAAGGCTACTGTCTGCATTGACCAAGAATTTAGGCACAATGAACAGTGAAATGCCTTTGGTGCCTGCAGGTGCATCTGGAAGACGAGCAAGTACGATGTGAATGATGTTTTCAGTTAAATCTTGCTCACCTGCAGAGATGAAGATTTTGGTGCCTGAGATGTTATAAGTGCCATCGGCATTTAATTCTGCTTTGGTCTTTACTTGGCCTAAGTCGGTGCCACACTGAGGTTCA
Organism: Acinetobacter sp. LipI_23; assembly: GCF_058243045.1. Classification (NCBI taxonomy): domain Bacteria; kingdom Pseudomonadati; phylum Pseudomonadota; class Gammaproteobacteria; order Moraxellales; family Moraxellaceae; genus Acinetobacter; species Acinetobacter sp. LipI_23. The sequence continues at coordinate 3,063,326 of NZ_JBZAYJ010000001.1, read as the reverse complement.
GTTAAACACATGGTACCAGACCATGTACCTGCCACTAAGTTCGGCATATACAGATTTTTCTGTTCGTCTGTACCAAACTGTAAAATGGTGTTCATACAGCCGATGCTTAAACCTGGGTACATTTGGAAAGACCAGTTTGCGGTGCCCATCATTTCCGATTTAATCAGATTTAAAGATTGAGGCAGGTTCTGACCGCCAAATTCTTCAGGGAAAGACAAACCTTGCCAGCCACCTTGGACAAACTGGTCATAAGCGTCTTTGAAGCCTTTTGGTGTTTTCACTTCACCATTGTCGAAGGTACAACCTTCTTCATCGCCCGATTGGTTTAAAGGAGATAAAATATTTTCACAAAAATCTGCTGCGCCTTCTAAGATCATATCTACCGTATCAGCATCGGCAGCTTCACCATTCGATAGGGTTTGATAATGTGCAGGATAGTCCAGCACTTCATTCATTAAGAAGCGAATATCATGTAAGGGAGCTTTATATGCAGGCATGTGTGTAATCCTAATTTAGAAGTAGTATTGGATTATTTAAATCGATCATTTCATTATTCATACATCGTATCAAAATACATTGATAGATCCGACTTGAGAAAATGTCAGAAAGGCGAATTGGTAGATAAAATCATCAATCTAAAAAGACAGTTCTGTTACACTGACTCGGTGGTCTTTTGATCATGTACTTTTTTAATAAACTATAATTAACTCAGGTTTTCAGCAAGTATTATGCGCTTAAAATATATAACACTTTGTTTATTGGGTTTGAGTATCAGTGGGTGTACTCAGCATGTCATTAAATCCAATGCCTCTACAGATCAACAGCTCGGGCAACAAGCCACGCATGGTCTTAATGCCATGTTTGAAAATTCCAGCTATGATTTTAAAGGTCAGTTCTCTATTCAATCTGACTTTAATTTTAATGAGTCCAAGCCAAATTCTAAGTCGAATACTCAGTCAAATGGGACGAACTTAGATCCAGAGCTGAAAAAACAATTAGATCAACTATTAAAAAATCAAAAGATTTCCTTTACTGCCAAAGAAAAACAAGCCCTATATGATGCACTTGCGCGTGAACAAAATCCGTATGCATCGTTGTATGGCGGTGGTGAATCACGTTCTGCTAAGGTTCAAATCGCAGAATCTTTGGTAAATTTACTCAATGACTTACAGTTTAGTTATAAGGGCTCTGTGCATTTCCGTCAAAAATTGGCGGCATTGACTTTGCAGTTAAGCTATCAAAAACCAACCTTACAAGTGCAAGCACAGTTGCCGATGGTGGTTGATTTTAATGATTATAAATTTTATACCAACTACTTTGCCTTTATGCCGTTCATGGTGAATCGTGAAAGTCAGGATCGCTTTGCCTACATTGACTTTTCTAAGCATAAAGAAGCATTCGGTCATATTGATTTTAAAAAGTTTGCTGAATACTTAAAGCAGATGAATGCACTGCCATATGCTTTGGCAGAGTCAAATCAGGTGCATAGTGTTGATTTAAGCAAGTCAGAAAAAGAAGCAGGGCTAAGCAAAAAAATTCGCTATATGGGTGACTTAGAACCAGCACAAGTACAATTGGGCTTATTTGAATACGTCAATAAACTGCATTATACCCAGCAGATACAAGCTTTTGATGCTGAGAGTCTGATTGAAGATGCCGCAAAAATACCAAGTGCAGCGGATGAAACAATGCAGGCGGCGAAAGAAGCAGAGAGTGCTGCAAGTAGCGCAAGTGAAGACCCGGCCTATGATTCACTCGAACGTGTCAGTCATTTGGTGAATCAAAAAATGCAGAACTTGAGTGGTTATGGGCAGAGCGATGAACAAGACATTGTTGTAGATGCCGCTGCCGATGCTACGGTTGATGCAGCAGCAGATGTGGCTTATGCGCAGGCCGCGACAGAAGATGCTGATGAGACAACAACAGAAGTGTCTGCTTCTGCAGCACCGAATACGCTATCTGAAGAAGCTTGCGATGCGCTCATCAACAGCAAGAACATTCCTATTGGTAAAGTGACCGCATGCCGTGATTATCAAGATATTGATGTACTTGCACCTAAAGTAACCAATCAATCTGTAGATGAAGAGACTTTTGGACAAGCAGCGACCAATGTTTTGGAAGAGTTGAAACCACTCTTTAGCGCGTATCAAACAGAGCAACTGGTAGACGCACAAAGCTTTAAACAACTTTGGCAAAAACATCAGGCTGAAATTACACCGATCATGGCACAGCTGGGTAGCGAGCGTTCACCGTTTGTGATGGATGTTGGACTCGACCAAAAAGGTCGTGCGCAAAACATGGATTACAACATTGTGATTAGCGATGAGCAAATTGGTAAGCTACAAATTAAGAGCACCAATCAGGTGTTTAACTATGGCAGTGCGACAGCCATTGACCGTCAAGCTTTAAGAAATGCAAAATCGATTGAGGAAGTGTCTAAAGGTTCATTACTGGAAAATGTAGTGAAAGGCATGCTGGGTCCGTTAGGTGCAGACTCATCAAGTGCAGAGAGCGCATCATCAAGCACAACAGAATTACCTAAGGCTATTTCAGATTATTACCAGCAGGCAGCGCAGCAAAGCTATGCACGTCAGCATTCTGAAGTTAAAGCCTATCAAGCGGTATTTGCTTTGATGTTTGCCGCACAGCGTCCAGAATATATTCGTTACTATAGCTCAGCGACCATCAATGAAATTTCAGAAGTTTATGCCTATGAGTTCATGGACGTTGCAGAGCCGAAGGGTGTAGCACTTAAACGTCTGAATCAGTTACGTCAAAAACATGCTTTACAACATGAACAAGACTTTGATGAGCTGGGAGAAAGTATCGCCAATATTGTTAATGATGCACTGGAAGATGTACAAGAAAATCAGCAATGGAAGGATTTGGCGAAGAAATACAAAACCAAGCAAGCGGTTTTTGCTCAGGTCTATCAAGACAAATTCACCGATACCTATGAGATTGACCAAGAGCAAACTGCATATTTGACTCAGTCTGCACACGTCTTTGCTAAAGCATTTGCAGATGACTTAAAAGGTCAATTGACAGAAAAATCGTTGCAAGGTTTGAAGCTTGAACATGACGACTTCTTTAGCGACTCGACCTATTACGAGACCTATAAAGCCGTACAGAAACACATGAACTAATGAAAAAAAGAACCTCTGCGGAGGTTCTTTTTTTATTTGTGCTTATAAAAAATCTTTCAGATTGGGTTTGATGCCATTCCAAATCGAAAAAGATTCAATCGCCTGACCAACCAGCATGCCATAGCCTTCAGAGGTGGGCACGCCGCGAGCTTTGGCTTGATCTAAAAAGGTTGAGGGTTTGCCATAGGCCATTTCATAAGCATGTTGAAAGTGCAAAGCTTCAGGCAGAATTAAAGCATCGCCACTTAGGCTGGCAGAGGTTGCGTTAATCACCAAATCAAACTGCCCTTCGAGTGCATCTAAGCCGATGGCTTGTAATTCGGCTTGCGGTACAGCTGTTTTTAAGTCAATCACCAGTTGCTCTGCACGGGCAAGAGTACGATTGGCAATCACAATTTTTTTCACCCCTGCTTGGACCAGCGGATAAATGACGCCACGAGTTGCACCACCTGCACCGATGATCAGTGCATCTGTCTGGTCTAAGTTCCAGTCCAACGCGCGAATGGCATCGACTAAGCCTTGTCCATCGGTGTTGTCACCATGTAATTGACCATCGATCATCCACAGCGTATTGACTGCTTTTGCGATTTTAGCGCGTTCAGTGAGGACTGCGCAGGCTGCAAAGGCTTGTTCTTTAAACGGGACAGTGACATTAAGACCCATGCCACCCTGTGAGAAAAATTCTTGGATATTTGCGAGGAAGCCATCGAGTGGCGCAAGACGTTTACTATAGTTGAGGTCGAGCCCCATTTTTTGTGCAAACGCATGGTGAAGTTCAGGTGAGCGAGACTGCTCAATTGGGTTGCCAATGACAGCGAATTGTTTGCTCATCGCACCAAATCCATGTGAGAAATGCTGTTCAATATACGGCAAATTACACGCAGGCTAAAGCGTTCAGTGGTTTTTTATCAACAAATAAAAGAAAGGCGGCTTATGGATTACAGATGCTGTGAATCGCATCAAACAATAATTTTGCTGCGGTCAGGGTTAAGCCGATACCTGCAAATACGGTGATGCTGATGGATGCATTGTCATTAAACGCACTTTCAGAAAAAATAGTGGTACTGATCGAGCTTAGCAACACAATAGCAAAGCAGAAAAGAACCATGGTGGTCGAGCTAACTCTTTTTGCGAACATGTTTGGGACCTCAGAGAGAACAGCAAAGGAGGATACTAAATGTTGATGTCATTAAAATGAATACATTGAAAATGACTTAATTTAGCTTACGGTTTTTGCGAACTTAAAAGAACCCAATTGCTGTTTTAAACCTGTGACAATGCTTTAATAAATGCAAAGAAATGACGCTTTGTGTAGTGGTCATTCTACGGGGAATTGATCGGGAAATATATAAAATTTAATGGATAAGCTGCCCTAATCTAGTGAAAAGGGCATGCGTGAGGGGGGAGAATTGTAAGCCTGTGTGTCTATTTGAGCAGCTTGAGCCAATCTTGGGGTTTCAGGTAAAAGTCGGTCAATTTTTTCTCAGCAGAATCGGCCTCCCATTCAGGTCGATATGACCAACCAGCCAAATTCGGCAAGCTCACTAAAATCGACTCAATCCGGCCACCTATTTGTAAACCAAAGAGCGTGCCGCGGTCATAGACCAAGTTATATTCGACATAACGACCACGACGATAGATTTGAAAGTCGCGTTGCGCCTCGCTATAAGACTTGTCTTGGTTGCGCTGGAAGATTGGAAGAATGGCGTTGAGGTAGCCATTGCCGACTGCTTGAATATATTGGAAACAGGTTTCAAAGTCCCATTGATTGAGATCGTCAAAGAACAATCCACCGACGCCACGTTGTTCGTCGCGGTGTTTTAAATAGAAGTAGTCATCACACCATTGTTTATGTTCGGCGTAGACTTCAGTGCCAAAGGGAGCACACAAGTCATGCGCCGTCTGATGCCATGACAGCACATCTTCATCATTTGGGTAAAATGGGGTGAGATCGAAGCCCCCCCCAAACCACCAAATTGGGTCTTGACCTTCTTTTTCAGCCACGAATAAGCGCACATTGGCATGTGAAGTCGGGACATTCGGGTTTTTCGGATGGATCACCAAAGAAACACCCATGGCCTGTGCCTTGGCACCTGCAATTTGCGGATGGCGTTCAGTCGCTGAAGCAGGGAGTTTAGATATGTTGATGTGTGAGAACATCACTCCACCTTTTTCAATCACTGTGCCATTTTGCAGTACGCGTGAACGACCACCACCACCTTCAGGACGCTCCCAATCATCTATTTCAAACTGTGCAGTCCCGCCACCAGCACGCTCTTGTTGTTCAAGTGCGGCACAAATACGAGCCTGTAAGTCGAGGAGAAATTCGCGAACGCGTTGGATATCCGCAGACGTTGGGTGCTGCATGAAAAGCCTCATGGGAAAAGATGAAAACTGCCTACATCAAAACATAAAACAGCAAAAAGATTAAGAATATTTTCCGAAGAGTCCTACTGCAGCATTCGATGTCGTGAAGCAAGTTAAAAATGAAAATGCTGCTATGTGCAAAATAACCTGACCAATTCGCTAGGTTGAATTCTGATTCTAAGCTCAGCAGAATAACCACAGTACAGACCTGAGTTTGGCGATGCAGAATAGGCTGCATCTTCTGAGTGCGGAAGAGCTGATGGTAAATATGCGCGATTCATTGATTCAAAAATACAATGTTCCTGGTCCACGTTATACCAGTTATCCAACGGTGCCGTATTGGGACGAGGCGCAGTTTTCTTTAGAGCAATGGAAACAGACGCTGAAAACATCGTTTGCTGAATCGAATTCGACTGAAGGCATAAGTTTGTATATTCATCTGCCTTTTTGCGAAAGTCTCTGTACTTTTTGTGGTTGCCACAAACGGGTGACCAAAAAACATGAGATGGAGCAGCCTTATATTCAGGCGGTTTTAAAAGAATGGTCTCTTTATTGTGACTTGCTTGAAGAGAAGCCGTGCATTAAAGAAATTCATTTGGGTGGCGGAACGCCCACTTTCTTTTCTCCAGTGCATTTAACTCAGTTAATTGAAGGCATCCTTGCGCAAGCAGAGATTGCCGAGCAGTATGAGTTTAGCTTTGAAGGGCATCCCAACAATACCACACGGGCGCATTTGCAAGCCTTGTATGACTTGGGCTTTCGCCGTGTCAGTTATGGGGTGCAGGATTATAATGAAACCGTACAAAAAGCCATTCATCGGATACAGCCTTTTGAACATGTCGAGCAAGTGACGCAGTGGGCACGTGAAATAGGCTATAGCTCAATTTCACATGATTTGGTCTTTGGTCTGCCTTTTCAAAACCTAGATGATGTGCTCAACACCATTGATCAAACCAATCGTTTACGTCCAGACCGTCTGGCATTTTATAGTTATGCACATGTGCCTTGGATCAAAGGCAATGGACAGCGTGGGTTTAAAGACCATGATGTGCCGAAAGATGAAGTAAAACGGCAGTGCTATGAAGAAGGGAAAAAGAAGCTGCTTGCGCAGGGGTATCATGAAATTGGTATGGATCATTTTGCTTTGGAAAGTGATGGGATGTACCAATCATTTCAGGCAGGCACTCTGCATCGCAATTTTATGGGTTACACCGCGTCTAAAACCCAAGTGATGATTGGTTTAGGTATCTCATCCATCAGCGACAGTTGGTATAGCTTTGCGCAAAATGAAAAAAAACTCGAAGATTATTATGCGCGACTGGAAAACAATGAACTTCCTGTCTATCGCGGGCATATTTTGAGTGCTGAAGATCTGATGATTCGTCGTCACATTTTAAATTTGATGTGTAGCTTTCAGACGTCATGGGCAGAACCAGATATGCAGTTTCCGGAATTGGCTGAGGTATTGGGACAACTGGAAGAAATGCAGGAAGATGGTTTATTGGAGATTGGGCCACACAGTATACGAGTAACTGAGCAGGGCAAAGCCTTTGTACGCAACATTTGTATGGCGTTTGATTTGCATTTAAAACGTCGGCGACCCGAGAGCCGTATTTTCTCCATGACGATCTAATCTTATTGAAGTGCTCTAAGCCAGCCTTTTCAAGCAGGCTTAGAGTAAGTTTTTAAATTTTAAAAATCATCTTTCTTGTACAAGTGCGCCATGCGTTCATGTTTGGTTTTTAAATATTCTTCATTGAAAGGATTTAAACCGACCGTCAAAGGCACACGATCTACCACATTGATCCCTTGCTCTTGCAGTGCTGCAATCTTCAATGGATTGTTGGTAATCAAACGGACTTGTTGAATATTTAAATGATCCAACATAATGCTGACCATGTCATAACGACGTGCATCGGCAGGGAGGTTGAGCATTAAGTTGGCATCGACCGTGTCATGCCCTTGATCTTGTAGCGCATAAGCACGAATTTTATTGGTCAGCCCAATGCCACGACCTTCTTGGCGCAAATACAGAATCACGCCTTGCCCAGCTTCATTGATCAGTTTTTGCGTGGCTTGCAATTGTGGGCCACAGTCACACTTCAAGGACGCAAAGGCATCGCCCGTGAGACATTCGGAATGAACACGGACTAAAACGGGTTCTGTGATCGGCTGATCCAAACCTTTTGAGAGTGCAACATGTTCTTCACCGGTCTTAGGATCTTGAAATACGGTGATGTTAAACTCACCAAAAGCAGTCGGTAAACGGGATGTGGCAACAAATTCAATAGGCACAGCTAAACCTGTAAATAGTTCAGAAATTGGCTAAAGTATAGCGTAATGCATCGACATTGGTAGAATTGCATCCACGAATTTATGCAGAAGATTTTCTTTTTTGTATAAAGCGAACGATAATAGTTGATAAATAGTAAGATTATTCAGGATAATCACCTGCACTAAACGAACACCCAGTGAGAGCACTGCTCAAAACTGCATCGCTAGAAATATGGCTGATTGAAGGTGATAGCATTCGACGATATGATCGAATTACCCATTTGACCTAGCTAGATTTGCCAGGCTTTAGAAGGCTTTGCCATATTATGTTGTATACAGAAATACCAGCTCATCGCCCTGTAACACCGTTGTTGGATACGATTGATCATCCTCAACAACTTCGCTCGCTTGAGCAAAGTCAATTAGCACAAGTGGCAGACGAGCTACGTCAATTTATTCTGTATGCCGCAGGACAAAGTGGGGGGCACTTTGGTGCAAACCTCGGTGTAGTCGAGCTCACCGTGGCATTACATTATTGCTTCAACACGCCGAATGACCGCTTAATTTGGGATGTCGGTCATCAAGCTTATCCGCATAAAGCATTAACGGGCCGCCGTGAACAGCTCACGACTATTCGTGCCAAAGATGGTTTAGCTGCCTTTCCTGCGCGTGATGAATCGGTATTTGATACCTTTGGAGTCGGACATTCTTCGACTGCGATTTCAGCAGGCCTAGGTATGGCGCTGGCACGTCGTTATCAAAACAATCCATGTGAAGTGGTCGCGATCATTGGCGATGGGGCGATGACAGCGGGTATGGCCTTTGAAGCTATGAACGATGCAGTCGCGCATGATGCGGACCTGATGGTGGTGCTAAATGACAACGATATGTCGATTTCATGCAGCACAGGTGGTTTTGCTAAACATTTGGCTTCGATTTGGGAGAGTGGTCAGTCCATTAATATTTCAGCGGATGGCGAAGCTTATGTGCAGCCACATCCTGAATGGATCTATAACTCACGCTTACACAGTGCAGCGACAGATGCGGCCGACAACGTCTTTAAAGCGATAGGTTTTGATTACTTTGGGCCTTTCGATGGGCACGATGTCGAACAGCTGACACAAGTCTTTACCGCATTAAAAAAACGTAAAGGGCCGCGTTTAATTCATGTCTATACCAAAAAAGGCAAAGGTTTCGCCCCTGCTGAAGCTGACCAAATCAAATACCACGCGATTACAAAAATAAATGCCAAGTCTGCTCCGCAAACAGCGCCTAAATATTCAGATGTCTTTGGTCAATGGTTATGTGATGAAGCCGTACAAGATGAGCGTTTACTGGCGATTACCCCTGCCATGTGTGAAGGCTCAGGTATGGTGGGTTTTGCTAAACAGTATCCACAGCGCTTTTTTGATGTCGCGATTGCAGAACAGCACGCTGTAACTTTGGCTGCGGGCATGGCGTGTGAAGGCTTAAAACCTGTGGTGGCTATTTACTCGACCTTCTTGCAGCGCGGGTATGATCAATTGATTCATGATGTGGCCCTGCAAAATCTAGATGTTACCTTTGGTATCGACCGTGCAGGTTTAGTGGGTGAAGATGGGCCGACTCATGCTGGGGCCTATGACTATGCCTTTATGCGCACCGTACCGAATTTGGTGATTATGGCGCCAAAAGACGAAAATGAATGTCGTCAAATGTTGCATACTGCTTATTTATACAATGGTCCTGCCGCCGTTCGTTACCCGCGTGGCAATGGTTTGGGTGTTGAGATTCAACAACAGATGACCCCAATGGAAATTGGTCAGGCTGAAATTGTAGCGAGCTTTAATGATGCCCAAGACGACGTTATTAGCATTCTTGCCTTTGGTAGTCGTGTTCAGGCCGCAGTAGAGGCAGCACATAAATTGGCTGAACAAGATTTAGCGGTTCGTGTGGTGAATATGCGCTTTGTTAAACCGCTTGATGAAAAGATGATAGCGACTTTAGCACCATCAACGGCTTTATTTGTTACGGTTGAAGAACATGCGGTGATGGCGGGTGCGGGCAGTGCGGTCAATGAATATTTGGCACAAGCTCAAATCGTGAAACCGATGTTAAATCTCGGATTAGCGGATACATTCATGCATCAAGCCACACATGCGCAAATGTTACATCAGGCAGGACTAGATGCAGAAGGCATTGAAAGTTCGGTGCGCCAGGCATGGTCAAAACTTGTACATATGTAGGACTTACGCACTATTATTTATAGATTCTCTGTGGTAGCAGATGATTTTTATCGAGAATAAAGTCATCAATGAAGTTTTTGATAACTGGTCTAAATAATTTCTTCTGCCAACGATATACATTTTCAAAGATCCGCTCAAACTGGTTCTTTTGTATCTCGACGTAGGCCATCAAGGCTGAAAAAATATGATTCAAAATCAGTTTAGATCGTCTTACTTGAAACTTTTCAATATGACAAACCTGTTTAATCACCCGGTGATATTGCTCTATTTTCCAATGACTTGAATGTAATTCATGAAAACCCTCAAAGGACAATAAATCATCTTCATCTTGATGCACAATATAAAACCTCTGCTGTTCTTTTAACTGAGTCTTAAATAATTGTACAAAGCCAAAATCTTTGAGCCAGACCACTTGACCCTGATGGAAATTTGGCAATAAACGCAGTTGAAACCATTGTCCTTTTTCTGGGGAAACCTTACGGTTACAGTCGATACCAAACATAAATCGAATACCATATTTTCTTATGGTTTTTAGATTTCCAGTCGATGAATACCAACTATCACCTGTAATAAATTGAATCTTTGCACCCCAACTGAGTACTTCACTTAACATATCCATAAAGTAATCATTCTTGGTTTTACTTTCAGATTTGTCATAAATTCGGAAATTAATTGGAATATTTTGACCATTCTGATCTGTCGCATACAAGGTAATGAGATTAATACCCTTGACGGATCGGTGGTGTTTGCCTGACCAAAAATAGCTAACCAAGTCCATATGTTGACTATAGGGTTTATCTAAAACAGTATCATCAATACTGACTATAAGTTTATTATTATCAATATGTTGAATTGCTTCTTGATATAGGTCGTGAGGTGTGTAGTCTTCACGTTCTAGAAAGCGATTTACACTATCATGCGAGATGTTATAAGTCTCGGCAAGTTGTGTGCAGCTAATAGAGTTCGGTTCTGTCATGAGAAAGCCCATATAAATGGGTAATGTACAAGTTGCTGTAGAAGCATGTTTAATTCGTCTGATCACAGATACTTTATAAAGTATTTTAATACTTTTTTGAATCCGTCAATGCGTAAGTCCTAATATGGTTTAAGCGCCGTTTTTAAATTTTAGAAACATTTTTTCCCTAAAAGCCCCGATCTTTGATAAGATGCGCGGGCTTTTATGCATTATTCTTTATCAATATCTTCAAATTGTAGTGGGTGTTCAATGGAACCTATGGTGGTGATGGCTGCGCGTGCGGCTCAATTAGTCGGTCAAGAGCTTTTAAAAGCGCATCAAAATCGTCATAAGCTCGATCTACAAGTCGAAGAAAAAGGAATTGATGGTCCTGTAACGCGTGTAGACCGTTATTTGGAACAATTGGCTATCGATACCCTACGTAAAAGCTATAAAAATCACAGCTTCCTTGGTGAAGAGTTTGGTTTTCAAGAAGGTAAAGGTCACGACGCAGATTGGTGTTGGATCATCGACCCACTTGATGGCACTCTAAACTTCATTAACGGTGTTCCTCACTTCTGTATCTCTATTGCAGTTCAACATAAAGGCATTACTCAACACGGCGTGATTTACGACCCTGTGAAAGATGAGTTGTTCTCTGCAAGTCGTGGTCGTGGTGCCATGATGAACCAACGCCGTATTCGTGTAAATGTGAAAGACAGCCTTGAAAATACATTCATGTCTGTGGGTCATGCTTACCGTGCAAAACGTAATGGTGAAGTGATTTCTTATGCAAAAAATCATTTTGATTCGTTGTTAAATGTGACTGAAGCTGGCGCGCAATACCGTCGTACAGGTTCTGCAGCATTAGATTTGGCATATGTTGCAGCAGGTCGTTTCGATGCGTACTTCGAACTTGGCTTAAAGCCTTGGGATATCGCAGCTGGTGAGTTGATCGTGAAAGAAGCGGGCGGCACAGTGGTTGATGCACGTGGTGGTAGCGAATCTATGGAAAATGGCCAAGTACTGGCATGTTCTATGAAAATGTTGAAACCTCTGATGAAAGCAGTTGTACCTGCTTGGGGTGAAGCGGCTAAGTAAATAGCATGCAGATCGTGTTTTAAGACATTGAAAAAGCCCTCAGAAGAGGGCTTTTTCTTTGATAAGGATAAAAAAAGTAAAGGCCTTTGTGGTGATTTACTTTATGGCTTTGCCCTCTATAGATTGTAAAACATAGGCTGTGCCAGAGTCTGATCACCTATTAATGAAGATAGCTCTATCTCAGAAATAAAGTGGGTTAAAATTAGCCAGCGTATAGACACCTATTTAAGCTTGCTGTGTGTAATGTTCATTACAGGTCACAGATACCAGTCAAATCACGGCAACATTAGAGAGCTAGTACAATTAATTGCGTTTTATGGCTGATAGTTGAGGGATAGAACGTAGAATGCTATTCAATATTTTTCTAGATGGTCAAAAAAATTAAAGTGAAAACCTGCATTTATTCAATCTTTGAGGAAAATATTGTATCAATTTCACGAAAAGAGGTGACTTTTAAAAATATCCTGTTATACTCCGCCCACGCACTAAATTTCGTTCATTACCTGAACATTCTCTTCTATCATTGTGTATGCGCGTCCGGTCCAAAGAGAGGACATTATTTCGCGCCCCACCCAATCGCTTAAGCGATTCCTTCAGGTTGCGGCTGTAATCAAATGTGCGTTATACGCATCGTCGTTCTCGAATCGCCGCTGATTCTATATTTTCAGCGATTATTGCTGTGCCGCTTTTTGCCGATGTCCATCAGACCATATATTTAATGGAGCACCCATTTTTCGGGTGAAATACTCTATGAGCAAAACTTTTGCTGATTTTCCTTTACATGAATCGTTACAACAAGCTTTACAAAGCTTAGGTTTTACTTCTCCTACGCCTGTACAGGAACAATCGATTCCTGCAGCTTTGGAAGGTAAAGACCTTTTAGTATCTAGCCAAACAGGTTCAGGTAAAACTGCAGCGTTCTTACTTCCAACGTTAAACGCACTTGCAGCACAAGAGACTTTCGTTCCGTTCAAAGAACGTATGAAAGCAATTACACAACCGAATATCTTGGTTCTTTGCCCAACTCGTGAGTTGGCGCAGCAAGTAAGCCAAGACGCGATTGGTTTTGTCCGTCATATGAAAGGTGCACGTATTGCAGCGATCATGGGTGGTATGCCGTTTGGTAAGCAAATCCAACAGTTAAAAGGTGCACAAGTTGTTGTTGCGACTCCAGGTCGTTTACTTGACCTTGTAAACCGTCGTCAAATTAAATTAGACCAAGTTGATGCGCTTATTGTTGACGAAGCAGACCGTATGCTTGATCTAGGTTTCTCTGAAGACTTAGAAGCAATCAGCGATCTTGCTGCAAACCGTAAACAGACTTTAATGTTCTCTGCAACATTTGCTGGTCGTATCATTACACTTGCTGAACGCATGATGAATGATCCACAACGTATTGCAATCGAAACTGGTCACTCTACGAATACTGACATCACTCAGACTTTACACTGGACTGATGGCTTTGAGCACAAGAAAAAATTACTAACGCATTGGTTAAGTGCTGAAGACGTAGATCAAGCTGTTGTATTCGCTTCTACTCAAGAAGACACCGATATGTTGGCTGAAGAATTGGCTGAAGCAGGTTTATCAGTTGTAGCACTTCATGGTGCTATGCCACAAACTGTTCGTAACCGTCGTTTACGTAGCATCCGTGAAGGTCGTGCAAAAATCTTAGTTGCAACTGACGTTGCTGCACGTGGTCTTGACGTACCAACTATTTCACACGTAATCAACTTCGGTCTTCCAATGAAGAACGAAGACTATGTACACCGTATTGGTCGTACAGGTCGTGCGGGTCGTACTGGTAAAGCAATCACTTTAGCAACTTACCGTGAACGCGGTAAAATCCGTGCTTTAGAAGATTTCTTAGATGCGCGTTTGAATGTATCTGAAATTGAAGGCCTTGAGCCATCTCCACCTCCTGCACGCGGTAGTCGTGATGGCGGCGGTCGTGGTCGTGATGGCGGTGGTCGTGGTCGTGATGGCGGCGGTCGTGGTCGTGGTGGTTTCGGTGGTCGTGATGGCGGCGGTCGTGCTCGTTTCGAAGGTGAGTCTAACTTTAAACGTCGTGAAGGTGGTGATGACCGTCCACGTCGTAGCTACGATGACAAACCTCGTGGTGATCGTCCAGCATTTGGTGGTGAAGATCGTCCACGTCGTGAGTTTAATAATGATCGTCCACGTCGTGAAGGCGGTTTCGGTGATCGTCCACAACGTTCTTTTGATGACCGTCCAAAACGTGATTTTGGTGATCGTCCAGCGCCACGTCGTGAAGGTGGTTTCGGTGATCGTCCACAACGTTCGTTTGATGACCGTCCAAAGCGTGAATTCAACTCTGATCGTCCACGTCGCGAAGGCGGTTTCAACGATAAGCCACGTTTTGACTCGAATGATGACAACCGCGGTAACCGTGTAGACTACAAACCACGTCGTGAAGGTTCTTTTGGTGACCGTCCAAAACGTGATTTTGGTGATCGTCCAGCGCCACGTCGTGAAGGTGGTTTTGGCGACCGTCCACAACGTTCTTTTAGTGATGACCGTCCAAAACGCACTTTCGGTGGTGAAGACCGTCCTAAGCGTACTTTTGGTGGCGAAGACCGTCCTAAGCGTGAATTTAATTCAGATCGTCCACGTACTGAAGGTGGTTTTGACCGCCCACGTCGTAAGTTTAACGACTAATTCTGAATGAATAAAAAAACCAGTGGAAACACTGGTTTTTTTTTGTCTACGGCTGTAAAAAAATAAATTAAAATGTATACTGAGTCATATTTTAATTGTATTGATAATAATGATGCACAATAATGAGGTTGAATCAATCGTCACACTCTCTGACGTGAAAGAGGTCAATATGGCACATTATCTCGGACTCTTTTTGCTGATTTGCAACATTCTTTTCTTTGTCTATAGTCGTTATGGATGAAGTATTTCATCTTATGTAGTTTGTTTTCGCCGTTCAAATAAATATAAATACAACCAACTGAAATCAATTCGTGCACAAAATTAGACACGGAATACGCTAACATATCGTTTTTTAATCCTTTATAGTATGCATGCTGAAAAAATGCAGGAAAACGCACAGCTATGAATAATCAAGCGCCTCTGACTGCTCAAGCCCTCATTGAGGTCAAAAACCTGAGCTTTAAGCGAGGGGAACGTGTCATTTATGATCAGGTCAATTTAAAAATTCGACAAGGTCAAATTACGGGCATTATGGGACCATCGGGTACAGGTAAAACCACTTTACTACGTTTAATTGGCGGTCAATTGACGCCTGACCAAGGTGAAGTGCTTTTTGATGGGCAAAATATTGCGAAAATGTCACGCAAAGAGTTATTCGCTGCGCGTGCGCGTATGGGTATGCTTTTTCAAAGTGGCGCATTGTTTACCGATATGTCGGTTTATGAAAATGTGGCCTTTCCGATAAGAGCACATACCAAGCTGCCTGAGCATTTACTGTCAGAAATTATATCTTTAAAACTAGAATCTGTCGGTTTACGTGGCGCAGAACAGATGATGCCTTCTGAGCTCTCAGGCGGGATGAACCGTCGTGTGGCTTTGGCACGTGCAATTGCGCTAGATCCTGAGCTGATCATGTACGATGAGCCATTTGCAGGACAAGATCCAATTGTGAAAGGTGTACTGACACGTCTGATTCGATCATTGCGAGAAGCTCTTGATTTAACAACAATTATTGTTTCACATGACGTGGCTGAAACCTTATCGATCGCAGACTATATCTATGTTGTTGCTGAAGGTAAAGTGCAAGGTGAAGGCACGCCTGAACAATTGCAGGCGAATGCTTCTCCGTTTGTTAAACAGTTTTTAACAGGTGCAGTTGAAGGGCCTGTCGATTATCAATTTAGCCATAAGGCATATCTAAATACTGAGGTGCAAGCATGAATGCGATAGCACTCTTAGGTCGACGCGTGATTGAACGGGTTCGCGGCATTGGTGTTGCCAGCCTGATGTTATTACAAATTTTATTTTCGATGCCCACTGCTTTAGGTGTTCGGTTATTTGTTTACCAAATGTACCGTGTTGGGGTGTTATCACTGCTTATTATTGTGGTGTCAGGGCTATTTATTGGCGCGGTACTGGGCTTACAGATGTATAGCATCTTGGTGACCTTTGGTAGTGAAGCGATGCTGGGTACAGCAGTTGCGTTAACCTTACTTCGTGAGTTAGCACCTGTAGTTGCAGCATTGCTGTTTGCAGGTCGTGCAGGTTCTGCATTAACGGCTGAGATTGGCTTAATGAAAGCCACAGAGCAGCTGTCCAGTATGGAAATGATCGGGGTTGATCCACTTAAACGAGTAATCTCACCGCGACTTTGGGCCGGTATTTTCAGTTTACCGATGTTGTCTGTCATTTTCGCTGCGGTGGGGATTATGGGTGGTAAAATGGTAGGGGTAGACTTCTTGGGTGCAGATGAAGGTTCTTACTGGAGTGGCATTCAAAGTAGCGTAGAGTTCTATAAAGATGTCCTGAATGGCACCATCATTAAAAGTTTTGTTTTTGCTTTAATTTGTACATGGATTGCGGTGTATCAAGGCTATGCCTGTGAACCGACATCTGAAGGTATTGCGACATCAACCACACGCACTGTGGTGTATTCATCGCTCTGTGTTTTAGGTTTTGATTTTGTGTTGACTGCGGTCATGTTTGGAGGTGTTTAATGAAATCACGTGCAAGTGAGCTGGCAGTCGGCATATTTGTCATTTTATTCGGTATCGCGTTGTTTTTTATCGCGATGCGTGTGAGTGGCTTGGTGGGATCGAATCTCAGTGATCGCTATGAAATGAGTGCAACCTTCGATAACGTAAATGGTTTAAAACCACGTGCTAAAGTGACGATGAGTGGGGTAAAAATTGGTCAAGTCGATCAAATAAGCTTAGACCCTGTGACACGTTTAGCGACCGTTTCTTTTTCTTTGGATGGTAAATTAACGACCTTTAATGCAGCACAACTCAAAGAAGTTGAAAAGAATGCACTTGAAGAGCTTCGTTACAGTAGCGACTATACCGCTGCGGATGCTGCGCAACAAAAAGAAATGGAAAAGCAACTTATTGCGAACATGAAGTCCATCACCAGCATTGATGAAGATGCTTATATTATGGTGGCAACCAATGGTCTGCTAGGGGAGAAGTACTTGAAAATTGTTCCAGGGGGTGGTTTGAACTACGTGAAACGTGGTGAAAGCATTGGCAATACCCAAGGCACAATGGACCTAGAAGACTTAATTACTAAATTTATTACGGGCGGTGCAGGTAAATCGAAAGATGCTTCAGCAACAACTGAGCAACCTGAAACTGCTGAAACAGCAGATGCCAACGTGTCATTTGTTGAATGATTTGAAGAGGACCAATTGTAGTGAATACTTTATTGAAACAAACACTGACAGCTAGCATTTTAACTACAATGTTTGCGGGTACTGCTTTTGCAGCACCAAGTGAAGCACCACCTGCTTTTGTTAAAAAAGTGGCAGATGGTTTGATTGCGCGTTTAAAAGCGGATCATGCCAAACTCCAAAACAACCCAGCTGCGGTGAAAACGATTGTTCGTCAAAACTTAGACCCATATGTGGATTCACAAGCATTTTCACGTATTGTGATGGGGACTTATGCAACCAATCAATACAGTACAGCTGCACAACGCGCGAAGTTTGAAAATAATTTCCGTGAAACACTGATTGAAAATTACGGTTCTGCATTCGCGAAATTCAGCAATCAGACATATACCATCCGTCCGTATAAAGAAACGAACAGCAAAAACCCTGTGGTGACGATCGACTTTAATAACAAAGGCGAAAAAATCCCAGTGTCTTTCCAGTTAGCGGATAAAGGCAACCAATGGAAAATCCGTAATATCAATGTGTCGGGTATCGACCTTGGTTTACAGTTCCGTAATCAGTTCGCGGCAACAGTTAAACGTAATGGCGGCGACCTAGATAAAGCGATTGCAAACTTCCAACCTGATGCAGAAGCAGCGGTTGAAAAGAAAAAATAAGTAGGTGAAAGGTGATTAACTTTAGCAATCAGGAAATGCAGCTTTCAGGTCAGATTACATATGACAATGCTGAAAGCTACTATCAACAAGGTCTGAAGGTGATTCAGTCACAGTCTTATCCTGTGGTGGTGAATCTGGCCCAGCTTGAGCATGGTAGTACATTGGCATTAGCAGTATTGGTGCGTTGGTTGCGTCAAACACCCGATGCACATAGTTTACATTTTAAAGCTGTACCTGAAAAAATGATGAAGGTAATTCAAGCCTGTCATTTACAGGATGACTTAAAGTTAATCCCTTAAGTAAAAAAAAGCACCCTAAGGTGCTTTTTTTATATGTTGCGTTTCTTAAATCTATGAGGAAAAGCCGTGTTTTAAAGTGTACTCAAATCCATTTCTTCCAGCGGAAGTAAATGAGCGGGCCAATCAGGAAGGCCATTAAGATTAGGCTTACCACAATAAAACTGGTGCCGCCTTTGGCAAAAGGCAACACATCGGTGTTCATGCCGTAAATACTGGCAATCAGCATTGGTGGAGCGAGCATACTGGGTAAGATAGAGAAGCGACGAATCGTGTCATTCTGCTCGGTGTTAATGAAGCCTGAGGTGGTGTCCAGTAAGAATCGCACTTTTTGGAACAAGAAGGCATCATGCTCAACCAGTGAGCGAACGTCTTCACTGAGCTCTCGAATATCCGCATCATAAATATGACTACCTAAAGCACGCGGGCGTGATAAAAAGGTCAGTACACGGCGTAAGTCAATCAAACACAGCTGTGCTTTTCCAAGCATATCTTCCAAGTGTGCCAGACGGGTAATCATGTCATCTAAGTCGAGAATCATCTCACGGTGACGGTTATTCAGCACTTCTGTGGAATACTTTTCCAAGTCCTTGTGGATATCTTCTAAGATATCCGCAAGCTCGTCCAGCTTCGCCTCGAGTAAACCGAGTAAGATCCACGTTGGATCTTTATAGTCGATTTCGTAGTCATTGCGGCGCGCACGCGCACGAAAGGCACGGAACGCCACCAGTTTTTCCCCGCGAAGGGTAAAGAGACGTTCTTTATGTAAAATGAAAGCGACAGTTTGTACCGTGGCAAGGGCACCGCTGCTTTCTTCAGGCTCACCATCGACTTGATAGTTTTTATTTTTCGTTAAAAAATACGTACTGATATGCAAAATACCGTCGTCATCACGGTAGAATCGAGCTGAAGATGAAATGTCTTCGAGTGATTTTAGCGTAGGTAAATTTTGTTCATATGCATCTAAAATCCACTGTTGTTCTTCTTGAGAGGGAGCAATGAGGTCAAGCCAGACCAAATCGGGCTGAAGATCGAAATCGCCATTAATGGTGATGTCTTCTAAGCTACCGCGCTCTGTGGCGTAAAAGGCTTCAAGCATGCCGTCTTTCTCCTTTGCGCAGTAATGGTTGAAGTGGATGGGTGTATTTTAGACAAGGATTGCAATAAAAACACTGATCGAATGGTTAAATTGCTAAAAAATATCCATTCATTTTAGTGAAGTTGCATGACAATTAAATATCAGAGTAAAAAATGACAAATTCAATTGCGATCTTTTGTGGTTCCGCATTAGGTTCAGATCAAATCTTTTCCGAAACAGCACGTCAGGTTGGACACGCCATTGCAGAACAAGGCAAAACCTTGGTCTATGGTGGTGGTCGTTCGGGCTTAATGGGTATTGTGGCAGACAGTGCTTTAGAGGCAGGCGGTCAAGTGATTGGCGTGATTCCACACGTGCTGGTGGATCGTGAGCTGGCGCATCAAGGCCTGACCGAGTTACATGTCGTTAAAGACATGCAAGAGCGTAAACTGAAAATGTCAGCCTTGTCGGATGGATTTATTGCAATGCCTGGCGGCGCAGGGACTTTAGAAGAAATTTTTGAACAATGGACGTGGGCTCAGCTCGGCATTCACCTCAAGCCGAATGCCTTTTTAAATGTAAATGGCTTTTATGATGATTTACTTAAATTCCTAAAGATGACCACCGACAAAGGCTTTACCCATGCACGCTTTACCGACAGCCTGATTGTATCGGATTCAGTGAAAGCAATTTTAAAGCAGATGGATCAGTTCCAAGCACCTGAACCGAAGTGGGGCATGGTTGATCCTGAGTTGTTGGATGTCAAAGCATGAAGGTGATTACTGTCGCTGCGGCTATTATTGTGAATGAACAGCAGCAGCTTTTGTTGGTGCGTAAGCAGAACACCGCATGTTTTATGCAAGTGGGTGGTAAGCTTGAGCCCAATGAAGCACCTGAGCAAACCATGCTGCGTGAGATTCGGGAGGAAATTGGAAGTGATGCGACGATTGAACAGTTTGTTGGTCGTTTTGAAACTGCCACTGCCAATGAACCTGATTTTAAATTGGTGAGCTATGTTTACCATGTTCAGCTTCAGCAAGCGCCACAAATTGCGGCTGAAATTGCAGAAATGAAATGGGTCAGTTTGAATGACCAGCAGGCTGCACTTGCACCGCTAACCACTGAGGTGGTCATGCCATGGGTACGTGAACATTTGCTGATTGACGTAGTCTAATTATTCAAGTGCATAGGCAATACACGCGGCGCTGACTTTATGACAACCCAATTGTTCAAGTTGTAAAGTCAGTGCCTGAATGGAGCTGCCTGTGGTCACAACATCATCCAAAATCAAAACACGCCGGTAGCGTTTTGCGTACTGACGTTGCTGTGGATCGATTTTAAACTGTTGATGAATTTGATCTAAGCGTTCCAGTCGACTGAGTCCTTTTTGTGAATGTTGATGCAGTCGTATCACAGGTTGCCAAATGGGCACATTTAGCTGCTTGGCTAAGTCTTTGGCGAGGATCATTGATTGGTTATAGCCACGTTCGGCTAAACGCTGGCTCGAAATCGGCATTGGAACAATTGCTTGCACTTTAGGGAAGCGAATTTGCTGAAGAATGCCTGACAGTAGAGGCTGCCAATGCAGTTGTTGTTCATATTTGAACTGCTGAATAAGATGATCTAAAGGATATTGATAATGTCCCGCCACATGAATACTCAGCTCTTGTTTTTCAATGGTCTGTGGATGCAGTGGGAGTTGTTGCCAGCAATCCAAACAGACCGAATGTAGATCTGCGCGTACAATGCCACACAACTGACAGGGCTGTGCTCTGTGTAGCAACTGTTTGGCAGTATGTAGCAGATGACTAAACATAGGCATAGCGTGGTGCTTCAGGCAGCCAGCGTTTCAGTAAGGCTTCAGCATTTTGTGGATAGTCTTTTAAAATCTGAGCTGCGACATAATGTGCCTGATTGAGCAAATGATCATCGCGTTCTAGTTTCGCCACACGAAAGCCCATATCACCCGTTTGTTTGGTACCGAGCAATTCACCAGGGCCACGAATTTCCAAATCTTTTTCGGCAATTAAAAAGCCATCATTGGTTTCCCGCATGACGCGTAAGCGTTCTTGTCCATTTTGAGACAGCGGGCTTTTATATAACAGAGCGCAAAAGCTAGCCTTGGCACCTCGACCAACACGGCCACGTAATTGGTGTAATTGAGAGAGTCCTAAACGTTCCGCATTTTCAATCACCATGATCGAGGCATTCGGTACATCGACTCCCACTTCAATCACTGTGGTCGCAATCAAGAGTTGTAATTCATTGGCTTTAAACTGTTGCATCACTGCTTGTTTTTCGTCGGCTTTCATTTTGCCATGTACGAGGCCAATGTTGAGTTCGGGGAAACGTTCTTTAATTTCTAAATAGGTCGCTTCAGCAGCTTGAGCATCTAAGGTTTCAGACTCTTCAACTAAGGTGCAGACCCAGTAGGCTTGTTTGCCTTCGAGGCAGTTGCTGGCAATACGCTGTAGGACTTCTTCACGACGGTCAAGTGGAATGGTCACGGTTTGAATCGGCGTTCGTCCGGGTGGAAGTTCATCAATCACGGACGTGTCTAAGTCTCCATAGGCAGACATGGCTAAAGTTCGTGGAATCGGCGTTGCGGTCATGACCAATTGATGTGGGGTCATATTCTGCGCGCCTTTATTGCGTAGGGCTAAGCGCTGATCGACCCCGAAGCGGTGCTGCTCATCAATAATTACTAATCCAAGTTTGGCAAAGCGGACATTGTCTTGAAACAGGGCGTGTGTACCCACCACCAGATGCGCTGTGCCATCGACAATTGCTTGTTCGGCTGTGGCACGTGCTTTGCCTTTTTGTTTACCTGAAAGCCAAGATACACTGAGTCCCAAAGGTTCAAACCATTTTTTAAAATTGAGATAATGTTGTTCCGCCAAAATTTCAGTCGGTGCCATTAACGCCACTTGCCAACCTTCCTCTAAGGCATGGCAGGCTGCGACTCCAGCGACCAAGGTTTTGCCTGCACCGACATCGCCTTGAACCAAACGTAACATCGGTTTATTAAGTTTTAAGTCTTGTACAATTTCTTTGGAGACGCGCTTTTGTGCATTGGTCATTTCAAAAGGCAAGCTGCTGAGCAGTTGTTTGGCAAACTGACGACTGGCAGAAATACGTGGTGCTTCAATTTGTTGGATATAGGCGCGACGGCTTAATAGACTGACCTGATGCGCAACCAACTCTTCAAAAATCAAACGTTGCTGGGCAGGGTGTGAGCCTTGGCTCAGTTGCAGCATATTGGCATCTACAGGAGGATGATGGATGTAATCCAACGCCTGTTTAAGTGCATAGCCATTGGTAAATTTTGCGGGCAGCAGTTCAGGTAAATCATCACTGTGCTTGGCTAAAGCCTGTTTGATGTATTCACGAAACTTAGGTTGCGTCAGACCTTCTGTGCTGGGGTAAATCGCAGTCAGTTGGGTTTGTGGAAGTGGCGTATGTTCTGTAATGAGTTGAATTTCGGGGTGATACATTTCCAGACCACGCGCACCCACACGGACTTCACCAAAAATACGCAGACGGTTGCCAACCTTTGCGCGATCCGTTAAGCCTTTATAGATATGGTAAAAGCGTAAAGTCACTTTGCCAAAGTCGTCTTGCAGTCCAATCGCCATCGATTTACGTTTACCAGGCGGAAAGTCTACACCTTGAATCGTGCCTTCGAGTAAATAGCTACGCCCCACAGTCAATTGGTTCATGGGGATGATCGTGCTACGATCTTCATAGTCTCGTGGCAGATGAAACAGCAGATCATCTGTAGTGAAGAGATTCAACTTTTCAAGTAGTGCAGCAGAGGCAGCTCCGACCCCCTGCAACTGATGGACTGCAGCCATGTCCCCTCAACTTTGTCTGTGATTTGGTGCTAAATGCATATTTTATTTATAGGTTATGGTAAAACATCTCAGCGTGTTGCTAAACAGTTATTTCAGCAAGGCCACCAAATTACCACAATTAGCCGAAGTCCGAAATCAGATGATTGGGCTGAGCATTTGATTCAAGATATTCATCAGTTGGATTTGTCTCAAGTCGCACCGATTGATGCCGTATATATCTTACTCTCGCCTGAGGGCACTACGGTGGAGGCGTATCAGCGAACTTTTATAGACTCGATTGCACCCATGCTACATGCCTTAAAAAGCCATCCTTTAAAAAAAGTGATCGTGGTTTCTTCCACACGTGTTTATGGTGAAAGTGCAGGTGAGCGAGTTGATGATGACACTAGTCCCCAACCGAGCGATGCACAAGGGCAGGTGCTATTGAATATGGAAACTTTGTGGCAACAGGCTTATCCCTCTGAATGTGTGATTGTACGTCCAACAGGAATTTATGGGACTTCAGTTGCACGTATGATTAAACTTGCGGGGACCACAAAATCTTATCCCAAACTGCATTGGTCGAACCGAATTCATGTTGAGGATTTGGCTGCTTTTTTAGCGCAATTGCTTCACGTGGAACATACTGAAAAGTCTTACATTTGTAGTAATAGCCAACCGCTACCTTTACATGAAATCATCCAATGGTTTCAACAGCAGTTAGGACTGCCAGTTTTGATTTTGGAAAGTGATGTGCCATCAGGCAAGCAAATTTATGCTTCACGTATGCAGCAGATGAATTTTGAATTACAGCATTCTCATTGTTTTGATGATTATTTGGCGTTGTTAGCAGAGCGTGAGTCAAAATAATTTTTTATTTTCACTCATAAAAAATGTGAAGCATCGTTTGGAAAATGGCTGTGGAACGTGAAGAATCATGACAAATCCGTTCCAGTGCGTTTAACCCTAGAACGGCTTTTATTAAGATATTGATGCTTATAGGAAAATTTTAAGAATTTCGTATAAGGTGTATTATGTTAATTTAAAAAGTATTGATAATCCCCTAAATTATGTACTACTCAAAATTCAAAAAATTGATGATAGGAAAAAGATGAAAAATTACAAATTTTATCTAATGTTTATTTTATCGACATTGATACTTATTATTTTTATAACATCATCGCCACTATTAAAAAATAAATTTTTTTTAATGACTCATAGTAATTGGGTTAAAGTTAATAATTTTAAGATTATAGAAACATATACTTATTGTTCAAGTGAACCTTGGAGGAGGGGCATCGATAGAGCTGCTTATCGATACATCAAGTATGAATACTCTTTTGATAAAAGGAAATATATTGGAGAAAACGAAAAACTTTTTGGAGTGTATAGAATCAATCTTTTAGACAACTGTGAAAAACTTAAAGAAAAAAATGAAGTGCTATGGAATGAATACAATAAGAATAATTATCCATTATATGTAAATATAAGTAATAGTAAAATACTAATTTCAAATAATTTATTTAAAATTGGTACATCTTTATTTTTATCTATACTATTTGAAATACAAGGAGTAATTATTACTCTAGTTATAGTTGTTTCAAGTGCGTTATTCTATGATTTAATTAGAAGATAGTTCATTCAACTCTTTTAAAGCTTCACCTGCTGCCGCATTGCCATTTTCATATGATTTAGTAAACTAAAATTTTTCTTTTTCTAAATCATTATAAGTATTTGCATATATATATGCTGCATTACTCTGAGCTTCAGGTAGGTTTTGTTCTGCTGCTTTAAGAGGCTTTGTTGCACAAACCTAGCCTATAAGGTTTATTCAGTCCTATAATTTCAAAATGAATAAACCTACTCCTAAAACTTATCGTACAACCAACTGGTCTTCCTATAATCACGCTCTCATTAATCGGGGCAACATTTCCATTTGGTTTGATCCAAACACTCAGTGGTATGCACAACCACAAAACAAGCAAGGTCGAAATCAAACTTACTCCGATACGGCTATTCAATGCTGTTTAATGATCAAATCTTTATTTAGACTCTCTTTACGCATGGTCACAGGTTTTGTTCAAAGTCTGATTAAACTTTGTGGATTAAATTGGACCGCACCAGATTACAGTACGCTTTGTCGAAGACAAAAACATATTGATATTGCGATTAGCTATCAAAAAAGTAGTGATGGGCTACATCTACTCGTCGACTCAACTGGCTTAAAGTTTCTAGGTGAAGGTGAGTGGAAACGTAAGAAACATGGACCTGAATATCGTCGCCAATGGCGTAAGCTTCATATTGGCATCGATGCTGAAACCTTGCAAATACGTGCAGTACAGCTTACTACAAATAATGTGAGCGATTCGCAAGTACTCGGTGATTTACTTGCTCAAATTCCCTTAGATGAACGAATTGATTCGGTCTATACCGATGGTGCTTATGACACGAAGCACTGCAGACAAGTCATTCTAGATCGAGATGCACATGCGCTCATTCCGCCAAGAAAAAATGCAAAACCATGGAAAGATCAGAAATTGAGATCTTTAGAGCGGAATGAGTTACTGAAAACAGTTAAACGTTTAGGAAGAACGCTTTGGAAAAAATGGTCTGGTTATCATCGTCGAAGTTTAGTTGAAACCAAGATGCATTGCATCAAACTATTAGGTGATAAATTAACAGCAAGGAGTTTTTCTAGTCAGGTGAATGAGATTCATGCACGCATAGCCGTATTGAACAAATTTACAGAATTAGGTCGTCCTCATACCCAAGTTGTCACTTGAATTCTGTTCAAATGAGCAGAGTGTTATCTTTTAAATCTTTGTGCAACAAAGCCTATTTTAATTAAAGTTTTGGTATTTATATAAAAACTTAATAATATAGCGTAAGAGGTGTTATGTTAACTATATAAAAAAAAACATTATTCGCATACTTCTATACTTTTTTCTCTTTCAGTGAAATTAATTAAGTTATTATTTTTTATGAAAAAATAATTTTTAAATTCGTATTGTCGAAAAGCTTTCCCTCTTTGTAGTTCAACTTGAATATATGTTTCTAAAAAATCTGATTTCAAACTACTTTTTGAAAAGCAAAAAATATATTTACTATTTGTATTAGATAGATTTTTTAAACTTTCTTTATAAATAGTTTCTGATAATTCATCATTAGGGTTTCCAGCCATATCTCTAAAAAATGTATCGAACATTGAAAACTCTTTAGAATCAAAAAATTCCTTAGGTTTCAATGAACAAATACTTTCATTGCTTACAATTTCATATTTAAAATAACGTACACGTTTTTCTTTACAACCAATGAGTGATAATGATGCCAATAACATACTTAAAAGAACTATATATTTCATTATTTTATACTTTAGTAAATTAAGAAAAGCAGTGGAACTACTGTAATTAGCGTAATATTTGAAACTAATTTATATTCTACTGGATCATTAATGATTGGTTGTACTAGCTTGTTGTTCAGTATTTAATTTTAAAGTTTATATTTCTTGCTAATTCATGGATATATGGATCATAAATAGAATTAGGTAAAGTCCAAATTTATAAAAAGTATTCCTTAACTATTTATCTATTTAACCTATATTGGCTTAAATTTTTTATTTAGTATTTTTTTGTTGAACAGCATAGATACCTACCTTTTGTAGATACCTATGCACTTAAAAAATTACTTCTTCTTACGTTTCAAACGCTTCTTCGCCTGTTCAGCAGCGACTCGGTCTAGTACATCTTTTAGCTCTTCATCGCTGAAAGTAGTGATGTGTTGCAACATTTGTAGCGTGACATCATCTAGTACCAAGTTGGCATATTGCGCAACGTTTTGAAAGTTCTCATCAAACACAATCGCGTTGTCTGAGTTGGTGCTGATATAACCCTGTTGCGTGAGCACTTTAATAAAGCTCTGGAACAAGGCTTTATCAAAGAATTCAGGTGAATTGAACTCATATAGGACAGACAAACGCTGACCCACCAAATGACTGAGCTCTTCAACCTGACGTGCTGAAATGTTCCCAGAACCTCGTTGCGTAATCAGCGCAAGCGTCATGTAGTAACGCTCAAGACTCTGCATGACTGGCGCAGCCAATACCACCAATTGGTTATGATCTTCGCTGTTTGGAGCAGGGGAAATCAAGTGGCCTTCGGCATCTTCAGAAATCAGTTTAGCTTGAATCAAACCGTCTACATAAGCGCAGATTTGATCTTTGAGTTCAGCATCTTCCCATTTTAAAAACAATTCTGCTTTTAAGAACGGATATAGCGTGCGAATCACATTGATTAAATCACCGCGGCCAATGGTTCCATTGTGTTCAACCAAAGCGGCAACGAGTGATGGCAATACAAAGGCATGCAAAATGTTATTACGGAAGTAGGTCAGCAGTACCGCTTGATTGTCCGCAATCGCAATAATGTCGCCCAGTACGTGATTGACGCGTTTGATCAGTTTTAGCTTTAAACCATAAGCAATGATTTCTTTACCTGATAATGGTGTTACCAAGAGGCGCTCATCATAAGGAAGTGTCGTCAACAACTTGCGATAGGTATCGAGCTGTTTGATGCAGATTTCTTCATCAAGCGTATGCTTCTCAGTGGCCAACAGAACTAAAGATAGTAATGAAACAGGATTCACCACAGCCGCACGGTTAATATTTTCTAAAATCGCATGTGCAGAACTGTTGACGGCATCAGAGACTTCTTGCGGAATTGGATCATCATTTTTAGCAATTTGTACATTCTCAGCGCCATGCTTTTTCAGCATGTCATCGAGGAAAACGGGTTCACCAAAGTTGAGATGTACTTTTCCGAAAATACGTTCAATTTTGCGTAAAGTTTGCAGAATCCCAAAGACAGACTCGGCTTCTTTTGGTTTACCGTTCATCTCACCGACGTAGGTTGCACCTTCCATCAATCGTTCATAGCCAATATAGGTCGGAACAAAGACAATCGGTTTGGCACGCCCACGCAAGTGACTGTGCACCGTCATGGCTAACATACCTGTCTTCGGTGGTAGCAGACGACCTGTACGTGAACGACCACCTTCGATGAAGTATTCTAAAGGCGTGTTACGCGACAAAATACTGTATAGGTATTCTTTAAAGACCGAAGTGTAGAGCGCATTACCGCGGAAAGTACGGCGAATAAAGAATGCACCGCCACCACGTAAAATTTGCCCAACAAATGGCATATTTAAGTTATCGCCCGCAGCAATATAAGGAACCATCAAACCACGGTTATACACCACATAAGACAGCAGTAAATAGTCGATATGGCTACGGTGGCATGGGGTATACACAATTTCGTAGTCTTTAGCCAACTCACGAACCGTATTGAAGTTATGGACTTCAACCCCGTCATAGAGCTGCGTCCATAAACGTGCTAGCGCCATTTCTGCAAAACGGATGGTTGAATGCGAGTAGTCCGATACGATTTCATTGACATAACCAATAGCACGACGTTCTGCGTCCAACATGCTAATTTTGCCGCGGATACTTTCACGGCGAATCGCATCCTGTACATCACTGGCTTTAATCAATGAATGCATCACGTTGCGACGGTCTGAAAGGTCAGGGCCGAGTACCGCCTCACGGTGTGCATCGAGCTGATTATTTAAGGTGTTTAGAATATAGGTCGCAGGCGATAAATTCGGATAGGTGGTTTTTGCAAAGTTCACCAAGGTACGTAAAGACTGACTTTCATGAAACTCTAAAAATGACTGACGACCATGTAAACCGATATTCATCAGCTGCTTCACCGTACTTGGCGTTGCCCAAGTGTCGGTAAATAACAATTTAAACCAAGAGTCTTCTTTGTCCGGTGAACGTCCCCACAGTACCGTCACAGGCACCAGCTCCACGTCTAAATCGGGTTGTTGTTCTAAAGCTTCAACTAGACGTAACAGGCGCGGTGGAAAGGTGTGTGGTGAAGGGTTCAGTAAATTATTTTCATCGTTGTG
Source organism: Acinetobacter sp. LipI_23 (assembly GCF_058243045.1). NCBI lineage: Bacteria > Pseudomonadati > Pseudomonadota > Gammaproteobacteria > Moraxellales > Moraxellaceae > Acinetobacter > Acinetobacter sp. LipI_23. The sequence goes on along the minus strand of NZ_JBZAYJ010000001.1, from coordinate 3,034,081 downwards.
CTGTAAAAACACGATCGATGCTTTTTCTTGATGTGTCCCCACGACCAAAGGATCGAGTGCAGGAGCAAGCTTTAAACGACGTGTTTCACCATCCACCAACAGCGCATTACTGCGTGAGTGATTTTGAAGCACATAACAGACAATTTTTTTGGGATGGCCTGAAGCTGCTGGGTCAGCATCTGTTGCTGTCGGTTCTGTTGGAACCTCACCCAATACATGTGGGGTTACTATGAGGTCAAGAAGCTTACTTGAAAGCTTTCTATACATTTGACCAAAGCCACTTTTGGACATATACACTCCTGCTTAAATGACCAATCCCGCAGTTTGTCTGAAGGGGTATTTATTTTGCGTAATTGTAAACATAAACCGTATGTCATTTCCTGACAAATTTGTTTTATATGGTGAATTTTATCGTTAAAAATCGTATTTTTAGTCGGAAATAACGAAAAAAACTTATGACAACTCAGTCAAGCAATCTATAGGGTTTTAGTCTGAATTTATGGCAAAATAGATTTTAATATCGATATCATACCTCATCACTTTACAGAAAAATCTGGTCTCTCACCATTAAGTAGGTTGCTTATGAATGCCTTAACCCAAGAGTTGGTTGAATTACTGAGCCTCGAAAAAATTGAGGAAAATATCTTTCGTGGACAAAGCCGTAATTTGGTTGGGAAGCGTGTTTTTGGCGGACAAGTCTTAGGTCAGGCCCTACGTGCAGCGTCATATACGACGGATCGTCCAGCTCATTCTTTACATGCATACTTTTTATTTGGTGGCGATGTGAACGCACCGATTATCTATGAAGTTGATCGAATTCGTGATGGTCGTAGTTTTGTCAGTCGCCAAGTGCGCGCTATTCAGCATGGTAAAACCATCTTTATGTGTATGGTGTCTTTTGCTGACAATGAAGACGGCCTGAACTATCAAATCGGTGAGCCTGAGTATCCAGCACCCGAGTCTTTAAAGTCTGAGGCTGAACTGAAAAAAATGATGGTGGAATTTGTGCCTGAAAATGTGCGTGCAAGTTTCATGCGCGATCGTCATGTGGAAATTCGTCCAATCAATCCACAGAACCCGTACCAACCGCAGCCTGAAGCACCTGTGTATGCGCACTACATTCGCACGCATGACCGTATAGCAGCAGAGGTGGATGAGATTTCATTGCATCAGGCGATTGCGGCATTCTATTCAGATTTTACTTTAATGACCACGGCACTGCGCCCGCATGGTTTAAGTTATCTTTCGCCAAGTTTACAGTGTGCGAGTATCGATCATGCCATGTATTTCCATAAACCCTTTCGCGTGGATGACTGGATGCTGTATGACATGGATGCCACAGTCAGTGCCAGTTCACGAGGTTTAAATTTTGGACGAATGTGGCAAAACGGTGAGTTGGTGTGTAGTACCACTCAAGAAGGTTTGATTCGGCTCCGTGAAATCGAAGCCCAATAAAGCCTAAGTACAGAAAAAGCTGAGTGATATGACTCAGCTTTTTTTATGACCGACTTTATGACTGAAAGGTGGTCAGAGCAGAGCTAGAAGTTGAGCTTGAATTGTAATGGTCTCATCTTTTGGGGAGAGGTATATGGGGAAATGTGCAGTACTTGTGACAAAAAAATGCTCGATTCTCACCTGTTCACATGGCATAGTTTCCCAAAGAAATCTTTGAAAAGCATGAAGCTATGAGCTTAAACACGCAAATTCTAATTGCAGCGATCTTTGGGGTCATCTTCGGATTTGTTCTCAATCTTTTCCCGGGTACCGTTTTTTTAGAGATGAGTTTGTATGGAATCGGGGTGGTCAGCAGTATTTTTATTGGTCTGTTAAAAATGCTATTGATTCCCCTCATTTTTAGCTCAATTGTGGTGGGAGTATCCAACTTGCAAGCGGGCGGACAGCTCTCCCGTGTTTGGAAAATTACGCTGGCATGCTGTGTCACCACCACGACTTTGGCCTTGATATTGGGTTTAAGCTGCGCGCATTTATTTGAAGTCGGCAAAGGTGTCGATATCGCCATGTTCCAAGACGCCATGGCCGCTCATCAAACTCCAGATACGCTCACCCCATCTTCGTTCTTCACCAACTTTATTCAAAATACGCTGATTAATCCCTTCAAAGCCTTTGCCGAAGGCAATGTTTTAGCGGTAGTGGTTTTTGCGTTGTTCATAGGTGTGGCACTCGTCAAGGGCGGCGAAAAATTCCGTACCGTACGTAAGCTGAGTCAACAGTTCTTTGACATCATGATGTTGATGATTGGTTGGGTGATGAAGCTAGCCCCGCTAGGAATTTTTGCCTTACTTGCTAAGTTGATTGCCACTGAAGACATTTCTGTATTGAGTCGTTTGGCAGAGTTTGCGGCTGTGGTAACGGGCACTACCATTTTTCATGGTCTGGTGGTTTTGCCGCTATTACTGTGGATTTTTGGCAAGATGAACCCGATGACCTTTTTTAAAGGCACGCGTGTGGCGTTGATTACGGCTTTTGCCACCAGTTCAAGCTCGGCAACTATGCCTTTATCCCTCAAGTGTGCGCAAGAAAATCTTGGTGTACGTCCGCAAACGGCAGGCTTTGTGATTCCGTTGGGGACGCAGCTCAATATGGATGGTACTGCGCTGTATGAGGCAGCGGCGGCTTTGTTTATTGCCAACTTGATGGGACTCGATTTGACCTTGAGTCAGCAGCTGGTGGTGTGTCTGACGGCGATGATTGCTTCTTTAGGTGCTCCAGGGATTCCGAGTGCAGGCATGGTCACTATGATTATGGTATTGCAGTCTGTCGGGCTTCCTGCTGAAGCGATTGCGATTTTATTACCGATTGATCGCTTACTGGATACCGTGCGTACTGTGGTGAATGTACAAGGTGACATGATGATTAGTGTGGTGGTGGATCGACATACCCAGGATCTGGATGCACCTTTGCCCAATTTATCGAATCCGTCTTAAGTTTTGCTCTAAAATAAAAAAGCAGCTATTAAGCTGCTTTTTTTATTTTAGGATTTAAGCGACTTTGAGCATGGCACGTTTAGCCGCTGGGGATTGGTCTAAGTAGGCAATCGCATCTTCTGTTTTGGCTTCGTGTACAGGGTCATACCACGGCACTAAATAGCCAAATTGCTGTGAGATGAGCCATAACGGACTTGGTAAAACTTGATGATTCCGTTTAGAAATAGACAGCCACTCACGCCAAATTCAAGGTTTAAACAGACTGGGTTGAATCGACTTAAAGCGGTCATCTTGTTTCATAATATGAGCTGCACCATCGACCCATAAGCCCAGAACGGCAGCAATCACCACCAGACTCAAATAATAGCGCGCAATATAACCCCCGCCTAAATGTCGGTACAAATCAAATGCGACGGTACGGTGTTCAATTTCTTCTGCGCCGTGCCATTTGATCAAGTCTAACATCGCAGGGTCAGCGCCCATTTTCTCCCATTCGGTGTTGTCCAGTGCATATTTTCCAAGGACACAGGTCATGTGTTCCACCGTGGCAATAATATCGAGTCGAAACAGATCCCACTGGTGCTCAAGTGCTTTAGGTACAGTGAGATCTAGTGGTTTATCGGCCAGTAATTTTCCAAATAAGAAATCCATCAACTCTAGATTACGGGAGACATCAATCTTTCTTTGGCTGAGATACTCTTTATTGACTGAGTTGTGTGCTTGCGCATGCATGGCTTCTTGGCGGATAAAGGCTTGTACATCTTGCTTCAGCTTTTCATCGCTAATTTGTGGTAAGACTTTGGTATAGAGGCGGCAGAACCAGAACTCACCTGCGGGTAGGATCATATTAATTTCATTGATCAAATAGCTGGCAAAAGGTTGGTTGGGAATCCAAGCAATCGGACTGTCTAGCCACTCAAATTTAACTTTGCGGGGCTTAATGGTGTAGGCAATAGAGGAACGAATTTTGTTTTTTTTTAATCGAGACCATAATTTCATATGCTGACCTATTTTTATATGTGTTGAACTTTTTCACGAGCTGAATAACGTCAGTATAAAAAAAGTCCCCGATTGCGATTAGCAATAGGAGACACAGATACAGCAATAGATGATGCTTTTATAGGTTGGCGTTTAAAACTTAAGCCTCAGACTGTGGTTTGGTTTCCACATCGTCTTCAGCATCAAGATCCATAGCGGGTTCAGGATCTTCATCGAATTCGTCTGCATCTAGCTCATCGGCTGTCGCATCTGGAATACTGCTTAAGTCAAAGTGTTGAGCTTGGTCTAAAGTAAAATTCAGTCGTCCGCCCATCACACTTGCCAGTTCTTCTAGGCCTTGTTTATTGAGAGAAGAGAACAATTGAATTGAGAAATCAAGTTTCATCTTTTTCAATTGGGCTTTCACTTCTTGTAATGCTTTAGAGGCAGGGCCACGGTTGAGTTTGTCGGACTTGGTCAGTAGCACATGCACAAACAATTTACGTGAATACGCCCATTCCAACATCATCACGTCAAAGTGCTGTAGCGGATGACGAATATCCATCAACAACACTAAACCTTGTAAGCTTTTACGCTGAATCAGGTAATTTTCTAACTCTTTTTGCCACACGATTTTCATCGCTTCAGGCACGGCTGCATAACCATAACCGGGTAAGTCGACGAGACGTTGGTCAGGATTACCCAGACTGAAAAAGTTAATCATCTGCGTACGACCTGGTCTTTTCGAGGCACGAGCCAATTGCTTTTGGTTGGTTAAGGCGTTGATCGCACTAGACTTACCTGCATTTGAACGACCCGCAAAGGCAATTTCGTAACCTGTATCTTCTACACACAGGTTGAGCTTCGGGGCACTCATTAAAAACTCTGCTTTACGCAGCCAGTTGAGAGCGCGCACAGCATACTCAGTAACTGCAGAATCTACCTTTTTTTCATAGCTAATTTTTTGCTTTGGGGCAGCAGCAATTTTACTGTTTTTGGATTTTCCTCGGCTGTGGTGCATAACTCAACTTCAATTTATGATCTACAATCAGCCATTATAATGGAAGTCGAGCAGGCAATCGACCTTTGCAGCGTAAAGTCCGCAATCTTGTCTATAAAAGACCTTAATCGGCAAGATTGATCAGGTTAATCGGCGAGTGGGTCGTGAACTTATTCTGAGCCTCAGTACCCAGTACATCCGCTAAGGTATATTGGTCTAAGCTGTGATAGAACTGATCCAACGCTTGATCTAAGATCCCTTTCAGTCCGCAATTTGAACGGAGTACGCAAGGTGGGGTGTTGCATTCCACAATGTTCTGATCCGCTTGCAAGACCCGTACAATTTCGCCCAGTCTTAAATGTAGGCTTTCTGGATTGAGTCGAATCCCACCACCACGACCGCGTGCGGTAATAATCCACTGCTGTTTCGCCATAAAGTGTACGATTTTCATCAAGTGGTTTTCAGACACTTGTAGTGCTTGCGCCAGTTCTGCAATGGTATGCGGCAGCGCTTTCGGCTGCGAAACATACATCAGAATTCGCAAAGCGTAATCGGTAAATTTATTGAGCTGCATGAGGGTACTGATCGTTGATAAGCAAAAAAAAACAAAGGGCTAGTCTAGCATAACCTGACTAACCCTCTCTATTTTATGCCGATGGCATGGGTTAGTGGTGAACACCACCTGTGCCAAAAGCTTCACTGTGAATATTTTCGGCAGGAACACCACGGGCAATCAGGGCTTTTTGTTGTTCAGCCATAAATGGCATTGGGCCACATAAGTAGTAGTCTGCTTGAACAGGTAGAATCGCGCTATCAATGGTACTCAAATCAAGGCGACCCTTCGCATCATAATCTTGACCCAAAACATCGCTTTGATGTGGGAACTCGTACGCAGTAAAGGTGCTTAAGCGTGGGTATTTGGCTTTTAAGTCATGAATGTGCTGTTTCATGGCATGCACTTGTTTGCTGCGGCAGGCGTGTACAAAAGTCACAGGTTCTGGCATATCTAAAGTCACCAACTGATTCAGCATCGCCACCATTGGTGTGAGGCCGACACCACCACTAATAAAGACATTACGTTTGTTTGGGTCAATCAGGTAGAAGTTACCTGTTGGTGCAGACACTTCAATTTCAGCACCTTCGGCTAAACCATGCAGGGTATTTGACACCCAGCCGCCTGCCAAATCGCCTTTTTCATCTTCGCGTTTGACCGAGATACGTAAATAGTCAGCTTGAGGGCTGGTTGAAAGGGTGTATTGGCGAGGTTGTTTTAGACCAAGTTCCTCAACAAATACACGTACTGAAATGTACTGACCTGCTTCATATTTTGGTAAATCACCACCGTCCACAGGGGCAAGATAGAAAGAAGTTATTTCATCGCTTTCAACCACTTTCTTCGCGATTTTAAAGTTGCGCCAGCCTAACCAGCTCCCTTTGGTTTGTTGATGTTGCTCATAAATCGCTTTTTCAGTGCTAATGAATAAATCAGCCAATTGACCATACGCCGCAGCCCAAGCATCAATCAATGGATCCTCCATTGAAATACTTAAAACTTCACTAATCGAATGGAGGAGGTTTTCCCCAACAATATTGTAGTCGGGTGCTTGAATATTCAAGCTGACATGTTTGTGGGCAATCAGCTCAACCACAGGGAGTAATACTGAAGGATCTTCAATGTTTTCTGCATAGGCCAATACAGCGCCCGCCAAAGCTTGTGCTTGAGCGCCACTGCGTTGATGCCCCATATTAAAGGTTTCTTTTAAATTAGGATTATTGCCTAACATACGGTTATAAAAATAACCCGTGAGTGCGACACCATTTTCACGAAGGACAGGAACAGTTGCTTTTACAAGTTCAATTTGCTGCGGAGTCATGTTTGATCTCTCTTGGCTATCATTTATAAGATGTATTTAAAATATACCTTTAAAGATGTAATGTAAATACATCTTTTAAAGAAAAGCTTAATTTTTTTATGAAATATAATAATATCTCATAAATTTTGATTTTTAGATTTAAAAAGTAGATCACTTACGCCCAAACAAAGAGCCGAGTAAACCACGGACGATTTTTTGTCCTGTACTGCCCCCAAGGCTACGTGCTGCACTTTTAGCAAAGGTTCCGACCGTGTCTTGAATTAGCTTGTCACGCTGTTTCGCTTCACGTTCAGCTCCTTTCTGCTGTTCTTTCGCAATCCTCTCTTGCTCACGTGCTTGTTGCTTAGCCAGTGTTTCAGCTTCTTTGGCTTGCTGTTTCGCTAGCGCTTCTTGTTCTTTGGCTTGTTGTTTCTCTTGCTCTATCTGTACCGCTTGTTGTTGGCGTTCAACCACTTTATTTTGTAGAAGTTCAAAAGCACTTTCACGGTCTAGGCTTTTTTCATAAATGCCTGCCACGATACTTTGTGAAATTAAGGTTTGACGTTGCTCTGGGCTAATAGGACTGAAAGACGAGTAGGGTGGCATCACCCATGCGCGCTCCACGACTTGCGGCGTGCCTTGTTCATCTAGGCAACTAATCAAAGCTTCACCCACAGCTAGTTCAGTGATGGCTTGCTCAACCTTAAATTCAGGGTTGGCACGGAAGGTATCCGCAGCCGTTTTTACTGCTTTTTGATCTTTCGGGGTAAAGGCACGTAAGGCATGTTGTACGCGATTACCGAGCTGTCCTAGGACGCTTTCAGGCAAATCCAGTGGGTTTTGCGTGACAAAGTAAATACCCACCCCCTTGGAGCGGATCAGGCGCACCACTTGTTCAATTTTTTCTTGCAGCGCTGCACTGGCATTATCAAACAGCAAATGCGCTTCATCAAAGAAGAACACCAGCTTGGGCTTGTCCATATCGCCAACCTCAGGCAGCTGTTCAAAGAGTTCAGAGAGCATCCAGAGCAGAAAAGTGGCATAGAGCTTTGGAGTATTCATGAGCTTGTCTGCGGCTAGAATATTGATATAGCCATGACCATTACTGTCGGTCTGAATAAAGTCTAGAATATTTAAGCTGGGCTCCCCGAAGAATTGATCACCGCCTTGATCGGCCAGTGCCAATAAATTCCGTTGAATCGCGCCAAGGCTGGCAGGAGATAGGTTGCCATATTCGGCTTTAAGCTCTGCGGCATGTTCACTGACATAACCAATCATGGCTTTTAAGTCTTTAAAGTCGATCAGTAACATGCCTTGATCATCTGCAATACGAAATACCGCAGAAAGTACCCCTTCTTGGGTGTCATTTAAATTCAGCATACGTGCCAGCAACAGCGGGCCAATTTCGGTAATCGTGGTACGAATAGGATGACCTTGTTCAGCAAATAAATCCCAAAACACCACGGGGGATGCAGCAAAGGGAATGCTGTCGATGCCTAAACTTTTAATGCGTTCATCAAATTTTGGGTTGGATGCGCCTGCCTGCGCTAAGCTGGAAACATCGCCTTTGGCATCGGCTAAAAATACGGGCACCCCGAGTCTGGAAAAACTTTCAGCCAACACCTTCAGGGTTACGGTTTTACCTGTCCCTGTTGCCCCTGCAATTAAGCCATGACGGTTGGCAAACTTCGAGTGTAGAACAACATCTTGTTGGGTATTTGTGGTTTTCTTAGCAATGATGATCGGGGTGCTCATACTTCTTCCTATTCAATTTTCTTGTGATGGTTATTCAGTTGTTTTAGTGCATTTTCTATATCTTGAATTAAATCGGTAGGATGTTCTAGTCCTATACAAAAGCGAACCAATAAACCTTGTTGTAAATGTGTATGCTCAAGTGTACGCATGTCTTTGAGGTCATACAGCATCACCAAACTTACAGGACCACCCCAACTAAAGCCGAGTTTGAAGAGTGACAGGGCATCACAAAACTGACGAATATCCTGTAGATCAAATTCGGGCTTGAAAATGACACTGACTAAACCTGCACTGTGTTGATCGACACAAATGTCTTTCCAATATGAATGACCCGCAGCACTCGAGTCAGCAGGGTGTAATACCTGCACAAATTCGGGTTGTTGTTTTAGCCATGCCAGTAGCTGTAGCGCACTTTCAGACTGTGCGGCATACCGAACACGCATTGATGCCAGACTACGTTGGACTTGAGCAACATCATCCCCAGAGACGCTAATGCCTTGAATGGCATGCGTGCGAAAGAGTTGATGATGTAAAGCTCGCTCACGTGTCACGACTGAGCCCATTAAAATGTCTCCACCGCCACTTGGGTACTTGGTTAAAGCATGTACCGTCACATCTACACTTAAGTGCACATCACTAAAATCAAAAGCATTAAAGGCAAGACCTGCGCCCCACGTGTTGTCTAAAGCAGTGAGCATATGATGTGCTTGTGCCTTTTTTACCAGCCCGACCAAATCTGGAAACTCCAGTGTGACCGACCCTGTGGCTTCTAGCCAAATCAGTTTAGCTTTTTCCGTCGGTTGGAAAGAGGACACATCAATAGGGTTATAAACACGAACATCAATGCCATAGCGTTTTTCTAGATTACGAAGATGCTCCATGTTTGGCCCGTAAATATTATCTGCCACCCAAACTTCATCACCATGACTTAAAAAACATGAGTTCACTAGGTTGATGGCAGATAAACCACTTGGTGCCAATAAGCAGTAGGTTCCACCCTCAATTTGTGCAATGTTATCGCCCAATGTAAAGGTGGTGGGGGTGCCATGGGTGCCATAACTATAGTCATAGTCATCGGTCCAATGGCGATTAAACAGTGCATCTGTATCTTTAAAAATAATCGTCGATGCACGATACAGGGGAGGTTGGACAGTTGAAATGTACTGAGGCGCTTGTCTTGGTGCATGAACCAATGCGGTTTGCGGGTTTTTTTTCACGAATCGACTCATCATAAAGCGATAAATTGTTTTTAGCTTAAGAGAAAGTTTCTAAATAGGCGAGAAAATTGAACAAATGTGAATAAAGGTAAACAAAATAAAAAGTTGGCTTCAATTTTGCTAAATCATCGATAAGGATAGTAAAAAGAAGGCATAAGCGCATGACGTCGCATTTAAAAGTACATTATTTTCAGCATATTGCTGGTGAAGGGTTCGGCAGTTGCTATACGTATTTAAAACAACAAGGTGCAGTGATCAGTGCAACAGAGTTTTTTGCTTTACCTATAGATCAAGCCTTAGAGATAGAAGCTTTACCGAGTGTTGAGGATGTCGACTTACTCATCATTATGGGCGGTACCATGAGTGTGAATGATGAAGTGAATTTTCCATGGTTAAAGATCGAGAAGCGTTGGTTAAGACGTTACTTGGCCGCAGGAAAACCCGCGATTGGTTTATGCTTGGGTGGGCAATTGATTGCCAATGCGCTCGGTGCCGCGGTCAGTCGCAATGAACAACAGGAGTTGGGTTGGGCGACAGTACGCAAAATCCAGCACGTCCCAACAGAATGCTTTGAGTTGCCTGAACAGTTTAATGTGATGCAATGGCATAGCGAGACTTTTGAGATTCCAAAAGGTGCCGTACATTTGGCTGAAAATACCGTGTGTCGTAATCAAATGTACCAAATTGGAAAGAATGTATTGGGTTTTCAATTTCACCCAGAGATCGTGCCAGAAACCTTGGCACTCTTTTTAGAGAATGATGACGAACTGAATAAGTTTTCGGGTCAATACGTGGCAACTGAAACCGAATTGAAAAAATCACCAAAATTAAATTTTATTGAGGGAAATCAAATTCTTAATAGTGCAATTGATTATGTGTTGCGGCAAACAGTCCATTGATGCTTTTTTAAGCTACTGATAATCCAAACAAATTGAATATATTGTAAAAAATCAAAAATGGATTTGCTTATGCATTAAACAATGGCTATAATGAGCGACCCTTTAATGAAAGGGGGTTAACTGCGAATAAAGTAGTTAACATCGTGACAGTCGTGGCATCGATCATGACCTTAGTGATATTTCACTGCTCTTGACACTTACCTTTTAGTGGGGTGAGATGCGTCAGGAGTGATTCTTTATATATTTGGCTTGGAGTTTACTGGTATGTCTAACCAGAGAATTCGTATCCGTTTGAAGTCTTTTGATCACCGTTTAATTGATCAATCAGCTCAAGAAATCGTAGAAACAGCAAAACGTACTGGCGCACAAGTTTGTGGTCCAATTCCAATGCCTACACGCATTGAACGTTTTAACGTTTTAACATCACCACACGTTAACAAAGATGCGCGTGACCAATACGAGATCCGCACTTATAAACGTTTGATCGACATCGTTCAACCTACAGACAAAACTGTAGATGCATTGATGAAGTTGGATCTTGCAGCTGGTGTTGATGTTCAGATCGCATTGGGTTAAGGCTTTCGGGTTAATTAACGCTCTAAGTTAATTAGGCCGCTTTTTTAGAGGTTTATGCACATGGCTATTGGTTTAGTCGGTCGCAAGTGCGGTATGACACGTATCTTTACAGATGCTGGTGTTTCTGTGCCTGTTACAGTGATTGAGGTTGATCCTAACCGCATCACTCAAATCAAAACGCTTGAAACTGATGGTTATCAAGCGATTCAAATCACTACTGGTGAACGTCGCGAATCTCGCGTAACTAACGCTCAGAAAGGTCACTTCGCGAAAGCGGGTGTTGCTGCTGGTCGTCTAGTTCAAGAATTCCGTGCAACAGAAGCTGATCTTGAAGGTCGTGAAGTTGGTGGAACTATCGGTGTAGACATGTTCACAGTTGGTCAAGTAGTTGACGTAACTGGTCAGTCGAAAGGTAAAGGTTTCCAGGGTGGTGTTAAGCGTTGGAACTTCCGTACGCAAGATGCGACTCACGGTAACTCACTTTCTCACCGTGTTCTGGGTTCTACAGGTCAAAACCAGACTCCTGGTCGCGTGTTCAAAGGCAAAAAAATGGCTGGTCATTTAGGTGCTGAGCGCGTAACTGTACAGGGTCTAGAAATTGTATCTATCGACGCAGAACGTTCAGTTTTAGTAGTGAAAGGTGCGATTCCTGGCGCTACTGGTGGTGACGTAACTGTTCGTCCTACGATCAAGGCCTGAGGGGAAATAACGTGAATTTAAATACTGTTTCCGGCTCTGCTGTTGAATTATCAGAAGTTGCGTTCGGTCGTGAATTCAATGAAGCTCTTGTACACCAGGTTGTTACAGCTTATTTAGCTGGTGGCCGTCAAGGTTCAAAAGCTCAGAAATCACGTGCAGACGTTTCTGGCGGTGGCAAAAAGCCATTCCGTCAAAAAGGTACTGGTCGCGCTCGTGCTGGTTCTATTCGTAGCCCAATCTGGGTAGGTGGTGGTAAAACTTTTGCTGCTCGCCCACAAGATTGGTCTCAAAAAGTTAACCGCAAAATGTATCGCGGTGCAATGCAATGTATCTTAGCTGAACTTGTTCGCCAAGATCGTCTTGTATTGGTTGAAGAGTTTGCTGTTGCTGCTCCAAAAACTAAAGAGTTGCTTGCAAAACTTAACGACTTGAATGCTACTCGTGCATTGATCGTTACAGAATCTGTAGATGAGAATCTATACCTTGCAGCGCGCAACATTCCACACGTTGATGTGGTTGATGCTGCTGCTATCGATCCTGTTAGCTTGATTGCGTTCGATAAAGTTGTTATGTCTGTAGCTGCTGCTAAGAAAATTGAGGTAGAACTCGGATGAACAACGAACGTATCTATCAAGTCCTGCAAGGACCTGTATTCTCAGAAAAAGCACAAGTTTTAGGCGAAACTGCTGGTGTTCAAGTTTTCAAAGTTGCACTTGATGCAAACAAACTTGAAATCAAAAAAGCTGTTGAGCAATTGTTTGGTGTTCAAGTTGTTAAAGTTAACACAACGATCACTAAAGGTAAGACTAAACGCTTTGGTAAAACATTAGGACGTCGTTCTGATGTTAAAAAAGCATACGTCACCCTGAAAGCTGGCCAAGATGTTGAAATGGCTGACTTGGGCGATACCGCTGAAAGCGCAGCGGAATAAGGACGAGAATTATGCCAATTCAAAAATGTAAGCCAACGTCTCCTGGACGTCGCTTTGTAGAGAAAGTCGTTCACGACCATCTTCACAAAGGTGCGCCTTATGCTCCGTTGGTTGAAGCTAAAAAACGTACTGGTGGTCGTAATAACAACGGTCACATCACGACTCGTCACGTTGGTGGCGGTCACAAGCAGCACTACCGTCTAGTTGACTTTAAACGTAACAAAGATGGTATTCCTGCAACTGTAGAGCGTATTGAATACGATCCTAACCGTACAGCACACATTGCACTAGTATTGTATGCTGATGGTGAGCGTCGCTACATCATCGCGCCTAAAGGCCTTCGTGCTGGCGATAAAGTTCAATCTGGTAACGATGCTCCAATTCGTCCAGGTAACTGTTTACCGCTTCGCAACATGCCTATCGGTTCTACTCTTCACAACATCGAACTTAAAATCGGTAAAGGCGCGCAATTAGCTCGTTCAGCTGGTACTTCAGTTCAGTTGTTGGGTCGTGACGGTTCTTACGCTATCGTTCGTTTACGTTCTGGTGAAATGCGTAAAATTCACGTTGAGTGCCGTGCAGTTCTTGGTGAAGTTTCTAACCAAGAAAGCAACCTTCGTTCACTTGGTAAAGCAGGTGCAGCACGCTGGCGTGGCGTTCGTCCTACCGTTCGTGGTATGGCGATGAACCCAGTAGATCACCCGCACGGTGGTGGTGAAGGTCGTAGCAAAGGTATTCAACCTGTAAGCCCATGGGGTCAAAAAGCTAAAGGGTACAAGACACGTACCAATAAGCGTACGACTAAGATGATTATTCGCGACCGTCGCGTTAAGTAACAAGTAAAGGAATCTGACAATGCCTCGTTCTCTGAAAAAAGGCCCATTCGTCGATGCGCACTTGTTCGCTAAGGTTGAAGCGGCTATCGCGGCTAATAACCGTAAGCCGATCAAAACTTGGTCGCGTCGTTCGATGATCCTCCCGGATTTTGTTGGTTTAACAATTTCTGTACATAATGGCCGTAACCATGTTCCAGTGATCGTATCTGAACATATGGTTGGTCACAAACTTGGTGAATTCGCGCCAACTCGTACCTATCGTGGTCACGGTGTTGACAAGAAATCTAAACGTTAAGGTGCTATGATGGAAGTTACTGCTAAATTACGCGGTGCCGCTATCTCGGCACAAAAAACTCGTTTGGTTGCAGATCTAATCCGTGGCAAATCTGTTGCTCACGCGCTTAATATTCTCAACTTCAGCAACAAAAAAGCTGCAGTTTTGGTTAAAAAAGCATTGGAATCTGCAATTGCAAACGCTGAACACAATAACAGTTTAGATGTAGACGACCTTAAGGTTACTACGATTTACGTTGACGAAGGCACTAGCCTTAAACGTATTATGCCACGTGCTAAAGGCCGTGCAGATCGTATTACTAAGCGTACTTGTCACATTACCGTTAAGGTAGGGGTTTGATATGGGTCAGAAGGTTCATCCAATCGGTATCCGCCTTGGTGTTGTAAAACGTCATAACGCCAACTGGTATGCGAGTCCGAAACAATACGCTGAATACTTGCTTAAAGATCTTCAAGTTCGTGAGTTTTTAACTAAAAAACTTAAGAATGCAATGATCAGCAATATTCTTATCGAACGTCCTACGGGCGCTGCTAAAGTAACTATTAGCACTGCACGTCCTGGTATCGTTATCGGTAAAAAAGGCGAAGACATTGAGAAACTACAGCGTGAACTTACTCAAATTATGGGTATTCCAGCGCAAGTTAGCATCAATGAAATCGATCGCCCAGACTTAGACGCTCGTTTAGTTGCTGAAGCTATCGCTTCTCAATTAGAAAAACGTGTAATGTTCCGTCGTGCTATGAAGCGTGCGGTTCAAAACACAATGCGTGCTGGTGCTAAAGGTATCAAAGTTGAAGTATCAGGCCGTTTAGGTGGTGCTGAGATTGCTCGTACTGAGTGGTATCGTGAAGGTCGCGTACCTTTGCATACACTTCGTGCAGACATCGATTATTCAACTATGCGTGCTGAAACGACTTACGGTACGATTGGTGTTAAAGTTTGGATCTTCCGTGGTGAGATCTTGGGTGGCATGAAACAAGTCATGAACCCAGCTCCAGCTGAAGAGCGTCCAGCTAAACGCGGTCGTGGTCGTGGTGAAGGTCAAGAGCGTCGTGGTCGTCGCAATGATCGTTCTGCTGAAAAAGGAGAATAATCCATGTTACAACCTAAACGTACTAAATTCCGTAAAGTGCAGAAAGGCCGTAACACTGGTCTAGCTCACCGCGGTAGCTCGGTATCTTTTGGTACAATCGCACTTAAATCTGTTGAGCGTGGTCAAATGACTGCTCGTCAAATTGAAGCAGCGCGTCGTACAATCAGCCGTCGTATTAAACGTGGTGGTAAGATCTTTATCCGTGTTTTCCCAGACAAGCCGATTACTTCTAAGCCTCTTGAAGTGCGTATGGGTAAAGGTAAAGGTTCTGTGGAATACTGGGTTTGTCAAATCAAACCAGGTAAAGTCTTGTACGAAATTGATGGTGTTAACGAAGAATTGGCTCGCGAAGCGTTTACGCTTGCAGCTGCTAAACTTCCGTTTAAAACCACTATCGTGACTCGGACGGTAATGTAATGAAAACTAAAGATCTACGTGAAAAGTCGGTAGAAGAGTTGACAGCTTTGCTTGATGAGCAACAGCTTAACCAATTCCGTCTTCGTATGGCAAAAGCAACTGGTCAATTGGGTAAATCGCACGAAGTTGCACTTACTCGTAAGACAATTGCTCGTATTAAGACACTCCTTACCGAAAAACAGGGGAACGGACAATGAGTGAACAAACAGTTCGCACGTTAACCGGCAAAGTAGTAAGCGACAAAATGGACAAGTCTATTGTTGTACTTATCGAACGCCGCGTTCAACACCCGTTGTATGGCAAATCAATCCGCCGTTCAACTAAATTACATGCTCACGATGAGAACAACACAGCTAAAACTGGCGACGTTGTGACTATCAAAGAAAGCCGCCCAATTTCTAAAACTAAGTCTTGGACTCTAGTTGAAGTTGTTGAAGCTGCTGCTGAGTAATTAGACGTATCTGTTGCATCATCGGTTAATTTCGAGTACTCTTTGAGCCTTTCGAAATTGTGACCGGTGATGCTCGGTTTTGGAGTAGGGCAATGATTCAAACCGAAAGTATGCTAGACGTAGCAGACAATAGTGGTGCTCGCCGCGTACAATGTATTAAAGTACTTGGTGGTTCACACCGTCGTTATGCTTCTGTTGGCGACATTATTAAAGTTACTGTAAAAGAAGCTATTCCACGCGCACGTGTTAAAAAAGGTGACGTGATGAATGCTGTTGTAGTTCGTACAAAATTCGGTATCCGTCGTCCAGACGGTTCAGTGATTCGTTTCGACGATAACGCTGCTGTTATTTTGAACAACAACAAAGCGCCGATTGCAACTCGTATTTTCGGACCAGTGACTCGTGAACTTCGTACTGAACAGTTCATGAAAATTATTTCACTGGCTCCTGAAGTTCTATAAGAGGCAATCATGGCTAAGATTAAAAAAGGCGATCAAGTTATTGTGATCGCAGGTAAAGAAAAAGGCAAACAGGGTACTGTTCTGTCTGTTTCAAATGACCGTGTTATGGTTGAAGGCCTTAACTTGGTTAAGAAGCATCAAAAGCCGAACCGTGCAACAGGTGCTGAAGGCGCTGTAGTTACACAAGAAGCTTCGCTTCATATCTCTAACGTGGCAATTTTTAATGCTACAACCCAAAAGGCTGACCGTGTTGGTTACCAAGTGACTGAAGGCGTGAAAACTCGCGTTTACAAGTCAAATGGTGAATCAGTGGCGGTAGCGAAGTAATAGGTTGAAAAGGCAATGGCCAGACTTAAAACGCGTTACAACGACGAACTTAAGGCTCAATTACAAGAGACTTTAGCCGTTAAAAATGTGATGGATATTCCTCGCATTACTAAAATCACGATCAACATGGGTGTTGGCGCAGCTGCTGCTGACAAAAAACTCCTTGATGGTGCTCTTGCTGATATGCAAGCTATCGCTGGTCAAAAACCAGTTCTTACGTTAGCTCGCAAATCAATCGCTGGTTTCAAAATCCGTGATGGTTGGCCGATTGGTTGTAAAGTTACTTTACGCGGCGAACGTATGTACGAATTCTTAGACCGTCTAATCTCGATTGCGATCCCTCGTATCCGTGACTTCCGTGGTTTCTCTGCGAAATCATTTGACGGTCGCGGCAACTACTCAATGGGTCTTAAGGAACAAATCATGTTCCCTGAAATCGATTTTGATAAGATTGATCGTATTCGTGGTATGGATATTACCATCACTACGACTGCTCGCACCGATGACGAAGGCCGTGCGCTTATGCGTGCATTCGGCTTCCCGTTCAAATAAGAGGTCGATATGGCTAAGAAAAGTATGATTAATCGCGAATTGAAACGCGAAGCTACTGTTGCTAAATACGCTGCAAAACGTGCTGAATTAAAAGCTGTTATTGCAAACGTAAATGCTAGCGACGAAGAGCGTTTCGAAGCGATGATGAAATTCCAAGCATTACCACGTAATGCGTCTCCAGTACGTTTACGTAACCGTTGTGGTTTGACTGGTCGTCCTCATGGTTACTTCCGTAAGTTCGGTTTAAGCCGTAACAAATTACGCGATACAGTAATGCAAGGTGATGTACCGGGCGTTGTTAAGGCAAGCTGGTAAGGAGCGCTATAGATGAGTATGCAAGATACCGTTGCCGACATGTTAACTCGTGTTCGTAACGCGCAAATGGCAAAGAAACAAACAGTTTCTATGCCTAACTCTAAGTTGAAGGTTGCTATTGCAAACGTTCTTCAACAAGAAGGTTACATTTCAAACGTAGAAGTTGCGGATGCTGAAGGCAAAGCAACTCTTACTTTGACTTTAAAGTATTTCGAAGGCAAACCAGTTATCGAAACTGTGAAACGCGTAAGCCGTCCAGGTCTACGTCAGTATCGCGGTAAAGATGCACTTCCGAGCGTTAAGCAAGGTTTAGGTATTGCAATTGTTTCTACAAGCAAAGGCATCATGACTGATCGCGCTGCACGTGCTGCAGGTATCGGTGGTGAAGTTATTGCTTTTGTTTCTTAATAGGTGATTCCTCATGTCTCGTGTGGCTAAAGCCCCAGTAACTGTACCTAACGGTGTAACAGTTACTCAGAACGGCCGGCAGGTCGAAGTGAAAGGTAGCAAAGGTACTTTGTCTTTCACCCTGCATGCGCTGGTCGAGCTTAAACAGGAAGACGGTATTTTAGCGATTGCTCCAAAAGCTGAGTCGAAAGACGCTTGGATGCAAGCTGGTACTGCTCGCGCTGTGCTTAACAACCTTGTAAAAGGTGTGAGCGAAGGCTTTGAACGTAAGTTACAACTTATCGGTGTTGGTTATAAAGCTGCGGTTAAAGGTAACATTGTTAACCTTAACCTTGGTTTCTCTCACCCGATCGACTATACGCTTCCTGAAGGTGTAACTGCTGAAACTCCTACAGCAACTGAAATTGTTCTTAAATCTGCTGATAAAGCACGTTTAGGTCAGGTTGCTGCAGATATCCGTGGTTACCGTCCACCAGAGCCTTATAAAGGTAAAGGTGTTCGTTATTCTGACGAAGTTGTACTTCGTAAAGAAGCTAAGAAGAAATAAGGCGCGAGGTTCTTATGAACGAAAAGAAACAATCCCGTTTGCGTCGTGCGAAAAGCACACGCTTGCACATCCGTGCGTTGGGTGCGACTCGTTTGTGTGTAAACCGCACTCCGCGTCACATCTACGCTCAAGTTATTTCAGCAGATGGTGGCAAAGTTTTAGCGCAAGCTTCAACTTTAGATGCTACTTTACGTGCTGGCACAACTGGTAACGTTGAAGCAGCTACTAAAGTAGGTGCTTTAATCGCAGAACGCGCTAAAGCAGCTGGTGTTACTAAAGTTGCATTTGACCGTTCTGGTTTCAAATATCATGGTCGTATCAAAGCCTTGGCTGATGCTGCTCGTGAAAACGGCTTGGAGTTCTAATCATGGCTAAAGTTGAACAAAACGAAGGTCTTGTTGAAAAGCTGGTTGCCGTTGATCGTGTAGCCAAAGTTGTTAAGGGTGGTCGTATCTTCTCTTTCACAGCATTGACTGTGGTTGGTGATGGTAATGGTCGTGTAGGTTTTGGTCGTGGTAAAGCACGTGAAGTTCCAGCTGCTATTTCTAAAGCACTTGAAGCTGCTCGTCGCAACATGATTACTGTTGACCTTGTTAACGGTACTGTACAGCACCCTATTAACGCGCGTCACGGTGCAAGCCGTGTTTACATGCAGCCTGCTTCTGAAGGTACTGGTGTAATCGCTGGTGGTGCTATGCGTGCAGTTCTAGAAGCTGTAGGCGTACGTAACGTATTAACAAAATGTTATGGTTCTACTAACGCTGCAAACGTAGTAAACGCGACTTTTAACGGTCTGCGTGATATGACTTCTCCTGAGAAGGTTGCTGCGAAACGTGGTCTTACAGTAGAACAAATTCAAGGGTAATCAATCATGAAAACGATTAAAGTTACCCAGACTAAATCTTCTGCGCATCGCTTGAAAAATCACAAGCTTAGCCTACAAGGTTTAGGTCTGCGTCGTATTGGTCATACTGTAGAAGTGCAAGATACGCCTTCTAACCGTGGTATGATCAACCAAGTCTACTATATGGTTAGTGTAGAGGAATAAGCCATGACTCTGCGTTTAAATGAGCTTGCACCTGCTGAAGGTGCAAAACGTGAAAATCGTCGTCTAGGCCGTGGTATCGGTTCTGGCGTTGGTAAGACTGGTGGCCGTGGTGTCAAAGGTCAGAATTCACGTAAGAGCGGTGGTACTCGTCCAGGCTTTGAAGGTGGTCAAACAGCGTTATATCGTCGTTTACCTAAATTCGGTTTCACTAGCCAAATCGCTTTGAAAACTGCTGAAGTACGTTTATCTGAGCTTACTAAAGTGGAAGGCGACATCGTTAGCCTAGAAACTTTAAAAGCTGCAAACGTTGTACGTAAAGATATGTTACGTGCTCGTATCGTACTTTCTGGTGAAATTACTCGTGCATTCACTGTTCAAGGTGTTGCTGTGACTAAAGGCGCTAAAGCTGCTGTTGAAGCTGCTGGCGGTAAAGTCGAGGAGTAATCGCTAGTGTCTATGTCTCCTAGTTCTTCAGGTCATGTCAATATGATGAAAGGCCAGCCATTTCATGTGAAATACCGTGAAATTATTCGCCGCATGATGTTTCTCATCGGTGCATTATTGGTTTTTCGACTAGGAGCACATATTCCAGTACCAGGCATTAATAATGCCGCACTTGAAAATCTTTTTAATGCAAACCAAGGCACGATCCTTGGTTTGTTTAACATGTTTTCAGGTGGTGCATTAGAGCGTATGTCCATTCTTGCTCTTGGGATTATGCCGTACATTTCTGCATCGATTATCGTGCAGTTAATGTCTACTGTTATTCCTTCGCTGGAAGCTTTAAAGAAAGAAGGCGAACAAGGCAAGCGTAAGATTAATCAATATACGCGACAGGGTACATTGTTCCTTGCACTCGTGCAGGCAATTGGGATGTGTGCTGGTCTGATCAGTCAAGGGATTACCTTAACTGCAGGTCTGGCTTTCTACGTACCAGCTGTAACCTCTTTGGTTGCAGGTACAATGTTCTTGATGTGGTTAGGTGAGCAAATTACCGAACGTGGGGTGGGCAATGGTATTTCCATGATCATCTTCGCCGGTATCGTTGCAGGTTTGCCGAATTTAATTCTGCAATCAATATCATCAGTAGATAATGGTCAAACCAGTCTAATCGGCTTGGTAATTTTTGGCGTGTTGTCACTGGCTGTATTAGCTGCAATTGTGTTTATTGAGAAGGCGCAACGTCGTATTCCAGTAAACTATGCTCAAAAACAACAAGGACGTCGTGTATTTACTGCACAACAGTCGCATTTGCCATTAAAAATTAATATGGCGGGTGTGATCCCAGCGATTTTCGCAAGTTCATTGCTTTTGTTCCCTGCGAGCTTAGGGCAATGGGTGGGTAGTGCAGATCCGAATGCGGGTATTATCAAACGTAGTTTGCAAGATTTGGCATTAGTGCTTTCGCCTGGTCAGCCGTTGTATTTGGTGCTCTTTGGTGCGTTAATTATCTTTTTCTGTTACTTTTATACAGCGCTTGTATTTAGCCCGAAAGAAGTATCGGAAAACTTGAAACGCAGCGGGGCTTATGTACCTGGTATTCGTCCAGGTGAGCAAACTGCTCGTTACTTAGATCATATTCTTAACCGTTTGACATTTATTGGCGCGATTTATATCACCATCATTTGCTTAATGCCGATGATTTTACAAAGCTCATTTGGTATTCCATTCTCTTTAGGTGGAACATCTTTGCTTATTGTTGTGGTGGTAGTGATGGACTTTATGGCTCAGCTACAAGCACATCTCACCTCGCATCAGTACGATAATCAAACGTTAATGAGAAAAACGACTGCTCATCCTAAGGGATAAGCGCACTTGAGGTTTCATCATGAAAGTACAAGCTTCTGTAAAGAAAATTTGTGGTAGCTGTAAAGTTATCCGTCGTAATGGGGTTATTCGCGTAATTTGTAGCGCAGAACCTCGTCATAAGCAGCGTCAAGGTTAATCTGATCAAGACCTGTTGATTTCAGTAGGCTAATTAGGTTATTATCCGCCCCTCAAGATTTTTGTGGGGCGGTTGATTGTCTTAACTGCCTTTTTGGAGAAAATTGAATGGCTCGTATTGCCGGTGTAAACATTCCGGATAACAAGCATGCTGTTATCTCTCTAACGTACATCTTTGGTGTAGGTCGCCACACTGCTAAGAATATCTTGGCTGCTGTTGGTATCGCGCCGACTACAAAGATCCGTGAATTAGATGACGCTCAGCTTGATGCGATTCGTGCAGAAGTTGCTAAGGTTCCGACCGAAGGTGATTTACGTCGCGAAATTTCCATGAACATTAAACGTTTAATGGATTTAGGCTGCTACCGCGGTCTTCGTCATCGTCGCAGCTTGCCTGTCCGTGGACAACGCACCAAAACTAACGCACGTACCCGTAAAGGTCCGCGCAAACCTATTAAGAAATAAGATTTCTGGAAGCTAAAAGATGGCTAAAGATACTCGCACACGCAAGAAGGTCACTCGTACCGTCTCTGAAGGTGTTGCACACATTCACGCTTCTTTTAATAACACCATTGTGACTATTACCGATCGTCAAGGTAATGCACTGGCTTGGGCTACCTCTGGTGGACAAGGCTTCCGTGGATCACGTAAATCAACTCCGTTTGCTGCTCAGGTAGCTGCTGAAGTTGCTGGTAAAGCTGCTTTAGACTACGGTTTGAAAAACTTGGACGTCCTTGTAAAAGGTCCTGGTCCTGGTCGTGAATCTGCGGTTCGTGCTTTAGGTGCAGTGGGTTATAAAATTAACAGCATTACCGATGTGACGCCAATCCCGCACAACGGTTGCCGTCCACCTAAAAAACGTCGCGTGTAAGGAGAAACATTCATGGCTCGTTATATTGGTCCAAAATGCAAACTCTCTCGCCGCGAAGGGACAGACCTGCAATTAAAATCTGGCGTTAAACCATTTGACGTCAAAACTAAAAAAGCTGCTAAAGCTCCTGGCCAACATGGCGGAGCGCGTGGTGGCAAACAATCTGAGTACTCACTACAATTACGTGAAAAACAAAAAGTACGTCGTATGTACGGTGTTTTAGAGCGTCAATTTAGTAATTACTATAAAGAAGCTGCTCGTGTGAAAGGCGCAACTGGTGAAAACTTGTTGAAACTGCTTGAAAGCCGTCTTGATAACGTCGTTTATCGCATGGGTTTTGGTTCTACACGTGCAGAAGCTCGTCAGCTTGTATCTCACCGCTCGATCACTTTGAATGGCCGTCGTGTTAACATCGCGTCTATCCAAGTTAAAGCTGGTGATGTAATTGCTGTGCATGAAGGTGCTAAACAACAATTGCGTATCAAAAACGCAGTTGAATTAGCTGCACAACGTGGTATTCCTTCTTGGATGGAAATTGACCATTCTAAGTTGGAAGGTACGTTTAAAGCTGCACCAGATCGTTCAGATTTACCTGCTGAAATCAACGAAAGCTTGATTGTAGAATTGTATTCTAAATAATCCTTGAGGTAGCAATATGACGCGTACTGCAAATGAGTTTCTAACTCCGCAAGCGATCAAGGTCGAAGCGGTTAGCGGGACCTCGGCAAAAGTTATTCTAGAACCCTTAGAGCGTGGCTTTGGTCATACTCTGGGCAATGCTTTACGTCGCATCCTTCTTTCTTCTTTACCTGGCGCTGCTGTGGTTGAAGTTGAGATTGAAGGTGTCGAGCACGAGTACAGTACTTTGGAAGGCTTGCAGCAGGACATCGTCGAGCTCTTGCTGAACCTAAAAGGATTGTCTATTAAGCTGTTCGATCAAAATGAAGCTTATTTGACATTAGAGAAACAAGGTCCTGGCGACGTAACTGCCGCTGACCTTCGTTTACCTCATAATGTTGAAGTGGTTAACCCTGAACATTTGATCGGTACTTTAAGTGCTTCAGGCTCATTAAAAATGCGCTTGAAAGTTTCTCAAGGTCGTGGTTATGAAACTTCTGACTCGCGTTTCCCAGAAGGCGAAACTCGCCCTGTAGGTCGCTTACAGTTAGATGCTTCTTATAGCCCAATCAAACGTGTGTCTTACACAGTGGAAAACGCTCGTGTAGAACAACGTACAGACCTTGATAAATTGGTCATTGATCTTGAGACCAACGGTACAGTTGATCCTGAAGAAGCGATCCGCAAAGCGGCAACAATCTTGCAACAACAAATTGCAATTTTTGTTGACCTTCAGAAAGATCAAGCTCCTGTTGCTCAAGAACCTCGTGAAGAAGTTGATCCGATTTTGCTTCGTCCAGTAGATGATCTAGAGCTTACTGTTCGTTCTGCTAACTGTTTGAAAGCAGAAAACATTTACTACATTGGTGATCTTGTACAGCGCACTGAGGTTGAGTTACTCAAAACTCCTAACCTTGGTAAAAAATCGCTTACTGAGATCAAAGATGTTCTGGCTTCAAAAGGCTTACAACTCGGCATGCGTTTAGAGAACTGGCCACCAGCTAGTCTCCGTATGGACGATCGTTTCGCCTATCGTAGCCGTTAATTAAGTAGGACTATCACCATGCGTCATCGTAATAGTGGTGTGAAATTAGGCCGTACAAGCAGCCATCGTAAAGCGATGTTTCAAAACATGGCTAACTCTTTGTTTGAGCACGAGTTGATCAAAACAACTGTGCCTAAAGCAAAAGAGTTACGTCGTGTAGCTGAGCCTTTAATCACTTTAGCTAAAAACGATACTGTTGCAAACCGTCGCTTAGCGTTTGCTCGTACTCGTTCAGCAGCAACTGTTGGTAAATTATTTACCGTTCTTGGCCCTCGTTACAAAGAACGTAACGGCGGTTATCTACGTGTTCTTAAAGCGGGCTTCCGTGCAGGTGATGCTGCGCCGATGGCTTACGTTGAACTAGTAGATCGCGAAGTTAAATAATTTCGTAGAACTATTCAGTTGTTCTTAGAAAAAGACCAGTGTTTCACTGGTCTTTTTTTATGGGTTTTTGTTCGACAATCTTTGTATTTTGGCCTGTAGTGACATATTTTACGAAAGATCTGCTTAAACTTGACATTGTGTATTGTCAGTTTTATGGTTTAATAAGAACAGAATATAAGACAGGATAAAAATAACATGGATAAGCACGTCGATCTGCTCATTGTAGGTGCAGGTATTTCAGGCATTGGCCTTGCGGCACATTTAACCAAGCATTGTCCACAACGTTCGTTTGAAATTATTGAACGTCGTGACAGCTTTGGTGGAACATGGGATTTGTTTAAATACCCAGGTATTCGTTCTGATTCAGATATGTCGACCTTTGGTTTTAATTTTAAACCGTGGCAACAAGCCAGCGTTTTGGCAGATGGTTCTTCGATTAAGGGCTATTTAGCGGAAGTCATTGATGAACAGAAACTCAAAGAAAAAATTCATTTTAAACATCGAGTACTTAGCGCCAATTATGATTCTGCTCAGAAAAAGTGGCAGGTCGTGATTGAGAATGCAAAAGGCAAAAAAGAAAACTGGATTGCAAATTTTGTGTTTGGCTGTACAGGCTATTATAACTACGACCAAGGCTACCAACCTGATTTTCCAAATAAAGAAGTATTTAAAGGCGAGTTTGTAAATCCACAGTTTTGGCCTGAAAAATTAGATTATACAGGTAAAAAAGTCGTCATTATTGGTAGTGGTGCGACAGCAATTACACTGGTGCCTGCGATGGCCAAAGGTGGGGCGGCGCATGTCACTATGCTACAACGCTCTCCAACCTATATTGCTTCGGTACCATCGATTGATTTTGTGTATGACAAAATGCGTAAAGTGTTGCCGGAAGATGTGGCTTATAAACTGACTCGTGCACGTAATATTGGGATGCAACGCGGGATTTATGCACTCGCGCAGAAGCAACCGAAGTTGCTACGCCGACTGCTGCTCCAGTCGATTAAGATGCAGCTCAAAGGTAAAGTGGATATGAAACACTTCACCCCAGAATATAATCCTTGGGATCAACGTTTATGTGTGGTGCCAGACGGTGATTTATTTAAAATTCTTCGTTCAGGCCAAGCCAGTGTTGAAACAGATCAGATTGAACGTTTTACTGAAACGGGCCTTCAATTAAAGTCTGGCCAGCATTTAGAGGCAGATATTGTCGTCTCAGCCACAGGTCTAGAAATTCAAATCTTGGGTGGTATACAAGCGACCATTGACGGTAAATCGTTAGATACCTCTAAACATATGTTGTATCAGGGCGTGATGGTCAGTGATGTACCGAATATGGCGATGATTATTGGTTATATTAATGCGTCATGGACCTTGAAAGTGGATATTGCAGCTGAATATATTTGCCGCTTACTCAACTATATGGATCAAAAGCAGTGGGCTGAAGTGATCCCGAAAGGGGATGCGACAGAGCTGATGGATGATACGGTCATGGGCAGTTTAAGCTCGGGTTATATTGCACGTGCTGCAAATGTGATGCCAAAACAGGGTAAACATGCGCCATGGAAAGTCAGCAATAATTATCTTGCGGATCGTAAGACATTGAAAAGTGCTTCTTTTGAGGATGGAGTACTGAAATTTGCTAAACGTGATGCAGCATTGGATCAAAAACCTAAACTGGTGTCTTAGACTGAATGGTTGATTTTAAAAAGGAGCGTAACGCTCCTTTTTTTATGGAAATGACTTTAGGGTGTTCTGTTTTTACTTTCTTAAAAAGTAGGACTGTTGGATGATTTTAAAAACTTAAAAGATAAAGAATAGGGAATATTTTGAATATCTTAGAACAAAGCTACCAAGTCCCATCTGCATCAAATATGATTCATGCCAAAAAATGGCACACTGATGCAGCAGATCATGCTTTAGCCCCGATTATTTTAATGCACGATTCATTAGGTTGTGTGGCTTTGTGGCGGGATTTTCCTGCTCAACTGGCACAAGCGACCGCGCGCGTGGTCTATGCTTATGATCGATTGGGTTTTGGTTTATCCGATGCGAGTAAGCAGCCACTGGCATATAGTTTCGTTATCACTGAAGCAGAACAGACCTTTAAAGCTGTATTGGATTATTTTTCGATCCAGAATTTTGTGATCCTAGGGCATAGCGTGGGTGGGGGGATGTCTGTTGCGATTGCTGCGGCGTATCCAGAGCGTTGCCAAGGATTAATTTCAATCTCTGCACAATATACGGTTGAAGCGCTAACACTGGCGGGTATAAGTGAAGCAAAAGTTGGTTTTCAACAAGCGGGACAAATGGAACGTTTAGAGAAATATCACCCTGAAAAGGCGCAGTGGGTACTTGATGCATGGACTGAAACATGGCTATCGCCCATTTTCCAAGATTGGAATTTGGCCAGTGTGATTAAAGATGTGCGTTGTCCAACCATGGTTATTCATGGTGAACTGGATGAATACGGCAGTACGGCACAACCCCAGCAGATTTTTGAAGGGGTATCTGGGCAGGCTGAACTGCACATATTAGAAGGTTTACATCATATGCCACATAAAGAGCAACCAGAGTTGGTGGTTGCCTTGATTGCGGAGTTTCATCAAGTACATTGTTAAAAGTAAAAGCCCATCTCTAGATGGGCTTTTTGATCTTAGAGTGAACGGGAAATTAACTCTTTCATAATTTCATTGGTTCCTGCATAAATACGATTGGCGCGATTATCTAGATACGCTCGTGCAATCGGGTATTCCAGCATATAGCCATAGCCGCCATGCAGTTGTAGACATTCATCGACAACTTTAGAAAACATCTCGGAAATTTTATATTTGGCAGCCGCTGCGGCATCAATGCCGAGACTCTCTTCCAGTTGCAATTGCATACAACGGTCGAGGTAAGCGCGGCAAAAATCGATTTCTGTACGTAACTCTGCCAGTTTAAAACGGGTATTTTGAAAGCTTGAAACTGTTTTTCCAAAAGCTTTACGCTCTTTGGTGTACTGAACAGTATGCGCCAGTGCTGCTTCAGCACCCGCTTGGCAGATAATGGCCACCAACATGCGCTCCCAAGCCAGTTCTTTCATCAGCATCATAAAGCCCATGCCTTCCATACCGAGTAAATTTTCTTTGGGGACTCGAACATGATCAAAAAATAATTCGCAGGTGTCTTGCCCTTTCATTCCAATTTTATTGAGAGGTTTCCCTTTACTGAACCCCGCACGATCAGCTTCTACAATAATTAATGAGAGATTGGCTGAACCTTTTTCACTGTCGCCCGTCTTACAGACCACAATCGCCATATCGCAGAGATAGCCGTTGGTAATGAAGATTTTGGAACCATTGATAATATAGTCATCCCCGTCTAAAACAGCCGTTGTTCGTACTGCTTGCAAGTCTGAGCCTGTGCCAGGTTCAGTCATCGCAATGGCTGTGACGGTTTCACCCGAAGCCATCCGCGTTAACCAATAGTGTTTTTGTGCTTCACTGCCAAAGTTATTGATATAGTTCGCGACAATGTCAGAGTGTAGTGAAAACCCGGTCGAGGAATCCATGGCATAGGCTTGTTCTTCAATCAAAATCATACTGTACAAACGGTCTACACCTGAGCCACCATAAGCTTCAGGCATGGTGGCACACAGTAGCCCCATGGCACCTGCTTTATTCCATAGCTCACGATCGACATGCTGCTGTTGTTCATATTTTTCAATATTTGGAACAACTTCTTTGGCATAAAACTTTCGCACAGTTTCTCGAAATGCCTCATGTTCAGCATTAAATAAGTTGCGCGGCAGCATATTGTTTAACGGGCGAATTGCGCCTGATTGCATGGAAGCTCATCCTGATGTTGTTATTTTGCTAAGAGAGTAGTGAAAAGCAGGACATGCGACAATGGACTGAATGCTCAAATCTATTTGATTTTTTGATGAGTTTTGCCAGTTGTTAAAATTGCGACATTTAACTAGTGGCGAGGGAGGTGTGATCGGTTAAACTAAGCCGTTTCAATTAATTTGGGGAATGTAATGACTGAAGAAATGAGCTTGGAAGAACGTAAAGTAATCTACCGTGCACGTCGTGGTTTAAAAGAAATTGATGTGTACTTTGACCCTTATGTGAAAAATTATTATCTTCAGGCAGATCCTGCGGAAAAGGCCATGTTTGCGGCCTTGGTTGAACAAGAAGATCCAGATTTGTTGGATTGGTTTATGGAAGTCTCTGAGCCGCCCCGCCCTGAAATGAAAACCTTGATTCAAAAATTAAAGCATTATGTACACGGATAAGTGCAATGGAACATCGTCATTTTCAACTTAAACCCAGCCGTCTGGCTTATGTGTTTCAGTTGTCGATTTATGCCGTTCTGATGCTGGTCTTGTATCAGCTACTTCCTTTAGGAGTGTGGCTGATCACTTTGGTTGCTGGCTTTGTGCTGTATTTGTTTTTTCTACGTGGGCCGCAACATTTTCAGCTTCAGCATTTAGATGGCCGTGATTGGTCTTTGTCACTTCAGAAACAAACCAATGTGCAACGGGTACAGATCAGCCATATTGTTGATCATCGTGCTTATATTGTGATTTATTTTCAACACTTTAGAGCAAAACCGATGTTGGTTTGGTGTGATCAGTTACCCATCACGCAATGGAAAGCCCTGAAAATACTCACTAAAATGCAATAATTGTTGGACAATTTTAATTCGTAATATCCATCTAAACTATTGAAAAATAATAAATATAACCATATCTCATTTTCTGTTGTCTGACATATCTGAAGAAACTGATATGCTTTTTAGGATTGTCAGACAACTTTCCTACAGATTTTTGATCTTAAAATGTACATTCAAATTACCAACAGCAAACAAGGAAAATCGTATGATGATCCCAACTTGGATGTTTCTAGTGGTAGCAATTGTGTTAGCGATTGTTATAGGACGATTAGGAACTGTGCTGAAGGAACGATTTGCACCAAACAAAGCCTAGCTAGGCTTCCCAGTTGATAAGTAGCATGTGCCGAACCGTCGCTATGCTACTTTTTTTTGCCTAAAAAAAAGTTGAGGCGTCATTTTAGTCAATTTTCCGCTTTTTATTTCATGGCAGAGTAGTGGTCTGATTTAGAGTAAATACTCTTTTCTTCGGAAAATGCTTCTGCTATGTTTGTCAGCATGGACACATACAATTATACAAATAGAGGACAGGAAAATGTCGCAAGTCCAAAAAATAGGCCAAGGTGTGGCTGTTGTAGCGCTTACAAGTTTATTATTTTCGGGTTGTTCACAAGTGGTTAAAACAGGTGCCAATGTTGCGCTTGGGTTTAGTGAAAAACATATAGTACCGCCTATTTTAGCCATGGAAGATGCTGAGATGGTGTGTAACTCAGGCAATGCTTTGACTCCAGCGATTATGTCGACCAAAGATATGGGAGCAGATCCAACGCGTGTGGCAGTTTTACTGTATTCAGCATCAGGTATTTGTGCGGAGAATCAGGCGCTTGAGGCAGAGTTACGTTATTTGCGTGCCTCGAAAGCAGGCAATGTTTCTGAAGCACAGGATGCTCGAATTGAACAAAAGCGTTGGGCGGCGACTGCAGCACAACGTCAATATACTGGCTATCAACTTTTTCAAAACCGCTGGGAAAAGAAATATAAGAAACCATTGGGCGAAGGCTGTCCAAAAATGAACAGCGATTTGGATCAAACTGTATATATGCTGGGGATGTTGAGTGGTTTACAAGCCATGACCAATGATATTAACTCAGGTGGTGCAGTCAATGTTCCTAAAGACATTGCGGCTATTGTTGAACGTGGGATGGTGTGTCTAGACAATGAAAAGTTTTGGGGTGCACCGAATGCAACACGTGCGGTGATTTGGACCTTATTGCCAGGTGCGGGTGAAGGTAAACCTGATCCGTATCAGACCTTGAAACAATCGATGCAAATTGGAGAGCAAAAAGGGGTTCGTTTATCTCATGCAATGTATGCTGTAGCGGCTCAAGCCAGTGGTGACGATGCTAAAATTCGTGATGCATTGAAAAGTTATGCGGCCTCTTATAGCGATGAAAAACAGAGCAATCCACAATTTAAACTGATTGATAGTATGGCCTCGAGTATGGTTCAAGGGATTTCGGATCGTTATTGGACTGAACATACTGGGACACGAACTGGGGATGGTGGTATGGCGCACTTCTGGGATGAAAAAGAAGACCGTTCTGAGCTAGATGAGTTGTTTAGTGAAAGTTAACCAATTTTAAACTGAGCCGAAGGGCAGAAAAAATAACAATAAATGAATGAGCAACACGATAAGGACATGTGATGCATGATCAATTTCTGAATCGAAAAATCATTTTGATTGCGTTTGTCGTGTCGATCTCGGCATGCCTACAGATTTTTAAAGATCAATTTATTTATTGGCGAGTGGATATTTTTCCTGAAATTTGGCGCTTGTGGACAGCGCACTGGGTGCATGTGGGATGGATTCATTTTGCACTCAATATGCTGGCTTTTATGTGTTTGCCTTTTATTTTTCCACGGGCCCGTGTTTGGCATTTTGTGGCGTTATTGCTGATTTTACCGCCGCTGATTAGTTTGAGTTTTTATTATTTTTTGGGTGATATTGAAGCCTATGCAGGGTTGTCAGGTGTGCTGCATGGAATGTTCACTGCCATAGCCATTGTCCATTTGCTATACCGTAAAGAACGGATGTTTGCGAGTTTGGTGTTGTTTCTTATTTTAGGCAAATTGATTTGGGAAAATACCTTTGGCGAGAGTGCTACGGCTGAACTGATCGGGAGTCCAGTTTTGGTCGAAGCACATTTGTTGGGCGTGATCTGGGGAATTGTGATTGCAGCTTCGTATTTAATCGGGGTGAATCTATTTGATGAATAGAGGATTGACCTAAATTCTAAAAAGAAAATCTAGATTGTCATATTCAAAAATATAAATTTGATGCAAAGATAAACAAAATAAAAATCTAAAGGCATAGAGAAAGGACAAGCTCGAGCCAACTAAAACGACTGGTTCTACGGTGTATTGCGCTGGACAGAACGGTAATAAAAATAGGAAACAACATGCAAAATCATGGACAGCGCAGATCAGGACTCGATCTGCTGAAGTATATATGGACCGAGTGGATTTCTACTTTTGTCATTCTGATTTTACTGTTACTTACGCTGTTAATTGGTACAGGTGAAATGATTCATGGCCAATTACTGCGTATGGGTGAGCGCTTATATGGCGATCCAGCCACGGGTATGCAGTACTCTTTTTTAAGGGCAGAGCCTGCCAAACCAGAGTGTAATCGTCAGCCGAATGTGGATGCTTTGGTCAAGACTCAAATGCAAGCCAACGCTGCAGATGAGTTCGCAGACTTTTTTGGTACGGCTTCGGAGGCTGATGTGCGTGCGTCCATTTTGGCAGGTGTGCAGCAGTGTGAAGAAAAGTATCAGTTTTATGATAAAGCCATGCAACATATGGAGGCACATCCAAGTATCCGTGCCTATCGTAATTTTGAAACCACTTTTTTTGGTATTTTTAAGTTTGGAACAGAAAATCGCGCCATTCTATTAATTTTTATGGTGGTTTTAGCTGCGATTAGTGCCACCTTAAAAATCCATCATATTGGTTTGCGTGGCCCTGCAACCAAGCTGGATTATCGAGTTTATAGCCTACTGATGACACTGGGTAATGGTTTATTGACTTACTCGAGTATTAGCCAATTTAACTCAGTCAAAGACTCGGGTGTACCGATGAATGGCGAAACCCAGCTGATTTATTGGCTGTGGATGATTCTGTTTTCGGTACTTACCTTGATAAGTGTGTGGCAGCTGTTTAGCCCACCGAAAGAGGCCA
The DNA here is from genome assembly GCF_058243045.1 of Acinetobacter sp. LipI_23. NCBI lineage: Bacteria > Pseudomonadati > Pseudomonadota > Gammaproteobacteria > Moraxellales > Moraxellaceae > Acinetobacter > Acinetobacter sp. LipI_23. Next base: position 3,001,783 of record NZ_JBZAYJ010000001.1, on the reverse strand, counting down.
AAGCCGGCGGGCGTCTAGGCTTTGCTTTCCTGAGTGTGCCTCTGTATGCCTACATGGCGGTGATTACGGGTGTGGCGTTTATCTTCTTCATGGACTACCCCATGGGGCAAGGGATTTACTTGGGACAGCTGGTTGAATTCTCCAGTATTTTCCTGAATTTAGCCCTATTTATTTGGGCGGGTATGTTGTTGAAACAAACTCGTGTCGTGGATCTGTTCTTAAATATTTTGCGTCCATGGAATTTGGCGCCTGAAACTTTAACTTGGTTGATTTTAATCGCTGCGGCTTTACCGACCGCATATACCGGTGCATCGGGGATCTTTGTGATTGCAGCAGGGGCGATTATTTATAAAGAAGTCTGGAATGCAGGTGGACGTCGTCAGTTTGCTTTGGCTGCAACGGCAATGTCGGGTTCGCTGGGTGTAGTTTTGCGTCCATGCTTATTGATTGTCGTGGTGGCTTCCTTAAACAAAGAAGTCACGACGGACCTGCTTTATCAATATGGTGTTTACACGTTCTTACTGACCTCAACACTGTTTTTAGTAGTTTCACTCTTCTTTGCAGAGAGTAAATTCCGCATCGCGGCACCGAGTTTGGCCGCACCGAAATCAGGGCGCGCATTCCTAGCAGTTGTGCCTTATATCGTGATTTTTGTCCTCACGTGGATGTTCTATAAATTCTTATTAGACACTGACCTAAATGAATTTACTGCACCCGTGATGATGCCTGTGATTTTATTGATGATCGTGTTGTTTGATAAATTACGTCATCAGCCTGCGCCTTTGCCTGCTGTGGGGCATTGGGATGAGACACTCAGCGCAAATTATAACTCGGGTGGTGAGCCTGCTTTAGCGGGTGCACAAGTTGCCCATGCAGAATACCGTGAAGGGCTACATGGCAATGCTGCAGATGATGGACAGGTGGTGAATCATGGGGTGGTTCAATCTAGTTCCATGGATGTATTACGCCAAGTTGGTTTTTGGAAATCGATGCATATCTCGACCAGTGAAACCGTTGGACATATCGGTGCTTTGGTCATTTTAATGGCACTGTCAGTCAGCGTGGGCGGATTGCTTGAACGTACGGAGGTGATGAGTTTCTTCCCAACTGATATTAACAGTACGTTCTTGGTTATTAGTCTGATTTTGGGGTTGATGGTCTTTGTTGGGATGATTATGGATCCGTTTGGCGCCGTGATCTTGATTTCTGCGACAGTTGCGCCTGTGGCCTATCAATATGGTATTCATCCTGTCCATTTTTGGATGATCACCTTGATTGGCTTTGAGTTGGGCTATGTGACACCACCTGTGGCCCTTAATCATCTTTTAGCAAGACAATCCATTGGTGATGCCGAGGTGAATGAGGCCGATGAGGAAGTGCGTCATTTGTCTTTCTATTATCGTTATGAACGTTGGATTTTACCCTTGATCGTGTTGTTCCCAGCGATGCTGATCATTGCTTATGTTCCATACTTCTTTAAGTTATTTGGCTGGTATCACTAAGTTGTGAACTTGAGTTAGACCATAAAAAAAAGCATCTTCGGATGCTTTTTTTATGTTTTGGAGTTATTGGAGATACTTCTGAAGAAAATAGCTTCTTTCTAGGAATTACCCACTCAAATCGTCACTTATATCAAATCAAAGTACAACGATATTGCTAAGCATCCTATCTTAAAAAATCAGCCCGTACTTAGGCTCAATGATAAGAGCCAATCGACAAATAAAGTCCATCTAAAAGATATCCTTGGCATGAGCTAGGGGTTGTGATGTATAGCGACTAGAGACTTTATTAGTGGAGGTAGTTTAAAAGAGATGATGAGTTGTGTAATGGCTTTGCGCTGATTGAATAGGTGGGTGAAGCAGCAGGGCAAAAAAAGACGTTAGCGTATCAGTCGATAGGCTAACGTCTTTAAAATAATAACCGTATTTTACTGAGCAGCCAATTGGGCTTCTAACAGTTTAATTTGTTCTTCTTTGGGCTTCTAACAGTTTAATTTGTTCTTCTTTGAGCTTTACCAGTTCATCGGCATCTTTGTGCTGTGCTTGCAAGCTCTTTTCCTGTTCCTTCAACTGGCTTTGAATATCGTCCAGTTTCGCCACTTCTTCTTTGGCAAGTGAGGCATTTTCAGGTACAGGTGCTTTTAAAATATCTTCTTCGACCAATTTAATGGTGTTGTCAGCCATGGCGGTCGAAGCTGCTTTTTCAGCTTCTGGAAGCGCCTTCACGGTCGGTTGAATCAACTCCGCTTGGTGCATCGGTGTTGCAGACTCTTGTGCAGCAAACAACCATTGATAAAGTGCAAAAATCGCAATGATTGCGACTAAACCTGCTGTAATACCCCAGAGTAATTTAGGGTTGTTGTGTTGTACGGACGACATTCGATTCAACCTTTATTCTTTGGATTGACGTGGTTTAAATTGAATGACCCCAACCTCGTCAGGGATAGCGGGGATCTGAGGCTCGTCTACATGAGTTGGACGATTCTCAGAATAACTACAGTCGATACATTCAATCCATTCATCGTCATTCGAGGTAAGCATAACAACGCGATCCATCGCCTGACATTTAGGACATTTCGCACCTGCAATGAAACGACGTTTAATAGTCATTAGACTTACCTTCTGAACAATTTAGGCGCCTAGTTTACTCACTTTTTTAGCGGTTCGTCCAACCTTGATGACGAAGTAAAGCATCTATTTTTGGCTCGCGCCCACGGAAATTGATAAATGCATCAAGCGCTGTATCTTTTCCGCCAACTGCTAGAATAAACTGACGAAATTCTTTTCCAGTGGCAGTATTAAAAATCCCTTCATTTTCGAAACGATCGAAGGCATCACTGGCCAAAACTTCCGCCCATTTATAAGAATAATAACCTGCTGCATAGCCGCCTGCGAAAATATGGCTGAAGCTATGCTGGAAGCGGTTATAAGGCGTGGTCTCTAAAACAGCATATTGTGCACGGATCTGGTTTAAGGTGGCTTGGATTTGATCCGCTTTCAAAGCAGGAGCTGCTTTATGAATGCTGAGGTCAAACAGGGCAAACTCAATTTGACGTAAACTTTGCATGCCAGATTGGAAGAAACGCGCGTCTAGCAAGGCTTTGAGTAGACTTTCTGGTAAGGTTTCTTGGGTCTCAATATGGGCACTGAGTAGGTCTAAGCTTTCAGTATCCCATGCCCAAAACTCCATGAATTGGCTTGGTAACTCTACCGCATCCCATGCCACGCCGTGTGTCCCCGCAACTGCAATATTGTCGACTTCTGTCAACATATGATGTAAACCATGTCCAAATTCATGGAACAAGGTGACCACTTCATCATGTGTCAGTAGTGCTGCTTGATCCCCCACAGGTGGCGTAAAGTTACACACCATATAGCAAATCGGTTTTTGTAGGCCGTGCGTTGTTTGGGTGCGAGAGCGGAAACCACTCATCCATGCGCCACCACGTTTGCCCTGACGCGCATAGAGGTCAAAGTAGAATCCACCGACCACTGCGCCTTGATCTTCTAGTTCAAAATAACGTGCATCTGAGTGCCAAACGGGGGCTTCACGCTCCACAATTTGAATCCCATAAAGACGATTCACAATGCTAAATAAGCCCTGCAAAATCTTGGGTGCAGGGAAGTAGGGCTTGAGAGCTTCTTGAGATAAATTGAACTGCTGGACTTTCAATTTTTCCGAATAATACGTGCTGTCCCACGGTTTTAAATCCTCAATGCCATCTTCAGCTGCAATAGCTTTCAGCTCCGCCACTTCTTTGAGCGCAGGGGCACGTGAATGTTCAGCTAAATCACGTAAGAACTGATCCACCGTTGCTACATTTGGCGCCATTTTGCTGGCCAATGAAAGCTCGGCGTAGTTATTGAAACCTAACAGTGCAGCCATTTCCTGACGCAGGCTTAAGATTTCTACCATCGCCGCGGTGTTATCAAACTCAGTGTGTTCAGACTGATCAGATGCACGTGTGGTATAGGCACGATACAGTTCTTCGCGTAAAGGACGGTTTTCCGCGTAGGTCATAATTGCCAGATACGATGGGAAGTCTAAAGTGGCAACGGGTTGATCAAGTTCGTGCTGCTGACCATATTGTTTTAACAGCTCAATACTGCTTTGTGGTAAGCCTGCCAGTTCGTGTTCCGCTAAAGGTTTGAAATAGGCTTGTGTTGCATCCAGAACATGGTTGGAAAAGTCGGACGACAGTTGTGATAAACGTGCCGAAATTTCTGCGTAACGTTTTTTGGCTTCACCTTCTAAAGCCACACCCGATAGTTTGAAGTCGCGCAGTGCAAGTTTAATCGCACTTTGTTGGGCTTCGGGGAGGTGATCAAATTGCGCAGCATCATGAATGTGTTGATAGGTTTGATACAGCGCTGTGTGTTGACCTAACTCGGTATAGTATTCACTTAAGCTTGGTAATAGTGACTGGTACACCTCACGAGTTTCAGCATTGTTCATCACTGCATTGAGGTGGGACAGCACACCCCATGCTTCACTCATATTATTTTCTAAATGATCAACTTGTTCTAAGACCGCAAGCTGTGCCTGAATCGATTCAGGGACTTCGCTCAGGTCTTTTAAGAAATGTTGACCCTGTTGAATGGCTTGTTCGATCTGCTGTTGGAGTTGTACTAAGGTGATTTGATCAAACGGTGGAACAGGCAAGGTTGCTTTTTCTAATGTCATGCGTTTAAGCCAAATTAAATGTTCAGTTATCACTAGATGTAAGGGTGATGCCGTGGGAAATCAAGTTTTAATTGGTTTTGATGTTTTGCACCGCTTGAAATTCAGCCCATGAAAGGTAGTGCTGATCAATGCGTGAGGGCTGATAAAGCACTTTGGCAAAGTTACGGGTCATGCATTCAGTTGCTAAGATTTCACCGCTTTTATATTTTTCTTTACGGTGTCGCCAAATTTCGTTTTGTCGGTAGTAATCCGTCCCGATTTTAAGGAAGGCATGCTGTTGTTCAAATACATGATAGACATAGCCTAAATCGGCAGAGCAACGCAGTTCACCTTCTAAACATTTCTCACTAAACCACAGCCGAATTTGAAAACTATGTGGGGTGGGGTTGTAAAATTGATAATCGATATAGTTATAAAAAATTGCAGCGCCACTCCCAAATGGAAGTACACGGCCATGATCTGGGAACGGGTCAAAGGAATGCTGTGAACGTTGTACCACTTGTAGCGGGCTATGTAAGACAAGCCAGTGAATGAGATTGGCAATTTGGCAAATCCCGCCACCAATACCACCGCGTGCTTGACCAAAGCTGAGTTCCATTCCCTCGACATAGCCTTTTTGAGTTGTTGGTTGTCCCACCAACTGACAAAAAGAAAAAGTTTGTTGTGGATGGATTAAAATCCCGGAAATACACGGACTGGCAATTTTAAGATTGATGACTTTATTGTGTTGCCAGTGCTGATTGCTGTCGCCTAATTTACGAATCATAACGGACTGATGCTTTTTGACGCGGAAAGCCAAAGGGACGTCAGAAAATGAATGGGCATAGTCTTTCCCATCTGTTTTCCACTGCCAATAGCGCATCATACGTCGACTACGCGTGGCCATGAAGTAAAGCAGGGGATGATATTGGCTGATGGGTTTGCTTAAAAATAAACGCAAAAAATTCATATTGGCCCTATGAAAAAAGGTGCTAGGGCATGAAGCCCTAGCACCTTTTACATCATTTACTCAGTTTTCGTTTTTGCGTTGGATTTTTTCTTTTTAGGTTTCGACTTTTTCTTCACTTTATCTTTAACCTTTGTTTCAGACTTTGATGAAGATTTTTTACTAGGCTTTTTGCTGTAGGAGCTAGGTTGGGATTTATCTTTTTTGCGTCGTATGGGCTGGTCTCCGCTGTTACTGGGAGAGGCGTTTGTCGACTCGCTGAAGACTTCTTCTTTACTTTCGCTTCGTGCTGTTTTGGCTTTACCAACACGGGGTGCTCGACTACGTATGGGCCGACCACCATGTGAGAGTTGCTGCAATAATTCAAAATCAATTTTGCGGTCTTCTAAATTCACTGCTGCAACTTTGATTTTCACTTCATCGCCCAAGCTAAAGCTTTGACCACGTGCTTGCCCAATCAAGCTCTGACTTGGTTGGTCATAGACAAAGTAATCATCGCCCAGTTGGCTGACATGGATCATGCCGTCAACATATAAGTCTTTGAGTGTCACAAACAGACCAAATTCTGCTACTGCAGAAATGGTGCCGACAAACTCTTCACCCAAATGCTGCTGCATATAATGACATTTCAACCATGTGGTGACAGAGCGAGATGCTTCATCTGCACGACGTTCAGTCGCTGAGAAATGTTGACCAGCATCATCTAGCGCAGCCCCTGAAAGAGGTGCCGGTTTATGTTTTAACTTGGCTTTAATCGCACGGTGTAATAACAAGTCTGGGTAACGACGAATTGGAGAAGTGAAGTGCGTATAGGCTTCATATGCCAAACCAAAGTGACCTGCGTTATTCGCGCCGTAGTAGGCTTGCATCATCGAACGTAACAGCACGGCATGGATACTTGGGGCATCAATACGGTCTTTGGTTGCATCAATCACGGCTTGGTAGTCTTTCTGAGTCGGCTGTTCTGGGAACGGTAGACCGAGCAGTTTGACAAAGTCGCGTACTTTTTGAATACGTGAAAACTCAGGTGGTTCATGAATACGGTATAACATTGGCACATCATGTTGTAGCGCATATTCAGCCGCTGCCACGTTTGCCAACAACATACATTCTTCAATCAGTTTATGCGCATCATTACGCGTACGCGGTAAAATTTCCTTAATGCCGCCCAGCTCATCAAATGTCATGTAAGTTTCAACGGTTTCAAATTCCATGGCATGACGTTCAGCACGTAAACCTTTGAGGACTTGATAGAGTTGGAACAGGGTGTTCAAGGATTTGCGAACATCACGGTCTTCTGGGATGGCACTGCTGTCACCTTCAAAGTATTGAGCAACGTTGGTATAGGTTAAACGTGCCTTTGAATGCATGACTGATGGATAGAACTCAAACTTGGTGACCCGACCAGCACGTGACAGGTTTAAATCACAGACCATACACAGACGGTCCACATGCGGATTGAGTGAACATAAGCCATTCGAAAGAGCTTCAGGCAACATCGGTAAAACAAAGTGCGGGAAATACACCGATGTACCCCGTTCTTGAGCTTCATCATCCAGTGGTTTGCCAGAACGGACATAGTGACTGACATCCGCAATCGCCACCACCACACGGTAACCACCACCTGGACGTTTTTCTGCATAGACCGCATCATCGAAGTCGCGTGCATCTTCACCATCAATAGTGACTAAGGCTAAATCGCGTAGGTCAATACGACCTTCACGGTCTTGCGCTGAAGGCTCTTTAAAGCTTTCTGCTTCTTTAATAACTTCTTCTGGGAACTCATATGGCAAACCAAACTCTAAAATGGTTTGCGGAATAATAATTTCAGTGTCGGCCTTGTCTGCCATCGATTGCACAATATGACCTGTCGCCAACTCATCTTTGGTTGGGTAGTCATCAATTGCGACACGAACCGAATCGCCCACTTTGACTTGTGCGTGTTCGATTAATTCTTTTTCTAAAGTAATCGGTTGGTGCGCATTCGGATTTGCTGGCTGAATAAAGTATTCACCATCATGTATTGATACTTTACCAATAATTTGCTTCACACGGTGTTGCACTACCTCAGTAATAAAGCCCCAAGCTTTACCTTTGCGGTCTACTGAGGTTTGACGCACTTTAACACGGTCACCATTAAACACTTGGCGCAGTTCGCGTTCAGGTAGAAGTAAGTCTTCATGCCCTGCAATATTCGCCGTGCCAAAGCCTTTACTGTTGATGTAAACCGTTGCTTCATGTTCAGGTTGCTCTTCGGCAATTTGAAACTTGAAGCCATCTTTCATCAGTTGACCATCACGAACCATCGCAATTAAGCGATGGCTGAGTGCTTCAATGCTTTTTTGATCTGCAATTTCAAAAATTTCGACCAAGTCCGCATGCGATAAAGCCGTCTTTTTTTCTTCGATGGTTTCTAAAATGAGCGTGCGGCTCGGAATAGGGTTGTCATAACGTTCAGCTTCAGCTTTTGCTTCAGGATCGACCCAATTTTTCATAATGTCTTTGGCTGTATGTCAGTAGATAGGATTAGCATAAGTCATGCGAAGACAGACTGCACGCAAATGATTGCAATATTGTGTTTTATGTCGGCAATTTAGAATATCTGCTGTTTTATTCAACATGCAGATGTAGGGAAAAGAATAAATTCGGCTGAATCCGCTCTAAATTGTTTAAAAAGTATTTAATTGAACGAAAATATGCAAAAAATTGAGTGTCTGTGCTTGCAGTGCTAGCATGAAGTTTGTATTATGGCCGCACGTTACGGTGAGATGGGTGAGTGGCTGAAACCACATCCCTGCTAAGGATGCGTACGGGTAACTGTACCGAGGGTTCGAATCCCTCTCTCACCGCCAACTTTACTTATGTCGCGCTCATAGCTCAGCTGGATAGAGCACTTGGCTACGAACTAAGGGGTCGGGAGTTCGAATCTCTCTGAGCGCACCAATAAGTAAACTGTATGTAACGTATCGCCTGAATTGGCACACAAGTAATGCGCTCATAGCTCAGCTGGATAGAGCACTTGGCTACGAACTAAGGGGTCGGGAGTTCGAATCTCTCTGAGCGCACCAACTTGAACAATCAACCGCACATGTTGCGGTTTTTTTGTGTCTGATCATTTTATATTTGAAAAATATTAATTTCTCAAGAATGTAATTAATGTGATTGCAATTAAATAGCAGTAACACATACAGATTGCGAGAATAATAGTTTTATTGATCTTTTTTTGCATTTTAATATTTTGAGGAATGCTATCGGAAATCTGAAAAGATGCCAGGGATCCGAAGAATAAATAACTTATAAATATGAGTATGAGTGAAATCCATAAACTATTTTTTTTATTAGAAATAGAGTTTTGATCATCTGGAGAAGTAGTTAAATAATTAAATGTTTGTTGGCGATTATTTTGATCTATGAAAACGATGTCTTTTAAATGTAGTGAAGTATATCGCCCTGTCCGTTTATGTATTTGAGCATAAAAAAGTACACTTTCAACTTTTATTTCAGATGAATAAACTAATTTACAGATATTTTTTAGTTTGTTAGTGCAAAGTTGAGAATAAAATACGTCACCATTTTGGCTTATATATAGGCTTTGACTATTATCTCGAAATTTTGACACGGTAAAAAAATAGTTTGACGTCATATGCCTTTCAAATACGTGCCATTCGCTTGAGTGTAAGCTTTCAATATATCGAACTTGATTTTTTATTGTTTTAATAGAATAGCCAATGACGATGAGCAGGATAAGTATAGATGCTATTGCTGGTCCAATTTTACTCATGTTTAAAGTTGATTGATCTGCTTGATTTGGCATTTGTATCTTAAATTAATTTTATGTCATTCTTCTATTTGATTATAAAGAATCTCATACTAGTTGTGGTTGCTGTTTGTGAATTGGCACTAATTTTTAATGTATTGAGTGAATGTTGTAATTATTTATATATTTTTTAGCGACTTAATCTGATTTATGTACGATTAATAAACATTTGATAGTTTGTTACTACAAAATGACTTATCAAAATGAAATAAACCATATACAATGCACCCCATCAAGACGTCGCGCTCATAGCTCAGCTGGATAGAGCACTTGGCTACGAACTAAGGGGTCGGGAGTTCGAATCTCTCTGAGCGCACCAACTTGATCAATATTGAAAAAACCGCACATGTTGCGGTTTTTTTGTGCCTGCACTTTCTGTTCAGTAGAAATCCATAGCAGGGATGGATTTTTTGCCGTAGTTATTCAGTTGTTTCTTACATCTTAGTTTTAAGATGTGGCTGTGATATCGGTATGGCCTCGGCTTGAGTAAATCGCCGCTAATCAACATCGATCTGCTAAAGTCCTAAAAAAATGACTGATTGTGTTGTAGTATTGAGCACAATATTTTTAGCATATTTGATATGACCTTATGTCAGAGAACAAGCCTGCATTATCGACACGTTATTTCCTCACTTTAGAAGAATCCCAAGATGGTTTTGCCTTGGCAACCTTTGGTAAAAAGCAAATGACGCGTTTTATCACGCCGTTGATTAGTGTCGGGATTATTGTGTGGGGCTTTATGCTCGGCTTTTCAGGTGTTGGTCGCTACTATGTGGCGTTGGGTATATTTTTCTTAGTTTTACAAATTCTCATGCGCTATTGGTTTCTGCCGATGATGTTTAAGCGCCAATTTGTGAAATATCAATTTGGTAAAAGTGAGCAAGGCATCGATTTATACCAAGATTATGCGGAAATTTATGCCAATGGCCGCAAGCAAGTGGTCCATTATAATGAAGTGCAAAAGTTTGCCAGTGGCAAGTTGACCTATATGCTTGAGCTGAAAAACCGTACTGTGGTGATTGTACCTAAGCGTGCGTTGGCCGATAGTGCGGATCAAGCAAAATTTGAAAACACTTTCAAAAAATAAGCATTTTGTTCCATAACACCATCAAAAAATCAGAGGAAGATCATGAGTACACGTCCATCTAAAATTGTCTGTGTCGGTCGTAGTTATGCAGACCATGCCAAAGAATTAGGCAATGCGATTCCTGATCGTCCGGTTTTATTTATCAAGCCACCGAGCAGTTTGCTCAGTTTAGATGAGGGCATCTCTTGGAATCCTGCATGGGGCAGCTGCCATTATGAGTGTGAACTGGTTTTACGCATTGACCATCGCCTAAGTAAAGCAGTCGATCCAGCTCAAGCCCTGCAAGCAGTGGGAGCTGTGACTTTAGGTTTGGACTTAACCTTGCGTGACTTACAAGATGATCTGAAAATCAAAGGTCAGCCTTGGGAGCGTGCCAAAGCCTTTGATGGTTCGTGTGTGTTGGCAGACTGGGTTGCTGTTTCCGATGTGGTACAGGACTGGGATGATGTGCACTACAGTTTTCATGTCAATGATGAGCTGCGCCAAGCGGGCAACACTGCACACTTAATTTTTGACATTGGCACCTTGTTGGCCGACATTAGCCAAGTCTTCACTTTGGAAGCGGGCGATGTAGTCATGACAGGTACACCTGCTGGGGTTGCTGCACTACAGGCGGGTGAGCAGTTGAAAATGACTCTAAAAGGCAAAAACCAAGACTATTCTTGGAATACCTTTGTTAAAGCTTAATTTACAGGCTTTCAAACCCCATCATTCAAAAAGATCACTTCGGTGATCTTTTTTTTAGCGTTATTGGTGGCTATGGTACAGTTTGCGGAACTGATCGGGGGTATACACCATCCAGCGTTTAAACATATTAATAAAGGCCGATGCATTGGCATAGCCCAAATCCAGCGCGATACTTTCGACTTTTTTTCCTTCTGTCAGCATGCTCATGGCTTTCATGACTTTTAAACGCTGTCGCCATTCATTCAAGGACATGCCAAGTTCTTTTTGACTATAACGTGCCAGTGTGCGTTCAGTCATATTGTGCTGTACTGCCAGTTGTTGCAAAGAACTGTTGTCCGCAGGGTGCAGATGTAAAAAATCTAAAATGCTTTTCAGGGTAGGGTGTTCAGAGTGCGGTAAATAGCTGCTGACCAATTCTGCATGATGTAATTGGTCAAGCAAGACATAGAGTAAGCGCATGTGCTCAGGTGAATCATCTGGCAGACTATGTTGTCTCAAATGTTTGAATAGTGCCGAGACCAAAGGTGAGCTGAGCATAATACCCGCTTGTTGAGGCAGATGAGTGCATAAGCTTTCATGGATATACAAGGTGCCATGCGAAACATCGGTACGATTTAAGCTGCTATGGGCTACATTGGGTGGAAGCCAAATACCATAAGGTGGCGGGGTAAGGTAGTCAATCTGGTTGATATTCACTTCCATCACACCATTAAAGGCGTATACAAATTCGCCCCATGCATGTCCATGCACAGGATAAACCGACTGCGCGGGGTCTTCGCGAAAGCTGATCCACAATAATTTATCAATATGATCATTGGTCGGTAATTGTTTGAGTGGCACGCTCTTTTTTTGTTGTCGTTGGGGCATGGCTGAAATTGCCTGAATAAGAAGATCTCTTGTCTGTTTTAAATTATATGTTTTATTTCAGACAAATCTATAGTGAGCTTTGATCTTTTTCAGTGGAGCAGGTCGTGAGTAGTCGTCAAGCGCTGGACAGTAAAGCTTCAGGGATTATGTTTGGGCTGTGTATTTTGTGGGGATTGCAACAAGTGGTGTTAAAGCTTGCTGCCCCCGATATTTCTGCAGTGATGCAAATTGCACTTCGCTCAGGTCTCTCTGCGTTGATGGTTTACCCCATGATCAAGCTGGCAAAGGGCACATCTTTATGGGGGCGAGACTACTTAGCCGCAGGAATTTTAGTTGGGCTTTTATTTGCAGCAGAATTTTTTCTGGTCGCTCAAGCTTTACGTTTTACCTCCGCGGCGCATACCGTGGTTTTGCTGTATACCGCGCCTATTTTTGTAGCATTGGGTTTGCACTGGAAATTACCCTCTGAACGTTTATCGCTCATTCAGTGGTTGGGCATTGCATGTGCATTTTTCGGGATCGTGATTGCATTTTTATTTCGTCCTGCAGCTTCACAATCGGCTGCGAGTTCGGCACTTTGGGGTGATGCTTTAGCACTTTTGGCAGGGGTATTGTGGGCAGCCACGACCATTGCAGTGCGGCTGACTAAACTAGCAGAAGCACCTGCGACCCAAACTTTGTTTTATCAGCTCTTTATCGCCTTTTTAGTGTTATTGCCTGTGGCTTTTTTCATGGGACAAGCGACGATTCACTGGTCTGTATTATCCGTTACAAGTTTGCTTTTCCATACCGTTGTCGTGTCATTTGCCAGTTATTTGATTTGGTTTTGGCTGTTGAAAAAATACTTGGCATCGCAGTTGGGAGTCTTTTCTTTTTTGACCCCAATCTTTGGGATGTGTTTTGGTGTGGTGTTACTCAATGAGCATCTGGAACTCAACTTTTTGGTGGGAACATGCTTTGTGTTGATGGGGGTGATGGTGGTGAGTTTGCATCATAAAATTAAGCAGTATGTATAGGCCTTTAAAATGGCTTTGCAGTAAATACTGAGTTGGCTTGAATCTGCCTTAAATTCAGGATGAAGCTTGAACTCAGACGGATTTGAGTGAGCTGATAAAAAAACGTGTCTTAGACACGTTTGTTATATGAAGGCTTAAGATTTATCATCAAAAATTGTAGACAGCGGAATAGCGAGTTTAGCCGCCAAGTAATCATCCGATTCTACTAACGCTGGGCCAATTTTTTGCATCCAGACATCATCAGGATGGACATTACCCAAATCTTTACGCTTTGGTAAAGGGTAAGGAAGTTTGCTGTAAAAACTCCAAAAATCGACTTGAGATAAATTACGTACCAGCACATATTGGTTGTCATCGGTACGTTTGACTAAGTTTTGCTGTTCAAGCATAAACACGTAACTCGGCCAACGTCCCAACTCATCCCGCCCTAATACATCTAAAGCTTCATCATCAGAGACACTGAGTCCTTGCTGTTGCTTTTTATAAAACAGCTCCAGCAAATCCAACAGCATAATGACAGGGTGTCGTTTTTGCTCTTTATGGGAGGTAAATGCGGTGAGCGCGTAGCTGATTTCAACCCCAATCAGGACAATATTCCACGACAAAAAAATCCATAATAAGAAAATAGGAATCGCAGCAAAGGCACCATAAACGACTTCATAGCTGGTGAAGTTCGACATGATAAAGCCGAACAAGTTTTTCAGGAGTTCAAACACGACGGCACTAAATAAGCCTGCAATCAAAGCGGATTTAATCGGGACACTTCGGTTTGGAATGGTCCAATTCAGAATAAAAAAGCCGACGACGGTTAAGCAGAATGAAATTAGCCACAGGACAAATGCGCCATTAAGCTCATAGCCTGCAAAATTATTGCTCAAAACATTGAGGGAAGCCATTGTCGACGAAATAACAAAGGCACTACCAAGTAGAATGGGGCCTAAAGAAATAATGGTCCAATAGCGCATAAAGCCAATAATGCCGCCGCGGGTTTCACGAACGCGCCAAATTCGGTTAAAGACCGTTTCAATACTGGTTAGCATCATGACGGTAGTAACGAATAAAAATAAGATCCCGATAATGGTTAAATTACTGGATTTATCGGTAAACGCATTTAAGGCCTTATCAAAAGCAATCGTGGTTTTCGGTAAAAAATTACTATAGATCAGTTGTTGTAATTGCTGCCGTGCAGGTTCAAGCGCTTTGATTGAGGAAATGATCACCAAAAAAACGGTTAGCATCGGAACGACGGCAAACAGGGTGGTGTAGGTCAGTGAACCCGCTTGTTCACGACATCGATCGGCCTCAAAGCGTCGCAGTACAAATAAAACGAACTGAAACCAAGTTTTCTCATAGAAAGGAAGTTTTCTTAAGTACTGTTTTAACATAGGCAAAGTATCTCTTTTGTTTTCTTCATCTTTTCTACATTTTTCACCCTAAGCTTAACCAAAAAATAGGAAAAATACCGTATAGTTTTATTTTTTCTGTCGCCGAACTCTATTCATGCAAACCTATGTTTTAGTTTTATATTACAGCAAATACGGCAGTACCCGTGAAATGGCGCATCTGATTGCAAATGGAATTGAAGTCAGTGGTGTTGCAGTTAAAATTCGAACGGTGCCAAATATTGCGGCTGTGGTGAAGGAAGCAGAGCCGAGTATTCCTGCAGAAGGCGATATTTATTGTAGTTTAGAGGACTTGGCAAACTGTGCTGGTTTAGCGCTAGGTTCACCAACCCGTTTTGGTAACATGGCTTCTGAAATGAAATATTTCCTCGATCAGACCACCAGTCTTTGGCTCAATGGAGCACTGCATGGCAAGCCGGCTTGTGTGTTTACCTCATCAGGTTCGATGCATGGTGGCCAAGAAAGTACTTTATTGACCATGCTGCCACCGTTGTTTCATCATGGCATGATGATTTTAGGGTTGAACAATGCCATTCCCGCATTGTCACATACGAAAACAGGTGGAACACCGTATGGTGCGAGCCATGTCAGCGGGCCTCGACATGATCAGCGCTTAAGCCAAGATGAAAAAGTGCTGTGCGAAGCTCAAGGTAAGCGTCTTGGGGAAGTTGTGAAGAAACTACAAGCCTAGAACACTGAGACATGAAAAAAGCCTATCCATGATGGGCTTTTTATTATTGGGCTGGCGTCAGATGCTACTCTTTGAACTTTGTACCGCACTTGAGACATTTATAGTCAAGAAATACATTTTTATCGACAATCACCCCCGCTTTTTTACCAAAACGATGTCCTAAAAACCCGCCTGTTACGCCAATACTGACCGCACCGACAAAAGTGCCAATGGTACCACCCATAATCACCCCCAGAGGTCCAGCCGCTGCACCGATCGCTGCACCAATAGAGGCCCCAGATGCTGCACCACCGACGGTACCAGCGGTTGCACCTGCCGAACTGAGCAATACGCCCCCAATTTTAGTCAGTTGTTGCTCGTGATTGCGTTTTTCAACCTCACTAGAGCCACATTTTGGGCAGAGAATTGTATTTTCCATAGTCTATTGGCCTATTCGGGTGACCAGTGATTGAAGCTGGCAGCCGTTTTACGGTGTGGATGACACGTTGCGCAGAACAACCGTGTTTTGCGCTTTAATTTGAAAGATCTAAACAACTGAATCTAGAGTAAATCTTAGTTGAACTTGCAGCAATAATATTTATTAAACTTGTAATTTTCTTGAGTAGTTTATGCTGTGTTTTTAAATATGGTTTAGTTGGCAAAGTGAATTCGGTTTCTTCCTGCTTGCTTGGCACAGTACAAGGCTTTATCTGCACGTTTAAAGACATCCTCTGCATCTGCGTCATGTTTGCCGACTTCAGCAACCCCTATACTGACTGTGAAACACAGCACTTCTTGCTCATAATGCACTTCCATGGCTTCAATCGTTGAACAAATGCGTTTAAAGACCCGCATGGCTTCATCACCCAAGCAGGCGGGTAAAATAATCGCAAACTCCTCACCACCGATACGGGCTAAAAAGTCTTCGTCACGCAGTACACTGCGGATTTTTTTGGTCATCTTTTTCAGCACATGGTCACCTGCGGTATGCCCATAACAGTCATTCAGCTGTTTAAAGTGATCAATATCTAAGATGCCTATCGTAAAGGGCACGCGAGTATGGCTGAAGTGCTGCATGGTTTGATTACTTTCTTGCACAAATACCCGGCGATTAAAGGTTCCTGTGAGTTCGTCAGTAGACGCTAAGACAGCCATTTCTTGCACTTGTAAATGCAGTTTAATGTTTAAAGCTAACCATGTGGCGAGGCTCTGTAAAAGAATCGCTTGTTGTAGGGTGTAGTGATGTTTACGTTGATCTGCCACATTTAAGGTGCCAATACACACGCCATTATGAATCATGGACGCATCCATACAGGTGCCCATGCCATGCTCGGAAAGCATTTTACAATCCAGCTCATCCGACTGAGCGAGGTCATCGCAAATGATCAGTTGTGATTGGGCAAAGACTCGTCCGACAAAAGTCTGCCCAATCGGAATTTTAAAATCCATGGGAATCGCATGATTGCCTGAGATCGAATACAGCTTGAGATATTCTTCAGTATCTTGCAGGGTAATGCTGGCCCGATCCGCATCAAACACGTGAGAAATCCAGTAAGCAATCGTATCTAGAACAGCTTGCAAGGAGTCTGCTTTACTCAAGTCGTGAATGAAGTCTACAGGGAGTTGGATGGAGTGCGCGCCATCAAAGCCAGATAATTGGCTTGGGGTAAATGATCGTTCAGTTAATTGGTTCTTGTTTATCATTCAATTCGGTATCTCTATAAAATAGTATCCAATTTAGTCTTTGTTTGTTTTGCTCTTAGAAAGTGGACATTACCTTTTAGATTTGATCATGCTATATAAATCGCATTTCTCCAACGTCAATGTGTAATTAAATTGAAAAAAAACGATATATTTTTACTTTAAATTAAAAATAACCTACAGCGCAAATGTGGCATTTACATGTGGATGACCCGTGGGTCATCTGAGTGACAAAAAAAGAGCACCTGAAGTGCTCTTTTTTGAAGTTAAACACCGTGATTAGTCACGAACAAATTCAACAGTGCCATTTGCCAATGACTTTACGCGTGCCAAAGATTCAACGCGGTAGCCTTTTTCAAGCAAAATGTCACGACCAGGTTGGAATGATTTTTCAATCACAATACCCACACCAACAACTTCTGCTTTCGCTTGGTGAATTAAGTCAATCAGACCCAATGCCGCTTGACCATTGGCCAAGAAGTCATCAATCACGAGGGCTTTGTCTGCTGAGCTGATGTGCTTATTTGAAATTGCAATCGTGCTTTCGGTTTGTTTGGTAAACGAAAAGACTTTTGAGCGGTAAAGGTCATCTTTTAAGGTTAAAGATTGGTATTTACGCGCAAAAATAACGGGCACGCCCAGTTCTAAACCTGCCATGATTGCAGGTGCGATACCTGATGCTTCAATCGTGATGATTTTAGTGATGCCTGCATCTTTAAAACGAGCAGCAAATTCTTTACCGATTAATTGCATCATAACCGGATCAATTTGGTGGTTTAAGAAAGCATCAACTTTCAGAACTTCATCAGATAGAACGATACCTTCGCTTAAGATTTTCTGTTCTAGTGCGTACACGGGAGAATCCTCTAGGGGCAGGTGCTTTTTCAAGCAAAAGCGTATTTTAGGAAGCACCTGAAAAAATGCAAGTAAAATTCGTCAAAATGACTAATTGCTTGCACCTTTATAACCCGTTAATAGCAATCCATAGGATGTTTTCTTATCCACATGGCTGACTTTGACAGGAAGGTAGTCCAATTTAGGTGCTAACCAAAAAATGGTTTCGCGGCCAGGTTTGTCATGTTTCATGACCACTTTAATGGTGTCAAAGGTGCCATAATCGGTTTTGATTGACTCAGAACCTTGCCTTACAAATTTACGTGCTTCCACTTCTTTGGCATCGGCCAAATAATAAGTCGATTTTAAACCGCCATTTTTGATGTCTTCACGAAGTTGTAATTCAGCATTCAGTTCATCCAGTACGCCGGCTTTCCAAGCGAAAGAACGCGCTTCTTTGTCTTTCTTGGTATTGATGGTTTTTGCCGCTGGATTGAAGTTAATACTCATGGTGTTGTTATGCACCAAAATTTTACTACTACGGCTAAAACTGCTGGACTGAATTTGCTTACCATTGAAACTAAAGCGACTGCTTTCGGTCGCAGAGGCGATACCACCAGCTTTGGCTGCAAAGACATAGTTCCAGTTGTTGCCCGATTTCGATAACGTACGTGTCGCTGAGCCCATGTTTTTGCCATTATAATTAAATTGATAACTGGCTTGGAATGGACTCATGGCAAAGGTTTGGTTTGAAAAACCGACAAACAGCAAGGTGCTGACCCCTGTTGCCATTGCGACTGTTTTCAACATTGATTTAGCCATAAGAAAAAGTTTCCTATTCAGTTGTAGGCACAAATTTTTTGCATAGAAATATTATGCACGTTGATTATGAAGAAAAAATTCGAAACATAGAGCAAACTGTAGTTTTATGTTTCTTTTACACATCTTAAGTCACATTTTAGTCGCGGAATATCGAGTTATTTTTGTCGAATTGGTGAGACCGTGCTTTCATCTAGATTGGGTTCAATCAAGTCATCGATAGAGGTTTGCGAAAACTTATTAAATAACGCTGTTAAGTTGACATTACCGATCACCACCAATTCTGCTTCACGCAATACGGCATGATTGACATGGACTTTACCTAAGGTATCGATAATAGAACGATTTTTTCCTAACCAGCGATTCAGATCCAAATGCAACAGATCATCTTTGACTTTAATCACATTCAGTTTTTCTAAAATCATGCCTAAGGGGTCTTGGTTCAGGACTTTTTGATAAAAGAATAGGGCACAGCGCACGCCAATTTTATGAAAAACTGTCGGGTATTCAGCATCTAGCACACTGGTGTCACTGATTTGCTCAAATACGATCAACTGCGTTTTTTTATTTAACTCCATTTGTGCCAGTTTCAAATCTACCGAAAGCGTGAGTTTGAGCCCGTTATAGTCGAGCGTGGCATATAAACGTAACCAGTCATCATGTAAGTCGGCATGCAGGTCTTTCAACATTCTCACGTTGTCGGTCACAAAACGTTGAAAAGTGGCATTTAAAAAGACTTGAGACATTGGAAACTCGCGCTCATCCTCAATAAATCCTTCCGCCTTTTGATAAACTTGGCGTAAACGATTTGAAATGTTGGAAATAAGCGTTTGCATAAGAGGTGTCCTAGCTAATCAACGTGTTTGAGCGATCAGATCTCTGGTCGAAATGTTTGAAAAATACTGCTCATGAACCTTGCAGTTTAGCAAAATTAATTGCACCATTTTCATGATTTTACGAAACAGTGAATCTAAAGGGCACAAGGTCTCATTCTACGCAATAAAATGAAGACTGTGTCTATTTTATACTGCGCGCATGCGCTTTGGGGAACAAGACAAATTGTCGGTTTGGTGTGATGCTTAGAAAAATAAATGTAATGCCTTTGGCTCATGATTGGTGGAAAGACCCAATTTTTACAGCGACCGTCGTACTGGCGGTATTTTTGCATCTCGTGATTTTGACTTTGCAATTTGCTATGCCTCAAGAAAATGATGCGGCAGTGAAAGAAATTGCTGTCACTTTACGCCCTTCTGATAAAAAAATTGAAAATGCAGATTTTTTAGCGCAAGCCGATCAACAAGGTTCAGGGACCTTTCGTGAATCACATCGTATGTCGAGTGACATGCCCGCACCGATGCTTGAGCAAAGTACAGGCGAACAGCAGCGTGAAACTTTAGAGCAGATCCAACAAAAACGTGAACTGAATTTTGAAGAAAAACTGTTGATGACGACTTTAAGTTGGCAAAAACAAGCTGAGGATAATCAGCGCAAAAAAGCCATGGAAGAAATGAACAGTCAGTTTCAAACCAAAGCAGCAATGGTGGCCAGCCTTGAAGCGCAATATTTACAACGCCAACAAAACTTTAGTCGTCAGCAAAAAATTAAAACAGTCGATGGTATTCAAGCCAAGCAAGATATTTCGGCCGCCTATCTTGAAAAGTTCCGTCAGAAAGTGGAGTTTTATGGCAACCGTTACTATCCAGAAGCAGCTAAACAGCAGCGGCTGGCGGGTGAAGTGCGTTTAATGGTGATTCTAAATGCATCAGGAGGCATCCGTGCTATTCGCCTGATTGATAGTTCAGGTCATGAGATGCTCGATGAGGCGGCAAAAGCATCGGTACGTAAGGCTGCACCATTTGGTGGATTTGATGCCAAAATGAAGGATATTTCTGAGTTACGCATTGTGCGTACATGGCGTTTTGACCCAGCAGAGGCAGAGTTTGAAGTGCACTGAGCTGTTCACTTTTAAGTGTACTTTGATGATTTTGCTTACTTCGGATTATTGGGTTGCGCGGACATAGGCTCCGTCTTGACGTCCACCGATCCAAGTCACAGTTAAATGAGACTCTTCCACATCTAGGCGGCTAGGAAAGATTTCTAAATGCTTGCTATATTTTGGCAGTGCCTTTAAACCAATGCAGTTGCCATTTTTCCACCATGTCCCCTCAGCATATTGGTCTAAAGAGCCGACAGCTAAGTACCATTTAAATTTACCGTTGGGTTCTAGTAAAAGCTCGGAACCGACCTCCATAACGCCGTTTAAATAATAATGTCCAGCCCACACCTGAGCTACGTCTTGAAATTTCACTTCCTGACAAGATGTTTGATTTTGATCATTGCTCTTGGCATAAAGTGGTGTAGTGCAAGATAGGGCGATAATGCAGAGTAGTTTTGAAATTGGTGTATGCATTTTTATAATCTCTTCATCTATTTTTTCATCTTGTATTATTTTTAGCATAAATAAACCCGACACATCGAGATGAATCGGGTGAGTTGTTTCAGATCTAGTAATTATTGTTCTAAATAAGGGTTTTCAAAACCGAGTTTATCCAAAATTTCAATTTCGATGCCTTCCATTTCTTCAGCATCTGCTTCTGACGTTTCATGGTCATAGCCCATGAGGTGCAAAGTGCCATGTACCAACATATGAGTGAAATGCGTCAGTGGCGCTTTGTTTTGTTCTTTCGCTTCCAAGAGCACCACAGGAATGCAAATGACCAAATCGCCAATGGGAAATGAGTCAAGGATTTGCGCCATTTCATCGGGTAAGTCGCTCGGGAAAGACAATACATTGGTTGATTTATCTTTGCCGCGATATTCCAAATTCAATTTATGACTTTCGTCATGGTCGACACAAGCAATGCCAATTTCACAGTTACTCTGTGTGCCAATATGACGTAAAACAGTTTCTACAACTTTTTTGAGATAGCCACGTTTCAAGACCAATTCAGGGGCTTGAAAGTCCTGTTGTAGAGAAAGACTCAGTTTCAAAATAGATCCTTAAATAATGACATCTGCGGGCATTTTAAAATGCCCGCAGACTTTAACTTAATGCTGAGCATCGGCAGCGGCATCATTTTCAGCCACTAAGGCCTCTTGACGCGCTTTGCGTTCAGCACGCGCTTCAGCCGTTAAGCGATGTTGTTCTGCATCCCATCCCTCATAAGCTTCAACAATTTTTTGTACTAATTGGTGACGTACCACATCACGAGAGTGGAAACGAGTAATATGAATTTCTTTGATCTTGTCGATGATGCGTAAAGCATGCGCCAGACCAGATTGCTGACCACGTGGTAAGTCGACCTGTGTGATATCGCCTGTAATCACTGCGCGCGAACCAAAGCCTAAGCGTGTGAGGAACATTTTCATTTGTTCAGGCGTGGTGTTTTGCGCTTCGTCTAAAATCACGAAAGAGTGGTTTAAAGTTCGACCACGCATATAAGCCAGTGGTGCCACTTCAATCACTTGACGTTCAATCAGTTTGGCCACTTTCTCAAAGCTAAGCATTTCATACAAGGCATCGTAGAGCGGACGTAAATATGGATCAATTTTCTGGCTTAAATCACCCGGGAGGAAACCAAGTTTTTCACCTGCTTCAACGGCAGGGCGAACCAATAGAATCCGTTGAATTTCATTGCGTTCTAGCATGTCAACTGCGGCTGCAACGGCGAGATAGGTTTTACCTGTACCCGCAGGTCCAATACCAAAAGAAATATCACTTTGGAGAATACGCTGCACATAACGCTTTTGGTTGGCACCGCGTGGATTGATACGACCTTTACGGGTTTGGAGCCATACTTCATCTAAACCAGTGTGCTCTTGTCCGTCGAGGTCTTCTTGCAATTCACGGTCAGTCTGACTGCCTTGAATCATGAGGTGTAAGGTATCGGCACTGATTTGTGCCGTATTTTCTGCTTCTTCATGCAGGCGATGGAGCAGACCTTCGGCTCTCTCAACTGCATCCATTTCACCATCGACATAAAATGCATCACCTCGATGGGAAATAGTGACATCTAAACGCTGTTCGATTTGTTTCAAATGACCGTTATAAGCACCGAGCATGCTCTTTAAACGTTCTATTGAAACCCCAGGAAAAGTTACTGTACGTCGAATCGCTGCAGTCAAGAGAATTCCTTTAAGTAGTCAGAATCTATTCCCTTACATTACGCCACGTCAGGCTCAAGATTCAAGAGTTCACCATAAACAAAATTCAAAGTTTTAATCTCTGTCACTTCGATTTCGGCGAAACGTCCGACCCATGTTGCATCACCAATAAAACTCACATAACGAGTGTTATCCGCCGTGCCAATCAGAAAGTTTGGATCTTTGTCTGAAACTTTCTCGACCAAAACGCGTTGAATGGTGCCGAGCATGGCATCAGTCTTGTCAATACTCGAGCGTTTGATCCATTTTTGAACTTTACTGAGACGCTCTTTTTTCACCTCTTCAGAGGTGGTGTCTTCAAGATCAGACGCAGGTGTACCCGGACGTTTTGAATAAACAAAACTGTAAGAATGATCGAAATCCATGTCTTTGATAAACTGATAAGTTTCTTCAAAGTGCGCATCGGTTTCACCCGGGAAACCAATGATGAAGTCACTGGATAAATGCATATCTGGACGGACTTTGCGTAATTTGGCAATTTTGTCGATATACACATCAATGGTGTGGTTACGCTTCATGGCTTGCAATACATCGTTTGAGCCGCTTTGTACAGGTAAATGTAAATGCGATACCATTTGTGGGAGGTCACGGTAACATTCAATTAAGTCATCATTAAACTCAAGTGGATGTGAGGTGGTGTAGCGTAAACGCCCAATCCCCGGAATTTCTGCAACAAGACGTAACAAGTCTGCAAAAGTACAGATATTGCCTTCAAACGTTTCACCACGGTAACCATTGACGTTTTGACCCAATAAAGAAATCTCACGGACGCCTTTTTCGGCTAAGGTCGCAATTTCTGCTAAAACATCATCCAATGGGCGAGAAACTTCTTCACCACGGGTGTAGGGCACCACACAGAATGAACAATATTTTGAACAACCTTCCATTATTGAAACAAAAGCCTTGTAACCTTCCACACGCGGTTCAGGTAAAAAGTCGAATTTTTCAATGTCTGGGAAAGAAATATCCACCAATTTGATTTTTTCTTTCTTGGGTTTTTCGATTTGATCAAAGTGCTGATCAAGCATCTGTGGTAAGCGGTGCAAGGTTTGCGGGCCAAAAATCATGTCGACATAGTTAGCACGTTTTTGAATGTTGTCACCTTCTTGAGAGGCCACACAACCACCGACACCAATGATCAGTTCAGGATTTTTGTCTTTCAGCTTGCGCCAACGACCCAATTCAGAGAACACTTTTTCTTGGGCTTTTTCACGAATCGAGCAGGTATTCATGAGTAGAATATCTGCTTCTTTCGGGTCTTGGGTCAGCACATAACCGTGCGAGTCGCCAAGTAAGTCTGCCATACGGTGACTGTCATACTCATTCATCTGACACCCTTGCGTTTCGATATACAGTTTTTTAACTGATCCATCGATGGCTGGGGTGTGCTGTGGCTGGGTAACAGTGTTTTCTGAGGCAGCTTGGGCACCATTTGGAATGAAGGTTTGAACCGTCATGTAGGCTCCTAAGGGGGGATAAATCTAGGTTTTTGTGTCTGATCAGTATCTGTGGCGGCGAAAGCAGAGCTTGGCTGGCGACAAAAGGGTGATCAAACACCATGTGAAATCTACGAAAGGCGCATATTTTAGCAGGAAATCTGAATAAACTTATAGCTTTAAATCTGAAGCTAAAAAGATTGATTTGTGAAGCGAAAATGCAGGAAAATTAATATTGTCTAATCATAAGGTTACATAAGAGAACAATAGAGTCTGTTATGAGTTATTAAACTAATGAAAATGATGAGACGAGACTAGGCAATCCAAAGATGACTGAAGGCAAACCCATGTTAAAACGATTACAGAATAAATATTATCAAGTGTTTGCGTTGGGTGTGGCTGCCTTGGGTCTATCGGCAGTGACACATGCCGCAGATGAACAATTTAATGATGCCTTGCGTGCAGCAAATGCTGGCAATGTTGGTTTATTACAGCAATATCAAAGCAGTATGCAGGGTGATGTGCTGGGCTATTATCCTGAATATTGGGTACTTAACAGTAATTTGGCATTGCAACCTGCGGCGAATATTGTTGGATTTGCACAGCGCTATCCGCAATCTGCTATGGCTGAGAAGTTAGCCGCAGATTACATCGAAGAAAAAGTTAAAATGGCCGACTTTGCTTCCGCGCAGCCGGTATTGGCCTATGTGTCCAATGCAGATCGCGCAGAAAGCTGTGCCATGGCGCAAGTCCGTGCCAAGTCAGGCGATCCTTTGGTTTTTGCCGAATATAAAGATGTTTGGCTCACGACCAATTCACAACCTGAGTCTTGTACAGGGCTGGGGCGTATGATGTTGTCTAGTCCACTGATGACGGAGCAAGACAAACAACAACGTTTATGGGCGCAGCTACGTGCAGGGCAGTCAGGTCAAGCGATTGCAACCGCACAAACCATTGGCATGAATCTGTCGTTGGCACAGCTGAATAGCATTCAAGCTGATCCCCTGAACTATCTCTGGTCCGCACCGAAAGCATCGGCGGCAAATCAAGCGTATTTAATTTATGCCATTGGGCGCTTAGCCGACAGTGATCTAAATACTGCGCTGGCATCGGTAAAACGTGCTGCAGAGGGTACACCTGAGTCGGTACAAAAAGCGTTGTACCGCGCCGTGGGGTATATCGGTGGCACAACTGTTATGAAAAATAATTTTAATGTGGAAGTGTTGCAAGCCTTCGATCGGAGCTATGGTTTAGCACTGAGTGAAGAAGAAGCTGAAATTTATGCACGCCAAGCCATTCGTTTCGGTGCATGGGAGAGTGTTATTCGTGCCATTGATGGCATGAGTGTGACGCAAAAACAAGAAGATCGCTGGCAATATTGGTTAGCCCGTGCTTCAGAACAACGTGGTGATGCAAAGTCAAAAGCACTGGCGCGCGAGATCTTCAAAAAATTGTCAGTAGGTGACGATTATCATAACTTATTGGCAAAAGATCGTATTGGTCAGCGTTATCAAACGATTCCAGCAAATACCCAACCGAGCAATGCGGATGCGCAGCGTTTGAGCCAAGATATTCACTTTAGTCGCGCTTTTGCACTGCGTAACGTCAATGCGCCAGACAATTATGTTAACCGTGAGTGGAACTGGGCGGTTCGACAAGCTTATTTAAAACAAGATGATGGCTTAATTTTGGCTGCTGCCAAACGGGCCACAGAAATGGGATGGTATGACCGCGCTATCTATGCAGCCGATCGAACCGTCAAGCAACATAACTACAGTTATCGTTATGCTATGCCACATCAAAGCTATGTGGTCAGCCATAGTCGCAATGCAGGCATAGATCCTGCATGGGCGTATGGGTTAATGCGCCAAGAAAGCCGATTTGTTACCCATGCACGTTCGCATGTTGGGGCAGGTGGTTTGATGCAAATCATGCCGGATACGGCAAAACTGGTCGCTAGACAAATGGGTGAAACCTATAATCCTGCTGCACTGAGTGATATGAATACCAATGTTCGTTATGGCACATTCTACTTGTCCATGATTCAAAGCCAATTAAGTAATAGTCCTGTACTTGCCACAGCAGGTTATAACGCAGGGCCAAATCGTGCGCGCCGTTGGCAGCCTGAAAATCAGCCGATTGCGGCGGATCAGTACACAGAAAGTATTCCTCTGACTGAAACTCGTGATTACGTCAAGCATGTCATGAGTAATGCGACCCATTATGGTGTTCTGCTTGGACAGGGACCACAGTCGATCACCCAGCGCATGCAAAATATTCCTTTTAGAAGTCAATAATAAAGGCCTAGGCATTTTATGGTTTTGATGTCATCCCAATCAGTCTTAACGCAAAAGCTTCTGCTGTTGATCAGCAGCGGCATTGCTATGGGGTTTTTTGCGACATCAGCCCATGCAACACCGACCGTGTTTGGCTATGTGATGGAAGTTCAAATGACACCCGCCGTGTGTTTGTTCGATAACCAAGGCTCAAAGAAACGGAAATGTTTGGAAGGCTATTCACTCAATATTACAGGCTTGTACCCTGAAACCACGACACGAGAGTGTCAGACCAAGTCTTCAGCTGTATTGTCTCCGCTTCAAACTAAAGTGGTGGCTAGGGTCATGCCCGATGAGCATGCACGTCGTCAGTTGTGGGCAGAGATTGGGGGGTGTGTGCCGATGAGTGCCAGTCAATATTTCCGTAACGTGATTAATTATGCAGAACGTTTAAAAATCCCCGCAGATTTGACTTCATCTGAAAATAAAACTGCGCAACTTAATACCTTACGAGGGCAGTTTCAGCGTTTGAACCCCGGACTGCCTGCAAGCGGGTTACGTTTTAGCTGCCGTACTCACCGTCAAACCAATATTTTGACCGAAGTCAAGGTCTGTTATAAACCCAATGGTCAGTACAAAGGTTGTGCAGAGAATATACAAGAAAACTGCCCAAATTCTTTTGCGATCAAGGGTTCTTACTAATCTCTTTCCTTAAATTAATTTATATTTCCTATCATACTTTTGTTGGAATTCATTCTCTTTTACATGCATCTGCCAAAGTATTGGAGTACAATCTTTGCCGTTTATGATTATTAAGATTAGATAGAACAGCTATTTAATCATATAACGTTCCTCAAATGGAGATAAGTACATGAAGCAACCTGTTCGCGTTGCCGTTACTGGCGCTGCTGGTCAAATCGGTTATAGCCTATTATTCCGTATCGCTAGTGGCGAAATGTTAGGTAAAGACCAACCAGTTATTCTGCAATTGTTAGAAGTTCCTTTTGAGAAAGCTCAAGCTGCGCTTAAAGGCGTAATGATGGAATTAGACGACTGTGCTTTCCCATTATTGGCTGGCATGATCGGTACTGATGATCCAAAAGTTGCATTTAAAGATGCTGACTACGCGTTATTGGTTGGTTCACGTCCACGTGGTCCTGGTATGGAACGTGCTGACTTATTGAAAGTGAACGGTGAAATCTTCATCGGTCAAGGTCAAGCACTAAACGAAGTTGCTAGCCGTGACGTTAAAGTACTTGTTGTAGGTAACCCTGCAAATACAAATGCTTACATCGCAATGAAATCTGCTCCAGATCTTCCAGCGAAAAACTTCACAGCAATGTTACGTCTTGACCACAACCGTGCGTTGACTCAAATTGCTCAAAAAGCGGGTGTTGCTGTAGCAGACATCAAAAACATGACTGTTTGGGGTAACCACTCTCCAACGATGTATGCTGACTACCGTTTTGCAACTGTAAACGGCGAAAGCTTAAAAGACAAAATCAACGATGCTGACTGGAACGCGAATGTATTCCTTCCAACCGTTGGTAAACGTGGTGCTGCGATTATCGAAGCGCGTGGTTTGTCTTCAGCTGCTTCAGCTGCGAACGCTGCGATCGACCATATGCGTGATTGGGCTCTTGGCACAAATGGCGAATGGGTAACGATGGGTATTCCTTCTGACGGTTCTTATGGTATTCCTGAAGGCGTAATGTACGGTGTTCCTGTAACTTGCGAAAATGGCGAATACACACGTGTTGAAGGCCTAGAAATCGATGCGTTCAGCCGTGAACGTATGGACAAAACTCTTCAAGAACTTGAAGAAGAGCGCGCAGCAATTGCTGACATGCTTAAATAATTAAAAACTAATCTGTTCAAGATCTGTTTTGAAAAAGCACTCCGTTTGGGGTGCTTTTTTATATGGGGGGGTGTTGAACAAAAAATAACATGCTGTGATGTAGATACAACTGAGCATAGATGGCCAAAGGTTTATTCTAAGAGGGCATGATCAGGGCTTGAGGAGAACAATGATGTTTGACCAACAACCGACTTTAGAACTTTTATTTGAACAATTGGGGCTTGATGCGAGTGCAGAAGCAATCGATCAGTTTATTGAAACACACCAACTTACTTCAGACGTTCCATTGCATAAAGCACCCTTTTGGTCAAAAGCACAGCATGACTTCATTATCAGTAATTGGAAAAAAGATGATGAATGGGCAATGGTGGTCGACCTGTTAAATGAACAATTGCATACAGAACATACGCTTTCAGGTTCGTGTCATTTATAATCACAAATTGAAACAACAAACCTAGTTTTATGACTAGGTTTTTTTAGAAAATACATATAAGTTAATTCAATAATAATTGACAATAGTATTGATAAGGAGGCCGAGATGCTCAGTCAACATAAACCATCCTTAGAGCTTTTATTTTCGCAACTGGGACTCGCCAATAGTGCGGCTGCCATCGAGTTATATATTCGTACGCATCAACTTCCTGCTCATCAATCTTTACACGACGCACCGTTTTGGAATTCCGCACAACGTGCTCTATTAATCAGTCATTTGGTTCAAGATGATGATTGGGCAATTATGGTTGATGAACTCAATCAACAGTTACACCTCGATGCTTATAAACTTCAAACTGCCTAAATTAATTTTATGTCGCCGCCATTTGAATACTGGAATTGACCCATAAAAAACGCCTGATTTCAGGCGTTTTTTATTTGTAGATTTTAGTGCAATTTACTTTGCATCAGCTTGATAAACCAATCTTCTTGATGAAGGTCAACAAAAGCGGCATGTTCACGCAGTAAAACGAAATCGAACTCGGTGCTTTTCGCATATTTGCCTAGCCAGTGTCGTGCCAATGCTGACTCTTTTCTACTGACCGAGGCATAGGCCAAAAACAGGTAAATATCGCCCTGACCATAGCTGGTCAGTGGTTTTAGAATTTGCTGTGTAATCAACGCAAAGCGATCTTCTTTGGTAATTTCAAAGTACAGCATATAAGCCTTAGCAAGATGCAAAGACAAATTGAGGTACAAAGACAGAGGCATTTCCTCAAACTCAATTCGGCCTTGCTCAAGTAATACCACCGCTTCTTGTAAAAAGTGGACTTGCTCTTGGCGCAGTTGGCTCAGTGTGACTAACTGTAAGCGCAAATCAGCGCGCTCAAGGGCTAATTCAGGGCTATTGCCTTGTAGGTAGAGTTGATCTGTTTCACCAATACGCTGAATAATTTGTTGACTGCTGGCACGCATCGGTTACATCCTCATCAATTGATGTTCAGTATATGAGGATACTTCTTACAATTTAAAGTCTTTTTGCTTGAATCACAGGATTGTACTGTCACTCCGTAACCATCCAGTAATCGATAAACGCTGATGTTTAGCTTCTAAGACCTCATGCAGTAAGTCACTTTGAAACAGCGCAATACGATTCGGTTTGGGTTGTAGCACATGCCAAATGTCATTTTTATCTTGCAGATGAAGTTCACCGCCCCAATCGTCTTGCCAGTCTTCGTGTAAATAATAAACCGTAGAAATCATGCGGCCATTTTTGCCTTGAGGATTATCACGGTGTAGGGCATAAAACTCGCCAGCGTTATAGCAAGCAAAATGTGCTTCGACGTCTCGAATACCGAGATAAAAGGCACGATTTAGTTCCTGTCCCAAACTATAAAGGGATTGAACATGTTGATGAGAAATAACGAGCTCGGGATTGAGCCATAAAATGTGATCACTACGGATCTTGCTGATAACACCGTTTTGAATAGCGGCTTCACGAAAGCGGTTTAAGTTCGAAGTACATTCTTCAATGAGTTGATGTACATAGTCATCAGAGTAGGCGTCATCAATGATGGCAAAACCATGTTGATCTAAATCATCTAGGATTTGATCAACATTCCAAGACTTTGGGAGAAGAACTGCTTCCATTACATTAACCTAAAAAAGACAAAGAAAAGCCACGGTTATTCTAGTGTATGAAAGCAATCTGAACGAAACTATTTTTCATGCTAAAATACTCATTGATTTTAGGAATGATAGAAACATGAATTACCGTCACCACTTCCATGCAGGTAACTTTGCAGATGTCATGAAGCATGTCCTTTTGCTTCAGATTTTGACTCGCCTCAATCAAAAAGATAAACCGTATCGTTATATTGATACGCATGGCGGTGCTGGTAAATATGATTTATCGACTTCAGAAGCACAAAAGTCGGGTGAGTTCTTAAATGGTATTCACCGTTTAGTAAAACTTGATGACTCGATTAAGCGTAATGCGCCTGAAGGTGTTCAGCAGTATTTAAAAATTGTTGAAAAAATGCGTGAAGGTTCAGGTAAGGGCGCTTATCCAGGTTCGCCGTGGTTTGCACTGGAAGGCATGCGCGAAATCGATAAAGCCACCATTTTTGAAATGCAGCGTGATGTATTCCAACAGTTGTATTACAACGTTCGTGATAAACGCGCAGGCTTACATGAGCGCGATGCGTATGAAGGGCTATTTGGCGTTATTCCACCCAAAGAAAAACGCGGATTGGTGATGATTGATCCACCTTACGAAGTAGAGCGTAAAGATTTCCCTCAATTGGTTGATCTCATAGCGACTGCATATAAAAAATGGCCAACGGGTGTGTTTGCAATTTGGTATCCAATCAAAGATCGCGCCATGATTGACCGTTTTGAAAAGAAAATGATCAAAACCGGTATTCGCCGTCAGTTGATCTGTGAAGTATGTGTATGGCCAGATGACACTCCAGTGGGCTTAAACGGTTGTGGTCTGTTGGTGATTAACCCACCTTGGAAGTTTTCTGAAGATGCAGATGAAGCACTACAATGGTTATTCCCACATTTGCGTATGAGTGAAAATGGTGGTCATGCTGCTGTTCGTTGGTTAGTTGGCGAATAAAGATAGACTATAAGAGAAAAGGCTACATTAGGATCGACAGAGAATGACAAATATAAATAAACCTGAAAGCGAATCTTCACCCCGCAGTACGCCTACTTTTGATGGGATTACTTTCGAGGTGGAAGAAGAAGAGCACACACAGGAAGGTCAAAAAGTAAAACGTCGAGGTATTTATTTGTGGCCGAACCTGATTACAACGGCAGCGTTGTTGTCAGGCTTTTATTCCATCATTGCCAGTATGAATGGCAACTTCCAGCAAGCGATTTATGCCATTTTCTTGGCAGCTTTGTTGGATGGCTTGGACGGCCGCGTTGCACGAGCCATTGGTGCGCAGAGTGCTTTTGGTGAGCAGTATGATTCTTTATCTGATCTATTGGCGTTCGGGGTTGCACCCGCTATTTTGATGTATAGCTGGAGTTTGGATTCGCTCGGCCGTATTGGTTTGGCGTGTTGCTTTGTCTACACTGCCTGTGCTGCGTTCCGTCTAGCTCGTTTTAATGTGCAAATCGGTGTGGTCGATAAGCGTTACTTTATTGGTGTAGCTAGTCCACTTGCTGCGATTATTATTATTTCATTGGTTTGGGTCGGACTCGATTTCCCCGAAATTTTTGATATTCGTGAGCGGGGGATTCAAGCCATTAGCGCAGCAGTGATTGTGTCTGTCGGACTCCTCATGATTTCGAATATTAAATATTATTCATTTAAAACGGTAGATCGTAAGCGAGTACCATTTTTTGTCCTTCCTATCGCGGTCTTTATTTTTGCTGCAATGACTTACAATATTCCTGTGGGTATTTTAGTTATTTCCTTGATTTATGCATTATCTGGCTTTATTACTACGTTTTTAGCACGACGTCAGCACAGCCCATCATGAGTTAATGATATGTAGAAGGAGTATGATATGTGGTTGTTTCAAGATTTTCTCGATCAGTCTAAACAACTTAATCAGGCTCCTTCACGGTCACTTCCTGCTTATCACCCACCCAATAAAAAATATAAAATTATTCATCAAGCTTTAACCATTCCCAATCTTCCTGCACCATTACATTATTTAAATTTTTTGAGCATGATTGGTCAGCCCAATACGCCCATGTTTCGGAATAACAGCGCAATCAGAACTACACCCTTAGATACTGCGACCGTATTGGCCAGTAGTAGTCCACATATGGCAGGGCAACTGAACCGCTATTCAATTTCTGCGGAATGTTCATTTCAAGAAAAAACATTTAAATTTGCCAATAAAGAACAGCTCATGGGAACCTTCCCAAAATTTCAAATTCAAAGAAAAGACACAGAATTGAGTTTTGAAATTGAAATAACAACAACACCGCTGATTTCACATTTCACAAAATTGCGTTTTGGTCTTGCCGAGCATTGGTCCGTATTGTGTCGATGTCAGGGAGAAGTTAAATATAAAGAACAGTGCTTTGACATTGACCAGTTGGGAGCTTTTGAATACGCGCGCAGTATCGACTTTAGTTATTTACCCTTAGCGTTTTTCACATATCAAGTCATTAATCTGGTGGATCAGCGTCAGTTATTGTTAGAACAAATTCGAGATTCGTTTAATCGAATTGTACAGTCACGTATCTATATACGGGATTTGCAAAAACAACAAACCCATATGTTTGATCGGATGGTGCGCTTTCAAGTTCATCGTGTTTATCCTGCTGTGAAAACTCCCAATGGGCAAAAAATGTATTTGCCGCGAGAGTTTGAATGGCATTATCAAGATGAGCAGGGACATCACATCCATCTTTGCGCGCAAAGTCGTGGTGATTTTAAATTTGGTTTAGCTGCGGGTTATGTGGGTAGCTTTAAATATCAACTCAAAATGGATAATTACGAGGAACAGGGCGAAAGTGGTTATTGTGAATATGTGGATTGTCGTGCATTAAAGTGGCAAGAAAAAAAATCACAAGAAAAAAATCGAAATGAAATTGGAGAAATTGTTCCCTTTTCACTCAAAAAATAAGAAAAAAGCGACATTTTGCTGAATAAGTAAACAAGTGGAAGTTTTTTTATAAAAAATTGAGTAAAGGGGGTTGTGTTGGATATGAAATGCTGTAGAATGCACATCCATCGGCGGTGATGTTGATTAAAACTTGTTGAGAAACAAGGATTTAGCCCAAGCGGTAGAATCTGGAAGTCTTGAATAAGTTTAAAAATAATTAACAAAACCAGTTGACTTCTTCTTGAAAGAGAGTAGTATAGCCGACCTAGCTTGCTGATGACGAATCAGCAAGAAGATCATTAAGAGATTATGAAGAACAACTTGTGTGGATTTTTACTGATTGATCGATCGAAAATATTTCATTGATTGAATGGTAAAAATTACTCGAAGTTTATTTGAGAAATATTTGTCAGAAAATTGATGAGCCAAGATTTGTAGCCATAAGCTACTAATGATTTTTAACTGAAGAGTTTGATCATGGCTCAGATTGAACGCTGGCGGCAGGCTTAACACATGCAAGTCGAGCGGGGAAGGGTAGCTTGCTACATTTCCTAGCGGCGGACGGGTGAGTAATGCTTAGGAATCTGCCTATTAGTGGGGGACAACATTCCGAAAGGAATGCTAATACCGCATACGCCCTACGGGGGAAAGCAGGGGATCTTCGGACCTTGCGCTAATAGATGAGCCTAAGTCAGATTAGCTAGTTGGTGGGGTAAAGGCCTACCAAGGCGACGATCTGTAGCGGGTCTGAGAGGATGATCCGCCACACTGGGACTGAGACACGGCCCAGACTCCTACGGGAGGCAGCAGTGGGGAATATTGGACAATGGGGGGAACCCTGATCCAGCCATGCCGCGTGTGTGAAGAAGGCCTTTTGGTTGTAAAGCACTTTAAGCGAGGAGGAGGCTACTTAGATTAATACTCTAGGATAGTGGACGTTACTCGCAGAATAAGCACCGGCTAACTCTGTGCCAGCAGCCGCGGTAATACAGAGGGTGCGAGCGTTAATCGGATTTACTGGGCGTAAAGCGTGCGTAGGCGGCTTCTTAAGTCGGATGTGAAATCCCTGAGCTTAACTTAGGAATTGCATTCGATACTGGGAAGCTAGAGTATGGGAGAGGATGGTAGAATTCCAGGTGTAGCGGTGAAATGCGTAGAGATCTGGAGGAATACCGATGGCGAAGGCAGCCATCTGGCCTAATACTGACGCTGAGGTACGAAAGCATGGGGAGCAAACAGGATTAGATACCCTGGTAGTCCATGCCGTAAACGATGTCTACTAGCCGTTGGGGCCTTTGAGGCTTTAGTGGCGCAGCTAACGCGATAAGTAGACCGCCTGGGGAGTACGGTCGCAAGACTAAAACTCAAATGAATTGACGGGGGCCCGCACAAGCGGTGGAGCATGTGGTTTAATTCGATGCAACGCGAAGAACCTTACCTGGTCTTGACATAGTAAGAACTTTCCAGAGATGGATTGGTGCCTTCGGGAACTTACATACAGGTGCTGCATGGCTGTCGTCAGCTCGTGTCGTGAGATGTTGGGTTAAGTCCCGCAACGAGCGCAACCCTTTTCCTTATTTGCCAGCGGGTTAAGCCGGGAACTTTAAGGATACTGCCAGTGACAAACTGGAGGAAGGCGGGGACGACGTCAAGTCATCATGGCCCTTACGACCAGGGCTACACACGTGCTACAATGGTCGGTACAAAGGGTTGCTACCTAGCGATAGGATGCTAATCTCAAAAAGCCGATCGTAGTCCGGATTGGAGTCTGCAACTCGACTCCATGAAGTCGGAATCGCTAGTAATCGCGGATCAGAATGCCGCGGTGAATACGTTCCCGGGCCTTGTACACACCGCCCGTCACACCATGGGAATTTGTTGCACCAGAAGTAGGTAGTCTAACCGCAAGGAGGACGCTTACCACGGTGTGGCCGATGACTGGGGTGAAGTCGTAACAAGGTAGCCGTAGGGGAACCTGCGGCTGGATCACCTCCTTAACGAAAGATTGACGATTGGTAAGAATCCACAACAAGTTGTTCTTCATGACGATGTATCTGAGGGTCTGTAGCTCAGTTGGTTAGAGCACACGCTTGATAAGCGTGGGGTCACAAGTTCAAGTCTTGTCAGACCCACCAAATCTGACTAACAAGCATTATTAAATGCTGAATACAGAAAAACAGAAACATTGACTTATTGATAAGCTGGGGACTTAGCTTAGTTGGTAGAGCGCCTGCTTTGCACGCAGGAGGTCAGGAGTTCGACTCTCCTAGTCTCCACCATATATTGTTCTTCAATATATAAGCTAAGTAGTTAGATTATAGAAATTAGTAAGAGGTAGACATTGGTTTACATTTTATTAACTTCTGTGATTTATCACAGTTTCCTGACCTGACGAAGGCTGGAAAAATCATTAACAGAATATATTTGAGTTGAAATAATTTGTTCATACTCGTTTTTAAGATCGACATTAACAGTGATTTATTACTGATTGATGAAGATTGAAGAAATGAGTTACTAGCGAAATTAACTGAATCAAGCGTTTTGGTATGTGAATTGAATTGAAGCTGTACAGTGTTTAAGTACACAGAACAACAAACTGTAAGGAAGTGATGAGAAATCATCATAGACTGTCTTAATCCTACTTGTAGGGATTAACGACTGTTTGGGGTTGTATAGTCAAGTAATTAAGTGCATGTGGTGGATGCCTTGGCAGTCAGAGGCGATGAAAGACGTAATAGCCTGCGATAAGCTCCGGGGAGGCGGCAAATATCCTGTGATCCGGAGATTTCTGAATGGGGAAACCCACCTGTCATAAGGCAGGTATCGTATGATGAATACATAGTCATACGAGGCGAACGAGGGGAAGTGAAACATCTCAGTACCCTTAGGAAAAGAAATCAATTGAGATTCCCTCAGTAGCGGCGAGCGAACGGGGAAAAGCCCATTAAGTCATATCAGTTTTAGTGGAATGCTCTGGGAAGTGCAACCATAGTGGGTGATAGTCCTGTACACGAAAGGGCTGATATGATGATGTCGAGTAGGGCGGGGCACGTGAAACCTTGTCTGAATATGGGGGGACCATCCTCCAAGGCTAAATACTCCTGACTGACCGATAGTGAACCAGTACCGTGAGGGAAAGGCGAAAAGAACCCCTGTGAGGGGAGTGAAATAGATCCTGAAACCGCATGCATACAAGCAGTGGGAGCCGACATGTTCGGTGACTGCGTACCTTTTGTATAATGGGTCAGCGACTTACATTCAGTAGCGAGGTTAACCGCATAGGGGAGCCGTAGAGAAATCGAGTCTTAATAGGGCGTTTAGTTGCTGGGTGTAGACCCGAAACCGGGTGATCTATCCATGAGCAGGTTGAAGGTTGGGTAACACTAACTGGAGGACCGAACCCACTGTCGTTGAAAAGCCAGGGGATGACTTGTGGATAGGGGTGAAAGGCTAATCAAACTCGGTGATAGCTGGTTCTCCCCGAAAGCTATTTAGGTAGCGCCTCGGACGAATACCATTGGGGGTAGAGCACTGTTTCGGCTAGGGGGTCATCCCGACTTACCAAACCGATGCAAACTCCGAATACCAATGAGTACTATCCGGGAGACAGACTGCGGGTGCTAACGTCCGTAGTCAAGAGGAAAACAATCCAGACCGCCAGCTAAGGCCCCAAAATTATAGTTAAGTGGGAAACGATGTGGGAAGGCATAGACAGCTAGGAGGTTGGCTTAGAAGCAGCCACCCTTTAAAGAAAGCGTAATAGCTCACTAGTCGAGTCGGCCTGCGCGGAAGATGTAACGGGGCTAAAACTATATGCCGAAGCTGCGGATTTGCAATTTATTGCAAGTGGTAGGGGAGCGTTCTGTAAGCCGATGAAGGTGTATTGAGAAGTATGCTGGAGGTATCAGAAGTGCGAATGCTGACGTGAGTAACGACAATGCGAGTGAAAAACTCGCACGCTGAAAGACCAAGGGTTCCAGTCCAACGTTAATCGGGGCTGGGTGAGTCGACCCCTAAGGCGAGGCCGAGAGGCGTAGTCGATGGGAAATTGGTTAATATTCCAATACTTCTATGTAATGCGATGAGAGGACGGAGAAGGTTAAGTCAGCCTGGCGTTGGTTGTCCAGGTGGAAGGTTGTAGGCATGTATCTTAGGCAAATCCGGGGTACTGTATGCTGAGAACTGATAGCAAGCTGTACTTGTACAGTGAAGTGGCTGATACCATGCTTCCAGGAAAAGTCTCTAAGCTTCAGTTACATAGGAATCGTACCCGAAACCGACACAGGTGGTCAGGTCGAGTAGACCAAAGCGCTTGAGAGAACTCTGCTGAAGGAACTAGGCAAAATGGTACCGTAACTTCGGGAGAAGGTACGCTGCCGACGGTGATAGGATTTACTCCTTGAGCTATTGGCAGCCACAGAAACCAGGCCCCTGCAACTGTTTATTAAAAACATAGCACTCTGCAAACACGAAAGTGGACGTATAGGGTGTGATGCCTGCCCGGTGCTGGAAGGTTAATTGATGGGGTTAGCGTAAGCGAAGCTCTTGATCGAAGCCCCAGTAAACGGCGGCCGTAACTATAACGGTCCTAAGGTAGCGAAATTCCTTGTCGGGTAAGTTCCGACCTGCACGAATGGCATAATGATGGGGGCGCTGTCTCCAGCAGAGACTCAGTGAAATCGAATTCGCCGTGAAGATGCGGTGTACCCGCGGCTAGACGGAAAGACCCCGTGAACCTTTACTGCAGCTTGACATTGAACTTTGATCTTACTTGTGTAGGATAGGTGGGAGGCTTTGAAACCGAGACGCTAGTTTCGGTGGAGCCAATCTTGAAATACCACCCTGGTAATATTGAGGTTCTAACTCTGTCCCGTTATCCGGGACGAGGACCATGTCTGGTGGGTAGTTTGACTGGGGCGGTCTCCTCCTAAAGAGTAACGGAGGAGTACGAAGGTGCGCTCAGCGTGGTCGGAAATCACGCGTAGAGTATAAAGGCAAAAGCGCGCTTAACTGCGAGACCCACAAGTCGAGCAGGTACGAAAGTAGGTCTTAGTGATCCGGTGGTTCTGTATGGAAGGGCCATCGCTCAACGGATAAAAGGTACTCTGGGGATAACAGGCTGATACCGCCCAAGAGTTCATATCGACGGCGGTGTTTGGCACCTCGATGTCGGCTCATCTCATCCTGGGGCTGAAGCAGGTCCCAAGGGTATGGCTGTTCGCCATTTAAAGAGGTACGCGAGCTGGGTTTAGAACGTCGTGAGACAGTTCGGTCCCTATCTACCGTGGGCGTTGGAAATTTGAGAGGATCTGCTCCTAGTACGAGAGGACCAGAGTGGACGAACCTCTGGTGTACCGGTTGTGACGCCAGTCGCATCGCCGGGTAGCTATGTTCGGAAGGGATAACCGCTGAAAGCATCTAAGCGGGAAGCCTACCTCAAGATAAGATTTCCCTAGGACTTTATGTCCTCTAAAGAGCCGTTGAAGACTACGACGTTGATAGGTTGGATGTGGAAGCATAGTGATATGTGAAGCTGACCAATACTAATTGCTCGTGAGGCTTGACTATACAACACCCAAACAGTTGGTGTTGTGGTTCAAATCACTGCAAACAACTTGATTTAGTTATAAAGCTAGATAAAATATCCAACTCAAATATACCTGTTAATAACTCATTTGATGAAAGTTAGGCACGAAGAGCACTGCTCTGAGGTTAGACCCAACGAATAGTCATAAACAGTTGTGCTGGCGACAATAGCAAGAGTGAACCACCTGATCCCTTCCCGAACTCAGAAGTGAAACCTCTTAGCGCTGATGGTAGTGTGGAGTTATCCATGTGAGAGTAAGTCATCGCCAGCTCATTAATTCTAAATCCCCCTCCGCTTAAAGCAGAGGGGGATTTTTTTATGCTGAATATATTAGGGTGTGTTGACACTTTTAGCTTAAAAAAATAGCGAAGTAGTAAAATCAAATCGCCAAACCCAATTTTACTATTCGCTATGCCTCGTACCATGCTGACAGATCAACACTGGCAAAAGTTGAAAGTTATTCTGCGTAATTTATCCATTCACCACAACTCAAATTTACGCAATTTTATTGAAGCTATTCTCTATAGAATTAGAACAGGCTGTCCGTGGCGAGATATTCCTTGTTGTTTTGGTCATTCAAACTCTATTTTCAAACGTTTTAATCGTTGGTCAAGCAGCGGTAAGTTACTTAGATTATTCAAATTACTAGCCTCATGCCCCGATATGGAGTGGATTTTTATTGATGGCTCTCATGTACGTGCTCATCAACATTCTGCCGGCATAGCGAATCAATCTATTTCTAAAAGTGTAGGAGGAAACTCCTCAAAAATACATTTGATTGTTGATGCACATGGCAATCCTATTGATTTCATGATTACCGATGGAACCACACATGATGTTAAAGTTGCACCTGATTTAATATCAACATTAGATTTAAAAGAGACAAAAGTGGTATGTGCAGATAAAGGCTATGATTCAGAACCACTGCGTGAACAGATCAGGAAAACAGGGACTAAAGCGAATATACCAAAGAAAACAAATAGCCAATCGAACAATGACCATATGGACTGGTATTTATATAAAATCAGGCATTTAGTTGAAAATATGTTTTGTAGATTAAAGCAATTTAGAGGAATAGCTACTCGATATGACAAGCTCAAAAGAAATTATCAAAGTTCTGTTGCTTTAGCCTGTATATTTTTATGGCTACCTTTATAGGGTTAATTATGAACAGTAAATGTCAACAGACCCTAAATGTTTAGTCCCAGATTTTAATGGTGCAATATTCTCAGATAAATGGAAGGAAGCACTATGGGACAAGTTCTACACAGCAGCGCCACAACGACACAGGCAGTGCGTCGAGCAATACAAAATAGTCAAGAGAGCTTAAGAACGCTAGCCAAGCGTTACGGCATCAATCAAAAGACCGTCGCAAAATGGAAGAAACGTACTTCAGTAGATGATCTTACAACCGGCCCAAAGAATCCTCGCTCAAGCGTGTTATCGCCTGAAGATGAGGCGGCAATTGTTGCTTTTCGAAAACGCACTTTGTTGCCGCTAGACGATTGCCTTTATGCATTGCAGCCGAGTATTCCTTATCTGACACGCTCGTCGTTACACCGCTGCTTACAGCGGCATGGTATTTCACGACTGCCTGAGGTACAAGGTGATCGCCCTGTCAGGAAGCGCTTCAAGAGCTACCCCATTGGTTACTTTCATATCGACATCGCTGAGATGCAAACAGCACAGGGTAAGCTTTATCTCTTCGTTGCCATTGATCGCACTTCCAAGTTTGCGTTCACTGAATTGCATACTAAAGCCAGTAAGATGGCAGCCGCGGAGTTCATGCGCAATCTGGTTAAGGCTGTGCCCTATAGAATCCATACGGTGCTAACAGATAACGGCATCCAGTTCACGAACCGCACCTGTGATCGCTACGCCTCTGAGCACATCTTTGATCGGGTTTGTACTGAATGTGGCATTGAACATCGTCTTACCAAGGTTAAGCATCCATGGACCAATGGACAGGTCGAGAGGATGAACCGAACGATTAAAGAAGCTACTGTCAAACGGTTCCATTACGACGATCACACTCAGCTATGCATTCACCTTGCTGATTTTATTGCTGCATACAACTTCGGCCGCAGACTCAAAACACTCAGGGGCCTGACTCCCTACGAATTCATCTGCAAACAGTGGACAGATGAACCTGAACTTTTTAAAATTGATCCGATCCATCAAATGCCGGGACTAAACACCTAAATAATATAAATAAAGAATTATTAAGTGGGAAAGAAGAGAATTAGATGAAAAGAGCTGGAAATAAGCTATCTATAAGGGCCTAAATAGTAAAAAGCCAGCATTTGCTGGCTTTTATATCTTATTTGATGAAATCATTTAATTGCACACAGAAAATCTTATTAAAAGAACATGCATCATGAATTTCGCAGTTTAGGTATCGTATCTAGCTGTCGGCGTGCATGCTTTAATGCTGTTCTTAAACCTTCTTCAATAGTTGGGTGATAAAATGGTTTTTCCAAAATTTCATCGACGGTCAGTTTTTCTGAAATCATCCACGCCAGTAAATGGGCCAAATGTTCAGTAGAGTCTGTGAGTAATTCAGCACCTAGTAGCTTACGGCTGCTTTTATCCACATAAACCTCGATGGCCCCATGGTTTTTACCTAAAACTAATGCACGTCCTTGTTTGACATAAGAGACTTCGCCGATGACAAAATTGATAGGTGCACTTTGTAGTTGCTTAAAGTTTTGTCCAACCATTGCCATTTCCGGACTACTAAACACGATGCCTAAAGGCGTTAGAGTTTTGCATGATTCTATAGTGGGAAAGTTCAATGCATTTTTTACCGAAACTTTACCTTCGTGTGCGGCTTCATGTTGTAGTGGAGTATCAGTATATGCATCGCCAATGATAAAAATCGGGTAGTCTGCAAGTTGTTTGGTCTCAGAATCAACAGGTAAATGTTTTAAGTCCGTGAATGAGGTATCGATATTTTCGAGTTTAAGGGTATTTAAAAGACTACTTCGTCCTGTGGCAACCAGTAAGTAATCAACGTTGAGTGTTTTAGACTGACCATTTTCAGTAAACCTAAGTTCAACTTGATTATTTATATACTTAACCTCTGTGGGTAAAACTTCGAAGTTGATCTCAAGTTCGGTGCTAATTTCTGTTTGTGCCAACAGCTGTAATTTCGGACTGGTGAGAACACCGACTTTACGGCTGCGTGCAAACACGGTGGTCTTGACCCCAAGTCGTTGCATGGCTTGGGCAAGTTCAATCGCGATGACACCACTACCAACGACCGCTAAAGAATTGGGTAAAGCATTTAATTCAAAGATTTGATCGGAGGTGATGAGCCGATCACCGAGTTCATTCTTCCATGCTGGGTCAAAGCTAGGTGTGGAGCCTACAGCTAAAATAAAGCTTTTGGCTTGGTAGTGTTGCCCATTAACTTCGACCGTTTTTTCATCGACAAAGCGAGCACGGCCCTGTATTTTATGAGACTCAGGCCAGCTCTCTACGGTTTTAAGGGTACTATGAGTAAAGCGATCACGGAGTTTTTGTACGTGTTGCATGACCTGACTGCGGTCTATTTTTGACTCTACTTGCAATCCGACACGATCCGCATGTTGTATATCGTGCATGCGATTTGCTGTAGAAATCAGGACTTTTGATGGCATACAGCCAACACGTGCACAAGTGGTGTCCCATGGCCCATCATTAATGATTAATAGATTTTGTGTGGACTTCACGGCTTGCTGGTAGGCTGCGATACCCGCAGTTCCAGCCCCAATAATAATCAGATCATACATAAGCAAACGTTTATCTAAGCGAGACATACTCTATAGTTAACATATTCAGGGCTGTAGATGATTATATTTTGTAAAAAACGGCACTAGATGCCGTCTTCACTTTCATTTGACTTATAAGCTAGTGCCAACGCTTACCCCAACGGTAGGACGGACATTCATTGAGCTACATGCTGTCATTAAGGTACAGCAGACTACAAGCAGCAACAGTTTATTCATGGAGTAATCCTCGTTGTTTTGCCTGATTGAACAGCAGACTAGAGCGTGCACCACTCTTACAGACCATTAAAATAGGCTTGGGCAATTCATTATAATATTTAGCAAATTCGACCACGTCTGTTTCAGAAATTTTACTGCTGGTAACCGGTTGGTAAATTACGCTGACTTTGGACTGTTCCGCAATATTACGCAGTTGATCAACGCGAATGGTATTGCCTTGTTCTTGATCTGGTCGGTTGACAATG
This sequence comes from Acinetobacter sp. LipI_23, assembly GCF_058243045.1. Classification (NCBI taxonomy): domain Bacteria; kingdom Pseudomonadati; phylum Pseudomonadota; class Gammaproteobacteria; order Moraxellales; family Moraxellaceae; genus Acinetobacter; species Acinetobacter sp. LipI_23. The sequence goes on along the minus strand of NZ_JBZAYJ010000001.1, from coordinate 2,958,689 downwards.
ACCGACTTAAAACCTTGTTTCATCAATTGTTGAAACTTGTCTTGGGTCATTTCCCCTGAAACGCTGAGCTGTGGGCTGAGTGCTTGACTCAGGTTATTCGTTGCCGCCCACAATGCACTGCTCGTTAAAATAAGAGCAGTGCAGATGACACTTTTAAACAACCGTTTAGTCATCTAACAGGTCCATTTGCTTCGCCAGTTGGTATAAGTTGTTTGAGCGATTGCCTGTACGGCAGAACATTAAAACAGGTTTTGGTAGCTCATTGAAATGATTGGCAAAAGTGCGTACATCCATTTCTGTGATTTGCCCTGCAACCACAGGTTGATAGACATAATCGAGGCCTGCAACACGTGCTGCTTCTTCAATTTGAGCGCTGGTCGGTTGTTCTGCGCCACCTTCCATATCTGGGCGGTTATTGATCACAGATTTAAACCCTTTTTCAACCACTTGAACCAAATGTTCTGGGCCAATTTGACCTGCAAAGCCTACATTTTCGCTCATGCTGTCACTCCAAAATTAAACTAATCGAGATATGCTTTATGATAGCATTAAGCTGAAAGTTCAGCCTATGCTGTTGAAATATTTATAAGCGATTACAACCATAAAATAACGCAATGGAGCAGGTATGCACGCCTATACCGTTGAACCACTATATGTCAAAAGTGGCCAAGAGGTCATTGCTGCGGATTTTTATCGTCCGAAAACCGAAGAAAAACCAGCAGTGATTGTGATGGCCCATGGCTTGGCTGGGCTGCGCCAATTCAAACTAATCCAATTTGCGCAGCGTTTTGCACAAGCGGGTTATGCAGTCGTGTTATTTGACTACCGTTATTGGGGCGGGAGTACGGGGCGCCCAAGAGAGCTGGTGTCGATTAAAAAGCAGCTCGAAGACTGGCGCACCATGATTAACCACCTCAAAGAACGTAAGTCGATCGATAGTCGACGGATCGTGCTGTGGGGGACGGCACTCAGCGGTGGATATGTACTCGATATTGCTGCAGAGTTCAAAAATGTTCAGGCGGTGATGGCGCAAGTGCCTTTTGTCGATGGTGCTGAAAGTGCCAAGCTTTACCCGTTACAGCAACTCCCGAAAGCGTTAAAGCTGTCCAGCCAAGATTATATGGGGGGGAAAGTGGGGATGTCCCCGACCACTTTACCTGTGGTTAATCCACGAGAGTTATGTTTTTTACCGACGCAAGATGCGTATTTGGGTTATCGTTCGATTATTAATCCTGATTATTATTGGAGTGGTGAGATACCTGCCCGATTATTTTTTAATTTAATTCGTTATCGTCCGATTCAAAATGTCAGACAAATTAATATTCCTGTACTTTTCATTGCCGCCAAGCATGATAGTTTAATTCCGATTGAATCCAGTCGTGAAGCAGCTACCAATATTGCCCCTTTTGTTCAATATCATGAATGGGAGATGCAGCATTTTGATATTTATCATGCCAGTTGGTTTGAAAAAGCCATTTCGACCCAATTAGAATTCTTACATCAACATATTGGAGTCAACTAAATGATTATCGTCTGTCCGACCTGTATGGCAAAAAATCGTGTCCCTGAAGAGAAGCTGAATGCTAATCCGAGTTGTGGTCAATGCCACGCAGCGCTTTTACCTGCGGCACCGATTGAATTGAATGAGCAGAATTTTAGCCAGTTCATTAGCCATAGCGATTTGCCTGTATTTATTGATTTATGGGCAGAGTGGTGTGGTCCATGTAAAATGATGGCTCCGCACTTTGCTGAAGTGGCGAAACAAAATCCACAAGTGATTTTTGCCAAAATTAATACCGAAGAATCTCCACGATTAAGTAGTGCCTTTAATGTGCGAAGTATTCCAACCTTAGTTTTAATGAATAAAACTACTGAAATTGCTAGAATAAGCGGCGCGCTCCGTGCGCCACAATTGCAACAATGGTTAGATCAACAGTTGCAAGCCCAGTCATAACGAAAATTGGAGTCAACGTGTCAGAGATTCATGTGAAACCAGAAGGGATGTTGTCTCTTCAGACAATTGCAATGCCAGCCGATACCAACTGGAGTGGAGATGTTTTTGGTGGTTGGATTGTGTCACAAATGGATTTGGCGGGTGCAATTCACGCAGAGCGTTTTAGTAAGGGACGCTGTGCAACTATTTCAATTAATCAGATGACGTTCTTAGTTCCAGTGAAAGTCGGCGATGTCATCAGTTGTTATACCAAACTGTTAAAAGTGGGCAATACGTCTATTCAGATGGAAATTGAAGTGTGGGATAGCCATGACAGTTCACGTCCGCCTGTACGTGTGACTGAAGGTGTATTTACCTTTGTTGCAGTTGATGTCAAAGGCAATAAGCGTCAGATTCCAGCGGATGTTAAAGAAAAGTTTTTGGCGAGCCAATCCAACTAAAGCTTGAGTTGGTCTGCAAAAAAAAGCCAGTGTAATCACTGGTTTTTTTTGCTATTCCATGCAGTCCGATGGATTAAAACATAGTATTGCGGTTGGCGGACTCCGCGGGAATGCTTTGTATCACATCCCAATGTTCTACAATTTTGCCTTGTTCGACGCGGAAAATATCGACAACGGCCTCACCACGATCTTGTGCATTTTGAGTGGAATGTACATGGAGCACCACCAAATCACCTTCGGCTACGACACGCTTGATGGTGTTTTTTGCATCTGGATGTTCTTTAAAGTACTGGGTGAAGTAGTTTACAAAAGGTGCTTTGCCGTCTGCCACATAGGGATTATGTTGAATGTATTGTGTACCAATATAGCGGTCAGAATAGGTTTGAACCTGATGTTTGCTAAAAACCCCTTCATAGAAGTCCACTACAATTTTTTTATTTTGTTCGGTCAGGGCAGGGGTCGAATAGTCATTCGGCGTTGTTGAAACCAATGTATTGGCGGGATTGTGCTGTTGGCAGGCCACCAGCCCTAAAGAAAATAAGGCAGTCGCTAAAATTAGTCTTTTTTTCATTAAGTCAGCTCAAATATTCATGTTATGTAGCATGATTTTGAGCTGAGTCGAAGTAAAGATATAGTAAATTTTAGTCGCAGCTTTAGCGTAATGTTGTAAATTTTATACTTACTAAACAGTAAGTTATATTTACATTTTTACTTTTTTAATGATGCTTTGTCGAGCCATGCCCATAACATTTCACATTGAACAGGTGCTTCACCCGATTCATCCATCACTGTCACAGAAACTAAAGTTTCACCTCTGGCGGTGGTTTGCATCAACTGCTGCTGTTCTGGTGTTAAGGTGGCTGTCGCTGTCATGGCACCTTTACTTGGACGTTTAAAGTCAACGTGCATGCTTTTAATCAGAACGATGCAATGATCAGGCACATTCATCCCTGTTACAAAACCTGTTGCCGTTTCAGCAATTAAGGCCATGGCACAGGCATGCAGCTGACCAATATGGTTTTGCATGGCACGGTGATTTTCGATTTTGACTACGACTTCGCTGTGACTGACTTGCAAATAACGAATATTGGCACTGCCGACCATGAGAACTATGCGACCAAAAGCTTGACTCCATAATCGCGTACGCAACGCTTTCGGCAAGCGTGACGTGGTTTTTACAAGTTTTGATAAGCGATTGGCCTTTGGCATAGTTACCTCAAATGATCAAACAAGAGTATTAGTCTTTAAAGTTATTGAACTGTAAAGGCAGACCAAATTGTTGTTCTTTTAAAAAGGTCATTACTTGCTGTAATGTATCGCGCTTTTTATCAGTCACACGAATTTTGTCGCCTTGAATTGAAGATTGCACTTTAATGCCGCTTTCTTTAATGGCCTTGTTAATTTTTTTTGCGGTATCTGAGTCAAGTCCGTCTTTTAATTTCACCACTTGAAGTACATTTTTACCTGAAGCAGTCATTTTTTGTGGATCAAGCGCTTGAATATCGACTTTACGCTTAAAGAAATGGTTCTCTAACATGGTATACACTTGTTCACACTGGAAATCACTTTCAGTTGAGATTTTGATTTCTTTGTTTTTTTCATTGAGTTCAATCGAAACATCCTGACCACGGAAGTCGAAACGGGTTGCGATTTCCTTTTGGGTGTTCTGAACGGCATGATTTACTTCAAAAATTTCTAATTCTGAAACAATATCAAAAGATGGCATGGATTAAACCTTTACAAATGGAAAGAATATCTGAGATGCTAGGGATGTTTTCTTCATTTGCCAAGTGTTGTTTACATCAAAGGAGTGCGCAATGATCCGTAAACAAGAAATTACAACATTTGAGTTCCCAGAGGATGCGATCATCTGGGATGTACGCGATTCAAGTGCTTATGCTGAAGCACACGTGAAAGGGGCGATTAATCAGCCAATCACAGAACTTTCAGCACAAAGCCTTACTCAAGTGTCGACGGATCAACCGATTTACATTTTATGTGGTGGCGGTAGTAAAGCGCCACGTGCTGCAGAGTTACTCGAAGGTTTTGACAGTGAGCGTGAGTATGTGATTTTAATGGGGGGTACCCGTGCTGCTCGTGATGCTGGTTTAGCCTTAGAACAAAGTAATTAAGCAGAAGCAAAAAAAGCGCCGTAAGGCGCTTTTTTAATGTCTTGGAAATGTGATTTTTTCTCTATAACGCCATTCGCTGCTCTTGAGTCATAAGCAGAACTAAGACTGCGCTTTAAAATAAGGCTTTTTAGCTTTGAGCTTTTTCTGGAATCGGGTCGGACTGAGCTTTTGTAGCAATGACTCAGGAACAGGGCAGGCCTCTTTTAGTATCTGTGCCGCTAAAATTTCACTACATAAAGGGGCAAACAAAAAGCCTTTAGAACCCAAGCCAGCAAAGCTATAAATTTCAGTCTGTTCAGACATTTTTCCAAGGACTGGAAAATAGTCCAAACTTTGCGCGCGAACGGATGCACGGCCTTGCCAAGTCCTCACATCAGGAAGCGATTGTGCATAATCTGGAAAGACACTGTGGATAAGCTCGTAGTTACGCACATGGTCTTCAAGCAAAACATCGCTGTCGTCCCGATTGGGATGGAAGGATGCACCTAAAATGAACTGTTGAGCATCAAGCTGCATACAGTAGCCGCCATAGCTATAGGCTTGATCGAGGGCCAAAGGTTGTGCAGTATTCTCCACCCAACTGACTTGTCCGCGAATGGGCTTCAGCACAGGATATTGCTCAAAGAAAGCAGCCGTCTGGCGTGCACAACACACAATGACATGATCAAACTGACCTAGAGATTGGGCTTGTGCATTGAAAAGTTCATTGTGCTCTGGATGGATTTGAGTAATGTTGGCTTGTACGAACTGAATGAGCGGATGCGCTAAGATTTGATCTTTGAGCTGATGTGGTGATACAGCGCCGGCTTCAGTTAAATTTAGACTTGGATATTCAGTAATTAACGCAGAATCAGAAGCGGTTTCGGCTGTTAAAAGATCCGCAGGGTATTGTTGTTCGAGATCGAGTAAGTCTTCGGCTTTTTTCAGCGCCAGTTGATGTACTTGAATGGGGCGAAAAGCCTGAAACTTGGGATAGTGCTGTAAAGCATGTTGCCAAGCCAAGGTCATTAAATGTTCATGACTTTGTTCAATCGGACAAAGTTTGGGGTTGAGTAAGGCCAGCGGGTTGCCTGAACCTCCTGCAAGTGGCTCAGATTGGTCGTAGAGCGTGACTTGGTGCCCACGCTCAGCAAAGGCCCATGCACTACTTAAACCTGCAATCCCTGCGCCAATGATAGCAATTTGGCGTTGTTTAAAAGTGTATGCTACTTGATCAGGTTGATTTTGATTCAATACTGATTGGGTATCTACAGCATCTGATGTATTTTCAGGCTCAGCAGATAACCAGATGGCTTTGAGCATTTCGCGTTTATGCTTATAGCCACGCGGACGTGAAATAGAAATACCATGCTGTGTTAAACCACGTTTGAGCACGCCTGCGACACTAAATGAAGAAAATGTCGTTCCAATACCAGATAAGCGAACGATGTGATTCAGTACTTGCTCTTCCCATATGTCTGGGTTACAGGCAGGCGCAAAACCATCGAGGAACCATGCGTTAACGCTACTGGTTTTTACCATGCTTGGGAAAACATCGTGGGCATCGCCTAACCAAAGGTCAAGGCTAAAACGTTCCTCAGGGAAGTTCAGGCGATGACAACCCGCAATTGGGTGCGGGTACTGTGCGATCAGTTGATCGGCGATCGGTTTGAGGTCAGGCCAGACATTGAGTGCACGTATCAGATCCGTTTTAGACAGCGGAAATTTTTCAACTGAAATGGCATGAAGGTGGCTGTGGTTATTTGGGCGAACCTGTTGCCAAAGTTGCCAAAGCGCCAAGATGTTGAGCCCTGTGCCAAAGCCTGTTTCACCAACACTAAAATATTCAAAGGGCTGAAGATTGGACAGACGCTCAGGTAAATCATTGCCATTTAAAAACACATGGCGAGTTTCGAGTAGGCCATTGTCTTTGGAAAAATAGACATCGCCAAATTGTTTTGAGACTGGCACATCTATGCCATCAATCTGTTGCCACTCTAAATCGGCAGTTTGAATTGCACGCGACACAACCACAGCACCCTATTGTTTTCAATAGGGCTTAGCTTACCACTGACGACGACGTTTGGTATAAACGTAACTGGCAATTAAGAAACCCAGTAATACACCAACAGCGATGGTTGCCGCACCGTAGAGGAACATTTGCGCACTACGTTCGCTTTGTAAGACCTGAACTTGTACACCGAGGCTATCATTTTTGAGTTGAAGCTCTTGGTTTTGCGCCAAAGCATCGAGATTGGCTTTTTCCAATTGTGCAAGACGTGAAGCTTGGTCTTTGACCAATGCTTTGACTTTGGCATCTTGCAATGCTTTGTTCTTTGCCAGTTGTTCAGCGGTGAGTGGTTTGGCTTCTTGCGGTTGACCTGTTGGGCTAACTGTGGCCACCGCAGGAATGATTTTCGGTTGAGTCGTACTGCCTTGCACTTGAACAGGTGCGGCAGTCGTTGCTGGTACAGCAGGGGCTACACTTGGGGCAGGAGCGGTTTCAACGGCCCACGCCATAGAAGAAAGAAGAGATAAGCCCAATAAGCTTGTGACAACAACGCGCATGACCTTATCCTTGAGGGAATGCTTTATTAAATGGTTTAACATCAATCTGACGATAAACCCCTGCTTTTAAGAATGGCTCTTCCTGTAACCAGACATCGAGTGTTTCACGGGAGTCAAAGTCAACAATGATTGTACTGCCGTAAAAGCCTGCTTGCGGATTGCTTGGATCTTTCGGCATCGCTCCTGCAACAATTAAACGACCTTCATCATTGAGCTTTTGTAAACGAGCAAGATGTTCTGGACGTGTAGCAAGACGTTTTTCGACTGTACCTTCTTGATCGGTACATGTGACGACGAATAGCGGCATAAGAGTTCTCGATGTATATTCTGGCTAAATTACTCTTCAGAAGATTTAAAGTATTTACGCAATACAATAAACTGAATAATGATAAAGGAAAACATCACGATCATGTCACCAAAAGCCGTGAATTCTCCCCAATATTTTCCGTCCATAAATAAAAATGCGAAAAATACGTGTAAAAAAGACATGAGGGCAAACATAGCAGCCCATGCAAAGTTTAAATTTATCCAACCCGAGTCGGATAAATTGAAGATTGGGCCGAACAAGCGTTTGATCAGCGGTTTGCGTTCTTTGCCAAAATAAGGAGAAAGTAAGAAAGCGCCTGAGAAAATAATATTCAGTAAGGCCGCTTTGAGTTTGATGTAAAAGTCATCCGACAGCATTAAGGTGACACCGCCGAAAATAACCGTCATAAACAACACAATCCACTGTTGTTTGTCTAAACGGAACTTTTGCATGAAGAACAGTGCGCCGTAAACTACTAGCATCGAAATAATCAAACCTGTGGTCGCTACAAGAATATTATTATTATCGACACCCCCAGCAGAACCAATCAATTGGAGCAATGGGTGATCAGTATTTTTAGGATCTACAGTTTTATATAAATAAAAGAAAATTATCAGCGGCACAAAGTCTAAAAGTGCTTTCATGTTAGAGTATCTAAATCTGTTCAAATAAATAGCTAGTATAAGTGATGGAAGGCGTAGATTTACATACTCACAGCAATATTTCTGATGGTACTTTCACACCGAAGCAATTGGTTGATGCTGCCGCGGAAAAAGGCATCCACACCTTGGCTTTGACAGACCATGACACCATGGATGGTCTTGCGTTGGCAGAGTCGGCTGCAAAGTCGCATGCGATGCGTATTATTTCGGGGGTAGAAATTTCGAGTCAGTGGTCGAGACCCTCAACCCAGAAAAACTATGGTGTACATGTGGTTGCATTGAATATGCAAGACTTAGAACCACTGCAAAAATGCCTTGAACAGCAAAAACAAATCCGTGCGCGACGGGCTAAGCAAATCTGTGATTTGTTGATTCCACTGATTGGTGAAGATATTTATCTCGATGTTTTGGCGAAAGTTGAACAGATGCCTGACCGTGTGACTCGAACGCATATTGCCAAGACCTTGGTTGAAAAAAAGTATGTGAGTCGTGCGCAACAAGCGTTTGATAAATATATTAAGGAAGGTAAGAAAGCCTACGTGAAATTTGATGGGCTGGGCTTAGAAGAAACCATTCAAGTGATTCATGCCAGTGGTGGTTTTGCAGTATTGGCGCATCCGACACGTTATGACTTATCTGCTACGAACATTCGTTATCTGATTGAAATATTTGCGCAGTTTGGTGGGGATGCGGTTGAATTGCCGCCCAATGTCGAACCGACATCTACCCGTCAAATGGTGGATCGGATTATTGCCGAGCATGGTTTAAAAGTATCGATCGGGAGTGACTTTCATGGTGACAATATGCCGTGGATTAAGTTGGGCAATATTCCCAGAGTCAAAGACGGGCAAGTGGGGATTTGGGAAAGTTTTATCTAACGAGTACAGGTCATTCCCACCTTCTCTATGAGCTATGTAGCCTAAGAGAAGGTAAGCATGAGCCCGATTAAAGTAAGTTATTGTCTTGTGCTTGAATGGGTGGTGGGGTAGGTTTACCTAAAGTCCCAAGCAGTTCAATTTCGATGGTACGTACCATCGAGTCCAGCGGTAAGTCATTACTTTGCGTTCCGAAAGGTTCTTCAATTTCCGAACTCAAAGCATCGAGTCCTAAGAAAGTATAGGCCAATACACCAACCAAGAGTGGGGTAAAAATACCCAAGGTTGAACCTAAGCTAAACGGTAAAATGAGACAGAAAAAATACACCGTACGATTGAGTAGTACTGAGTAGGCAAAAGGTAGCGGCGTTGTCGCAATACGGTCACAACCAGTTTGCACCACACTCAAGTCAGCAACGTGCTGATTCAGCTGCGCATAGACAATGTCACTAATTTCACCTTCTTTTAATGCCTGCATCAACTCCCACTGAATCAGACTGAGTGTATACTGTGGGGCATTGGCTTGTTGATACAGCTGAGTCAGTGCATTTTGACTTAGGCCACTGGTTTCCACCAGTTCCGTAGGATTGGCTGTTTGATGGCGTAAACGGTCACGCAAGACATTGGCAAAGACAATCACATGTTGAATCACACGTTCACGACGACCTTGGGTCAAGATACGACAGTCACGGTCAAAGTGACGTGAATTGGCAATTAAAATACCCCATAGCTTCCGTGCTTCCCACCAACGGTCATAGCAGGCACTATTTTTAAAGCCGAGGAAAATGGAAAGTACCACCCCAATGAGAGTGAAGCCGACCAAGGGCAGTTCAGGGAAGTGGAAATAGCCGACATAGGACAAAATGCCAATAATGGCAGAGACCAACATGACCACACCCAAAGGGGGTAAAACTTTGGGAAGAATGGTGCCACGCCATGAAAAAAGCACCTTAAAAATACTTGGCTGATCACGCACAATCATGTGATTAGAATTCTTTTAAAATTTTGCTTGATCTTCATATTTGTCGCGGTATTTGTCAATCATTTGTCTGCATATTTAAACGGGTTGGATCAGGCCGTGTTCAGCAAAAGAAAAAGCACCTTCGGGTGATAAAATGAAATGATCAATCACTTGAATATCCACGAGCTGACTGGCTTGAAGAATGCGCTCGGTCAGTTCGATGTCCGCCGTGGAGGGTTGAGCTTTTCCAAGCGGATGATTATGTGCAATCACGATAAAGGTAGCGTGTTGAGCAATACAGTAACGTAGCAATTGATTGATCGATATTTCACAAGAATTTACTGCACCAAAGAACAATTTTTTAAAGTTTATTTTTCTTAAATGTGCATCCAAGCAGAGCACCGCAAAGACTTCTTGGTTTTCGCCTGAAAACTCATACTGTAAAAATTTGAGTAGTTGAGCTGAATGATTGAGTTCCAACTTGTGTTGCTTGAGCTGCTGGCTACTGTAGCGTCGCCCCAATTCTTTGACGGCCATTAATTGTGAATACTTGGTCGGGCCAATACCGTGAAATTGGCTGAGCTCGGGCAGTTCAGCATCAAAAACCGCATTCAGACTACCAAAATGTTGCAACAAAAGACGTGCCAATTCGACTGCAGAATGTTGTGTTGAACCCGAGCGGATGAAAATAGCCAGCAGTTCTGCATCGGAGAGGCTGGCTGGTCCTTGTTGTAATAAGCGTTCACGTGGCCGCTCTTGTTCGGGCCATTTTTTTATGGATAAGTGCATTATTTTATACTTTTTTATTCTTAATCTGAGAAACAGGGCCCAATCGATGATTGGGTACGAGACTATTTAATGCTATTGTGAGCGCCACTGCAACAGAAAGGTAGCCTGTTCGTGAGCTTTGATCTCAGTGTAATTCCAAATAAAAATATCCTTTTAGCTGTTACGGGCGGTATTGCTGCCTATAAAAGTGCCATTTTGGTCCGCCGTTTAAAAGATGCGGGTTTTCAAGTCCGTGTGGTGATGACCGAAGGTGCACAGGCTTTTATTACGCCGCTAACTTTTCAAGCTTTGTCGGGCAACCCCGTCCATACAGAACTTCTCAACCCTGAAGCCGAAGCGGGCATGGGGCATATTGAGCTAGCACGTTGGGCAGACTTACTCTTGGTTGCGCCTGCCAGTTGCAACACCATTGCAAAGTTTGCTGCGGGTTTAGCCGATGACCTGCTTTCTACTTTATATTTAGCCACCAAAGCCCCTGTATGGGTCGCACCAGCCATGAACCAACAAATGTGGGCAGCAAAAGCGACGCAGCGTAATTTAGCGACTTTGGTGGAAGATGGCGTGCATGTAATCATGCCAGATGCGGGTGCGCAAGCTTGTGGTGATGTCGGGTTAGGCCGTATGCCTGAGCCTGAGGATTTGGCACATCAAGTGACAGAATACTTCCATAAAGCGCAGCGTGCCATGGCTGAAAAATTTGGGATGTTGGCGGGTAAAAAAGTAACCATTACTGCCGGGCCAACGCGTGAAGCGATTGATCCTGTGCGTTATATTTCCAACCACAGTACTGGGAAAATGGGCTTTGCCATTGCTGCTGCATGTTATGCGGCAGGAGCCAAAGTGACTTTAATTGCAGGTCCTGTCAGCTTAGACACACCGAACGGTGTACGCCGAATCAATGTTTCATCTGCCATGAAAATGCTGGATACCAGCATGCAAATGTTAGATGAAGGCTGTGATGTGTTTATCGCGACAGCCGCTGTTGCTGATTATCGTGTCGCAGAAGTTGCAGAGCATAAGATTAAGAAAGCAGGGGACGAGCTCAATGTTTCTTTAATCAAAAACCCTGATATTGTGGCGACCATTGCACAGCAAGATAAACGCCCATTCATGGTGGGTTTTGCAGCAGAAACACGCAATGTCGAGGAATATGCCGCAGGTAAATTGGTGGCGAAAAAGCTCGATATGATTGCCTGTAATGATGTGTCACGTCCTGATATTGGTTTTGCTTCTGATGAAAATGCGATGACGGTCTTTTTTGCAGAAAGCTATAAAATGGAAAAGCGCGATTTGGAAAAAGCGTCGAAACAAGAAATTGCTTTGCAGTTGGTTGAAGCGATTCATGATGCTTTACATCGAGACCCTGAAAGTGATGATGATTTTTAATTTACATCGGTCTTCATTTTTGCGATATTCAATGCAGCCTTAGGCTGCATTTTTTTGCAAACTCATAGGAATAAGAATGAAAACATTATTAAAGGTTGTGCTGTTGAGCAGTGGTTTATGTTTGGCAGGACTTGCACAAGCGTCGGAAGTGCTAGAAGGTGCGATGAAATCTTTGGCGAAGAATTCAAAAGCTTTTGCTCAAGCCAAGACTGCCACAGAGGCGAATACCGCATTAACTGAAATGCAAAAAGCTGCGGCAACTGCCAAGCAAAACAAACCTGACAGTTTGGTGAAACAACCAAAAGACAGTGTTAAAGTGAAACAATATGAACAAAAGTTTGATGCATTAACCCAAGAAATTGAACATGCTCAACATTTGGTACATGCTGGGAAACTTGCGGAAGCCAAACAAAGTTCAACCAAGTTTGAGGCTATTAAGCAGCAAGGCCATAAAGCATTTAAATAATTCAGTACAATAAAAAAGACCGCAAAAGCGGTCTTTTTTATGTTTGAAGGGCTTAAAGTTTTAAGCTTGACCTTCAACAGCAGCTGCTTGAGCACGCTGCATATTTGCTTCGAACTCAGCATCAAAGTTAATTGGTGTGAGTAACAATTGTGGGAAACTGCCTTTAGTAACCATATCATTCACCGCTTCACGAAGGAACGGGAACAAGATGTTCGGGCAATATGCACCTAAGATGTAAGGAAGACGTTCTTCTTCAACACCATCTACAAGGAAAATACCCGCTTGAGTAACATCGACAATAAACGCCGTGTCGCCTGCATTGTTTGCTTGTACAACCACTTTAAGTGAAACTTCATAGTGAGTTGGATCAACTTTTTCAGCAGAAGATGACAAGTTGATGTTCAACTCTGGTTGCCATTCTTTGGTAAAAACTTGCGCCCCAGGAACTTCAAAAGAAATATCTTTTGTGTAAATACGTTCTAAAGCAAGTTGTGGTTGAGCTTCACTCATTTTCTAATCCTTAATATGCTGAGCTAATTATGCCAATAGTTGGTCGAGTTTGCCTTCACGCTCTAAAGCATAAAGCTGATCAAAACCACCAATAAATTGGTCATCAATAAAAATTTGTGGAACCGTACGGTGATTGGTGCGTTGCATCAATTCAATGCGGACTTCTGGCGCTTCTTTAGATAAATTAATTTCTTTATATTCAACGCCTTTACGCTCAAGGAGCTGCTTTGCGCGAACGCAATATGGACATACAGTCGTTGAGTAAATAGTGACTTGAGCCATGAGTTTCTCCTTGTGCAAATTATTTAGCTTTAACCAGTGGTAAGCCTTGAGCCTTCCAGTTGCTAATCCCGCCATCTAAACGATAGCTGTCAGTATGTGCAACTTGTTGTAAAGCAGTACCTGCCACTTGGCCTAAATTACAGATGAAGACGAGTGGACGATCTGCAGCTTTTAACTCTTCAGCATGTTTTGTAATTTGGCTGTAGGGAATGTTGCGACTTCCACTGATATGACCTTCACGGAAATCTTTGGCATCACGTAAGTCAATCAACATGGCATTTTTAGCTTTCACTAAAATACCTAAAGATTGTGGTGAAATTTTGCGACCATTGCGTTGTCCTTCAAGTACGAAAAACAAAACAACCAATACCGCAAGTGTTCCAAATAAGAAGGGGTGATTCCCCATAAACTCGAACCAACGTTCCACAAGTCACCTAAATTACAATTCAAAAATTGCTAGAGAGTATAGCTCATAAAATATGGTGATCAAAATCACCGCTTCAAGGGCTAAGGTTGAATAAAAATTAATTTTTTTGCTGAGCTTCAGCAATTTCATCAATCAGACGTAAATAGCTGTCTAAACGGCGCGTTAAAATTTCACCATTTGCCGCAGCTAAGCGTAAAGCACATTGTTTTTCATGTTTATGGGTGCAGTTACGGAACTGACAGTAGCCCAACAAGTTTTCAATTTCAGGAAAACCACGTTGCACTTTGTCCGCATCTAAGTGCCATAAACCAAACTCACGAATTCCTGGTGAGTCAATCAGTGAAGCGCCTTCGCCAAAACCAATCAAACGGGTAGAGGTCGTGGTGTGCTGCCCTAAGGCTGAGTTTTCAGAAATCACATTGGTTTTCTGCGCAGCATCAGGCACGATGGCATTAATTAAAGTGCTTTTACCAACACCAGACTGGCCAACAAAAGCGACAGTTTCATTTTTTAAACGCTGGGTCAGTGCCGTTAAGTCACCATCGGCTTGGGTTTGCATCACTTCATAGCCTAAGGCTTGATATTCCGCAATCAACGCTAAAATCGGGTCATTGTCTTTGAGCAAATCAGTTTTATTCAGCACCAAAAGTGCTGGAATATTGGCATCGGCACAGGCCACCAAATAACGGTCAATCAGACCTGGTGCTGGCTCAGGCAGTGGCGCAAATACAATCACAATCAGGCTGATATTGGCCGCGACAGGCTTCACTTTGTGATAACGGTCTGGACGAGTCAGTAGTGACTGACGTGGCTGTATGGCATTGATGATCCCGAGTCCTGTATTTGGGTCGGCTTGCCATTTGACACGATCACCTGTGACCAGTAGTTCGAGGTTGGTGCGTGTGTGACAGCGCCAAATGCTGCCCAGTTCAATCGGTTTCCAAAACGGTTCAGGTTCACCTGCTTGTACTGTCGGTTTGATGGGATGTGGATCTGGAGTCGTAAGGGCTTGCACTTCAAGCTGACGGCCGTAGTGTTGTACCACCAAGCCTTCTAAGTCATTTGAAGTGTCGATATCTTCTTGACGTGTTTGCTGTTGTTTCTGAATGCGGCGTTGTTGCTGTTCAGTTAAACGACGTTTACGAATTAAAGCCATTCATATCCTAAAAAACCATGAATTCAAGATGGCAAAAATAGCACGAAGCAGGGTATCAGTTACAGCATCGAAGCAATTAATTTGCTACTATCATCGTTTTTAAGCCGAATAAGATTGCACATTTATGAGCAGCACCGCTGATACGCGTTTGATTTGGATTGACCTTGAAATGACAGGTCTCGATACTGATAATGACCAAATTATTGAAGTTGCTACAATTGTGACGGATGATAACTTAAATATTTTAGCTGAAGGGCCTGTGCTTGCTGTACATCAGCCAGACCGTGTGCTGAATGCAATGGATGAGTGGAACACCCGCCAACATGGTCAATCAGGCTTAATTGAACGTGTACGTCGCAGTAAATTGACTGCGCAAGATGCGGAGCAGCAAACTTTAGAATTTCTAAAAAAATGGGTCAATCCAAAAAGCTCACCAATGTGTGGCAATTCAATCTGTCAAGACCGCCGTTTTTTACACCGTTTAATGCCTGAAATGGAACAGTATTTCCACTACCGTAATTTAGACGTGTCTTCGGTAAAAGAGTTGGCTAAACGTTGGCGTCCAGAAATTATGAGTGGTTTGAAAAAGAATGCTTCACACTTAGCGATGGATGACATTCGTGATTCGATTGCGGAACTGAAGTATTATCGTGAATACTTTTTTATTATGAATAAATAAGTATTACAGAAAGAGGCGCTAGCCTCTTTTTTATTGAAATCGAATAGAATAGAGCTGAGGGTATTGGTGTAGAAAAAAGAAACACTTTTTTGCTATACAAGTTTAAAACAAGCTTTATGATAAAGTAAATTAATTAAATTATAACAAAGAGTTGAGTTATGCAAAGTAATAACCCTATTTTGAACCGCGTGGAAACACATGCGGACTATAGTCAACCAATGACTGTTCAAGGTGCTATTCAGAAGTCTGTATTACTTACAGTGATTGCAGCTGTGGTCGGTATGGCACTGTTTTTCTACTGTTTCATGACCTTAAATATTTCGCTAGCCTATGCTGCAACCTTAGTCGGTGCGATTGGTGGTCTAATTTTAGGCCTGATTGCAACTTTTAAACCAAATACCGCACGTACCCTTGCCATTCCATATGCCTTGTTTGAAGGTGCTTTTTTAGGTGGGGTGTCGGTCATTTTCCAATTGAAATATCCGGGTGTACCTTTACAAGCGCTGTTGGCAACTTTTGTCACCACTTTAGTGATGTTTGGTTTGTATCGTTTTCAAATTATTCGTGCTACTGAAAAATTCAAATCGGTAGTGATGTCAGCATCGATTGCCATCGCGATTGTCTTTGTGGTGCAGATGGTTATGCGTTTGGCTTTTGGTTCAAGCATTCCATTTTTATTTGAAAACAACTTATTAGGTCTAGGTTTTGCCGCTTTTGTTGCAGTGATTGCATCACTGAACTTAATTCTAGATTTTGATTTAATTGAAAGTGCTGCGGCTCAACACGCTCCGAAAGCGATGGAGTGGCTTTGTGGTATTGCACTACTAGCGACTCTGGTGTGGATGTACTATTCATTCCTACGCCTACTCAGCATGCTGCGTGGTGACGACTAAGTTCCACAGTTTTAACAAATACGCCCCTTCATCGGGGCGTATTTGTTATTGAATGTTGATGAATTGAAAAAAGGCGCATTATGCAATTTCGGTTTCAACTTAAACTTGGCATTATGCAGATAAATTATTTTGAGTGAGAGTCACATGGCACAAGGACTATTGGCTGGAAAGCGTTTTTTAGTAGCAGGTATTGCAAGTAAATTATCAATCGCATTTGGTATTGCTCAAGCACTTCACCGTGAAGGCGCGGAACTTGCGTTTACCTATCCAAATGAAAAACTGAAAAAACGTGTAGATGAATTTGCAGCACAATTTGGCTCAACGATTGTTCTACCATGTGATGTGGCTGTCGATGCTGAAATTGAACAAACTTTTGTTGAATTGGCAAAACATTGGGATGGTTTAGACGGTGTGGTGCATTCGATTGGTTTTGCGCCTGCGCATACATTGGATGGTGACTTTACCGATGTAACTGATCGTGATGGTTTTAAAGTGGCACATGACATCAGTGCATATAGCTTTATTGCTATGGCGCGTGCTGCGAAGCCATTACTTTTAGTTCGTCAAGGGTGCTTGTTGACCTTGACTTACCAAGGTTCTGAGCGTGTGATGCCAAACTACAACGTGATGGGTATGGCGAAGGCATCATTAGAAGCGGGTGTACGTTATTTGGCTTCAAGCTTAGGTGCAGAAGGGATTCGTGTGAATGCGATTTCAGCAGGCCCAATCCGTACTTTGGCGGCATCTGGTATTAAATCGTTCCGCAAAATGTTAGACGTAAACGAAAAAATTTCACCACTTAAACGTAATGTGACCATTGAAGATGTGGGTAATGCTGCATTATTCCTTTGCTCACCTTGGGCAAATGGTATTACGGGTGAAATCATGTATGTCGATGCAGGTTTCAATACTGTGGGGATGAGCCCAGACTTGATGCTCGATGACTAATTAGATTGATTCAAATTATTTGATAAAGCCGCTTTGATAGCGGCTTTGTTTTGACGTGAAATTTGACAAATGATAAGGGTACTTTATCTGTTTTAATTTTCTGGAACACTTAGATCAAGTTCACCTTCACGATAAAGTTGCCATTGCTCCCATGCCTCAGGAGCATAAAGATCATAGTAGCCACGGCTCTTCAATAGAGCAGGCATAGCTGACAACGGAGTCATAATAACTGTGGCATTATCTCGGATTCGTAATATTTCTTCTTTTGAAAGTGGCCTTTTAGCAATTTCTTCTGCCCTGACAAGCAATGTCACCAGCGCAGGAATAAAGACTTCTACCATTTTTTCCTCAGCCATTTAAAACCCCTTTTGCACAGAACTTTCATATAATAGGCCTAGGTTTGTGTTTCTTCTAATTAATGTGCTTACTAGGTTAATCTTGCTCTGGGTATTGATATTATAAGTTTAAGATCAAACCCATTAAACTTATGATCTTCCCAATTTTCTACAATTAACTCGATTGTTCTACCTGCTACTTTTTCAGAATATGGATAACAACCTAAAATAGCATTTTTCATTTCTTCAGATAAAGTTACACCTAGGCTAGATAAACACAAAATTTCTGCTATCGATCCCTTAAGTATGTAATTACTGTTATATAGTACATCACCATATAACCAATTGATCTTAAAATTATTTTTTATCAGTATATGAACCAGTAATATTTACGTCAAAACATAAAATATGTGAAATACAACAGTTTCTAATTTCAATCTGATACTCAGTTTCTTGATTAGTTATATTATTAGTTTATCTGAGATTTATTTTAATGGTCAGCAACTTTCGTATGAAGTTGTTTTTGATGATCAAGATAAGATTAAACGTATTCACCAGATCCAGAATAATCCAGATCTGGTGAAAGAATAAGAGAACAAAACAATAGCGCTAGGACTATTGTTTTGGTAGTTCTTTTACAGGACTTCCACCCAAGGCTTGCATCAACGTCACATAGGCGTTGTACTGACTCTGTTTGGTATTGACCAATGTTAAGCGTGCAGTACGCGTGGTTTCTTGTTGATCCAATAAGGTTTTTAAAGCTACGGCACCATAGCGATAACGCACTTGAGTCAGGCGTTCTACCTTTTCAGCAAGCTCCAAATTGCGTTGTTGCAATTGTACCTGTTGACTGAGTTCAGTACGTGCTGACAATCCATTTTCTACATCGGCAAAAGCTTGATACAAGGTCTGACGATATTGCACGATAGCTTTTTCATAGTCCAATTGACTAATCGCAAGGTCACGTTTCATGTCGTTATATTGTAAGAACGGCAGACTTAAACTTGCGCCTAAGGTGAGGGCTGGGTTCTTGAGCAGTTGCGTTAGCGAGGTACTGCTTGAACCAAGATTCCCAGTCAAACTGATCGAAGGATAATAGCTCGCCGTGGTGGCATCTTTGGTCGCTAAACTCTCTCGTAAACGTAGCTCAGCTGCTTTTAAGTCTGGACGGCGCGACAAAATGTCGGCAGGTAAGCCCGCTGCGATACTTGGCAAAGCTAAGCGTGGTAAACGCTGAGGTTCATCAATATTCAACTGCTGTACAGGCATATGCAGTAACACGGCAATTGCGGTACGGGTCTCGACCAAACTTTGCTGAATTTGACTCAGACTGGCTTTTTGACTTTGTACTGACTGTTCAGCTTGAGTTAAGTCCAGTCCTGATACAGCCCCAGCTTGATACTGAACTTTAACCAAGTCATACAGTTTTTGTGAGGTCGCAAGGCTTTGCTCGGCAGTTGTACAACTTTCATTATAATAGGCCAACTGCCAATATAACTTCGCCGTGGTGCCAATTAAGCTTTGAGCAGTGGCTTGCAAATCTTGCTCAGTTGCCAGTGCTTCCCATCGCTTTGCTTCAGTTTGACGGGCCAATTTACCAAATAAATCGACTTCATAACTGAGTCCTGTTTTGGCAGATAATCCGCTTGATGTGTCATTTCCATCATTTAAATTAAAACTATGTCCAGTAGATAAACCTGTACTTGAACTCACTCTAATTTTTTGCTGATTCTCAGCCAGTTCTGCTTGTAAGCGCGCTTGCTTTAAGGTTATCCCTGCAACGGCCAAATCGGCATTCTTTGCGAGCACGGCATCGACCAGTTGATTGAGCTGTGCATCACCAAATAACGTCCACCATTGATCGGCATACAGGGCTTGTTGGCGTTGTTGTGATGTTACTTTGTCGTACTGAAACTGGGTCGGCGTCTGTACCGCTGGTGCTTGATAAGGTGTTTTAACCACAGCTGCACAGCCAACCAAGGTGCTGCCAAGCAGCATCGCGGTACAAAGGCGCGTTAATAAAAAAGGCATATTGTTTCCTTATTCTCTGGCAAGTGCTGCAACAGGGTCGAGTTTGGCTGCATTTTTTGCAGGCAAGAAACCAAACACCACACCAATTAAAGTCGAGCATACAAATGCGGCGATAATAGACGTGGTTGAGTAAGCAACCCCGAAATTACCCCCAGCAAATTTTTGAATGATTTGTCCTAGACCCAGCGAGAGCAATACCCCTAAAACCCCACCAATCAGGCAGACTAAGATGGCTTCAATCAGGAACTGCTGCAAAATATCACTTTGACGCGCACCCACCGCCATTCGAACCCCAATTTCTTGCGTCCGTTCGGTGACCGAGACCAACATAATATTCATTACCCCGATACCACCTACCACCAAAGAAATCACGGCAATTGCGGAAACCAATAGGGTCATGGTACTGGTGGTCTTTTCAATGGTTTGGCGAATACTGTCGCTGTTCATGGTGAACACATCTTGTTGACCATGACGCAAGGTGAGTAAGTTTACAATTGCATTTTCAGCCGCACTGGTGGAGTACTTATCATTGATTTGCACTACGATATTGCGCACATTACTTTGACCGAGCATACGACTCATGACCGTGGTGTAGGGCATATATACATTCAAAGTATCGTCGGAACCCATAGCGCTGGTTTGTGGTTCGACTACACCAATAATTCGCGCAGGAACACTGCCTAAAAGTACGACCTGCCCAATCGGACTGCTACCATCACTAAAAAACTGTTTTTGTGTATTGGTGTCAATGACCACGTCTTGGGTGCGGTCACGGACGCTCCGCTGGTCAAAGGTTTGTCCATTTTTGAAGGTCAGGCCTTTCACTGTGAAATAATCGCCACCGACACCATTAATGGTGGCATTGGCTTCACTTTGTTGATAGCGAATCGTTTTGGATGAACTCACCATGGGACTGACCGCACTCACATACGGTTGGGTGGCGAGCGCTTCAGCATCGGCAGGAACAAGGGTTTTAAAGTTGGCCGTTTTGGAGTTGTCACCAAAACCACGACCTTGGAACACCGTAATGGTGTTGGTTCCTAAACTACTGATGTTACTTAAAATTTGCTGTTGTGATCCATTTCCTAAAGCCACCACTGTCACGACGGAGGCAATCCCGATAATAATGCCAAGCATGGTCAAAAAGGTTCGCATGCGGTGCGCATTCATCGACAAAAGTGCCATACGAAAGGCTTCACCTAAACGGTCGAGTAGGGAACGCCATGCGGAGACACTTTTATTTTTTTCTTGTTGGGCAGAAATCGCAGTTTCTGCATCAGGATCGCTATGCAGTTCAGTGTCGTGCTCAGGTTGATTGACACGGTCTGCAATGATTTGCCCATCACTGATCTCGATAATCCGCGAGGCATTTTTCGCCACTTGCATATCGTGGGTGACCAAAATAATAGTATGGCCTGCGGCATTTAACTCACGCAAAATCCTCATCACTTCCACGCCGCTATGCGAGTCTAGGGCACCTGTCGGTTCATCGGCGAGAATGACATCACCGCCATTCATCAAGGCACGTGCAATCGAGACACGTTGTTGCTGCCCCCCAGAAAGTTGACTCGGACGGTTTTGAGTTTTATTACCCAGTCCTAATTCTGTCAGTAAAGCAGTGGCACGTTGTTTACGCGCATACGGTGTTGCACCTGCATAAACGGCAGGTACTTCAACATTACCTTCTGCGGTTAAGTCGCCAAGAAGATGGTAACGCTGGAAAATAAAACCAAAATACTCACGACGTAATTCAGCCAATTGGTCTGGTTCGAGTTTACCTGTTTCGCGGCCATTGACCTGATAACTTCCTGAGGTTGGACGGTCGAGACAGCCCAAAATATTCATCAGGGTCGATTTACCTGAACCCGACTGGCCGACAATGGCAACCAATTCACCTTCGTAAATGGTCAGATCAATGCCTTTGAGAATTTGGACAGTACTTTCGCCAGCTGGAAACTCTCGCACCAAATTGCTGACTTCAAGCAAGGCTTTTTTGGTCATGCTTACATTCCCATCGGTGGACTGTTACGACGGCGGTTGCTGCTATTGGCAGAAGCCGCAGAGTTCTCTGAACTGTCTGCAATCACCACTTGATCACCTTCTTTTAAGCCTGCAAGCACCTGTGCATTGACACGGTTATTGATCCCCACCAAAATTTGTTTGGGTTGAGCTGAGCCGTCCGCTTGTAAGACACGAACTACGCTCAGCGTAGCTTTACCTTCTTTAACCAATTGTTGTTGTGCTGCATTTAAATTTAGACGTTCAAGACGTGGACCTTGTGGACGGTCTGAGTCCGATTTGGTTTGTGTAGATGACGCTGCTTGCGTATTTGAACCACTGTTACGTTTTGCATTTGCAGGACGATTGGAAATTGCAGAAGAAGGGACTAATAACGCATTTTTTGCAGAATCGAGCACGATGTAGACTTGTGCAGTCATATCAATACGTAGCTTGCCATCATGGTTGGGTACATCAAATAGAGCATTGTAGTAAATTGCGGTGCTGGTTGATGTGCTGGTGGTACTTTCATCGGTAATCGAGTCTGGCGCGGGCTCAACTTGACGTAGGCTAGCATAACGCTTGCTGTCATCACCTAAAGTGGTGAAATACACCTGTTGGCCTTTTTCAACTTTCATGATGTCCGCTTCACTGACCTGCGCCTTAATGGTCATGTTTTGCAATTTTGCAATTTTAACAATAGTTGGCGCACTTTGATTGGCATTTACAGTTTGACCTTCCTCAGTCACGATCGCCACCACGGTACCGTCAGTCGGTGCCACAATGCGGGTATAACCGATATTGGTTTGTGCAGTCGACTTGGTTACTTTTGCAGATTCAATCTGTGCATCAATGGCTTTAATTTGTGCTTGTGCTGTTTTATAGCTGGCCTCAGCCGATTCTAATTCTGCTTTTGATGTAGCATCTTGTGCATACATTTGTTGTTGACGTTTATATGCCAGTTGCGCCTCATTAAGACTGGCTTCTTGTTGTAGACGCTGCGCTTGCAAATTTTTAATATTGGCTTCTGCTGTTTTGAAGCTGTTTTCTTGAGTGGTTGAATCAATCTGCGCAATCAATTGACCTTGTTTAACTTCATCACCCAGTTGCACATACATTTTCTGTACTTGACCTGAGACCTGTGCGCCTACACTCACCAGTTTGGTTGCATCTAAAGTACCTGTCGCCAATACCGTATTTTCAAGATCACCACGAGTGACAGATTCGCTAATATATTGTGGTTGTTCTTGTTTTGGTTTGAAATATGTCCACGCGACATAAGCAAGTACGGCAACACACAGTACCGCGATAACCATTTTGACAGCTTTTATTTTTTGCATTGGAATCAGGGAGTAAACAGAATTGCAGATAGTATAAAAGCGAAATACGGATAAATCGTGAATTTTTTGAACAAATAGAAATGATTATTATTTTTAAAAGACTCGTTGCGGTAATTTAAGCGGGAAAGAGTGATTTTCCACACAGCGTTGCAATGGCTTGCATCACGACATGTTCAGCATTTTCATGCCCCAAACCTTTGATCGAAGCATCAATGCGAAGCAGGAGACTGGGCCACGTTAAAAAGCACTGCGGATTCAGTCGACGTAATGCTTGTTGATAGACGCTGACTTTATTCTTCCAAATCCCTAGTTGTAGTGCATTTTGCGGTTGCTCAAACAGTTGCATGAGTAAACGCATTTCTTTGCTTATGCTCCACAAAATCAGACTGAGGGGTTCACCTGAGGCAATCAGGTATTGGTAAATTTTAATCGATTGCGCCAGATTGCCTTCGAGCAGAGCATCACTCAAATCGAAAGTACTATAGCGGGACTGATCTTGTAAGCAGGCATGTAAATGATCAATCTGAATCAGCTCGACCTCGGCAAAGGTGTCGCTGACACGCATTAAGCTATTTTTAGCTGCAAGTAAGTTGTGTTCATGGTGTTGTTCTAGCCACTGCCATGCATCCTGACTCAGTTTAACCCCAAGCTTATCTGCTTCAATGCTTAAAATCTGCTGACGATCACGCGGATAATTCGCGGTCAGGGCAACATGCACTCCATTGGCTTCAACCGTTTGGAAAAAGCCCGTTTTTAGGCTGGCGCTGTCCTGTTTTGGCATCACCACCAAAAGCAAGTTCTGTTCATTGCTTTGGATATAGCTTTTTAGCAACTTTAAAGCGTTAGCATCGGGTTTAATATTGCCATGAACTTCAATGGCAAGCTGGCTTGAAAACAAGGACAAGCTGTTGAGCGCATTAAAGACATTTTTCCAGTCATTGACATTACTGATGTCATGCCGTTGTCGTTCAATCTCTTGCTTTTGCCAACTTGCTCGAAATGCATCCAGTAAGTTTTGTTCAAGCAATGGCTCTTGACCTTGCATAATCCACGCGCCACGAGCTTCATCGACACGTTTTAAGGCTTGCAAATAGTCAAGTTTCATTGTTAATAAACCTTACTGCTGTGCAGGTGGTAGACGGTTCGATGAAATTTGACGCACAATTTGCTGCGCGACATCATCCACGATGACTTGATTCAGATAGTTTTTCTCTTGGTCATCGGTATTGACCGTTTCAACGTTGTATTGATAACTACGTGATGCGACTACGGTGCGTGGTTCAGTGATTGGACGGCCTTGTGCATCTTCAATACGGAAGGTGACATTGAGGCGTAGTAATACTTCAATCAGTTTACCGTTCAGCTCTAAACGCTGCGGTTTATAGTCTAGCACGCGAAGCACATAGGCATCTGAACCACTGCTCAGCTGTACACCAGACGCACCCAAATAAATGGCCAATTTTTCATGTAATTCATCGGTGTTCTTCGGAAGCACCAAATTCATTTTTGAATAAGCAATCGGCGTTGCGCTTGGATTGGTGCCTTTTAAATGAAAGCCACACCCGACCAAGCCAGCACTTAGGCCACAAGTTAAAACAATAGCTGCCAAACGTTTGCCTAAATGCATGTGTTGTCCTCTGTTTGCTCTTTTTGATAAAAGAAAAATAATATGTCGTGATTGTATGTGCAAAGCCCGTTGACTGGCAACGGGCTTTGTTTGGGTTTTGTTTAGAAATCCCTCCCGACCTCCCTTTGAAAAGGGAGGAGTTCCCCTCTTTAATAAAGAGGGAGTCAGGGAGATTAAGTTAAACCACCAAATTCACTAATTTATTTGGCACCACAATTTCTTTCTTGGTTGGACCTGTCAAGAATTGTTGAACTTCTGGCAAGGCTTTAGCCAATGCAAGCAATTCATCTTTCGATGTATCGACAGACACTTCTAATTTGCCACGCAGTTTACCATTCACTTGAACAACAATCGTTTGCGTATTACGTGTGAGTGCAGATTCGTCTACAGTCGGGAACAATACGCTGGTTAAGTCTAGTCCAAATTCAGCCAATAAAGTCTGGCTTAAATGTGGTGCAAATGGCGCAAGTAAAGTTAAAAGCGTTGTAATCGATTCACGAGCAACCGCAACATCATTATCATTTTTCGCTTCAAACTTATTGTTCGCATTTAACAGTTCCATCATTGCTGCAATAGCCGTGTTAAAGGCATGGCGGCGTTCGATGTCATCACCCACTTTTTGAATGGTTTCATGCGTTTTACGACGTAAGTCTTGTGCTTCTGTAGATAGTTGAGCAGTATCAATTGCAGATGCTGCATTGCCTTTTTCAAGGAAGCTGGCAACCAAACGCCATACACGTTTCAAGAAACGGTTTGCTCCTTCTACACCTGCATCAGACCATTCAAGTGATTGATCTGGTGGAGCTGCAAACATCATGAACACACGTGCCGTATCTGCACCGTACTGATCAATAATAGCTTGTGGGTCGATACCATTATTTTTCGATTTCGACATTTTCTCTTGGCCGCCAACAATCACGTCTTGACCATCGCCTTGGTATTTCGCAGATAGAATACGACCTTTTTCATCACGTTCGAGGTCGATATCCGCAGGGTTAAACCAAGTTTTCTTGCCTGATTCAGCTTCACGGTAATAAGTGTCTGCCAAGACCATACCTTGAGTTAACAGGTTGGTAAATGGTTCATTGCCTTGTACTACACCTTCATCACGCATTAACTTGTGGAAGAAACGTGCATAAAGTAAGTGCAGAATCGCGTGTTCAACACCACCGATGTATTGGTTTACAGGAAGCCATGTTTGAGCAGCTTCAGGCTTAACTAAACCATCAGTAAAATCAGGAGATGCATAACGTGCATAGTACCAAGATGATTCTACAAAGGTGTCCAAGGTATCGGTTTCACGACGTGCATCGCCACCACAACTTGGGCATTTGGTTTCGTAGAATTCAGGCATCTTGTTCAATGGGTTACCCGAGCCATCAGGTACGACATCAGTTGGTAAGACCACTGGAAGTTGCTCTTCAGGTACAGGAACCTGACCACATTTTTCACAGTTGATCATTGGAATTGGGCAGCCCCAATAACGTTGACGCGATACACCCCAGTCACGTAAACGGAACTGAACTTTCGTACTTGCAAGAGTTGTTGGTTCTAATTTCGCAAGGAACGCATCATAAGCAGCTTGGAAGTCTAAACCGTCAAATTCTGCTGAATTGACCAATTTACCTTCTTTAGAGCCGTACCATTCTTGCCATTGTGCAGCATCAAAGTCTGCATCGTCTGCACCTTGAGCATCAATCACTTGTTTAATGGTTAAGCCGTATTTATTGGCAAATTCAAAATCACGTTCGTCGTGTGCAGGTACAGCCATCACAGCGCCAGAGCCATAAGACATCAACACGTAGTTGGCAATCCAAACAGGAATGTCTTCACTAGTGACAGGATGCTTCACAGACAGACCTGTTGCCATACCTTTCTTTTCAGCGGTAGCTAAGTCAGCTTCAGCCACAGAACCCATACGGCATTCTTCAATAAATGCTTTAAGTTCAGCATTATTTTCCGCAGCTTTCAGCGCCATTGGATGTTCTGCTGCAACTGCAACATAAGTCACACCCATTAAGGTGTCAGCACGTGTGGTGAATACAGTAAGGCCATCTGCGTAAATTTCAGGATTCGCTGAAGGGAAGGTGATATCCATTCCTTGTGAGCGACCAATCCAGTTACGTTGCATGGTCAAGACTTGTTGTGGCCAACCGTCTTTTAAGGTGTCTAAATCGTCTAATAATTCTTGCGCATAGTCGGTAATGCGGAAGTAATACATTGGAATATCACGTTTTTCAACCAATGCACCTGAACGCCAGCCACGACCATTTTCAACTTGTTCATTGGCAAGTACAGTCTGATCCACAGGATCCCAATTTACGGTAGATAACTTACGGTAAATAAGGCCTTTTTTATAAAGTTGCACGAACAACCACTGTTCCCAGCGGTAGTATTCAGGGGTACACGTTGCAAATTCACGATCCCAATCGACTGAAAGACCTAATTTTTTTAATTGGTCACGCATATATGCGATGTTTTCAAAGGTCCATTTTGCAGGTGCAACTTGGTGTGCAATTGCAGCATTTTCAGCAGGTAAACCAAAAGCATCCCAACCCATAGGTTGCAGGACAGTTTCCCCTTTAAGGCGGTGGAAACGGCTGATGACATCACCAATGGTGTAGTTACGCACATGACCCATATGCAGTTTGCCACTTGGATAAGGGAACATCGAGAGGATATAACGACGTGGACCTTCTACAGAGTCGGCAACTTTAAAGGCTTTACGAGCTTCCCAGTCTTGTTGGACGGTAGGTTCAATCGCGCTCGCTTGATATTCAGGGTCAATGTGAGTAGTCATATACGTATGTAGAACAATGGTTAAAAAGTTTGTTGCACAGCATAGCGCAAAATGCACCTAAAAGTGAATTTTGCGCTATGCTGTGCAGGAAATTAAACAAGCTGAAAATAAATCCGGAACCGTACGGAATGATTAAACCGCAGGGCGGACTTGTTGGCCTTGTTGAAGTGCTTCATTCGCTTCACGTCGTTGATTTTCTAAATCAACTGCTGGTGCTGCTGGGGCAGCGCTTGGTACAGCATTGGGGGGAGCTGGTACGGTATTTGGCATATTGGCAGGTGGAGGTGCTTCCGATGACGCAGCTTGTGGCGAATTTTTCCAACCATAGGTATCGACTTTGCCTTTTTTCTTTGCTGTTTTGGGTGGAGGTGTCGTGGTGTAATGTGTCGAGCCTTGGCTATCAACCCACTTATAATACGTCTTGGCAAAGCTTTGTGTACTGCCCATTGCAATCCCCATCCCCACCAAACATGCTGCCATTTTTGCAAACTGAATACTCATCTACCATTGTCCTTTTTATATCCGGAGTCATTGGATTTTATCGGGTTTATCGTTGTCGTTATTTTATGCTAATTTGAGAATAATAAGCAGTGTTTGATGCATTTTTCATCTGAGTTTTTTGAAATATTTTGCAGGTCAAATCCTCAGTTTAATGCGTGAAATATGCGTCATGGCACAGTATGAAAATCAGAAGGTTGTGCTAAAAACTGATGAGCAAATGCTGATCTATACTTAAAAATGAAAAAACCTGAGATAGATGTTGAATTCAAATTTGGGTGAATATCTTATTAAACTTATTTATGGGTTTTATTATGTTTTTTTATTAATAAATTCAGTGAAATAGAAATCTATTTGTTTTTGAACTAAAAAACCAAGAAAAAGCGACTCAGTTTTCTTTGTTCGCGATGAATAAAAAACAAACGCTCTGTAAATAAACAAAAAAAAGCTAATTTTTAAACTTGACTTTAGTCACGAAACTCCTAAAAATGCTGTCTTTAGTTTTATATGCCTTTACTCGATCACCCTTCGATAAAGTGTCATTTCATGCAATGGACACGCTTTCTAGCCGAGACCGTGAACAAAGTAAAAAAATGTGTTTATCCCAACACGTTTTAGATCTCATATTGCTCAAACAGCATACAGATCAGAATTTTTTCCTATTGCTATGAAAACTAAGAAATATGTGTGCTATAACAGTGCAGACAATCAATGAATGAAACACTGCTGGTGCCTTCCACCATTGCAGTGATAAAGATTAGGGTGAATCACGTTGGAACTTTTATCTGGTGGTGAAATGCTCGTTCGCGCATTGGCGGACGAAGGCGTTGAACATGTATTTGGATATCCAGGCGGCGCAGTTTTACATATCTACGACGCGTTCTTTCAACAAGACAAAATCAATCATTACCTCGTGCGCCATGAACAAGCTGCTGGCCATATGGCAGATGCTTACTCACGTGTAACAGGTAAGACGGGTGTGGTCCTCGTGACTTCAGGTCCGGGTGCAACCAATACTGTGACTCCAATTGCAACGGCTTATATGGACTCAATCCCAATGGTGATTTTGTCAGGTCAGGTTGCGTCACATTTAATTGGTGAAGATGCATTCCAAGAAACAGATATGGTCGGTATTTCTCGTCCGATCGTAAAACATAGTTTCCAAGTGCGCCATGCCAGCGAAATTCCTTCGATTATTAAGAAGGCATTTTATATTGCAGCTTCTGGCCGTCCGGGTCCAGTTGTGGTCGATATTCCAAAAGATGCAACCAATCCTGCTGAGAAATTTGCTTACGAATACCCAGAAAAAGTGAAGATGCGTTCGTATCAACCGCCGCATCGTGGTCACTCAGGTCAAATTCGTAAAGCGATTGAAGAGCTGATTCACGCTAAACGTCCTGTGATTTATTCAGGCGGTGGCGTGGTTCAAGGTAATGCTTCTGCACACCTAACTGAACTGGCGCACATTTTGGGCTTCCCAGTCACCAATACCTTGATGGGGCTTGGTGCATTTCCTGGCAATGATCCGCAGTTTATTGGCATGTTGGGTATGCATGGGACGTATGAAGCGAATATGACCATGCACAATGCTGATGTGATTTTGTGTATCGGTGCGCGTTTCGATGACCGTGTGACCAATAATCCAGCAAAATTCTGTCCAAATGCCAAAGTGATTCATATTGATATCGACCCTGCGACGATTTCAAAAACCATCATGGCGCATATCCCGATCGTGGGTGCGGTAGAACCTGTCCTTCAGGAAATGTTGACACAGTTGAAACAAATGAATGTGTCTAAACCAAATCCTGAAGATATCGCTGCTTGGTGGGCGCAAATCAATGAATGGCGTAAAGTTCACGGCATGCGTTATGAGTCTGGTGCAAACGGCGTAATGAAACCACAACAAGTGGTGGAAGCGCTGGATAAAATCACCAATGGTGATGCGATCATTACTTCTGACGTAGGTCAGCATCAAATGTTTGGTGCGAACTATTATAAGTATAAACGTCCACGCCAATGGATTAACTCAGGTGGCTTAGGCACCATGGGTGTAGGTTTACCCTATGCGATGGCCGCGAAATTGGCTTTCCCTGACCAACAAGTGGTGTGTATCACGGGTGAAGCATCGATTCAGATGTGTATCCAAGAGCTTTCGACCTGTAAGCAATATGGCCTAAACGTAAAAATCCTCTGCTTGAATAACCAAGCTTTAGGGATGGTGAAGCAGTGGCAAGATATGAACTATGAAGGACGTCATTCAAGTTCTTATGTAGATTCATTGCCTGACTTCCCTAAATTAATGGAAGCATATGGTCATGTTGGCATCCAAATTGACCATGCGGATGAGCTAGAGTCAAAGCTTGCTGAAGCAATGGCGATCAACGATAAATGCGTATTTATTAATGTGATGGTTGACCGTACAGAGCATGTTTATCCAATGCTTATTGCAGGTCAGTCAATGCAAGATATGTGGTTAGGTAAAGGGGAGCGCACGTCATGAGACACATTATCTCTGTACTTGTAGAAAACGAAGCTGGTGCGCTTTCTCGTTTGGTGGGTTTATTCTCTCAACGTGGTTATAACATTGAGACTTTAAACGTTGCGCCAACCGAAGATCCGACTTTATCTCGTTTGACATTAACGACTTATGGCGATGACCATAAAATTGAACAAATCACCAAACAGCTCAACAAATTGGTTGAAGTGGTGAAAGTGGTTGATTTGTCTGAAGGTGCGCACATTGAGCGTGAGTTGATGTTGATTAAAGTCAAATCACTTGGCTCGGCGCGTGCTGAAATCAAACGAACTGCGGACATTTTCCGTGCGCAAATTGTTGATGTCACCCCAACGACGTATACCATTCAAATCACGGGTACGACTGAAAAAATTGATGGTTTTATTGATGCTTTAGCAGAGAACACCATTTTGGAAGTTGTACGCTCAGGTGTTTCAGGCATCGCGCGTGGCGAAAAAGTTTTAACCATTTAATTATTTAACACGATTCAACCTCCTTTTGAGTAAGAGGGGGATTTCATCAAACAATAAATCCCTTGATGGAATTACAGAATACCAAGCATTTTAGCGGAGACAGCAATGCAAATTTTTTACGATAAAGACTGCGACTTATCTATCATCCAATCTAAGAAAGTAGCGATCATTGGTTACGGTTCACAAGGCCACGCACACGCGCTTAACCTTAAAGATTCTGGTGTAGACGTAACTGTAGGTTTACGCGCTGGTTCTACTTCTTGGAAAAAAGCTGAAAATTCAGGTCTTAAAGTTGCTGAAGTTCCTGCTGCTGTAGCACAAGCTGACGTAGTCATGATCTTGACTCCAGATGAATTTCAATCACAACTTTACCGTGACGTGATTGAGCCAAACATCAAAGAAGGCGCGACTTTAGCATTTGCTCATGGTTTCTCTGTTCTTTACAACCAAGTAGTTCCACGTGCTGATCTTGACGTAATCATGGTTGCACCAAAAGCACCAGGCCATACTGTACGTTCTGAATACCAACGTGGTTCAGGCGTTCCTGACTTAATCGCGATTCATCAAGATGCGTCTGGTAATGCACGTAACCTAGCACTTTCTTATGCTTCAGGCGTAGGTGGTGGTCGTACAGGTATTATCGAGACTTCTTTCCGTGAAGAAACTGAAACTGACTTATTTGGTGAGCAGGCAGTTCTTTGTGGTGGTGCAGTAGAACTTGTGAAAATGGGCTTCGAAACTTTGGTTGAAGCGGGTTATGCGCCAGAAATGGCTTACTTCGAATGCTTACACGAACTTAAGTTAATCGTTGACTTAATGTTTGAAGGCGGTATCGCGGACATGAACTATTCAGTGTCTAATAATGCTGAATATGGCGAATACGTAACTGGCGTTGAAGTAATCAATGAACAGTCTCGTGAAGCGATGCGTAATGCTCTTAAACGTATTCAATCTGGTGAATACGCGAAGATGTTCATTAACGAAGGTGCATTGAACTATCCATCAATGACTGCGCGTCGTCGTCAAAATGCAGCGCATGGTATTGAAGTAACAGGTGGTAAGTTGCGCGCGATGATGCCTTGGATTCAAGCAAACAAGATCGTAGATAAAGAGAAGAACTAAGGTTACGTTACGTGCCTTTAAAAATGGGAAAGCAATGCTTTCCCATTTTTTTCGTACCTTGGATTCAAGCGAATAAGATCGTAGATAAAGAAAAGAATTAAGTTTCTGATCTAGCTTATTTTAAGTAATAAAACCCTGCTTCGGTAGGGTTTTTTATTGATCTACTATCATGTTTTATGTGGGGCAAAGCTATTAATTAAAAAATGTGAATATAAATAGGGCCATGATATGGCTATCGGTACACAGCTATAAGTTGATCTTACCCGTGTTCAAAATAGTTATATGGTGTCAACGAGAATTCCATTTCAGTGCTAGATATATGGGCAGCATATATTGTCAAAAAACTATTGGATTAATAACGTATCTATGAGCTTTATTGCAATAAATGCAACTCTCAAAAAGTGTACTTATGCTTACGTTTGGGTTTTTAGTGTGAGATTTAGATTTCTAAAATAGTAGGTCATGTAAATTTAAGGTTTGATTATGTGATTTTAGTCATGTTGTTCAATAACTGAAATTGGGTAAATAGCATGTGAATAAACTTTGAATTTTAGCGAGATGATCGACCTAAATTGAATAATTAGTAGAAATGTAAAGTAAAAAAAAGATGAAAAATGGATTTTTTAGCGGGTTAAGAAATTATTCACCCAAATATGTAATTAAATGTAAATTTGAAATGTTAAAAATTTCTAAGATAAAACAGAGATCTACTTAAAATATAAAAAAACACTAAAATTGTGCATCACTGAAAGTGGTGTAACTATTTTCAGGGATTTATTAAATTAATTAATAAATAAAATGACAATAAAAACAATATATTAATTTTACTTTGTTGAGATTTTAAAGTTGGGTCTCTATTTGAGTGAAAAAGGCTGCATAGATGGTTTTTTATACAGAACAACTAGAATAAAAACACGCTTAAGAAAAGCTTGGTAGCCAAACAAGGTCCAGTTTAATTAAGGGTGATCATAACAATTAATCAGTTTTAAAAGAAAAATCTCGGAGAGTCGCTATGAATAAATTACTACAAGCATCGCTAGTTGCAACGCTAATGAGTGCAGGTTCTACAGCCCTTTATGCAGAGGATGATACAGCATCACGCCCTAGTTATAACTGGGGGAACTGTACTTCTCTAGGTTGTGAAAAAGATATTCCTATTAAATTAGAAATCCCTAAAAAATGTGAAGTGCTTGGCGGTAGTGCCATTACGCTGAATAAAAATGGTGGAACACAAAGTTCAAATTACACTGTACGTAGTAATACGCACTATACACTTAACATTCAAACAGCCAACACAGGTACAAGTGCAAGTACTTATGTTAAACATGAGGACGATGGCAGTGTTCGTGTACCAACAACAATTGTTACAAATAAAACAGGTGGCGGTGTAATTCCATTCGGTAATTCAAATCATAATGGTCTAGCTGACGATCAATATTCTGTTTCGGTAACTAATGCAGCAGTTGGTGCATTCCAACGTGCGGGTACATATACTGATACTTATCGTATCAAAGTCTATTACTAATTTTTTACGGCTTTGTTGCACAAAGATTTCATAACTATATGATTTTAAAAGTTTTGATTATTTTTTGATCCAAAATTAAATTTATTTAAATCAGATGCTTACATATTTATGCAACAAAGCCGCAAACAATTAACAGCTTTAAATCAACGCGGTTATATCATCAATTTCCCAGTATTCCATGCGAAACAAGTCACTGTTAAACCAGTAGACAGTAACAATCGGTCTTTTGCTGCTGGTTCAGAGCTTTATATTGATAATAATGGTGAAGGAGAGGTTTATCCGATTTCTACTGATGGTAGCGTAACGCTTTATGGTTTGATTCCGGGAACATATAAGATACAAATTAAAACTAAAGAAGCACGCAGTTGTTCGGCAGAACTTACAATTACAGATACTAAGAATGATGACAACTCATCAGTACTGGATCTTCAGTGTAAATAAATGGAGTAGAGCCATGAAACTGAACATTATTATACTGCTGTTTTGTGTGGCGGCTACCCCAATAGCTTATGCAAAACAGTGTCAAATTGAGCGTTTAACTTCAAGCCAGTTGAATCTAAGTTCATCGTATCTTAGTCAAGCTGCAACTTCTTTCTCAGTGGCTTGTGATAGTAATTACGCGATTAAATTCAATTCGCGTAATTTAACTAATGCAACAGGGAGTAGTTATTTAGTCAATGAGAAAAACTATAAATTGAGAACTCAAATGAATATTTCAGGAGCAAGTGCATCACGTTGGAATAGCCCTATTGCTCAACCAGCAACTGAGCAAAATAAGTTTGTAGTCTTGGTGCAATTGATGGAGCGCCCAACTGCCTTAACCCCAGCAGGTGTGTATAAAGATAGCTTGTATATTAATTTGATGTTTTAAATTTTAGGTCTTTAAACTATTAATATGTAAAAAGATACCTACTAATCATAGGTATCTTTTTATTTGATTGCATTCATTATCATCAAACTGTCAAATAGTTTAACTAAACTTGGAGGAAAATAAGAAAAGTTTGGAATAACATGATCGGTTCAATGACAACAAAATTATTCAAACAGCACAATTTCCCAGAACCACAGCGGTTTTATCTCAAGCAACAACATCTGCATAATTTTCAGCAAGAACTCTCTCTCCTTCAAGAAACACTCAAGCCCAAGTTAAAAATAACCATTGTGACGGAAACATGGTCACCAGAAATCAATGGTGTTGCGAACTCTTTATTACAGCTGTGCAAAGGTTTACAAAAACTGGGGCATCGTATTCAGCTCATCCGCCCAATACAAAAAACGATGTGTACTGACTTTCAGGCAGAACAGGAGTGTTTGGTCTGGGCAAAAAGCATTCCTAAATATGCCGACATGCAATTTGGTATGCCACAGTATGTTAAAGTCAGCAAAGCGATTGAACGCTTCGCACCAGATGTGGTCCATATTGTGACGGAAGGACCGTTGGGGTTGACGGCACTGTATGCTGCTCAAGCACATCAAATTCCAGTGTCGAGTGGCTTTCATTCAACTTTTCATGACTTTAGTCGCTTCTTTGATTTGGCTTTACTGGTCAAACCGATCGAAAGTTATCTTCGCTGGTTTCATAACCATACGCTACTCACCTGTGTGCCGAGTCAAACTACGTTAAATCAGCTTAAGGCCTTTGGTGTGACTTGCCCTTTGGTTGAGGTTGGACGAGGAGTAGATACAGCTCGCTTCCATCCTGAGCATCGCTCAGAACAACTGCGTCAGCGTTGGGAGGCAGATGCAAATACCACTGTGCTTTTATATGTAGGGCGTTTATCTCCTGAAAAAGAGGTGGATGTGCTCATTCAAAGCTATTTGAATATCAAGAAGCAGTCATCACGCAAATTTAAAATGGTGATTGTGGGGGATGGGCCAGATCGTAAGCGTTTAACGGAGATGGCAAATGGCTCAGATGTTATTTTTACGGGAAGCTTAACAGGGCAGTCACTCGCTCAAGTCTACGCCAGTGCAGATGCTTTTGTTTTTGCTAGTCAAATAGAGACTTTTGGTAATGTGGTACTCGAAGCCATGGCCAGTGGCTTACCTGTGGTGGCCTATAACTATGCCAGTCCGCAGCGTTATATCAAGCAAGGTATAACAGGGTGGTTGAGTCCTTTTGGACAAGTGGCACACTTTATGCAAACTATTATTCAGTTGCCAGAACAAAAGGTGCTTAGATGTATGGGAACACAAGCGCGTCAAGACATTGAAAGTGTGGGCTGGCAGTATCCTGTGAAACAGTTTGAGCAAGCCTTATATCACGTGGCCAATATTAAGGCAGCACCTTAACCAATAGCTGTATTAAAAGCGTTAGTGATAAAGACGAGTTGGGTAATTTTGATGGGTTTTAACTTAAATCATCAAACTGTCAAAAACACCCTTTAATATGAGCTTAACGAGAAGCGATTTTGATGAATTAAATCGTCATATAACAATGATTTTCCAGCTGAACTTTCAACATTGTTGTTAAGGAGAAGTGGTATGAATCTTAAAACTGCAAAAATAAGAATATTAGATTTAGATTTAAAAGGTTGTGTCTATCTCAATCATTTTTCCCATTCGCATGCTGTAGCCAATTTTTTTAAGCGGATCAGTCGATTGGGGGATGGCATCTTTTGGTACACCATGTTGGCTTTAACTTGGTTGTTGCAAGGATTGGTCTACAGTTTGCAAATCGTGTATTTGGTGCTTGGTTCATTGTGCGGGACTTTAATTTATAAAGTCCTAAAAATTAAAACCATTCGCCCAAGACCCTATCAAGTGCATCAGGTGATTCGAATGGGTGAGCGACCGCTTGACCATTTTAGTTTTCCTTCAGGTCATACTTTACATGCGGTGATGGTCAGTACGTTATTGGGCTTCGTACAGCCAATTTTATTGGTGCTTATGTTGCCTTTTACTGTTCTGGTTGCTGCATCACGCATGATTTTAGGGCTGCATTATCCAAGTGATGTGTTGGTCGGAGCGGCTATAGGTGCAGTCGTAGCCGTCGCTTTAATTTGTAGTGCACCATTTTTAAATATTGTGTTGTAAAAAAGCCCAATTTTATCTCAAACAAACTAGCGCTTAAATTTCAGAGTTTGCTACAGTACAGCATCTTCTACATTGTGATGAGACTCCACCATGGGCTTACGTTGGTCAGACACTATTGATATTGCTATTGAGTTGTATGAAGCTCATCCAGATGTCGATCCGCAGTGGATTCGCTTTACAGACTTACATGCTTGGGTGTGTGCCTTACCAGACTTTAGTGATGATCCGACCAAGTCGACTGAAGGTTTGCTTGAAGCAATTCAAATGGCATGGATTGACGAAGCGCGATAATCCTTGTATCGAAAAAAGCAACTTTTTACAGAGTAAAAGCAGAAAATTGTGCATTATGTCGGTATAATGCGCCAAAATTTTCATGTCTACATTGACTTAAGGAGCCAATCATGGCTATTGAACGTACTTTATCTATCGTAAAACCAGACGCAGTTGCTAAAAACCACATCGGTGACATTTTTGCTCGTTTTGAAAAAGCTGGTCTTCAAATCGTTGCAACTAAAATGAAACACTTGACTCAAACTGAAGCTGAAGGTTTCTACGCAGAGCACAAAGAACGTGGTTTCTTTGCTGACCTAGTTGCGTTCATGACTTCTGGTCCAGTTGTTGTTTCAGTTCTTGAAGGCGAAAACGCAGTTCTTGCTCACCGCGAAATTCTTGGCGCAACTAACCCTAAAGAAGCTGCTCCAGGTACTATCCGCGCTGACTTCGCTGTAAGCATCGACGAAAATGCTGCTCACGGTTCTGACTCTGTAGCATCTGCTGATCGTGAAGTTAACTACTTCTTCGCTCAAACTGAGATTGCTCCACGTACTCGTTAATTCGAAGTATTCAAACCAGATAAGTGTTATTATACTTATCTGGTTTTTTTATTCCCTGAATAAATTTCTGCTCGTTTATTGAGCTTCTCCTTTCATCGTTAGACATGGTTTAGGTAATACACATGAGTACTGAAGTGGTCGCTGTCTCTACAGTTTCGGCTGAACAGCAACAATCTCCATCCGCTCCTGCACAGCAAAACTCTGTTGCGAAAGTGAACTTACTTGGCATGTCACGTCCGCAGCTTGAAAAATTCTTCGAAGATATGGGAGAAAAAAAGTTTCGCGCAGGACAGGTGATGAAATGGATTCATCAGTTTTTTGTGACTGATTTTGCTGAGATGACCAATATCTCAGGCAAGTTACGTGAAAAACTTGAAAAACTTTGTGAAATTAAAGCGCCAGAAGTGGTGCATAAAAATTATTCTAAAGATGGTACGCGTAAGTGGGTCTTTCGCGTCGGTGAGGGCGAAGGCTCTTTGGTTGAAACCGTATTGATCCCTGCTGAGCATCGCAGTGGTTTGCGCCGTACTTTATGTATTTCATCTCAAGTGGGCTGTGCACTGGATTGTTCATTCTGTTCAACCGGTAAACAAGGTTTTCAGCGCGACTTAAACCCAGATGAAATTATTGGTCAGCTATGGGTCGCAAACTATTCTTATATGGAAGATGTGCCTGTAGCTGAGCGTGAGCGCTCGGTGACCAACGTCGTAATGATGGGGATGGGCGAGCCATTACTCAACTATGATGCCGTATTGAGCTCAATGCGTATTATGCTAGACGATTTTGCTTATGGTATGTCTAAGCGCCGTGTGACCTTGTCGACTTCAGGTGTAGTGCCGAAAATTGATCAATTGGCACAAGATATTGATGTTGCATTGGCAATCTCCCTACACGCGCCAAATGACGAACTACGGAATGAATTGGTTCCAATCAATAAAAAATATCCATTGGCACAATTGATTGCAGCATGTCAGCGTTATATCGCTAAAGACGGTAATGAAAGTGCGCGTAAGCATGTCACAATTGAATATGTGATGTTGGATGGGGTGAATGATCATCCTGAGCATGCGCAGCAGATGATTAAGTTGTTGAAGAACTTACCAAGTAAAATTAATTTAATTCCGTTTAATCCATTTCCACATGCGCCTTATGGTCGTTCAAGTCGCAACCGCATTATTTCTTTCCAAAAAACTTTGTCTGACGCTGGATTTGTGTGTACGATTCGTCAAACGCGTGGCGATGACATTGATGCTGCCTGCGGACAATTGGTCGGTCAAGTGGCCGATCGAACACGTCGTGCTGAGCAGTGGAAAAAGAAAGTAGCAGAGAAAAACGAGATTCTACGTTCACAAGGATAATATAAGGGGATGCCAATTGAAAAAACCCGTTTCTAAACTTTACCTTGCGCTGACACTGGGTGTGTCAGTGTGGTACTTGGTGGGTTGCCAAACCGTGAATACGAAAGGTGACCCAAGTAAAGCAGTACAAGTTAGAACGCAATTGGCGGCTGAATATATTAAGTCGAATGATTACGATGCTGCGAAACGCACATTGGATCAGGCATTAGACATCGACTCTCGTGATGCATCTGCAAATATGATGATGGGCGTTTTGTTACAGCGTGAAGGCAGTCCACAAAATGTGGAAAAGGCAGAGCGTTATTTTAAGCATGCAATTGCGGCTGAGCCAAAAAATGCACAGGCTCGTAACAACTACGGTACGTATTTATATCAAATTGGGCGTTATAATGACGCGATTGATCAACTTCAAGTTGCAGGTTCAACTTTAGGGTATGATCAACGTTATCGAGCATTGGAGAATTTAGGTCGTGCGTATCTACAAGTAGGTCGAGTGGCGGAAGCAGAAGCTGCTTTTAAACAAGCCCTACAGGTAAACTCAGGTGCCTATCTTGCCATGATCGAAATGGCGGAAATTTCATATTTACGTCAGCAAAATGCTGAAGCTACGCAGTACTATGAACAGTTTGTGCGAGCGGTTGGCGAGAAAAACTTAGATGCACGTGCGCTTTGGATTGGGATCCGAATTGCGCGAGCAAGTCATGACACGATGGGTTCGCAAGTACTGGTCAACCAGCTACGTGCATTGTATCCAGACAGTCAAGAATACAAACGTTATTTGCAATTACAGTACACTACTGAGGCCGTATGGAAGTAAATCCTAATTCACCACAATCGAATGGTTCTAGCAATGCTTTAGGAAATATCCAACGTCCGGGTGATTATCTTCGTCAAATTCGTATTACACAAAAACGTGAATTAAGCGACGTTGCCAAAGAGTTGAATATCCCACTCAAGACTTTAACTGCGCTTGAGCAGGATGAATATACGGCGCTTCCAGAAGCAACTTTTATTAAGGGTTACTATCGTACTTATGCGAAGTTCCTAAAAGTGGATGCTACTACGATTATTCAGCGTTTTGATGATATCTATGCCAATGATACGGGGCTATTGCCAAATCATGCATTGAATAATTCACCGATTAAAATCATGGGTAAATTACCT
The DNA here is from genome assembly GCF_058243045.1 of Acinetobacter sp. LipI_23. Classification (NCBI taxonomy): domain Bacteria; kingdom Pseudomonadati; phylum Pseudomonadota; class Gammaproteobacteria; order Moraxellales; family Moraxellaceae; genus Acinetobacter; species Acinetobacter sp. LipI_23. The sequence continues at coordinate 2,918,620 of NZ_JBZAYJ010000001.1, read as the reverse complement.
GGCTCTAACCGTGACCGTAACCGTAAATGGTTGAAACGTGGACTGATTGCGATTGTTGTAATTGCGATTTTGGCAGCGTTGTTCGGCATGATTCAGAATTGGTCAGGCAGTACAGATGAGGCTACGACTCCGCAGACTGAATCTGATGTACAAATCATCAATATGAATGGGGCTGCTGCAACCACAGGGGATCAGTTGAAACTTGAGTTCAATCGTCCTACGTCTGTACATATTGTCGATTCAACTGGGAAAGTACTGGCAACAGGGCGTCAAGCCTCTACACTTGAGCTTGCTGGCGAGACACCTTTTCAAATTCGTATCGATGATGCTGCTGCTGTGTCACTCAGCTTAAATAATGAAAGTATTTCATTGTCACCATATACCGTCGGTGGAAAAGCAGATTTTCGCTTGTCACGTTAATGGGATCAAGGAAAAGCAATGATTGTAAATCCAATTAAACGCAAGCCTACTCGTAAGATTCGTGTAGGTTCAGTCTATGTCGGTGGCGATGCACCCATCAGCATTCAAAGTATGACCAATACTGAAACTTGTGATGTGGAAGCAACGCTGGCGCAAATTCAGCGCTGTGCAGATGTAGGTGCGGACATCATGCGCGTTTCTGTACCAACGATGGAAGCGGCAGAGGCTTTTGGTGAAATTCGTAAGCGTTCATCGGTGCCGTTGGTTGCAGATATTCATTTTGACTACAAGATTGCACTGCGTGTTGCGGACTTGGGTGCGGATTGTTTACGAATTAACCCTGGAAATATTGGCTCTGAAGCTAAAATCCGTGAAGTAGTGGCTGCAGCGCGCCATAACGATATTTCTATGCGTATTGGGGTGAATGCAGGTTCACTGGAAAAAGATATTCAAAAGAAATATGGTGAGCCAACCGGTCAGGCATTGCTTGAGTCGGCGATGCGTCATATTGATATTTTAGATCGTCTGAACTTTCATGAGTTTAAGGTTTCTGTAAAAGCATCCAATGTGTTTTTAACCATGGATGCTTACCGCCTACTTTCACAGCAAATTGATAATCCGTTACATCTGGGTGTAACAGAAGCTGGGATTTACCGTACAGGTTCAGTGAAATCTGCGATTGCATTGGGCGGTTTGTTGTTGGATGGCATTGGTGACACCATGCGTATTTCCTTGGCAGCGGAACCTGAAGAAGAGATTAAGATTGGTTTTGATATTTTAAAATCACTCAGTCTTCGCTCAAATGGAATCAACTTCATTGCTTGTCCAAGTTGTTCACGTCAAGAATTTAATGTGATTTCAGTAATGCAAGCCTTAGAAGAGCGTTTGGAAGACATTCGTACCCCAATGGACGTATCGGTTATTGGTTGTAAAGTGAATGGTCCCGGCGAAGCCAAAGAAGCTGATATTGGCGTGGTGGGGGCAAGTCCACGTTCACTGGTGTATCGTAATGGTGAAAAGAGCCATTTAATTGACACAAATCAGTTGGTTGACGAAATCGAAGCGATGGTTCGTCAACGTGTTAGCGATCTTGAAGACGCTAAAGCTAAAGAGATTATTCGCACAAGTTTTTCTGAGTAGATCATGAGTTCAATTGTCGCAATCAAAGGTTTTAATGACATTCTGCCAATGCAAACACCAGCGTGGAGACGTCTGGAACAGCATCTCGCATCATTGATGGATGCGTATGGCTACCAGCAAATTCGTTTGCCTATTGTTGAGCAGACCAATTTGTTCAAACGTTCGATTGGTGATGCAACGGATATCGTTGAAAAAGAAATGTACACCTTCTTGGACAAAGGTAATCCGCCTGAGTCTTTGACTTTACGTCCTGAAGGAACAGCAGGCTGTGTACGTGCCATGCTGGAGCATAACTTGCTTCGCGGTGCGACGCCTCGTGTCTGGTATATCGGGCCGATGTTCCGTTATGAAAAGCCGCAAAAGGGTCGTTACCGTCAGTTCCACCAGTTCGGCGTGGAAACCTTTGGTGTCGCAACCCCTGATATGGATGCTGAGCTGATTTTGATGACGGCACGTCTGTGGAAACGCATGGGTGTAGCAGATAAAGTTCAACTTGAGTTAAATACTCTCGGTGAGTCTGATGAGCGTGCAGCTTATCGTTCGGCATTGGTGGAGTTCCTAGAATCACATAAAAATGATTTAGATGAAGATTCACAGCGTCGTTTAACCACCAACCCACTACGTATCCTTGACTCTAAAGATGCAAAAACCCAAGCCATTTTAGAAAATGCGCCGAAGTTGCATGACTTTATGGGGGAAGAGACACTACAGCACTTTGCCACTTTGCAGCAGTATTTAACCGATGCAGGTGTGAGCTTCGTGATTAACCAAAAACTGGTGCGTGGCTTAGATTATTACAATAAAACTGTATTTGAATGGACCACCACGCATTTGGGTTCACAAGGTACAGTCTGTGCGGGCGGTCGTTACGATGGCTTAGTGGGTCAGCTTAAAGGCAAGGCCGATCAGTCTGTACCTGCAGTTGGCTTTGCGATGGGTATGGAGCGTCTGTTGTTGTTGCTTGAGCAAGTCGAAGACGCTACACCTATACGTGATTGCGAAATGTTTTTATTGGCAGATCCTGCTTCTCAAGGCAAAGCTTTGGTCCTTGCAGAACAAATTCGTAACCAGTTAGATGCTGCATCAAGTACGCTTCGTTTGAAAGTTGGTTCACATGGTTCAATGAAGTCGCAAATGAAAAAAGCGGATCAGTCTGGCGCATTGTTTGCCCTCATTTTGGGTGAGCGCGAGGTGGAAGCTGCACAGTTTGCCGTAAAAGAGTTGGCAACAGCTGAACAAACTTTGGTTGCGGTGGATGACATCGTGCCATTTATGATTGAAAAATTTTCTTCAAAATAAGCCAAAATATAAGGAAAGGGTAGTCACATGAGCGCATTAAGTGATGAAGAACAACTTGATAGTTTAAAGTCTTTCACTAAGAAATATGGTTCAGCCATTATTAGTGGGATTTTAATTGCGCTGATTGCCTTTTTTGGATGGCAATACTGGCAGAAGAAGACTTTGGCCGAGAATCAGATGAACACGGCTAAAGTTCAGCAATTGATGGATGAAGCACGTGCAACGCAAGGTGATGCATTTACAGCCTTGTCTGCAACTGCGGACAAAATTGTGAAAGAAGCACCAGATTCGGTGCAGGCCATTCAAACGCAATTGTTGATGGCAAAATTGGCCTATGACAAAGCGGATTATGCCAGTGCTGAAAAAGCGTTGAAGAAAGTTGAAAACTCGAAAGTGGATGACGACGGCTTAGTGCAAATTGTGAAATTGCGTTTAGCGTATGCACAATTGGCGCAAAAGAAGTTTGATGATGCGATTAAAAACCTTGCATTGGTAAAAGATCCTGCTTTTAAAGCGACAGCCGATGAAGCTTTGGGCGATGTCTATGTGGCTAAAAACGACATCGAAAATGCAAAGAAAGCCTATCAAAGTGCATGGGATCAGTTGGTTGAACGTAAACAAGAACGCCAAATTTTACAAATTAAACTCGAAAGTGTTGGTATTTTAGTTGATGATCCTGAAATCGAACGTCCACTTATAGAAACAGCAGCGGAAGAAACTGAATGAATAGAAAATACAAAATTTCGTGCGCATTAACCGTATTAACTTTAGCACTTGCGGGTTGTGCAAGTAGCGGAAAAGTAGAAGAAGTTAAGCCGAATCCACTTCCAAAACTGACGCAGGCGAAAACCCTGACTCCTGTATTTTCTCAAAGTGTGTCTTCAACTTCGACTGCTGATCCTTTACGTTTACGCTTAGATGCAGACAACGGTGTAGTTTTTGCACTTGACCCTAAAGGTCTAGTGACGGCATATCAAGGCAAACAAAAACTATGGCAGAAAGAAGTATCTAAAGCCGGTTTGAGTTCAGGCGTTGAAGCTGCCGATGGTCATGTCATTGTAGGTAACGCCAAAGGTCAATTGTTTGCTTTAGATCAGGCAACTGGCGAGCAAAAATGGACAGCACAATTAACAGGTGCACTTCTTGCGCCATCGTTGATTCAAGCGGGTCGTGTCATTTCTGTAAGTAATGATGGCACTGTTTTTGCGCATGATTTGGCAACAGGTCAGCAAGTGTGGACCTATAACTTACCAAATGTACAACTTAGCTTACGTGGTAATGCAGCGCCTGTTCCTGTTGATGCGCGTACAGTGCTCATTTCTTCAGCTAATGCCTATGTTTATGCTTTAGATGTGATTACAGGTGTACCACGTATGCAGCGCCGTGTAGCTGTGTCGGATGGTCGTTCGGATATTCAACGTTTGAATGATGTTGATGGTGATCCTGTAGTGGCAGGTCAGTACTTGATTACGACCAGCTATCAAGGTCAAGTGACCATGACAGATTTGGCTTCACAGCAAGTGGTGTGGAGTGAAGATTCGAGTAGTACGCAGCGCCCTGAAGTGGTGGGTAATGGTGTATTCGTGGCGCAAACTGACGGCAAGTTAGTGGCTTATGAAATTAGCACGGGTCAAAAGCTTTGGGAAAATGACAGCCTGCTGAACCGCCAATTGAGTAATCCAGTGATGTTAGGCCAGGACCTAATTGTTGGTGATCTAGATGGCGTTTTGCACATGCTGAACCCTGCGACAGGTGAGTTGATCGGTCGTGCGAAGACGTCTGGTGAAGTGCGTACTTTACGTGTGATTGATGATCAACTCTATGTTGCGACACGAAAGGGTGCATTAAGCATTTGGCAGAATCGTTAATTCTGTTCGACTTATGTTAAACTAGTCGAAATTCGTATTTTTTTAAATTCCTCGGGGTGTTTGCTTAGTCAAAACCCCGAGTTTTTATTCAGGTTTTTCACCTAATTTTTCTTCCAGTTTCTGATGTTCAGACCAGTCTCACTGGCTGATCTTGAATAAAGGTTAATCTATGAAACCCGTAATTGCGCTCATTGGTCGTCCGAACGTCGGAAAATCAACGCTATTTAACCAGATCACCAAAAGCCGAGATGCGCTTGTTGCTGACTTTGCCGGTCTGACTCGTGACCGTAAATATGGTGATGCTGTATTTCAAAATAAGTCTTTCATTGTGGTTGATACTGGTGGTATTGGCGAAAATGAAGGCGGTATCGACTCTTACATGGCGGAACAGTCTAAAACAGCAATCAATGAAGCCGATATTATTGTATTTGTCGTCGATGCACGCGCAGGCCTACTCGCATCGGATGAGCAAATTGCGCGTGAGCTGCGTACACTTGGTAAGAAAGTTTACCTTGTAGCGAACAAAGTTGATGGTGTACATGCCGAAGCTGCACTTGTTGAATTTTACAAGTTGGGTATGGGCGAACCTATGCAAGTGGCTGCGAGCCATGGTCGCGGTGTACAGCAAATGCTTGAAGACGTGCTTTCAAGTGTGCCCGAAGATGAAGATGCAGATGAGCACGACAAGAACACAGGCTTACGTTTAGCGATTATTGGTCGTCCAAACGTCGGTAAATCGACGCTAGTGAATCGTTTATTGGGTGAAGAGCGTGTAGTTGCATTTGACCAACCGGGGACAACCCGCGACTCGATCTATATCCCGTATGAACGTGATGGCCGTCAGTACACCTTAATCGATACTGCAGGTGTGCGTCGTAAAGGTAAAGTCGATGAAATGATTGAGAAGTTCTCAATTGTGAAAACGCTCCAGGCCATTAAAGATGCCCATGTTATCGTGGTTGTACTTGATGCACGTGAAGGTGTGGTTGAGCAAGATTTACATTTGATTGGTTATGCGCTTGAAGCGGGCCGAGCGATGGTGATTGCGATTAATAAATGGGACAACATGTCTGAGTATGATCGCAAACAATGTAAATTGGATGTCGATCGTCGCTTTGACTTTATTCCTTGGGCAAAAGTACATTTAATTTCTGCATTGCATGGTACGGGGGTGGGGGATCTATATCCATCGATTCACCGTGCTTATGATTCGTCACATTTGAAAGTTTCACCTGCAAAAATCACACAAATTTTAAGTGATGCTACGGATGCGCACCAGCCGCCAATGGTCGGTGGTCGCCGTATTAAAATGCGTTATGCCCATATGGGCGGACAAAATCCACCTACGATTGTGGTGCATGGTAACAAAGTTGATAAAACGCCTGCGGATTATCGTCGTTATTTAGAAAACGTATTCCGTAAAGTGTACAAACTTGAAGGTACGCCAGTACGTATTGAGTTTAAAACCTCTGAAAACCCATTTGAAGGACGTAAGTCACAGGTGGATGAACGTACAGCAGCGCGTAAGCGTCGTTATGTTCAGAAATTTAAGAAAGCTGAGAAGAAATTCAAACGCTAATCAGGCATTAAGTTTTTGATGCTGAAAAGCCCAAAGTGATCTTTGGGCTTTTTTATTTTATGATGCATAAAACCATGATAGGAAGGCAAAGTGGCAAGGACAATACGTGTTGAGCTGAAAAAGATTGAGGACATTGTACAGGTCGATCACAGCCTGTCACGTGTTGAGCAAATTGCACAGCGAAAACAAGCCATTTATCAATATCGTAATCAATGCTTATCTGAACAACGGCAGATGATTGTGGATGATCACTCCATTGCGCTGAGTGAGACAGGTAAACCTTATTTACTTGATCAACCTTCTTTTCATTTCAATCATAGTCACAGCCAAAACTACTACGCTTTAGCTACCAGTGAGCGGATGCAAGATCTAGGCGTGGACGTGGAAGAATTAAGCCGAAAAGTACGCTTTGAGGCTTTGGCTAAACATGCTTTTCATGTAGAGGAACTTCGCGTGTGGTACGAGTTTGATCAGGACAAAGCATACTGGTTTAAGGTCTGGACCACCAAAGAAGCGGTACTTAAAGCCTCGGGTTTAGGCATTCGTTTAAACTTAAATGAACTGAACACTCAAGCACATCCAACGCATAATGGCGGCATGTGTAGTCATCCGCTGATTGGGAGTTTTGCATATCAGAATTTTGAGTTTGGAGATGTGATGTTGACCGTGGCTTGGCGGGCAGAGCAGTCCTGTCGTGGCTATGCGTTGCCTCAGATTGAGCTGGTACAACACCTTCACACCGACATAAAAAAGCCTCTCGATTGAGAGGCTTTCTTTTTCACACTATGGTGTGCATTTATGGAATTTCATTTTCTTCTTCAAACTCAGGCTTCACTTGAACAATGAAGTCTTGACGGTTTAAGCCACGCCATAAAGCAAAAGCTGTACCGATGTAGATTGAAGAGTAGGTACCCACAAAAACGCCCACAAACATTGCAACAGAGAACCATTTAAGGCCATCACCACCGAGGACCATCATCGAGATCACCACCAACAATAAAGTCATTGAGGTGTGAATGGTACGACGTAGGGTCTCAGTTAAAGCGATGTTAACGATCTCTAAAGGCGAAGCGCCACGAATCTTACGGAAGTTTTCACGTATACGATCCGAAACGACAATGTTGTCATTCAGTGAGAAACCAATCAGAGCCAGAATTGCAGCCAATACAGTTAAGTCAAATGGCCACTGCATCATGGCAAAAATACCAATGGTAACCACCACGTCATGGAACAAAGACAGTACCGCACCCATCGCCAGTTTGAACTCAAAGCGAACCGTTACGTAGACCAACATCAGCAGTAACGCTAAAGCCACAGCACCCGCTGAGCGAATGTAGAGTTCATTCCCGACTTGTCCACCCACCACATCAACTTTGTTAACTGAAGCAGAGTTACCCGGTAGCTGTACAGCTTGGGTAATGGTTTTGGTTAAGTCTTCTGCGGCTGTGTCCTCTTGTACAGGCATACGCACAATCAAATCACGATCTGAACCAATGGTTTGTACCACAGGGTCATGAAAGCCAGCTTTGGTCAGTGCAGCAGAGACATCGGCTGACTTCACTGGTTTGCTATAGTTCAATTCGGCAGAAATACCACCAGTAAAGTCCAAACCTAAGTTAAGACCCTTGGTGAAAATAAAGAATAGGCTGCCGATGGTTAAGACAATAGAAAGAATGGCTGCAGGCAGCGCAATCTTCATAAAATCAATTACACGTTCATCATCTGGACGGCCGTATTTTTTTGAATCTTGTTGAGTCACATCAGTCATCATCGATCTCCTTATATGCTCAACTTTTTCAAGTTACGTTTTTTGCCATAAATGAGCTGTACAATCGCACGTGTTACTGTAATAGCAGTAAACATAGAGCAGATAATACCGATCATTAAGGTCACAGCGAAGCCTTTAATTGGGCCTGTACCGATAGCAAATAGGATAAACGCAACCAAGAATGTGGTTAAGTTTGAGTCGAAAATGGTGTTATAAGCACGGTCATAACCCGCCACAATGGCTTGTTTGGGCGATGCTCCCCACTTCATTTCTTCACGTATTCGCTCACAGATCAAGACGTTGGCATCGACCGCCATACCAATGGTAATCACGATACCCGCAATACCCGGCAGGGTGAGGGAAGCACCAATCCAAGACATGACCGTTAGAATCATGGCTAAGTTGAAAACCAAGGCAAAGTTAGCTATTAAACCAAATACGCGGAAGAAGACCACCATCCAGATCGCGACTAGTAAGAAGCCGATTTGAGTTGATAGCACACCTTTATCAATGTTTTCTTGGCCCAGGCTTGGACCCACTACACGTTCTTCAACAAAGTACATTGGTGCAGCAAGTGCACCTGCACGTAGCATCAATGCAAGTTCAGATGCCTCTTGAGGAGAGTCTAGACCCGTGATCCGGAAAGAAGAACCGAGTACCGCTTGAATGGTTGCAGCGTTAATCACTACAGACTCTGCATAAGGTGTACGGACTTCGGTTTGCGCACCAGTCGCAGGATCAGTTATATAGCTAATACGTTGTTTATTTTCGATGAACAACACAGCCATACGCTTACCCACCGCATTCCGGGTTGCATCTGCCATCAGTTTGCCACCTGCTGTGTCTAAGGTAATGTTTACCTCAGCACCGCCAGTGTCTTGGCTAAAGCCACTTGATGCGTTTTGAACACGTTCACCCGTTAAAATACGGTTACGGTTTAAAAGTAATTCACGTCCGCTGTCTAAAGATTGATATGCAAAAAGTTCGGTTCCTGGTGGAAGCGGTTGACCATTGCTCTTGCCCGTATAAGGGTCAATCACTTGGTCATTTTGGTCAGAGACCAAACGGAACTCTAGGTTTGCTGTACGACCCAAGACACGTTTTGCCTCAGCAGTGTCTTGAACACCTGGAAGCTCAACCACGATGCGGTTACTACCTTGTGTTTGTACCAAGGCTTCTGCCACACCTAACTCATTAATACGGTTACGTAAAGTGGTTAAGTTTTGGTTCACGGCATAAGATTGAATTTCTTGGCGGCGAACATCGGTATAGGTTAAACGTAAGGTTGAACCTGTCGCAGTTGCGACCGCTTGTTGATTAAACTCATTACCATTGCTACGTAAGTAGTCTTGAGCCGCAGTACGATCATCATTGTTGGCGAACTGAACGGTAATGGTGTTGTTGTTTAATGCAAGGCTGTTAAATTTAATTTTGTTGTCACGGAACTGACGGCGTAAATCAGTCGCAGAGGTTTCCATGCGCTGAGCAATTGCTTTATCCATATCCACTTCTAATAAGAAGTGAACACCACCACGTAAGTCCAGACCGAGCTTCATTGGTTTTGCACCAATTTTTTGTAGCCACTCTGGCGTGGTTGGCGCCAAGTTCAACGCGACAACATAGTCATCACCAAGGCCACGACGTAACGCTTCTTTGGCTTTTAATTGTGCTTCGCTAGAGTCAAGACGTAACAGTGCAGCATTATTGCTAAAACTGTTGTCATGGCTTGAAATACTTTCAGATTTTAAAATCTGCTCTGCTTTTTGTACGATGCTTTGGTCAATTTGGGTACCAGCTTTGGCACCAGAAATTTGAACCGCAGGCTCATCCGGATACAAACTAGGCAGGGCATATAATGTACTGATCGTCAAAACCACGAGAATCAGTAGATATTTCCATGCTGGGTAACGCATTTGTTTTCTTCTTAAAATGAAAAAAGTCGTGCGGATGCACGACTAATTTTTTTGATTAAAGGTTATTTAATGTGCCTTCAGGAAGAACTGAAATCACACTTGCGCGTTGAATTTTTACGTCTACACCGCGGCTCAGTTCAACCACTGCAAAGTCACCTTCGAGTTTAGTGATTTTACCCATTAAGCCACCAGCAAATACCACTTCGCTGCCTACGCCAAGACTTTCAACCAAAGAGCGGTGCTCTTTGGCACGTTTTGCTTGAGGGCGCCAAATTAAGAAGTAGAAGATTGCAATAAAAACAGCAATCATCAATAAGTTTGCGACCATACTTGGTTGTTGCGCAGCTTCACCCGCTGCGTGAGCTGTAGAAATAAAAAGGCTCATTTCAAATTCCTAAACTAAAAAAACGGTGACCAACGAATTGATCATAAATAGACTTGTTCTGCAATTTACCTTGTCTTTTTACCAAGCGCAAATGCTCACAACAATTAATCTTGGGGGCAAGGTGGAACTTCTAAACCACGACGTGCATAAAAATCTTCAACAAAGGCATCAAAGCGATCATTATCCAATGCATCACGAATGTCTTGAGTGAAGCGTTGGTAGTAACGTAAGTTGTGAATAGTACCCAGCATTGAACCTAGCATCTCACCACATTTTTCCAAATGGAATAAGTACGCGCGAGTAAAGTTGGTACAGGTATAACAGTCGCAGTGTGGATCAAGCGGACTTTGATCATGACGGTATTTACTGTTACGGATACGTACTAAACCGTCGGTCACAAAATAATGTCCATTTCGGGCATTACGTGTAGGCATGACACAGTCAAACATATCGACGCCACGGCGGATGCCTTCCACGATGTCTTCAGGTTTACCTACGCCCATTAGGTAGCGCGGTTTGTCTGCTGGCATTTTTTCTGGAAGATAATCCAGCACTTTGATCATTTCTTCTTTCGGTTCACCGACGGACAGACCACCAATGGCATAACCGTCAAAACCCACTTCAAGCAAGCCTTTTAAAGACTCATCTCGTAAGTCTTCATACATACCGCCTTGAATAATGCCGAAGAGCGCATTTTTATTTTCAAGCACATCATGATGCTGAGTCTTACAACGCTTTGCCCAACGCAATGACAATTGTAGCGACTTTTGCGCTTCTTCATGCGTTGCAGGATAAGGCGTACATTCGTCAAAAATCATCACGATGTCTGAGTTCAATGTATGTTGGATGTCCATTGAGATTTCAGGAGACAAAAAGACTTTAGAGCCGTCAATTGGAGAGCGGAACGTTACGCCATCTTCTTTAATTTTACGCATTGCGCCCAAACTGAAGACTTGGAAGCCGCCTGAATCGGTCAGAATGGGTTTATCCCACTTCATGAATTTATGCAGGCCGCCATGCTCTTTAATCACTTCAAGGCCAGGGCGTAGGTAAAGATGGAAGGTGTTACCTAAAATAATTTGCGCTTTGATGTCTTCAATATCACGCGGGAGCATGCCTTTCACCGTACCATAAGTACCGACAGGCATGAACACAGGGGTTTCAACCACACCATGCTCTAAAGTTAAACGACCACGACGGGCGCGACCCGACTGACCTAATTTTTCAAACTTCATAAAATATCCTGAACAAGAGCAAAGCACTGCTCTGCTTGCAGTGCAAGAGCGAAAAAACAGTTCGCCGCTAAAAGGAGGCTATTTTCCTTGATTATGCAAATAAACACCAGTGTTGTAACACTTTTAAAGCAAAGCTTTTTAAGTTGAATCGTAGCTGGTTACGGTTGTTTAAAGTTGTGTTGATGCTGTGGAGTGGTGTTAGATGAGATGGGAGGCTTTGCTGGAAAAAATAACACAGGAGGTGAAAAAGGCACTCATCGGAGGACCTTTAAATATACCTTTGGCTCATTACGGCTTTAATTGAAATTTGGACGGTAATCAAAATTTTGTAGTGCAGTCGCGTCGCGGAATGGACGCACAGCTTTTTTACCGACGGTCATGGTGTTTACAATGTTGTTCGGAAAGATTTGAATGTGGTTGTTAAACAGTTCGACATTGCGGTTAAAGATGCTGATCGCAGCCCCGACATTTTCATTTTGCTCTTCAATTTCATTCATCATTTTTAGATAAATATCATTGGCTTTAAGTTCAGGGTAGTTTTCGACCACAACATTGAGGCTACGCATTAGCTCTTGGTTTAATGCTTCGATACGCTGCAACTGATTGACATCTGTATTGTTCAAGTTCAGGTTGAGAATGTTCTGACGGAGCTCAGTAACTTTTTCCAAGGTGCCTTTTTCAAAGCTGGAGTATTGTTCGACCAGAGGCTCTAAGCCATCTAGAATTTTTATTTTCTGACGCTCATAGGTTGCTACATCCGACCATGCGCGAATGGTTGCATTGTGGTGTCGCACAATATTATTGCGAATGACGATTACGCCAAACACGATCGCAATAATAATCAATAAGAAAATCAATAGCCCCATACAGTCCTCAAACGGCAAAATGTCATTATTTTAAAAATTGCGTTAGATCAGATTCTAAGCGCTCTAGATAAGGTAATTTAAAAGTGCGTAAGTGTCCACGCAATGTCGAAATGTCATTGAATTTTTTTGCTTTGCTGGATATTTCAAACAGGTTTTGTGGGCTGATATAGCACAAGATATTTTTTTCAGGATGAAAAAGTAAATCGCCTTCACGAGAACGGAAAAAATCGGCAGTACGTAGTACAAATGCAGGGGAGAGAAGTTTGGCCATCTGCATCTGGTCAGTACCAAAAAATTTGAGTTTCTGGTTAATCTGAATATCACTGCTATGCCATGGAAAGCTATAAGGATAATAAAACTTTTTATTGTATGCGGTAATCGCGAGTCCTTGCGTGGGTACCTCAAAGACAAAACATCCCCATAAGTCTTTATGCACTTCTTTAACTTTTAACTCATTGCCATCTTTATCACGCACGCGAATTTCATCGACAAAGTGGTATTGAAACAGCAAAACCTGATGTTGTTGTCCTGCTTCATCCTGCCAAGTGGTACTGGCGTAATAAGGGATATCATTGCTGATGGTGCCTTGATTAAAAATTGGAAACAGCTGTTTGAGATGGGCAATAAAAAATGCAGGTTGTAGGGCCACACCAATATGCTGTGGAGGGGTGAACTCGTTGAGTTGGTATTTTTTATGAATAATTTGTTTTTCGAGATAGTCAGTGACCTCTTCAAGCGGATCATCTTGCTCATAACTTAAATAGGCCCAAAGCAGACAGCCTAAGCCGAATAAAAAGCTAAATAAGGTCCAAATATGTTCTCCAATAAAGAACACTGGCACAATAAAAAAAATGCCGACTATTCCAAGTAGAATAGGCAGCACATTTTCAAATTTCAGGGTAATCGGGGCATTCCAAGGGTGCAGTCGGTCAAGAATGTCTTGTGCCGAATCGGCCCCTCGGCCGATGTCCCAAAGTCTGTCGATATTATCAAACACAACTTTATTCTTTTTACGTCGAATATGAATGGAATGTTTGATCGTATCGATAGGCATATGAGGTTCTTATTTGGGTTGAAGTTGGTCGACTAACATAGCATCGCCATAACTAAAGAAGCGATACTGGTTGGCCACCGCATGTTGATAAGCTGCCAAAATATTATCACGATTTGACAACGCTGAAACCAACATCAGCAGGGTCGATTCAGGCAGATGGAAGTTAGTGATAAGACGATCCACCACTTTGAACTCATAACCTGGATAGATAAAAATTTGAGTATCTCCCGTCCATGCTTTAAGTTCACCATCATGTGCCTGCGCTGCACTTTCTACGGCACGGGTGGCGGTTGTTCCAACAGAAATGACTTTGTTGCCACGAGCTTTCGTTTGGCGAATCAGCTCAACCGCGTGCTCTGGAACATCACACCATTCACTGTGCATAATGTGATTGGCAATATCATCGGTACGTACAGGCAGAAAGGTACCAGCACCCACGTGTAAAGTGACAAAGGTTTTCTGAATACCTTTGGCTTCAAGTTGATCCAACAGCTTTTGGTCGAAGTGTAAGCTTGCGGTAGGTGCAGCGACACTGGCTAATTTGGTTGGATCATTAAATACTGTTTGATAACGCTCGGTATCAATGGCTTCAGCTTCACGGTTGAAGTAGGGAGGGATCGGAAGTTGTCCGTATAAATCCAGCACCGTTAAAATTGGCTGGGAAAACTCCACAATAAATAAATTTTCATGACGACCTAGCACCGTGACTTTAACGGCATCTGGGCCAATAAAGAGCTCAGCGCCGGCTTTGGGTGTGTTGCTGGCTTTGATGTGGCAGTGTGCAATAAATGCATCTTGCATGCGTTCAACCAGAACTTCGACAGCTCCGCCGCTGGCACGTTTGCCTTTGAGACGTGCTTTCATCACTTTGGTGTCATTTAAGACCAGTAAATCACCTGCATCGAGCAAATCTAAAATGTCGGTGAATTGAAAGTCATGATGCTGACCTTGAGCATCGAGGTGTAACAGTCGAGAAGCACTACGCGTGTCTAAAGGATAACGGGCAATGAGTTCATCGGGGAGGTCGAAATTAAAATCAGAAAGTTGCATGATGGGAAAGCAGCGTCAAAATAAGGGAGGTCAAAATTGCGCTTAGTATATGCGGTTTTGTTGAAAAACGCTGAAATTGCACAAATATAAAGCTAAAAAAACAAATGTGACTTAAAAATAGCCAATCACTATCAACTTGCGTTGACAAGTTTTTCAAAAAGTTTAATATACGCATCAACACCTTCCCGAGGTGGTGAAATTGGTAGACGCGGCGGACTCAAAATCCGCTGTCAGAGATGACGTGTCGGTTCGAGTCCGACCCTCGGGACCAAGATATTAAAAAACCCAAGCATATTCAGTCTTGGGTTTTTTATTGCCTGAAATTTAAGATTTGAATCAAATCGCCATAAAACATTACAGATGGCTTAAAGTAATTGAATGTTTGGTGCGGGTTTGCTTAATTATGTCCTCATATGATGGACTCACAATTTTGTTTTAATCCTTCTGATAAATAACGAGTTTTCAAAAAGAGAAAGTAGTCACAAGATAAAATTCTGAAATAATTAATTTTTTTGTTAAATGCCACGCTTGTATTGTTGTATTTTTATATTGTTTTAATGTTGAAAATTTGCTAATAAATACAAGTAAATAATAGGTTTGTGCCGAAAATCACAAAAGATGAGGCAGAAATGGGTATTCAATTGCTAGATATCGGGTCTGATACAGAACAGTTAAGTGCTTGTCACTTATCTTTATTGTTGGGCGTGAACAGTAATGACAATAAAATTAAGAGCTTTCTCAAATTTGCGCGAAAAATTTTAGGTGCACATGCCGCAATTCTAACGTTTAGCAATGAACCTTATAGTTGGTATGCGGGCAAACACGCATTCAATGCTTTTCAGTTACCCGCTGCAGCCAATTTTGCTACTCATTTTGAAGGGGAGATTGCGATTGATAGCCTGCATTGCCATTATCATCATCTTTCTCAGCAGGTGACTGCTTTAGGGTTTAAACATCAGCGGATCATCGCATTGGATTTAAAGGTATCGGATAAATCTGTAGGGCAAGTGATTTTCTTTGATGAGCAGTTGGAAGCTTTTACGCAAGATGCTGTAGAAAATGTCTATGAACTGGCCTCTGGGTTTCTTAATCTGCTGCATTTGCGTGTGGAAAATGCGGAGCTCAAAGAGTTGTATGAACAACAAGTGGCTATGAATGTCAGTAAAACCAAATTTTTCCAAATTATTGCACATGACTTAAGGGTGCCTTTTCATGGCTTAATTGGTTTCTCAGAAGTGTTGGCTGAAGAGCGCAAAAGTTTGGATGAGTCTGGTGTGCAAAGCATTGCAGATTATCTGCATGATACAGCACAATCGACTTATAGCTTGTTAGAGAGTTTATTGAATTGGGCGATGGCAGAAGGCGGGCGCTTTGTTTATCACCCTATCCATTACAAGCTTAAGCAGTCCTCTCAAATTGTTTTTGATGTGTTGCATGCGTTGGCTATCAATAAAAATATTCAACTGATTGACCGTGTCCCCGACGATTTAAAAATTTTTGCAGATATCAATATGGTGACCTCGGTGATCCAAAACTTGGTCTCAAATGCGCTGAAATTTACCCATATGCATGGCGAAGGTGTTGTGACGATTGATGCCAAAAAACGTGATGATTTTATCGATATCTACATTCAAGATACGGGTCTAGGTATGACCTTGGGGCAAATCGAATCTTTGTTTGAACCGAAACTAACCGTTAGTTTTAAGGGGACAGCTGGGGAGAAAGGTACGGGTCTAGGTCTGGTGTTGTGTAAGCGTTTTGTTGACTTAAATAAAGGTGAAATTTCAGTCACATCGAAAGAAGGCGTCGGTTCAACTTTTATCGTCAGCCTGCCACGTTCGAACAGCGCACATCAAGCCTTGTCACTCGAGACATCCCAGCAAGAATTTAGTGAATAATCATACTTTTCTTATAAAATAATTCGCCTAATCTCATGATCTGCTGTTATAAATAACCAAAACAATGCGAAAGAGTCGATCATGAATGCTGAGCAATTGCAAAAGACATTGCGCGCAAGTCAATATGCGGAACAAGTCCTATCTATACATCAGGTTTATCTTGAACAAGATTATGCAATTGATCAATTTTCTCAGCCATTGACCACCGAACAAATTTTCGATGTCGTTCAAAACACCTTAAAAGAGATCAGTGATGAAACTACATGGATGCGAACCATCCGAATTTTACGTGCGCGTTTAATGTTTCGCTGGATTTGGCAGGATGCCAATCAACTGATCGATGTGATGACGCTAACGCGGGAGTTATCTGATTTTGCTGATGCAGCCATTTGTGTGGCAAAAGCGTTTGCCTTAGCGCCATTGGTGGCTAAACATGGTCAGCCTGTGGGCTATAACCATAAAATTCAAGATTTAATTGTGGTTGCAATGGGGAAGCTCGGTGCACAAGAGCTGAATCTCTCCAGTGATATCGACTTGATTTTTGCTTTTGATGAGCAAGGTGAAACTGATGGTCGTAAATGCATCGACGTACAACAGTTTTGCATTTTGTGGGGGCAGAAGCTCATTTACTTGTTGGACCATATCACGGCTGATGGTTTTGTGTTCCGTGTGGATATGCGCTTGCGCCCTTGGGGTGATGGTTCTGCATTGGCCATTAGTCATGCGGCACTGGAGAAGTATTTAAGCCAACATGGGCGCGAGTGGGAGCGCTATGCGTGGATTAAAGCTCGGATTGTGGCAGGGGGCAAAGAGGGAGATGAGTTGTTGGACATGACTCGTCCTTTCGTGTTCCGTAAGTATGTCGATTACACCGCTTTTGAAGCCATGCGCGAAATGAAAGCCATGATTGAGCGTGAGGTATTACGCCGTAATATCGAAGATGATATTAAGCTAGGTGCGGGCGGTATTCGTGAAGTCGAATTTATTGTGCAGGTTTTTCAGCTAATTTATGGCGGGGCAAAATTAGAATTACAAGACCGTCAATGTTTAGTGAGCTTGCATCATTTGGGTGAGGTGGGTTTGCTGGATGGTCAGGCGGTCAGTGAGCTGGAAGATGCTTATTTATTTCTGCGCCGTGTAGAGCATGCAATTCAAGCTCTGAATGATCAACAAACCCAGTCTTTACCAACAGAACCAGAACTCAGACAAAGGATGATTGACACCTTGGGTTTTGTAATTTGGGAAGCATTTATTGAGCACTTAAACCAAAAGCGCGCCAAAGTTATTTACCAGTTTGAGCATTTAATTAAAGAAAAAGAGCATGACCCTTTCGTAGAAAGTTTTAGTCAGTTAGAAGCGCGGTTAAATGAGGTGTTGGATGCGAATGCAAAAAACCTCATTCATGAATTTTGGAATGGTCATGCGCTAAAAAAGCTGCCTGCAAAAGCGGTGCAGCGTTTAAAAATGTTTTGGCCGCATTTGATTGAAGCGATTTTACAGTCAGATAAGCCGCAAGCCGCGCTGCTACGCCTTATGCCCTTGGTCGAGTCTGTGATGCGACGTACCGTATATTTGGTCATGTTGATTGAGAGTAAAGGGGCTTTACAGCGCTTGGTGAAAATGGCAACCGTAAGTCCATGGATTTGTGAAGAATTGACCCATTACCCAGTGCTATTGGATGAATTTTTGTCCATGGACTTTGAGCTGCCGCGCCGTCAAGATTTAGAGGATTCGTTGCGTCAACAGTTGCTTCGTATTGAGCTTGATGATGTTGAAGATTTGATGCGTGTGCTGCGGCTATTTAAAAAATCCAATGTTTTGGCGGTTGCGGCTAGTGATGTTTTGGCTGAAAGTCCGTTGATGAAAGTATCCGATGCTTTGACCGATATTGCAGAAGTTTCGGTCAGTACAACTTTAAATTTGGCTTACCAAATGACGGCAAAGAAACATGGTTATCCGCTCGATGTCGAAGGACAGCGCTGTTCGATCGATCATTTGGCATTTGCTGTGGTGGGGTACGGAAAAGTTGGCGGGATTGAGTTGGGGTATGGCTCGGACTTAGATCTGGTCTTTATTCATTATATGGATGAGCAAGCCGATACCGATGGGCTGAAGTCGATCAGTGGGTTCGAGTTTGCAATGCGTGTTGCGCAGAAATTTATGTCATTGATGACCACGCAGACCCTCGATGGTCGGGTTTATGAAATCGATACGCGCTTACGCCCATCGGGTGAAGCAGGGGTATTGGTTACCAGTTTAAAAGCCTTTGAGCAATATCAGTTGAAAAATGCATGGGTCTGGGAGCATCAAGCATTGGTACGTGCTCGTTCGATTGCGGGTGAGCCAAGTTTGCGTGATAAGTTTGAAGCATTGCGCTGTCGGATTTTGACGCAGCCACGTGATGAAGAAAATGTACGCGCAGAAGTGCTGAAGATGCGTCAAAAAATGAAAGACCATTTGGGTTCTTCTAAAGAACAACAAAAAGATGGAATTTTTCATTTAAAACAAGACGCAGGTGGTATCGTCGATATCGAATTTATGGCACAGTATGCTGTGTTGGCATGGAGCGGATCTCATCCAGATCTTGCCCATTATTCCGACAATGTACGAATCCTTGAAGACGCCGCAAAAGCCAGTTGCTTATCCAGTGACGATGCGACTGCATTGATTCAAGCTTATCTCAGTGAACGAGCCGAGAGCCACCGTTTAGCCCTTGCGAATCAATCCATGCAAGTAAATGCTGCGGACTGGCGCGATACCCGAGTGATCGTTTGCAAATTATGGCAAAGATTAATTGATCCAAGCTCAATCGTGAGCATTGGGTAACATGACTGTGTATATAAATTTGGAGTGTGTGTCATGAATTTGGCTGATCGTGATGGTTTTATTTGGCAAGATGGACAATTGGTTGACTGGCGTGAGGCAAAAACTCACGTATTAACACATACTTTGCACTACAGCATGGGTGTGTTTGAAGGTGTCCGTGCCTATGAAACACCGAATGGCACGGCTATTTTCCGTCTAAAAGAACACACTAAGCGTTTATTGAACTCTGCAAAAATTTATCAAATGAAAGTCCCATTTGATCAAGCAACACTAGAGCAAGCTCAAATTGATGTGGTTCGTGAAAATAAATTAGCGTCTTGCTACTTGCGCCCAATTATTTTTATTGGTTCGGAAAAATTAGGTATTGCTGCAACAGACAATACGATTCATGCGGTGGTTGCTGCGTGGAGCTGGGGTGCGTACCTTGGTGACGAAGCAATGGCGAAAGGTATTCGTGTGAAGACCTCATCATTTACTCACCATCATCCAAACGTGACGATGTGTAAAGCAAAAGCGTCAGGTAACTATACCTTGTCGATTTTGGCTCACCAAGAGGTGGCACATTCAGGCTATGACGAAGCAATGTTGCTCGACCCTCAAGGTTATGTATGCCAAGGTTCTGGCGAAAACGTATTCTTGGTGAAAGATGGTGTTTTACATACACCTGACATCGCAGGTGGTGCACTGGATGGCATTACGCGTCAAACCATTATTACCATCGCAAAAGACTTGGGCTATGACGTGGTTGAGCGTCGTATTACACGTGATGAATTCTACATTGCAGATGAAGCATTCTTTACAGGTACAGCTGCTGAAGTGACGCCTATTCGTGAATATGATGACCGTGAAATTGGTTCAGGTACGCGTGGTCCTATTACTGAACAAATTCAAACCACATTCTTTAATGCGGTTAAGGGTGAAGACCCGAAATACGCACACTGGTTAACTTATGTAAAATAAGTAATTAGGTGGAAAAGGGCTCTTCGGAGCCCTTTTTTGTTGGTCTTCAGTTTAGTCATCGATACCGAAAATATCTCGAGTGTAGAGTTTATTTTGGACGTCATTTAGTTCTGATGTTTGACGATTGCTAATAATTAAGTCAGCGACTTGCTTAAATTTTTTGAGATCGCGAATAACTTTACTATTGGCAAATTTTTTTTCTGAAATATTTGGCTCGTAAATAATCACCTTGATGCCTTGCGCCTTAATTCGGCGCATAATTCCTAAAATTGCGGATGAGCGAAAATTATCAGATCCTGATTTCATGATTAAACGGTAAATACCAACTACTTTGGGATTTTTTTGAATAATCGTTTCAGCAATGAAATCCTTGCGGGTTCTATTTGCATCTACAACTGCTTGAATTAAGTTACTTGGGACTTGCTCATAATTTGCTAAAAGTTGTTTAGTGTCTTTGGGGAGGCAATATCCACCATAGCCAAAAGAAGGATTGTTGTAAAACTTTCCAATACGCGGATCAAGACACACGCCATCAATAATTTGACGAGTATCTAAATCAAAAACTTGAGCATAGGTGTCAAGTTCATTGAAATAAGCGACACGCATGGCGAGATAAGTATTGGCAAATAATTTGATAGCCTCTGCTTCAGTGGAGTGAGTAAATAGTACAGGGCAGTCTTTTTTAATGGCACTATTAAGAAAGAGTTGTGCCAATGTTTCAGCACGTTCCGATTGCTCACCTATAATAATTCGAGAAGGGTAAAGATTATCCTGAAGTGCTTTGCCCTCACGTAAGAATTCTGGTGAAAAAATAATATTGTTTGTGTTAAATCGCAGTCGCATTCTTTGTGTAAAGCCGACAGGTACTGTCGATTTAATGATGATGGTGGCAAGTGGGTTAGTGTGCTGGATATCGTGAATGACTTGCTCCACACTTGAAGTGTCAAATTGATTGGTGATGGTGTCGTAATTGGTGGGCGTTGCAATCAGAATAACCTCAGCATTGATGTAACTATCTATTTTATTTGACGTTGCTTTAAAATGAAGGTTTTCATTTTCTAGGAATAATGAGATGTCTTTATCTTGAATTGGGGAGATTTTTTGATTTAACTGATGAATACGATTTTCATCGATATCAAATGCAGTGACACAGTGCTGTTGCGCTAAGATCAAAGCATTAGAGAGTCCAACATAGCCTAAACCGACCACTGTAATTTTCATTCTGTTGATTCTGAATTATTTTATAATACGGTGCAGGAGCAAGATGTCACGTAAATGAACAATACATTTCAGTTTAATTACCGTGTAATTACTTGGGATTTTATGGCTCTAATCTTCAATCAAACCTAGACTATGTTATGATGCAAAATACTATGTAGATCGGTAGTTTCAAGCATGTCTATACATGAAAATGATGACGTTTTAAATACAACAGAGCAACAAAATCAGAATATTGTGCTGTGTATGAAGTGGGGGAGCAAATATGGTTCGGACTACGTTAATCGCTTGTATAACATGGTAAAACGCCACACTACTGTTGACTTTAAAATGGTGTGTTTAACTGACCGTACCGATGGTATTGATCCTGCTGTACAGTGTTTTCCTATTCCTCCATTAGCACTTCCAGAGGGGAGCCCTGAACGTGGCTGGAATAAATTGTCTACGTTTGAGCCAGATCTTTATGGTTTAAAAGGCAATGCGCTCTTTTTAGACTTGGATGTCGTGATTGTTGATAACATCGATAGTTTCTTTACCCATTCTGGGGATTTTCTGATTATTCATGACTGGAAGCGTCCTTGGCGTATTACGGGGAATAGTTCAGTTTACCGTTTTAAGTTGGGTGCTTTTCCAGGATTGATGCCATATTTTCGTGAGCATTTTGATGAAATTCGTCAAAAGTTCCGCAATGAGCAAGCTTATTTGTCTTGGTATGTCGATCAAGAGAAAAAGCTCTCTTACTGGCCTGACAGTTGGTGTAAAAGTTATAAGTATCATTGCTTGCAAAAAATACCTTTGGCGTACTTTAAAGCACCCGTAAAACCCGAAGGTGCAAAAATTATTGTTTTCCATGGGGAAATTAATCCACCTGATGCAGTAAATGGTGGTGGTGGCAAGTGGTATCGTTACGTCTTGCCATCAGATTGGATTAAAGAGGCTTGGCATTAAAAACCCAATGTTGGTTTACTTTTGATTAGAAAATTATGAAAAAACTAGATTTTGTTATTGCTTGGGTTGATGGAAGTGATGAAAATCATCGATTGAAACGTCAACAATTTCAACCTGAAAATGTTGTAAAAGGTGCAGCGGAAGACACTCGATTTGCCCATAATGATGAAATCTATTTTTCGATTGCTTCAATTCTGAAATATGTTCCGTATTGTGGAACGATTTACATTATAACTGATCACCAACAGCCGAGTTTTGTTGGGGAGTTTGAAGCGCAGGGGCTATGTCGCTCTGGTCAAATTCAAGTGGTTGATCATCAAGAAATATTTAGAAATTACCAACAGTATTTACCTACTTTCAATTCACTTACAATTGAAACGATGCTTTGGAATATTCCAAATTTATCGCAATATTTCATTTATTTAAATGACGATTTTTTCTTTAATGCACCATCTAAAATCAGTGATTTCTTGCTCGATGATTATATTAAGATTTATGGGCACTGGTCTAATAATTTATTAGTTAAAACTAAATTTAATATACGTAAAGGGTTGAATAAATATTTTGCTAAACCCTTAGCGCCTAAATATACGGTTGCTCAGATGTTGAGTGCGGAGTTGTGTGGGATGAGCCGCTATTTTGAGATTCATCATCGACCACATGTTTTAGATAAAATATTATTTCAAAAATACTTTGAAGCCCATCCATCTGTTTTAGAAAAGCAAATTTCCTATCGTTTTCGTAGTGCCTTACAGTTTTTACCTGTAGGGCTCAATAATCATTTAAAAATTAAGTACAAACAAGCTGAGCTTTTTAATGATATCGAAATTGCATATTTGAAAAATGAAACATCAATTGAATTATTTTTAAAAAATTTGAATAATTCTAATGTTAAATTTGGTTGTATCCAAAGTTTAGATCAATTTGAAGAGAAACAATTTCAAAAAATATCATCAGCTTTGAATTTGAAATTTAAAGACTATTTACCTAAATCTATTGCTTTTAAGAGTCCATCATGAAAGTTGTTACTTATTTGATTAATTTGGATGGCAGTCAAGAACGACTTGAGCGAGCAACGCAGCAGCTGAATCAAGTCAACTGGCCTTTTGAGCGCTTTTCTGCAGTCGATGGTCGTGGTAAAGATTTAACTGAATTTGCAAACTACGATGATCAAGGGGCGAACGACGTACTCGGTCGCAGATTGATGAATTCAGAATTGGGCTGCTATTTAAGTCATTATGGCTGTGCGGAACAATTTTTAAGTACGGATGCTGATTATTTGGTGGTACTTGAAGATGATATGAAAATCAACCAAGACTTCAAAGACAAACTTGATGGTGTGATTGAGTATCTCGATCAGCATAAAGAGCTGGATTGGTATCTGATTAATATTGCAGCCAAAAAGAAAAAACTGAGCAAAGATATTACGAATATTGATGGCATGAGTTTATGGCACGCTTTTTATTTTCCTATTCGTGGTCTCGGTTTAGTTTGGTCGCGCAAAGGTGCAGAAGCATTTATACAAGCAGGAAAATCAATGACCATGCCTGTTGATATTTTCTTTCAAACCTGGCTCAGTAAAAATGGTAAAGGTTTAGGACTATGGCCTGCATTGGTCAAACCAGCGGGTCTGGACAGTGATATTTTGGGAACTGTAGCCGCACAAGGAATTTCTCGTAAAGAAAGAGAAGGTCGAAGCTTTTCTTATGGGATTAAAAAACAAAAACGAATGTGGCGCGACAAATTTTATGCAGTGAAGCATAAGTATTTGTAATTGTCCTAAGGTGTTTCGATACAAGGCTAAATGATCGACTAAAATGAAAATTTTTAAAAAGTTATTTTATATTTTAAAGTTTTATACACTGCTTAATTTAAAACAACGAAATAAATGTGATGCCATAGATAACTATGCAGATCAGATTGTTTTACAGGCTAAGCTAGAGAATCAAGGCATTCAATTACCTAAAAAGATATGGATCTATTGGGAAGGGAATATGCCAGCTTTGGTTCAGCATTGTATTGATCGTATTGAGAAATTACATCCTGACTATACCGTGAATTTATTAAATCCAAAGAATGTTGCGGATTTTATAAGTTTTGATTTAACTTCACCTATTTTGCAGAAGGCAACATCTCAACAACGTGCAGACTTAATTCGGTTCGACCTAATTTATCATTATGGTGGAATTTGGTTGGATGCGAGTATTATTATTTATAAAAAATTAGATTGGATTGAAAAGCTCATCCAGCAAACACAAACGCAAAGTTTTGCCTATTATCGGAAAAAAAATACCATATTAGCTGATTATCCAGTAATCGAAAACTGGTTGCTGGCTAGCGTAGCACACAATCCATTTTATCAATTATGGTTTAAGGAACTCTTTAGCGCTATTGAAATCGGGCCAAAACAATATATTCAATATATTCAATCTAACTATGATAATTCTCAAGATTATTTCCAGCATATAGGTCGCTTAGAATACCTCGTGGCTTATGTTGCATGTCAGAAAGTGATGCGTGATATATCGCCGAGTATGGTTTTAATCAATTGTGATGAGAATGCATTTTTCTATCAAGTGAAGAATAAATGGGTCAAGGAAAAGACCCTAATTGATCTGGCTATTTGTGAGGCTCCAGATGAGTATCCGAATCTCATAAAACTTGCAGGGAAAGAGCGTAAAATACTGGATAGGCATTTTGCGCGAGGGCAATATTTCAAGCACTCACTTTTGGATTTTTAGTCAGCACTCGAAAAAATAGCCTTGAATCGGGTGTATTTTATTGGAATTTAAATAAGTCCTTTGCATTTACTTTTGGAAATGCTTCCACAGCACTATGTTCGGAAAGGTTATATACGGTAATTCCTTGAGCCTTAAAGAACTGTGCTGCTAAGTCGAAAGCTGGTAATGTGAAATCTAATGATCTGTCTAAAAGCGTTGGTTGTTTATTTTCAGCACTCTCATAGAAACGGGGCTGGGAAAAATTATTCATGTCTAACCCAGCTAAGTAAATCTCTTGATAGCGGAGTGAGTGAATAATCTGTAGTGCAACATAGGCCACAGTAAAATAATCAAAGATCGCGGTATATATTTGAGTTGAAAAACCCAATTCATTGTGGGTAAAGAAATAATTTTTTTGCATGTCGACCGCTTTTTTAGGCTGTAAGATTGGTTCAATTTCACCGCGAGTAATAGGTTCTACGACTCTAATGTTACATTGGATATCCTGAAATAAAACTTTTCTTAAAATCTGGTCTAAACAACGTGGTGTAGTGTAAAACGTACAATTGCTATTGAGGACTTTCAACACCAAATCAAAACGGCTCTCAACGAAATTATGGTCAATAATGACATAATGCTTAAACGCAACATTAGGCATCGAAATTGCGCCATTTAATCCAATATAATCTATGTCGGAGCGGGTAAAAGCTTCGGGAGGGATCCGTTGTACTGATGGCCCAGTTGCAATCATCATGCATAGCTTGTTTTTTGTACAAACGGCTTGCGTATTATCGACGACTAACTTCTGTTTGAAAAAAAGTTTTTGTAAGCCATTTTCAGTATCACGTTCAACCTGATAATACGGCCAAAAACGGCGATTATGTTTGTATTGATTTGAATGACTCAGTTTGTAAACGACTTTATAAATGCTTCTAAAACACAAGTTTGAAAAAAATAATTGTAAGGTCTGTAGCTTTTTAGGAATCATAAATAAGTCATTAAGGTTGAACGTTTTAAAAAATTGGCTAAGTTGTGACTAAAGCAGTCACTTTAAGCTTTAGTCATCTAGTCTAAATTTGTTGCTATTGAGTTTAGACTTTAATTTATTGAGCTTTTGAGTGAACCAAGATTCTTTCTGCCCTGGACGTGTAATTTTATTGCCGTGATAGTTGGCTTGAGTTGCTTTGGTAAAAGCACCAAAAGGTTCAATCATATATTGTTCTGGTTTGTATCCAGCAGTTAGTGCTTCGTCATAATATTGATCAAAAAGTGCTATTAGATCTGCCCTAGGGTGAGGCATGATTTCACCATCAAACCAGTGCTTTTGGCCTGTTGCTTCAAGACGAGTTAATGAATACTTATGACTGAACTGCGTGCCCATATCTGAGTAATGTAGAATTTTGATTTGTTCAATCGACATTCCTTCGCCATCAATATTATTGTAAGAATCTTGATAAGGTTGTACGAGATTTGGTTTTTCTTTTAGAAGGCGCATTAAATTCTTATGTGCATCTGGATTGGATTGAATGTCTTTCAATGCTGGAAGATATTGTTTGGCTTTTTCACAATCCCATACACAAGTACATAGACGCGCTGAGCTTTTGCCGCCCTTAGCGATAACAATGGCATCGTCTTGCATTGGATGAGACCAAAGTTCTGCAATATCACAAAGTACAATGACGTCGGCATCCATGTAAATTGCGCGGCCTTCGAAGTTACACGATTCAGGAATGGCCCAACGGAAACCAGAAAAAGGAGTAGCCCATTTTTCAGTACGCCATCCCTCACCAGTCTCCTGATTGGTATACCAAGGGCTGTTTGTGTCATGACTCAGTTGCATCCAAGTAATATTCACAGGATGCGAAGTGTGCTTACGAAGACTATATTCAAGAACCATCATTTGTTCTAAGTCACAATTATTGGGATCACAACCTACAAATACTTGAATTACTTCATTATTCATCTTGATAACACTTTTCATAAATTATAAAAATTAATGCAATTAAAAGAGAATCGTTATCTTCGATAAACTGCATACCCATGTTTAAATTACTATTGTAATTATAGTACTTTAACTTTTCTAGTGTATTGAAGATCCTTATTTTTTTCACTATTAAAATCATACACTTAGGAGTGTTGGTTGTGAGATGAGATAAGACGCGTTTGAAAGTAAGATAGGGTAATTGGTAGTTCAAGATTGTATGAATCTTGGGCGAAATGCTGTACACTAATTAATTACGCTCATATGAATCCTTTTTAGTTGTACAATCGTTCAGTCACAATTATGCAAAACTTTGTTATTAGTCTGGCTTCCGAGAATGAACATATTACATCGGAATTTAGTAAGTAAGGAATAGTATTCAGTTTTTTTAATGCAATTACTCCTGATTTAATTGATCGGGTAGCAAAAGATTTATTTTTAGATATCGGGAGCTTAGACTTAAAGCTTAGTGAAATTGGTTGTTTATTAAGCTATGTTGTACTGTGGTAAAAAGCAGTGATGACAATCTAGACTTCATTGGTATATTTGAAGATGATATTCATTTAGGACAACAGGCGGCAACTATTTCTAGCTAGAACCGAGTGTCGGTTCCAAAAGATAGTCATATCATAAAAGTAGAAGCATTTTATCCCAAAGTAAGTGCTTCTATTTATTCAAAGCGTATCCTGTCATCTACTCGAAAATTGGTTGCTTTGAAATCAAAGAATATGGGGACAGGGGGCTATATTTTGTCAAATCAGGGTGCTCGTGCATTATTGGCTTTTATTAAAGAATATAATAAGTTAATTCCAATCGATCATATTATGTTTAAAGACTATCTAGTGAGTGGTGAACATAAGGTTTATCAAATGTTACCAGCGCTTTCTGTCCAAGATTTTATCT
The DNA here is from genome assembly GCF_058243045.1 of Acinetobacter sp. LipI_23. Taxonomy (NCBI): domain Bacteria; kingdom Pseudomonadati; phylum Pseudomonadota; class Gammaproteobacteria; order Moraxellales; family Moraxellaceae; genus Acinetobacter; species Acinetobacter sp. LipI_23. The sequence continues at coordinate 2,890,589 of NZ_JBZAYJ010000001.1, read as the reverse complement.
TAATGAGAGGCAAAACCAGTCTACCTAGTTATTTAGCACAAGAGCGTAAATTAAGAAAAGTAAATATTTCTAAAGTTGAGGAAAGGTTAACGCTTAAAGGTAAGTTTACAAAAGAGTTTAGGCGGTTTTTAGCTCAACTGATACGCTTTAGGAAGGTGGAATATATTGTTAAAATTAAATTCAGATAGTATTGCTGGCTATCTGAATTTATGTAATTTGGTTATTTTGAACTTCCTATTCGTTGACGAAGCCCCAATGACTATTTAAGATTATTCTTTATTATTTATATATATAGGGCTTTCATGCTAACAATTTTTGGATTTCATACGGATGATAGTCTTTATACGAAACATGCCAAAATTTTAGAATGTTCTGCAATAAAATTTGGAATAAAATTTCATTTTGAAAGCCTACCTCAAGATGAATGGCAGAGAATTATTGCATTAAAGCCTTCTTTTATTGCTGAATTTCATAGAAAATTAAAAGAGCCAGTTCTTTATATTGATGTTGATGCAATTATTCTGGAGGATATTAAACCGTATTTTAATTCTATTACTGAAGATATTGCAATTCATTTTATTAATGGTAATCGATTATTAAGTGGGACAATGTTCATCAATAATACGCCTAATGCATACCTTCTTATGGATGAGTGGGAGAAAAGGATGTTGGCTGAACCTGATGTGTGGGATCAAATTATTCTTCAGAAGTTGATACTTGAGTGGGTAGAAGAAAAGAAAATTACATTGAAAAATCTTCCTCCTGAGTATACTTTCATTTTTGATACCTCTCGAAAAGCATATGGAGACTCTGTAAAGCCTGCTATTGAGCACTTACAGGCCAGTCGTGATAAGCGTTGGGTTCAAAAATATCAGCGTAGGAATGCTTTTTACCGCTGGTTTATGCGTTCAACAAATTTAGCTAAAAGTACACGGAAAATTTTGACTCGACATGCTGTTGTTAATGCTCGTACGAAACAATTGGGGATCAATATACAGTTAGAACTTCAGGATTTAATATAGATATTTATTATTTATATAATTTTTTATTTTTGTGTTCATTTTTATGAATCTTTCCCATAAAAGTGAAGAGAATGTAAGTGACAAAACTTTATGTGCTAGCCATACATAAAGTTTGATTTAGGAAAAACCTACTTTTATCGAATGATTTGCATAATGTTGAACAAGGACTGAACCACATGAAATGCAGTATTCTTGAGTGAGGTTATGATTTTGCTATTATCTGCATAAAGATGCTAGGTGTGTTTCGATATAGATTGCCTTACATCTTTTATAGAAGGTACTTGTTTCTTAGTGATCGCAATAATATTCTTGAATCACATCTCTCCTCTTTGCTGAGAAAATTCAGCATTCTGTAATTGAATAAGTTGCTATAAATGAACTTTAGATACGATATAAATGGACTTCGTGCAATTGCAGTTCTTGCAGTTGTACTTTTCCACTTCAAGCCACAATGGTTACCTGGTGGATTTGCTGGAGTTGATGTTTTTTTTGTCATTTCAGGCTTTTTAATGACCTCCATTATTTTTAATGGTGTAGAGAAAGACTCTTTTAACTTATTCAAATTCTACAATGCTCGCGCTAATCGTATTATTCCAGTACTTGCCGCAGTATCCACAGTATTAATTGTTTTTGGTTGGTTCTACTTACTACCTACAGATTACAGTGATCTGGGCAAACAGATTGAAAAAAGCGCTTTATTCATCTCAAACCTTTTATTTGCGGAAGGTGGTGGGTATTTCGATACAGCAGAACATACTAAATGGTTGCTACATACTTGGTCACTTTCTGTAGAATGGCAATTCTATATTTTTTTCCCAATTATCATTATTACACTGAAGAAATATTTAAATTTCACTAATCTTAAGCGTGCTGTAATTAGTTTATTTATAGCAAGTTTTATCTTTAGTATGTATGCAACATACAAAGACAGTAAAACAGCTTACTTTTTACTAACCAGCCGTGCTTGGGAGATGTTATTTGGTGGATTAGCATTCCTCTACCCTTGGTCATTAAAGAATAAATTACAACAAATCAGCACACAGTGCTTCGGACTAATCTTAATAGGCACTTCGTATTTTTTGATTTCAAAAGATACACCGTGGCCAGGCTATATGGCATTGATTCCAGTATTGGGAGCCTATCTTATTATTGTAAGCAATTACCAGAACAATTTATTGATTAGCAATCCTATTTTTAGTTACATTGGGAAATGGTCATATTCAATATATGTCTGGCATTGGCCATTGGCTGTCTTTGGATTCTACTTTGTGCTTCCTGATTGGTGGATGTATGGAATACCACTTTCAATTTTACTCGGGTGTTTAAGTTATCAACTTATTGAAAAAATCAATTTCCCTAGATATTCTTCATGGAGAGAAATTTATAAAATTACGCCTTTATATATTTTTCTAATTATTTTAGCTTGTGGATATATTATTAAAGAAACTGATGGGATGAAATTCCATTATTCAGATAAAGTACTAAGTATACTTTCTGAGGTTGAAGATATGAATCCATATGATTGTAATGAAAATATTCAAACCTCAAATATTTGCAAAATTGGAAATGATAAAAAAATAAAGGCCATTGTGATCGGTGATAGCCATGCGACAGCGCTCAGCACCTCTGTATCAGCCAGTTTAAACCTTAATCACGAAGGTATATTGTTCATAACAAATGATGCATGCCCACTTTTACTTGATGCTCAATTTCGCAGTCATCAAAATAAATGTGCTGAGATTAATCAAAAACGCTTTAATTTCATCAACTCAAAAAAGTTTGAAAATGTTCCTATCATTCTAATTGCAAGATTTCCCTTATATATTGATGGAGAGACAGATCCATCTAGACGTAGGGTGGAAGATGAAAAACCTGCAATTTACTTTAATAATGATCTAGAGATGCCTAGATTAAAAGTTTTTGAGATTTTTTCATTGAAATTAGAAGAGACGTTCTGCCAAATAACAAAAACAAACCCGCTATATATTGTGCAACCTATCCCAGAAATGCCGAATCATGTCCCCAAAATGTTAGCTAGAAACCAGCTTCTTGGAACTAAATTTGTAACTTCTGTCCCATATATAGGTTATATGCAGAGATCTAGAAAATTTAGAGATGCCATTAACTTCAGTGCTCAACGATGCAATGCAAAGGTTCTAGATCCTGCCAAAATCTTATGTAAAAATGGAGAGTGCATCAGTCAATTTAATGGAAGACCCATATATCGAGATGGTGATCATTTAAGTGAGTATGGTAATAAACTGTTAACGCCAATTTTTAAAGAAATTTTGAATAAATAAATTTTGTAAATTCCCTTTAAAAAGTAAGTATTTATTTACTTTTTAAAGGGCCCTAATTAGGTTTATCCGCATTTCCTTTCAAGACCATATAAATTAAGCCGACAAAAATGACAAAAGCACCCGCAAGGCTACTTACACAGAAAAAGACAATGCGGTCATAGGTTGTTAAATTAAATAATTGATTGTCTAAAATATAGCGCATGAAAAACCACTGTACGATTGCAAACACAATTAGCACAATACCACGACGACGGACTTCAGGGCGCATAGCCATTTGGTTGCTCACAACTTATCTAAAACAGTGAGCTATTATGCCATTGCTGAGAATTGATCTCAAATGAATAAAAGTATTCTATTCAGGCCGTTAGGAAATAGCATACATTATTGCTTTCAAACTGCTTGAGATCACGTGTTTGTTTGTGGAGACTACATTGGTGGCTGTATCTGATAAGCATTGATATTGCCATAACAATTTCTAAAACGTCTATAGGACCAAATATATTGTTCAGGTGCTTGGTTAATCATGTCTTGCATGGCAAGATTTAAACTGTCTACAGATAGCTGTAGATCTGTCGATAAAATATCTTGAGATAACTCAGTACAGTACACATCAAAACCCGCTGCGTCAGCATTACGAATACAACTTAATCCAATCACATTGCATTGTGTTTTAGCCGCCATTTTAGAGACCAGTGTTGTGGACAAAGTATTCTGCTGGAAAAAATATGAATAAATACCGCCACTCGGTTTTGGCAGATGATCCGGTAAAATCACCGTCAGCCCACCTTGTTTCAAGTGTTTGAAGATACTGCGGATACCTGTTTCATCGGTGGGAACCAGAGTTGCATTAAACTTTTGGCGCGCATCTAAAATGTAGCGATTTAACCCTGTATTTTTATTGGGTTTATACATAATCATCGGTTGTGTATAGACGTTTAACCATGCATTTAATAATTCCCAACAGCCAAAATGAGGAATGACCACAATCACGCCTTTTTGATTGGCTAAAGCTTCTGTTAGAACGGATTCCCCATGAATATTTTTTAATAAATCTAGGTTGTATTGTGGTGGCATTCCCCAACATTTTAAAAATTCAATATAGGTCTGACATTGGCTTTGAATGCTGAGATGAACGCGTTTCTGGAGTGTTATTGGGTCGAGTTCAGGGTAGGCCAACTGCAGATTAATGGTGGTGATACGCTTGATTGAAGAGTCACTATAATAAAGCAGGTGCGCAATTCCGCGTGCGATATATTGTAAAAAGGACAATGGAAAAAGTGAGATGATTTTAAGTAGATAATAAATAGCCATATTTTGACTCAGAAATCTTTTTAAAAGATGAGATGAGAGAAAATTTTGCAAAGAGACTTAAAAATCTAAGATAGATAAAATCAAAAAAAGATGAGCGTCTTAAGAACAAAATAAATGAATAAATCAATAGAGTGATTCAGTGCAAGAACGGCTGCAATAAAATATAGACTATCGTGACCCACTGTAAGTGTGATAGATCAAAAGTTCAAAGGAAATTTTGGAAAATTTGAAGCGAAAATAATATCTATGGAATGGATGGTCTTGCCGTGAATTAAAGAAACCCTGCACATGGCAGGGTTTCTTTAATTAAAATCTAAAGATTATTTAGTTTCTTCAGCTTTTGGTTTTTCACGTAAGCGAATACCCAAATCACGTAGTTGATTTGATTCAACTGGAGCAGGTGCTTGCGTTAATGGACATTCAGCAGTTTTGGTTTTCGGGAATGCAATCACGTCACGAATAGACGCGCCACCCGTCATGAGCATGACTAAACGGTCTAGACCGAATGCTAAACCACCATGCGGAGGAGCACCGTAACGTAATGCGTTGAGTAAGAAGCTGAATTTCTCTTCTGCTTCTTCTTCACCAATACCTAAAGCTTCAAAAATTGCTTTTTGCATTTCTAGGTTATGAATACGCAGTGAACCACCACCAATTTCGGTACCGTTTAACACCATGTCATAAGCCACAGAAAGCGCAGCACCTGGGTTATTTTTCACATCTTCAACGCTTGATTTAGGCAGTGTGAATGGGTGGTGAACAGAAGTCCATTTGCCATCATCTGTTTCTTCAAACATTGGGAAGTCTACCACCCAAAGCGGTGCCCACTCACAAGTCGACATTTTCAAGTCATGGCCGACTTTAATACGTAAAGCACCCATGGCATCGTTCACAACTTTAGCTTTGTCTGCACCGAAGAACACGATATCGCCATTTTCTGCACCAACACGTTTCAATAGATCAAGCACGATTGGCTCGATGAATTTCACGATTGGAGATTGTAAGCCTTCGATACCTTTTTCAAGCTCGTTTACTTTGATGTACGCTAAACCTTTTGCACCGTAGATGCCGACAAATTTCGTGTATTCATCAATTTGGCTACGTGGTAGTGAACCTGCACCCGGAACACGTAATGCAACGATACGGCCTTTAGGATCTTTCGCTGGACCTGCGAATACTTTGAATTCAACTTCTTGCATCAGGTCTGCGACGTCAACCAATTTCAAAGGAATACGTAAGTCTGGTTTGTCCGATGCATAGTCACGCATAGCATCTGTATAGGTCATGCGCGGGAATTTATCGAATTGAACATCAAGAAGTTCTTTGAACATCTTAACCGTCAACGTTTCCATTAAATCCATGATGTCATCGTCACTCATGAACGATGTTTCAACGTCGATTTGGGTGAATTCAGGTTGACGGTCTGCACGTAAGTCTTCATCACGGAAACATTTTGCGATTTGGTAGTAACGATCAATACCACCCACCATCAACAATTGTTTGAACAGCTGTGGTGATTGTGGAAGTGCATAGAAGCTACCATTTGAAACACGGCTTGGCACTAAGTAGTCACGTGCACCTTCAGGCGTTGCACGGGTTAAAATCGGAGTTTCAACGTCCAAGAAACCATTGTCTTCGAAATAGTTACGAATGAGGTTGGTTAGTTTAGAACGGAAACGTAAACGATCTAACATTTCAGGACGACGGATGTCCAAGAAACGGTATTTCAAACGAATTTCTTCAGAAATATTGGTGTTGTCATCATTCAATGGGAACGGCGGAGTTTCTGATGCAGCAAGAACTTCGATTTCTTTACCTAAAACTTCGATTTGACCGCTCACCATATTGGCATTTTCTGTGCCTGCATAGCGACGACGTACACGACCTGTAATTTTTAATACGAATTCTGAACGTACTTTGTCTGCAGTTGTAAATGCTTCAGGAGTGTCTGGGTCAATAACTACTTGCACAAGACCATCACGGTCACGCATATCAAGGAAGATGACACCACCGTGGTCACGGCGACGGTGTACCCAACCGCAGAGGGTTACTGTTTCATCAATTTGAGCTTCGGTTAAAGAACCGCAGTAATGAGTTCGCATCATGGCGTTAAAAATCCAACTATATGGCTAAAGGTAGCGAATACGTAAACAGCGTACCGCCAGAAATAAAGGTAGGATTATGCCTCTTTGGGCATTGACTCTCAAGGTATAGCTTAAAAAAGGCATGAAATAGCATTTAAGCGTTGGTCTAAATTCAGCCTAAACGATAGTCTCGATCTAAAAATAAAAACAGAATGCAGCCAAAGATTAGAATTAGCAAAGCGACTTGGCTAAACTCATTAATACTTCGCCCCGTAAAATAATACAGGTCTGACTGCCAAACATGCGTGGGAATATAACGTGCATAGTCCCAGACACTGACTAAACCGCCCAAAAGGCTGAGTATAAACAGTCCAATCGCATAGCGTTTGATTTTTAAACTCACTGGAAAATGTTGCTGATAGGTTTGGTAATAGCACCAACCCATCCATGCTAACAAGGGCAGAGCCAGTGCCGATGTGCCAATTTGTAAAATGCGATGTAGCGGATAATAGTGCCCTAACAAAGAGATCTTCTGGCTTAAAAACTCATGTCCGAACAAAGTTCGGTGATCAACATGGGTGAGTCCGTCCCATAACAGATGCGTAGCCGTGCCGAGCAATATTGCGAGAATAACGGCCACAGAAAATTTAAAAAAACGCAGCATACTGCTCAGCCTTAACTCATGCTGAATACCTAAAAAACGATAAAAACAGGGCCGCAATAGCGCGTACCACAAAACACAAAAACTGAGTCCAATCCAAAGATCGGGGTGAATCAGTGAAGTCCAGTAGTGGGTAGTATTTGAATTGGCTTGTGTAAACAGTCGATAAAGATCGGGGGTCATACTGCCAATGGCAATGGCAGCAATCGGTAAACGGTCACCACTGAGTTTGGCTAAAGGGGGCGCGAGAACGGCATGTGAAATGGTAAAGGGCATTGATCTGTTGGCGTTGGCATCGACTTAGATGGATAGGGAAGTTTATCTTTTTTCTGCGATTGGAATGTTTTTTATTGCAATGAGTTTGAAATGTTATACTATAACAATATTCAAAAATTGTACGCTTGAGTGAGTTCCATGGCTTTCCATAAAAATTTGATAACGCTCTCTATTTTGGCGGTGGTCGCACCTGCCGTTTTTGCAGATGACACAACAACACAACAACTTGAAACGTTGACCAGCCAAGCACATCCACTCGTTCAGACCGCTGCTGATTTTGCGGTGGCTGATCAGGTTGTCGAGCAAAAAAGCTTAAAAGAACGTGCACCGACCATTGGGGATGCTTTGGCCGATGAGCTAGGCGTATATTCAAATCAATATGGTTCAGGTTCAAGTCGACCCGTGATTCGTGGTCAAGATGGCCCACGCGTGAAAGTCTTACAACATGCTTCAGAAACTGCTGATGTCTCGACTTTATCGCCAGACCATGCCGTGACGGTCGATCCGATTTTGGCCAAGCAAATTGAAATCATCCGTGGCCCTTCAACCCTGTTATACAGTGCAGGCACCGTGGGCGGTTTGGTCAATGTCACCGATCAAAAAATTCCAACCAGCATGCCTGAAAAAGGTCTAGAAGGTACGGCGGGATTACGCTACAACTCTGGCAGTGATGAAAAGTTGGCCAGTGCTGGGGCGACGGTTGCTTTGGGCAGTCAGTTTGCTCTACGGGTTGAAGGTTCAAAGCGTGAAGCGAATGACTATATTGCGCCGAACTATTTCCACGAGCATGAGGGTGAACTCGAAAAAGAACGTCGTGTTGGAAATACCTTTGCCAAAGGCGAAACTGTCAGCGTTGGTGGCTCATGGATTGGTGAGCGTGGTTTTGCGGGTATTGCCTATACCAACCGTCAAGATCAATACGGTTTACCTGGGCACAGCCATGAATATGAGAGCTGTCATCCACATGATGATCATTTGCACTGTGACGGGAGCGATAATCATGGACATACGGATGAACATGATCACTCAGGACACGACCATGCACATGACGAACATGAGACAGGGCCTTGGGTAGACTTAAAGTCGGAGCGTTATGACTTCCGTACAGAAATTTTAAATCCGATTGCAGGGTTTGAGAAGTTACGTGCCCATGCCAGTTATACCGACTACCAACATGATGAAATTGAAGGCGATAGTGTTGCAACCACCTTTAAAAGTAAAGGGTATGATGCGCGTCTAGAAATGGTGCATCAGCCGATTGCGGATTGGGAAGGTGTGGTTGGCGTACAGTACAATCAACAAAAATTAGATATCACGGGTGAAGAGTCGATTTTAGAACCGACCAAGACGCAAAAGTGGAGCGTATTTGGTTTAGAACATAAGCAGTGGAATGACTTCCATTTTGAGTTAGGGGCACGTGTCGATCAGCAGACGATTGATATTGAATCTGATCGAAAAGACTATGATGATTATGCCGTGTCCTATTCGGGTGCTGTGAATTGGATGTTTGCACCGAACTATAAGCTGTCTTTGGTAGGGTCACATCAAGAGCGGTTACCTTTGGCACAAGAGCTTTATGCCAATGGTAAGCATCTTGCAACCAATACCTATGAGCGTGGCAATGAAAATCTCGATGTCGAAAAGTCAAATAACCTAGAGTTAGGTTTCCATTACGATACGGATAAAATTGATTATCATGTTCATGTTTACCACAACTGGTATGACAACTACATTTATGCTCAAACCGCAGACCGATACGAAAACTTCCGTCTAGTGGACTACACCCAAGACAAAGCACGTTTTTATGGGACTGAAGCGGAAGCGTCTTATACCATCAATGATGTGTATAAAATGAGTGTCTTTGGTGATTATGTCCGTGGCAAAATTGACAATGAAAATGCTCCGCGGGTGCCTGCTGGCCGTTTAGGAACAAAAGTGAATGCGAACTTTAGTGACACGTGGTCGGGAACGGCAGAGTACTACCATGTGTTTGAGCAAGATCGAATTGCAAGCTATGAGACCGAAACCGAGGGTTATAACATGGTGAATTTGGGCTTGGCGTATAATGGTCAGTATATGCAGGGCAATGATTATCGCGTGTATTTCAAAGCCAATAACCTCCTAGATGAGACGGTTTATTCGCATACTTCTTTCTTATCAACCATTCCACAAGTGGGGCGTAACTTCACGGTCGGACTCGACTTTAGTTTCTAAGGTGTTATTTCAAGTTTCAACCCAACCTTTTCCGTAGGGAGGAGGTGCTCCCTCTCCTTAAAGGTGAGGGTTAGGGAGAGGTTGCCAAAACATTGACAACAGAAATCCTCTTGAAAAATCAAACAATAAAACCTAGTCTGAGTATATTGGATTAGGTTTTTTGTTATGCGTATCTTTCGAAAATTACATCAAAAGCTCAACTGGACATCGACCCGTTATGTCGGTGTCGTGGTGGGTTTATTGGCTCTGACTTATTTAACCTCCGCAGTTTACCATAGCGTTAAACCACTGCCTGATGGGCTGGACTATACGGGCAAGTTACGTCATGCCGATGTCAAATTTATTGCAGATCAAACCTATATCGATGTACAAGGCAAGCAGCAACAAGATCATCATATTTTCAACACAGTGTTTCAACTGATTGAAGATGCACAAACCACGATTGTGTTGGATATGTTCTTGTTTAACGATGAAGTGGGAACATCTCAAGCATCACAACGGGCGTTGACTCGTCAGCTGACCGATGCGTTGATTGTCAAGCGAAGCTTACATCCGAATATTGAAATCAAAGTCATCACTGACCCGATTAACTCGGTGTATGGCGGGCTATTACCTGAGCATTACCGTAAATTGCGTCAGGCAGGTGTGGATGTGATTGAAACCGATTTACGTCCGCTACGTGCTTCTAACCCTATTTGGTCAGGTTTTTGGTATATCTGTTGTCAAAATGCAGGCAATAATCCCGACGGTGGTTGGTTAAAAAACCCGTTTGGGGATGAAAAAATCACCCTACGTAGCTATCTCAACTTATTTAACTTTAAAGCCAATCACCGCAAAACTTTGGTGGTCGATACCGCCGAAGGTTGGAAAACCTTGGTCACATCGGCGAATCCACATGATGGTAGTTCGCGACATTCCAATGTGGCGCTATTGGTGACAGGTAATACCGCAATTGATGTCTTGAAAACAGAGCAAACTGTGGCACATATGTCCCAGGGCGATGTACCGATGGTGATTCTAGGCGAAATTGCAGGCAATCCATCTCAACCGCAGGTACAGGTGTTGACTGAGGAAGCAATCCTAGATGCAACCCTCAACTTGTTGAATACCGCAAAAGCCAATGATCAGATTGATTTGGCGATGTTCTATTTGTCTGAGCGTCAAATTATCAATGCTTTAAAAGATGCACAGAAGCGCGGCGTTAAACTTCGGATTTTACTCGACCCAAATAAAGATGCATTTGGTCGTCAAAAGAATGGAATTCCTAATCGTCAAGTTGCGTCTGAGCTTAACGATGCTGGTATTACAGTGCGGTGGTGTAATACTCAAGGAGAGCAGTGTCATAGCAAAATGATTTTAAAACGCCATGCACAAGAAGCAGAGCTCATTTTAGGTTCAGCGAATTTTACCGCACGGAATTTGAAGAATTATAACTTAGAGACCAATTTACGTGTGATAGGCCAGTCTAATGTAGCGGTGTTTACAGATGCACAGCAATATTTTGATGGGGCATGGTCGAACTTAAATGGTCGTCAAATGAGTGTGGGCTATGAGCAATATAAAGATGAGTCAAAACTCAAATATGGGCTATACCGCTTTATGGAGTGGAGTGGTTTATCGACGTTTTAGAGATTTTTTTCCTTGTTAGAAAAGGCGTAGCACAGCTAGGTAAGAGAAAAACTAAAATAAAAAAAGCGCATATTGCGCTTTTTTTATTTGGACTTACTGTTCAGGATTTGGCGGGATGATTTGATCCAAATCTTTATCGGTCATGTTATCAAGTTCATGTAGATCGGTTTTGATTTTCCATTTTTCGGCATCTTCCACTGGGCTTGGTAGACGTGCTTCTAACCAGTCACAAATGACATCGGGTGGAAAGTCAGGATGGTTACACTGAATGACCCATGCCAAGAATTGTTTGGCTTCACCATTCATATACGGCGGCGGTGATACAGGTAAAAACTGCGTCGGTAGGCGCTCATTTTTCGAAATATAGTTCAGTACATGTCCCAGCTCTTGTACCGTTTGCCATGCCAAAGGATGATCTACATCAATTTGAAACTTAAACCACCATGCACTTTTTCCATCTGTGCCATAAGCATCAATCAGATTTTTTTGAATACTGGGCACTTTTGCAAAATATTCATAGAGTCGATCAAAACTTAATTCAGCCACGATTGTTCATCCAATACATTTATAAACAAAGATTAAGTATAAACTGAAAACTCATGCATTTTTTGCTTTTCAAAGAAATCCAGCTTCAAACCTTATAGTGGCGATAACGGGCAGTGATCTAAAATTGATGGTTTATACATTTTTTATCCATAAAATGGGTTTAAAATAATAATATTCACCTCAGTGGAGGAAGATGATGAAATATTTAAAAATAATCTATGGAATAAGTTTACTCAGCTTATTTCCTGCACTGAGTTTTGCTCAACCAGCGACGCGTTTTTATGGAAAACCGCTGACTTCGCAAACCCAGCGTTTCCCAACTTATGCTGGGCCGTATCAAGGAGCAATGCCCAGACCTACATCACCGCCTCAAATTGAGCCCCCTCATCACAGACCACCTCCGCACCATCCACCACATGGCGGATATCCGATGCGACCCGGTGTGAGTATTATCTACCGAGCACCCAGCTATTCAACCTATAGTCAGGAAACCAATAGCTATGTGTATGGGGATGGCGACTCCAGTATTGAAAGCCGTGATTATGTGTTGATTACCGATTGGCGACGTTTGGGATTGCCAGACCCACCTGAAGGCATGCACTGGATCTATGAAAATGGACGCTACGCTTTAGAACCAGATTCAAAATAAATGAATCTTTGATCGATATAGAAAACCCTCCGTTGTTTAGATGGAGGGTTTTTTAGTGGTCAATAAAGAATTAAGCGAGTTCATCATCTTGTGGGCGTGGTGTTTTCCCTTCAGCTAAAGGCTTGTCGGCATGTTTATCCCGAATTACTGAAGGATAATTCCACGATGCATAACGCACCACCAAAATTGCAATCGCCATAATTAAAATTGAACCCGTAATAATCACCAAATCCATATCAGCTTTGTGGTCATGCTGGATATCGGAAATTAAAAGTCGGGTGAGGGCAGTGATGGCGATATAAATTAAAAAGCGGACAGGCATGTGGTTGGTTTTAAAATAGATACCAACCATTGCACCCAGTTCTAAGTAGATGAATAACAGTAAAATATCATCAATTGAGGCATATTGTTTAATGGTCAGGATCTCATAAACGGTATGACCTGCCGACCAAATCACCATACAGCCAATAATAAATAAAGCCACATAGTGAAAGCTTTCTACTGCGGTATTGCCCAGTTTATCGAGGAGGGTTTCTATTTTCTCTACTTTAGGGTCACGGTTGGTCATGGCTGCCTCCTGATATGTTGATGGTGGTTTATTGCATCATAAGCAAATTTCATGCACATGACGTATAAAAGCAAAAATAAAGCTGAGCCATAAAAAAACGCCTGACGAAGCAGGCGTTTTTTTGTTCAGTCTTTGAGCGATTAAGCTTGGCTGGTGAAGTAGTCTTCAGAGAAGTTCATGATGACTTCTGCACCTGCTTTTACTTTTGCAATACGTAAGTCGATTTCAGGCAAAATACGTTGAGCAAAATAAGCTGCAAGCGCCAGTTTGTTTTGATAGAAGTCACCATCTTTGGCTTTTGCAGCATTGGCAATTCTTGCAAACATATAGGCAAAGCTGAGTAGGCCGACTGCATGTAAGTAATCTACTGCTGCTGCATTCGGGAACTCTGCACTTTCAGCAGCACGTTCAAGAACATACTTGGTCACTTCTTCCACTTCTGTTGCCGCATCGAGTGTTGCATCTTTAATGAAGTTTAGATCCGCATCTAAGCTGTTAGCAAAATCACGGATTTCAGTAATGTAGTCTGCAATGAATGCACCACCACATTTAATGGTTTTGCGACCGATTAAATCTTGAGACTGAACGCCGTTGGTGCCTTCATAGATTTGTGCAATACGTAAGTCACGTACACATTGCTCCATGCCCCATTCACGAATATAACCATGACCACCGAAGACCATTTGTGCATCTAAAGTTGCTTGGAATGCTGTGTCGGTTAAATACGCTTTTGCAATAGGAGTTAACAGTGCAACGCGGTCATTGGCTGCTTTCACAGCTTCAGGGTCGGTTGAGAACTTGGTGATATCCAGTTGCTGACCCACGTAAACTGCAAATGCGCGAGATGCTTCATTATTGGCACGTGCATTAAGCAACATACGACGCACATCACCATGAACTAAAATGCTGTCTGCAGGTTTAGCAGGTGATTGAACACCAGAAGCGCTACGACCTTGTAGACGGTCTGTTGCGTACTGTGCAGCATTTTGGTAAGCAAATTCAGATGCGCCTAAACCTTGAATACCCATCGACAAACGTTCGTAGTTCATCATCACGAACATAGCCGCAAGGCCTTCATTTTCTTTACCCACCAAGTAACCTTTGGCACCGTCAAAGTTCATTACACAAGTCGCAGACGCTTTGATCCCCATTTTGTGTTCAATTGAACCTGGACCTGCCGCATTACGCTCACCTACAGAACCATCTGCATTCACGAGGAATTTAGGCACGATGAAGAGTGAAATACCACGTGAACCCGCAGGTGCATCAGGAGTTTTTGCTAGAACCAAGTGAATGATGTTTTCAGCTAAGTCGTGGTCACCGCCTGTAATAAAGATTTTGGTCCCTGTAATGTTATAGGTACCGTCTTCGTTACGTTCAGCTTTAGTTTTGATAATGCCTAAATCTGTACCTGCATGTGGCTCAGTTAAACACATGGTCCCAGACCATTCACCTGAGTAAATTTTAGGTAAATAGGTTTCTTTTTGTTCTTGCGATGCATAGCTGTTTAACGCCATGCCTGCACCTACAGAAAGAAGCGGGTAGAGCATGAATGATGGGTTAGTTGCAAACAGCATTTCATCTGCAAGAACCGTCAGCATTTTTGGCATGCCTTGACCGCCCCATTCTTCATCAGCCGCTAAGCCAATCCATCCGCCTTCAGCATATTGCTTAAACGCTTCTTTAAAACCAGCAGGTGTAGTCACTGCTCCATTGCTAAATGTTGCGCCTTCTTCATCACCTGTACGGTTTATAGGTAGGGTGACGTTCTGCGCAAATTTAGCCATTTCCTCGAGGATCGCTTCAGCCGTCGCACTGTCTACATGAGCTAGATTTTCATTAGACTGCCAGAACTGATCTGCATTGAAAACGTCATTGAGGATAAATTTCATATCCGCAAGTGGGGCATTATAAATTGGCATGTTCGTTCACCTGTTTATTGTTTGAATCTCTGTAGACTTAGGACAACTTAATTAACAACGGAGAGTGTTGTCAGATGACCCAAGCGAAATAACGCTCTATTTATAAAGAAAAAGGACCGCCAAAGCTATGACTGTCCTTTTTCATTTCTGTACTCAAGAGTACAACTATTTCGAATATCGAATTAGTTATTAACTACTTAGAATGCAAAGTGCTCTGCATCTAATGCAAGTAACGGTTCTACGCCACCAGCAATCACGTCAACGTGTGAGCGAACACGTGGAAGAATCTTCTTGAAGTAGAAACGAGCTGTCGTTACTTTCGCATTATAGAAGTCAACGTCAGTTGTACCTGCAGCCAATGTTTCTTGTGCTACAAGTGCCATACGTGCCCATAAGTAAGCAAGCGTTACATAACCAGAGAAGTATAGGTAATCGACCGCAGCAGCACCGACTTCATCTGGATTTTGCATTGCTTTCATACCAATTTGCATGGTTAAGTCGCCCCACTCTTTATTTAGAGCAGCAAGGGGTTCAACAAACTCTTTCATTGCAGCATTATCTTTGTTTGCTTCAACAAATTTGTGAATAATCTTAGTGAAGTCTTTCAACATTGCACCTTGAGTACCCAAAACTTTACGACCTAACAAGTCAAGCGCTTGAATTTCAGTTGTCCCTTCGTATAGACACGCAATACGTGTATCACGAACGATTTGTTCCATGCCATGCTCTGAAATAAAGCCGTGACCACCAAACACTTGAACGCCGTGTTTTGCAGATTCAGAACCTGTTTCAGTCAAGAATGCTTTTGCAATTGGGGTAAGGAGTGACAAGATGTTGTCAGAAGATTTACGCTCTTCTTCAGTTGCACCTTGTTCAACCACGTCCGCATGTAGAGACAATAAGTAAACCAGAGCACGACCACCTTCAGCAAATGCTTTTTGAGTTAACAGCATGTTACGAACAGCAGGGTGAACAATAATTGGATCGGCTTCTTTTTCTGGTGCTTTAGGACCTGTTAAAGAACGCATTGCTAAACGGTCTTTCGCATAGGTTAATGCACCTTGGAATGCACCTTCAGATGCAGCAAGACCTTGAACAGCAGTACCAATACGTGCGGTGTTCATGAAAGTGAACATGCAGTTTAAGCCACGGTTTTCAGGCCCAATCAGGAAACCTTTTGCATTGTCAAAGTTGATTACGCAAGTTGAGTTCCCGTGGATCCCCATTTTGTGTTCGATAGAACCACAACGCACCGCGTTACGCTCACCCACAGTACCGTCTGCGTTTAAGTTAAACTTCGGTACGATGAATAAAGAAATACCTTTGGTACCTTTAGGTGCGCCAGGAAGACGAGCAAGTACAATGTGAACAATGTTCTCAGCCATGTCATGTTCACCCGCTGAGATAAAGATTTTCTCACCAGTGATTGCATAGCTACCGTCTGCTTGTGGCTCAGCTTTAGTACGGATAATACCCAAGTCAGAACCAGCGTGTGATTCTGTTAAGCACATCGTACCTGTCCAAACACCTGAAACAAGGTTTGGTAAGTAAGCATCTTTTTGTTCAGCTGAACCGTGATGTTCTAAAGTACGAACTGCACCATGAGAAAGACCTGGGTACATACCCCATGCCCAGTTCGCAGTACCCACCATTTCTGAAATCACGTTACCCAAAGAAACAGGTAATGCTTGACCGCCATATTGTTCTTCAGCAGAAAGAGACGGGAAGCCAAGTTCGATATATTTTTGATACGCTTCTTTAAAGCCAGTTGGAGTTGTAACAACGCCATCATTCCAAGTACAACCTTCGCGGTCGCCGCTTTGGTTGATTGGAGACAATTCGTTTTCACAGAAATCTGCAGCAGCTTCTAAATATTGGTCAACCAATTCACGGCTTACGGTTTCCTGAAATGCAGGCAATTTAGAATAGTGTTCTTCTGCATTCAATAGCTCATGCAGTACGAATTGCATATCACGTAAGGGCGCTTTGTATTGTGGCATATCGGTTTCCTCAATACTGGTTTAACCAGCTTATAATCCTAATAAACATAAAAACGTGTCTTCTTTGACACGGATTGGAATAACTTAATCGTGCAACATCTTCTAATTTGGTACAAGCGGTTCGGGTGCTTTTCTTGGTGACTGTAAAGTCAAATAAATATTATTCAAAATCGCTAAGTGCACTGAGTGTAAACAGTTTTGCTGCTTTTGGCATGACATAAATAGTCAAAAAGCGTAAAAAGTTATGTCCAATAAAAAAGGCGCAATTTGCGCCTTTTTGATCTAATTATACTTTTTAGAGTGGTTTAAGCAGCCTTATTCGGTGCTGAAACAGGAGCTTTAGGTTGGAAGTGAACCATACATTTGCCATCTACTGTTTGTGTGCCAACTTTTAACTGCACGGCTTTACCATCGGTTTGACCTTGGCAGGCTTTGGTCGCAGCTTGTTGGCGCGCTTGACGTTCAGCTAAACGTTGATCGTATTGCTGGGTTAACTCAGCACGTTTCGCATCGGTTAGTGGTTCGCCGCGTTGCATATGCATACCACGGAATTCACCACGATCGGCTTGATCGCCACGCATTGGGCGATGTTCACCACGTTTCATTTCATCACGGTTCGGTTTAAATGAAATCGCACATGTACCTTCTAGTGTTTGCTCACCTGCTTTGACTTGGACTGCTGAACCCACCGCTTTGCCATCGCAGGCTTTTTTAATGTCTTGCATGACTTGTTTACGTTCAGTACGCATTTTTTCAAATTGTTCGCGTTGTTCAGGTGTCATGTGACGGTCTTTTTGATAATGACCATGCATATGTTGCGACTGCTCCATATCTTTCGGTGCTTGGGTGGATTGACAGGCAGTCAACGCACCTACAGATAAAACGCTGGCAGTGGCTAAAGCAATTTTTGTCATCTTATTCATTCTACAACTCCCCCATACAAGAGCATGTGATTTTGGATGATTAAAGATTAAATAATAAAGATGTAGAAACAATGGAGAGTTTTTTGATGCAGTGTTCTATACAATAACAAGGCAAAAGAATGACCGAGAGACTGCTTTTGAAGATTCGCCGCGTACCGATTGCTTTACGCTTATTCCTCACTGTATTGCTGACCACTTTGGTGATTACCACGGTGAGTTTAGGTGTGCTGCATTGGACGATGCAAAAGAATTTTGCCAAATATGTGGCGGACGTGGAAATGCAAAAGCTCGATCATCTGATTGATAACTTGGCTGGCGTTTATAGTACCTATCATGACTGGGGCAATGCCATTCAAGCGCAAATTTTGCAGATTGAAGGACATGCCGCGCCAGATGATTATGACCGTCTCTCTCGTTGGTGGTTGCGCCGCCAGTACGATATTGCTCTGCAACAGCGTTATTTTAAAGAAAATACCAAAACCTTACTCAGTGATGTCTCTACCACTGAAGTCAAACATGAAAAACAGATTTTAACCGAACAAGAATTGCAAGCTTTGGAGGAAAACTTACCTTCGGAGTTTCAACCCTTCGAAGGTTTAAAGTTTCCACTCAGCGCCAATCAAAATGTGTTCCGCCCAGATCGTAAAAAAGAAGAGATTGAACAAGAGAGCAAACAAAACACAGGCAAAAAACAGTTTATTTCCACGCCTGACCGTTTGGGTCTGAGCTCGCGTTTGTCTTTATACGATACGCAGCGTCAGTTTGTGGTCGGTGAACCCTCGGATGATCAAGTTTCTTTCCGTCCTATTGTGGTGAATAACCAAGTGGTGGGGTATTTGGGGCTGAAACCAGTCCTTGATCAAGATGATGCATTGAGTATCAACTTCTTTAGTAACCAAAAACGTTATTTATTGCTGGTCTATGGTTTAACCGTTTTTGCTAGTTTAATTGCTGCGTTGTTGCTTGCGACTTATTTTAAGACACCGATTCAACGCTTGTTGAATGGTACGCGTGAATTAACAAAGGGTAATTTTCAGCATCAAGTTAAAGTGAATCGAAACGATGAGCTGGGTGATTTATCCAATGAACTGAACCAACTGGCTGTGATTTTAGATCAGCATGAAATTTCGCGTCGTCAGTGGGTGTCAGATACTTCGCACGAGTTGAAAACACCGCTGGCAGTGTTACAAGCGCAGATCGAAGCGATGCAAGACGGAATTCGAAAACCAACGCCTGAGCATTTTGAATCGATGTTACGCCAAGTCACCAGCTTGAAAAAACTCACACATGACTTGGCTGATTTGGCACAAGCGGAAGCACAGCAATTAAACTGTTACTTTGCAACCGTGAACCCGTGGGCGGTGATTGAGCAAGAAGTGGAAAACTTTAAGCCTAAATTTGAACAGGCCCATTTAAGCATTAGTGTCGAAGGTGAGGGCGCTGAGTTACAACTTGATATTGACCGCTTTAAGCAAATCATGGTCAATTTGTTGGGCAATAGCATTCGTTATACCGAAGCGGGTGGTCAGGTTCGAGTCCATACGGAACAGTCCGCAACAGATTGGACGGTCTATGTCGATGACAGTCCTTATGGTTTAAGTGATGAGCAACTAGCAAGACTCGGTGAGCGTTTCTACCGAGTCGATGACTCGCGTACGCGTAGCACAGGTGGTACAGGTTTAGGTTTGGCTTTATCGGCTAAACTGGCACAGGCTTTAGGAGGTGAATTGAGTTTTGATCATTCGCCTTTGGGTGGTTTACGTTGCAAGTTAACGTTCCCAAAAAAATGAAACACAAAAGGAAGTATGTATGAAACATATTATGCTGGTTGAAGATGAAGTAGAACTTGCACAATTGGTCCGCGATTATCTTGAAGCAGCGGGCTTTGAAGTCAGTATGTTTCACGATGGTCAGGACGCATTTGATAGCTTTACGCAGCGTAAACCGAGTCTGATGATTTTAGATTTGATGGTGCCGCGTATGGATGGCTTGACCATTTGCCGTAAAGTCCGTGAACAGTCGGATTTGCCGATTATTATGGTTACCGCACGCACCGAAGAAATTGACCGTGTGCTTGGCTTGAACATGGGAGCAGACGACTATGTGTGTAAACCATTTAGCCCGAAAGAATTAGTGGCGCGTGTCCAAGCCGTGTTACGCCGTTTAGAGCGTAAAGCTGAGCCTGAAGATCAGTCTTTGTTCCGCATGGATAAAGCGCAACAACGCATTTGGTATCAACAAAAGCCTTTAAACTTAACACCGACTGAGTTTCGTTTACTGGAGTTGTTTTTAGAGCATGTGGGGCAAGTCTATTCACGTGCGCAGTTACTAGATCATATCAACCCTGACAGTTTTGAAGTGGCTGACCGTGTGATTGATAGCCATATTAAGAACTTACGTCGTAAGATCTCTGATGCGGCTGAAACAGGTAACCGTCATGAATGGGTTCAGGCGGTATATGGTGTAGGTTACCGGTTTGAATATCCTGAAGATTAATTCATTTTTTAATTAAAAGTAGAAGCGGATAAGCCTTGGGTTATCCGCTTTTTTTATGGGATGGACTCAAGGCAGCAATCAAAATCTACAGTCCGTTTAAACCTTCAACTGGTGAAATGAAACTGAGCAATCGGCAATTTTGAAGAGCAAGACTGGTTGATCGCTTGTGCAAGCGGTACAATTCATTTTTTTATCAGGTGAGCATGTGTTTTGAGCAGCGAGACGCCTAAACTTCAGCGCCGTTTAAAGAACCGCCATATTCAATTGATCGCCATGGGCGGTGCAATTGGTACAGGTCTGTTTTTAGGTTCAGCACATATTATTGAGTCTGCTGGCCCATCGATTATTTTGGGTTATATGATGGGCGGTTTGATTGCATTTTTAATTATGCGTCAGCTCGGTGAAATGATTGTGCATGAGCCAGTGACGGGTTCATTCAGCTACTTTGCCTTTAAATATTGGGGGCGGTTTTCAGGCTTTTTAACGGGCTGGAACTACTGGGTACTGTATATCTTGGTGGTGATGACTGAACTGACCGCGATTGGCAAGTATGTGAATTACTGGTGGCCACATATTCCTGCGTGGGTCTCGGTGCTGGTGTTTTTTGTGGTGATCACACTGGCCAATCTTGCCAATGTCAAACTGTATGCGGAGTCTGAGTTTTGGTTGTCGATGATTAAAGTTGTGGCGATTATCGCCATGATCATCTTCGGGGTTTATCTGTTGTTGACGGCTGATGTTGGTTCAACTGCATCTGTCACGAACTTATGGGTACATGGCGGGTTTTTCCCACATGGCTTTGAAGGCTTGTTTTATATGCTGGCCTTTATGATGTTTGCCTTTGGCGGCATTGAGCTGATCAGTATGGCGGCTGCGGAAACCGAAGATCCTGAAAAGAATATTCCAAAAGCCGTCAATCAAACGGTGATTCGGGTTTTCCTGTTCTATATTTGCTCGTTGGCGATCCTTTTGTCTTTGGTGCCTTGGAATCAATTGGATTTGGGTGGTTTAGATAAAAGTCCATTCGTGCTTATTTTTAAGCAAATTGGCATTGATTGGGCAGCGCATTTACTGAATTTTATTATTCTGACTGCATCGGTTTCTGTTTGTAATAGTGGGATGTATGCCAATAGCCGCATGCTGTTAGGTCTGGCAGAACAAGGTAATGCCCCGCAAGTTTTTAAGCAGGTTAATCGACAGGGGACACCGATTGCGGCGGTTTTATTTTCAGCATTACTGATTTTTGGGTGTGTGCTGTTGAATTACTTTTTGCCTGAAAAAGCGCTCAGTTATCTGATTTATATTGTGGTCAGTGCGGCTGTGCTGAATTGGATGATGATCAGTTTGATCCATCTTAAATTTAGACAGAGTATGAAAAAACAGGGCATTCAAACCAAGTTTCCAGCGTTATTTGCACCGTTTAGCAATTATTTTGTTTTAGTGTTTATGCTGATGATTTTATATATCATGTGGAATCAGGGTTTTATGCTTTCCGTGTTGATGCTTCCTGTGTGGATCCTCGTGTTATTTGTTTTATTTAAAACATTGAAGCCGAAGAAAAGCTAAAGCTTAGGTGATGATGTTGAAAAGGACTTAATATGAGTCCTTTTTTATTGGGCTTTTGATCGGTATATAAATTATAGATATTTCAAATCATGTGTCAGTTTGTCTTTTTACTTTTACGTTTGTTTTAGACAAAGTCGATGAGTCGATATTCAAATCAGCGAAGCATTCTGCTAGCCATGTGCATACCACTTAGGGTTGGACTGTGAGATGGCATTCTAACTTTTCAACAATGCAATCAAATAAGCAACTGAATATGAAAATGACCAAACTTTTACTCATTCTCAGCCTAGCTTTGTATGAGTTCAGTATGGCTTTTGATTAATTTGGATGGAGAGTGAGCGATTTGCATACTCGATCTGTTCGGATTGATATGTATAGATAATTAAATAGGCAAAATCGAGAAAGAGTGAGTGTATTTCCAACAGATTGAAGTACTGAGCTATAAAGTTGCTTTTAAATCACGCAAAAATTCATTTTAAGGAGTCAGGCTCAGTTTTAGTCATCCTGAAAACTATCCACAATTTCTGCGGATAATTTTGGGGGTAAGTCTAATTAAGCTTATTTTTCTATGTACGTTTTGGCTTACACTAATTCAAGCGGATTGCGTCTAGGTCAGCTCTGAAATATTTTATATGATGCAGTCATAGAAAACAGGAAGTTCCAAAACATAAAACAAAAATGATAAGTTCAACACTAGGATGTGAGGTACGACAGGAGTTATACCTAGCTAACCAATACGAAAAAGCCCGACAGGATGTCGGGCTTTTTTTTATCATCTATAAATGTCTCATTTCACTTTTCGTTTCGAATTTTGGGTTCCAAAGTGGGCAATACGTAGAAAACGTTGAAAAACTGTTTAGCCGAGACAATATACCTTCAAATCCATGACCTGCGTGATGCAGTGATAGGGTTGCGCTTTAGGACATGTAATTGGAATAATTAACAATCTTTTTCATTCAATACATATTTAGGTGATGGCTTTAAGCGCAGCGATTCGCTGTCTTTGTCGTTTATTCAGCTTGGATACCACGAGCTCATAAGAGCTATGTACCAGATCAATGACTAAATCAGGATCTAAGTCTTCATCTTCATATATCGAAATCCAATACTTTTTATTCATATGCCAACCTGCATGAATATACGGATAAATATCACGTAGCATCGCGACGTGGTCAGGCGTAACTTTTAAGTTACTTAAAGCCGCGCCACTTAAAGATGAATTGAGCAAAAACATTTTTATCCATGACTTTATAGACATCACAGCCTTCACCAAAGGGCTGACTACACGTCACTTCTGGCAGGGCAAGTGCAGCTTTTGCAGCAATAAGATGTAAGGACATGTTGATCATCACTCAGTGGGCGAAGCCCTGTGGATATTGTTTAATTTATCCACAGTTTAAGCCAAATGCTTAAGAGGAACAACTCACCATCACTTCAGGCACATCCGTTGGTAAAGGTGCTAAATCCTCAGCTTTCTCTAGTGCTACATTCCGCTCAAATGGATGGCTAAGCAGGTCAAATAAGCGTTCGACTTCTGAGAAATCGTTCCGTTCAGCCAGCTCAATCGCTTTTTGTGCCATGTGATTGCGTAGGATATAAACAGGATTGGCTTGCTGCATAGCTGCATTGAGTTCTGTTGTGTTTTGATTTGCACGAATCTGTTCATATTGCGCGAGGAAACTTTCAAATTGACGACGGTCAAGGCAGTCATCTTTAATCATTTCATATTGCTGCTCTTGCAAACGCGTAAAGCTTTGTGTGTAGTCGAGCTGTTCAGTTTGTAGAATCCGTAAGAAGGTCATGGCACAGTCAAAACTGTCAGTATGAAAATGAGGTAAGCCCATTTTCTGACTTAAACCCAGTTTGTAGTGCTCCAAGAATGTGGGTTCATAGTGCTCTAGGCAATCGGCAAGGTCTTGCTTCCATTGTTCTTTGTCATAGTCTTGCGGACAAAGCGGAATGAGGTTATTCAACCATGTCCATAAATTCCAGTGACCAATGCTCGGCTGCTGCTGATAGGTATAGCGGCCTTGATAGTCGGAGTGATTGTTAATCCAATTCGGACGGAAGCGCTCCATAAAGCCATAAGGGCCAAAATCAAGGGTTGAACCCGTAATGTTTAAATTATCGGTATTCATCACCCCATGTGCGAAACCGACCAGTTGCCATTTGGCAATCATTACCGCAGTCCGTTGAATCACTTGGGTTGCAAATGCCAAAACAGGTTGTTCCGCATCTAAACACTCGGGGTAATGCCATTCGATGCATTTTTGGGTAAATTCGTCGAGTAAATCAGGTTGGTACTGGTTGATCCACTCAAAATGTCCCAAGCGAATATGACAGTCTGATGTACGCAACATCATCGCACCGAGTTCCAATTTTTCCCGCTGCACGCCTTGAGCCGATGAGGTAAAGCCCACCGCGTTGCTTGAAGCCACGCCTAAACTATTCAGCGCATGTCCAGCCAAGTACTCACGAATGACGGAGCGAAGTACCGCACGACCATCTCCCATACGCGAGTAAGGAGTAGAGCCTGCACCCTTTAAATGCAGGTCAATGGTTTGCCCATGTTGATCGAGGATTTGTGCGATCAATAAACCCCGACCATCACCGAGCTGTCCTGCCCACTGACCAAATTGATGTCCTGCATAGACCATTGCCAATGGTTCAAATTCACTAAAGGTTTTTTGTCCGCTACAAATCTCTACCCAAGACTGTTTGTCGGCTTCAGACCATTGCAACTGTTCTGCTAAAGCTGCATTGAAATGACCTGCTTTTGCCCCTTTTAGTGCCAAGGGCTGTTGATGGTGATAAAGCTTTGACGGAAGGAGAGAATAGCGTGAATTGAACTGCATAGTGAAGGATCACAAGGGATAAGCCATGACCCTATCAATATAGCAAAGTTTTAGTGTTAAGACATATATCCAACTGTTTTAGTCAACTATAAACAGTTTGGCACCTTTTGAGGTGGACGAGCGATGGGCTTCGGCTTGATCTGCAACTTGGTAACTCATGCCAGCCGTGAGGGTAAAGCTACGACCATCATCTAGTTCAGTGTGTAGTTCACCTTCTAAGCACAACAGGATATGTCCTTTAGAACACCAATGGTCGGCCAGATAGTTCTCAGAATACTCCACCATACGCACGCGAATCGCGTCAAATTGCTGAGTACGCCATAGGGCATAACCCTGATCACCTGTATGGCGGGTGGTGGGTATCTCAGCCCAGTTGGTGATACCGAAAGGAATGTTGTTAATATCCATGTTGTTATCCTTTATGAACTGCTAAAAAAAGCCCCTTGCGGAGCTTTCTTTTGAAATGCTGAATCAGAGATTAATTACTGAGAAACAGGGGCTTTTTTAATGCTGCGCATCAGTGTGGTCAAGGTTTGACGGTGATGACCTAGACGCTGTTCGACTAACTGAAACTCAATTTTGAGCTTTTCATCCATTTGATGGATTTTTTCAGCCACTGCTGTTTTCTTGGCTTGAATTTCTTGTTCTTTCAATTTTGCCCAGTCATTCAAGGTTTGGGTAAAAGCATCATATTCTTGTGCAATACGAGCTTTCGCAGAGCTGATGTCATCACTGACATTGAGACCATGAACTTCTAAGTCTTGTTCAGCGTATTTAAACTTCATCGCCAGTTCAGCTTTTTTAATATTGAAACTCGGAATACGACGTAAGTTTTTAGCTAAACCAAGTTTTGAGCATGACCAAATCAACCATTTGGTTGGGTCATATTGCCACCATTTCACACCATTACGGTAGTCGTATTGGAAAATGTGGTGGTAGTTATGATAACCCTCACCCCAAGTCGCAATAGCTAACCAGAAGTTGTCACGTGCGGTATTTTCGTCGGTATACGGACGTTTGCCCCACATGTGGCATAAAGAGTTAATGAAGAACGTGACGTGGTGGCTGAGGATTAAACGCATTAATCCGCCCAACAATAACACGCCCCATAAGTCGCCTACAGCCCAACCAATTGGTAATAAAATACCCATGTGGACGCTAATCACTAAAGGAACATAGTATTTGTGTTGGAACATCACCAATTTGTCATTGAGCAAATCGGGTGCATTTTTAAAGTCAGGTTCTGCTGATGGATAGTCACGAAGCATCCAACCCATGTGCGCATACCAAAAACCATTGTTAATCGAGTACGGATCTTTCTCGATATCATCGACATGGCGGTGATGGGTACGGTGACCTGAACCCCAATATAAAATACTGTTTTGCACGGCAAAGGTACCCATAATCATCAAAATGATTTTTAAAGGTAAGCTTGCTTCATAAGCACGGTGTGCCCATAAGCGGTGATAGCCAGCGGTAATACCTAAGCTACTAACACCCAGTAATACAAACATACTGATCCAAGCGGCTAAGCTGAAATCATGCTGAAAGGCATATAAGGGAATTGCAATCACAGCCACAATGGGAAGAAAAACCAATGCAAAAATTGCAACCCAGTTAAATGGGGCTTTGGGTAGGGGAGCATTCATCTCCAACAGCACTCCTGAAACCTTGGGAGGTATAAATGGAAGGTTAATCCATTACTTTTTGCATGGATTAGGCTACAGAATATTAGCATGAGCGAACCTTGGTTCACTAGCATTATTGTACAGATGTATTGTACTAAACAGTAACAGAATACGAATGTTTAGATATCGAAATTACCGAAGCTTTTCTAGGCTTTATCGTAGCAGAGCGATCAATATGAAAAATCAATATTTTCAGTGTCACTGCTCATGTAAAACTCAAGTCAGTCGTTGGCTTGTTCAATGAACATCTGCCAAATGTTGTAGCATCATTTTAGGAAAATCGGTAATTAATCCATCAATGCCACAGTCACGTAAATGTTTAGCGCGCTCGATGTCATTTACTGTCCAAACACTAATGGCTAAATTCGCTTGTTGTGTGGCTTTTAATAGGTCATCGGTTGCCAGTTGGTTCATCCAGCCGATTTGGCAACAGTCATATTTGAGCGCTTGTTCAATCGCAAGATGTTGAATATCGTCTTCAATCAATAAGCCACGTTTAAATGTTGAGTGTTGATCTTGGAGTGCTTGTAGGATTTTAAGATCAAAACTGGTGATGACTGCTCTCTGCTCAAAGTCTCTCAGTTGCTGTGTGAGATGTTGTGTTAGTCGTTCCGCTTCAGCTTGTGTTTCTACAGCTTTGACTTCAACTTCAAGATGTTCGAAGTCCTGCATAATCTGAAGGGCTTGTCGTAATGTTGGCGTACTTTGCTTTTCCCAGTCTAGCCAAATATGTGCTTGATTATAGGTATCGAGTTCTGTGCTGCTTAATGGGTAGAGTGCTTGGTTGATACCGGTGGTTCGGAGCATGTTGTCATCATGCATAATGATCAGCTCATGGTCTTTGAGCTGACGAACATCAAATTCGACCGCACGTATGCCCAGATCATGAATATATTGAAAACCGCCGAGTGTATTTTCTGGGGCTTCGCCACGTGCACCACGATGTCCGATGATTCTCATATTGAACCTGATCTATATACGTCTTTTGCGTGATTGTAGCGCTAAAAATATCTGATTGGGATCGATTCTAAGGTGGAAATATCAGATATACGCCAATGCTGTGTGTAATAGTTAGAGGTCCGATTGAGTTTGAGTGTAATGCTTCTGCGATATTGGCAATATGCAATGAAGTCCGAAGAGTTTCACGATGGGTAAATGGTTTTGATTACTTTTCCCGAAAGAAAAGTAATCTTAGAAAGTCTTCCAGTGAACTTATCTAAAAGACTCATAAGGAATCCATTTTGCTCTAAAAACTTAGAATGGTTTAAATAGTTTCATTGATATTTTTCTGCCAAAGTACTTCCGAGCCATTTTCAGCACGCTGTAAAGCACGCGATGCAACAAAAAGCCAATCCGATAAGCGGTTGAGCAACTGTAATGCGGTGCTTTGAATATTTTGATCACGAGTGTGCACTGACATTAAGCTACGTTCAGCTCGGCGACATACCGCTCGTGCTTGATGTGCATAGCTACATGCTAAAGAACCCGAAGGTAAGATAAATTCTTTCAGCATGGGTAAGTCTTCATTCATGCGGTCAATTTCTTGTTCAAGAAACTCAATACAAACCGGTTGGAGTAAGTGATAGTTTGGAATACAGACTTCACCGCCTAAGTCGAAAAGCCAATGTTGAATGAGGCTTAAGCTTTTGTCCCATGTGGCTTTGTTCGTGATTTGACTTGCACTAATTTGAGCACGAAGTACGCCAATTGTTGAATTAAGTTCATCCACATCACCAAGTGCGGTAATTCTTAGATCATCTTTAGTGACGCGTGATCCATCACCCAGACCTGTGGTGCCTGAGTCGCCAGTACGGGTATAAATTTTACTTAAACGGTGGCCCATAATTTTTCCTAGGTTTAAATGAAAAAAAGGATAATGTCGGTCAAGAACATTATCCATAAACTGCGCTGTTTTAAATTGTTTTTTGAGTCTTTACGTTAAATTAATAACGGAAAGTGATTCCTACAGAGGCTTGACGTCCCCCGTTAACATACCAACCATCGCCAAAGTTATCAGCTGTTCTATATTCTACATCGCCCATATTTTCAATGTTGCTAAACACTTTAATATTAGGATTGATATTCCAGTACATGTTTAAATCAACGGTTGCATAACCAGGAGCTTTAACTTTATTGGCAGGATCTGCATAAATATCTGATCGTGCAATAAGTGAAGCACTGATTCCGTAAATCGAATTCTCAAGTCCAGTCGTTAAAGTGAGAGTTTGTTTAGGCTTATATGCAATTCTCAGATCAGTCTTTTTATCTTTTGAATCAACATAAGCGTATTCTGTGTTTAGGAATAGGTCATCTTTTTTCCATTTAAGACCTAGCTCACCACCATTGATTTCAGCTTTATCAATATTGATATAAGTTGAATTAGGCTTTGACGGTTTATAGCTGATTAAATTCTTAATTTCAGTATGGTAAGCAGATAAAAAGGCATTTAGGTTTTGCCCAATTCTTTGATCTACACCAATTTCATAGGAAATACTTTCTTCTGGTTTGAGATCAGGATTACCATAGGTATTTCCATAGGACTTTTCTGAAAAATAATAGAGTTCTGTTAGGGATGGGGCTTTAAAAGCTGATCCGATATTGGCATAAATACTTGTTTCGGGTAATACTTGATAACGAACAGCTCCTTGACCGATTGTATGTGTACCGAATAGTTCATTATCTTCAGTACGAACACCAACCTGAGTATTTAGCTTATCTGTCTTATACTGATGTTGAACATAATAACCGGTAGAATCGATACTTTGCTTTTTATCTTTTACATCATTACTTTTAAAATCTGATTTTAGATAAGTTACACCTGCGAGTAAATTATTCTTAGAGTCTATATTCCAGTTTAAGTTTAGATCACCTTCATTGTTTTCTGTATCAAAATGGTTTGGATCACTATCTTTTACTTGTTGGTTATCAATAAAGTTTGAATAACGTGCAGATAATGTAAGATTTTCAGCAAAACCATATTGAATGCTTGAATTAATCAGGCGGTTCTCAAATATACGCTCTGCATTATTTTTGATAGTCATGTAATTGTAGAATTGACTCAGCCCTTCATTCTGACTGATTGATAGGTCAGTTTTAATGTTCTTTTTATTGTCGTAACCTACTTTTGCACTGTAACCTTTCTGATCGTAAGCAGCTTTTTGATCTTTGCTTTGATTATCTAGTACTCGTGTTCCATCACTTTCTAGACGTTGTCCTCTAATTTGTGCATAAAAACCATCTTGAATAAGGTCAGCTCCCGCAATGGCTTTATAGGTATTATTTTCCCCATAGATACCTGTAATAAAACCGCTATTTTTTGTTGGAGTTGAGGTTATCATTTGAGCCACTCCACCAATTGCATCTGTTCCATATTGTACAGAGGCTGGACCTTTAAGAATTTCGATCTGTTCAAGATCAGATGAATCAAGAAATGATGGATAAATTGCAGCAAGGTGGTTTTGGCTATTTAGACGAGCGCCATCTTTCAATATGAGAGTGTGATTTGGTCTAGTTCCACGAATTGAGATTTCCGTGATCTGACCTATTCCGCCACTTTGTTTGACAAAAACAGAAGGATCACGTTGAATTAAATCTGATAAGTTGAGAGCTGGATTTTTTTCGATTTCACTTTTTGAAATCACAGTAATACGCGCTGGAACATTTTCAATCTTTTCTTCGGAACGTGATGCAGTTACCACCAATGTTTCTAAAGATGCATTTACAACATTAGAACTGTCTTGTGCAGATACAGACGTAGAGAAACCCATCGCAATAGCGATTGCGCCCACTAAAGCTGTAGGCTGAAATAAATTTGACATGCTGGCTCCATACATTCACCCCCCGTGAATGATTGAGTTAAATGGCGCAACAAGCAGGTCTCCGGACTTAAATATAAATATTGCGAACAATATTGGTATATCCATCTTCCCACACGAGTGCAGTGATGTAAGTGCAAATACTTATAAAGATATACGTTTCGTTTTACCGTTGCGGGGGCAGTGTTGGACTCTCACCAACTTCCCTAAAGCATAGTGCTTAGACTTATTGCATTTGAGCGAAGTATAAGGTTTGTATGCGAATTAAACAATCTATGTAAAGATTTTTTCAGGATGAACTTTACGCAAGGTGAAAAAATTGCATTACAATGATTTGCCCTGTTATTTATAGATCAGCTATAAATAGGGTTGAGCCAGAGTCATAACCTATGCGAACCCGTGCCAAAATTTGTGGAATTACCCGTAGCCAAGATATTCAAGCTGTGGTCAATGCTGGGGCTGATGCGATTGGTTTTGTATTTTTCCCGCCTAGTCCACGTCATGTCAGTGCAGCTCAAGCTAAAGAATTGATTCGACATGTGCCTGCCTATGTGCAAACTGTTGGGCTTTTTGTGAATGCAACTGCGGATGACATTGCCGATGTGTTAAAACTAGTAGCGCTGGATATCATTCAGTTTCATGGTGATGAAACACCAAAAGACTGTCAGGCAATTGCTGCACAAGTAGGACGTCGTTGGTATAAAGCCATTCAAGTGAAACCTGAACTGGATGTGGTGGCAGAAGTTCAACGCTTTCAACAGGCAGGGGCAAGCGCAGTGCTCTTAGATGCATGGCATCCTGAACTGAAAGGGGGAACAGGACACAGTTTTGACTGGTCACAATTCCCCAAACTGGATATTCCTTTAATTTTAGCTGGTGGTTTAACCCCAACTAATGTTGAAGACGCTATAAAGACGACTGGGGCTTATGCTGTAGATGTCAGCGGAGGCGTCGAATCCGCTAAAGGTATAAAAGACCAACAACTTATAGAAAACTTCATGCAAGGAGTCCATCGTGGATCAGCAAAGTAATGTGATTGACTATACCCAATACCCAGATGCAAAAGGGCATTTCGGTATCCATGGCGGACGTTTTGTGTCAGAAACTCTAATGGCTGCATTAGAAGACTTAGAAAAGCTCTATTTCCGTATGAAAGATGATGAGCAATTTCTGGCAGAATTCGACCGTGACCTCGCCTACTATGTAGGTCGTCCTAGTCCTTTATATTATGCTGAGCGATGGTCGAAAGAGTTGGGTGGGGCGCAAATTTACTTAAAACGTGAAGATTTGAACCATACTGGCTCACATAAAGTGAATAACACCATTGGTCAGGCACTATTGGCAAAACTGTCTGGTAAAAAACGTATTATTGCCGAAACAGGTGCAGGTCAGCATGGTGTAGCAACGGCCACGATTGCCGCACGTTTAGGTCTTGAATGTGTTGTGTTTATGGGTGCAGATGACGTAAAACGTCAAGCTATGAACGTTTATCGTATGCGTTTACTCGGTGCGACCGTTGTTCCTGTGGAAAGTGGCTCTAAAACATTGAAAGATGCCATGAACGAAGCCATGCGTGATTGGGTGACCAATGTTGACTCTACATATTACGTGATTGGTACAGTCGCTGGCCCGCACCCATATCCACAGTTAGTTCGTGACTTCCAATCCATTATTGGTCGTGAAGCTCGCAAACAAATTCAAGAGCAAGCAGGGCGTTTACCTGATGCCTTGGTGGCATGTGTAGGCGGTGGTTCAAATGCAATGGGCTTGTTCTATCCATTCTTAAATGATGCTGATGTGAAAATGTACGGCGTTGAAGCAGCAGGCTATGGCATTGAAACTGGTAAACATTCTGCACCATTGAATGCAGGTCATGTCGGTGTTTTACATGGTAACCGTACTTACTTGATGTCGGATGAACAAGGTCAGATCATTGAAACGCATTCGATTTCTGCAGGTTTGGATTACCCAGGTGTAGGCCCTGAGCATAGTTTCCTTAAAGATATGCATCGTGTTGAATATGTTCCGATCAATGACAATGAAGCTTTACAAGGTTTCCGTGATTTGACTCATATCGAAGGGATTATTCCTGCATTGGAAAGTTCTCATGCCATGGCGTATGTCACTAAACTTGCACCGACGATGTCTAAGGATCAAATTATTATTGCGACGGTTTCTGGTCGTGGTGATAAGGACTTAATGACCGTCGCGCGTATTGATGGCGTGGAAATGGTTGAGATGTAATGACTTCTTTGGAGCCTCCCTATTTGCGAGCGCTTTAAAGACAAGATTCTAAAAAATCGTGTTGAGTGAAAGCTCAGCACGATTTTTTTTGAAATAGAAGTTTATCCAAAAAATAAATAAGGGAAGGCGACATGGATGTCTGCTCAACAAGATGATGTTGTTACTTTTACCGAAACAAAAGTAAGATATTTCCTGCCAATGAAAACTTTGGTCAAATCTATCTTATTGGTTGTAACTTTATTTACATTTTGACGGAGTCTTGCTGCTTACACCTCAAATGTAAGGAGTTCATAATGTTACTTTGGATAAGCTCAAAGTAACCAAAGGAATTGTCATTCGCAAAACTCGTCCTATACTTTCATGTGATTAATGTGGTTGCAAAAACATTTATCTCGAAGTGTGGTTTATCTCGAACAATTGCGAAAGATGCTTCCGTAAAACGCCTGTTAGCTATAAAAAATATCCCAAAAAAAGGAAAGAAAATGCCTAGTCTATTTATGGTTATGCTTGGTGGTCGTCATGTACGTGCCAATACCGAAGTCCATGATGTTGTATTTGCAGTCGCTGACAGTTTAGAAGACAGTTACCCGCAACTTAAAAATGCATGGTTTGGTGAACAAAAAGGCTTACATATTGATGCTTGGATGCAAGTGAATGGTGTTGAAAGTGGAGGGAAAAAATACCAAATAAAGTTTAGTGATGCTCAGCCTCAAGTCACAGATGAAAAATTGTGGCTCATAAATTTAGGTGGCTATGACACACGTGAATTTGGGGAGTTGCATCGTTATGTACTCGTTGTTGCCCCCAATGCAGTAGAAGCCAAACAACTTGGCAAACAATATTTTGATCAAAAGTGGAAAAAGCAACATACAGATCGTGTTTTAGACGTCGATGATTGTATTGCGATTGATTGCATACATGGACGTTATGTGTTGTTGGTTGAAGCTGAGTTTGATGCAAACATCTGGGAAAATACATATCTGACGTTAAATTAAGGTTGGATCATTCTTAATTTTTAAGTGGTGTCTTCAAATGTAAGAGAGTAGGTTTAGCGAATAATTTGATGAAAAAACAAACTAAAGACTTTTCACCTTTAAAATTATAGGCATAATAAGCATACGGATATTAATTAACTTTTGCTTAAGGATAGAGCATCAATGGATTTGATACAGTCCAATGGACAACCCCATTATGGTCGGTTTAGTGAACTTCCAAAAACCATTGATTTAGATAAATATCAGTATAAAACTCCGTATGGTGAAGTGCTTACGGGATGGCGTAAAAAACTGAAATATAAAAAATTTAAGTTTTGCAGCATTCAACATGAACACTATACCATTGGTCTTGCAATTGCCGATATTGCTTGGGCAGGACATGGTTTCGTTTATATTTATGATCATCTTAAAAATGAAGTGCTTGAATGGAATGCGGTGAATTTTTTAGCACGTAAAACCGTATTGGATGAACAGCCTTTATATAATCAAAGCGTGTTTTCAAACTCGCCTTTCCAAATTGAAATTCAGCATGCTAATGGTGTGCGTTATGTGCAAGTGACTAAATATGGTGAAATTAAACTGAGTGCACGTATTTTCTGTGCCAGTACAGAACCGCTTAGTATGTGTAGCCCAACAGGAATCAATGGTTGGACCTACACACAAAAACTCACAACTTTGGCTTGTGAAGGATTTTTTACCAATAAAGCAGGTCAGATAATCCAATTCAATGATCGGACATTGGCTTCTTTAGACGATACCTGTGGTTTTCTTCGACCTGAAACAGCTTGGTTTTGGTTATCATGCAATTTTTGGGATGCTGAGGACAGACGCATTGGGCTCAATTTGGCTTCTGGTGTAAATGAAAGTTATGGCAATGAAAACTGTCTGTGGATAAATGGAAAATTATACACAGTGAGTGATGTTTTGTTTCAGATGGAAGAAGAAGGTCGCTGGACGATTCGTTCGTTAGATGAGCGTTTGCATTTAACCGTGACTACGGGTTGGCGTCGTTTTGAAAACCTCAATTTACGTCTGGTCGGCAGCCAGTTTAGTCAGTGGCAAGCCAAAATTAGTGGTACGATCCAGCAGGGTGAGAAAGAGCTTATCTTTCTCAATGAATATGGCTTACTTGAACAGCATTATGCAAAGTGGTAAAAACACTTGTGATAAGAAAAACCGGCATCATGCCGGTTTTTCTTTTGCCTTTATTTATTAAAACGACTAATTTGCTCCAATGCTGCTTGAACATGAGCATAGTTTGGTTCTTGATCTGACATTGGCTGATTCTTTTTATCTAAGATTTCGAACTGACCAACAGCCCCCACTTCTAAGATGTTTTTAGGGGTAACAATGCCATATTTGCTATAGCTAGAGGCTAAGATCCAATCACGTTGAATTTGTGGTCCCAACAAATCTTCACCCACTGAATAGTCATGAATTTTTGTGGTCACACCCAAATAGTTCTTCATGAGGGTTGGAACAATATCTTGATGGCTAGTTAAAACTTGGTTATTCCATAGTTTATCAGCTTGAATCTTCGGACCAATGATTGCAAAAGGAACTTTGACTTGAGGGTCGGTAAAGTTACCATTATGTCCCCAAAAGTTTTGAAGATTATCATTCACCTCTTGCCCGTGGTCGCCAGTAATGATGACCAACGTGTTCTCTGCATCACCTGTTTCTTTGAGTTTATCTAAAACTTGTTTCACAATGCTGTCGACGTAGTGCACACTAGTTTTATAACGATTCATCATTAATGAACGATCAGAATCATTACTTAACTTGAGATAATTGACTTCATCCAGCATTGGTTTGTACTGGTGTGGATAGTCTTTAGGAAAGCTGTATCCGTGTGGAGAGTCATAAAATAAAAATGAAAAGGTTGGTTTGTTTCGATCTCTTTTTTCATACCATTTTAACCAATCTTGCGTTAATTCTTCATCAAGACCACCTGCCACTTTGCCAGAAGAACCAATACGTAAATTTGGCACTTTTGAAAACGCGGTTTCATGGAATTCAGGGTTGGTTAATTTGGCAGCAGCAAATAAACCCAGTTGATAATTCAGTGCTTGCAAACGGTCAATAAATACTGGACTTTGGCGGTTCACAATCATGCCATGCCAGTAAGTACCAGGAATACCATAGAACATCCCAAAAATACCTGTGCGTGTGGCATTTCCTGTTGAATAGTGTTGATTAAAAATCTTTCCGTTCTGCGCATAATTCCACAAGTTTGGTGAGTTGTCTGCATTAAATGTGTCTGCACGCCAAGAATCAATCACGATAAACATAATATTGGTGGGTTGCTTTGGAGCTTCTCCAACAATCGGCGTCAGCGGATAATTCAGGTCACTTTTACGTTCTAAAGACATAGCCTTTTGTTTTTCTAAGGCTTCTTCATCAATCCAGCCGTACTTTTTCATGGTTTTATTCGAGGTCATCGGATAAAACATCGGTAAATAGCGTTGTGTCATGGTTACAGGTTGATACACATGTGCTGCAGCCCAAACGTGAATACCATTACTTAAAAGTAAAGCAACAAACACTAAGCCTGTAAACTTTTTACCAATGCTCCATGAAAAAGTGGGTAATTTTTTCTCTAAGAATCGGATCAAGTAAAATTGTGCTGCAAAAATACAGGCAATCGCAGCAATGACCATCAGCCATGTTGAGATTGAGAAACTCACAACCTGACCTGACATCACCAGTTCCAGCATGACGGTATTGATATGGAAACGGTACTGTGCGTAAACAAAGGTATCTATGATCAGTGCAATGAGTGCCAAGCTAGCAATACTTGCTTGCGTAATATGACGTAGCGTATTGGGTAGAAATAAGCTCGGAATCAAGATCAAGCCAATCAATGAAGCAAGCACAGTCATGTGCGAGAATGTTCCAGTAAATAAGAAACTGAATCCCAATAAATCTGTTGGAAACTCAGATAAATACAGGAAATATCTGCAAGCAATAAGCATCGAGATCACTGCATTGACCATGATCAAATAACCAAGAACGCGGAGTTTGAATTTAAACGACATTTTTAACTTCGGATGTAATCGGACATACAAATTCAACTTCATATACCCATGTTTTAAGATGGCGTATGATACCTAAACTCATCCAAAGTGTATATTTGTTGCGCTTACTGAATTATTTCCCAGCTTGCCAAAAAGCTTCACCCGCTAAAATCGGATCATGACTTTCTGCTAGGGTGTCGATCCAAACTTTATACTGAGCAATCACAGGATGTTGATTGGGATGAAAGTCTTTCTTAAACCAATCGAGATATTGACCACGCATCCGAGACAGTATCCCTTTTTCCCCAAAGAACCAAGGCAGCCCTTTACGCATCATTTGCAAGCGCTGAATACGGCTAAAGCCATCATGCTTGAGCATGACATCTGCACGATAAGTGGTGAAACCAAACATCATCACCGTGGTAAAGGCCAATGCAAATAGACGCGTCGCTTCAGGCACATGTCCGACTTGTTTCATCACATCAAACGCGACATCACGGTGTTCCATTTCTTCAATGGCATGCCATGCAAATAAAGAACGCACATAGGGGTGGGCCTCAGCCAACGTGGCTTTATGGCTATAAAAAGTCTCGGCCATCAGTGCGGTTAAATGTTCTGCCGCAGCCGTCATGGCAATGTTGTACTGCGGCGAGCGTTTGCTTAATTCGAACTTAAAAATTTTATTTAAACGCTGAATAAACTGATCGACAGGCATGCCTTGTTCTCGCATGACCTGATTCATTTTGTCATGGGCAATGCCATGCTGTGCTTCCTGCTTAATAAAATCGCTTACACGAGCCGTTAAGCTTGGGTCTGTAATTTGGTCCCGAAACAAACGCACGCTTTGAATAAAATAGCGTTCTCCATCAGGGAAAGTGAGGCTGAGTGCATCGAACATGCGCGTCCGAAATGGGTCGCCGCCAAACCAAAAACGTGGCACTTCATCGAGCTTAAAATTGAGTTGGGTTCGCACAATCGGTTCAACAGGGGCTTTAACAATGGCATTCATTTTGTTTTACTTCATTTGCCTTGGATGATTGCAGTATGTCGGAGAAAATGCAGTTTGTTTTGACAGATATTGCCATTTTTTATACATTTTACGCCAATGTGAAAATATCGCATGTCAAATAGCGGGTTGGCCGTCATGCAAGAATTACAAATCCCCAATGGTTATTTTCAGCTCTGGAACATGTACCTCATAGAGCAAGGAATTGATTTTCATCAACTCGGTTTTTTAGAGCAATATCAGTATGAACTGGAGCATGTATTACAACTGCCAATCGATACCCAATCGCCATTTTCATTCTTTCAAACGATTTTACAACTGACGCGAGAGCAATTGGATTGTCCTCAGTTGATTATGGAGATGGCAAAATTTATTCAACCTGAGCATTTTGGTGTTTTGGGCTATATGGCCACACGCAGTAATAGCGTGGCTGAAGCACTGAGTTATGTGATGCGTTTTAGTCGTTTGGTGATTGATGGGGCGGAAGTTAGTCCCATGCAGATGCAGCAAAGGGGCAATGAAATTTGGCTGACTTGGCCTTTTCTCAATGAGA
Source organism: Acinetobacter sp. LipI_23 (assembly GCF_058243045.1). NCBI lineage: Bacteria > Pseudomonadati > Pseudomonadota > Gammaproteobacteria > Moraxellales > Moraxellaceae > Acinetobacter > Acinetobacter sp. LipI_23. Next base: position 2,852,249 of record NZ_JBZAYJ010000001.1, on the reverse strand, counting down.
AATATGCTTCACTGAATGAAATGACCATGGCATCTATTGTGCATTTGGCCAAGAAAATTTTCCCCGATCAATTACAAATCTTAAAAATCCAAATGGCGCATCCAGCCCAGATGGCACAGTATCATTATCTAAAATTTTATGGTTGTGAAGTGAGCTTTAATCAAGCCTGCTATGCCTATGTGATGAGTGTGGACAGTTTGACTTTAAAATCGGGTTTTGCTGATCCTTCCTTAACGCAGCTTTTACTGAAACAAGCAGAGGTAGCAATTGCCCTCAAGCCTCGTTATGAGAGCGTATTACAACAGATTCATAGCGCCGTGGCTGATTATCTTAAAGCACATGCGGAAGCTCCTAAAATTGAACAGATTGCTAATGAATTACACTTGTCGACGCGAACCTTACAACGCCAGTTGCAAGACTGGGATATTTCATTTAAGCGAATACTTGAGTCAGAGCGCATGAAACGATGTGAATATTTATTACAACAAGGTTTGAGTTTGACTGAAATCGCTTTACAACTCGGCTATTCGGGACAGTCTGCTTTAGCGCGTGCTTATAAACAGCATAGTGGTCAGACCTTATTGCAGTTGAAACGACAACTGAAATAACAGCAGGCATAAAAAAAGCGCCTTTGGGGAGGCGCTGAAATGTATGCAATGATCAGACTAATTTCAGTCGTGGAAAACGGAATGCAATCGCAAGGATGGCAAAGATTGCCAGTATCCAACAGTAGTAAATGCTGCCGATGAGTTCAACTGGCGAAAGCTTTGCAATTGAGCAGGCCAATAGAAGCTGTGCACCATAGGGAATAAGCCCTTGTACAACACATGAAAAGATGTCGAGTAAAGCGGCTGCACGTTTTGGGTCTACGCCATATTCTTTCGCGACTTCACGCGCCATATCGCCCGATAAAATAATCGCTACAGTGTTGTTGGCCACAAAAATGTTGGAGAAAACCACCAAAAAGCTTAATCCGATTTCACCTGCGCGCTCACGACCAACTTTAAATAAACGGGTTAGGCTGTAAATGCGTTGAATAAGCCAGTCGAGACCACCTTCTTTTTGCATAATGGTCGAAAGACCGCCCAAGAACATCGACAGTAAAGCGACTTCAAACATACCGACAAAACCATCATAGATGGCTGTGTTGAGTTGAATGACGGTAAATTCTGGTTGTGTAATCAGTCCCATCACCCCAGAGAGCACAACACCGACTGTAAGTACCGCAAGCACGTGTAAACGACTGAAGGCGAGGCAAAATACCACGACATAGGGCAACACTAGCCAAGGATTAAAGTCTTTGGATTGAATGGTTTCGGTTTGATGGATGCTAAAGACATAAATCGCGATTGTGATTAAAGCTGCAGGTACTGCAATCCAGACATTGACGCGAAACTTGTCTCGAAGCTGAACTTTTTGACTGGTGGTGGCTGCAATGGTGGTATCCGAAATCATCGACAGGTTATCACCAAACATCGCACCGCCTACGACCGCACCTATGGCATAGACTGCGGCAATATCAGTGGCTTGAGAGAAACCAAAGGCAATGGGGGCGCAGGCCGCGATGGTGCCCATCGAGGTGCCCATTGCCGTTGCAATGAATGCTGAAATAATAAATAGCATGGGCAGGACAAAGGCTGGTGGAATCGCAGACAAGCCCATTTGCACTGTGGCATCTACACTACCAATGGCACTGGTGGTACTGGCAAATGTGCCTGCCAGCATGAACACCATGAACATCAAGATAAGGTTCGGGTGACTTGCACCGCGCAGAAAGGTTTCGATGCCTTGATTCAGCTCACCGCGATAAATCAATACCGCCAAAATAATGGCAGGAATGGCCGCAACAGGCGCTTTCATTTGATAGAACGCAAACTCGGTTCCAATCACAGAATGGTAAATACCACTGCCTAAGAAAATGGCTAAAAAAACAATAAGCGGTAACAGCGCAAGCGCACGTGCTTGCACTAAACCTGAGTTATCGGTGGTCATAGGAGATAGGGAAATGAAAGAATGTGCGTAGTATAATGCAGGTTTTGCTATTTCATAAAACTTTAAATGTAAAAGCTAAGCCGTCTATTTTTATCATTTTTTTGCAAATAAAAATAAGTTTATCTAAAACTTAGACATTTTGGTATTTCCTAAAATTAGGCATCTTTGATCATTGAGAAAAAAACCGAAATATCAGTAAATGGTGCTTTACGGTTGTTCTGAAAATATTTGACGAAAAATGAATTGGAATGCGAACGCGATGTGCTCTATTCAATGAGTAAAAAATAGCGTTACAATGCAGCGTCTTGTATTTTTACAAAGTCAACTCCTCAGTAGTTTTAATTTTAAACAAGTTAAGGAAAGCACAACCCTATGTCACGTTTAGCCACTCGTTTTGGACAGCTTAAATCTCAACAGCGTAAAGCTTTGGTTTCTTATGTTATGGCTGGTGACCCTCATCCACAGGTAACAGTTCCTTTGTTACATCAGATGGTCGAGGCGGGTGTAGATGTGATTGAACTCGGTCTTCCATTTTCAGACCCTATGGCAGATGGTCCTGTGATTGCCCTTGCAGCAGAACGCGCATTGGCAGGTGGCACCAATACCTTAGACGCTTTGAATATGGTCAAAGAGTTCCGTCAAAAGGATCAAGAGACCCCAGTCGTATTAATGGGTTATCTGAATCCTGTTGAAGTCATTGGTTATGAAAAGTTTGTATCGACTGCGCATGCATGTGGTGTCGATGGCATTCTACTGGTGGACTTACCACCAGAAGAAGCAGCAGAGCTTGATGTTGTATTGAAGCAATTTGATATGGATCAAATCTTTTTACTAGCGCCAACCTCAACGGACGAACGCATTAAACATGTGGTGAAACAGGCGAGTGGTTTCATCTATTACGTGTCTTTAAAAGGGGTCACAGGTGCAGCAACTTTAGACGTTGCTGAAGCTGCAAACCGAATTGCGAAAATTAAAGCAGAAACAGATATTCCTGTCGGTGTTGGTTTTGGGATCAGTGATGCGACATCTGCCAAAGCAATGGGCGGAGTGGCTGATGCTGTGATTGTTGGGAGTGCTTTTGTTAAGCAATTTGCAAACTTAGCACCAGAACAAGCCGTGGTTGAAACGGTTAATAAAGTCAAGGAGCTTCGAGCAGCGCTCGATGAGTTAGTATGAGTCAAGATGTTAAATCAGGGAAAATCCTAAGCCCATCGACGCCATGGACTGAACGTGGTGTACCCGGTATTCAAGTACCTGATGAGCAAACCTCACTCAAGGCGACGTTTACAGAACCAACGATTGAATGTCCTGAGTGCCATGCACTTGTTACACGTACTGCAATGTCATTTAACGCTTATGTTTGCCCTCAGTGTGATGAACATTTGCGTATGAAAGCCCGTGATCGTTTGAATTGGTTCTTTGACCAAGTGCAAACAGAGTTGGGACAAGAATTTAAAGCCAAAGATCCACTGAAATTTGTCGACTCAAAGCCATATCCAGCGCGTATGAGTGAAGCGCAGACCAAAACAGGTGAAACTGAAGCCTTGGTAGTGATGCAAGGTTTACTCAAAGGTATTCCTTTGATTGCCTGTGCCTTTGAATTTGATTTTATGGGTGGTTCAATGGGTACGGTTGTTGGTGACCGTTTTGTGCAAGCGGCTGAAAAAGCCATTGCGGACAAGCAACCTCTGATTTGCTTTGCTGCTTCAGGCGGTGCGCGTATGCAAGAAGGCATGTTGTCTTTGATGCAAATGGCGCGTACTTCAGCGGCCATCCAAAAAATGAAAGATGCTGGCTTACCTTATTTGGTGGTGTTGACCCATCCTGTTTATGGTGGTGTAACCGCATCTTTAGCAATGCTCGGTGATGTACATATTGCAGAGCCGAAAGCGATGATTGGTTTTGCGGGTAAACGTGTCATTGAACAAACTGTGCGTGAAAAGCTGGAAGAGCCGTTCCAACGTGCGGAATACTTGCTTGATCATGGTGTAATCGATCAAATTGTTCACCGTCACGCATTACGTGATACAGTTTATCGTATTGTCGCGAAACTGATGAATTTGTCTTGAACACAGCACCACTTGCAACAGACTCTTTAGAAACATGGCTCGATTATTGGGGCCATGTTCATGTTACGGGGATTGATTTAGGATTGGAACGGGTCATTCCTGTAGCTGAAAAGCTCGGTGTAACGCGTCCCGATGCCAAAGTTTTAACTGTAGCGGGAACCAATGGAAAAGGTTCGACCACCACCACACTGGCTGCCATTTTAAATGCGCAAGGCTATAAGGTGGGACTGTATCAGTCACCACATATTTACCGTTTTAATGAACGGGTTAAATTGCGTGGTGTAGAGGTCGATAACCAAAGCTTGGTCGATGCTTTTGTACAAGTGGATCAAGCGCGCCGTGATTGTGATTTAAGCCTCTCGTTCTTTGAGGCGACCACACTCGCGGCTTTTGTCATTTTTAAAGACCAAGTATGTGATGTTTGGGTCCTTGAAGTGGGTCTGGGTGGTCGTTTAGATGTGGTCAACGTGATTGAACCCGATGTTGCGGTGATTACTAATATTGGTTTAGACCATACTGACTGGCTGGGCGATACCATCGAAAAGATTGCCTTTGAAAAGGCAGGCATTATCCGTCCCAATATTCCTGTGGTGTTTGGCGGCTTACAACAAATCCCTCAAGCGATTATCGATAAAGCGGATGCTTGTGCTGCAAAACTTTATGCAGTGAATCGTGACTATTTTTATCAACGCAGTGAGCATGGTCAGTCATGGATGTTTGCATCCAGCGGCACCACTTTAAATTTACCTCTCGGCACATTGGCGGTTGAGAATATTTCAACAGCTGTTGCTGCTGTTTTATTGAGTGGTTTAACTGTCACTCAAGCGGCTATTTCTGAAGGAATTCAAAATGCAAAATTGCAAGGTCGTTTTGAAATTCGCCAAATACAGAACAAAACGGTAATTTTTGATGCAGGGCATAACCCGCATGGTGTTGCTTTTTTATTAAATCAATTGCGAAATTTCCTAAAATACAATAAACAGTACACTGAAGTAGTCAGTGTTTTCTCGATGTTGGCAGATAAAGATGTGAAATCTGTCACAGAGTTATTGAAAGATTCCATACAAATGTGGAAAATTGCGGCATTAACTGTCCCGCGTGCAGCTCCAATTGAACAATTGGATCAAGCGCTGCAAGGGCAACATGTGCAGCACTTTGACAGTGTGAAATTGGCTTTTAAATCAGCGCTCGACGAAACAAAGAATAATCAGCTGATTTTGGTATGTGGTTCATTTCATACCTTAGAAGCGGTATGGGAGTATTTGGAAGAATGTCAATGAATAGCAAACAACGTTGGATGGGTGGCGTTGTTTTATTAGGTGGTGGTGTCCTTTTGGCGGCATTACTGCTTAAAGGCAAAGAAGAAATACATCAAAATAATATTAAAGCACCAGAGCTAGTCACACAAAATGTGCAACGCAATGCCGAAGGTGAGTTGGTTCAACTTCAGCCGTTAACGGTTGATGTTGAAACAGAAAAGCGTTTACTGGAACAACAACGTGTAGCACGTGAAAAATCGGTTGCTGAACAAGAAGCTCGTGCGGCCGAATTTTTAGCAATGCAACAGCAAGCCGAAGCAGATGCTGCACGTAAAGCAGCAGAAGAATATGCTGCGTTGAATGCGCACCGTAATGCTGCACAGCAAAGCTCGGATAACATTCCACCAGAATTGGTTGAAGATGAAAAAGCCAAGCAACAGCGAATTGCTGCGGATAAAGCCGCTGAAGTAAAGAAGTTGGAACAGCAAAAGCTGCAAGCGCGTACTGAAGCAGAAAAAGCAGCGGCTGCAAAAAAACTGGCTGAGCAAAAAGCCTTAGCAGAAAAGCAAGCACTTGAAGATAAAGCTAAGCGCGAAGCTGAGGCTAAACGTAAAGCAGAAGACGAGCGTAAAGCTGAAGCGAAAAAAGAAGCCGAACGTAAAGCAGATGCTGAGAAAAAAGCGGAAGACAAACGTAAGGCAGATGAAAAGCGTAAAGCTGATGAAGCCAAGAAAAAGGCGGAAGCTGAAAAAGCGCGTGATTTGCTTGAACATGGCGATAAGCAGTGGATGGTACAGGTGGCATTGGCTGCCAATGAAGCCAATGCGGATGCACTGGCTGCTAAGCTTCGTGCCAAGGGCTATAAGGTCACTAAAAGTCCAACCTCTAAAGGTGTGCGAATTATGGTGGGGCCATCTAAAGACCGTGATACTGCCGATGCAGCCCGCAAAAAGATCACTTCAGATGCGAGCCTCGGTATGAAGTCCGCATGGGTGATTGACTGGGTTCCACTCGATAAACGCTAAAATTGGGTTCAACCCAGTTGCCTTCACTAAGATGGATTCAACAGTTGCTGTTGAATCCATTTTATATTTTCAGGGCTGAATAATGGCTCAATATTTTGCCAAATTGGATGAAAACCATAACCCCCATGTTTCATCTCAGCCAAGGCATCAGTGGTAGACCAGTTTTGAAAAATAATGCGGTACATGGCCACACTGGCGCCTGTACGGTCTGAACCATGGTAGCAATGCAGTAAAACTTTTTGCTGGTTTTGCTCTGCAAGTTGGATTTGCTGCATCACCTTTAACAAGTCTTCTCGGTCAATCGCCCATGTATGAATGGGGATATGTACCAGTTCAAACCCTTGGTTGGATAGTTTTTTCAGGTCTTGATTGCGTGAGCGTAAATTAATAATTACATCAATTTTCTGTGCTTTTAAACTCTGAACTAAATTTTGATCGGGTTGCTCACTACGAAAAATGGTTTTACTGATTTGATAGAAATTATGCTCAGGCTGCATCGACTGTCCCCAGTGTTGTGGACGCTCTGTCTCTGGCAGCCCAGGTGTAGTCATACAGCCAGAAACACTGATACACAGAGAAAGCATAACAAGATATTTGGTCATAGGATCAGGCTCTGATGGTGTGAAAGTTCAACAGGGTCATGTGCGCAAAAGATTTCGATACTTGGTTCAGACTGTGCCAAGTGTTGAATTTTATGCAAGTTACTTAAACGCTGTGCATTATCTTCGGCAAAAAATACTTCCAAGGCATTTAAGCTGCGAAGTCTGTTTTGGGGGGTAAGTTCTAGGTGGGAGTAGTAAGCATCCCCGCAGAAGAGTTTCCAACCTTGTTGGGTTTTAATGGCAATGCCACAGTGGCCTTCAGTATGCCCAAACAGTGGAATCAAAAGAATCTCATTATGAAATAAGTCAAACCCTTGCACTTGAGTCAAATTAAACCATGCGTCACCGTGAATCGGCTCAATAAAGTGCCAATGGCGATGCTGCTGAAATTGTTGTGTTTTATAACGGGCTTTATTTTTAAATGACTTCAGGTTTTGTGCAGCATTATATTCGTTAGACAGGATATGTACTGTTGCATTGGGAAAGTCGGAAATACCCCCCGCATGGTCAAAATCCAGATGTGAAACCAAAATGTGTTTGACATCCTTTGGGCTAAAGCCAAGTTTTTGGATTTGTGCAATGGCTGTTAATTCTAAGTTTTGTTCAATTTTTCCAATTCGAGCCACCAACTGCCCCAAACGCTGTTTGGTGTGTAGATAGTCCTGTATGCCTAAGCCCGTATCAATCAGCACCAGCCCTTGATCTGTTTCAACCAAAAGACAATGGCACACGACCTTAGCTTGAAAACCTTTTTGACCAAAGAGTGGGGCACACACTGGACACATGGTGCCGCAATGTAAATGGTGAATATTATAAATCATAAAGTCATTTTTATCGTATTGTTTTGACTGTTATAGCGGAAGATTTTAGTTTTAACAGTTTGATTTTGTTAAAGAGTCATGTATGCCTGCTTTAATCGGGAAAAAGCCTGTCGATTGACAGGCTTTCAAAAGTTCAAACCCGGCTCGTCATTGGAGTTTGAAACGATCATACAAGGTGACTCTGAACGTATTTTTATTGTTTAGGTTCCTCTTTTGGGTTGCCTTGAGTTTGGTGCCCCCATTTTTTGTTTTCAATGGGACTGCTCGGTCAAAACTTCAGGCTTCACTTGTCTGCTGCCACAGCAGAATACTTTATCCTTGCTCAGGCTGTGGAGTCAGGCGCAAATACGGGGTGACAGCCTTATAGCCTTTCGGAAAGCGCTGTGCGATTTCAGCTTCATCTTTGAGTGATGGCACAATCACCACATCTTCACCTTGTTGCCAGTTCGCAGGAGTTGCAACTTTGTGATGATCGGTCAGCTGCAGTGAGTCAATCACGCGTAAGATTTCATGGAAATTACGACCTGTTGATGCAGGGTAAGTGATAATCAAACGGACTTTTTTGTTTGGGTCGATAATCACTAAAGAACGAACCGTTAATGTCTCACTGGCATTGGGATGGATAAAACCATATAGCTCAGACACTTTACGGTCTTGGTCGGCAATGATCGGGAAGTTCACCGTGGTATTTTGGGTTTCATTGATGTCTTTAATCCAACCCTGATGCGATTCGACATCATCGACCGAGAGGGCAATGGCTTTTACTCCACGTTTTTCAAATTCATCTTTGAGTTTTGCAGTAAAGCCAAGCTCGGTCGTACATACTGGTGTGTAGTCAGCAGGATGTGAAAAAAGTACCCCCCAGCTATCGCCTAAAAATTGATAAAAATCGATTTCGCCTGTGCTGGATGCTTGTTGGAAATTAGGTGCGATGTCGCCTAAACGTAAACTCATGTTGAACCTCAAATTATCTTTATGTCTATGGAATGAACATCACTATGGCGCAATTTCTTATGCATGAAAAATAGTGTTTTATTATTTATTTCTCTGTACACGACAAAAATAGATAACTCATTGAAATAATGTCACAATAATTGTTTTCTAACGACGAATACTATGATACATCTCAATGAGTTATATCTTATCTTAAACAAATCTCTAAAATGGAACAAGTCACATTTAAAGTGCTTTGCGCTCATCATGCTTGTGATTATTTTAAAGCAAACATGTAATCTTTCTTCTGCATCTAAAGCCTTGCCCATCAAGTGCTTACCACAATCATTTTATCGACGTATGCAGCGCTTCTTTGCAGGTCAGTATTTTGATTATCGTCAAATTTCTCAGTTGATTTTCAATATGTTTTCATTCGACCAAGTGCAACTGACTTTAGATAGAACCAATTGGAAATGGGGAAAACGAAATATTAATATCCTGATGCTCGCAATCGTTTATCGTGGAATAGCGATACCTATCCTTTGGACATTGCTTAATAAACGTGGAAATTCAGATACGAAAGAGCGCATTGCTTTGATTCAACGCTTTATAGCCATTTTTGGTAAAGACCGTATTGTGAATGTGTTCGCAGACAGAGAGTTTATCGGTGAGCAGTGGTTTACATGGTTAATTGAACAAGACATCAACTTCTGCATTCGTGTTAAAAAAACTTCATTGTCACCAATCATTTAGGAAAGAATCATAAAATTAGTGATTTATTTCGCCATCTTAAAGTTGGTCAAATTGAATGTCGTAAACGACGGATTTTGGTTGGTCGGGTGAAACTATATATAAGTGCACTACAGTTAGAAAATGGAGAGCTTTTACTCGTCGTTTCTCCTCAGTTTAATGCCAATGCTATTCAGGATTATGCATTACGCTGGGAAATTGAAACCTTATTCAGTTGTCTCAAAGGACGCGGGTTTAATCTTGAAAATACGCGCTTGACAGACCCTAGACGAGTGAAAAAATTGATTGCGGTGTTAGCTATAAGCTTCTGTTGGTGTTACTTAACGGGTGAATGGCAACATGATCAAAAAAAAGCGATAAAAATAAAGAAGCATGGACGACTCTCAATGAGTTTATTTCGCTATGGTTTAGACTATGTTCAAATGGCGATTCAGCGTTTAATTGGTTTTGGGAAAAAAGAAGAGTTTAAGGAAATTTTGGCAATTTTAAGAAGGCAGAATCCTGATAGGATAAGGGTTCTGTGAAATTTGTCGTGTACAGAGTATTTATTTATAAAAAATATTCATAATTAGCCGGATAGCTGTCATGTATACGGATCAAATTAAACCTGATTTCATCGTTGCTCTAGAGGCCGCTTATTTGTATGTTTACTAATGGTATTTAGACGAGGTTATTTTGGCTTCTGAAGTGTATCGCTCTATAGAATGGATCGCGCATAGGATCGGTTTATGATTGGCTATAATTCTTTTCATGATTGATTTATAGTTGTTTTTTAAAGCAATTCCACAAAGTATAAAAAACTTGAGTATTAGAACAATGAAAAAAATAGGTATCGTCCTGACTTTAGTGTTATGGGGACTGGAAGTAACCTATGCGCAGAATGGTGGGCAATTGAAACAAGCCCAAGTCAGTACTGCTCGTCAAACGCCACAACAAATTACAGATCAATATCTAGCGTCTCAAAAAAGCCTCAAACAGCGTAAAGCCACCCTTTCACAGGCTCTCGAGCGAGAGTTAGCTCAAGGTCAGAATACGAATGCGAGTAATGTCTATAATATTACCTGCGTACAGCTTGTTCCGATTCTTACCGCAATGCGAGTCAATGATGAACAACTCTTGGGTTTCTTACAGAGCATGAATCCAAGTCAGTCCAACAACGGGGTGAAAGCCTCGCTGCGGGAAAATCAAGCGCTTGAAAGCAAAACCTTGAATAACTGCAAACAATTAAAGTCGCTACTTTAAAAAAGACTGTTGAATCCTGATGAGTTCGGATGAAATCTCTATGTCGGCTGTTTAAAATTTGTTACATTAGTTTGCCTTAGATTCGACGGGCTAGAAACAATGAATAGATTTTTTAAATGGTTTTGTGTAAAGCCCTTGTACTTCAAATTTCTAGCACCATAATAACGACTAAGAAAACATATTCATTTGACAAGCAAGATTTAGAGAGTCTATTCATGTTGGCAAGTCTGATCGGAGGAATCTTCGGTACCAAAAATGAGCGCGAACTCAAACGCATGCGTAAAATCGTAGACAAGATTAATGCGCTCGAGCCGACGATATCCGCTCTTGGCGATGCAGACTTATCTGCAAAAACTGAAGAATTTAAACAACGTTATAACAAAGGCGAAAGCCTCGATAAATTACTCCCGGAAGCATTTGCCGTCTGCCGTGAAGCAGCTAAGCGTGTCATGGGCATGCGTCATTATGATGTACAGTTGATTGGTGGTATTACCTTACACGAAGGTAAAATTGCAGAGATGCGTACAGGTGAAGGTAAAACCCTGATGGGTACCTTGGCGTGTTATTTAAACGCGATTAGTGCTCAAGGTGTTCACGTCATTACCGTGAATGACTACTTGGCACAGCGTGATGCTGAATTAAACCGTCCGCTCTTTGAATTCTTGGGTTTAAGTATTGGTATTATCTATTCCATGCAAGATCCAACAGAGAAAGCTGAAGCCTATCGTGCTGATATTACCTACGGTACCAACAACGAATTTGGCTTTGACTATCTACGTGACAACATGGTGTTCTCGCTTGCTGAGAAAAAACAACGTGGTTTGATCTATGCCATCATTGATGAAGTCGATTCGATCTTAATTGATGAAGCGCGTACGCCTTTGATTATTTCAGGTCAAAGTGATGACTCTTCACAGCTGTATGCTGCAATCAACAGCATCCCACCTAAACTGCATGCGCAGAAAGAAGAAAAAGTCGCGGATGGTGGTCACTTCTGGATTGATGAAAAGCAACGTTCTGTTGAAATGACAGAAATTGGTTTTGAAACGGTTGAAAATGAACTGATTGAAATGGGCTTGTTGGCTGAAGGTGAAAGCCTGTATTCATCGACCAACCTAAACCTAGTTCATCATGTTACTGCTGCCATTCGTGCGCATTACTTGTATCAACGCAATGTGCATTACATCATCAATGATGGTGAAGTGATTATTGTCGATGAAAACACAGGGCGTACCATGCCTGGTCGTCGCTGGTCAGAAGGTTTACACCAAGCAGTTGAAGCAAAAGAAGGCTTAGAAATCCAGCCTGAAAACCAAACGCTCGCAACTACAACCTTCCAGAACTATTTCCGTCTATACAAAAAGCTTTCTGGTATGACCGGTACTGCCGATACTGAAGCAGCGGAAATGAAAGAAATTTATGGTCTAGATGTGGTCATTATTCCGACGCACCGTCCAATGGTTCGTCTCGACCAAAACGATTTAATCTATTTAAATCGTAATGGTAAATACAACGCGATTATTCAAGAAATTCAACGCGTACATGAGTCTGGTGTAGCCCCAATTTTGATTGGTACAGCAACCATTGAAGCTTCTGAGATTCTTTCTGATAAATTGCGTGATGCTGGCATTCAGCACGAAGTGTTAAATGCGAAACAACACGAACGTGAAGCGGATATTATTGCGCAAGCGGGTGCACCGCGTGCAGTAACTATTGCAACCAACATGGCTGGTCGTGGTACAGACATTCTGCTCGGTGGTAACTGGAAAGCTTTACTGGCAAAAATTGAAAACCCAACCCCTGAAGATGAAGCGCGCTTAAAAGCTGAATGGGAACAAAGCCATGAAATGGTATTGAGTTCTGGTGGCTTACACATCATTGGTTCTGAGCGTCACGAATCACGTCGTATTGATAACCAGCTTCGTGGTCGTGCAGGTCGTCAGGGTGACCCTGGTGTGTCACGTTTCTACTTGTCACTTGAAGATGACTTAATGCGTATCTTTGCGGGTGATCGTGTTGTGGGCATGATGCGTGCGATGGGCTTACAAGAAGATGAAGCCATTGAGCATAAAATGGTGTCACGTTCGATTGAAAATGCGCAGCGTAAAGTTGAAGCACGTAACTTCGATATTCGTAAGAACTTATTGAAATACGATGACGTCAACAACGAACAGCGTAAAATTATTTACTCACAACGTGATGAAGTTTTGGCTGAAAGCACATTGCAAGATTATATCGAAGAGATGCAACGTGATGTGATGCAAGGCGTGATTTCTAACTATATTCCACCTGAGTCAATTCATGATCAATGGGATATTGATGGGCTTGAAAAAGCGTTACGTGAAGACCTTGCAATTGATTTGCCAATCAACCAATGGTTGGAAGATGACCGTCGTTTAGATGAAGAATCTTTAGTTGAGCGTATTACTGATGAAGTTGTACAGCGCTACCGTACCCGCCGTGAGCAAATGGGTGCTGAAACAGCAGTTATGCTGGAGCGTCACTTCATGTTGAACTCGCTGGATCGTCACTGGAAAGATCACTTGGCTGCGATGGATTATTTACGCCAAGGCATTCACTTGCGTGGTTATGCACAGAAAAATCCTGAGCAAGAATACAAAAAAGAAGCATATAACTTATTTGTAAATATGTTGGCGATTATTAAATCGGATGTTGTGACTGATTTATCTCGCGTACATGTGCCAACGGCTGAAGAGCTGGCTGAAATGGAAGCTCAAAAGCAAGCTCAAGCTGAAGCGATGCAATTGAACTTGTCGCATGCAGACTTTGATGGTTTGTTGGCCGATGATCAAAGCCACTTCGCAGAAGTAGATGCACAGTATGAGCCAGTAGAAGAGTTTGCTGCACCTGCGAGTCGTAACGCGCCTTGCCCATGTGGTTCAGGCTTAAAATACAAACAGTGTCACGGTAAAATCTAAACTGTGAATGAGTGAAAAAGCAGAACTTCGGTTCTGCTTTTTATTGATATGACTGAAAAATTGACGTTAAGATAAATCAAAATACGATTCTGATTACAGCTAAAGCGTTGCATAATGTGAATAGCATTTGCAGTGTTAGGCATTAAATGCTATTTAGTTGCTCATCATCTAAACCTCTAAAGTGGAAAGACAATGAAAAAAGTATTAAAACCAATCATGATTGTAGCTTTAGCGCTTCCAACTTTTGCATTTGCAGATACCACTACCGCAGCTAAAGTTCAACAAGCGCGCGGTGCAACCACAGCACCTGCGGCACAAGCCAATGGCAATATTACGGTACAAAGTCCGCGTACAGGTATTCGTTATACCTTTGCCAATCCAAATCAACGCCCAGTGGTTCTGCAAACGGCTGCTATTGCTCCTGTAAATGCCGCAACGGTGAACCGTATTGTGGCTTCAAACCCAGCGCTTTCTCCTGTAAGTCAAGAAAATGCTAAACAAGCGCTTTTGTCTAGCTCAGCACAGCTTGCTTCAAATTAATCAAATGCTGTTGCATAAAACCAATCTTCGGATTGGTTTTTTTATGTCAAAAATGAGTGTGCATTGAAAAGTTAAAGCAAACAAAGTCTTCTGCTCGATTTTTTCTGAAAATTCTAATAAGCTGTGTTTTTTCTAACAAATGAATTGGACGTTTAAAATGCCAGTAGGTGACGTATCAATGCCACAAATGCACGTGGTGAAAGGGGTAAGAATCGGAACGGCTGAAGCTTATGTGCGCTATCAGAACCGACGTGATCTTGTCATTTTCGAATTTGCTGAAGGAACGAATGTTGCGGGTGTTTTCACTCAAAATGCGTTCTGTGCAGCGCCTGTGCATGTGTCAAAAGCGCACTTACACGTGGCGAATCCGCGCTACCTCATTATTAACACTGGTAATGCCAATGCAGGTACAGGCAAGACAGGCATGCTGAATGCTGAACGTACTTGTGCACAGTTGGCTGAACTTGCTGGTGTGCAATCAACGGAAGTGTTACCGTTTTCAACAGGGGTGATTGGTGAGCAATTGCCGTTGGAACGTTTGTTAAATGGATTACAGCCTGCATTAAATAGTTTGAGTGCTGATGCTTGGGATGTTGCTGCTACCGGGATTATGACCACAGACACCACACCAAAAGGTGCATCTGAGCAATTCGAATTGGATGGCATCACGTATACCATGACGGGTATTTCTAAGGGTGCAGGCATGATTCGTCCCAACATGGCAACGATGTTGGGCTATGTTGCAACCGATGCACCTATCAGCCGCGAGTTGGTTCAGCAACTGTTGAGTGAAACGGTCAATGTTTCGTTTAACCGAATTACCATTGACGGTGATACTTCAACCAATGACTCCTGTATCTTTGCGGCTACGGGTCAAGCGGGTGGTGTTGAAATCACCTCAACCCAAGATGCACGCTATGCCGTAGTGCTAGATGTACTCACGCGTATGATGAAGCGTCTTGCACAACTGATTGTGCGTGATGGTGAAGGCGCAACCAAGTTTATTACGGTTGCTGTTGAAGGTGGGTATGACACGCAAGAATGCTGCGATATTGCTTATAGTATTGCGCATTCACCTTTGGTTAAAACCGCGATATTTGCCTCCGATCCGAACTGGGGACGTATCTTGGCTGCGATTGGTTATGCTGGGGTTAAAAATTTAGATGTTGAAAAAATTCAAGTTTGGTTAGATGATGTGCAAATCTGTAAGGATGGTGGCGCAGCTGCCGATTACACGGAAGCGGAAGGTGCTCGTGTAATGTCGCAAGCTGAAATGACCATTCGTGTAGATCTAGGACGCGGGGCAGCGAAAGACACAGTGTATACCTGTGACTTATCTTATGACTATGTGAAGATTAATGCGGATTATCGCTCTTAATCTTAACGAGTTTTAAAAAAGCCTCCTTTGGAGGCTTTTTTACCATAAGAACTTTTGAATGATTGGTCAAAAGCCGAGAAGCCATTTGGCCAATAAATTAAGTGCGGGACTTGCTTGCCGACAAGCATGAAGGGATGAATGAATGATGAACAATGCGACCAATTTAATTGCCAATGACGCAAAATCAATTGTGCAGGCGCATTTGGACCGTTTGGGTGAAACCAAAGACTCAAAGCTCAGTGATGAAGTGAAGCAAGAAAAATTTGCCTTAATCTTGGCCGAGTTGAAAAAGCGCGATGCGGTATTGGTAGCGCACTACTATTGCGATCCTGAAGTGCAGGAATTGGCGGAGTTAAGTGGTGGCTGTGTATCCGATTCATTGGAAATGGCACGTTTTGGTCGTGATCATCCAGCATCGACCTTGGTGGTGGCGGGGGTTAAATTTATGGGTGAAACCTCAAAAATTTTATCACCGAATAAAACCATTCTGATGCCAACTTTAGAGGCTACATGTTCTTTAGATTTGGGTTGTCCTGTTGAAGAATTCAGTCAGTTTTGTGATGCCCATCCAGACCATACAGTAGTGGTCTATGCCAACACTTCAGCAGCTGTTAAAGCCCGTGCCGATTGGGTGGTGACTTCAAGTTGTGCGGTCGAAATTATTGAGCATTTAGACAGTTTAGGTGAAAAGATTATTTGGGCGCCCGATCAGCATTTAGGCCGTTATATCCAAAAGAAAACAGGCGCAGACATGTTGCTTTGGGATGGTGCTTGTATTGTGCATGAAGAATTCCGTGCACGTGGCATCGCGCAAATGAAAGCGCTTTATCCTGATGCTGCGGTGCTGGTACATCCTGAGTCACCTGAGTCGGTGGTAGATGTTGCTGATGCTGTTGGAAGTACGTCGCAGCTGATTAAAGCTGCGCAAACCTTACCCAATGAACGACTGATTGTGGCAACCGATCGGGGTATTTTCTACAAAATGCAACAAGCGGTACCCAACAAAATTTTAGTTGAAGCACCGACAGCTGGAGAGGGTGCAACTTGTCGTTCTTGTGCACACTGCCCATGGATGGCAATGAATGAGCTGGATGGTATTTTAGAGGTCTTACAGCGTGGCGATCAGGAAATATTTGTAGACCCAGCACTTGCTGAGCGTGCAAAATTACCTTTAGATCGCATGTTGGATTTTAGTGCATCGCTAAAACGTTAAAATTTGTATAAAAAATGCCTGAAACGCTTGATTAATATACATTTGATGTGATTTTTTTATTTTTTTTAAATATAGGTGTTGACGTTATCAAGCGTCACGCCTAGAATGCACACCGTACCGAACGAGATGTTCGATACAAAAGCTGAGATGAATCGGAGCATAGCACAGCCTGGTAGTGCACCTGGTTTGGGACCAGGGGGTCGTAGGTTCGAATCCTACTGCTCCGACCAATTCTTCAAGGCAAGGTTATCCATAATACCTCGTATTATTGGTCATGCGCCTGTAGCTCAGTTGGATAGAGCATCCGCCTTCTAAGCGGATGGTCACAGGTTCGAATCCTGTCAGGCGCGCCATTAGGTAGCTTGGTATTAAGAACCGACACGTTATGGTGGATGTAGCTCAGTTGGTAGAGCCCTGGATTGTGATTCCAGTTGTCGCGGGTTCGAATCCCGTCATTCACCCCAACTTTAAAAAGTTGAAATCGGAGCATAGCACAGCCTGGTAGTGCACCTGGTTTGGGACCAGGGGGTCGTAGGTTCGAATCCTACTGCTCCGACCATTTATTAAAATGGTCGAGATAAAGATACCGCGTTAAGCGGTTTTTTTATGCCTGAAATTTAGTAAAGTACATAAAAAAGCCTTCGTGACGAAGGCTAAAGATAAAACATAAATGTTTATGGAATAATAATAATATTCACACGACGATTCAGCGCTCGATTTTCCTCGCTGCTATTTTCTACCAGAGGTTGTGATGCACCGCGCCCCATGCTCTGAATATTTTGAGTTTTAAACCCAGTTTCGGTAAAAATTTGGCTAACTGTTGATGCGCGTTTCTCGGAGAGTGTTTGGTTGTAGCTTGGGGCACCAATATTATCTGTATGTCCAACCACTTTAATTTTATTCAAATTATACTGCTGCAATTGTTTGGAAAGTGCTTCGAGTGCGGGTTTTTGAGAGGCTTGAATATCGGATTGGTCAAAGCCGAACAATAATTTTTCAGGCAGTCTCAGCGTCCAGCCTTCTTCGGTCAAGGTAAAGCCTTGTTTCTTCAGCATTCGCGCTTGTTTATAGTTGAGGTGCCCTAAACTGAGACAGCCAGATAAAGCAGTGATAAGACCTGCGATAAGCATAAATTTACAAAGATGTTTTAACATGAGGGTTCCTGATCAGGATTTAGGCAAGGTGTGATATACCACCCTTGAGCTAAGTTTTTGGCTTTATACATGGCATTGTCTGCTTCAGCAATCAAATCTTCAGGTGTTGTTGCACATTTTGAGAAAGCAACGCCAATACTGAAACTAAAATGAATCTGATGTTGATCAAAAGATAACGGTGCTTTACTGCATTCGATTAAATGCTCACAAATCAGTTCTAGGTGATCATAGTGTTTGATATTACGGAGCAGAATTGCAAACTCATCACCACCTAAGCGCGCTACCACATCGTGGCTTCTGACATTCTTTTTTAAGCGTTGAGCCATTTCTTTGAGCACTGCATCACCTGCTAAGTGCCCATACACATCATTAATGTTTTTAAAGTTATTGTTATCGATAAAAAAAAGAGCGGTCTGGTTTTTCTCTGGGTGCTCAAATTGATTGAACAAAATATTGTAAAAATAATGACGATTCGGGAGTTCGGTTAACTGATCATGCAATGCTTGATGTGATAACTGAGAGTTTTCGCTTTGTAGTTTTTCATTGGTGCGCTGCACCTTATCTAATAAATTATTAAATGCACCACTGATGACGCGAAATTCATAAATAGGCGATGATGGAAGACGTGCTTGATATTGAGTATCAAGATTAAGGCTTTCAACGGTATTGACCATGGGTTGAATTGAGTGCATTAGTTTTTGATATGTTGAATGTACCAACCACAACATAATCAACAGGATGACAAAAATCCCAGCGGAGAGACAAATCAAGAGCTGAAAGAAAAAGCTCATGAGTTGAGTGGCACTACCGTAAATAATCAATGTCCCGTACTGGTTGTTTTGATGTTTGATGGTGCGTGTCACAGGGTGTTTAAAGAAGACCTTATCAAACAGATTTTCCATCCATGCAAATTCAGGTGTCGGTTTGTATGCTTCGGCCAGTGGTTTCCCTTGCAGGTTGATGACTTGAATAGCGCGAATTGGATATTGCTGAATATGATTGTTCAGTGTTTGCTGTAGTGTAATAGGATCATTGAAAATGACAGCAGGTTGAATTTGCTCACTTAAGGTTGCGCTAAAAATATTAAGGCTTTGTTTGGCATAGGTATTCATGGTGTAGATGGAAATCACCACGAAAATTAAACTACAAACTCCAAGAGTAAGAGCAAAAATCAGCAATTGAGACTGACTAAAAATTTTTTGTAGGGAAGTATTAGAGCTTTTACGAAACATTGACTTAAGGCTCCGTAGATTTTGCTAATAATAAAACACGTGGATCTACACGTGCTTGAGATTGGGACAGGCTGGCCAAGTTTACCTTAAAGGAAGTTCGCGTTTTGTTTTGATATAAGCAAAATGCGCTACCTAATTCGCATTCGGTATTGTTGGAGCTGAACGTCAGAGGAGCATCTTTTAGGTTATTTATAATATTTTGCTCTTCACGTGGTGTGTAGGTTGAGAAAAAAACAGCATTGCACATAACCTGATTCAATTCAGACAAACTGACCGCTTGAATTTGATATGCGCTCTTGAGTTGCTGATTGACTTGAATGAACTGATTGGATAATTGGTTGTTATTTAAAATGCATAAAGAAATGGGATTGGGAGTATTCCAACGTACATAGCTCAAAATCGTCAATGTGGTTGCCGGGAGATTTAGTTGTGGTTGTGCCTGCACCTGAGAAATCATTAAGCAGGACAAGAGGGTTAAATAAATTTTGTATTTAAAAGCTGTCATTATTCATTTTGCTTGGCAGCGAAAGTGAGCTTATTTTAACGAAAAATAAACAGTGATGGTTAAAATTGCTTTAATAATCGACAAAAATCACATTTTTGACCAAAAAATATGCGCTTGAAATAAAATAATAGAAAAAGGTGTTGCAAGGGGTGTGAAATACTGTAGAATGCACATCCATCGGCGGTGATGTTGATTAAAACTTGTTGAGAAACAAGGATTTAGCCCAAGCGGTAGAATCTGGAAGTCTTGAATAAGTTTAAAAATAATTAACAAAACCAGTTGACTTCTTCTTGAAAGAGAGTAGTATAGCCGACCTAGCTTGCTGATGACGAATCAGCAAGAAGATCATTAAGAGATTATGAAGAACAACTTGTGTGGATTTTTACTGATTGATCGATCGAAAATATTTCATTGATTGAATGGTAAAAATTACTCGAAGTTTATTTGAGAAATATTTGTCAGAAAATTGATGAGCCAAGATTTGTAGCCATAAGCTACTAATGATTTTTAACTGAAGAGTTTGATCATGGCTCAGATTGAACGCTGGCGGCAGGCTTAACACATGCAAGTCGAGCGGGGAAGGGTAGCTTGCTACATTTCCTAGCGGCGGACGGGTGAGTAATGCTTAGGAATCTGCCTATTAGTGGGGGACAACATTCCGAAAGGAATGCTAATACCGCATACGCCCTACGGGGGAAAGCAGGGGATCTTCGGACCTTGCGCTAATAGATGAGCCTAAGTCAGATTAGCTAGTTGGTGGGGTAAAGGCCTACCAAGGCGACGATCTGTAGCGGGTCTGAGAGGATGATCCGCCACACTGGGACTGAGACACGGCCCAGACTCCTACGGGAGGCAGCAGTGGGGAATATTGGACAATGGGGGGAACCCTGATCCAGCCATGCCGCGTGTGTGAAGAAGGCCTTTTGGTTGTAAAGCACTTTAAGCGAGGAGGAGGCTACTTAGATTAATACTCTAGGATAGTGGACGTTACTCGCAGAATAAGCACCGGCTAACTCTGTGCCAGCAGCCGCGGTAATACAGAGGGTGCGAGCGTTAATCGGATTTACTGGGCGTAAAGCGTGCGTAGGCGGCTTCTTAAGTCGGATGTGAAATCCCTGAGCTTAACTTAGGAATTGCATTCGATACTGGGAAGCTAGAGTATGGGAGAGGATGGTAGAATTCCAGGTGTAGCGGTGAAATGCGTAGAGATCTGGAGGAATACCGATGGCGAAGGCAGCCATCTGGCCTAATACTGACGCTGAGGTACGAAAGCATGGGGAGCAAACAGGATTAGATACCCTGGTAGTCCATGCCGTAAACGATGTCTACTAGCCGTTGGGGCCTTTGAGGCTTTAGTGGCGCAGCTAACGCGATAAGTAGACCGCCTGGGGAGTACGGTCGCAAGACTAAAACTCAAATGAATTGACGGGGGCCCGCACAAGCGGTGGAGCATGTGGTTTAATTCGATGCAACGCGAAGAACCTTACCTGGTCTTGACATAGTAAGAACTTTCCAGAGATGGATTGGTGCCTTCGGGAACTTACATACAGGTGCTGCATGGCTGTCGTCAGCTCGTGTCGTGAGATGTTGGGTTAAGTCCCGCAACGAGCGCAACCCTTTTCCTTATTTGCCAGCGGGTTAAGCCGGGAACTTTAAGGATACTGCCAGTGACAAACTGGAGGAAGGCGGGGACGACGTCAAGTCATCATGGCCCTTACGACCAGGGCTACACACGTGCTACAATGGTCGGTACAAAGGGTTGCTACCTAGCGATAGGATGCTAATCTCAAAAAGCCGATCGTAGTCCGGATTGGAGTCTGCAACTCGACTCCATGAAGTCGGAATCGCTAGTAATCGCGGATCAGAATGCCGCGGTGAATACGTTCCCGGGCCTTGTACACACCGCCCGTCACACCATGGGAATTTGTTGCACCAGAAGTAGGTAGTCTAACCGCAAGGAGGACGCTTACCACGGTGTGGCCGATGACTGGGGTGAAGTCGTAACAAGGTAGCCGTAGGGGAACCTGCGGCTGGATCACCTCCTTAACGAAAGATTGACGATTGGTAAGAATCCACAACAAGTTGTTCTTCATGACGATGTATCTGAGGGTCTGTAGCTCAGTTGGTTAGAGCACACGCTTGATAAGCGTGGGGTCACAAGTTCAAGTCTTGTCAGACCCACCAAATCTGACTAACAAGCATTGTTAAATGCTGAATACAGAAAAACAGAGACATTGACTTATTGATAAGCTGGGGACTTAGCTTAGTTGGTAGAGCGCCTGCTTTGCACGCAGGAGGTCAGGAGTTCGACTCTCCTAGTCTCCACCAAATTTCAAGATAAGAAAAGCATGCTTTTCCTTGAAATTTAAGCAAGAAGCTATGCTTCGCGCAGATAGGTTGGATTATAGAATTTAGTAAGTTGAAGCTTATTAACTTCTGTGATTTATCACAGTTTCCTGACCTGACGAAGGCTGGAAAAATCATTAACAGAATATATTTGAGTTGAAATAATTTGTTCATACTCGTTTTTAAGATCGACATTAACAGTGATTTATTACTGATTGATGAAGATTGAAGAAATGAGTTACTAGCGAAATTAACTGAATCAAGCGTTTTGGTATGTGAATTGAATTGAAGCTGTACAGTGTTTAAGTACACAGAACAACAAACTGTAAGGAAGTGATGAGAAATCATCATAGACTGTCTTAATCCTACTTGTAGGGATTAACGACTGTTTGGGGTTGTATAGTCAAGTAATTAAGTGCATGTGGTGGATGCCTTGGCAGTCAGAGGCGATGAAAGACGTAATAGCCTGCGATAAGCTCCGGGGAGGCGGCAAATATCCTGTGATCCGGAGATTTCTGAATGGGGAAACCCACCTGTCATAAGGCAGGTATCGTATGATGAATACATAGTCATACGAGGCGAACGAGGGGAAGTGAAACATCTCAGTACCCTTAGGAAAAGAAATCAATTGAGATTCCCTCAGTAGCGGCGAGCGAACGGGGAAAAGCCCATTAAGTCATATCAGTTTTAGTGGAATGCTCTGGGAAGTGCAACCATAGTGGGTGATAGTCCTGTACACGAAAGGGCTGATATGATGATGTCGAGTAGGGCGGGGCACGTGAAACCTTGTCTGAATATGGGGGGACCATCCTCCAAGGCTAAATACTCCTGACTGACCGATAGTGAACCAGTACCGTGAGGGAAAGGCGAAAAGAACCCCTGTGAGGGGAGTGAAATAGATCCTGAAACCGCATGCATACAAGCAGTGGGAGCCGACATGTTCGGTGACTGCGTACCTTTTGTATAATGGGTCAGCGACTTACATTCAGTAGCAAGGTTAACCGCATAGGGGAGCCGTAGAGAAATCGAGTCTTAATAGGGCGTTTAGTTGCTGGGTGTAGACCCGAAACCGGGTGATCTATCCATGAGCAGGTTGAAGGTTGGGTAACACTAACTGGAGGACCGAACCCACTGTCGTTGAAAAGCCAGGGGATGACTTGTGGATAGGGGTGAAAGGCTAATCAAACTCGGTGATAGCTGGTTCTCCCCGAAAGCTATTTAGGTAGCGCCTCGGACGAATACCATTGGGGGTAGAGCACTGTTTCGGCTAGGGGGTCATCCCGACTTACCAAACCGATGCAAACTCCGAATACCAATGAGTACTATCCGGGAGACAGACTGCGGGTGCTAACGTCCGTAGTCAAGAGGAAAACAATCCAGACCGCCAGCTAAGGCCCCAAAATTATAGTTAAGTGGGAAACGATGTGGGAAGGCATAGACAGCTAGGAGGTTGGCTTAGAAGCAGCCACCCTTTAAAGAAAGCGTAATAGCTCACTAGTCGAGTCGGCCTGCGCGGAAGATGTAACGGGGCTAAAACTATATGCCGAAGCTGCGGATTTGCAATTTATTGCAAGTGGTAGGGGAGCGTTCTGTAAGCCGATGAAGGTGTATTGAGAAGTATGCTGGAGGTATCAGAAGTGCGAATGCTGACGTGAGTAACGACAATGCGAGTGAAAAACTCGCACGCTGAAAGACCAAGGGTTCCAGTCCAACGTTAATCGGGGCTGGGTGAGTCGACCCCTAAGGCGAGGCCGAGAGGCGTAGTCGATGGGAAATTGGTTAATATTCCAATACTTCTATGTAATGCGATGAGAGGACGGAGAAGGTTAAGTCAGCCTGGCGTTGGTTGTCCAGGTGGAAGGTTGTAGGCATGTATCTTAGGCAAATCCGGGGTACTGTATGCTGAGAACTGATAGCAAGCTGTACTTGTACAGTGAAGTGGCTGATACCATGCTTCCAGGAAAAGTCTCTAAGCTTCAGTTACATAGGAATCGTACCCGAAACCGACACAGGTGGTCAGGTCGAGTAGACCAAAGCGCTTGAGAGAACTCTGCTGAAGGAACTAGGCAAAATGGTACCGTAACTTCGGGAGAAGGTACGCTGCCGACGGTGATAGGATTTACTCCTTGAGCTATTGGCAGCCACAGAAACCAGGCCCCTGCAACTGTTTATTAAAAACATAGCACTCTGCAAACACGAAAGTGGACGTATAGGGTGTGATGCCTGCCCGGTGCTGGAAGGTTAATTGATGGGGTTAGCGTAAGCGAAGCTCTTGATCGAAGCCCCAGTAAACGGCGGCCGTAACTATAACGGTCCTAAGGTAGCGAAATTCCTTGTCGGGTAAGTTCCGACCTGCACGAATGGCATAATGATGGGGGCGCTGTCTCCAGCAGAGACTCAGTGAAATCGAATTCGCCGTGAAGATGCGGTGTACCCGCGGCTAGACGGAAAGACCCCGTGAACCTTTACTGCAGCTTGACATTGAACTTTGATCTTACTTGTGTAGGATAGGTGGGAGGCTTTGAAACCGAGACGCTAGTTTCGGTGGAGCCAATCTTGAAATACCACCCTGGTAATATTGAGGTTCTAACTCTGTCCCGTTATCCGGGACGAGGACCATGTCTGGTGGGTAGTTTGACTGGGGCGGTCTCCTCCTAAAGAGTAACGGAGGAGTACGAAGGTGCGCTCAGCGTGGTCGGAAATCACGCGTAGAGTATAAAGGCAAAAGCGCGCTTAACTGCGAGACCCACAAGTCGAGCAGGTACGAAAGTAGGTCTTAGTGATCCGGTGGTTCTGTATGGAAGGGCCATCGCTCAACGGATAAAAGGTACTCTGGGGATAACAGGCTGATACCGCCCAAGAGTTCATATCGACGGCGGTGTTTGGCACCTCGATGTCGGCTCATCTCATCCTGGGGCTGAAGCAGGTCCCAAGGGTATGGCTGTTCGCCATTTAAAGAGGTACGCGAGCTGGGTTTAGAACGTCGTGAGACAGTTCGGTCCCTATCTACCGTGGGCGTTGGAAATTTGAGAGGATCTGCTCCTAGTACGAGAGGACCAGAGTGGACGAACCTCTGGTGTACCGGTTGTGACGCCAGTCGCATCGCCGGGTAGCTATGTTCGGAAGGGATAACCGCTGAAAGCATCTAAGCGGGAAGCCTACCTCAAGATAAGATTTCCCTAGGACTTTATGTCCTCTAAAGAGCCGTTGAAGACTACGACGTTGATAGGTTGGATGTGGAAGCATAGTGATATGTGAAGCTGACCAATACTAATTGCTCGTGAGGCTTGACTATACAACACCCAAACAGTTGGTGTTGTGGTTCAAATCACTGCAAACAACTTGATTTAGTTATAAAGCTAGATAAAATATCCAACTCAAATATACCTGTTAATAACTCATTTGATGAAAGTTAGGCACGAAGAGCACTGCTCTGAGGTTAGACCCAACGAATAGTCATAAACAGTTGTGCTGGCGACAATAGCAAGAGTGAACCACCTGATCCCTTCCCGAACTCAGAAGTGAAACCTCTTAGCGCTGATGGTAGTGTGGAGTTATCCATGTGAGAGTAAGTCATCGCCAGCTCATTAATTCTAAATCCCCCTCCGCTTAAAGCAGAGGGGGATTTTTTATGCTGAATATATTAAATAATAAATGAGAGACAAGAAGAATATTAGCTAAAAATAGCCGTTAATATTTAATAGGTTTAGTTGCTATTAAAAACTAAATTTGTTTATATTTTTATCAGATGGATCAGTATTGCATGATTCGACTGCTGGCATTTTTTAGGGTATAGAGTAGCTGTCCTAAGAGTACATCTTTTTCAGTCAAGGTTACGATAATCATTGGATGATTTGAAGAAGGGATCGAGGTTAAAATGGCTTTACCATTGTCTGCATCCAAAGTAATTGATTGACAACCTTCGAGATGAATTTCATTCATAAAGGCCGCAACCATAGCTAAAATCGAGCTACTAACTGCTGCAAGCTTAGTACTGTTATAACCATCTCTCTTATAAACATGGGCTAACTCGAAGCCATCTGTGCTACACAGCATGACCTAATTGACACTGCGAACATTCATGAGAACATCTTGGATCTCATTCTTTGCAAAATCAATTAACTCTTTTGGTGCTGTGCGGCTTTGCGCTAAAGTAAACATATAGAACCTCGTTAAGGGTTAATTGGCAATATTTGAGTTGATTTCAATGGAGGTAATAAGCGCTTCTAATAATAAAACGTCATCTTTCTTTCTTGCGTCGATAAAGAAGAGTGGAGAAAAAAGGTCATTTTGTAATAACCAGTCTTTATAGATAGTGGTTGATTTGGTTGACTCAGAAAGAAGATCGGTATGTGTAATGCCGATCGCAATATTGTCGGTAAAGCTTTGAAAGGCTTCCAGATAACTTTCTAATTCTTGAATAGGGTTATCTGAATGATGGTCAA
The DNA here is from genome assembly GCF_058243045.1 of Acinetobacter sp. LipI_23. NCBI lineage: Bacteria > Pseudomonadati > Pseudomonadota > Gammaproteobacteria > Moraxellales > Moraxellaceae > Acinetobacter > Acinetobacter sp. LipI_23. The sequence continues at coordinate 2,825,804 of NZ_JBZAYJ010000001.1, read as the reverse complement.
TCAAAATCACAGCACCAATAGCACCTTTAGTAATGGCAGACCAAATAAAGTCGAAGCGGCTTTGCCCAGGTGTGCCATATAGCCCGATGGTCAGGTTTTCATCAAGCGTGACTTCACCATAATCAATACCAACAGTGGTTTCCAATTTGGTATGACGCTGTGCATCTGTATTGAAAGCCTCCGTTTGCAGTACGAGAATCTCTGAGAGTGATCGAATCGCTTCCGTTTTACCCGCGCCCATACCACCAGCAAAAACAATTTTAAAGCGTTGTAAAATCATATTATTATCCTATATGTTTAGTTTTTTTCTTAGTTTCCCAAAAAAGCTTTTAATTAATCCTGCTTCTTCTGTAACTTGAGGGATTTCTGGTGGGTTAAAATGTTTATCCCAAATATTATTTTTGAGAGATTATGGGTCGCAATATTGGCCGCAATAAAGCGCTGCACAGTTTCAATGGGGAGGTTCAACTGCGTTGCAATTTTTGAAACTTTACCACCTTGAATAAAGCAGCTGGAAAGTTGAAAAATGGTTTTCCTGTCCACATTGCTTGCTGGCTTAGGCCACATATGGATCTTAAAATGGCCATCTTCAGGTGCAATTTCTTTCAAAAATATGGATGAATCCCAAAAAAACTGCCATAACCAGTCGCTAAGTATATGGGGTTGCTTACGTGAGACTTTCATGAAGTTACTGGTGCTGGCAATGTCATAATCAAAACCAGAATCTGTAAAGGCTTGTTCTCGTTCTGTATTGAGCCAAGCGATATTTTTCTGAATATCAATAATGGCAATGGTGCCCAAAGTATCAAAAAGATGTAGCTTCGAGTTACGTTCTGTATCCAGCATTTTGCTGAAATATTCTAATTTGTAGGGTGTTTTTTTATTCTGAGTTTCGATAGGAAGGATTTGTTGATTGTCAAAAGAGGGATGTAGTAGATGTTGAATAATCCAATTCGAGAAGCTTTCAATATGCGTAATTGGTAAAGAAAGTGTATTTTCGTGGAGTCGGTTTTCGTTATGGGTTTGCTTAGAAATTTTTAGCCATGGGAACTGACGACTTCGAATGATCTTTTGGATCCCTTCGGTTTCATAAAAACTTTCATGGATAAATAAACAATCAATAGTTGGGTCAGCAGCGGAGCTCCAGTTAATTTTATACTCTTGAGGAATGAGATTACGTAGCTGTGTTTTAAGTTCGTCAGAATGGTTTGAACTCAGGCCGGTAATCGCAATATTAATATATTGCTTATTCATAGTGTTTCTTTAATTTAATTAGGTTGAAGAGGACAACGCATACAACCCCTTTCCCAAAAGGATGAGAAAGGGGCAATTCAAATTAAGAAAAATCTAGGCCTTTTTCATATCCTTTGAGTTCATGGCGAGCCATGGCAAGATTTGCTTTAGAGCGTTCAAGGACAAGATATAAGAAAATTTTGTCATTGCCTTCTAAAGGACGAATAAGGTGATACTGCTTACCCAGTGTAATTAAAATATCTTCAATTGAGTCATTTAAGTTTAATGCTTGTGCAACACGTCGTTTTGAGCGAACGACTTCAGTATTACCTGCCGCCGCGAGTTCTAAATCGATGCTTCCACCGCCTTGAGTTGCTAGGGCTAAACCGCTTTCCCCATCGACCAATGCTGCTGCATAGAATCCATCGATATTTGCTAATGCTTCCAATGACACTTTAGCCATAGTTTTTCTCTTCAATTTTATGAGTTTTAAAATCCTTTTAACTTGTTGTTTCACAATTCGATTTAACTATATGGACGGTGTGAAAAAATTATCAATATAAATAAATGTAACAAAAAAAGATGAATAAATGTACAATTAAACCCGAGGCTTTTAGTCAGTTTTTGCTAGAGATTTTGTGATTAGGTTTGCGGATTTTAGAGAGGAGTGTGAAAAAGTTTATTGTTATTTGAAAAAGTGTTTAATTTATTTGCTATTGTAACAAAATGTAACTTTTACCGTATGGACAAATAAAAGCAAAAAAGAAATCGATTTTTTTGCTTTTTAAAGATGAAATATATAATTATTTTTCATTAAAAAATAAAGGGATGCGCAAAATGAGTGCATCCCTTGGAGATTAGACAAACATTTGACTTGCTGCGCAATAAAGTCCCCATAAAATCACGATAGCCACAGCAGGCTCAATCAGTTTTGCCCATGTTGGCGTTGGATTTTGCTCTGCTACCTGTGTGTGTAGCTGATCTGAGTGGTCTGTTGCGTGTTGATTTACCATTTGATTAAACTCCTTCATCGTCTCTTCTAATGATAGCTCTTCTTCAGGCTTTGGTTTAGAGCCAATCAGTTCTGTTAGCTCACTTGTTGTCCAAATCCAGTCATCAGCCAGACCAGAGAGGTGCTCGATTTGACCGACAAGCAGCTCACGTATTCCATGTTCGCCAAAGTTTCCCGTGACATCAAGTTGTTTGAGTTCAGCAAACTGAAGACCCAACATTGTAGTCAAGCTATGTTCTAAGTCTGCCTTCGCTAACTGTGATTCATTTTGCGGAGACGTGGTGAGATGCCTTGCAAGTTCTTGAATATAGAGATGATCTTGAGTTTGAATCTCTTGATAGAGCTTGGTGCCATCTTGACGCATCAAAGTGATGAGCTTTCCAAGGGAGAGGGTATTGGCCTCAGAAAGATATTGAAGTCGCTCCTCATCTGAATATTGACTCAGAAGCTCAGGCTTTTGAATTTTAATCTGCTCTGCAAAATATTGTACTAAATCAAAAGCCATATAATTACTCCATTTTATTAATCTAATAACCTTAAACTTGGTTTTTTCTTAGCGGGTTCAGTTTTTTCTTCATTGTCTGATTTTAAAGCATTTTGGTCACTTTGGGTATGATTGTCATACTCGCTTGGATCGAAGAACAAGCCTTGCCCATTTTCACGGGCATAAATGCCAATCACGGCATTAAGTGGGACATAAATATCACGAGATACGCCACCAAAACGTGCTGAGAAGGTAATCGCATCGTTGCTCATATGTAGCGCATGTACGGCATGAGGGACGATGTTTAAGACAATCTGCCCATCTTGAATAAACTGTTCAGGAACGAGGGTATTTGGTTGGGTTGCATCGACTAATAAATGCGGTGTTAGTTGGTTATCACAAATCCATTCATAAATGGCGCGAGCTAAATATGGACGAGTCGGCGTAAGGTTTAATTCTTGATCAGACATAATGTTCTCTACGGCTGTTTAAATTCAGATTGATAATGGTTTTTCTCCTGCAAAGTTAAAGACTTTAAAAATGCAGGACGACTAAAAATACGTTGGCAATATAAGTAGATTGGACGGCATTGTTGTTTGGGTAAATGCACGCCCATGCTGTTTAAGCGTAAAAAGATAGGCGCAAGCATGCAATCTAAAATACTAAAGCTTTCCGACATGAAATAGGGGAAATGCTGGAACAATGGTGTTAAGGAAATGAGTGTGTCTTTCAGTTTTTTTTGTGCTTTGAGTTTTGCTTGTTCATCAAGTGTATCTGGATGGCGCAGCATCATATCAGCAAGCTTTAACCAATCTTGTTCAAAGCGCCAAATATACTGACGCTGTTCCGCACGAGGCATAGGCGCGTCGGCATAGAGCTTGTTTTGACGATAACGATCGTCTAAATACTCGGAGATGATATTGGCATTAAATAGTTTTAAATCATTTTCAATCAACATCGGCAGCTGATTATAAGGGTTTAAGCTGGCGAGATCTTCATCATCGGCATCACTTAAAACCAAATGGTATTTGATTTGCTTCTCTGCAAGTACATAACGAATCCAATGGGAGCGAAAATCATCTGCATGGCTATACAGCGTAATTCCTTGAAGCGGAGTAGTTTCGACAGACATATTTCAAGAAACTAGGTGAAGTGAATCGGTTAGAATACTAAAAATAGCCAATAAAATCATCTTAACTTTAATATGCTTATACAATCGAACAACTTGGAAGAAATCAAAAATAAGGATAGAACCATGCTGCTTAGGCTCAGAATCACCCAATCGATCGCAGTTATTATATTAATGACTTCTATCTCAAGTAGTTATGCTCAAATTCAAGATGCAGCCGAACACGTAGATGTAGCGCAGCAGACTGCTGAATATGCAGCTTGTATTGCCGATGAAGCCTGTGATGTCGCTACTTCTGTATCTGAGGATGAGATGTATGGCGGCATTCAGCAAGAATATAGAGTAAAAGGCTGTAAGGTCACTGTTTATAATGATGGGCCTGTGAAAATGGTCGATGAGAAAACCGACGAGCCGTGTAATGCACCACTTCCCAAAGATCATCAATTTTCAAAATAAGCTGGAATATGTAACTAGAGGCATGTAGTACGAATAATGAAGAAAGCATAGGCTTAAAACTTGAAAATGACGCATAAAAAAAGCCTTGGATAAACCAAGGCTTTTTTGTCCGATTCGGTAAACGAATTAACGTTTAGAGAATTGAGGACGTTTACGAGCTTTACGTAAACCAAGTTTCTTACGTTCAACTTCACGAGCATCACGAGTAACGAAACCAGCTTGACGAAGAGCAGGTTTAAGTGTTTCGTCAGAAGCGATCAACGCACGAGTAATACCGTGACGGATAGCGCCAGCTTGACCACCGATACCACCACCAGCAACAGTGATGTAAAGGTCATACTTTTCAGTAACTTCAAGAAGCTCTAAAGGTTGACGAACAACCATACGAGCAGTTTCACGACCGAAGTATTGCTCAAGAGTACGGTTGTTAATTACGAGCTTGCCTGTACCAGCTGACAAGAAAACACGTGCAGTTGCGGTCTTACGGCGACCTGTACCATAATTAGTAGCCATGTGCTGTATCCCTTAGATGTCCAAAACTTGTGGCTGTTGAGCAGCATGTGGATGCTCTGTACCTGCATACACTTTCATTTTCTTGATCATTGCATAACCAAGAGGACCTTTTGGTAACATACCTTTAACAGCTTTTTCTAAAACTGCTTCAGGTTTGTGAGCGATTAACTTTTCAAAGTTAGTCTCACGGATACCACCAGGGAAGCCAGTGTGGCGATAGTATTTTTTATCAAGTGCTTTTTTACCAGTCACTTGAATTTCTTCAGCATTGATTACAACGATATAATCGCCAGTGTCAACGTGAGGAGTATAAGAAGTCTTGTGCTTACCACGTAGACGACGAGCGATTTCAGTCGCAAGGCGACCTAAAGTTTTGCCAGAAGCATCAACAACGTACCAGTCGTGTTGAACTTCAGCAGGCTTAGCGCTGAGAGTTTTCATTAAACCACTACCTATTATAGTTGGTTTGGACTATGGAATCTGTCCAAACAAAAGGAGACGCGATTCTAAACGAAGTTGCTCAGAATCACAAATGAAAATATAAAATTTCAAGAGCCGTATTTTAAGGTATTTCCCTACATAAAGGAAGAGATCAAAGTTTATTCTTTTTAAAAAACGACAAAAGAGTTCAAACTTTAAAAAATGAGGAAACAGCGATATTGAACTTTATGACTTCACTGAATGAAATGCGGGATCATCACCATACAACCATTTTAAAATAACGGATAATACAGGAGTTACGACTCGCAATTTCTTTGTCATGTTTTATATGTTTGAGGCTTTATTTTTTCTTTGAAAGTCGGTGGAATGTGAAAACAGGATAAGTGAGGATTTAAATATAAAAGAATAGGTTCAAGTTGAGTACGGTGAATGCGGAGATACTGGGTGAGACGTTGTATAATAGTCCAAACGCATTTTACTTGAGTTGATCATGCTGCCTTTATATGTCACCAGTGGTGAACCTGCTGGGATTGGTCCAGATATTTGTTTAAGCCTTGCTGCTCGTATAGATGAGCGTCCGATCGTGGTCCTTGGTGATATGAACTTGCTACGTACAAGTGCAGCATGTTTGGGGTTGGACATTGAACTGATTGAATATTCAGGACAAGAAGCATCATCAACTCAGGGACAACTTTATGTTGAGCATGTACCGTTAAGCGAAGCTGTTGTAATGGGTGAACTCAATCCTGAAAATGCGCCTTATGTCTTAGAGCAGCTACGACGTTCGGCCGATTATGCTATGTCCGGTAAAAGTGTAGGTGTTGCAACTGCACCTGTACAAAAGTCAGTTATCAATGATGCTGGGATTCACTTTAGTGGACATACCGAATACTACCAAGAGTTTGCTGGGGTTGAACGTGTGGTGATGATGCTCGCAACCAAGACCTTGCGTGTCGCGCTGGCTACTACACATTTGCCATTAAGAGCTGTACCCGATGCGATTACCAAAGAACGACTGCATCAAGTGATTGGTATTTTAATTCAGGACTTAAAAAGCAAATTTAAAAAAGAGCATCCCCACATTTTAGTGTGTGGCTTAAACCCACATGCAGGGGAGGATGGTTATTTGGGTATGGAAGAAATTGAGGTGATTAACCCTGTGCTGGAAAGCTACCGTGCTCAAGGCATAAATATGAGTCTGAGCCTACCTGCCGATACCTTATTCACCCCAGAAAACTTAAAAGATGCCGATGCTGTTTTGGCGATGTATCACGATCAGGGCTTACCTGTGTTAAAATCGCAAGGGTTTGGTGAAGCCATTAATATTACTTTGGGCTTACCGTTTATTCGTACCTCAGTCGATCATGGCACAGCTCTCTCCCTCGCAGGCACAGGTCTTGCGAAAAGCTCAAGCTTACAGGTCGCTGTTGATTTAGCGTTAGAATTAGCTCGTCACTAATGTTCAGTGATTAACTCACGTTGGAAAATTTTATGTATCAAATTAATGCCTTAAACCCTAAAGATGAAGGGCACCATACGCGGAAGCGTTTTGGGCAAAACTTCTTACATGACCAACGTGTGATTGCCAAGATTGTACGTTCAGTTGCACCACGTTCAGGTGATAACATTGTGGAAATCGGCCCGGGTTTGGCAGCATTAACATCACCGTTGATTGGAGAGTGTGACGCACTCACGGTGGTCGAATTAGACCGTGATTTGGCGACCGGTTTGCCGGGGCGTGTGCCACATCCTGAACGTTTAACCATTATTGAAACCGATGCACTCAAATACGACTTCACTAATTTATTTGAAGATGGTCGTCCTTTACGTGTTGTGGGGAATTTGCCGTATAACATTTCGACGCCACTTTTGTTTCATCTCTTGGAGTTTGGTGACAAAGTTAAAGACATGCATTTTATGCTACAAAAAGAAGTGGTTGACCGTATTACGGCTTCTCCAAATAGCAAAGAATATGGTCGTTTGTCGGTGATGATTCAGTATTTCTGCAAACCTACGTTCTTGTTTGAAGTACCACCGGGTTCATTTAACCCGCCACCAAAAGTGACTTCTGCGGTGTTTCGTCTAGAGCCGTATGCGGTTAAGCCGATTGTGGCAAAAAATGAAAAAGCCTTAGCACGTTTGGTCTCGCATGTCTTTACTCAGCGCCGTAAAACTTTGCGTAATAGCTTAAAAGGCATGTTGGCTGAAGATGGTTTTGAGCAAGCGGGTGTTGATCCGATGGCGCGTCCAGAGACTTTAACACTGGCTCAATTTGTGGCATTAGCAGATCAAATGGTGGCTTAAGGTGGCAGGCGCAGAGATTCGATACAATTATGTCATTGGTGATGTGCAGGGTTGTTTTGAAGCACTAAAAGCCTTGCTAAAGACCATTCAGTTTGATCCTGACCAAGATTTTATTTGGTTTGCAGGGGATTTGGTTGCCCGTGGTGAAAACTCATTGGGTGCTTTACGCTTTATTAAAAAATTAGTAGAGCGTAATGCGGCTGCAACAGTTTTAGGCAATCATGATTTAACTTTGCTGGCGGCTGCACGTGGCATTAAAGCAATTAAAGACAAAGATAACATTCGTGATGTGATTGATGCGATTGATAGTGATGATTTGATTGATTGGCTACGTAAACAACCCTTGTGTGTGTTTCCAAACGCAACCACGGTTCTGACGCATGCGGGCATTCCAACCAATTGGACAGCAGAACAAACTGCTGCTTTAGCCGCAGAAGTTGAGGCGGTCATTGCAGCGGATGATTTTGATGTTGTCGACGCCTTTTTAAAAGAAATGTATGGCAAAGAGCCCACCTTATGGTCTGATGAACTGACGGGGCATGCGCGTTTACGTTGTATCGTAAATTATTTGACTCGTATGCGTTTAACCGATAGTGCTGGGCGTTTGGAGTTTAGTTTTAAAGACTCACTCAGTGACCCAATGCCAGAAGGGTTCAAACCATGGTTTGAATTCGCTTCACAAGCGGCACAAACCCATAAAGTTGTGTTTGGTCACTGGGCCGCTTTACAAGGTAAAACCATTTCAGACTCGATTCAAAATGTAGATGGCGGTTGTGTTTGGGGGCATCAATTAATGGCTTACCGTCTAGAAGATGAGACTTTATTTGCCGTTGATAATCCAGTTCAATAGCACATGCATTAAAAAAGCCACGAAGTTCGTGGCTTTTTTATTCTTAGTCGATTCTTAACCAAGTTTGGTTACGACCTAAAGCAGAAACACCGATGTATGCACGTAGAGAAAGACGCTTTCCTGTGGCATTCAGTTTCATTTTTGCATCATAAAGTTTGCCAGACAAAGGATCAATCACACGACCTTTTTCATAGTTATTGGTGCCGTCGACATGCTTTAAGCCTTTAATAATGTCCATACCTAAAATTGGTTTGTTGGTATATGGCGTAGGGCAATTCACACAAGTTTCTTTTGGGGTATAACCTGGGCGCGGTGTAATTTTTACAATTTTTCCAGTGTAAGTATTATTCGATTCTTTACGAATTTCGATAATGGCTTTTGGCGAGCCTGACTTATCATCAATTTGTTGTCATGTCCCTGTTAAGTCCTGTGCAAATGCTCCCCCGCAAAGCATGGACAATGTTAATCCCGCGATAAAAAACTTACTTTTCATATAAGGTTCTCTATAGTTTCACAAAAAGATATCCAAGACACAGAAAAATAAACAGTTTGCACAAGGCAAACTGTTTTGTGTTTAGATATGAGTTAGGCAGTTGCCTTTAAAAATTGAAAAATCATACATGCTTAGCTGAAACTCTTTTATTCATTGAATTTGAAACAATCAGACTAAGTTTGATGCAATGTATGAGTGACTCAGTGGTGGTCTACAAAATCTTGATCAAGTGATTGCGTAGACCAAGCCTGTTCAGTAATAAGAACCTAGATTATTCTCGAATCCACGTTTGACTACGACCTAGAGCAGATATGCCCACGTATCCTCGCAAGGTTAAGCGTTTACCATTCGAACTGAGTTTTGCTTTACAGCTATAAATATTACCAGACAGTGGATCAATGATTTTTCCACCCGTGTAATTGGTATCACCGCTGTGTTTCAAACCTTTCATCACATCCATGCCTAAAATAGGCTTATTGGTATACGGCGCAGGGCAATTAATACACGTTTCTTTTGGTGTATAACCCGGACGAGGCGTCACTTTAACGATCTTAGCGGTATATGTCCCATTTGATTCTTGGCGAATCTCAAGGATGGCTTTTGACGACCCAGTTTTGTCATCAATATTTTTCCAAGTGCCGCTAATATCTTCAGCGAAAGCTGTACTACCTATAACGGTTGTAGCGAATGCGATTGCAAGTGTCAATTTGCTCATGAACAAAATCCTTTTATCATTTAATCAACGACAAACTCATCTTAAGTCGATTTTTTAAACAATACAATTGTTTATGTGAGGAACATATCACATTTTTTGCAAGTATAGAATAAACAACGGTAACCAGATTGCTGTAAATACCGCATTGACAGCCATTCCAAAGGCTGCGTAACGTCCAGCAATACTTCCCCGTTGCCATGCTTGAGCTGTACCGATGGCATGAGCTGCAAGACCTAGCGCTAAGCCCGATGCTCGTTCGTCATTAATGTGTTTGAGGATCAGTGGTGAAAATGCAGCACCAATCACACCGGACAAAATAACGATTAAAATTGCCAGACTCACAGGGGCTTGCAGCAGTGTTGCAATGTTAATCGCAATTGGTGTTGTGACTGCGCGCGTGGCAAATGCCATAATGGTAGGGTCAGACAAATGTAATAGATAAGCCAGTCCCATCGGCAGTCCGACCGCACTGATACTGGCAAAGACTAAGATGCCCACCACTGCTTTGAGGGGGAGGTCATCATAGCGCATAGCAGCCAATGGAATAGCTAATGCGACCGTCACATAACCGAGCAGATGGTTAAACACTGGATTTACCTGTGCCATATATTGCTCATACGGAATGTTTAAAAACAACAGCAGGGCAATCACAAAGCACATGCCAAAAACAATCACGGGAATTTGTGGCAGTTTTTTGTTGAGTGGCTTTGCCAGTAAGTAGGCAACGAGGGTTAGGAAAAAACCGAAAATAATGGGAATCATGTGCACACTCCTAAAGCCATTTCTTAGACATTTTTGCGTAAACCCACAGTGGAATTAGTGTGCTGACAAATAGCACCACCAAAAACATTGGGATTTCACTGCCTAAATGGGTCATCATCAGCAGGGAGCCTGCACTGATAGGTAGAAAAGCAAAGGCACTTTCTTTCATGATTTTATTGTTGGTATCCACCAAACGTGCTGGAATTTTATGAAATTTTCTCCAACCCAAAAGGACGATTAATAAACTAATCAGTCCAATTAAATTGCCCAGTTCAGGATGTCCAAAACGTCCAGTGATCCACACAGCCGCTTCACGAAAGATGATGATCAGGGCAACCGTGCCGATCCATGCTTTCCAATCAACAGTTTTTATCCATTCCATTTTGTTCTGTCATTAACATTTTACTTATCACGTTTTAACCGATTTAGCTTTTGATTTCAAATTCTTCGAGTTCACGATGAAATTGTTTTGCTTTCAAACCTAAAATTTCATTAATCGGTAAATGTGCTTGTTTAATCAATTGTTCAAGTTTATGTGGTGCAATATACACTTGTAGGTGTAGGTTGCCCTCATCATCATAATTTTCAGATTGAATCACATTTAGGGCGTACAGTTGATTACGTAATTTGCCATAGGCAGGTTTGAGTAAGACGTCAAAGTTTTGAATTTGACCCATCAAACACTCTTGTACCGCTTGGCGTAGTAGATCAAATCCTTCGCCTGTATGTGCTGAGACATAGACACGCTCAGGTACATTTGGTTCAGCGTAAATGATTTTGGCTTGTTCGCCACTTTGATCGATCTTGTTATACACCCGTAGAATTGGAATATCTGCGCCAATTTCTTTGAGCACTTTTTCAACAGCTTCAATTTGTTCCATATGGTCAGGACTGCTCGAGTCAATCACATGCAACAGCAAACTGGCTTCTAATGTTTCCTCTAGCGTCGCTTTAAACGATTCCACTAAAGCATGCGCAAGATTACGCACAAAACCAACCGTGTCGGCTAGAACCAGCGGACCAATACCATCCCATTCCAAACGTCTTAAGGTTGGATCTAAGGTTGCAAATAGCTGATCTGCGGCATAAACATCAGATTTGGCAAGGGTGTTAAACAGGGTTGATTTACCCGCATTGGTATAACCAACCAAAGAAACGGTTGGAATGGCAGCTTTTTGACGTGCGGCACGCCCTTGGATACGGGTCTGACGGACTTTTTCTAATTTATCTTTAAGTTGTCCAACCCGGACACGGAGTAAACGGCGGTCAGTTTCGAGTTGCGTTTCACCTGGACCACGGAGTCCAATCCCGCCTTTTTGGCTATCGAGGCTAATGCCTGTACCGACCAGTCGAGAAGACAAGTGATCCAATTGAGCCAATTCGACTTGAAGTTTCCCTTCATGGGTACGGGCACGTTGTGCAAAGATATCTAGAATAAGGCGTGTACGGTCAATAACGCGGCACTTGATAATGCGACTCAGATTACGTTCCTGACTGGGTGTCAGGGCATGGTCAATAATCACCAGCGTGGCTTCAAGTTCCTCAACACGAGCAGCAATTTCTTCTGCTTTGCCTGAACCAATGAAATATTTAGCATCGGGTTTGAATCTTTGAGCGTGAATATGCTCCAGAATTTCTGCACCTGCCGACTTAGCAAGCAAACGAAATTCTTCTGCATCAAGGTCTTCCAGAATATGGATGGCAACACTGACTAAAATGGTTTTTTCGCCACCTTGCTTCTGCTCAAAATATTCCACTAAATTCGATCTCACATTGAAAACTCTAGTGTAGATGAATTTGCTGAGATTGAGCGAAATAGTTATGCTGTTGCCTTACATTGAGCGAAATAAGTGAACCAAAAGCAGCAAGGTGCCAAAGTATAAAATACTGAGCCCTATAATAAATTTCAGTGCCTGAACAGGATTTAACGGCGGAGCTGGAGGATTCATTTGATCGCTCATGTGCGCACCATGTTTTGTTATTTCGATTGATTTATTTTAATTAATTTGTTTAAACGATTAAAATTGAAAATAATCATCTGGTCCTTCGGTTTTTATGATCAATGCAAGTTAGTTAAGATCAGTATAGAATGAGCCGAAATCAATGATTAAATGTTGAATGAAGCTGTGCCAAGTGAACCGTCTATGCAATCGAATACTGAAATAAAAACAACATCAATAAAAGGTGTCTCTAAGCTTTTTCTGTATGGTAAAAAGCTGGCTTCAGGGCTTGGCGCCGTGTCCGAAGGGTTTTATTTGGTCTATCGACATGGCTTGTATAAAGACATTAACAATCCACAAAATACCCGTTACGTGCAGTATTTCTGTCGTCGACTGTGCAAGGTTTTTAACATTGATGTGCATGTCCACGGGGATATTCCACGTAAGCCTGCACTTTGGGTCAGCAATCATATTTCATGGTTAGATGTCGCGGTTTTAGGCTCAGGCGCACGAGTTTTCTTTTTGGCCAAGGCTGAAATTGAAAAATGGCCTGTGTTTGGCAAATTGGCAAAAAGTGGTGGAACCTTGTTTATTCAACGTGGTTCAGGCGATTCCATCAAAATTCGAGAGCAAATTACAGCGTTTTTAAAACAAGATATTCCTGTGTTGTTTTTCCCAGAAGCGACCACGACCGATGGTTCTAAAGTGAAAAAGGTTCATGGACGTATATTAGGCGCAGCAATTGAGGCCCAGCGTGATGTGCAAATTTGTTTGATTTGCTATGTGAATCAACAGGGCGGACTTGACCAAGTCTCTCCGTTTATCGGTAACATTAGTTTTGCCGAGCATGTTAAAAAAGTACTAGAGATGCCACAAGTGACGGCACATTTAGTTGCGCTCCCAGCCATTTGTACCGCAGGACATACGGTTGAGAGTTTAACGGCACTGGTCCAACAAAAAATGGTGCAAGGTTTGGCTGATTTACATCATAAAGTTTTGAAGTCCCAACTAAACATAGAACAAGCTTGAAGGCTTACATAAAGCCTTCAATCGGTAGCCAAGAAACGACTTTGAGACCAGCACGTTTGAACCAATTCATTTTTGGTTCAGTGGTATAGGTTTTAGTAGAGCCATCAGCTTGTTTGATTTGCCAGTTAATGTTTTTGTTTGCATCTAGGACCAGCTTATAGGCATATTTACTGAGGTTTTGGTCCATGGTGTAGTGTACCGCTTTGGCCAGCGGTGGACTGTTCAGTAAAACCCCAATTTCTGTATTTAAGTTGGCAGAGCGGGGATCAAAATTAAATGAACCAATAAAAACCTGTTTCTCATCAATGGCCATGAGTTTGGCATGCAGACTCGAGCGGCTTAATCCTTTGATGCTGACTTTGGCTTTTTTCGAAATTTCTTCATTGTTTTCGTTTAGGGCTTCGGCCGCAGGCGTGGCTAAAAACTCATAGAGCTGAACACCACTTTCCAGCAAGTCTTCACGATATTTTCCATAGAAAGCATGTACCAATGGTACATCATTGGCTTTAAATGAGTTGGTCAGTACGCGAACTTGAATGTCACTTTGAGCTAGATTTGCCAACTGTTTTTTGCCTTTACGTTCAGGCACAAAATAGGCCGAAATAATGTCGATGCTTTCCATTGGCTTTTCTAAATGGGTTTGCAACTGGAAGTTTAAATGTTCTTCTTTTTTCGCACGAGACTTGGTTTTGCTTGGCGAGTCTTTCACCACTTCGGCTTTGACCCAATCGAACTGGATACTATCATTTAGCCAGTGTTCAAAGGCCTGAGAACGATTGGCTAGATCCAAATAATTTTGTACGGTCACTTCCTGATAGTACTGCTCTAACTGGGTTTTTAAACCTTCATAACGCAAGCTGTAATGGTTGGCGTTGACAATTTGACGCACTGGAAAGGCATAATCGTCATTCCAGTATTCATCGAAGGAATGCACAATTTCATCTGAGGCAGAGCCGACCAACATCACATCAACATCGGAAAACTGATAACTGTCGCTGACGTTATAATATTGATTGCTCATGTTGCGCCCACCAATCAACGAAATTTGATTATCGGCAATGAAGCTTTTGTTGTGCATACGACGGTTGATGCGTTTTAGATTTAAGACCATATCCATCGCACGATAGTGACGGAAGCGGTAGGGGTTATACAGTTTGATGTCGATATTAGTGTGTTGATCGAGCGCCAAATAAATGCCTTCCATTTTCTTGGCATTGTTATCATCGATTAGTAATCGAACCTTCACCCCGCGATCAGCGGCTTTCAAAATAGAATAAAGCGCTAAAGAACCAATACGATCGTTGTCCCAAATATAGTATTGTAGATCTAAGGTCTTTTCTGCCTTATCAATAAGATGGATACGCGCGGCCAATGCTTCGAGTGGATTATAGAGAACATGGAAACCTGTAAGGCCCGGATTTTGTTCACGTAAAGGCAGTACGATTTTGCCTAAACTGGTTTTATCTGTTGGCAAATCAAAGGCATAGACGGGCGTCTGTGGGATCTGTTTGGGTAAGGTGTTACACGCTGGGACAGTCAAAACCATACAGCTCAGCAACAACAGTTTGGCACCTTGCTGAGTCGAAGATGAGCGGAATAAAGTTTGTTTCGCTAAGCCGTGAGGTTTTTCCATCGTCATAAAGTCTATAAATTTGGTTTGAGTATAATTCTGAGCTGTGAAAAGATAAACAGAAGATTATGTGTTCTTGATGAACAATTTGTGAGTAAAAGTCTATGATGAATATACACTCCGTCGTGTTCTATTTTTATATTGCGATGGCCTTGCTTGCGGGGTGGGCGGTGTATCAGGCATGGATCAGTCAAACCAATACGGAGACTATTCATCCGTTTAAGGCCTTTGTGCATTTGTTGGCTTTTTATCTCTCTTATTTACTCATTCCTTTGTTTTTCTTTAGCTTATATGCAGGTTTTCAGGGTTATTATTCATGGCATGAAGCTATTTTTGTGTTTTTGGTCAGTGGTGTGCTGTGTTATGCACGTTTCATTGAACCGCATTTTGTACATGTCAAAACCACTCAATATCAAATCCAAGAAGATTATAAATTACTTAAACCCGTTCGGATTGCGTTAATTGCCGATCTACACATTGGTCTATTTTCAGGGCATGAGCGACAACTGAAAACCATCGTCAAACGACTGAATGAACAAAAACCTGATTTGGTGGTGGTTGCAGGGGACTGGACTTATGAACCTGAAAATACATTGGCAGAAGAATTAGAGGTGTTGCAAGAAATTAATGCCCCAGTCTATTCGGTCAATGGTAATCATGATGAGCAATATCCTGGTCCGCCGATTCAAAATTTGTTAAGACATGCTTTGAAGGTGAATAATGTGATTGATATTGAAGGTCAGATTGTGGAATTTGAAGAGTTTCGTCTGATTGGAGTCGGGGATTTGTGGGCAGGCAAGGCAGATATGCGTTTTATGCCGCATTTACCGCAGGACAAACCGTGGGTCATCCTATCGCACAACCCAGATACGGTCGATATGGTACCCGCTTTACCCAGCCGTCCTTTAATGCTTTCAGGTCATACGCATGGTGGTCAGGTTGAGCTGCCATGGCTTACAGATTATGTGATGAAGAAGGTGTCTATATTAGGACACAAAAAAGGCTTGTACCGACATGAATATGCCGATGTGTTTGTCACGGTTGGAACAGGCATGGTGGGTGTGCCGTTTCGTTTTCGTGTACCACCGACCATCGATATTATTGAACTAATTTAAGTTGGGTTTAGAACCAATAAAAAATAAAGCTTAAAACCAAAATGACCACAGCCAAGACGATCCAAAGGTTGTGGTTTTTTGTATGAAGCGCTTGTAGGTCTTGTATTGCATCGAGGTTATTCACTGCTGGGCTATGCGGGCTTTGTGGCTGTTGTTGTGTAAAGCTCCGTCCTTCAGACACAAGGGAGCTGTGGTGTCTTAATTCAGCAGTTGATATGCGTTGTTGTTGGTGTCGTTTATGGCGATACATGCTTTTTAGTGCAGCATCATGCCGCTTCGTGAGTTCAGTCACGATCTCTTGAGCATCATCGTATTGAAAAGCGGTATGTGTGGCGATGTATTGAATGGCTTGAATAATTTTATTTTCTTCAACTAATACGATGACATCAAGGAGTTGTTCATTGGTGAGTTGTTGTATTTTTTCATCCATTTTTCGATTCTATTCATCTGTATCTCTCTCTCTATTTATGAAGTAAAACGACAGATTTTAAATATGGTTTTTGTAGCGTTTGTTAAAGCATTGGTATAAAAAAACCAGCATCACTGTGCTGGTTTTTAGACATCAAATTCAGGTTTAAATTTGATTATTTACATCATCATTTTTGGTTTCACGGATCATTAAGAACGCACATAAAGACAGAAGCGATGCCGCCGTGAGGTAATAACCCACTGCATGTAAACCATAGGTGGTTGCAAGCTTGGTGGCAATGAGAGGTGCAAATGATGCCCCAAAGATCCCCGCAAGGTTAAAAGTCAGCGCTGAACCTGTATAACGAACGGATATTGGAAAAATCTCAGAGAGCACGGTACCAATCGGTCCATAGGTTAAACCCATGATGGATAAACCAATACACAGGAACAAGAACACAATAAGGGTACTGCCTGATTCCAACATGCTTGAGAATACTAAACCAAATAACGCCGCAGCAATACAGACTGCAATAGACGTGGTTTTACGACCAAATTTTTCCGCAAAAACTGCAGACAAGGGGATGAATGCAGCAAAGCACAGGGTTGCGACCAGTTGAAGTTGTAAGAACTGTTCGCGGGTGTAACCCAGCTGTTTGGTACCCCATTGTAAAGCAAATACCGTCGTGAGGTAGAACACTACAAAGGTGCAGATGGCTGCAATGGTACCTAAAATCAACATGCCCCAGTGCTTGGTCATCACTTCTTTAAACGGAATGTTAACTTCTTTTTGCTTGTCTAAAACTTTCTGGAACGCGGGGGTTTCATGGAGTTGTAAACGAATCCACAGACCTACAATCACCAGTAAAGCACTTGAGATAAAGGGAATACGCCAGCCCCAAGTCATGAACGCTTCTTCAGTCATAAAATGACCCAGCGTTAAGAATGAACCAGTTGCTAAGATAAAGCCAATCGGCGCGCCCAGTTGGGGAAACATACCATACCAAGCACGCTTACCTTCAGGTGCATTTTCTGTGGCAAGCAATACCGCACCCGACCATTCACCACCTAAGCCGAGTCCTTGACCTAAACGACACAGTGCAAGTAGTAATGGCGCGGCAATTCCAATTTGTGCATAGGTGGGTAATAAGCCGATACACACGGTTGAAAGTCCCATGGTCAGCAAAGCTGCAACCAAGGTCGCCTTTCGGCCGATACGATCACCTAAATGTCCAAAGAGTGCGGCGCCAATCGGGCGTGCAATAAAGGCAATCGCGAAGGTCGCCAAAGACTGAATGGTTGCAGTCATTGGATCGGTACTTGCTGGAAAGAACAGGTACGGAAAAATAATGACAGCTGCAGTGGCATAAATATAAAAATCGAAGAATTCGATAGTTGTACCTACCAGACTGGCTGTAAGTACGCGGAATTTTGAGTTTACAGGCTGCTGTTCAGCAACAGCAGTATTTAATGACGCCATGGTAGACCTTACACTTAAAAAATAGTCGAACTGAGTTTTAAAAGCGTCATCTTTTTAAAAAAGGCGTAATTTTTTAAAAAAATACGAATGTTCCTCGGGCAGACTGCGGAATTAGGGTTACTAAAAAATGTAGTGTGCGCGGGTTATATCACGTAAAGATAGATGGACAGGAAATGTGATCCTGCACCAATCAATACAAAAATATGCCAGATAGCGTGCGTATATCTTACCTTTTTTAGCGCATAAAACAATGCACCGATGGTATAGGAAAGTCCACCAATGATTAAAAAAGTCAAAGCAGGTTTAGATAAAAAGCGTTGCATATCATCCATTACCAGCACAGCCAGCCATCCCATGAGCAGATAAGCAATCAGTGAAATTTTTTCAAAGCGATGAATGAAAACTAACTTGAATAGTGTACCAATGATTGCAATCACCCAAAGTGCAATGAGTAGGTAATGGGCTTTTTGTGTGGGCAGTGCAATAGACAAAAATGGAGTGTAGGTGCCCGCAATCAGATAATAAATGGCAGTGTGATCTAATTTTTTATACCAGCCGCGACGCTCTGGAGATTCGGCAAAATGATACAAGCTTGATGCGGCAAATAATAAAAATAGGCTCAAAGCATAGACCCACAGCCCGATCCACTGCGCTGTTTCTAAGTAAGATCCTTTGATAATCAATAAAATACCCGCTATGAGTGCAAGACCTGCACCAATAGCATGGCTAATAAAGTTGATTTTTTCTTCAACTGGATCGTAGTTTACAACAGGGCGAGCGCTCATAAGTCATGTGCATTTTTATAAAATATACAACTGTATCGTAATTCAAATTTGCATTTAGCGTAAGACGCTTTAAAATTTAATCGCAATTCTTTTTTTGGTTTCTATTATGACCGTTTCGGTATCGTCCTCTGCACAAGAGCAGCAATTCCTTCAAGCCTTTCAGCAAGCGCTTGAATCTCAAAGTTTTGATCGGATGATTCTGAGTCAATATCAGGGTGAACTTGAGCAACTCGAGAAGATGACTTTTCGAGTCGTCATGTTACAAGGACAGCCTGTATTGAGCTGTTTATATCGCCATAAAACCCAAGATGTCACCAAAAATTATTCATTAGACACAGCACTTGATACGGTAACTGCACTTTTGGCGCAGTGTAAACAAGCCAATCTGCTGACAACTGAACAAGAGTTGCAACTGAAGAAGAACAAGAAGAAAGCTATGCTGACGCAAAGTAAAAATAAAACGGTAACCAAAGCTGTTGAGCAGCAAGGTCATGACCGTGTCAAACAGCGTTTTGTAGATCAAGACAGTTATTTCTTACAGCCGCTTGGTATTACCGATGCAAAAGCGCACATCATTCCCAGTATGGCGCGTAAGTGGAAGCAGATTAATAAGTTTGTCGAAATTTTCTCAGGGGCATTAAGTCATATTCAACTGCCTGAACAACTGCGCGTGGTCGATTTTGGCTCAGGAAAGGGCTACTTAACCTTCGCTTTGTATGATTATTTGCTGAAGCAAGATATCAATCCTTTTGTGACTGGGGTTGAGCTAAACAGCAAGATGGTACAATTCTGTCAGGAGGTTGCGAACAAGTCAGATTTTCAGCAACTTGATTTTTTTCAGGGTGATGTTCGGACGTACCAACCTGAACGTCTCGATGTGATGATTGCGCTGCATGCATGTGATGTCGCGACTGACTTTGCGATTCATACCGGCATTCGTTTAAATGCCGAAATGATCATGTGCGCGCCGTGTTGTCATAAAGAATTACGCCCGCAACTGAAAGCTCCACTCGTGTTGCAACCGATGTTGCAGTTTGGTATTCATGCGGGACAGCAAGCTGAAATGCTGACCGATACTATTCGTGCCTTGTTACTCAAAGCCTATGGCTATGAAACCAAAGTGTTTGAGTTTGTAGCACTTGAGCATACCAGCAAGAATAAAATGATTTTGGCAACCAAGCGTAAGGATTATCAAGCGCCCGATGTTGCTGTCTTGGCACAAATTCAAGCCTTGAAAGAGATGTATGGTATTCAAAAGCATTCACTGGAATTGCTGTTGAATAATCAATGGGATCAGCAGGATATTGGCTGTAAATGCTAATTTGAAATTGATCAAGCAGTCGAGAGGCTGCTTTTGTTTTTAGGAAGATGATTTTTAATGACACAACTGACCCTACGTTCAAGCAGCTGGGATGTGCTGCAACATGATGCCAAACTGATTCGTGAGCAGGTGTTTATTCAGGAACAGCAGATTGCGGCTGAAGATGAATGGGATGCGGAAGATGCGGTTTCATTGCATTTTGTGGTTTATGATCAAGATCAGCCAATTGCGACAGCACGGTTATTGCAAAATAACAGCGTTGGGCGTGTGGCTGTTTTGAAATCGCATCGTGGTTTAGGGATTGGCAAAGTGCTGATGCTACAGATCATTCAACAAGCCAAACTTGAACAGCGAAAATTCCTGAAACTGTCTTCACAGGTGCATGCTATTCAGTTTTATGCGAGTTTGGGTTTTAACGTTGAAGGTGAGGAATATCTGGACTGTGCTATTCCACATATTGATATGCGACTGGCATTTAGCGATTAAAGAATTTTAAGTTTTGATAACATAAAAAAGCCACTCAAAGTGGCTTTTTTGTTTTCATAAATCTAGGTATCAATGACCAGACTGATGTTCAGCTGATGTTTCAGCTTCTGTCATGGCTGCATGTTCTTCTGCAGACATGTGATGATCTTCAGCAGTAGCTGGGGCTGTACCCATTTCTTTCTGTTTTTTAGCTTCTGCCAATGCTTCTTCAGACATTGCAGGGGCATTTTTAAATGCATGCTGCTGGGTATTCTTTTGCTGTTGGCTTGGCATGTAATCTGGTTCATTGGTTACTGCAAGATAGAAAAAGCCAAGGAAAAAAGCACTTAAAATAAAGGCAATAATCAGCGCTTTCCAGCCCCAAGGGGATTTTTCAGGAGAAGAATTATCAGTCATGAGAAAATACCAAAATGGATAAAAATAAATCAGAATCTGTGTAACTTTATAACACAGAATCGAAGCAAAGCCGACTGATAAGTGACTAAACTATTCATTTAAATAAGGGATTGAAATAAGTTCTAAGGCGTTAATCTTTATTTCAGTTAGGTCAAGCTTTATATCGATAGGCATGACTCCAGTTTAATAGCTGAGTATTTATTTTCTAAAGATAAAAAAGAATACTTAAAGACATTAACGCCCTTATCTTCGATAAAAGAAAGGGCATTAATGCTTTATAGCTTAAGTCGTGTTATGAAATTTTCTCGCCAGTGTGCACTTTATCTTTCAGCAATTGTGGCGCTTTAAAACGCTCGCCGTATTTCGCTTCAAGTGTATTGGCACGGATCAAGGCTTTTTCCAGACCATACTGGTTCAGATACTGGATGGCTCCACCTGTCCACGGCGCAAAACCAATCCCAAAGATCGAACCGATATTGGCGTCAATTACAGATTCAAGAACATTTTCTTCATAACAACGTAAAGTATCTAGTGATTGTACAAACAGGAAGCGGTCTATCATTTCTTGTTCAGAAATATCTACATCTTTCTTCCAATGGCTCAAACCTTCCCAAAGATGCTTTTTGCCACCTTCTGGATAATCATAGAAACCTGCACCAGCAGCTTTGCCTTTACGGTCAAAAGTATGAATCATGGTTTGAATCACATCATCTGCACCTGAACGAGGTAAATCTTTACCTTCAGCCTGAAGCGCCTTACGGGTTTCATTGGCAACATGCTCAGAAAGTGTTAATGCAACTTCATCTTGAATGGCTAATGGGCCAACTGGCATGCCTGCTTTGAGTGCTGCCATTTCAATACGAGCTGGATGAACACCTTCATGCAGTAAACGCAGACCTTCCTGAACAAAAGTACCAAATACACGACTGGTGAAAAAGCCACGGCTGTCATTGACAACAATCGGGGTTTTACCAATTTGCTGTACATAGTCATACGCCTTCGCCAAAGTTTCAGCAGAAGTGTTTTTACCTTTAATGATTTCAACCAATTGCATTTTATCGACTGGACTAAAGAAATGCAGACCAATAAAGTTCGCTTGATCTTTCGATGCATTTGCCAAACCAGTAATTGGTAATGTCGAAGTATTTGAAGCCATCACACCACTTTCTACAAGGAATGCTTCGGCTTCTTGAGTGACTTTCGCTTTGAGTTCTTGATTTTCAAATACAGCTTCGATAATTAAATCACAGCCTTTTAAATCTTCCGCAGATGCTGTAGCTGTAATTAAACTTAAAACCTGATCACGTTTTTCAGCCGTCATACGACCTTGGGAGACCTTTTTATCCAGTAATTTTTGGCTATAGGCTTTACCTTTTTCTGCATTTTCTGCAGAAACATCTTTCAGTACAACGGGAACCCCTTTGATTGCTGTAGAGTAAGCAATACCTGCCCCCATCATACCTGCACCAAGTACACCAACTTTGCTTGCTTGCCATTTTGCAACGTCTTTAGGACGACTCGCACCTGCCTTAATTGCATTCATTCCATGCCAAAAAGTACCGATCATGTTTTTTGAAACTTGACCTGTGGCAAGATAAGTAAAGTAACGTGATTCAATAGTCAGCGCTGTATCTACATCGACTTGCGCACCTTCAACCGCAGCCGCCATGATTGCTTCAGGTGCAGGATAGCAACCTTTGGTTTTATCACGTAGCATCGCTGGAGCAATCGCCAGCATTTGCGCAACCGCAGGTGTTTTTGGATCACCACCCGGAATTTTATAACCTTTTACATCAAACGGTTGTTGTGATTTTGGATGTTCTTTTACCCAAGCGATGGCTTTATCCATCAACTCTTCAGGTGTTTCTGCAATGTCTTGAATTAAACCGAGAGATTTTGCTTTATCCACACCAAACTGCTTACCTTCCATTAAGAATGGAAAAGCATTTTGTAGACCTAAAAGGCGTACCATACGCACGATACCACCACCACCCGGCAGTAGACCTAAAGTCACTTCAGGCAAACCAAACTTCGTTTTAGGATCATTCAATGCAATACGTGCATGACAACCTAAAGCGATTTCCCAACCACCACCTAAAGCTGTACCATTCAATGCTGCAACGACAGGAACACCTAGAGTTTCGATATAGCGAAACTCTGCTTTCATTTTCTGAATCATTTCAAAAAAAGGTGTGGCATCTTCCAAGCGCGCTTGGATTAGCTCATCCAAATCACCGCCTGCAAAAAAGGTTTTTTTCGCTGAACGGAAAATAATTCCAGTAATTGACGTTTCAGATTTTAGTTTAGAAACAATATTTTCCAAAGCCATACGGAAATCTGCATTCATAGTATTTGCAGATTGGTTTGGAGAATCTAAAGTTAGAATAATAATGCCATCGTCATTTTTTAAATATTGAATTGCGCTCATTATTATTCTCCTTATACCAACTCAATAATGGTCGCAATACCCATGCCACCACCCACACATAATGTTGCCAAGCCACGCTTTTTGCCTTGACGTTCTAATTCATCCAATAAAGTTCCGAGAATCATTGCACCCGTCGCACCCAGTGGATGTCCCATCGCAATTGCACCACCATTCACATTGACTTTCTCAGCAGGCACTTTTAATTCCGTCATAAAGCGCATGACTACAGATGCAAAGGCTTCATTCACTTCAAATAGATCAATATCGTCAATCGTTAAACCAGCTTTTGTCAACGCTTTACGCGCAGCAGGCGCAGGCCCAGTCAGCATAATGGTTGGATCTGAACCCACCAATGCGGTCGCCAATACTTTGGCACGTGGTTTTAAACCTTGTTCTTTGACTGCTTTTTCAGAAGCAAGTAATACAAGCGCTGCACCATCCACAATACCCGATGAATTGCCTGCATGATGCACATGATTAATTTTTTGCGCTTCTGGATATTGTTGTAATGCAATCGCATCAAAACCCATGGCACCCATCATTTCAAAACTTGGATTGAGTTTTGCTAAACCTTCTGCTGTTGTTGACGGTTTAATAAATTCATCTTGATCTAAAATGGTCACGCCTGCTTTGTCTTTAATAGCAACCACTGATCGATTGAAATAACCCGCAGCTTGTGCTGCTGCCGCTTTGCGCTGCGAATTTGCTGCAAAGGCATCGACATCTGAACGTGTATATCCATCCAATGTTGCAATTAAATCTGCGCCAATGCCTTGCGGAACAAAGTGTGATTTTAAATTGGTTTCAGGGTCTAATGCCCACGGCCCACCGTCTGAACCCATTGCAATACGTGACATCGACTCAACACCACCTGCGACAACCACATCTTCCCAACCTGAACGTACTTTTTGCGCAGCCATATTGACCGCTTCTAAGCCTGATGCACAGAAACGGTTGATTTGCACACCAGCAACATCATTGTCCCAACCTGCCGCAATTGCCGCAGTTTTAGCAATATCACCACCTTGGTCTGCAATAGGCGTGACACACCCTAAGACAATATCGTCTACTTTAGAAGTATCTAAGTGATGGCGGTCTTTGAGTTCATTCAGTAATGTTGTCAGTAAAGTAATCGGCTTCACTTCATGCAATGAACCATCTTTCTTTCCTTTTCCGCGTGGTGTGCGAATGGCGTCAATGATATAAGCCTCGCTCATAGCTGTTCCTTTTTATGACTTTTAAGTTGTTATGCATTTGAGTGTACAAATTAATGGCCGTGATGCAATGACTAGAACGGGTCAGGTCAGATGAATCTTTTTGCCAATAAACTGAAGATTTGGGCATAAAAAAACCCAAGATCGAAATCTTGGGTTTAGCAATGTGCCGAACCGTCGTCAAACTAAAAATTTAGTGATAACCGTGTAGTTGGCGATATAAACCGGGCGTAACTCCAGTCCATTTTTTAAAGGCACGGTGGAAGGTACTGGTTTCACTAAAGCCCACTTGCTGTGCCACATCTTCTAAAGTCAAACCTGGGTTCAATAGTAGGTGGATCGCGGCATCACGACGTAATGCATCTTTCACACCTTGGTAACTTTTACCTTCAGCAGCTAAGCGGCGACGCAACGTTTGTGGAGATAAATACAGCATAGAAGCCACATCATTCAGAGTTGGCATTTCCTCACCAATTTGACTCTTCAATACATCACGAATACGTGAAGTGAGTGAGTTTGTATTTTTAAATTTCACCAACAACTGTGCAGGAGCGGCTTTTAAAAACTCTTCTAATGTTTCTTCATTTTGACGAATTGGTAAGTCCAAATAATCTGCCGCAAAAGTGATTTCAGTACGCGGCATGTCGAACTGCATCACAGGTGCGAAGAACAGGGCATCGTACTCATCTGCATGAGTCGGACGTTCATAACCAAAGTGTACACGTTCTAGTGGTAAACGACGTTCAATCAACCAAGACGCGAGACCGTGCCAAATCATCAGCATACTTTCGGTAATGAAGTGATCTGGATCCATCGATTTTGGAATCTGAGGAACAAGACGAGCTTCGTGCTTGTCGCGTTCTAAGGTCACCGACCACTCATCACCAAACAATTTATAAAACTGTGAAGACAGTTCTAAAGCATCACCTAAGGTTTTGGCATGAATAATCAACTGACACATGATGGCAAACGTACCTAAACGACGTGGTTGCTTATCGAAGCCAACATGTTCGTCTTGGGTCACCATCCATAACATTTTAACGAAGCGAGTATATTGTTCTGGAGAAATACGGGCTTTAGGTTGACGCAGCAGTTCTGCCTCAATCCCTACGTGAGAAAGTAATGTTTCGACATCCATGCCGAGACGTTTTACGCCAGTTAAAGCCGCATTGACGAAATGGATACTAATGGTATCGCGGCTCATATTTAATCCTTCAGTCTCTTTTATATTCACTTGCGTTTGACCTAAATGACGCTAAAAAAAGTATTTTAGGCAATTTACACTAAAGTTTTTTGCCTTTTTACATGTTAAATTGCCGAAATGATCAAGGTAAATGGCTGAACATGACATTGTTTTGTTGCTTTTATATTTCTAAAATAGCTAAAAAATCAACATAAAAAGAGAAAATAAACATGGATATGGCATTGAAAGGATTGAAAGTTCTCGATTTTTCTACACTTTTACCTGGACCTTTTGCAACAATGTACTTAGCAGACCTAGGTGCAGAAGTGATCCATATCGAGTCTCCAACCCGCCCAGATCTGATCCGTTTAATGCCACCTTATGCCAATGGACAGGCCACTGCACATAGTTATCTCAACAGAAATAAACATGCTGTCGCTCTTGATTTGAAAGATCCTGCCAATATTGAACTGATCAAATCGAAAATTTCAGACTATGACATTGTAATTGAACAATTCCGTCCAGGCGTGATGCAAAGATTGGGACTCGACTATCAGACCTTATCTGAAATTAATCCGCGCTTGATCTATTGTTCCATTACGGGTTATGGGCAAACAGGAGGGTATCAAAATAAAGCAGGACACGATATCAACTATGTGGCTTTGTCAGGTATCGCGGGACATAGTGGCCGACAGCACAGTGGACCACCACCAATGGGGATTCAAATTGCGGATATTGCAGGCGGCTCTTTGCATAGTGTGATTGGAATTTTAGCGGCAGTAGTTGAAAGGCAGCGTAGTGGTTTGGGGCAGTATATTGATATTTCTATGACCGACTGTGTGGTAGGGCTCAGTAGCATGGCCGCAGCTGCGAGCTTAGCAGGACAGGAAAAACAAGAGCCTGAACAAAGCTACCTCAATGGTGCGACTTTTTATGACTATTATGAAACGCAAGATGGACGTTATTTATCGATTGGGAGTTTAGAGCCGCAGTTTTTACATGGGCTGGCCCAGATTTTAGAGTTGCCGATTGTGGCTGAAAAAGGGGCCTCTCTGGCAACTGATGACCGTCAGGTGGTGAAACAAGCAATAAAAGACAAAATTAAAACTCAAGATTTTGCCACGTGGAACGCAATTTTTCAGCAGCAAGATGTCTGCGTTGAGCCTGTATTAAAGTTGGATGAAGCACTCAATTCGCAGTTAGCCAAAGATCGTGCATGGGTGGTTTCTGTACCTTTACAAGAGGGGAGTACAAAAAGCGAACAACAATTAGCTTGTCCAATTAAGTTTTCACGTTCAAAAATAAGATATGAATTTATAGGCAAACCGCTCGGTTTTGATTCTTTATAAATATCATATAACGATAATTTGGATAGATTTAAAACAAAAAAACGTCATAAAATGGGTTTTTATACAAATAAAGCGTATCATATCGATTAGTTGTAATTTTGTAAGAAAGGTCACCAATTATGAATAAATGTAAAAGAAGTTGGTGTTTTAACCTCAGTCTCTTAGCGCTCAGTTGCTGCTTTCAAAGTGTGTATGCTGCAAATGCCTTTGAGGCAGAAAGCCCTTGGATGCTGGGTGACTGGAATGGTCAGCGCAGCGTATTGCAGCAAAAAGGCTACGACTTTAGCTTTGGCTATACGGGTGAAATGGCAACGTTGCTCGATGCCTCACATTCTTCAAGTCATGGTACCGAATATGCAGACCAGTTTGCATTCGGTACGCACTTCGATTTAGACAAGATTTTGGGCTGGCAGGATACTGAGGCTCAAATCACCATTACCGAACGCAATGGGCGTTCACTTTCTCAAACATCCGATGCTTTAGATGGGCATTTAAGTTCCACTCAAGAAGTGTGGGGACGTGGACAGACGTGGCGTTTAACCGATTTGTGGATTAAGAAAAAGTTCATGAATCAAAAGTTAGACATCAAAGTCGGTCGTTTTGGTGAGGGTGAAGACTTCAACAGTTTCGACTGTGATTTCCAAAACCTTGCGCTCTGTGGCTCTCAAGTTGGTAACTGGGTCGATGACCAGTGGTACAACTGGCCTGTCAGCCAATGGGCTGCGCGAGTCAAATATAACCTTCGGCCAGACCTGTATGCACAAGTTGGGGTGTATGAATATAACCCTGAAAACTTAGAACGTGGCAAAGGCTGGAACTTAAGTACCGACGGTTCGCAGGGTGCCATTATTCCTGCTGAAGTGGTGTGGCAACCTGCTGTAGGTATAAATAAGTTACCCGGCGAATATCGTGCGGGTTATTACTACAGTTCTGCAGATGCCACAGACATTCAAAACCCACAGCAAACCTCACATAAGCAAGGGGGGTGGGTGGTTGCTAAGCAGCAACTCACAGCACATCACGGTGATGCTGCACGTGGTTTAACAGGTTTTGTGAATCTCACACTACATGATTCAGATACCAATACGGTTCGCGACATGCAGAATATTGGTTTGGTCTATAAAGGCGCTTTTGATGCTCGCCCTCAAGACGAAATCGCGATTGGCTTAGCCCGTATTAATATCAATGATGATGTCAATGACGTGAATATTACCAATAACAGCGTCGATGCTCGTGGCTTACAAAGTGAAGAATATGATGCCGAGATTTACTACGGTATACATGCAGCTAACTGGTTAACCATTCGTCCCAATATCCAATATATCCGCCATGTAGGCGCGTATAAAAATGGTGAAAATGCATGGGTCGGCGGAATTAAATTCCAGACCGCATTTTAGTTTCTAGATCGATAAGTATTTGTCCAACAAGGTTGATAAATACTTTTTACGGTTGTTCAAAGCATAAAACTGTTCGAAATAAGTCGTTTGGACAGATACTTAAAATCTAAAAACTGTCTAGGTGCTCATATCGATATTGAAACGATATGAGCTTTTAACAGAATCTAAGAAAAAGGTGGTCAATATGAGTACTCCGTCTTCAGGTTCAGGACTTAAAACTTTTACAGCTGTGATTGCTGTGATCTTTGGTTTAGTCCTGCTGATAGGAGGGATTTATCTTGCAGTGCTTGGTGGGTCTTGGTACTACATCATTGCAGGTTTACTCTTCATCGCGACTGCAGTTCTACTGCAAAAATTAAAAAGTACGGCATTAATCGTTTATGCGCTGTTGGTCTTGGGTACAGTGGTTTGGGGCTTATGGGAAGTGGGTTCAGACTTCTTTGCCTTGGCGCCACGCTTAGATATCCTTGGTTTATTTGGTTTATGGCTACTCATTCCAGCGGTCACACGCGGTTTTGACAACGCTAAAAGTGCAAAACTGGTTTTAACAGGTTCATTGGCAATTACCATTGCAGTGATGATCTATGCTGTGTTTAATGACCCTCAAGAAATTCGAGGTGAACTGAGCAGCAAGCAACCTGCAACCGCACAGTCCATTCCGGGTGTTGCTGATGGCGACTGGCCTGCTTATGGTCGTACTCAGTCTGGTTTGCGTTATTCTCCTTTAACGCAAATTAATTCTGAGAATGTTAAAGATTTAAAAGTGGCTTGGACCTATAACACAGGTGACTTTAAAACAGAAAATGACTCTGGTGAAACCACCAATCAGGTCACCCCAATTAAAGTTGGGGACAATATGTATATCTGTACCACGCACCAAAAACTTGTTGCACTTGACCCTGCTACAGGTAAGGCGAAATGGACTTTTGATCCGAAACTCAAAGCGGACAATACTTTTCAGCATTTAACCTGTCGTGGCGTGTCTTATTATGATGCGAACAATACGGCTGGTTTTGAAGCCAGCTTGCAGAATAAAAAGTCATCGTCTGCGCTATGTCCACGTAAAGTAATTTTACCTGTGAATGATGGCCGCTTGGTTGCCATCAACGCTGATACTGGTGAGCGTTGTACTGACTTTGGTAAAAATGGTGAAGTCGATTTACAAAAAGATATGCCATTCCCTTATCCGGGCGGTTATATCCCAACTTCGCCACCGGTGGTCACAGGCACGACGATTATTATTGCGGGTTCAACCACAGATAACTATTCAACTGAAGAACCTTCAGGTGTGATCCGTGGTTATGATGTGAATACAGGCGCATTGTTGTGGGTGTTTGACACAGGTGCAGAAGATCCAAATGCGATTCCAGCTCCAGGTCAAAAGTATGTTCAAAACTCACCGAATGCATGGGCACCATTAGCCTATGATGCAGCCTTGGATATGGTTTACATTCCAACGGGTGTGGGTACGCCAGATATTTGGGGCGGTAACCGTACTGAGTTGCATGAGCGTTATGCCAACTCAATACTGGCACTGAATGCCTCAACAGGTAAGTTGGTGTGGAACTTCCAAACCACGCATCATGATTTGTGGGATATGGATGTACCATCACAACCGACATTGACGGACATTAAAGACAAGTCGGGCAAAATGGTTCCTGCCATTTACGTGTTAACGAAAACAGGCAATGCCTTTGTTCTAGACCGTCGTACTGGTGCAGCCATTGTTCCGATTACGGAAAAACCTGTACCACAAACAGTGAAACGTGGGCCACAAACCAAAGGTGAGCGTTACTCTGCGACACAACCTTTCTCTGACTTTGACCTTGCGCCAAAAGAGAAACTGACAGATAAGCAAATGTGGGGCGCAACCATGTTTGACCAGTTGATGTGCCGTGTGTCTTTCCACAAACTGAACTATGACGGTATTTATACCCCACCTTCAGAAAATGGAACTTTGGTTTTCCCAGGCAACTTGGGTGTATTTGAATGGGGCGGTATGTCCGTTAACCCTGATCGTCAAATCGCGGTGATGAACCCAATCGGTTTACCGTTTGTATCTAAGCTTATTCCAGCCGATCCAAACCGTCCGAAAACAGCCAAAGGTGCAGGCACCGAAGCGGGTGTACAACCGATGTATGGCGTGCCTTACGGTGTAGAAATCAGTGCGTTCTTGTCTCCATTTGGTTTGCCATGTAAACAGCCAGCTTGGGGCTTTGTGGCGGGTGTAGATTTAAATACCCACGAAGTTGCATGGAAACGTCGTATTGGTACGATCCGTGACAGCTTACCAGGAATTCAATTACCACCATTTAAAATGGGGGTGCCTATGCTTGGTGGTTCAATCTCAACTGCGGGGAATGTAATGTTTGTCGGTGGTACGCAGGATAATTATATCCGTGCCATCAACGTGACCAATGGTGATGAACTTTGGAAAGGTCGTCTACCAGCGGGCGGTCAAGCAACACCAATGACCTATGAAGCCAATGGCAAACAGTATGTGGTCATTATGGCGGGTGGTCATGGTTCATTTGGCACCAAGATGGGAGATGCTTTGGTGGCGTATGCCTTGCCCGATGCAAAATAATCTTCTGTAGTCATTTAAACTTTCAAATAGCCTGATTCGTCAGGCTATTTTTATGTGAAGTCGGTTTAAAAGGGCAAAGTGAGAACGAGGAAGCAATAGAAAAATTGAGATCTGCCCAGAAAGCCGGGTTTAAAATTTATGCGGTAGCAATGCATTGGTTAGTGTGTATGTGATCGGCTGAACGGAGTTAGCTGAATAATGTATAAGTATCTAATAAAAAATACTTTAATCAGAAAAAACCTTTAGGATTAGGGACAAACAGTACATCTACTTATCCTTATCAATAAAACAGCTATGAAATATGTAAAAAACGCATTTTGTTGATAGTTTAAATCTCGTTATGCTGTCAGCCGTTATAATGAAACTACTAGCTGTACGCCATGTATTTATATACTGATTTCGATCAGCAACTGATCAATGAACGTGTTGCACAGTTCCGTGACCAAACGGAACGTTATTTAGCTGGAAAACTCACTGAAGATGAGTACCGCCCATTACGTCTTCAAAACGGTCTCTATGTACAACGCTATGCGCCAATGTTACGTATTGCTGTGCCTTATGGCTTAATGAACTCAACGCAATTGCGCAAAGTTGCAGAACTTGCAACTGAGTTTGACCGTGGTTATGCACACGTTTCAACGCGTCAGAATATTCAGTTTAACTGGCCTGCGCTAGAAAATGTTCCAGACATGCTTCAAGAGCTAGCTTCTGTACAAATGCATGCAATCCAAACTTCGGGTAACTGTATTCGTAACACCACCACAGACCAATATGCAGGTGTGGTTGCAGGTGAAGTGGCTGACCCACGTCCAACGTGTGAATTGATCCGTCAATGGTCAACCTTCCACCCAGAATTTGCTTTCTTGCCACGTAAGTTCAAGATTGCGGTATCGGCACTTGAAGAAACTGATCGTGCAGCGACCTCATTCCATGATATTGGGGTGTATATCGTTAAAAATGAAGCAGGCGAGATCGGCTATAAAATTAAAGTCGGTGGTGGCTTAGGTCGTACCCCTGTGATTGGTAGTTTCATTCGTGACTTCTTGCCACGTGAAGACCTGATTGCTTACTTAGAAGCAGTACTGCGTGTTTATAACTTACACGGTCGCCGTGATAATAAATACAAAGCACGTATTAAGATTTTGGTGAAAGCGTTGACGCCTCAAGTTTTTGCTGAAAAAGTCGAAGCTGAGTTTGCGCACACCATTAAAACTTTAAAAATTCAGCCTGAAATTTTGCAGAAATTAGACGAAGAATTTATACCGTTTGATTATCAAGATTATGCAGATGAAGATTTTTCTGAACAGTTTGCTGCACATCCGAAATTTAAACAGTGGTTCAATATCAATACCAATGCGCATAAAGTGAAGGGCTATCGTATTGTAACGATTTCGTTGAAGCGTACGGGTATTGCACCAGGTGACGTGACCACGGAAGAGATGAATTTGATTGCAGACCTTGCAGACAAATACACCTTTGGTGAACTGCGGACCACGCATGAGCAAAATATTTCTTTGGTGGATGTTCCGCAAAAAGATTTGTTTGAACTGTGGACTATTCTTGAGAAAAACAATCTAGCACGTGCGCACATCGGTTTCTTAACCGACATTATTTGCTGCCCAGGCGGTGACTTCTGTTCACTGGCAAATGCGAAATCGATTCCTATTTCAGAAGCGATTTCACGCCGTTTTGATGATTTAGATACCATTTATAACCTTGGCAAACTGGATCTGAATATCTCAGGTTGTATGAATGCCTGTGGTCATCACCATGTGGGCAACATTGGTATTTTAGGTGTGGACAAAAAAGGCGCTGAATTCTACCAAATCACTTTGGGTGGTAATGCCGATCATGATGCTTCAATTGGTGACATCTTAGGCCCATCATTTGCAGCTGAAGTTGTGCCAGATATCGTTGAAGAAATTTTAAATACCTATCTTGACCTTCGTGCTGAGGGTGAAGAATTCATCGACACTTATCGCCGTGTGGGCATTCAACCCTTTAAGGAGCGTGCATATGCTTAATACAGCACTACAAGTCCTCTCTAAAGATGGCTCGATTGCAGACAATACTTATCAGGTGATTGGTGAAGATGGTGTTTTACCGCAAGGTGATGTGGTTTTAACGGTTGAGCAGTTAGATCAATTGGCTCAAGTTTCAGGTAAAAAAGCACTCCTTGTTACAGTCGATGCTTCTCCTGAAACGCATGAGTTCCCTTTAGATCAGTTAGATGCCATCTTTATTGATTTTGCGGGTTTTAACGATGGCCGTGGCTATTCATTTGCAGCGCTATTACGTCGCCAAGGTTTCCAAGGTGAACTACGCGCAACAGGTGATGTGTTTAAAGATGTCTTGAATTACATGAAACGTTCAGGCTTTGATACCTTTGTTATTAAAGAAGGTAAAGACATTCTTGAAGCTGCTGCGGGTTTAAATGATTTTAGAAATCCGTATCAAGCATCAACAGCCGTTGCTCAAGCCAGTTATCAAACAGGCGCTTAAATTTTCAAGTGAATAAAAAGCTGGACTTCGGTTCAGCTTTTTTGTATTTATACGCAGCATTTTTGATGCACAAATTGAAGAAAAAGAAGCAGGTAGATTGGACATGATGGCACTTTTTGCAAAAATTAATCCTGGTGTCATTTGGCTACTCATTGCTATTGCTACAGATGTGCTTTCGACTTTTTATTCCGCAAAAGGTAATGGCTTGGTCAATAAATTGGATCAAGGTATTGCACTGGTGCTTTACATGATTTCTTTTGCGTGTGCCGCCTATGCCTTAAAATTTATGCAAGCGGGAATTTTATATGTGCTGTGGTCTGGCATTGGTGTCATTGCCACAGCACTCCTTGCTAAAACATTCTTAGGACAGAATATTGATTTGGCTGGATGGCTCGGTATCGGTTTTATTACTGTGGGGCTTACCATTATTGCGCAATTTTCAAATATTGATGTTTAAAAAGAAGACGCTTTTATCCTTCTTCTAATTGGCAATTCACCATCCATTTAATTCCAAACTGATCGGTAAATGCACCATAGAGTGCGCCCCAGAAGGTTTTCTCCAGAGGCATCTCTATTTTTCCATTGGCTGAAATTGCATCAAATAAGCGTTTTGCATCGGCTTGTTCATGGGCATCTAAGTTAATGGAAATATAGTGGTTGTTGCCTACAGTAAAAACAGTATTGGTTTGGGCACAAAACTGATCATTGGTATCCGAAGCCATCAGAATCGTGCTGGCATTGATGGGAAGCGAAACATGCATGATTTTTTGTTGGTCAGCGTCGGAAAGGGTAACTGAACTTTCATCTGAAGGTAAGTCTCCATAACGCATGAACGTTGCAAACTCTCCACCAAAGACAGACTTGTAAAAATTAAAAGCGGCTTCAGTTTGACCATCAAAGTTGAGGTAGTGATTCAGTTGCATTGTCTTATCCTTGTTGTTTTTTTCGTCGTTATTTTAACAAGTCGTTAAGATCGACCCTAATTCAATCTTGTAATAAAAAATCCCTCGCAGTCGAGGGATTTTCATAAATGTCGCTTTTATATCAGCTAATCAGCCATTCTTTCATTGTATAAAATATGTCAATAAAAGAAAGTTGCTTGAATCTTAAAGTAATTCAATCGCTACAGCAGTTGCTTCACCACCACCGATGCAGAGTGCTGCAATCCCTTTTTTACCACCTGTGCGTTTAAGCGCATGAATCAAAGTCAGGATAATACGTGAACCGGTTGAACCGACAGGGTGACCCAATGCGCAAGCTCCACCATTGATGTTTACTTTTGCAGGATCAAGTTTGAAGTCATCGATTGGACACATGGTCACCATCGCAAAAGCTTCATTGATTTCCCAAAGGTCTACGTCCTGTGCATTCCAACCTGTTTTCTTAAGCACTTTTTCAATTGCACCGACTGGTGCAATGGTGAACTCTGATGGATGCTGTGAATTGGATGCATAAGCCACAATTTTCGCTAATGGTGCTAAACCTTTGTTCGATGCATTTTCTGCTGACGTTAAAACTAGTGCGGATGCGCCATCTGAGATTGAGCTTGCATTTGCTGCAGTGATGGTACCATCTTTAGCAAAAGCAGGGCGAAGGCTTGGAATTTTTGCAATATTGGCATTGAACGGTTGCTCATCTTTATCAACGACAACATCACCTTTGCGAGATGAAACTGTCACAGGCACGATTTCATCTGCAAAGTAACCTTCATTGACCGCTGTTTGTGCGCGCTCTAAAGAGCGAATCGCGAATGCATCCATTTGCTCACGCGTATAGCCACGGGTATTGGCCATATCTTGTGCAAAAGAACCCATTAATCGACCTGTTTCAGCATCTTCTAAGCCATCAAGGAACATGTGGTCTTTAACATCGCCATGCCCCATACGGTAGCCTGCGCGTGCTTTGGTTAAAATATAAGGAGCATTGGTCATCGACTCCATGCCACCTGCAACCACGATATTTGCTGAACCTGCTTTGATCATATCCGCAGCTTGCATTACTGCTTTCATGCCAGAACCACATAATTTATTGATGGTCACGGCACCTGTTGAATCAGGTAAACCTGCTTGGCGCATAGCTTGACGTGCTGGACCTTGCTTTAATCCAGCAGGTAGAACACAGCCCATGATTACTTCTTCTACATCGTTTGCGTGTAGGCCAGCACGAGCAATCGCTTCTTTAATCGTCACAGCACCGAGTTCAGGAGCGGTCACACTGGCTAAACTGCCTTGAAAACCGCCCATTGCTGTACGAGCACCATTCACAATTACGATGTCTGTCATTTTCTTCTCCGAATCACTTATACGTTTTGTTGGAAACTTAAGCAGTATATGCAAATTTGCTAGCGAGAAAAGCTGAAAACGTGATTATGGACTCATGGGTCTAGTTACAGGTATTGAGTGGTTCGGGGCGGACCTGTCCCATTTTGCTCATGACCAGTTTAAAGTGATCCTGACTTTGTGTAGAACAGTAATAGAAGGTTCCATTTGAGCCAAGGGGTAAGCCATTTTCAGCTTTAAAGCTTAATGATGGAAGACTGAGTGCGCCACGCCAATCAAGATTGCCATATTTGAGCTGCTGTTGTTCTGTCCGAATAATCGTTTCGCTGGTATCTACTTGTCGGTTTTTATTATTATCGATAAATACAATAAAACCTGTGTTCCATTGGTGATTCTGACATTGAACGAGGTCTTGACTTGGACAAATGGTGATATTTTGACGTTGCAGGTTGGCCATATTTTTGGCTGCCTGAATACTATTTCGTAATGTATTCAGTGTTTTGCTTCGCTCTTGTGAGGCCATATACTGATGAAAGTGAGGAAGCGCGATTGTACAAATGATCATAATAATGCTAATAGTGATCATGAGTTTAAATAAAGTGAACCCTTTTTTATTGATAAAAAACATATGGTTATCCAGTTTTATTGTTATGGGCTATTTTTTATTTATTAAAGCTTTGTTTATCAAACAAATTTTATACATAATTAGTAGTACTCAACTTGTTTAAAAAGCTGTTAAAATGTAAGACAAGTGAAAATAAGCTATTCGCAAGTAAAAATTGAGTAAAAAATTACCGAATTACAACGGAAATTGTAAGTAATTTTGTCAATAATTTACTTGATTAAAGTTATCAAGCACTTGGAAAAAAAATAAAGTGTTTGTATGATTCATTGCGAATAGCTTAAAAATAAAACTGGGGTATAAAAAAGCCTATCTCAGAATGGTTAAATAATTTTAAGCTTAAGCTTGAAAAACAATTGTTATCTCTGGAGGATAAATCCATGAAAATGAGTCGTATTGCATTAGCAATGCTCGTAGCTGCTCCTTTAGCTGCTGCAAACGCGGGCGTAACTGTTACTCCATTAATGCTTGGTTACACTTGGCAAGATAGTCAACACAACAACGGTGTTGACCATTTAACTTCTGCTCCTGAAATTCAAGACGATTTATTCGTTGGCGCTGCACTTGGTGTTGAATTGACTCCTTGGTTAGGTTTCGAAGCTGAATACAACCAAGTTAAAGGTGATGTAGACGGTCTTGCTGCTGGTGCTGAATATAAGCAAACTCAAATCAACGGTAACTTCTATGCTACTTCTGATTTGATCACTAAAAACTACGACAGCAAAATCAAGCCATACGTACTTTTAGGTGCTGGTCACTACAAATATGACATCGATGGTATTGCTAAAGACGAAGAAGGTACTTTAGGTAATGCTGGTTTCGGTGCTTTCTGGCGCTTGAACGATGCTTTGTCTCTACGTACTGAAGCTCGTGCTACTTACAACATCGATGAAGATTTCTGGAACTACACAGCACTTGCTGGTCTTAACGTAGTTCTTGGTGGTCACTTGAAACCTGCTGCTCCAGTAGTAGAAGTTGCTCCAGTTGAGCCAGTTGCTCCAGTTCAACCACAAGAGTTAACTGAAGACCTTAACATGGAACTTCGTGTGTTCTTTGATACAAACAAATCAAACATCAAAGACCAATACAAGCCAGAAATCGCTAAAGTTGCTGAGAAGTTAGTTGAATATCCAAACGCTACTGCTCGCATCGAAGGTCACACAGACAACACTGGTCCACGTGCATTGAACGAACGTTTATCTTTAGCTCGTGCTAACTCTGTTAAATCGTCTCTAGTAAACGAATACAACGTTGACCCAGCTCGTTTGTCTACTCAAGGTTTCGCTTGGGACCAACCGATTGCTGACAACAACACTAAAGAAGGCCGTGCTATGAACCGTCGTGTATTCGCGACAATTTCTGGCAGCCGTACAGTTCAAGCTCAATAATCTGAGTTTTAACTAAAAAACGACTCTTCGGAGTCGTTTTTTTATGTCTAAACCAATGAAATTTATGTTAACTCGTGTCGTTGAAAATAAACTTGAGCTCAATGCAAGAGCCTTTAAGGTTTACGGTGGTCATGGTTAGTTACGTATAGGATATTAAATACAGTTAGAAGTATTTAATTTTAGAGGATGAATATAAGAAGAA
This sequence comes from Acinetobacter sp. LipI_23, assembly GCF_058243045.1. NCBI lineage: Bacteria > Pseudomonadati > Pseudomonadota > Gammaproteobacteria > Moraxellales > Moraxellaceae > Acinetobacter > Acinetobacter sp. LipI_23. The sequence continues at coordinate 2,787,671 of NZ_JBZAYJ010000001.1, read as the reverse complement.
TGAAAAGGGGGATTTCTATTACTCATGCTTCACGACATCGATAATAATTTTGTCTTTAGAATGAATGGATATTTATATTTATTTTTATAAAGATTTGTTTGCCAGCGAGATAATATTTCTGGCTTGATATTTAGGGGGCTAGGAATTTGATAGAGATCAGTACTCAATGAACCGTAACATTTAGTTATTGCTGTGCGAATTGAGAGGCTAAATTTTTACAACCTAGATATGTAAATTGTTAATCGTATAAGTGAGCGGATGCTGGTTGCAGAATATTAACTAAGTTTAGGCTAGATCCGAGTCATAACTATCGATTCTATGTAACTTCAATAATTAAACTGTCTTATTGAAAATTGCGTTATTAATTTATGCTTTACGGCTTTAGCAAATGGATAAATGATAATAAAAAAACAGCCCGAAGGCTGTCTTTTATTATGAAAGGATTTTATTCGCGATCAGGACTCATTGGATTGACATCCATTTCTTGGTAAGAAACCAGTTTGGTTTTGTATTTCCATTTATAGCCTAGCCAAATCGCCAAGAATAAGAAAATACCGATATAGGTCGATAAAACAGAGAGCCATTCGCCATCAAGTACTGCTTGGTAGTTTTGACCTAAAACAACAATTGCACACAGGATAAAGGCAAACCACGGTGCAAAGGGAAAGAATTTCGCACGATAAGCTAAGTCTTCAACCTTATGACCTTGGGCAACATAGCCTTTACGGAAACGATAATGTGAAACAGCAATCCCTAACCAAACGATAAAGCCACACATCCCAGACATGTTGAGCAGCCAGTTGAAGACTTGTTCTTCACCAATGAAGGTGGTTAAGAAGCAAAGTGCCGCAATTGCTGTTGTCGCATAAAGTGCATTCATGGGTACGCCGCGTGGGTCTAATTTGGCAAACACTTTAGGTGCACTACCATTTTGAGCCATATTGAACAGCATGCGCGTCGATGAATACATCCCCGAGTTACCTGCCGATAGAATCGCGGTTAAAATCACGGCATTCATCACGCTGGCAGCAAAGGCAAAACCTGCTTTTTCATAGAGGAGGGTAAATGGAGAGAGTGCAATATTCTCTGATGAAGCCGCTTGTAACAAAAGTGGATCATCATATGAAATGAGTGTACCGATAATGAAAATACACACCACATAAAACAGTAGGATGCGCCAAAAAATCTGTTTGATGGCAATCGGAATCGTCTTTTGTGGATCTTTCGATTCACCTGCAGCAACACCGACCATCTCAGTACCTTGGAACGAGAATCCTGCAATCATCGCGACACCAATCAGTGCCGATAAGCCACCAACGAAGGGCGCTTCACCTTTGGTCCAGTTGGCAAAAGTTGCAACACCAGGCGTCATCATGATTTTACCAATCATGAAAATACCAATGATGATAAACACAATGATGGCAAGGACTTTAACCAAGGAGAAGAAGAACTCACTTTCACCAAAGCCTTTGACTGTCAGTGCATTGATGCCAAAGACAACAGCTAAGAATAGAGCACTCCAATAGAAACCGGGCAGGTCGGGAAACCAGAATTTCATGATGAATTGAACTGCAACCAATTCAAATGCAACCGTAATGGCCCAGTTATACCAATAGTTCCAGCCAAGGGCGAAACCAAAACCGCCCTCAACATACTTGGTGCCATAGGTGAAAAATGCACCTGATGTTGGGTTATGTGTTGCCAACTCACCAAGACTGGTCATGAGAAAGTAAATCATCACACCAATTAAGCAGTAGGCCAATAACGCCCCGCCAGGGCCAGCATTTGCAATGGTTGCACCTGAGGCAAGGAATAAACCTGTACCAATTGAACCACCAATGGCGATCATATTCAGATGGCGAGCTCCAAGCTTCCGCTTGAGTTGAGCTGGTTGAGTCGTTTCGCTCATCATTGTTCCTTAAGATTTCTTTTGTGTGCTAGCAAACAGCACTTTAAAGCCTTGTTGATCGGCTTTGGTTGTACATTGGCCAAAACTTTGCTCAATGAGTAATGGATAATTCAGAAAGCGGTTGGCAACAATCCACAACTCGCCATCCGATTTAAGATGGCGACGGGATGTTTTGCATAAATTTTCGCTGGCATTGTAATCTGTATGAATGCCTTGATGGAATGGGGGATTACTGACGATTGCGTGTAAAAACAGAGGAGCATCCTCAATTCCGTGTACCGCCTTAATCTCAAGTTGTTCTGGTAAAAGGTTATTTTTATCAAAAGTCATTTTTGTTGAAGCTAATGCAAAGGCATCGACATCCAGTGAAAAAATGCGATTTTTCGGATTTAACTTGGCTAAATAAGCACTGATCACGCCTGCACCACAGCCAAAGTCTGCAATTTTTCCAGAAGTGACCTGTGAAAGGTGAGGCAATAACACAGCTGTGCCCACGTCTAGACGATTTTGACTAAACACACCCGGTAATGCGCAAATCTGTAATTCACCTTTTGGGGTTGGCACTGTATAGAGTTGTGCCCAATCAGCCAAAGGTTTTGCCGTTACGGTTTTTTCGGTGACTAACTGCCACATTTGACAATGTCGAGCGCTGTCTAATTTGAGGGTTTTACCAAAAGGTTGCAGCTGTTTAGACGCGCGTTCTACACCGCCTTTCTTTTCACCGACTAAAAAGATCGATGTGCCTACGGCCAAACGACTCACCAGTTGGTGTAGGACATAATTGAGTAGTTCTTTTGACTTTGGAACAAACACGATGGCTTGATCAAAAGCGACATCAGGCAAATCTGTACCAAAATGCACATCACTTTGTTGGTTTTGGAAATATTGTAATTCGTTAAAATTCCATGTCCAAAAATGTGGTTCTACAGTACCAATTAGCTGTGTGTTTAATTCGTCACACGGTGCATTGACCAGTAAAACTGAACCAGAGAGAAATTCCTGCTGGCGAAGAACAACTTCACTTCGTGGATCCATTTTATATACTCCATTGTAAAAACGATGCCCAGACAGTGCTGGGCAAAGTGCATACTGAAATGAACAATTATTTCTTCGTTTCAGGAAGAATAATATTTAATAACAAGGCTGCAATACCACCTGTCGCAACACCTGAACTGAAGATGTTACGGAATAATTCAGGTAAATGTTCCAAAATTTGTGGAACTTGTGCAACACCCAAGCCGAGTGCCAATGAAATAGCAATAATCAGTAGTGCGCGGCGGTCAAGATGAATACCTGACAGAATGTTAATTCCAGAAGCTGCTACAGCTCCAAACATCACCATTACAGCGCCGCCTAAAACAGCTTGAGGGACCGCCTGAATCACACCTGCAACAGCAGGGAGTAAACCTAGAATCACCAATAATGCGGCAATCCAGATGCCGACATAACGGCTCGCAACGCCAGTAAGCTGAATCACGCCATTATTTTGTGCAAAGACCGAACTAGGAAAGGTATTGAAAATACCAGCAAGGAAAGAGTTTGCACCATTCACCAAGACACCACCTTTAATACGCTCCATCCATGTTGCACCATCCACAGGCTGGTTGGAAAGTTTTGAAGTCGCGGTGATATCACCAATTGCCTCTAAAGAGGTCACAAGGTAAATAAAGGCCATTGGAATAAACAAACTCCAAGAGAAGTCTAAACCAAAGTGCATTGGGGTTGGAATTTGAACCAAAGGTGCATCCTGAAGACCTGAAAAGTCGAGATGCCCCATAAACCCTGCCAACACATAACCGACAATCAGTGCGATTAAAATAGCCGAGCTTTTCACCCAAGTAATACGAATGCGGTTCAATATAATGATCAGTGCCAATACTGTACACGACATGATTAGGTTGTCTGCATTGGCAAAGGTATTGTTTGACATGGCTTGATAGCCACCACCCATGCTGATCAGACCTTCTTTAATGAGGGTCAAACCAATCAATAACACCACAATGCCTGTGACCAATGGGGTAATGAGCATTTTCACCCAAGGCAGAATACGTGACACGCCCATTTCAATAAATGAACCTGCGATTACCACACCAAAAATTGCAGCCATGACGGATTCTACTGGAGTACCTGCAGCAACCATGCCAGAGCCGATTCCAATAATCGGGCCGATAAAGTTAAAACTGGTGCCCTGAACAATTAATAAGCCTGCACCAAAAGGTCCAACTTTTTTACATTGTAAGAAGGTTGCAATCCCTGAAATGACCAAAGACATGGATAAAATCATGTTGGTGTCTTCTTTCGATACACCAAGCGCTAGGCAGATGAGTAAGCCTGGAGTAACAATTGGGACAATAATTGCAAGGAGATGTTGAAAGGCAGCAAGAAAAGCAATGATTGGTCTAGGGCGGTCGTTTAAACCATAGACCAAATCGAGTTGATCTGTTTGATTGGGAGAGAGATTTTGATCAGACATATGTCAAAGGGTGTTAGCAAGGTGGCGCTATTCTAATCGCTTTACACAGCTTTACAAAATTAATTACACACCACTTATCAAAAAAAATGAGTCTGTCAATAAACTGTCACTACTAAATTCTATTATTTTTCTGTATAATTTGCCCTCAAACTTTAGGCGTATCGAATTTACATGTCAGATATCAAAACTCTCCGCAACATTGCCATCATTGCGCACGTTGACCACGGTAAAACCACTCTAGTAGACAAACTTTTACAGCAATCAGGTGCACTTGGCGATCGTGCAGGCGAGATTGAGCGTGTCATGGATTCAGGCGCGATTGAAAGTGAACGTGGTATTACCATTCTTGCAAAAAACACTGCAATCAAATGGTTAGATGCACGTACGAATACAGAATACCGTATTAACATCGTCGACACCCCAGGACACGCGGACTTCGGTGGTGAAGTTGAACGTGTAATGTCGATGGTTGACTGTGTACTTCTTCTTGTTGACTCTCAAGAAGGCCCAATGCCACAAACTCGTTTCGTAACGCAAAAAGCGTTCGCACGTGGTTTGAAGCCAATCGTAATTATCAACAAAGTCGACAAGCCAAGCGCGCGTCCAGATTGGGTTATTGACCAAGTATTTGATTTGTTTGATAACCTTGGTGGTTCTGACGAACAGTTAGACTTCCCAGTTGTTTACGCTTCAGGTCTTCGTGGTGTTGCTGGTCCATCTCCAGAAGAACTTGCTGAAGATATGACTCCATTGTTCCAAACCATCGTAGACATTGTTGAGCCACCAGCAGTTGATGTTGATGGTCCATTCCAAATGCAGATTTCTTCACTTGACTATAACAGCTTCGTAGGTGTTATCGGTGTTGGTCGTATTCAACGTGGTTCAGTTGGTCTGAACACTCAAGTTACTGTAATTGATAAAGAAGGTAAGACTCGTAACGGTCGTATCTTAAAAATCATGGGTTACCACGGTTTAGAGCGTGTTGATGTTGATTCTGCTCAAGCAGGCGATATCGTATGTATCACAGGTATTGATGAGCTTCATATCTCTGACACAATCTGTGATCCGAAAAATGTTGAAGCTTTACCACCATTGTCTGTAGATGAACCTACAGTAACGATGACTTTCCAAGTAAACAACTCACCGTTTGCTGGTAAAGAAGGTAAATTCGTAACTTCACGTAACATTCGTGAGCGTTTAGACCGCGAATTGATTCATAACGTAGCGTTACGTGTTGAAGATACTGACAGTCCAGACCGTTTCAAAGTATCTGGTCGTGGTGAACTTCACCTTTCAGTTCTGATTGAAAACATGCGTCGTGAAGGCTTCGAGATGGGCGTATCTCGTCCACAAGTAATCTTGAAAGAAGTTGATGGCGAAAAGCAAGAGCCATACGAAAACGTAACATTTGACGTTGAAGAACAGCACCAAGGTTCTGTAATGGAACAAATGGGTCATCGTAAAGGCGAAATGACGAATATGGAAGTTGACGGTAAAGGCCGTATCCGTATTGAAGCAACTGTTCCTTCACGTGGCTTAATTGGTTTCCGTTCAGAATTCTTGACCATGACTTCTGGTACAGGAATCATGACTTCAAGCTTCTCACACTACGGTCCAATGAAACAAGGTACTGTTGCGAAACGTCAAAACGGTGTGTTGATTTCTATGGTTCAAGGTACTTGCCTTGGCTATGCATTGTTCACATTGCAAGACCGTGGTCGTCTATTTGCTAAACCTCAGTTAGAAGTTTACGAAGGTATGATCATTGGTATTAACTCTCGTTCAGATGACATGACAGTTAACCCAACTAAAGCAAAACAGTTAACAAACGTACGTGCTTCTGGTACTGATGATGCGTTGACTCTTGTTCCTGCTGTTGAATATACGCTTGAACAAGCGCTTGAATTCATTGAAGATGATGAATTAGTTGAAGTAACACCTAAGTCAATCCGTATCCGTAAGCGTTACTTGACTGAAAACGAACGTAAACGTAACCGTTCTGGTAAATAAGTTTTAAAAATGATGTTGTCCTCATGCGGGGCAGCAAAATTTAAAAATGCCATCAATTTATTGATGGCATTTTTTTGTTTAAAATTAGCAAACCAATATATAAAAGCAGATGATTTCCGAGTAAATTACGTGGAAATGAAGCTATAAAATTAATGTATACTTCGTCACATAAATTAAAGTCAAAAAAAACTGGAGATTTAAATGAGTATTATTCAAGAATTCCGCGAATTTGCGGTAAAAGGCAACATGATCGACTTGGCTGTCGGTGTGATTATTGGTGGGGCATTTGGTAAAATTGTTGACTCATTAGTGAAAGATATCATCATGCCATTGATTACTGTGATCACTGGCGGTGGTGTGGATTTCACACAAAAGTTCTTTGTTTTGGGCGATAACCCAAACAATTTACAGTCTTTAGATGAGTTAACCAAAGCAGGTGTAAATGTCCTGACTTATGGTAACTTCCTTACGATTTTAATTAATTTCATCATTTTGGCATGGGTGGTGTTCTTAATGGTGAAAATGATTAATCGTATGCGCCGTAAACAAGAAGAAGTAGCGCCAGAACCAGCAGCAACGCCAGAAGATATCGCGTTGTTACGTGAAATTCGTGATGAATTGAAAAAACGTCAGTAATCGAACGGTTAAAATAAAACGGCACATCAAGTGCCGTTTTTTTATGTCTGAGACTGATCGAAAGACTGGTTTTTGTACAACTTTGACTTTATGATGCGCGCTGATTGAATAGCTATGGGGATGCCGAATGAACCAATTATTTGTCTATGGGACACTTCGTCCAAATCATGAAAATGCCCATCTTTTAGAGTGCATAGGTGGAACATGGCAAAAAGGTTATGTGCATGGCGTGGTGCATATTTTGGATTGGGGACCCGACAAAGGCTTATTCGCCATTGTTTTAGATCCGCAAGCAGCAGCGGTTGAAGGATATTTTTTTAGCAGTGAGAAATTAACCGAACATTGGGATGCGTTGGATGAGTTTGAAGGGATACAGTATCAACGGGTGAGGGTACAAGGGACGTTGGAATCTGGCGAACGTGTTGATGCTTGGACATATGAGATGAAAGAGGCTTAATCAAATACCGTGTTTGTGATGTGCTTAGACTTAAACACATCACACACTGGGTAACTTTTTAAAAATCCATACGGAATTTAATTTCTAGTAAATGAAAACCAAATTGGCTCTTGATGGGACCATGTAGTACTTTTTCAGCAGCACTAAAGACCAATTTATCAATCACAGGCACCAGTTGGCCTTTTTTGACTTCACCCAGTTCACCACCGCGTTTAGCTGAATTACAGGTGGAATATTGCTTGGCAATTTTGGCGAAATCGGCGCCATCGTGGATTTTCTTTTTCAGTTGTTCAGCGAGGTCTTTGTCTTTGACCAAAATATGACGAACAATAGCAGTTTTCATTTGGTTTTTCCTCGAACTGTGGCTTTGGGCTTAGGTTGCACTTTTTTCAGCGGTTGGCATTCGGGACAAAACACAGAAGCACGCTGTCCCAGTTTGATGTTTTCAAGCGTGGTTTCGCAGTTCACACACATTTCACCTGCTCGACCATAAGCCAACAAGGTTTGTTGGAAATAGCCATTTTCTCCCATGGCGTTTGAATAGTCTCTTAAGGTCGAGCCCCCCAAGTTAATGGCCTGCTGCAAAATACGTTTAATTTCGACCACCAATTTTTCAATTTGGCTGGGCGTTAAACTAGACGCCACTTGCGCAGGGTGTATGCCCAAATTAAACAAACTCTCTGTGGCATAGATATTTCCAACACCAACCACCACATGGTTATCCATGATTGCAACTTTTATGCCGACCTGTTTGTTTTTTAACTTTTGGCTTAAATATTCAGCGTTAAAATCAGCACTCAGTGGTTCAGGCCCAAGGGTATCAATTAACTTGGTTTGCGAATATTCATCCAGCCATAAAATACAGCCGAAGCGGCGTGGGTCATGATAGCGTAGCTCGACATCTTCAAAACGAATAATCAAATGATCGTGTTTACGTAGGGTTTCACCCACCTCACAAATACGGAAACTCCCTGACATGCCCAAATGCCAAAGCATCGTGTCTTGTTCAAAAACGGCCAAAATGTATTTAGAACGGCGTTTGAGTTGAATTAAACGCTGTCCCACCAGTCTGCTGAGATCGGTGGGAATCGGCCAGCGCAGGCTCGACTGGCGAACTTCAATACTGAGTACTTGTTGATCTAATAACGGCGCTAAACTGGCTTTGGTGGTTTCAACTTCGGGTAATTCTGGCATGGCAACATGAGATGATAAAACTTGAGGTTAATATTGCGGTGTACACGCAAGATTGCAAGTGATTTCAACGAGAGGCTTGGCTTTAGCACATTTGTACGGAGCTAGAGTGCAAGTGTGATCAGGAATCATCCTCCTTAAATTACACTCTTGAATTGAGTGAAAACTGCTATGAATCACCCAAACCCAATCTTCTATTTATAGTTGTGGATGATATTGATAACTTTTTTTTGACTTAATGATAAAAATTTTGCTGAGATCTTTGTTTAAAAATTATGTACTTTTCATTAAATTTTTCATTTAAATGAAATGGATTGTTCTTCATTTTAGTTTGGGGCTTAGGTTTTATGCGACAGTTTTCTTTCTCTTTATTTGCAACAGCAATGTGTGCTTGGGCGACAGTGAGTCATGCGGAGCAGATGTTAGATGTACAGGGTCAGTATTTGTTTGGTGACTGGCAGGGAAAACGAACTGAATTGGCGCAAAAAGGCATTAAGTTTGAAGCCAATGCTTTAACAGATACCAACTATTTGGCGGATGGCGGCCGCAATGCAGGTGCAAGCCCAAGTACCGCTTCGCAGTTTTGGTTAGGTACACAATTTGATTTAGAAAAGCTAGCGGGCTGGGAAGGGGTCACCATTCGTTTTGTTGCGACTGCGCGTCAAGGACAAAGTACCTCAATTCGAGATTTGCAAGATCTTTCTGCACCGCAATTAGCCAATGTGCAAGCCACCTATGGCCGTGGAAACCAAGACAGCCGTTTATCTGAGCTTTCGATTGAAAAGCGATTTAAAGAACAAGGGCTCAGTGTCAAAGTTGGGCGACTGGGTTTGGGTTCTGATTTTGATGTGATGGCCTGTGATTTTGTCAGTAATGCCTTTTGTGCCGCACAAATGGGGAAATGGCAGGGCAATATCTGGATGAATACGCCGGTTTCACAATGGGGGGGTCGCATTAAATATCAAGTGACTCCTGAAGTGGCAACGCAAATTGGGGTGTACGAATTTAATCCAGATAATGGCAATGGCAAAGCCGAGGGACAGGGTTGGAGTCTAGACACAGAACATGCCGATGGTGTGACTATTCCAGTAGAAGTGATTTGGGCACCGAAAGCACTGTTCAATGGTTTGGCGGGGAGCTATCGGGTCGGTGGAATATATAACACCGCAGATGACCCAAACAACCAATATGACGTGGCTTATGGCAAAGGTGTGGTGGGCGAAGACCGGACATTTGCAGGATGGATTGCCATCGAACAGCAACTGACTTCAACGGGTGCAGGGCGCCAAGGTTTGCATAGTTTTGCCAACTTTACATGGCATGACCGCATCACCAATAAAGTAGACAACTCGCAACAAGTGGGGCTGAAATACATTGGGGTATTTGAACAGCATCCGACGGATATTGTAGGTTTGGGGGTGAATCGTGTACATCTGAATGAGCGATTCACTGCGGGGAAAGCACAGTATGATGCGAGCGCGGAATACAATATTGAACTGAACTATAGCTATAACGCTACGCCGTGGTTAATGTTACGTCCCAACATTCAGTATGTGGTCAACTCAGGTTCAAGCCATTTAGCGGATAATGCATTGGTCTTAGGGCTTGGAAGCCGCATTATTTTCTAAATAGATAGCCATAAAAGTGCAAAGGTTTGACAGCAGATTTGCACTTTTAGCGTTGAATACAAGGTACTTTATTTGTTATAGATCATAGTGAGTACAGGGAGAGCTGTGATGCCATTATTATTTCAACCCATTCAATTTGGGGATCTAAACTTAACAAATAAAATCGTGATTGCGCCGATGTGCCAATATTCAGCCAATGATGCGGGTGAGTTGAGCTATTGGCATGAGCAACAATGGGCTAATTATGCATTGTCAGGTGCGGGCTTATGTATTGTTGAAGCGACAGCCGTACAAGCGGTAGGACGGATCAGTTTTGCGGATTTAGGACTGTGGAATGATTTGCAACGTGCACAAATGAAAGCTTTACTTCAAAAAGTCAAAACACTCTCTCCAATGCCTTTTGCCATTCAACTGGCACATGCGGGACGTAAAGCATCGACCGATCGTCCTTGGTCGGGAAAAGGTCAGATCAAACCGAATGAACCGCATGGTTGGCAAACGGTGTCTGCCAGTGATGTCCCCTTTAAGCCTGAAGAGCACGCACCACATGCTTTGAGTGTGCCGGAGATGCAAGACATCATTGATGACTTTGCTAGCGCCGCTGTACGTGCAGTAGATGCAGGTTTTGAGCTGATTGAGCTACATGCAGCCCATGGTTATTTGTTGCATCAGTTCATGTCACCCCTTTCGAACCGACGTACCGATGAATATGGTGGAAGTTTTGAAAATCGTATTCGATTTACCTTAGAAGTATTTCAAGCCATTAAACAAGCTGTTCCTGAAAAATATCCCGTAGGTATACGTTTATCTGCGACCGACTGGATGGAGTCGACCGCAACAGAAAGTTGGGATATTGATTCAACAGTAGGGCTATCGAAAGCGTTGGAGCAACTCGGTGCGGCTTATATTCATGTTTCAAGTGGTGGCTTGCATGTGGAACAAGACATTCAGATTAAGGCCAAGTATCAAGTGCCTTTTGCCCATGCAGTGAAACAAGCGGTGAAAATTCCAGTCATTGCGGTGGGCTTGATTACAGAAGCTAAGCAGGCTGAACATATTTTAGAAGCGCAAGAAGCCGATGCAATTGGTCTGGCGCGCGCCATGTTGTATGACCCACGATGGCCGTGGCATGCCGCTGCAGAACTGGGTGGGAAAGTCTCTATCGCACCGCAGTATTTACGGTGTCAGCCACATGGGATCAAAGATTTGTTTTCTGCGTTTTAATCACATATTCGCCAATTGGTCTTTTAAAATATTTCAACTGAGTAAAGGTGTATCCTAGGATAGGTCTTTACTTACATCATCTGGAAAAGGAACAGCTTGAATGATTTTTTCGGTAATTTTTCCAGTATTTTTCCTGCTCTTCCTTGGTTTTGCCTCTGTCAAAATCCAATTACTCGCTAAAGAGCAAATGACTGCAATCAGTGCTTTTGTCATCAAAATTGCGTTACCTGCTTTATTGTTGCATGCCTTAGCTTCAAAAGATTTGCATGAAATTTGGTATCCGTCATATTTTTATGTTTATGCCGCTGTGACCTTTGGCTTATTTCTTACGGCTTTTATTTTAGGTCAAAAGTTGTTTAAGAATCACTTTACCCACGCTGCAGTGTTTTCACTGGGTGCATCCATGTCCAATACGGGGTTATTGGGAGCAGCAATTTTGACGCTGCTGATGGGAAGTGAAGCGATGATTTATATTTCATTGGTGGTGATCATTGAAAGTGTATTTCTTGTACCGCTGATGCTCACTCTGGCGGAAATAGGGCGACAAAGACAAGCCAATTTAGCCTCCATTTTAAAAACCACATTTCTCACTTTACTTAAAAATCCACTGTTTTTGTCGGTGATGATTGGTATGAGTTGTGCGATTTTCGAAATTCAAATTCCACATTTAATCGACCAAGTGTTTGCGATGTTAGGCCAGACCGCTGCACCTTTAGCGCTCTTTATTATTGGTGGGGGAATGGTCGGGCTAACCATTCAATCGTTTAACTTACAAACGGTTTATCTGGTGGTATCTAAAAACATTTGTATGCCGCTATTGGTTTATTTAGGGCTGACCTATTTGACTGAATTAGACCCAAAGATGATTTATGCAGGGACCTTGATTGCGGCTTTACCGATGCCGTCTCTATTTGGAATTTTTGGGCAAGTGTATGGCTTAAATGAAAAAGCACTCACTCCACTGATGATCAGCACGCTATTGAGTTTTGTGGTGGTCAGTGTCTTGATTGGTCTTTGGTGGTAAAAAAATACTCTCCGAGGAGAGTATTTTTTTGAAGAAGCGATTTATTTTTTGACTGCTGCTGTTGCAGGGGACTTAGCTTGATTCGCCATCATGGTTTCAACCTGCGCTAATGATTCTTTCGCTTGTGGCACATTTTCTTTAGCTAAAGCGGTAAAAATTTTCTTCGCTTCAGGTAAGTTCTGCGGAATGATATTGCCATTAGCAAACATATTGCCTACGGCCATCAGGGCAGGAATGTAACCTTTTTTGGCTAAGTCTTGAATGCTGTTGAGGCCTTTTTGAATGGGTGCTTCTTGTTTATTTTTAAAGCCTGTGCTGATGTCGTACAGGGCTTGTGCATGAATGGCTTGATAGTTACCTTTTTTCACCAAAGGCTCAAGTTTCTTAAGGGCTAACTTTTCAGACTCTGGCTTATTTTCAGAAAATAACAGTACGGCATATTCAACGGTTGCATCATCAAAGCCTAGTTTAGATGCGGCTTCAAAGTGTTGTTTGGCTTTGTTAATGTCTTGAGGCAAGCCTAAAGTACCCGTGACATAGTTTTTCGCAAGCACATAATGCGCAACAGGGTAGCCTTTGTTTGCAGCATCTTGATAGAGCTGAATGGCTTTCTTCTCATTCTTCGCTGCGCCTTGGCCAGTCTGAGTCAAATAAGCCAAGTTGTACATGGCCTGTGGGTTGCCAGACTTCGCCAGTTTTTCTAAAGCTTGATACGCCCCCGTCATATTGTTGGCTTTGACCATTTCCTCAATCTTGGCAAATTCGGGGTTGATGGTATCTTGGGTGGTGGCTGCAAGTGTAAGCTGGCTAGTGAGTGCAATTAAGCTTGCAAGTACGATTTTCTTCATGTTTTATAAACCTTTTTCTTACACATAAGTCCATCTATGTGTGTATTTGTTTTTAGTCATTTCACATCATAAGTTGAATTGTGTGAATGTAAATATCTGAATTGTGTCTTGGTCTTACAAATTTCCGTTGATTGTGTTGATCGGTATATATTTTTCCAATACAAACCGCGTGCTGTGCAGTGGAAAAGTCTGAAACGTGTTATTGGTATTTGCAGCTGATGGCTTCGGGTTTTATTAGGATTCTGGCTTAGATTCTGTTTAAATAGCGCTGAAAATGAGTAGTGAGTTCAGCATGTTTATTAAGTCAATTAAGCGAAATTATTTAAAAGTTTTGGCCGATGAGTCGATTCCAGATGGTGAAAAAATTGATGCCTTATTGATGAAATTGGGTGGTGAGTTTTTAGTGAGCAAAGATGACCGTGTATATATCTTTGAAAAAGACGGTGTGACTGCAAAATTTGATGCTAAACATGCACGAGACTTTTCATTTAAAGACTATCTCTGCAAAGACATGAATAAGCTGTTTCATGATTTTTGATGTTTAATCTTCATTGAAGATGAGTGAACTATTAAATAAGGCTCTAAAAGGGTTTACGTCCTTGGATGAGCCTTTTATCCAAGTACTGATGGTTGCTGTAGACTTCTAAAGCAATACTTTTTTATGTTCTGTTTATAGCCACAGAACGAGTGTGAATGGCTTAACCCACTGTAAAGACACTTGCAGTGGTTAGGCTAAAAGATAATATAAAATAATATTTTGTATATGAAGAGCCTATACGATTTTCTAGCAAAAGCGTTTGACTATGTGCTCATCATTCAAGTTATATCATATAAAAAAGAAGGTTACTTTTCATAAGATGAATCGAGACGTCTCTAAAATGATAAAAATATTCTCAATCTTATTCATATGTTTAGTTGGTTCAATGGCAGTTTTAGCAGGGCAGCCAAATCTTGTGCCTCATCAAATCAGCTTGAAAAATGGGAAGCGTTTTTCTCTCAATCTGCCAGCAAATTACGACATCATTCCTGCGGCTGAGGGTTTAAAACGTGTTCGTTTTTTTAGCAAAGCACCTGACGGTAGAATGTTTGTCACAGATATGCAGGATTTGACCGACAATAAAAAGGCATCGTTTATATTTTGGATGAATGGAATGCTGAAACTGGTAAATTCGGCAAAATTATTCCTTATATGACAGGTCTGAAAAATCCAAATTCAGTTCAATTTTATACCGATTCTTCAGGGCAAGACTGGTTATATTTGGCTGAAACTCATCAGCTCACCCGACGAAAATTCACCCAAGGTGAAATAAAACCCACGGCTAAAGCTGAAGTTTTAGCGACTTTTCCTGATTATGGTTTAAGTTATAAATATGGTGGCTGGCATTTAACACGAACCATTGCAGTAGGTGGGAACGGTAAAATTTATGTTTCAGTCGGCTCAAGTTGTAATGCTTGTGCCGAGAAAGAAAAAGTTCGAGCAACAGTTTTAGAAATGAATCCCGATGGTTCGGAACAAAAGATTTTCGCCAAAGGCTTACGCAATGCCGTCGGTTTGAAATGGGTGGGTAAATTTTTATTTGCCACCAATCAAGGTGCAGACCATTTGGGTAAACATAAACCTGATGAAACTTTTTATGCACTTAAGCCTGATGCAGATTATGGTTGGGCTTCTTGCTATTCGTCGAATGGTAAAATTTTTGCAGACCCAAAATTTAAACGTCCAACTGGATGTAAAAATGTACCATCTCCTTACGCTTATTTTCCTGCGCATTCATCTGCACTAGGATTTGACTATTTTGATGATCCAAATACGGACGACACGATTAAAAATTCTTTTTTAGTGGCTTTACATGGTTCTACGGATGCCACGATTGGTCATGGTTATAAAATTGTGATTATGCGAAAAGGGCAAAAATTACAGAACTTTATGGATGGTTTTTTAGTGGATAAAAATGTGTATGGTCGACCTGCGGATATTTACCGTATAGATTCAAATTCGTTTTATTTTTCTGATGATAAGAGTGGTGTGGTTTATTATGTGAAGAGGAAAGAATAGTTATAAAAAAAGCCAAAGTGTTTTAAACTTTGGCTAAGTGAGTGGCTATAGTTTTGCGTTATTACTTTCATCAATATGTTCAAAAATGGTCTTACAAAGCTCTTTAGCTGAATCTGTAAGTGTCCATTCGACATGATCCATTAGTGTTAAAATTAGACGACAGAATTTTAGCTTATCTTTAATTGTTCCTGAAGCATCTGCAAAACATTTTTTAGGCTTGTCATCTGATGTTCTTGGATTTCCAATTTTAATTTTAGAATCTATAATTTTTCCGATTCCGTCTTTCGCATGGAAGTAATTTTGATCACTTAATAACTGTGTTATGTCAAAGCCATCTTTGGTATTAGTTTGCATACCATCCATTGATAAATAATTTTTTAGAATTTTACTTAACTCAAGATTGCTACTTAATGCAATTTCTAAGCCTGAAAATTTAATATTACATGCGTAATGAATAATATTAGCAGGCAGAGTATTTTCAGTTTCTTTACAAGGCAGAAGATAAAATTGCTTACCTAATGATTCAGTTAATTGCTCGACACGATTGCCTTTCCTTTGAATGTCACCATCTGCAATGAGAAGTACACTGCTTGTAGTGAGTAAAGCATTCATACCTTGATCATTTAAGTGATCAGTAAATTCATCACTAAAGTCCCAATGAACTAGGTTACTTCCTGCATATTCAACAAATGTATAGTGATAATTAGGCATAAAACGGCGGTATTTTTTATAAAGCTCTTCATCTGAATTTTTTAATTCAACTAAATATTTTTCCATATATTTAGTGATATATAAACGATCTGTAATACCTTCGACCCAAATGGTGCAGTTAGCTAAATAAACCGAAGATGGTTTTACACCAAGAGAGGCCAGTAGATCACGGTCTCGGTCACAACGATAAATTTTAAAATCAAAGCCATCTTTAGGATTCTCTTTTGGTTGTTTTACGAATTTTTGGATGATGACTTGATCTGATTCATCTGCCATATCTAAAAGATGGTTGGAATGTGTGGTAAAAAAATAATAATGATTGGTTTCGTTTAGATAGAAATTCATGAGCTGACGAACCATGCCCGCATGCATATGCAGTTCAGGCTCTTCTATAAAGAAAGCATGGGTTTCATCTTTTTTGATAAAAGCTTCATAAGTTAAAATAATGACTTGTTGTAAGCCATCGCCGAGTTCTGAAATAGGGAATTGTTTGTCGCTTCCAATTTTAATATTTACAACATCTTGGTCATGTTTTGGAATTAAGGATACAGTTTCATTATCAAAAAAATATTGGCTGAGTTTTTCTTCATAATTTTTAATGATTTCACGTTGCTCTGGTTCACCAAGTAAGTGCGTTTTTAGTTCATGATATAAACATTCACCTGTAATGATGTTTTTTGAATTAAATTTTTGGCTATTAGAAAAGTAGTCTTTTTGAGCTCTTTCTATATACGGTTGTTTATTTTCTATTTCAGTGACAGGGCGCATACCTCTTAGAATTGGAATATAAAATTTTTCTAGATCAAAGTTTACAGTAGAGGTGTTTGTAATCTGATTTGTAAAAAGTTCTTTCGCTTGAGGCGCATTATTGTTGCTAACAAGTAAGTTTAAGACACCTAAATTGGAAAGATATTGTAGAATATGACTGAATTGCTGAACAGCCTGATTTCTTCTACTGATAGTGAGGTTATTTTTTAAGTCATTGAAAGTATTTGAAAAATACTCATAATTTGGGTTTTTTCTAGTTTGGTTGTAAATATCATCATTTAATTTTTTATCTATTTTACATAATTTTAAGAACAGTTCAGATTGATAAAAAGTTTGCGAATTAAGTGATTTAAATAAATTTCTCCTCTGTACACGACAAATTTCACAGAACCCTTATCCTATCAGGATTCTGCCTTCTTAAAATTGCCAAAATTTCCTTAAACTCTTCTTTTTTCCCAAAACCAATTAAACGCTGAATCGCCATTTGAACATAGTCTAAACCATAGCGAAATAAACTCATTGAGAGTCGTCCATGCTTCTTTATTTTTATCGCTTTTTTTTGATCATGTTGCCATTCACCCGTTAAGTAACACCAACAGAAGCTTATAGCTAACACCGCAATCAATTTTTTCACTCGTCTAGGGTCTGTCAAGCGCGTATTTTCAAGATTAAACCCGCGTCCTTTGAGACAACTGAATAAGGTTTCAATTTCCCAGCGTAATGCATAATCCTGAATAGCATTGGCATTAAACTGAGGAGAAACGACGAGTAAAAGCTCTCCATTTTCTAACTGTAGTGCACTTATATATAGTTTCACCCGACCAACCAAAATCCGTCGTTTACGACATTCAATTTGACCAACTTTAAGATGGCGAAATAAATCACTAATTTTATGATTCTTTCCTAAATGATTGGTGACAATGAAGTTTTTTTAACACGAATGCAGAAGTTGATGTCTTGTTCAATTAACCATGTAAACCACTGCTCACCGATAAACTCTCTGTCTGCGAACACATTCACAATACGGTCTTTACCAAAAATGGCTATAAAGCGTTGAATCAAAGCAATGCGCTCTTTCGTATCTGAATTTCCACGTTTATTAAGCAATGTCCAAAGGATAGGTATCGCTATTCCACGATAAACGATTGCGAGCATCAGGATATTAATATTTCGTTTTCCCCATTTCCAATTGGTTCTATCTAAAGTCAGTTGCACTTGGTCGAATGAAAACATATTGAAAATCAACTGAGAAATTTGACGATAATCAAAATACTGACCTGCAAAGAAGCGCTGCATACGTCGATAAAATGATTGTGGTAAGCACTTGATGGGCAAGGCTTTAGATGCAGAAGAAAGATTACATGTTTGCTTTAAAATAATCACAAGCATGATGAGCGCAAAGCACTTTAAATGTGACTTGTTCCATTTTAGAGATTTGTTTAAGATAAGATATAACTCATTGAGATGTATCATAGTATTCGTCGTTAGAAAACAATTATTGTGACATTATTTCAATGAGTTATCTATTTTTGTCGTGTACAGAGAAATTTCTCAAAAAACGACTTTTTCCCGCATTATTTTTACCAATAAAAAAGTTTAGCCGTTTTATTTCTATAACTTGATCATAGTCCTGTTCATTGTCTGAACTATAGTTTTCTAAATTTTCAGCCCAATAGTATAATTTTTCAGTCATTAAAAAGCCCCTAAATCTAGGAGCTAATTTATCACAACATTTTAAAAAATATAAACTTACTGCGGTCTTGCCACATCACCATTTAAGCGTTCTGGTAAGTCTAAAACTGTCACATCCAGTTCGGTCAAAGACTCAGGACGTGCCACCACCAACGCGATATAACCGTCATCAAGCGCAGCGCTATTCACCACTTGAATACCTTTATTCAACTGTTCAGCTTGCGCAGGTGCACTGCCTGTACCCTGAATTAAATGCAACCATGCTTTGGGTTTGGCTTTAAACCATAAACGTGCAATCACTTCCTGACCCAAGTAACAACCTTTGTCATAGTGCACGCCTTCACGTTGGTGTAAACGCAGCTCTTGAGGTTGAAACACATGCTCAATGGCTTGGTCGATAAACGCCTCGCCATGCTTGATGGCATCGACTTGCCACGCTGCAATATCAGTTGCTTCAGCAGAGAAGGTAGTACGGTCATCTTGAATGCTTGGAAAAACTGAACCCACGGGTTCAAGTTTCATTTTCGAGAATGCACCAAACTTTTTAATGTGCTTGGCAAACTCTTCAGACTGGTCTTGAGTGGTGACAATTTCAAAATGTTCAGGGTTGCGTTTGGTCAGCCACAAACCAAAGTGAATACGACCTTTTAAGTCACAAATGGCGGTGTATTGCGTTGTATTTTCAGCTAAAGCTTCAACGTTGACCGTCACTTGGCCTTGTAAAAATTTGAGTGCATCTACACCAATTAAAGTGAAAGAGGAGAAAGCTAGATCGCTCATGAATTGCTCGCCTACCTTAAAATCTAATACTAAAGAATTAGGGCTATTTTCCGCTATTTTTCAGAAAAAATCATATTTAGAGTAAATATTTAAAAGTTAATGTAACTAAATATTTCAAAAACCCCTATTTTTATATCTAAGTTTATGAAATATAAACGATTTGGGAAATGGGTTTTCGACAGTGTAGTATGCCTAGCAGACAAAGATGAATGGTCTAGTAAAGACAGTGAAGAAAAATGAAACACCAAAGGCAGGAACGCTATGAACAATAATCACCGCAAACCACTGCAAGGCACCCAGCTAGAATACTTTGATGTGCGAGAAGCCGTTGAACAGATTCAGCCAGGCGCTTATGCAAAACTTCCATACACCTCAAAAGTATTGGCCGAACAGTTAGTGCGTCGTTGTGATCCTGCCATTTTGGAGCAGTCACTAAAAGAACTGATTTTCTCAAAACAAGATCACGATTTCCCTTGGTATCCTGCGCGTGTCGTCTGCCATGACATCCTTGGACAAACGGCATTGGTTGACCTTGCTGGTTTACGTGATGCGATTGCAGACCAAGGGGGTGACCCATCGAAAGTGAATCCTGTGGTGCCGACTCAGTTGATTGTCGATCACTCTCTTGCTGTGGAATACGGTGGTTTTGATCCAGAGGCGTTTGAAAAAAACCGTGCCATTGAAGACCGCCGTAACGAAGACCGTTTCCACTTCATCGAATGGACCAAGACCGCTTTTGAAAATGTCGATGTGATTCCTGCGGGGAATGGCATCATGCACCAAATCAACTTGGAGAAAATGTCTCCAGTAGTGCAAAATCGTGAAGGCGTGGCATTCCCAGATACGTGTGTCGGTACAGATTCACACACACCGCATACCGATGCACTTGGTGTGATTTCGATTGGTGTCGGTGGTTTAGAAGCTGAAAATGTGATGCTTGGTCGTGCATCATGGATGCGTCTACCTGACATTATTGGTGTAGAACTTGTCGGACAACGTCAAGCAGGGATTACTGCAACCGATATCGTATTGGCACTCACAGAATTTTTGCGTAAAGAACGTGTGGTCGGTGCGTACCTTGAGTTCTTTGGTGAAGGTGCGGATAGTATGTCTGTAGGTGATCGTGCCACGATTTCCAATATGACCCCTGAATATGGCGCAACTGCGGCCATGTTCTATATTGACCAAAACACGATTGATTACTTAACCTTAACAGGTCGTGAAGCTGAGCAAGTTGCACTTGTTGAAAACTATGCCAAAGAAATCGGTCTTTGGGCATCGGATATGAAACAAGCTGAATACCCACGTGTCCTTCGTTTCGATCTTTCAACAGTAACACGTAATATTGCAGGCCCATCAAACCCACATGCACGTGTTTCTACGGCTGATTTAAAAGAAAAAGGCATTGCTGGTGTGGTTGAAAACCGTACCGATGGCTTAATGCCTGATGGTGCTGTGATTATTGCTGCCATTACTTCTTGTACCAATACATCAAACCCACGTAATACGGTTGCAGCAGGTCTATTGGCACGTAAAGCCAATGAATTGGGATTAACTCGTAAACCTTGGGTGAAATCTTCTTTTGCACCGGGTTCTAAAGCAGCGGCTTTATATCTTGAAGAAGCAGGCGTATTGGATGACTTAGAAAAACTCGGTTTTGGTATCGTGGCGTATGCATGTACCACTTGTAACGGTATGTCTGGTGCTTTAGACCCTAAACTACAACAAGAAATCATTGATCGTGACTTGTATGCAACAGCGGTACTTTCGGGTAACCGTAACTTCGATGGTCGTATCCATCCATATGCAAAACAAGCATTCTTGGCGTCACCTCCGCTGGTTGTAGCTTATGCGATTGCAGGAACGATCCGCTTTGATATTGAAAAAGATGCATTAGGAAACGACAAAGACGGTCATCCAATTTACCTGAAAGACATTTGGCCTTCTGATGAAGAAATTGATGCATTGGTCAAAGAAGTGGTAAAACCTGAGCAATTCCGTAAAGTGTATATTCCAATGTTTGACTTGGGTGTTACTGAAAAAGCGGCAAGTCCTTTATATGACTGGCGTCCACAAAGTACCTATATCCGTCGTCCGCCGTATTGGGAAGGGGCTTTGGCTGCACCTCGTACACTGGCAAATATGCGTCCGCTAGCAATCTTGCCTGATAACATCACTACAGATCATTTATCACCATCGAATGCAATTATGATGGATTCGGCAGCAGGTGAGTACCTACATAAAATGGGCGTACCTGAAGAAGACTTTAACTCGTATGCAACGCACCGTGGCGACCATTTGACGGCACAACGTGCGACTTTTGCCAATCCGAAATTGTTTAATGAAATGGTGGTTCGTGCGGACGGTACGATCAAGCAAGGTTCGAAAGCACGTGTTGAGCCTGAAGGTGAAGTGATGCGTATGTGGGAAGCGATTGAAACCTATATGAATCGTAAGCAACCTCTTATCATCATTGCTGGTAAGGACTATGGTCAGGGTTCTAGCCGTGACTGGGCTGCTAAGGGTGTTCGTCTTGCTGGTGTTGAAGCGATTGTGGCGGAAGGTTTTGAGCGTATTCACCGTACTAACTTAGTCGGTATGGGCGTGTTACCGCTTGAGTTTAAAGCAGGAACTGACCGTAAAACTTTAGGTTTAGATGGTACTGAACTTTATAGCGTGATTGGTAATATCGCGCCACGTTCGACTTTAACTTTAGTGATTGAGCGTGCGACGGAAGATGGTAAGAGTGAAATTGTTGAAGTACCTGTCACTTGTCGCCTAGATACTGAAGAAGAAGTGTCTGTTTATGAAGCGGGTGGTGTATTGCAACGCTTTGCACAGGATTTCTTGGAAGGAAATGTTTGATTTTTAATTAAAAATCTTTGATTTTTTTAAAAAAAAGCCCTACATTGCATTGGGCTTTTTTTAATGATGATATAGTCAAATCATTATAAAACCAATACAATGGTGCAATGAGTTATTCAGAACATTTTAGACGTAAAATTTTAGCTAAGCTTGAGGAAGGTTATTCTATTCGAGCGGTAGCTGCACAATTTGAAATTAATAAAAATACCATTGTTGAATGGAAGAAACGTATAGAGATTAAAAAAACTCGTGTACGTAAACCTTCTAAAATTAACGATGATGCTTTACGTGAAGATGTTGAAAAGTATCCTGATGCTTATCAATATGAACGTGCTGCACGTTTTAATTGTGGTGTTTCATCTATTGGTGCTGCATTAAAGCGCTTAAATATTACAGTTAAAAAAAGACGTTAAGCCATCCTAAAGCAGATACAAAGCTTAGGGATAAATTTATTCTGCAAGTGAATGAATTAGAAAAAAACCATCCGATTATTTATCTGGATGAAAGTGGTTTTAAGTCACATGATTATAGACCTCATGGCTACTCACGAAAAGGAGTACCCTGTTTATGGCAATATAATTGGCAATTAAAGAATCAGACCAATGCCATTGGAGCAATCCATGAGGGTAAGTTATTTTCAGTCGGTTTATTTGACTGCAAAATCAATTCAGATGTTTTTCATTTTTGGATTGAGCAATTCCTCATACCGGCATTACCAGAAAATAGTGTAGTGGTTATGGATAATGCAGCATTTCATAAAAGAGCAGATATTCAGGAGTTATTGGAACAACAAGGGCATAAAATTCTTTGGCTTCCTGCATACAGCCCTGATTTAAATCCTATAGATGAGCGATATATCGTGCAAGGTGGGCATGGGTTAAACGTAAGCGTAAAGAATGGTTGATCGACTCAGTCGATGAGTTATTTCGAGTTTTTTTCGAATCTTGTATGAATAATAAAGTAGTTTGACTATATTTAAGAAATTCTAAGATGATGAAAACTGAAATAATAGATTTTATTAAAGAGCATAGCGATAGAGAAATTTATTATAAATATTAGACCTCTTGCGAAAGTATCGTTTTGCCTAATTTTTGAATTGGCTAAAACCTTATTAAATGTAGCTTTAGGCTGTTTAAATTTTGACTAACGCAATAGGTCTATTTATTAGGACAAAATGTATGGTATTTTCAAAAAGATGTAGAAAATCATAGCGAAAGATATGATGATTTTAAAAAATTTATATCAAATAAATTAAGTATTCCTTTTAATAATATTTCGATAGTGGGCAGTGCTAAGACAAAATTTAGTTTTTCACCTAAAAAAAACTTTAAAGAGTTTGGTGTGGATTCGGATTTAGATTTAATTATAGTGTCAAAATATTATTATAAGAAAATTTGGTCGGCTTATAGGAAAATCTCACAAGAAAGTTATTTGCAAAATTTTAATACCAAGACAGGGAATATATTTAACGGTTTTATTGGGATAAAAGACTCAGATAATACTTATGGAAATCAAGATTTAATTGACTGGCAACAATTAGTTCGGACATTTAAAGCTGAATTGCAATTAAGATTTTATATAAATCATGAGCTTAATTACAGAATTTATGCGGATTGGGAGTCAGTGCAAGACTATCACATGCGTGGTATTAATAAGTTAAAAGAAGGAATAGTTAAAAGTGAAATTAATTGATTTAATTGATATTCAACCGCAAAGTGTAAAATGGTTATACGATCTTAATCATAAAGGTCTATTGTTGGTAGATGATTCTTTCCAAAGAAACTATGTGTGGAATAGAAAAAATCAAGTGCAGTTAATCGAATCTATTATTATGGGATTTCCTATTCCTGAAATTTATATTTGGAATATTGGAACTGATGAGAATACTGGAGATACTAGATATTCTATTGTTGATGGACAACAAAGAACAGGTGCAATTTTTCAGTTTATATCGAATCAGTATAAACTATCCGATATTTCGCTGAAAAAAGAGAGTGGTTGTTTTGATAGAATAAAAAATAAATATTTTAAAGATTTACATGTTGATGATAAAAAAGCAGTTTGGGCATATATTTTCTCAATTCGACTTGTAAGAAATAGTGTGGATCGAGAAAGCATAGTAAAAATGTTCTTAAGATTGAATAGTAATAATTTGACTTTGAACCCTCAGGAGTTAAGAAATGCTGAGTTTGAAGGTGAATTTATGAAGGTTGTTTCGATTCTTTCTGAAAGAGATTATTGGGAATCAAATCAAATATTTGGTATTTCTGATAGACGAAGAATGAGAGATATATCATTTGTAAGTACTTTATTAGTTTTCATGAAGCAAGGCATACAAGAGGATGTAACAGAAAAAAATCTTAATAAAATATATGACTTATATAATGATGATTATCCAGATCAGCAAGATGATATAAGTAGATTCGATAGTTTATTATCTGATATAAGCCAAATAATTGATGGTGTAGAAGTTCGGAAAAAGTTCCTTAAAAAGTCTGTTCACTTATATAGTTTATTTACAGCTTTATACGCAATAACACTAGACGATACTATAAAAGATTCACAAATTGAAAACTATAGAACCTTTATAGATAATTATTCTGACGAAAAGGTGCTAAGAACAAAATTTCCAAATATCATAGATGATTTATCTATATATAAATCATTGTCCCAAGAGGGAACAAGGGCGCAAAGTAATAGACTTAAAAGGCACAATGTAATAGTTAAAGTTCTCAATTATGGAATATAATTTTTAGGATATTTGCCAAAATTCCAGTATACTCCTATCGAAATGATCAATAGATAATCATCACGGTGAGGTTATACTGGTTCTAGCATCTCTAAAACACATTAAGTACAGAAAGAATGCCTAAGCCATATGATTAAAATATTTCGCCTCTGTTTAAAAAAAATCCCAACAAGTGATAAGGCTTTTTTAGTTCAAGGGTTGATTGAAAAACACTCAAAAAATATCTATCATAAGGTATATATCAAAACTGTTGGAGTAGCCTTATGACTACCGCAAAAGTTTTTATGACTGGTCGAAGCCAAGCTGTTCGCTTACCCAAAGAATTTCGCTTTGAAGGTACAGAAGTCGAAATTTTCCGTCGTGGCGATGAAGTGATTCTGCGTGAAAAACCAGTCACCGTAGATCGGTTATTTAAAGTATTAGCTCAAATGCCGAATGACTTTTATGCAGAAGAAAGAGTGGATGAACCACCACAGGAACGAGAAGAGTTCTAATGCAGACGCAATATTTATTGGATACGAATATTTGTATCTACATCATCAAACATCAACCTGAAATTGTCCGTCAGCATTTTGAAAAACATCTCCCACATCGAAATATTTTAATTTCAGTCATTACTTTGGGGGAGTTGCGTTTTGGTGCAGAGAAAAGTCAGCAAAAAGAAAAATCCCTCAAAGTGATAGATGAATTAACCTCAATGATTCAAGTGGTTGAGTTAGATGAATATGTCGCTGATCACTATGCGCAAATACGTCACGATCTTTCATCCAAGGGGCAGATTATTGGTGCGAATGATTTGTGGCTTGCCGCGCATGCACGTGCGAATAATTGGGTGATGGTGACCAATAATGAAAAAGAATTTTTGCGTGTCGATGGATTGCAGATCGAAAATTGGGTGACTAACACCTTGTAAGACGTTTAGATTTTCTATGGAAATTATTTCTTGCCCAAATGCCATCATCATTTGTCGAAATGATCAATAGACATTCATCATAAAATGCATATACTAGTAAGACCATTTTCTAAACATATGGAGAACAAAAATGGTTACTGCTGGCGAAAAACCTGGAACAGGCTTCTATTTTTGTGTTCAATGCGGACACCGCGTCTACTTAGAAATTGGTACAGATCGTTTACCCCCGTGTACCAAATGCCAAGGCAATCAATTTAACAATAAGAATGCCTAAGCCAAAGATTTAACAGTTACCCACTGTTTAAAAGAAAAGCCCTATCACCCGATAGGGCTTTTTGCTAAGTTATAAAAAAGATAAAAACATCCCGACTTAGGCGATATAGGAAAAGTACATGGAAACCATATTAGGACTTTGTATCGGCATTGGCTTAAGTGCTGCCTGTGGCTTTCGTGTCTTTGTCCCACTCTTGGTCATGAGCCTTGCATCTATTATGGGATGGTTCGAACCCATGCAAGGTTTTGAATGGTTAAGTATGCCATCGGTATGTATCGCCTTAGCGATTGCAACTGTCTGTGAAATCGCAGCTTATTACATACCATGGGTCGACAACGCTTTAGACACCATTGCAACGCCAGCCGCGATGGTCGCAGGCACACTCACCACTATGGCAGTCAGTAGTGGGGAAATGTCGCAGTTTGCCAGTTGGGCAGCGGCAATCATTATCGGTGGCGGTACAGCAGGTGCTGTGCAAATGAGTACCGTTGCTGTCCGTGGGGTTTCAACCGCGACGACAGGCGGGGTTGCCAACCCACTGGTGTCTACAGTGGAGTGGGTCGGAGCCGTTTTACTGTCCGTGCTTTCACTACTGGTTCCAGTCTTGGTGGTGATTGTAGGCATTATTTTGGCGATCTGGGCCGTGCGTTGGTTTAAACGTAAAAAACAAGAAGGTATCAGCACACCCTTATAGTTTCAGTAGTTTTCTTATGGCATTGCTGGGTCTCTAAGTTTTAAAAATAGAGCGGCTAATTTTCGGTTATGTGGATATTAATCCTTTTAGCTGGATATGACTTAGAGTTCAGTTTCACCTTTAAAATAATGATTGATTTTCATACGGCATCCGTTTAATTTTATAAATACATACTTTTTGTATGGTTTTTTTGTGGTTGAACTTTATAAGAATTATTCGGGAAACTGTAAATGATAAAATTTATTGTAAATGAACAGCCTAGTGAAAAAGGCATCCATCATATTCATAATGCATCCTTAGGTTGTGCAGATTTACCCAGCTCGGAGGATCAAATTCTAATTGGATATTTTGCCAATTACGAACTGGCTTATAAACGGGCAAGAATGAACTGGCCCAGAGAAAAAGTCGAAGGTTGTGACAAGTGTTGTTTCAAATAGCCAAAAGCAAAAAAGCTCTGCAATTTATGCAGAGCTTTTCATTGTTGGATATGGAGGTTCTATTTTTTAAGCATTACAACATTAATGAATTTCAATTCGGGTCGTGACCTTAATTTTTCGACACTCTCGGTCAGCTTCAACTAAAGCGCGAATTTTAAAGTCAGAAAATCGTACTGCTCGGTTTTGCATAGCAAACTGTTCAGGTGTTTTAATTTCCAAACACTGAAAAGGGCGCAGATTTTTTAGGATGTGCTTTTGTTTTTCCGTCATGTTCTGTGTCGATAAGTACACATAGCCTTTGGTGGTTTTTAATAACACTTCATTTGACTGTGTTTCAGTTGAGCTGGTGACTTTAACGATATGTGTTTTTAACACTTTGCATGCACTGAGGGAAAGCGCAAGGCACAGCATCAGCAGGGCAGTTTTGGTTTTCATGATGAAGCGTATTTGAATGGTCTTTCGCCACTTTAGCCGAAAGTTTTCAACGGCAGCAATCAAAATATGACATGGATACAGTCATCTGTTTTTAATTGTAGAACATTCTACAAATAGACTTCTGTTAAATGCTAAGCTTCAGCACAGATGCCAAAAATGAAGCATTTATTAGTGTGCTCTTTTACCTACTTTATTTAAAAAATTAACAAAACTATGAAAAAACAGTTCATTCAAACTTCTCTAATGTTCGCTGCAATGTTGGGTATATCCACCAATCTCTGTGCTGAAAACTTAAGCGCAGCGGATATTCAGCGACACAAAGCCACCAACCAATACCAAGCTTACCTTTCCGCAAAATATACGGTGTATGAGGTCGTGCAAGGGGATTTAAACAAAGATGGCTTAAAAGATGTGGTTTTAATCGTCAAAGGTACAGATCCGAAACAATGGGTCACCGATGAATACCGTGGAAAACTAGATCGCAACCGCCGTGGTGTGATTGTGCTGTTGAATACCAAAGGGCACTACCAAAAAGTCGTTCAGAACCTGTCACTGTTTTCTTCAGAAAATGAAGATGGCGGTGTGTACTTTGCACCTGAGTTGGTGCCCTCTATCGAAAAAGGCCTGTTAAAACTACATTATGCCCATGGCCGTTATGGATATTGGGCCTATCAGTTTCGTTTAGAGGGGCGTGATATGCGCTTGATTGGCTATGACAGCTCCGATAATTTTGGCCCTTATGTGAACAGTGAAACCAGTGTCAATTTTCTCACGGCTAAGAAGCTGGTCAGAGAAAATCTCAACAAAGACTCGGATAGCGACCCTAAATTTAAAGAAATATGGAGCAAAGTGAGTGTTGCTCCGCTGTATTTGAGCAAAATTCAGGACATCGATGATCTGAGTCTTGAATAGTGTTGGCTTAGTTTTTGCTAACTTATATCTCAAAATGCACTTTTATGAGTGACGTGAGTCTGAGGCATCAGTCACATGACTGCTTGGATTATGTATAGGGGAAAGCGATGGAAAATAAAGAACTGTTCTTGAGTGCTGCAGAGAAACCTAAGCTGAGTACGGCTGCTCATTTGATGGCAGGTTGGCCTTTGTT
The DNA here is from genome assembly GCF_058243045.1 of Acinetobacter sp. LipI_23. Classification (NCBI taxonomy): domain Bacteria; kingdom Pseudomonadati; phylum Pseudomonadota; class Gammaproteobacteria; order Moraxellales; family Moraxellaceae; genus Acinetobacter; species Acinetobacter sp. LipI_23. The sequence goes on along the minus strand of NZ_JBZAYJ010000001.1, from coordinate 2,758,792 downwards.
TTTAGTGATGATTGGTGGTGCAATCGGTGGAGCTTTAGCCGTGGTTGCTTATGTGATTAACCGAAAAATCTATCTGTCTCAGCTCAGTAATCTGCAGAAAGTTTTAGCTAATTTACTCTGTGGTATGTCCGCGATCAGTTTGTGGTGGTTTATTGCAACTTGGTTGCAAGGTTATATGGGGACTTAAACGTTCTGAAATGATGGTGTAAAAAATGATAGAAGTTCATTTTTATGCGATGAAATAGATGATTAAAGTGTCATGATGAATATTTTTATCAAGTCTGGTTTTATTTAGGGAAATATTTTTCATCATTGCTTGAAATTAGCCGATCTTCGGAAATTCATCCCATACGAATTTGCTTAATATAGCGTTTAAGGGCACAGGAATCGAAAAGAGTAGTTTGCGACTCGTTATCTATCAGATCAGCGTCGTACTTACCCACAAGGTCTCGATTCGGCTTAGGACGCTATAGATTATCCATTTATAGGCAAAAGTTTAGAACTTACCCAGTTTTAATCGTTGAAGTTATCTCCTGATCCCTAGAAACTAAACGATAAAAACAACATGATAAAAGACACGTCCATTTAAATATTTTCTTCCATTTTAAAACTTCTATATTGCTCCGAATTTATCCCAATATTTGCTCTAACTGTGTCAAAACAAATTGGCGCTTTGGTTTGCGAAAACGGCTTTAAAAAAAATGCGATTTGATAACATTGGAACGCTTAGAGTTCTGCTATAACCATTAAAAGTCTGATAAAAAATATGGAACAACAATGAAAATATATGTCACCAGTATCATGGTCGATAGCCAAGAAAAAGCCTGTCAGTTTTATACAGAAAAACTCGGTTTTAAAGTCAAACATGATGTACCTGTGGGTGATTATCGTTGGCTGACCTTGGTTTCACCCGAAAGTCCAGAGGGTGTTGAACTGCTACTGGAGCCTGATGCACATCCTGCGGCACAGCCGTTTAAAGCTGCGATTAAAGCAGATCTGATTCCCTATACTTCTTTTCAAGTGGGTGACCTCGATGCGGAATATGAGCGACTCAAAAACTTAGGGGTACGTTTTACCAGTGAACCGATGCGGGCAGGAAAAGTTAAAGTTGCAGTCTTTGATGATACCTGCGGGAATCTCATTCAGCTGATGCAGGTCTGCGCAGGAAGTTGATTTTCTCATCTGTGATGCAGTAAAGAAATAAATCCTGAGAAAAGCGCTGTTATGTGAGAAAAAAATCATAAATACGCTGCATTTGGGAAAATATTTTTTAGATAACCTGAAAGCCAAGATTTTTTTCCAAAAATAGCTAAAAAGACTTTATCTTCGGGAAACAATCCCGCCCTTGGATTGTTAAATTATATCTCAAGGGTGTGACGGGATCGAAAAGAGTAGCATGCTACCAGTGGCGCAAAACGCGTGAGTAGTACTTACCCAAAAGGTCTTGATTCGGCTTAGGACGCTATAAATCAAAAGTTTATAGGCTATAAGATCATCACTTACAAAGTTATGATAGTTGAAGTAAACAACATGTTTTCCCAGACACCCTAAAAAATTTGAACTCGAATAAAATATAAATCAAAAAAAAATAAATTTTAATATTTCCCGCGAAAATCGAAAAATTCTGCTGTTGTAGTTTCACTTACATCATTTTATTTTAAGCTTCCAATCTAATCAGCCCTGCTAAAAAGCTGGTTTTATATGGAGTGATGGACGTCTAGGATTAAGGCTGTTTTCGATATTTTGTCAATGATTGACAGCTGAAACACAGCTTGCTATTTTTCGCGCTCGCTTTTGTATGCTGTTATTCCCATGGCTCTAAATGACAACTTTATTTATGCACCGCCCCAAGAAGACTTGGTGATCGTTTATGAAGACGATGATTTGGTGGTGATTGAAAAGCCTGCGGGCTTGTTGTCTGTGCCGGGACGTTTACCAGAACACCAAGACAGTGCCTATTTACGGGTTTTAGCTCAGTATCCACATGCCAAAATTACCCATCGTTTAGATATGGCGACCTCGGGAATTTTAATGTTTGCCAAGCACCGCGATGCCGAAGTCGCCGTCAGCAAAATGTTTCAAGCCCGCACGGTGGATAAACACTATATTGCTTTAGTTCAAGGCCAGTTGGATGCCGAAGGCTGTGTTGAAGTACCCCTGATTACTGACTGGGAAAATCGACCACGGCAGATTGTGCACTTTGAACTGGGTAAGCCTGCAAAAACGCTTTATCAAGCTCTTAGCTATGACATTGAGACCGATATTACGCGAGTTTTACTGACCCCAATTACGGGGCGTTCACATCAGCTCCGTGTGCATATGCAATATATTGGGCATCCAATTACAGGGGATAAGTTGTATCACCCTGAGCCGACACGAAGTCCATTAAAACGTATGGCTTTACATGCCAGTTTTCTCGCCTTTCAGCAGCCTTTAAGTGGAAAAGCGGTTGCGATTCATGGAAGTGTGCCATTTTAACTGTGTCACACTTTATTTATATTCTGAGAAATACTTAAAATTTGGGATATCGGTCCGTTTAAAAAAACGTTAGCGTAAGTTATGTAAGTATCCTTTTATCCAGTGTGCTTATCTTTGTTGAAATTAACATTTGAGTTTGGCTTTTGGGCCATGGTTACGACTGAATGAAAATAGGTTTGTCTGTTCCAAGGCTTACTGTTCGAATTTGATGTGTTCTTACAGCTGAGTCTTTAAAATAAAAATGACGTTCCCGTAGGGAGATAGGCCATGCTTTATGTACTCGCTGTCATTCTTGTCCTGCTGTGTGCGGTTATATGCGGGCAAAAAATACACAGCCTTGCCCAAAAAAAGAAGATTGAATCCTTAGAAAGCAATTTAGAGCGCAGTCGAAACAGTTTGGAAGTTTATGAACAGCAGCAAAGTGAATTACAACATCGGCTGACCAGTTTAAGAATTGAGCTTGGAACACTTAGACAACGCAATGAAACCTTGAGTCCTTACCAAGAAATTATTGATGTCGAACACTATGTTATTGAACGGCACAACCAAGTTGAATTGTTTGCTGAAACGGTCAAATTTGATGCTGAACAAATGCTCAAACAATGTCGGCAGCACATTGAAAAAGTACATCACTTCTTAGCGGAATATGAATGTAAAGCCAAAGAAGTTTCCATGCAGCGCGCCAGAGAAAAACTGGGTGCTTTTTTTCACATGGCTGAAGAACGACAACATCTGGCTGAAATATCGAAGGCACTACACCATAAAATTGAAACCTACAGCCAGAGTTATCAACTACCTTCGGAGCAGTTATTAGATGAACTCATCGAAGGCTATGGGAAAACGGATGCGGCCGGTCATTTACAAAAAGTCCGGCAACAAGTGATTCGTGCGGTTGAGCAAAATGACGTTGTGATCTGTGCTTTTATGGATGAACATCGACGACTATCAATGATGGTCTTGGTTTCACAGTTATTTAATACGAAAGCAGATTTTTATTTGCAACGTGTGAGCAAAGACAATCTTGGCCTTTTGATTCAAGCTTTGCAGGATGATTTTACCCTTATCAATCACTATGGTACGGCCTTTGGTCATACTCGTATACAAGACAGTTATTTGGCTTTACGCCTAGAAGAACTCAAATTTGCAGCCTTATTAGAAAGCCTAAAAAGTAGTGATTTACAGTTTCAAGCGGACATTTTAGTTGAAGATCGGGTTTTACACTAACACGGCAAAGCCAGCGTGAAATAAAGTCCAAACAACCTTCGAAAAATCAGATGTACCTGCTATAAAAATGAGCAAAATATGCTATGTTGAAGTCACTATTTTGTCACTTGCCAACGATATATTGGCTAAAAAGATAACAAGGACATACGCATGACACGTGATTATGAATTATATCCAGATGATGATAACGGAAATGTACTTTGGCAAATGGCTGAGGATGGCGACGACCTATCTGAACCGCATGAAATAGAATATTCGATTGCCTTTCAAGAGCAGTCACAAGCAGAAAAGTGTGCGTTGTATTTATTACAAGAAGAGCAAAAAATCACGTTGTTTGTCGATGAAGAAAGTGACGTATCTGAGTGGATTATTACCATTTACGTGTATATGGAACCTGAGTATTCAGATATTGTCGACCTAGAACAATGGTTTACTAAAATTGCAGAACAGTTTGGTGGTGAATATGACGGCTGGGGCTGTATGGCCTATGTCTATGACGACGAAGATGATGAGGACTATGAGCAAGGTCAAGCCTAAGAAATGGTCAAAGTTAAAGCATGTTGAAAAACATGCTTTTTTTGTTGGTGGGTAGAAAAAGACAGCAGGCCACGTTTGGCTATTTAAAAAAAAGATGCACAAAAAAAATACAGTATGTGGGTTTGAGCGTTTTAAACTAAATCTGAATATTTGAAAAGAACGAGAAAAATCATGTCAAATAGCGTCCAATTACACCGCGTATTTAGTGCGCCCATCGAGCGCGTCTATCGTGCTTTTACCACCGCAGATGCATTAGTGAAGTGGATGGCACCACACAGTTTTACCGCACATGTAGATCAGTTCGATCTGCGTGAAGGTGGTCAATATCGCATGTTTTTTACCAACTTTAGTACAGGCATGCAGCATTCATTTCATGGTGCCTATCATGAAATCGTTGAAAACAGTTTATTGCGCTATACCGATGAGTTCGATGTACCTGAACTAGCCGGTAAAATTGAAGTGCGTGTTGAGTTTAAAGAAGTATCTGTCGGTACTGAGGTCCATATTACGCAGTCTGGTTTACCTGATGTGATTCCTGTCGATGGTTGTTATTTGGGCTGGCAGGAGTCGTTGCAACTCTTGGCTTTTTTAGTGAATCCAGACATTCCCGATGAATAGTGCTTCGTCATCGTTGAACAATTGAATAAGTTGCACAAAAGAATAAAAGGAGTTTTGCATGCCAATACGCATGAAGCGGATTTATGCACCTATCGAGGCAGAGGATGGCAAACGGATTTTGGTTGATCGATTGTGGCCACGAGGGGTTTCAAAACTTGAGGCCAAAATAGATGAATGGCCAAAAATTCTCACGCCATCTAATGAACTACGGAAATGGTATCACCAAGACATGGTGGCACACTGGGATGAGTTTAAAGTCCGTTATATGAAAGAACTGGAAGCACATCCCACCGAGTTGAATGAGTTGCGCCAACTGGCAGTGCGTGAGCAGATTACTTTACTCACCGCATCCAAAGAAGAGCAGCATAACCATGTGGTGATTTTGAAGCAGTGTTTGGAACAAAAGTAAGTGTTGAGCTGATGCTATTACAGGGAAAATTTATATTTTCCTAGGCTTTATTTTATTCATCCCGTGACAAGGCTAAAGCCTTAAAATAAATAGGTGATTCGCATCGTTTTCGTCTGAAAAATGCTATATTGGCGTTTTGAGCAATGTGAATTGCTTATTTTTTTATTTTTGAGGTTTTTATGTCTTTACCCAACTGCCCAAAATGCCAGTCCGAATATACCTATGAAGATGGTGACTTGCTGATCTGCCCTGAATGTTCAAACGAATGGAAAGAGGGAGAAGCAACAGAAGAAGTGGTGGCAATTAAAGATGCCAACGGCAATTTACTTGCTGACGGTGACACGGTAACGGTGATTAAAGATTTAAAAATTAAAGGTTCGTCGTCGGTGGTGAAAGTCGGAACCAAAGTGAAAAATATTCGTTTACTGCCAGATGCCGCAGATGGTCATGACATTGACTGTAAAATTGACAGTGTCGGTGCGATGAAACTGAAATCTGAGTATGTGAAAAAAGCCTAATCCGCTGAGTTTGCAGTTCGAGATTAAAACGGAGTCAATTGGGCTCCGTTTTTTTTTCAGCCATTTTGAAAAGACATTAAGCGTTGAAACACTAGCACAGCATGCTATAAAGATAAAAACTGTTGAAGAATACGTTATGCCACATATCCACCTTGAATATTCAGACAATATCGACACCCTTGAAGTTAAGCCGATGTTATTGGCTCTAAACCAAGCTTTGCTGGATGGTCAGTTTGTACAATCGGGCAATGACATCAAAAGTCGTGCTATTCGACAGTCCGATTTTGTGATTGGGGTAGATGGCGATGCACAGGCTTATTTGCATGCCAAAGTGTCCTTATTAAGCGGACGAGATGAAGCCACCAAGTGTGCCATTTCGAGCCAATTGCTTAAAACCTTGCAGCAAAACTTTACCGCTCCTCAGGATTTAATGGTACAAATTTGTGTAGAAATTATTGAAATGCCAAAAAGCAGTTATAGCAAATTGGTATTAAAAGCATAAAATTATGAAGAGTTCCAAACCTTTATTGGGCCGATATCACGTGTCATTTAAACGGTTTGAGGCTGTCATGCGTTATTCATATAGCGCTGTTATTTTAAAAAAATAAAATCTGGGCTGGTAGTAAATGCACTTTTTTTTATAAAAGAAGTCATTTATATTTTATGAAATTGGATGTTTTTTTATTCAGTTTTGGTGGATCTACAATCACTTTAAAATAACAATAGGTGAGCTTATGTCAGGATGGTACGAAGTAAGTCAGGCAAATGATGGCCAATATCGCTTTGTTTTAAAAGCGGGAAATGGCGAGGTCATTTTGACCAGTGAACTGTATAAAGCAAAAGCGTCAGCACATAATGGAATTGAGTCGGTGCAAAAAAACAGCCCCGATGATACGCGTTATGAACGCTTAGAAGCCAAAAATGGCAAACCTTATTTTAACTTAAAGGCTGCCAATCATCAGATTATTGGTACCAGTCAGTTTTATGCCAGTGAGCAATCCAGAGATAAGGGCATTGAATCGGTGAAAAACAATGGTTCAAGTACCACGATTAAGGATTTGACGACTTAAGATCAGATTACATATTTTGCTTGTTTTAAGAATTAAAGAAAACCGCGTGTTTGCTATGGATGGCGCACGCGTTTTTTTATGCGGTTTGATTTGTAGTGTGGGAGTGCGATGTGGATTTTCGATTAGTTGGAGATGAGCATGCAGGGCATGAAATTATCTTCAAACTTAAGCAATGGGATGATGCCATTTGTAAAATGGATGTACAAAATATCATTCGTCTTTGTCAGAGTGATGTCAGCTTGTTTGATATTGGGTTTGAGCTGCAAGGTGTGCAAGCCTATCAAGAATTGTGGAGACGATATGCCCCATTTTTTCAGGGGGAAATCAAAGTGTTTAGGCGTAACATCAATATTTTTAGTCGTGACGGTTTAGCTTTTTTACATTGTTATTCTAAATTGGATCATGCCAGTGGTGTTGCAACTCCAGAGATTCCTTGGTGCAGAACCACGCTATGTTTTCAAAAAACGGCAGGTGAGTGGTTGGTTGCCCATCAGCATATTTCGGTGCCTGTGGACTTTGAAACTAAAATGTCAAAGCCGATTTATTTTCCAGACTGAGTTCGACTAAAGCGTTGGCTTGGGTACAGATTGAGCCACCTCCGTTTTGCTGGGCTATGTTTGAATGACAACATGAACAACTTAAGAAGAAGGTATCTATGGCATTTCAAGACTTTTACCGACTGAGTTCTCATGCGGTGCTAACCAATGATGCAGGACAGGTTTTATTACTGAAAGCCAATTATGCCGATCAGGCTTGGGGACTACCCGGTGGAGCCTTGGATATGGGAGAAACTATTCATCAGGCTTTGCTGCGTGAGTGCCAAGAAGAACTCGGTTGTCAGGTTCAGATCGATTATTTATCGGGTGTGTACTTTCATTCGGCAGTGACCTCGCATGCCTTTATTTTTAGATGTCATTTGGCTGCATCTGCTGAGATCAAGCTCAGTGATGAACATACGGCCTATGCTTGGTTTGATCTAGATCAGCTGTCGAAGGTACAACGGATACGTGTTGAAGATTGTTTAAATTATATAGGTATCGTGCAGAGCCGAAGTTTTTGAGTGCAAGATTAAGATTCCTCTGAAGTGGAGTGAGTGCATATGTTGAATAATAAGATCATAAAACGAAATAGTCCCATTATTGGTGTGTTGCTGATGAGTGCCTTGAGCCAGTTGACTCATGCTGAAACGGGTAACTATTTTATGCATAAAGACTGGGAACTTGCCTGTGATAATACGGGCATGTGCCGTGCGGTGGGATATCAAAGTGATGCTCAGTTTGGTCATCCAGTTTCATTGCTGATTTCTCGTCCTGCAGGTGCAGGCAGCGCGGTGCTCACCCAAGTTCAAGTGGCTGAGGAGTTTACGCAGGATACTGAAGCCAGTTTAAATGTAGGAGGAACATCTCTGGGTAGCCTGACCATTGATGCCAAGAAAAGTACCGCGAAACTGTCCAGTGCTCAAAGTGCGCAGTTGCTAAAGGCCTTGGTAGGTGCAGAAGATATTCGTCTCACGACCCAAGCACAGCAATGGCAAATTTCAACTGCTGGGGCAAATGCAGTTTTGCTCAAAATGGATGATATACAAAAGCGTGTAAATACACCGAACGCGGTATATCAAAAAGGCAATCAGTCTGAGCAAAATGTTTTACAGCCCAAAGCCATCCCCAAAATTGGCATCACGGGATACCGACCTGCGGTTGCCAGTCACTTTGCCGTGGACAGTAAAAATGCCAACCAACTCTTTAAAAAGTTAAAAGCAAAAACAGATCAACAAGACTGTCCAAATTTATATGAAGCACGGTTTTTGAGGAAGATCGGGTTTCAGTCTATCCGCTGAATGCAGAGCAAGTGGTGGTTCAAGTGCCATGTTGGCGTGGAGCGTACAATGAAGGTCTAGGTTATTGGGTTATGGACAAAGCATTGCAAAAGATTCAGCAGCAAGTCACCACATCAGGCTCAAGTTTTAGTGAGGCGCAAATTTTCTCAGAGCAAAAAGGTCGGGGTATCGCAGACTGTGGTATTCGTTCCGAGTGGGCTTGGAATGGAAAGGCTTTTGTCCTCAGTTATCAGGCACAATCGCAGCAATGTAAAGGCTTTGCAGGTGGTGCGTGGAACTTACCCACTTTTGTTGCGATCGTTGCGCGAACGGATTAAGTCGCGCTTGCATTTAGTTTAAGAATAATGTCATCTAGCGGCTTGATACGTTTGACTTCTTCCCAGAGGGCTTTGGCTTCAGGATAGTGTTTAGACATCATGCCCAACCATTGCTTATAACGTCCGACCATATTCATTTCTTTTTTATAGCCGCCGTTTAAAAAACGGATTTGTAAGGTCCGTAGCTCATTCCATGTGAGTAAAGGTGTGTCGATATTTTGACGAATACACTGGGTCAAATCGGGTGTGGTCACGGCACCACGTCCAATCATCAAATCTTCACAACCAGACTCTAAGCGACACTGTTTCGCGTCTGCATTGTTCCAAATTTCACCATTGGCAATCACATTGATCTTCAATGCTTCACGAATCGGACGGAGCTGATCCCAAAAAGCGGGTGGGGTATAACCATCGGCTTTGGTACGTGCATGCACGGTAACCCATGCTGCACCTGCATCTTCAATGGCATGAGCATTGTCCAACATAAAATGTCGGTCCATATAGCCTAAGCGCATTTTTGCAGAAACAGGAATATGTGCAGGAACCGCATCACGTACTGCTTTGACCAGTTCATGCACTACTTCTGGTTCATCTAAAAGTACCGAGCCACCACGATGACGGTTCACGGTTTTGGCTGGACAGCCAAAGTTCATATCAATGGCGGGTGCACCGAGTTTCACTGCACGGATGGCATTGGCAGCCAACATTTCAGGGTCATTGCCCAAAAACTGCACATGCACGGGTGTTCCTGCCGCCGTTTTTCCGCCATTGAGTAATTCAGGGCAATACTGGTGGTAAATATGATCGGGTAACACCGAATTGGTCACACGGATAAACTCGGTCACACACCAGTCGAAGCTACCTACAGACGTGAGCACATCACGCATGATTGGGTCGGTTAAGCCTTCCATTGGTGCAAGAATGAGTTTCACAGCGGTGTCACCAGTCAAATAGAAAAACGGTGTTATACGCAAATCCGATCACGCTGTCTAGTCTAATGCGTTTGGGTTAAATCGAAATAGTTTTGAATCTGTGTCTCCTCGACAAAGGTGTTATCATGCGAAACTAAAATAACCGCCCCTGTAAAATCGCGAATAGCCTGTGCCAACAGTTGTCTTGAGTCGATGTCGAGATGATTTTCGGGTTCATCCAGTAGCACTAAGTCCACAGGCTGTGCTGCGAGACTGATACACAGTAAAGCTACTTTGTGAGTTGTTCACCGCCACTGAGTAGTGAGATGGGAAGCAGAGCTTTATCTCGACGAATTCGAAGTTGCCCCAATTGATTCCGACACGCCTCATCGGACAAACACGGATTCAATAACTGTAAATTGTGTACCGCATTCAGTTCTGGATTCAGTAGGCTAAAGTTTTGATCTAAATATAACGATGCTCCTCGCTTGACAATGTCTCCCGATTGAATATGACTATAATTTTGAATGGCACGAAGTAGGGTCGACTTACCTGAACCATTTTGGCCGCGCAGTTGGATTTTTTCTCCGCTATGTAAGGCAAAAGAAATAGGGGAGATAGAGAGTGCTGCTAAAACCACTTCTTTTAAACGAAGAATTTCACCAGTTTGTTTAGGTTGAAAATGGAAATCAAACTTTTGTGACTTAATCTGTTCTAGTTGCTGCTGTTTGTTTTTGAGCTCATCTTGCGCTTGTTCCTTTTGGCGAAGTTGTTGCTGCTCGACTCCCGATAAGGTTTGACTCGCACGTTCTTTTTTAAAGTCGAGCAGGATTTTGGCTAGGATCAATACTCGGTATAGTTGCAATGGAAGTGTTGCAAACCAAAATCATTTAAAACATAGGTATTGGAGATTTGATTTAACAATGTGCGGTCGTGACTAATGACTAAACAGCCCGCAGGATGCTGAAGGATTTTTTGACTTAACCATGCACGACTTGCATGGTCTAAGTGATTACTGGGCTCATCAAGAAGTAAATAATGCTCAGTTTGTAAAAAAAGGCGACACAGTGCCAGTTTTGTTTTCTGACCTTCACTCAGTTGAGAAACTGAGCTAGATAGATCTGTAGGTAAGTTTGCACTATTTAGCAATTTCAACTATTCAGTGGGTTGATGCCATGCATGTTCGACGCGGTCATAGTCTTCAAAGCTCGCAGTTGATTGTTCAATACGTTGAAAACTTGCATGTAAGTCAGCAATGTTAAGGGCTTCGGCAAGTGTACAGTTGCTTAAACGCTCGAGCTGACTTAAGTAGGAAAATGGCATACGCCAAATCACTTCGCCACTCGCATAATTGGGCATGTGCGCCTGAGTGAGTAGCGACATTAATATTGATTTGCCTTGACCATTGCGTCCGATCAGAGCTGAACATTGGGCAGCGGGCAATTCAAAGTTTAAATGCTGAAAAAGCGGTTCATGAGCAAATTGAACGCTGAGATCTTTTGCAGTACAGACCTGTTGGGTCATTGAAGACTCCTTTATACAGGACATACAAAATAAATTTTTATAGAGATATAGAGCAGTAAAGAAGTTTATTTTGCACGTCAGAAAACAAATAAATTAGATTTGACGGAAAATAAGACTTACTTCATTGGCGTTACTCTAAAATAGAAGAAGGGAGATATTTAGCCAGTATAGCAGGTGAATAAAAAATCATCCATTTCATTATCTTTCTTATGTACTTAAGGTTTATCAATCAATGCTATTGGTTAGGTAATCTTGTCATACACTAGTCGAAGCTTCCTGTAGATGTGAATACAACCCGCACGATTGGTTAAGTGAGGCTTTTGTGAGTGCGTGGATGAGTTTCACAGTGGTGCTATACGTTTTTAGTAGGGGTGATACGAATAGATAACTAAAATATTGTAGAGTGGTTGGGGGAGCTTTTAGTGTTATTTTACATAAGCTCTATTCTGTAAACTTTATGGAAAATTATTAACTTTTTTCATATTTGTTAGAATTTTTATACTATCCATATAAGTGTGAATGTAAGTATATTCATAACAAATTTTTTCCCCTTGTCTTATTTCTCCAGAGTATTTTATATTCTGATGCACATCAAATTCAGGATCAAAATTAAATTTATCTATTTCCTTTTGATTATTCTGTATTACAAAATACTCCTGACTAAATCTAGCTTTTGTTGACTCAATGCCCAAAAAGTAGCCATAATTTTTAATTTTATTTGTTGAGTTTATTGCAGAATATAATTGTTTTTTATGAAAAAAATCGCTGTAAACCCATATAATTAAAGTGAATGAAAATGCTACAAAGAAAAATTTCATTATAAGTTTAATTTTCCTAAAATTAACATAAAAGACTTTATCGACCTAAAATCATTTCCAATACAAACTTAGAACCGATAAAACCGACAGCCAACAAGAAGAATCCAATTAAGGTAAAACGAATCGCTTTTTGACCGCGCCAACCAAAACGGTAATGTCCGATGAGTAAAGCCCCGTACACAAACCAAGAAATAATACTAAAAGCGGTTTTATGTGCCAGATGTTGGGCAAAAAAGTTATCGATGGTAAAGAAACCAAACACCAACGCCACGGTCAGTAAAATAAAACCCGTTTTAATTAAATCAAACAGTAAAGATTCCATGGCTTGAAAAGAGGGCAGTAAGTTGACCCAAAAGCGTTTCTTTTGTTTGTTCTTTAACTCACGATCTTGGAACCATAAAATCACGGCTTGTATGGTTGCCATGAGTAGCACCGCATAGGCGGACAGCGACAAAATAATATGAATATCTAAACCCAATGAGCGCTGTTCAATAAATTGAGTGGACTGACTAAAGGCAAAACCTAAAATGAGTCCTGTAGCAGCCACAGGAATGCCAATCAGGTTCAAAGCTAGAATTGGACGATAAGTGCTATAGAGTAGACTGAGTAACAACATTAGCCCAGATGTAAATGACATTAAGACAAAAACATCATAATTCACCCCCATTGGTGTGAGCATGTCATGGTACAAAACAGTTGCATGCAGTAATAAGCCTAAGCCTAAAATAATGCCAATAAACCAATGGTTTGGATCACGTTTAGCCATTAACTTGAGAAACAAATACCAAAAAGAGGTGGTATAAGCGACTAATGCTAAGATGGTGTAAACCAAGGGCAGGCTAATCATGTCAAACCTTTTTCAGGATGATGAATATTCATTTATATAAATTCGGTGCGAACTACAGTATCCTATAGCATTCTATGCATAAATTTTCTATTTTAAGAAAGATTTTTTTGCAACTAGCAATTTTAAGCGGATTTTGCAATGTTTGATACCTTAACGGAACGACTCACGCAGAGTTTAAGAAATGTTACTGGCTCTGGGCAGCTAACCGAAGACAATATTAAAGATACCCTACGTGAAGTACGTATGGCACTTCTTGAAGCCGATGTTGCACTTCCTGTAACTCGTGAATTTATCGCGAAAGTTAAGGAAGAGGCGTTGGGTCAAGAAGTCATGACTCAATTATCGCCGGGCCAAGCATTTGTTAAAATCGTGCATGACGAATTAACAAAAATGATGGGCGAGGCAAATGAAAGCCTTGATCTTGCAGCAAAACCTCCTGTTGTAGTCCTACTCGCGGGCTTACAAGGTGCAGGTAAAACAACAACGGCTGCAAAACTTGCTCGCTTCTTACAAGAACGCCAAAAGAAAAAAGTAGCAATGGTATCTGCCGACGTTTACCGTCCAGCAGCAATTAAACAGCTACAAACCGTTGCAGGTGAAGTTGGCGCGATTTTCTTTGAATCGAGTGCTGACGAAAAACCGATTACCATTGCAACGCGTGCAATTGAACAAGCCAAAATTCAGTTTGCGGATGTCTTGATCGTCGATACAGCAGGTCGTCTACACGTAGACGATGAAATGATGGACGAGATCAAAGAACTTCATGCGGCCATAAAGCCAACTGAAACTTTGTTCGTGGTTGATGCAATGACCGGTCAGGATGCGGCAAATACAGCCAAAGCCTTCAATGATGCACTGCCATTAACGGGTGTGATTCTGACCAAAACTGATGGTGATGCGCGCGGTGGTGCAGCGCTTTCAGTACGCGCAATCACAGGTAAGCCAATCAAATTCTTAGGTATGGGCGAAAAGCTTGATGCCTTAGAGCCATTCCATCCTGAACGTGTTGCACAGCGTATCTTGGGTATGGGTGATGTACTTTCTTTAGTCGAAGAGCTTGAACGTAAAGTCGACAAAGAAAAAGCCGAAAAAATGGCGAAAAAACTGCAAAAAGGCGGCAGCTTCAACTTTGAAGATATGCTAATGCAGTTTGAACAAATGAATAAAATGGGCGGCATGATGGGCTTCTTGGATAAGCTGCCTGGCATGAGCAATGCAGGGATTCAAGATGCGTTGGCGCAAGCGAACCCTGAAAAGCAAGTGAAAAAGATGGAAGCGATTATCCAATCGATGACCATCAAAGAGCGCCGCAATCCAGACCTCATGAACCCAAGCCGTAAAAAGCGCATTGCAGCAGGCTGTGGTATGGATGTTGTTGAAGTCAATAAGTTGATTAAACAACATGCGCAAATGGCGAAAATGATGAAGAAATTTGCCAATCCATCGGGTATGGCAAAAATGATGAAATCATTAAGCGGTATGCAAAAACAGTTTGGTGGTGGCGGCGGAATGGGACCATTATTTGGTGGGAACGATAAGAAGTAATCTGCTTCTTACCATTTCAGAAAAAGGCGCGTTGAGCGCCTTTTTTTTGTTGTTTTGTAAGTCATGGAAATTATTGTGTGCGTTTTCAATACCGTCGCTTAATAACAAAAACGCACTGTTTATGGCTTGAAAGTTGCGTAAAATTTATTCTTTTCAAACATTATAATAAGAAGTTGAAAATGAATGGATCAAAACAACATATCTATATTGTGCATGGCTATCAAGCATCGCCCAATGACCATTGGTTTCCGTGGCTAAGTCAAAAACTCAGTCAGATGGATCTGCATGCTGAAGTAAAACGCTTAGTGCTTCCGCATAGTGATGCACCACATTTCGAAGAGTGGCAGCAGGCTTTGGCCCTGCAAATGACCACTTTGGATGAAAATACCATCATTATTGCGCATAGTTTGGGGTGTCTGGCGACTTTACATTATCTCAGTAGTAAACTGCGTGAACGTCGAATCAAAGCGATCTTTTGTATTGCGGGCTTTAAAGCGGCTTTAAAAAGCTTACCTGAGTTAAGTGGCTTTATTGCGCAAGCGAAGTTGGACAGCGGTATACTCCACTCTCACATCGCTTCACGTGTGGTGATGTTTTCCAATAATGACCCTTATGTTCCACCGCCTTTGGCCCTTACCTTTGGGCACTTTTTGAGTGCAGAGGTATTGGAAGTGAAACGTGCAGGGCATTTTATGCGTGAAAATGGCTATGCTGAATTTGAGCTACTGCTGAATACCTTAAAACCCCTTTTACAACAGCAGGCGGTGGCTCAGGGGTGATGCTGAATATAATATTGTAGCCCTTTAAGTAATAAATCATTTTCAATGCATGGTGCATACTCTGCCAAATAGCGCGCAAATACAGGCGCATCACCGCCAGTTAAAATCAGTTGGCGTGGAGACTGTTGCAAGACTTTTTCAATGGTACTGACCAAGCCGAGCAAAATCCCATGATGCACTGCGTCGATGGTATTACGACCAGGTCCCAGTTCATCAAAAGCCGCATCTGGAATTTTAATGCCTTTGGTGTTTTGGATCAGTGAGTCTCTTTGTAAGTAGAGATTTGGTAAAATATAGCCGCCCAAATGCTGTAAACCATCCGCCAAGTCGATGGTCAGCGCCGTGCCACAGCTAATCACACAATAGTTGTGCTCTGGATTACGTGCGACAGCCAACACTTGCAACCAACGGTCAATTCCGAGTTGTTCTGGATGTTCATAACCACACTGTAGGCCAGCATAGTTGGCCTGTACTTGAGCAAAGGTGATCGGCACATTTAAACTTTTTAAAAGTCTACGGATTCGGTCATTATTTTTTTTGTCCTGAACCGAAGAAACCCCAATCTGTTGGATGTTTAAGTTTTTAAAATGCTGAATTAGACCTAAAAGCAAATCGGCAGGGGATTGCAAATGTAACTCAGCCCCTTGTTCCAAAATTTGATCTTCCTGCGTAATCCAATACTTCAGACGA
Source organism: Acinetobacter sp. LipI_23 (assembly GCF_058243045.1). Classification (NCBI taxonomy): domain Bacteria; kingdom Pseudomonadati; phylum Pseudomonadota; class Gammaproteobacteria; order Moraxellales; family Moraxellaceae; genus Acinetobacter; species Acinetobacter sp. LipI_23. The sequence goes on along the minus strand of NZ_JBZAYJ010000001.1, from coordinate 2,742,670 downwards.
GTATTACCAATATCTAACCATAAATTTTTCATGATGATGCTCAATCATTTAAACAGGGGTCAATGGGCGTAAACGGCCTTGATAAAAGCTTTCAACACCATTGGCGGTCTGAATTTGTACCGCACCATCATCTTGAATACCTAAGAAGATGCCTTGAGACAGACCTTTCATGTGTTCAAATTCAACCGGTTGCTGCATAAATGCTGCGTAATGATTGAAACGAGAAGCCAAATTTGCACTGTTATGGGTGAACCATAGGCCTGCTTGTTGAATTGCCAGATATAGTTCCGCCATTAAGCGAATTCGCTCTGCTTGGGCTAAACCCTGCTGTTCAAGTGAGCTGGTGGCTTGATCAAGCTGGGTATCTTCGACTTGGTTGATATTGATGCCCACCCCAATAATAGCTTGGTGGCTTGACAGTGGTTCAACTAAAATCCCGCCCCATTTACCTTGGAAACTGTAAAGGTCATTCGGCCATTTCACTTGCAGAGCAAGACCTTGCAAACTCGGCATTTGCAAGATATTTAACGCAATTTCTAAAGCCAAGCGCCCATCTATAGGTGTTTTGGTCTGTAGCAATGTGCTTAAATAGATGTTTCCTTCAGGAGAAACCCATTGTCGTTGACGCTGTCCACGACCTTGAGTTTGTCGTGTACTGCAGACCAAAACGCTCTGAATCCCTTTTTGCGCAATTTCACGCACATCATCATTGGTGGATGTGGTAACTGGCTTAAGCAATAAAACTTCAGGAAGTTGCTGTGCTTCAGCGAGAAGCTGTTGTAATTGGCGTGTCTCTAAATCCATATGAATCTGAGAAAAGTGAAAAATGATCATGGAGTTAATCATATATTTACTGATTGGCGCAATCGCTGGTTTTGCTGCGGGGCTATTTGGGGTCGGTGGTGGACTCATTATCATCCCGATTTTATATGTGGTGTTTACTCATCTGAACTATGACCCGAGTGTCATTATGCATATGGCGGTTGGCACATCACTAGCGACTATTATTGTCACGTCAATGAGTTCAGTGAGTGCGCATCATAAACGTGGAGCTGTGTTGTGGCCTGTGTTTCGCAATTTGGCCCCAGGTTTAGTTATGGGCGCTTTTTTAGGCGCAGGCATTGCAGACTATATGTCAGGACATGGCTTACAACTGCTGATCGGTTTTTTTGCGGTATGGGTGGCGTACAAAATGTTTAGTGGCGCACATGTTGAGGTCGATCCATCGCGTCAGTTGCCCTCTACAGGCAAACAATTATTTGTCGGTGCTGGCATTGGTGTGGCTTCTGCGATCTTTGGCATTGGTGGGGGCAGTTTGACAGTGCCGTACTTAAACCGTCATGGTGTGGTTATGCAAAAAGCAGTAGCGACGTCTGCGGCTTGTGGCTTACCAATTGCAGTGGCTGGCGCTATAGGTTTTATGTGGTTCGGGCATCGGGCTGAAGTGAATGTACCGAATACCATTGGTTATATTCATGTCTATGCCTTTTTCGGGATTGCGGTCATGAGTTTTATCACCGCGAAGTTTGGGGCAAAAGTGGCGCACCATTTGTCGCCAGCGATGTTGAAAAAGTGTTTTGCGGGGTTATTAATTGTCGTTGGACTATATTTTATTTATCAAGGTTTTAGTTCTTAATTTCTTTGACAATGTTGTGTGCGTTGCTGTTGATTGGCATTATAGACGGTAAAATTGTTAGACAATGACATAGTGTTTAGCGTTTAAGATCGGGTAAAACCTAAAAATAGGTCACTAAAGACCATGGATTGCATCTTATAAAAACAAGTTAGGAACAGTATGCAAGCACATGATACAGAGAGTTTGTCCGAACAAATTGCCAAGCACATCAGTGAACAAATCATTCGCGGTGAGTTGGTCGAAGGTGAGCGCATACAAGAATTACGTATTGCCGCTGAACTGGATGTGAGTCGCGGCTCGGTGCGTGAGGCCTTGTTACTGCTTGAACGTACACATCTGATTGAAATCTACCCGCGTCGCGGCGCTATAGTCTCTGAAATGTCCGCTCAGCAAGTGCGCGCCTTGTTTGACACCAGTAGTCTGCTGTTGGGGCAAATTGTGCAACGCATAGCGGAGACATGGCGCAGCTATGAAGCGGAACGTTTACAGCTGCTATTGGATGAGTTGGGGAATCAGCTGAAACAGGGCAGTATCGAAAAATTTTATGATTTGATTTTTGAAGGATTGGCGCGCCAGCATGAAATGGTGGGCAATGCTTATTTGATGAAGTTTTACCAAGAACTGTTACCCTCGATACGGCGGAGCTATTTTTTAACCTTAAATACTTCGCGTAGAGAGTTACAAGAATCTTATGATTTATTTAAACTGGTGACTGATGCGGTTTTAATCAGAAAATCACAACAAGCTACTTTATTTATGGAAGATTTTTGTCGACACTTACGTAACTTGGTGTTGGAATCTCTGACCCGAATGAAACAAATTGAACTTGCGTGGGCGAGACGCTCACGACGTTAGTCAGGACATTATGCGTTTAAGCAGTTTAAAACTTTCCGGCTTCAAATCTTTTGCCGACAGTACCACATTACACTTTAAAGATAACCGCACAGCAGTGGTTGGGCCGAATGGTTGTGGCAAATCCAATGTGATCGATGCTATTCGCTGGGTCATGGGCGAATCCAGTGCTCGCCAACTGCGTGGCGGCAGCATGCAGGATGTTATTTTTACAGGCACGGCAAAGCGTAAACCCGTCAGTGTTGCCAGTGTAGAACTGCGTTTTGACAACACTTATGGCAAGTTAGGCGGTAGCTATAATGCCTATACCGAACTGGCGGTCAAACGTCAGGTTAACCGAGATGGCAAGTCTGAATACTTTTTAAATGGTACTAAGTGCCGTCGTCGGGACATTACCGATATTTTCTTGGGCACAGGTTTAGGGCCACGTTCTTATTCGATTATTGAACAGGGCATGATCAACCGTTTGGTCGATGCAAAACCTGAAGAAATGCGGGTGTTTATTGAGGAAGCTGCAGGAGTTTCTCGTTATCAAGCACGTCGTCGTGAAACTTTATTACATTTGGATCACACCACACAAAATTTATCGCGTTTAGAAGATATTGCCTCCGAATTAAGATCACAGTTAAAAACTTTAAAACGTCAGGCTGAAACCGCGATTCAGTACAAAACACTGGAAAGCCAAATTCGCACCATTAAAGTCGAAGTTTTATCTTTTCAATGTGAACAAAGCAGCCTTTTACAGCAAGAATATACGCTGCACATGAATGATTTGGGTGAGCAGTTCAAGCTGGTGCGTTCAGAGTTAACGACTTTAGAGCATGATTTGACTTCGACCAGTGAGCTATTTCAACGCCTGATTCAGCAGTCCACGCCATTACAGAGTGAGTGGCAACAGGCAGAGAAAAAGCTGGCTGAGCTGAAAATGACTTTGGAACAAAAGCAGACACTGTTCCAGCAAAACACGACCACTTTGGCACAGCTTGAACAGCAGAAGGCGCAAACCAAAGAACGGATGCAACTGATCGAGCTGCAACTGGAAAGTTTGCACGAACAAAATGAGCTTCATACCGAACAGTTACAACAGCAAGAAAGTCAAAACCAACAGCAAAGCCAAGGTTTAACGGATTTAAAAGCACAGCAGCAACAGTTGCTTCAACAGTTTGAACAAGTCAAAAGTTTGGTTGAAAAACAGCAGCAACAAAAAATGCAAATGTTGGCGAAAAGTGAACAGTTGGCCAAAAATATTTTACGTTTTGAACAGCAAAAGCAGATTTTAGAGCAGCAAGCAGCACAAATTCAAAACCAAAGCCAGTTGGATGCGATTGATCAACTGTTACATGCCAAGCAAGACGCCGAGGCACAGCAGTTACAACGTGAGCAAAGTATCATTGAGGTGCAGTTGCAGCTGGATGATTTGCGTATCCAACACCAAGCTGCTCAAACTGAGCTGAATCAGCACAAAGCAGATATACAGGTCTTAAGTGCCGAACAGAAGCATCTTAAGCAGCTTTTGGTCAAAGTGAGTGCCTTAAAAAATAGTGATCATCCGCAGTTGATGCATGTGCTGCAGCTTAAAGATGCGGCTAAAACCCATGCTGCGCTGGTCGAAAAATTCTTAGCCAAATGGCTTTCAGCGCATTGTTTGGACAACAGCGATGCATTCACCGATGCGGTTGCACGTCAGTTAACGCCTCAGCCGCGTGTTGAACTGATCGAAATTGCAGGTTGCGATAGTCTAGCCAGCTGGATTGAATCACCGCAATCTTCTTTGTGGCAGCAGGTGGGGGTGACCACCAACTTAAAACAAGCCTTTGCTCTGCAAAAGCAATTGAAAGATGGTCAGTCTCTTCTGAGTTTAGACGGTTATCATGTCGGCATGGACTGGGTGATTGGTTTGGATTATGACGAAGCGAGCCAAGCTGGACAGGGTGCGTTAAGTCATCGAATTCGTTTAGATGAAATTGAACAGAGTCTTGCTGAAAAAACGGGACTTCTGACTCAGCTTGAAACGAAAACCACAGAGCTTCGTACTCAAGTCCAAGCGGTGGATGAGCAGTTAAAAGCGGATCAACAACTGTTGAAAAAAGAAGTTCAAGCGACGCAGCAGATTGATTTGAATATTGCCAAAGTGCAAAGTACCAACCAAGCCTTTGAAGTGCAAAAGCAACAATTGGCCAATCAACTGGCGCAGTTAGACAGTCAGCTTGAAGAAGATGCTATGCAAAAAGATGATCTGGAGATTGATCTGCATGCATTGAATATTAAGCTCGAGCAAAACTTGCCAAACTACAAAACCATGCAGTTCCAAGTGGAGTCTTTGACTGAGCAACTGGATGACAGCCAGCAGCAGGCACAGCAGGTTTGGCAGGCGCTTGAAATGGTGCGTCGTCAGGCGGTGCAAACCACACAGCAGATTGAACTGTTAGAGAAAGACAGTACGTTCTTAAAAGCGCAGTATCAGCAAATTTTGTCACAGATGGAGCAGGCCAAAAAGTTTATTGACCCTGTACAACTTGAGCTGCCTGCCTTAGAAAGCCAGTTCAGCGAACAAGCACAGATTACTGAAAAGCTGCAAAAAACATGGTCTGAATGGCAAGTTGAGCTGAATGCAGTGCAAGAGCGTCAGCAGAGTTTGACCGAACACCGTCATCATCAGCAACAACAAGATGAAAAGCTAAGAACCCAGTTAGAAGAGAACCGTTTGGCGTGGCAAGCAGCAAAGTCAGACTTACAACATTATTCTGAACAGCTGAAAGAAATGAATGTTGAACCTATTGTGGGTTTGAGTATTGAGATCAGCAGTCATCAACAGATTTTGGAAAAAGCACAGCAGCAGTTTGAGAAATTGGGCGCAGTCAATTTGGCGGCTTCAGAAGAATATGAAGAAGTATCAAAACGCTTTGAAGAGTTGAGTCATCAAATTCAAGATCTGGAAAATACTGTTGAGCAGTTGCGTGCTGCAATGAAAAGTATTGATCAAGAAACCCGTAAACTGTTCATGAGCACTTTTGATCGGGTCAATACCGAACTACAAGATTTGTTCCCGAAAGTATTCAATGGCGGTGAAGCGAGTCTGACTTTAGAAGATGACTGGCAGTCAGGGGTTAAACTCATGGCCCGTCCGCCAGGCAAACGCAATAGCTCATTGGCGCTACTTTCAGGGGGAGAAAAAGCCCTGACTGCGTTGGCCTTGGTGTTTGCGATTTTTCGTCTCAATCCATCGCCATTTTGTGTTTTGGATGAAGTTGATGCGCCTTTGGATGATGCGAACGTGGGAAGATTTTGTAATCTTGTAAAAGAGCTTTCTGAACAGGTGCAATTCATTTACATTACCCATAATAAACTCGCAATGACGATGGCGACCGACTTGTTAGGTGTTACGATGCCTGAACCGGGAACATCAAAATTAGTGACTGTAAATTTAGAACAGGCAAAAGAATACGGTTTAGTCGCGGAGGCCTAATAAGATGGAATACACAACAATTATTGGTATCGTCATAGCAGTGATCATTATGCTGTTTGGGGTTCGAATGATTTTTCGAAAGCCGGCAGATGCAGCACCTTCACTTGAGTCCGCATTGCATATCGATGCTGACAGTCAAAAACCGATTATCCCGCGTCACGTACGTGATCAACTGCAAACGGCATCAGTTGAAGAGGCTGAACGTAAAGAGCCGACTTTAAACGAAAACTCTGTAGAAGAGACACTGTCTGAAAAAGCCGAACCGAAAGCTTTGGATGCAGACAGTGTGCTCGAAAGCAGCAGTGCTGAACCAAGTTTGGATGCGTCAACTGAGGTAGAAAATAAAGCAGTAGACTCAGTCGCTCCTGAAAATGCTGTAGCAGATGCAACGGGATTAACGACTGAAAGCGCAAGCTCCTCGCTTCTTGATGACCAAGCAAAAGCGGATAAAGCTGAATTTAGTTTAAATGCCAATGTCGAAAAAGCCGAAATTTCAGAGTTTGATGATGAAAGCAGCATTTTAGATGCACATTTGTATGAGCAAAAAATTGTCGATGATGAAAGTGCCTTAGCCACAGCAGAGTCGTTTATTGCCTTGAATGTTTATCCTGAGCGTCGCGCGTTGTCTGGTGAGAAAACTTTAAAAGTTTTAATGAAGTATGGTTTACGTTTTGGTGAAATGTCTTGTTTCCATCGCTATAACGAAGATGGAACCAAGTTACTGTTCTCTGTGTTGCAAATTACCGATACAGGTATGGATGGTTTTGACTTGGAAAATCTGTCAACCGATCCAATTAAAGGCTTGGCATTTTTCTTGGCCTTACCACACCGTGACGTGCAAAATGCCTTTGACACCATGGACAGTATTTCACGTTTAATTGCCCGTGAAATCGATGGAACGGTTTATGATCAAAATAACCAAGAGTTCACGCCACAACTGCGTGAGCATTGGCGCCACTTGGCGATTGATTACCGTGCTGGACAAGCAATCGATGCTTAATCTGATTGAAAGCAGCGGTAACGATTTCTATAATAGACAGTAGAAATACAATTTTTAGGGCGGAACAAAGACCGCCCTTTTTTATGGTGAAATTATGACTCAACCTTCGACTGTCGTTGCGCAAATGCGTCAACTGATCCAAATTTTGGCACAGCATAATCATGCTTATTATGTGATGGATCAGCCGACCATTTTAGACAGTGAATATGATCAGCTCTTTCATCAACTGAAAGCTTTAGAAGAACAATACCCTGAGTGTATTCAGCCAGACAGCCCGATCAATAAAGTCGGTGGTAAACCTTTGGCGAAGTTTACTAGCGTGACGCATGTGGTACCGATGCTGTCCTTAGGTAATGTGTTTAATCAAGAAGAACTCTTTGCCTTTGCACGCCGTGCAGAAGAACGTTTGCCGAATCAAACGATTCAATATGATGTCGAGCTGAAGTTTGATGGTCTTGCGATTTCACTGTGGTATGAACATGGCGTGCTGGTGCGTGGGGTAACGCGTGGTGATGGTGAGACAGGGGAAGACATTACCCAAAACGTCAAAACCATTCGTAACTTGCCGAAGGTGTTGAGTACAGATCAGGGCGAAGTACCTACGCTACTGGAAGTTCGTGGTGAAGTTTTGATGCCTAAAGCAGGCTTTGAAAAGCTCAATGCAGAAAACGAAGCCAAAGGTGAGAAGACTTTTGCCAACCCACGTAATGCCGCAGCTGGAAGTCTACGTCAGTTAGACCCGAATATTGCGGCTTCGCGTCCACTTGCATTTTATGCTTATGGTATTGCGCAGTGTGAACCAAATCATGGTCAAAGCACCATGTCGGAAAGTCTAGCGTGGTTGCAACAGTTTGGTTTTGCAGTTGGTGAGCGTCATTTTGTCTGCGATAGTATTCAAGAAGTTCAAGCTGTTTATGAGCAAATCAATGCGGAACGACCACAATTGAGTGTGGAAATTGACGGCATGGTGATTAAGGTCAACAGTCTCAAACAACAGCAACAGCTCGGTTTTTTAAGTCGTGAACCGCGTTGGGCAACGGCTTATAAATTCCCTGCGGTGGCTGCGCTCACCACGGTTGAAAATATTGACTGGCAAGTGGGGCGTACAGGTACATTGACCCCTGTGGCGCGTTTGAATCCTGTTGCTGTGGGCGGCGTGACCGTTTCAAATGTGACCTTGCATAATATTGGGGAAATTCACCGTTTAGATGTGCGAATTGGCGATACTGTCAGTGTTTACCGTAGTGGTGACGTGATTCCCAAAGTGGAAAAAGTGTGGCCTGAATTCCGTCCTGTCGATGCGACTGAAGTTGAACTCCCGAGCCAATGTCCCGTGTGTGAATCGCCAGTGGTGATGCCCGAAGGTGAAGCTTTAGCACGTTGCTCAGGTGGTTTGTATTGTGCCGCACAGCGTATTGAGGCGATTCGCCACTTTGTATCACGTAAAGCTCTTGATATTGAAGGTTTGGGGGATCGTTGGGTCGAATCACTGTTACATCTTGATCTGCTTAAAGATGTGGCTGATATTTATCACCTACATGAGTACCGAGAAAAGCTATTAACCATTGAAAAAATGGGTGAGAAGTCCGTTCAGAACTTGATTGATTCGATTGAAAATAGTAAGAAAACCACTTTGGCTGCATTTATTTATGCACTGGGGATTCGTGGAGTGGGTGAAACCACAGCACGTATGTTGGCCAATACTTTCCAAACTTTAGATGCGCTACGTGTTGCAGACATTGAAGCTTTAAAGAAAACTCCAGATGTGGGGGATATCACGGCGGAGTGGATTGTCGACTTTTTCCAAGCACCACATAATCTTGAAGTTTTAGACCGATTATTGGCGGCAGGTATTCACTGGGACGCACCTGTGGCACCAAGTCGCCAACCTCTAAATGGAGAAAGTTGGGTCGTGACGGGTACACTCAGTACGATGGGGCGTGATGAAGCAACACAGCTCTTGCAAGCACTGGGCGCACGTGTCAGTGGTAGTGTGTCGAGTAAAACCAAGTGTGTTGTTGCAGGTGAAAAAGCAGGTTCAAAGCTGGATAAAGCGGAGAAGCTTGGGATTGCTGTGATCAACGAAGCTGAGTTTATTCAACTGATGAAAGATTATGGTCAATTAGACGTTTAGATTGTTGACTCAGGTTAAATCAGAAATATGATACTTGGGCACGTCATCTGCAACCTGCGTGGTGTAAGTAAGATAATGTTTCTGCGACATATTTCTGATACATCAAAAAGAGAACAGGTTTTGCAAATGACAATGGTTTTGCCTACTTTTGCCGAAACAAAAGTAGGGCCAGCTGCAGGCTAATGATGAAATGGGGTGAGAACTTGATAAGACTCCGCCAAGATCATTGCTTTTCAATGAGCTGGAGGAATATTTAAGTCAAACTTAGGTTGTTTATTTCAGGGAATATATTGCTTAATGACACCGTCATCGAGCAATTGTTGGAAGTGCTCAACGAGGCTTTCTTTGACATCTCGGTACTCTAAACCCAATTCTTTTTGGCTCTTGTTCGCATCAAAATAAATTGGATAACCCATATTCAGCTCAACAAACTCGCGGCTAAAACCAATGAATGGACCAATCACCTTAAAGGCTGCTTTGGGCAGTTCATTTCGTGGAAATGGAAACTTCCAACCAAAATGTGCTTTAAGCAATTGACCGATTTCAAGCAGACTTAAAGTTCCACCACTTACGATGTAACGACCCGTTGCTTCTAGGTTGAATGCTGCTTGTAAGTGTGCTTCAGCAACATCTTGAACATCGACCACACCATTCCACATAGGTGGGACACCAGCTAAAGTCAAACCATTGGTAAACTGTTGTAAGACCTCAATTGAGCCTGACTGTGTATTTGGTGTCAATGAACGACCAAAGACCAACGCAGGGTTAATGCATACCAACTGCCAACGATCTTGTGCCTCAGCCATTTCCCAAGCTTTACGCTCAGCCATTACTTTAGAATATGGATAAGGCTGATGGGTCTCAGAACTGCTGGTGTTCCAGTGACTTTCATCAAAAGTATTGTGGTCCGTTTTTAAAATATCAATGGCATCGCCATAGGTCGACGCAATACTCGAAGTGACAATAACGCGTTTAACAGACTCGGTTTCATTGACGGTGTTTAAGACATTTTCTGTACCCAAAACAGCAGGTTCAATGATGTCTTTTACTGCATCTTTATAGTTAGTAACGACGAAAGGAGAGGCCATATGAAAGACAATTTCACAACCTTGCATCGCTTCTTTAAAGGAGTTGGGCTCGAGCAAATTGGCTTTAAAGAGTTTCAGTGTTCCAGCACTGCTGTCTGCAATTTTAGATAAATGCGCGAAGCTTTGGGTTTTGTTCAAGTCACGTACAGTGGCATGAACGGTATACCCTTGGGTTAATAATTTTTGAATCACCCAACTGGCAATATAACCCGATGCACCTGTAACCAGTACCGGTGCTTGTGTTGCTAAGTTTGTCATAGATTACCCATTGTTGTTTTAAGTATTGGCTTAGTGTAAACGTGAATGCCATGAAAGTCTTTGCTTATGGGGTGAACAGGTGTCTGACTTATGCGTCATTTTATAATATTGCACCACACTGTATTGAAAATGAGCGAGTAAAACGTATTTTTTCGCAGTAAGCTTAAATTTGTATTTTAGATCAGATAGATAAGTCAAATGATAAAATACAATAAATAATGATAATTATTTTACATATAATAATGATTCTCATTAAAAAATAAGTGTTGTTTAAAATGAAATCCTTCTCTAAGAAAATTCTTGCAAGCTCTGTTGGGCTTTTGATGATGGGTGGAGGCTGTTTACAGCTTGCTTTTGCAGAGGAGGTTTCAGTTTTACCTGCCTTAAAATCAGAAGCGCAATCACAACAAGGCTATGCCGATGGTAAATTGGCGAAGACGGCTAACTTGGGTGCTTTAGGGAATAAGTCAGCGATTGATACACCATTTACGGTTTCTACTTATACAGAGCAACTGATTCGTGATCAACAAGCATCGACAGTGGGGGAGGTTTTAGAAAATGATGCCAGTATTCGTGCGACGACCAATCAAGGTCATTTAAACGAAAACTTCCAAATTCGTGGTTTTAGTGTCGGCTATGATGATATGGCTTATAACGGGTTATACGCTGTAGCTCCTATGGGACGTATACTAACAGATTTACTAGAATCGGTGACAGTATTGAAAGGACCGAATGCTTTGGTTGCAGGTATGGCACCAGCAGGAAGCGTTGGCGGAGTAGTGATTGCGAATTCTAAACGTGCCGACCAAGATCTAACACGTATTTCGACGTCATTAGAAGATGAGAGTTATTATAAAACCAATGTAGATGTTTCTCGTCGTTTTGGTGACCAAAAACAATTTGGCGTTCGTGTAAACGGCACATATGGAGACGGTGAGCATCTTATTGAAGGTATGGATGACCGTTTAGCACTGGGTTCGATTGCAGCGGACTATACGACCGATAAATTAAAACTAAACTTTGATGCTTATGCCATTCGTGAAAACCGTGATAATGGTTCACCTGCAATGGTCTCTATGCAAAAAACAGGCGTAGTTGCTGCACCAAAGGGTGATAATAATTACTTTGATCAAATTCATGGGGAAACCTATAGCCGTTATGCGGGCTTAAATGGTGAATATAAACTCACCCCTGATACCAAAGTTTTTGCAGGTGTGGGTTATGTTGAAAAAGGTTATTCGGGGCATATTTTTGGTACGCGTATGATCTTGCAGAACAGTACAGGTGATGCAACTTCGCAGTACTATCGAGTCGCATCTAAAGAAAATAACCTAAGTGGTAATACGGGTATTGAAACTAAATTCAATACAGGTGCCATTAAACATACCCTTGGGTTACGTGCAGATTATGTGCATCGTGAATACGATCAACACTCTCGTGCGACCAGTTCATCATTTACAACGAATCTTTATAATCCTAACTCGAACGGGACAATGCCAACGACCTATCCAACAGTTGTACCTTATGAAGATGATAAATTCATGAGTTATACCTTGACGGATCAAATTTCAATGTTGGATGACAAATTTCAGTTGATTTTGGGTGCTCGTTATCAAGATATGCAGTTGGAAAGTCTCACTACAGATGTGAAATACGATGAAAATAAGCTTTCACCAAGTTTAGGCATCGTAATCAAACCGTTTGGAGAAAATTTATCTTTTTATGCAAGTTATGTTGAAGGTTTATCAAAAGCAGACTCAGTAACTTCTACCGCGGATGTGAATGAAGGAAAACTGTTTAAGCCTTACGAAACGAAGCAATATGAAGTGGGGACAAAGTATCAAGCTGGTTCTTGGTTAAATAGCTTGGCACTTTATCAAATTGAAAAACCGACTCTGATCACAACAGCTTTGGCGACAGCGGTTAATGGTAATACACAGATCACTGAAGACGGTGGGGAAAGTCGATCACGTGGTATTGAATGGTCCTTCTCAGGGAATTTGACTGAGGACTTAAATCTACTGGGAAGCATGGCTTATATTGATGCTGAATATACAAAAGGTTCTACAAGCACCACTGATATTTCAGGCAATACGATTTATGGTGTGCCAGACTTTACTGCCTCATTAGGCTTGGATTATGCCGTACCTGTGGTAGATGGTTTAAATGTTAATGCTCGGGCTAACTATGTTAGTGAACAATATTTAGATAGTTTGAATACCTATAAACTTCCTGACTATACTATTCTTGATGTTGGTGCGCGCTATAAAACAAAACTGGGTGGTGTAAACACGACTTTCCTAGCCAATGTCGATAACGTGACTAATAAAAAATATTGGGAAGGTGTGTTCAACTCTTACTATGCAACGGTTGGTGGTGCACGTACCTATAAACTTGGCGTCACTTTCGATTTCTAATTTTTATGATCAGCCCATTGCGATGCAGTGGGCTTTTTTATGTCTGAATGCTGTCTCATTTAAGTTGAACGCAATGATGAAATTTCTCGGTTTATTCCTGTGCTGCGGTGGTTGTGTACTGCTGTATTTGACCCATCCTAATCAAACGGTTCTTAAACAGGCTGTGGCGAAAAAGTATCGTTGGGTCGGGTGGTTTGCTTTTATTTTGGCATTGGTTCTTTTACTGGCGATATTACCAAAACTGGTGGCCGTGTTGATGTGGTTGCTGATGCCATTGGTGTTGTGGTCAGTACTGCCGTTTATTCCTTTATTACATGGGGCTTTGACGCATGACGTTGCTACGCGATAAAAATATACAACCTGACTGGTGGACGAAAAGCTTTGCAGGAGCAGTTCTTGGACTCAGCCTAGCTTTCGCTTTAGCTGCATTAATCACAATGTGGGGACTGCAATCTGAGTATCGTAGTCTTGCTCCACAGTTAGGGATGTGGTCGATTCCGTGGATTTGGTTACCACTCTTTTTCGTGGCCTATTTTATTCCACGTGGATGGCAGTCCATTGTGATTTATCTGTTTTTCAATATCGTGGCTTACACACTTGTGTTTTGGCTCAGAGGGGAATAGGGCATGAAGGTACGTACAGATATTCTCCGACTGGCCAAAGAGTTACATACGTGGGTAGGAATTTGCGCAGGCATTCTCTTGTTCATTTGCTTTTTTGCAGGTGGGCTGAGTATGTTTCAGCATGATTTGAGTAAGTGGGCAACGCCACCGCAACAAAGTTTAAATACGGTTGAATTCCATCAGTACAACGATTTGGTGTCACAGGTACAGCAGCAGTATCCTGAAGCGCAAAAAAGTTTCCAGATCAACTTAAACTCCAAAGAGTTTCATTATGCCCCGATTCAGTGGCAACCTGCGCAAAGTCAAACACATGATGATCATGTTTTCGATACCGATCAAAGCGCGATGTTAGCGACACTGAAACCAGATGGCACTCTACAGGTTGAACAAGAAAACTTATCCAAACTAGGTTGGTTGATTGAACAACTGCACGAAACGGCAGGCATTCCGGGAATGCTTGGGCATCATACACTCGGTGTTTATGTGATGGGTGTGGTATCTGTCTTATATTTTTTGGCGCTAATGACAGGTTTAATCATCCTCTTGCCGACGTTGGTCAAAGACTACTTTGCGATACGGCAAGGTAAGAACAAAAAACGCTTTTGGCTCGATGCGCATAATGTGATTGGCATTACCAGTTTACCGTTTCATATTTTGATTAGTGTGACGGTAATTGTTTTTGCATTTCATGATCTATTTTATGATGGCTTGGGGCAGTTGGTGTCCAAAGGCAAACCATTGTTTGAACGTCCCGCTGCGGTGCAGATTACAGATCCAGTTCCTCAGCTAGATGTTGAAAAAATACTCTTACAGGTACAGCAACAAGCACAGGGCTATGAGGTCTCGTCTGTAAGCTTTAACAATCTAGACCAACCCGCCAAGGCTTCGGCACGCGTCAGTTTATATAGCCCAGATCAGATGTTACGCGGTGATAACTTCGACGTGATGTTTTTCAATCCTTATCAGCCCGCACCCTATAGTACAGCCAATTTAAATACGCAGAGTTCTGGTCTAGATCAACTGATTCGATCGATGTTCAGTTTGCACTTTGGTAACTATGGCGGAGATTTTACCCGTTGGTTGTATTTGGCCTTGGGTCTAGCCGGGGCATTTTTATTTTACTCAGGTAATATTCTATGGATTGAATCTCGAGTGAAACGACAAAAAAATCCAAATTTAGTACCACCTGCACAGCGTAAAGATGTGCAATTCATTGCAAACTTAACCATAGGGGCATGTTTGGGAACGGTCTTTGGTATTGTTATGAGTATGTTGATCGGGCGCTGGGCCTATGTACTCAGTCCTGAACTACACAGCATCAACGCATGGTTTATGTATATCTATTATGCGATTTTTATTTTCAGCTTAATGTTTAGCTTCGTATTGGGTGCGGCACGAGCTTTACCAACGTTACTGCTGTCGATTGTGATTGTTTTACTGCTCATGCCTTTGACTTCTGCTATAGCACTGCTCTTACCTGAGATTGGACTATGGTCATCTTCTTCCTCTTTATGGTGGATTGACGTCTTTGCTATTCTTTTTGCAGGGTTATTTTTCCGTTTTTATCGCCAAGCTCAGGCCCGAGTCCAGTCCGCAGAAGTGGGTTCTCTTTGGTCCGTTGCTCAGAACAAGTGAAAGAATGAATACCGTTCCAAGGCTGAAATAAGAAGCATTTTTAATGGTTACAAAATGAAGCACAGGGCTGTTCAAGCCTAAAAAGCCTTTGCAAAAGGGATGAAGTTTTGCAAAGGCTTCTTTTATAACTATTATTTTGATGATTCATACTGCAAATGCGTATGTTTCTCATTTTAATTTTATAAAAATCATAAACTTACATAATTTATCTTTTGCAAAGTGAATTAAATGTGTCCATAATAGTTGCATTAGAGAATGGAGATTTTGAAATGCGTGGCAATCCTGAAGTCGTAGACTACTTAAATATGTTGATCGGTGGAGAATTGGCTGCACGCGATCAATATCTCATTCATTCACGTATGTATGAAGATTGGGGTTTGAGCAAAATCTTTGAACGTATCGATCATGAAATGCAAGAAGAAGCACAGCATGCGGATGCGATCATTCGCCGGGTTTTGTTTTTGGAAGGCACACCGAATATGCAACGTGATGACGTTGAAATTGGTGAAGATGTCGTTTCATGCTTAAAAGCCGATTTAAAGCTTGAATATCATGTACGTGAAAAATTAGCGCAAGGCGTAAAATTGTGTGAAGAAAAGGGTGATTACATTACCCGTGACATGTTACGTCAGCAAATGTCAGATACCGAAGAAGATCATACTTATTGGTTAGAAAAACAATTACGTTTAATTGAATTGATTGGTCTGCAAAACTATATTCAGTCTCAAATGTAAGAGATGCCAGCTACCAGTTTTATGTAAAGGTGGCTTTTGCATTTACGTACTGAGTAATCAAAAAGCCTTCGAATCAATGTCCGAAGGCTTTTTTGTATGGGTTATTTTTTAGAGAACTTTTGAATATCTGCTAATACTTGTCCTGCATGGGTTTGGGTATTCACACTGCTGTAGTGATAGACCACCGTACCTTGTGGGTCAATCAGAAAGGTTTCACGTTTCGCAATTTTCGCGATGCCCAAGTTCCGCACGATGCCGAGTTGATTTGCCAGTTGATGATTGTGATCAGCCAAAATAGGGAAATTCAGTCCCAACTTTTTCGAAAATTTTTGATGTGACTGTACATCGTCCAAACTCACGCCTAAGACCACCGCATTATTTTTGCTAAATTGTGGGTAGAGTGCTTTAAACTGATTGGCTTCTTGGGTGCAGCCCGGCGAGTCATCTTTCGGATAAAAATACAGAACGATCCATTTGCCTTGATATTGTTTGAGCTCATGCCATTTGGCATTTTGATCTTGTAACTTAAAACTCGGTGCGGGCTTGCCCACCCATTGTTTTTGGTCTGATGAAGCGCTTGAAAAAGCTGGTGCTGCATAAGTGGCATTACTGATGGCACAGAAACTACCTAGCGAAAGTAAGCTAATCGTTGCCACTTGCATTATTTTCATGGTGTAGGCTGTCCAGAAATGTATTTCATTGATCTTAGCAAATTTTAAGGCACTAAAGTGCTGAGATTCTGGTGTCTAAATCTGAATTATTTATTTAAATTTGCTGTTCATTCAAAGGGCTTGCTTTGCAACGGAGTCTGAGGTTTTATACTGTTTGAAATTTACAGTTTTAGAGTCTGCATTGAATCAACGTATTTTACTCATCACGGGCTGGGGTGGTGGAGCCAAGTTACTGCAACCTTTAACTCATGCTTTGCAGCATAAAGGCCATATGGTTGAGCTGATCAATATTTTTAATGGATTGGATACACAGGCGTTGCAGCAACATGCTGAACAAGCCAAAGACTTTGATGTCATTATCGGTTGGTCTTTGGGGGGGCAACTGGCGACTTTATTGGTCGATGCTGTTGAACAGCAGTATCAACAGCAAAAAATATTAATCACTCTGGCTTCAAATCCGTGCTTTGTGGCGCATGAAAACTGGCCAACTGCGATGAGTCCAGCGACATTTCAAAGCTTTAAAAAATCCTTCGAAGAAGATGCGATTGCAACCTTAAAGAAATTTGGATTTATGGTATGCCAAGGGACGGCAACCACCAAGCAAGATTTTTTGCAGTTGCAAAGTTTGCTTCAGCCTCAATCTTTAGATCTGTTAGAACAGGGACTCAATTGTTTAGAGCATTTAAATACGGTTGAGATCTTACAAAATTATACGGGGCATCAACTCCATCTGCTGGCTAAACAAGATTTTTTAGTTAGCTACAAAGTCTTGGATAATTTAAAAGCTTTAGGTGCAAATTTTTTAGATACGATGCTTTTAAGTGGTTCACATGGGCTTCCAGTTTTCCATGCAGATGAAGTAACTGACAAAATCTGCCAATATTTACAAAAAATGGATTAAACAATTCGCTGAGTGGCGAATATCGCAATTTCTTTTTGATGCGCGCAGGTTTAAGATCAGTCAAATTGAAATTTTGCTGTAACTGTAGTCGGTATGGAGTTAAGGATGACTGAGATTAATGCCAAATTGGATGGTGAGTTGGATGACTTAGCATTTGATCGGGAACATATTTGGCATCCTTATACCTCGATGACTAATCCGCTCCCCACCTTTAAAGTTAAAAAAGCCTTTGGCTCAACCATTGAGTTAGATGATGGCCGTCAGCTGATTGATGGAATGTCTTCGTGGTGGTGCACCATACACGGCTATAACCATCCTGAACTGAATCAGGCCGTGACAGACCAACTGCAAAACATGTCACATATTATGTTTGGTGGCTTTAGCCATGATCCCGCCATTCAACTGGGCAAATTACTGTTGCAAATCACCCCGCCAAGTTTAGATAAAATTTTCTATGCAGACTCAGGTTCTGTTGCAGTTGAAGTGGCGTTAAAGATGGCAGTTCAGTATTGGACTTCGCTTGGGAAACAAGACAAAACCAATTTTGTCACCCCGCGTTCAGGCTACCATGGTGATACATGGAATGCGATGTCGGTCTGTGACCCTGTCACAGGCATGCATCAAATTTTTGGTTCAAGTTTACCCAATCGTATTTTTGTTCCTGCACCGCAAGTTGCCTTTGATGCAGCATGGGATCAGAAGGACATTCGTGAGCTTGAAAACACCTTAGCTGCACAGCATGAAAGTATCGCCGCGCTGATTATTGAGCCGATTGTTCAAGGTGCAGGAGGGATGCGTTTTTATCATCCTGAGTACTTACGACAGGCCAAATTGCTCTGTGAAAAATACGGTGTTTTACTGATTTTTGATGAAATTGCGACAGGTTTTGGGCGTACGGGGAAACTTTTTGCTTGGGAGCATGCACAGGTCGAACCTGACATTATGTGTATGGGTAAAGGTTTAACAGGCGGCTATATGACTTTGTCAGCAACCTTAACCACAAAGCATATTGCTGAAACCATCAGTCGAGGCGAAGCGGGCGTATTTATGCACGGCCCAACGTTTATGGCCAATCCCTTGGCGTGTGCAGTAGCGGCGAAAAGTACAGAACTCCTCATTTCACAAGATTGGCAAAGCAATATTCAACGCATTGAAACACAACTTCGTACCGCCTTGGCCCCGTTGCAGTCACTTGAATATGTCCATGAAGTTCGTGTATTGGGGGCCATTGGTGTGGTTGAGCTGACGTTTAATGTGGATATGAAGACCTTGCAACAGGAGTTTGTCCGCCGTGGTATTTGGGTGCGACCATTTGGAAAACTGGTTTATGTGATGCCCCCTTATGTGATTACCTCACAGGAACTCAAGACCTTGCTTGAGCAATTGGTTGAAGTGGTGGTGCAGATGCAGGAGCCTGTTGTATGAAGCATGTAGAGCATTTTGCAGCGCAGTTGGATATCCTTAAACAGCAAGGCAATTTTCGCCAGTTCACGCCCAATGTGCAGCAAGGGCGGATGATTCGCATCCATGATCATGAGATGTTGAATTTGGCATCGAATGACTATCTAGGATTGGCTGCAAATATTGAATTGCGTGAGCAGTTTTTCGATGAAACGCCGAATGCGCAGCGCTGGATGAGTTCAGCTTCTTCACGCTTATTGACGGGTAATTTTCCTGAATATGAACAGTTTGAGAGCAGTCTGAGTCAAGCTTTTCATGGTCGAGCGGCTTTGGTATTCAACAGCGGCTATCACATGAATATTGGTATTTTACCTGCATTAGCAGATAGTAAAACCCTAATTTTGGCTGATAAATTAATCCATGCCAGCATGATTGATGGTATCCGTTTATCGACAGCGAAGTTGGTACGTTATCGTCATAATGACTTGGCGCATTTAACCCAACTTTTGCAGAAGTATCATGCCGATGATGCTTTTGAGCAAATCATTGTGGTGACCGAGTCCATTTTTAGTATGGATGGTGATGAAACTGATTTGGCTGAATTGGTCCGCATCAAAAAACAGTTTGAAAAAGTCATGCTCTATGTCGACGAAGCACATGGTATTGGTGTGCGTGGTGAGCAAGGTTTGGGTTGTGCCGAGCAATATCAAGTGATTGATGAGATCGACTTTTTGGTTGGTGCTTTGGGTAAGGCTATGGCTTCAATCGGCGGCTATCTGATTTGTCATCCTGTGATTCGAGACTATCTGATCAATACGATGCGCCCATTGATTTTTAGTACGGCACAACCGCCGATCTGCATGGCGTGGAGCAACTTTATCTTGCAACAAGTCTTGCAGTTAAATAATGCACGTCAGCATTTACACAGTATCAGTCAGCGCCTACAGCAAGCAGTTCAGGCCAAAGGTTTTGATTGTCCATCAACGTCTCAAATTGTCCCTGTGATCATCGGTGATTCGAGCAAAACAGTGGAGAAGGCGAAAGCTTTGCAACAAGCAGGCTTTTATATTATGCCCGTACGACCACCGACTGTGCCGCAGCATAGTTCTAGGCTACGTATTTCCTTGACCGCTCAAGTTCGCCATACTGATTTAGATCAGTTGATTCAGTTGTTGTGAGTGAGTCGTGAAAAATTCAGAGATTGATAAATCCCAAGTCGCATTGCGCTTTGCTCAGGCAGGGCAAAGTTACACTGAGCATGCGATTGTGCAAAAGCAAATTGCACGACGGCTTTTTGATTTAATTCAACATTATGCCGCTAAAACGCAATTTGAGCGGGTGTTTGAAATTGGTTGTGGTTCAGGTAATTTAAGCCATTTATTGCTGAAAGATTTCCAAATTTCACACTATCTACTGAATGATTTATATCCAGAGGTACAACAACACTTTCAGGGCTATTCAAATATAGACTGGTTGTTGGGTGACATTGAACGGCTCAATTTTCCTGATGCTTTAGAGTTGATTGTATCGACTTCAGCGCTACAGTGGATGACGGATCTTGATGCTGTTTTCCAGAAAGCGAATGACAGTCTGCTTGCACAAGGCCTATTTTGTTTTTCCACCTTTGGTGAACGGAATTTACAAGAAATTAAGACTTTAACGGGACAAGGCTTAGCTTATTTAAAGCTCGATCAACTACGAGAAAAATTGCAAAACCAAGGCTTTGACGTTCTACATTTGTCTGAACAAATTGAATACTTAGACTTTGCGACACCGAAACAGGTATTGCAACATTTAAAAGCCACAGGTGTCACGGCAACGGCATCTAACTTTCGTTGGACCAAGCACTCGCTCGAACGTTTTTATCAAGATTATCAACAATTTTCACAACTCGATACATCAGGTCAGATTCATTATCGCCTGAGTTATCACCCTATTTATTGTATTGCACGGAGAATGCCATGACTGGATCAGTTTACTTTATCAGTGGAATCGATACAGGCATTGGGAAAACCTATACTACGGGCTACTTAGCCAAGCTTTGGAATGAACAAGGCCAAAAAACCATTACCCAAAAGCTAGTGCAAACGGGCAATGTTGATGTTTCTGAAGACATTGAACAGCACCGTAAAATTATGGGTATGGGCTGGTTTCCTGAAGATGACAGTAAGCTGACCATGCCTGAAATTTTTAGTTATCCTGCATCGCCACATTTAGCGACTAAAATTGATGGTCGTGAGATTGATTTTGCAAAAATCGAGCGTGCTACTCAGCAGCTGGCTGAAAAATATGAGGTGGTGTTGTTAGAAGGTGCGGGTGGTTTGATGGTGCCTTTAACCACAGATTTGCTTAGCATTGACTATATTGCAGCTAAGCAACTGCCTGTAATTTTGGTGAGTTCGGGGCGTTTGGGCAGTATTAACCATACCATTTTAAGTTTAGAAGCACTGAAAAACCGTGGTTTAGAGCTTTACGCTTTAGCCTATAACTTAAATGATGAGTCACAAGATGAACTCATTTCTAAAGATACTGCGAGCTATTTAAAAGCTTATTTGGCGACACATTTTCCGCAAGCATTGTGGATCGACATCCCCGTATTGAAGTAATTCGTAGAGTCATTAAAAAAGAAAAAACCGCTAACAGAAAAAGTTGTCAGCGGTTTTTTTGACGGTTTTATTTACTGATTACTCACGACTCCAATTTTTTTCACATCAAGGCGTTGGGCTGCGGCCATGACCATCGCAATGTATTTATATTCCGTTGCGCGGTCAGCTTTGAGTTTAATTTGGTCTTGATCTGCTTTTTGAGCAACGGTTTGAAACAAGGCTTCGAGCGCTTGTTTGGACTCCACAGCTTGTTCATTCCAAAATATTTTGCCTTGAGCATCTAAGCGTAGTTCCACGATTTCAGGTGGTTTTTCCTGAACTGGTGGTGGTGTGCCATTCGGGAGGTTAATATTAATGGCGTTGTTTGGCAACGGAATCGTGATAATGAACATAATCAGCAATACCAACATGACATCAATCAAAGGCGTCATGTTGACATCAAGCATCACATCTTCATCATCTTGGTTGGAACCAACATTCATACCCATAGCTGAATCCTTCTTTGATTAAGGGGAAGAGGGCGGTGTGGTGACAAAGGCAATTTTGCCAATCCCCGCTTGCTGCGTGGTAGTAATGACTTGGTCAATCGCATCGTATGGCGTAAGTTGGTCACCACGAATGTGAACATCGGGCTGAGGTCTCTTTTGCGCCTCTATTTGTAAGCGTGCCAGTAAGGTGGCTTTATCGGCAATGTAACTTTCATTCCAGAAAATATCGCCATTTTTATTGACTGCGAGTTGAATATTTTCAGGTTTAGTTTCATAAGGTACATTCTTTTCTTCAGGCAAATTGACTGGCACGGTATGAACTGCAACAGGCACTGTAATGAGGAAAATAATCAGCAAAACCAACATAATATCAACCAATGGTGTGGTATTAATGGTTCCGATTACATCATCATCGCTGTCATTTGAATTTACCGTCATTCCCATGGCTGATTCCTCATGTTCTTATTTCATGTCACGGTTAACAGGATTGTTGGTGCTGATTTCACCACTTAACAACACAGCATGCAGGTCTGAACCGAAGGTACGAACTTCTTCCATCACGGCTTTATTCCGGCGGGTTAACCAGTTGTAACCAAGCACTGCTGGAACAGCCACGGCTAAACCAATTGCAGTCATAATTAAGGCTTCACCCACAGGGCCTGCGACTTTATCAATAGATGCTTGACCTGATACCCCAATCGCGGTTAACGCATGGTAAATGCCCCAAACGGTACCGAATAAACCCACGAAAGGTGCGGTTGAACCTACAGTTGCTAGAAAAGCTAGCCCACCACTTAAATGGCTGTGAATTTTGTCGATGGCGCGTTGAATCGAGATAGTGACCCAAGTATTAAAGTCGATACGCTCTAATAATGTTCCACCATGATTTTTTGTGGATTTAATGCCTTTTTCAGCAATAAAGCGATACACACTGGCATCATCTAAACCTTCAGTTGCAGTATCGAGAGAGGTTGCTTCCCAAAAGTTTTTATCGGCATGTTGGCCTTGTTTGCGGATTTTACCTTGCTGTAAGCACTTGGTGATGATGATGTACCATGTTCCAATCGACATAATCACCAAAATAAACAGCGTCA
This sequence comes from Acinetobacter sp. LipI_23, assembly GCF_058243045.1. NCBI lineage: Bacteria > Pseudomonadati > Pseudomonadota > Gammaproteobacteria > Moraxellales > Moraxellaceae > Acinetobacter > Acinetobacter sp. LipI_23. The sequence continues at coordinate 2,719,666 of NZ_JBZAYJ010000001.1, read as the reverse complement.
CTTTAGACACCAGATCACCTTCTTTCCACATTGCTTCTAAGCCATAAGGGTTATGTACTTTTTCTGAAGCAGTAGGTGCTTTTTCAGCTAAGGGTGGGGGAACAGGTGTTGCTGCTTTCTCAGTCGTGGTGACTGGTGTCGTTAGTGCTGTAGTGGGCGCAGCGGTTTCCTCTGCAAAAACAGCTTGTAGAGGAAGTAATGTGCTCATTCCAAGTAGGCTTGCTGCGGTAAAGTTTTTTAATTTTTGCATTGTGTAACTCCTAATGTCGGCTGATCTTTTTCAATTATTCGAGAACAAATTCGTATGGGATGTCGAACCAAGCGCTTTGAGCTACGCCATCTTTCATTGCAGGTTTAAATGTGCACAAGCTATACGCTTTCGTTGCAGCACGGTCTAAAGTACGGTCACCTGTAGAACGCTTTACTTTGACTTCTTGGGCTTTACCATTGGTATCGACAAAGACCGAAATCAGTACGGTGCCTGAAATACCACTCATCTCTGCTTCGCGTGGATAGCTTGGTGCTTTGCATCCAGCTTCACCTTCCGATACTCCATGTGTAACACCTGTGGGTTTGGGTGCAGGTGATGGAGCCGCGGCAGTCGGTGTGGGGGTTGGAGATGGGCTTGGAGAAGGCGATGATGCAACTGGCGTCGGCGTGCTTATCGTCGGTTTAGTAACGGGTGTAGCAACTGTTTTTTGCACTGGGATTGCTTTTTCTACAGGTTTGGGGTCAGGTTGCTGCGCTACTTTTTCCACCATTTTTGGTGGCTCTGGTGGAACTGCTTTAGGTGGTTCAGGCTCAGGTGGCTTGATATCTTGCAAAATGATCAATTCCACAGGTTCGGTTGAGGGTTTGATAATATCTTTTGCCAAGCCCGCCATTAGCACCAAGCCAACAAGAACATGTAAGAAAATCACAACGCCAATACCTGTGAGTTTTTTGGCGGAGTTTTTTTCTAAATCTTCAAATGTAGTGCCCATAGTTACTCCTAAAATGTAATCTTTGATCCGTACATAACTCTAGAAATGAAGTTGCTAAATTGTGATCAAAACAATAATAATCTTCTAAATTAAAGAGTTAGTTTGAGCCACTACAACAGAGGGAAAACCATGTTGTAGTGGTAAGGATGTATTAGAATTTATAGGTACCACGAGCGAAGTAGGTACGTCCTACTGCATCTGCATAACGTGGGTCGTATCCCATTTGGAAGTTATCTAGTACATTTGACGCTGGTGGTTCAGCATCAAACATATTCTTGAGCCCCATGGTGAGCTCTAAATTTTTAAAACCTTTATAAGTACCAGATAAGTTGTAGGTTATGTAATCGCTTACTTTGTGGTCTTGGCCGCCTGAGTTTTGATCTGTGTAGCCTTTAGAGAAATTTTGTTGTAAGTTTATTGCCCAATTTTCATAGCGCCAGTCTAAATTGGCGGTATGTTTCCAGCGTAAAACAATTGCTTGATAATCTAAGCCAGCGTAACTACCTGCTACGCCAATCCAAGGCATACCTTTGTTTTCTTGGTATTGGTAATCTGTTACATAAGTGCCATCAATACTCGCTCCAAACTGTCCAGTAGTTGTCATTGGAGAACGCCAAGCGATACCTGCATCAAAACCAGAAGTTTTAATACCACCTAAGTTTTGATTCGTTGTATTGATATAGTTGAGAGAACCATCAGCATTGCGGATAAATTTATCCGCATATTTTACTGGGTCAGCAAAAATGGCCGTCTCAGAAATAGTTGTGATTTGATTCTTCACTTTGATATCGAAATAATCTAAGGTAAATACAAGATTTTTAATAGGTTCAAAGACGATGCCAGCAGTAAATGAGTCAGACTTTTCTGGTTCAAGGTCTTTATTACCACCATTCTGACGATCAAACTGCATACCGCAATCACGTGCTGGTAGCGATCCTGTCGCAGGTACGCCTCCAGGGCAAAGTACAGGGTCATTGTAAGTTGCTGCTGTATTAGTTACCGATTTTGGTGAATACATTTCTTGTAAGGTTGGTGCTCTAAATCCTTTTGTATAGCTTGTTCGGAACATTAATTGTTTAAGTGGTTCCCAACGAAGAGAAAATTTTGGATTGAATGCGTCACCAAAATCGCTGTAATCATCGTATCGGGCTGCAAGTTGAGCCTCTAAAGTTTTATGCAAAGGAATGTGTAATTCGGTGAAAACAGCTTTAATATTGCGCGAACCTTCATTGACAGGTTCTGTGGGATCTACGCCTGTGCTTGGGGCAACACTTGCAATTTCTGCAAGCGTTTTTGATTGCCAATCATCACGGCGATAGCTTGCGCCGATAGCAAATCCTACGTCACCTGCTGGTAAAGTATAAATTGGGCGGCTTGCGGTAAAGTCGACAGTGGTTGAATCTAATTTGGCATCTAAATATTGCCCTGTAACACTTAAATCACTCCATACATTGCCATCTACCTCGCTTTGTGCACCAAAGGGATTGAGTGTGCCATTCAATAATGCCGCAGCTGTTTTATCATAATTGAGATAACCGCTTAAAATATTATCGGCTGCGTTGCTACGGGCATAGGTTACGCCGGTGTTAATATCCCAGCCATATGCATCCCCTTCTAGGCCTGCAAATATACGATGTGAATCATTCACACTACTACTAACTCGGTTACCAGCTTGAGAACGAAGATATAACTCAAGAGGACCGCTGACATTATCCATTGCAGGCGTAATTCCTTTGCCAGGATAATATTTACTAGATGGATTCATGGGTAAGTCAAAGAACACGTCTGGAGCAACTGATGTCGTGACTTCACTTCGCGCGTAGACGTACTCACCAATTGCATTAAAATTATCATTAATTTTTGTAGTGATACGCCCCATTACAGATATGTCTTCTGTTTGAGGGATGATACCAATAACAGCCTGACTGTTATAACGACAAGTTACACCATCATTACTGAAGACGAGAGGGCTATTACCGCAACCTGTTTTTGCATAAGGGTTACCAAATGTACCCGTTGCTGTATCATATAAATTAGCTGGAAATGATCCGCTACTGGTTCTATTAACCCCTAACTCGGGTAAGACACCACCGCGACGGCTGGCTTTACGATCTTGCGCCATGATATCTTCGCCGCGACGATAATCAATTACCCCAAAAGCATTAAAACCATTTTCTTCTAAATCACCAAAGCCTCCAAAAATTGAATAACTTTGTTGTTCTCCACCTTTTTCTTCAGGCTTTTGATAGTCGGCACTAAAATTTAAGCCATTGAACTGTTTTTTGGTAATAAAGTTGACTACGCCTCCAATGGCATCTGTTCCGTAGACAGCAGAAGCACCGTCCCTTAAAACCTCAATGCGATCAAGCATAGCAAGTGGAATGATATTTAAGTTTGTGACACCACTATCATAAGCATTCGCTGCTAAACGCCGACCATTGAGTAAAACCAATGTTTTATTTGCACCTAATCCTCTTAAATTTGCTGATGAACCCTGTGTCCTGCTTGTACCAACATTTGAAGCGGTTACAAAGTTTGATTGGTTGGCAGTGATTTTAGATAAAGCTTCTTCAGTGGTAGTAACGCCTTGTTTGAGAATTTCATCGACTTTAATGACCGTAATGGGTGAAGAACTTTGAGCTGCAACTCCTTTGATAGAGGAGCCAGTGACAGTCACTTTAGCAACTTTTTTAGTTGGTTCTGCTGAGACTGAGCTTTCGGTTTCTTCTGCATGAGCTAAAGACAAACACATCATACTTAAAGTCAGGGTACTTAGTTTAAGTATTGATTTGCTGATGGTTGGGGTCCCCATAGATCGAACAAGTTTGTTTTTTTGCATCGTAAATTCAACCCTTCTTTTTCTATATTTAGCGGTATTGCTGTGCTGAGGGAGTGCAAGGCAAATGCCAACTTTCAGGGATAGACAAAAGACTGTGAATTAAGTTATTGGAAAATATTGTTTTATTTTATTATTTGTATGGATTTATGTAACTTGTTTTCATTTTTCTAGAATTTAAAAATTTAAAATGGCAAAAAATTACTTATAAATCGATTAAAAAATAATCATAAAATGATTATTCATATAATAAGTGATCAAAAATGAGTCGTGATTTTTTGAATTTTTAATACAAAATATTATTTGTAATTATACTGAAATATTAATATTTATCTTTAATAAATAAATACTTGTAATGTTTTATTTGGTTTTTTGTATTTCTTGAGATGTTCGAATTTGAATCATTGGTGTATTAAATCTGTGCAATAGTTTATTTAAATTGAATATTTAAAAATGGCTACTAATTGGCAAAATGTTCCGATGTGGGTTGAGCCTCTCATTTATAACTAATTAATATCCATATATTTTTCTTACAAAATGTTAAATTAGAATGATAAAAAAATAGGCGTGGCATGATATTCGCTTTGTTGCTGAGGTGAATATTTGCCCATGACCGTTTTTTAAATTTTGATAATTAAAATTTAATTTATAAAACATGGGTTTATGTTTTAAGTTTTTGTCAGTGTTGTCTGAAAAATAAAACACTGACATTGAACATGGATGGCATGAGATCACCTTGCTTAAAAAAAGATGTGTATAGGTATGAACTTGAATTCAAAAAAACTGAAGCTTGCTGCTTTATCCCTTGCGATGGGTTTTGGCTTTTCTGCCTATGCAAAGTCGCCTGCAGATCCAAACAAAGTATTAAATATCGCTTATGAAGCGCCTGATGATGGTTTTGATACGGTTAAAACCTATAATTTTTATAGTGGCAGTATTGCCCAAGCCATTTTTGAACCGCTTTTAAAATACGATTATTTGGCACGCCCCGCTCAATTGGTTCCAAACACAGCAGTGTCGATGCCAAAAATAGAACAAGAGGGCAAAGTCTATACCTTTAAAATTCAGCCCAAGATTTATTTTAGCGATGACGCGGCCTTCAAAGGCAAGCCGCGGGAGTTGGTGGCGCAGGATTATATTTATTCCATGATGCGGATTATGGATCCGAAAAATCGCTCACCGACCTATTCATTTATTGAAGGCAAAATTGTCGGTGGCGATGCTGCTGTTGCTCAAGCCAAGAAAACAGGACAGTTTAATTACGATGCCGCGATTCCGGGTTTAAAAGCCCTCGATAAATACACATTACAAATCACATTGACCCGTCCTGACTATAATTTCCCATATATCTTGGCTTACGCCACATTTAGTGGAACAGCGCGGGAAGTGGTGGAGTTTTATGGGGACCGAATCGCGCAGCATCCGGTGGGGACAGGGCCTTATCAACTGAGTAAATATGTACCGCGGAGTCGTATTGAACTGGTGGCCAACCCGAAATATCGTGGTTTTACTTGGAATTTTAAATCTACAGGTTCGAGTTGGGACAACCGTCTGGTCAAGGAGATGCAAGGCAAAAAAATGCCGCAAATCGGCAAAGTCAGCGTCAGTATTATTGAAGAAGAACAGTCTCGCTGGCTCGCGTTTAAATCGGGACAACTCGACTTTGACAAACTGACTTCCAATGCGGTACCACAGGCTTTAAATGGCAAACAACTCAAACCTGAATTGGTCAAGCAAGGCATTCAGCATTTTCCCAATAAAGACGCTGAAATCACCTATGCCATGTTTAATATGCAAGACCCTACGGTAGGTGGCTTTGGGCTTGAAAAAGTTGCATTAAGACGTGCGATTAGTCTGGCCTACAACCAAGCAGAAGCCATTAAACAACTGTATAAAGGGCAGGCGGTGAAGTCGGAGATGTTGGTGCCTGAGGGGGTACAAGGCTTTAATCCGAATTATCGGAGTAGTGTGGCCTATAACCCGCTCTTGGCGAATAAATTACTGGATCGTTTTGGTTATAAAAAGGGGGTAGATGGTTACCGTCGGCTACCGAATGGTCAGCCTCTAACGCTTAAGTTTATGACTGAAAACAGTTCCAGTTCCGTGATTCAATCTGAACTGTGGAAGAAAAATTTAAATGCGATTGGTCTGCGTGCCGACTTTGTGGTGAGTAACTTTGCTGACAATTTAAAAGCAGCGATGCAATGTAAATATATGATTTGGGGTGGGGCTTGGATTGCCGATTATCCTGAAGGGGAAAACTTTGCCCAGCTGCTGTATGGGCCCAATTCGGCGCAGGGCAATCTCAGTTGCTACCAGTCCAAAGCCTATGATGCACTTTATACACAAGCGATGGCCTTACCACCGCCTCAGCGTTTGCCATTTTATGAAAAACTCAGTCGTCAAATTGAGGCCGATAATCCATGGATTATTCATAACAGTCGCATTCGAAATTGGTTGTTACATCCACAGATTCAGGGTTTTAAAGCACATCCGATGATGAACACCAATTGGCAATATTTGGATATTCAGCCCATAAAAAAATAATTGAGATGTAGAACATAATGAGAGATCTAAATCAGAAATTGAAACGATGGGGTTTGGGAATTTTGGCAGGCAGTATTCTGCTGAGTAGTTCAGTTTCCAGTTTTGCGCAAAGTCCTGCCGACCCGAAAAAAGTTTTACGTTATGTTTTTCCTGTGGCTGAAACAGGCTTTGACCCTGCGGGCGTGCATGATTTGTACTCGGCGCATGTCAACGGTTCGATTTTTGAAACGTTGTTTACCTATGATTATTTGGCCTCACCTGCGAAATTGGTACCACGAACAGCTGCGGCTTTACCTGAGGTGAGTGCGGATGGATTGACCTATACCATTCGTCTGCAAAAGGGGATTTATTTTGCTGCTGACCCAGTGTTTAAAGGTAAAAAGCGTGAGCTGACCTCAGCTGATTATGTGTATACCTTTAAACGCTTACTGGATCCGAGCTTGCGTTCACCCAATAGTTGGCTGCTCGATGGGCGAATCTTGGGGATGGAGGCTTTGCTGAAACAGGCGCAGAAAACAGGAAAATTCAATTACGACCAATCTGTCGCGGGCTTGCAAACACCAGACCGTTATACCTTGGTTATTCGCCTGACCAGCCCTGATCAGAACTTTCCAATGCTGCTTGCGCATCAGCCTGCAGGTGCAGTTGCACGGGAAGTCATCGAAAAATATCGTGACAAAGCGGGTTTTGTGATGGGGCATCCAATAGGAACGGGGCCGTATATGCTCAGTCGTTGGACGCCGGGTTCGCGGATTATTTTAAAGGCCAACCCTGATTTCCGAAGTTTTGTTTGGAACTTTAAGGCCAGTACGCCTGAGGATCAAAAGATCGTCAAAGCCATGCAAGGCAAAAAAATGCCGCAAATTGGCGAGATTGATATTCAGGTAATGGAAGAGGGGCAATCACGCTGGTTGTCCTTTATTAAAGATGAAGTGGATTTGTTTGCCTTAGATGGTGAGCTGACGGTTCAAGCCTTGCAAGATGGAAAGTTAAAACCTGAATTGGTTAAGAAAGGTGTACAGCTGTCACGGATCACCGATCCTTCGATTGACTATCATTATTGGAACATGCAAAACCCAATAGTCGGCGGCTTAAGTAAAGATAAAATTGCTCTGCGCCGTGCTATGGCGATGGCTTTTTCAGCCGATAATTACATCAATATTTTACAAAAAGGCGATTCGCAAAAACTGCAAGCACCGATTCCAAGTGGTGTGGTGGGCTATGATCCCAATTATCGAAGCAGTATTCCTTACTCAGTCAAAGCGGCAAATTTATTGTTAGATCGTTATCACTATAAAGTAGCTGCGGATGGTTGGCGTACTCAGCCGAATGGCAAACCTTTGGTGATTGAGATGACGCTTTCGGGCAATAATTTACGCAGTCAACAACAGGCTGAGTTTTGGAAGAAAACCTTAGACAGTATCAAAATCAGAATGACCACCAAGTCGATGCCTTTTGCTGAGGCTTTGAAATTAGAAAAACAATGTAAAACCATGTTTAAAGCATCAGCATGGATTGCAGACTACCCAGATGCAGATAACTTTATGCAGCTGTTTTATGGCAAAAACATCAAGATTACCAACAATGGCTGCGTCAAAATTCCTGAATATGACCGCCTATATGAACAAGCCCAAAAGATGACACCAAGCCCAGAGCGCGATGCAATCTACGCCAAAATGTCACGTCTGCTGGAAGTGTATATGCCTGTACAGGTGATTGGCGCGCGTTACCGCAATATCTTGGCACAACCGCGTGTGATTGGTTTTAAAAAGCATCCCATACTGCCCGCAGAGTGGATGTATATCGATATTGATTTAAAGAAATAGAAATTAAACAAAACTGGAGTCATGATGAAAAAGCAACATTTTAAATTCACTACATTGTGCATGTTGGGCCTAGGGATGAGTCAGATGGCTTTGGCGGAAACAGCACCGCGCCAAACATTACCCAGCTTTCAAGCCAAAGACATCCCTGCAATGTGTAATGCCAAAATTGCGGATGTGAAAAAGCAACTTAAAACGTTTGAAAATAAGCCCCTTAAAAACGAAACGGCAGCAGCGCCCGTATTGGCTGAATGGGATCGTATTTTTGCATCATTTGAAGATTTTTACGGCCCGATTGGTCTGTATAGCAATGTTGACCCTGATGAAGCACTGCGTAAAGCGGCTGAAGATTGTGAAATTAAAATTAGCCAATTCCAAACTGATGTGTATCAGAATCCAAAGCTATATCAACAAATTAAGAAAATTAAAATTGCTGATCCAATTGAAGCCAAGTTCCGTGAAGATATTTTGGAAGGCTTTGAAAAAACTGGGATACAGCTTTCAGCAGATAAACAAGCACGCTTAAAAGCGATTTTTGATGAACTGGCAAAAATTGAACAAGAGTATGCGCGTAATGTCCGTGATAATCCTGAAAAACTCGAATTTACCCCTGATGAGCTAAAAGGCCTGCCACAAAGTTATATCGACGGCTTAAAGAAAAATGACAAAGGTAATTATCTACTCGGGTTTGAGTATCCCGATTATCGTCCTTTTATGGAGTTGGCAGACAACGATGACGCACGTAAGCGTTATCAAATTGCATTTACCCGACGTGGCGGTGAGAAAAATCTGGCGCTGCTGAAGCAAGCCATGGACTTACGTTATGAGTTAGCACAACTATTTGGCAAGTCCAGTTATGCCGAATGGGTACTGCAAAGCCGGATGGCGAAAAACCCTGAAACTGTGAATAAATTCTTGGCAGAGGTACATGCTACTGTGGCACCCCTAGAGAAAAAGGAAGTCCAAACTCTACGTGAGTTTAAAGCACAAAGTTTAAATATCCCTGTTGAGCAAGCCAGTATTGAGCGTTGGAGCGAAGCATATTGGAGTGAAAAATTACGCAAAGCCAAGTATCAGGTCGATCAAGAGCAACTGCGTCAGTATTTCCCAACGCAAGCCTCGCAAGACTGGCTATTTGCCATTTCTGAAAATCTGTATGGCATCAAGTTTAAGCCTGCCAAAGTCGAGGTTTGGCAAGATGAAGTGGAATATTACGATGTGACCGATGCCAAAACTGGGCAACTGCTCGGCGGTTTATATATGGATAAATTTCCACGTAAAGGCAAGTATGGACATGCTGCTGTGTGGGGCGTTTATGGCGGCAGTAGCTTAACTGGGCGCAAACCGATTTCAGCACTGGTCACTAACTTTAACCGCAATGGTTTAAATAGCGATGAGTTAGAAACTTTTGTACATGAGTTTGGTCATGCGCTGCATGGCATTTTATCCAACACACGTTTTTCATCTCAGTCCGGAACTTCAGTTGAGCGAGACTTTGTCGAAGCACCGTCACAAATGTATGAAGAATGGGCACGACGTAAAGAGACTTTGTCAAAGGTGGCAGATTACTGTAAACCTGACTGTCCACGCGTGGATGATGCATTGATTACTAAACTCAATGCCGTGCATAGTTATGGGCGCGGTTTGCATTATGCTCGTCAGACGTTGTATGCGCAGTATGACATGGCGCTACATGGCAGTGATGCAAGAGAGGTTCAGCCCTTAAAGGTTTGGGAAAAAATGGAAGGTGAAACGGCCTTGGGTTATGTTCCAACCACCGAGTTTCCGGGGCAGTTTGGTCACATCATGGGCGGTTATCAAGTCGGGTACTACGGCTATATGTGGTCAGAAGTGATGGCGTTGGACATGCTTTCAGCCTTTGGTGATAACTTAAATAACCCTGAAGTGGGACAGCACTATCGTCAAACGATTTTGTCCCAAGGCGGTCAAAAACCTGCCAAAGCATTGGTCAAAGACTTTTTGGGTCGTGAACCTGATAACAAAGCCTTTTTCGATGAAATTACTGGTCAACGGGTGAAATAAGGGGCATTTTTATGCTGGCATATATTATTCGTCGAATTTGGCAAATGATCCCGACCATGCTTGGGGTGGTGCTGCTGATTTTCTTCTTGTTTAACTGGGTCGGTGGCGACCCTGCCTATATTTTGGCAGGGAAAATGTCGAACCCTGAACAGATTGAAAATATCCGACAGCAGCTTGGGGTCGATCAGCCCTATTATGTGCAACTGTGGATTTTCATCAAACAGATTCTGACTTTTGATTATGGGCTGAGTTGGAGTACAGGGGAGTCAGTATCGCAAATCATCACGACACGACTCGGGCCTTCACTGACTTTGCTCATTCCACTGACGATCTTACAAACCATCATTTCTATTGTGTTGGCTTTGGCGGTAGCAGCCGTGCGCGGCAGTTTAACGGATCGTATGGTGATGATGCTGTGTACGATTGGCATGTCGATCAGTATCTTGGTGTATATCATTGTTTTTCAGTATGTCTTTGCCTATCAGTTGAGCTGGTTTCCGGTACAAGGCTGGAGCGATAGCTTTAGCGAGAACCTGTTTAAATATGCTTTATTGCCTATTCTGATCATGTTGGTGGTCAGTATTGCCCCGACTTTACGGTTGTATCGTAGTTTTGTTTTGGATGAAGTCAATCAAGACTATGTTCGTACTGCACGTGCCAAAGGGATTGGCGAACGGCACATTTTAGGTGTGCATGTGCTACGCAATGCGTCAATCCCAATTATTACAGACGTGATGGCAAGTTTACCTGCTTTGCTGATTGGTGCATTTTTGATTGAGCGCTTCTTTGGTATTCCGGGTATTGGTCGTGAAGTGATTATTGCGGTAGAGCGTAGTGATTTTCCCGTAATTAAAGCCATTACCGTGTACGTTGCCCTCGCAACGATGTTTTTCAACTTGATTGCCGATTTGATTTATAAATGGGTCGATCCACGTGTACAGTTGAAGTAGGTGAATTATGCTCAGTGTTCTTACTAAAAGAAAACCAGATACTGCTGAACCTACAACAGCGTCTACAGGACTATGGCAACTCGCCATGCGCCGCTTAAAACGCGATCGAATCGCCATGTTTTCTCTCCTAATCGTACTTTTTTATTTGGTGCTGTTAATTTTGTCATCTACAGGATTGATTGCAAAAAACTGGAATAAAGAAGTCGCTGTGAGTTATGCACCGCCTACGTTTATCGGTGCAGCAGCGATACCTGCTACGCAAAGTGAAACACGAAAAGTCGAAGCGGCTGTGCCTGAGAACCCTGTTGATCCTTTAAAAGATGTGATTCGTGAGCTCAACACAGAAATTGCTGCTGAACAGGGTGTAGGTGGTGCTATTGATTACTATGGGGTTGTTGATCCTTTAGCCGAAGATATGAGAGCGATTGATCAAGCGCTAGATGGTCATTTGCTGGATCAGCAAGCGGAACTCAAGCAAAGCTTGGTTTTAGGTGCCGACAAATGGGGACAAAGTGTTTTACTGAAAACCATTAAAGGTGCAGAAACATCAATTATTGTTGGCTTGGTCGCAGCTTTTCTTGCCGTGGTGATTGGCACAGTTTTAGGTGCTATTTCGGGCTACTTTGGTGGCTGGGTCGATGATGTCTTGAACTGGTTTTATAACATTTTCACCTCGATTCCTTATTTGCTTTTGGTGCTAGCGATTGCTGCGGTACTGCAACAAAAAGGCGTTTTATCGATTGTTTTGATTTTGGGTTTAACGGGGTGGACGGGAGTATATCGTTTAATTCGTGCCGAATATATGAAGCATACTTCGCGGGAATATGTGTTGGCGGCAAAAGCAATTGGGGTGAGTCATGGCCGACGTATCTTTGTGCATATATTTCCCAATGTTAGTCATATCGCACTGGTTCAAATGTCAATATTGGTGGTGGCCTTTATTAAGTCAGAAGTGATTTTGAGCTTCCTTGGTTTTGGTGTCCCTGTCGGTGTGGTGTCATGGGGCAGTATGTTGAATGAAGCGCAAAGTGAACTGATTTTAGGCAAGTGGTGGCAGTTAGCGGTCGCTTCGGTAGCAATGGCGGTTCTGGTCACTGCATTTTCAATGTTTACCGATGCACTGCGAGATGCATTAGACCCGAAACTGAAATAGGAGCATGAGAATGTCTGAACTTAATCATATGACAGCGCCAGCCTTACTTCAGGTGGAAAACTTGCGTGTCAGCTTTAAAAATGAAGAAAAGCAGTACATTGAAACGGTCAAAGGGATCAGTTTTAGTATTCCAGTGAATACCACTGTGGCCTTGGTTGGGGAGTCAGGCAGTGGGAAGTCGGTCACATCGCTAGCGACCATGGGACTATTGCCTCCTGAAAGTAGTCAAATTTCTTTGGACAGTAAAATTCTGTTTGAGGGGAAAAACCTACTCGACTTACCGCGCCGTGAAATGCGGAAAAAGTGTGGTAAAGATATTGCCATGATTTTTCAAGAGCCGATGTCATCCTTAAATCCTGTGTTTACGGTAGGTTCACAAATTGCAGAAATTTTGCAGTTACATTTGGGCATGAGTCGTAAGCAGGCGCGTGTACGTGCTTTGGAACTCTTGATAGAAGTTGGGATTCCATCTCCTGAAACCAAGATTGATGCTTATCCGGGGCAGTTGTCGGGTGGGCAGCAGCAGCGCGTCATGATTGCTATGGCAATTGCGTGTAAACCCAAACTATTGATTGCTGATGAACCGACAACAGCGCTGGATGTCACTATTCAAAAGCAAATTTTAGATTTGCTGGAGTCGTTGCGGAAGAAGCATCAAATGTCGATGCTGTTTATTACCCATGATTTGGCTTTGGTCGGGGAAATTGCCGATCAGGTAATTGTAATGCGGCATGGTCAAATTCGTGAACAAGGCAGGGTTAAAGATGTGCTTGAACGTCCTCAAGATGTCTATACCAAAGCGTTGTTACACTGCCGTCCACAATTGTCCAAACGTCCCATGCGTTTGCCCATGATCAGTGATTTCATGCAGCAAAAGGGCGATGACTATATTGAAACGCATACCATCGATGTCGAGTCACTTCAACAAAGATCTCGCGGCTTAACTGGCCAAGAAGCGGTTATTTTAGATGTGCGTGATCTTAAAAAGTCATTTTATAGTCGTAAAGGATTATTCGGCAAAGAGGAGTTTCAAGCGGTCAAAGGCGTGAGTTTCCAACTGGCAAAAGGCAAGACTTTGGGCTTGGTGGGTGAGTCTGGTTCGGGGAAAACCACCATCGGATTATTGCTGATGCGTTTACAGGCAGCGACAGGAGGAAAAGCGCTGTTTGAAGGTCAAGATATTTTAGCCATGTCAGAAAAAGAGTTTGCTCGGTATCAACGCAAGATTCAAATCATTTTTCAAAATCCCTATGCATCACTTAATCCACGCTTTACTGTCGGGCAGATTTTAATGGAGCCGATGCAGGTACATGGGATCGGGGCGAATGATGCTGAACGTAAACAGATGGCTTTGGACTTGTTAGAACGCGTGAGCTTACCTGCACAGGCTTTTTATCGTTATCCACATGAGTTTTCAGGCGGACAGCGTCAACGTATTGCGATTGCGCGCTGCCTAACTTTAAAACCTGAAATTTTGATTTGTGATGAGTCTGTTTCAGCGTTGGATGTTTCGGTACAAGCCCAAGTACTGAATTTGCTGCAAGATTTACAGGATGAATTTGGACTGAGTTATATCTTTATTTCACATGATTTATCAGTGGTGAAATATATTTCAGATCAAATCATGGTTTTGAATGATGGTGATTTGGTAGAAATAGCCAATTCGGATGATTTGTACCAGTCACCACAGCATGACTATACCAAGCGCTTGCTTAGTGCTATCCCGCAGGGAGTGTAGTGAAGAGGGAGTGGGATAATGAAACGCTCAATAAATTGGGCGTTTTTATGAGGGTTTACATCTTCTTCGCACTTCGGAACACAAAGTGATCTTATTGCACCGTAAACACATATAAAAAGAGCCACTCGAAAGTGGCTCAAATTTTGACTTTAAAAATTAAAACTTTTTAAAGCCTTTATTTCCAAAAGGTTTACGTGGCGCATTTTCATCACGCGCGTCGCGTTGACCATAGGTGCCTTTGTTGCCAAAGTTCTCTGGACGGCTGTCACGTTGTGCATAGCCTGAGTTTTGGCGTGGTTCACGTTGTGCAGATCCAGTGTTGCCTTGACGTTGTTCACGTTGACCATAGCCTGTTTGAGCATTGTCTTGACGACGCTGGCTATGACCATTTGGATTTTCACGGCGTTCACGGTTGAAGGCTGGCTTCGCTTGTTGTTGGCTTTCATCTTCATTGTCACGGCGCTGTTGACGTAAGAAACCACCACGACGCGCAGCCATTGGTTTTTCTTGCATACGTTCAGTACGACGTTTTGCCATGCCGTACAAACCAGTACCTTGACGTGGTTTTAGCTCAACCGCTTTGGTTAAGTTGTCGATGTCATTTTTGTCTAGCTCCATCCAGCGGCCTGTACGTAGTTCACGCGGTAAAATAACTGTGCCGTAACGTGTACGGAGTAGACGGCTAACTTTTAAACCTTGTGATTCAAAAATACGGCGTACTTCGCGGTTACGACCTTCTTTTACCACCACTTGGAACCAACGGTTAATCCCTTCACCGCCAATTTCAGAGAATGATTCGAACTTAGCCGGGCCATCATCTAACACCACACCTTTGAGCATGTTGTTTTTAATTTGCGGGGTTACTTCACCCATAACACGCACAGCATATTCACGTTCGATTTCATTCGATGGGTGCATCAGGCGATTCGCCAACTCACCATCGTTTGTAAATAGTAGTAAACCTGTTGAGTTAATATCCAGACGACCGACCATTACCCAACGATCATTCGCGATTGCAGGCAATTGCTCAAATACAGTTGGACGTGACTCAGGATCACTACGTGAACAAATTTCGCCTTCTGGTTTATAGTAAATCAGAACACGACGACGAATTTCATCTTCAATTTGGAACGATACTTTACGACCATCGATGCGAAGCTCATCACCTGGTTCAATACGTTCGCCTACTTGGGCAACTTGGCCGTTGACACTCACACGACCAGCGGCAATGACTTCTTCCATATAACGGCGAGAACCCAAACCAACTCGTGCGAGTACCTTTTGCAACTTTTCACTCATGACAGCATAACCTTAGAAATTATCATCAACAGTTCACCTATTTACGACTTCGGTGCATTCGCATCGAGCGCCATAAAAGCTTCCTTGGCATCCTGCAGGGGAGGCAACTGACCTAAAGAATTTAGGCCAAATGCATTTAAAAATTGGGGCGTCGTAACTAACAACGCAGGTCTTCCTGGGAGTTCACGAAAACCGGACTCTTTAATCCAGTTCCAATCAAATAACGTGCGTAACAGTTGACTGTTATTTGAGACTCCTCGAATTTGTTCTATATCTGCTCGAGTGACGGGTTGATGATAAGCAACCACGGCCAACATTTCGAGTAGCGATGGCGAGAGGCGAGTTGGTCGCTCTGGCCACGTTTGCGCAACGATTTGACGGTATTTTGCTCGAACTTGAAAACGAAAACCTTGAGCAGTTTCAATCAGTTCAATCGAACGACCATGCTGTAGCATGGCAAGTTGTTGTAAAAACTGGCGTAAATCTTGTTTGCTATATTGATTTTGGAACGATTCTTTCAATCGTGCAAGTGAAACAGGTGCATCACTGGCAAAAATAATCGCTTCTAATTGCATCAACACTTCATGCAAGTTATCTTCGTTCGTTACAGGAGCGGTTTGTTCTAACATTATTTTTTGACTCCTTGTATCGAAAGCGGTGCTTCAACACCTGAACTTACAATTTGAATACGTTGCTGACGGGTTAACTCTAAAATGGCCATAAACGTCACGACCATGCCCATCCGACCTTGAATGGGACGCAGCAAAGATTCAAAAATTAAAACTTCACCTGAAGCGACTTTGCTTTCAATAAAAGCTATGCGCTCTTCAAGTAAAACAGGTTCTTGTGCAATTTGGTGGGTAATCGGCTCAGGTCGGTTAAACACGCAGAACAGTGCATCACGCAGCTGTTGCACATCATGACCGTCATTATTGTCTAGAGTTTGGCCTAAGCTGACATTGGTTGAGAAGGTGTCTCGCTCTAATATAGGCATTTGCCCCAAGCGTTCAGCCGCTTGTTTAATACGGAGATAAGTTTCTAAACGGTCAATCAGCTCTTGTTTTGGGTCTTTTTCAATTTGGATTGTATTGGGTGCTTTTGGCAATAGCAAACGTGACTTTAAATCAGCCAATAGCGCGGCCATCACCATATAGTCTGCTGTCAGCTCAATGTTAAGCGACTTCATGGCATCCATATAAGACAGGTATTGCGCTGCAATAGGGGCAATATCTAACTGTAATAAGTCAAAGCCGTTTTTTTGAATCAGGTAAATCAGAAAGTCGAGTGGTCCTTCAAAATGCTCTAAAAGAATTTCAAATGCAGCTGGAGGAATATATAAATCCTCGGGGATGGAGTCATGCCACTCATCCATAACACGGATTTGTGGAAGATCTTCCATGGCATTATGGACGGATTGATTCATTACAGTTATTGGCCACGCGAATTTTCAAAGGCATGATTATGTTTTTTCGAATCAGTACTTAAGGAGAAAAAGTAGAGGCGATTTAAAAAATACATAATTTTAATAGGGCTTAGTGTAAAACAAATTGCGGCGTGAATACATGATTTCACCGACCAAATAACAAAAAAAGCTGTAAATAAATAGAGAGTATTTATTTGTGTGATGCTTTTTATGCGCTGATGTCGTGGCTAAATCTGCAGAAATGGGTTGGGTTTAAGAGAACATGATGTACTTAGGGCTTAGTCCTGTGGTTTGAAAAATAATCGATTTGCTGCAGATAGGTAGATGGGCGATACAGATTTATTGAGATTAGAATAGTGAGGGCAACGCTTTTATTTGATAGATGGTTTGAATGAGTGAAGAGAGTAGCTGAAGCTCAAGTTAATGTCAGTTGACGCCAAAGAAAAGATTTACTCAGGTGCTTGTAGCGCAAATTCAATGATGCGCTGACAGCTGTCTTGTAGGCAGAGATTTTTGGGTTCGAGGAATTTGAAATATTGTTGGATGGTCGAGATCGGGAGGAAATAGCTGTACAGATTCTCTTCCCGCATAATGCAGTTGATTGAACTCGGGCTTTGCACCAAAGTCTCGGACTCAAGCGTCCAAGGACGCTGCACATATAAATTATGTTGCTCGGGAAATTGATTCAGATTGAGCAAAACCGTAAACAGGGTCATGTTGATCTATTGAGAATGTGAGATTCAGTTTCCCTAGCGAATAGATGCAGCGCATCACTCAAATGCGCTGACATCGCCAAGCCCACGGCGAATCACTTCAGGGTGATCACCTGATAAATCGACAATACTGGTGGTGCTTAATGTGCCCAGCCCGCTGTCGATAAACACATCAATTCGTTTTGACAGTTGCATTTCAATGTCATAGGGATCATCCAGCGGTTCTTCTTGATTCGGCAGGATTAATGTACTGGTTAGTAGCGGCTCGCCTAACTCTTTGAGTAACATTTGGCACACTGGGTTACTTGGAATACGTAAACCAATAGTTTTTTTCTTCGGATGCATCAAGCGTTTAGGCACTTCACTGGTTGCAGGCAAAATGAACGTGGTCACGGCTGGTGTATTGTTTTTCAGTAAACGATACATAGCATTGTCCACTTTGGCATAAGTGGCAATATCGGACAAATCTGCACAAATGATGGCATATTGATGTTTGGCCCCAAGGCCGCGAATTTGAGCAATCCGCTCCATGGCATTTTTATTCCCAATCTGGCAGCCAATGGCATAAGCGGCATCGGTCGGGTATACCACCACATCGCCTGCACGAATCCGTTCTACTGCTTGGCTGATTGAGCGTGCTTGAGGGTTATCAGGATGGACTCTTAAATGAAGCATCGTTTTTATCTCCTGATGGTTTTTTCAACATTATCGCGCTTTATCTCGGTGATGTTCAATGACCAAAATGTGAATCGTGCTAAATTTAGTCGAGCATTTCTCTTTGAAATTCATTGCTCTGTAATGTTTTGCCAGCACGAGTACATAGGCAAATACAGTCAATGAAGTGTTTCGCATCGCGCGGTAATTGGGCTTGGCCTGAAAAATAAGCCTGAACTTGAGCGAAAACATGGTCTTTGAAGCGGTTGCCGTCACTCCCTTCACCAGTCAGATTGTCCAAGGAAACACGGAACTTTCGACCAAAAGCTGTAGCAAATAACCATTCAATGGCTTGCGGTTTAATTTCAACCTGTTCAAATAAAGCTTGTTGTTCCGCTGTTCGACCATCAGGAGCGTACCAATAGCCTAAGTCGGGGAGTAGGCGACGTTGTTCACCGGCAATGCTCCAATGGCTGATTTCATGTAAGGCACTATTAAAAAAACCATGGGCAAATTGGATACGCGCAGGGGTGCTGTCTGTAGCGGGAAAATATTCAGGTTCAAAGTCACCTTTAACCAAGTTGACATTCAGGTGGGAAAACCAACGATTAAAGTGTAAGATGAGCCAATCAACTTGTTCTGCTTCTGTACACAAATTCTCCCACGTCGAGAGTTGCACTTGGCGGTTTGAAATGTCAGAATCGACAGTTGAAATTGTGCTCACAAGTGATGAAATACTCACTTCTGTTTGCGGCTGCAACAGATGCATGACTTAAGTTACCCAAATGGTCTGTCTAAATAAGTACAAAATTGTATCTTAATCTTTGACAGAGTACTGATGAATTTGTAGAATTGCCGCCTTAATTATGTCAGCAAATACCTTTCCGGCACAGATTGAGCCGTTTAAATGGGCCGAACAAGGCTTTACATGGTCAGGAACACTGCCATTGTCTCGCTTTGCTCGTATAGCCCGTGAAGCTGTTGGATCAATTGATGATCAATTGATTAACATAGACTGTAAGCTATCAATGGATGCGTATCATCGTATTGTATGGCTAGATGGTCACGTTGAAACGAACGTTCCAATGGAATGCCAGCGCTGTTTAGGCACGGTAAACATTGAACTCGTTTCAGATTTTCATCTAGCTCTAGTGGATGATGAGTCACTGATAGAGCGCTTGGATGAGGATGCTGATTTCATCGTCTTAGGTGAAAGTGAAGCAACGACGAAAGGTAGCTATGATGCGCCTGCGACGGCTGATTTACTGTCTCTGATAGAAGATGAATTGTTATTGTTGATGCCTTTGTCCGCTAAGCATGATGCTTGTGAACATAAGCACCAACCTGCCGTTGAAGAACTTGTTGAAGAAAAGCGGGATAATCCGTTTGATGTTTTGGCAAGTTTGAAGGGTAAACTTAACTAATTTTTGTGTTATACTCTTCCGTATAAGACAACTGAATTTGTTCTGATCCATATTTTTCGATTTGTAAGGAGCCATCATGGCCGTTCAGCAAAACCGTAAAAGTCGCTCTCGCCGTGACATGCGCCGTTCACATGACGCTTTAACCGAGAATGCATTAACTGTAGACCAAGCTACTGGCGAGATTCACCGTCGTCACCATGTATCTAAAGATGGTATCTACCGTGGTCGTCAATTATTCGCTAAAGCATCTGCTGAATAATTGTCGAAGCATTAAGCTTAAAGCTTAGTCGAAAAAAGGGGAGCGTAAAGCTCCCTTTTTTTGTTGTCGAATTTTTATCGCTGCTGTTTTTGTTGTATTTGGCAATTACATCGACCTAAATTAAGTGTTAAATTTTCGCTCCATAAACGAGAGCAAAGACAAGAAAGGACTTTTTTATGTCTGCGAAACAACTTGATCAAGTCGCTCAGGCAACAAAAACAGCTTTTGTATTTCCCGGTCAGGGTTCACAAAAGGTTGGCATGTTGGCTGAATTGGCAGAACAATTTGCCAGTGTTGAAGCAACATTTGCAGAAGCCTCTAAAGCGGTTGGATTCGATTTGTGGCACATTGCACAATCTGGTGAAGGTTTAGACCAAACTGAATTTACCCAACCGGTATTGTTAACTGCCAGCATTGCTTTGTGGCGTGTATGGTTAGAACTTGGTGGTGTTGCACCAAAGTATTTGGCGGGACACTCACTTGGTGAATACAGTGCGTTGGTTGCAGCAGGAAGCCTAAGCTTAGGCGATGCAGTCAAGCTGGTAAACTTGCGTGGCAAGTTAATGCAAAGTGCTGTACCTCAAGGTAAGGGTGCAATGGCAGCAATCTTAGGTTTAGATGATGCGCAAGTTGTTGCTTTATGCCAACAAGTTTCGAGTCAAGCTGAAGGTTCAGTTGAAGCGGCTAACTACAATGCTCAAGGTCAAGTGGTGATTGCTGGTGAAAAAGCAGCAGTTGAAGCAGTCATGGCTTTAGCCAAAGAAAACAGCGGCAAAGCGATTGCACTCCCAGTTTCTGTTCCATCGCATTGTTCATTGATGAAGCCTGCTGCAGAACAGTTCGCGCAAGCTTTGGAACAAACTGCCATTGAGCTGCCTAGCATACCTGTAATACAAAATGTGGGCGCGGAAATTGCTACAGATGTAGCACAAGTCCGCCAAGCACTTACCGCTCAGTTATATGAGTCTGTACAGTGGACCAAAACCATGCAGTTTATTCAGGATCAAGGAATCCAATATGTTGCAGAGTGTGGTCCAGGCAATGTTTTGGCAAACTTGGCAAAACGTCTACCTAATATTGAAAAAGCATTTCCACTCGATAGTAAATCACGCTTGGAAGATGCACTAAATGCCATTTTAGTGGCTGAAGGAAAAATTGCATGACACAGGAACGCAAAATTGCACTCGTGACAGGTGCAAGTCGAGGGATTGGTGCTGCCATCGCTCAGCAACTTATTCAAGACGGTTATTTTGTTGTGGGTACTGCGACATCTGAGTCAGGTGCAGAAAAACTTGCTGCAAGCTTCGGTGAACACGGTGCAGGTAAAGTGCTCGATGTTCGTGATGGTGCTGCCATTGATGCGCTTGTAACTGACATTGAACAAAACTATGGCCCTGTGTTGGTTTTGGTGAACAATGCTGGGATTACCAAAGATAATTTGTTACTTCGTATGTCAGAAGATGACTGGGATGACATTTTAAATATCCATTTAAAAGCAGTTTACCGTTTGTCGAAACGTGTTTTAAAGGGTATGACCAAAGCGCGTTTTGGACGAATTATTAATATTAGTTCTGTGGTTGCGCATTTTGCCAACCCAGGTCAGGCCAACTATTCAGCAGCGAAAGCTGGTATTGAAGCATTTAGCCGTAGCCTTGCAAAAGAAATGGGCAGCCGTCAAATCACTGTAAATTCAGTGGCGCCTGGTTTTATTGCAACAGAAATGACTGAGCAATTAAGCGAAGATATCCGTAAAAAAATGAGCGATCAAGTGGCTTTAAACCGTTTAGGTGATCCACAAGATATTGCAAATGCGGTGAGCTTCTTGGCATCAGACAAAGCGAATTACATTACTGGTACGGTAATGCATGTAAATGGTGGTCTATACATGAGCTAATTGGCTGATGGATAAACTTTCAAAATTTTAAAGATTCAATTAAACTAACGGCATTAAAAACGCCACAAGCAATGAGGAGAATTCCTGTGAGCGATATCGAACAACGCATCAAGCAAGCAGTTGCAGAACAACTTGGTCTTAAGGCTGAAGAAATCAAAAACGAAGCATCTTTCATGGATGACTTAGGTGCTGACTCTTTAGACCTTGTTGAGCTTGTTATGTCTTTCGAAAACGACTTTGACATCACAATCCCAGATGAAGATTCTAACGAAATCACAACTGTACAATCTGCGATTGACTACGTTTCTAAGAAACTAGGTTAATACATATTGTTTCAGCTTTGCTGAATGGAAAAGCCACCCACTTGGGTGGCTTTTTTATGCCTTTCAAAAAACGCAAAGTGCTTAACCCATCTTTAAAATCTTTTATTTACTGGGGTAACTTACAAAGTTTTACTTTAAGAGGACTATTCGCTACCAAATCTGTTGTCTTTTTTGGGTATAAAAAAGGGTGTCTCATTTTTGAGCATTCAATATAACAACACCGATATAACAAGATGGAGCATACACATGGGTCTTTTTGATTTTGTTAAAGGCATTGGTAAGAAAAACACAGCAGCAGCCGAGCCTCAAGCTGCACCAAGCACACCAGCAGAGCCATCTGCTCAAGAAATTGCCAACAAGTTATTGGGTCATATCAAAGCATTGGGCTTACCTGTGACGGGACTTTCAGTCAGCTATAACTCCACCACGGATTTGGCGACCGTGAAAGGGCAAGTTCAGACTCAAGCCGATAAAGAAAAGATTGTTTTAGCCGTCGGTAATATTGACCATGTGGCACAAGTCGATGATCAACTCACTGTGGCTAGCCCTGAACCTGAAAGTAAGTTCTACACAGTTAAATCGGGCGATAATCTATCAAAAATTTCCAAAGCATTTTATGGTGATGCCAACCAGTACAATAAAATTTTTGAGGCCAACCGTCCGCTATTGAAAGATGCAGATGATATTTTCCCAGGCCAGGTCCTGCGTATTCCTGCTTAAATTAAAAGGCTAAAAAAGGCGCATGAAGCGCCTTTTTTATTTGAGAGTGGAATGTTGATCGAGTGCTTAGCGACTTGCTTTCACAACAGCATGCTGACTGAGCATACCTAAGGTAATTTTTTTTACCTCATCTCGACTTTGTTGAATGTGAGCACTGATCTTTTCAACGGCAAGCTCCGTCTGTTGCTGTGCTATATAATTCAAAATGGCTTGATGCTCCGCATAGGTGGCTTCAATTCGATCCATTTTTGAAAAATCGAGGCGCCGAATAATACGAATTTTTTCACTGACCTCTTGATGAATTTTGATCATTTCTTGATTGCCAATGGCACGAATCAATGCGCAGTGAAAATCTTCATCAATTTTCGCCATGGCTTTTAAACTTGACAGATACTGCTTAGGTGCAACCATCCAAATTTTGTGTAGGTGTTTGATTTCCTTCGATGGCTGAGATGCACTGCTGCATAACTTTCGAATTGCGTACTGCTCAATCATAATGCGTAGCTCATATAGCTCATCATAGTATTGCAAGTTCAATGGACGGACAGTCCAGCCACTACGAAATGCTACCTCTACATAGCCTTCTTGTTGCAATCGATATAGCGCCTGCCGCGCAGGCGTGCGGCTGACCTGATAGTTCAAGGCGATTTCGGATTCGGTAAAACGTTCACCCGGCATCAATTTGAAATCAAAAATATCGTTTTTTATTTGCTGATAAACAAGTTCAGACAAATTGTCTGAACTTGAACCTGCACGTGTCATATTCGGCATGCGTTATTCCATATAAACCAAAGGCTCTCCGCTATGAACGGTTTGTCCAGCCCGACAAATAATGGCTTTGACAGTACCATCATCCGCAGCGTACACCGGTAATTCCATTTTCATGGCTTCAATAATAGCAATGGTTTCCCCTTTTTTCACAATCTGACCTTGTTCCACTAATATTTTCCAAATATTACCTGTCATCGAAGCATGTAGCGCTGCATAGGCGCTGTAGTCGGTCTCATCACGTACTTCTGCAATCAGATGTTCTTGATGATCAACACTTTCTTTCCATAAGCCCACTTCAGCACTAAAAGCCTGTTGTTGCTGTGCTCTAAACTCGGCAATGCTGTCTTTTTCATCTTCAAGCAGTTGTAAATACGTGGCATAGTCAAATTCAGTGTCTTCAATTTGAATTTGTGTTTGACCATTTTCAAAGTCGGTACGCCATTGCTCTAACTCTGACTCAGATACGGGGAAGTATTTGATTTGATCAAAGAAGTTTAAGAACCATTCTTTGTTGCCAAACTGTTTGTTCTTTTTAAATTTATTCCAGATGGGTAGGGTGCGTCCAACCAATTGGTAGCCTCCCGGAGAGTCCATGCCGTAGATACACATATACATGCCGCCAATGCCCACGGTGCCTTCAGCGGTAAAGGTACGGGCAGGGTTGTATTTTGAACTTAATAGGCGATGGCGTGGGTCAATCGGTACTGCACATGGGGCGGTGAGGTAGACATCACCGAGGCCTAAAATGAGGTAATGGGCATTGAAAATAATTTCTTTGACTTGCTCTCGGCTGTCTAAACCATTTATGCGTTGAATAAAATCGACATTGTTTGGTAGCCAAGGTGCTTTGGCACAGACACTTTCTTGATAGCGTTCAACAGCACCTAAAGTTGCACTGTCTTCAAATGCCATTGGGAGATGAATGATCCGTGACGGAATCTTAATTTGGCTTAAATCTCCCATTTGCTGTTCAAGCTTGAGTAGAAATTCGATCAATTGATGCTGTGGAAGCGTGAGTCCATCGTATTTGATTTGCAGCGAGCGGACGCCGGGGGACAGTTCCAATATGCCTTTAATATTAGCCGCGCGGATCAGCTGCATCAGTTGGTGAACGCGTAAGCGTAGCGCCAAGTCTAAAACATTGTCACCGTACTCCAGTAAGATATAGCTGTCACCCGCTTGGCGGTATACCGTGCGTGGAGATACATCAGTTGCCTCTAAGCTGGCAAGAATTGCGGATGTTGGAATATCACTGCTTGGCAGTTCAGAATTAAGTGCTGCGTCGGCAAAGTTTTCGATCCGTTCAATTTGTTGTTGTTCTAAGGTATTGGCTTGTTCAACAGTTAAAGGATAAAAACTGATTTTATCATCGGCTTTAAGTTGACCCACTTTCCAAAGTTCAGCTTTGGCAATGGTTACAGGGCAAACGAAGCCCCCCAGACTTGGCCCATCTTTGGCGAGGATTACAGGGAAGTCGCCTGTGAAGTTAATCGCACCAATGGCATATTCACAGTCATGTACATTCGATGGGTGGAGCCCTGCTTCACCGCCATTTTCACGTGCCCAGCTTGGTGTTGGCCCTGACAGTCGGATGCCTAGACGGTTGGAGTTAAAGTGTACGGTCCATTCGGAGGCAAAAAACTCTTCAATATATTCGGGTTTAAAGAAGTCAGGTGCACCATGTGGTCCATACAGCACCCCAATTTTCCACTCTTTGCCATAGCTTGGAATCAGTGCAGGAGATAGAGCTTGTGGTTCTTGCGTGGCTAAAGGTGTATCGCTATTTGGATGGGTTGTGTTGACGAGTTTGATCATGTCACCTGCACGAAGCACGCGTCCTGCATGCCCGCCAAAGTTACCTAAAGCAAAAGTCGAACGACTGCCCAAATATAGGGGGATATCGAGTCCATGACGCACTGCTAAATAGCTACGGCAACCAGACTCGACCTGTCCTAAGCTGAGTACTTGACCTGCGCAAATGTGAATCGGCTGCCAAAAGTCCACGGGCTTATCATCCAGTTGCGCAGGACATGGCGCACCTGTCAGTGCAATCACACTGTCTTGGTGGAACTTGAGGCTTGGGCCTTGAAGAGTGAACTCGAAACCTGCTGCGCTAGCATCATTCCCCACAATTTGATTGGCCAATTGAAAAGCATAGTCATCCATAGGACCCGATGGTGGTACACCAATATCCCAATAGCCAACACGTCCCGGAAAGTCCTGAATCGAGCTTTGCGTGCCAGCTTGGAGTACTTCAATTACATTCGGTACGTAGTCAAAGTCATCTAGCAAGCGTGTCCAGATTTGCATTTGTGCAAAGCGTTCATCAGAGATCACGCTATGTGCATAGTCTAAATTGGTGCTGATGCCATTTAAACGAGTTTGAGAGAGCACACTTTTTAGTTGCTCAATGGCTTGTTCACGGGTGTCCGCATGTACGATGATTTTGGCAATCATCGGGTCAAAATATTGCGAAATTTCTGTCCCTGTTGAGACCCAAGTATCAATACGGCAATTGTCTGGAAATGCAACTTCGGTCAGTACACCCGGGCTGGGCTGGAAGTTCTTAACTGGATCTTCTGCATAAATACGCACTTCAATCGCCGCACCTTGTGGTTGGATGTTGCTCAGTGCCGTCCAATCCAGTGCATCGCCCGCAGCGACTTTAAGCATGCATTCAATCAGGTCTAAACCCGTCACCATCTCAGTGACAGGATGTTCTACTTGTAGTCGGGTATTGACCTCAAGGAAGTAAAATTCATCGCGTGCAGCATCATAAATAAATTCGACCGTACCTGCGCTGCGGTAATTGACAGATTTGCCGAGTTCAACTGCTGCTTGGTGTAGTTTTTGACGTGTGGCTTCGGGCAGATGAGCAGCAGGGGTTTCTTCCACAACCTTTTGGTTACGACGTTGCAATGAACAGTCGCGTTCGCCTAATGCAACCACTTGACCTTGACCATCACCAAAAATCTGAACTTCGACATGACGCGCACGGTCAATAAAACGTTCTAAAAATACGCCCGAATCTTTAAAAAATTGTGCACCTAAACGTTTGACGCTTTCATAAGCTTCAACTAAGGCTTGTTCATTATCACAGCGGGTAAGACCAATGCCACCGCCGCCTGCGGTGCTTTTCAGCATGATGGGGTAACCAATCTCTGTAGCCGCAGAAATTGCCTCATCTAAGCTTTCAAGTAAGCCTGTACCCGGTGTCATAGGCACCTGTGCAGCGGCAGCTAGTTCACGTGCACGGTGTTTTAAACCAAACTCTAAAATTTGTGTCGCGGTTGGCCCCATAAAGGCAATATTATTTTTCTCACAAGCCTCTGCAAATTCAGCACTTTCTGATAAAAAGCCATAGCCGGGGAAAATAGCTTCAGCCCCCGTTTTTTGAGCGGCTTGAATCAATTTTTCAATGCTTAAATAAGTGTCGGATGGTTTTAAGCCGTCTAGAGCAATGGCAATGTCCGCGTCTTTGACATGTTGTGCGTAACGATCACTGTCTGAATATACCGCTACACTGGTCATCCCCAGTTTTTTTAAAGTGCGAATTGCACGTACGGCAATTTCGCCACGGTTTGCAATCAATACAGTTTTAAACATTTTATAATTCCTAAATTTGACTAAGCTTGTTCTACTTTTGAATTGTTACGGTGCTGGATATAGGTGCGCCAACCGCCAAAGTGACTGATGTTTTCGGCATCGTTTAAGCCATAAGGTTCACAAATGAAACCTTTCACCCATCGACCGTCTGCCAGTTCGACATTGCCCATGCCCAGTGGTGTCGGAATCTCTGCGACAAATTCGCCAAAGCGAGCGGTCGGTACATCCCACAGTTCAACAATGATCTGCTGACCGTGTTCATCGACTCG
Source organism: Acinetobacter sp. LipI_23 (assembly GCF_058243045.1). Classification (NCBI taxonomy): domain Bacteria; kingdom Pseudomonadati; phylum Pseudomonadota; class Gammaproteobacteria; order Moraxellales; family Moraxellaceae; genus Acinetobacter; species Acinetobacter sp. LipI_23. The sequence goes on along the minus strand of NZ_JBZAYJ010000001.1, from coordinate 2,692,238 downwards.
GGCTAGACCGGGTTTAGGCGGGATCGCGCCATTCAGGGCAAACAGGGCATAGTGCTCAGCGGTATGCGTGGTTTCCACAAGCACAGCATCACGGGTGAGCAATTGGAAGTTCAGCGGCATTCCAGTCAGGTGTGCCCCAACCACCGCAACACGGATATGATGTGGAGAGACTGAGTTCTGTAGCTTTGGAATGGGTGCATAGCGGTCTAAAGCCCCCAGCTTTAAGTTCAAATGCATCTGCCAAATTTTTCCGAATTCAATCAGAGCTTGGTCATACCATGCAGGTGCAATTAGGCTGATGCCGAAAGGTAAACCGTCAGTGCGGAAACCTGCGGGCAGGGCGAGAGCACTTAAATCGGCGAGGTTAGTAAAATTGGTATAAGTCCCAAACTCAGAGTTCAGGCTAATCGGTGACTGTTCCATTTCCGCAAGGGTATGAATGGTTGGGGAGGTGGGAACAATCAATGCATCAAATTGGGCCAAAGTGTCTTGAATTTTTCGGCTTAAGTCTTGCTTTAAGTACTCCGCGTTATAGGCATCAATTGCACTAAAATCATGACCTTTTTGAATGATTGCACGCACTGTCGGATCGAAAACCTCAGGCTGCTGCGCCAACAACTCGGCAACCGCCGCTGTACGTTCTGCCACCCATGAGCCTTGATAGAGTTGGGCTGCCAACTGTTCAAACGCTGAAAAATCAATTTCAGTAATTTCAGCACCGAGAACTTTTAACTGTTCTACAGCCAGTTGGAAGGCATATTTAGCTTGGTTATCACCAAAGAATTCCAGTTTTTGGGGAATAGCAAAATGTGGTTTAGCCGAGAGTTTCGCAGGTGTAGTTTTGAGGTGCTGGCGTGAATAGCTATCTAACGCATCGTAGTGTTCTACCGTTTGGGCAATGGTGTCGGCGTCTGTTACCGTTAATGCGAAAATCGAAATACAGTCCAAACTTTTACAGGCTGGGAGTAGCCCACGATTTGAAAAACGGCCTTTAGTCGGTTTTAGCCCAATAATATTGTTAAATGCAGCAGGAACACGGCCAGAGCCTGCAGTATCTGTTCCGAGTGCAAAGGGCACCAAGCCACGAGCAACAACACTGGCTGAACCAGAGCTAGAGCCACCACTGACATAGTCAGCATTAAACGTGTTGCTGACTGCGCCAAAGGGAGAGCGTGTCCCGACAAGCCCCGTTGCGAACTGGTCTAAATTGGTTTTTCCTACAACAATGGCCCCTGCATTTTTAAGCAGGCGAATGGTTTCTGCATCTTGTGTAGCAACAGTTGTCAGGGCCTTGCATGCGGCCGTGGTGACAAAACCAGCGACGTCGATGTTATCTTTCACCGCAAACGGAATGCCGTATAAAGGCAATTCTTTGCTGAGCTCTGTGGCTTGATCTGCTTTTTGCTTTAAGGCTTCAATTTGTTGGGAAAGTATTTCTGTCGTAGCAATTGAAATCCATGCATGATCAGGTTGTGGTAATTGCGCTACATAGTCGATTAAATCTTCAAGATGAATATCTTGGTTGAGATAAGCGGTTTGCCATTCTTGAAGTGTCCAGCCAATGCATTTGTTCTGACTCATTTTTTGCATTCCAACTTGTATACATGATGGAATACAAAAATGCAGAATCTATGCCAATCTAATCAATTTGATTTATCTTTGGTTATAATTGCTATAAATCAATTGGTTGAGGTTAAGAATTTGGTTTAATTGAGTGATTCTAAGTGTTTTTAGAGTTGCACCAAAACAAGCGCATAGGGGAGTTAATGGTGCTTTTTATGATCAAGTCTTGGGTGGTTTGACGTTAAACTATTTAAAAAGAGGGTTTAAATCATATTCGTTGTTTATGTAAGTTGAGGGAATTAAAGTCAAAAGGATTGAGGATGAAATATATTCTAAAATAGGATGATTCAAAGAAACTATATAGGCGTAGTTTTTAATTTTTATGGGCTTTGTTGCACAAACCTAGCCTATAAGGTTTATTCAGTCCTATAATTTCAAAATGAATAAACCTACTCCTAAAACTTATCGTACAACCAACTGGTCTTCCTATAATCACGCTCTCATTAATCGGGGCAACATTTCCATTTGGTTTGATCCAAACACTCAGTGGTATGCACAACCACAAAACAAGCAAGGTCGAAATCAAACTTACTCCGATACGGCTATTCAATGCTGTTTAATGATCAAATCTTTATTTAGACTCTCTTTACGCATGGTCACAGGTTTTGTTCAAAGTCTGATTAAACTTTGTGGATTAAATTGGACCGCACCAGATTACAGTACGCTTTGTCGAAGACAAAAACATATTGATATTGCGATTAGCTATCAAAAAAGTAGTGATGGGCTACATCTACTCGTCGACTCAACTGGCTTAAAGTTTCTAGGTGAAGGTGAGTGGAAACGTAAGAAACATGGACCTGAATATCGTCGCCAATGGCGTAAGCTTCATATTGGCATCGATGCTGAAACCTTGCAAATACGTGCAGTACAGCTTACTACAAATAATGTGAGCGATTCGCAAGTACTCGGTGATTTACTTGCTCAAATTCCCTTAGATGAACGAATTGATTCGGTCTATACCGATGGTGCTTATGACACGAAGCACTGCAGACAAGTCATTCTAGATCGAGATGCACATGCGCTCATTCCGCCAAGAAAAAATGCAAAACCATGGAAAGATCAGAAATTGAGATCTTTAGAGCGGAATGAGTTACTGAAAACAGTTAAACGTTTAGGAAGAACGCTTTGGAAAAAATGGTCTGGTTATCATCGTCGAAGTTTAGTTGAAACCAAGATGCATTGCATCAAACTATTAGGTGATAAATTAACAGCAAGGAGTTTTTCTAGTCAGGTGAATGAGATTCATGCACGCATAGCCGTATTGAACAAATTTACAGAATTAGGTCGTCCTCATACCCAAGTTGTCACTTGAATTCTGTTCAAATGAGCAGAGTGTTATCTTTTAAATCTTTGTGCAACAAAGCCTATCAAAACTATAAAAATAGAAACTTACAGATGGATCGGTCGTTTATTGAAAAAAGGCTCTGAAACTTAAAAATTCTATTAAAGTTACAAAAAATTAAAGAAATTTTTTGAGACTTTTGTACAATCAGCCACAACTTAAAATTTAATAATAACGATGCCCAATAATATTTATGCTGCAATAGAGCAACTTGGACTTACTGCACAAAAACGTGCTATTCATATTCAGTTCAGCAATACCTCGCTTAACGAACAAGTATTCCTTCAGCGCATAGATGGAACGCATGAACTGAATGCAGGTATAGAGTTACAGCTCCTTTGCTTATCTACCTCCGCTCATATTCCGTTAAAGCAATTCATCGGTAGTCAAGTCGCTGTCGATATTGTCACTGAAAAATCAGAACTCAATCGTATTTCAGGCATCATCACCAAGGCGGATGTGGGGGCAAGTGATGGCGCTTTAACCATATATCGTTTAACCGTGGAAGACCCGACAGCTTTATGGAAGCATCGACGCAACTCTAGAGTTTTCATGGCGAAGTCTGTTGTTGAGGTGGTTCAAACTATTTTTGCCGAGTGGCAGCAACGTAGTCCCTTATTTGCTTCGAGTCTGACATTGGATAAAGGTGGTTTAAGCAAAGAATATGATGTGCGCCCATTCATTATGCAAGCGAATGAGTTGGACAGTGAATTTATTCAAAGGCTGCTCTCTTCAGAGGGGATTAACTGGCTTATTGATGAGTCTCAGCTCAAAGTGTCCAGTTCAAGTGAACCCATTCAGCCGCAAAAACTTAGACTGATTGATGACAACGCCCAATATCAAAGTTTAGAGCGACAGAATATTCGCTTCCATCGTAGCAGTGCTGTAGAAAGCAGTGATTCGATTACAAATTTTGTCGGACAGCGTTCTATACAACCAACATCTGTCCATATTCAACATTGGCAAGCGAATACTTTAGAAATAGAAGAAGGTGCGGGTTCAGTTCAAAGCAAACATAGCCATAGTGATAATCAAGACAACGCCAGTCTAGGTTTAGAGCAAGCATGGCATTTTTCACCTGCATGGATACAAGACCTTAAAGGTGAAGATGGAACGACCAAATCAGGCAATGGTCAGATTGAAAAGTTTAATCAAAATCTTGGTCATTATTACGACCTACAAGCCAAGCAATTTATGGCTACCTCGACCGTACGAGATGCACAAGTGGGTTACTGGTTTGAACTCAACGAGCACCCTGAAATCGATCAACATAGTGGTTCAGACAAAGAATTCTTAATCACATCCAAAAAATTCTATAATCAGAATAATTTACCTAAAGATTTGACCGATCAAATCACAGCTTTGTTGAAGCAAACCAATTGGCAGCAGGCTGAAATTACAACAAATAATAAAGACGAACGCCAAGCCAATCACCTTGTTTTACAACGACGTAATATCAGCATTGTTCCAGAGTACAATCCGCTGCGACAACGCCCTATTGCATCACCACAACGCGCGAAAGTGGTTGGACCAAGTGGTGAAGAAATTCACGTGGATGAATGGGGGCGTATTAAAGTCCGTTTCCTGTTCACCCGTAGTGAAGACAATACTCACGATGGCGGTGCAGGTTCAAATGACAATGACACAGATTCTGCTTGGGTTGATGTGCTCACACCTTGGGCTGGTGAGGGTTATGGCGCACGCTTCTTACCGCGTATTGGTGAAATCGTGGTGATCGACTTCTTTGATGGCAATATCGACAGACCCTTTGTCGTGGGGCGCATCCATGAAGCACAACGTCTTCCAAGCAAATTTGACAATACAGGCAAACTGCCTGATACCAAAAAACTGGCAGGGATTCGATCAAAAGAGGTTCAAGGCGAGGGCTTCGGGCAACTACGTTTTGATGACACGACGGGTCAGATCAGTACCCAGCTACAAAGTAGTCATGGTGCGACACAACTGAACTTAGGGAATTTGAGTCATCCTAAAGAAACGGACACGAGTGAAGGACGAGGTGAAGGTTTTGAACTGCGTACTGACCAGTGGGGAGCTGTCCGTGCTGGGCAAGGCTTACTTGTTTCCACGTATAAACAAGATCAAGCCAAAGGTGAGCATCTAGATGCTGAAATTGCCAAGAAACAACTGGAAGGTAGTCAGACGAACAGTAAAGCTTTAAGTGATATTGCTAAAAATCAAAAGACTGATGAAATTGAATCGCTTGAGCAGCTTAAAGAATTTGCAGAACAACTCGAACAAAAAATTGCAAAATTCAAAAAGGCAGTTTTATTGCTCAATTCACCTGACGGAATTGCGCTAAGTACAGCTGAAGATATTCATTTCTCTGCTGATTCACAAATTAATCAGATTGCAGGCGATAGCATCAACTTCAGCACTCAAAAGAACTGGATTGCTCAGGCGCAAAACAAACTGAGCTTGTTTGCTGCACAAGGTGGGATCAAAGCAGTAGCAGCACAGAGTAAAGTTGAGATCCAAGCCCAATCGGATGCATTGGATATACTTGCTAAAAAAGGCATCATTATTTCCTCGACTGAGGACCGTATCGAAATTAGCAGTCCTAAAGAGATTGTCATCACAGGGGCTACATCACAAATCACCTTAAATGGTTCAGGGATTTCCCTGAAAACAGGCGGTGAATTTAGAGTGAATGCAACACAGCATGTGTTCCAAAGTGGGGCCAGTGTAAAAAACCAATCTCCAGTGTTACCTAAATTTAATAATAAAAATTGGATTGCATTAGAACATTTAGATGCTGAAAATGAGCCATTTGCAAATTTAGGTTATAAAATTTATTTTGAAGGTAATCAAATTATAGAAGGAAAATTAGATGATCTTGGGAAAGCTCATCATGATAATGTACCGCAAAAAGCAATTAAAGTTGAGTATGAACAACGTGATTATATAGATGAGCCATGGGGTTTATATGATTTAGTTTTAGATCAGTTGAATGAATTAAAAAAAGAAGTGAATGAAAATAATGACTGATTTCTTACCATCAAAAAAAGATCTACTTAATGCAATGGCTGCGATAGCAGCTCCAGTAAACAAGGCAATAAAAAAAGGACAGGAAAGTCTCACGGATATTGCAGATTGGCTTTGGGTTGTAATTCAAGGTGATTTTGCTGAGGAACAATCTACTGCTCAAATTGTGACTGGTACCGTAATTTCAATGATCCCATTTGTAGACCAAATATGTGATGTAAGGGATATTTGTGCAAATTGTTCTAAAATTAAAGAAGATAATAGTAATCCATGGGCATGGATTGGTTTGATTCTAACTTTAATTGGACTGTTTCCTGTATTAGGTTCTCTCTTCAAAGGAATATTTAAAGTGGTTCTCGCTCCTGTTCGCCGTTTTATGCTGAGGCCCACAGCAAAATTAGCACAATTAACAGGTGCAAATATTTATAAAATTGCAGAACCGTCAATCGAAAGTGGTATTAAGGAATTAAATAAATTTTTGGCACGGCCCGCAGTCAAAAAAGCCCTAAAAGAAGCTAAAATTACTAATGTGTATAAATCTACTTCAACTAAAATTCGTGAAGTTAAGGGAAAGCTCAGAACTAAGGAGTTATTAGAAGTATTTGATAAGCTTATTAAGTATTTGAAAGAAACCGTTAGTTTTATTGATAAGTATGCAAGTAAAGGCGTAGCACTTAAAGCTAAAAAATTGTTGAATGTCGTAATTGAAGTTAGAAATTCTGCGAATAAAGAACTAGGAAAATTTTTAAAACCAGTTCAAAATTTTTTAGAAAAGTTAGCAGTTCGAATAGATAAAGAAGGCGATGCTGCATTTAAAGCAACAACAAATGTAAAAAATGTAACTCGATTGAGACGAGTTTCAGATGCAGAAGAATTAGAAGCTTTTAGAAAAAGTAGACCTAATTGGGTTCATGTACTTCCAAAAAATAAAATCGTACCTTTCCCTGAAGCTAAAATTGACCCAAAAACCTCAAAAACTCCTTTACACCCAAGCTTAGGAAATGTTCAATTAGCTTTAAAAAGTGGTTTCTCTCATCCTTTAAAGGGTAAATATGATACTTTCGCAAAGGGCTTGATTAAAGCTCAGACATTTAATGAAGGTGAAGTGTTAGTTCGCGTTTTAGCACCAGGAAGTTTGGATAATAGTATTTGTTGGATGAGGAAGTCCGAATTTGAAAAGTTAAAAAATAGAGAAGAATGGCGTGATAAATTTGCTGTATGGGCAAGTTGGAATAGTAATGGTGAATATTTGGAATATACGGTTCCAAAAGGTAAGAAATTATATGCATGGGAAGGTCCTGCGGCATCTCAAATACGTGGTGACTTTTATTTAAGAGGTGGTGGCGTACAAGTTGTACTAGACCCTAAAGATTTAATCCCATCGGGTTTAAGTAAGCGTAAGCTAACAGGTTGGGGATATGGGACTGATACAACAATTGGTGATTTTTCAGTGGTAGGAGTTCCTACTTTAAAAACTCAAAGGGGAGATTTTTCTTTGGCTCCTCGTTTGGAACATAAATCCAAATAAAATTATAGATAATATATTGAGAAATAATATGATTTATAGAATTAATCCTAAAGTTGCTTATCTATTGGAACAATTTAGTTCATTAGAGTTTTTTGAAACCATGCGAAATAACTATCATCTTTTCTTAGATGGTTTAGAAGAGTTGTTTGAAATATATATGCATAATCTTCCTTATAATCTAAGAGATTTACCATTGCCAGAACAGGCAGATATTAATTGGGGAGAGACGGTTTTACCAAATTTAAGAGGGACAATGGATCGAATAGATATTGCTTATGCAAAAATAAAATCTGGGGATTTCACTTATTTATATTGTGCTTCTGAGATTCGTTCTAATGATAAAGGTTTAAGTGAATTTTCTCTACATTGGATGGATGATTTATCTTATGAAAAAGTTAAACAATGTTGGGATTATTATTCAATTGCAAGACAGTACGCCTCAATTATAGAAAGTACATACCCTACATCTTGGGATATGGATACTCTCATCCACGATTTTAAAAAAAATGATTTATTTAATGATATTAAGCTTGATTTACCGAATAGCTATCCAATTTACCGTATAAATCCAGAAATGATGGTTAAGTCTAATGAAAAATTAGAAAAAACAGGTATTTATTTGTGTCAAGACGGGGAGGGGGAGCGAATTGAATTTATGGCAGCAAGTGAGGAGGAGAATAATGGTGTTGCCAGTGTTCTTGCTGTTGGACATGATCCTGAAACATATGAAACATTATATGCAGAAGTGAACTGGGTGTTGATTGAAAGAATTGCTGATGAAGGTGGTTCTGATAATTCTGTGTATGTGGAAAATATTAAGGCATTAGCTAGTCAAATTTGCCCTCAGTCAGGCAACTGGTGGAGCCCTGCGAATCAATCTCGATCACGATATTTTAATCAAGGGGAAATTTTTCCAGAAATTGAAAGTTATTGGGGAGAAACAATTTGGTATTTAGAGGTTACTAATAAAGTAGAATAAATGAGAAATAATAATTTAACATATTTTAAATATACAGGCATTTTAGTTATACCTACCGTATTGTTTACCCAGATGGGTTGGGAGAATGGTATTTCAGAGATGAATGTAGTCGTGTAGTTAGACATATTGATACTGACGCAGCGGTCAATGAATATGAATTTGATGAGAATGGCAGCTTAACCACAATTACCCAATCTGATGGGGCGACGTTTAGCAAAAAGAAGTAAGCACCATCATACAGGTCAAGAGTTGGATTTTGTTTATGGATGGGATGGTGATACGTTAGCATATGAGTCAAATGAGTCATATACCAAGCATTATATTTATGAAAAAGACAGCTTTACTCCCTTAATTCAAGCCGTTTATCAAACGCCTATACAGGTGCATACAACACCTGTTTGGGATGATAAATATAGTTTTACTCGTGATTTACTTTGGAAAAAGACTCAGAGTAGTCAAGGCTTTGATGATGTTTGGTTCTATCACTGTGACCATTTGGGGACTCCACAAGAGATGAGTGATCTTAGTGGTCAGATCATTTGGAAGGCACAATATAAAGCTTGGGGTGAATGTAAAGCAGAGAAAGTGAAATCAAACTTCTTTGAAAATAGTGAAATCATTTCAAATAATATTCGCTTCCAAGGGCAGTATTTTGATGAAGAAACAGGGTTTCACTATAACCGTCATCGTTACTACTCGCCTTACGTAGGGCGCTTTATTTCTAAAGATCCAATTGGGCTTTTAGGTGGGCATAATGTTTATGCTTATGCGCCGAATCCTATTGATTGGGTTGATCCGAGAGGGTTAGCAAGAGTAAAAGGTTCGAAAGGAAGTAGTGGAAAGGGGGGAGGGGTTTCATCTAAGAAGAAACCTTGTCCAGGCAATCCTTGTGAAGGACGAAATCCTTCAGCATCTGCGAGATCATGGCAAGGTAAAGACCCTTACCCAGGTAAAGATAGTTATAAAAATGTAGTTTTAAAAAAAGGAACAATTTTATATACATTACATCCCCATGGAAGAGATGAAAATCCTTTAAAAAATCCAACTCCTAATTATTTTGGTAAAACTCAGCAAGTATTGAAAATGCAAGGTAAAGGAGCAAGAGCATATAATGATGCATTACAATTATCTCATGATGAAAATACACCTGGCTCAAGATATAAAGTGAGGAAGCAGTTACACCAATTTGTAGTTACTCAAGATATTTGTATTGCACAAGGTTTTGCTAAAGAAAATCCGCATTTAGGAACGGGTGGTGGACAGCAGATATTTGTAATGAATAAAGATAAAAATTATTTGGAAGCAATTGGTAAATTATTTAATTTGGAGTAGATAATGAATTTAGAGCTAAATAAATCAACAGGAAATCTATTTATTAATAAGAGTGAGTTTTTTTTTAATAATGAACAATTTATTTCAAATAATATTTTTTTGAAAAAACATCTTAAAGTGAATGGTTTTGATACTTATGGCTTTGAAGTTGTTTTTTTTGAATGTAATTTTAGTTTGAATATTATATTTAAGGATGGTGATTTTGTTAGATATTTTTTCTTAACATTTGATGAGGATTGTTATGATGATACTTGTTTAAAAAAGAAACTTGTAGAGTTAAGTGGTTTCGTTACAAAAGAAGTAAACATAAAACCAAAAAAACAAGAGTGGAAATCATTTTTCGAACTGGAGTGGGGTAGTATAGAGTTAAATGCGATTAGGCAAGATTATTCAATTACAATGAAGATTCATAATGTATAAATATAATTTTTATAAGAAAGAGTAATACTGTTATAACTGTCATTATCATTGTTAATTTTATGTAGATCATTTTATTTCAAAAGATCTAATTGGGCTTCTAAATAGGTGTAATGTATATGCTTATGCTTCGAATCTTATTGAGTGAATCAAGGTGAAGGAAGCGGAGTGTTAGTTAAGCACGCAAGTGGGCAGGCTAAAAATAGTAATGTCTAAATCTTTAGTTGCTTGCACTGAAAAATATCCTACTAAAACGGCAATATTATGGGAAAGAATATCTCTTTTTTATGAGGTTGTTCTCTATAAAATTGATATCTTTGGATTGGTGGGGGCACAAATTTTCATTGAAAATACTGATAATAAAAATTTTAAATTATCATTTAACTTTAATTATGAGAAATAGGTATGGATTGTAAAGTTGTTTTAGATAGTAAAAAGATCTTAGTGGACAGAGATGAATTAAATTTTGGAGCTAATATTTTTCCAATGTCTTTATTTGAAGAAGATGTTAGTAGTTATAGATTTAGAAAAATAGATCTTAAATATTTGAGTGATGATATTGAATTGCTGATCTCGAAAAGTAGCAATACTGTATATGTTCTATTTGAAAAATCTGATTTTTTTGATAATCATTTATTAAAATCAAAAATATTAAAAAGGTTTAAGAAAAAATATGTGTTAACTGATGATGACTTTATTGTTGAGCACCCAACTAAAGTTTCATTAAAAAAAAGAAGCATAACTGGGACGAGATAAATTTTTCTTATGATCCGAGGCAAGGTGATATTTCTATGAGTTTGTATTTTTAATTAATATTCTGTGCTGGGTGAATTTTGATTGGTTGCTGTCTAGGTTTTGTAAAATTTTAGTTAATTGAAATAATTAATAAAAGCTTATATCGAATAAATAATTTTTTTTTGTAATAAATTTTATTTAAGGTTTCTTTGTTGTTGTTATTTTTTATATTTAAATTTATGGGTTTTTATTTGTGTATAGACTGAATTTTAATAGTAATACTGGTGATATACATGTAATTGGAAATTTAATTGATTATAGGCTAAGTGACTTTTATTTTGAGGGTGAAAGTTATAATGAGTTAAATGTTCTTTATGAAAATTCGTTTGTGGTTTTTTTAAATGAAAAATTTAAATTAAATATAATTTATATTCAGGATAAATTAAAATTAATTAATTTTAAACTTGTATATGAATCTTATGATGAATTTGATCTAAAGATGGATAGTCTTTTAGGTTATTTTGATAAAACACAATTTTCGAATAAAAAAGTAGATGATGTAAAACCATATACAGAATATTTTTATAATTGGGGAGTTATTTCTGTATATAGTGATCTATCTCTAAATATTTGTTTTTCAGTAAGATGGGGGAAAGAGTGTTGAGAAATTTCAGTGAAAAGTAAGGAAATACATATTTGTGAATGCTTGGAGAAGATCCTCGTTAAGGAGTTGGATTTAGGAAATTCTATTAGATCTTATAATGAAATGCCTGAATGGCCCAAGAAAGATAGTAGATTCATTTTTTTAAATAACAAACTTGCCCCAAAATCATTGGTCGATATACCTTTATGGATCTTTGTAAGTGTGAATAATGACATGAATTATACTTGGTATAATGAATATATTGTGATAAACATCATGATTTATTGGCAGCTGGTGATATGTGATTTTGAATAAAAGCCTTTTTGCGCTGTGAAAAAGATTAAAGTACAGAAGTACGCTACTCTGTAAATTTAGAGATGATCATCAAGAATATTTGATTTCAATAAGTATGATCAAAGAATTACTATAATTTGTTTCTAATAGAAAAAGGCTGCAAATAGCAGCCTTTTTCTATGACAACTTATGTGTCGCGTGACGGATGCTTTACCTTACCAGCTCAACGCGCCGCCAGTCTGATAATCTGTCACACGTGTTTCGAAGAAGTTCTTCTCTTTACGCAAGTCCATCATTTCAGACATCCACTGGAATGGATTGTTCACACCAGCAAACTGCTCAGGCAAGCCCAACTGTGCTAAACGGCGGTTACAGATGAATTTCAAGTATTCCTCCATCATCGCAGCATTCATACCCAATACACCACGTGGCATAGTGTCACGCGCATATTCGATTTCAAGCATCGTACCTTCAAGAATCATTTGAATGATTTCTTCTTGGAATTCAGCAGTCCACAAGCTTGGGTTTTCGATCTTGATTTGGTTAATCATATCGATACCAAAGTTCAAGTGCATCGACTCATCACGTAAGATGTATTGGAATTGCTCAGCAACACCATTCATCTTATTACGGCGGCCCATCGACAAGATTTGGCTGAAACCACAGTAGAAGAAGATCCCTTCAAGAACACAGTAGAACGCGATCAAGTTACGTAGTAAGATTTGATCGTTTTCTGGTGTACCAGTTTGGAAGGTTGGATCACATAAAGACTGCGTATATTTCAAGCCCCAAGCCGCTTTACGCGCAACTGATGGAACTTCGCGGTACATGTTGAAGACTTCGCCTTCATCCATACCTAAAGATTCGATACAGTATTGGTAAGCGTGAGTGTGAATTGCTTCTTCAAAGGCTTGACGCAAAATGTACTGACGGCATTCAGGGTTGGTGATGTGACGGTAAATCGCCAATACCAAGTTGTTTGCAACCAATGAGTCTGCTGTCGAGAAGAAACCAAGAGAGCGCATAACAATGGTACGTTCGTCTTCAGTTAAGCCATTTTCAGACTTCCAAAGCGCGATGTCATGGTTCATGTTCACTTCTTGTGGCATCCAGTGGTTTGCACAACCGTCTAGATATTTTTGCCAAGCCCATTCGTATTTGAACGGTACAAGTTGGTTTAAGTCCGCACGACAGTTAATCATCGCTTTGTCGTCAACTTGTACACGTTGCGCACCCATTTCTAGTTCTTCTAGACCTGGAGCAACATCTAAGCTTTCTAAGGCGTTAGATGCTCTTGCCAGCGGATCGGCTGGATTTGTTGATCGGCTTCGAGCGGTTGAAGCGGGTTGTGCAGTTGCCACATTCTTCTGTGGTTGCTCTGCAGCAGATACCATCTGCGGATTAGCCGCTTTTTGCGGTTCGACGGGCGCAGACTTGTGTTCAGGTGCAGCCGGTTTTTGCGAATCATCTTCGAAATCGTCCCAACTTAGGATAGACATGGAGTTCTCCTTAATTAGAAATTAGGTGAACCCCATTTGAAATAGGAGGAGATTATAAATCTCTTCCTATTTCAAAACCATTTCATATGACTATTAAATGGTGGGGCTCTCTATTCCTTTAAAATGTTTAACAAATTTTGGTCGATTGGAAAAACCGCAAGACGGTCTTTCTGATCAACACAATGCCTAAAATCTTTCATGATTTCATCAGCAGATTTAGTTGTTTTTAATAACCAAATCGACTTTTGTAATCGTTCATGCTCATATTGTTCAAGAGTTTGATAAATCTTGGAATAATTTGAGCGTGGTTTATTATTTAGATCGTAACTTAAACACATGTTGTGCATAAAAATCTCCTGATACTTGCGTGATGAATAACTGAAAATAAACTTTCATTTTTAAAACTCTTAAAAACATGGTTTTAGATTAAATGTAAGAATTAACGGTTGACTCAAAACTCAAAGTAAACGAAGATTTGTTTACTTTCTTTAGCGAAAGTCTTCAGTCAACCATATTCTTGGTTCTCTGAGATTGATGGGGGGGATACGCCAATATCCCCAACATTTTTCTCAAATGTTTTCTAAATCTCTAATTACTTTTCATAATCTTTGATCTAGATTTGATTTTGTATTTCTACATAATCAAAATAAGTAATTCTATTTAAAAAAATCAAAACTACTTATTTTGCTTACGCTTTTTTGCTTGATTTGCTTTTACCCAAAAGTAGGCAATTGGCATATAAAACAAAATAACAAAGGAAATCACCAAGGTCGCAAGACCTAACATATAGTTATGTGTCATATGGAGCATGGTGATTTCCTAGGTTGTCTTTAATTTTTTAATCTCTCTAAGTCCCTCTTTTAAAAGAGGGACTTTCACACCTCAATAAGTTTGGTGTAATTCCCCTCCTTTTAGGAGGGGTTAGGGGAGGTTATTACTGACATTCTATTGATGTTAAAAATGTATACATTAAAAAAAACCTTTATTTACATTTAGATAATTACTTATCTTGAAAAAAATAGTGAAAAAATGTATACATCTTTTCGAGCCAATAAGTTTGATGTAGCTTCACATCTAGAAATATCCTATTAAAGATATCTCAAAATTTGGTTTCATTCTATCGCAATGGAATGAATGCGATCATTATATAGATCCCATCATATGGTGTATAGGCTCTTTAAAAAATCTATATGTTGTGTTTATTTAATGGTCAGTGTAACTGTTGATTCTTACAAGCATAGACGGATTGAGGGATGTATGGAGCTTTGAAGGAAAAGTAGGTAGGGGAAAATTGAAATTTGTTTTTTTAACAATGTATACAATTTAAAAAAACAATAAAAAATAAGAAAATGACGGAAAAATTAATAATTATAGGGGGATATGCTTTTAATATCGTAGATCTATTACTGTAGGCGGAAAGTCATTTTTTCTTATAAATTAATTTACTGGCTTTGAGCATTGAATTCATTCTTTAATCCTAAAGTATAACTAGGTTTAGAGGAGTAATTTTATGTGCTTTTAGAATCTTTATCATATTTTTCAATAATATCAGATAACTTTTTAATTTCTATAATGTTAGCTAAACTGGTATTAGTCATGAGATGTTTGGTATCGACCAAAATAATATAGATCTTTTTATAATCACAAACATCTTCTACCCAATTGGCTACCGCCCAACCACTACATTTGTAGTTTAGTAAATTATTCTCATTAGAGTTAAATGGCAAAATAAAAACGTTTCTAACTTTTTTAAAACTAAGATTACTATCTATAAACTGAGCATAAGTGATTTGTTTTGCGATAGATGACATATTAGGCAAATGGGAAGTAAAGTTAGTAATACCATAGCGATAATACTTGGCATCTATTACATATAAGCTCTTAGTATCATGATTTATCATGATTGTATCGGGTACTAAGGGATTGGTTTCTAAGCCTTCATTATCAAAGATATGCCAATTTGCTTTAGGGAAGTATTTGGACTTTTCAATACCATGTTCTGTACCAAAAATTCTGTCAATTAGGTTTTCCCATACCATTTCGAAACGCTTTGTTCCAAAGGTAAAGTATTCCTGATTTTTATCAGTCTCATCGATATTCTCTAATACATCGATCATGCTTTGAAATAATTGTTTTTCTAAATCTTTATTAGCTCTGTGTAGTTTGTCTCTCAAGACTGCTAAAAATTTTGTCTTTCTAAGTTTAGTTTGGGGTTTTGTAGGGGTAGATAACCCATAGTACCAAGCAAATTTAATAAAGCTTTCGTAGACACAGTGCTTGCTAATCTCAGTCATAATGTGCTCATCATTACTATGATGTAGACGAGTTTGTAAATTTAGATAGATGGCTCCATTTTTTTGGACGACTGGTTTTTCTTTTTTGATAGTGCGTCCCCAATTAACTTTCCCATGTGTTCGGCTCGCATAGATTGCTTCACGTTCAGTATAGTAACCATTATTCAAATAGTCTTGAATTACAAAAATATAGGACTTTATAGGAAAACTTTTTGGCTTTGTTTGTTCCTCACTGAACTGATTAGTGCCAAATATGTTAAGACTATGTTGATAATCTTTAAGTACTTTGATTAAGACAAGAATGTCATCATTCGATGTGTAATTGTAGCCATAAGGAAAGATAATATATGGGCGAGACTTATTTATTTTTTCATCATATTCAAGACGAATACCAACAAAATCCTCGCGCTCCCTAGCATGACTACAATATTGCAGTAAATTATGATTCATCGGTACTTTTGCTTGTCTGAATTGTTTGGGAAGCTAATTTAAGCCTATCTAGGATTTGATTATTGAAAATATCAAATCGTTCTATCCCGGAGTGTTTTTCAAAAAAATCTAATACCTTGTCGAGACTATTAAGATTATCCTTGAATAAAACTGATTTGTTGAATTTAAATACATCATCCCAGAGGTATTTTATAACTTTTTCTGCAAAGGGGAGGCCATCATCTAAATTTATTGGCATATCTAATTCAACTGAACGAACAAAATAAGCTCCAAGGCGTTTGTCTTCAGATGATAATGTATCCTTGTTAACGTCGAGGATAAATTCATTAATAGTAGTATTAAAAGATTGCCAAGTTATATTTGTATCTAAAATGGATTTATTCTTGTATGAACAATTATCTATATTATTTGCAATCCTCCGCATAGTCCAACGTCTTTGAAACGCAGTGTCAAGAGTAAAGACGTTTTGGTCTGCAGTGTTCATAGTCGCAAGGATACTAAGATTACGTGGGATATAGATGGTCTGATTAGGATCATTAAAAATATAGGATGCCATTAAGTCGTGTGAGATACGATAACTACTTGAGCCATCAATTTTACGGTCAAGTAGTTGAAAAATTTCACCGAAGATAGCAGCAGCATTACCTCGGTTAATCTCTTCGATGACTAAATAATATTGTTGGTTTGGCTCTTGAATAGCTTTCTTAAGAACTTTGGTAAAAGCACCTGCTTTGAATTGGTAATCGATATGCCCTTTATCATTTACTGAAGGAAGAATTTGCCCAACAAAATCAGTATTAAGATAATCAGGGTGGAAGACGGTGCGCTCGATGATGCTTTCATCTTCTCCAATGAATTGTTTTATGTGGTGGCTTTTCCCAACCCCTGCAATGCCATAAAAAAGTATATTTTGGCCTTTTATAGCGGGGCTAGAAGTTTTTTCTGCAATGTTGCCCGAAGAACTGAGAGATGTTAATTCTTTAATCGGATTTGTATTTAAATTAAATTCACCAATAATGTTAAAATCAAAAATACTAATGATCTGTTTAATCTCAAGTCCAGAGTATAGGGTTTGAGAGAAAGGCGATGCACTTAAGTCTCCTGCATCTTTTACAATAAAAGAGCCATCATATTTAATTGTTGAATTAGTATCAGTAATGCTACCTTTAACTGCCTTATAAAAAAATTCGCGAGAAATTGGTCTGTCTTCAGTAAAATAATTTTCTATATCTTCGGTAAATAAGTTGTCAAAATCTTGATTTCCAATTATTTCTTTTAAATAATTTTTTTGTTTTTCAATAAATTCCTTATTTTGTTGCCAGAATATCGTTACAAGTAAAGTATAAATGTTAATTGGTTTGTCGCTTAGAAATGAAGCTAAAGCTCTTTCTGTCCATTTAGGTGTGAATAAAGAATACCAATTCTTTTCACTACTTCTAGCCCTTACATCTTTTAAGGTAAAACCTTTATTAGCAATCTCGGAGAATTTCCCCATATCTGCTTGATAGTAATAGTCTTGTATTTTTCTAGAGCTTAATAAAAGTATCACAATACCTGCGAATGTATCGGGTTTTTTTAAACATCCCTGTATTTTTTTTCTTGCTTTTAATAGATTTTCAAGTGAAATATATAAGTCCATTTTGTATGAATGCTCTCTTTAATGATTCAATAATTTTTTTAAAATCGCTTGGATGACTGATACCGTAACAGAGTTACCAAGCTGCTTATAGGCTTGAGCATTCGAAACATCAAATTTGAAATTATCATCAAAACCTTGAAGTCTTAATGCTTCACGGACAGAAAGTTTTCTCTCTAGGTCCCAAAGCTTAGGCACTCGGTTGGCAATAATTGTTGGAGAGTATGTGTCAAGTGAAGCATAAAAAGCTTCCTGAATTTGAGTTTTAGCAAAGTCACCAACATGAAAACGTAATGCACCATCAGCTTTCAAGTAAGAAAATACACCATGTTTCCCCTTTTTTGTATGTGGCTCATACATTGAACTATCATGTTCAACTCGTTCATTTAAATGGTAATTAGCAAAATGATATTTGATTCTTTCGATTTCAAATTTACTCAATTTGAGGGAGGGGTCATTGTTGTCTAAATCAATGATACTTCTAAGATTTGTAGATCTTTCGTGGTTATCAGGAAAAGAAAATGTACCATTATCAACGTCTTTACGAATTGCAATACAGTACCAACGTTCTCGAAATTGTGGTACGCCATAATCATAACTATTAAGAATAGTCCAATATGGATTATACCCAGCCTCAGCTAAAGCATTTAAAGCAGTATCCATCGTTTTGCCTTTGTCATGCGACTTAAAGCCTTTGACATTTTCTAACAAAGCATACTTTGGCTTTTTTGCTTCTAAGATACGTAGGACATCGAAGAATAACGTTCCTCTTGTTTTGTCTTCGAAGCCTTCCGTTTTGCCAGAATAACTGAATGGTTGGCATGGAAAGCCTGCGAGTAAAAGATCATGGTATGGAATATTTTCAGCAGCAATATTGGTAATATCACCAAAGGGTAGTTCACCATAATTTAGCTTATAAGTTTGTTGAGCAAATTTATCAAACTCAGATGAGAAGACACACACACCATTATTGCGTTCAGCACCTGTGCGAATTCCACCTATCCCTGCGAACAAGTCAATAAAAGTGAATGTTCCTCTTTGATTATTTGCATCAAAAAGGCTAAGTTCATTATTTCTTAAAGTTGCAAGAACAAGTTTTTTCAATTCATCAGAGTTGCTGATCATTTTGTCGCAATATAGTTCGCTATCATATTTTATCGCATGTAGCCATTGATCTAAGACAGCTTTCGGGTTACTACCATTAGGTGTATGTAATTCAATCATTGGAGAAAGGATTGATACGTAGTCTTCATAGTTCGATAAAGAATTTTTTTGGGACATCATATTAGTATCTGGTTTCACAGTTTCGATAGCATTTGCAGAGGATGTATAGTCTATTTTCGACAAGTCATTTACAGCATCTGGCATAAATAGATCATATTGTGCTTGAGTAATAGGAGAATCCATAGATATCTTAATTACACGCTATTGAAAATGGTCCTAAATTATAGCAATTTTCAAGATGATAAGCTTTAAAATAAGTTTTATTAGCTTATTTGGGCGACATTTTTTATCGTTTCAATATATTGCTTTGATCTGTATTTTAGCTTGTAGTCTTCTGGTAAGGGAATGATGGCTATAACTGATTAAAAAATAGTGGTTTATCGGCAGAGTTCCTGAAGGCCTTCTAGGATGGCTACTGACTTTTTAGAGACTCTTTAGTTAGATAAAATAGCTAAATAGAGAGGCGATTATCAGAGCAATGAAATGAATAGTTTTAGAAAGATTTCTAAGTCTTCTGTGCATGCCTAGGTCCTAGTTAAAGACCTAAATTTAGAAAAGCTTCTACTCGCAAAAGAATATTTGAGTAATAAAATACTAGCATATTAGATGTGAACTTTTAATCTAATTTATTCGTTGAGAAGGGCTGTTGGTATGGATGCTTTACCTAAGGTAGTGGTTTTTGATGCATTTGGAACACTCATTAAAATTGGGGGAAGACGGTCTCCATATCTTAAATTAATGAAATGGCTTAGAAGTAATGGCAGAACACCTTCTAATCAGGATGCTAGAATAATTATGTCCCATAATTTTGATTTTAAGAAATGGGGAGATTTTTTTGGTGAAAAATTGCCAGTAGAGTTACTAGAAGCAATGAATATGGATCTTGCTTTAGAGTTGAAGACTATTCAAATTTACCCAGATGTAATTTCAACACTTCAATATTTAAAGAAAAGTGGTCTCAAAATAGCACTTTGTTCAAATCTAGCAATGCCCTACGGTGAGCATCTTAAGGGAATAATTACAGATTATTTTGATGCCGTGATTTTTAGTTATGAGGTAGGGGCAATTAAGCCCCAAAAACGTATATATGAAATTATAGAAGAAAAAATAGATTACCCGATGAGTCAAATGCTATTTATTGGCGATAATCAAATTTTAGATGTAGATATGCCAATCACTTTAGGGATGTCAGCACGATTAATAGATAGGGAAAATGGTCAATCACTAATAGATATTTTAGATGATTTAATCAATATTTAAGTATCTACTTTAGTAAATAATGTTGGTGTTTAAATCAGTATTTATACTGAATAAGAAAGAATATTTTTTTGTAATGGGAAATAGATATTAGGGGCGCTTTTTTAGTTATGGATAGAGGATATTCTATAAAAGTATAAGCATCATTGTAATTTTTATATCTAAAACAAAAGGATATAAATATTAGGTTATATAAAATATTGCACAAATTGTAACATTTGAAAGTTTGGGCTCTATAATGAAGAGCCCAATACTAATCAATGATTTACATTAAGATTAACATAGATAGGTATTTGTATCAGATAAAACTAAACTATACCTGCATGAACGATTTTAATTGCTCGTTCTACAAAACTTAGTAGCTCACCATCTATTACTTCAACCTGATCGGCAGCTGGGTTTGTATCATGATGAAATTGACTCGCGTAGCGATTTATTTCATTCAATTCATTGGTAATATTTTGGGCGTGAACAAGAGGACATGGATGTTGGGCATTGTTTATCTGATTAACTACTTCACCGAATAAATGGCCTGAATTAATACGTCCAGGAAACCTTCTATGTAAATAGCCTTCAAGCATTGGTCTAATT
Organism: Acinetobacter sp. LipI_23; assembly: GCF_058243045.1. NCBI lineage: Bacteria > Pseudomonadati > Pseudomonadota > Gammaproteobacteria > Moraxellales > Moraxellaceae > Acinetobacter > Acinetobacter sp. LipI_23. Next base: position 2,671,391 of record NZ_JBZAYJ010000001.1, on the reverse strand, counting down.
GTTCTTGCTACTTCCATACTACTTTGAACATTACCACTCATATAGTCATTTAATAGCCTGTGGCTTTTGAAATATGCACTTTCACATTCATGATCAATGTTTATATCTCCAAAATCGCTATAACGATTAGCAACTGATTTTAATCTAATAAACTTAATATTATTAGGTCCATTAGTGCGAAGAATATCATCACGTAAGTTTCTCAAGAAATGAACATCATGGGCAATAATTACTAGTTGTATACAGCTATCATGTAATCTTTTTAAAACTGTTCGGGTTTGTTGCTTCCTATTTAAGTCAAAACTACACATAGGGTCATCAATAATGATGATTTTGTTGGATAAATCAGAGTCCGACTCTGTTAATGCAACGAAAAAAGCAAATGCTAAAGTTCTCTTATCACCTTCGCTTAATGCAGTTTTAAAGTCTGGAATACCACCACTTAAAGCAACATTTGTTCCACGCATTTCAAGGGAATAGTCACTTCTCAAACCACTGCGATAGTTGAAGTCAATATGAGGGATGAAAAATTGAGCCCCAAAACCTCGCAAAAGTTCGTTAATACGCTCTCTATAACTGTCTAGAGTTGTCCGCATAACCTGATTTAACACATCTTTTTTGGTTTGTTTTTTAGTTTGTGCAACAATTTCATTTTGTTGACTTATACTAAGTTGATTAAATAGGTCAACAACATCAGGTCTAAAGCGAATTTTAGCAAAATTTAATTCTGTAATCTGTTGCTCTAGCTGCTCGATATTTAAATTAGACTTCCGTCATAAATCAAAAAACGTACAATTTATTTGATCTTAAATTAATCAGCAAAATTATTTAATTCAAGGGATAATCCTTGGATGAAATTCAAAGATATTCAAAAATTATCAGACGTTAAGTTTCGTAGGCTTACCGGTGTTAGTTGGGCTACATTTAACCTCATGTTGGCCGAGCTAAATAAGCATTTACCTGGTCATATTGGTAAAGGACGACCGCATAAATTACCGTTGGAAGATCGTTTGCTCTTATGTATAGAATATTGGAGAGAATATCGAACATTTTTCCATCTTGGTATGAGTTACGGTGTATCTGAAACGAGTGCAATTCGTATCACACGTGTTATTGAAGATACCTTAATCGGTTCTGGAAAATTTAACTTGCCAAAACAACTTCCTAATCGAGATGAAGTGGATTGGGAAGTTGTTGTGATTGATGCAACTGAAATATTAGTTCAACGTCCAAAAAAAACAGAAGAAATGGTATAGCGGTAAAAAAAAGCGACATACCTTTAAATTTCAGCTATCTATGCACTATACAACAGGTGAAATACTGAGTGTATGTGGAAGTCATGGAAGCATGCATGATTTTAAAATATTTAAAAAAAGCATGAGGAAATTAAAATTTAAGCCCTTTTTTATCGTTGATAAGGGGTATTTAGGGATAAAGAAATTGGGTTTTGGATGCCTCATGCCATCTAAAGCAAAGAAAACTGAAAAACTAGATTCTGAATTAAAAAAGTTAAATAGAGAGATTGGTCGTAGACGAATTCAAGTAGAGCATGTATTTGGAAGGATGAAATGTTTTAAGATTTTATCTTGTGTATATAGAAATCGTCGTAAAAGATTAAACCTGCGGTTTAATTTACTTGCTGGCATATACAATTTAGATTGGGTGAAAGATAAACAATTAAATTGATTGAAAAATGATTTATGAAGGAAGTCTATTAATTAAGCTTTGTTTATATTGCATAATTTGTTGTAGAGCATTCTCAATAATGTTATTGCATGATTGAGTAATGTTAATGATTATTTGCCACTCATCATCAAGTTTTTTTAACTGCTCAACGGTGCTAACCGCTTCTAATAAATTACTTTCTTTGTCCTGTTTTAATGTTTCTAATATATGTCGAATATTTGAAAGAGCTCTGCGAGCTTCTTCTTCATTAAAAGCTGGGCGAGTGACTTCTAGATGCTGTTGCCAACTATCAATAGTAGCATTGGCTGCTTCAAATTGGGACTTCAAGCTACCGATAATACTATCCGAGCAGGCGTTGTTTATTAGTTTTTCAAGCTGTGCTACATCTGATTTTAACCGCTTATATTCTAGATTGAAGTAGCTTCGGTATGCTTGAATAAGCTCGACATCTTTTAAGGATTGATCACAGAACGGGCAATTTTCTGACTCAAGATAGTGCTGTCCATTGCTTATCCATGCCTCTAACCCATTTTTCTTATTGTTGTGCAGATGAGCTTTAACTTGATGTTCAGCGGTTAGGTCAATATTAGTATATGAAATTCCCATTATTGCAATAATAGGGTCAACGCTAATGCTTGGATATTGTAATAATTGGGGTAATGCTTTGGCTTGAATCAATCCAATATCACGTGCTTCGATAATTTTTCTATTTAGTGTATTAAGTTTATCATCCGCATCAATTACTTCTAGGATCTTTCTAAACTCGACTAAAGTCTTTCCCTGATGTGCGACAGCTAATTGCCTGGTTATGTCACGAATGATCGCTGTAGCCTCTCTGAGCTCTTGATCAGCTTGATCATATTCTTGCTGAGCAACTACTGCATTTTCACCTATGGCAAATTTTAATAGGTTTTTTCTTTGGTCAGTAGAGACTTGACCTCCAGCATAAACATTCTGTTCTACAAAATCAGAGTCAAAAATAACAAGGTTAGGTCGAGATATGTCCCAACTTCCATTTTGAAATTTGGATCTCTCGCCATTTGAAAACTGAATATCAACTTCTTGGTCATTAGTACCATCAATAGTACGACGTTGGACTACTAATGCAGGGTTATTCGTACTACACGATCTGAGCAATGAGGCTAGGGTAGACTTACCTCTTCCATTATCGGCATATATAAAAGTTGCCTTTTGAAATTTGTAACGTCGACCATCAGCATCGTGCAGTAATCCAACCCCTTTAATTCTGTGTATTTTTTCTAGCATCTTTTATTTGCCTTGCTTCATTGTAGTTATCGAATAGTGAATTTTGCATAGTATATCGACTATTATTAGTTGATTAAATTTTATATGATAAAATTTAAAAATATTTTTATTTCATATGCTTACTTTCAATGGTACTTTTTATAAGCAAAAAAAAATGATTCACCATAACGCTAATCTAGGGAGTTAGAGAGTGCAATAAATAAATTACTATTCTATTGAATCGCTTGTTGATGCAAATAGTAATAGAGCGGGATAGCTTGATAGTTAAGTACCGAATATCGCACTTAACTATCAATTTTGTATAGATAGGTGCGATATTCGGTACTGACCATATAGAATTTTTCTTACCTTCTAGGTCTCAAATAACTCCTTTCAACTCATTTAAAACATTGATTTCTGCAATGAGTTTTTCTCTTTCACTAGATTTTTTGATAATGATTTTATGAATTTTATCTTTCATTGACGGATATATATTCATTTTATCTCTATAAAGTTCAAGTTCAACTTCAATATTTAGCTTCGCTTGAGTTGCACTCAATTGGTCTTTGATTAATTGTATTCTTAGATTTTCTCTACTCATTTCTTGAAGTAGAGAAAGCGGTGCATTTTTTAATCCGTTATAGCTGTATCTAAAGACAGTTAAATTTCGATTAACTGAGATATACCTGAACAGTACAAGTGTCTGTACAAAATGATAGATAGCTCCATAAAATTTTTGAGATTTGTATTGAGGGTAGTGCAGAATAAAGTTATTTCTTATCTGCTTAAACTGATAATTTTCAAATACACATGTACAGAAAAATTTTGCTAGATGTTGTCTTAGGCTGCTGTATTGCGTCATTGGGAGTAAAGTCTTAGAAATAAATAAAATATCCTATTTTGGGATATTTTCGTTGATAGTTCAACATTGTGAGTATGAGTTCAATACATGATGTACGCTATCAAAAGCTTATTCTAAATTTAATACAAATACGTGAGTCTAAAGATATGACTCAGGTAGAGCTTTCGATCATTTTGAAAAAGCCACAATCCTATATAGCAAAAGTAGAAAATCTTGATAGGCGACTTGATGTTATTGAACTCTTTGATTGGTTAGGAGCTTTAAATTCTTCTCTTTCTCAGGTGTTGGCTAATACAGATCTCAGTATGTGATGCTTAGCGAAAATTTTTCCTAGCATTTGTTGGAATAGGTCTGTTTAGGTCCTCTATTGTTAGCCCTTTATTTGTTGCATTAGTTGACCATACTACAAACTTTTCAGTAAGCAGATTATTTTCATTTTCAAGTCTTTTAATTGTTGCTTCTAGCTTTTCAATTTTTTCTAAAGCTGTTTGTAATCCATGATTGCCGTAGCTTTTTTCTGTATTTCTATCTGGATTTTCTTCCCATCGTCTTTTATCCCAAGCATTTTTGAACCTTGTATGTCTTAATAACGCTGCTTTTGTATATTTGTGTCCGAGATCTAATTCGAGTAATGCTAAATAGCGAGACCATGTTAATTTACCAGTCCATCCATCTAAAAGCTTGAGAGCGATTTCTATTCTTTCATTCGTAAGTCTTGGTGAAGTTGCCATATTTTATCCTTGAGTAAGTTAATGGGACTGAACTTATTGTTCTAATTCCCTTACTGAATATGCAAAACCGACTTTAGTCTGATGCTGTTTAGTTGAATCGGCTAATGTAAACATAGTATGGTCAGGGATAGATTTATCCTCTAAAAAAGCTTTAATGTTCTGCCAGCGCTCATATTTAGGTTCGTTTAGCTCAATCCACTTCCTTGCACCTGGATGACCATCTATTTCTGCTTGTTTGGCATCTTCAAGTGCTTTTGAAAGCAACTGAACTTGATGATTGGCCTCATTTAAATGTTTAATATTACCTTTCATTACTGAGAATTCACTACAATTACCACAATCTTTGTCTTTAGGGCATGGGGTGAGCGAGTAATCATGTCTACAGATGCCATATTGGGTGATATGAATGGATCCTAGTTCAATTTTTAAAGCCTCCTCATAGCTGATTGGGTTAAGGTGGGTGATTTTTTTTATTTTTTCATCTAGATAGCCTACTTGTGCAATTCTTTGAGCTTTATTCTCTAGATTTGTAAATGCCTCAATATAAGCATCTTGAGTTAGGTGGTTATAAACATCATTTTGTTTAATACTTTTCCTACCTGACCAAAACGCAATGAGTTCCTGTGGAAGAGCTTTTAATTGTGCCAAAGTATTGAGCAAGTGCCTAAACTGATGGGTAGTGATATACATGTTTTTTTTATCACCACTGTCGGTGTTCAGAAACTTATGATTTCTTGTAAAAATTGTTATACCACCTGGATTGCTTCCTAATTGTTTATTAATTTGATTAATATCAATAGGCTCAGGAACATTATAAAGAGTATCAGCTGTAGGGCTTAGTACATTTTTAGGTAGCACAAATAGTGATTCATGCCAAAATTGTTGTGTAGAACCATTTAATATTGGAAAGGTTTTAGGGAGTTTTGAAATGATAAATTTTTCAAGTTCTTCAAAACCATATAGGTTTACCCATGAGCTTTCTGGATTAAATATCCTTCCTTTATCTGAGGTTTTTCCTATACTTTTTGAAAAACCATATCTAAAAGCATGACATCCTTTTATTGAATTTGCTTTTCCTAAAATTTGTGCAACTTCCCAAAGGGTAATAGGTTGATTTCTGAGGTGTGATAGATGCTCTGGTAGATATAGGCTCTGAGGGTTTTCGCTGTACCATTTTGCTACTATACGTGCAGAAGCCCCAAGGTCTGTTAAGAAGTCAATTGAACTTGATGCTATTTCATCCCATTCAGGACTAATACTAAATTTAGTGATAGGATCACCGCCTTTCGATGGAATCCATCGTAATCCCATAATTTCTTGCTCGTCCTGAGATGCGAATGTCTTGCAATCTGTAGGTAGTGTTAGTATTTCAGTTCCTCTATTTGGTGCAAACATGGCTAGGGAAACAAAAGATGTAACGATTTTATCTGGGATATGATCACTCGAATAATGAATATCTGCGAGTGCTATAATTTCCTCTAAATGTGGAAGTTTAGATTTATTTTGGTTGATATGTTCTTTTTGTGTGCGATCACTTCTGGTAGGTGCTGTGTACTTGATGCTTGTTGACCAAAGGTAAATCCCAGTGTTTAGCTTTTTAGAAATAATAATGTTATTAATTATGTTCTCTAAATTTTTGGCAACATTCCAAGGGTCTTTAAATCTTGTTAGAAGATAGCTTTCAGCTAAATTTAGAGTTTCAATATTTATTTCGGTTACGCAAATTTCACGGTTTTGTTGATGTAATGCATGTTCTAATGCTTGGAATGCGTAGATTATACGCTTATATTCTAGTAATTTTTTAGCCAACATAATTTCGCAAAATACTGCTTTTGCAAAATCAATAAGTGGTTTAGAGATAGGAATATCAATAGATGTTTTGTTTTCAGAGTTGTCCAAGTAAGATCTGAAATATACTTTTTTTAATTTGTGATTTTTAATCTTTGCCTTTAAAAAGTTTGTAATGTCCCAAATAGAATCAGACCACGGATTATCAGGGAAAATAAAATTAGTTTGATATTTTGAAATATATGCATTTAAATTTTTCTTAGCTTCTAATTTTCTAGATTCATTAAAGTCTATAACTGACTGCATTAGGTGTTTGTCTCCTCAATGAGCGACATAATTTCTTTTACTGCTTGAATAGCTTGGGTGGAAATGTCTTTTATTCGTTCTTCTTGTTCTTTAGCCTGGTCATCTAGTAGATGATTGAGAAGGCTACCCCAAGGAGCATCAACTAAAGGTTCAAAATAAGGGCAAGTCAAACATGAAATGGGGGCATTTTGATAGCATCTGGCTTGTGTGCCACAGGAGCCTATATTTTTTCCTGCTAAGCGAAAGAAATCGGCAATCGCAGAGTTTTTGAATTTTGCATCATCAAGAGAGGGGATGATTTTTCCTTTGAACGCATGAGCAAAATAACTCATTTCTTCTTCCAAAGCTTCTTGTATTGGTTTCTGTAACTCAGGCATTGAAGCTCGATAATACTGAATACAGCTTAAAGAACGATGGGTAAGTAATCGTGCAACTTCATGGTCTGAAGCACCATTTGCCAATGCTCTAGTTGCAAGGGTATATCTAAAGCGATATGCATTAACAGGAATCTTTCCCTCTAATCTTGTGGAATACGTATCTAATTTTTTAAAAATATTTTGTATTCTTGTACTGATTTCAGTGGGGTTTAGATCAAAAAGAGAAATATCAGTATCTCTATGCACAGATCGGGAAATATATTTAATAAGACAATCCGCTAATATTGTTGGGGATTTTCTCAAGAAAAAACCCTGATCAATTATTCCTTCACCTTTTGCTAATGGCATTTTGATCATCGCATCATTCTGGATGATATTTATATCGTTAAACTTTAATCTTGATATTTGGACAGGTCTTGCACCTGTTGCAATAAAAAACCATGCAAGGGTGTAATCAAACTGACTGATTTTTTTTTGGCTGAAGGCTGAGTTTAAATTATCATGCAAGTTTTCAAGTTCTTGAGTTGTAAATACTCCCTTTTCAGGGTCATTCACAATTAATTTGAAATAGGCAGGATTTCGTTCTTCCCAAATTGTTGGATTATTTAAAAAGTCCTTAACTTCATCATCTACTAGGTTTGGGAAATTTAACGACAGTTTTCTTAATATCGGTAAAATGAATGCTGGGTAAGAAAATTGAATTTTTTGTAACAATTGCAATTTCGTAAAATCAATTGAATTCGAGTATTTAAAATCTGGCAGCAGAGTCCAAGCATCAAATGCATGAAGAATTGTCGATATATATTTGATGGAGTGGGTTGATAGCATATCTGTAATGATATTTGCTAAAGCTTGATCCAAAGGTAATTTTTTTACAAATATTCCAAATTTTAAATTTATTTTTAGCTGATCATGATTTGTTATGCTATATGTTGAAAATAAAGGAACTTTTACTGTTCGACCATCTAGTAAAATTATTTGGCGTTCTGTAGGGAAATTAGAAACTGTAAGGGTGCTATTGTACATTATTCTCTCCTTTGTTTTGCGCAATTGAGTTTGCTAGTAGTTCACCCAATTCATCCGCTTTTTCTCTGATAGATCGCCTACTATATCTATTACTCATTTCAGAAATTGAACTCCAACCCATTAGTCTATTTCTAATTTGCTTTTCTTGTTCTTGGGTAGGCTTTTGATCTGGTGGAAGGCTATCAATGAGTATACTTAGATTATCATTCCACGTTCTCCTCATAGTATGAGGTGTAATACATGTTGAAATATTTGCTTGTTTTTGTAATGTCCTAAAAATTAAATTGATCGCATCATTGGACAAGTGTTGGCCTGTTTCTGTTGTGAATAGATAACCATGTTTTCTATCTTTGACAGGCACTTTAGATAAATGCCGTGTTATGAATTGATGGAAATATTCGCAAGCATTTGATGAGCATTTAACTGTACGTTCTTTTGTTTTGGAAACACGAATATGAATTTGGTGTGTTCTAAATTCTACATCTTCAATTTTTAAGAATCTGAGTTCGTTTCGTCTCATCCCAGTGCTTAAAAAAATCTCATATATTAATTGATTGCGATGTCTAAGAAATTCACTTCTAAAAGGATTATCTGGATTAGTGGGTCTTACTATGTCTATAAGAGCTTTTTGTTCTGATTGGCTTAACCCTTCGAGTATATCCTGATCGCCTGAGTTTCTTACTTTGGGGGCAAGTGTAAAAAAGTAGTTTAAGTTTTTCTGAAATCTATCGAAATTATCTTTGATAAAACGGTGTTTTGATCTCTGCAGTAAAAATTTTAAATAATGAAAAACAGCTTTAATACGAAAGGCACCTTCTGCTGCAGATATTGAGGTGTTTTCTATTTGGGATTGAGAAGGCATATAAATTATGTTCTCAACTCTTTTTGCTATTTGTTTTGGGGTTAAAGGGGGGGAGTTTATATTTTGTAGTAGAAGTTCATCTTGTTTAGTCCTTTTTAATCTCAGGAAAAAAGCTAAATCTTGAAGTTGTTCAATTGTCAGAAAATTAGAAGTTAAAATTGAATTTTCTAAATCAATTTTTTCAATAGAAGCCCATAAATGAGCCATACCAATACAGTAAAGAATTTTCTCAGTTGTTCTGGCTTGACGTCCCAAAGTTCTAAACTTCGTCATGGCATAAATATTGGGATGAAAGAGAGGTATTCCTTCTTCATCAATGAGGACAACCATGGGTTGATCATCACTTGCTATAAAGCTTTTTATGCTACGTTTTATCATTAATGTATACGTTTTCTAATTATCACAATCCTTAAAGGTATTAAATATAAAAATATACCCCTTGTAAAGAGCTTAAGTGTAAGATTTACAAGAGGTATATCTTAGTTGTGTATACTATTTAAAGTATATCACTGTCACTGACAAGCCTCACAGTCTGGATTGTCAATTGAACATGCCATTGGCACTGGAGCGGCTTGACCGAAGCCTTCATCTTCAGCAACCACTTCTGGTTTAACTTCCTGAGCAACTGCTGCAACAGGCGCTGCCGTTACAGTTGCAGGTTTTACTGCATTCAATGCACCAGTGTTAATGGTTGATTTCTCAGCAGAAGTTGCACCTAAAGCTCGGAGGTAATACGTTGTTTTCAGACCACGTAACCAAGCCATTTTATAGGTCAAATCCAGTTTCTTACCGTTTGCACCAGAGATGTAAAGGTTTAAAGACTGCGCTTGATCGATCCATTTTTGACGACGTGATGCAGCATCCACAATCCAGCGTGGCTCAACTTCAAATGCCGTCGCGAAGATTGCTTTAAGCTCTTCAGGAATACGAGAAATCTTCTGAACTGAACCTTCAAAGTGTTTCAGATCATTCACCATCACAGAGTCCCACAGACCACGGTCTTTCAAGGCACGTACTAGGTACGGGTTGATTACTGTGAATTCACCTGATAGGTTCGATTTTACATATAAGTTTTGGAATGTAGGCTCAATCGACTGAGACACACCACAAATGTTTGAAATGGTTGCAGTCGGTGCAATGGCCATCACGTTCGAGTTACGCATACCGTCTTTTTGAACTTTGGCACGTAAAGTGTCCCAGTCTAAACGTTGAGTGCGGTCAACTTCAAACATACGCTCAGGGCGTGTTTTAGCAACAAGGTCTAGCGAGTCAATTGGCAGGATGCCTTGATCCCACAGTGAACCTTTGAATGTCTCATAAGTACCACGTTCAACAGCCAAATCACTTGATGTTGAAATTGCGTAGTAGCTGATCACTTCCATCGATTCATCAGCGAAGTCTACTGCTGCATCAGAGCCATAAGCGAGTTGCATTTCATACAGCGCATCTTGGAAGCCCATGATACCCATACCCACTGGGCGGTGTTTCAAGTTCGAGTTTTTCGCTTGTGGCACAGCATAGTAGTTAATGTCGATCACGTTATCGAGCATACGAACCGCTGTTTTTACGGTACGTGCAAGCTTTTCACGGTCTAACACACCACCTTGAACGTGTTGTACAAGGTTGATCGAACCTAAGTTACATACCGCAATTTCATCTTTGCTTGTGTTTAATGTGATTTCTGTACACAAGTTAGAAGAGTGAACTACGCCAACGTGTTGTTGTGGTGAACGTAAGTTACATACGTCTTTGAATGTGATCCACGGGTGACCAGTTTCAAACAACATCGACAGCATTTTGCGCCACAAATCTTTTGCACGGATTTTCTTGTGCAACATGTTTGTTTCTTTCGCAATCGCTTCATAGTGTGCATAACGCTCAGCGAATTCTGCACCCATTAAGTCGTGTAGATCTGGTGTTTCAGATGGCGTGAACAGGGTCCATTCAGCATCTTCAAAAACACGTTGCATAAATAAGTCAGGAACCCAGTTCGCGGTGTTCATGTCATGCGTACGGCGACGGTCATCACCAGTATTTTTACGTAGCTCTAGGAACTCTTCGATGTCCAAGTGCCAAGTTTCAAGGTATGCACAGACTGCACCTTTACGCTTACCACCTTGGTTTACTGCAACAGCAGTATCGTTCGCCACTTTAAGGAATGGAACAACACCCTGAGACTTACCGTTTGTACCTTTGATATACGAGTTCAAGGCACGAACTGGCGTCCAGTCATTACCTAAACCGCCTGCCCATTTAGATAGCATTGCGTTATCACGCATCGCGCCATAAATGTCATACAGGTCATCATCAATCGTCGTTAAATAACAGCTAGACAACTGTGGACGTAGCGTACCTGAGTTAAACAGGGTAGGCGTAGACGCCATATAGTCAAAGCTAGACAATAGGTTGTAGAACTCGATTGCACGTTCTTCACGGTTTGCTTCGTTGAGTGAAAGACCCATCGAAACACGCATAAAGAATAATTGTGGCAATTCGAAACGCACGCCATCTGAGTGGATGAAGTAACGGTCAAATAATGTTTGTAGACCTAAGTACGTAAATTGGTTTGAGCGTTCTGGTTGAATCGCTGCGGCCAATTTTGCAAGGTCAAAGTTAAGAAGCTCTGGTGAAAGTAGGTCTAGCTCAATACCTTTCTTCAGGAAAGTTTCTAAAGCATCGCCTTCAGCTGTGTCTTCAGACAAGCCAAGGAAAGTTAAACCTGTTGCGACCAATTCATCACGAAGTAGGCGAGCCGTCACGTAGGTATAGTTTGGTTCTTGTTCGATACGTGTACGTGTTGCCATCATCATCGTGGTTGCGATGTCAGACGCTTTTACACCGTTGTAAAGGTTTTTGATGGTTTCATCGATGATTGCTTGAACATTGATGCCTTCTAAACCTTCAGCCGCTTTTGTTACAGTCGCTTCAAGCTTACGCATGTCAAGCGGTTGAAGCTGACCATTGGCGTCAGTGATTTGTAAGGTTGGGTGATGGTTTTCACCTGCTTGTTTACGTGCATCAGCACGTTGATCGCGGTAGATGACATACGCACGAGCAACTTTCTGTTCACCTGTACGCATCAGCGCAAGTTCAACTTGGTCTTGGATTTCTTCGATGTGAATTGTACCGCCAGAAGGTAGGCGGCGACTGAACGTATTTAATACCATCTCGGTAAGTTGAGAAATACGATCGTGGATGCGGCTTGAGTCAGCACTTTGTTGGCCTTCAACAGCCAAAAATGCCTTACCAATGGCAACAGAGATTTTTTCTGCGTCAAAGCTGGCAACATCTCCAGTGCGTTTAATCACCTGAATTTGACCAGGGGTTGAATTCGATACGCTCATGCTAGCATAGCTCCATTTTGTCATCTATTTTTATGTCTATGGACCGTTTGAACTGGGCAATTTTTATGCCACAGTGTTTGAGGTTTAAACACAAGACCTAGTGGTTTAAAAATTAATTGAACACAAGATACGGGAAAATTCAGGGTAGATCAATATTGACATTTTATTAAATATTTTGATCGATCTGGTCTCGAAAAGATCTCAAAAAGATCCCTTTTTTATGATTCTTGTATTAAGCCTTATTAGACAAGGCGATAGCATAACAAAGCTCGGTTTAAGTGCTTATAGATAACATTGTGGATAAGTTCAAAACAGACGAATGAGTGAGTTATAAACTGTTCAAACAGTGACTTGGTGTGAAAAATCGCCATTTTGTAAAGAAACGTTTCTTTTGCTTTGGTTGGATATACAGCAAACGCGAGAAAGCGCTCATTTGGAGGCTAAAAAAATGTATAACAAAATGCTACTTTGATGTATCAGTTTGGTGAACAAGATCTTGTTTACAATGTAAACGTGTGTATATTGCAAAATATATCAGAGCGTATCCCTTGGATTTTAAAGGATACGTTAAGTTGTCAAAATAAAGGGGCACTCCATGAGCCAAGAAGAAAAGTTACCAAAAATTTTAATCGTAGAAGACGATGAGCGCCTAGCTCGCTTAACTCAAGAGTACCTGATCCGTAATGGTCTTGAGGTTGGGGTAGAACCCGATGGTAACCGTGCCATTCGCCGTATTATTGCAGAACAACCCGATATGGTGGTGTTGGATGTGATGCTTCCAGGTGCAGATGGTTTAACCATTTGCCGTGAAGTTCGTCCACATTATCATCAACCGATTTTGATGTTGACTGCACGTACCGAAGATATGGATCAAGTGCTTGGTCTAGAAATGGGTGCAGATGACTATGTGGCAAAACCAGTTCAGCCCCGTGTTTTACTTGCACGTATTCGTGCCTTATTACGTCGTACTGACAAAGCACCTGAAGATGAAGTTGCACAGCGTATCGAATTTGATGATCTGGTGATCGATAACGGTGGTCGTTCAGTGACTTTAAATGGTGAGTTGGTTGACTTTACCAGCGCTGAATATGATTTATTGTGGTTGTTGGCTTCAAATGCAGGCCGCATTCTTTCTCGCGAAGACATTTTCGAACGCTTACGTGGTATCGAATATGACGGTCAAGACCGTTCAATTGATGTGCGTATTTCGCGTATTCGTCCAAAAATTGGTGATGATCCTGAAAATCCAAAACGTATTAAAACGGTACGTAGTAAAGGCTACTTATTTGTAAAAGAAACCAATGGTCTTTAAGCCGTTTATTTGATTCGTTAAAACGGGACATTTTTAGTGTTCAAACACAGTATATTCTTGCGTATCTATGCTGGGCTGGTAGTGCTGGTCGCTATTGTTGCCCTCATGGGATATTTGCTTGTACAAATTATTAACTATCAGCGAGTGCAAGAATATCGCGAGTCTTTGACGGACGGGATTTCCTTTATTATTAGTGAAGGTGTATCCCGTCAGACCAATGCACAGCAAAAAGCAGACTGGATTTCAGATGCTTCAGATTTGCTTGAACTGCCGATTAATATGATCCCTGCTGATAAGGTGGATTTGAGTCGTGCAGAATTAAAGCGGATCAGTGAGCGTAAAGCCGCTGTGCGTTATGATGCGCAAACACAAGTGGCGTACCTGATCATTGGTCTAAAAGATGATCCGAATCATTTACTGTATATTAAAGTAGATAAAATTGGTGAGCTGCAAATGAAAGCACTCCCGATTTTTATCCTAGATTATTTGGTGTATTACCCAGGTCAAGAAGAAGAGTACTTGGAAAAAGTACAGAAACATTTCTCTTATCCTGTGCAAATTGAAGAAGTACAAAATCTGGCTTTAGAGTCGGAGCAGATTGGTCGTTTGCGTTTAGATCATAGCGTGATCTTATATCGTGATAGTGCTTCTGTGCGTGGCACCACCATTTCTATTGTGTCTCCACCTTTACCAAGTTCACCGAGCAAGGTTTTGGTATTGGGGCCTGTGCCTATTTTCAACTGGATGCCGTTTCAGCTCGCAGCAGGGATTACCTTGCTGAGCCTGTTTGTACTCAGTTTGGGGGTGTATGGCTTGCTTGTACCGATGCAGCGTAAACTGCGTGAGGTCAATTACGGTTTAAACCGTATGAAAGCAGGTGATATGACCCTACGTTTGCCTGTCGACGGCACGGATGAAATGGCCAGTCTAGCAAATAGCTATAACAGCATGTCAGACCATATTCAGCGACTCATCGAGGCGCAGCGTGAGCTGATGCGTGCGGTGTCTCATGAGCTTCGTACGCCTGTTGCTCGGATTCGTTTTGGTATGGAAATGTTGGCTGAAGAAGATGATTATGAATACCGTCTTCAGCAAGTCGATATGATTGATAAAGACATTGAGGCTTTAAATACCTTAATTGATGAAATCATGACCTACGCCAAGTTGGAGCAGGGTACACCATCACTCGATATTGAAAATATTGTATTGTTTGAAGTCTTGGATCAGGTGGTGGTTGAGACGGAAGCACTAAAAACCCAGAAAGAAATTCATTTAAATGCCCCTCCTTTAACCTTAAAGGTTGAAGCTGAACGTCGTTATTTACACCGCGTGGTGCAGAACTTGGTTGGTAATGCGGTTCGTTATGGCGACCATCAAGTGCTGGTTAGTGGTGGTATTAATGACAGCGGTATGGCCTATGTTTGTGTTGAAGATGATGGGCCAGGTATTCCAGAAGACGAGCGAGAGCGCGTTTTTGAAGCCTTTGCACGTTTGGATGATAGCCGGACTCGAGCATCGGGTGGCTATGGTTTGGGTTTGTCGATTGTGAGCCGAATTGCCTATTGGTTTGGTGGTAGCGTTAAAGTGGATCAGAGTCCAAGTCTCGGTGGTGCACGTTTTACCATGACATGGCCGGCACATCGCTTTAGTAAGTCTAAAAAGAAGTATAGTGTTAAAGATAATACAGACTCAAAAAACTAAGCATTGAAAATAAAAAAGCACCGAATTTCGGTGCTTTTTTATTTTTTATGCTGACTTATTCTTGGATGCTGGCATCGGGAGAAATAATCTGTTTGCCTTGTTTTAGGCTTTCAAGTGCATCTGGATTAAAGTCAATCAATAATGAGTTGTTTTGGGTGTCTATGCCATAACGGCTAATGAGCTTTTGATCACCATTAATCGTTTCAATTTTATATTCATCCACAATATTCATAATGCCATCAAGGTTGGTGGTGGCTGAAGCTTTGTCTTGGCGAAAAAGTTCATAAATGTCGCGTAAATCAAAGATGGCATTATTGGCATCGGGGTGTTTACGAACATAAGTTTCAACATGGCGAATAAGCAACTGGGCAAATAAAAAATAGTTAGGTTTATGGGTGAATTCCAGACTCATGTGGTGCTCCTTATTCTTTGTTGTTGGTTGTCTATATCAATAGCATAAGAAAAAGCCAAGTGCATTAATTGATTGGAGTGATTTGCAAAAAAATACAAAAAATATGAGTGACTTAATCTACTTTTGTACTTTTAAAATAAGCAAAATGCTGCGGTTGCTGAGCTGAGTTTTTTAAACCGCTGATTGTGTGATTGTTATTGGAATGAGGCTGAAAAATGCTTTATAGGCTTGGTTTGAATGTCAAAATTTGGAAAAATAATAGAATAGTAGTGTTTTATTAGATAAAGCGATTGGTTTCGAAATAAAAGGGCCTTCATCGAAAAAATCTCAAAAAACGAAGAGAAATCATCCTAAAGACGAAGGTCTATAAGCTAGCAACTTACGTCAGCAATCGGGTACAATTGGCGGGATTAATTTTGTGTTTGGTGTATTTGAAGGCCAATACATGCATTCTTTGTTAATAAATTAGGCCTGCCAGGAGTTATCCCCGCATGAGTGCCATTACTCCATACGAATGGGCAATTATTGCCTTCGTGATCGGCGTTACATTTCTTTGCGTCTTTATGCTCACAGTTCCTTTACTCCTTGGGGGTAAGTCATGGGGCCGTGCGAAGCAAGAGCAATTTGAGTCAGGTGTGGTAGGTGCTGGTGGAGCACGCATCCGCTTGTCTGCTAAATTCTATTTAGTTGCAATTTTCTTTGTAGTCTTCGACCTAGAAGCACTTTATCTTTACGCATGGGCAACATCGGTTCGTGAAGTCGGTTGGTTTGGTTTTACCACTGTGGTGATTTTTGTTGTCGACTTATTGATTGCTTTGATTTACGCAATTTCTGTCGGTGCTTTAAATTGGGCACCTGTAGATCGTCGCAAATCAGCCGGTATACCACTGAAAATTGGTTCGCCAAATATGAATCTTGCAGAAATCACTCGCTTTAATTCAATTGAAGAGTTGGTTATGGACCCTACAGGTCAAATCCCAGCTCAATCATCTGGTCGTGTGAAAGATAAGTCACCGGCTAAATCGTCTGATAAGGAGTAACTCGGGATGAAATATACATTAACCCGTGCGAATCCGGATGCTGATCAATATCCACTTCAAGAGCGTCAAATCGTAACGGATCCGCTTGAAGAAGAAGTGAATAAAAATGTGTTCATGACTCGTTTAGAGGACGTGGCACATACAGCAGTGAACTGGGGTCGTAAGAACTCAGTTTGGCCGTTTAACTTTGGTACATCTTGCTGCTACGTAGAGTATGCAACGACTTTAACTGGCGTGCATGACTTGTCGCGTTTCGGTGCCGAAGTAATCCGTGCTTCACCTCGTCAGGCTGACTTGATGATTGTTGCGGGTACGTGTTTTGTAAAAATGGCACCTGTAATTCAGCGTTTGTACGAGCAAATGCTTGAGCCTAAATGGGTCATCTCAATGGGCGCCTGTGCAAACTCAGGTGGTATGTACGACATTTATTCAGTTGTGCAAGGTGTGGATAAAATCATTCCTGTGGATGTGTACATTCCGGGTTGCCCACCCCGTCCAGAAGCATTAATCCAAGCATTAATGTTGTTACAAGACCAAATTCAATTAGAGCGCCGTCCACTTTCTGCCGTGATTGGTGATGATCTTAAGCCAGTGTATAAGCCAAAGATGATGCCAGAGCGTGACCGTAAGAATGCTGAACGTATTGCAGTGAAAAACTTACGCTCTATGGATGAAATTAAATAATTTAAACGGCAGTTGTTTTGATGCACCCGGTCTGGGTGTAGTTGTCGTTTAGGTTGAATGAATTTGTATTAAATAGGAAGCCAAGCCAATGGCTGAAACTGAAAACGCTATGCCAGAGTCAGCGCAAGTTGATTCACGCCCAGCATTTGCAATTGTAGAAGAGCTCAAAACCAAATTTGGCGAGAACTTCTATGTGCAAACGACTTTTGAAGACTTTCCAACAGTCTGGGTTGAGCGCGCGCGCGTACAAGAAGTTTTAATGTTCTTGCGTACAGTGTCACGTCCATACGTGATGTTGTTTGACTTGTCTGCGGTAGATGAACGTTTACGTACACACCGCGACGGTTTGCCTGCGTCTGACTTTACTGTGTTCTATCACTTATTATCGCTTGAGCGTAATAGTGATATTCGTATCAAAGTTGCATTGAATGAAAATGATGTAAATCTTCCAACTGCAACCAACATTTGGCCAAATGCCAATTGGTACGAACGTGAAGCTTACGATATGTTCGGGATCAATTTCGAAGGGCATCCAATGCTCCGTCGTATTTTGTTGCCAACCTATTGGGAAGGTCACCCACTTCGTAAAGAATACTCTGCACGTGCCACTGAATATACGCCGTATATGCAGAACCAAGCAAAGCAGGATTACGAACAGGAACACCTTCGTTTCGTACCTGAAGATTGGGGTATGAAGCGCGGTAATGACGACGAAGACTTCATGTTCTTGAACTTAGGTCCGAACCACCCATCTGCGCACGGTGCTTTCCGTATCATTTTGCAGTTGGATGGTGAAGAAGTGAAAGACTGTGTGCCTGATATCGGCTATCACCACCGTGGTGTGGAAAAAATGGCTGAGCGTCAAACTTGGCATTCATTCATTCCTTATACCGACCGTGTGGACTACTTAGGTGGTTGTGCGCAAAACATGCCTTACGTACTTGGCGTAGAGCAAATGGCAGGCATTACTGTTCCTGACCGTGCACAATGTATCCGTGTCATGATGTCTGAATTGTTCCGTATCAATAACCACTTATTGTTCATCGGTACTGCAATTCAAGATGCCGGCGGTATGACACCCGTCTTCTACATGTTTGCGGATCGTCAAAAAATCTATGACGCAATTGAAGCGATCACAGGTTACCGTATGCACCCAGCATGGTTCCGTATTGGTGGTACAGCGCATGACTTGCCAAATAACTGGCAGCATCTGATTCGTGAAATCCTTGATTGGATGCCGAAGCGTATGAATGAATACTATACAGCAGCATTGAAAAACTCAGTGTTCATTGGTCGTACCCGTAATGTTGCTCAGTACGATGCAAAATCTGCATTGGCTTGGGGTGTAACAGGTACTGGTCTACGTGCAACAGGTATTGATTTTGACGTACGTAAATATCGTCCTTATAGCGGTTATGAAAACTACGACTTTGATGTGCCATTAGAGTACGAAGGCGATGCTTACGCACGTGTATTGGTACACTTCCGTGAAATCGAAGAGTCATTGAAAATCATCAAACAATGTCTAGATAACATGCCATCTGGTCCATATAAAGCAGACCATCCATTGGCTGTTCCACCACCAAAAGACAAGACATTACAAGATATTGAAACCTTGATTACGCACTTCTTAAGCGTGTCTTGGGGTCCTGTAATGCCTGCAGGTGAAGCATCTGTAATGGCGGAAGTGGTCAAAGGTGCGTCGAACTACTACTTGACCTCAGATAAGTCAACGATGAGTTATCGTACCCGTATTCGTACACCGACTTTCACGCATTTACAGCAAATGCCTTCTGTGATTAACGGCAGTCTGGTATCTGACTTGATCATTTATTTAGCGACAATTGACGTCGTTATGGCTGACGTGGATCGCTAAGGGGTAAACGCATTATGATGATTTTGACTGATAAAAAGCCACGCGTGAATGTTGAAGGGATTTTGACTGCGGACGAAATCCACGAAATTGAACATCACATTGGTCACTATCCGTACCCACGTGCAGCATCTTTGGATGCTTTGAAGTGTGTACAACGCCGTAATGGCTGGGTAGATGACGCGCAGCTAAACGCCATTGCTCAGTTATTGACAATCAGTGTTGCTGATTTGGAAGGTGTTGCAACTTTCTATAACCGTATTTACCGTCAACCCGTGGGTCGTAACGTCATTTTACTTTGTGACTCGATCGCGTGCTTCTTGATGGGTGCGGAAACTTTAGCAGAAGCTTTTCAGCGCGAGTTAGGCATTCAGTTTGGTCAAACGACTGCTGATGGTCGTTTTACTTTGCTGCCGATTTGCTGCTTAGGTAACTGTGACAAAGGCCCAACCTTAATGGTGAATGAAGACACTCACGGTTTGGTTGAAGTTTCTTCAGTGAAACAGTTGTTGGAGAAGTATGTATGAATACCGAACCAAAACCAATTTATGGCGAAGGTAACCCAGAAACGCATCCATTAACTTGGCGTTTAAGTAAACAAGAGCACGTTCGTAATGCAGATGATTACGAAGCGCTTGAAGGTTACGCGGGTCTGAAAAAAGCAATCACCATGCCGCCGAAAGATGTGCTTGAAGTGATTAAAGCTGCGACTGTAAAAGGCCGTGGTGGTGCAGGCTTCCCAGCAGGGATCAAATGGTCTTTAATGGCGCCAAATGACAACTCAGGTCCACGTTACTTGATTTGTAATGCCGATGAGATGGAACCAGGGACCTTTAAAGACCGTTTGTTGATGGAAAAACTTCCTCACCAATTGATCGAAGGGATGTTGATTGCAGCGTATACGCTAGAAGCAACCCATGGCTATATCTTCATTCGTGGCGAGTACATTGAAGCAGCTGCGTACTTAAATGAAGCGCTTGATCAAGTTCGTGCCAAAGGTTACTTGGGTGAAAACATCCTTGGAACTGGCTGGAACTTCGAGTTGCATGTGCACACTGGTGCGGGTCGTTATATCTGTGGTGAAGAAACTGCATTAATCAACTCACTTGAAGGTCGCCGTGCAAACCCACGTACGAAACCGCCATTCCCACAAGTTGCAGGTGCTTGGGGTCGTCCTACCATTGTTAACAACGTAGAGACCTACAATAACTTACCGGCAATCATGTTACGTGGTCCTGAATGGTATATCGGCTTATCTGCGGGTAAATCGAAAGATCCAGGCACAAAAATTTATGGTGCATCTGGCAAGGTGAAATTCCCTGGTCTTTGGGAGCTTCCATTTGGTACAACTGCGCGTGAAGTCATTGAAGACTATGCGGGCGGTATGCGTGATGGCTTGAAGCTTAAAGCATGGTTACCGGGTGGTGCGTCTACAGACTTCTTGGCTGCTGAACACATTGATCTACCGATGGATGCTGAGAGCATCATGAAAGCAGGTTCACGTTTAGGTACGTGTTTGCTGATGGTGGTGGATGAAACGCAATGTATGGTTTCAGCGACTCGTAACTTAGAAGAATTCTTTGCACGTGAGTCATGTGGTTTCTGTACGCCTTGTCGTGATGGTTTACCGTGGGCGGTGAAAGCACTGAAAGCATTGGAAGATGGTACAGGTAAGAAAGAAGATATCGATCACTTACAAGAACTTACTCGTAAGCTTTGGATTGGTAAGACTTTCTGTGCGCATGCTCCAGGTGCAATGGAACCGTTGATGGGTGCACTCAAATATTTCCGTGGCGAGTTTGAAGCAAAAGTAGTGAATGCTGCTGCGCAAACTAGCAACGTAGAACAAGCTTAAGGAATTCGACTATGGCTACAATTCATGTCGATGGCAAATCGTACGAAGTCAATGGCTCAGAGAACTTGCTGCAAGCATGTTTGTCTTTGGGTATTGATATCCCGTACTTTTGTTGGCATCCATCCTTAGGTTCTGTCGGTTCTTGCCGTCAATGTGCCGTGACTCAATACGCGAATCCTGAAGATACGCGTGGCCGTTTAGTCATGTCATGTATGACGCCTGCATCTGACAATACCTACATCTCGATTGAAGACAAAGAAGCGAAAGACTTCCGTGCGTCAATTGTTGAGTTCTTGATGACGAACCACCCACACGACTGTCCAGTCTGTGAAGAAGGTGGGCACTGTCATTTACAAGATATGACAGTGATGACTCAACACGATCGTCGTCGTTACCGTTTCACTAAACGTACACACTACAACCAAGAACTAGGCTCATTTATTTCACACGAAATGAACCGTTGTATTGCATGTTACCGTTGTGTTCGTTACTACAACGACTATGCGGGTGGTACAGACTTTGGTGTGTATGCAAGCGCGTCACGTGTTTACTTTGGTCGTCCTGAGTCAGGTACTTTAGAGTCTGAATTCTCGGGTAACTTGACTGAAGTCTGTCCTACGGGCGTATTCACCGACAAAACTCACTCAGAACGCTATAACCGTAAGTGGGACATGCAGTATGCGCCAAGCGTATGCCAAGGCTGTTCTTCGGGTTGTAACATTTCTCCGGGTGAGCGTTATGGCGAACTTCGTCGTGTCGAAAACCGTTTCAACGGTGAAGTGAACCAATACTTCCTTTGTGATAAAGGTCGTTTTGGTACAGGTTATGTGAACCGTGCAGATCGTCCACGTCAACCGCAGTTCCGTGATGGTGCTGAAGCAACTACAGTTTCTGTAGATCAGGCATTAGATACCGTGATTGCAAATATCCAAGGCAAAAAAGTATTAGGTATTGGTTCTCCACGCGCATCACTTGAGTCGAACTTCGCGCTTCGCGAATTAGTCGGTCAAGAGAACTATTCAACAGGTATGTCTCAAAAAGAGCAAAACTTGGTTGAATTGGCTGCATCGATTATGCAAACCGAAGGTGTATATAACCCCGGTATGCGTGAAATCGAAAGCTATGATGCCGTGCTTATTTTGGGTGAAGACTTAACGCAAACTGCGCCACGTATGGCGTTGTCTGTTCGTCAAGCGGCGAAAAACAAAGCCAAAGAAATGGCTGCAGAACGTCGTACCCAAGACTGGTTAGCAGAACCGCTACAACGTATTGCTCAAGATGCGAAATCACCGATTTTCATCCTCGCTGCAACGCAAACTCGTCTTGCTGATGTTGCTGCAGGTGAAGTGGTTGCTTCTCCAAACGACATCGCTCGTTTAGGTTTTGCCGTTGCTGCTGCTGTGAAAGGTGATGCAATTCTTGGTCTGGCAGATGATGCGAAAGCATTTGCTCAGAACATTGCAGATACACTGAAAGCGGCGAAGAAACCACTGATCATTTCAGGTACAAGTTTACAAGACGCATCCATCATGGAAGCTGCTGCACAAGTTGCGCAAAACCTTGGTGGAAATGCTGGCTTAAGCTTGACGGTTCCTGAAGTGAACTCTATGGGCTTAGCAATCTTCGGTGGTCAAAGTTTAGAACAAGCGTTTGCGCAAGACTATGACACGGTTGTGATCGTTGAAAATGATCTATTCCGTCGTTTGCCAGCGGTACAAGTTGAAGCAGCACTTTCTGGTAAAGACGTGATTGTTTTAGATCACTCTGAAACTGAAACTGTGAAGAAAGCGGATATCGTACTTTCTGCTGCGTCATTTGCTGAAGGCGATGGTACGGTTGTTTCTCAAGAAGGCCGTGCACAACGTTTCTACCAAGTGTATGACCCGAGCTACTACAAACCTGAACTGGCGATCAAAGAATCTTGGCGCTGGTTACATGCCATTGAAACCGGCGTGAAGGGCAAAGCGATTTCTTGGACCTTACTTGATGACGTGATTGAGTCAGTTGCGAAAAATGTACCTGCACTTGCTGCGATTCAAGATGTAGCTCCAGATGCGGGCTTCCGTGTCCATGGTTTGAAAGTTGCGCGTGAACCGCGTCGTTACTCTGGTCGTACCTCTATGCGTGCACCATTGAACGTGCATGAACCGAAACAACCGACAGATATCGACTCTGCATTAACATTCTCTATGGAAGGTTATGTTGGGAACCAGACGCCGTCTCCACTGGTACCATTTGCATGGTCAGCAGGTTGGAACTCACCACAAGCTTGGAACAAATTCCAAGATAACGTGGGTGGTCACTTAAAAGGTGGTGATTCGGGTGTGCGTTTATTCGATCGTTTAGCGAAGCGTCCAGCACGTACTTTCGTTGCTCCAGCGGTTGTGGTTGCAAACCCTGAAAGCTTCCGTCTAGTGCCAATGCATCACATTTTTGCTTCTGGTGAATTTACTGTGAAAACACCTGCAATGGAATCGCGTATTCCTGAAGCGGTCTTTGCAGTGGGTGAGCAAGATGCAACTCGTTTGAATGTTCAAGATGGTCAAAAAATCACTGTGAAATCAGGTGAGACTTCGATCGTACTTCCAGTTCAAGTGATTGATTATTTACCTACAGGTTATATTGGTTATCCAGTTGGTCTTGCACCTACGGTTTCACTTGCTGAGCCTGTATCAGTCGCGGTAGGAGCGTAATTCATGCAACAAGAATTAATCCGTCAAACGCCGCTTTGGGCTGAGAACTGGCCAATTGCCTACTCAGTCATTCAAGCGATTGTGATTTTACTCGTTGTAGTACTCATCGCTGCGTTGATGTCTTTTATTGAGCGTCGTTTACTGGGCTTATGGCAAGACCGTTATGGTCCGAACCGTGTAGGTCCTGGGGGAATGTTCCAGATCGTTGCCGACATGTTGAAAATCATGTTCAAAGAAGACTGGACACCAAAGTTTGCTGACAAATTGACTTTCCGTTTAGCTCCTGCTGTTGCCATGGCAACAGCGGTGATGTCGTTCATGGTTATTCCTGTATCACCATACTTAGGTGTTGCAGACATGAGCATCGGTCTATTGTTCTTTATGGCAATGGCAGGTATTGCAGTCTATGCTGTATTGTTTGGTGGTTGGTCCTCAAACAACAAATATGCATTGCTTGGCGGTCTACGTTCTGCAGCTCAAACCATTTCCTATGAAGTGTTCTTGGGTATTTCATTGATGGGTGTGGTTGCAATTGCAGGCTCATTCAACATGCGTGAAATTGTAGAAGCACAAAAAGATGTATGGTTTGTAATTCCACAGTTCTTAGGTTTCTTAATCTTCGTGGTTGCAGGTGTTGCGGTAACTCACCGTCACCCATTTGACCAACCAGAAGCAGAACAAGAATTGGCGGAAGGTTACCACGTCGAGTACGGCGGTATGAAATGGGGGATGTTCTTCGTTGCGGAATACGTCAACGTAGTTCTGATCTCTGCATTGATCGTAACGCTATTCTTCGGTGGTTGGTTAGCGCCATTTAACATCGATATTCCGTTCATTCCACCAGTATTCTGGTTCATTATCAAAACAGCATTCTTTGTGATGATGTTTGTCTTGGCTCGTGGTTCACTTATGCGTCCGCGTTATGACCAAGTGATGAACTTTGGTTGGAAGATTTGCTTACCATTAGCGTTAGTTAACTTATTAGTTACTGGCGCAGTGATTCTGTGGTAAGGGCAGGGAGAATAAAATGTATAAAATTCTAGCTGGGTTCGGGTCAATCGTACGTTCACTGTGGATGGTTTTCTCACACGTGACACGTAAACGTGACACCATTCTTTACCCAGAAGTGCCAGCCGAACAAATTGTTCCACCACGTTTCCGTGGTCGTATCGTGTTAACACGTGACCCAGATGGTGAAGAACGTTGTGTTGCGTGTAACTTATGTGCAGTTGCATGTCCTGTTGGCTGTATTTCATTACAAAAAGCAGAAAAAGAAGATGGTCGTTGGTATCCGGAGTTTTTCCGTATCAACTTCTCACGTTGTATTTTCTGCGGTATGTGTGAAGAAGCATGTCCGACGACTGCAATTCAAATGACTCCAGATTTCGAGTTGGGTGAATACGTTCGTCAAGACTTGGTATATGAGAAAGAAAACTTACTCATTTCAGGTCCTGGTAAATACCCAGACTACAACTTCTACCGTGTAACAGGTATGGCTGTAACTGGAAAAGACAAAGGTCAAGCACAGCGTGAAAGCGCACCAGTTGATGTACGGAGCTTATTACCATGATGTGGCCATTTTATTTGATGGCACTTGTGGCCATCGTTTCTACGATTCGTGTTGTGACCAACGCGAATCCTGTACATGCTTTATTAAGCTTGATCGTGTCACTTCTTGCAGTTGCAGGCATGTTTATGATCGTGGGTGCGCCATTTGCTGGCGCGCTTGAGATCATCGTCTATGCAGGCGCGATCATGGTGTTATTCGTATTCGTAGTGATGATGTTAAACCTTGGTCAACACACCGTTGAACAAGAGCGTAAATGGTTAACATCGTCTGCTTGGGCCTATCCAGCACTCATGAGCTTCTTAATGGGCTTGGTGTTGGTGTGGATGCTCGGCTCTGACTACACAGCGGCTGGCCCTGTTATGGGTACTGAAGTTGTGGGTCCAAAAGTCGTTGGCCAAGCACTCTTTACTCACTATTTATTATTGGTTGAAGTTGCTGCCATGTTATTGCTTGCTGCGTTGGTTGCAGCATTCCATCTTGGCAAACGTGAACCAGGTGCAGAAGAGGACAAACAATAATGGGCAACATCCCTTTAGAACATGGTTTGATTGTTGCAACCATTCTTTTTGCACTGGGTTTTTACGGTGTGATGGTGCGACGCAATCTATTATTTATGTTAATGAGCCTTGAAATCATGATGAACGCAGCTGCGCTTGCGTTTGTTTTGGCTGGTAGTGCATGGGTACAACCAGACGGACAAATCATGTTTATTCTGATCTTAACGCTTGCTGCGGCAGAGGCTTGTATTGGTCTTGCAATCGTCCTTCAGTTCTACCATCGCTTCCATCACTTGGATGTGGATGCTGCTAGTGAGATGCGCGGATGAGTTTTTTATATTTAACAGTATTATTCCCGCTCATTGGTTTTGTCCTTTTAGCGGCAGGTCGTAACAAGCTTCCTGAAAATGTCGCTGCCATTATTGGTGTGGGGGCGGTTGGCCTTTCTGCATTGGTTGCTTTGATCGCTGGTCTAGACTTTGTTACTAATGGCAAAGTGACTTATGTTCAACATCTTTGGACATGGTTCAATGTTGGCAATCTAAGTCCAGGCATTAGCTTACATCTTGACGGTTTATCACTGCTCATGATGGGTATGGTGACAGGTGTGGGTTTCCTGATTCACATCTTTGCATCATGGTATATGCGTGGTGAAGAAGACTTCGCGCGTTTCTTCTCTTATTTCAACCTGTTCGTTGCTAGCATGTTGCTGCTCGTATTGGGCGATAACTTAGCGTTATTGTTCTTAGGTTGGGAAGGCGTAGGTCTATGCTCTTACTTGCTGATTGGTTACTACTACCAAAACCCTGCAAATGGTTTTGCAGCAATTAAAGCATTCACCGTAACACGTGTCGGTGACGTTTTCTTACTGATCGCTTTGTTCTTAATTTACCAACAGTTCGGTACTTTAAACATTGCAGAAGTGGTTGCAGCTGCACCAACAGTGATGACACAAAGTTCATCTTTAACCATTTGGACAGCACTGATGTTGTTCTTGGGTGCTGCAGGTAAATCTGCACAGATCCCATTACAAACATGGTTGGCCGATGCAATGGCAGGTCCTACTCCTGTATCTGCATTGATCCACGCTGCAACGATGGTAACTGCAGGTGTTTACCTGTGCTGCCGTATGTACACCGTGTTTGAAATGGCCCCTGAAGTGATGATGTTTATCTCAATCACGGGTGCGGTAACGTTGTTAGTGGCTGGTTTTGCTGCATTGGTTCAAACCGACATCAAACGTATTTTGGCTTACTCAACGATGAGTCAGCTGGGTTATATGTTTATGGCTGTGGGTGCTGAAGCTTATCAAGCAGGCTTGTTCCACATGCTGACTCACGCATTCTTCAAGGCATTATTGTTCTTGTCTTCGGGTGCAGTGATTTTGGCTTACCACCACGAACAAAACATCTTCAAGATGGGCGGTTTGTTCTACAAGAACAAATTCCTATTTGCTTGTTTCGCCATTGGGGGCGGTGCATTGGCCGCGATTCCATACATCACCGTAGGCTTCTTCTCTAAAGACGCGATCTTGGGTGCAGTTTGGGTACAAGGCGAATCAATCGCAGTGTATAACTCATTATACTGGGCGGGTGTAGCAGGTGCATTCTTAACGTCGATTTACACATTCCGTCTGATTTGGGTTGTGTTCTTTGGTAAAGAAAATACGCCGTATCATGCGATTAAAGGCATCACATACTGGGGACCTTTGGGTATTCTCGCTGTACTTTCGACCTTCATTGGTGCGGTACTTAAAGCGCCTGTAGAAAGCATTTTAAATGCAGCAAAAATTCCAGCATTTGTAATTCCAGAAGCGTTAGAACATGGTATGCACAGCGCTGAATGGACTGCTGTGGGTATTGCATTGGTTGGTTTAGTGATTGGTGTGGTCTTGTTCGCGTTTGCTTATAACGCAGTGAAAGGCTTTGCTAAAACGTCATTGGGTGCAGGTCTTGCAAACATTTGCCGTAATGCACTGGGCTTCGATGCGCTTTATGACATCGTTTTTGTGAAACCATATTTGCTTATTGCGAAGATTTTAGGTCGTGATCCAATTGATCGTTTGTGGTTAGTCTTGCCTGCACTTGTAAAAGGCGGTCACAGCTTCACAAGTTCACGTCAAACGGGTTCATTGCGTGATTACGCATCAAGTATGGCATTAGGTATCTTTGTATTGCTAATGGTCTTGATCGTAACTCAGATCGTGGGGAAATAAGATGGAAATCACAAACAACTGGATTCTACCCGCGCTGATCTTAGTTCCGTTCATTGCTGGTTTTATTTGTTGGTTAGTCGACAAACTCGACGACAAACTGCCGCGTTATATCGCATTAGTGGGTATGCTCATTACTTTGGGCTTAACTGTTGCGCTATGGCAGACAGGTACATTTAACTACGAACTTGGCGCGAAAGTGCCATCGTGGTCTGCTGAATTCATGTTGCCATGGATTCAGACTTTAGGCATTAACATCCACTTAGCGGTGGATGGTCTATCTCTATTAATGGTGGGCTTAACGGCACTTTTAGGTGTGTTGGCTGTCGGCTGTTCTTGGGGTGAAATTCAAAAGAATGTTGGTTTCTTCCACTTAAACCTTTTATGGTCTTTAGGTGGTGTGATCGGTGTATTCTTAGCGATTGACATGTTCTTGTTCTTCTTCTTCTGGGAGATGATGCTTGTACCTATCTACTTCTTGATTGCGCTTTGGGGTCATAAAGGGGCGGAAGGTAAATCACGTGTTTACGCTGCAACCAAATTCTTTATCTATACGCAAGTCGCTGGTCTTATTATGTTGATCGGTATCCTAGGCCTCGTGGTTTATGGTTACATGATGACAGGTATGATCGGTTTTGATTACAACTACTTATTAGCTGTAGCCAACACTTTAGACAAAGAATTACCTACCGTTGCTTATGCATTCATGCTGTGTTTATTTGTCGGTTTTGCGGTAAAACTTCCAGTTTTCCCATTACACGGCTGGTTACCAGATGCGCATGCACAAGCACCTACAGCAGGTTCGGTTGACCTTGCAGGTATCTTAATTAAGACCGCTGCATATGGTTTACTACGTTTTGTGATTCCATTCTTCCCAGCGGCTTCTGCACAGTTTGCAGACATCGCAATCATTTTCGGTTTAATCGGTATCTTCTACGGTGCTTGGTGTGCTTTCCAGCAAACCGATATGAAACGTTTACTTGCGTATACTTCAATTTCACACATGGGCTTTGTTTTACTTGCGATTTACGCAGGTAACATCTTAACCTTCCAAGGTTTGATGATCATGATGTTGGCACATGGCCTATCATCTGCTGCATTGTTCATTATGTGTGGTCAAGTGTACGAGCGTGTTCATACACGTGATATGCGTTTGATGGGTGGTATGCGTGGTCAGTTCCCATATCTTGCATTCTTCCTCATGTTCTTCGTGGCGGCGCTTGTAGGTATTCCAGGTCTAGGTAACTTCATTGGTGAGTTCCTGATCTTGATGGGTTCTTATGCAAAATTCCCAGTGTTTACTATTCTTGCAGCAGTAAGCTTAGTATTTGCAGGTCTTTATGGCTTGATTCTGATCCACAAAGCGTTGTTTGGTACGCCAAACGAAGAACAACAGCAGCACTACAACAACCCATTGAAAGATTTAAATGCGCGTGAAGTAGTGATCTTGTTAATCTGTGCTTTCGGTCTGTTATGGCTTGGTCTGTACCCACAAAGCTTCCTTGATATTTCAAATTCAAGCATGGCGTGGTTAGCGAACAGCTACATTCCTGTACAAGAAGTAGTTGACGTTGCGAGTCAAGCAACTGTTCAACTCGAAAATGTGGAGATGCAATAAGTCATGAACTTCACAATGTCATTTTCTGAGCTTATGCCTTTAGCTCCTGTGATGATCGTTGCTTTAACAACGATTGTCGTGATGATTCTTACTGCGATTAAGCGTAACCATAACTTAATTGCAACAGCATCAGTGGTGGGCTTAAACCTTGCAGCAGCATATGTATTATTCACAATGTTCGGTGGTGCTTTTGCACCTGCGAACGTGATGGGTATGTTCATGGTGGATGCGTTCACCTTGCTGTACCAAGTAATTATTCTAATTGCTGCTTTGGCATGCTGTACTTTGTCGCATGCCTATATCGAAAGCTATAAAGATAACCGTGAAGAACTGTATATCTTAATGTTGTCATCAGTGACTGGTGCAATGTTAATGGTGGCAAGCTCTCACTATGCATCTTTCTTCATTAGCCTTGAGTTGATGTCGATTCCTGTATATGGCTTATTGGCCTATACACACCAGCGCTCTAAGTCTTTAGAAGCGGGTGTGAAGTACTTGGTGCTTTCAGCAACAGCTTCGGCAATGTTGTTGATGGGTATGGCTTATATTTACGCGTACACAGGTTCAATGTCGTTCTATGACAATGTTCAAGCGTTAATGCAAAACATCCAACAGCCAATGGTACTTTTAGGTTTAGGCCTGATTGTTTTTGCTGTGGCATTCAAACTGTCTTTAGCGCCATTCCACAAATGGACGCCAGACGTTTATGCAGGTGCACCGACTCCGATCGCAACATTCCTTGCTACAGCTGCAAAAGTAGCGACGATTGGTCTGTTTGTACGTTACATCCTTACTTCAGGTGCGATTCTTGTTGACTCAATCGTGACGATCTTAACCGTGATTGCGGTGTTATCGATCTTGGTGGGTAACTTCCTTGCAGTGAAACAAGTGAACTTGAAACGTATCTTGGCATACTCTTCAATTGCGCACTTTGGTTACTTGTTGATTGGTTTAATCAGCATGACTTATGCAAGCCTTGGTAATGTATCTGTTTATGTAATCACTTATGTGTTAACTACGATTGGTGCGTTCGGTGCGGTTGCATTGATGTCTAGTCCATACAACAACGTAGACGAAGCAGAAAGTCTAGCGGACTACCGTGGTCTATTCTGGCGTCGTCCAGTGTTGACTGCCGTATTAACCGTGATGATGCTATCGCTTGCTGGTATTCCATTGACAGCGGGCTTCATTGGTAAGTTCCTTGTGGTCATGGCTGCTGTAACGACTCAGCATTGGTTCCTTGCTGCGATGATCATCGTTGGTTCTGGTATTGGTCTGTACTACTACCTCCGTGTGATGGTTGTTATGTACATGACACCACCAGATGCACCGCGTGTAGACGCTGTGGATCATTGGGGCCAAAAAGTGGGTGGTATTATGGTGCTTTTAGCTGCGGCAGCAGTGCTTGTGATTGGTATCTATCCAGATCCAATTATCAAGTTAGCACTCCAGTCAGAGATTCTATCTCCAATCCACTTTATGCTTTCTCAACAGCACTAATTTTTAAAAACGTTTCGTTTTAACAAAAAAGCCTCCATCAATTGGGGGCTTTTTTGTTTTTATCACACGATAAAAAGCTTTATAATGTAAGGAATTTTATTTTACCTTTTAGGTGCTCTCCCGTGGCTATCCATGAAATTCGTCATCCACTCATTCGTCATAAGCTTGGTCTTCTTCGTCGTGCAGATATCAGCACTAAAAACTTCCGTGAGCTGGCTCAGGAAGTGACCATGCTGTTGACCTATGAAGCGACCAAAGATTTACCTGTTTGCGACCATGAAATTGATGGTTGGAATGGTAAAGTAACGGTAGATCGCATTGTGGGTAAAAAAATCACGGTTGTGCCAATTTTACGTGCGGGTATTGGTATGTTGGATGGTTTTTTAAACCTGATTCCAAGTGCCAAAGTGTCTGTACTGGGTTTAGAGCGTGATGAAGAAACACTTGAAGCACGTACTTATTACAAAAAATTAGTTCCAGATGTACAAAACCGTTTAGCGATGATTATCGACCCAATGCTTGCAACGGGTTCTTCATTGGTTGCTGCAATTAATGTATTGAAAGCAAGTGGCTGTAAAGACATCCGTGTGATGGTGTTGGTTGCGGCGCCTGAAGGTATTAAACGTGTTTTGGATGCGCATCCAGATGTCACTATTTTCACGGCTTCAATTGACCAAGGCTTAAATGCCAATGGTTATATCGTGCCGGGTCTAGGCGATGCGGGCGACAAAATCTTTGGTTCAGTTCAAAAAGATTAAGATTAAGCCCCAGCAAAAAGAGGCTTTTATAGCCTCTTTTTTATATACTACAACAAAGCGTGTACATATTAGGATCTGTTTATGAAGGCCGAGCAATATCAAGGAAAAGTTAAGCAATATAACGCTGACAAAGGTTTTGGCTTTATTTCCTCACCTGAAGGCGACGTATTTTTTCATATCTCGGATTTCCCTGCAGACTCAGGTGAGCCGAAACGTAATGAACGCGTGAAGTTTAATGTGGTTGAAAATGGCGATCGCTATAAAGCAATTAAAATTGAGCGGGTTGAAGACAACTCTGCCAAAGCCAAGAAATCGAAAGTCTCAAGTCATAATGAATCGATTACCACAGACTTATTGTCTAATTTTAGACGCTAAGTCAGCGTTGATTCAGAGTGAAATCGTGCAAAGGTTAATCTTTGCACTTTGAAGCAAAGAGGCTTTTTAGCCTCTTTTTTATTGATTACAATACGAAAAAGACAGTTGA
Organism: Acinetobacter sp. LipI_23; assembly: GCF_058243045.1. Taxonomy (NCBI): domain Bacteria; kingdom Pseudomonadati; phylum Pseudomonadota; class Gammaproteobacteria; order Moraxellales; family Moraxellaceae; genus Acinetobacter; species Acinetobacter sp. LipI_23. Next base: position 2,638,955 of record NZ_JBZAYJ010000001.1, on the reverse strand, counting down.
ATAGAGCAGATTATGTTTCTGAAAGGAAAAATCAAAAGCTTTAGTACCCCACGTGGTTTTGGTTTCATTGCGGTGGAAGGGGATATTGATGATGTGTTTTTTCATATCAAAGATTTGCCACAGAACAACATTGAACCCAAGCTTGGTGAAGTGCTTAAGTTTATGATTGTAGAAGACCAAGGCAAATTTAAGGCTGGCAATATCCAGCGGCTTGGTCTGTTCTCAGAAAGCAAAGCAACGATATCATCAAATAAGAAAAAAGCGCGTACCCAAGCCTCACCACGTTACCATTAGGCAGGGCATAAAAGTACCATCATCACCGTGATTGGCATCATTATCGTCGCGGTATTGAGCTTTTTGACCTATGGGAAATATCAAAGTTATAGTGCAGAAAAACAGCGTAAAGCTGAACAGTTGATGCTTGAGCAGCAACAGATTGTAGAAGAACAGCGTAAAGCTTTAGGAAAGTTGCCCGATCAAATCCTATCTGAGCAAGGGAAGCGTAATTTAGATGCAGGTCTGCATCAGACCAATCAACCTCGCTCGGAACGTGTGACGCAGAGCATTGATAAACAAAATGGTCGTTTACCTGTCAGCACTGGACAGTTTAAATGCGATGGACGAACCCATTGCTCCCAAATGCGTTCTTATGAAGAAGCGGTTTATTTCTTAAGGAATTGTCCAAATACCAAAATGGATGGGAACAATGATGGTGAGCCTTGTGAGCGCCAATTTGGGAAATAAAAAAAGCACCCTCGGGTGCTTTTTGCTTACTTATTTTTCGCAGAATTTCATAAAGGCTTTGAGTCCTGGGCCTTGGTACTTCTGACGATGTACCAACATGAACAGTGGACGTGTTAGAGACCAGAACGGCGTATCAAGTACCACCAACTGGCCTTTTTCGCGCAAAGGTTCAGTTGCCAGCTTTGAAATACAGGACATCCCTAAACCACCCGCCACGATTTTTAAAATCGCTTCATTATGACCCAAGGTCAGACGGATGTTGGCATCAGGCAAGTCTTTTAAAATAGCGTTATCAAACACTTCACGTGTACCTGAACCTTCTTCACGCAAGATCCATTCGACTGATTTAAAGTCTTCAGGCGTTAATGTACGATTTAACTGCGCCAAAGGATGTTCTGGTGCACAGCAGACCGCTAATTCATCATCACGCCAGTGAATACATTGCAGTTGAGGCAAGTGACAAGAGCCTTCAATCAAGGCCAAATCTAGTTGGAACTGATTTACCGCCTCAATCATTTGACGAGTGTTGCCAACTTGCAGCTGTAAATGGGCTTGAGGCTGAATTTGTAAGAAGTCAGCCATCAGGTCAGGCATGAGGTAGTCACTGATGGTCAGGGTTGCACCCAAACGTAAATCAATGCTTTGTAACTCACCTTTAGCGGCTTGCTCGAAAGCATCACAGCGACCCAAAATTTCTAAAGCTTGTGGCAGCAGGAAACGACCCAGATCATTGAGCTGAAGACGCTTACCTAGACGGTCAAACAGAGGAGCCCCCAAACCGTCTTCTAGATCTGCTAAAGCCATACTCGCAGCACTCTGGGTGAGTCGAACCGCATCACTGGCTTTGGTTACTGTGCCTTCTTGAGCAACTGCTACAAAAACCGCCAACTGGCGTAAAGTCATGCGCATGAATATAGCCTTAACATTTAAAAAATATTAACAAATTATGTGGTCATGCTAACATGAGCAACGTCTTTGATGCCACGCTGAAATCATGTCAATTGAAAAATTTAGCCTAGAAAAGGTTTTATCCGTACACCGTTGGACCAATACACTTTTTAGCTTCACCATGACGCGACCTGCACATTTTAAGTTTACCGCAGGACAATTTGCCCGTATTGGCATCAAAGTGGGTGATGAATTGGTGGTTCGAGCGTATTCGGTGGTGTCCTCTCCTTTTGATGAAACTTTAGAGTTTTTCTCGATTGTGGTGCCTGAAGGTGCATTTACCTCAAATTTACAACATTTAAAAGTTAATGATGAGATCTACCTCGAAAAGATCCCGTATGGCTTTTTGACTTTGGCGCGTTATCAGTTGCCGTTACCAAAAGACTTATGGTTACTGGGCACGGGCACAGGACTTGCACCTTTTATTTCGATGTTACAGGACTTTGAGACGTGGTCGAAGTACGAGAGCATTACACTGGTGTATAGCGTACGCACAGCCTCTGAACTGGCCTATGCAACACGTATTCAGGAAATTGCAGAGACTTTTGGTGAGGGGCATACGGGCTTTAAATTTGTGCCGATTATTACCCGTGATCCGCATGCGCCACTGCATGACCGCTTACCTGTACTGATTGAAAATGGTGACTTGGAAAAAGCAGTTGGTTTAAGTCTAAACCCTGAAACCAGCCATGTGATGCTGTGTGGTAACCCGCAAATGGTCGAAGATACCAAAGAGGCATTAAAAGCACGTGGCCTGACCATGAACCGCCGTGGTGAAGGGAATATTGCGGTCGAAAACTATTGGTAAAGCTATTTCGCTAAATAAAAGGCTCATCGAATGATGGGCTTTTTTTCACTCAAAATTTGAATCACTCAGATTTTAAACTTGGCTCAAAGAGAGTAGCACTGCTTGTGCGTTAAGATCGCGCTATAATTTCTCCTTTGTATTGGATTGGATGGGTTATGTCTTCAGCGTTAAAAACGACGGCTCAGCCAGAGGCGAGGCTTAGCCCACAGCAGAAAAAATTAAATCGCTTAATTGACCAGATTGAACAACAAAAACAAGAACTGGCAGCATGGAAAAATGCGCAAGCCGATATTCAAAACTATACGCGCAGTAAGCTTTTACCTGTGTATAGCGAGTTACACACGGTTTTATTTGCACAGCTTGATACTCTATGGAATCACTTAGCCAGCGATGGCTTTAGCAAAGTTGATCTGGCGCAGATTGACACCAAAATAGCCGCTTTAGCCAAGATGCTAAGAAAATCACAAATGCTAACTTCAGCGCAGAAAGAGCAAGTAGAGAAAATTGATACTTTCTATATGCAGCATGCAGAGCATATACGCTCGAAGAAAACCAAAGCGAACTCAATACAAAATCATGACCTCGCTGAAATAGTAGAACAAAACGTGGATGTAGACTGGGAAAATTATGAATACGATTCTGCCCAATATGAAGCAGAGCGAGAACGTGCCAAGCAGTTAAAACAACAAGAAAAACGCGAGCAAGCCGCCAAAATGGCAGCGCAGTCACTGAAAACGGTGTATTTAAAAATTACTGCGATGATCCATCCTGACCGTGAGCCTGATGAAGCGAAGAAGTTGAAGAAGACCGAACTTTTGCAGAAGGTCAATGAAGCTTATGCAGCGCAGGATTTATTTTATTTATTGAAGCTTCAGTTACAGCTAGAGATCAATAAAAGCCTAAGCTCAAAAGCTTTAAGCTCGGAGCAAGTGAAGTTTTATCAGTTGGTTTTGGAAGCGCAGAGTCAGAGTTTACAAGGTCAATTAGATGAGATCTTTGCGTCTTTTCACTTGAGTAGTCATATCAATACCCAACAGCTCAAAATGAGTGATGTGTATAAGGTCATAGATCAGGATGCTACCGAGTTAAAACAGCAATTGAAGTGGGAAAAAGAACGTTTAAAGCATATGAAAAAGGTGAGTGGAGTAGAGATGTTGTTGGAGCATGGGGTTCTATGAGATAAGATTTTACTTTTTAAACAAATAGTCGTAGGCATGCTTTCTGTTAAAATATTGAGTCAAATCGCATTTGTATTGAAATAAAGTCATGAGCATTTTAGATTTAAGTTTGCATCACGAAACTGAAAATTTATCTCCACAACAAAAAAAGTTTAATCGTCAGATTCAAAAAATTGAGAAATTACAACTCTCTTTGGTTGAGTGGCAACAAGCACAACAAAAAGTACAGGAGGATGCAAGTGTTGAACTCTTGCCATTATATGTCCAATGGCACCAAGTTTTATTTAGTCAACTAGAGGTACTTTGGCAATATAAACAATCGCATAAATTTGCTAAAACCCATTTAGAGCGTTTAGATGAAAAAATCTCAATTTTAGTGAGTCAACTGTTAGATAATCCCAATCTGTCTGAAGAGCAACATGCATTGACCATCGTCATTGCTCAATTTTATAAAATTTTAGAAGACCGTGATCATTTGCTTACCTCACAAGTAGAGAATGCAGAAGATGATTTTCATTCAGAGCATGATGTTGATGAAATGATGCAAAAACAAGTGATGAAAGAAATTTTTGCAGATCAATTAGGTGTGTCTGAGGACTGGATTGACTTTGATTTTGATCTCGAAAATCTTGAAGAGTTTATGCAAAAAGTAAAAGAAAAGTTTGATCGAGAGGAAGCTGATTTCATTCAAAATCAACTTAATGATCATGAACGTGAGGCATATCAAAAGTTTGCAGAAAAAGAAAAAAAGAAAATTTTAAAGAAGAAAATGCAACTTGAAGATGCAAAAAAAATGGCAGGGCAGTCATTAAAAAGTATTTATTTAAAAATTGCCTCTGTGATCCATCCTGACCGTGAACGAGATGAGCAAAAACGTATAGAGAAAACTGAGCTTTTGCAGCAAGCAAATACTGCACTTGAAGAAAAAGATTTACTTACGATGTTAAAGTTACGTGCTTATACAGAACAAGGTGATCAAAAACAAGCAGTTAAAATCGCAAATGAACATTTGAAATCTTATAATTTATTGCTAGAAGATCAAATTGAACAATTGCAAATTGAGTTAGATCACATTATTTACTCATTTGATTGGGAAAGCTCAGGTTTTTATAAACAGACTTTTAAACCTGCTGATTTGGCTAAGAAGTACCAATATGATTTGACAGAAATTCGAAGAAAGCTATTGCAAGATGAACAGTGTTTAAATAGTTATAAGGATTTTGATTGTTTAAAAAACTTACTTAAAAATAGAGCATTCGGCTGGTCATTTAATTTTTAAAGTGGGTTGAGCCTGTAAATAATTTTGTGTAATTGATTTTCATCAATTAAAGGTGATTGCTTAGGGGTGGTCAACAAATTCAATAATAAAGCGGCTCATGGCTAAACGCCATGAGCTGCACAGCAGCGCAAGATAAGCGTATTTCACTTTTTAGACGCTGCATCACAATGGCTAGATAAATCACGTTACGCACAGCATCTTCATTGGAGAGACTTTACGCTTTTTAATCGCTTAGCGTATTTTCCATCTTTAATGACTTGATTGCTTTGGTGGCGTATATGGCTTTGCATATCTCTAATGGATAAGCAAAAAAGTAAAAGTCGAGCATGTGTATAGGAAAAAAGTGAGTGGGGTAGATAAATTGATGGAGAATGGGTGCTTGTAAACTTGTATTGAAATTATTATTTTGATAGTTTAATTTTTTATACAATATTTTACAGTAGTTTATGAGTAGAAAAGAACATCTTGAACTATCAAAGATAATTGCTCAACATCCATGGCTAAGTGATAAATCAAAAGAAATTAGAAATCTTTTATTTAGTGAATGCGAAACTGATGAACATAGACACTTAATAACAGCCTTAATTTCTGAACTAGTCCATGTAGATATGCATTCTTACAAAGAGTTAATTAAAAGTGTAGCTGAAAATATTAAAAATACACATCTCATGCCTTCCACAACTTTGATTGTATCTATGACAGGAGATCGTTCCGCTGATAGTGGGCAGCATGTTCTATATGAGCTTAAGTATTTTTTGAGATATTACAAATGGACAGGCTATACAGCTGTTAATAAATATAATGAATCTCACAAGATTTTTAAAGATAATGGACAACAAGATACTGATTTGATTTTAGTTGATAACTTTATTGGTAGTGGTCGAACGGTGCAGACACGAATTAATTGGGTACAGGAAACTTTCACAACAAAAAATTATAAAACTCCCAATATTAGTGTAAAAGTTGCTTTATGTACTAAAAGTGGATTTGACTTTCTAAAAAGTCAAGGCGTAGATGTTTATGCCTCTAAAATTATAAATGATAAACTTATTGAAAATTTATTTTCTTCCAATAAAGATCATTATATTGAAATGATGCAGTATCTAGAGAGTAAATTACTAACTGTGTATAAAACTAAGAAAAATATTACAAAGTTATTACCATCTCTAGGTTACGGTAAAGCTCAAGTTGCATTGTCAATTGAAACAATGAATACGCCTAATAATGTATTTCCAATTTTTTGGTGGCAGTATGCTAATAATGCAGAGGAAAGAGAAGTATTATTGCTTAGGGATATGGAGGATGCTTAATGAAAGCATTGGATTACACCGAACAACTTTTACTTGGTGAGCTGTTTTCATCATCTCAAAAAAGACTCCAATCCTATACTTTAATGACTAGATTGGCGCTAGATGAGAATGTATTTTTTAGTACTATTGGTCGTTTACAAACCAAAAATATGATCAATTTTCATGAAATCTATGTAGAAATAAATGAATTAGGAATAGAAACTTTGATGGCACATCAATATATGAAAAAAATTAAATCTGATGTACCAGAGGAGTTCAAAAATCCTTATAGAGTCAAGATGAACTCTTTCTATACACCAAAGAAAAAATTGATTTTTTAGAAATAAATTGTTATCAATATATTACCTGTTAGGGATTAGTATATTGAAGTGATGTCGCTTCTTGTGTTTAGGGGTCATTGACCTTGTACCTATATAAATTTTTTCAAAATTTATATAGGTACCGATCAAGCTTTGCTTGGCTCGGTTCTATCAACAAAACCTTAGGTTTTTGTTGATAGAAAAGCAAGTATTTTGAGTAATCCCTAATAGGTACCTAATTCATGTCATACACCATAGAATCTGTTAAAAGCCCAAAAGAATGGCTTATATACTTTGAAGATGTAGGGGTTAAAGAAGAATATATTTCAATATATATTGAAATTATTGAAAAGCTTTATAAAAATAAAAATCCTATTATTTTTGAAATAGAACATTTTTCGAAACTAGTTGGTGTGGAAGTAGATGTACTACTTAGTATGATTTTTTCTAAGAAAAAATTTTATAGACAATTTAAAATTAAGAAAAAATTAGGTGGAGATAGGCTTATCACTGTGCCATCTCCATCCTTAATGATGGTTCAAAAATGGATTTATAAAAATATTTTGATAGGTAAAAGAGTTCATTATTCTGCTCATGGATTTAATTTTAATAAATCAATAATTACTAATGCTAAAATGCATATTGGCCATAAAGCATTTCTTAAAATTGATTTAAAAGATTTTTTTCCTTCTATTCCTATAAATTGGATTATAAATTATTTTAAGCAACAGGGGTATCCACCGAAGATAGCATTTTATATGGCATCCCTTTGTACCTTAGATGACTCTTTACCCCAAGGAGCTCCTACAAGTCCTATTTTATCCAATATACTTTTTTACAATTTAGATAAAACTTTATATAAGTTTTCTAAGAAAAATAATTTGATTTATACTCGATATGCTGATGATTTGATCTTTTCTGGCGATTATATATCATTAAAATTCAGAAATTTCGTGATCTTTTTAATCAAGAAATACGGTTTTAAAGTTAATTCTAAAAAAACAAGTTTAAAAATTAATGCGGGTCAAAATATTGTTACAGGTGTTTTAGTGAAAGACAGTATTTTTGTCCCCAAAAAGTATAAAAGAAAATTACGTCAAGAAATGTTTTTTATTAATAAATTTGGGATTTTATCCCATATCGCTAGTTCTAATATTAGAGATCCTAATTATATTTATAGTTTAATGGGGAGAATTAATTTTGTACTTAGTGTTGAGCCAGATAACAAGGAATTTATTGAATATCAAAATAAAATCAAAATAATAATAAAAAAGGGCTGAATAATCAGCCCTTTATACTACAAATTAGATCAAACTAACAACACATTAAAGCGCTGCAATCTGCTCCATATTCGCTTTAATCTTAGCTAATTGATCAGCAAACTCAGCAAGTTTCACTTTCTCACCTTCAACTACAGCCGCAGGTGCTTTTGCAACGAAACCTTCGTTAGAAAGTTTGTTGGCAATTTGGTCATGCTGTTTCTGAACTTTGTCTAAGTCTTTTTGCAGACGACCCAATTCAGCTTTCGGGTCAATTAAACCCTTCATTGGAACGAATACAGATACGTGACCAACAACTGAAGATGAAGACAGAGGAGGTTGCTCGCTGTCGCCTAAGAAATTGATGCTTTCAACTTTCGCCAATGCTTTGAACAGTGCTTCAATACGTGTGATCTGTGCTTTTTCAGCTTCAGTGGTGTTCTGAAGAAGAACAGGCAACAAGCGAGCATTACCTAAGCCCATTTCACCACGAATGTTACGCACCGCACCAATCAAACCTTGTAGCCATTGCATATCTGCTTCGGCTTGTTCGTTGATTTTGGCTTCATCTGCAATAGGGTAGTTTGCCAACATAATGGTTTCGCCACCCAAGCCAATCATTGGCGCAAGGGTTTGCCAAATTTCTTCCGTCAAGTACGGCATGATTGGGTGCGCAAGACGTAAAGAAGCTTCCATCACCGCAAGTAATACACGACGAACTTCGGCTTTGCGTTCTTCAGAAACAGATTCATCATTCAGAACAGGTTTGGTTAGCTCTACATACCAGTCGCAGTATTCATTCCAAATAAAGTCATAAATCGCTTGCGCAGCCAAGTCTAAACGGTAAGTTGCAAACGCTTGATGAACAGCTTGTTCTGCCTTTTGTAAACGGCTCACAATCCACTGTTCAGGCAATTCCCAAAGGTCTTGACGTGCTTCTTGACCAACCGTTTGACCTTCAACATTCATCAATACAAAACGAGTTGCATTCCAAATTTTGTTGGCAAAGTTACGGTAACCTTCCACACGTTTCATATCAAACTTGATGTCACGACCTGTGTTTGCCAATGCACAGAAGGTAAAACGAACGGCGTCTGTACCATAAGCCTGAATCCCTTCTGGGAATTCTTTGCGGGTTGATTTTTCAATCTTCGCCGCTTGTTTCGGGTTCATTAGACCAGTCGTACGTTTTTGTACCAAGGTCTCAAGGTCTACACCGTCAATCAAATCTAATGGGTCAAGCACGTTGCCCTTAGACTTCGACATTTTTTGACCTTCGCCATCACGGACTAAACCGTGAACATAGACCGTTTTAAACGGGACTTGTGGCGTACCATCTTCATTCTTCATGAAGTGCATCGTAAACATAATCATACGTGCAACCCAGAAGAAGATGATGTCAAAACCAGTCACCAATACATCCGTTGGGTGGAAGGTATTGAGGAAATAGTTTTCCGCATCGATCGAAGCATCGCCAGTCCAACCAAGGGTTGAGAACGTCCAAAGCGCAGAAGAGAACCACGTATCTAATACGTCTTCATCTTGACTTAAAGTAACATCAGCAGGGATGTTGTTTTTCGCACGGACTTCAGCTTCGTCACGACCCACATAGATGTTGCCCTCAGCATCGTACCAAGCAGGGATACGGTGACCCCACCACAATTGACGCGAGATACACCAGTCCTGAATGTTGTTCATCCACGCCATATACATATTGCTGTATTGTTCAGGCACGAACTTGATGCGACCATCTTTCACTGCTTCAATTGCAGGCTGCGCCAACGGTGCAATTTTGACATACCATTGGTCGGTCAATAATGGCTCAACAATCACGCCCGAACGGTCACCGCGAGGTGGTTTTAGCGTGTACGGTTGGATCTGATCTAACCAGCCTTCAGCTTCCGCTTGCTCAACCAGTTTCTTACGTGCTTCAAAACGCTCTAAACCGATGTAATCTGCAGGTGCAGGAATGGTTTTAGAAATTTGTTCGCCGGCTTTTTCGATATATTCAAACTCAGCCAGAACTTCGGCATTTTTGTTGAAGATGTTGATGATTGGCAATTCGCAGCGTTTACCCACTTCATAGTCATTGAAGTCGTGGGCAGGGGTAATTTTCACACAGCCTGTACCGAATTCTTTATCGACATATTCATCTTTAACGATTGGAACCGCACGACCAGTAATCGGCAGAATGATGTTTTGACCAACAAGGTGCGAATAACGCTCATCATCAAGTGCAACCGCAACCGCTGTATCACCTAACAATGTTTCTGGACGCGTGGTTGCAACCACGATGTGATCTTTACCATCGTGGGTGCGAAGTGATTTATCTTCAAAGAAGTATTTGAAGTGCCACAAAGAACCTTGTTCTTCTTTATCAGACTCAACTTCTAGGTCAGACAGGGCAGTTTGCAGTTTAGGGTCCCAGTTAACTAAGCGTTTACCGCGGTAAATCAAACCTTCTTCATGCAGTTTCACAAACACTTCTTTGACTGCATTGGATAAACCTTCATCCATGGTGAAGCGTTCACGTGACCAGTCAACAGAAGAGCCTAAACGGCGAATTTGACGAGTAATCGTACCACCAGATTGTTCTTTCCATTTCCAAATCTTTTCAATGAACTTTTCACGACCTAAGTCATGACGGCTGATATTTTGTGCGCCAAGCTGACGTTCTACGACCATTTGTGTGGCAATACCTGCATGGTCTGTACCCGGTTGCCATAAGGTATTTTTGCCCGACATACGGTTAAAGCGAGTGAGAGCATCCATAATGGCGTTGTTAAAACCATGACCCATGTGCAAGCTACCTGTGACGTTTGGCGGCGGAATCATGATACAGAATGATTCGCCTTTTTCAGACGGCTTAAAGTAGCCGTTTTCTTCCCAAGTCTTGTACCATTTTTTCTCGATCTCGGTAGGATCGTAGGTTGTAGCAATATTTTGCGCTGAATCAGTCATAGTTCAAACAGTTCAAAAGTAGATAAAAAATTGCATCTATTGTAGCAAAGAAATCGTAAATGGGGGCATGTAAAGCAAATGCGTTGATCTAGCAATTGCGACATGATGCAGAGCGCTTTATGATGTGTCTAAACCTAGAGTGCGCTTTGTTCGCAGTAAAAATCAAAAAAGGGGAGGATCATTATGACTTATCAAATATCATTAAAATTAAAACCTGAAACTCACCAACGCTTTGCTCACATTCATCAACAGCTTAATGCCGGCGAAAGCCAAAGTCTTGCCAAACCTTTGGGTGAGGTTTTAGCGGATATTTCATGTGAAGTGATTGATCAAGTCTTTGGCGATCTTGCACGCTTGTCTACCTCAGGCGATGGGGAGTCTGAGAAAATTATTCAGCACATTGTAGACACTATGCGTAAGTACATGCCGTGGTCCGTGTCTTTTTTTTCAAATGACCGTCTAATTCCAATGGTGAATTATCTAGAGCAAATGATGTATGACACCGAGAGCATGCATTTTTTAAGCTACCCAGTCGAAAAAACCTTAGTTACCGAACTTTTGGGTTGTGCGGAACAGATGGAAAAGGGCAATAACAGTTATGTTGCTCCAGCTTTGAAGGTGTTTACGCAAATAGTCGATCAAGGGGTGACCAGTCTGGTTCGCGAACCCAAAAAGATGCTTAAATTTAATCTGGTGGTCGATAAAACACTAAATGGGGTGATTAACTTGACGACCCAGTTGGGCTATAAACGTTTTGATAAATTAGGGCGTATCTATGATGCGCAGATGATGAGTCAATATTTCGATCATTTCCTGACTTTTTTAAATGATCAATCTGCAAATAAAACTTCGGTATGAGGCAATAAGGACATGGCACAGTTAAACAGTTTAGACGCTAAAGTGGTATGGATTACGGGGGCATCTTCAGGGTTAGGTGAAGCACTAGCTAAAGAATGTGCTTTACAGGGTGCTGAGGTCGTACTCACGGCAAGACGTTTTGACGAACTCGAAAAAGTTCGTGTCGGGCTGCTCAATCCAGATCAACACATTTCCATTTGTGCCGACATTACCGACGAAGCTCAAGTTCGTCATGCTTATGAGCAAGTGCTACAGAAAAAAGGTCGAATTGATTGGTTGATTAATAATGCAGGTTTAAGCCAACGTGCCTTGATTTCTGACACCAGCATGCAGACTGAACGTGCGATTATGGAAGTGGATTATTTTTCACAAGTGTTTTTAACCAAAACCGTTCTACCGACATTTTTAGCACAAAAATCTGGCCGTATTGCCTTTGTTTCGAGTGTTGCAGGGCTATTGGGGACGCAGTACCGTGCCAGTTATTCAGCAGCCAAGGCTGCCATTCATATGTGGGCAAATAGCCTGCGTGCCGAAGTGGCCAATGAGGGCGTAGATGTATCGGTGATTTTCCCAGGCTTTGTTAAAACCAATGTCTCGTTTAATGCTTTAAATGGTGAGGGTAAACCACAGGGGCATCAAGACGAAGCAATTGAAAATGGTTTAGAACCCGATATCTTTGCGCAAACGGTGGTGAGTGCATTGCTCAAAGGTGAAGAATACATTGTAGTCGGCGGTCGCAAAGAGAAAATGGGGGTGCTGGTGTCTCGTTTATCGCCTACAACGTTGTATAAAATGATTCGTAAGATGAAAGTGAAGTAAATTTAAAAAGGCAGGAGGAAAGTCTCTTTCACCTGCCTTTTGGGATCAAGTTGTTCCTATACCCCCCATGTTTTGATAGGGGAACAGCACTGTACTACTTACTGATTTTATTTAAATAGTTTAAGAACATTCCGCATTTTTCCCACGCACTTGCCAAGACATACAACGCACACCACCGCTCATATGACAGACATTAGCAGACTGTACTGGAACAACAGTACGTTTGGTTATGCTACGAATTTGCTGTAACGCGACAGCATCCTCTTTAATGCCAAACTGTGGGAAGTAAATCCGTTCAGGCGTCACCAGCATATTGGTGTATAAGCCACATGCAGAACCAAATTTTTCATCGTAGATTTCGCTGCCATCATAAGGGGGGATGATTTCACGAATTTTAACATTCGGAATGCTGCGCTTTAAATCGGCTTTAAGTTGCTTGGCATAGTCGGGATGGGTAAGCGTTAATCACCAAGGTATTTTGGTCGACAAAGCTGACCACACCATCGGCATGTTCCAAGCCCCCTTGTTCATCGGCCTCAATGAAGGCAATCTGCTTTGCACCTGTTAGAGCCATGAGTTTCTTACGGGCTTCGCTTTCGGTGAGCTTGTTATCCGCTAGGAATTTGGTGCTGAGGACGAGATTGCCATAACCATTTTCAACCCAGTTTCCGCCATCATTCAATAGCTTGCTTTGAGTAAACTGTAAGCCTGCTTTTTGACTATAGTATTTAAACTCATCTTGCACTTCATCAGAAATGGTCTGACCTTTTTTAGCGCCACCTTGTCCTGCGGCAGTGTAGCGGAACATGACGGGTTGAGCTGGATTAGCGCTGCTGAAGTCGCGCATCCAAATGTCATGCATCGGTACGATTGCCACATGCTTTTTGCCCAAGGCTTTGACATAGTCGGGGTAGAGGCCTTTGTCCGTCAGAACAACGACATTGTCTCCATTTTTAATAATTTTTTTTGCATAATCGACGTGAAAATCAAAAATACTATCAATCATTTTTGCATAGTAAGCATCATTACTTTGAGGCGATGCCAGTACAATTAATTCAGCTTTGGCTACAAGTGGAATCATGCTGAGTACAGCCATACTTATTTTCAGGGTTAAAGATTTCATTATCTGTGACCTATTTATAGTGTAGGTAATGTCCATTTTTATTGTGTTCAGTGGAGAGAATTATGCTCTAGTGAGCAATCTGCCATCCGAATGTACGATAGAAGGTGAGGGAGCATGAGCTATTTTGAATGTTCATGCTGTTTGAGTTTAGTGAATGGATGATTGGTCAATAGTCGCTGTTTAAGGACTTTGAATGGCGGTCCCATAAGCAAAGACTTCGACCATACCACCTTGCATGCCCATTTCGGTAGTCGCCAGTCTTATGCAAGCGATATGCGTTGCGCCGTGTTTTTCCGCTTCAAGTTTGAGTCGGACAATCGCTTCGCGACGGGCACGATCGACGACACTTTCATAGCTGGTGAGTCTACCCCCAAAAAAGTTTTGCACGGTCGCCAATACATATTTGAAATAGTCATGAGAAATCACAACATTGCTGCTGATCATGTGCCCAGACTGTTCGAAGCTTACTTTGCGTAAATTACCCACGGTAATGTAGGCAAGACGCTTCTCATTCTGTTCAAGCTCCGCCAAATGTTTACGTTCATTGTAGCGACCAAAGCCAAAACCGACGCTAAAGAGCACCGCAAAGATCAGCAGTTGGAAAACTAAACTTTCCATGGTTTAGGCCTGTGTTGGAAATGGATCGGGGAGATGGTTGTCTAACGGTGTAATACGGACCGCAGTGCCATAAACAAATAACTCAGATGCACCTTGGGCAATGTTAGAAGTTGAAAAACGAATACCTACAATGGCATTGGCACCTAAGCCTTGTGCTTTTGCAATCATACGATTCATGGCTTCTTGGCGGGATTCTTCTAAAAGCTCAGTATAGGCAGTGAGTTCACCACCGACAATATTTTTTAACCCTGCCAAAAAGTCGCGTCCGACATGTTTACTCCGAACCGTACTGCCATAGACCACATCCAATTGTTGGGAAATGGTATGTCCAGGAACAGACTCAAGGTTACTTAAAAGCATAATGTTCAATATTCAAATGATTTGATTATCTTTGAAGATAGGAAAAAGCCCAGCAAAAAGCAATAAAAAAGCCCACCGAAGTGAGCTTTTGATGTTGCAAACCTTAGTTCGCTGTTTTGTTGTATTTCACATCTGAAGAAGAAGGCTGTTTCACCACTTGATCCGTCGTGTTGGCTTTTACACCGCCACCGAGGGTTTTATACACTTCAACTTGGTTGTTTAAGTTTGCTTGTTCAAGCAATAACAACCCTTGTTCCGCTGAGTACGATGTACGTTGTGCATCAAGTACAGTCAGGTAGTTATCGATACCTGCACGGAAGCGAGCAGTTGAAAGTTTATAAGTGGTGTTGGTTGCATCTACCAGACGACGTTGCGCTGCTAGACGGTCACCAATATTTTCACGTACTGCCAAGGCATCATTCACTTCACGGAAAGCAGTTTGAATGGTTTTTTCATAATCTGACAACGCAATTTTTTGGTCAGTTTCTGAAATCTTCACATTGGCACGACGTGTGCCCCAGTCAAAGATTGGAATATCCAAGCTTGGGCCAAGTGACCATACAAAGGCACCTGATTTAAACAAATCGCTTAAATCTGTCGATGCATAACCCGCTGTGCCTGTTAAGCTGATGGTTGGGTACAACTGTGCTTTTGCCGCACCAATGTTGGCACCCGCAGCAGACAATTGATATTCCGCAGCGCGGACATCAGGACGGTTATTTAACAAGTCGCTTGGCAAGCCCGCTGTCAACGCCGTACTTTGGGTAATGCGTTTCACAGGTTGAGGAGACAATAAATTTGCAGGAACAGGCTGACCCACCAGTAGGTTGAGTAAGTTCTGTGCTTGTGCAAGTTGAGTCTTGTAGTTCGCAACGTCATTACGCGCAGTTTCAACCGAAATTTGTGCTTGACGTACAGGGACTTCGCTGTCGATACCCACATCAAAACGTTTTTTGTTTAGATTGTACGACTCAAGCTGCGCTTTTAAGGTTTGGTCTGCCAGTTTTAAATTGGCATTAGCAAACGAATAGCTCAGCCATGCTTGCGCAACCTGACCAATCAACGAAATTTGTGTTGCATCACGTGCACTTTGAGTCGCTAAATAGCTGTCTAAAGCATTGTCTTTTAAGCTACGAACACGACCCCAAAAGTCTAACTCATACGCAGTTACGCCAAGGCCAACATTATAGGTTGTCATGGGTTTGTTGCTGCTGAGTGTATCTTGGCGAAGCACACTACCACTTGCACCAATGGTTGGCAGTTGGTTGTTTTCGCTAATTTGATACGCTTGCTGAGCACGTTGAATATTTAAAGTCGCCGTACGGAGGTCACGGTTATTGGCTAGTGCTAACTCGATGACTTGGATTAAACGCTGATCAGCAAAAAAGCCTTTATAGCCTTGTTCTGCAACAGATGGACCTGTCGTTGAACCAATATATCCTGTTGGGATATCCGCTTGAGCGACGGGTTCTGGACCACGCATGCTTTGACATGCAGTCAAAGCAAGCGCAAGTGCAGATACCGCAATGCTACGACCTGAAATAGACCATACTTTTTGCATCACGATGTTTGCTCCTGATTATTTTGTTTCTTAGGTTTGTATTTGAAAATACTACGAATCCAAACAAAGAATACTGGAATGAAGAAAATACCCAACAGTGTAGAACTAATTACACCACCAAGGACACCAAAGCCTACTGAATGTTGGCTACCTGCACCAGCACCTGTTGAAAGGGCAAGCGGAAGGACACCAAAACCGAATGCAAGGGTGGTCATGATAATTGGGCGTAAACGCATTTTTGCAGCATGAAGGGTTGCATCAAACAAGTCTTCACCTTGTTCTTGCAACTCTTTTGCAAACTCTACGATCAAGATCGCATTTTTCGCAGAAAGACCAATCACGGCAACAATCGCAACTTGGAAGTAGATGTTGAACGATAAGTTTGGATCGCCCTTAATGATCATACCTAACCATGTCAGTGCAAATGCACCAAGAATACCGAGTGGTACAACTAGTAATACTGAAACAGGGATAGACCAACTTTCATACAATGCGGCAAGACATAAGAAGACGATAAGCATCGAAAGAACAAGCAGCGGAGCTGTTTGATTGCCCGAATCACGTTCTTCTAAAGATAAGCCTGTCCATTCATAGTCGAAACCTTGTAAGCCCATAGATGGTAACTTACCAATAATTTCTTCCATCGCGAGCATTGCATCACCTGAACTTACGCCCGGTGCTGGAGTACCTTGAATGTTTACAGAAGATACACCGTTATAACGCTCTAGACGTGGTGAACCATAAGTCCATTCGCCTGTTGCAAATGCTGAGAATGGAACCATTGTGCCGCTACTATTACGTACATACCACTTGTTCAAGTCTTCAGGCATCATACGTGCATTTGCTTCGCCTTGCACATAGACTTTTTTCACACGACCACGGTCTACGAAGTCATTAATATATGAACCACCCCAAGCCATGCTCATGGTTGTATTGATATCCGCAATACTGACACCCATTGCGCCTGCTTGTGCTTGGTCAATACTAATTTGATACTGAGGTGTATCTTCTTGACCATTTGGACGCACACCTGTAAGGCGTTTATCCTGTGCTGCCATACCTAAAATCGCATTACGTGCAGCAATCAGTTTTTCATGACCTTGACCACTCGCATCTTTTAATTGGATGTCAAAACCAGCAGATACACCTAATTCAGGCATTGCAGGTAACTGTAATGGCATGATGTAAGAGGCGTCTTTCACGATCATATTCAATGCCATACCACGTTGAATGATGGCACCAATTTGCGACTCAGGTGTCGTACGCTCACTCCAGTCCTTCAGCTTGATAAAGGCAAGACCTGCGTTTTGACCAACACCTGTGAATGAGAAACCAGAAACAGTAAAGATGGACTCTACATGTTCTTTTTCTTTATTCATGAAATAGTCTGTCATTGTGGTGATGACTTTATCGGTACGTTCAAGGCTTGCACTTGGTGGAAGCTGAACTAAAGTCATGACGACGCCTTGGTCTTCGTCAGGCAAGAATGAGGATGGTAAAGCTTTATATAGGCCAACTAAGCCTGCAATCACCAGTAAATAAACCACACCAGAAAATACTTTATGATGGGTCATACGGTTGACACCACCTTGGTATTTTACGGATAGCTTTTCAAAGCTGCTGTTAAACCAACGGAAGAAACGCGCAAAAATATTATTACTTTCTGCTTTATTCGGATCGTGTTGTTTTAACAAGGTTGCACACAGGGCAGGAGTGAATGTTAATGCCACGATCAGTGACAAAATCATTGCGGTAACTAGCGTAATCGAGAACTGACGGTAAATAACACCCGTTGTGCCTGCAAAGAATGCCATCGGTACGAATACCGCAGTTAATACACTGGTAATACCGACCAAGGCACCAGAAATCTGTTGCATTGATTTTTCGGTCGCAGCTACAGGGTCGAGGTGTTCTTCTTGCATTACCCGTTCGACGTTTTCCACCACAACAATCGCATCATCGACCAGAAGACCAATCGCTAAGACCATCGCAAACATAGTGAGCGTGTTGATTGAGAAACCGAAGATGTTAATGACAGCAAATGTGCCCAATACAACCACTGGAACAGCTAATGTTGGGATAATCGTGGCACGCCAGTTCTGTAAGAATAAGAACATGACAATGAACACCAACACGACAGCTTCAATCAACGTGTGTACAACACTTTCAATCGACAGCTTAATAAACGGTGTGGTGTCATAAGCCAGTTGATCTTTTAAACCATTTGGGTAGTTTTTACGAAGTTCACTGAGGCGCTTTTCTACAGCCGCTGCTGTATCTAGTGCATTTGCACCAGTTGCCAGTTTAATCGCAACACCGCCAGCAGCCTTACCATTAAATTTAGAGTCGAACTGATAGTTATCTGACCCGAGTTCAACACGCGCAACATCACCCAAGCGAACCTGAGCACCTGAAGCTGTATTTTTTAGAAAAATATTTCTAAATTGTTCAGGGGTTTGCAACATGCTTTGAGCATTCACTGTTGCGTTCAGCACTTGACCTTGCACAGATGGTGCACCGCCTAACTGACCTACCGCCACTTGTGAGTTTTGCGCATTAATGGCAGTTGCAACATCACTTGGAGTAATTTGTAAGCTGGTCATTTTCGCTGGATCAAGCCAAATACGCATCGCGTATGAACCACCAAAAACTTGGACTTCACCCACACCTGCAACACGGCTCAGCGGTTCAGAAATGTTTGAGTTTACATAGTCTTTAATGTCGGCAGCAGATAAGCTTCCATCTGGAGAGTAAAATGCAAGAACTTGCATAAAGCTCGCACCAGACTTGGTGACTTTTAGACCTTGACGTTGTACATCTTCAGGTAAAAGCGCCGTTGCCGATTGTAGTTTATTCTGTACTTGAACTTGAGCAATATCAGGATCGATGCCTTGTTCAAAGTTTAAGTTAATAGACGCTTGACCGTTACCCGCACTGTTTGAAGAGATATAACGTAGACCATCCAGACCATTCATTTGTTGTTCAATGATCTGAGTGACTGTGTTTTCAACAGTCTGTGCAGAAGCACCCGGATAAGTTGCAGAGATTGTCACCGAGGGCGGTGAAATCGTCGGATATTGGGCAACCGGCATTTTTGTCAGCGTGATAATACCCGCCAACATAATCACCAGTGCAATCACCCACGCAAAAATGGGGCGATGAATAAAAAATTGAGCCATTCAGTCTACCCCTTATGCGTTTGAAGTAGCTTTTTGTTCAGTTTTCGCACCAGCTTCTGTCTTTTTAGCATCCGTTGTTGGAGCTTGAGGTGCTGCTGCTTTAGGTTGATACGGTTTCGCAACAACTTTCTGTTCAGCTTTAACTTTCGCTATTCCGTCAACAATAACTTTTTCACCTGTTTTAAGGCCTTCAGTCACAATCCAGTCTTGGCCTTGAATACCAACTGTGGTGATTTGACGAGCCTCTACTACACCTTTGTCATTCACAATCATTGCCATTGCTTGACCTGTTGGTGTACGAGTCACTGCAATTTGCGGCACTAACATCGCATTCGGGATTACGCCTTGAACGATTTGTGCATTGGCAAACATACCAGGAAGCAATAAGTGATTCGGGTTCGGGAACACCGCACGAATCGTCACAGTTCCTGTATCTGGATTGACACTAGCATCAGAGAACGCTAAACGGCCTTCGATTGGATAATCACTGCCATCTTCTAGTTTCAGCTTCACACGCGTGTTGTTACTGCTGTCTAAGCTACCTTTACTCAATTGTTGACGCAAACGAAGAAGTTCAGAACTCGATTGGTTGATATCAACATAGATTGGGTCTAAACGTTGAATTGTCACCAATGGCTCTGTTTGGTTTGCAGTCACCAAAGCACCCGCAGTAACTGTAGAGCGGTTGGTTTGACCTGAAATTGGTGAGCGGATGGTTGAATAACCTAAGTCCACTTCAGCATTTTTAACTTGAGCACGTGCTGCTGCCACTTGTGCCTCAGCAACATTTACTTGACCCACTAAATCGTCATAGTCTTGTTTCGCAACAGCGTTGCTTGAAACCAGTTGCTGATAACGATTTAGTTTGGTTCTGAGTGTGCTTAAATTCGCTTCTTGTTGTAATAATGCTGCTTTGGCATTATCAAATGTTGCGCGGTTGGTACGAGCATCAAGTTCATAAAGTGCTTGACCTTCACGTACATAACTGCCTTCCGCAAACAAACGTTTTAGAATGATTCCACTCGTTTGTGGGCGAACTTCAGAGATTTCAAATGCCGTGGTTCTGCCAGATAACTCTACAGATTGTTCTACATTTTGTGGTTGTGCAACAATGACACCGACTTCAGTAGGTGGCGTTTGTTGAGAAGCGCCAGCTTGCTGCGCATCTTTTGGATCTTTGCTACAACCAACAAGTGCAATACTCGTTGCTAATGCGCAAGCGGTAAGGGCTGGGGCCCAAAGCTTTGCCGACATCATTGTTCCACCTCGATTAGATTCTTATCTAAAAATAATGTGTATTTAATTGGGTATATCTGCCGCACAAGATGTAAAGCAGTGAAATCCAGATAATACTAATGCTCCAACCTGCGAGAACGTCGGATGGGAAATGTACTCCAAGATAGACTCTTGAAATTCCCATCATCAGCATCCATAAAAGAGCAATGCATACAACATAACGATGTGCAGGAAATGGTCGACTTAAGAAAATGGCAAGACACGCCAAAGTGGCAGCATACATACTGTGCGCACTCGGAAAGGAAGCACCATAGCTCGTCACTAGGTGAAACATTTCTGGTGGGCGTGGTCTCGAAATTAGAAATTTAAGTAGCCAAGCAGAAGCAATACTTCCAACAACGCCTAAACCAATAAAAACAACATCTCTATACTTTTTATACCATGCACGATGGAAACACCATAGAGTGGTTAGAAATAATACAAACGGCATGCCGCCGAGTGCTGATAAAAGTATTGCAAGCTTATCTATAGGTTCAGTTCTTAATGTGCTGAAATATTCGACCATCGCCAGATCTAAATCTGTGAGTGATTGAATGCTTAGGACTAATCCACTGATTATAAATAAAATAATACCGATAAAAAGCAACAAGTAAGGCATGCTGGAACTCGTGTCATTTCAACCGATTTAAGCGCGGTTATTTACTGGGTTAAAGTGTACTCATCAGTACACTTTAATTCAAGTGTTGATTAATCATGTATAAAATTTTGTTTACAGTGTAACAAGAGCTCAAAATCGGTACAAAATCATTTTGGATGGTGTTTTGTACTGTTTGAACTTTCTTCAACTTCAAGTGGGACGTTCGGGGGCCAAAAGAAATCACTAGGGCGAGTCAGAAAATGGGTGAGTACCAATTTTGCTAAAGGTTTCCATTGTTCAAATCGAACTCGACGTGCACGTAAAGCCACAATAATCGTGAGGGTAAAACTGACAAATAAGTTCGTTAGACCAATAGCGAGCACTCCGAGGAACGATACAATAATCAAGCCAATCTCAGGACTACCATTAATATTCATCAGACCTTGAATGAAGTTTGCAGAAGCAAAGGCAATATGGCGAATATCTAGGGGTAAACCCAAAATATAACCAATGGTTCCCATACTTCCTAACATAATCCCGAACAGGAAATTACCCGCCAGCGCGCCTAAGTTGCGTTCTATATAGCCTGCAAATTTATCGAGTCGTTCTTGCCCCATGATCGTTTTGAGACGAGGGTGTGCTTTTAAGCGAGGGCCAACTTTGCGATAAACCGCCATATTGTCAAAATAACCTGCCAAAAGTCCCGATAAAAACAAACAGACACCCGCAATCGCGGCATGTGGAATGGCCAAAGAGGTAAAAGGGTTTAAGTCATGTAAAACTTTCGCCGCTTTCGCATGGTTGAGTAGCGGTTCATGCATGCCAGTTGCCCATGCCCACGTAATAAACGCGGCAACAGGAATGGCAATTGAGATATTTCCCAAAATAGCAATGAACTGGGTACGGATAATATTGATAATCAATGCTGCTAATTCAGCAATTTGCGCGGTTTTAGAACCTTTGCGGTGTTGTACTGTTGCTGCAAGGGCTGCAGCAGTCATTGCGGGTTGTTTGGTCGCTACAGTAAAGTGCAAGACATGAATCAGCATAAAACCTAGTGAGTAATTCATACTGTAAATAAAGGCTTGCATGAGTGGTGCCATGACCATACGTGCCGACAAGGTTTTGAGCGTTGCCATAATGGCAATAATAACTCCTGCACCCGCTGCGGACTTATACATGGCTAAAAAGCCTTGTTTGTCTGTACTTACATAGTGTTCCCCGGTTTTACTGGCATTTTCAGTTACCTGTAACGCAATTAGTTCACTATTGGTAGTGAGTAGAGAGCGTACGCTGCGTTCGCTATAAATCGCAGCGGTAATATCGACCAAGAGCATACTCACCGCTTCATAGTGTACTTCGCCTTCTTCTACAATTAAATTGAGCAACAGTTCGACGCGGTCTAAGCATTGCTCAAGTAAGGAAATCAGATAGGTTAAACTGACACTGACTCCAATACGTCTAGTCGCACGACGAATTTTCAATACCACATCACGACACTGCTCAATCATGACCAGCGCTTGAGAAGCGTCGGGTGGGGCAACCACACTCGAGGTTTCTGCGTCTTGATGTGCCTTTTTATACTGTTGAATGAATTCGACAATTTCGCGGTTCTGCACTAAAAAAGGCGATTCATATTCGGTCAGCTCAGGATGCGCATTAATAAACTCTGGATATAAACCAATACCACTAATCCGATAAGACAACACCGTAATGGCTTTAATCACTTCACTGCGAATTTTGACTTTTTCTTTTTGATTGGCATGCCCGTGATTGAGCAGGTTCAGCAGTTGTAGCCAGTCACTGTCTCGGATGTTATCGAGCCAATATTTGTCACTTCGGTTGGGAAAAACGCGACGGACTAAATTTTGCAGTTGAGTTTCGTCATTAATCAGCGGGAGAAAATGTGCCCCTAAACGCTGTGACAATTGGTTCCAAAACCCATCTAAAGACAAGATACCTGTATCGGCATAAAGACTGGTTTGTTTATATTGGGAAATAAGCCGCAGTACAAAGCTTTGTAAGGTTGATGCGGCATCGGGAGTGATGAGTAATGCTTGAATGAGCGCTTGAAATTTTTGGTGGATTTCATCGGTTTGATACGCATCTATTGGACGAATACGCTCCACCAACTCAATTAAAAGTTGATCATTTAAAACAGCTTGAGGTTGCTCAAGCTGTTGCTGCATTTGAGAAAACAGATCATTAAATTTTATATGCATAGGCAAGTTAAAAACATTTTAAAGCATCATTTGTTATTGAATTCGATGTAAAGCCAGTTGGGTTAAATTGACCAGTGCTTGACGATATTGGCTGTCAGGTAAAGCCTGTAATGCTTGAAGTGCGGCTTCGGTTTCTTCATGCGCCCGTTGTCGGCAGTAATCTAGTGCGCCAGAACTGTTTACGATAGCAATGACTTGATCAAGATCTGCCGTTCCGCCTGTCGCAATACTTCGACGAACAATGTCATGTTCTTCACCCGTTGTATTTTTCAATGCTGAGATTAACGGCAAAGTCGGTTTACCTTCCATTAAATCATCGCCAATATTTTTACCTAATGTTTCAGCATCTGAGGTGTAATCTAAAATATCATCAATGATTTGAAAGGCATTGCCAAAGTGGCCAGCAAATAAACGCAGCGGTTCACGGTACTGCGGTGTCCCAGAAAGAATGGCAGCCCCTTCAGTTGCCAGTTCAAATAAACGTGACGTTTTACCGTGAATAATATCTAAATACGTTTGTTCTGTGGTTTCAGGTTGGTGCTGTGCTTGAAGTTGTAACACTTCACCTTCGGCAATTTCACAAGTCCCTGTAGAAAAATCTTTGAGTAAGGTCATGTCACCGAGATCGACCAACAAATCAAAGGCACGTGAAATTAGAAAGTCACCCACCAGTACAGCGGTCTGATTGTTCCAAGTCGCGTTGGCCGTTGGGCGACCACGACGTAAGCCAGATTCATCGACCACATCATCATGGACTAAGGTTGCGGTATGCAGCATTTCAATGATGGCAGCAAGTTTGCGCTGGCGTTCCAAGTCTTCTGCACCACAGGCTTTGGCAGCCAATAAACACATAATGGGACGCATGCGTTTACCACCTGCTTCAACCACATGTTTACTCACCGCCATGACTAATGCCACTTTAGAGGTAATGCCTTCATTAATAAATGTGTCCATCGTGGCAAAGTCTTGAGCTACAGGGGCGAGAATATCTTGCTTAAAGTCGATGGTCATTTGAAGAGCGGCCTCATCTATATAAAGTGATAAAAATCAGCATTACCAGTATTGTGTAAATAGGGATACCTGTCTAAATGATTCATTTCAATCATAAATAAGACTCGCTAGTGTGCGAGGCTTTATTTTACGAAAGACAGTTCCTTATTTCCCCAATGTATAAGCGTACTGCATTTGTAGGCTTATTTACATTTTTAAAATCAATTCATCCATACTATAGCGGATTGATTTTAAAAATCTATTTCATTGTAAGCAAAGTCAAGCCAGAGTTGAACTGTAATTTGTTGATTGAGTTTTTCTCGATTATTAAATAATCGTTAATTTAGTCTAATAAGTTCGGCAAATCTCTTGTTGTTTGAGTCAATATCACTTAAAATCCTTGCCCTTGATTAACCCCAGTGGCGTTCGTATTAAGATCGATATCTTCCTTTATCGGCACGACGACACGGGCATGTTTGGAGTACATTATGTACGCAGTAATCCAAAGCGGTGGTAAACAGCACCGTGTTGTAGAGGGTGAAACCCTTAAAGTTGAATTGTTGAAAGCTGAAACTGGCGCAACTATTACGTTTGATGACGTATTAATGCTAGTAAATGGTGACAGCATTCAAATCGGTGCTCCAGTTGTTGCTGGCGCTACTGTAACTGCTGAAGTAGTTAGCCATGGTCGTCACGACAAAATCCGTATTGTAAAAATGCGTCGTCGTAAACACTACCGTAAACAACAAGGTCACCGTCAATGGTTCACTGAGTTGAAAATTACAGCTATTTCAGGCTAATCACGAGGAGTAATGAGACATGGCAACTAAAAAAGCCGGTGGTTCGACTAAGAACGGTCGTGATTCGAACCCTAAAATGCTTGGTGTTAAAATTTACGGTGGTCAATCTGTGACTGCTGGTAACATCATCGTTCGTCAACGTGGTACAGAATTCCACGCAGGTCAAAACGTTGGTATGGGCCGTGACCATACTTTGTTTGCAACCGCTGACGGCGTAGTAAAATTCGAAGTGAAAGGTCAGTTTGGCCGTCGCTACGTAACTGTTGAAGCGTAAGTTTTAATAGTAAGAAAAACCCACATTTTGTGGGTTTTTTTTCGTCTATTCATATTGTTAGCTCATTTTCTTTGCATTTTTTAATTTGAATAAAAACACTAAATACCAGTAAGTGGTGATATACGTCACAAAAAATAGGAGCGTAATAATAATGTAAAAGTAAAAGAAAGGCAGACAGACATGAACAGAATATTCACAAAAGTCTTGGAAAAATCCTGCTGCCATATGGTTGTTGCAAAACAAAACAGTCAAATTGAAAAAAACCATATGATGAAAGAGACAGCGTTGCGTATTTCTCATGGGTCAAACACTGAGAATTGCGGCGTTGTTACGAATCTAAGACTTACTCCGAAATTATTGTTGTTGAGTATTGTATTGGCCATGGGGAATGCTGCATGGGCAACCCAAGGGGATAATCATCAAGAACAGGGACAAGGGCACGAGTCACATGGGAATGGAAATGGATATGGTCATGGGTCGCATGGCAACGGAGATGGTAACGGGTACGGAAATGGTAATGGGCATGGAAACGGCAACGGGCAGGGAAATGGTAACGATCATGGAAATGGCAACGGGCACGGAAATGGAAACGGTAATGGGCATGGAAACGGTAACGGGCATGGAAATGGTAACGGCCATGGAAATGGTTCTGGAACTCAAGGACCACAAGGTCCAATGGGGCCAGAGGGTCCACAAGGTCCGCAGGGCCCACAAGGAGCGGATGGTACCAACGGCATTAGCCCAGAAGTAATGGCAGCAGCATATACGAATATCTTGAATCAGGCACAAACCTATGTGAACCAAGTTGGGCAACAAACCCTCAATCAAGCAAATGCTTATACGGATAGTCGTGTAAATGCCTTGAACCGAGACATGCGAAAACTCGAAGATCGAACCTATGCAGCAGTAGCATCAAGTATTGCGATAGCATCTTTACCGCAACCGACAGATGCTGGCTACAATATGTTTAGTGCCGGCGTGGGTACATGGGAAGGTGAGCAAGGTTATGCTTTTGGTCTCAGCGGTGTGACTGAAAGTAACAAATATGTATACAAAGTAGCTGTAACAACCAATAGCGAAGGTAATTTCGGTGCAGGTGCAGCAATTGGTTGGCAATGGAAATGACAGTGATAATTCTTAACCTCAGTTAGAAAAGCCTCTGCATATTCAGAGGCTTTTCTATATCTAAAGAGCACATCTTATCTTCATCATGATGGATATTTCACAACATTAAGCACCAATAAATATACAAATCTTCTTATATTCTCAATTATTAGCCATAAAATTTGATTTAAGATAGCTCATCTAACGAATTGCGACTGCGCAAATTATAAAAGGTGAGATTATGAAAATGCTTCGTAAGACTTTATATGCAATGACAGTGGGGGTAGTAACACTTGGCCCTGTTATGAGCAGTACAGTATTTGCAGCTCCGGTTGCAGCATCGGAGCAACAAGCGACGACGAGTTTAGTGAAACAGTTGAGTGGTATCCAAAGTATCAGTTCTAACTTTGAACAAACCACCAAAGTCAAAAATTCATCTAAAGCGCCGAAGAAACAAGGTTTATCAGCCCAGCATATGAATCAGACCTTTAAAGGGGTGATGAAAGTTGAGCGTCCAGGGAAATTCTATTGGGAAACCACAAGCCCTGCGAAACAAACCATTGTAACTTCGGGTAAAACGGTATGGATTTATGATCCAGACTTACAGCAAGCGGTTCGTCAAACTTTAGATGAACAGGTGGCGAATACACCTGCACTATTATTGTCAGGGAATACGGAACAGATTCGTAAGTCATATCGTATTACGCAACCAAATCAGAGCAAAACTTACTATACCTTGTACCCAAAAAGCGATGATGGTGCATTTCAAAGCTTAACGATCAGTTTTGGTGCGAAAAATGCGCCGACGCTAATGATCTTAGAAGATTCTTTGGGACAAACAACCTATGTACGTTTTAATAACACTAAGGTAAATATCAATATTCCAGCTTCAACCTTTAATTTTACTCCACCTAAAGGCACAGACATTATTGACCAATAATATGAGTCTGTTGTTCAAAACCACCTTCGGGTGGTTTTTTATTGGATCACGTTCAGTTACATAACGTGGTGGGAAGTTATGGCTGTGCTTTGTATAGTCTGTGCTATTGAATACTTAACTGCGGGTAAATCATGATATTACTTCATAACAATAAAATTGGATCTGTCTTCGCAATGATGTTGTGCGCGGGATTGCTCAGCGCATGTCAGCCACGAAATGACAGTAATGCTGCAAAAAGTGAAGAGACAACTAAACCAGCTCAAGTCACACAGACTTTACCACTGATTGAGGCAAAAGTTCGACCATTACAATTGGCGCGTTCTATTGCATGTGATGAGGAAGGATGTACCCAATACAAGCTGTACAGCTTGGAAACCAATGTCCCATGGATCAGTCAATATTTTGATGAGCGGATGAAAAAAGCCAATCCTGTGGCATTTGAAAGCTCGAAGCAAGCAAAGCCACAGATCGATGAAAACATGCTCAGTGAAACTTTGTCTGATGTCCGTTATGTGGCGCAGCGTGGAAAATATGCTGATTTTGTCTTGATGTATTATCACTACCCAGCGCGTGCCGCGCATGGCATGTATCACAACGAATACATCACCTTAGATTTGGCAACGAAAAAACGGGTTGCGCTGAGTGATATCGTGGTAGACAAGACTGAATCGCAATTATTAGATGCATTATATAGTGCCAATAGCATGTGGCTGTCCGATCATAATATTTCACGCGAGCAATTGAAGCTGACAGATAATTATTATATGAGTGCCAAAGGTGTGGTGTTCGTCTATCCCTTATATGAATTAGCGTCTTATGCAGAAGGGATGTCTGAATTGGTTTTACCGTATCAACAAGCCAGCGGCTTAATTAAGGCGGAATATTTGCCGAGTTTTGTCGATTATGCAGCTGAACGAGAAAAAGCGAGCAAAGAAAAGCCATGAAAATTGCTGTAATAAGCCACAGCTAGTGATCGCGTGACTGTATTTTTCGGCCTGAAGCGCTTACACTATAGCCAGTTTTTTTCTTTGCAAAAGATTGGCTATGATCGACCCGAAATTACTCAGAAATAATATTGAGGCTGTAAATTTAGCCTTAGCAAAACGTGGTGTACAACTGAATGTTGAAGAATGGGCATCACTAGAAGCTCGCCGTAAAGAGATTCAATCCAAAACTGAATCTCTTCAGGCTGAACGTAATTCGGGTGCAAAACAAGTTGGCCAAATTAAAAAAGCTGGTGGTGATGCATCTGAAATTATGACGCGCATGTCAGCGATTGGTGATGAAATCAAAGCCGCAGAAGTCGCTTTGTCTGAATTACAAGCTGAACTTGAAGCAAAATCACTTAGCATTCCAAACTTGCCAGATGAGTCTGTTCCTGAAGGAAAAGACGAAAGTGATAACGTGGAAATCCTCACATGGGGTACGCCGCGTACGTTTGACTTCGAAATTAAAGACCATACTGACCTTGGTGAGTGGATGGGTGGTCTTGAGTTTGAAACAGCGACCAAATTGACAGGTTCTCGTTTCAGCGTGCTCAAAGGACCACTTGCTCGTTTACAACGTGCGATTACACAGTTCATGTTGAATACACATACTTTGGAAAATGGTTATACCGAAGCTTATGTGCCATATTTAGTCAATGCTGACTCACTCCGTGGTACAGGCCAATTGCCTAAATTTGAAGAAGATTTATTCAAATTACAAGGTGAAAAAGAGTATTACCTCATTCCAACTGCGGAAGTGCCTGTAACCAACTTCGTGCGTGATGAAATCATTGATGCAGACCGTTTACCACTGAAATATGCAGCACATACGCCATGTTTCCGTAGTGAAGCAGGTTCATATGGTCGTGATACGCGTGGGTTGATTCGTCAACACCAATTCGACAAAGTTGAAATGGTGCAAATTGTTAAACCAGAAGACTCAATGCAAGCGCTTGAAGAGCTTACAGGTCATGCTGAAGGGATCTTGAAAGCACTTGGTTTGCCGTACCGTAAGATCATTCTTTGTGGTGGTGATATGGGCTTCGGTGCAACTAAAACTTACGATCTTGAAGTTTGGGTACCAAGTCAAAATACATACCGCGAAATATCTTCATGTTCAAACATGGGTGACTTCCAAGCGCGTCGTATGAAAGCACGCTACCGTGCAGACCAAAAGAAAACTGAATTTGTACATACGCTGAATGGTTCAGGTTTGGCTGTGGGCCGTACTTTACTTGCGGTCATGGAAAACTACCAACGTGCTGATGGTTCGATTGAAATTCCGACCGTGCTTCGTCCATATATGGGCGGCGCTGAGTACATTGACTAATAAAGTCGATGTACTGCACAGTTTTGTGCACAATAATTGCTTTAAGACAGTCAGATAAAACTCATTGAGGTCGTGTGTGGATATTTTTCCAATCTCTTTAAAGTTGCAACAGCAACCTTGTCTGATTGTCGGTGGTGGGCATATTGCTTACCGTAAGGCAGTGTTGTTACATAAAGCAGGAGCGGTGATTCATGTCATTGCTCCTGATATTGATGCAAATTTATTGCAACTGGTTGAAGAAAGCCAAGGGCAATATATCCAAGCGCTATATCCTGCGCAGATTCAACTCAATGACTATCGTTTAGTGATTGCTGCAACAGATGATTATGCGGTGAATACTCAAGTCTTTGAGGACTGTGAAGCGCTGAAAATACTGGTCAACAGTGTTGATGATCCACCGCATTGCCGTTTCATGGTTCCTGCTATTGTTGATCGTTCGCCTTTGGTGATTTCAGTGGCCAGCAATGGTACATCCCCCGTCTTATCTCGCCAAATTCGAACCCAGCTTGAAACCAGTATTCCACATGGCATGGGTAAGCTGGCTGAGTTTTCAGGAAAATGGCGTGCAGCGGTGAAAGCGAAGATTTCTAATCCTGATGAGCGCCGTGTTTTTTGGGAAGACTTATATGCAAGTCCCCTGAAAGAACAGGTTTTTCATGACAATCTTGTAGAAGCAGATCGTTTAATCGAGCAAGCGCTGTTGGAGTGGAAAACACCGAAAGGTGAGGTATATTTGGTTGGTGCAGGTCCAGGTGATCCTGAGTTGCTGACCCTCAAAGCATTGCGTTTGATGCAACAAGCCGATGTGGTGATTTATGATCGTTTGGTTTCTCCTGCGATTATGGAACTCTGCCGTCGCGATGCAACAAAAATTTATGTGGGTAAAGCCCGCTCAAACCATGCTGTTCCACAAGAAGGCATCAATGCCTTACTGGTGGAATATGCCTCAAAAGGTCAACGTGTTTGCCGTTTAAAAGGTGGTGATCCTTTCATCTTTGGTCGTGGTGGTGAAGAAATTCAAGAACTTTTTGCCGCTGGTGTGCCATTTCAAGTGGTGCCAGGGATTACTGCCGCGTCGGGCTGTTCGGCTTATGCAGGTATTCCTTTGACACATCGCGATTATGCGCAAAGCGTACGTTTCCTTACGGGGCACTTAAAAGAAGGTTCGCCTGAGTTACCGTGGGATGAGTTGGTCTATCAGAATCAAACACTTGTGCTGTACATGGGCTTGGTCGGTTTAGAAAAAATTTGTGAAAAGTTAATTGAGCATGGGCAGCGCCCAGACATGCCCGTTGCTTTGATCTCGAAAGGTACCACGCCAGAACAAAAAGTGGTGGTCGGGACCTTAGCGGATATCGCATCAAAAGTTGAAGAAAATCATATTCAAGCGCCTACATTGACCATCATTGGTGATGTAGTAAGCTTGCGTGAACAATTACAGTGGCAAGATTAATTATTGTCATATTGAAAGAGTAGAGAAAAGCTGTGATCCATGTTGTTTTATACGAGCCCGAAATTCCTGCAAACACAGGCAATATCATTCGTTTATGTGCCAATACTGGAGCGCAGCTGCATTTGGTGAAGCCACTTGGCTTTGAACTGGATGATAAAAAACTCAAACGTGCAGGTTTGGACTACCATGAGTGGGCGCGCATGCAAATTTGGGAAACATTCGATGAGTGTTTAGCAAATTTAGCTGAAAAAGGTGTCGATATAAACGCGATTTATCCTCTAACCACCAAAGGAACGGAAACCCCGCATACTTCGGATTTGAATCGTCCCGTGGCTTTACTCATGGGACCTGAGACGCGTGGTCTGCCTGAACAGGTTCGTATGTTGTTTCCAAAAGAGCATTGGATTCGCTTGCCGATGGCTGAGAACTCGCGCAGTTTAAACTTATCCAATGCGACGGCTGTGATTGTGTATGAAGCATGGCGTCAGCAGGGTTTTAAGCCTTTAGATTAATCAAATTGTTGTGACAGAGCCCGCTTAAGTGGGCTCTGTTTTTTCTAGCTTTTGATCGAATCCAGCTCTGGATTTTAAAACTTTAAGCATATTGGCTTCGACCCAATCTTTCATTTGATAGGCATTTTGAGCAAAGTCTTTGCCAATCTCAGTTAACGCATATTCCACTCGAATCACATTGTCTTCATGAATGGTTCGCGTCAAAAAACCATCGCGCTCTAAGATCTTTAATTTTTGTGACAGCACTTTAGGTGAAATACCTAAAACATTTTTCTTAAGCTCATTAAAGTGCTGTGATTCTTGATCCAGCGTATACACAATCAATAAAATCCACTTGTCTGCAAATTTTTCAAAAAAAAGACGAGCAGGACAATCTGGATGAAAAATATTAAATTTCATTGGCTTATTCATTTCTAACCATGCTTCTTTTACATTCTATCTTCATTTGAAACAATCAATCAGACCAGTTACCAGGTAGTAACTAATTGATACTAGGTTTCATAAGTGTATCATGAATACAGACTTAATGCAGCGCTGTCATCAGACTACGCTTTCGCAAGATATTGGCAATTGGATGGATCACATGATGAAAGTTTCAGAGGCTGTTGTTTTTATTACGGGTGCAAATCGTGGTTTAGGACTTGCCATCGCTCGAGAGGCACGTCGTCAGGGTGCTAGAAAGATCTATGTGGGTATGCGTCAGATCGGTAACTTTCAGGAAGAAGGGCTTACCCCGATTCAACTCGATGTAAATGATGAAGCATCTATTCAGCAGGCAGCAGAACAGTGCGCAGATACCACGATTCTTGTGAATAATGCGGGCATTGCGCTTTTGAATGAGCATCCTGTCGATGCCAGTATTATCACGACTACGCAAAAGATTTTGGAAACCAATTTGTTGGGCTTGATGCGAGTGACGCAAATTTTTGCTCCGATCTTGCAAAAGAACCAACAGGCTTATGTGGTCAACATTCTATCGGATGTGTCATGGGAGCCAAGCACTGTTTTGACCAGTTATGCCATTTCCAAGGCAGCAGCATGGTCCTATACCAACTCAAGTCGTCAGTGGTTGTCTCAATTTAATATTCAGGTCATGGGAGTGCATGTGGGTTTTATTGACACCGATCTGACTCGTTCATTACCCATTCCGAAGATTGCGCCAGAAACAGTAGCTCAAGAAATCTTTCAAGGCATCGAGCAAAATGCGTATGAAGTTTTGGTCGGTGAAAAGACCCAGCAGTTGAAGCAGGGCCTAAGCGATGAAGTTGCAAGTTATTTGAAACTTAAGCCCGATCAGGCAAGTGTTTAAGATATTTCATACTGTTTATTTTTAATGGTTTACGTGGCACAGCATCATGATTGACGCAGCGATGCCAATCAACTAATTCAAAAGAGGAAACTAAAATGTCGAATATTTCAGTGGTTTTTTATTCAGGTTATGGTCATACCAAAGTGATTGCACAAACTTTTGCGCAAGAAATTGGTGCAAATCTGGTGGAGATTGACCAAATGGAGACATTCCAGAGCAAGATTGGCTGACACTGGATCAATCTGATGCAATTGTATTTGGTGCACCAACTTATATGGGTACTGCGCCGTGGCAATTTAAAAAGTTTGCCGATGCATCTTCAAAAAAATGGTTTACTCGCGCATGGCAAGATAAAATTTTCGGTGGCTTTACCAATAGCGCAAGCTTAAATGGTGATAAGCAAGTGACCTTAATTCAACTACAAACACTTGCATCGCAGCATGGCGGTATTTGGGTAAGCTTGGGTTTATTGCCTGCCAATAGTAAAGCGGCAACCCGTCAAGATGTAAATAATTTGGGTGGTTCTGTAGGCTTGTTGGTGCAATCACCAGCGGATGCAAGTACGGATGAAATCCCAGCAGGGGATCTCGAAACCACAAAAGCCTATGCACAACGTATTGCTAAAATGACTAAACAATTTAAGGGCTAGTTTTTTAGCTCTAGTTTAAAAAAGAAAAAGACGCACTTGGCGTCTTTTTCTTTTTGAATGAAAGATTAGAGCGGATCGTCAAATTCATTATGTTGTGGTGCAGGTTGCTTAAAGCCTTTGGTTTTATAACCTAAGTATAAAATACCAAACATTGCCCACCATAAACCGAATTTCAACGCGGTTTCTTCAATCTCTAGCCACATGGCAAAGATACTGAGGAATCCACACATTGGAATCACCACAAAGCTAAAGATATCTTTAATATTCTTTGTGCGGCCATCACGCAGTGCATATCTTGAAATCACCGATAAGTTTACAAAGGTAAATGCAGTTAACGCACCGAAGCTGATCATCGAAATAACGATGTCTAAGTCCATGAAGCCAGCGGTTAATGCTACAGCACCTACAATGAGAATGTTATAAGACGGTGTAAAGCTTTTCGGACTAATGTGACCAAAAATCTTCTTGTTAATCACGCCATCGCGGCCCATTACATACATTAAGCGTGAAACGCCTGCATGTGCCGAAATACCCGATGCCATAACAGTTACAATTGCGAAGTACAACACCACCGTTTTAAACGCAACGCCACCGACGGCTTGTAAAATGTCAGGCTGTGTTGCAGCAACATCTTCAAAGTAAGTCTTTGGATCGTTCGGGAAGTAAATCTGCATGAAGTAGGTGCTGATAATAAAGATCACACCGGCCAAAAGTGCCGTTAAGAAAATCGCTTTAGGTAGTGTTTTCTCGGTATCTTTTGTTTCTTCTGCAAGCGAGCTGAGCGAGTCAAAACCTGTGAATGAGAAGCACAGCAAAGTCGCACCTGTAATCAGGGCACCCAGTGAAGTAAGCTCATTCCAGAATGGCTCTAAACTCCATAACTGATATTTCGCATTGACCAAAGTACCATCTGCGTTGACGCCACCAGCAAGCAAGCTGTAAACCATCCACGTGAAGTAAGCAATCACACCCAACTGCACAAAAACGATCAAACCATTAAAGTTTGCAACGAAGCGTGCACCACGTAAGTTGACCGCGGTCATAAATGCAGTTAAACCAACCACCCAGACCCAATGGTTTACATCCGGGAATAAGGCCTCAAGGTAAATCACGGCAAGAATGATGTTGACCATTGGAGACAATAAATAGTCTAACCATGATGACCAACCGACCATAAATCCGACATTCGGATGGATGGACTTTTGCGCATAGGTATAGGCTGAACCCGAGGAAGGGTAGCGACGAATCATGTGACCATAACTGATCGACGTGAATAAAATTGCAATTAAAGCAATGATATATGACGTTGGCACATGATAATGACTTTCTTCTGATACTAAACCGAAAGTATCAAATAATGTCATTGGTTGAATATAAGCTAAACCAATAATAATGATGTGCCAGAGACCTAGCGTTTTTTGCAGTTTAGCTGCCGATTGAGTCCCAGAAATATTAGTCAACGGCGTTATCCTCTTAATCGTTGATCAAGGATCAGTCATGTTTAATAAGGATCGTTTGAGACGAACGATCCCCCCTGTGTTTAATTTCAAAAGTGCGCCAATCTACATTAATTTGGCCGCTTTTGTCAGTAACTTTTTCAGATTTTTTAGCAGTTTTTATGCCAATAGGTATAAGGAAAGTATTATTCCTTATGGCAAATAAAAGCCCGATGTTTAAAAAAGCATCAGGCTAAGATTGTCGCTATATTGGCTGATTTTTTATGAATTACCAAGCTTTTTCTAAAATTGCTTTTAAATCTTTTAAGCTGGCTTCTTTCGGATTATAAATGATCGAACCATCGTTGAGGGCCTTTTCTGCGACCTCATCCAGTTGTTCTAAGGTTACTTTTCCTGTTTCACTCAAGGTACGGGGTAACTTGGTTAGGGTAAATAAGCGATCACGCATGGTGAGTAATGTGCTGATGGCTTTGTCTGCACGTAAGTGGGCAGGAGTCTGCGCATAAATGTCTGGCCCTGCAAGCGGTAACAGGAGCTCTGCAATCTTGTCACCATTCACTTCCTTGTTAAATTCAAGCACATAAGGGAGGAACAGGTTCATGCATAGTCCATGCGGCAAGTGTGCCACTGCACCTAAGGCATGTCCAAGTGAGTGTACAAGGCCCACCATCGAGTTTGAAAATGCAATGCCAGCCATGGTCGAAGCTTGAGCCAATTCTAAGCGGCCGTTGGCATCGCTTGGATTATCCAGCACATTAAACAAGTGATTGCTGACTTTCTTAATTGCAGCTGTAGCATAGGCATCTGAAATCGGATTGTGTGCCATGCATGTATAGGCTTCGACGGCATGGGTCATGGCATCCATTGCGGTCATCGCGGTTAAGTGCGGTGGCAGGGTTTGGGTCATGCGTGGATCGAGAATCGCAGCATGCGGCATTAAATAGTACGATGCGAAAGGCAGTTTGACATTTTTCTCTGGATCAGACACCACCGCAACCATGGTGACTTCAGACCCTGTACCTGATGTGGTTGGGATCACAAAAAAGGGTTTGAGTGGTTTAGGTAGGTTGTGTGCCCCAGAGTATTTGAGTAAGTCATCACCACCTTCAGATACCAAAATATTAGTGGCTTTCGAGGTATCAATCACCGATCCGCCACCGACAGCAATAATCGCATCGCACTGGTGTTCACGATATAAATTGGCCGCTTTACGTACTGTCTCTAAGCTTGAATCGGGTGGAACATCATCAAAAATTGCACCAATCACCGCATCGGTAGACTCAAAAGCCGCTTCAATGGGTGTAAGTAAATTGTTGGCACGAACACCTTTGTCGGTAATGATTAAAGGTCGGGTTGCGCCTAATGTTGCCAGTTCAAACGGAATGTGTTCTAAAGCAGCATGACCAGCGATCACTTTTACAGGACAGAAAAATTCGTAATAAGGCTTCGCCATGTTATGCACTCCGTTTTAAATATGATTGGGCTACTTTGAGATAAATATTTGCAGCACCAGTGAGTTTTTCTTTTAAGCCCAATTCAGTTGGGTATTCTTTGACGGCAAGTTCAGCGACCATTTTCGGTAAAATCAAAGATTCCATTTTATTCAGACAGCGGACGAGGCGAATCGCATAAGAAATATCTCCATCTGCAATCATACGGTCGTGTGCAAAAGCTTGCGCTGTACTTTCTTGAAATGAAAACACCAAAAAGGCATGGCTTAAATGTTTAAAAGTGATGGTTAAATCTGCCTTTAAACTTCCTGGAGTAAGTAATTCGAGTTGATGGTTTTCGGTCACTTTGGCTAAAAAAGCCGGGCCGTTTGGAAAAACATTCATCGATAAGGTGAAATTGGCTGGAAATTTTGCAACTTCTTGCTGAATTTCACTATCGACTTGGCTGGCCATGACCAATCCTCGGCCAATCACATCCATCATAAGTTTGACATAGGTCAATTGCAGAGCGGGTTTCACTGAATTTACGTTAATCACTCGCTGTTGTCCTTTCTAAAAATAATTATTAGTTTAGAGTAAATACTCTAATTTATTTTTCCATGAAAAGCAAAGCCTTTATATATGCTGTACTTGAACTTCTTTAAAGTAACCGCTGTGCTGTAAAGTTTCAATAATGTCGGCACATAAGTTTTCAAAGTGCGGGTAGTCTGGTTTGAGGTCTGAGATACGCACCATTTCTAAGCCCGCATAGCCGCATGGATTAATGGTGTGAAACCCAAATAAGTCACAATCAATATTTAAGGACAAACCGTGATAACTGCGGCCTTTACGAATTTTAAAACCCAATGAGCCAATCTTGCGTCCATCGACATACACGCCGGGTGCATCAGGTTTGGCATAGGCTTCAATCTCATATTTTTTGAGTAACTCAATCATTAGGTTTTCAGCATAAGACACCAAGGTGCGGACGTTCCAACCAAGTCGGTTGAGGTCAAACATAAAATAGGCAACCAACTGACCAGGACCATGCCAAGTGACTTGCCCCCCGCGATCCGTTTGTACCACGGGAATGTTGCTGCTCATGAGGATGTGTTCAGGTTTTCCAGCTTGACCTTGGGTGAGCACGTCATGATGTTGCAAAATCCAAAGTTCATCTGGTGTGTCTGCATCTCGTTGTTCAGTCAGTGCTTTCATTTCTACAAAGCGGTCAGCATATGAAGTTAAATTATCAAACTGGCGAATAATGAGTTGTGGTTTGAGAACGGCATCTGACACGGCACTTGCGTCCTTATAAAACAAAAAGTATGTCTGAAATTATAAAGAAAAGATCTAGAGCGTAGGGGGATTTCTTCAGTGAATAAGCTGAATTCAATAGATCAAAAATTTAGGCACAAAAAAACACGCTCGTAAGCGTGTCTCATTGATACATCATTTGAATTACAGCGCCGTTTTAATTAACGGACAAGCCGCAAGGTCTGCATACAGTTGATGAACTTGTTCTAATTCTTCAAAACGCAATTGAGCAGTTAAAGAATGGTATTTACCTGTGCGTGATGGCTGGACTTGGATCGATTCACCATCAAACTCAGGGAAATGTTTGACTAAAATTTCAACCACTGCAACATGTAACTCAGTGCTGGCAAAGCCAATGAGTTTGATCGGGTAGTCCATAGGGAATACCCAAAGATGTTCTTGTAATTCACGTGATGGTGTACGGTCTAACATAGTCATGAGCGTCAGTCCCCCTTATTTCAAACGCCTGCGAAACTGCAGGCGTTAGGTGTTGCTCTTAAATACTTAATGGAGACTCGAGATTAAATTTCAAGTCTCCAATGTATCGGTATCAATTAGTCGTTTTCTAGGAATGAACGTAAGTGTTCAGAACGAGAAGGGTGACGTAATTTACGTAGTGCTTTCGCTTCAATCTGACGAATACGTTCGCGCGTCACGTCAAACTGTTTACCTACTTCTTCCAAAGTATGGTCCGTTGGCATGTCGATACCAAAACGCATTTTCAAGACTTTCGCTTCACGTTCAGTCAAGTTTTCAAGCACTTCACGAGTTGCTTCTTTTAAGCCTTCAGACGTTGCAGCATCGACAGGTGAAGTGATGTTGCTGTCTTCAATGAAGTCACCCAAATGCGAATCTTCATCATCGCCAATCGGTGTTTCCATCGAAATTGGTTCTTTAGCGATTTTCAGCACTTTACGCACTTTGACTTCGTCCATTTCCAAACGTTCACCGAGTTCTTCAGGTGTTGGTTCACGGCCCATTTCTTGCAGAAGTTGGCGTGATACACGGTTGATCTTGTTAATGGTTTCGATCATGTGTACTGGAATACGAATGGTACGTGCTTGGTCGGCAATCGAACGAGTAATGGCCTGACGAATCCACCACGTTGCATAAGTCGAGAACTTATAACCACGACGGTATTCAAACTTGTCTACCGCTTTCATCAAACCAATGTTACCTTCTTGGATCAAGTCCAAGAATTGTAAGCCACGGTTGGTGTATTTTTTCGCAATCGAAATGACCAAACGTAAGTTCGCTTCAACCATTTCTTTTTTCGCGCGGCGTGCTTTCGCTTCGCCTACAGCCATACGTTTTGAAATCTCTTTGATGCCTTTAACATCAAGGCCCAAATCTTTTTCGATGTCTGCAATTTTTTGTTGGAACGCTAAAACGTCAGGGCGTACTTTTTCAAGATAGCCTTTTTGGTCTGGTGAAGCTTTCGCAATTTGTTCATCTAACCAAGCAAAGTTTGACTCTTGACCTGGGAAAGAGGTACGGAATTGAGTACGATCCATACGACCACGACGTACTGCATAGCGCATTACTTCACGTTCAGAGGTACGGATTTGTTCATGTGTACCACGAATCATTTCTGAAATGATGTCAAATAAACGTGGTGTAAATTTGAACATCATAAACACAGTTGCAAGTGACTCTAAAGCATCTTCTGCTTCTTTGCTTGAACGACCATGTTTTTCGATGATAGTTCGGGTGTTTTTCCAAGCAGCAGTCAGTTCGTCAAAACGCGCTTTGGCAATTTCAGGATCTGGGCCAGATTCACCTTCAGAATCATCATCACTTTCAGACTCTTCTTCTTCCTCGTCATCATCCAATTTCACGTCTTTGGTTGATTTGGTTGAAGAATCATCTTCTTCATCAATTTCAGACTCTTCTTCAAGGACTTCTGGAATCGCTTCATCAGTTTCAGGGTCTAAATAACCTGAAAGGATGTCTGCAAGACGACGTTCGCCCGCTTCATAATCTTTGTATTCTTGTAATACCACTTCAACCGCATTTGGCCAGTAAGCAATCGAGTGAAGAACGTCACGAATCCCTTCTTCAATACGTTTTGCAATACTGATTTCGCCTTCGCGCGTCAACAGTTCAACAGTACCCATTTCACGCATATACATGCGGACAGGGTCAGTGGTACGACCAGGCTCATTTTCTACAGAGGCAAGAACAGCAGCGGCTTCTTCTTCAGCAACTTCATCGGCAGCTTCATTACCACCTTCAAACATTGCATCATCAGATTCAGGCGCACGTTCGTGCACAGGAATACCGACGTCTTGAAGCATTTGAATAATGTCTTCAATCTGTTCGCTTTCAGTGATCGAGTCTGGGAGATGATCGTTAACCTCAGCGTAAGTTAGGTAACCTTGCTCTTTGCCTCGGCTAATCAGAGCCGCTACTTGTGAAGTAGGGGAAGTCATATCGCTCATCTTTGCTTACTCTTCGTTGAATCTGTGGCAGTGGAAAATTGTGCATCTGGGCACAATTCGCTTCATAAACTTATTTGTAAATAACTGCGTATTCCATCAGGGATAGTCAGCCAAAAGCTGCCTGATAAAATATTAAAAATATAAATTCAGTGATTTAGATGGGGGTGAATTTGTTGTTTTCAAGTTCATCCCTAGCGTACTCAAGTTCAAAACCCAAATTTGAAATCTGAACAATTTGGATTTTATTTGACCATTTAGAGTCGTAAACTACAAAGACGCAGGGTGGATTATATCATGCCATAAAAATTGGTTAGAAATAAAGACTAAAAATCAAATTAATTGCTCTAAATGCAAATAAAACTTGACAAGGTTCTGTAACCCATATAAATAGCGGCTAAGACCCTTCACATTTTTTCACTATGAGGTAGTTTTAGTGTCTTCTACAGATTTTGAACTAGATGATAACTACGCTGATGATGATGTTAATTTTGATGAGTCATCAAGTAAAATTAGTGCGAAAGAATCATTAGAAAAACGTCGCCTGATTGATGACCTTCTTGCACAGCGCCGTTTGGAACGTGAGCTTAAAGATTTTGATTACGACATCGACGATGACGACGATTTTGACGACGAAGAAGACTAAAATCAGATGTAGCATCGTGTCTGAAAATGCTATGCTAATGCCCTAATCAGTTTCTGAATTTGGATTTGAAATGAGTGCTTTAGATTTAGACTTATTGAGTGAATATCTAGATGGTGACCAAAATGAGTATGGTCTAGATTTTGCAGCGACTCATGGTTTCTTGTGTGCAATTGCAGTTGGTCCTACTTTTGCAAAATGGTTGGATGAACTTTTTGATAATAATCAAAAGAAAGTGCCTGCCGAGATCATCGCGCAAGTGAAAGCTTGGCTTGAGTCTATTCGTCAAAACCTTGCCAATGAAGAAGGGATTGAATTTCCTTTTGAAATTGAAGAGGCAGATGTTGAGTCAAGTCTAGGGGATTGGAGCGTTGGTTTTGTCGATGCAATGTTCCTCAATGAAGATGCATGGTTCACGCCTGAGTTTGAAGAGCAACTGGTCGATCTTACTTTACCAATTATGGTATTTAGTGGGATTGATGAAGAAGATCCGCAAATGGAAACTTTCCGCCGTAACGGTCAGTTAATGGATGAGCTTGCAGAAGAAATTCCAGAGAACTTAAACGAACTTTATCTCATGTATCATACGCCAGCATAATTGTTCTTGTGTCGTGACATCAGCGACGCAGGCATTAGTAAGCAAATAAAAAAACGTCCCTAGAGGACGTTTTTTTATGCCCAAATTTTAGTGTTTAAACGCAGGTACCACTCATGCTTAATTTGTGAGAAATAAGCAAAGTCCTAAAGTTGCGAGTACGGTACCGATGACACGGTTAATACTCACTTGTTTGCGTAAAATTTTATTTCGGATCACTGGGGTAGAGCAGAATAGTGAAATGAGCAAAAACCACAGCAGATGACTGACCGAGATAAACACGCCATAACCAATTAAATGCATTAGACCATGATTGCCTCGCAGTAACTGTGCAAAGATGCTCATCACAAATAGTGTAGTTTTGGGATTCAAACTGTTGCCAAGAAAACCTTGTATAAATGCTTGATGTGGATCCAGTAAAGTATGAGTGGCATGGTCACTAATTTGCTGATGGGTAAATGTTTTGTACCCGATATACATCAGATACAGTGCGCCAATATATTGAATGATATGCAATAGGTTTGGAATGTAGTGCTTTAAGAAGCTGAGCCCCAGTACGCTATAGCTAATGTGGATCCATACAGCACAAGCAATACCATATGCGGTATAGATCCCTTGTTTACGCCCATATAGATAACTATTTCGGCTGACCAAAGCGAAGTCAGCACCAGGACTGATGACTGCAAGTAGGGTGATAACTGCAATCGCTATCATTTCATTCACTCATTGATCCTTGTTCAGGTTGAATTAAAAGGATTTATATATTTTTCATATATTTGCTATAGTGAAAATCGATTTTAATTCTTTCCTATCGATGAGTTTTTGGAATGATTGAGCGCTTATCACTGAATTCTCTTAAGTTTTTTTATTATGTCGCCCGTTATGACAGTGTCACCATCGCTGCTGAAAAACTCTTTGTCACTCAAGGGGCGGTCAGTAAGCAGTTAAAAAATTTTAGAAGAGGCATTGGGGCGTCGTTTATTTATTCGTGACGGCAAAAAGTTACAGCTGACGGGTGATGGCCTAGGTGTTTAGTCCCAGATTTTAATGGTGCAATATTCTCAGATAAATGGAAGGAAGCACTATGGGACAAGTTCTACACAGCAGCGCCACAACGACACAGGCAGTGCGTCGAGCAATACAAAATAGTCAAGAGAGCTTAAGAACGCTAGCCAAGCGTTACGGCATCAATCAAAAGACCGTCGCAAAATGGAAGAAACGTACTTCAGTAGATGATCTTACAACCGGCCCAAAGAATCCTCGCTCAAGCGTGTTATCGCCTGAAGATGAGGCGGCAATTGTTGCTTTTCGAAAACGCA
Source organism: Acinetobacter sp. LipI_23 (assembly GCF_058243045.1). NCBI lineage: Bacteria > Pseudomonadati > Pseudomonadota > Gammaproteobacteria > Moraxellales > Moraxellaceae > Acinetobacter > Acinetobacter sp. LipI_23. Next base: position 2,596,013 of record NZ_JBZAYJ010000001.1, on the reverse strand, counting down.
CTTTGTTGCCGCTAGACGATTGCCTTTATGCATTGCAGCCGAGTATTCCTTATCTGACACGCTCGTCGTTACACCGCTGCTTACAGCGGCATGGTATTTCACGACTGCCTGAGGTACAAGGTGATCGCCCTGTCAGGAAGCGCTTCAAGAGCTACCCCATTGGTTACTTTCATATCGACATCGCTGAGATGCAAACAGCACAGGGTAAGCTTTATCTCTTCGTTGCCATTGATCGCACTTCCAAGTTTGCGTTCACTGAATTGCATACTAAAGCCAGTAAGATGGCAGCCGCGGAGTTCATGCGCAATCTGGTTAAGGCTGTGCCCTATAGAATCCATACGGTGCTAACAGATAACGGCATCCAGTTCACGAACCGCACCTGTGATCGCTACGCCTCTGAGCACATCTTTGATCGGGTTTGTACTGAATGTGGCATTGAACATCGTCTTACCAAGGTTAAGCATCCATGGACCAATGGACAGGTCGAGAGGATGAACCGAACGATTAAAGAAGCTACTGTCAAACGGTTCCATTACGACGATCACACTCAGCTATGCATTCACCTTGCTGATTTTATTGCTGCATACAACTTCGGCCGCAGACTCAAAACACTCAGGGGCCTGACTCCCTACGAATTCATCTGCAAACAGTGGACAGATGAACCTGAACTTTTTAAAATTGATCCGATCCATCAAATGCCGGGACTAAACACCTAACACTGTTTGATTGTTGTGAGCAGGTCTTTCCTTAGATTGACCAATGTCTTGTACAGATGGCAAAAGAAAAGAAGAATGAGAAGAAGGCCTTAATCTTATCCTGTGAACCGACCATCGCCATGAAATGGCTGATTCCGCGCTTGGTTCAATTTAAGCTACGTTACCCTGAGATTGATATCAGTTTGTTAACAGCTGGTGGAGAAGCGGATTTTAAAGTGCAAAACATTGACTTGGCCTTAAGGCGTAATGATTTTGAGTGGGGCAAGGCCATTTATAGTGAAAAAATGGCGGATGAGCATATGGTTGGTGTATCGCGTCACAAGCATTTAGCCCTGACCTCACAGCTGTTTATTTCCAGTCCGCGACCTAAACTTTGGACACAATTTAAAGATGCATATAAAGCGCAGTTTACGCATTTTCAAAAAGTAGCATTGGAACATTTTTATTTGTGTATAGAGGCATGTTTAGCAGGGTTAGGGGCAACAGTGGTTTCAGCCTATATGGTTGAAAAAGAGCTCGATTTTCAAATGTTAGATATGCTTAGCCCGATTGTGCAAGATGGCTCTGCTTATTATTTACTTTCCGCATCTCCTTTTGAGGATGATCCGCATAAAGTCATTTTTAAAGATTGGTTGATTGAAGAAATGAGAGCCAGCCAAACAAAGTTAATGGCACTTTCCGCTCAAAAGCACTAATCACGTGTGGCATTTGATCGTTATCTATCAAGCATAAAAAAACACCTCAAACGAGGTGCTTTTTTTATGGCAACTGTTTAAAACAATAGTCTGCGTACCAACCATAGGCAATATGAAAAATAGCGCCATGAATCGCGACCATACACAGCATAACGACAGCGGTGAGTCCAATGCCAGCATTATCGACGGATTTCATAATCGCTTCAGCATTGGGATTCATTAGTACTAAAAACAGTACAAAGAAACTACCGATGATAATTGCGACAGCACTTGAACCCCAAACCAGTTGAATTTTTTCATGATTGTTTGGAACACGGTGTTCTTTTTTCACAAAGTGTCCGACACTAATCAGTGCACAAGCCACTAATGTCGGAATTAAGGTTAAACCTCCAAGGTTTAGACCAAAGACCAGTACAGTGATTAACAGCACCAAAGCAATGCTATATACCGCCGCAAAATGCAGTAAATAGTGTTTCATGTATTTCCCCAAAATAAATAAATTAGCTGCGTGTTTTACGCAAATGCCTGCGATAAAAAAACCAAAGGATAATCACAGCGACAATGGCAATAATGACATAACCGACTTTGCTAAAAATTTGATGCATCAGTGCTTGGTTTTCACCAAAGTAATAGCCGACTGTTGCTAAAAATGTTGTCCAGATAATTGTACCGAGTCCACTATAAAACATGAACTTCCAAAAGGGCATACGGCTCATCCCCGCAGGGATACTAATCAGTGAACGCACTGCAGGAATCATGCGACCAAAAAATACAATACGGTGACCATACTGCTCAAACCAATCTAAGGATTTTTTCACATCGGCGGATTTGATAAATAGATATTTACCATAGCGGTCGACCCATCTGAAAATGTACTCTTGTTTAAATTGATAGCCGATCCAATACAGCACTGCCGCGGCAAAGAGTGAACCAATACATCCTGCAATAATCACCCCAACTAACACCAACTCACCTTGTGATGCGGCATAACCTGCAGAAGGCATAATAATTTCAGAAGGAATAGGCGGAAAAACATTATCAAGAAACATCAGTAAGGCTATTCCCCAATAACCCAGTTGTTCCATGACGGAGATGATCCATGCACTGAGGTTCATATAGACCATAAAAATAAATGCGATAAGTTATCTTAAGGACTTATCGCATGTGGGTAAAGAATTGAAATGTATTGTTTTCTATTCGTCGAAACGAGTGTGGGTCAGGGTGTGAATATAGACTTTACGTAAGCTATAGGCCAACGCAATCGGGATTAAACTGAGCAACGTATAATTTAAGAGATTTGAGCTTAAATGGTAACCAATGCCGAGCGCGATACTTGAACCAATCAACATGCCCAAAACCACAATAAACAAATGCGTGCGTTGTTCAAGCTTGCTTTTGATTTCGTTGAAGCTGGTATTGTGATATTGCTCGATACGGTTTGCTGCGGCATTGCGAATCAATGTGCGATGGCGGGGCATGATTATTTTATGCATGGCAATCATCCTATTTTCGTCGTTTAGGCATGTCATTTTTATTGTTATGTGGAGACCTACAGGACACCACTTTAGCTTATTATTTATACAGTATGACTCAGATTGAGTTCAATGTTGTGACAAAATTGTTAAATATTTTTAAAAAACGCGAACTGGATAAAAAAATAAGCCCTCAAATGAGGGCTTATTCTTGAACTAAATCATCTGAATGATTTTAAAGGCGTTTACGTTTAGCCGCAGCAATCTGCGACTGGCGCATACGGAAGCCTTCTTTTTGTTTTTCTGTGGTTTTGTCGATACAGTATTTGCATGACACACCATGTTCATAGCTAGCTTCTTCTGCTTCAGCAGGAAGAAGTGGCCAACCACAAGCATGACACTTAATGTTAAGGCCTTCTTCAACACCATGAGTGACCGCAGTACGACCATCAAAAACGAAACATTCGCCTTCCCACATGCTTTGTTCAGCAGGGGTTTCTTCTAAGTATTTTAAGATGCCGCCTTTTAAGTGATAAACCTCGTTGAAACCTTCTTGAAGAAGAAGGGAGGTTGATTTTTCACAACGGATACCACCTGTACAGAACATCGCAATTTTTTTATCTTTGTGCTGTTCAAGGTTTTGCTTAACGTACTCTGGAAATTCGCGGAAACTTTCTGTTTTAGGGTCAATAGCGCCCTTAAATGTTCCGGCTTTGTATTCATAGTCATTACGAGTATCGATCAAAATGACGTCATCACGAGCAATCAGGTCATTCCACTCTTTCGGATCAAGGTAGTGACCGACTAAATCACGTGGCTTTACTTCAACGCCTAAAGTCACGATCTCTTTTTTAAGTTTGATCTTCATTTTACGAAATGGTTTGTCTGCACTGTCAGACTCTTTGTATTCCATTTCTTTAAAACCTTCCTTCAGAAGGAATTGATGAATCATATCGATCGCGGCACGGTCGCCTGCAACCGTACCATTAATGCCTTCGCCCGCTACAATCAGAGTACCACATAGGTTGATGGTTTTTACCAAGTCTAAAAGACGTTGTTGCAGATCAGCAGGATCTTGAACTTCTTTGAATTGATAAAGTGCGGCAACAACCCAACCAGTCGTCGCTTGCTGTTCTACAGGTGCAAGCTGTTCTACAGTAGCGTTCATGGAGTACTCCAATGTATTTTGATAGATAATTTTAAGGCGCACATTTTACATGGAATTGAATCAAGATGCGAGATAAGTAAACATTTTAAATGGCTTCTCAAGTGGTAGGGGAGCGTGTATATTCAGTTGCCAAAGACAAAATCCGTTTTGTTTTGGTGCGTTTATTAACAGGAGTATGTTTTGAGTACAGATCGTCGAATTGCCTCTTTGACCCCATGTGCAGGGCGTTGTTCAACGGTATTTGGTGATTCTGTGTGTCGTGGTTGTCGTCGTTTTAATCATGAAGTGATTCAGTGGAATACCTACACTTCGGAGCAGCATCGTTCAGTTTGGCAACGCTTAGATGCACAACTAGATCAAATTTTAGTGCCAATGTTGCGTTTTGCTGATATCCAGCAGGTCGAAGCTTTTGTTTTATCTAAACGCGTTCGTTTACGTCCCGATGCATCAAAAGGGCGGAAGCTTTATCATGCGTTAAAAGTATGTGAAAAAAATAAGAACTTTACCGAAGAAAGTGGTTTAGGCATTCAAGCGCAGCAAGTGAAACCGATTTGGCAAGAGTTTGAGCGCCGTGTTCTTGCACTTGCTACAGCCAGTTATGATTTGGCTTTTTTGCGTGCTGACGCAATTCGGCAACATCTCATCCATATGGAAGAGGACGAATAAGTCCTCTTGGTTTGATATAGAAAAAGAATACTCCGCATACCTAAGCTATTTGCGAGAGTGACTGGGGAAAAGGGTTTTTTCGATGGTGAATGTATTTGAGCTGGTGTTGTACTGTACGGCTGTGGTGGTCATGATTGCAACACCTGGCCCAGTGATGTTGTTGGTTGCCAGTGCAGGTCTAAAAGGTGGGTATAAACAAGCCTTAAAAACCATTTTTGGGACGAATTTAGCCTCTTTGGTTCTTATTGTACTATCTGTGCTCATCTTAAAAGGATTTTTAAACATTGCAGAGCATTGGTTAAATGCGATTAAGATTTTAGGCTGCGTATATATTGCTTATCTTGGCTTTCAAATTTTAAAAGAAGCCATTGCACAAGAAACAGAAACATCACCTGTGCAACTAAAGGCGGTGCAGGGAGGCTTTAAGCAAGGTTTCTTGGTGGGTATTTCAAATCCGAAGGATATTTTTTCTTTGCTTCATTTTTCCCACAGTTCATTGGGGTAACCAGTGATGTCGATGTCAGCCTTGTACTATTGACCATTCTCTGGATTATTCTAGACTTCAGCACATTGTCTTTGGTTTATTTGGGTTTTAATAAATTATCGCAGTCCGCTTTGTACAATAAGTTGTTAGGCGTTTGTGGTGCGATATTGGTCACAATTGCGCTCTATGGTATTTATACTGTCTTTGTTTGATGCTGATGGTACTGCATCAAAAAGCCTCCAATATGGAGGCTTTTTAATCGGGAGCCTAAAAATTAGACTCCGTGTTTAATGCGATATTGCACCAATTCTTCAATGGTGATCACCGTCAACTGATGCGTTTGCGCATATGCCAACACTTGAATGCCAGAGGCCATAGTCCCATTGGCATTAGTCAGTTCACACAAGACACCTGCTGGCTTCAAGCCTGCTAAACGAGCTAAATCAATCGTTCCTTCGGTATGACCACGACGGGTGAGCACACCGCCTTGGCGTGCACGAAGAGGGAATACATGACCAGGGCGGTTTAAGTCGCTGGCAACAGCCCCATCTTTAATTGCTTTGACTGTGGTGGTACGATCTTGCGCAGACACACCTGTGGTCACGCCAGTTGCAGCTTCAATGGTCACCGTGAATGCAGTTTTAAACTGACTTGAGTTATCTGACACCATAGGCATAAGATCTAAGTGATCGGCCAGTTCATCGGTCAGACATAAACAGACAATGCCAGAACCATCACGAATCATGCGTGCCATCGTTTCGACAGTGAGAGTTTCGGCAGCCACAATGAGGTCGGCTTCGTTTTCACGGTCAAAGTCATCCATCACCAAAACAGGTTTACCTTGGCGGATATCTTCTAAAGCTTGTTGGATACGTTGTTCAGCTGGAGAAAGGGCTGAAAAGAAAATTTCGGGTTGAATCAAACTAGACATTGAAACGCTCGCGTAAAATTGAAGTACGGTTGAACATTTCAGGACTTTGAAAAATTGGCGTAGCAATAAATCCTCACAGGTTTGTACCTGAGATTCTATTGGTCACGTCGTCTTCTTTCATCCGGACTATACCGTCGGCTTTGGAATTGAACCAAATCTGCGAGCCAAATAGATGATTTCTGCTTGGCTGGCTCGTGGGCTGATTCAGTTTTAAAGATTCAACTGAACTTACCACCGGTGGGGAATTACACCCCGCCCTGAAGCGATGTAACTCTATTATAGTGCTAAATATTTAGAAAAACAGGGGGCGTTTTAGAATGATCAGTTTTATACATAGAACAATTTTTGCTATAGCTTTGCTAAAGATCAACAATCTCTTTGCATGATTTCACTTAGTATGGGGATAAAGTTTCAAAAATGAATGCCCAAGAAAAAGTGCATAATTTGAATCGGCAGAGCTTTTATAGGCTGAATACTTTTAAATAATGAAGATAAAAATAAGAGTGAGGAATTGGGATTGATCAAAATTCAACAATATGATTACCCTTGGAGTGCTGAATCCTTCATAAAGCATCTTCAAGTTTTTGGTTTTACCCTCATCGCGGTCAGTATGTTGTATTTGGTTGCTGCTAATTGGTTTATGTTGCCACAGAATATTCAGCTGGCTATTCCTCAGTTGTTATTATTCCTCAGCGCAGTTTGCAGCTTGTGGTTGACAAAACATGATTTTCTAGTGCAATGTTTACATAATATCTGTGGTTTGATGATTGGTTTAAGTCTGGCTGTGATTGGTCAAATTTATCAAACCGGTGCTGACAGCTATTTGTTATTTCTACTTTGGTCTGTGCTGCTTTTACCGTGGTTATATCGTCCGAATATCGGTGTGTTTTTCCTTCTATGTATTACCAGCCAATTGGCATTGTTTCTATTTTTTATCCAAACCTTTTGGGGAGATCAATATCCAGATCTTTTCTTAATCAGTATTCATGCATTTGCACTGATTCAATTCTATTTCTGCAATAAATATTATTCGAAACTCCGTTACTTATTCTTGCTGTGGTTTGCCATTCTCTCGATTTGGCATATGGCGATGTATCTTTATGTGGATAAAAGCATTCTTTATTTCATCGTGTCTTTTATCTTGTTGGGCATTTCACTGGCTTACTATTATCAAAATAAAGATCAGTTGTGTAGTGCACTTTCAGCCGTGGGCTTGGGCATTAGCTTTACCTTGATCATTGTGAAGGCGGTGACGGAGTGGTTTGGTCATAATGAAATTTTTGAATTATTTTTTATCGCACTGATTATTTTTGCGTGGTTTGCTTTCATCACTTACATGTTGATTAAATTTATTCCGCATAGTCGGTTCAATGCTATTCCCCTTGCTGTGGGGGCTTGGATTGCCGGCAGCGTCTTTGCAACGTTGATGCTGACCTTTTGGGGGAATTTCTCTTTGCTTATGGGTGTTGTCTTTGTGGCTTTGGCGGCTTATCTGTTAAAAGCCAAACAAAGTTTGTTTTTAAGACAATTTGCTTATTGTCTCTGGGTTGCAGGACAAATTGCGGTGATTTTTCACACCGTTGATTTAATGAATCAAATTCTTCCTATTCTATTGTTACAATTGGCGATGCTAGCACTTGTTTATTTCATGCGAACACATTGGTTCTTTGTCTTTATTCAAATTTTGGGTTTATATGCAGCAGGTGTGGCGTATATTTGGGATATTAATGCACATCTCAGTTGGCGTAATATTGTTGAAAATTTTGTTTATTTAGCACTTTGGAATTATGTTTTTTATCTGGGAATTTTGGCTATAAAATTCATACAGCCAATTGAATATCAACGCAGTATATTGCTTGCATCGCTTGGGATTATTCTATTTTCCATGGGCTTTTATACTTTATTTGGAAAATATGAATTAGCGAAAATTGAGCACATTCCTATATTGGCTTTTGGCTTACCGATTTTATGGTTTGTACTTTTTGTCTTTTTACATATTCAAAAGCAGTTTCATTTATTTGCGCATTTTATTTTGACTGCTTTTGCAGTAGGGCTGATTTTTTATGGTTATTTCGATATTTTTATTTGTTTGGCCATCATTTCATGGGCATTAAAAACACAAGATAAAGTGATCTATGGATTTGCGCTGGCAATTTTCGCTTTAATTTTAGGGTTTTTATATTATTCCCTTGACGTGACCTTTCTAATTAAAAGTTTAAGCATGTTCTTGTCAGGTCTGATGTTGCTCTTGCTGACATTGAGCTTGATGCTATTTAAGCAAAAAGAGGAGTTCGACATATGAAGAGAATGATTCCTCTTGCTTTGGCATTACTCAGCATCGCGGTATTTTTAGGCTTAATTTTTAAAAATGAATGGCACTTAAACAATAGTCAAACCATGTATGTGCGTTTGCAACCTGTAGACCCGCGTTCGATTATTCAGGGGGATTATATCGCGCTGAATTATCAACTTTATTTTGCGCCTCAGCATTTGAGTCCAGAAAGTACCAGCCAAGCCAACAGCAATCAAGAAGATCAGATTTTTTCAGGTCATTATTTTGATGAAGTGATTAAGAACAAATCTTCGGTGCTCACTTATGTTGAACTCGATTCACAGAGGCGCGTGATACATAGCTATTTTGAGTTGCCGAAAAATGTTCGTACAGCTCGACTGATTTTACAAAACCCGAATAATCGCTATAGCGGGCTTTATCCTGCGTCGAGAAGTTTTTTGTTTGCAGAAGGTTTAGCGGATTGTTATCAGCAGGCAGAATATGCTGAGTTTAAAGTCGATGAGCAGGGCAATGCGATACTCACGGCATTGAAAGGTGATCAGCTACAAGATTTAGGCTGCGAGAGCAAACGAGATTGGTTGAGCGGGTTTCGTGCTACTCAGAATTGATCCAATTGCATTATTCTGCTCATAAAAAAATCCGCACGCAGCGGATTTTTTAATCTATTGGGCTTAAGCCACTTGTACCGGAATACAGTTTGCCATGTGACTTACAGTATTGTCTGGATTTGCATAAACTAAACGTGGTTTATGTGCATTTGCTTCAGCTTCTGTAAAATCACCAAATGTCGCAATAATCATTAAATCGCCTACATCGGCCTGATGTGCTGCACCACCATTGACTGAAATGATGCCAGAACCTTCTTCACCACGAATTGCATAGGTACTGAAACGCTTACCATTAGTCACGTTCCACATGTGAATTTCTTCATATTCGCGGATACCGGCTAAATCCAATAAAAGACCATCGATTGCACATGAACCTTCATAATGAAGTTCAGCTTGAGTAACAACACAACGGTGGATTTTTGCTTTTAATAAACGAGATAGCATGGCTAGCGTCTCCTGAGTGGACCTAAGATCGTTATCTTATGGTTGAATCAATCTGAACTTGCTGGATAAGCAATCAGGCAAGCGCATTTTGCCTTTAAAATGACAGTATGGCAAGCAGCATGGTTCAACATTTTTTTGACTTATCAGTTTGGTTTGTAAGCATTGATTTGATTCATGGCAGGCTGAATCTCACCATTCACTAGCATTTTAGTGCGAGCCAATGCGTGATGGATTGCGTCATCCATTAAATTTTGTTCATTGCTTGGTGCTTTGCTTAAGACATGTCCTGAAACACGTTCTTTTGAACCGGGGTGACCAATACCAATGCGTAAGCGATGGAAGTTTGGACCGATATGAGGGACTATGTCACGTAAACCATTATGACCACCATGACCACCACCTGTTTTTAGGCGAATGACACCAGGGTTCATATCCAGTTCATCGTGAGCAATCAGTATTGCTTCTGGAGCAATATTGTAGAATTTTGCGAAGGGAACAACACTTTTACCAACAAGGTTCATAAAGGTTGTGGGTAATAGCAGACGGACGTCTTGACCTTCGATATTACCACGCCCACTCATTCCATTGAATTTTGGGTCTTTTTTAAGCGTAATGCCATATTGTTCTGCAAGGCGTTCAACAAACCAAAAGCCTGCATTATGGCGGGTTTGGGCATACTCAGAACCTGGGTTGCCCAAACCAACAATCAGTGAAATATTTGACACTAATTACACCAATAACACTTATGCGCGAACGAAGTCAGCGTGCATAGGCGTGTTTTTAGCTGGGTGACGTTGTAACGCTTTGATTTTAACGCTTTCAACTTTGTCGCCAACTTTGATTTCAACAACTTCTTCGAAGAAAGCGTTGTTTTCTAAAGCTTTAACAAGCTCACGAAGTTCTAAAGTAACAGCTACAGGTTCAGCAGTACCACCGTAGATGATAGCTGGAACTTGAGCAGCGTGACGAAGGCGGCGGCTCGCACCTTTCCCTTGGTTAGCTGCTTCACGCGCTTGAGCGTTTAATACGAAGTTTGCCATGATAGACATCCTTAATTTAAGTTTTAAATAAACTAGATCTGCGACCGACCTAGTGAGACAAAGCCCTGCACTGGGCAGGGCTTTTAAAATTCAGCGCTATATTATAGATAAGAATCAAACATTGCGCTAATAGATTCTTCGTTGTTAATACGACGAATTGTTTCAGCAACCATACTCGCAACTGAAACTTGGCGAATCTTACCAAGAGCTTGAGCTTCTTCAGAAAGAGGAATGGTGTCTGTAACAACCAATTCATCAATCACAGAGTTTTTCAAGTTTTCGATAGCTTTACCTGATAAAACAGGGTGAGTTGCATAAGCAACCACTTTGCGCGCACCAAATGTTTTCAATGCATCAGCAGCTTTACATAACGTACCTGCAGTATCCACCATGTCATCTACGATGACGCAGTCACGGCCTTTAACATCACCAATCAAGTGCATGACTTGTGATTCGTTTGCCTTCTGACGACGTTTGTCGATGATAGCAAGGTCAATATCGCCCATTTGCTTAGCAACAGCACGTGCACGAACGACACCGCCAACGTCAGGAGAAACCACCATGAGGTTATCATGTGACTGTTGACGAAGGTCAGCTAAAAGCGCTGGTGTACCGTAGATGTTGTCTACAGGGATATCGAAGAAACCTTGGATTTGGTCAGCGTGAAGGTCGATCATTACCACACGGTCAATTCCTACAGTTGTCAGCATATCTGCGACAACTTTTGCAGTAATTGGAACACGTGATGAACGAGGACGACGGTCTTGACGCGCATAACCGAAATAAGGAATCACTGCGGTAATACGACCAGCACTTGCACGACGCAAAGCATCAGCCATAACGAGGATTTCCATTAGGTTATCATTCGTTGGGGCACAAGTAGGTTGTACGATAAATACGTCTTTACCACGAACATTTTCAGTAATTTCGACAGCAATTTCACCGTCAGAAAATTGACCAATAGATGCAGCACCTAAAGGGATGTGCAAGTGGCTTACGACTTTTTGGGCGAATTGTGGATGTGCAGATCCACTAAAAACGACAAGATTGGGCATGAAGCACCCTTGGCGGTTGGCAATTTAGGAATTAGATGGCAGGGGTAGCTGGATTCGAACCAACGGATGCCGATATCAAAAACCGGTGCCTTACCACTTGGCGATACCCCTAATGCGGCAGAACTTTAATATTTTTGCGTCTTTCTGTCAAGGTAAATTAACAGTAGAACAGCAAAGTGTTGTTCTGTCTTTTTTGGAAAATGGCAGGGGTAGCTGGATTCGAACCAACGGATGCCGATATCAAAAACCGGTGCCTTACCACTTGGCGATACCCCTAAATTTGATTACTGTAAAATGGCAGGGGTAGCTGGATTCGAACCAACGGATGCCGATATCAAAAACCGGTGCCTTACCACTTGGCGATACCCCTAGTACAGTCATCTACAGGTGAAATAAAATGGCAGGGGTAGCTGGATTCGAACCAACGGATGCCGATATCAAAAACCGGTGCCTTACCACTTGGCGATACCCCTATCAGGTAACGTTGAAATGTCTTATTGGTGATTCATTCAAGCTGTTGACCAAGTAAGCTTTACATGGTGCATTTGCAAGAACATCATCAATGTTCATATCACTCGTTACTTCAGCAAAAACACAAGCACCTGTACCTGTAAGTTTTGCAACACCGAACTGGTCGAGATATTGCATCGCTTCATCTACCTCTGGATATAAACTTCTTGCCAAAGGCTCAAAATTATTTCCAAAATCAGATGGCTTTAACTGATAGGCGCAAAATTTAGAGCTCTTCGTGTTTCTTGTCAATGTTTTTTGTGAAAAAAGCAATTGAGTGCTGATAAAACAATCAGGTTTTAACATAATGTATTGTTTTTGATCTAAGTCTATGAATGTTAAGTGCTCACCTATGCCTTCAGCCCATGCATTGCGACCATGGATAAAGATGGGAACGTCTGCGCCTAACTGAACACCCAAGTCTGCTAGTTGCTCAGTATTTAGCCCGCATTGCCACAGTTGATTGACCACGATTAATGTCGTCGCGGCATCCGATGAACCACCACCTAAGCCTGCACCCATCGGAATATTTTTTTCAAGACGAATGGATAAACCGGTAGCTGTTTGTGCATACGGTTTAAGTATCTGCGTCGCTTTATAAATCAAATTTTGACTCAAATCGACACTGTTTAAGCCTTCAATATGAATCTCTTGATCTTTACGAAGCTCAAATTCCAACCAATCACACAGATCGATCAACTGGAAAATACTTTGCAGTTCGTGGTAGCCGTTTTCACGACGACCTGTAATGTGTAAAAACAAATTCAGCTTTGATGGGGCAGGGACACGGATCATAACGAGATCAACTAGCGGTTTTGAATGACCATTGTAATACGGTTTTCTGCACCATTTTCAAGTGCTTGTTTTAAAATCAACCGATTTGGCATATGGGCTTGCTCATTATAGCTCAGCTCAACGCTCCAACCATCTTCAATGATCTGTACCGCTCGTTTGGCACTGTCACGTTGGATTTGTGCTTGAACTGTTGCCGGTTTGGCTTGAACCCAATTGACTAAATGGGTGATGGGCGCCTGCCAACCAGTTGCTGTTTTTAAAAGTTCTTCAGGAGTTTCAGCTTGGATGAGGCCAGTTTTAGCACTATTCAGGCTAACTTCACCTGGACGACCGGTAATTTGCGTCTTACCAACGCCTAAAATTCCACTGAGCTCAATATCAAACTCTTGTTGCTGTTGTACCCATGTGAAAAAAGCACTGCCTGTCTGTTCAGGCGTACGCACCCCAATTTTACCTTGTAAGCTAAAGTGTTGATCAGATTCGGTTTGTATGGTGTTTGGATCAAGCTGTGGTTTGGTAAATTGTTGACAGCCTGTTAGTGCCAAGCTACTTGCAGCAAGTAAGCTTAAGCTCAGATTTGAGAAAATACGCATAAAAACTATGAGCTCTTTTTCAGTTGTTGGGGTAACAATAAAGTATTGAGTTGATCCAATTGAGGATCATTTGGGTGTTTTTGTTTGAGTTGTTGTAACACAGTGGAGAATTTTTGCAGATCACCGAGCATATAGACTGATCGTGCATAACGTACCCCAATATTGACACTACCACTGATGAGATAGGCTTTTTCTAAAACTTCGGCTGACGTGCTAAAGTCATTTTGTAAGTAACAAATAAAGCCTAAGGTATCTAAGATGGAGGCTTGTTCAGGGGCATATTCTAAAGCATGTTCAACAAATCTACGTGCATCATCTAAGCGTCTGTTTTGCAAGGCTAAAGTGTATGCATAAGCATTGAGGTAGGTTGGGCTATTGGGCTCAATACTTAACAGTTGGTTTAGCAACTTTTCAAGTTTGTCTTTATCCGTATGTGGATCCAACATTAGCACTTCAGAATAGATCAGTTCAGGATCATCCGGTAAGTTTTTAATTGCCTCATCTAACAGTCGCATGGCTGCGGCTTTATTATTCATGCGCTTTAAAATATCGGCTTGCGCCTGATACAAAAAGCTTGCATGTTGTGGATAGTTCACCCGTTCTTGGGTTAAAAAGCGCAAGGCATCATTGGGTTTGTTTTGCAGGGTATAGATACTGATGAGGCTACGACGCGATACGGTATACAAGCTACCATCGACCAGACGATAGTAGGCTTTGGCTGTTTCAAAATGCTGTTTTCGTTCAGCATTCACCGCGAGATAGTAATAAGCTTCATTTTGATATTCGGCCGAATTACGTAGTTCAACCAGATATTTTTCCGCTTTTTCGTACTTCTTTAAATCAATACTGGTTAATCCCGCAATAAACAAGGCTTCTTCTTGGTCAGGCCATTTTTTAATCAGGCTCTCAAGCTTGGTTAAGGCCTCATTCGACGCATTAATTTTAATCAGATATTTGGCTTCGGCTAAACGGATATCGACATTGTCGCGGTGTTTACGACTCGATTTCGCATACCAATTACGGGTTTCTTCCTCTTGACCGAGTGCGCTGAGTAAGTTGGCTTTCATCAGGATGTAGCCTGTGACTTTTCCGCGCTTTTTTAGGGCTTTGTTAATGGTGGTCAGGGCTTGTTCAAGCTGCTCATTTTGCGCTTCTAAACCTGCAATCAGAGCTAAAATAGAGGGGTTGTTGCGCTCTTTACTTGAACGCAGGGTTTGAATTAAGACTTCTTGATCTTCAGGTTCTTCTGGGGCAATTCCTGCAAAAATTTGTTCCAAATCGGCATTTGCGTCGATATTGAGAATTTTGTCTAATGTTTCAGCAGCAAGCTCATATTCATGCGCTTTCAGTGCAATGTGGGATAGATAGAATAATGCAGGAACGTCAGTGGGTTCTTGCACCACCCAATGCGTCGCAATGTCGAGTGCGGCACGTAAGTCATTTTGTTCAAGGGCAATATTTAAAGCGCGTTGTTTAATGGTGGTGGAATTACTTTTAATCGCAAGGACCGTATAATTATGCAATGCCGTTGCATTATCTTGGTAGGCTAGTGCAAATTCGGCAATCATACTTTGTTGAATTGCATCATAATTAGATAGCGAAAATTCTCCAGCTGCTCTAAGATGAGCACTAGATGCCATGCTACCGACGAGTAAGAATGTGGTAGAATATTGCTTAATTCTCGCGCCGCTCAGTCGGCAATGTGTTTGACGCAATTTTTCTTGATCCAAGTATGCTTTTTATGACACCGTTATTGCACAATAGCATAAATTTAGCGAAATGATGATCTGATATGTCTTTCTTTGCATTGGGTGTCAACCATCAAACCGCCTCCGTAGAGTTGCGTGAACAAATTGCATTTAACCCTGAAAAGTTAACGCAACTGCTTGAGCAACAAGGCCAAAACCATGACTTAAATGAAATGGTGGTGGTGTCTACGTGTAACAGAACAGAAGTGTATGCTATGTCTGAAAACTCAGATATGGTATTGAACTGGCTCGCCCAAGCAAATGGCATAGATGTTAAACAATTGTTGAATCATGTATACCGTTATGAAAATGCGCAGGCTGTGACTCACTTGATGCGTGTTGCAAGCGGTTTAGATTCACTCATGCTTGGTGAACCGCAAATTTTGGGGCAGGTTAAATCTGCACTATCTCTAGCGAAGACTGCTCATACTGTTTCTCCTCATTTAAACCGAATTTTTGAATATGCCTTCTATGCGGCGAAACGCGTCCGCTCTGAAACGGCTGTGGGTAGTCATGCTGTATCGATGGGCTACGCGGTGGCTCAGCTGGCATTACAAGTGTTTAGTAAGCCTGAAAAGTTGACGGTCATGGTGGTGGCTGCGGGCGAAATGAATAGCTTAGTGGCGAAGCATTTGGCTGAAATGGGAGTCGCAAAAATCCTCATTTGTAACCGTACACGTGAACGGGCTGAAACTTTGGCTCAAGAAATAGCTCATCGTGTAGATGTTGAAATCATTGAATTTGATCAGTTGGCCAATAACTTAGCGCGTGCAGATGTCATTTCCAGTTGTACCGGTAGTTTACATCAAGTGATTCATTATCCAGATGTCAAAGCTGCTTTAAAAAAGCGTCGTTATCAACAAATGTTGATGGTGGATTTGGCTGTTCCGCGTGATATCGATCCGAAAGTGGAAAGTTTGGATGGCGTCTATTTATATGGCGTAGATGATTTGCAGTCGGTGATTGATGAAAACCTTGCTCAACGTCGTCAGGCGGCGGTTGAAGCAGAGGTGATGGTCAACCAATTAGCAACGGAGTTGGTGACCCAGCAGAAGGTTAATCTCGCAGGTGAAACCATTCATGCTTACCGTCAGCAAGGTGAACAGTTAAGACAAGAAGAATTAGATCTAGCGCTGGCACGGATTGCGAAAGGAGAACAGGCGGAACGGGTGATGCAAGAGTTTGCATATCGTTTGACGCAGAAGTTGCTACATCCGACCTCGATTATGCTGCGTGAAGCAGCCAAATCAGAAGATCCGAGTCATTTTGAACAAATGCAAACATGTTTAAATGATACTTTTGACAAACGTCGTAAAACTAAAAAGTAAATCCAAATACAAAAAATGTAATAGGTTTAAGTAATCAGTCTTAAGCCTATTTTTTTGGTCAGTTCATTCAGCTTTTGACGTAAATTACGTGATTCAAGCAGGCTTAAAGGCGCTTTTAGTTTTTGGCGCAAATATTTTTCTTCAAGCGAGAGAGCATATTCACTGGCCAGTTTGTCGGCCATTTCAGGTGTTTTTGTCAGAACTTCAATATTGGTGCGCTGCATAATATCGGCTATTGCGTTGGCATAACGGCTACATGCACCCAAAACATAATAGGTTGCCAGTTCTTGGTCATCAGGTAAATCATCAAAGATGCCATCTAAGACTTGTAGCACATGCGCTAAAAGTTCATCTTCAGGTAAATAGGCGCGTAGAGTTTCAAAGTGAATATACAAAAACGGATGATGGATCAGAACAGCGAGCGCGAAGTCTTCGTCTTTGGTACGAATATTAAAAGACAACGAGGCATCGTTGCTGACTTGAGGTGTCCAGCGACGACCAAAACCGAGTTTTTCTTTGAAGGATTGATTTAGCAAATAACGGAAAGAGCCTGTTTTGGGCAATAAGTCCGTCAGTTGACGTAACTCACTCATGACCTGACTTTTACCTTCAGGGCTACTAATGTCATGGTTCTGCGTCAGATGTGCAAAAACAAAGTCTGACAGCAGTGGAGCCTGTTGGAGCAGTTTATTAAAGTTTTCAATACCTTCGCGACGAATCAGTGAGTCAGGGTCATGATCATTTGGTAAAACAAAAAACTTCAGCTCGCGACCATCATTGAGCAACGGTAATGCAATTTCTAAAGTACGGCGAGCCGCTTTTTGTCCAGCTACGTCACCATCGAAGGCAATGGTAATACGGTTGTTTTGTTTAAACAGAATATTTAAGTGTTCGGTGTTACTGGCAGTTCCTAAGGTCGCCACAGCACCTGCAATCCCATACTGCTGTAGCGCAATCACATCCATATAGCCTTCGACCATCAGCCAGTCTTGGGCTTTTTGTTTACGGCCTTCATATAAACCATAAAGTAATTGGTTTTTATGAAATACTTCAGAGTCTGGTGAGTTGATGTATTTGGGCTTAATTTCGTCATTTAGAGCACGACCACCGAAGCCCACGACACGACCTTTGGCATCACGAATCGGAAATATGACGCGATCCCGTAACAAGTCAAAGTCACGACCATTGTCACTGGTACGAATCAGTCCGAGTAGCTTTAAGCCTTCGATATCTTGCGGGAAGGCTTTTTCTAAGTGTTGCCAGTCCTCAGGTGCATAACCTAAACGCCAATATGCAATGGTATCTCGGCTGAGACCACGCTGTTTAAAGTACTGCTGAGCAGAGCGACTATGCGGTAGTTGTTGCTCATAGTATTGCGCAATATTTTCTAACAGGTCGTATAAGTTGCCTTCTTGAACGGGGGCAGTGTTGAAGCCCTCGAAAGTATCAAAATCAGCGTAACCTTCTTGGTAGTCCATGGACTGAAATTCAGCAAAAGGATCATGCTCAATCTGAAACTCAGGTTGTGCTGGAGCTGGCTCAGTTTTCTTGGCTTCAGTGGCATCGACCTGTGGTTTTTGGACAGGTTTAGCTTCGCGCTTATACACCAGTTTTTTCGAGTCACGGTTGTCTTTTGGAAGTTCGATGCCTGTTTGACTCGACAAATCCTTCATCACATCAATAAAGCTACGACTGTCGATGTCCATTAAAAAGCGAATGGCATTCCCATTGGCCTGACAACCAAAACAGTGAAAATATTGTTTGTCACGATACACGTGAAAAGATGGTGATTTTTCTTGATGGAACGGACAACAGCCTGAATAGGTGCGACCTGACTTTTTAAGTTTCACACGTTGACCAATCAGGTCGACAATGTCGGTCCGATCTAAAATTTGGTCAATGGTGTGTTGAGGAATAGCCATGTCGAATCGTCAGTCGCTGATGTTTTGAAAACCGTGAAAATAAGCAGAGATGTAAGTTTTAAAATGCAAAAACCCATCGGATCTAGATTGTTTTGTATACCGTTTAGGCGTTTTGATCAAGCGGAAATCGCACAAAACAAAAGGGCAAGTATGATAACTTGCCCTTTCTAAAATAGCGAATATTTCAGAGGAATTATTCGGTTTCAGTATTGATGTTTTGCTGTGTATCAGGGCGATCGAGTAAACCGAAACTGATACGGTTGGTAAAGCTGCGCTCTGTTGTTTGTTTCGGCTGTTCGATTTTTTCTTCAGAACTGTTTTGTTCTTCACGACCAAACACACCTAAAGTCGCACGGTTGACCCAACTTGCTTCTTTACGGGCAGCACGTAAGTTCACTTCACCATTCGATTTCACTAAATTTGGATAATTTAGTTTCAAGACATCGGTATATTGTTGCGCAGTTTGCTTGTCGCCCAATTGGTTATACGAATAAGCAACAGTTGCTAAAGCTTCAGGCACTTGAGGGCTTTGTGGATAATGTTCAATCACCCATTGCGCACGCTCTAGTGCTGCGACCCATGCTTTACGTTTGATATTAAAACGTGCTGCATTCATTTCGCTTTCAGCCAACTCATTGCTGATAAACTTCATGCGTTGTGCGGCATCTACAGCATAAGTGCTTGAAGGGTAACGACGAATAAAGTCTACGAAGTTTTGATATGCCACTTTAAGATAGCTCACATCGCGATGTGCTTGCTTTAAAGAAGTATAACGAATCAAACCATCATAGTTTTGTTCCATATTGGCTACGCCACGTACATAGTAGGCATAGTCCACATTTGGATGCTGAGGGTTCAAACGAATGAAACGATCAGCCAGTGCAATCGCACCTTCATAATCTTTCTGCTGAAATTTCACATAGAGCAGCTCAAGTTGAGCTTGTTGTGCATATTCACCTGTAGGGTAATAGGTATCTAATGCTTCTAAGTGTTTTGCAGCGTCGGTATATTGACCACTTTGCAGTGCTTTTTCTGCTTTTTGAATATAAACCTGTTCACTCGATTGTGGACCGGTATCTACCACTTCTTTCTTGGGATTGCTGCTACAGCCTACCATTGCAGATGCAATGCCAATCGTTAGAGCAAGCATTGTCATTTTATAATGTGGTAGCGACATAAAAATTCCTCTGTTAATACGGGCAATGAGCTACAATTGCGCTATTAAATCACTTTTATTTGAATGATCAAATGGCTCAAGCACAATCTTCCGATCCAAATTTCCCTGAAACCGATTTCAATTTACTTGAAGATTCTGAGGATGCAGATAACCATACTTCAAGCTCTACTGCAACACGTTTATCGTTGCAATTTCAATTGGATGAAACTTATCTCGGACAGCGTATAGACCAAGTCGCAGCAACAATTTGGAGCGACTTTTCGCGTGAAAAACTCAAACAGTGGCTAAAAGAAGGCCATTTGTTGGTAAATGGTAACAGTGTCAAACCGAAATATAAATGCGAAGGATTTGAACTGTTAACCCTTGAAGTTGAGTTAGAAGCCCAAACTCGTAGTCTGCCTGAAGATATTCCGTTGGATATCGTCTATGAAGATGACGATATTATTGTCGTTAATAAACCTGTTGGGATGGTGGTTCACCCAGGTGCAGGCAATTCATCGGGTACGTTGGTAAATGCATTATTGCATCACTATCCAAAATCGGCAGAACTGACTCGTGCGGGTTTGGTGCATCGTATTGATAAAGATACGTCAGGCTTATTGGTCGTTGCGAAAAATTTAGAAGCGCAATTTTCACTCAGCAAGCAATTGGCGAAAAAAACGGTTTACCGTGTTTATGACCTGATTGTGTATGGCAATGTGATTGCTGGTGGCACGGTGGATGAACCGATTAAACGTCACCCTGTAGATCGTGTCAAAATGGCGGTATTACCAGGTGGTAAAGACGCTGTAACACACTACAACGTGAAAGAACGCTTCCAACATTTCACCCGTATTCAAGCTCGTCTTGAAACTGGACGTACGCATCAGATTCGTGTGCATTTTAGTTATATTGGTTTTGGTTTAGTTGGCGATCCTGTGTATATGCCACGTGTACGTGTGCCCGCAGGCGCAACAGAACTTCTAGATGAGACCTTGCGCAGTTTTAGACGTCAAGCCTTGCATGCAGCAGAGCTAGGTTTGAAACACCCACGTACAGGTGAAGAAATGTTGTTTAAAGCGCCGTGGCCAGCAGACTTGGCGACCTTGGTCGATGTACTACGTACGGAAAACAAAGCCTACTAAGTTATAGCTGAATCATCATAAGGACAGTATATGCAATTTGTTCAAGGACTTCCGGCAGGTGTTTTTGTGGGGCAAACCCGTGTGCATCATGATCGTGCTTTAAAAACCATTCAATCTGAACTACAAGGCTTTAATTTGGCTTTGCATGTACAGGATGATGCTGCACGTGTGCAACAGCATCGCATGATCTTGCTCGAAGAGTTTGCAGGCTATGGGGTCGATAAAATCACGTGGATGACGCAAACCCATAGCACCATTTGCCGTGTAGTGAATGAGCAAATTGACTTTGATGCTCAAGAAGGGGATGGTTTGGTGACACAGCGCCCGAAGCATGCCCTGATGATGATGACAGCCGATTGTTTGCCCGTGGTTTTAGGCAATGCGGATGGAACTGAAGTAGCCAATTTGCATGCAGGTTGGCGCGGGCTGGCGCATGGCATTATTGAAAATACCATTGCCAGTATGAACACTCAGCCGACATGGGCTTGGTTGGGCGCAGCTATTAGCCAACCTTGTTTTGAAATTGGGGCGGAAGTAAAAGAAGCCTTTTGTTCAAAGTATGCTGAGCTTGAGTCCGCTTTTCAAACAGGTGCGCAAGCTGGAAAGTATTATGCTGACTTATATGCGATCGCAAAATTCATTCTAAAACAGCACGGGGTTGAAGTGGTTTTTGGCGGTGATCAGTGTTCCTTTAGCCAGTCGAATGAGTACTTTTCTTATCGACGCCATGCCAAAACTGGGCGTATGGCGACCTTTGTGTTTATGCAATAGTTTGGGTTTCTGATCAAGTGCTTGGCTGTTTTAATCCTTGTACTTACTCCCCCTCAGTGATTGGAAGTGTTAAACTTAACTCAATTCTTTGGTCTTAAAAGTCTCCATGTCTGTACCTGATCTTGTTTCTGCTGCACCTGTTCATGTGTGTGTGGTTTATCATAGCGCCTATGGTCATACGGCGAAAGTCGCTCAGTATATTGCACAAGGTGCAGAGCAGGCGGGTGCTGATGTGCATTTAATTTCTGTTGCTGCAGTGCAGTGGGACTTCTTAGATCAGGCCGATATTATTGTGATGGGTTGCCCAACGTATATGGGCAGTCTTACAGCAGCGCTTAAGCAGTTTATGGAAGATTCCTCTAAGCGTTGGTTAGCACGGGCTTGGCAAGGAAAACTGGCTGCAGGCTTTACCAATGGTGGGGGCTTAAGTGGCGATAAACTGGCGGTATTACAACAGATTAATTTATTTGCTATGCAGCATGGTATGTTGTGGGCTGGTTTACCGTTTATGCCGACGGGACGTAGCCAACACGATATTAATCGGATGTCGAGCTTTTTAGGTTTGATGACTCAGTCAGACAACGCCAGTATTGAAATAACCCCACCCGAAGGTGACTTGGAAACTGCTCGAAAGTTCGGAAAATATTTGGTCGAGCTAAAAGCTGACTATTAACAGTTCTGATAATAAAAAACCTCCACATGGGAGGTTTTTTATTATTTATGCATAATACGGGCTTTATCACGTTGCCAGTCACGGTCTTTTTCCGTGGCACGTTTGTCATGTAGCTGTTTGCCTTTCACTAAAGCGATTTCTAATTTCGCACGTGGTCCTTTCCAATAAGCAACAAGTGGAACACACGAATAACCTTTTTGATTCACTGCGCCGAGTAACTTATCCAGTTCACGACGGTTCAACAGTAACTTACGGGTACGAGTCGCTTCAGGAACAATGTGCGTAGATGCACTGAGTAAAGGCTGAATTTGAGCACCGAACAGGAAAGCTTCACCATTTTTAAAGGTGATATAACTCTCAGACAGCGTCATACGACCTGCACGTAATGATTTCACTTCCCAGCCTTGCAGTGACAGGCCAGCTTCAAATTTTTCTTCAATAAAATAGTCGTGACGTGCACGTTTATTCTGTGCAATCGTCCCGCTGGTATTTTTTTTAACTACAGTTGCTTTCGCCATAATCAATTACTTCCAACAATGTACCTATTGTGCCTTAAAGCAGGGTTAAGGTGAAGTTTTTTCAAATTTATGGAGTTTCTTCACCTATAAAACAAGTTTTTGCTAAAATATGGCTCTACAAAATCAACAGAGTAAAAATGGATGTCTAAAACTCGCGTCATTTACCCGGGGACTTTTGATCCAATTACCAATGGTCATATTGATTTGGTCACACGTGCATCACGTATGTTTGATGAAGTGGTGGTGGCCATTGCCATTGGCCATCATAAAAACCCTCTCTTTAGTTTAGAAGAGCGTGTGAGCTTGGCCAAAGCATCATTAAGCCATCTTGATAATGTTGAGTTTGTAGGTTTTGATGGTTTGTTGGTGAATTTCTTCCGTGAACAAAAAGCAACAGCTGTACTGCGAGGATTGCGTGCAGTGTCTGACTTTGAGTACGAGTTCCAGTTAGCCAACATGAACCGTCAACTTGATTCACACTTTGAGGCGGTATTTTTAACGCCGTCAGAACAGTATTCATTTATTTCATCGACGTTGATTCGTGAAATAGCACGTTTAAAAGGTGATGTGACCAAGTTTGTACCGCAAGCTGTAGTCGCTGCTTTTGAACGTAAACATCAACAAGGTTGGTAGCGTGTCTTTATATATAACCGATGAATGCATCAATTGTGATGTTTGTGAACCTGTGTGTCCCAATGAAGCCATTTTCATGGGGGAATTGATTTATGAAATCAATCCAAACTTATGCACAGAGTGTATCGGACATTATGATAAACCCCAGTGTCAATTGTTTTGTCCAGTGGACTGTATTCCGCTTGATCCCAATCATGCGGAAACTGAGGATGAGCTCATGGATAAATATAAAAAGCTGATTGCTCAAAAAAGCGCAAGCAATTAAGTCTAAGATTTGATACTATGCGCCTCGAAGTGAGCCAGACGATCGCTGCTGTGGAGATCTCCGTGATTGAAGCAGGGGAGGAAAGTCCGGGCTTCATAGGGCAAGGTGCCAGGTAACGCCTGGGCGGCGTGAGCCGACGGAAAGTGCAGCAGAGAGTAGACCGCCTTCATTATGGTTTCGAGCAATCGAAATCGGAGGTAAGGGTGAAAGGGTGCGGTAAGAGCGCACCGCATGGCTGGTAACAGTTCATGGCATGGTAAACCCCACCGGAAGCAAGACCAAATAGGGATCCTTTAGGCATGGCCCATGCTGGATCCGGGTAGGTCGCTTGAGCGTATGAGTGATTGTACGCCTAGAGGAATGATCGTTCTCGACAGAACCCGGCTTATCGGCTCACTTCAACAAATTTTGATCAATTAAGCGCGCAAGGTACTTGACGTACTGGTGAGAAAACCACATAATGCGCGCACAGTTTACGGCTATGTAGCTCAGTTGGTTAGAGCACCGCACTCATAATGCGGGGGTCACAAGTTCAAGTCTCGTCATAGCCACCATTTTTATAGACCACGTTCCAAAACGTGGTCTTTTTTTGTCCTTATTTTGGGCTTAATACCCACCTCCAATTTGCGTTTGTTGTTGTGAAGAAACTTCCTGAGCAGTAATTTTCTGCTGATCATCTGTTTCAATTAAATAGGTGGAAGAACGTTTTTTTGAAATTAACCCAAATTGATAGCGAGCGGTGAGTTGAACATAATTTTCTAGATATTTTGCACGGTGACGTGGTTCTAATTTGAAAATATATTGTGCAAATTCTTCAGCATAACTTGGATTATTGAGTAAATTAGGATCGGTAATCGTGGCTAAATAATAATGTTGAGTTGGATTTATACCTTCCTCATTTTTAGGAAGGATGAGATAACCATAATCAAATTGGCTTAATTCCTTAAATTTTAGATTTTGTAAAGAAATAGGAATATAGTCTTGGTCATTTGTAATACTGTTCCAAACTTGTAACCCTGAAAAAATGAAAACTAAAATAGTCGCGATGTAAAAATGTACATTCCATGTTGTAGAAATAGTCTTAGGTTCAACCCCATTTTTTATGACAATTGTGTGTGCTAGATAGTCGTGAATAGAGCGGCGATTTTTTCGGTTAAAAATATATAAATAAAGTATAGAAATCAGTAAGCTACCTAAGAGTATCGTAAAGATGCTATTCAATACTGGGTGAAAAAGTAGCGTAAAAGACATTAAGCAGAAAGGGGCATATAAAATTGCCGATCGTAGAAATGAGGCGGATAGGCTGAGATACTGCTGATCTAGTTTGACGACTTTAATGGATTGAAGAATTTTGCCGATTGTTTGTCCATTATTGTTAACGCTATTGCAATAAGTAAAATATAGAACAACGAAAAGATAACCAATTAATGTTATGAGTATAGGGTATTCATAAGGAAATTTACCTAATAGGCTAGAGATAATGTTACAGAAAGCACCGATGAGCAAAGCATCAATGATAAATGCGAAGCTTCTACGCCAAAAGCCTGCAATATAAGGTTGTGTATCAGGTGATACATCATTTTCAATTGTATTATCCAAAATAATGACTCATGCTGTTATAAAATTATTGGTTTTGATGTTAAAAGTAATCAGTAATTAAAAAGTTTTAATCACTTTATTAAATAGTGAGCTGTTTTACAGAATTGTAGAGATGAAATCAATAATTCGAAGAGATTCTTTTTATTTATATTAAGTTGATACTTCTGCAATTTTAATCCTTGGCCGCTGTTTTTTTGGTCTGCATATAGGCAGTACATTGTTCTGCAAAAATTTATTTTTTTAGCCTGTAATTTTATTCTTTGTTCAGTTTAGTTGCGCATAGCATTTAGCATTGCAATTTCAAGTTGCTTATATGGTGATCTTTTTGAACATGATATAAGCGTTGTCAGGTCTTGCTGAGCTATGCCATGTATCGTTTTTTTGTTACATGTTCTATAAGTGTTGATTGATGATTCATTTGGCAACATCCATGTAAGCGTGATTATAATTGACCAAGGCTGGACTCACGAGCTGGCATGCACTTAGTGCTGTTAAGAGTGTAGTAATAAGCAAGGATTTGATCTGCTTAAGGATAGTTTCCTTTATATATTTAGCTATTGTGCCCGATGTTTTTTTACTAAATATGTATTAATTTTAAACATTTAATTATCAATTGTTTAAATGCTGATCATTGGGATAGGGTAGGGCTTGACGGGTGTTTAATATGTATAGATAATGCCCCCACAGTTTACGGCTATGTAGCTCAGTTGGTTAGAGCACCGCACTCATAATGCGGGGGTCACAAGTTCAAGTCTCGTCATAGCCACCATTTTAAAAGACCAAGCTCTCAGCTTGGTCTCTTTTTTTGTGCGTAAAAAATAGATTTGAATATGTCGATATAAAAAAGCCCAAACATCTGTTTGGGCTTTTTTATTGGAACAGCAGCTTATATGCCAGCTTTCCAGCCATTCATGATTGGGTAGCGACGTTCACGGCTAAATGCACGTGAGCTGATACGCGGACCAATTGCACCTTGGCGACGTTTGTATTCATTGAAATCAACCAAACGAATTACTTTTGCAACCACTTCAGCATCAAAGCCTTTGCCAATGATGTCATCTTGGCTCATATCTTCTTCGATATAGGCATACAAAATGGCATCCAGTACATCATATGGCGGTAAAGAGTCTTGGTCTTTTTGATCTGGACGTAGCTCTGCTGAAGGTGGGCGAGTAATCACACGCTCAGGAATCACAGGCTTGTCTGAAATGCTGTTACGGTATTTCGCAAGTTCAAACACAATGGTTTTATACACATCTTTCAGTACCGCAAAACCACCGACCATGTCACCATAGAGCGTGCAATAGCCCACCGCCAATTCTGATTTGTTGCCTGTAGACAGGACCAAATTACCAAATTTGTTGGATAAACCCATCAGCAGTGTACCGCGGGCACGCGCTTGTAAGTTTTCTTCAGTTGCATCCGCAGGGCTGTTGCCAAAGAACGGATAAAGCGTTTGCATAAAGCTGTTTACAATCGGGTTGATTTCAGCAATCCCAAAAGTCACCCCCATACTCTTCGCTTGTTCAGCAGCATCTTCTACACTGATTTGAGCGGTATAGGTATATGGCATCATTACGGCTTGGACTTTGTCGGCGCCAATCGCATCGGCTGCAATTGCAAGAGTTAGAGCTGAGTCGATCCCGCCTGATAAACCCAAAATCACTCCGGGGAAACCTGAGCGCTGTACATAGTCACGAGTCGCCATCACTAAGCTTTGATAAATCTCTGCCATAGTGTCTAAAGCAGGCGGCAGCGCATTGGCCTTAAAAGCTTGTTGTTCTGCTTCGTATTCAGCGAAATACAGAGACTCTTTAAAGCTTTCTGCTTGAAGTACAACCGAGCCATTTTTGGCAATCACGAAGCTTGTACCATCAAAGATCAGGTCGTCTTGACCGCCGACTTGGTTAGCATAGACCAAGTTGAGGTTCATTTGTTTCGCCAGTGCAGACATGGTTTCAACACGGTGCTGCGGCTTACCGACTTCATATGGTGAAGCATTTAAGACCAAAGCCGTTTCTACATTGAGCTGTGCCAGTTGTTGTACGGTTGAAAGTGACCAAACATCTTCACAAATCAACACACCAAACTTATGACCCAGATATTCAAAAACAAGGTGTTGATGCCCTTCGGTGAAGTAGCGCTTTTCATCAAATACGCTATAGTTTGGCAAGTTTTGTTTGTTATACACACCCAAAACTTGTCCATCTTTCATGACCGCAGCGGCGTTGTAGCGTTGACCATCTTCGGTTTGGTTGACAAAACCAAAGACCATCACAATGTCTTTTACTGTTTTAAGTTGTTCAAAAACTTGTTGCGTGCGTTTGGTTAGGCTTGGACGTAGAAGTAAATCTTCTGCTGGGTAACCAATGCTCGAAAGTTCTGGAAAAATAATTAAATCAGCATTTTGTTTTTTTGCTTCATTGGCCTGCTCCAACATTTTTTGGGCATTTGCTTCAAGGTTGCCAATGTGCGGAGAGAACTGTGCAAGTGCAATTTTAAAACTTTTCATTTCCAACTAAATCCTATACCTATAGGGATATACACGACGATTGAGTTTGTTATAGCTATAAGTTCTACGTGGTGTAAGTGACGATAAACAAATAGAAGTATTAATCAATAATAAGTGCGAATACTATATACGAAATGCGATTTTTTTTAAGGGATATTCTAAAAAAAATCCGTAAATGTCCTTAAAAAGAACAAATTGTTCTAATGTCTTTATGGAGTGTGATTGTGTGGTTTCAACCGCTTTTACAAAAAATACAGCAAAAGTTTGAACTTAAAAACAGGCCCTTGACTGAAGGGGAGAAAAAGTTTGCCAGCAGTATTTTTGGGAACAGTCTGAACATGGATTCGGTTCGAATTATCGCGCATCGGGCAGTGCTGCCTCATTATGCGATTAGCCCCAATGGACATGTCTATTTTAATATCAAAGACTGGTGCGAAAACTTTGCCGACCAACCGATTCATCAACAAGCTTGGTTGATTCATGAATTAACGCATGTTTGGCAAATTCAGCAGGGACTCGCTGTAGTCCGTAAGGCACTTTTTAACCGTCAATATCGTTATGCATTAAAACAAGGCAAGCAGTTTTTAAGCTATGGCATTGAACAGCAGGCGCAAATGGTGCAAGACTATTTTCTCAAAAAACACTATGGCGAAGAATGCTCAGCCTATGAACAGTGTATTCCCTTTGTGGCACACAAAGCCTCGTTCTGACCCCGATAGATAAATCTGTGGAGTGATTGTTAGACAACAGATTTTAAAGTCATAAATTGCAAATCATTTGAAGAAAAATGCCAGTGGCATAGGGGAAGCGGACTCTTATTTTGAATGCAAAGCACAGGTAAAAATCGTGAGATTGAGCCTAAAAAATGAGCTAAAAATAAGAAGGAATGTCCTATGCGTATCGCTCTTCCATTGAAAGGCAAAGCCAGCCAAATTTTTGCAGGACCCGTATTCGATGCTGAAAAACAGTCTGCGATTATTCCAATTCGGCATAGGAAATTTGACTTTGAAGCTGAGAAAATTGATCCCAAATTTTACTTAAATGCGGAGCTAGCCAGTGCTTACTTTGCATCTCTCTCGATCTTTCTGACCTATGGTGAAGACTTGGTGATTGATACCGCCCGTTATCACCGCGATTTCCTCACAGACCCTGTATTAAAACAACGTGTGACGTCTTTAATTGGACAGGAGGCACTGCATTCAAAGCTACATGAAGAATTGAACGATACTTTTAAACAGGTTGATTTACCCGTTGGCATTTTTCGTTATTTAGCCGAAATCGTTTTTGACTACGGTTTTAACCGTTTACCACAGCCGATGAAATTGTCTTTAATGGCAGGCATTGAACATTTTACCGCAGTGCTGTCTGAATACATGATGAACCATGAAGAGATTTTTTTCGATTCTCAAGACGAAAAGCAACGGGCGATTTGGATGTGGCACATGCTAGAGGAATCTGAGCACAAAGACATTGCGTATGATGTGTTTCAATCACTTTCCAATAACTATGCCTTACGTATTGCGGGTTTTTTCCCAGCCCTTATCACTATTTTACTGCTGATCTCTGTGGCGTCAGTTTTTGTTCCGTTTTATCGCAAACCGTCTAATTTGGTGAGTCTCAGCTATTGGAAGGATGTGCCGCGGAGTTTCAGTCTCTTGTTTGGGCTGAAACGTGGTGTTTATGGCAGTAGTTGGATGCATATTTTTGACTATTTACGTCCGAGCTTTCATCCGAATGATTATGACACTTCTGCATTTTTAGATTATTACAAAGAGCGTTTACTACATCCTGAAACAGGAGTATTAACCCCCTATTTCACCAAAGAATTTACTCCAGCACTTAAATCATAAAGAGGAGGTTATGACATGGGACTGTTGAGTAAAAAAAATAAACCAAGTCAAAAGGCCTATGCAGTTGTAACGGGTGCAGGTAGTGGAATTGGTCGTAGCTTTGCATTGGAACTGGCAAAACGCGGTGGTGATGTCATCTGTGCAGATATTGATTTAAGCTCGGCACAGGAGACGGTAGATTTGATTCAGTCGATGACATCTTCGTCAGCCTATGCGGTGCATTGTGATGTTGGATTAAAAGAATCTGTACACGCTTTGGCGGAGCAAGCGGAACAGCTTTTGGGACATCCTGTCACCTTGGTCATCAATAATGCCGGAGTTGGGCTAGGTGGTAAGTTTGATGAGGTGTCTCTGGAGGATTGGCAATGGTGTATGCATGTCAACCTGTGGGGGGTAATTCATGGTTGCCACTACTTTGTACCCAAATTTAAACAGCAAGGTTTTGGTGCCATTATCAATGTGGCATCGGCAGCGGGCTATACCGTAGCCCCTGAGATGACAGCGTATAACGTGACCAAGTCTAGTGTTTTGGCACTATCAGAAACCCTAGCTTCAGAACTTCATGCTTATAACATTGCAGTCAATGTGCTGTGCCCGACCTTGGTGCCGACCAATATTATGAAGAATGGGCGTTTGCCAAGTCGCTATTCTGGACTGGCTGACAAACTGCTGATGAACCATGCGTTTACCACCAGTGATGCTGTAGTCAAAAAAACATTAAATCGCTTAGATGCGGGCAAGCTTTATACCATTCCACAACCTGATGCCAAATTGTTCTGGTGGATGAAGCGTGCATCGCCAAGCTTATACGTCAAACTTTTAGGTTTGGGTTACCCACTGTTTAATCAAATCACAAAATAAGAATAGAGAAAAATGAATATGGAAACGCAATTAGAGATAGAGCAAGCAGATGTGCAAGCGCCGTCTGATCAAATGCAAGATCAAACCACGACGCCAAAAAGTGTGGAAGCTCAACCCAAGCAGACCCGTAAAAAGGCTGTGCTTCGTCCTAAAGCTGTACATACTTACGATACCATTGTTGTGGGAGCAGGGATTTCGGGCATTGCTGCGGCTTATAAAATGAAACAAGTGGGCTATCAGGACTATCTGGTTTTAGAAAAAGCGGATAGGGTCGGTGGTACGTGGCGTGATAATAATTACCCTGGCTGTGGCTGTGATGTACCTTCGGCATTGTATTCATTTTCCTTTGCACCTAGTCATCAATGGAGTCATTTATTTGCGAAACAACCTGAAATTTTAAGTTACTTGGAACAGGTGGTTGAGCAGTTTGAGCTGCAAGATAAAATTCGTTTTCAGCATGAGTTACTCAGTGCAAAGTGGAATGAAGAGGCGGGTATTTGGCAACTCGAAACTTCTCAAGGGGCATATCAAGCACGAACCGTGATCTTTAGCACAGGGCCGATTACAGAACCGTCCTTACCTAACATTAAAGGGATAGAAGGATTTAAAGGAGAAATGTTCCATTCAGCCCGTTGGAAGCATGATTATGACTTGACGGGAAAGCGGGTTGCAGTGATTGGAACAGGTGCATCTGCCATTCAGTTTATTCCACAAATTCAGCCGTTGGCGAAAGAGTTGATCGTATTTCAGCGTACTGCGCCGTGGGTTTTGCCCAAAGCGGATATGCAGCTCAATGCTACAGTAAAGTCGCTGGTGGCCAAATTCCCGATGATTCAGCAAGGCTGGAGGAAGAGTGTTTCCAGCATTTTAAATGGGATCAACTTTGGGCTTCGTCATCCGTCACTGCTTGAGCCAGTTAATTTTTTAAGCCGTCAATTATTAAAATTACAAATACAGGATGACTCCTTACGTAAAGCCGTAACGCCTAACTTTTCGATCGGCTGTAAGCGACTTTTATTTGCCAACAATTATTATCCAGCACTGCAACAAGACAATGTCACGTTGTTATCCCAAGGTTTGGTCGAGATTGATGGGCAGAGTGTCATTGCGGCAAATGGTGAGCGATTTGAGTTCGATGTCATTATCTGGGGAACTGGTTTTGAAGTGGCACATCCTCCAATTGGGCAACGCGTATGGAATGCCCAAGGTGAGCGACTGGCCGACCTTTGGAAGGGCGGTTCTCCAGAAGCGTACTTGGGTACAAGTTTGGAAAATGTGCCGAATGCCTTTTTGGTATTGGGGCCAAATATCTTGGTCTATGACTCTTTTATTGGCATTGCTGAAGCACAAATTCAGTACATTGTAGATGGTCTACTAAAAATGAAGGAGCAAGGCTTTAAACGTATGGTGGTGAAACGAGATGTTCTGCGTTATCACAATGCCAAGGTACAAACTCATTTAAAAACCACCGTATTTAACCGAGGCGGCTGTTCAAGCTATTATTTAGATCAAAATGGGCGTAACTTCGCGGCTTGGCCGTGGTCATTGGCCGAGTTAAAGCAACGTTTATCTACGCTTGAGCTAAAACACTACGATGTTGTTGAAGCTTAAAGTAGTCACATTAAGTATTAAAAACAGCCTGAGTCTGTTCAGGTCTTTTAATACTTTAAGGGTGTCATTCATGAATGGTAGGTTTAGAGTTCAACATATAAAAAAACCACCCATACGGGTGGTTTTTTGTCTATCAACGCAGACCGAATTAACGGTTGATGTCGCGTTGAACTTCGCCAGTGTAAAGCTGACGAGGACGACCGATCTTGTATGGACCGCTGTGCATTTCTAACCAGTGGCTGATCCAACCAACAGTACGTGCAAGCGCGAAGATCACTGTAAACATTTCTGTCGGGATACCAATCGCTTTAAGGATGATACCTGAGTAGAAGTCTACGTTCGGGTATAAGTTACGTTTGATGAAGTATTCATCAGAAAGCGCGATACGTTCAAGTTCCATAGCAAGAGCAAGCTGTGGATCGTTGATGCCAAGCGCACCAAGAACTTCGTCGCAAGTTTCTTTCATTACTTTCGCACGTGGATCGAAGTTTTTGTACACACGGTGACCGAAGCCCATGAGTTTAACTTCTTTAGTTTTCACTTTTTCCATGAAGTCAGCAACGTTCTCTACAGTGCCGATTTCATCAAGCATCTTAAGAACAGCTTCGTTCGCGCCGCCGTGAGCAGGGCCCCAAAGTGCTGAGATACCCGCAGCGATACATGCATATGGGTTCGCGCCAGTAGAACCAGCTAAACGTACTGTAGACGTAGAAGCATTTTGTTCGTGGTCAGCGTGAAGCGTGAAGATACGGTCCATTGCTTTAGCAAGGATAGGATCTACTTTGTAATCACGGTCTGCTGGAGTAGCAAACATCATGTACAAGAAGTTTTCAGCGTAGCTTAAGTCGTTACGTGGGTAAACAAATGGTTGACCAACAGTGTACTTGTAGCTCCACGCAGCCAAAGTAGGTACTTTAGCAATTAAACGGATCGCTGTAATTTCACGGTGATCAACATTTTCGATGTCTAAGTTGTTGTGATAGAACGCAGAAAGCGCACCAACTACACCAACCATGATCGCCATAGGGTGAGCATCGCGACGGAAACCATTGAAGAAGCGGCTAACTTGATCGTGAACCATAGTGTGGTTACGAACTTTAGCATCAAATACTTCTTTTTGTTCAGCTGTTGGAAGCTCGCCATTGAGAAGTAAGTAGCAAGTTTCTAAGTAGTCAGCTTTAGTTGCTAACTGGTCGATTGGGTAGCCACGGTGTAAAAGCACACCTTTGTTACCGTCGATGAAAGTGATTTTAGACTCGCATGCAGCAGTAGCCATAAAACCAGGATCAAAAGTGAAGTGACCTGCGGCCAATACATCCTTAACGTCGATTACATCTGGGCCCAATGTGCCGCTGTAAATTGGTAATTCAATTTCTTTGCCATCAAGCTGTAAAACGGCTTTTTTGCCAGTTGCTTCAGACATTCAATAGATCTCCTGTCCTGGTGAATGATTTATCTGACTCGAAATACTCATCTTTTAATGCACGAATCAGACGGATTAAAAATTTGCTCTAAGAGTAGAGAGTGCTGAAATTTTGTCAATTATACTTATGGATAAAATGATGACTTCCGAAGTTATAGTTAAGATTTAATCCATTAAAATTTGCATAAAATCACAGCACCGCCACACTATAATAAGTTAATTCAAGGAGCAAGTGCATAAATAAAAAATGTTGCTGGCGCAATTGTAAGCAGTTTTATATTGAAAAAAGCGCTTGAAAAGAAACAGAATTCAAGTCGTCATATATTTACATTTATTATGATTCTCGTAACTTACGCATCATTTTAAAAAGAAAATGCTGCTTTCGTAGTCATTGTTAAAAACAATAAGTGACTCAAAAAAAATGATTTAATTGTATAAAAAATAGCTTATTTGGTATTTCGAAAACGATATATAAGTCACTTTTTTTATTTATACGGATGTGAAAAAATTGTTTTAATTAAAATTTATTACGAGATATTTCAATCTTGTAGGGGATTAATCTGTTGCACCAACATCATGCATATTTATGCCACTATATTAAAATAAAATAATGAACATTTTATATATAAATAAAAAATAATTAAAATAAAGCAGTGAAATTAGCCAGTTTTTAAAACAAGACTTTTTTGTGCATCATTAGTCTAAAGTCGAATTTGCCCGTTTTTGTATAAATTTTAGCGCTTGAATTTGGTGTTTATTTTATAAAAACCAACTATATAGCTGAGATTTAAAGCTAAAGTATTGTAGCGCAAGGTATTTATCTATGTGTTAATGATTCTTATTTAAAGAATTTTTATGCAAAAAGGCCAAGGGCATTGTTTGTATTTTGATAGTTCACGTCTTATAATTCAGTGTCGTTTTAAGTTCAAACGCTATTTAATTTAGAGTTTTAAAGTAGCTGCTGAACAATGCCAGCTTTCCTTCGAATTAATTCCAACAAACTCCGGATGGAGTTTTTACTTACAGGATGCCCGCTGTGAAAAGCAACAGACCTGTCAATTTGTCCATGGGTCAAGTTTTAGAAGTAAACTTAAAATCCCCTGTGGCTATTGCATCAATCTTACACCGTCTATCAGGTGTCATCGTATTTTTACTCGTACCGGTACTTCTATGGATCTTAGACAAGTCATTGTCTTCGCCTGAAGGATTTGCTCAAGTTCAGGCTATTTTTAATAGCTTCATTGTGCGTTTTGTCGTATGGGTATTTGTAGCCGGCTTAATTTTCCACTTTATTGCGGGTGTTAAGCACTTACTTGCAGATATCGGTATTGCTGAAGAACTGCAAAGTGGTCGTATCGCAGCTACTATTTCATTGATCTTGTCTGCAATCGGTATCGTTGCGGCATTTGTATGGATTGTTATCTAATGAAAAGTGCTACTGGTTTAACGGGTTCAGGTTCTCGCGATTGGTTTATCCAACGTGTAAGTGCTGTCGTATTAGCAGTTTATACAGTTGTTGTTTTAGGTTGGATCCTATGCAATGGCGGTTTTAGCTATGAACAGTGGTACGGCTTTATGATGACAGCGCCAATAAAGATTTTATCTTTATTGGCCGTCTTATCTCTTGTTGCACATGCTTGGATTGGTATGTGGCAGGTATTCACTGACTATGTGACTACTCGTCAAATGGGTCCTTCAGCTTCAGGTTTACGCCTTGTACTGACTTCAGCAGTAATTATTGCTGTATTTGCATATGCGATCTGGGCAATCCAGATTTTTTGGGCGAATTGATAGGAATAGATCATGGGCGCTATAACCCCTAAAGAAGATTACACAAATATTCCACACGAAACTTTCGATGCTGTCATCGTTGGTGGTGGTGGTTCAGGTATGCGCGCGTCTTACCAACTTGCTCAAGCTGGTTTGAAAGTTGCTGTTTTAACTAAAGTATTCCCAACTCGTTCGCACACAGTTGCAGCGCAGGGTGGTATTGGTGCATCTCTTGGTAATATGCAAGAAGATAACTGGCACTACCACTTCTACGACACTGTTAAAGGTTCTGACTGGTTAGGCGACCAAGACGCGATCGAATTTATGACGCGTGAAGCGCCACAAGTGGTTTATGAGTTAGAGCACTTAGGTATGCCATTTGACCGTAACGCAGACGGTACGATTTACCAACGTCCATTCGGTGGTCACTCTGCAAACTACGGTGAAAAAGCAGTTCCACGTGCATGTGCTGCTGCTGACCGTACAGGTCATGCACTTCTTCACACGCTTTATCAAAGCAACGTGAAAATGGGTACGCAATTCTTTGTTGAGTGGATCGCGCTTGACCTGATTCGTAACGAAGCAGGTGATGTTCTTGGTGTAACAGCAATTGACCAAGAAACGGGTAAAATTGCAGTATTCCAAGCCAAAGCGACATTGTTTGCTACAGGCGGTGCGGGTCGTGTTTACCGTGCATCAACCAATGCTTATATCAACACTGGTGACGGCCTTGGTATGGCTGCGCGTGCAGGTATTCCATTGCAAGATATGGAATTCTGGCAGTTCCACCCAACGGGTGTTGCTGGCGCAGGTGTATTGTTAACCGAAGGTTGTCGTGGTGAAGGTGCAATCCTTCGTAACGATGCAGGTGAGCCGTTCATGGAACGCTATGCACCAACTTTAAAAGACTTGGCGCCACGTGACTTCGTATCACGTTCTATGGACCAAGAAATTAAAGAAGGTCGTGGTTGTGGTCCGAAGAAAGACTACATCTTGCTTGATATGACGCACTTAGGTGCTGAAACGATCATGAAGCGTCTTCCATCTGTATTCGAGATTGGTAAGAAATTCGCGAACGTTGACATCACGAAAGAGCCAATTCCAGTTGTACCAACAATTCACTACCAAATGGGTGGTATTCCAACGAATATCCACGGTCAAGTGGTTGTGCCTGAAGGTTCTGAAACTGAAGCATTTGCAGCACATTATGACAAAGATAGCGATATCTATTCGACTAATGCGGGCGATCGTAACTTTACGAAACCTGTTAAAGGCTTCTATGCAATTGGTGAATGTTCTTGCGTGTCTGTACATGGTGCAAACCGTTTAGGTACGAACTCATTACTTGACTTGGTTGTATTTGGTAAAGCTGCGGGTGAGCACATCATCGACTACGTGACTAAACATCACGGTGATGAATACCAACCACTTCCTACGACTGTACTTGAGCAAACTGTTGCACGTATCCGTAAGTTAGATGACTCATCTACAGGTGAAAATGCTCAAGAAGTTGCAGATGCAATTCGTGACATCGTTCAAGACCATGCTGGTGTATTCCGTACAACTGCACTTCTTGAAGAAGGTGTGAAGCAGATTCTTGCGATTGAACCACGTGTACGTAACATTCACTTGAAAGACAAATCTAAAGTATTTAACACCGCGCGTGTAGAAGCTTTAGAAGTTGAAAACTTGTATGAAGTAGCTAAAGCGACATTGATTTCAGCAGCAGCTCGTAAAGAGTGCCGTGGTGCGCATACGGTTGTAGACTTTGAAGAGTCGCCAGATCACCCAGCTTACCCATATGGTCGTCGTGATGATGAGTGGATGAAGCACACATTATGGTTCTCTAGCGATAACCGTCTTGAGTACAAGCCAGTGCGTTACAAGCCATTGTCAGTTGCTGCAATTCCACCTAAACCACGTACATTCTAATTGGGAGAAGTAAGATGAGTAGAGGTACTCGTACATTTAATATCTACCGCTACGATCCTGATAAGGATGCAGCGCCGTATATGCAAACTTTCAAGTTAGAATTGACTGATAAGCACCGTATGTTGCTTGATGCGCTTCTTGCATTGAAAGTACAGGATGAATCATTAACATTCCGCCGTTCATGCCGTGAAGGTATTTGTGGTTCGGATGGTGTGAACATCAATGGTAAAAATGGTTTAGCGTGTCTTTGGAACCTAAACGACTTACCAGAAGTGATTACAGTTCGTCCTTTACCTGGTTTGCCAGTGGTTAAAGATTTAGTTGTGGATATGAACCAGTTCTACGATCAGTACAACAAAATTCATCCATTCTTGATCAACAACCAACCTGCGCCACCAAAAGAGCGTTTACAGTCTCCTGAAGAGCGTGAACACTTAGATGGTTTATATGAATGTATTCTTTGTGCATGTTGTTCAACTTCATGCCCATCATTCTGGTGGAACCCAGACAAGTTCTTGGGTCCTTCAGCATTGTTGAATGCATACCGTTTTATCATTGACTCTCGTGATACAGCAACTCAAGAGCGTTTGGCTCGTCTAGACGACCCATTCTCGCTATTCCGTTGTAAAGGCATCATGAACTGTGTATCAGTGTGTCCTAAAGGTTTGAACCCAACTAAAGCAATCGGTCACATCCGTAATATGCTTTTAGATGCTGCGGGTTAATCTCTAGGCTGATTTATCAGTTAGAAAAAGCACACCTTGGGGGTGTGCTTTTTTATTTTATAGCTAGATTTTTGCTGTAAAAAATAAAGTTGAGTGAAAGCGTGAGGTTGGCACTATTTTTGTTTGTGATAGGTGGTTTTTGTGGAAATTGCACCAGATTGGTGAAAAGCGCGGCGATTTAAAACAAATGTCATAAATAAGTGCAAGTATGAGTCTGCAAAAAAAGTTATGAAGATGTTAATATGGATGTTGTTGATGGGGAGGGCATATTGAAAGATGATGCTCTCTTTTCGTATGTGTTTTTTGGAGTAGACTTTGGTCTACGTTGAAACTCGGTTTTATTTAAAGCACCATATATTAGATGAAATTTTGATATGTGTATTTCGCCAATTTATGAAAGGTATGTGTCAAAAAAATCAATTGAAATATGGGGAGTATGTTAAAATTTTTGCACGTTTATATTTAAAAAATGCGCGCTAAATATGTACATTAATTCAACATTTAAGCCGCATTAGAGCGAGTATAAATGAAGGGTTAGTCGCTTTAGAAAAAATAATGCAATGCCTTATTTTTTCTAAGTCGATTTGCAAAAAATTGCTCGGTTTTGGCCGGGTATGAATGAGTGATGATGCCGCTGAGGGCGTTATGATTCATTGTCACATTGGGTAATTCTAATGTAGTGATAACGCCTCATGGCATCCGCCTTATGGGGACTAATGTCATGTTACCAATTTGACATTACTAATCATGGGTTCGCTTAAAAAGCATCCTGAAATGTTTTTGCAATAGGAAATGGGTCCACAAATGCAAGAAGTTGCTGACGCATTGCGTCTTGACACTGAACTTTCCGCTGATAGTGCAGCGTATATTGAAGAACTTTATGAGCAGTACTTGGCTGCACCAGACTCAGTAGAAGCTGACTGGCGTGCATACTTCGATAAATACCCGAAAGGTGATCAACCACACAGCAATGTACGTGAGCAATTCTTATTACTAGGTCGTAATTCAAGTCGTGTTCAAGCAGTGGTACAGAGTTCTGTTAGTACAGAACATGAGCGTCGTCAAATTGGCGTACTACAACTGATTGCAGCGTACCGTAACCGCGGTCACCAAAAAGCGAAGCTTGATCCTTTAGGTTTGGCAAAACGTGAAATCGTGCCAGATCTTGACCTTGCTGCACATGGTTTAACCCAATCTGATTTAGACACTGTGTTCAATACAGGTAATCTTTTGATTGGTAAAGACGAAGCAACTCTAGGTGAAATGGTTCAAGCCATGGAAGCAACGTATTGCGCTTCAATTGGTGCAGAATACATGCACATTGTTGATACCAAAGAAAAACGTTGGATTCAACAACGCCTTGAAGGTGCGCGCGGTCAATTCAACTTCACTGCAGAACAGAAAAAACACGTATTAGAGCGTTTAACTGCGGCTGAAGGCCTGGAAAAATTCCTAGGTAATAAATACGTTGGTGCAAAACGTTTCGGCGTGGAAGGTGGTGAATCTTTCATTCCAATGGTTGATGCTTTAATTCAGCGTGCAGGTTCTGTAGGTTGTAAAGAAGTTGTCATTGGTATGCCTCATCGTGGTCGTTTGAACCTTCTTGTAAACATCATGGGTAAAAACCCAGCAGACCTATTTGGTGAGTTCGAAGGTAAGAGCTTACATAAAAAAGGTTCTGGTGACGTTAAGTACCACCAAGGTTTCTCTTCAAACGTAATGACTCAAGGTGGCGAAGTTCACTTGGCATTGGCGTTTAACCCATCACACTTAGAAATCGTCGGCCCTGTGGTTGAAGGTTCAGTACGTGCACGTCAAGTACGTCGTAAAGACATTGGTGGTGATGACGTATTGCCAGTAATTGTTCACGGTGATGCTGCATTTGCTGGTCAAGGTGTTAACCAAGAAACCTTCCAAATGTCACAAACACGTGGCTATACTGTGGGTGGTACGGTTCACATTGTGGTGAATAACCAAGTCGGTTTCACAACCTCTGATCCACGTGATGCGCGTTCTACAGAATACTGTACGGACATCGCGAAAATGATCCAAGCGCCGATTTTCCATGTGAACGGTGATGATCCTGAATCAGTATTGTTTGTTGCGCAATTGGCACATGACTTCCGTCATACTTTCCGTAAAGACGTTGTCATTGACATGTTCTGTTACCGTCGTCGTGGTCACAACGAAGCGGACGAGCCAGCTGCAACTCAGCCAATGATGTATCAAGTCATCAACAAAAAAACTACAACGCGTGCGCTGTATGCAGACCAATTGGTTCAAGAAAGCGTTTTAGACCGTGCTAAAGCGGATCAAATGGTTGAAGACTACCGTTCGGATCTAGAAGCAGGTAAGCACGTTGCCAATGCACTGGTACTTGAACCAAATACAAAAATGTTTGTAGATTGGGCGCCGTACTTAGGGCATGACTATACAGATGTATGGGATACCACATGTTCTGAAGATCGCCTAAAAGAACTTGGTCGCAAAATGCGCGAGCTTCCTGAAGGCTTCGTTATGCAGCGTCAAGTTGCAAAAGTGATTGACGATCGCTTAAAAATGCAAACTGGCGAAATGCCATTGAACTGGGGTGCTGCGGAAACTTTGGCTTATGCATCTATTTTAGATGATGGCTATTTGGTTCGTTTGACCGGTGAAGACGTTGGTCGTGGTACCTTCTCACACCGTCATGCAAAACTGCATAACCAAGTGGATGGTTCAACCTATATTCCGCTTTGCCATATCAAAGAAAATCAACCACGTACTGCTATTTATGACTCATTATTGTCTGAAATGGCGGTGTTAGGTTTTGAGTATGGTTATGCAACGACTCTGCCTAAGAGCTTGGTGATTTGGGAAGCACAATTTGGTGACTTCGCCAACTGTGCGCAGGTGGTGATCGATCAGTTCATCGCATCAGGTGAAACCAAGTGGGAGCGTGTGTGTGGTTTAACCTTACTTCTTCCTCACGGTTTTGAAGGTCAAGGTCCAGAGCACTCATCTGCACGTTTAGAGCGTTTCTTACAGCTATGTGCTGAAGACAACATGCAAGTAATGACGCCAACTACGCCTGCACAGATTTTCCATGCTTTACGTCGTCAAGCGATTCGCCCAATTCGTAAGCCAATGATCATCATGTCACCGAAGTCTTTACTTCGTCACAAACTTGCAACGTCTACTTTAAGTGAACTTGCAAATGGTACATTCCAAACTGTGATTGATGAAATCGATAACATCAACAAAGCAGACGTGACACGTTTAGTGCTTTGTGGTGGTAAGGTTTACTACGACTTGCTTGAGAAACGTCGTGAGCAAGAGTTGAATAACACTGCAATCGTTCGTATTGAACAATTGTATCCATACCCTGAACAGCGTATTGCTGAAGTTCTTGCTCAATATCCAAATGTGAAAGACATCGTTTGGACGCAAGAAGAGCCGAAGAACCAAGGAGCTTGGTTATTTATTGCTCCTCGTCTATATGATGATGTAATGAAGTCAGCTAAACCAGTACGTATCAGTTATGCAGGTCGTGAAGCTTCTGCTGCACCGGCTTGTGGTTCACCATATTTGCATGCAAAACAACAAGCTCAGCTCGTAAATGACGCTTTAGCGATCGTAGCTGAATAACAGGAGATTCTTAGTAATGGCAACCGAAATTAAAGCACCGGTATTCCCTGAGTCAGTTGCGGATGGAACAATCGCAACTTGGCACAAACAACCAGGTGAAGCAGTATCACGTGATGAAGTGATCTGTGATATTGAAACAGATAAAGTTGTTTTAGAAGTTGTTGCTCCTGCTGACGGTACAATTGCATCGATCATTAAAGGTGAAGGTGACACTGTTCTTTCAAATGAAGTGATTGCACAGTTTGAAGAAGGTGCTGTATCTGGCGCTGCGCAAACTGAAGCAGTTCAGTCTGAAGCGAAAGTAGAACAAGCAGTTACTCAAACTGAAGCGGGTGCTGCACCAGTCGTTGAACGTGCTCAAGTTGCTGATCAAGCGCCTGCTGTGCGTAAAGCATTGACTGAGTCTGGCATTCCAGCTGCTGATGTTGCAGGTACAGGCCGTGGTGGTCGTATCACGAAAGAAGATGTGACAAATCACCAAACTAAACCAGCAGCTCCAGCTGCAGCACCATTAAGTGTTGCCGTGGGTGAGCGTGTTGAGAAGCGTGTTCCAATGACACGTCTTCGTAAGCGTGTTGCTGAGCGTCTGCTTGCTGCAACTCAAGAAACTGCAATGTTGACGACGTTTAACGAAGTGAACATGAAGCCAATTATGGAAATGCGTGCACAATACAAAGACGCATTTGAGAAGCGTCATGGTGCGCGTCTTGGTTTTATGTCATTCTTTGTTAAAGCGGCAACTGAGGCGCTTAAACGCTACCCAGCAGTTAATGCTTCAATTGACGGTGATGACATTGTTTACCACGGTTACTATGACATCGGTGTAGCAGTATCTTCTGAGCGTGGTCTAGTTGTACCTGTGCTTCGTGATACAGACCGCATGAACTATGCTGAAGTTGAAAATGGTATCCGTGACTTTGCTTACAAAGCACGTGATGGCAAATTAGGCATCGAAGACATGACTGGCGGTACGTTCACAATCACCAACGGTGGTACTTTCGGTTCATTGTTATCGACTCCGATCTTGAATACACCACAAACTGCGATTTTGGGTATGCATAAAATCCAAGAACGTCCAATGGCTGTAAACGGTCAAGTAGAAATCTTACCGATGATGTATTTAGCGCTTTCTTATGACCACCGTCTAATCGATGGTAAAGAAGCAGTTGGTTTCCTTGTAACAATCAAAGAATTGTTAGAAGAACCAGCTAAATTGATCCTTGACCTTTAATTCTAAAGAATAAAACATGGGCTTAGAGCGATCCTCTAAGCCCATTTTTGGAGATAAAAATGTCTCAACAATTTGATCTTGTTGTAATTGGCGGTGGCCCAGGTGGTTACGAAGCAGCAATTCGTGCAGCGCAACTTGGTTTTAAAGTTGCTTGTATTGAAAAACGTATACACAAAGGCAAACCATCTTTAGGTGGGACGTGCTTAAACGTGGGTTGTATTCCGTCTAAAGCATTGCTGGATTCTTCTCACCGCTATGAAGATACAGTGCATCACTTAGCTGATCACGGTATTACAACAGGTGAAGTGAACTTTGATTTGCCTAAACTCCTTGCGCGTAAAGACAAAATTGTTGACCAACTTACCATGGGTATTGATGGCCTTCTAAAAGGTAACGGTATCGAGTGGTTAAAAGGTACAGGTAAATTACTTGCAGGTAAAAAAGTAGAATTTGTATCTCACGAAGGTGAAACTCAAGTTTTAGAGCCTAAATATGTGATTCTTGCAACGGGTTCTGTGCCAATTAACATTCCATCAGCACCAGTTGATCAGAACATCATTGTTGACTCAACTGGCGCACTAGAATTCCAAGAAGTACCTAAGCGTTTAGGTGTCATTGGTGCGGGCGTAATCGGTCTAGAGCTTGGTTCAGTATGGCGTCGTCTAGGTGCTGAAGTTGTTGTATTTGAAGCAATGGACGCATTTTTACCAATGGCTGATAAAGCATTGGCGAAAGACTACCAAAAACTTTTAACTAAGCAAGGTCTAGATATCCGTGTTGGCGCTAAAGTTGCTGGCACAGAAGTTAATGGTTCTGAAGTCACTGTTAAATATACTCAAGGTGGCGAAGAAAAAACTCAAGCGTTTGATAAGTTGATCGTTTGTGTAGGTCGTCGTGCATACGCTGAAGGTCTATTGGCTGATGATTGTGGTATCAAATTAACTGAACGTGGTTTAGTTGAAGTGAATGATTGGTGTGCGACGTCTGTTGACGGTGTATATGCAATTGGTGACTTAGTACGTGGTCCAATGCTTGCACATAAAGCAATGGAAGAAGGCGTAATGGCTGTTGAACGTATTCACGGTCATGCAGCTCAAGTGAACTATGATACGATCATTTCTGTGATTTACACACACCCAGAAGCGGCGTGGGTCGGTTTAACAGAACAGCAAGCGATCGAGAAAGGCCACGAAGTGAAAACGGGTCAATTCGGTTTTGCTGCAAACGGCCGTGCAATGGCTGCGGGTGAAAATGCTGGTTTCGTGAAGTTTGTTGCTGATGCAAAAACAGATCGTTTACTGGGTATGCATGTGATTGGGCCTGCTGCGTCTGATATCGTACACCAAGGTATGATTGCGCTTGAGTTTGTATCTTCGGTTGAAGATCTACAGTTGATGACTTTTGGTCACCCAACATTCTCAGAAGTGGTTCATGAAGCTGCACTTGCAGTGGATGGTCGAGCGATTCACGCAATTCAGCGTAAACGCAAATAAGACAACGAAAAGAGCGACTACGGTCGCTCTTTTTTGTTTCAGGTGTTGTCTTCTCATGAAGAATCATCTAAAAATAAAGACAAGAAGTTTTTAAAATCCAAAATGGTTACTGTGATAGTAAAC
Organism: Acinetobacter sp. LipI_23; assembly: GCF_058243045.1. Classification (NCBI taxonomy): domain Bacteria; kingdom Pseudomonadati; phylum Pseudomonadota; class Gammaproteobacteria; order Moraxellales; family Moraxellaceae; genus Acinetobacter; species Acinetobacter sp. LipI_23. The sequence goes on along the minus strand of NZ_JBZAYJ010000001.1, from coordinate 2,551,627 downwards.
AGTTTTGGTGCAACAAAAAGTAAATAAGCAGTAATAAAAAGGTTAGTCGATGAATTTACATGAATATCAAGCTAAAGTGCTATTAAAAAAATATGGTATGCCTGTCCAAGAGGGCATACTAGCCACCACTCCAGAAGAAGCAGTAAAAGCCTTTGAACAAATAGGCGGAAAATTTGCTGTCATGAAAGCTCAAGTTCATGCGGGTGGTCGTGGTAAGGCGGGTGGCGTAAAAGTTGTAAAGTCTGCAACGGAAGCTGCTGAATATGCAAAAAGCATCATCGGGACCAACCTTGTTACCTATCAAACCGATAGCCATGGCCAACCTGTAAATAGCGTACTTGTCGCGGAAGATGTTTATCCTGTAGAGCGTGAACTGTATTTAGGTGCAGTGGTTGACCGCTCAAGCCGTCGTGTGACCTTTATGGCTTCGACCGAAGGTGGCGTCGAAATTGAAAAGGTTGCAGAAGAAACCCCTGAAAAAATTATTAAAGTTGAAGTCGATCCTTTGGTTGGCTTATTGCCATTTCAAGCGCGTGAAGTTGCATTTAAGTTGAACCTTAAAGATGGTCAAGTGAATCAATTTGTGAAAGTGATGTCTGCTGCGTATCAGGCGTTCATTGAGAATGACTTTGCTTTATTTGAGATTAACCCGCTATCTGTGCGTGAAAATGGTGACATCCTATGTGTCGATGCCAAAGTGGGGATCGACTCAAACGCGCTGTATCGTTTACCTGAAATTGCTGCGCTGCGCGATAAGTCACAGGAAAATGAACGGGAGTTGAAAGCATCTGAATTTGACCTCAACTACGTCGCGCTTAAAGGCAACATTGGCTGTATGGTCAATGGTGCAGGCCTTGCGATGGCAACCATGGATATTATTAAACTCTATGGCGGCCAACCTGCGAACTTCCTTGATGTCGGTGGTGGTGCAACCAAAGACCGTGTGATTGAAGCGTTTAAAATTATTCTGGCAGATACCTCTGTACAAGGGGTGTTGATTAATATCTTCGGTGGAATTGTACGTTGTGACATGATTGCTGAAGCAATTATTGCAGCGGTTCAAGAAGTAAATGTGACCGTACCTGTGGTTGTTCGTTTAGAAGGGAACAATGCTGAATTGGGTGCCAAATTACTTGATGAATCAGGTTTAAAACTTATTTCTGCAAATGGCTTGTCGGATGCCGCAGAAAAAATTGTTGCTGCAGTAAAAGCGTAAGGAGTATCAATATGAGCGTATTAATTAATAAAGACACCAAAGTATTGGTACAAGGTTTTACAGGTAAAAACGGCACATTCCACTCAGCACAAGCACTAGATTATGGAACTAAAGTCGTTGGCGGGGTAACTCCTGGTAAAGGTGGCACAACCCACCTAGATTTACCTGTATTTAACACCATGAAAGATGCAGTTGCTGGTACAGGCGCAGATGCGACTGTGATTTATGTACCAGCTCCGTTTGTATTAGATTCAATTATTGAAGCAGTGGACTCAGGTGTTGGACTGATTGTAGTCATCACAGAAGGTGTGCCAACTTTAGACATGCTCAAAGCTAAGCGTTATCTAGAAACCAATGGCCATGGTACACGTCTGATTGGTCCAAACTGTCCGGGTATTATTACTCCGGGGGAATGTAAGATCGGGATTATGCCTGGTCATATTCACCAACCGGGTAAAATTGGTATTATCTCTCGCTCTGGTACATTGACGTATGAAGCGGTTGCGCAAACGACTAAGCTTGGTTTAGGTCAATCCACCTGTATTGGTATTGGTGGTGATCCAATTCCGGGTATGAACCAAATTGATTGTTTGAAACTGTTCCAAGAAGATCCGCAAACTGAAGCGATTATCATGATTGGTGAGATTGGTGGTACGGCTGAAGAAGAAGCAGCTGAATATATTCAATCGCATGTGACTAAACCTGTGGTGGGTTATATTGCAGGTGTAACAGCACCGAAAGGCAAGCGTATGGGGCATGCGGGAGCAATTATTTCTGGTGGTAAAGGGACAGCGGAAGAAAAGTTTGCAGCATTTGAAAAGGCGGGGATGGCGTACACGCGTAGCCCAGCAGAACTCGGTTCAACGATGTTCCAACTTTTAAAGGATAAAGGTTTAGTTTAAGCCTTTTATATTTTAAAGGAAAAAGCCGTATGTCTTAATTGCACATACGGCTTTTTTGTGGAGAGCATATTGGTTTGCACTAATACATTTCTCTGTATAAAAATAATATGGGTATTAGAGTTTTTAATCTCAGCTGAAAACTATATTTAGCCACATTGAAAAATCCATATTGGACAAAAGACAAAATGGTTAAATTAGAGCAAGATTTACTATGTACTTAACAATCTGAGAATTGATAAATATTTGGTGTTCACTGTTTCTATAGGAGACTATGCTATATTCATAATTAAAATAATTCTTTTGAAGACATAATATTACAGATGTTTAAGCCTATTCATTTATTGTTTTGTCGCTGCTTATTCTTGTTTGGGCTTGCGATGAATAGTGCTTATGCTGAAAATGAAGACGTCTACTTGGCTGATTCTTTAAGTGATGATATTTTCCACTATTATCAACAGTTAGCGGCACAACATGATGAAGAGGAAAACGATTATACATTGATCAATAATGATTTTTATGAGAATGAATATATTCGTGTATTTAACTACTCGGCCTACAACTCGGATGGTTTGAGCCATAAATTAGGGACAGGGGAGTTTCACAGTTCAGACTTGGATGTACTCAGTATTTCATTCGGGTATGGTATCGAAATTAAAGTTAATAAAAGAAATAAAGTTGGATATGAGTACCTTTCAAATTTTCCTTATGATCGTGGGCAATTGATCCGTTTCTTTTGGGTGCGTTTGCACTAAATGGATTAATTCTATTTATTCATAAAAAAGTTTTTTCCATTACTGTTTAGAATATTTTCACTCAATTGTAGCGTCTAGGATGTTTACATTACTTCTTTACATTTTCTGATGGTCGACGAATCGATTACCAAGCTAAACTAACTTAAATTTTTATAATAGATGATAGGCTTACTGTGCTGAGTGAATTCTTAGGTTTATCATTTTAACAGCTTAAATGTGTATTTTATTGAAAGTTGAATATTAAAATAGATGATAAAAAACGCGACAGATCGTCGCGTTTTTTGCTTGTAAGTCTAACTACTATTGAGCTTTGCTTTGCGGTTTTAAGCTTTGGGTTAAACCATTGATGTCGCCGCCTTGAATCCCTAGTTCATTCATCAAGCTATCAATTAGTGGTGCTTGAGTACGATAGCGTAGCGCACTATTTACCACTTGATCAGACAAAGCAACTTGTGAAGATTCCGCACCATCAACCCCAGATGCTACTGAACCGACATTGCCTAAACCATTGACCTGTAAAATTTTGATGTCATCAATATTTTCCATCGGTTTAACACTTTCACGAATGATTTCAGGTAAGTATTTTAACAATGCTAGGCGAATTTGCATTTCGACTTGCTCAGGAGATAAGACGTTGTTGGCCTCATTCACCGCACGTGTACCATCAGCGTCGACTTGGTATTGTTTTTCCATTGCTTGAGCCAACAGTATTTTGGCATCTGCTTCACCTTTGGCTTTTAAGCGAGCTTGTTCGGCTTGAGCTTCCGCTGCAATACGAACGGCTTCGGCATCATCGGCAGCGGCTTGTTTGCCTGCTTCAGCTGCAACCGTAATTGCAATAGCATCTTTTTCTGCAGCTTGCTTCGCAGCAACCAACTCAACTGCTTTTTGACGCTCAGCACGCTGGGTTTCACGTACGGTAATCACTTCTTCTTCGGCTTTAACGGCTTCAGCACGGGCACGGTCAGCAGAAGCTTTGGCTTCAGACTCTTCACGCGACTTTTCAGCAATTGCAATGGCACGTGACTGTTCAGCCAGCTCGATGGTTTTCTTTTGTTCAACCTGCGCTTGTTCAATAATTTGTGATTTTTGAATATTTTGGCTTTCCACATCACGTGCTGCACCAATACGCTTTAACTCTACTTCACGCTCAGCTGCAATACGTGCTTCTTCTGCTTCACGTTTTTTCTCAGCTTCTTGTGAGGCAATTTCAGCCAATTGTTCTGCACGGCGAATTGCAATTTCACGCTCTTGTTGTAGTTTGGCGTATTCCTCTTCACGAATGATTTGTAGACGTGCTTGTTCTGCTTCTAAGTTTTTGGTCTTAATGGCAAGGTCAGCGTCTTGCTCGATGTGATTACGTTTACGACGGCGGTCTTCAATTGTTTCAGTCAGCTTAGTTAAACCTTCGGCATCGAATGCATTTTGAGGCAATGTATACTTACAAATATGGAATTTCAATGTAAACTAGATAAATTATGGAATTGAGGAAATAACTTGAAATGGATAAGTTTGATAATGAATGTAAAAAAGAAAATAAAATTGAATGTAAGAAGATTAGAGAATATCGACCTACTGAATATGATGTAGAGAGAAATGAACATATTGAGACAGGAGAATATTGTTCTAGTTATCCAATCGTTCTTAAGAGTGATGGTACTGTCTGGGATAAGGCTTCTTTATATATTGATTTTTTGCGTTCTGATAGGAATAGATCCTCGGCCTTACTAAGAACTGCTGGAAACGATTTATTAGACTTTTTAAGATTTATGGAAGCTAATAATCTTAATATGCTGCATTTACCTATTAAAAAAGCACAAAGGGTTACTTTTAGATATAGACATGATCTATTAGAAAGAGAAAAGGAATTTAAGCTAAATGGGCGTAAAAAAATTGGTAGAAATACTATTAGTCAAAGAATAAATAGGATAGTTGATTTCTATGAGTTTTGCATTGAAAATAAAATCTTCACTTTTACTGAACTAGATAATAGACCATATACTCTATTGAAAAAAAGAATATATTTTGAGGGTGAAAAAGGATTTACTCAAAAAAAAATTGTACGTTCATCTGATTTAAGTATTCCAAGGGCACCACGTGCTATTCAAACTTCTGATTCTATTAAAGATGGTAGAAAACTACATCCTTTAACAGAGCAGGAGCAAAGTATTTTTATAAGTTATTTGAAAGAATCTAATAATAGAGCACTTCAATTAATATGTCTCATAGCATTGACTACAGGAGCTAGAATTCAGTCAATTTGTACATTAAGAGTAAATGATATTAAGAAGATGATGATTAGTGAAAAAGTAAATGGAAGTTTTAAAAAAATACAGATTGGTGGTGAGTCTATAGATAATAAAAATGATAAAAAATATATAATTTTTTTTCATACTGAATTATTAGAGATGTTGAATAACTACATAAATTCAGAAGAGTGGATTGAACGGTCAACTCAAAGTTATTATAAGGATAAAAATAACTATGTATTTTTAACTAAGTTTGGAGAGCCATTTTATACAAGTAAAAAAGAGCTAGAGGATAGAAAAAATAGACTATTTCCTGTTAGTAAGCCATTTTCTGAAAAAGATGGTAAAGCTGTGTATAAAAATATGAAAGATCTTTTCCAGAAGATGGAAAATGATAAGCAATTAATACGAAAATTTAGTATTCATGATTTAAGAGCAACATTCGGTTTAAATTTAGTACATCTTCTTCGAAAATATGGTGTACCTGAGTCTCATATAATCGAAGAAGTTAGAGAGAGAATGGGACATAAAGACAGAGAAACAACATATCTTTATTTGAATTATAGTGCGAAAAATAAGCTTTATGAAAGTGTGAAGCAGGAATTTGTCGAGCTTATTTATTGTTTTAATTAATTGATATTGATAGCAGTGAAACTATGTTTGAAAAAAGAAGTATTGAATTCGTCCATATAGAAAATTTCTATAAGTTTTCAGAAAATGGCTACGATGTGGAAAAATTAGTTTTAATTACAAAACAAGGCAATACAAATAGTTATGTTGATATAGGTTCTCTTTGTTATGCTAAAAGATCTAAATCATGCAAAACAAACCATAATGCAAAAGTTGTTAAAAGTACATTTAATGAAAAGATTGCAAGTGCAATTAAAGAGTTTCTAGATTACAAATGCACTAAGTTAACCGTTGGTTCAGCAAGAGTAATTTTAGGGCGGTTAAAAGTGACACTTGATGAATTGTATTCTATTGGTAGCGAACAGAATATAGAAATAAGTTTTGATGATATTAATCAATGTCACATTATTTATGACTTTTATACTAAGTTTCTTGTAGCAAAGATTAAAAATGAGTTTAAAAATCCCAATTTTAAATCTACAAAAAATATAGCTGCTAGGCAAAAAATATGTGCTGAATTAATATCTTTAATTTGTAACGTAGATTTGGAAGATTTTATGGGTAAGTATATTAATATTAAAGGATATGATTCTCCAAATAAAGATAAAAAAGTATCTGAAATTGAGGATTACCGTGTATATGTAAATAATTGCCAGAAGATATATAAGATCTTTTCTCAGTTTTCTTTAAGTAATAGTAATTTTCCAATTAATTTTAATATCAATGGTAACATTTCTGAAGTGCCTTCTTTTTTATATATTACACGTACTTCTGCTCTTGTAAAAAAATGTTTTTATAATAAGGAAGGTAGGTTTTTAAACAGAATTGAAGCAGTTCAGAATGTTAAAAATATTGATGATGTAGACGAGTTGAAAATTCGTTATAAAGATAAAAATGACGAATTACCCTTTGATCTTAAAAAGAGCTATAACAAGCATTTGAAAATGCTTTTAAATGCTAATAGACATAATAGTAGAGAGCGGTTAAAGGTTATTAATATAGCTATGTCAAGTATGGCATTATGGATAATAACGGATTCAGGATGTAATTTGTCTGTGATATATGGACTACAAACTCAAGATTTGAAGAACTTAAATCCTGATGTACCAAATCAAAAAATATTTTATGTTAAAGAGCGTTCAGGTAGAGGAACTGTTGCTGTAGGGTTAACTAATAAAATTGTTCAGCCTTTAAAAGACTTTTTAGCCTTTCGTGAATATGTATTGAATTTAGTTGATGAAAAAGAACGAAAAAAAATAGGGAATTATGTTTTTTTTACATTTAAATTAAATGCTAATAAAAATATTAAGGATCTAATAGGTCTTTATAGTGATAAAGATCTGAATTTATACAAAAATTGGTATAACTCAATATTTGGTAAAGGGTCCTATATAGGTCCAAGAGTAGGACGAGGGAGTCATGCCAACATCTACAAGAATTTGGAAGGTGTTGAAAATTATAATCAAGCAATTGATATTAGTGCAGAAATATTAGGTCATACCTCTACAGTAGATTTTAAACATTATACTGATGCTACCAAGGAACAAGTACGTTCTCAATTTACTAAATTTTTTGATAATGTATATGACCATATGATTTTTAAGAATCGTACTACAAGGAAAACTATTCCTGTTATTACTGATATTGAAAGTAGCCCTACCATGGCTGGACATTGTACTGATACATCGCCTATTAGAGCTGATGGTTTTAACGAAAATATAGAGCAGCCAAATTGTTCAAATCCATCCACATGCTTATTTTGCGAAAATTATGTTTTACATACAGATGAAATTGATTTACGTAAATTACTTTCTTTAAGAAAAATTACAGAGATGCATTCTGATCTAAACGAGGAAATGCTAATAGTTAAATTTCGTATAGATGAAATATTGAAACAGATAGTTAATAAATATGATCACGTAAAAAGTCTTATACATACTATTAAAGCTGAAGTGGATGATGGGTATTTTGATGAAAACTGGCAAAACATATTAGAGTTATTGATTGATTTAGGGGTGCAGTTTTATGTTGAAGACTAAATTTATAAATTTAGAAAAAATTAAGCTTTCAAATACATTACCCAATCAATATACAATAGTAATTTTTGAAGATGATAAGCCTTTAAATTACTTTACTGATGATTGTTGGGATTTTAAAGATTATATTACAAGTTATGCTCAAGCGACTGTAATTGATTTTAGTAAATCTAATTTGAGTGATGAGTCAAAATATTATGTAAAGTTATGTTTGTATTATTATATATACTATTATTCAAATAATGCAGCAGGACTTTCCTTTAATACTATTGAAGGTAAATATTCAGATCTAAGAAGATTAGCAATCTTATGTGAATCCTTTAAATTGAATTTTTCTAATATGAGGGATAATGTTCTTTATTTCAATGCATTAATTGACACATTGGCAACTGATAATAGAATGCTTATCGAAAAGTATATATCTATTTTATCTTTGATCAGTAAAACTGGTATATTTTTTAATCTTGAAAATTTTGGGATTTCAAAAAATCAGTTCTCCAAACTTTATAAGATGAAAAAGGTGGCCACTAAAGAACCTAATCAAACTATATTGATTCCTTCAAGAATACTTGCCGATTTTATATATAAATCAACTGAATTTTTTCAACTTTACCATAGTGTTCGATCTGAACTTATAGATTTTATTAATCATGAAAAATTCACTAGTAGACGCCCTAGTAAAGGTTTTAGATGCTCTTTTAGCCAACTTTTGATTAATCTTAATATATCAAATGAGCTTAAACTTTATTTTGACAAATATTCAATTACACAAAGACCTCATTTAATAAGTCATTTTCTTTACATTCAATCATTGGGAAGTGCATTTATTTCTTGTTTTAGTGGTATGCGTAAGAATGAGATTACTAATTTACCTTATTATTGTTTAGAGGAAATAACGAATAAGGCGGATAATAGTAAGACTTTTATTTTAAATAATTTTACTTCTAAGCTCACTAAATTAGGAGTAGTGTCTGCAATTTGGGTAACTTCAAAGCAAGTAGTTCAAGTTATTGAAATTCTACAAGATATTGCTAAGCTACATAAGTTTTTATTGAGCATAGGATTTATTGAAGAAAAAATAATAAATATCCCTCTTGAAGAATACCCTTTATTACCAATTTTTAATCAGCAGAAACACCCTGTTGGTATAAATCCTTTATATGATTATGCTACTTTGTTTACACCTACTTTAGGTAAAAATATTTATAAAATAATTGAACCTATTATAATTGAAAAATCTGATCTTGAAGAGTTGTTTAATTTCAATATGTTAGTAGACTGGGAGAGTGATTATAACATCCAAATCGGTCATGCATGGAATTTTGCCTATCACCAATTTAGAAGAAGCCTAGCAGTTTACGCTTCTCGTAGTAATATAGTTAAGCTACCTGCACTAAAAAAACAGTTAAAACACATTAGTTTTAGTATGACTATGTATTATGGAAATAACTTTCATAATGCAAAAAACTTAAACTTTCAAAAGGATATAGTTAATGAGTATAGAGCAGAAAGAGAGTTATTCCAATTTTCCTCCTTCTCGCATAACGTTATTGAAAATGATTCAGTCTTATTTGGTGCAAAAGGAACTTATTTTGAACTACAGAAAACTGCCCCTCACCAACCTAAGTATTTAACTGATCGTCAGCAAACTCTTAAACATATTAAAGCAGGTCGCATTTTTTATAAAAAAACTCCCTTAGGAGGCTGTGGTAAAAGTGATAACTGTAACAAATTGTCTTTTGCATTTGCTACTGCATGTGTAACTTGTAGCGAAGCAATTTTTGATGATAATTCGTTGGTTGCGTTGAATACAGCAAAGGAAAATTATTTAAAACAAATTGATAAATTGGATGAAAATTCAATTACATATAAGCAGTTTAGAATAGAAATTGATGCCATTGATAGAGTATTAGCGAAAAGAAATTTATTGGAGGATAACAATGTCTAAAATGCGTGAAAACTATGAATTAGCATTAGACCGTTTAATTTTAAATAAGCCTACCCATCCTGAATTAATTAATAAGAAATACAAGATTAATAAGGCAACTGTAGCAATTGAAGCTGGTAGAGACCCTAGTTCAATTAGAAATGATAATCCAGAACTTGAAGAGTTAAGAGATAATATAAAAAAGGCTGAGCTTGCTAGAAGAATTGCATCAAATTCTCCCGTTCAGAAGGACCTGAAAGCAAGTATTACTATAAAAAATGATAAATACAAAGAATTATGTGCTCTCTATGAAATAGCACTAGGGCAAGTTAATTCATTAATTATTGAAAATAAAAGATTAAAAGATGAGCTTAAATATTATAGAAAAAAGGATAATATATTAGATTTTAAGTAAAAGTTTGATCCCTAAAAGTTATATCTAGGCAGAGTAAAACTTGAAGTGCGACATAAACCACCTAATTAATTTAAAGGGTTTATGGAGTATATAAAATTGTCATACCATCATCTTAACTTTGAAGATCGTACTGCATTAATGCTTGAATCAAGAAAAGAAGGCTTTTCACCCAGAAAATTTGCTGAACTTATTAAAAGACATCCTAGTACGATCTATCGTGAACTTAAAAGAAATAGCATCAATGACGTTTATCAAGCCCGATATGCTTCTGATCACACCTTCGCTAGACGTAGACGTGGTCATAGAAAACTCAAAATCGATTCAATCCTTTGGAAATTTATTGTTGAAGCGATCCGTTGTTTATGGTCTCCTCAGCAAATAGCAAAGCGTTTAAAGACATTTCCTGATTTGGATCAAACAATGAATGTAAGCCATACAACGATTTACTCAACTATACGAGCATTACCAAAGGGTGAGTTGAAAAAAGACTTATTATCCTGTCTGCGTCATGAAAATAAAAAGCGAAAAGCTAACGGTGAACCTAAAAAAGATTCTATATTACAGGATATTAAAACTATTCATGAGCGCCCAGCCGAAGTTCAAGAAAGAAAAATACCGGGTCATTGGGAAGCCGATTTAATTAAAGGTAAAGACAATAAAAGTTCGATAGCAACACTTATTGAACGAAATACACGGCTCTGTATCTTGGCAACATTACCTGATGCAAAGGCAGAATCCGTGCGCAAGGCTTTAACTGAAGCTCTGAAATATTTACCTGCAGAACTGCGTAAAACGTTGACCTATGACCGTGGACGTGAGATGTCAGAACATAAAATACTCGAAGAAGATTTAGGCATAGATGTATATTTCTGTGACCCACATTCACCCTGGCAAAAAGGCACATGCGAAAATATGAATGGTTTAATTAGGCAATATTTACCTAAAGGGATTGATTTAAATCAGGCAGATCAGCATTATTTAAATCAAGTTGCCATGTCACTGAATACTCGTCCTAGAAAAGCGTTAGATTGGCTTACACCATTAGAGAAATTTGCTCAGCTTGTTGATTATCATAAGGCTTTTGAAACTGTCGCACCTCATGTTTGAATTCGCCCTAGTTTCTAAAAATTATATGTGAAATTATTTTAATTTTAAAGTTTTTTAGATATTGGCTTTAAGTAAATCTTAGCCAATATCTAAAATATTTATACATTAGAAATGCGTGGTTAAGTAGATTGTTATCAGACTTCTTTTTATTGTTGCTGTTATTTTGGAAGATTATGAAATATTCTCTAAAATAATATCTATAGCTAGCAATTCTGATTCAAGTTTTAAAAGTTTATAATCTCGTTCATTCATAAATGAAGCAATTTTTTCCTGAATCTTGGGATACAGTAATAAATACTTATTAAAAATTTCTAGTTCTGCTTTAATTTTATGTAATTCTGAATTTTTTTGATGATAATCGACTAACAGTTGCTTCTGTAAAGCATTTTTATCATATGATTGCTCTAATAAACTTAAGAATTTTTTTTGGTCAGTATTCGTACTGTATTTATAAGTACAGCCAGATTTATCAATTTCAAGTAAGTTTAATTCCTCAAACTCTCGGATGAGATGATAAATTTTTTGGTAATACTTTTTTGACTTAAATTTAGGTAAATTTTTGGTAAATCCTTCATATATATACTTAAATTCACTTTTCTCAAAAGTATTTTTAGATAGATATATCAAAATATCCTGTTTGAGACTGTGAGCAACATTCATTCTAGAACCAAAGACTTATAAGATATCCTATTTTGGGATATTTTATCTCATAGTTCAATATCTGTTTCTATGAGTTCATTACATGATCCTAGATATAGGGCATTCATCAGAAAGTTAATTGAATTACGTGAGTCTAAAGTAATGACTCAGGTACAACTTGCTTCGTCTTTAAAAAAGCCGCAGTCATATGTGGCTAAAGTTGAAAATTTTGATCGCCGACTTGATATTATTGAATTGCAAGACTGGCTCAATGCATTAGATATAGATATATCTAAATTTTTTAATTAATTTTTTTCTTTTTCTCATTTTTAAAAATATAGGTGTTGATAGGGATTTTGTTAAAAACTCAATCAAAATTGAACGAATTAGAAGATCTTGTTGTTAAATACTATATAGCTGGTGATCACGGAATCTTAATGTCTTAATAAATCATGAACTGCCTGTAAAGAAATTATATTGAAAAATAATTAGATATAAAAAAAAATCTCTTTTATTACTACTATACTTAAGTATTTAAACGCCATTCTCTGTCGCATCTCCTTTAATTCCAATAGCTTTTCCCTTTCAAATCCCAGACAATAGATCCCAAAGAAATTTGAGATTCATCACGTGATTACAGGCGAAATTAAAAGCAAAATTGACCAGATTTGGAATGCATTTTGGAGTGGTGGTATCTCCAATCCATTAGAAGTCATGGAGCAAATGACTTATTTGCTGTTTATTCGCCGACTTGATGAAATTCAGATCACCAAAGAAAAGAAAGCTAATCGATTAAAAAAAGAAATCGAACATCCAATTTTTACACCTGAGCAAGATCATCTGCGTTGGTCGAAGTTCATTACCTTAGGTGATGCGGGGGCGTTGTATAGCACGATTGCCAATGAAGTTTTTCCTTTCATTAAAAGCCTTGGTGCAGAAGATGAAACGACTTATAGCCATCACATGAAAGATGCTCGTTTTACCATTCCTACGCCTGCGCTTTTAACCAAAGTGGTGGATTTGTTGGCTGAAGTGCCGATGGACGATAAAGACACCAAAGGCGATATTTACGAATATATGCTCGGTAAGATCGCTTCAGCAGGTCAAAACGGTCAGTTCCGTACTCCTCGCCACATTATTAAGATGATTGTGGAGTTGATGCAGCCTAAACCCACAGATACGATTTGCGACCCTGCTTGCGGTACAGCGGGCTTCCTCGTTGCGGCAAGTGAATATCTCAATGATCATCACAGCACTGAAATTTTTGCTAACCCTGAAGCAGCAAAACGCTTTAGTGAAGAAACTTTCTTTGGTTATGACTTTGACAGCACCATGCTTCGTATTGGTTCAATGAACATGATGCTGCATGGTGTAGAGAATCCACGTATTGAAAACCGTGATTCTTTGAGTGAAGCACATTCACATATTGCGGAAAAATACAGTCTGATTCTTGCCAATCCACCCTTTGCAGGCAGTTTGGACAATGAAAGCTGTGCTAAGAATATTCAGGCAGTGGTGAAGACCAAAAAGACGGAATTGCTATTTTTAGCCTTGTTCTTACGTTTGTTAAAAACAGGCGGTCGTGCTGCGGTGATTGTGCCTGATGGGGTACTGTTTGGTTCGTCTAAAGCGCATAAAGATTTACGCCAAAAGATTGTGGAAGAGCAAAAGCTAGAAGCGATCATTTCGATGCCATCAGGCGTATTTAAACCTTATGCAGGGGTTTCGACTGCGATTATGATTTTCACCAAAACCATGTCGGGCGGTACGGACAAAGTTTGGTTCTATGATATGCAGGCAGATGGTTACTCGCTAGATGATAAGCGTAATGAACTCGATGCCTCTAAGCATGAAAATAACAACATTCCTGACATCATTGCTCGTTTTAAAAATTTAGAGGCAGAAACAAACCGTAAAGCCACTGAGCAAAGCTTTATGGTGGACAAAGCCGATATTGCTGCCAATGGTTATGACCTGTCGATTAACCGTTATAAGGAAGTGGTGTATGAGCAAGTGGAATATGAAGCACCAAGTAAAATTTTGGCGGATTTAGAACTACTTGAGCAGGATATTTTAAAAGGAATGGCTACGCTTAAGGAGTTACTTAAGTGATGGCAATGATTCAAGAACCTATTAAAATTGTTCATGCTGATGAATGTATGGATGTTCGTGACGGTACACATGATTCTCCTCAATCTGTACAAACTGGAATCCCTTTAGTAACTTCTAAAAATTTAGTAAATGGAAAAATTGATTTTTCAACGTGTAATTTTATAAGTGAAGAAGATCATGAAGCTATTTCGAAAAGATCTAAAGTTGATGATGGAGACATTCTTTATGCAATGATTGGGACTATTGGTAATCCAGTTATTGTTAGTAAAGACTGCGATTTTTCGATTAAAAATGTAGCCTTATTTAAATTTAATAATGCTGATGTTTACAATCGTTATATCTACCATTTTCTGAATAGTGAAATTGCAAAAAAGCAATTAACAAAGCTTTCACGTGGTGGGACTCAAAAATTTGTGTCCTTAGGAAATTTAAGAAAATTAAAAATCCCACTCCCTCCACTTGCAGAACAACGCCGAATTGCGTCTATCTTAGATCAAGCGGATGAGTTACGACAAAAACGCCAGCAAGCGATTGAAAAGTTAGATCAGCTTTTACAAGCCACCTTTATTGATATGTTTGGCGATCCTGTCAGTAATCCTAAAGGGTGGGATTTGGTAAGAGTTGGAGAAGTAGTCGATGAGTTTATTGGTGGGAAAAATATAGAATGCCCTGATGAAAGCGACTCTGATTATAAAATTTTAAAAGTTAGCGCAGTCACTTCAAAAGTTTATAAACCTAATGAAAGTAAATTTGCACCTAACACATTTGAGCCTAATCCTTTAGCAATTGTCGAAAAAGGTGATTTACTTTTCAGTCGAGCAAATACAACCGAATTAGTTGCGGCAACAGCATACGTTTGGGAAACTCCTGAAAATATTGTTTTGCCTGACAAATTATGGAAGTTTTCTATTTCAGATGAATCTAAAGTAAATAAACTTTATTTATGGGATTTATTTAAAAACATAGAGTTTAGAAATGAGCTTTCAAAACTATCAAGTGGTACGAGTGGCTCAATGAAGAATATTTCCAAAGGGAAATTGAATGAGTTAAAAATGCCATTACCTCCTAAAGAACTTCAAGATAAATTTGCGGAATTTTCAACAAAACTTTGGGGGCAAATTAAGACTTTTCAGCAATCTTCTGATAGTTTGGATTCATTATTTAATTCACTACAAAACCAAGCATTTAACGGTACTTTATAAATACAAGGACAGTTATGAAATTTAAATTAATCGTAGCCGTTGGCTTAAGTTTTTTTTCAACTGCTAGTTTTGCTGAAAAATATACATTTTCTCCTGTAAGAATAGATATCAGCGTAAATGAACAAAGAAAAATACATCCTCTAACTGCAATAGGAACTGCAATATTTAAAAATGGTGCACAAGTCCCTGCGTATTCGATCAGTGTCCCTATGGGTACGGATGAAACTGATGCACCACATAGACCTACAGCAAGTTGTAATAAGTCAAAGTGCTATTTCGCAATGGATTTACCAAAAAAACTTGCTGCCAACATGAGGGTATATAACATTGCTGAAACAGATGAATGGATCTTAGCACCTGCTGAATGGACACGATTGAAAGGTGCTATTGGTGTAAATGGCAATACCGTTTTAGCACTCGCATCAGCAGATCAAAAGTCAAACCTAAGTTTATATGCTGTACCTGCTTGTGTCGGTTGTGGACTTGATGCCGCGACACCATTTTTCCCAGAAGCTGCAAGGCAAAATCAGCAGTTATATGGCACTAAGTTTAGTGGAACAACACCACCTGTACAGATAGTAAGAGCGAATCAACAAACTGTTTATTATCAGTATCAATTAAAAGGACAATATCAAACCAATGGTGTCGCAAAATTTCGACCAAATGAGGATAATATTTATGATGGACTTAGTGTTACTGTTGCATCAGATAAAATGGAATATGCTAGAACAATGTTGAATTTTTTTTCTTTAACACATAAGTAAATTACCTAATATCAAGAATCTATAAAATTTAATTTAATATTTAAGGGGATATATACATGAGCAACTTCTCGTTTTTAGAACCTGAATTTAAAAGCTTGGCAGCGACTGCCAAAGAAGCCGAAAAGCTCACGTATATATCCCCACAATTTGCCCTTGCAGCAGCTCGTACATCGCTTGAAAACCTTGTACTGTGGCTGTATCAATACGACAAAAAACTGACTCAGCCTTACGATCCATCCCTATATAACTTAATCAATGACCTCAAATTTAAAGACCTAATTCCGCCTTATATTTGGGACAAAATGGACAATATCCGCATGGTCGGCAACAGTGCCGTACATGGGAAAAAGTTCAAACAACTCACTACAGAAGAAACCGTAAAACACATCAGCCATTTATTCCTGATGTATGTCTGGTTTGAACGTAACTATGGCTCACCATCTAAAGACCGTTCACAGCCGCATATTTTTAAAACCGAACTGATTCCTAACGCAGATAACATTCAGCAAATCACTGCGAATCAAGAGCAACTACAGAAAGAAACCGAAGCCAAAGAAAAGCAATTTGCAGAGCAACACAAAGCGCTACGTGAACTTGAACAACGCCTGTTTGAACAATCTGCAAATCTAGAAGAACGAGAAAAACTCCTTGCTCAAGCAGATGCAGAACGAGCGCAGATCCGTCAGCAAGTCGAACAAGCTAAAATTGCCAACAGCAAAATCGAAGACCATAACGACTATAAAGAAGATGAAGCCCGTAAGTTTAAAATTGACCTCATGCTTGAAGAAGCAGGTTGGGACATTGGCACAACGGTGCGTGAAGAAGTTGCTGTTACAGGCATGCCAAGCCCATCGGGTAAAGGTGCAGTCGATTATGTACTGTATGATGCCAATGGCTTGCCTTTGGCTGTGGTTGAAGCTAAACGTACATCAACTGACCCAGATATTGGTCAACAACAAGCCAAACTCTATGCAGACTGCTTAGAACAACAAACAGGACAAAGACCTGTCATTTTCTATAGCAATGGCTACAAAACCCGAATCTGGAATGATGTTCAAGGTGGCCCACCACGCTTAGTTCATGGCTTTTACACACAAGCAGAACTCAAACGCTTGATCGAAAGACGTAAGAACAACCCTGATTTAAGCAGCTTCCCGATCAATGCGGACATTGTCGAGCGTTACTACCAAACTCGTGCCATCAAAGCCATGCTTGCAGCCTATCAACGTAAAGAACGTGCAGGCTTACTGATTATGGCAACAGGCACAGGTAAAACACGTACTGCCATTGCACTGGTCGATGTGCTGATGAAAGCCAATGTAGTGCAAAAAGCCTTATTCCTTGCAGACCGCACTTCATTGGTCAATCAAGCGCACAATGCCTTTAAAGCCAATTTAAAAGATGCCTCATTCGTCAATTTACTTGAGGATAAAAATCAAGTTGGTCGAGTGTATTTCTCGACCTATCAAACCATGATGGGTTTGATTGATGAAATGAATGCCGATGGCACACGTAAATTCGGTACAGGCATGTTTGACCTGATTATTGTCGATGAAGCACACCGCAGCGTCTATCAAAAGTTTGGTGAAATTTTTAAATATTTCGACAGCCTACTGGTGGGCTTAACTGCGACACCGCGGGATGAAGTGGATCGTGATACATACGCACTGTTTGGCTTAGAAAGCGGTGTCCCAACCGATTACTACGACCTCGATCAAGCCATTGCCGATGGCTATCTTGTGCCACCGAAAGCTTATTCTGTTCCGCTTAAATTTATGCGTGAAGGCGTGAAATATGACGAACTCTCAGAAGAGGAAAAACAACACTGGGACAGTCTAAATTGGGGCGATGAAGATGCACCTGAAGAAGTCTCAGCATCCAAGATTAATAAAGAGCTGTTTAATACAGGCACGATTGATTTAATGCTCAAGCACTTGATGGAAAATGGTATTAAGACCGAAGGTGGAGATCGTTTGGGTAAAACCATTATCTTTGCCGTCAATCAAAAACATGCCCAGTTTATTGCTGATCGCTTCAATGAAAACTATCCGCAATATGATGGCAAGTTTGCCCGTGTCATTACCCATGCCACTAAGTATCCTCAAAGCCTGATTGATGACTTTAGCAAGAAAGATTTACCTGAACCGCAAATTGCGATTTCAGTGGATATGCTCGATACAGGCATCGATGTACCTGAAGTGGTCAACTTAGTGTTCTTTAAAGCTGTGCGTTCTAAAGTGAAGTTTATGCAGATGATTGGACGTGGTACTCGACTCTGCAAAGAATTGTTTAGCCCTGAAAAAGATAAAAAAGAATTCTTTATTTTCGACTATTGCTCTAACTTTGAATACTTCAATGAAAACCCTGATGGTGCGCCTGTATCGACCACAGAGCCTCTTGGACAACGTTTGTTTAAAGCACGTTTAAATATCCTGAGTTTACTGAATGCGAAGGACGATGCCACCGAAGAGCTAAAAGCTGTACAGCAAGATCTACGTCAGAGTTTACAGACTGAAGTGAAGTCCATGAACAATGATAACTTCATTGTGAAATCTGAACTTGAGCATGTTGAGCATTTCAAAAATGATGATGCTTGGAACAACTTAGATGACCTTGCCATTGGTACGTTACGAGAACACATTTCTAAATTACCAAACCAGTTTGAGCCTGAAACCTTAGAGGCCAAACTGTTTGATATGTTGTGTTATAACCTTGAACTAGCTGTGTTGGAACAGAACAATACAGCGATTCAGAGTTATGCCAATCGAGTGATTGAAATTGCTTCTAAACTGGAAAGCAAAGAAAATATTCCTGTTGTTGCAGAACAGATTGCGCTAATTCAAGACATTCAAACCGTTGAATATTGGAAAGGCATTACCTTGCCAATGCTTGAGGCGATGCGTAAACGTATTCGCGGCTTGGTGAAACTGATTGAAAAATCGACCTCAACTATTGTCTACTCCATGCTTGATGATGAAATTGGAGATATGCAAGCAGTTGATATTCCAGTGGTATCAAGTGGCGTAAACCTTGCCCAGTACCGTAAGCGTGTAGAGAGCTTTATTAAGGCGAATGAAGACCACATTACCATTGCCAAGCTCAAGCGTGGTTTGGCATTGACTCCAACGGATTTGAGTGAACTTGAACGCTTTGTTTTTGAAGCACAAGAAGTAGAAAGCAAGGAAAGATTTGAAGCATGTTTTGGGACAGAAAAATCTTTACCACTTTTCATTCGCTCATTGGTCGGTTTGGATCGTAAAGCTGTACAAGAAGCCTTTTCAACTTATTTACAAGGTTCAAGCTATAATGAAAAGCAAATCCGCTTTGTGGAAATGATGATTGATCATTTGACTCAAAATGGTGTGCTCGATGCTGCACAACTATATGAGCCACCATTTAATCAGATTCACTATGAAGGCATTGATGGTGTGTTTGCTGATGGAGATGCTGACAACATATTTGGGGTGGTTGAAGCATTTAATGAAGCGGTGGCTTAGATTATTAAATAGGTAATAACATGACTAATAAATATTATAATTCATTAAAGCAGGTTTGGGTTTCTGCTGATAAAGATGACGGAATTGAGAACGAAACTTTTGAGTCCGATATTAAAGGGAAATTAAAATCAGCTCTTCAGATGCCTAATCTTATGGTGTTGGCGGGAAGTGGAACATCATTAGGTGATGTTGTAAAAGGTCCCAAAATGTGGGATTTATGGTTGGCATGCACCACTAATGATATGGATATAATTGCTAAGGAGTGTTTTGCTGAAAATAAATTTGATATCACTATTGAGTCAAATCAAAACATAGAAATATGCCTATCCCATTGCGAAGCTTACTCACAAGTTAGTACAACAAAAGAAAAAACGACTCTATTCATAAAAAAATGCAAGGAATTAATTTTAGAAAAATGCCGTTTTATTAATGATAAAGATGCACAACTTCTTGGTCATAAAGAATTTATTAGAAAATTAGCTAGAAGAAAATCAAAAGATCCTAGAGTTAAGCTTTTTACAACCAATTATGATACCTGTTTTGAAGATGCCGCTGGACTATTAGGTATTACTGTAATTGATGGTTTTTCATTCTCTATGCCTCGGATCTATGATGCAAGGTTTTTTGATATGGATATTGTTCGTAGAAACACTTCTTCTTCTTCGACCAACACCCATTATTTAGAAGGTGTTTATCAACTCTATAAACTCCATGGCTCTACAAATTGGAGTCGTCGTAACACTAACTCTTATATCATCGAACAAGCAGAAAATGTAACAGCTGAAAATAGTTGTATGATTTTTCCTGCAAAGGGAAAATATCAGCAGTCATATATACAGCCTCACTTAGAGTTAATTGCTCGCTTTTCTCAAAGTTTAAGAGAGCCGAATACATGTTTAATCATTGCTGGATTTGGATTTAATGATGATCATTTATCCGAGCCAATATTATCCGCAATTCTCTCAAATCCACACTTAAAAGTTATAATTGTCTCGCCAACTATTGAAAGTGATATTGAAAAACCATCATCTGAAACATCGAAGTATTGGGGAATGTTTAAAAAAATTGCAGATGATAGAAAGAATGATGAGATTTTCTTTCTAAATTGTGATTTTCAGCAATTTTCGAGTTTTATTCCTGATCTTACGGCTTTATCTCCTGCCGAAAATTTTCATGAAAATATGAAAAAATTATTTGGAGATAGAGATGCTTAATGAAAAGGGTGTAATCAAATCAGAATTACTTTTTGGAAAGGTAAATGCAGTTACTGCCAATTCTGTAAACTTTGAGTATATAAATTTACAACACCAAGCAACTTACTATCATGGCAAACGTTATGGAAAAGGAGAAGTTGGTGAGTTCATATTAATTGAAAGTCAAGTGAACTTAATTCTTGGTCGTATCGTAGAAATCAAAAAGGATGATTTAGATAAGTCTAATTTAGACATAGCTGGGCGAATCCAACTTCTTGGCACAATTCAAATGGACAGTTTGTATGTAACTGCTGGAGTTGAATATTATCCAAATATTAATGATCTGATCTATTCAGCACCTCATGAACTTATCGCTCAGCTTCCTAAAAGAATGAATAAAGGAACACCAAAAGTTGAACTAAATTTAGGTTTCATAGATTTAGATCAGGGTTGCGATATAAATGTAACACCTGAAAAACTATTCGGTCGCCACCTAGGAATCTTAGGTTCAACAGGTGGTGGTAAAAGTTATACGACAGCCAAAATATTAGAAGAATGTCGAAGATTTAACTCGAAAATAATTATTCTTGATCCAACTGGAGAATATAAAGATTTCATTGGTGATGATATTGAAAATATTCATTTGAGTGATCCCATTAGCCCAGCCGTTGGGTCTTGCGCTGTAAGTTTGCCAGCAGAATGCTTCCAAGAGACTGATTTTATAGCATTGTTTGAACCTTCAGGCAAAGCACAAGGTCCTAAATTTAGAGATGCTATTCGTAGTCTTAGACTTGTTCATTTATTAATGCTTAAAAACGATCAGCATTTAGAAAAAATTAATGACGGTGTTTTTTTAAAAATTGGAAAAAACGAAAGTAATTGGACAGAATCTATCAAGTATGTTCGAGGTACAGAGCTTATCGAAGATCCTTATATGCCATTTAACCCATTAAGATTATGTAAACAAATTCACCAAGAATGTATTTATCCAGCAGATCAAAATGGAGTATGGAAACCTGATCCATCGGGTTTCAGCTATTGTCTTTCATTAATATCAAGAATACATGGAATAACGACATCTAAAACTTTTAGATTTGTTTTTAAACCAGAGGATTTGCCAACTCTTGTACAAAAAATAGATGATTTTTACATATCAGATAAAAAAATTTTAAGAATCGATCTAAGTGATGTAGGTTTTGAATTTAAGGCTAGAGAAATTGTTGCAAATGTAATTGGAAGACATTTGTTAAATCAGGCTAGAGCAAGACGATTTTGTAATAAGCCAATAGTTGTCTTTCTTGATGAAGCACATAACTTTCTTGGAAAAGCTATTGGTAATGAAGATACCATTGCCCAATTAGATTCATTTGAATTAATTGCAAAAGAAGGACGTAAATTTGGTCTGAATATTTGTTTGGCAACCCAGCGACCAAGAGATATCACAGAAGGAGTGCTAAGCCAATTAGGAACACTGATTGTCCATAGACTTACTAATGATCGTGACAGAGAAATTATTGAACGTGCATGTGGTGAGATAGATAAAGCTGCATCCGATTTTCTACCAAGCCTACAACCGGGTGAAGCTGTTCTAATAGGTAATGACTTTCCGATACCACTAACTATTAATATCCACAAGCCTTCGATAACTCCAAACTCATCTGGGGCAGATTTTCAAAATAAATGGTTGTAAATTGATCGGTATATAAGTGAATAGAGATAGTAGAATATGCCAAAAAATATTGATTTGGATGAAGAGCGTAGAAATGAATTAAGCATGCAAATGCTGGAAGACCTTAAAGCAATTGCGGCTTTAGAGCAAAGACCGATAAATTATTTTAAAATGGATAAAAAGGGAATTTTCTGTGAGGTACAAATTTTACAAAATAATCAGGTTAAGAAGAGCAAGGACAATCCGAGTAAGTCAATTAAAAATTAATTTCAGATTCTGTTTTAAATAGATGCTGAAATTGTTTTTAACTTTGACCTCTGTAGATCAATCAGCATAATATGAGGCTTAGTACAAAGTACGTTTGATTGATTATTAAATTTAATTAATCGCAATTTTATATCACTAATATAAATAGGCCTTAGGAATATATAGAAAATTATGACCCTAGAAGATTTAATCAACAATTTGAAAAATGATAAGTTAGATTTGGAAATAAAAATCCGTTCTCTATGTGATTTTTATTTCTATTCGGGGTCTTCTCAAGAAAATGCTAAAATAATAGCCAATGAACATGATGATAATCAAATTGATTTAATTGTTTTTGCTACCCAAGTTGTTGATAAATTGAACAAAAAAGAAGTAATTAATATAGATCAATTTGAACATGTTTTTTTCAACTTAGTAGTTTTAACGAATAGATTGAATTTCCCTGAACTCATAAATATTGTTTTAAATTTTGAGAAAATATTTAAACATGATTCCATGAGGTTTCACTATCTAAAAAAAGTAGCACAAAAAAATATTAGTTATGCAGAATATTTGTTTAATTTCATAGTTACTAGATTAGATGTACATTATGATAAGTTAGGTCTAGCAGTAGCTTGCTTAACCATTTTTGACCCTATCAAAACAAAAGACTTTATTTTGAATCACTTTGACCTAGAGGAAAAGAATATAGATTCATTATTAAATGCAGTTCGATACTTAGAATACTCTTCAACTATTGATGCGCATCAAATAGTAGATAAAATTAATAATTTAATAAACAAAGATCAGCTAAATAGCTCTCAATTTTCTCAGATTTTAGAAATTGTTACTTACATTTCCTTGCAACATAACAATCTAGAAAATCATGTTATTAATACAATAGAGCTAATTCTTAGTAAGATTAGTCCCACTGATATTTCAGAAAAAGCTGCCAACTTATTGTTTTTTGAAAGTGCTAAGATTTCAAAAAGCTTAAAGCAAAATTTTTATCAAATGATCATCAATGCTGAAAATATTTCTCATCAAATTTGTAATAATTTGGGTCTAACTATAGAAAATCAAAGTACTGATGAAGATCTTAGAGAATTAATAGAGATTATTGAACAACTTTTACTAAAACACGAAAATATTTCCATTAAAAACTTTCATACCTATTATATTTGTGAAAATTCAGACCTGCTTAATAAAATAGTTACACGATGGTTTCTCTCCAAAAAGAAAAATTTATGGGAATCTGCATCGGATATAATTACATCTAATCATATTAAGTCATTGCACATAGATTTTTCATGGGTTATTAATTTTAAAGAAGAAGACTCTATTTTTTTAACAAAGAAAGCAATTGGATGGTTATATATACACGAAGGCCTCATTCTTAACTTTATAATGGACATTTTAAATTGTATAAAAAATCCAAAAATAGTTCTCCAAATTTTAGATTTAGCTTTCCAACATGTAATTATAAATTATGAACCTCAACAAGTTGCCTTCTTTTTTGACTTAAAGAATTACACTGAGGAAGAAACGAAAAGTATAATTATAGGATTAAAAACCGAACATGAAGTTATTTATACCGATATAAAACAAGCTAGTGATTTAAAAGAGTTAGCCTGCCCCTTAGAGCACTCAAGACTAATACAATATAAAAGACATCATGAAAATGAAAAAATAAACAAATCAGCTGATGCTCAGTCAGTATTTGCTGATCTATTTACAAAAAAAATTATGTTATATGGCGAAACTCATATCCACATTGCGAATACTGGAAGCAATGAGATAACTCTTCAAGAAGATGCTCTCAGTTCTTTTTATTATAATATGACTTTACCTCTACAATATTTCACCGATCCCGTATTATCAGCATATCAAAGACAAATTTTTATGAATGAGGGGATGGAAAAATGAAATTAATATTGAAAGAATACTTAAGATCATTAAAAGAGCGTAATGAACTAGATGCCCTCCTACCTGACCTCTTAACCGAAATGGGAATGATTGTAACATCTTTGCCACAAAGAGGAACACGTCAAAATGGTGTGGACATAATGGCGGTAGGTAAAAATACTAAGCAGGAAGATACGGTCTTTTTATTTTCAGTAAAAGATGGTGATTTAAATCGTACACATTGGAACGGTGGAAGTGATCAAGCACTGAGACCTTCTATCGAAGATATTATTGATGTATATATACCTAATAGAATCCCTCAAGAGCATAAAAATAAAAAGGTTGTCATATGCCTATGCTTTGGTGGAAATATCTTAGAACAGGTTAGAGAACTTGTTTCCAGTTACACCTCTCAAAAAACAACAAAACGCATCTCATTTGAAGAATGGAATGGAGATAAAATAGCTGAATTAATTATTCAGCATTTACTCAAAGAATCTCTTTTACCAGTTGGTTTTCGCGAAGAATTAAGACGTTCAATTGCAATGATAGAAGAGCCTGAGGCTTCTATTCAATATTTCCATTCTTTGTTGCAACTTATTGAAAAATCAGCACTAAGTGTTTTACGTAAAATTCGCTTGATAAACCTATGTCTATGGGTTCTATACTCATGGTCACGAAACTTATATAATCTAGAAAGTGTTTATCAATGTTCTGAAAAAGCTCTCTTTATATCTTGGTTGATTGTCAAAGATATTTATCCGAATAAAAATAAAGAAGCTACAGAAGTGAGAATTGCTTTTGAAAATATAGTTAGAGTTTATAGACAAATTACTGAAAATTTTATAGATAAATTTAAGCCTTATTGCGATAAACAATATGCAATATCCGCTAATGCGCATTATGGTAGCCATGCAAATACGAATATAAAACTATTTGATATTCTGAGTAGATTTTCTGTTTATGCATATTGGTTATATTCAGATATACAGAATGAAAATGATCAGGATCTTAAACAGAAATTAATCGACAAGCTTTGTAATCATCTTGATGTGTTACAATCATTAATATTGAATAACTCAATTCTTTTTACACCAATAAAAGATTCTCAAATTATAGAAATTTCATTATTTATTCTAGCATTTAATCTGAGTAATGAAGAAGAACATATTAAATTCCTTAAGCTCTACGTAACTAATTTAATAAATGCATTAAAAACATCATACGGTATAAACTACTTGTATCCTGTTATATATGAAGATTTTGAAAAGCTATTAAATCATTCATCACAACATGATGATAGTTATTTTAAAGAAGCAACATCTGGTAGCTTAATGCTTCCAACTTTAGCATTAATTAGTGCTCTTTTTGAAGATGGTCCATCTTTTAAAATAATTCAAGAAATACAAAAGAACAAACTTTCTCATTGTAATTTTCAATTTTGGTTTCCAAGAGAAAAATCAGAAAACATCATGTTAAGCTCATCTGATCGACTGCATGGAGCTTGTTGGTCAAGTGTACCAATTCAAAAAAACATGCCTGAATTTCTGAATGAGGTTCAAATCATGTTATCTCAAAATGAACATTTGAAAAATTTTTCACTTTTGAAAAATAATTTAGATCCTATATTTTTAGTTGCCTGTAGACATTATCGCCAACCTATTCCTTTGAATTTCACAATTTAAGATTTAGATATATTATCTAACTTTCTTGTGGGCAATTAGGATGAAAATATGGAATTTTTATTTATTTTTTATTAAATTTTATGGAATTTTTTAAATATGGAATTTTTTTTTAAATAAATCTTAAAAACAAAAACTTATAGAAAAATTCCATTTTTACTTGTATAGATTGGTTGGCGTTAAAGTATTTAAAACCTGTTTGGTCTAAACCTGTTAAAGACACAGTTTCAAGTTCTAGACCATTTTTATGTAAGTCTTCGGAAACCACTTGTTGTACTTTTTGCACAAAGTCCACGCGTTTTTCATGCAACTCTTCCATCGCCATTTCAGCTGCTACTGCACGCAAGGAATCGACAAATTTCCCTTCTACAAGGTTCTTCAACTCATTTGGAGACATGGTTTTTTGTCCCAGAGTCTGTGCGGCAACTGCAATTGATTCTGCTAGTGGCTTCACACGGACATAGAACTCAGCCATGACATCGACGCGCATACGGTCACGGGTAATGAGCGCTTGATCATCAGCACGGCGAACCTCTAAACGTAGCGTGTTCATGTTGACAGGGATAATTTCATGTAATACAGGCAGTACAATTGCACCGCCGCCTAAAATGACTTTTTCGCCGCCAAAACCGGTACGTACGAAAGAGATTTCTTTGCTTGAACGACGGTAAAGACGAGCAATAATAATGCCGATAATGACCAGAGCAGCAAAGATAATCCCTGCAAGAATAAGAATGTTATAGAAATTGTTGCTGAGCATAAGGGTCCCGATTTTATTTAAAGTTATCAGTAGAAAATAAAAGAATTAAAGTGAAATGGCTTTAAAGCCAATCTTGGTTTTTTGAGTCAAAATGACTTCTTGACCTTGAGAAAAATGAAGGTCTGTTTCAGGTTCAACCAGTACATAATGCGTTTGTCCGAACTGATCTTGAACACGTGCTTGAGCAGGTGAGTTGACTTTAGCCTCACCTAAAATAATCAGTGCTGTTCGTCCAATTAGTTCTTCACTGTAAATTGCTGTGGTTTCATCTTGTGGCAAAATTTTAGCAATCAGCATGGCGCTGTAACGTATCATAGGCATCGAAAATACGAGGCAAAGAGGTGCCATGATCCATGCACTCCAATAGCTCCCGGTCCAAGTTTGAAGAATGGACTGTAGAATAAAGCCACTTAAGCTATACAGGGTGAGGAAGATAATCAGCCAAACCAAGAGAGGAACACGGCCAATAAACAACCAATCCAGCAGGGCATTGAGCCAACCTTGATCGGCATCTAGTGCAATGTCGACGTCTTTAGTACTGCCTAAGTCATCAGGTAGGAATTGGTCAAGTAGGCCTTGTGAGCCGCCGCCTAATACCAATAAAATCAATTGTAGCAGTCCCAATAAAAACATCAGACTGAGGCAAATACTAAAAATTAAATTGGATGGGTGAGTAAATAATTCCCACATTCTAAAGGTTCTCTATTTTTATGCTGTTATCAATTAAGTGTAAATTTTTAAAAAGAATTGTATTGAAATTGGGCTTTAGCATAGCATTCAAAAAACAGAATGTCTAAGTTTGTTGGAACGTAAAGTGAGAGCAGTTTAATTGGGATTTAGTAAATTTTAGGCAAAAAAATACGCAATGATTGGGGTATTCATTGCGTAGAACTACGAATCTGTTGTTACACAGTTTCGGTAAAAAGGAGAAATGTTATATCTCAGGGTTAATCTAAGCTATGAACTTATCATAAGGTCTGCGCGTTCTTATTTCATGAGTATTCACGTTAATTACTGTAAATTTAGGTTAACAAACGACACTAAATGTCAGTTTTTGAGATGCATGTAGCTTATTCGTGTTTATTTCGCGATTAAAAAAGCCTTTCTCTGTGAGAAAGGCTTTAAAGAAGCGCATTAGTTTAAGACCGGATTAGAAATGAAACACCCCTAAACCTGATTTAACTTCATCTAGAGTCTGTTGAGTGATATCACGACATTTGTCTGTACCGGTCTTTAAAATATCCATGATGTAATCAGGATCTTTCGCAAGTTCCATTCGACGTTCACGAATTGGCGTGATCAGCTCTTTCAATACGCCTTCAAGACGCTTTTTCACCGTACCATCGCCCAAACCGCCACGGCGGTAATGTGCTTTAAGTTCTTCAACTTCTTCTTTGTTTGGATCAAACGCATCTAAATAGGTAAATACGATATTACCTTCAACCTGACCTGGGTCTTCAACACGCAGGTGGTTCGGGTCGGTGTACATCGCATTCACAGCTTTTTTAATGTCTTTATCTGTTGCATCCAACACAATGGTATTGCCTAAAGATTTCGACATTTTGGCTTTACCATCAAAGCCGGGTAAACGGCTCATATTGGAAAGCAGAGCCTTACACTCAGGTAGTAATTCCTGACCAATCTGACGGTTTAAGCGGCGTACGATTTCATTGGTCTGTTCGATCATTGGAATCTGGTCTTCACCGACAGGTACAACCGTTGCTTTAAATGCGGTGATATCTGCCGCTTGTGCGACGGGGTAGCATAAGAAACCAGCTGGAATATCTCGTTCGAAACCACGCATCTGAATTTCAGACTTAATGGTTGGGTTACGTTCTAAACGAGACACGGTCACAAAGTTGAGATACAACATGGTGAGTTCATTTAACGCTGGTAAGCTCGACTGAACGCAAATGGTGGTTTTGGTTGGGTCGATCCCGACTGCTAAGTAATCTGTGGCAACTTCAAGAATATTGCGGCGAACTTTTTCAAAGTTATCTGCATTGTCAGTAAAGGCTTGCGCATCGGCCAATAATAAATGCTGATGGTGTGAATCCTGCAAACCCACACGTGAACGTAAAGATCCGACAAAGTGCCCTAAATGAAGTTGTCCCGTTGGACGGTCGCCTGTCAAAATAACAGGACGGTTGTCTTGATTACTCATTATCTATTTCCAAAGTCGTCGTAGCGACATGCTATTTTCAAAGAATGCAGACATTGTACGGCATAATCTTTTTCAATGTCAGTCTTAAAAAAACTGCAGTGAAAAAATTATAAAATCAGTTAAATTTCAAAAAACAAATATTCAAAAGCTTAGATCACAGATTAAAATGTCAGAATTCTCAAGATGGATAAAAATAAATGGCGAGTAGCTTATTAATATTACTAGATGATATTGCCACGATATTAGATGACGTTGCGGTCATGAGCAAAATGGCGGCAAAAAAAACGGCGGGTGTTTTGGGCGATGATTTAGCACTCAATGCACAACAGGTCAGTGGGGTTCGTACTGACCGTGAGCTGCCTGTGGTTTGGGCTGTGGCAAAAGGCTCTTTTGTTAATAAATTGATTTTAGTCCCTGCGGCGCTGTTGATTAGTGTGGTTGCACCGTGGCTGATCACGCCACTGTTAATGATTGGTGGCTTATTTCTATGCTATGAAGGGGTAGAAAAAGTCCTGCACAGTTTGCATCACAAAAAAGCCAAAACCGAAGAAGAAGCCAGCCAAGAATTAACTGCGATTGAAACGGATATGGCGACTTTTGAGAAAGATAAAGTCAAAGGGGCGATTCGTACCGACTTTATTTTGTCGGCAGAAATTGTGGTGATTTCATTGGGGACTGTGGCTGCTGCAACTTTTTCAACCAAAGTTATGGTGTTGTCTGTAATTGCCATTTTAATGACTGTCGGTGTATATGGTTTTGTGGCGATGATTGTCAAAATTGATGATTTAGGACTGTATCTGACTCAGCAAGCCTCTTCATTTAAGCAAACGATTGGCCGCGGTTTATTGGCTTTTGCACCAAAGCTGATGAAGACCTTAACTATCGTGGGCACTATCGCGATGTTTTTAGTGGGTGGCGGTATTATTTCCCACGGCGTGCCTTTATTGCATCATTTCACTGAAGGTTCAGTGGATTATGCTGAACATATTCCAACTGTGGGCAGTATCATTGGAGCATTAACCCCAACACTGATTAATTTAGTGATCGGTTTTGTGGCTGGTTTGATTGTATTGGCTATTGTGAGCTTGATTAAAAAAGTTTGGCCAAGTTCAAAAAAGGCATAAACTGGATTGGGTCAGCATGAATTAGAAGAAGGAAGAGTGCTATGCGTTGGAAGGGACGTCGAGTCAGTAGCAATGTCGAGGATCGCCGCGGTGGTGGCGGTGTCAAGGCGGGTGGCATCAGTATTTTAGGGCTGATCGTGGCCTTTGTGGCATGGAAATTTCTAGGAGTCGATCCGCAGCAAGCCTACCAAGCCACTAAACAAGTGACTGCACAAACTGGAGCAGCAGAAACCCAAGGTTTGGATAACCCAACGCCTGATCAGCAGGAAGCGATGGACTTTGTCGGTACGGTACTGGCCGATACTGAAGACACATGGAGTCAAATTTTCCAACAGCAATTGGGACAACAATATGTTCCACCGAAGTTGGTGATGTTTTCAGGGGTGATCAATTCGGGTTGTGGTACTGCTCAGTCTGCAATGGGGCCGTTTTACTGTCCAGCAGATCAGAAGGTGTATATCGACACTACTTTCTTTAAAGACATGCGGACTCAAATGGGTATTGGCGGTGAGCAAAACCAAACGGAGTTGGCGCGCCAAGATCAAGCGGGTGACTTTGCTCAGGCTTATGTAGTGGCACATGAGGTTGGACATCATATTCAGACCATTTTAGGGATTTCTGAACAAGTGCAAAAGGCTCGTGCACAGGGCTCAAAAGCGCAAGGCAATGCTTTATCGGTACGCCAAGAGTTACAGGCTGACTGTTTAGCAGGAGTATGGGCGCATCATAACAATCAACGAACTCAGTTCTTAGAGCAAGGCGATGTTGAAGAGGCGATGGATGCGGCACATAAGATTGGTGATGATTACCTACAAAAGCGGGCAACAGGGCAAGTGGTCCCTGATAGCTTTACCCATGGAACCAGTCAGCAGCGTATGACTTGGTTTGGCACGGGCTTTAAGTCGGGGCAAGTTGAAAGTTGTGATACTTTTAATCAAGCCATTTAAGTCATAAAAAAAGAGGTGATTAATCACCTCTTTTTATTTTAACCAATTCATTTCTATCGGTTTAAGAACTGCTTAAAGTTTCGAGCAATACGGACACTCACATATAACGCAATACAGGCAAATAACAACACCCCAAACACCACATACTTTAAGTTGCTCATATCCGCACGGTAAAACTGTTGAATTTGTTCAGGCGTATAACGCAATGTTTTAACATCTTGTGTGCGTGTATCGAGATAACTGACTTGCTGAATATAGTTAAACTGACCTGCTTTGAGTAGTTCAATTGACT
This sequence comes from Acinetobacter sp. LipI_23, assembly GCF_058243045.1. Lineage (NCBI taxonomy): Bacteria > Pseudomonadati > Pseudomonadota > Gammaproteobacteria > Moraxellales > Moraxellaceae > Acinetobacter > Acinetobacter sp. LipI_23. The sequence goes on along the minus strand of NZ_JBZAYJ010000001.1, from coordinate 2,520,197 downwards.
GAATTTGGCGGGTATGTTGTTCGTTGTAATCATCCACACAAATGTCAGTTAAATAATGATCACAGCTGAGTTTGGCGATATAACCCTGATTGGCCACATGCAAATAAATATGATCATCGGGAGCTTTATTGTTTGAAAGTAGAACCAGTGTTTGATCGGGACGAGAGTTCATTTTAAAACTTTGAGCTGCGGCGAAAGTTTGCTCAGCTTGTAAAATTTCTTTGGTTTTTGCAAAGCAGGTCAGAAACAACGCAAAGGTGGTCATGAAAATAATCAGTGCGAAGAACATCCGAAAGATGGTTTTAAAAGTGAATTGCATAGGAGATCAAACTTGGCCAAAGGGAAAGTTCACGCATAAAAAACATGCATATGTCTTATGTTAATTCATCATCAGGAGAAATGTTAAAAAAATTATTTTTTTCGGGCGTTGATGTGAAAAATGATTAAAATATTTCGAGCATCAATGTGTATGAAATGAACTTTTATTCCATATATCAGCACCGAAAGCCGCCGTCTCCCCAACCGCCCAATTTGGAAGTTCAATGGGAAATTATTTTTTTCTACAAGTTTTTACCGTTATTTTTGCATTATCCATTGCAACGACTATTTTTAATAAACGTATTTTAGGTTTTCCCCAAGCCATTGGCGTACCCATCGTTTCTGCCATTTTTGTCTTTATTTTACAGTGGGGCGCGAGCCTGCTGAGTGGTAATCAGTTTATTACCATCAATATTCACAACATTGAAGAAGCGGTTCGTCACATCGACTTTTATGACTTTTTAATCAATGGTGTGATTTGCTTCATTTTGACCTCTTCGGCACTGAAGTTCAAAGTCTCAGACTTACGTAGTTACTGGAAGCCGATCAGCATTTTAGCCAGTATTGCACTGGTGCTGTGCGCCGTGTTTTTTGGGGTGGTGCTCTACGGTTATCAGTTCATTATTGGACAACATGTCGATTTATTGGTGCTTTTGCTATTGGGGGCTGCATTGGGTGCAACGGATCCGATTGGGATCAAAGGCGTACTTAGTTCGGTACGTGCGCCACATCATTTAATGGTCAAGCTCGAAGGTGAATCACTGTTTAATGATGCCATGTGTATTGCCTTATTCATGACGCTCTTAAATGTCTTACAAGGTGAAAATTTTACTGTCATGGGTGTGTTGCAGACCTTACTCTATGAAATTTTTGTCGCCGTCATTATTGGTTGGGCCTTTGGTTTAGGGATCTTGCGACTGCTGCGTGGTAAGCACGAAATGGAGTCTCTCATTTTGACCACAGCACTCTTGGCCTGCGGTTCGTACTTGGTTGCACTGTTTGCTCATGCTTCAGCACCGATTGCTTGCGTCATCGGTGGTTTAATTGTGGGGAACAAGTGGAAAGAAATTTTACAAGAGCGCGAGATACGGGAAGTAAACCATTTTTGGCATACGGTTGAAGGGATTATTAACTCGTTCTTATTCACCTTAATTGGTTTGGAACTGTTTATTTTAGATCTCAGCTTTAGTCTAATTTTTGGTGGCATCATCGCGTTTATTATTCTGCATGCTTCACGTTTTGCAGCGAACTATTTATCTTTTGCCTTTTTTCCCTCTTTCCGTAAGAAAAGTTATAACGGAAGTTTGGCGATTTTGTCATGGGGGGGAGTGCGTGGAGGGATCTCCTTAGCATTGATCTTAGCGGTAGCTAACGTGCCTGAGTTAAGTGAATACAGCAGTATTTTGATTGGTTATACTTTTATCGCCGTGTTGCTTTCAGGCATGGTCTGCGGTCTAGGATTACCTGCTGTAATGAATGCGTTTTACTACAATCCGAATGAAGAAAAGACGGGTTTTAAAGGTTGGTATCAACGTCTGTGTAATAAAATGAACCGTAAAGGTTTCAAGTACATTATTGGTGAAGATGCACAGGGCTATGAAACCATTATTGTCTATCAACCTGAAGCATTGATTGATGTTAAAGCAGATGATGGCATTGCTGCGGTGCATAACCCTGAGCGAGTTCAGGAAGTGAAACGGCTGGAAAGTCCTGATAATTTTTAGTGATTTGCTCAATCAAGAAGCCCCTGTATTGGGGCTTTTTAGAATGAATGAGCTGGTTTATTTGAATCAAATAATGATGTCATTATGGAATACTTAGAATAGGGCACATTTGAAATGGCAGAATCGATAATCAAAGAACTAGCCCCGATGATTTTTCAGGTGATCGCTCAGATTCCTTATGGGCGGGTAGCCAGTTATGGACAAATTGCACGTTTAGCAGGTATTCCCAAACATGCACGTTTAGTAGGCTATGTGCTAAAACATATGGATGCAGACAGTAGTTTGCCTTGGTATCGGGTAATCAACTCCCAAGGAAAAATTAGCCTAAGTAAACTGAATGATCAGGGACAGAACATTCAAGCACAGTTACTTCTGGCGGAAGGTATTTTAGTGATTGGGGACAAAGTGAAAATGAAAGAGTTCCAGTGGGATATTTAAAATAGAAATGCTCTACCTCCGTAGAAGTAGAGCACTCGATGTATTACTGACGAACAACTAAAACTGGAATGTGCGCTTCACCTAAAACACTTTGTGCAACACTGCCTAGGAATAAACGTTTTAAACCTGTACGGCCATGAGAGCCAATGACAATGAGGTCTGCTTTAGATGTTTCTGCTTCTTTGATAATTTCACGGTGCACCACCTGACCTTCAAGTAGTTTTGCTTCAACAGGAATGCCCAGATCGCTAAATTTAGCCGCAGCTTCCTCTAGCGTTTTCAAAACTGAAGTACGTGCACGTTCAATTAAGTCATTGGTTTGAGTTGCAGAAATGTATTCGGCAGCAATGTAAGGGTCAAGTGCAAGTACTTGAACGACTGTAATTTTTCCGCCAAATGCTTTAGCAAGTTCAGCCGCTTGCGCAACTGCTGCATATGATGTTTCTGAACCGTCTACAGGGACTAAAATGTTTTGGTATGCCATGGTTATTTCTCCTTATTATCAACTGATTATACGTACAGATTTCTGTTCTAATGTATCACGGGTTAAATACAGCTTATACCTTAATATTAGCTGTATTTTTTAAAGAATAAAACCTAGTAAATTCATATGGATATTTGCATATGAAATGCTAATTTCTCACTTCTAAATTAGCACAAAAGCGTGTGAATAATAATCAATTTAACACTAAAGTTGAATGTAAATGTAGCGTTTAAGAAACATAGGCTTTGTCTAAAAAATAGCTTATATTTATGAATAGCTTACTACTTTATAAATACGATGACAGATACGAATCAACTGAATTGGCAACGGACAAATTTAGAGAATATAGAAACAGCTTGGGAAAGTGACCTTTGGGGATTCAATAGAGTGTGCCAGAGTTTTTCTGTATAGCTTTATATGACTTTAAAATATTTTTACTAATCTAAATTTATGCTAAACAGTAATACTTTGTCATGTATTTAATTTAGATTCATTGTGATTTAAATCTATAATTGCTGATTTTAAGACTTGTAAGCAAATTTTAGCAGTTTGTTCTCTAGGAGGCTTTGTTGCACAAAGATTTGAAATGCAAAGCGCCCCTAATTGAGCCAAATTTAAGGCGTAACTTGGGTAAGTGGTCGACCTAATTCCGTAAATCTGTTAAGGACTGCTACACGTGCATGGATCTCATTCACTTGGCTATCAAAACTCCTTGCACTGAGTTTATCTCCTAATAATTTGATGCAATGCATCTTAGTTTCAACCAAACTTCGCCGATGATAGCCTGACCATTTTTTCCATAGTGTCCTGCCTAAACGTTTAATTGTTCGAAGTAATTCATTTCGCTCTAGCGAGCTACTCTTTGTATCTTTCCATGGTTTCGCATTTTTTCTAGGTGGAATCACCGCATGCGCTTGCCGATCTGCAATGACCTGACGGCATTGCTTGGTGTCATAAGCTCCATCGGTATAAACAGAGTCAATCCGCTCATCTTGTGGAATCTGATTAAGTAAATCACCAAGCACCTGTGAATCACTGACATTATTGGTTGTAAGCTGAACTGCTCGTATTTGTAGGGTTTTAGCATCTATACCAATATGAAGTTTACGCCATTGGCGACGATATTCAGGTCCATGTTTCTTGCGTTTCCATTCGCCCTCACCTAGAAACTTCATGCCTGTAGAGTCCATGAGTAGATGCAGCCCATCGCTACTTTTTTGGTAGCTGATTACAATATCAATATGCTTTTGTCTTCTACAAAGCGTGGTGTAATCTGGAGCTATCCAATTTAATCCGCAAAGTTTAATCAGACTTTGCACAAAGCCAGTGACCATACGTAAAGACAGACGGAATAAGGATTTAATCATTAAGCAGCATTGGATGGCTGCGTCGGAGTAGGTTTGATTTCGCCCTTGTTTGCCTTTTGATGGCGCATACCATTGCGTAGCAGGATCAAACCAAATGGCAATATTTCCGCGACTCATGAGTGCTCGGTTATATGCGGGCCAATTGGTTGTGCGGTAGATTTTGTGTGTAGGCTTCTTCATTTGAAAATTATATCGCTGAAAAACCCTTTACAGATAGGTTTGTGCAACAAAGCCTAATGATTAGGGTCTGTTGACATTTACTGTTCATAATTAACCCTATAAAGGTAGCCATAAAAATATACAGGCTAAAGCAACAGAACTTTGATAATTTCTTTTGAGCTTGTCATATCGAGTAGCTATTCCTCTAAATTGCTTTAATCTACAAAACATATTTTCAACTAAATGCCTGATTTTATATAAATACCAGTCCATATGGTCATTGTTCGATTGGCTATTTGTTTTCTTTGGTATATTCGCTTTAGTCCCTGTTTTCCTGATCTGTTCACGCAGTGGTTCTGAATCATAGCCTTTATCTGCACATACCACTTTTGTCTCTTTTAAATCTAATGTTGATATTAAATCAGGTGCAACTTTAACATCATGTGTGGTTCCATCGGTAATCATGAAATCAATAGGATTGCCATGTGCATCAACAATCAAATGTATTTTTGAGGAGTTTCCTCCTACACTTTTAGAAATAGATTGATTCGCTATGCCGGCAGAATGTTGATGAGCACGTACATGAGAGCCATCAATAAAAATCCACTCCATATCGGGGCATGAGGCTAATAATTTGAATAATCTAAGTAACTTACCGCTGCTTGACCAACGATTAAAACGTTTGAAAATAGAGTTTGAATGACCAAAACAACAAGGAATATCTCGCCACGGACAGCCTGTTCTAATTCTATAGAGAATAGCTTCAATAAAATTGCGTAAATTTGAGTTGTGGTGAATGGATAAATTACGCAGAATAACTTTCAACTTTTGCCAGTGTTGATCTGTCAGCATGGTACGAGGCATAGCGAATAGTAAAATTGGGTTTGGCGATTTGATTTTACTACTTCGCTATTTTTTTAAGCTAAAAGTGTCAACACACCCTAGATCTTTTTTTGTATATATTCAATCAACGTATCTACATCACTCGTCTGTAACTGCTCACGCATCTTTAAAAACAGCTTTTCATCTAAGTCATAGAGCTTCAGTGCAAGCAGTTTTTCGATATCAACTTCGGGAAAGCGATACTTAATAATCTTGGCAGGCACACCACCCACAACTGCATAGGGTGGAATATCTTTGGTCACGACAGCGCCCGTTGCCACTACTGCACCTTCACCGAGTGTTACACCTGGCATAATCATGGCACGAGAGCCAATCCAGCAGCCATCCCCAATGATTGTATCACCTGCGGGCACAAAACTACGCGTATCAAAAGGAAAGGCCGAAATCCAGTCAGTACGATGCAGTTGGTTACCACCCATCATAATGACGCATTCTGCGCCAAAACAAACGAAGTTACCGATATAGAGCTGATCAATTGGTTTGTCTATGGTCGAGGGTTTATCATGTAAATAACGCACAACACAACGTTCAAAACCTTGATCCCAATACGCTGAGTAGTAAGAGTAATTCCCTTTAATGTGAATATTCGGATTCTTCACCGTTTTAGAGATGAACTCAAACTCACACCAGTGTTTGACAGGAGAATTAATCAGGGGCTCAGACATAAAAAGACAGCGTTGAAGAGTGTGAGAAATTATAACAAATAAAAGTCTTGCTTTGAAAAAGAGAGGAAATGAATACCCTAAATCTATCTCATTCTTGGAGTGAAATTTCCCACGTGCATAAGAAGAGGGCTAGGGAGAGATATTTGGGAAAATACAAAAACAAAAAACCCCTCAATAGAGGGGTTTCTACAGCCGTAAATATCAAAGAAACTTAGATATATGCAACTTTTACAATTTCGTATTCAACTTCACCCTGAGGGGTTTGAATTTTTGCTTCGTCACCTTCACTTTTACCCAAAAGGCCACGTGCGATAGGAGAGTTCACTGAAATTTTATTGATTTTAAAATCAGCTTCGTCGTCACCAACGATCATATAGGTCTTTTGTTCTTCGGTGTCTAAGTTTTCGATAGTAACTGTCACCCCAAAAACCACACGACCGTTCTGTTCAAGTTCTTTTACATCGATAACTTGAGCCGCACCCAATTTACCTTCGATGTCTTGAACACGACCTTCACAGAAACCTTGTTGCTCACGCGCAGCATGGTATTCCGCATTTTCTTTCAAATCCCCGTGCTCACGTGCTTCAGCAATTGCCGCAATAATACGTGGACGTTCAATACTTTTTAATTGATGTAATTCTTTCTCTAAGGCTAATTTGCCTTGGGGAGTCATAGGATAACGTTGCATTGTTGTCCCTCAAGTCGGTGAGTGTAAAAAAATATAGGTTTATAAATGAAAAAAGCCCGCCACCGAGAGGTGACGGGACTTCTCGGTAAACGAATTAACCTACAGTTTGTAAATCTTGCAAACGGTATACATCCATTGGCAATTGAATCGCAAAAGCTTGGCATACAGCATCAGCACCGTTCAAGGTCGTAGTGTTATACACTTTCGCTTGAAGCGCTGAACGACGAATCGAGAACGAATCTTGTTGAGCTTGTTTGCCTTCAGTTGTATTGATAATGAGGTGAACTTCGCCATTTTTCAAGCGGTCCACGATATTAGGACGGCCTTCAGTGACTTTATTTACACGTTCACACTCAATACCTGCAGCTTTAATGAACTCATAAGTACCGCCAGTCGCAAGTACTTTGAAGCCAAAGCCTACCAGTTGCTTCGCAATACCAACAGCACGAGGTTTGTCTGAATCACGCACAGAGATAAATGCATGCTTCACTTCACCTTCTGTTGGAAGACCTGGTAAACGCTCGTTTGCACCTAAAACAGCTTTGTAGAATGCTTCACCAAAAGTTTTACCCACACCCATCACTTCGCCTGTAGATTTCATCTCAGGGCCAAGAATTGGGTCAACACCAGGGAACTTATTGAAAGGGAATACTGCTTCTTTTACTGAGAAATATGTAGGGATAATTTCTTTCGTGAATCCTTGAGATTCTAAAGATTGACCCGCCATACAACGTGCAGCAACTTTCGCTAATGATTCACCGATACATTTAGAAACGAACGGTACAGTACGTGATGCACGTGGATTCACTTCTAAGATGTAAACGTCAGTGCCTTTTACAGCAAACTGTACGTTCATCAAACCAATTACGCCAAGCTCTTTCGCCATAGCAATGGTTTGACGACGCATATCATCCTGAACTTCTTGAGATAAAGAGTACGGAGGAATAGAACATGCTGAGTCACCTGAGTGAATGCCTGCTTGTTCGATATGCTGCATGATACCGCCGATCACAACGTCTTTACCGTCAGATACGCAGTCTACGTCAACTTCAATTGCATCATCTAAGAAACGGTCAAGAAGAACAGGTGCTTCATTTGATGCTTGTACCGCATCACGTAAGTAGCGCTTAAGTTCGTCGTCGTTGTATACGATTTCCATCGCACGACCACCGAGTACATAAGAAGGACGTACCACAAGTGGGTAGCCGACTTTCGATGCTTCAGCCATACCTTCTTCAGCAGATTTTACGATGCTGTTGTTTGGTTGGCGAAGTTGTAGACGTTGAATCATTTGTTGGAAACGTTCACGGTCTTCTGCGCGGTCAATCGCATCCGGTGATGTACCGATAATTGGCGCACCTGCTTCTTCTAAAGCACGAGCCAATTTAAGCGGAGTTTGACCACCGTACTGCACGATAATGCCTTTTGGCTTTTCAGTACGTACGATTTCAAGTACATCTTCCAAAGTGATTGGTTCGAAGTACAAGCGATCTGAAGTGTCGTAATCTGTTGAAACTGTTTCAGGGTTACAGTTCACCATGATGGTCTCAAAACCATCTTCACGCATTGCAAGCGCCGCGTGTACACAGCAGTAATCGAATTCGATCCCTTGACCAATACGGTTAGGGCCACCACCGATCACCATGATCTTATCTTTATCAGATGGGTTTGATTCACACTCATCATCGTAAGTTGAGTACATGTAGGCAGTGTCAGATTCGAATTCTGCTGCACAAGTATCCACACGTTTGTAAACTGGAGTCACGCCCAAGTTCCAACGGTGCTTACGGAATTGTTTTTGTGAAATACCCATCAAGTTCGCGATGCGAAGGTCAGATAAACCTTTACGTTTGAACGAACGGATGTTGTCTGCGTTTAGATCACCAAAACCTAAAGTTTTGATTTCATTTTCAGTTTTGATGATGTCTTCGATTTGGATCAAGAACCATTTATCGATTTTCGTCGCTTGGAACACGTCTTCTAAGGTGAAACCATGACGGAATGCATCGGCTACATACCAAATACGCTCTGGACCCGGAACTTTAAGTTCAACCAAGATCTTTTCTTTCGCGCCTTCAGTACCTACAGCGATTTTTTCATCAAAACCACACGCACCAACTTCAAGACCACGAAGCGCTTTGTTTACAGACTCTTGGAAGTTACGACCAATCGCCATCACTTCACCCACAGACTTCATCTGTGTGGTCAGTGTTGCGTCTGCTTGTGGGAATTTTTCAAAGTTGAAACGTGGAATTTTTGTTACCACGTAGTCAATTGCAGGTTCGAACGAAGCAGGAGTTGTTCCACCCGTGATGTCATTTTTTAATTCATCAAGGGTATAACCAACTGCTAGTTTCGCAGCGATTTTTGCAATTGGGAAACCAGTTGCTTTTGATGCAAGGGCAGATGAACGCGATACACGTGGGTTCATCTCGATGATCACCATACGGCCAGTATCTGGACAGATACCGAACTGAACGTTAGAACCACCTGTTTCCACACCAATTTCACGAAGAACTGCTAAAGATGCATTACGCATCAATTGGTATTCTTTGTCTGTCAATGTTTGAGCAGGCGCAACAGTGATTGAGTCACCTGTGTGCACGCCCATTGGGTCAAAGTTTTCGATCGCACAAACGATAATACAGTTGTCGTTTTTGTCACGAACAACTTCCATCTCGTATTCTTTCCAACCAATTAAAGATTCATCAATCAATAATTGTTTGGTTGGAGAAAGATCGAAACCGCGTTCACAGATTTCAAGGAATTCTTCTTTGTTATAAGCGATACCGCCACCTGAACCACCCATCGTGAATGACGGACGGATAATCACAGGGAAGCCGAAGCGCGCTTGAATCTCTAAAGCTTCTTCCATGTTTTCAGCAATCGCAGCTTTTGGACATTCAAGACCAATTTTACGCATTGCTTCATCAAACAGTTTACGGTCTTCAGCTTTTTCAATCGCTTCTTTGGTCGCACCAATCAATTCAACATTGTATTTTTTTAAAATACCGTTGGCATCAAGTGCAAGCGCACAGTTCAATGCTGTTTGACCACCCATTGTTGGAAGGACAGCATCTGGACGCTCTTTTTCAATGATTTGTGCAACAGTCTGCCAAGTGATTGGCTCGATATATGTTGCGTCTGCCATCGCAGGGTCGGTCATAATGGTTGCTGGGTTAGAGTTCACCAAAATAACACGGTAGCCTTCTTCACGAAGAGCCTTACACGCTTGCGCACCTGAGTAGTCAAACTCACATGCCTGTCCGATGACAATCGGACCTGCACCAATAATTAAGATACTTTTAATGTCTGTACGTTTAGCCATGATCGCTTCCTTAATTACTTCTTAGATGCTTCGATAAGTTCGATGAAATGATCGAACAATGGTGCGCAGTCATGCGGACCAGGGCTTGCTTCAGGGTGACCTTGGAAGCTGAATGCTGGTTTGTCTGTACGATGAATCCCTTGAAGAGTTTGATCGAACAAAGACTTGTGCGTAGCTTTCAAGTTTGCAGGAAGAGTCTCTGCATCTACTGCGAAGCCGTGGTTTTGAGAAGTAATCATCACTGTGCCTGTTTCCATGTTTTGAACAGGGTGGTTAGCACCGTGGTGACCATGCGGCATTTTCACTGTTTTTGCACCTGAGGCAAGTGCAAGAATTTGGTGACCCAAGCAAATACCAAAGACGGGTAGGTTGCGAGCGTCTTCTACAATTGTTTTTACAGCTTCAATTGCGTAGTCACATGCAGCTGGATCGCCAGGGCCGTTCGATAAGAACACGCCATCTGGATTCAATGCTAGCACGTCAGCAGCAGGAGTTTGTGCAGGCACGACAGTGAGTTTACAACCGCGGTCTGCAAGCATACGTAAGATGTTGGTTTTGACACCGTAGTCGTATGCAACAACATGGAATTTAAGTTCAGGTTGTGTGAAGCCTTTGCCTAATACCCAAGAACCTTCTGTCCATTCGAAACCAGTTGGGTCACAGCATTCTTTAGCTAGGTCTAAACCATTTAAACCACCGAATGCGCGTGCTTTTTCTAAAGCCTGCTCTTCAGTAATATTTTCACCAGCAAGGATGCAACCATTTTGCGCACCTTTGTCACGCAAAATACGGGTTAATTTACGCGTATCAATATCTGCAATTGCGACAACATTATGTTCTTTTAAGTATTCGCCTAAAGATTGCGTTGATCGGAAGTTGCTATGCAATAAAGGTAGGTCACGAATGATTAATCCGTTGGCCCACACTTTATGAATTCGACCTGACTCAGCGTCTTCATCATTACAACCTGTGTTACCGATATGAGGGTAAGTTAAAGTCACAAGTTGCTGTGCATAACTCGGGTCAGTCAAAATTTCTTGATAGCCAGTCATGGCAGTGTTGAAAACGACTTCACCAGTCGTACTACCCGATGCACCAATAGACGTTCCTTTAAAGATCGTACCATCGGCAAGGGCTAAAATTGCTGGGGTGCTCAAACCAAAGCTCCTGAAATTTAGGCTGTAAAAAAGCGAGTAGACGAAAAAAAAGGAAGGCTATCTAAAAACCTACCCTCCCTATGTCTGCTCGCTTGAACTTAACATGGCACTATACGCAACTTCACTAACAAAGTCCATGCCAATAAGATGGAATTAACAAGATTAAAGTGCTTTTATTTTGTAGCGGAAGCTGTTTCTAAGTTTTGTAAAGAAAAATGTAACAACAAATAATTGTCTAACAAATCAAAATCTAAATTTTATCGAATCACGCTAAGCTGTCGCTGTATATATAACAACAGGAATAACATCATGACTGAACAAGACAAAGTGACCAAACCAAAGCCAGCGTTGAAAGAAGTCGTTGCAGAAAGCACTGAAAAGCTTGAGCAAGTGGCGAAAGAAGCGACAGAGCAGGTCACTGAAGCGGTAGTTGAAAGCAAAGAAAAGCTTGAGGCTGAAGCGAAGCAGTTGAATGCCAGTGTGCAAGAGCAACTCCTCCAGTTTAAACAAGATCTTTTACTGCGCTTAGAAACCATTAAAGGGCAGTTATCGAACTCTCAAAAAGACTTAACTGAACTAAAAGAGTTTGTTAAAACTGAGTTTACTGCTGTTTTAGATGACTTGACCAAACTAGGTAAAGAGTTAAAAGGTGATGTCAGCGAAATTTCAGTAAAACATAAAGATCAGTTGACTGAAACTTTCAAACGTTCAAAAGAACACACCTTAGATGCGTGGAATAAAGTTTCAAGCAAGTAATCTAGCTGTACGAGGCCCAAGATTAAGTGCATAAAAAAGTGAGGTCATAGCCTCACTTTTTTATTGATCTGGTTTATTTGTCTGGATTAAAACTGATGTAGCCAATCACGTTTATTGTGAAAGTCAGCTTGTTGGCCACTATGCTGCATGGCATAGAACTGTTGACCTTGTGAAGTATTCAACACCGCGGATAAACCCAGATATAGGTCAGCCCATTTGAGTTTGTGTTGCAGCATAAATTCAGTCAGATCAATGCTGACATTTAAACCATAGTGGGTGCGCTTCAATTGATTGAGTTCAATATCGTAAGCGACTTGTGGCGGCATATCTTCAGGATAGCGATATTCCTCAAACTGATAAGCCTGCCAAGCTTGCGAAGGGGAGAGATTGATCTCGCGATAATAATCTTCGCCTTTTACCCCGATAAAGACTTCAAAACAGGTGTTTTCCCATAAAAAGTCTTGACGAGGATTTGCATTCACGACTTCAGGCCAGTGCATGTACAAATTGGGATCGCGTAACCAAAAGCCGATATTGAGAGCATATGGGCTTTGTTGTTCAATCGCACCAACAAGCGAAATAGCTTGAAAGCGACGATCAAATGCACTGAGTTCGTAACTTGCCATAAAAAACTACAATTATTTTGCTGCGTGAGCGAAACGAACTAAATTAGACAATTTGGCATTTTGTTTCGCCGCTTTTTTGTAAAGCAATGCAATTTTACCAATGGTCTGTACAATTTCTGCACCTGTAGTTGAGGCAATTTCTGCAATGATTGCAGCGCGCTCTTCACGGTCTTCACCCGCGACTTTGACTTTAATCAATTCGTGGTCGTTTAAAGCACGTAAAATTTCTTCAACGACATTTTCAGTCAGACCTGAACCGCCAAGCATTACTACAGGGTTTAAAGCATGACCGATTTGACGCAAACGCTTGCGTTCCTGAATGGATAAAGTCGCCATAAAGATAACCTAATTTTAAAAACGGCTTAGTATAACAAACTGCGAAATTAAACGCTTTATATTCTGTGGAAATAATCGATTTAGATAATAGAAAAAAACAACTAAAACCCAAGATTTGGATACAGATGTATACTGCAAGCCTAGAGAATTTAACGTACAATTAAGTTTAAGAAATTTTAATGTTTTAGAGAGATATGGCAACACGCATTACCAACCAAAAGTTATCCAAAAGTAGCCGTGCGTGGATGAGAGAGCACCTTGATGATCATTTTGTGAAAAAAGCGCAAAAAGAAGGTTATCGAGCACGTGCAGCTTATAAGTTACTTGAAATTCAAGAAAAATATAACATTATTCGTCCAGGCATGACTGTGGTTGACTTGGGTGCTGCACCTGGAAGCTGGTCACAAATTGCAGGAAAGCTGGTCGGTGATCGAGGATTGGTGGTTGCATCTGACATTTTGGAAATGGATGCACTCCCAGATGTAACCTTCTTGCAAGGTGACTTCCGTGAGCAAGAAGTATTCGATAAATTGTTAAATATTTTAGATGGACGTAAAGTAGACGTTGTAATTTCAGATATGGCCCCCAATACTTCAGGTAACAAGGCTGTAGATCAACCTCGCCAGATTTACCTCTGTGAATTGGCCATCGATTTTGCTACGAAAGTGCTCGGTCCAAATGGTCAATTTGTTGTAAAGGTATTCCAAGGTACAGGCTTTGACGAGTTCCGCAAGCAAGTAGTCGACAACTTTGATGTGTTAAAAACAGTAAAACCTGCTGCATCACGTGCCCGATCTAAGGAAGTATTCTTAGTTGGGCAAGGCCGTAAGAAGGCTTTCAAATAAAGTTTACTTGCCAAGTCGTTAAAAATTGTGCATTTTGTACCTTTTTATTATTTTGCGAAGCTGATCTTCAGCAGAAACTTTAAGGTCACCCGATAGGGCATGATCAAATTAGATTGATATGGGAATAAAGCTTTGAGCGATCTCTTCAAGAATGCCATATTGTGGCTAGTGATACTGGGCGTACTGATCCTTATTTTCAGTAATGTCAGTAGCAATGAAAAGCCGACAGCGATGAATTATTCAGAGTTTGTTGCTGCGGTGAATGCTGGTCAAATTAAGCAAGTGACAATTGATGGCGAACGAATTCATGGCCAAAAATCAAACGGTTCAGAGTTTGAAAGTATTCGTCCTGCGGTTCAAGACCCAGAGCTTATGCCTAATCTGATTAAAAATAACGTTGTCGTTGAAGGTACTGCACCTGCACGTCAAGGTTTATTGATGCAACTTTTGATCGCAAGCTTCCCTGTACTTTTAATCATTTTGTTATTCATGTTCTTTATGCGCAACATGGGTGGCGGAGCAGGTGGTAAAAACGGTCCAATGAGTTTTGGTAAGTCAAAAGCAAAAATGTTGGCAGAAGACCAAATTAAAGTGACTTTTACCGACGTCGCTGGCTGTGATGAAGCAAAGCAAGAAGTTGTAGAAATTGTTGATTTCTTAAAAGATCCTTCAAAATTTAAACGCTTAGGTGCAACGATTCCTAAAGGCGTGTTAATGGTGGGTCCACCGGGTACAGGTAAAACTTTACTTGCAAAAGCAATTGCAGGTGAAGCGAAAGTACCATTCTTTAGTATTTCTGGTTCTGACTTTGTTGAAATGTTTGTGGGTGTGGGTGCATCACGTGTACGTGATATGTTCGAACAAGCCAAACGCCACGCGCCGTGTATCATCTTTATTGATGAGATTGATGCAGTGGGTCGTCATCGTGGGTCGGGTACTGGCGGTGGTCACGATGAGCGTGAACAAACCCTTAACCAAATGTTGGTGGAAATGGATGGCTTTGAAGGCAATGAAGGTATTATCGTCATTGCTGCAACAAACCGTGCCGATGTACTGGATAAGGCTTTACTTCGTCCGGGTCGTTTTGACCGCCAAGTAATGGTTGGCTTACCAGACATTAAAGGTCGTGAGCAAATTTTAAATGTTCACATGAAGAAATTGCCTTCAGTGACTGGTGTCGATGTACAAGTGCTTGCACGTGGTACACCGGGCTTCTCGGGTGCACAATTGGCGAACCTTGTGAACGAAGCTGCATTATTTGCTGCGCGTCGGAACAAGAACACTGTTGATATGCATGATTTTGAAGATGCAAAAGACAAGTTGTACATGGGCCCTGAACGTAAGTCGATGGTGATTCGTGAAGAAGAGCGTCGTGCAACAGCGTACCATGAAGCTGGTCATGCGATTGTGGCTGAAATTCTACCGGGTACAGACCCTGTACATAAAGTGACTATTATGCCGCGTGGTTGGGCGTTGGGTGTAACATGGCAGTTGCCTGAACATGACCAAACCAGCCACTATAAAGACAAAATGTTGAATGAACTTTCAATTTTGTTTGGTGGTCGTATTGCCGAAGAAATCTTTATCAACCAAATGTCGACAGGTGCTTCAAACGACTTTGAACGTGCAACTAAAATGGCACGTGCGATGGTGACCAAGTACGGTATGTCTGACAAACTGGGTGTAATGGTGTATGAAGATGATTCTCAGCAATCATTCATGGGCAGCATTGGTAGTCGTACGATTTCTGAAGCAACACAGCAACAAGTAGATGCTGAAGTTCGTCGTATCATCGATGAGCAATACCATGTAGCGCGCAATATCTTGGAAAACAATAAAGAGATTGCTCATGCGATGGTGAAAGCTTTGATGGAATGGGAAACGATTGATCGCGAGCAAATTCGTGACATTATGGAAGGTCGTGAGCCACAACCACCAAAAGTATATGTTGCAGAAAATCCTGTGATGGATGTAACTCCAACGGATGGTCCAAGTACACCACCACCATTACCATCTGCAACTTAATTTTTAAAAGTTAAAATAAAAAACCACCTTCGGGTGGTTTTTTATTGCGCAGATTTTCCACTGCCGATGAAGAAAAATAGGCACTTAAAAGTGGGAACGCGTTAAGATAATGTAAGTTGAACTGGAGAATATCACATGCAATTGATGGCTTTGCCGAAGAAAATCCTACGTTGTGGTGAGCTATCACTCGATCTGTCGGTACCGCATGTGATGGGTATTTTAAATGTGACGCCAGACTCGTTCAGTGATGGTGGCAAACATAATGGCAAAGCACAAGCGCTTGCGCATGTTCAGCAAATGATTGCGGATGGGGCTACAGTCATCGATGTTGGGGGTGAATCTACACGTCCAGGTGCATCTGTAGTTGAGGTTGAAGAAGAGATTCGTCGTGTCGTCCCAGTGGTGGAAGCTTTGGCTGAACTTGATGTAGTCATTTCGATTGATACCTCTCAACCTGAAGTAATTCAAGCTGCGGTCGCAGCAGGCGCACATATCTGGAATGATGTGAGAGCATTAACACGCCCGAATGCTTTAGAGATGGCAGCTGAACTGAATATTCCAGTGATCATCATGCATATGCGTGGTGAACCAACCACCATGAATAGTTTAGATCAATATGATAATGTCACTTTAGATGTGATGGCTGAGCTTTCCCAGCGTGTGGCGGATGCACTCAAGGCAGGTGTCAAAGCTGAAAATATCATGATTGATCCGGGTTTTGGCTTTGCTAAAAATGCAAAGCAGAACCTTAAGCTTTTAAACGAATTCCATCAGCTGAATCAGCTCGGGTATCCCATCTTGTCCGCATTGTCACGGAAGCGCTTTATCGGCGAAGCCTTAGGTGGGGCAGATGCAGGCCAGCGGGCCGTGGGTTCTGTAGCGGGACATTTGCTGAGTATTCAACAAGGCGCGTGTATGGTACGCACCCATGATGTCAAAGCCATGAGTGATGCGATCAAGGTTTGGCAAGCGATGAATCTTGCTTAATGGGGCGGCGGAATGCTGGGCTAATGATTTAATTTGAAAATTTGATCTATATTAGATTGTTAGACTGGCAGCATCTTCAGATGCTGCTTTTTTATTTGGTGATTTGTTCGGTTTATGTTATACAGACTCGTTTTTTAAGTTTCTCGTTTTGAGTGCCTGTATGTTTGCAGATTTACTTCTCCCTATGTTTGATGATGAATATTATCCCGATATTCTTGTTGCTGAAGTGAAGCAGCATGTTGAGACTTTTGCTAAAAAAATTGTAAAAGCAAAATCTGAGGGTGATATCTATCAATATGCCAATGCCACAGTAGCTGAAATTAATGAAATGAAGCCGCATTTTGAAGATCTAGATTCATCATTAGATGATTCTGCTGCCGATTTTATTGCTGAAGCGATGATGATGGTGGTGCAAGATGCTGGGTTTATGGATATTGAAATGGAAGAATTGGTGGTGAACAGAGAGTGGTGAGTCACTCTCTCATTTCAAGTTCTGTTGGTTTTGCTTTAGAAACAGAGTTTGCTGTTACAACTCATCTAAAAGATCGGTGAGATGACAGCTTTGCTTTAAATGCTCATCTCCAATCGCATCGACTGTCATCAGGTATTCGCCTTCGACCATTTCAGCATTTGCATTGAGATTCAGCCAAAATTTTGGATGCTTTTTCATGAGCTCACGAATATGTTGCTCATCTTTAGTGTGATTAAAGCTTAATTTAAAATGAGCATCTACTGATTTACACGCATGTAAATAGAGTTGACGGTCTTTTTCAATAATCGTGCCTGCAAACAAGTCATAAAACGTATCGCTATCTGTTTGCTGCGAGGTGGGGTTTGCATGGCTGACGTTTGAAAAAATTAGGCATAAGATGATAATAAGAGTGTTCTTTTTCATATTGTGATTGTTATGTGCTTCGAGGCATAAATTATAGACATAAAAAAACCAGCATATCGCTGGATTTTTTATTGCACCATCTTAATTAGCTTAAGAATGGTGCCCGAGGCCAGACTCGAACTGGCACGCTTTGTGGGCGGGGGATTTTAAATCCCCTGTGTCTACCGATTTCACCACTCGGGCATGAGCGCAATAATAGAGGACGAAATAAAAGTTGGCAAGTCTATTTGTGATTATTTGCTTTCTTTTCAATCAATTCAGCGGTTTATGTTTAAAAAATAGCAAAATTATCTGTGCTGCACTCGTTCAGGCTTCATAAAAATGTCATCGACTTGAGATATGGATGTCATCTTTTTCGCATAAATTTCAAGTCCATATCGTCTTTAGGCAATCCACATGACAAAAAAAATGAACCGCCGAGAACTTATTCAAAAAACTTTGGCAGGATTTGGTGCTTTATCTTTACCTATTTCACTAACCGCTTGTGGTGATGACGCCGATTCAAACACACAGCCCACTACGCAAGTGCAGTTTTTGCATGGGGTTGCCAGTGGTGATCCTTTACAAACTCAAGTTATCATTTGGACACGTGTAACACCGACGGACAGCAGTGCGCGTTTAGAGGTAGTGTGGGAAGTGGCAAAAGATGCAGACTTTAAACACATTACAGCAACTGGAAAGGTGCTGACCACGGCTGCACAAGATTTTACTGTGAAAGTGGATGTGACGGGACTGGCAGCAGGGCAAGTTTATTTCTACCGTTTTAAATCGGCGTCGAAATATTCGATCACTGGGCAAACCAAAACATTGGCAGCACAAGTACAGTTGGTACAGTTTGCGGTCTGCTCATGCTCAAATTATCCAGCGGGCTATTTCCATGTTTATAAAGAAATGGCCAAACAGGATGTCGATGTTGTGATTCATTTGGGGGATTACATTTACGAATATGGTATGGGCGAATATGCAACGGAAGAGGCTGTAGCGATGGGGCGCGCACTGGCGGATGATAATAATGCAGAAATTATTCGCTTAGATGACTATCGCAAACGTTATGCTTTATATAGATTAGATCAGGATTTACAGGCCGCGCATCAACGTCATCCTTTTATTGTGATTTGGGATGACCATGAACTCGCAAATGATGCCTGGGAAAAGGGTGCTGAAAATCATCAGTCAGATACTGAAGGTGATTTCTTTGAACGTAAACTTGCGGCACTGGCGGCCTATTTTGAATGGATGCCAATCCGTCCAATTGATGATCAGAATATCAAGATTTATCGTCAATTTGATTTTGGTACGCTTGTTCAACTGACGATGCTGGATACACGGATTATTGCACGTAATGTGCAATTAGATTATGCAAACTATATGACTGCTACAGGTTTAGATATTGCAAAATTCCAAGCCGATTTAATCAATCCTGTGCGTAGCTTGATGGGTGTGGAGCAGCGAAATTGGTTATTGCAGAAACTTCAGCAATCTACGGCAACATGGAATGTACTCGGCCAGCAGATTCTGATGAGCAAAATGTTTGTTCCAGCAGAATTGTTAATGTCGCTGGCAGAAATTACAGCAGGTAATCCTAGTCCTGAGACCTTAAGTAAAATCACCACACAAATCACTGAACTATTAAAAATTAAAGCTCGAATGGATGCAGGTGATCCAACCGTAAGTCCAGAGGAGAAAGCGCGTCTTGCGGTTACTGCACCTTATAACTTAGATGCGTGGGATGGTTATTTTGCTGAGCGTGAAATTTTGTATGGCACTTTGGCACAACTTAAGAAAAAAGTTGTGGTCCTTGCTGGAGATACCCATAATGCTTGGGCTTCGGATTTATCGAGTAAAGATGGGGTATTGGTTGGCGTGGAGTTGGCAACCAGTTCGGTCTCTTCCCCTGGGTTGGAGAAATATTTGTCCATTCCGATGCAACAACTCCAAGCGTTTGAATTTGCATTTACCAGCTTGATTGAGGAGTTAAATTATTGCAATTTGAATCAACGCGGTTATTTGAAAGTCCGTTTTACCGCAGAGCAGGTGCAAGCGGATTGGATATTTGTGGATAGCATTAAGCACAAAGAATACATCGTTGATGAAACTCGCTCGCATCAAGTGATATTAGACCCGACATTATTGCCAGTCAGTGCGTTAAAGCAAACGGCATAAAATGACCTTAGAAAAACCGAGCATCATTGCTCGGTTTTTTATAATTTTTCATCGATATAACTGTCGAGATCGATGTGCTTAATCTGCTTACAGTAAGCATGCTCATACTTCAGCAGTTGCACATATAAGTCTGCTTCATGCCCCAGCTGGGTTTTCCGTGCCTGATAATCTTCAGATTGATGGGAGCTAAAGCGTAATTGGAGTCGAGATTTGACTGTTTGCTTATAGGCCCAAAAACAGACACGTCTGAGTTGTTGTAACTGGTGATGTTCAACCGACTGGCTGTGGTCTCGAAATAAATTTTCTTTATAGAAGCGCACAAAACCAAAGTTCACACCAAAATAAAACAAGATCCACATCAGCAAACTGCTTTCAAGGAACATCAGATTTAGTCCACTTAAAAGAATCACTGCGGCGAGTTTGATGGGCGCATAGCGTTGCAGTTGATACAGGGAGTTTGATGAATGTTTAATTTGTTTAATGACAAAAGGTAAGACCCACATCAGCACCAATAAAATACTGATAATGGCATAACTGTGACTTTGGAGCGGATCGAGATTCTCCAAGTGAGTTAAGTAAAAATCTTTCAGAATTAAGCTGATTGGAATAAAAATCATCACCGCCAAAACCCACGGAATAACTTCACGCTGGTCATCTAAAATACCGCGTGTTTTGATTTGACTATAAAGCAAGTAATTACGTTTAAATGCGGCAGGGTAGCGGGTCTCTAATTGTTGCAGTAACAGTTGAACTTGTTTGGATTGCATCGTCAAAAAAGAGCGTATGAGAAAAATAGCCTTTACTATAGTAGATTTGGAAGGGGATGGCTCAAAAAAATACGTGAAACAGAATATTCACAGAGAAAAGCACAACAATTTCGCTTTTTCGCTCTGAATTATGCGAAAATGTCGGATTCAATTTTTTTGTCTAAGGGCAGTTCATGACTGATCATTCTCCTGAATCTTTAAGTGATATCGAAATTTTAGACATTTTGCAGTCTATGAAAGACGATGAGCTTGATACAGAGGCAAAAGAAGAGATTCGTAAAGGCGGTAAAGCGGGTCGTCAAGAAGCACATAAACTTGCGATTGTGGCTTTAAACCAATCTTTTGAAAGCAAATTTGTTGAAGCTGTAGCTTTGGCATTGGGCTTGAATGAAGGTCAAGCCAAAAAAATTCGTTATAAGAAAGACCGCATCCGTATTTTAAAAGTACGTGGGATTGATTACATGGCGATTGATGGTGCGGAAACAGCACAAGTCTTGTCACAAGTTGCACAAGCCATTGTACGGGAAGATGCGACCGTGACACATGATTTGCACAACATCTTCCCATTTTGGAAAGAAGGCTGGCCAATGGTTCAGTTTGACAGTGCATATAAAATTTTATCTGAAGATATTACCATTCACTATCAAGCAACTTTAGATAAATTGCTAGAATTGTATGGTCGTTAAGATCGCAGTATCAAAGCACCTTCGGGTGCTTTTTTTATGGGGCTATATTAGCTATGGAAAATCCAAGACAGTAATAAGCTGATGGGCCAAATGAACAGTCGCCACCATGTAATGAGTGGATTCCAGAAATATTGTCCAAAAGACAGAGTATCGTTAAAGCTGCGTTGCCCACGTTCATAAGCATAAGGTGTAATCCGCCATGCTAAAATCAGCAAAACAATCGCACTTACGATCAGAAGTGTGTGGCTGTATTGGGAAAAATAATAGTAAATCAGATAAAGCGCAGAATAAAAGAAAGTACACG
Source organism: Acinetobacter sp. LipI_23 (assembly GCF_058243045.1). Classification (NCBI taxonomy): domain Bacteria; kingdom Pseudomonadati; phylum Pseudomonadota; class Gammaproteobacteria; order Moraxellales; family Moraxellaceae; genus Acinetobacter; species Acinetobacter sp. LipI_23. The sequence continues at coordinate 2,498,576 of NZ_JBZAYJ010000001.1, read as the reverse complement.
CCAAAATAGCAGGCAATGAAAAAGACATAAGCTTGACTCTATTATATTGTTATATCAAGGCATTATAAATGAAAATACCCGATGTGATACATCGGGTATTTATCGGTTGTTGAGCTTAAGGTTCGTTATAACTCAGTATGAGTATTTGATTAACCCAGTGTTGAGTAAAGTGGGAAAATACCAAAGATCATCGCTGTAACCAGCATCACTAAACAAGTAATCACCGCCCACCTGATGGTAAATTCTTGGTGTTCACCAAAGTTAATTCCAGCCAATCCACAGAGTAAGTAAGTCGATGGAACCAATGGGGACAGTAAGTGTACAGGTTGACCAACAATCGATGCACGAGCCATTTCCACAGGAGTGATACCATAGTGTCCAGCGGCTTCAGAGAGTACAGGCAGTACACCAAAGTAGAAGGCATCATTCGACATGAAGAAGGTCAGTGGCATACTAATCACAGCCGTGATAGGTGCTAAATACGGCCCCATACTTTCTGGAATAATGGCAACCAGTTCTTGAGACATGGCTTCAACCATACCTGTACCCGATAAAATACCGGTAAAAATACCTGCCGCAAAGATAATCCCGACTACAGCTAAGGCACTGGCAGAGTGGTTACCAACCAAACGCTTTTGCATGTCTAGATCTGGATAGTTCACCACCAAGGCAATACACAGGGCAACCATGAACAGAATCGCCGCAGGTAAAATGCCCATTACTAAGCAGACCATCAAGACCAAAGTTAGTAGAGCGTTAAACCATCTTAAGTGGGCACGGTTGGCTTCAGGTTCTTGCGAAATCTGAATACTGTCACCATGGCTAATATCTAATTCCACAATACCAATGCGTTTACGCTCCATACGGCCATACATAAAGCCGAGGAAGTATAACCACCCAATTGCAACGAGCATTGGTAAAATCATCGGAACAAAGACATCGTTTGGATCGACATGCAATGCCGTTGCAGCACGTGCTGTTGGTCCACCCCATGGCGTTAGGTTCATGATTCCGCTCGCAAGCATCATTAGACAAGCCATAATTAAAGGGCTCATACCAATACGCTTATACAGCGGTAGCATTGCGGCAACACAGATCATGTAAGTGGTTGAACCGTCACCATCCAAGGAAACAATTAAAGTCAGTGTAATGGTGCCGAGGGTCACTTTTAAAGGATCACCTTTAACCTGCTTTAAAATCCACTTCACTGAAGGGTCGAATAGACCCGTGTCGATCATAATTGCAAAATAAAGGATTGCGAAAAGGAGCATTACGCCCGTAGGAGCGAGCTTTTTAATGCCTTCCATCATCATATTGCCAAGTTCAGCAATATCAAATCCAGCAAGGTTGTCAACAAAGAGACTTAAAACATAAGTAAGTAATGCAAAAATGATAGGGATTAAAGTTAAAGCAACAAGAGCGCTCAGTCGTTTGGACATGATTAAGTACATGAAGCACATAATCATGCCTAAACCTAAAATGGTCAGCATGGATCAATCCTTTGAACGTGTTAAGTCTGTTTATTCATCAAGTGACAGCGATAGTATGCAATTCAGCATGATTTTTAAATGCTCTTAAACATATGTAATTTTTCATTCTATTTTTCTAATAAATAATATATATCTGTAAAGTATGGTTAAGATACTTATTTTGTATAACTTCATATGGTTAAATCTGAAGCAAAAAAAACCTTGCAGTTGCAAGGTTTTAATTCAAGGCGATGTTTCTATTCCTCGACTGTTTGGGTTGCAGGCTGTAGTGTTTCTTCAAGTAAGCGCGTCACTAAAAGTTGGTCAATCTTAAAATGATCGACATCAACCACTTCAAATTTAAAGCCTGCGTATTCTACGGTATCGGCAGGGCGTGGAATTTTGCGTAGACGGTACATCATAAAACCAGCCAAGGTTTCATAATTTTCTTCATCTGGCATTTCATCAATGGCCAGTGCATGCTTCATGTCTTCAATCGGCGTGCTGCCATCAATCAGCCATGAATTATTATCACGTTTAATGATCTGTTGTTCGGCTTCAATTGGAGTAACCCAGTCGCCCATGACCGTAATCATAATGTCTGACAGGGTGATGACGCCCACGACCAAAGCATATTCGTTAATCACAACAGCAAACTTTTCTTTGGTGGAGCGGAAACGGTCTAATAACTCAGACAAGGTTAATGTGTCTGGAATGGTGAGAACATTACGAATAGTGCTTTCATTGAGTTGTAGTAAAGATTGATTATTCAGAATACGGACCAGAATATCTTTGGCATCCACATAGCCAATTACATCATCAATATTTTCACTACAAACTAAAAACTTAGAATAAGGATATTCAGCCAATTTTTGACGAATGCTGGCTTCAGATTCATTTAAAGTAAAATACACCACATTTTCACGCGTGGTCATACTTGAAGGTACATTCCGCTCTTCAAGTTCAAATACATTTTCAATGAAATGGTGTTCTTGCTTTTGTAGCACCCCAGCTTGCGCACCCGCATCCATCACTGCCGAAATATCATCAAAGGTAATGTTGTCATCACGGGTGGTATTCACTTTAAACAGGCGGAATAACAAGTTGGCAAGGGCATTAATAATCCAAGCCAAAGGTTTGCAGACCTTAATAAACACCTGAATGGGGTTAATCACTGCAATAGAGATTTTTTCAGGGGCAATCATGGCTAAACGTTTTGGCATGAGGTCAGCAAACAAAATAAATAGTGAGGTGACTAAAGTGAAAGATAGAGCAAAGCTAATGGTTTCAGACCAAGGGCCAGTATAAAAACGAGCAACAAAGCTCATGAAGTAAGGACGAAAAGCCCCTTCACCTAAAATACCGCCCAAGATTGCCACTGCGTTTAAGCCAATTTGTGAAGCGGCAAAGAAGTCAGCAGAATTTTCTTGTAAATTCAAAACTTTCTGTGCGCGATCATCGCCCGACTCAGCCAAGATTTTCAGCTTGACCTTACGTGCTCCTGCCAGTGCGATTTCTGTCAGAGACAAGAAACCCGCCCCAGCAATTAGGACTAGAATGATAACTATGTTTTGAAAAAGGCTCACGGAATCCACCTGTGATTCATCGTTATTATGAATATTTTTAACACAAAAAAATAAAGACAGTAATCACTTACTGTCTTCTATCATACCTGAGTTATTGGTATGAAAATGAATTATTTAGAGCTTGAATGCTTAATAATGTGAGAATTGCGAGTTATTGCCTAAAAACTCACGATTTTCTTCCTCAATCATTTGACGTGCCACATACAAAATCAGCTGTCTGAGCCAGCGATGTGCAGGATGGTGATGTAACAGTGGACACCATGCCATTTTCAACTCAAGTTCTGGAATATAAAAAGGTGGGTCTTTAATCAGGAGGTTTTGACTTTTGGCTTGTAAGCGTGCAATACGGGTCGGTAAAGTCGCGATCAAATCTACATTTGAAGCCAATAGTGCAGGCATTTGATAATGTCGGGTGAAGACCGAAATTTTACGTTTTTGGCCAATCCGTTCTAAAGCTTGATCAATCCAACCTAGACCTGCTTGTTTTTCAGGGTTAACGCCGAAACCAACGCCCATACCTGTTTTAGAGACCCAAATATGCTGTGCATCGAGGTAACTTTTTAGGTTTAAGTTGCTGGCAGCAGGGTGTTTACCATTGAGCAAACATGAAAAACTGTCACGCCAGACCAAAACTTGGTGGAAGCTTTGTGGAATTTCATTGAATCGGTTAATGGCTAGATCAACTTTACCTTGTTCCATATCACGATATGACACATCACTTGGGGTTAAGAAGTCTAAAACCACATTGGGTGCTTCAGAACGTAATGCTTTAACGAGGCGGGGAACTAAGGTTGCTTCGGCATAATCCGAAGTCATAATACGGAAAACACGATTTGAGGTATAAGGACGGAACTCGGTACGAGGTTCCAAAATCATGGAGAGATCAGAAAGAGCGTCACGTATGCGGGGTTGTAATTCTAAAGCCCGTTCGGTCGGTGTCATACCTTCAGAAGAACGAATTAGCAGGGGATCATTAAATAAGTTACGAAGACGACGTAGAATATTACTCATTGCTGGTTGGGTGACACCCAATTGTTCAGCTGCTCGGGTTACATTTTTTTCGCGTAAAAGTACGTCCAAGTAAATTAAGAGGTTTAGATCAACCCGCTCCAGATTCATAAAATAAATACCGAGAATAAAATCATGAAATTGTTTGCATTATGCCATAAGCCATCGGGCTTGTGTAATAAACTGACGAAAAAAAAAGCATCGGGTTGTACAAAGAATACCCCCTTCATTTTCTCAGAAAATGGGTTTTTATGCTTAAAAACGGAGAGCATATTAGTCCTAAGCAATGTCTCAATATGCGTAAATTGAGGCTCAGATTATTGCTTAGAAAATGGCTTAAGCTGGCCTGTTATTGATGGAATAAAAGCGTGATAAATACTCTTTTTGCTGAATATTGAACTTTTGTCATTTGGGTCAAATTAAGTATTGATTTTTGGTTTGAACTCTTTTTTCCAACGGCCGAGACTTAAGTCTAATGAAGAAATATTCGACAAAGGATGTATTTTTCACGGTTTTCTTATTTTATTTAAGTTTAAAAATAACAATTACTTAATTATGTTTTATCGAAATATAATTAGACTTTTATCTATATATTTTTTAAATAAATACTGAAAATTAATGCAGAATATTGGATTAATTTATTCTGTCAATCTAATCTGTATTCATCGCAACGAAGCGCTCTAAATCTAAGCAAAAGCTTGAGGGTCTGATTTTAGCTTTTCGTTGAAGAAAATCCTAATATTATTACAGGAAATATCATGACTACATATCAAACAGCGATTGATGCAATCCGCGAATTAAAAGCAAAATTCGGTAGCACTTGGGCAGACATCAGTCCTGAAGATGCTGCGCGTATGCAAATCCAAAACCGTTTCAAAACTGGTTTAGATATCGCTAAATACACAGCTGCAATTATGCGTCGTGATATGGCTGCTTATGATGCTGACTCTAGCAAATACACTCAGTCTTTGGGTTGCTGGCACGGTTTCATCGCACAACAAAAAATGATTGCGAACAAAAAATACTTCGGTACGACTGAACGTCGTTACATCTACCTTTCTGGTTGGATGGTTGCTGCGCTTCGTTCAGAATTTGGTCCACTTCCTGACCAATCTATGCATGAAAAAACTTCAGTACCTGCGTTGATCGAAGAAATCTACACGTTCTTACGCCAAGCTGATGCGAAAGAATTAAACGACCTTTTCCGTGCGCTTAAAAAAGCAAACGAAGCAGGCGATACTGCTAAAGCTGCTGAAATCACTGCACAAATCGACGGTTTCCAAACTCACGTTGTGCCAATTATTGCAGACATCGATGCTGGCTTCGGTAACGAAGAAGCGACTTACTTACTTGCTAAGAAAATGATCGAAGCGGGTGCTTGTGCACTACAAATCGAAAACCAAGTATCTGACGCGAAACAATGTGGTCACCAAGCTGGTAAAGTAACTGTTCCTCACGAAGACTTCATCTCTAAAATCCATGCATTACGTTATGCATTCTTAGAAATGGGTCTTGACGACGGTATCATCGTTGCGCGTACTGACTCTGAAGGCGCTGACTTGACTCAAAAAATCCCAGTGGTTAAAGAGCCAGGCGACATCGCTTCTCAATACATCGGTTTCCTAGACACTGTTGAAATTGACATTGCTGATGCTCAAGAAGACGAAATCTTAATCAAGCGTGATGGTAAACTTCACCGTCCAAAACGTTTGGCTTCTGGTTTATACCAATTCCGTCCAGACACACAAATTGACCGTGTTGTTCTTGACTGTGTATCTAGCCTTCAAAATGGTGCTGACCTTCTTTGGATCGAAACTGCGACTCCAAACGTTGACGAAATCGCGCACATGGTTAACCGTGTTAAAGAAACAGTTCCAAATGCGAAACTTGTTTACAACAACTCTCCATCATTCAACTGGACGTTGAACTTCCGTCAACAAGCTTACGACCGTTGGGTTGCTGAAGGTAAAGACGTTTCTGCTTACGACCGTGCTAAATTAATGAGCGCTGAGTACGATGCTACTGAATTAGCTGCTGATGCAGACGCTAAGATCCGTACATTCCAAGCAGATGCTGCTCGTGAAGCGGGTGTGTTCCATCACTTGATCACACTTCCGACTTACCACACTGCTGCTCTTTCTACTCATGAGCTTGCACAAGGTTACTTCGGTTCTGAAGGTATGTTGGCTTATGTTGCTGGCGTACAACGTAAAGAAATCCGTGGTGGTATCGCTTGTGTTAAACACCAAGCAATGGCGGGTTCTGACATCGGTGATGATCACAAAGAAATCTTCTCTGGTGACAACGCTCTTAAAGCGCACGATGATGCTAAAAACACAATGAACCAATTCGCTGCTCACTAAGCACTGAACTGATTCATAAAAAAACCCTGCTAAAGCAGGGTTTTTTTATGAATTAATTTTGAGCTTTTTGAACAGATTGAACGTGAAATATTGAACAAAGAGGTTAAGGCATCAGAATCAGTAGCCAAACAATAAAGATAATACTTAAAGAAACAAACTGTGCAGCACTACCCATGTCTTTGGCATTTTTTGAAAGCTCATGGCGCTCTAGTGAAATGCGATCCACAATCGCCTCAATGGCTGAATTGAACAATTCAACAATAATTGCAAGTAAACAAACGGCTACCATGAGGGCTTGTTCTAAGCGACTGACATCACAGAAAAAGCTTATTGGAATCAGAATCAGGTTAATCAATAGGACTTGGCGAAAAGCTGCTTCGTGCGCAAATGCGGCCTTAAAACCTGAAATGGAATAATGAGTTGCATTAAAAATACGCTTAAAACCTGACTTGCCTTTGAGTGGGGAATATTGGCTCATACCATCAACCATTTTAAAATTTCAGCCACAATACATGATCTATATTAAAAGTCACTTAATTATAGTATTCAAAAAGTGCTTAATCTATGTACACCTAAAATAAGGAGAAAGAGATTAAAAAAGCCTACTTTTTAATCTCTATAGTTAAAGGATGGATATTGGTTGAAAGTAAACGAGATGCTCAGTTGTTTGGTTTTCTTTGTGTGACTTATTCTATTTTTTTCAAAAAAGCATCCGCTGCTTGACGTCCCAAAGCAGGGTCATCGGTAAAGATACCATCCACTCCAGCTTTAAAGAAAATTTCAAACTCTGCCAGCGCGCCTTTTTCGCACTTTTCAGCGGCTATCGCGCTACAGTCTAAATAGTCTGCTAAGAAATTATTTTCTGGGCGTAGGGTATAAGGATGTACTTTTAAGCCCACTGCGTGTGCATCGTTTACAAAACTGGTCGGGGTCGCCGGCTGAGTATTGGGCACGATATAGGTTTTACTTGGCCCAACACCATGTGCATAACTTACGACGTCTTTCAGTCCTTGAGGTGTTGCCATATCACTATAGCGGAGTGTTGATTTGGCAAGCACAGCATCGGCAGGTTGTTCGGAGTTACCGCCATAGAGTTGAATAATTTTGGCATGTTGAATCGATTTTAATTGATCTAACTGTTGACGCATCTGTTTTAAGTTGCTGACTTCAAATGACTGGATATAGACTGGTGCAATGTCACGACTATAGCTGTGTTTGGCCAGCGTGGTTAATAGGCGTTGCTCCATGGCCAAATTGAGACCTTGGAAATAGCTGGGATGTTTGGTTTCGATATACAGGCCCACAATTTTTCCTGTCTTTTTATAGTGCGCATCTACGAGTTCAATAATTTCATCTAAAGTGGGCAGATCAAATTGATCATTATATTGGGCATTTGCTGGACGAATCTCTGGAATACGTTCTCGTGCCTTCAGTTGCTTCAGCTCGTTTAAAGTAAAGTCTTCAGTAAACCAACCTGTGTAAGTCACGCCATCAACGACTTTACTGGTCTTCCGTTCTGCAAACTGCGGCAAGCTGCTGACATTGGTGGTTCCTCCGATTTCATTTTCATGGCGAGCGATTAAATAACCGACTAGAGTTGGCACCAAATCAGGCTCAATAAAATCTGCACCATCATCAATTGCTTTTTGGTAAGCGGCTAAGGTATGTTCAGGGCGTAGCGCGCTGGCGCCGCGATGTCCAATAATAAGCAATGCAGGCTCAATGTATTCGGCGTTGTTTGATGGTGGCTGGGATGCTGCATTGTCTTTCTCATCATGATGACAGCCCAATAAACTTAAAAAAATAAAACTCAATAATGTTCTTTTTAACATGTGTTCCTCAACATTTTATTGTGGTGTTGCGGACTCAGGGTTCAATTTTAATATCTCAGATTAATGACAAATTGCGAAAAATTACAGGATGTCATCAATTGGTCAAAAAGCTTTCTTCATAGTTTCTTCATATTTAGCTCTAATGTTCTATTTCATGTTGTTAAGTCTTGTTTTTTAATGATTCGTCATAGAAGATCAAGCATAAAGTGATACCAGTTTCTAGATCTAGCCTCAGACCCAAGAGTACCGCAGACCCATGCTGTCTAAATTTTTTATTCATCGTCCAATTTTTGCTGGTGTGCTGGCGATTATCGTGATGGCATTTGGTTTATTTGCCACCTTTCAGTTGCCTGTAGAGCGCTACCCCGATATTGCACCTCCGCGAATTACGGTGAGTGCAACATATACAGGCGCGTCGGCAGAGACGGTGGAGGAGAGCGTTACTCAGGTTTTAGAACAGCAAATTAAAGGGATTGATCATTTACTGTATTTTAGTTCGAGCAGTGACTCGAATGGCCGTAGTCGAATCAGCATTAGTTTTGAAAATGGAACTGACCCAGATACCGCTCAGGTTCAAGTTCAAAATGCCATCAATGGGGTGATTAACCGCTTACCAGAAGATGTGCAGCGTCAAGGGGTCAATGTCTATAAGTCGCTTGGCGATACGCATATGGTGATTGGCCTATATGACCAAACAGGCAAAAGCAGCAATATTGCACTCTCTGATTATATGATGACGCATTTGGAGCAAGATTTAGCCCGTATTGATGGGGTTGGCGAGGTTGATGTTTTTGGTGCGCAGTATGCCATGCGCTTATGGCTGAATCCGCATAAACTGCGTCAATATGGACTGATGCCGAGTGATATTCGTGCGGCGGTTGAAGCGCAAAACACTCAAGTGGCCGCAGGAGCAATTGGCGAGTTACCCAGCCTGTCAGATCAATATTTAAATGCCAAAGTCACCTCCGGTACACGTTTAAAAACCGTTGAAGAATTTGAGAACATCATTGTCAAATCGACCCGCGATGGCAGTTTTATTTATTTAAAAGACGTCGCACGGGTGGAATTGGGTGCGGAAAATTACCAGTCATTTAATACCATTAATGGTTTTCCTTCAGCGGGGATGGGCATTTCACTTTCTTCAGGGGCTAATGCCTTAGCGACGTCTGCATTGATTAAGCAAGAGGTTGCCCGTTTATCTTCTAAACTTCCTGAAGGCTATCAAATTGTTTATCCACGTGATAACACGCCTTTTGTGCAAGAGTCGATTAAGGAAGTGGTCAAAACACTGTTTGAAGCAGTGCTTTTGGTGATTGTGGTCATGTTTGTCTTTTTGCAAAATTGGCGTGCAACGTTGATTCCTACTATCACAGTACCTGTTGTAATTTTAGGCACGCTCGCCATTCTGTATGTGCTCGGGATGAGTATCAACACCTTAACCTTATTTGCGTTGGTCTTAGCTATTGGGCTTCTGGTGGATGATGCGATTGTGGTGGTTGAAAACGTTGAACGGCTGATGCATGAACAGCAGATGAGTGCTCAACAAGCCTCAATTGCATCGATGCAGGAAATCAGTGGGGCATTGATTGGGATTACTTTGGTGTTAACCGCAGTGTTTATTCCCATGGCCTTTTTCGGTGGCTCGACAGGAGTGATCTACCGTCAGTTTTCAATGACCTTAGTTGCTGCCATGGCGCTATCGTTGCTGGTCGCATTAATTCTGACACCTGCACTATGTGCCTTAATTTTAAAACCCAATGATAAATCGGCACGATGGGCAACTTGGTTTAATCTGACGTTAGATCAGCTAAAACAGCGTTATTTAAAGCTGAGTAGCCAGACCATTCAGCACAGTAAAATCATGCTGGTAGTTTTTGTGGCGTTAATTGCCGTCTTTGCGCTGTTTTATCGTGCTTTGCCGACCAGTTTTATTCCCAGTGAAGATCAGGGTATTTTAAGTGTCCAGTTTAAACTGGCCGATGGTGCACCGCTGAGTCAAAGCCGTGTGGTTGGGGAAGAAATTCGCCAATACTTTTTAGATAAAGAACAGGCCAATATCTATTTGGTGATGATCCGTTATGGTCGTAATTTCTCGGGGACGGGACAAAATTTAGGTCAGGGTTTTATTGCGTTGAAACATTGGGATGAACGTAAGGGGAAAGAGAACTCCGCACAAGCGATTCGAGAACGGGCGATTGCTCATTTTAGATCGCATCGAAATGCGCAAATTAATGTAAATATGCCGTCTTCAGTCAGTGGCTTAGGGCAAACCGATGGCATGGAGTTTTGGATACGTGATATCAATGGCGAAGGTCGTGCCTATTTAGAAGCACAGTTCAAAACTTTGCAGGAAGCATCCAAGCAGTATTCTAGTTTTAGCAATTTAGATAAACGTTCTAACCCAGATAAAGCCGAACTCAAAGTGGATGTGAACCAAAAGCAAGCTTTGGCCAATGGACTCAGCCAGACCGCCATTAATAGCACTTTATCCAGTGCTTGGGGTGGAAGTTATATCAATGACTTTATTGACCGTGGTCGGATTAAGCGGGTAATTATGCAAGGGGATGCCGAATTTCGTTCAAAACCTGATGATCTTCAAGCATGGACCGTACGTAATGATCTGAACCAAATGATTCCTTTTACAAATTTTGCTCAAGTATCTTGGAGTGGAGGCCCTGAGGTAGTGAATCGCTTTATGGGCTATACCGCACTAGAAATGGAGGCGGATACAGCACAAAATGTTAGTTCTGGACAAGCCATGCAAGACGTACAAAACATGGTACGAGGGCATGATGGTATAGATTTGGCTTGGAGCGGGTTATCGTTCGAGGAAAACAAGTCCAATAACCAAGCATTGCTGCTGTATTTGGTCTCCATAGGCTTTATCTTTTTATGCCTTGCTGCACTTTATGAAAGTTGGAGTATTCCAACTGCAGTCATGAGTGCGATTCCACTCGGTATCGGTGGCAATATTTTGTTCAGTTATCTGACGGGTTTTCCGAATGATATTTACTTTCAAATTGCCTTGCTGACTACAATTGGTCTGTCCTGTAAAAATGCGATTTTAATTGTGGAATTTGCTTCACTGGCGCAGCAAAAAGGCCAAACCGCAATTGAAGCTGCCTTGGAAGGCGCAAGCTTACGGTTACGCCCGATTTTAATGACGTCTTTGGCTTTTGGCGCGGGTGTTACACCTCTGGTCTTTGCTTTTGGTGCAGGGGCCGCAAGTCGTCAGGAAATTGGGGTGAGTGTACTTGGTGGCGTGATTTTTGGCACGGTGTTGGTATTGCTGTTTATTCCTTTAATGTATGTCTTGGTTCGCCGTGTGTTTCATGGACGAACACCTCAGGACGAGGTTTAAGATCGAATCCGAAACATTCGTGTGCAGTCTGAATAGGCAAAGCGAACCTTTAACCCAATCAGGCTGAAAGGCCTGACATTTAAAGATCGTTTGCTATACTCGCATAGATAAAGAATACAATATTTGAGTGGTGTATGCCAAATCCGTCATTTTCACAGCAAGATTTCCAAGAGCAATTAAATCAGCCCGATAACCATGCTTTTATTCAAAGTTTGAAACAGTACAGCACTGCGTATTTGGCTGATATTTTAATGGGCCTGCCTATAAATGACCAAATTCGGCTATTGGAACAATTACCACAAGCCAGTTATGTCTTTGAGTTTTTAGCATTAACCCAGCAGCAGCAGCTAGCAGCGCAATTGCCTCAGGCTTTGCTGGTGAAGCTACTGGCTCATATGCATTCGGATGACCGTACTGATTTATTTCAAAGCTTGGCACAAGAGGTTCAAGGTCAGATTTTTCCGCAGCTAGATGCGCATGTTCAAGCCCAGCTGAATGATTTAATACACTATCCAGCTGAGTCTGCGGGTGCAATTATGAGCACTGAAGTCATTACGGTACATGCCGAAATGACCATGCAACAGGCGATTCAACATATACGACAGCATGCAGCGGAAAGTGAAACTTTATATCTCATCTATGTGACCGATGCCTCGCGTTATTTACACGGGGTGATTTCGCTGCGGCAAATTATTCAGTCTCCGCCTGAGCAATTGATTGGACAGGTTATGACCAGTCATGTCATTACGGGTTTAGTCAGTGAGGATCAGGAAAGTATTGCACAGAAACTGGCTCATTATGATTTTATGGCTTTGCCCATTGTCGATGAGCAGCAGCGTCTATTGGGGATTGTGACTTATGACGATGCAATGGATGTGGTGCAACAAGAAACCACAGAAGATATTCTAAAAAGTAGTGCGGTTGCGGCCAGTCCGCAGATGAGTATTAAAACGGCTCCAATCCTATTACTGTATCAGAAGCGGGTGTTTTGGTTGGTGTTTCTGGTTTTTGGTAGTTTACTCTCGGGACTAGGAATTGCACACTTTGAAGACTTGATTGCGGCACATATCGTTTTGGTATTTTTCCTTCCTTTACTGGTGGGAAGTGGGGGAAATGCGGGGTCTCAGTCTGCAACCTTAATGGTACGTGCACTGGCAACGGGCGATGTACATTTTAAAGACTGGTTTTATTTGCTAGGACGTGAAAGTTTGGTTGCACTGTGCTTGGGTGGAACCATGGCAATGGCAGTCTCCATCTTGGGCTATTTCCGTGGGGATATTCTGGTCGCTGTAGTATTGGCACTGAGTATGATGGGCATTGTGTTGATGGGTTGTTTGATTGGTATGAGTCTGCCGTTTATCTTAAACCGCATGAAACTCGACCCAGCCAGTGCATCCGCACCTTTGGTCACCTCAATTTGTGATGCGTCAGGCGTGGTGGTATATCTGCTGATTGCGTCGCAAATTCTGACCTTGTCTTAAGCTTGTAAGCAATTGTTTCAGCACAAAGTTAGCACAGAAAAAAGTCATAAAAACCAGCATAATTCAGCGGGTTTATGATGTTAATGTGGTTGAAATGATGGAGGTCAGTAACAACATGCCTGAATCCTTAGAACAAAAAAAAATGAGCCAGCAAGATGTCATTCGTTTAGAGCGTGATTTGGCCAAATATGCCAATATGATGGATTCTGTGGTGCGTATCCCGTTCACCAAGCAGGGGGTCGGTGCAGATGCTGCGTTGAGTACTGTTCCGATTGCTGGGGATATCGCAGGTTTTGCCCTAACGTGTTATGCCATTTATAAAGCCAAGCAAATTGGTGTACCGCAAGAGAAATTGAGTCCAGTATTGAAGCTGGCTATGATTGATGCCGTCGTCGGTTTTATCCCTGTTCTAGGGACACTGTTTGATATTTTTATACGTCCGAGTCGTAAAGCACTGGATGTGGTTCATGACCATATTCGGGAAGAATACCAAATCCATTCAGAGCATCATGTGACTCATCCTTTTCTTCATGAAAAATTGGAAAAGAAACAGCAACAGTCCGCATTTTGGCGAAACCCAGTAGTGGCATGGCTTTGGCTATACATCCCCGATTTGTTTGGCCTGATCTTTTTGGTGTGTTTTATGGGCTTATTGTGGTGGGGTGGTAGTGTGATGTGGCATTGGTTACAGGGACTAAACTTAGGATAGCCACTCATGAAATTTGAAGGTCAGATTACGGCAAATTTGCCATCGATTGATTTAGCGCGCACCGCTTCATTTTACCAAGGCTTGGGCTTTAATCTGGTTTATCAGTCCGCAGAGTGGATGATTCTGCGTTTGGGCGAAATGACACTGGAGTTTTTCCATCATCCGCATTTAGACCCAAATAGTTCATGGCATAGTGCCTGTATTCGCGTTGCGGAAATTCAACCCTATTATGAATACTGGTCTAAAGTGAATTGGTCGTTGTGGGAAAGCGCTCGTATGACCGATATTCAGGATTTTGACGAGATCCGCCAGTTTTGCATCATTGACCCAAATGGCAGTTTACTACGCTGTATCGAAGTGACGATTGAATAAAAATGTTCTGTTATGCAGAGTCACAAAAAAGCCTCCAAGTGGAGGCTTTTTAAAATCTTGTGAACGAATTGTTTATGGACAATCGAGCTGTTGTAAAGCAGCAACACGTTGTTCAATCGTCGGGTGGGTTTGGAACAAAGCGGCTAAACTAAAGCCTTGCTCTTGACCTGCGGCGATTGCAAATGCTTTCATTTCTTTAGGCATCGCATCTGGAAGTTGTGACTCGGCTTGTAAACGTAACAAGGCTGAAATCATTGCTTGTTTGCCTGCAAGACGCGCGCCTGCTTCATCTGCACGATATTCGCGGTAGCGGGAGAACCACATCACGATTGCAGAAGCTAAAATACCAAAGACAATATCAAGCACGATGGTAATGGCAAAATAAGCTAAACCTGGTGCTTCACCGTCTTCACGACCAAAGACATTACGGTCAATGAAATCACCTGCGACACGTGCAAAGAACATCACAAAGGCGTTCACGACACCTTGAACCAGCGCCAAAGTCACCATGTCACCATTGGCCACGTGACCAATTTCGTGAGCCAAGACTGCGCGAAGCTCGTCTTTATTCATACGCTCAAGTAAGCCAGTAGAAACTGCAACTAATGCATCGTTCTTGTTCCAACCTGTAGCAAAAGCATTAGATTGGTAAGACGGGAAAATACCGACTTCTGGCATTTTAATACCAGAACGTTGCGCCAATTGAGCGACTTCTTGTAACAACCATGCTTCAGCTTGGTTGCGCGGGGCATTGGGGTCAATTAACTCTGTACCAGTTGTTTTTTTCGCCATCCATTTTGACATGAATAGAGAAATCATTGAGCCAACCATACCAAAGACAAAACAGATAACCAGTAGGTTACCTAGATTTAAGCCACCCGCGCCATGGTAACTACCGACACCGAAGAGTGACAAGATAATGCCAGCTACAACCAGTACCGCGAGGTTGGTTAGCAAGAACAAACCAATCCGCATCATTGAGAAAATCCTCTTATAATAAAAAAATAATCTGATTTATAAATCGAAAATCATTGATCTCAATATGAGGTGAAACTCATCAAAATTCAAGAAAAAATAATAAAACTGCTATAAAAATTATTCTGAAATTTGGATGCGGGCAGAGGCGGTTGCATTGGCCGTGGCATAGGAACCAGGCGCATCAGTAAAACTGCCATCAGCTGCGAGGATAATTTGACGTGAAGGTGCGCTACGACTCACACTGAGTTGTGTGTTTGGAGAAGAGTCTGCATCGTAATGTGCAGATTGGGCAATGACTTGAGCATTGGCTGGTGTGTTATTTGAGCCTGCAGAAATGTTGATCCCGCCTGCATATAAATTGCTATAACGGCTACTCACACGGCGAACATAGTCTTGAGTTTCACGGAAGGGTGGAATGCCACCATACTTTTGTACATTGCCTTCGCCAGCATTGTAGCCTGCAAGCGCAAGACTGGTGTTGCCGTTAAAGCGTTTCATCAGCCATGCCAAATACTTTGCACCTGCATTTATGTTCTGCTGTGGATCATATGCATTAGACACATTAAAGCGCCGTGCTGTCGCAGGCATGAGTTGCATAAGCCCCTGAGCCCCAACAGGTGAGCGTGCGTTGACATTAAAGCCTGATTCGGTATGCATAACCGCTTTAATTAAACCTTCAGAAACGCCGTGGGTTTGAGCCGCTTGGCGAATAATGTGGTCAAAAGCATTTTTGTTGCGACTATAACTGGGCAACACGGAGGACTCAGAAGCCCCCCAGTTACTATAACTGTGGATATTACTGTCTGGATAATAGGTTTTCTTTTCGACTTTTAAGTTGCTATAACGACTTTGTTTATTGGTTAACAAGGTCGTGCCGTTGGAATCTCTCAATTGGTAGATGGTTTGACCCGCGTGACAATCTAGTGCCATGAACGAAATCGTCATACACCCCAAAACGTAAAAACGACTCAAAAGCAGCTTATTTTTCATTATCTATTATTAATCGTAAAAAAATCGATTTCAGTGACTAGAAATGAGTTTAGCAAAAAAAGAACCGTCTGAAACTATTTTAAGTTCAAAAAATCCATGTCTTTGTAAAAATCAAGTCAAATTGTTGAGCAAGTAATCAAAAAAAATAATTAATTTATTTTTAATGAGGATTGCTTGACTGGGTTAAGTTATTGAAATTTAATATTAAATAAATTGATTAAAAAATGATCAATTTAAATAGAAGCCTTAAAGAGTGGGGGGAACACCCTGTCAAGTCGATTAGAATCCACAAAGTTATCCCCAGCTTTTGTGGAAAAATGTGGAAAAGTCCAAAACATAAGCAGTTCAGCTAAAATATGAACGCAATCGTTCAAAGTTAAACCGATTTCAATACATGAATATGACAGCAATGACAATTCATGAGAATTTACATTCTTTAGGTGCGAGATGGCTGTGAATCGGATAAAATTGCGCGGTATTTTTTTTAAGGTTTAACTCGTCTATGTTCTCGCCAGTTGAGTCCAATCAGGGATTTAATTTTAAACCAGAACTACCCACTAGCTCTGCGTATTATCGTCTGTTGAAAAAGTTACGCCGTCAGGTGGGTCATGCCATTCGCGATTTTAAAATGATCGAAGAAGGCGATAAAGTGATGGTCTGCATTTCCGGTGGTAAGGACAGTTATACCTTGCTCGATATTATGTTGCAGTTTAAACGCATTGCACCGATCAATTTTGATGTGGTGGCTGTGAATTTGGACCAGAAGCAACCGGGTTTCCCTGAGGACGTGTTACCACGTTATTTAGAAGAGAATAATATTCCCTACTATATCTTAGAAAAAGACACCTACAGCATCACCAAACGCTTAACGCCTGAAGGCAAAACCTACTGTGCAGTTTGTTCACGCTTACGCCGTGGCTCTTTATACGGCTTTGCGCAAGAAATTGGCGCGACCAAAGTGGCGTTGGGCCATCACCGTGATGATATCTTGGCGACTTTCTTCTTGAACTTATTCCATGGCGGCAGCTTAAAGGCGATGCCTCCTAAATTGTTATCGTCAGATAAAAAGAATATCTTGATTCGCCCACTGGCTTATGTGGAAGAAAAAGACATCATTAAATATGCTGAAATGCGTCAGTTCCCGATTATTCCATGTAACTTGTGTGGTTCTCAGGAAAACCTGCAACGTGCCATGTTAAATGACATGTTGCGCGAGTGGGATAAAGCACATCCAAAGCGTTTACACAGTATTTTTGGCGCCTTGCAGAATGTTTCGCCATCGCAGCTGGCAGACCGTGAGTTATTCGACTTTGAAGCGTTAGATAGCGAACGTGAATTCGACTTTAAAGGTGAAAGTTGTTCAACGGAAGATGAACCGGAGAACAAACGCATTAACATGGTTAATCTTGGCTTTGCTGCAGACTAATTTTGTCAGTTAGGCCAATGCAAAACACCAATCAATGATTGGTGTTTTTTTTATGTGGATGATTTTGATAAACTTTGTATAAGAAATATAAAATATGAACGGTACGTACAAAAAACTTTAGGCACATGTAGGATATACATGCTATAACAATCTCCGAGCTTATTTAGCTTCACAATGATGCCGTCTGGATAGGCAGCACACAACGAACAAAGAATTGAGGAAACATCATGCCTGCTTTTTTAACTGATGATTGGTTTTCAACTGTAGAAACATTAACTGCTCAAGCGGGGAATTTGAACCTGCCGCCAGCACTTGCGAATCTTGCAATTAACTTAGTTGTTGCTGACAATGCGGGTAATACCGAGTTATCTTTAGATGGCGGCGCAATTAAAAAAGGCTTGTCTTCAAACGCGAAAACAACTTTGAACATGGATGCTGAAACACTACGTAAAGTGTTCCTTGAGTTTGATATGGCTGCAGCAATGCAAGCGTTCATGACGGGTAAAATAAAAGTTCAAGGCGATATGTCACAGTTGATGGCATTGCAAACAGCGAAGCCAAGCCAAGAGCAAAAAGATTTATTTAAGAAAGTGCTTGAGCAAACAGCTTAAGTGTTCTGAAATAAAAAAAGCTTACCTTTATAGGTAAGCTTTTTTTATGCCGATAGAGAGGATCTTTTAGATATTGACCAACTGCGGCGTGGTTTTAATATGTTCAAGATAAGCACGGATACGTGTCACATACTGTAGTGCTTGACGGTAACGGCCATTCTTCGCTTGGTTCTGTTGTAAGTAAGCATACAAATTGAGCCAGTTATTTGGGTCTTGACCTTGTGCCTGAATGCGTTTTTGAATCTGATTCACCGCACCCGGTCCCATATTGTACGCAACCAGTGCATACCAGTTCCGGTCAGGAAAGGGGATATCATCATAGCGACTCAGCATTTGGTCGTAGTACTTGGCACCACCTTGAATGCTTTGCGCAGGATCGGTACGGTTACTTACACCCATGGCTTTGGCTGTGCTATTGGTCAACATCATCAAACCGCGGACACCCGTGGGAGAAATGGAGTTCGGTTTAAGATAAGACTCTTGATAACCAATCGCTGCTAATAAGTGCCAATCTAAATCGTACTTTTGCGCTGTGCTTTTAAAACTGGCCTTATAGATCGGCATACGCTGACGCAAATCGCGTTGAATCGTATTCCAGTTTTCAGGCTTCACGACATTGCGGTTGTAAAAAGAGGCCAATTGACCAATTGAACCAGATTGTTTACCACGGCAGACAAATCCGCTCGCCGTTTGCGTCAATGGATCATTCGCATGTTTAAATACCCAGTTCAGCTCAGTATTGAGGCCATTTTTACGTAAAACGTTTAAATCACCACAAGTAGCAGAAAAGGTTGCGAGACTTTTTTGCTCAATCGTTTGAACACTTGCCGTCGTCATTGCAAAATTTGCTTTGCCCTGTGCTACCCATTTCAGTGCTGTAGCGTTATCGGGGACGGTTTTGAAGTCTAGCTTTACATTTAAGCTGTCTGCATAGTTACGTGCAAGGTCATAACCAAAACCATGCAAATGCTGACCATCTTTAAAAACGGTCGTTGGGTTTTCCACTGAAACGACAGTCAATTTATTATGATTGACGACGTTATCATACTGGTAGGTCTTACTTGCATTAATACTATGAAATGGAATTAACAAAGTACTTAAAGCAAGGGCTTTCAACGGGAGAGAGAAAGTTAATGAATTAAGGCAAAGCCTCGATCCAGAAGTTGAACTACTGTGCATGTTGTCTCCGCTACAAGTAATTTATGCCCTAGAACGCAAAGGCAAAAACATGCCTTAAAACGAGTTCAAGTTGTCTAAATTCAATAAGAGGTTGGGCATTCATGACGTCATTCAAAATGACATGGGATTAAGAAGATTATGTAGAAAAACTACATAGATTAAAAAATAGGCAATTAATTTAAGATGTGCGCATAATATATAGCAATTTTAAAAGTGTCAAATTTTGTGCAATATTTTTTTAAAAAATGTAACATAACGATTTAATTTAATTCAGGAATTTATTTTATAAACTTCTGTTGTGGAGAAATAAGGGATAAAATAATCCTTTGTTGTAAATCAAGAAGCAGATTTAGACGGCATTCATCATGAAATCAAACTTAATTACACGTGCAGGTCACGACAAATTGGTGGCGGAATTAAAGCAGCTTTGGCATGAAGAACGCCCTGAAATTACCAAGAAAGTAAACTGGGCGGCGAGCCTTGGCGACCGTAGTGAAAACGCGGATTATCAGTACAACAAACAGATCTTACGTAAGATTGATCGACGGGTTCGCTACTTGGGAAAACGCCTCGAAGAACTTCGTATTATCGACTTTTCTGAAGAGCAGGCTGGCAAGATTTATTTTGGCGCTTGGGTCGAAATTGAAAATGACGCAGGGGAACAAAAAACCTTACGCATCGTCGGAGTAGATGAAATTTACGATCATCACCCGCAGCACATCTCCATCGACTCGCCGATGGCACGTGCTTTACTGTCCAAACAAGTCGATGATGAAATTGAAGTGTTGACGCCAACTGGAAAAAAACACTGGTATGTCAATTCAATTCGTTATGACAGACCTGAAAGTTCAGAGAACTAAAAGATTTTGCTTTAATTTTAGCCACTTGGTGTGATTTTTGAAGAAAAGTATTTGCCAAGTAGATTGAATGTTTATATGATGTCGCCCATGGAAGCGTGGCAGAGCGGTTTAATGCACCGGTCTTGAAAACCGACGAGGGTGTGAGTCCTCCGTGAGTTCGAATCTCACCGCTTCCGCCAAATTCAAAAACCCTGACTAAGTCAGGGTTTTTTTTATGCCTTTTTTAAAGTTAATTTTTAAAAGATGCCAGAGTTATTGATCAATTTTCCATCCTATAGAGGCTGTAAATTTAATATCTTATTGAGATTGAACATTTTTTAGCTGAATAGTGGCTTTTTGCAGGCCATGAGATGAAAAATATTTGCCAAAAAATATTTTTATTTATATGATAGCGCCCATGGAAGCGTGGCAGAGCGGTTTAATGCACCGGTCTTGAAAACCGACGAGGGTGTGAGTCCTCCGTGAGTTCGAATCTCACCGCTTCCGCCAAATTATTTTTAAATACAAATTAAAATTAATCAATAACCCAAGTTTAAGTTGGGCCATTACGGCAAGCAGTGTGTGGAACAGCACATATAATGTCAGTGATCAAATTCTAAAAAAGCAGTCAGGCCTTCTCTTGCTGCTTTTTTTATTTAAGGTATTGAAGTCTTCTTTTATAGTATTCAGCTATAGCTTGAGTTGTCCAACTCGATCCTTTTTAGATTCACTATTCGTTTCAGACAAGCAGTTATAGAGACTGCGCTGTTGCACTGCGTAGCAGTCATTTCTGTAGATCAGGTTTTTAATTTCATCTGTGTGGTTTTTAACATCCTTCTTTCGGCCTATCTAGCAACTCATTACATATAAGTTGGAACAACATATGCCGTGTAAAAGCATAGAGCAATTGTTCTGGTTCGCTTTCTATTAACTGTCATTGCGATGGGGCTATTGAAGGGTATTCTCCCGCATTTGATTTATCTGATATTTCCTTCATTAAATAAGCAAAGGTGGCTTGCATATTTTTACAGATTCTATAAATTAGGTAGATCGGTCTACTTAGTTGAGTGTGATGAATACGAAAACCGCGAAACAGAAAATTTTAGATGCAGCCGCGATTTTGTTTTATAACGACGGCATTACCAGTACAGGGATTAATAGCATTACCGATAAGGCCAAAGTTGCCAAAATGTCCTTATATAATAATTTCCCGACCAAGGCTGACTTGATCACCTCTTATATAGAAGCACGGCATCAAGAGTGGTTAGATTTGTATGCGCTTCGAAACCAACAAGCCCATACCCCTATTGATAAAATTGTCGCGGTTTTTGAAGCCTAT
Organism: Acinetobacter sp. LipI_23; assembly: GCF_058243045.1. Classification (NCBI taxonomy): domain Bacteria; kingdom Pseudomonadati; phylum Pseudomonadota; class Gammaproteobacteria; order Moraxellales; family Moraxellaceae; genus Acinetobacter; species Acinetobacter sp. LipI_23. The sequence goes on along the minus strand of NZ_JBZAYJ010000001.1, from coordinate 2,477,033 downwards.
CAAGACCATGCTGAGTTTGCCTATGAAAAAGGTTTTCGGGGTTGCGGTTTGTTGAATGCTGCTGCTGAGTTCCCAGCGCACAGCGCCGAGCGCTTGGCTGTAAAACGGCATAAGGATGAAATTGAAAACATTATCTCTACACAGCTTGCCCTTATCATTTCGGACGCAGACAAGGTCAAACAAATGGCTTTGTTGTTGTCTTTTGTTTTAGAGGGATCGATTTCGCGAGCAGGCTTGGAAAGCTCGAGTGAAAAAGTACAAGCTGCAACGGTGATGGTGAAAATACTTTTAGCACAGGAAATCAGTACGTGAATCAGTCTGTTTCTGCGGTACCGAATTATGGTTTTATCGCGGTGCTGTTCGCTGCTTTTCTATGGGGAACGACGGGCACAGTCGCATCTTTTGCACCTAATTTGAGTCCTTTGGCTGTTGGCGCTGCCGCCATGGGCGGTGGTGGACTGTTACAGGCACTTTTGGCACGAAAAAGTATTATCTACCATCTGGCACATATCAAAGCCAATGCGGTGATGCTCGGTGTAGGCGTAATTGCGGTTTTTATTTATCCTTTGGCCTTTTATTCATCGATGCACTATGCAGGCATCACTATTGGTACGGTCGTGTCGATTGGTACGGCGCCTTTATTTACCGCACTTTTAGAAAGGGTGTTTGACCGAAAAGCACTTTCGATGACATGGTTGATGAGTTTCGTATTGGGCGTGACGGGCGTTGCGCTACTTTCTCTCGGAGAATCACATGCTGTGGCAACCACCGAGCATTTGTCCCAAAACCGACCAATGTTGGGTATTGCTTTAGGGGCGGTTGCTGGATTGACCTATGCTTTATATTCTTGGGCGGCAAAACGGATGATTGACCAAGGCATGGATGCAAAAGCGTCTATGGGGCTCATCTTCGGACTTGGTTCTTTATTATTACTTCCGACTTTATGGATAACAGGTTCAAACTTGTTTGAAGAAAACATCAACCTTTATGTCGTGGGTTATATGATGTTGATCCCTATGTTTTTGGGCTATGTTTTATTTGGATATGGCTTAAAAACTGTGCCTGCCAGTAAAGCCATTACCTTGACCTTGTTTGAACCTTTGGTTGCTGCTGTTTTTGCAATCCTGTTGGTGGGAGAACAACTTACACCAATCGGTTGGATTGGGATGGTTTTAATTTCAATCTGCTTAGCATTACTCACCAAAGCAAAGTAAATTTTTTGCTTCAGACATTCGTTGGCGCATAAAACATATTTGCCGGGTGTCGGGAAATTTGATGCCTAGTTGGACTAAGCATCAATCTTATTTCAGTGAAATTGGCTATACACCTTAAATCTTTATAGGTATTTAAGAATGCGAATGTGTTTGTTTTTATGTTTAAAGGCTGAAAATTTCAACATCAAGGGATAGAGAGCTACAGTTAAAATAATCGAAATGAGCCATAAGGTGGAGACATGATCGACGCCAAAGTATTCGCCATGGGTCGTGCCAAACAGTGCGACTGCAATGAGATAGAGGGCTTTCAGCACATATAAGTGTACGATATAGAAAAACATCGGCACGGAACCAAAGATAATCAAGGGTTTGACCCAAGGTTTACTTTCAACCCTTTGAAGTAACACTAACAGAACTAAGCCTAGCCCGACATTCCACAAAATAAACAGCAGCGATGGCGGATACTTGGTCAAGTTCAAAAAACTCATAACGGTTTCAGTGCTGGTCGGCATGACTGACCATGCTTGGTCGCCATAGAGATTGATCATTCTTAAAACGATAAATAAGCTGATACTGGCAAGCCCGAAGCCTAACAAGATTTGATTTCTTTTTGCGACATCGTATGTACTGTTAAATATGGTATGACCGATGCAATAGCCAAGGGTAATCACCCCAATCCAAGGCAGTACTGGGTAGGAGGTTCTAAAACGAATCAGATCTCCAAATTCGATCCAACCACGTTCATGTAAAATAAACCACAGATTTTGCAGGATCGGCATCTGCGAAAATGACACTTGATCCAGCGCATTATGTCCATAAATAATGCTGAGACTGATCACCCAGAGCCATTTTTGCGATAGCCCAATCAAGCCTGCTAAAACCACCATACTCAGACCAATGGCCCAAATTACTTGTAAATAGATGACATCGGGCGGGAACTGTCCAGTCCAAGCGAAGTTGATAATGATCAGTTCGAGAAAAATCAGAAATAGACCGCGTTTGAGTAAAAATTCACGTGTCATTTGAGCGCTGTTGTTTTTTGCTTGGTAAAGATAAGCCGATAAGCCTGTTAATACCACAAAAACAGGTGCACATAAGTGAGCCAAGATCCGGCTAAAGAAAAGGGATTCTTCGGTTCCTGGAATCAGCATCGGGTCGGGGACTTGCTGGTGGAGATAAAAAGTTTCTCTGACATGATCGACCATCATAATCAGAATAACTAATCCTCTGAGGGCGTCAATCGCTTGTAAACGTTGTGAAGGTGTAGACATAAGATGAATTGAAAATTAGTGTTATGGTATAAAGTAACATTTATTTCAATCATTTATATCTGAAATTCAATCAGTAAAATTTATATGCAATCCAATGGTTCGAGATGAAGTATCAAAGGTAGATGCATTAATTTGTAGACGACTGGTCTATTATTGATTTATAGTGTGGATATGAAACGATCAGACAAAAGTGAAGCAACACGACTACACATTTTAAATAGCAGTTTTCAACTGGTATTACATAAAGGTTTTGTCGGAGTGGGTTTACAGGAAATTCTAAAGAATTGTGGGTGGTGTTTCAAAAAGTATGCTAGTTAATTCTGTCAATAGAGAAATTGAAAATAAGTAAATTAAATTCACTATATTTTTAATGCTTTATGAGATTTCAATTGTGGTTAAAATATAATCAGTATACTTTTTGAAACACCACCGAATTGTGATGTGCCGAAAGGTTCATTCTATTACTACTTTGCTTCGAAAGAGGCTTTCGGCTGTGCGCTACTCCAGCAGTATCTGGCCGACTATAAAGTCAAAATCGATCAGCTGATACAGCAAGAACAGCGAAGCGCCTATGCAAGCTTGATGGCACTTTGGCAAGCATGGATTGATAACTCATCACATATTGAAAGTGATGTTGAACATCATAGCGATGGGGGATGGGCGGAGAATTGTTTAATCGTCAAATTGGCAGCAGAAGTCTCAGATTTATCTGAAGATATGCGTCAGATTTTGAACTTCGGGGTGCGTAAGTTAACAGAACGTATTTCGGTTCTAATCCAAGCCGGGCAGCAAGACGGTTCAATTCCAGTGCATATTGATGCTGAAAAAATGGCACAAACCATGTATCAACTGTGGTTGGGGGCAGCTTTATTGGCAAGACTGGCCCGAAATAAGCAGCCCCTTTACCTTGCTTTGGAAACCACCCAACAACTATTACAGCCGATAAAGGAATAGCAAATGCAAAGTATTATTCATCACCATTTTGGTGAGCCTGTTGACGCCTTGGAAGCTGCGGATATGCTGCAACCTGAACCGAAAGCGGGTGAAGTGCGTATTAAAATGATTCTATCGCCAATCCATAACCATGACGTGTGGACAGTGCGTGGTAGTTATGGTTATAAGCCAACACTGCCTGCAATTGGTGGCAGTGAAGCTGTGGGTGTAATTGATGCTCTGGGTGAGGGGGTACAAGGCGTATCGATAGGGCAGCGTGTAGCGGTTGCAGGAATTCATGGTAGTTGGGCTGAGTATTTTATTGCGCCAGCGCATGGCGTTGTGCCTTTAACTGATGCGATTGATGATGAAACGGCAGCGCAGTTGATTGGGATGCCGATCAGTGCACTGATGCTTTTAGATTTTATCGACTTACCAGCAGATTCGTGGTTGATTCAGAACACTGCCAATGGTGCGGTGGGTAAAACCGTGGCAATGATTGCAAAAGCGCGTGGTCAAAAGGTGATTCATTTGGTTCGCCGTACTGAGGCTGTAGCTGAAATGCAGGCCTTAGGCATTCAAAATGTGGTGGCAACAGACCAAGCCGATTGGAAAGAACAAGTGAAAGCGATTCATGCAGATCAGCCACTGATTGCGGGTGTAGACTCCATTGGTGGTCAGGCCAGTGGTGAAATGTTGGCTTTGCTGAGTGAAAATAGTCTATTGGTTTCATTTGGCAGCATGACGGGTGAGACCATGCAAATTTCTTCGGGAGATCTGATTTTTAAACAAGCCACAATCAAAGGCTTTTGGGCGAGTGTGGTGAATAAGCAATTGTCTGCTGAACGCAAAAAGGCGTTAATTGTAGAGTTATTGACGCTTGCTGCACAGAAAAAATTACTGCTGCCTGTTGAAGGCATCTTCAGCTTTGCACAAATTAAAGATGCAGCACTGAAAGCGACGCAAGGCGCACGTCAGGGTAAAGTACTTTTGAAACCTTAACCGTTTTCGACTTAGATCAGCTGTGAAGCTGATCTAGCATCATTCATCAAAAATAAGGATAAAGCATATGATGGGACAAATTTTGATTGCTTTAATTGCACTGTTGCATGTGTATATTTTAGTTTTAGAGATGTTTTTATGGGATAAGCCCTATGGCTTAAAAGCCTTTGGCAATACGCCCGAAAAAGCACAACTGACCAAAGTTATGGCACAAAATCAGGGTTTATAGAATGGTTTCTTGGCTGCAGGTTTATTTTGGGCATTATGTGCACCTGAAACTTATGCACTGCCACTGGCCAATTTCTTTTTAGGCTGCGTTTTGGTTGCTGGTATTTACGGTGGCCTGACCGCCAGTAAGAAAATTATCTACATCCAAGCCTTACCTGCGGCTGTAGCGTTACTTGCGGTAAATTTTTTCTAAGGCAAGAGAAAAATTGCTTGAGTTCTACATTAAAAAAGCCAACGTCGAGACGTTGGCTTTTTATTGTGAGTGGGTACGTACTTATTTGACTTCAGGCAAATCAAACCAAATCACTTGTGCATCTTCCAAGGCTTTAACGTCACTTGCTTCTAAGAACGCAATTGCGTCACCTGCATGAAGAGTATGTTCTGCAACTTGGATTGAACCTGAAATCACATGTACATAATTAATATGCTGTGTAGCTTTAACTTCTAGCATTTGATCTTTTTCAATCACAGCCGTTTTGACTTCGGCATCTTGACGAATATGCATTGCAGCATTGTCATTTGGACCACAGATCACATGCCATTGATTTGGTTGCTCATGCGGATCAAGATGAATCTGTTGATAGGTTGGCGCTGCATCTATTTGATTTGGGGTAATCCAAATTTGTAGCAAATGTACTGGCTCATCACCCTGATTCATTTCACTGTGCTGTACACCCGTACCTGCACTCATCAGTTGCCATTCACCTGCAGAAATACCGCCGTGGTTGCCCATGCTGTCTTTATGGGTGATGGTGCCTTTGATCACACAGGTCAAGATTTCCATATTGTCATGGGGGTGTTGCCCAAAACCTTGATGGTCCGCGATCACGTCGTCATTGATGACACGTAAGGCACTCACGCCCATATATTTAGGGTTATACCAACTGCCAAAAGAAAAGCTGTGTTTAGACTCTAGCCAGCCGATATTGACATGACCACGGTCTTGACTGCGATGAATGAAAGCATCCATTTTGAACTCCAATCTTATTTTTAATCTATGGAGGAATTTTAGCGTTTTATATTTATCGCTAAAACAGTGAATTTGCAATGTTGCGTTTCAATATTGAAATGATTAAACGCAACATTGCAGTCTTAGTCTAAATCACAATACCGCACACGGAAATCTTTCCAGACGTAGTTTTTGCTTTGAGCATATTCAGCTAAAAATTGTTGATGCAACTTCGGCTGCTGTTGCATCCAGTCATTGCCCCATTTCACACCAAGCGGAGCCGCTTTGTCTTTAAAAACAAAATAGTCATCGAGGCAAGTACTGCTTTCAACGGAGAGCGGTACATCTTGATCATCGAGATAATTTTCATAGTTAATCGAGTTGGGTGGATTCTTCAAGAATACTTTGTCACTGGCGGTGAGTAGAGTTTTCTGTTCAAAGTGCTTAAGCGTACCTTGTCTGTACTCATAATGGGTTTCAAGGTTATAAGGATGCACGGTTTGGTAGTCGCCCGGGGACTTGGTGCTGTATTCAAGTGTTGCATTATTATAATCTGATGAGTTCTCATCCCATTTGGGGCCAAAACTCATCCCATCTTCAATGGCTGGAGCCACAAATTGCACGCGGTGGAGCTGTTTGCCATTCGTGTCGATTTCAATAATTTCATAGCTGTATCGGTAGTGATTGTTGGCATAGATGGAGTTCATGGCCGCACTGGCTTTTAACTCTGTAGGAGTATAGGCATAGCGAGTACGAAAAATCAGGGCGAGATGCTTCGCGACGGGCATAATCGAAAACAGCTCATGATCTTTGACTATATTGTCGAGTTGAGGCTGTAGGGTGATTTTTTCTCGATTTTCAGCATAAGCCTCGCCTATTGAAAAAACTGCGGATTGGGGCTGGTTTAAATAAAGCAGTTTAGGCTTTTGCTCTGTTCGAATCACGTAATAGTGAATCGGAGATTTGCCTGCGATGACATAATAGCGTGCATTCAAAAGTGGATCTCTGAGGCTATCTTGCTCTGGAATGTATTGCGGATGACGGATTTTTTCATGATCATCCAGACTGTCGAATGGATTGTCAGATTCCACCACATAAGCAGAAGCATCCACGCTGGTCACTATTTCTTCATCTAATTCGGCAAAGCTATAAGTTGAGAAAGATAGTAAGCAGGCCACGGGCAGTATTATTTTTAAAGCATTCATCGTCATTTTTATATTGTTGTAATTGAAAAAAGGTGCTCTCAAGAGAACACCTTTTATAGCGTAAATGCCTTAGAAAGCCAATTATTCTAAGAATTTAACCGTTACACCTGACTTCACTTTTTTGCCAAGATCATTGGCATCCCAGTTGGTCAAACGGATACAACCGTGTGATGCTGTTTTAGAAATAGCAGAAGGGTTTGGCGTACCGTGGATACCAAATGATTTTTTGCTTAAACCAATCCAGATATTCCCTACAGGACCGTTTGGACCCGGTGGTAGAGAAAGTGGTTTTAAGTTTTTGCCCTGTACAAAGTTACTTGGCGAGTAGCTATACCATGGATTTGGTGCAACACCAGTGACTTTATAGGTACCCGCTGGCGATGGAGTGTCCGAGCTACCAATGGTTGCAGGGAAAGAACCAATCATTTGGTTGCGGCTGTTAAATAAATACAGCTGTTTTGCACCTTTGTGCGCAACGATCAAATGAATGTCTTCTGGCACTTCATTGCGGATATTGGCCACAATAATTTTTTCGCCCGCTTTTTTGAAGGTCGCTTTTGGATTTAACTTCTGCAAGAAGTCTTCATCCATATGGAACTTTTCACCTAACATTTCAGTCACACGGGTGTAATACAAACCTTTCATTTTGGCTTGTAGTGCATAATCGCGTGGAATTGATGCAGCATAAGGACCTTTTAGGTCTGCTTCGGTAATGGTGTATTCAATAAATGCAGGCTTAGAACCTTGGCTTGCCAGTAAGGCATCCCAAGTTTCTTTGGTTAAGGTGCCTGTTGCTTTTAAACCGCTCATTTGCTGGAACGAGGCAATGGCTTTGAGGGTATTTTTACCGCTCATGCCATCAATTGCACCCGGAGACGCATGTGCATTATTCAACATCACGTGAGCACGTGCATAGACAGGGAATTGGCCTTTACCAATGTTGTCAAACCATTCTGCACTGTTTAAACCATTTAATGTCCACGATGCTTTTGCTGCAGCAGGATTGGTCGTCGTGGTGGTCGGTGCAGTGGTGGTTTTGCTTGGTGCAGCACCAACGTCAGCTGTTTTATCTTCAGATTGTTCAAGTTGATCTAAAGTTTGCGAAGCTTGGTTTAAGTCTGCTTGTTCTTTTGCTGTAATTTGGCTATTTGCAACCGCAGTAGAAGCTGAAGCGACATCTGTTGCTAAAGGATCAATAGGATCTTGAACTGAAGTACCAATGATCTTTTTGGGCGTCAAAGGTTGTTCAGTAGTAGATGCAGCAAACGCTGTACCAGCAAGAATGCAACTTAAACTCATCGCGAGTATTGTGCGAACGAACATGTAATTCAACCTTAAGAATTATTCATTTACAAAGTAAAAACTAGTCAAGTATTACAGAAAAAAGATGGAGATGCAGTATTTGTTTTGTGTAAATATTCGTTTGCATCTTTGTCCTGATCGAATTTTAGTGTTATGAGAAGTTATTAAAAATTCGACCTTTTTGTTATGATGGTGAGCAAATTTAATTGAGATGGGAAAGTAAATGACGACGCTTAAAAATGATCGTTTTCTACGTGCTTTATTACGTGAACCTGTAGATACCACACCCGTCTGGATGATGCGTCAAGCAGGGCGTTATTTACCTGAATATCGTGCAACCCGTGCACAAGCGGGTGATTTCCTTTCGTTGTGTAAAAATAACGAATTTGCGTGTGAAGTAACTTTACAGCCTTTACGTCGTTATGAGCTCGACGCAGCCATTTTATTTTCAGATATTTTAACTGTACCCGATGCTTTGGGTTTAGGGCTTTATTTTGAAGCTGGGGAAGGGCCTAAATTTCATAAAACGGTTCGTACTGAACAAGATGTGGCGAATTTACCTAAGTTTAATGCTGCATCTGATCTCGACTATGTGATGAATGCAGTCAAGACGATTCGTTCAGCCTTAGGTGGAAAAGTGCCTTTAATTGGCTTTTCAGGCAGTCCTTGGACGCTAGCAACTTATATGGTTGAAGGTGGTTCGAGCAAAGATTTCCGTTTCACCAAACAAATGATGTATGCGCAACCTGAAGTTTTACATGCGCTGCTCGATCGTTTGGCTGATGCGGTGATTGATTATCTAAATGCGCAAATTGATGCAGGTGCTCAAGCCGTACAGATTTTTGACAGCTGGGGCGGGGCATTGGCACACCGTGAATATTTAGAATTTTCTTTAAAATACATGCAAAAAATTGTTGCAGGTTTAAAGCGTGAAAATGAAGGACGTAAAGTGCCTGTGATTTTATTCACCAAAGGTGGCGGTCAGTGGCTAGAGCCAATGGTGGCAACAGGGGCGGATGCTTTTGGTCTAGATTGGACTACGCCATTAAATGTGGCTCGCCAAACGGTGGCTGGCCGTGCGGCACTGCAAGGCAACTTAGACCCTGCAACATTATATGGTTCGCATGAGACCATTGTGAAAGCCACCAAAGCCATGTTAGATGACGCTTATGCAGGCGGTGAGAAAACGGGTTATGTTGCAAACTTAGGTCACGGTATTACCCAGTGGGTTGACCCTGAAAACCCGAAAGCCTTTATTGATACTGTGCATGAATACAGTGCCAAATATCTCTAAGTTTCACAGCTTCAATTCAATTAGGGTTCATGCGTGATCACGATTTTAAAATCATGTTTTGAGTTCTCATCTAAGGCAGCTTCGGCTGCCTTATTTGGGATATTACTGCTATTGGCTTTTGCGTTCACAGCCAGTATGGGAAGTCAGGAATATTTCGGTTTTTTCCGTTATGACTATCTATTGTTTTATGCCGTGTTGATTCAGGTAGGTCTGCTGTATTTAAAACTCGAGTCTTGGGCCGAAGCCAAAGTGATTGCGTTATTTCATGTGATGGCAATGGTGATGGAAATCTTTTTGACCCATCCGCAAATTGCATCTTGGCAGTATCCGCATCCCGCCGTGTTTAAAATTCTCACCGTGCCGTTGTTTGCAGGTTTTATGTATTCGGCTGTAGGCAGTTTTTTTTCGCGCTCATTGCGTCTCTATCATGTTTCTTTTCAGCACTTGCCCCGTTTCTCCGCCATGCTGACATTGGCGGTGTTGTCTTATATCAACTTTATGTCCAAATTTTTTGTTCCCGATATTCGTTATCTTTTGTTTGCGTGGAGCATAGTGCTGTTTTGGAAAACCAAGATTGGCTTTGAATTACAGCAGCACCGTTTTCAACTGCCGATGTTACCCGTACTTTTACTGTTGGCTTTTATTATTTGGATTGCGGAAAATATCAGTACGTTTTACCAAATCTGGCTGTACCCAAGTCAAGTCGATGCATGGCATATGGTCGGTTGGGGTAAGTTGGGTTCTTGGTATTTATTGCTACTGCTCAGTCTGGTGTTGGTGTTAAAGATTTTAGGGAAACGAGACCTACGTGGCAGTTGGTCCTTATACCGCTAGCACATTTTTAAATATTCACTTCACTTTAGTATAAATTGTTTTGCGTTATGCGCTTGTTACCGCTATCTTACAAGGGTGTAGATCAAAATACACACAATAGGAACAATAAAAATACTCGGAGATAATCGAGTCTGGAGAAACCTTATGTTGAAAAAAATAGCATTGGCTGCGGTTTTGGCTGTTGGTTCTACCGCTACATTTGCAGATAATGACGTCGGTTGTGGTATTGGTTCACAAATTTGGGCTGGCCAGTCTGGTAAAGTCGCTAAAATTTTAGCGGGTACAACCAATGGTCTTTTTGCTAACCAACTTTTCGGTATTACCTTTGGTACTTTAGGTTGTAGCGGTACAGGTACTGTGACTGCTCAGGCAGTAACATTTACCAACGAAAATGCGGAAGCATTGGCGCGTGATATGGCAGTTGGTGAGGGCGAAAGTCTAAATGTACTGGCTGAATTACTGAACATCCAGTCTGAAGATAAAGCACGTTTCTTTGAAGTGTCTAAACAAAACTTCGCAAAAATTTATTCAGCTGAAAACCAAGATGCGCTTCAAGTATTAGCATCTTTACAAGCAGTGATGGCAACGGATAGCGTATTAAAAGCATACGTTTAATTGCACCATAAAACCCTGCCATTCAGGCAGGGTTTTTCATATCTAAAAAAGAAGAATAGCTAACACTGCATGAAATCTGTTGTCCTCCTCTTTAGTGTGCTATTCAGCACCAGCATCTTTGCTCAAGCACCTAGCTCAGCAGAGTTTTATATTGAAAAAGCACAGCAACTGGAGCTAGCATCAAATGTGACTTGGCAACGTTTGATGTATGTCAATGTTTCAGGACAAAGTGAAGTCACTTACCGTCCTTTTTTTTATAGCGAACACGGACAAACTCAGCTCAAACAAGAGCTTGATGCCAATATTGCAGCACTTTTTACTCCAGCCGAAGCCAATCAATCGATTCAGTGTCGCTTTCCGGCACGTTCAAAGTGGCTCATAGGACAACTGAATATTGCATCAAACCAACTGCCTAAAGCCTCATGTCCTGAGCTGGATGAGTGGCTTGGGCAAATTAAGCCGTATAAGGCGACTTTAATTTACGCCACGGACTTTATGGGCAATCCCAGTTCGATGTTTGGGCATACCCTGTTAAGGCTCGATCCTAAAGACCAAAAACAGCTGAACTTAGTCTCTTATGCCGTGAATTATGCAGCGACAGTGGCCAATAGCGACAGCTTTTCTTTTGCATGGAAGGGCTTAACCGGGCAGTACCCAGGTGAGTACTCACTCATGCCGTACTATCGAAAAGTGAAAGAATATGGTGATTTGGAAAGCCGCGATTTGTGGGAGTATGAGTTAGCCCTGACGCCAGAAGAAACCAAAACCATGGTTGAGCATATTTGGGAACTCAAGCATGTGCAATTTCCTTACTATTTTATCAGTGATAACTGTGCCTATCGTTTACTGGGTTTAATTGATTTGGTACGGCCAGAGGTCAACCTACAAAAACAATTTAAAACCGCTGCGATTCCTGTTGAGACTATTAAGGCGGTCGATGAAAACCATCTAATTGCAGAAAGTGTTTACCGTCCAGCTTTAGAAACTCAGTTGTTGGCACAAGCCAAACAACACGGACAAGCCTTGGCAGCGGCTGCGCATCAGGTTGCGCAACTTGAACCTGCTCAAATGCAAGATTATTTGAATCGCTATGCCTTGGTGGATCAGGCACGTATTTTAGAAATGGCCTATGACCATGTGTATTTACAGTTAATTGCACAAAAGATTGCGGCAGAAGACGCCCAACCGCGTATTCGACAACTGCTGGGTTTGCGGAGTCAGATTGACTTGGAAAAGCAACGTCAAGTGGTCGAAGCGCCAAAAGTAGATCCAGTAAAAGGCCACCATGCGCGAACCGTTCAGCTTGAAGCAGGTGAGATACAAGGTGACACTTATTTCCGACTGAGCCATCGTCAGGCCTATCATGACTTGATTGACCCACAAGGCGGCTTTCGTTTGGGTACACAGCTTAAGTTTCTAGATGGTAGCCTCGAATATCGCGATGATCGACTAAAACTGCAAGAACTAAATGTGCTAGAGGTCAATGCCTACAGTCCACTGACTGCCTTTAAAACACCATTAAGCTGGGGTTTTAACATGGGTTGGCAACAAGAGGCACTACTAGATCGAGATGGTGCATTTAGTGAACAGGATCAACACGGTGTATTCAATCTATCCAGTCAGTTTGGCTATAGTGTGGCAGATCAAGAGCGTCAACATTTATGCTATGCACAATTGCAAAATCATGTTCAAGCAGGTAAAGCTTTAGACCGAGGTTGGCGCGTGGGACTTGGGCCAACGGTAGGCTGCCAGAACATCTGGAGCGAACATATCAATAGTTTGGTACAGGTCGAGCTGCCATATTGGGAAGATAGCCATCAATGGCAAGTCAGACTGAATACACAGTTGCAATATTTATTCAATCAGCAAAATGCGTTGAGGCTTCATTGGCAGTATCAACAGCAAAAAGGCAAAGATTGGGATCAGACGGGTTTGAGTTATATCCATTTCTTTTAGTTCGATCCTCTTTTCAAAGCTCCAATAATGGGGCTTTTTTTATGAAAGTCATTGCCGTTAAAACAACCAAACGTGAGCCTTACTTTTTATAAAGCGCTGAAAATGAAAGCTGATGGTGAAAATAAGTATTGAAATTTGTTATATTAATCACATAAATGTCTAGTAAGTCTCAAAAATATATAAATAGGTAAGTTTTATGAATGATGAATGCATGGCTAAATTGGCCGAGCAATGGGGGAAAATTTGCCAACATTATTCAGTGAATGATCACGTTAAAGCGCAAAATTTTATTCAGCAGCATTCGTCTGTATTGGTTAATGAATTTTATAGCAATATTGTCTTGGAGCCTGAGGCTGCAGATTTTTTTAAAGATGACATCATTCAACAACGTTTAAAAAACAGTTTAAACCAATGGCTCATTGAAAGTTTCGACGTGGCTGTGAATGAAGCTTATTACGCAGCAGTTGAAAAACAACAAAAAGTTGGGCAGGTACATGCGCGGGTGGGTATTCCTTCTTGGTTGATCATGCGCGGTATTCGCGAGATTGAAAACAAGATCTTGGAACTCTTGGCTGAACTTCCGCTAGAAAATAACCACCACATGCTGAGTTATATGCTGCAAATTATGGGTTTTGCGACAGAAATTATGTGCAGATCCTATGAAGCTAATACTGAGCGGAGCCATGAAGTTAAGCATAGCTATCGTTTATTTTCTGCAATGCAAGATGTCGCGATACAAAAAGATAAGCAGCGCAGTATTTTGCTTGACTGGGAAAATGAGTTGATGTTCAAAGTCTTCTCCGAGCATCCGCAGTTACAACACATTGCTTTGTCTAAGTCGGAATTTGGTCTATGGTTTGTGCATAAAGCTGCGTATGCGTTTACGGGTGCAGAGCAGGTGGAGACCATTATCAGGCTGATTCAACAGGTCGATACCCTCAATTTTGACGTGCTCGACTGTCAAGATCAGGCTCAGAAGGTAGAACGCATTCAAGAAATTCGTGACGTGAACCGACAGATTCAGCATTTGGTCGATCAACTGTTTCAAGTGACCGAATATATAGACTCAGGCAATGACTCACTGACTCAGCTGTTAAACCGTCGTTATTTAAGTACGATTGTGTCGCGTGAAATTAATTTTGCCCGTAAAAATGATGCAGCGCTGAGCCTATTGGCAATCGACGCAGATTATTTCAAACGTATCAACGATAAATATGGGCATACCGCAGGGGACTTGGCACTGCGTTTTATTGCTGAAGTCTTGTTAGATGTAGCGAAGGGTAGTGACTATGCCTTCCGTGTCGGTGGAGAAGAGTTCTTATTGCTGTTGGTCGACAGTGATCTCACGCGTGCTTTACAAATCGCTGAAACGATTCGCATGCGGATACAAGAAACCCCAATTCGTACCGCTCATGGGCAAAGTTTTAGTTTTACCGTCAGTATTGGCTGTACGGTTTATAATGGTCATCCTGACTATCAACGCTTTTTAGACACTGCCGATTCGGCACTCTATGCAGCCAAAAATAAAGGGCGTAACTGTATTCATGTGACTGAAAAAGTCCTGAGTGTTTAAATCTCAGACTTAAACACGAACTGTTCTAAGACGTTTCAAATCGGTTGTTGAGGTGCTTATACCTCAACAATCACATAGTATTTTTTTACAGCTTCAATCACTTCAAATGTGCCGATAAAACTCGGTGGAATAATTCCTGCCTGACCTGCTTTGACTTCAATGAAGTTTTGAGTGTGGGCATCATGAATACGGATGCAGCCTTCCATCACTTGAAAGAATTCTTGTTTGTTGTCAGCAAATTGAATATTCCATGAGCCAACTTCACAGTGCCAAATCCCGCAGCCCATGTGTGGATGCTCGTACAGATTATAGGTCAAGCGCTGTGGGTTACCTTGAACTAAACGGTCTGAACGTGGAAAATCAATACTCTGTTCGCCTTGGGTCAAACCATGACCTGCTAACCAAATTGCTGACATTGCGTATTCCTCTAAACAAAAAATGAATCGTTCAATGATATATGCATAAAAAAAGCCCCAACAGAGGTTGAGGCTTTATGTTTCAATTAATAGCTTTCAGGGACTGCACTTAAAAACTCACGACGCTCTTCTTTATTGGTTTTAAAGTCACCAATAAAGGAAACGGTACGTGTAGTCGATTCTTGCTTGCCGACGCCGCGCATCATCATACACATATGTGCAGAATCAATCATAACCGCCACGCCACGTGCGCCTGTCACTTCTGCAACCGCTTCTGCAATCTGCTGCGTCAGATTTTCTTGAATCTGTAGACGACGTGCAAACATTTCGGTGATGCGTGCAAATTTAGAGAGTCCAAGGACATTGCCTTCAGGTAAATACGCAATATGTACGCGACCATAAAAAGGCAATAAATGGTGTTCACAGAGTGAATAAAATTCGATATTTTTAACCAGCACCATTTCACGGTTGTCCGATGGGAACACCGCATTATTGGTCACTTCTTCTAAGCTTTTGCTATAACCAGACGTTAAATACGAAAAAGCTTTAGCAGCACGCATAGGCGTATCGAGGAGACCTGGACGGGTTAGGTCTTCACCAACGGCAGTTAAGATGTTAGCGTAGGATTGCTGCATAGACATAAGACGTGTTCACTTACACTGATATTGAACAAGGACGGCATTGTAGCAGAAAACTATTCCAATGCCTTATTTTGGACAAAAATCCGATTACTGTTTAAACTTTGGGTTCTTTTCAGCACGTTTTAGCAACACTAAAACTGCACCTGTGCCACCTTGTTTCTCTGGTGCACTCACAAAAGCCAATACATCGCGGTGTTGACGCAGCCAACCATTCACATATGTTTTTAAAATGGCTTCTGGACCTTTGCCGTGTACAATTTTAATGACATTTTGATTTTCATCTTTGGCCATTTGAATGACTTGTAAAACTGCGACACGGGCTTCTTCAACGGTGCAACCATGCAAGTCGACTGCTTCAAACCAACGAATGTTACCCGCTTTTAAATCTTCAAATACTTTGTGTTGCAGCGTAGCAATGCGATAACTGAGCGCGGCTTGGCTCGCGACAGGATTGAGCATGGCTTGAGTATCAGACAGCTCAGTTGCATCGGTATGCATTGGGCCTTCAGCCGCTGCACGTTTTGCTAAAGTTTGTGCATCGATTTTTTTCTTTGGATTTTTTTCTATTTTGGCAATGTTCGCGGTCTCCATTTTTTGGACACCTTGCATTTGTTTTTGAAACAACGCGAAATCATCTTCTGGCTCGGGCGGAGCAACTTGAGCTTGGGCCTCAGACTGTTTAATCGCAGTCGAATGCGGATTAGTGATTTGCTTTTTAAAGTCTTTCAGTAAATTAAACTGTTCTTTAGAAAGCGATGAATCATGTTTGCTCATAGGGTCAGAAAAATACGCAAAATAAGGAATTAGGCGATAATTATAGTCTGATTTTTCCTATATTTGAACTGAATTGCATTTATAGAGAATGGCAAAAAATTGAATAGCAAATGACTGATAGTATTTTGTGGAGTGCTCAAGAGAGCGACTGCCGTGGAAGAACCTAAAATGATTGAACCCGAGTAACCATGCTACCTAGATAGACAAATGATCCACTCGGGTTCAGGTTTGGCGTGCTAAGTCAGTCGTGACTTAACTTGCGCGTAAAGTACGGATGATTTTATCCAGTTTTTTATCGATTTGGTTACGATAAAGGTCAGGCAAGACCCGCGAAATTTTCGCAAGAATACGTGCTTGAGCACTTGGAATGATCATAAATTGAGAAGAAAAAATGCCGTTGTAAATTTCTTGGCAGGCTTTCTCCACAGGCATACTGCCACCCAATTGCTTTAATGCTGCTGTGACTGGCGAACCGTGTTTACGTTCTTCCGTCACAAGCGGTGTGTCCACTTCGGGTGGGCAAACCACAGCAACATCAATTTTTTGACTACGAAGTTCCATACGCAGTACTTCAGCCAAACCGACGACACCAAATTTAGATGAGCAGTAACCTGTATAACCATAACAACCCACCAAGCCCGCAGCAGAGGCAATAAACACCAGTTTCGGATGTTTACCCTGTTGAACAGCTTGCTTGAGATGCGGTAAGGCAGCATGGGCGACATTACGGCTACCGATAAGATTAATATTGATTTGTCTTTCGAATTCTTGAGAAGTCATTTCATCGAAATTCTTAGCAATGCTGATTCCTGCGGAATTAATCAATAAATCTGGTGCACCAAATTGAGCAGTCGCTTCAGCAAATTTTGCCTCCATTGTACTTTCATTTTGTACATCGACTTCAAAACCACAGACAGCAGGAGAACGCTTTTGCAAATCAGCAACCGCTTGTTCAATCCCAGCATGGACAAAGATACACACTTGGAAGTTGTCTTTGAGTAAACGTTTAGTCAACTCAAGACCGATACCGCTACTGCCGCCTGTCACCCAAGCTGTTTTCAAATTCTTCTTCACATCAATATCCTTTTGAATGTTTCGAATGAGTCTTAAACGACTTCGGCTTGAAGTAAAACATGACCAAATTGTTTACGCAGTTCCGCTTTCACAATTTTACCTGTACCGTTGATTGGCAGTGCATCAACAAAAATCACCACATCAGGAATCTGCCAGCGGGCAATTTTATTGTCAAAGTAAGCCAATGCCTCTTCTTCAGTCAGTGTCGAGTTCTCTTGTTTCACGGCAATCAAAATTGGGCGCTCATTCCATTTTGGATGACGTGCCGCAATGGCTGCTGCCATACGAATCTCCGGGTGACCCACAGCAATATTTTCAAGTTCAACCGAAGAAATCCATTCACCGCCCGATTTGATCAAATCTTTGGCACGGTCACAGATGGTCATATAACCGTCTGCATCTAGGGTCGCGATATCACCCGTGTCGAACCAACCATCTGCTGTGGTAGCACTTTGCTCTTGGTTGAAATAATGATCGACAATCCAAGGGCCACGAATTTGTAAATTCCCTTGAGTATGACCATCATTAGCTAAGACTTGATTGGTGCTTTCATCAACGATACGTAATTCAACACCAAAAGGTGGACGACCTTGGGTTAAGCGTAACTTTTCAAACTCTTCAGCACTCAACGTGGCATGTTTTGCTTTCGGTTGGTTCGCTGTTCCCAGTGGGCTGGTTTCAGACATTCCCCATGCATGAATGGTGTCGCAAGCATAGTTGTTTTTGAAATCACGAATAATCGATGGTGGGCATGCAGCGCCACCCACGACATTACGGTTCATACTTTCTAAAGTTGTCCCACGTTTTTCGCAGCTGCAAGTAAGCCTTGCCAGATGGTGGGAACACCTAAAGCCACAGTAACTTTATAGTTGTCAATCAGATTAACAAGGCTGTCACCATCTAGATTGGGGCCTGGTAAAACGATACTTGTACCCACCATGGCTGCTGCATATGGCACACCCCATGCATTGACATGGAACATTGGAACAACAGGCATGACCACATCATTTGCCGACAGGTTCAATGCGTCTGGCAAGCTAATCGCCATAGTGTGTAGTAGGGTAGAGCGGTGGCTATACAGTACGCCTTTCGGATTGCCAGTCGTACCTGAGGTATAACATAAAGAACTTGGGGTTTCTTCACCGAATTGCGGTCAGCTAAATTCAGCAGATTGGTTTTGAATCAAATCATCATAGAAAATAACATCTGGAAGTGCAGCTAAGATTTTTTCATCATGTGCACCGTAACAGATAAATTTTTCAACGGTTGGTACTTTGCCTTGGATTGCGACAATTAACGGTAGGAAAGTCGAATCAAAGAAAATGGCTTTATCTTGTGCATCGTTAATAATGAACACCAGTTATTCTGGGAATAAGCGAGGGTTGATGGTGTGGCAAACATAACCACTCCCTGAAATAGCATACCAAGATTCTAAATGACGGTGGTTGTTCCACGCGATTGTTGCAAGACGATCACCTTGATTAAGATTAAATGACGTGAAAGCATTGGCTAAACGTTTGCTATTCTGTTGGACCTGTAACCAATTGGTGGTGGTCATTTGACCATTTACTTCACGTGAAAAAATAGAAGTATCTGCGTGGTACTTTGCCGCATGTTCGATTAAATTACTAATCAATAAAGATTGGTGCATCATTTTGCCAAACATTTCATTCATCCTTGGTGGCTATTTTTCTAATAAAAAAGGCTATTAGCCGAGGCCAAAAGCCTTTTGGAATTTATTTGTCGCTAAATACAACATCCGAGCCCGGTTTAATATAACGCGGCATTTTTTGCCCTGTATGTTCAGCCACGACGTGAAGAGTGCGCTCGATCCAACCGGCATCCATAATAAACATCAGTGAATCATCATCATTTAAGTTGACGTTCGCACCATTAATGACCATAAAGCCTTCAGCACCTTCTGGGGTTGCTAAAGTATGGATCGAACCTGCTGGTTCAAATAAATAGCTGCCAGCCGTTTGAACATCTTCAGGATATTCGACATAATGCCATGAACCTGCTGTTGTATAGAAATGGACAACACCGGTATGGAAGTGACGTGGAAGGATGGTACCCGGTTCAAAACGGGCATGAATAACCCAGACGCCATTATCGGGGTCTAAAAAGCAAGGTGTGACATGCACACCTGGTAGTGCATTTTTGATTTCGCCATTTTTGATGTTAATTGTTAATAGTCGATCCTGATGTTTAACTGATTGTGCGATGCTCATGACAAACTCCTTGTATGTCTTGGAATCAGAATATGATATGAGATATCAATATCTAAGATTTACTTAAGCCTGAGCATAACAATGTTTCAGAAAATGCAAACCACTCGAAAGAATGGAATTCACATTGTTTGATAAATGCGCGAATGAACAGTTTAAAATAGGGATTGGAATGATTTTTGATGCTATTTCATCTTGCTTAACTGCTGTGCCCCTACTAATTTATAAGTGTTTTAGACTGATGAATGGCATAACATGATTCGTAGAGGATGATGTTTTGCCAAATGCAAAATTCAGGGAAATGAATGTTGCAGATGTAATTGAATAAAAAGATTGGATGAATATACATGCAAGTGTTGAAGACTAAACTCAGTCGTCCGAGCATGCTGAATGGCAGGGCAATGCAACGTCCCCAACTGTTAAGTCAGATCGTGGACTATTGTCAGTCTTCTTTGGTTTTTATTCACGCTGCGGCAGGTTATGGAAAAACCACGCTGATGCATCAACTTTCAGAGTCTCTTTTAGCAAAGGGAAAGAAAGTCTGTTGGTTAACTTTGGATGATGATGACAATGATCCAATTCGACTCTATCAATACTTGCGTTTGGCGCTTTTGGATTTAGAACCACCGCATTCGATCTCTTATGGACAGATCCATAAACAATACATCATTGAGCTGACACAAAAAGTTGCAGAAGAGGATGCTGACACAGTTTTATTTATCGATGAGTTTGAAGCATTAACAAACCCAGAATGTTTGAATATCTTTTGGTGGTTGTACCAGTCCTTGCCTGAAAATTGTCATTTGGTGATTGCTTCAAGGGTCAAACCCAACTGGAGTTTCGCGAAAGAATATCTACTAGGTCGTTTAAAGTGGGTCACAGAGTCTCAGCTCAGTATCAAACAGCAAGAAAGCAGTGCGCTTATTCAGTTTTTACAGCAACAAAACTTTGACCAGCTTGTTTTAAGCACAGAGCTTGCAGAACAATTGATTGATAAAACTGAAGGCTGGTTTACAGGTATTCAGTTCACTAATTTATATTTGAAAGAACATCAAGATATTCATGGTTTTATTCAAAACTTAAGTGGTGCGCATCATCAGATTGTGAATTACCTCAGTGAGCAGGTTTTTTTACAACAAGACCCTGAAATCCAGCAATTTTTATTGCAAATTAGTGTACTAAGAAAAATTAATCCAGCTTTGGTCATTGCCTTAACGGGTAATCCTGCTGCACAGCAGATTCTCGATGCCATTAGCCAAAAAGGCTTGTTCATTCAAGCGATAGATGAACAGCGTACGTGGTATCGCGTGCATCATTTATTTCGAGACTTTTTGCAATCGAAGTTTAAGCTTTTACAACCTGATGCATATCAGCAAATGCATAGTAAAGCGGCAGAATGGTTCAAACAACAGCGTTATCTGATGGAGGCAATTTATCACGCCCAACAAGCAGAAGATCAGCAGTTGATTTTGTCTTTGCTCAACTCGGTGTGTCGTGAACTGATTTTAGAAGGCCGACACTATACTTTCTTGGAGTTGGTCAAACAAATACCAGATTCTGTTTTGGTGCAAAATCCAAATTTGCTCTATGACATTATTTGGACCTTAGTGCTGACTCATCAAGTGACCTTAGCCAATCATTATCTACAGCTCTGGCATAGTGTGGATCAACATGAAACCTTATTACAACATGAGGACCAATTAGGTTTAGCCCCTCTCATTGCTGTTTTAGAAGACAAGTTAGATGTGGCTTATCGCTTAGCGCAACAAAACTTAGCACAACTGCCAAGTACCGTTTATTTTGTCCGTGCTCTACTGATTGGGATTGGGGCTTTACATCACATTTGTTTGGGGCAAATGAGTGAAGCACGAAAGCTATTACTACAAACGCGCATTATCTATTTGCAAGGTCATAACCTATATGGTTTGGCAATGGTCGATTGTATTGATGCTCTATGTGATTATTTACTAGGAGATTTGCCTCTCGCAGCAGAAAAGTTTGCACAAGTTGGGCAGAGCGAGGAATATCGTAAATTAGGCTTAGATGATGACAATAAAGCAGCCATTATGAATATTCTGAGCAGCTTTAAAGCAGACGTGTATTATGAAATGAACCAAATGTCGCAAGTCGAAGTTGCATTAATGGACTTTAAGGGCGGCGGTAATCTAGCAATGCCTGATATGGTGATAGTCGGTTATATTTTACAAATGCGACTAGCGACCTTGCATCAAGATCAAAGTGCGATACAAACGTGTTTGCACCAAGCACATACCCGTAGTAGCCAATGGTCATTACCTCGACTCGCACAAACCATACAAGCCTATGTGCAACAATCAAGCCCGCTTTCTGCATTAGCTGATACTGAACAGGCAGCATTTCAGCCATATTTAAATTTTACGAATTTGCTGCGTGGCGATGATTTAATGCTGGTGCGTCAGCAAATTTTCATGGGGCAAGCCGAGCAAGCCAAAGAATATTTAAGCCAGCAGTTAGCATTTTTTAGGATTTATCCGATACGTTTTGCGCGTGTTCAAATTTTGTTTGCACTGGCCCTGTATCAGCTGAAACAACATGAACAGGCTTTTGAGGCGCTACAACAAGCGCTTGAAACCCTCATGCCGACTCAGGCGGTGCGGGTGATTCTAGATGAAGACCCTTTAATTTGGGATATATTAAGTGGGCTAAGTCAGCATTTAAGTCGACAGAAGCAAAAGCATACAGTTGTGTTATTAGAATATATTCAGCAACTTCAAAAGCTCAATCAAGCTGAAAGCAGTGCTGAAGCTTTGATCGGAAGTTCTGGCCTTGAGGCTTTATCAAAACGTGAAGTCCAAATTTTAGAAAAATTAAGCCGTGGCTGTACTGATGCTGAAATATCCGAGTCGATCTTTTTGTCCATCAATACGGTGAAATGGCATCTGCGTAAAATCTATAACAAGTTGCAGGTCCGCTCTCGAATGGAAGCAGTGAATGAAGCCAAGAAGCAGGGTTTAATTGAGTAATTTAAGATTGAATAATTTTTTATATGTTACTGTTTAACGAGATCTTCAACGGCTTTTTGAAAGAACATATCACAAAGTATTCAGGGCAAGGGCATGCCTTACCCTGAATATGCCATTAAAGTGATTTAGGTGTTCCAAACAGCTCAGTAAAGGCGTGGTCTGGACGTGGCTGTTTCATAAAACTTTCACCGACCAAGAAAGCATGAATGTCATGCTCTTGCATCATGGCAACATCCGCTGGGGTCGCAATGCCGCTTTCAGTCACCAGTAGACGAGATGGTTCAAGCAGTTTTTTCAGTCGAATCGAGGTGTTTAAGTCCACATCAAAGGTTTTTAAATTGCGGTTATTGACACCCAATACGCAACGCTCAGATAGACGTAAAGCACGTTCAAGTTCTGCTTCATCGTGTACTTCAACCAAGACATCTAAATTCTGCTCAAAAGCCGTTTTCGACATTTCTTCGAGTTGCTGATCGGACAAGCATGCCACAATCAGAAGAATACAGTCCGCATGTAAAGCACGTGCTTCAATCACCCCATAAGGGTCAATCAGAAAGTCTTTACGTAATGCAGGCAGGGCACAGTGAGAACGTGCAATTTGAATATTCTCATCGGCACCTTGGAAAAAATCGACATCGGTTAAAACCGATAAACATGCTGCACCTGCGGCTTCGTATTGCTGCGCGATTTCAGCAGGATCAAAGTTTTCACGAATGATGCCTTTAGATGGTGATGCTTTCTTAATTTCAGCGATCACACCCGGTTGTTTGCTCAGTAAAGACTTTGCAAAACCACGCACAGGAGTTGCCTCAAATGCCCATTCTTCAACATCTTTATAGCTACGTTGTTTGAGGCGTGCAGCAAACTCTTCCTGCTTGCGATCCACAATTTTGCCTAAAATCGTATTTGCGATATCTACCATGACAAAATCCTGTCTATCAAGCGTCGTATTGTTTAAGGGTTTTGCTGAATTCAGCAAGGATGCTCATCTTTTCTAAGGCTTGTCCGCCGTAGATGATGTCATGTGCTAAAGCCACGCCTTGTTTATAGCTAGTACAAAGTCCAGAGACATACAAACCAGCACCTGCATTTAAAGCAATCATGTTGGCTGCTTTTTCGCCTTTATCGGATTTATTTTTGCCTAAGGCATCTTTAATTAGGCTTAAACTTTCAGCAGAATCTTGAATGATTAAACCAGTTAAAGTTTGCGACTCAATCCCAACATCTTCAGGTTGAATCTCCCATTCGGTGACTTCACCATTTTTGAGTTCAGCCACATAGGTACTTGATGCAAGGCTAATTTCATCTAAACCATCTTTCGAATGAACCACCATGACATGTTCTGCGCCCAGTTGTTTCATCACTTCTGCAATAGGACGGCACAATTCAGTCGAAAACACCCCAATCACTAGACGTTTTACTCCAGCCGGATTCGTAAGCGGGCCAAGTAAATTGAAAATACTTCGAATGCCTAATTCACGACGTGGGCCAACCGCATACTTCATCGCTTTGTGATGATTCGGGGCAAACAAGAAACCTACACCCATTTCACGAATACAACGTTCAGTTTGTTGCATGTTTAAGTCAAGTTGGATGCCTGCTTGTTCTAACAGGTCCGATGAACCCGATTTGGTTGAAACACCACGGTTACCATGTTTAGCAATGGTTGCACCTGCCGCAGCAATCACAAAAGCAGACGCAGTCGAGACGTTAAATAAGTTCTGACCGTCACCACCTGTACCGACGATGTCGACTAAATAAGGAACATCACTGACATCAATTTTGATGGCAAACTCGCGCATGACACGAGCCGCTGCGGTAATTTCATCAATACTTTCGCCTTTTAAGCGTAGACCCATCATCAGTGCACCAATTTGGGCATCTGTTGCTTCACCATTCATGATGGTGCGCATGACGTCTTCCATTTGCGGTTGCGTCAATTCAATATTTTTAGTGATGTTATTTAAAGCTTGTTGCATATTCATTTTTCACTGCACTCATTTATGCGTAAATTTCTAAAAAGTTCTTAAAGATTTGATGGCCATGCTGACTCAAGATTGATTCAGGGTGAAATTGCACGCCTTCAACGGCAAGCGTCTTATGCTTTACACCCATGATTTCTTCAATTGAGCCATCTGCTTCATTGGTCCAGCAGGTCACTTCTAAGCATTCAGGCAAGCTTTCTTGATCAATCACCAGTGAGTGATAACGCGTTGCTGAAAACGGGGAAGGGAGGTTGCTAAAAATGCCTTTATTCGAGTGGTGCATGTCAGACAGACGCCCATGCATCACTTTTTTGGCACGAATGATTTCGCCACCAAATGCTTGACCAATGGCCTGATGTCCTAAGCACACCCCTAATAATGGAATTTTTCCAGCAAAATGCTGAATGGCAGGAATGGAAATTCCTGCTTCCGAAGGTGAGCATGGACCAGGGCCAATCACAAGATACTTAGGTTGCCATCGCTCAATATCTTCCAATGTCACGGCATCATTACGTACTACTTTTACTTCTTGATTTAACTCGCCAAAATACTGGACGATGTTGTAGGTAAAAGAGTCATAGTTGTCGATCATTAAAAGCATGAGCTTAACCTATTGAAATTTATGCAAATAAATGTGCTTGAAGAGTCCTATGGTATTCGTGCGTTTACATTATAAAGCTATAAGTAAATTATTTTTCTCATTCAATGACTTGAATGGAGGCACAAAACCGAAATTATCATAGCAAAAAATACACAGCTAGGGCGCGACATTTTTTTGTGGGTCTAAAAATTACAATGGGTTTTGTTACTAACTGATATAGAGTTTATGAATATCTCAGATTCAAATCCTAACGAGAAGCCTCGTGGACTATGTATAAATGTCATGAAGCATGCATATTCAATGAATATAAAAAGAATATCTTCTGATGTTGTGAGCCAAAAACTCCCCTAATGTCACCAAAACAGAGCATATTTTTTTGCTTGCTCACATCTGAGATGTCGGCTTTATATTTAGTTTGAAAGGAGAGGTTTTTTGTTTTTTAAAAATCAAATAAAAACAGTTGATTACGCTGCTTATATTTGATTTAAGGTATATCGCTCGCTGTGATATGAGGTGTGGAAGTCAAATCAAGGCGAAAATAACAGCTTAAAAAGTGCTCTAATTTATAAAAAACGGGTGTAAATCGACCCATAATATTTAAAAATGCACCATTATGATCCACACTCAAAATCTTTTAGATTAAATGTGAAGAAGCGTGCTTGAATATGGTGCATTTACTTTTTAGCTCAGTATAATAGAGCCAAAGCAAACAGCTTAAAACTGTTATTCTGATAATGAATTCAATATTTTAGCTAAGCTTTTTAAAGTTGGTACGGTAATTGCTTTAGAACAACCAACTACTAACACGCACTAAAGAGTGCAACAAAAATTCATCGGAGCAAAATGAGCATGGCGAACAAGGTCCTACAACTCATCCAAGAAAGTGGCGCAAAATGGGTCGATTTCCGTTTTACGGATACTAAGGGTAAAGAACAACACGTAACTTACCCAGCAGATACTATCGACGAAGATACTTTTGAAGACGGTAAAATGTTTGATGGTTCTTCTATTGCTGGTTGGAAAGGCATTGAAGCATCTGACATGATCTTACGGCCAGATGCTGCAACTGGTTTTATCGACCCGTTCTTCGCTGAGCCTACAGTAGTTGTTACTTGTGACGTTATTGAGCCATCAACAGGTCAAGGTTATGACCGTGACCCGCGTTCGATTGCTCGCCGTGCTGAAGAATACCTAAAATCGACAGGTATTGGTGATACTGCATTCTTTGGTCCAGAACCAGAATTCTTCGTATTTGACGAAGTAAAATGGGAAATTGATATGTCTGGCGCGCGCCATACATTGATTGCTGAAGAAGCTGCTTGGTCAACAAACAAAGACTACGAAGGCGGAAACTCTGGTCACCGTCCACGTGTTAAAGGTGGTTACTTCCCGGTTCCTCCAGTTGATTCTTCGCATGACATGCGTGCTGATATGTGTGCGCGTATTGAAGACATCATGGGCCCAGGTCGTGTAGAAGTACATCACCACGAAGTTGCATCTTGCCAATTAGAAATTGGTGTAAGCTTCAACACAATGGTTCGTAAAGCAGACGAAGTACAACAGTTCAAATATGCTGTTTGGAACGTTGCGCACCAATATGCAAAAACTGCGACTTTCATGCCTAAGCCAATGGTTGGTGATAACGGTTCTGGTATGCACGTTCACATGTCGATCTCTAAAGATGGCAAGAACTTGTTTGCTGGTGATGAATATGCTGGTCTTTCAGAAATGGCGCTTTACTTCATCGGTGGTGTAATTAAACACGCTCGTGCATTGAACGCAATTACGAACCCATCTACAAACTCGTACAAGCGTTTAGTTCCACACTTCGAAGCGCCGATTATGTTGGCTTACTCAGCACGTAACCGTTCTGCTTCTATCCGTATTCCTTACGTTTCTAGCCCTAAAGGCAAACGTATCGAAGCTCGCTTCCCAGATCCAATGATGAACCCGTACTTAGGTTTCGCTGCATTGTTAATGGCGGGTCTTGATGGTATCCAAAACAAGATTCACCCAGGTGAAGCAGCTGACAAAAACTTATACGACCTTCCTCCTGAAGAAGAAGCGAAAATCCCTACAGTTGCGCACAGCCTAGATATGGCTCTTGAAGCGCTTCAAGCGGATCACGAGTTCCTTCTTAAAGGTGGTGTATTCACTAAAGAAATGCTTGATGCATATATCGAACTTAAAACTGAAGAAGTGCGTCGTTTGAACACGACAACTCACCCAGTTGAATTTGATATGTACTACAGCTTGTAATTCTGAACTGAATTTCACTGCAAAAAACCCGCGCTAGTCGCGGGTTTTTTTGTATCATCTGTTTAACTTGAAAAAAATTGATGAGAGCAATGGCACAGCGTAAGAAGCACACCAGTTTTTATCCGTGGATTGACCCTAAAGATCACGATAAAGGTTTTAAGCTAAATTTTTCGATGGTGACTTATATCGAAGTTGGTCGCACCTCTGAAGGCTACAAGCAGGCAGAATTTGTTGCATTGAAAAGCCCTGAGTTAGCACTGGATTATGATTATCCTCAAAGTTTTTACTTGAGTGCTGAAGGTTTTATTTTGGTAAAAACTCCGCAGGGTAAATTTGAAACCATTGCAAAAACAGATAATTGCTAAAGATTGATCTTAGAATTGAATCAATGACATTCTGCATAACTCAAAAAGCGTTTAAGCGCACAGTAAATCAATGGTACAGGTAGGCTTATGCAGCAGATTCCAGCTGAACTGAAAACATGGTTATATGCTTCAGGTTCACTTACTCAGCAACTGAAGGATTTGGCTGATGGAACATTTAGGGTTCAACCAACCAAAGAGTATTTTCAGCGTCTTCAGTTTATCGATGCAAAATGGATGGGCATGCCGTTTCAGCATACGTCATGGGTACGAGAAAGTTTTTTATATGGCAGTGATGTAGAGCCTTGGGTCAAAGCCAAAAGCATTTTCCCGATCTTAAGTTTGCAAGGCCGCGCACGGCTTTTTAAACATATTGGTAAAAAACCGATTGGTTGGTTCTTGTTTCAGCGCACCAATCCAGCATGTGAACGTCGTGTGATTTGGCTAGAAGATGGCTGGACTAGACAGAGCTGTTATACTTGGCACGGCTGCAAGTTTATTGTTCAAGAAACTTTTTTAGCGAGTTTTGAGCAATTTTTGCAAAAGCAGAATTCAGCATCTGAAGGACAGTCATGACAACTGCGCATCAAATTACTTGGCGTGAACGTTTAGAAGCCTATTATTATTTATGTCGTTTTGATAAGCCTGTTGGCACAGAATTGGTATTCTGGCCCACCATGTGGGCACTGTGGATTGCAGCAGAGGGCATACCGCCAATTGGTATTCTGATTCCGATGGTACTTGGCACGATATTTATGCGTGCGGCTGGGTGTGCAATTAATGATTTTGCTGATCGTAAGGTCGATGCGCATGTAGAGCGCACGAAAACAAGGCCTTTAGCAACAGGGATTATCACGGCCAAAGAAGCCATTTATGTGTTTCTAGCTCTAGTCTTTGCTAGTGCTTGTATGTTGTTGTTTCTACCGATTGAAACGTTTTATTGTGCTTTAGGTGGGCTTGTTCTCGCATTTATATATCCTTTCATGAAGCGCTATACCCATTTGCCTCAGGTTGTTTTAGGCATGGCTTTTTCGTGGGGAATTCCGATGTCATTTACGGCTATGGGTAAACCATTAGATTTAACCTGTTGGTTGCTGTATTTCGGCAATCTGGCTTGGACTGTGGCATACGATACTCAATATGCGATTACCGACCGTGAATATGATTTAAAAATTGGGGTGAAGTCGACAGCCATTTTATTCGGTCGTTTTGATATTCAAATCATTGCACTTTTACAGGCGATGAGTGTCGTTTTGATCGGTACGGCGCTTTACCTTGAAAATTTATTGATGCCATTGGGTCTAATCGCATTGCTTGTAGTCGTGGCTGATTTTATTTATCAATGGTCAAAAACCAAAGACAGAGATCCACAGCGTTGTTTTTGGGCATTCCGTCACAATCGTTGGGTGGGATTGATTGTTTTTGCTGGAATCTTTTTAGAATTAATTATTTAAATTTATATATTGGTTGAAAAAGCGTCCTGTACAGGGCGCTTTTTTATGTCTTAATAAAACGGCATGTAGTTTCATGCTTAAAAAAACAACGAATAAAAGGATATTTTATGAAACGCTCGAAAATAGCATTAGCCCTTACAGTTGCCGTTTCAATGCTGTCTTTAACTGCTTGTAATGACGATGATGATTCGCCCGCTTCAAATCAAAAAACAGACCTATGTTTCTGAAAGTACCTATTCAGAAGACACATTAACCACTGCAGCTTCTATTAAGGTAATGACGTATAACATGGAAAATGTTCAAGGTCAGACCGCTAAAGCAACGGCGCTGGTGATGTTCCCTAAAGTAGCACCACCTACAGATGGTTATCGCGTAGTGGTTTGGGAGCATGGCACGGTTGGGGTTGGTGATAGTTGTGCGCCAAGTAATAATATGATTCACCCACGTTTTAAAATTTTAGCAGACAGTCTACTGGCTGCGGGTTATGTCATTGTTGCCCCCGATTATGAAGGTCTGGGTACACCAGGGATTCATCCATATTTAAACTTATCTAGTGCTGCGAAGTCAGCGCTTTCTGCTGTACAAGCGGCAAAAGATCATTATGGTAAGCAGTTGAATGGTGCGTGGATGTCTGTGGGGCAATCTCAAGGGGGTCATGCCTCGTTAGCGACCGCAGAATATGCAAATACAGATGCAACCTATAAAGGTGCTGTGGCGGGTGCACCAGCTTCGAGTTTGGGTAAAATTATTCTTGAAGTTGCGCCTGCTGCATTGGCTGACATCGAAGCACGTGAAACGGCTGCTAATGTCCCTCTAGCATATCGGACATCGGTGGATACTTATGCAACTTTATTGGCTTATGCAGCGTTAACAGGGGTGGGTATTAAAGCTTATGAGCCACGATTTAATTATCAAGATATTTTCCAATCACGTGCCAAATCTTTGGCTGAGTTTGCAGAAGGTTCAACAGGGGATAATGGCCTGTGTTTAGACAATGATAGTGACCCAAGTTTAAGCTTAATTAATAAATTTAAAGACGATATTATTCAGTTTATGACAGCAAATCTTGATAAAAAAGTCATGGATTATCCTGGTTTAGATACTAGTGTGTTTGCAACCAATGAAACCGTAAAAAACTTCTTAATCAGTAGTCAGCCTGGGACTAAACGAATTGATAAACCAGTCTATGTAATACAAGGCACAGCAGATACAAATGTACCCTATCCAATTACGCAAGCATTGGTTGCAAACTTGAAAACATTGGGTTCGCCAAATATCACGCTTGATCCCGTTATAGGTGCATCTCATACCCAAGCTATAGTTTGTCGGAATGCAGAGGCAGTAGACTTTATTCAGACCTACATGTCTGCGGGTACGGGTATTGTGTTAACTGATGCACAAAAAGATGCTAGCACCAATGAAAATTGTACAGGTATAGCGCCGACATAAAATTAACCATTTAAACTGAAGACAGAGCCTCATGATTGAGGCTCTTTTTTTGTTATAGTATTGGCCCATCAAAATCTAGATATTGGAAATAGGCTGGCTATGACGAAATCAACTAAAAAACTAACGCCGAAAGTGATGTTTTTGGCGAGTCTTGGTATTGTGATTCCATTGCTTATTTTAGGGATTGCTTTTTTAGCGGTAAAAAGCGATGCAAAAAACCAAGCGGAATATCAGCGTATTAAGGAAGAACAACAGCAGCGTATTCAAGAAAAATTGGCTGCCGAAAAGCAATTCACACAGCAGGAAGCGAGCAGTGCGATCTCAAAATAATTCAAGCACGCATTGCAGGCGTGATACCAATGTGTTTGTGCAGTTGGCGAATGCTTGGAATTTCTGTAAAACGCAGAACGATGTAACCTGCTTCATTGAGCATGGCATCACGTTCTGCATCTTCTTGTTCTTTGCCGATATGGGAAGGATCATCGAGTTCAATAATCACCACGACCGCTAATTGTTCATCTAATAAAACGAAGTCAGTGACTTTACGGTTAAATTTGGCCCGTATTTTATAGTGATCACTGGTAATCAGCGAACTAAATGAAACTTGGGCTAGAACATGATGGCGTGGAAAGGCTTCTTTTAAGCGAATAAACATTTTACGTTCAAATGGTGTAATGACGTGTTTGGCATAAAACTTTTGCTTACGGCGAAATAGGTCAGGGTAGACCATGATCACTAACGTAATAGTAGCGAAGCAGCCGATGATAAAAAAGATGATTTGACTCAGATCGAACACAATATTTTCTAGCGCAAAGAAAAAACCCACTCGCATGGAGTGGGTTTTTAGAATTTTGGCTCTCCAACCTGGGCTCGAACCAGGGACCTGCGGATTAACAGTCCGTCGCTCTACCGACTGAGCTATTGGAGAATCTGCACGCATTCTATGTGGCAAAGCTCAAAGGGTCAAGCCTTTGGCCTGATATTTTTATATAATTTGCTTTAAATGATTTAAAAATAAACGGTTTAGCTTTTATTGATGTAATTTGATTCAGTCTTTTTGGTTTTCGATGGAGAGATTTGGGAGATTAAAGCTGAGAAGGGCCTGTATGGAAAGCTGCTTTGGAGTAATTTTAGAATAGTGATTTTATTTATGGGTTAATGTCATGTTTATAGATAGAAAAAAGCCCAAGTCATAATGCTTGGGCTTTTTAAAATTTGGCTCTCCAACCTGGGCTCGAACCAGGGACCTGCGGATTAACAGTCCGTCGCTCTACCGACTGAGCTATTGGAGAATCTGAAATGCAGTATAGAGAAAATTACACATCGGTCAAGTTACAATTCTAAAAAAAGTCGAATTTTAGATTAAATGTTTTTTTTATAAACAATTTGATATGTCATAGCTGTATACCAGAAGGGTATAGGGTGTGGATCAAAACAATGAGTGATAAAAAAAGCCCAAGTCACGATGCTTGGGCTTTTTAGAATCTTGGCTCTTCCACCTGGGCTCGAACCAGGGACCTGCGGATTAACAGTCCGTCGCTCTACCGACTGAGCTATGGAAGAATAGTGGCTCTCCAACCTGGGCTCGAACCAGGGACCTGCGGATTAACAGTCCGTCGCTCTACCGACTGAGCTATTGGAGAATCTGATGCGCATTTTAGGGAGGAAAGGAAAATGGGTCAAGCAAAAAATATTGAGAAATGAATTGTTTGCTTTATAAATATGCGTTTAGGTAGCAAAAACAAAAAAACCGCTCAAAAAGAGCGGTTTTTTAAACAAGACGAATCTTATTTTTCAACGCCAGCAGCTTGACCTGCATATTTCGCGTTTGCATAATCCCAGTTTACAAGGCTTTCAAGGAAAGTTTTGATGTAAACAGGACGCGCATTGCGGAAATCGATGTAGTAAGCATGTTCCCAAACGTCAATGGTTAACACTGCAACTTTACCGTGTGCAAGTGGAGTGTCTGCATTTGAAGTTTTAAGGATAGAAAGGTTACCATTTACTTCGTCAGCAACTAACCAAGCCCAACCTGAACCGAATTGAGTTGTTGCAGCAGCAGCAAATTCTTCAGCGAATTTTTCGTAAGAACCGAATGCTTCATCAATTTTAGCAGCTAAAGCACCTGTTGCTTTACCACCACCGTTTTTAGCCATACAGTTCCAGTAGAATGTGTGGTTCCAAACTTGTGCTGCGTTATTGAAGATACCTGCTTTAGATGCATCACCAGCAGAAGCTGTGATGATTTCTTCTAAAGTTTTGCCTTCAAGGTCAGTACCCTTGATTAGGTTGTTTAGGTTAACAACATAAGTATTGTGGTGTTTGTCGTGGTGGAATTCTAAAGTTTCTTTGCTGATGTGTGGAGCAAGATCTTCGTAGCCATATGGAAGTGCAGGTAAAGTAATGGTTGTCATGTTTCATTCCTTGCAGATTTGCTGGGTTTTACTTTAAGTGCATTTATTGTAAATGATTCTATAGACAATAGGGCAGTCTTTTAATACACAAAATATGCAAAAAATTTCGCAAGGAGACATATACGATACACAAGATATCGTTAGAGTCTTTTGTACAGAATGTGTTCATTTTAAAAGACTCTAAGCTCTAGATGGATTGAAATGGTTGGTTAATTTTTAGCTTGTAACGCAATATGGTAACGGTGATTCACTTCATCCCAATCGACCACATTATAAAAGGCATTGATGTATTCAGGACGACGGTTTTGGTATTTTAGATAATATGCATGTTCCCATACATCTAAACCGAGAATAGGGATGTGTCCCCACATAATCGGTGAATCCTGATTTGCACTGCTTTCAACAATTAAGTTGTGTTCAGGTGTCACGCTCAGCCATGCCCAACCACTGCCAAAACGGCTAATTGCGGCTTTAGTAAATGCCTCTTTAAAAGCATCAAAACCACCAAGTTGTTCATCAATAGCCTTTGCGACAGCCCCAGTCGGTTGCCCATCACCTTGTGGACTCATGACCGTCCAAAACAGTGAGTGGTTGGCATGACCACCTGCATTATTGATCACCATATTTTTAAGATCAGTAGGGACTTCATTGACTTTGGCAACCAAATCTTCCACAGACAGTTTCTCCCATTCTGTGCCTGCAATCGCGCCATTAATGTTATTGATGTAGGTTTGATGGTGTTTACTGTGGTGAATTTCCATCGTTTTCGTATCAATATTGGGTTCGAGTGCGTCATAGGCATATGGAAGAGCGGGTAAAGAATAAGCCATGTGTTTGATTCCTTTAATCATCAAAATTGTTTTATTGGGATTTTTTAAAGCAGTTTTATTATCCACTTAAAAGTTAATGAGAATCAATATGCTTATTATTTGCAGTTTTGAAGTGAAAGGTCGCAAGTTTTATTGTTCATGTTAGGTTGGACGTTCAGTATGTATAACAAAGGTGAGATGCACAGAATTTTTGAGCTGATGCTATGTTTTGATTTAAAAAGATGAAAGGCTAGGAATAATATTTTAGAAATTCATAATTTGCTGAAATGGAAGTGATGTTGGATGCCGTGCGATGTAAGCGCATTGAAAGGACTGGGATGAAAATAGTCTCATCCCAGCGATTGCTTAGATCGGGTTGTTTAACTCGAAATAAATATATTCAATATCAAATTGTTCTGAAATGGCTTGACCTAATCGCTGCACGCCATAGCGTTCAGTCGCATGATGTCCGCAAGCAAAATAATGTACGCCTAATTCTTTAGCTTCATAGAAGGTACGTTCACTGACTTCGCCTGAAATATAGGCATCACAGCCTTGTTCAGCGGCTTTTACAATAAAATCTTGTGCACCACCGGTACAAAAACCGACTTTTTCAATCATGTTCTTGTCCGCAGGAAGATGGATGGCATCGAATTTTAATTTCTTAGATACAAACTTTTTAAACTCTTCCACAGGCATCGGCTGGTTTAAATAACCAATATTGCCAATAGGATGACGCTCAGATGGATCAAGTGCCTCAATACGTTCCAATTTGAGCAAATCTGCAATCGCTACATTATTTCCAAGACTCGGATGGCTGTCGAGGGGGAGGTGATATGCCAACAAAGAAATGTCATGTTGAATCAGACTCTTGATCCTTTTACCGCGCATACCTGTGATGGGATAGGCTTCACCTTTCCAAAAATAACCATGATGCACCAGTAAAAGATCCGCATTTTCTCGGATCGCGGCATCTATAGCATCTTGCGATGCAGTCACAGTAGCTAAAATTTTACGCACTTCGGTTTTACCTTCAATTTGAAGGCCATTCGGTGCATAGTCCTTAAACTCAGATGATTTGAGGGTTTGATCACACCACTGAATAATGTCTTGTAATTTTGCCATATCGACTTAAAAACTCTTTTAAATTGATTACATCGGAACCTATTGTTTATTGTAACTAAAGCATGACAAAACTCTTGCTTATTTTTGTGCTTCGGCTTGAATTTCGCTTTACAATAGGCATAAATTACTTAGTCATCAATGAATTAAAACATTTTAGAGGGTGAAATCGTGCGCAGGACCTTTTCCTGGTTACCTTGGGTATTACTCATTTTAGTCATTGCTGGATTTTTTGCTTGGCAGCAGTATCAAAAGCCAAAAGCGCCTGTGGCGTCCGATGGGATTAAGATGCCTGCTGAAAAGGTGGAGCCTTTAATTAACACCACGCGTACCGGTGGGGTGGTTTCTTATAGTGCCGCCGTGAAAGTGGCTGCGCCAGCAGTAGTGAATATTTTTACCACGCAAAAAGTCAAACAACTTGACCATCCATTACTCAATGATCCTGCGTTTCGTGAATTTTTTGGCAATCAAATTCCAGATCAGTTTAGCCAAAATAAAAATGAAAACAGTTTGGGTTCAGGTGTGATTGTTCGTCCTGATGGTTATATTTTGACAAATAACCATGTGATTGCTCAAGCCGATCAAATTGTTGTGGCGTTACAAGATGGCCGTCGTGCAGTGGCAAAAGTGATTGGTACAGACCCCGATACCGATTTGGCTGTGATTAAAGTTGAGTTGGCGAATCTGCCTGTTTTACCCTTTAAGCTCAGTGGCAACGAAGTGGGTGATGTAGTCTTGGCCATTGGTAACCCATTTGGTGTAGGTCAAACCGTTACGCAAGGTATCGTCTCTGCTACAGGACGCTCTGATCTAGGTATTAACACTTATGAAGACTTTATTCAAACCGATGCTGCAATTAATCCCGGCAATTCTGGCGGTGCTTTGATTGATGTCGCGGGGAATTTGATTGGAGTGAATACGGCCATTTTCTCTCAGTCAGGTGGGTCTTTAGGTATTGGTTTTGCCATTCCTGCAAGAATTTGCCAACAAGTACTGAACTCTATTCTTAAAGACGGTCGCGTGGTACGTGGTTGGCTAGGTATCAGCTTATTGCCTGTTGAACAAGTCAATATCTTAGAGCCTAAAGGACCAGGTGTGGTTGTCGCGGATGTGTTAAAAACGGGACCTGCTGCAAAAGCTGGTTTAAAGAAAGGCGACAAGATTGTGAAAGTGAATGATGAAGTGATTACTTCAACCTCACATTTGATTAATTTTGTGGCTTTACAACCGCCAAATAGCACCATTCAGATTTTACTTGAGCGCGATGGCAAACCTTTAGATGTTGCTGTGGTTGTTGGGGAAAGAAAAGAGCAAAATCAGGACTCTCAATTTATCCCATTACCTGAATAAGACTAAAAAGCGTAAATAAAAATGCCTCTTTTATAGAGGCATTTTTTATGAGTAGATTAGATGATTTACAGTGTGGATATTAAATGCAGAGCATGATCAATAGAAGACTCTGTGCATTTTAAAGCTTGAGAGTGGTAAATGATGATCTCAGTTTTAGTCGAAAATCAAAGCTCACTTATTTTTAGATATTGCCCAATGGCATCAAGTATGAATAATGCGATTAACTTATGTGGAGTGGAAATATAAGTCTAAGTAAAATTAAAGCGTGTGGCTGAGGGTGCATTGTGCAGTCTTTCCTTGTGATTCTTATTTAACATACATGATAGGTTTTACTTATTAGGAAATGTTGAGCCTAACTTTTAGGAAAACCATTGCTGTTATCGTTTTGAATGCTGTTTTTGTTTAAGCGAGGCGCTGATGACTAGGTTGAATCGACAGGAGGATTTATAGGGCACAAAAAAACAGCAACCGAAGTCGCTGTTTTTATATATCTAGAAATTACGCTTCTTGTTGGATACCCGCAACGAGCCAGTCTTGGGTAGAACCCGCAGGTTTTACAAAGTGCCAAACTTCAGCAAAAGGTTGCGGTAAGCTGTTGAGGTCTTCACTTACTGTACCAGTAAAACGTACGCTAACCACGTATTGGCCATTTTCTGTCGCAGAGTCCGCAACCATCGCATTAAGGTTTGAAAACTCAGCTACATCTTGATCTTGGTTTGCCATAATGTCTTGATACATAGACTGGTAAAGATCAGGTGTTAAATAACGCTGAATTTCAGAAATGTTACTTGCCGTGTTCATCGACTGAATATGATTGAAACGTTGACGAGCAATACGTAAGAAAGCCGCAGGTTCTGTACCGTCTGGCAGCTGACTACCACTATTGGTATAGGCAGTGCCAAAAGGTGCGTTGTTTTGTGGTGCAGCAGCTGAACCACCTACAGACTGACCAAAAATATTGCTATTGTCATTTGATGTACGTGGTGCAGCTTGTTGGCCAAACGGTGCTTGAGTTGAACCATTGTTTGGCGCATAGGGATTAGCTGCTACTTTTTTTTTTGCGCCCATTTTACGGAAAATGAAGAAGGCAACAGCAGCGGCAAGAAGGATCCAAATCCAACTTGGAATACCACCTTTTTCTTCCTGTGCTTGTGCTTGAGAAGCAGAGTTATCATCTGCCAATGCATTTGCAGCAACAGCACCAATTGCAGCACCCGCTACACCAGCCGCAACCATACCACCGACGCCTGGACCAGATTTAGCTGGAGCTGTAGCGGGCGCGGTAGGTTGTTGAGCTGGAGTTGCTTGACGAGGTTGTTGATAAGACTGAGTTGGTGCAGCTTGACGGCTCATACCGTGGCTTTTACCACCACCTGCACGTTTAGCTTCTGCGGCTAAGGGTGCAACTAAAAGAGCCGCTGTTAAAAAACCAGCAATCAAACCACGCTGTCGAACTTCCATCAAATTTTCCTACTCTATAAAAAATAAATTTTAACTCTACCTTTATGCAGCCTTTCATCCTAAATTTCAATAAAAAACGTGTTTATTTTATGAGAAATTCAAATGCATGGAATTTAGCTTAGTTGAGTTCGTCACTTAAGCTCATGGCTTCAGTGAGTGCCTCATGTAAGCGCGCCACGGCGATTACCTTCACCCCAGCAATATCTTTTTGCGGTGCGTTGCCTCGCGGTAGAATAATGTATTTAAAACCATGTTTAATGGCTTCTTTTAAGCGTTCCTGCCCATTTGGCACTGGGCGAATTTCCCCAGAGAGTCCTACTTCACCAAAAACAGCCAGTTGTTGTGGCAGCGCTTTACCTCGCAGGCTAGAGGCACAGGCCAATAAGACGGCCAAGTCAGAGCCTGTTTCCGTGATTTTTAAACCACCGACAACGTTGACGTAGACATCTTGTCCAGATGTTTGCACGCCACCATGGCGATGCATTACCGCCAAGAGCATATTTAAACGGTTTTGTTCTAAACCTAAGGCGACTCGACGCGGTTGACCATGTGCATCATCAACCAAAGCTTGAACCTCAACCAACAGAGGACGTGTGCCTTCACGGCTGATCATTACGATTGAGCCTGCAATGGCTTCATCATAACGGCTTAAGAAAATGGCTGAAGGATTCGCCACTTCCCTTAAGCCTTTATCAGTCATGCCAAAAACACCGAGTTCATTGACTGCACCAAAACGGTTTTTAACAGCTCGAATCATCCGATAACGTGAGTCGGACTGACCTTCAAAGTACAGAACACAGTCCACCATATGTTCAAGCACACGTGGACCAGCCAGTGCACCTTCCTTGGTGACGTGTCCGACAATGAACAAGGCTGTGCCACTATTTTTAGCAAAACGAGTTAGTAAAGCAGCAGATTCGCGAATTTGAGAAACGCCGCCCGGCGCTGACTGGAGTGTTTCGGTATACAGGGTTTGAATGGAATCTAAAATTGCCACAGCTGGACGCTCATGGGCAAGCATTTCACATATCCGCTCGACACAGGTTTCAGCCATGACTTTGAGTTTATCTGTGGGCAGATCAAGACGATTTGCACGCAAGGCCACTTGAGAGAGTGATTCTTCACCTGTGACATACAATGCCGCACTGTTGGCCGCGGCCATATGCGTTGCCGTTTGCAATAAAATGGTCGATTTTCCAATGCCCGGATCACCGCCAATCAGTACCACAGAGCCCGTGACGAGACCACCGCCAAGCACACGATCAAACTCACCAATTCCTGTAGCCAATCGAGTCTCATGTGAAACTGAAATTTGATTTAAGGTGCTAATAGCAGCAGCTTGACCTGCATAGCCGCCACCCATTTTGGGCTGCGCACGATGTGTGACTGCTGGTGCAATATTGACTTCAACTAGACTATTCCATTCTCCACATTCAGAACATTGGCCCGCCCATTTTGAATGGTCAGCGCCACATTGTTCACAGCGGTAAACACTTTTTGCTTTTGCCATGCTTTATTTGATGCACTATTTGGAGTATTCGATGGTTCAACAGCATACAGAGGATTGGATTTGAAATGAATGCTCTGAATCAAAAAGCCACCCGAAGGTGGCTTAACGATTGAAGATTTTAAAAATGTGCTTTGAAAATAACCTTAGTACAACTCACCTGATTTACGCTTTTCGACAAAATCACGTGACTCTTTCACAATCACCGTTGACAGCAATAACAAGGCAATTAAGTTTGGAACCGCCATTAAACCATTAAAGGTGTCGGCAAATAGCCAGACTAAATCAAGTGATGCTACGCAACCAATAAAGACTGACGCGATGTAAATGAGACGGTACAGCAGAACATACTTTTCACCGAGTAAATAAGTACAGCATTTTTCGCCGTAATAGCACCAACCTAAAATGGTGGAATAAGCGAAGAACACAATACCAAAAGTTACGATCCAGCCTCCGACACCCGGCAGTAATTGGTTAAAAGTATGGGTGGTTAATACCGCGCCTGTTTCGCCACCAAAACTATTGCCCGCCATAATAAAGCCCATGACCAAAACGATCCCTGTAATACTACAAACGATAATGGTATCGATAAACGTACCTGTCATTGAGACTAAGCCTTGACGTGCAGGGTGGTCGGTTTTTGCAGCAGCGGCAGCAATGGGTGCTGAACCCATCCCAGCTTCATTTGAGAAGACGCCACGAGCGACACCGTAACGAATGACAGCACCAATTGCGCCACCTGCTACCGCTTCACCAGTAAAGGCATCACGGAAGATCAGTTCAAGTGCAGGCATGACGAGTTCAAGATGGTTGAAGATAATAATGAGGCCACCGAGGACATAGCCAATCGCCATAATCGGTACGATGAAAGAAGCGGCTTTAGAAATAGATTTAATCCCGCCTAAAATAACCAAAGCGGAGAATACCGTAATGACGATACCTGTGATCCATGTCGCAACTCCCGTACTGTTTTCAACAGCGAGCGCAACTGTGTTGGATTGTACTGAGCTGCCAATCCCAAAAGACGCCAAGGTGCCAAATAGTGCAAAAATCAGTGCTAACCATTTCCATTTTAGACCGCGTTCAATGTAGTACATTGGACCGCCAGACATTTCACCTTTTTCATTTTTGATTCGGTATTTAACTGCCAGTACGCCTTCACCATATTTGGTTGCCATACCGAACAGGGCTGTCATCCACATCCAAAACACCGCACCTGGGCCACCAAGGACACAAGCGGTTGCAACACCGGCGATATTACCCGTACCAATGGTGGCAGAGAGTGCTGTCATGAGGGATGCAAAGTGCGAGATATCTCCTGCATGAGAATGTGCTTGGTCATGTTTGCCAAAGACTTGTTTAAAGGCCAGAGGCAACATGCGAATTTGCCAGAAGAACAAGCGTAATGTGAGGAATATCCCTGTTCCGACAATGAGGACCAACATATAGGGTCCCCAGACCCAACCACTGATGGTTTCCATAAAAGTTTGTAAACTTTGTGTATTCATTTTTCTTTTAGTCCTCTATGTTTTAAAACTTGAAATTTCTAGAAAAATTTTGAGTTTTATTAAGCAATTGATATGCCACAGTCATGCTTCCTGCACGATTTTTTATTGATTTTTAGTCTTGTTGTATTTGTTACACGGAAATTTATTTTTGACAAGTGTTTTGCTGATTTTTTCAACAGGAACTTTTACGTGTCCTTTGTCGTGTTAAATATAAGAAAAATTAATTAACTTTTCAAAAGATGTTGAAAATATAGATTAATACAATTTTATTTTTATTTTTTTGTTCTTTTCGGGTAATTTTGGCGACTGGAAATAAAAGACGACATCAAGAATGAGTTTAGAAAATACAGAATCGACCTCTGAACAAGGTGATTTAAAACGGAGTTTATCCAACCGCCATTTGCAACTCATTGCGATTGGCGGTGCGATTGGTACAGGTTTATTTATGGGGTCGGGGAAGACGATTAGTCTCGCTGGGCCATCTATTTTAATCATTTACATGATTATTGGTTTTATGGTGTTTTTGGTCATGCGCGCGCTTGGCGAATTACTGCTGTCTAACTTGAAGTACAAATCGTTTATCGATTTCTCTACCGATTTGATCGGACCGTGGGCAGGCTATTTCGTTGGTTGGACCTATTGGTTATGTTGGATCACGATTGGTATTGCGGACTTATCAGCCATTATTTATTACCTTCAGTTCTTTAATGGAGGTATGCCGTTCACACCTGGGGAAGGGGTGATGATCAGTGTTGCGGCCATTGTGTTCATCATGGGCTTGAACTTGGTCACGGTGAAACTGTTTGGTGAGCTGGAGTTCTGGTTTGCACTGATTAAGATTATTGCCATTGTGGTGTTGATTGCCGTTGGTCTATGGATGATCTTTACAGGGTTCACTTCAACGACGGGTGAAATTGCATCATTTAGTCATCTTTGGTCACATGGCGGAATATTCCCAACAGGCGTGACGGGCTTCCTAGCGGGTTTCCAAATTGCGATCTTTGCCTTTGTGGGTGTAGAGCTGGTCGGTACCACAGCTGCTGAAACCAAAGACCCAGAAAAGAATTTGCCTAAAGCGGTGAACTCGATTCCAATTCGTATCATTATTTTCTATGTACTGTCTTTAGTAATTGTGATGTCAGTGACACCATGGAACGTGATTGATCCTGCGGTTTCGCCTTTTGTGAACTTGTTTAGTCAAGCGGGTATTGCAGCAGCAGCAATCATCATGAACTTGGTGGTATTGTCTTCTGTGATGTCATCAATGAACAGTGGTGTGTTTTCAACGTCGCGTATGTTGTTTGGTTTGTCTCGTGAAGATCAAGGGCCAAAAGCATTTGGCCACTTAAACAAGCGTGCTGTTCCTGCAAATGCATTGTACTTTTCAGCAATTTGTTTATTGTTAGGTGCTGCACTACAGTACTTTGTACCAAATACTGTTGAAGCCTTTACTTTGGCAACTACACTGTCGACGATTTTGTTTATCTGCGTCTGGATTATGATTATCTGGAGCTACATTGTGTATTACAAAACACGTCCAGAGTTACATGCAAAATCGACCTTTAAACTACCAGGTGGTCTCTTTACCTGTTGGTTTGTGATCGTTTTCTTCATTGGCGTGATCTATGTGTTATCACTAGAAGCCGATACCATGAAAGCTTTAATGGTGAGTCCAATTTGGTTCATCATTTTGATTATTGGTTATTTTGGTTTCTACAAACCGAAACATAAATAATCGATACGATTGAGAAAAACGCCAGTCTTTAACTGGCGTTTTTTTTTAACTCACTATAATCTTTAGCGCTTAGTGGTTTGGTCATGCATGTTGATCAGGTTATACTTCTTCAAAATATCAAATAGGTGATCAGATGCGTTCTGTCATTTGCTGCATCAGTGTCTTGGTGATGAGTACTGCATTCGTCGGTTGTGGTCAGTCTGGTACATTACATATGCCAAATGATCCAAACTACGACAAGCGAGCGAAATATTTGCTTTATAAAGACGCAGCATCTAAGCCGTCTGCACAAAAGGAAGATACAGCGCCTGTTAAGCAAGAGTTTGCTGCACCTTCAGTTGAAACCAATCAGCCTTAATACCTTAAACGCTTCATAGAAAGGATACATTCATGAGTTTTACCCGCAATCATGGGGTTTTGCACGCTGAGCAATGCTCGCTGCAACAGCTTGCGCAGCAATTTGGTACACCACTGTATGTTTATTCAAAAGCGACTTTTGAAAAACACTTTACAGAGATGGATCGTGCTTTTGACTTTATCGATCATCAAATTTGTTT
Organism: Acinetobacter sp. LipI_23; assembly: GCF_058243045.1. Lineage (NCBI taxonomy): Bacteria > Pseudomonadati > Pseudomonadota > Gammaproteobacteria > Moraxellales > Moraxellaceae > Acinetobacter > Acinetobacter sp. LipI_23. The sequence continues at coordinate 2,433,949 of NZ_JBZAYJ010000001.1, read as the reverse complement.
TGCGGTTAAGTCAAACTCAAACATTGCGGTATTGAATGTCCTTGCAAAGCTCGGTGCAGGTTTTGATATTGTGACCGGTGGAGAACTGGCTCGTGTACTAAAAGCGGGTGGCGATGCTTCTAAAATTGTCTTTTCGGGTTTAGGTAAAACTGAGATTGATGTTCAAAAAGCATTAGAAGTGGGTATTGCATGCTTCAATGTCGAGTCTCATGCAGAGCTGGATCGTATTCAAAAAGTTGCAGCGAAGCTCGGCAAAAAAGCACCCATTTCATTGCGTGTCAATCCAGATGTAGATGCGAAAACGCATCCTTATATTTCAACAGGGCTGAAAGAAAATAAATTTGGGATTCCATCAGATACAGTTTTTGAAACCTATCAATATGCTGCAACGCTGCCGAATTTAGACATTATTGGTATTGACTGTCATATTGGTTCACAGCTGACTGAAACACAGCCTTTTGTGGATGCGCTAGATCGCGTGATTGTGATGATCGATCAGCTTAAAACCATGGGTATTCAGCTGAAACACATCGATATTGGTGGTGGTTTAGGTGTGACCTATAAAGATGAAGTGCCGCCTACCGTTTTTGAATATGCCAATGCAATGAAGCCCGCTTTAGAAAAATTGGGTTTGAAAGTGTATATGGAACCAGGACGCAGTATTTCGGCAAATGCAGGAGTACTCCTGACCAAAGTAGATTTACTCAAACCGACCATTCACCGGAACTTTGCGATTATTGACGCAGCCATGAACGACTTGATTCGTCCTGCACTGTATGAAGCATGGATGGATATTCAGCCCGTTACACCACATTCGGATATCGAGGCAAAAGAGTGGGATGTGGTTGGTGCGATTTGTGAAACAGGTGATTTCTTAGGTAAAGAGCGTGTGCTTGCACTCAAAGAAAATGACGTACTGGCGGTATTGGGTGCTGGTGCTTATGGTTTTGTCATGAGTTCAAATTACAACAGTCGTGGTCGTGCCGCTGAAGTGATGGTGGATGGTGAAAACGCACATTTGATTCGTGAGCGTGAAACCATTGAGTCGCTTTGGGACAAAGAACGTTTATTGCCTGAAGGATAATTCAAGATGTTATTAGAATTTACCAAAATGCATGGTCTAGGCAATGACTTTATGGTGGTCGATTTAATCAGTCAAAGAGCATTCCTTGATACTGTTACGATTCAGCGCTTGGCGGATCGCCATTTCGGCATCGGTTTTGATCAGTTGTTGATTGTTGAGCCACCTGATTTACCCAATGTCGACTTCAAATACCGTATTTTCAATGCTGATGGTTCTGAAGTTGAACAATGTGGTAATGGCGTGCGCTGCTTTGCACGCTTTGTACATGAGCGTCAGCTCACTACAAAAACCAAGATTAAAGTGCAAACCAAGGCAGGGATTGTAGAACCCGAACTCGGTCAAAATGGCTGGGTACGCGTGAATATGGGCTATCCAAAATTCTTACCACAGGAAATTCCATTTATTGCGGATGCACCAGAAGCATTGTATGACATTGCTTTGGCGAACAATGAGCAATTGACCATTGATGTGGTGAATATGGGTAACCCTCATGCAGTTACTATCGTTCCTGATGTAATTACAGCTGATGTTGCGCGTCTAGGGCCTCAGGTTGAATCGCATGAGCGTTTTCCGCAGCGTGTGAATGCAGGGTTTATGCAAATCATTGATGAAAAGCATGCGCGCTTACGAGTGTTTGAACGTGGAGTAGGCGAAACCTTGGCCTGTGGAACAGGAGCTTGTGCGGCTGCGATTTCAGGTATGCGCCGTGGTTTACTCGATTCATCTGTTGAGATTGAGCTCGCAGGTGGTAAGTTGCATATTGAATGGCGTGAAGGTGATGTGGTTTGGATGACGGGTCCAACCTCAAATGTCTACGAAGGACGTATCGATCTGAGTTACTATCAAAACTAAGTTTAGCGTCATAAAAAAAGCACTGATTCATCAGTGCTTTTTTTATGAAAAATGAACATAGGCATATAAAGAGCTGAGACAGTGCTACTATGCAAAAGCCAATTAATTTTTCACCGAATAGAACTATAGAGGCTGACTTGTGACTTTTGAGCCGATGCAACTGCTCGCGATGTGGTTAAAACAACGAGAAATACAAAATCAGTCTGTTCATACTTTGCAGGCCTATGAACGAGATGTGTCTGATTTTTTGCTATTTTGCGAACAGAAAAAGCTTGAGTTGGGCGATGTTGAAGCCACTGATTTACGCGAATTTATTGCACAAAAAGTTGAATATCAACAGTTGAGCTCTAGTAGTTTACAGCGGATGTTGTCTTCTATTCGTCAGTTTATGAAATGGGCTGAGCAGGGGCAACATTTGGCTTTTAACCCCGCCGATGACTTTCAACTTAAACGTAAACCTCGTCCTTTACCTGGGCTAGTGGATATTGAAACTATCAATCAAATTTTGGATCAGGCCTTGCCTGAGAAAGAAGTCGAACAGCAAATGTGGTATCGAGACAAAGCTTTGCTAGAGTTGCTTTATGCCAGTGGATTACGTTTAGCAGAAGTGCAAGGCTTAAGAATTAAAGATATCGACTTTAACCGACAGTTACTGCGTATTACAGGTAAGGGGAATAAAACTCGGGTTGTGCCTTTTGGTTCTAAAGCCAAAGATGCAGTAATGAAATGGCTGAGCATTTATCCGCTATGGAATGGTGATTTTGTGCCCAACGCACAAGTTTTTATTACTCAAAAGGGCAATCCTTTGGGGATGCGCCAGATTGAAAATCGGGTTAAGTTTCAAGCACAGCGTGCAGGCGTAAATATCGATCTGCATCCGCATTTACTACGCCATTGTTTTGCTAGTCATATGCTGTCAAACAGTGGTGATCTGCGCGCAGTGCAGGAAATGTTAGGACACAGTAATTTAAGTACCACCCAAATTTATACCCATGTCGATTTTGACCGACTGGCTCAAGTGTATGATCAGACGCATCCACGAGCACAGCAAAAGGTGAAAGCTTAGTTCATTCATACTTTAAAAATAGTGTCACAGAATGCATGCACTATAGCGCTGTGTTTTAGGTTAAATGCCAAAGGTCAGAACAAACGGCGTAAACACATCCGTTGATAACTATTGTACGCACTAGGGCGTCTGTGATATTCGGCATTATTCTTGCTTTCATCAACTTGATCAATAAGTATCAATGATCGCTCACTTTTGTTAGAAAAAGTGTGATTATGAACTTTTGTAGAATAATAAATCGGCAAAAAATAGAGTATAAACTTAAAAGAGGATGGGCTTAATGTTCCTGTTTAATGAAACTGTAGATTTAAGCTTATATTGAAGATGACAAATGTGAAAATAGGTCAGTATATGATTTCAGATATACAAGCAAAGTATGATCAACTCAGCTCCGCGCAAAAAGATATTTTTGAGGGCTATGGTTTGCGTCAGGTCAAACACTTTGTTGAAATTAGTTTAGCCAATATTGAGCCTGTACTGCCTGAAAATGCATTTGTTCAAGGCGTCAATGCAGCAGGTAAAGTTCAGGCTTTTAATGCAGAGACTGGGCAATACTATTTATGGATTTCCGATTTACAGTGGCAAGCGACTGCACAGCCCTCAAATAGCATTGATTTAAAAGACGACTTTCTTGAAGTCTGGAAAATTTTTAATCTTGGACAATATGAATTGATTGATTTAAGTCATATTCATCGTGATTTTTTAGAAAGTCAGTTGGCTTAATAGCATAGAGTGTATGTCGAAGCAGTGGGCTATTTTGGTCGAGTTTAGGATGATTAAAATAGCCACGATGTTGCATGCCGAGACGTTTCATTACCGCTTCAGAAGCCCTATTTTGAACTGCGGTAAAAGCAACAACCTCATCCAAGTTTAAAACCGAAAAAGCAAAATATAGGCAAGCCCGTGCAGCTTCTGTGGCATAACCCTGATGCCAAAATTTCGAGTCCAATCGCCAACCAATTTCGACACAGGGTGAAAAATCAAAGCGCTCAGGTTGAGCATGTAAGCCTGTAAATCCAATGAACTCCTGACTATGTTTCAGTTCGACTGCCCAAAAGCCCCAACCATTTTGATTGATGAATTGCTGAAACGTTTGCGCAAGGGCATCGCTTTGTGTTTGCGTGAGTGGACTAGGAAAATAACGCATCACTTGAGCATCGGCATTTAACTGCGCAAATGCAGGAAAGTCATCTGCGTGCCAAGCTCTTAGACGTAAACGCGTCGTTTCTATCGCAAAATTTAAATGCGCTGACATTAGATTTCATCAAGCGGCAGTTGGAAACTTTGTTTAATGATTTGACTTGGCAAGTCTGTTTTGACACTGGTAATGCCATTCTTTTTGGTCAAATGCGTGGATTGGAACTCACGATAGCTTTCTAAATCGGGGACCACAACTTTCAGCATTGCATCGCATTCCCCTAAAATAATGTAGCATTCCATGACTTGAGGGAGCTCTTTCATGGCTTCAATAAAGGTGTCGATGGTTTCGGCATCTTGACCGACCAGCCAAATGCGCGAGAACAGAATCAGTTGAAGGCCAATTTTTTGTGGATCGACCACTGTAGTATAATTTTGAATAACACCTGCTTCTTCTAATAGTTTGACGCGTCTTAGGCACGAAGACGGCGATAGACCGATTTCTCGTGCTAAGTCATTATTTTGAATGCGGCCATTGTCTTGTAAGTGGCGAATGATATTTTTATCAATACGGTCAAGTTTTATGCGCACAGACTTTGGTGATTGTTTCATATCTTAGAATATAATTTGAAAAATACGTTTTATTATAGAATAAATTGAAAGCCAATTTTGTATTATTTCGCACATACTAATTTTCACTTTCTAATGGATGAAAGGGGAAAGGAAATGTCTGTATATGTACTCTTTGCACTGACCGTGCTGCCGCTGATTTTTACACCTGGGCCAGATATGTTATTTATTCTGTCTCAAGTTATGGGCAAAGATGCAAAAGCAGGCATGATGGCGACTATCGGTGTATGTACAGGCTATTTACTACATTCAATTTTAGTGGCTTTGGGTATTGCTGCCATTATTGTGTCTTTCCCGCTTTTGTTTGAAACCATCCGCTGGCTGGGTATTGCATATTTGTTGTATTTGGCCTTTGGTTTATTAAAGTCGGTTTTTAGCACTAAAAAATTGCAACTAGACCGAAAAACGGAAAATAACCCGATCAAAAAGGGCTTTTTTACCGCACTGTTAAATCCCAAAGGTATGCTTATCTATTTTGCGATCTTGCCGCAATTTATCGATAAATCTGCCAATGCTGTCAGTCAAGGTTTGATTTTATCTTTACTCTTTATCGCGATGATTTTTGTGGTCTATTGTAGTTTGAGTCTGGTTTTTGCAAAACTGACACAGAAGTCCCCAATAGATGAACGTAAGCAAAAATGGATTGATGGCACTTCAGGTGGGCTGTTGGCATTGGCCGCGACATGGCTGATTGCCAATTAAACTCAGAGAAGCATGTCAGAATGGCATGCTTTTTTTTGAGGAAGTTTTTTAGATTGGTTAATAAAGCAGCAATATTGTGTCATCGTATGTCTAGAATAATGAGTATTTGAATCTAAGGCTGTGTGATCTATCTTAAATGACAGATTTGTGAAGCCCGATAAAGATGTGAACAGACAGTCAATAATCTAAATAGCGGTGAATATTAGAGAAAAGAAATCAAATCTTTGAATAATGTAAATCAAATAAAAATATAATAAAAATCATAACTTAATCTGAGTGCGATTTTGTGCAAATATAGTGCGTACAAAAAAGTATGAACGCGTCGTTCAGCTAAATTTACGCATTTTTACAGCTCTTTGGTGAATTGTGACTTGACCGAAATGCCGTACACATTGCAAGATAGGGCACCTAAAAAAATTTAAGTGAAGAGTTAAACTAACTTTTCTCAACATTTACATTTGCTAAAACAGCCGAGGATTACATGAAGGCTCTTGTTGCTGTAAAACGTGTGGTTGATGCCAACGTTAAAGTTCGCGTTAAGCCGGACAACAGTGGTGTTGACTTAACCAACGTTAAAATGTCAATTAACCCATTCTGTGAAATCGCAGTGGAAGAAGCGGTTCGCTTAAAAGAAAAAGGAACTGTTTCAGAAATCATCGTTGTTTCTATTGGTCCTAAAGAAGCGCAAGAGCAAATCCGTTCTGCAATGGCGCTTGGTGCTGACCGCGGTATTTTAGTTGAAGCTGATGACAGCCAACTGGGTGCTTTAGAAATTGCGAAAGTGTTGAAAGGCGTTGTTGACGCTGAACAACCTCAGTTGATTCTTCTTGGTAAGCAAGCAATTGACGATGACTCTAACCAAGTCGGCCAAATGCTTGGTGCGCTTCTAGGTGCAGGTCAAGGTACTTTTGCTTCTGAAGTTAAAGTTGATGGCGACAAAGTACAAGTAACTCGTGAAATCGACGGTGGTTTACAAACTGTTGAACTTGCACTTCCAGCGATCATCACCACTGACTTACGTTTGAACGAGCCACGTTATGCTGCTCTTCCAAACATCATGAAAGCGCGTAAAAAACCGCTGGATACCAAGTCTCCTGCTGATTTTGGTGTTTCTACAACAACTAAACTTAAAACAGTTAAAGTTGAAGCGCCTGCTGAACGTAAAGCTGGCGTACAAGTGAAGTCTGTAGACGAACTTGTAGAAAAACTAAAAAATGAAGCGAAAGTGATCTAATACAGAAGGATAAAATCATGAGTATTTTAGTTATCGCTGAGCACGACAACAAAGCACTAAATGGTGCAACTTTAAACGTTGTTGCTGCAGCTCAAAAAATCGGTGGTGATATCACTGTATTAGTTGCTGGTTCTGGCGCTCAAGCTGTTGCTGATGCTGCTGCAAAAGTTGCGGGTGTAAGCAAAGTATTACTTGCTGACAACGCAGTTTACGCAAACCAATTGGCTGAAAACGTTGCAGCTTTGGTTGCAGATATTGCTAAAGGTGGTTTCAAACACGTATTGGCTGCATCAACTACAACGGGTAAGAATATTCTTCCACGTGTGGCTGCACTTCTTGATGTCAGCATGATTACAGACATCATTGCTGTTGAATCTGCAAATACGTTCAAGCGTCCAATCTATGCAGGTAACGCGATTGCAACAGTTCAGTCTGATGAAGCAATCATTGTTGGTACTGTACGTGGTACAGCATTTGACCCTGTCGCTGCTGAAGGTGGTTCTGCTGCGGTTGAAGCTGTAAGCGAAGCAAAAAATGCGGGTATCTCTAAGTTTGTTGCTGAAGAGATCGTAAAATCTGAACGCCCAGAATTAACTGCTGCGCGTATCGTGGTTTCAGGTGGTCGTGGTGTGGGTTCAGGTGAGAACTACCATACTGTTCTTGATCCATTGGCTGACAAATTGGGCGCTGCTCAAGGTGCATCACGTGCTGCGGTTGACGCTGGCTTCGTTCCAAACGACATGCAAGTAGGTCAAACAGGTAAAATTGTTGCTCCTGATCTGTATATCGCTGTAGGTATCTCTGGTGCGATCCAGCACTTGGCAGGTATGAAAGACTCTAAAGTGATCGTTGCGATCAACAAAGACGAAGAAGCACCTATCAATGCAGTAGCAGATTACTGGTTAGTAGGTGATTTGAATACCGTTGTTCCAGAGTTAGTATCTAAAATCTAATTCCTGACAACGTTTCAAAAAAACGCTTTTGTGCAAGCAGTTTAAGCAATGCTTAACTACCATGTGCAGGAGCGTTTTTTTATGCGCGTAAATCATTCTCAATATTATAAGAAATCAAATCACTCGATATTTATTTTGTTATTTTAAATCATTGTATTCTGCAAATAATAATGAAAATTTAAGCATTTCTTAAGTTGAGTGTGCATCTGAATATTCAGATTTATGATACTATTTGCCATCCATTTTTAAGCTTAACTTACATAAAACTTTTTTTGTTAAGTTGGGAGTTGTAATCTTGCTGATTGATACTCGCGTATCTTGGTCTGTTCTGATCCTTGCTGTTCTGTGTTTAATTTTTCCATTTTTAGCTGATCTACAGTTTCCACTTTTAGGTGGTGCTGTTGTACGCGGCGTGGAAAATATTCAAGCGTTACTTTTATTGATATTTGCTGTATTTAGCTATTTTTACATGCAACCGATGCATCTTCCTGATGGTAAAAAGTATTTTTGGATCTGGGCTGTGTTGTGGTGGTTACTTTTGTTTGGACGTAGCACCAGTTGGGGTAGAGACTATTTCCCTGAAGTCCCAAAAGTATATTTTCGTGGCATCTCGGTAGTTTTGATTGGTTCAGTCGTGTTTATGTTGTTGGTTAAACCATTGCGCCATGAGATTGCGACAAAAATGAAGAACATTACGATACCTGCTTGGGCAATGCTGCTCACGGTGTTGGGTTTGATTATTTCTGACGGCATTGAACACAGTCGCATTTATGGTGGAATTTTCTTACATCAGATTGCATATAAAGACCTTATGGAGGAGCTGTATGAGTTTCCTTTAATACTGGGTTTGTTTATGGTTGCATTTCATATTATGCAGCGCGATAAGCAAGGGATCGATCAGTAAGTCCAAAGATAGGCAAGACATGGCTTAAAGCTCTCAAAAATGAGGGCTTTTTTGCATTTTATGCAACGCTGATAGGGAATGTGATGGAGCTGTAAATGTACATCCTATACATGTGTAAAAAATAACCCCTAAATTAAAGAAAATTAACGAGATTAACTGTGGTGACGTGACACAAAAATCAGAGTGTTTATGCTATAATTTACGGCTATATTTCAGTTTTTAGTTCAGTATTTTGAACTAATAATTTTGCAAGTTTTACGACATATAAATGCAAGCGGTTTTACGTTTGTAGAATAAGGAGTATGCATGAGCGTATCGGAAATCAGACCGATTGCGATTGAGGATGAACTCAAGAACTCGTATCTTGACTATGCAATGAGCGTGATTGTTTCTCGTGCTTTGCCAGATGTTCGAGATGGTCTAAAACCTGTTCATCGTCGTGTGCTTTATGCAATGCACGAATTGGGTAATGACTACAACAAAGCTTATAAAAAGTCTGCCCGCGTGGTTGGTGATGTGATCGGTAAATATCACCCACACGGTGATTCTGCTGTTTATGAAACCATTGTTCGTATGGCTCAAGACTTTAGCTTGCGTTATCAATTGGTTGATGGTCAGGGGAACTTTGGTTCGGTCGATGGCGATAGCGCAGCTGCGATGCGTTATACCGAAGTTCGTATGCGTAAGTTGACTCATGAAATCCTTGCTGATCTTGAAAAAGATACGGTGGATTGGGAAGACAACTACGACGGCTCTGAACGTATTCCGCAAGTGATGCCAACGCGTATTCCTAACTTACTGATTAACGGTACTACAGGTATTGCTGTGGGTATGGCGACCAATATGGCGCCGCACAACATGACTGAAGTAGTGAACGCTTGTTTGGCCTATGCTGAAAACCCAAATATTTCAATTGAAGGATTGATGGAATATATTTCGGGTCCAGACTTTCCTACAGGTGGCATTATTTACGGTAAAGCGGGCATTGTTGATGCTTACCGTACGGGTAAAGGTCGTTTGCATATTCGTGGTAAATACCACTTTGAAGAAGACCAAAAAACAGGTCGTACCACGATCGTTTTCACAGAAATTCCATATCAAGTCAACAAAGCAAGAACGATTGAGCGTATCGCTGAGTTGGTGAAAGAGAAAAAACTGGAAGGTATTTCTGAGCTACGTGATGAATCTGACAAAGACGGGATGCGTATTGCCATTGACTTAAAGCGTGGTGAAAACGCTGAAGTTGTGGTAAATAACTTATTCCAAAACACGCAGTTGGAAAACTCTTTCAGCATTAACATGGTGTGCTTAGACAACGGCCAGCCAAAGTTAATGAACTTGAAAGACATTGTTGCGGCATTTATTCGTCACCGCCAAGAAGTAGTGACGCGTCGTACCATGTTTGAATTGCGCAAAGCACGTGAACGTGGCCATATTTTAGAGGGTTTGACGGTAGCATTAGCAAATATTGATGCGATCATTGAAACCATTAAAACTTCTGCAAACCCAGCTGAGGCGCGTGAGCGTTTACAAGCAGGTGAGTGGGCAGCTGGGAATGTAATTGCACTGCTTGAAAAAGCAGGTTCTGTTTCTGTACGTCCAGACGAAATTGAAGGTGAAGATCCAAGTCGTCCGTTTGGTTTAGATGGTCAGATATATCGTTTATCGCCTGCGCAAGTTGGTGCGATTCTTGAACTTCGTTTGCACCGTTTAACGGGTCTTGAACAAGACAAGTTACAAGCTGAATATACTGAAATTTTAGGTCAAATTGCTGAACTTACAGCTATTTTAAATGACTTCAATTTATTGATGGCAGTGATTAAAGAAGAATTAGCTTTAATTTTGCAACAATACGGCGATGCTCGTCGTACCGCAATTGTTGAGTCTCGTATTGACTTCTCGCGTGAAGATTTAATTCCTGAAGAGCAAGTGGTACTGACTGTTTCAAAAACAGGTTATGCGAAAACTCAACCGCTTTCAGACTATGCTGCGCAGCGTCGTGGTGGACGTGGTAAATCTGCGACCTCGATGAAAGAAGATGATTACATCCAGCATCTGATTGTGACATCTAACCATGCCACAGTGTTGTGCTTTACCAATGTTGGTAAAGTCTATCGCCTGAGAGTGTTTGAAGTGCCTCAAGCATCGCGTGGTTCGAAGGGTCGCCCAATGGTGAACTTATTGCCACTGGATGCCGATGAGACGATCACAGCAATTCTTCCTGTGATTGATGCGCCGAAGAAATTTAAAGAACGCTTAGCTGAGTTCAAAAACTTTGTGCGTAGCAATGTCGCGATATTACGTGAAAATAGTATTATCGACGCACATTATGAAGCGTTAAAAGCTTCATTCGATGAGTTGGCTGAAGATGCTGATGAACTCTCTGATGCATTACGTAAGCAATTGAAAGAGTTGGGTGTTGAGCTTTCAACAACAGATTTGGACAATGAAACCGTTGTTGAATTTGCTGATCTTGCAGAGAAAATGCGTAAGAACTTCTTTGTATTTATGGCAACAGCGTCTGGTACAGTCAAGCGTGTTGAATTAGAGCAATTTAGTAATGTTCGTTCAAATGGTTTACGTGCAATTGAGCTGAAAGAAGAAGATACCTTGATTGGTGTTGCAATCACCGATGGCGAACAGCAAATTATGTTGTTCTCAAATGAAGGTAAAGCAATCCGCTTCTCTGAAACTGATGCACGTGTGATGGGACGTACTGCAAAAGGGGTGCGTGGTATGCGTGTCACTTTAGCTGCAGCCCAGGCCGAAGATGATGTTGAAACTGACACAGATTCAGATGATGAAGAATCTTCTGATTTAAATGTGGCGAGCCGTATTGTTTCATTAGTTGTTGTGCCTGAAACTGGCGAAGTACTGTGTGCTTCTGCAAATGGTTATGGTAAACGTACGCCAGTGGACGACTTCCCAACCAAGAAACGTGGTGGTAAAGGTGTTATTGCCATCAAAACATCTGAACGTAATGGTGAGTTGGTCGGTGCGGTTGCCATTGATGAATCTAAAGAGTTGATGTTGATTTCTGATGGCGGTACTTTAGTTCGTACTCGTGCATCTGAAGTTGCTAGAACGGGTCGTAATGCACAAGGTGTACGTCTGATTCGTTTAGGTAATGAAGAAATCTTGGTCGGTGTCGTTGCTGTTGAAGCGGTTGAAGTCGAAGACGATATTTTAGATGCTTCTATGGAAACAACTGAAGAAACTGTGGTTGACGAAGTAAATGTAGATGCATCTGAAAATACAACAGATACCTATACATCGAACGAAGACTAACTGAATGAAAAAGAAAAGGGCGCTTCGGCGTCCTTTTTCATATTGGCGATGACCTAGTGGTGGATAAGATTTTATGAAAGCAAAATTACTGGTTTTGAGTTGTGCGTTGGCTTTAACAGCGTGTGATAAATTGGGACAACAGGCATTGGATTCGATCCCAAATCCGAGTCCTGCTCAAGAGAAAGCAGCTCAGCAAGCTTATCAAGCCTTTACTCAGGGCGATTTTCCGCAGCTCTATACTTATTTTGAGCCAGAGTTACAGCGTGAATTTAAAACTCATGAAAAAGACATGCGAAAATTTGCAAAATCGATTCCTAAACAAGCCATAACGACTCAAAAAATTGTATCGAAACACATTGAAAAATCGACGGAAAAACCAAGTTTGTATGCAGTTACCTATGAGTATGCTTATAGCAATAAAAACCTAGTTCAATACGATGTTGGTTTTGACAAAGCCGGCGGAAGCACAAAAATTCGCAGCTTTGATGTCAAACTTTATGGGGCTTCAACGGATTAAATTGGTAGGATTGCTATCAATAGGTTCTAAAATTTAGCGATGCTTGAGACGCCAATAAGCAAATGCTGCGCACGCTATACCAAACACAAAGAGATACAGTAGTTTCGGCAGAATAAGTGTAGTTGGTACACCCATTTGGTTCAGTTGAATAAACATTTGAATCCCTTGGGTCGATGGCAAAACATTGCCCAAGTATTGCATCCAAGCGGGCATTGCGGCGTGTGGCCATGCTGTTCCTGAAAGTAGAAATAGCGGAATAGAGGTAAATACAATGACATGTCCTGCACGCTCAGGCATATCGAAAAATGTTGAAATCAACATGCCTAAAGCCACGATACAGCCTATAAAAATCGGCACGGCCAGTAACATGCCACTAAAATTTCCCCCATGTGGGTAGTCATTTAACCAATAAATAAAGCCAAATAAATATAAACAACCGAGCATACCAATGGTCAGAATGGCGCAAAAAATCGCAAAAAATTCCGTCGTCGTTGGTCGCCATTTCTGTTCGCGGTATCCAGCCAATAACATCCCTAAACCGAGCACGATGGTTTGATGAATAATCAGTGGAGCAATGGCGGGGAAAATATAACTGCCATAACCCGACATGGTGTTAAAAAGCGGCGTTTGATGAATGGAAATAGCTGGAGAAAAGTGCGAAATATTGCCAAATTTTTCCACGTGCTCGCGTACAGCATTTTCAATTGAGGTAGCGAGACCTAGTCCAATTTGCTTGGTTTTTAAGAAGTTTGCCGCGCTGAGATAGAGCCCAATCCCACCGACTTCGCCATGCCGAAGACTATTGGAAAGATTTTCGGGTAAGAGCAAAATACCATCGGCTTGCTGTTGTTTAATCATATTTTCAGCATCGAGGAAATTGCCTGTCACAGCTTTCACTTCAACATTTGGACTTAGCGAAACTTGCTGAATGATGTTATTGGTCACGATACTTTGTTCTTCATCCACAATCACAATGGGCAAAGCTTCTGCTTGCTGTGCTTTGTAGGCAGTCGGATAGAAAACACTATAGAAAATTACCGAGAGGATGAGCGTGGTTAAAATCGACTGATTAGCGATAATGTCTTTAAATGTCTTGAGGTAATAGTGCAAAAATGACTTCATGATACTGCTCCTTTGCTTCGTTTTTTGAGCAGCAGGACAGAGGTTACAGTGTAAAAGACCACATAGAGGATAAGTATGAGTAAAGGCAACAGCGATGAACTGATTGGGCTACCAATGACCCATTGTTCGGTTTGTAATTTTGCATAGGGTGTGTAAGGGATAATATTGGCCCAAAATTTGGTAAACAGTGGTGCGTTATTTAAGGGGAGAGTCACTCCTGCAAAACTGAGTGATGAGCCGCCGTACACAGCAATTAAACCAAAGGTTTTGGATAAGTTGTTGGTGGCTAAAACAATGGTGCTACTGATCAAGGCATAGGCACTATAAAATAAAAGCTGTGCCAACATGATCAACCAAAGTTGACCTGCAACAAACCAACCGCGAATCTCAATCAGCCAAAACATCCACGCCCATGTCCATAAGCTAAAAATTAGTACATAGGTCAGATTCTTAGAGAGGATGGCTTTAAAAGCAGATTGGTTGTTTAGCCAATTTTGCGCTGTATGAAACTTAAATTCTTGACCGACTGAAAACGCGACACAGCAGCAGAGTAGTAAATGCAAAATTGCAGGAATCATAAAGGGTTCTAAATAGAACTCATAACTCAAATTTGGGTTGTATAAGGTCGAAATTTTAACGTGTGGTGTAGGTACATCTAAATAAGGAATAGTATTTTCTAAATAGCTTTCACCAGCATAGTCTGCCATGGCTTCAACTGTGCTGAGTAACATGGCTGATGAAATGGTGTTCCCCACACTAAAGTAACTTTGGTTATAGGCGATGCTGATTTCAGCATCTTTAGCTTGAACAAAACGTTGTTCGGCGCCATTGGGAATACTGACGTAACCCCAAACTTTGGTTTGGTTCAGCAGCTTTTCAACTTCGGTATTTTGATCACTGACGATGGCGACATCTAAAGTATGGTTGAGTCTCAAGTAGCGCTGTATGTTTTGGCTTAGCTCGCTTTGGTCCTGATCAATAATCGCAATAGGCAAATGTTCAGGTTTACCTTGGGCAAACATACTGGAAAACAGCACGATAATAAACAGTGGGGCAAGCGTGACTAAACATAGATCCCACTTATGCTTCAGTAAATAGTTCAGTTCCCGCAGTAGCCCGCTTAGCATTATTTGCTCTCTTTGACTTTAAACAACACACTCATGCCAACTTTTAGGTCTGGAATGGCTTGCGCAGGCGTTAAATGAACTTTAAAGCTACGAATGTCATAGCCTCCTGTTTGGCGTGTGGTTTTAATGGTGGCAAATTCGCCTTCGGCATCAATATTCTTAATATTAAAGTTGGTATGTAGATTTAAGGCTGGAATAAAGCCTTCAATTTGTTTTGCCTGATAGATGTTGGCGTATTGGTCTTCACGAATATTCAGTGATACCCAAAGCTCGCGATCTTGAATAATACTGACAATCGGTACCCCCATCGCTACCAATTCAGAGGGTTTGCCATAGGTTTTAGACACGGTACCGTCAATAGGTGAGAGTAGTTTGGTTTCAGCTTCAAGTGCATTGACTTCAGCAACAGCTGCTTTTGCAATTTGCACTTGCGCATCTGCTGAACTTTTTTGCTGTGGAGTGCTGCCACGTTCAGCCCGAGCATATTGTTGATATGCGGCTTCTGTCATTTGAGCAGCTGATTGCGCCGCAGCATGCATTTCATCGCGGCGTTGGCGTGAGATGACACCTTGTTGGTACAAGTTTGCACCACGTTGATAGGTGGTTTGTGCCAAAGTTTGCTGTGCTTTCAGTGCTTGCCAGTTGGCGTATAAACTCGCAATATTTTCTTCCTGAGAGCCACGATCAGCGGTGGACTGGAGTGCTAAAGCAGCTTGTAAGCTGGCTAATGCTTGCTGTTTTTTGGCATCGACTTCAGGGCTATACAGTCGAACGAGTTCTTGGTTTTTACTGATCTTCTGTCCGTCATGGACATAAATTTCATCAATTCGACTTGGCACTTTGGTACTGACATGGATCGTTTCTGCCTCAACCCGACCTTGGATTTCAACCGTTTTCGGTTGATAGGCCTTCCACAGTCCAAAAGCAATCACGATGAATAGAATAATAAGAGCAAGGCCCCCAATCAGCTTGATCGCTTTGGACTTTTGCTCGGTGTTCGTATTGACTGATGCTGGCTCAATCTGTTCGCTCTCAGTCTGTGCCTGCTCTTGAGTATCATTTGTGGTTAATTCCTCTGTTGATGGCACCGCTTGATCTTCTTGTTTTTCAGGTTTTTGCGGACCAGATTGGTTTTGATCTTGATTCATTAAATGGCTCTCATCAAAGAATTAACGAATAAATCGCGTATTAGGTTGCAGAAGATAAGTTTGGAACTGATGGATCGAACCATGACTTTGTAGAAGCGTCGCCAGTGACATGACATATTTATAGGCATTCAGTGCGGTTTCTGCTTTTAAAGCACTGAGCATATTTTGTGCATCGATCACTTGGGTCGCTGTTCCCATATCTTCTTTAAAGGACAGTTCTTGTATACGTAAATTTTCTTGTGCTGCTTTTATATTTTGCTGTAATAACAGATCACTTTGCTGCGCTGTGGTGGCTTCGCTATACGATTTATAAATCACATTTTCAATTTCTTGTTTAGTCCGTGCTGTCATCAGTTCAGAAGCGTAGCGTTGTAACTCTGCTGCTTGGACATTTTTGTTTTTATCAATGCCTGAGAACAGATTGTACTGTGCGGCTAAGCCAACGATCCAGTTATTTTTATCGTCTAGACTGTATTCACCAAAGGCAAAAATATGTGGTTTCTTGGCGGCGTTTTGTGCCGTGACATTGGCTTGTGCCAGTTGAGTGTCCATTTGCAGTTTTTGTACTAAGGCCGATTGATCTGCATATGACCTGAGTAGAGTATTTAAATCTTGGTTTTGGGTACTGTTAATAAAGAGTGGTGTGGTTAGCTCAGTAATTTGGCTGCTTTGTAAAAGGTTATTCAGCTGAAATAAACTGGCTTTTAAATTGGCCTGACTGGCTTGTTCACTCCGCTGTGCATTGTTTTTTGCCACTTCAAATTGCATGCGCTGGCCTTTACTAATAAAGCCCTGTTGTTCAAGTTTAAGTGCATTGTCATAGTGTTTTTGCATTGCATGCCAATTATATTGGCTAGACGCGAGCAACTGTTTTTGCAGTTGAACATTGAAATAGGCTTGAATCAGTTCAAAGCGTTGTAGGTCTTGCTGTTGTTTTGTATTGAGTTCGCTACGTTTTGCTTTGATATTGGCGACTTGTTTCACACTTGAGGTTAACCCACCTGTATAAAGCGGCATCATTGCAGAAATGGTCGGGCGTATGACTTGATCTTCTAAGGTAATTTGCGAGCTATTCGGAATAAGCCCGACACCTTTGTGAATGGTTTGATCAATACCTTGCTCTAAACCACTTAAATCGCCCAAATTTGGATAGGCGTTTTGCCACTCATCAATTTTCGTGGCTACACCATCAGTCAGTGTTTGTTCTAAATTATTTTTGAGTGCACCAAGAGGCACATCAAGCTCATTATGAAAAGCATAAGCACGTACGTTCAGATCGATACGGGGTAGCCCCAAACCTTTGACCGCTTCAGCCTCTAGTTTTGAGGCTTGTTGTAAGGCTTGTGTGGCCTGTGTGCTAAACGAGTCTTGTAAAACACTTTGCTCAGCTTGTTGATAGCTGATAGATGCAGCAAAAGTTGTCGAGCTGATTCCGAGACTGAGACCGAACATGCTTAATGACAAGATTGATGGCAGTGATGTACGCAATAGGAATTTGTTGGCTGGTGTATTAAGCATGTTGAATAGTCTTTGTGGCATGAACACGACTCTTTTCTATGTTTTTGCACATTATACGCATAATCTAGCTGTGCTGAATGCTGACTCAGTTACTGAATTGTTTAATTTGCAAATGTATATCAATAGATTAGCGACATTTTTAAGCAAAGGAAATGCTTACGTTTGAGCTTAGATGAATGGGAAAGCGCCACTGTAATTGATTGAGCAGTGCTGAGTTAAAACTGGATCATTGATCTTGATTGAGTTTTTGACTGTAAAGGTGAGATTACATTGAAATATTTTCAGTTGAATTTACTGCAAGCACTGGCTATCTGTGGTTAAATGCCATCATTTTATTGTGTTTCACTTTGAAAGGAAAAATCATGCGCGCGTACAACTTCTGTGCTGGTCCTGCTGCATTACCTACTGCCGTTTTAGAAAAAGCACAAGCTGAAATGCTTGATTGGCAAGGCAAGGGTCTTTCCATCATGGAAATGAGTCACCGTAGTAAAGACTATGTTGCTGTGGCTGAAAAAGCAGAAGCAGATTTACGTAAACTCATGAACATTCCAGAGAACTATAAAGTCTTGTTCCTTCAAGGTGGTGCTTCACTTCAGTTCTCCGCGATTCCTTTAAACTTGTTGGGTAAAAACAGCAAAGCGGACTATATCCATACTGGAATTTGGTCTGAGAAAGCACTGAAAGAGGCGCAGCGCTATGGCGATATCAACGTCATTGAAGCGGGTACGCAAATTGATGGAAAACTTGCCATTACAGACTCAAGCACTTGGAACTTATCTCAAGATGCGGCTTATGTGCATTATGTAGACAATGAAACGATTGGTGGTCTTCAGTTTGCGGCTATTCCAGAAACCAATGCGCCATTGGTTGCAGACCTGTCTTCGAGTATTTTGTCTGCACCTGTTGATGTAACTAAATTTGGTATCATTTATGCAGGTGCACAAAAGAACATTGGCCCAGCGGGTTTAACCTTGGTTATTGTTCGTGAAGATCTGTTAGATCAAGCCAAACCTGAAATTCCAAGCATCTTGAAATATGCTTCACAAGCGAAGAATGATTCGATGGTCAATACACCATCGACCTATGCATGGTACTTGTCCGGTCTGGTGTTTGAATGGTTGCTTGAACAAGGCGGTGTTGAAGCGATTCATAAAGTGAACCTTGAAAAGGCGAAACTACTTTATGGTTATATCGATGCAAGCGATTTTTATGCAAATCCAATTGCTGTTCAAAACCGTTCAATTATGAATGTGCCGTTTACTTTGGCGAATCCAGATTTAGAAAAACTTTTCCTGAAAGAAGCTGAAGAAAACCATTTGTTGAATCTTGCGGGTCACCGCTCAGTTGGTGGGATGCGCGCAAGTATTTATAATGCTGTTCCACTAGAAGGCGTTCAAGCCCTAGTGAATTTTATGGATGACTTTGCGAAACGCAATGCTTAAGTCATAGCGCCAGAAAAGCCAACTTGAAAGTTGTAATGCCAGTTAGTTAAGAAACTGACTGGCATTTTCTTTTAGACTTTATCTGATCCGCGGAAGCGTCATCCGCAACCTGCCTAACTTTTGGCTTGGGCTGTGTTCTAACAAAAGTTGTTTAAACGAAGCAAGTGAACAGGTTTTGCGGATGACAAATATTTTCTTTGCGAAGCTTCGCTTCTCATTTGGCTAAACAAAAGAACAGAACGAACTCCATAAGTTTGATTTAAAACAGTAAGTCTCCGTTGAGAAGAGCCCAACAGTTAATGCATTCTTTTGAAATGCATTAACTGATCAGTCGTACATTGTTTGATGGGCTTTTTTTATTGGTTTTTTAACAGATTATCTAAAACAATCGTGACATTTTGGTGTCATGCCCATGAATTATTCATTTTATTTGTTGCCTAGTACGGACGCCCACCTGCAAGACTAATACGTTTGAGTAAGCGACGTTGATCGACAGGAAAGGGGCGACGTGAATGTAGTGTCACCTGATTATCCCAAAAGACAATATCTCCAGTTTCCCAGTGATGTTCATAGCGAAACTCAGGTTTGAGGATGTGCGTACGAAGTGCAGCAATCAGTTCACTGCCTTCGGTATCATCGACATTGAGTAATTCAACTTCCGAACGGGTATTGAGCCAAAGCGCTTTACGCCCAGATTCTGGATGTGTGCGGACTAAGGGATGCGGATAGGCATGACCTAAAATGGGTTGATCTTTAAAGCGATAATAAGGGCTGTCTCCATAACCCGTATTGCCAGTATTACTTTGCGCACGGACGAATGGGTTATAAGTAATCAGCTGTAGCTGGTCGATCTGCTTTTTGACGTCATCGGGAAGCGCATCATAGGCTTTGATGGTATTGAACCAAGAGGTTTGTCCGCCGTCTTGAGGAAGCTCAAGGGCATAGAGCAGAGAGCCAAAAGAGGGAAGAGGTGTCCACTGGTGATCGGCATGTGGGGTGAGTTCGCCATGACCAGTATAGTCGCCTTGACCGACCGCATTGGAAACAGGAACCACATCGGGTGGAACACCAGTGTCAGTCTGGCTAGCCAGCACAGGATTGTCTGCACTTGGGCGGAAAATAGAACCAAAATAGCTGGCAAAGGCTAAATATTGCAGATCATCCAAAGTTTGGTTTTTAAAAATTAAAATCAGATGTTCAGCCAAAGCTTGTTTTAAGCGATAGATGGTCTCTCCTGCTTGGGCTTTACGGGCATCTAAACCAAAAACCACAGCACCTAAGGCTTCTTCCGCCAGTGGGATAATTTGTATTTCTTCTGGATTTTGAAATTGTTCAGGTTGATGCCAACGCGGGGCATCATGAATCGCTTGTGAAAGTTGAGTTAATGCGGTCATTTTGATTATTTTCTCTAGATATGCGGTCTAGAGAAAATGTAATCAAAATATGTGTAATCTTAAAATTAAAAGAAGTTCTAAACTTATGAAAAAATTTAAAAAATACTAAGCTGATGATTATATTGCTTTTCTTTTATAATGAAATATTGAGCTCAAAATATGCAGATTTAATGAGCGCAAAATGCCTGATTAAAATACTCAAACAGGTCAGGCGTATTCAGCCAAAGGCTAATAGCCAGAGCAAACAACGCAATAATGCTAATGCCGATACCGCATTTGAGCCATAAAAATGAATTAGTCATGGACAACCGCCTTTTCATCGACAAAGAAATGTACCAGTACGCCAAAAACACTCAGAATAATAGAAAACAGCCAAATCAAGTCATAATTACCTGTCACGTCATGGTTCACACCACCCAGCCATCCACCGAAAAATGAACCGACTTGATGAGTAAAGAACACGATGCCGCTCAGCATGCTCAGATATTTAATACCAAACATATTGGCCACAATACCGTTGGTCAAAGGCACTGTAGATAACCATAATAAACCCATCACTACACCAAAGCTATAGATGGTGACTGTGCTGAGTGGGAGCATCAAAAAGGCAATAATGGCAATGCCTCTGAGTCCATATAAGCCCATCAGTAACTTTGGTTTAGAATACTTCCCACCTAGCCAGCCCGCAGTGTAGGTGCCAACGATATTAAATAAACCGACCAGCGCTAAGAAAACAGTTCCTGTAGTTGCATTAAAACCATGGTCAATCAAATAGCCAGGTAAATGGATACCTATAAAGACCACTTGGAAGCCACAGACCAAAAAACCAAGTGATAGGAACCAAAATGGTTTATGGTTTTTCGCAATGACTAAAATATCTTTAAAACTGAGCTGAACTTGATTGGTTGACGCATTCGGTACAACAAAGGCGGGAGCTTTGAGCATCCAAGCCAGTGGAATAATCATCGCAATTAAAAGTGCACTAACGACCAACGCCGCAGACCAGCCAAAGTTTTGTAACAGCAGTAAGGTTGACGGCAGCATAATGAACTGCCCAAAAGAACCCGCTGCACTGGCAATGCCCATAGCAAGGCTACGTTTTTCAGGCGGTGCAGCACGACCCACCGCGGATAACAATACAGAAAAAGAGGTCGCAGATAATGCTAGGCCCAAAATAAGACCGACACTTAAGTTGAGTAACCAACCCGTAGAGCTGACTGCCATGAGCAGCAAACCGATGGTATACAACACACCACCGACGGCAACCACGATTTTAGAGCCATATTTATCTGCTAATGCACCTGTAAAGGGCTGTGCAGCGCCCCAAATCAGGTTTTGCATCGCAATCGCTAGACTAAAAACATTATGTCCCCAGCCAAACTCATCACTCATAGGCACAAGGTAGAGTCCAAAGCCATGTCGGACACCCAGTGATAATGCCAGAATTATTGCACTTCCAATGAGCATATAAATCAGCGGTTTGGAAAAACGAGTTTCTGACATATTTCAACCAAAAAATGAGCTTAGAGTTCGCTATATTAAGTGAATTATTTGCTGAAAGCGATGATAAAAAATTGACTATTTGATCAATAAAAACAATGAATATTCATGAAAAAAGACGACTTGGTGTCGTCTTTTTGGTAGTTGTTTGAAGCTTAGAATCGGTAGCCGACACCTGCATACGCCAGAATGGGGTTAATTTCAATATCGGCTGTGGATTTGATCAGTTCACCGTGCGTAGCATCTTTGACGGTAATCGTGGTTTCATTTTTAAGATGAGCATAGGACACCGAGCCGACAGCAAACCATTTATCATTAAAGTCATAGGTGAAACCGACGGTTGCAATAGGGGCGAAGGCATCAGTTGCTTCTAGCTTAACTTTGGGATTGGCTGAACTTTTTTTCCCTTCAAGTGATGCGCCAGCATTTCCTTCTTTAATATTGGCAATCATATGACCTGCTGCAATCAAGTCTTTTTCAGTTTGTGGGTTAATTTCCAACTCATTAAAGTAGGCATACATCATTCCAACACCGACATAAGGGCGGAATTTATTCACACCTGTTTTACCAAAGTGATATTGGAACTCGAAAGCAGGTGTCCACGCGCGTGCAGATGCCGCAGGGCCATATGCTTCTAAGTCAGTAATGAAAATATCATTTTCAAGTTCTAAATTTCCTCTCTGTACACGACAAATTTCACAGAACCCTTATCCTATCAGGATTCTGCCTTCTTAAAATTGCCAAAATTTCCTTAAACTCTTCTTTTTTCCCAAAACCAATTAAACGCTGAATCGCCATTTGAACATAGTCTAAACCATAGCGAAATAAACTCATTGAGAGTCGTCCATGCTTCTTTATTTTTATCGCTTTTTTTTGATCATGTTGCCATTCACCCGTTAAGTAACACCAACAGAAGCTTATAGCTAACACCGCAATCAATTTTTTCACTCGTCTAGGGTCTGTCAAGCGCGTATTTTCAAGATTAAACCCGCGTCCTTTGAGACAACTGAATAAGGTTTCAATTTCCCAGCGTAATGCATAATCCTGAATAGCATTGGCATTAAACTGAGGAGAAACGACGAGTAAAAGCTCTCCATTTTCTAACTGTAGTGCACTTATATATAGTTTCACCCGACCAACCAAAATCCGTCGTTTACGACATTCAATTTGACCAACTTTAAGATGGCGAAATAAATCACTAATTTTATGATTCTTTCCTAAATGATTGGTGACAATGAAGTTTTTTTAACACGAATGCAGAAGTTGATGTCTTGTTCAATTAACCATGTAAACCACTGCTCACCGATAAACTCTCTGTCTGCGAACACATTCACAATACGGTCTTTACCAAAAATGGCTATAAAGCGTTGAATCAAAGCAATGCGCTCTTTCGTATCTGAATTTCCACGTTTATTAAGCAATGTCCAAAGGATAGGTATCGCTATTCCACGATAAACGATTGCGAGCATCAGGATATTAATATTTCGTTTTCCCCATTTCCAATTGGTTCTATCTAAAGTCAGTTGCACTTGGTCGAATGAAAACATATTGAAAATCAACTGAGAAATTTGACGATAATCAAAATACTGACCTGCAAAGAAGCGCTGCATACGTCGATAAAATGATTGTGGTAAGCACTTGATGGGCAAGGCTTTAGATGCAGAAGAAAGATTACATGTTTGCTTTAAAATAATCACAAGCATGATGAGCGCAAAGCACTTTAAATGTGACTTGTTCCATTTTAGAGATTTGTTTAAGATAAGATATAACTCATTGAGATGTATCATAGTATTCGTCGTTAGAAAACAATTATTGTGACATTATTTCAATGAGTTATCTATTTTTGTCGTGTACAGAGAAATTTCCTAAAGCTCCGCCCATAGGTGTTGCAGTTGCTGAGAAAGGCGCATAAATTTTTCCTTTACCTTGTAAATCGACTTTTGGTGGAATCCCTGCTTTCATTTCAAAAGAAATATTGTCGGTAAAAAAGTAATTGGTCATGATGCCCAATGTAGTGACATCATCGGCTTCTAAACCCGTACCTGGATTATCCCATTGACTGAGTCCACGGATTTCAGCAGTTCCACTTAGTGCTGAGGGGACATCAGCATTAATTAAAGCTAGCCCATCAAGAGTAGCCTTTAAGAGAGGATTGACGCTACTTCCTGGCTTGATATTGTCGAGCACCGTTTGTGCTTTGATATCTCCAACTTTTGCAGTTTCGCTTTCTTTAACCGATGTGTTAACTCGGAAGGGTTGGGCTTTACCTTGTGGCATGACGTGTAAAGCACCGACCGATACAGAAAAGCGTTTAAATCCATCACCATCGTGTAGACTAAAATAAGGTGAATCTGCATGTGTGAGCATAGGCAAGGCAGCAATAGACGTTGCTACACAAAGCAATGTTTTTTTCATTCTGGGACTCCATGTCCAAATTAGCTATTCGTTTTTATAGTGCGTATTATTAAGGTTGCTGCTACGATAAAGCTGTTGTTTTTAAAGGATATGTGTTTTTGACATTTGTGAATGTCAAAACCCATTTTGTGTGATCGTGTTACTTGCTTGCAATCTTTGTTACAGGTGAATGAATGTAATAGAGCGCTACTGTTGAATATTTTTTGATTCTAGCTGTTTGTAAAATAAAGAATAAATTTCACATCTAATATTTGCTTAGTCATAAAAAAGACCACCAGTAGGTGGTCTTTTTGACAGATGGCATCATATTTTATGCCAATGACAGCATTTAAGACTGAAAACGTGATAAATCTTCTTCAGGACGTGCAGTTAAAACTTCAACCCCGTTTTTAGTGACCAATAACGTATGTTCATACTGTGCAGACAAGCTATGGTCTTTGGTCACTACCGTCCATTTATCCCCCAATAATTTAGTTTTCCAGTCACCACCATTGACCATTGGCTCAATGGTAAAGGTCATGCCTTCTTCTAAAATCATGCCTGAGTTTGGTTGACCATAGTGTAAGACTTGGGGTTCGTCATGGAACACAGTTCCAATACCGTGACCACAATATTCACGCACGACACCAAAACGTTCCGATTCGACATATTGTTGAATGGCATGACCAATGTCGCCAATGGTTGAACCCGGCTTCACTGTTGCTATTCCACGGTACATTGCTTCTTGTGCCACTTTACATAAACGATTCGCGAGAATAGAAGTTTCGCCACCCACGATGTACATCATGTTGGTATCGCCGTGGAAACCATCTTTAATGACCGTCACATCAATATTTAAAATATCGCCTTTTTTCAACACTTTTGCATCTGAAGGAATGCCGTGACAGACCACATGGTTTACAGAAGTACAAATCACATGTTGGAAAGCAGGGCGACCTGGTGCTGCACCGTAACCTAAACATGCTGGAATCGCGTCTTGTTTATTGACAATATAATCGTGACAAATCGTATCTAACTCAAGTGTAGTCACACCTGGTTTAATATGTGGCTTGATCATATCCAAGACTTCAGCCGCCAGTCGCCCAGCCACACGCATCTTTTCGATGTCTTCAGCGCTTTTGATGAGTCGACGGGGTGCTTCGTAAGTACTGTTCATGATCTCTAAAAACTTTTGGAAATTTGTGTGTGACTATGGTATAAATAGCCGCCCATTTTATCAAATGCTTTTTCGTGAATAAATTTCACGGGCTTTGTGCGATGGGGCAATAAAATCCGCACATATATCGACACATTTCTCTGGGTGCCCGTTAGGGTGGAGGATGCGGATATATGGAGGCCTAACCCAAACTTTAAGGTAAAGAAAATGGCAGATTACAACGTAAGCATGCGCGACCTTCTTCAAGCAGGCGCACACTTCGGTCACCAAACACGTTTCTGGAACCCAAAGATGCGTCAATACATCTTTGGTGCGCGTAACAAAATTCACATCATCAACCTTGAGCACACTGTTCCTGCGTTAAATGATGCTTTGAACTTTGTTAACAACCTTGCTAGCAAAAAGAATAAAGTATTGTTTGTTGGTACGAAACGTGCTGCTTCTAACATCATCCGTGAACAAGCACAACGTGCTGGTCAACCATATGTTGATCACCGTTGGTTAGGTGGTATGTTGACGAACTGGAAAACACTTCGCCAATCTATCAACCGTCTTAAAGACCTTCAAACTCAATCTCAAGATGGTACTTTCGCTAAGCTTACTAAACGTGAAGCTTTAGAGCGTACTCGTGAGATGGAAAAACTTGAACGCGCTTTAGGCGGCGTTAAGAACATGGGTGGTTTACCTGACGCATTATTCGTAATCGACGTTGATCACGAAGCAATTGCAATTAAAGAAGCTAAAAACCTTGGTATTCCTGTAATCGGTATCGTTGATACAAACTCTAACCCAGACAACGTAGACTACGTTATTCCGGGTAATGACGATGCGATCCGTGCAGTTACTTTGTATGCTTCTGCTATGGCTGATGCGATTCTTGCTGGTAAAGAATATGCTCAATCACAAGCAAATGCACAAGCTAAAGTTGAAGAAGCTAAAGAAGCTCCTGAGGCTTAATGCGTTTGACGTAAGCTTGTCATTTTTGCGACATGTGATGGTGGCAAAGTAAGCGTCATGTATGCAGACGGCCCAAGAGACAGCTCTGGGCCGTTTCTGTTCTAAAAAGAATTCATTTTCTACCGTATTTAGGAGATTGACATGACTGCAGTTACAGCAAGCATGGTTAAAGAATTGCGCGACCGTACTGGTCTTGCAATGATGGAATGTAAAAAAGCATTAACAGAAGCGAATGGTGACATCGAATTAGCGATTGATAACCTTCGTAAATCTGGTCAAGCTAAAGCGGCTAAAAAAGCGGGTAACATTGCAGCTGATGGCGCAATCACTATCGCTCAAGACGGTAACAAAGCGCTTCTTTTAGAAGTAAACTGCCAAACTGACTTCGTTGCTAAAGACGAAAACTTTGCTGGTTTCTCTGCTCAAGTTGCTGCTGCTGCTTTAGCTGCTGGCGAAACTGATGCTGCTAAAATTGCTGAATTGAAACTTGAAGATGGTGCAACTGTAGAAGAAGCGCGTATTGCTCTTGTTCAAAAAATCGGTGAAAACATCCAAGTTCGTCGTGCTCAAATCATTGAAGGCGAAAACCTTGCAGTTTACAAACACGGTTTAAAAATCGGTGTTGTTGTATCTTACACAGGTGATGCTGCGACTGGTAAAGGTATTGCAATGCACGTTGCTGCATTCAACCCAGTTGCTATCTCTGCTGAAGGTGTATCTGCTGAACTTATCGCTAAAGAGAAAGAAATTGCTGAAGCTAAAGCAATCGAATCTGGTAAGCCTGCAAACATCGTTGAGAAAATGGTCACTGGTTCAGTTGAGAAATACTTGAACGAAGTTGCTCTTGATCGTCAAATGTACGTAATCGACAACGACAAGAAAGTTGCTGACGTTCTTAAAGCAACTGGTACTACAGTTGTTCAATTTGCTCGCTTTGAAGTGGGTGAAGGTATTGAGAAAAAAGCTGAACTTTCTTTCGCTGAAGAAGTTGCTGCTGCTCAAGCTGCTGCAAAATAATTGAAAAATTATTTTGAGTAAAAAAAAGCCCCTTTGGGGCTTTTTTTATACAATTAATAAAAATAAAACGGGGAAGTAGATAAGTGGCCAACAAAACCAACCTGAGTATTGGTGCGGTGATCGTACTTTTGATTGCTGCGTATTTCGGAATCG
Organism: Acinetobacter sp. LipI_23; assembly: GCF_058243045.1. NCBI lineage: Bacteria > Pseudomonadati > Pseudomonadota > Gammaproteobacteria > Moraxellales > Moraxellaceae > Acinetobacter > Acinetobacter sp. LipI_23. Next base: position 2,406,633 of record NZ_JBZAYJ010000001.1, on the reverse strand, counting down.
ATCTTCAAGAAAATCAATTACAAACATCGACACCATCAGTCGCGGTAGAGCCCTCTACACAGACCAGCCAACCGCAAAATCAAGTGCTTGATGGCACAGCAAAAATTGCCCAAGCGTTTCAAAGCCGGAAAAGTAATATTCAAGTTCAATCACAAGGGCGTGTTGTGGCAGTGCTTAAGGATGATAATGACGGTTCTCGTCATCAAAAATTTATTGTAGAACTCCCTAATACAATGACGGTTTTGGTTGCACATAACTGATGTGGTTCTAGGATTTTAGACCACGCCTATAAGTGATAATCTACTCCCCAATAAGCATGGGAAATGCTTGTTTTTGGAGTCAACCATGACACGAAGAAAACGTCGTAATCATTCAGCAGAGTTTAAAGTTAAAGTTGCTCTCGCAGCAATTAAAGGCGACCACACACTCGCTGAACTTTCTACTCAATTCGATTTACATCAAAACCAAATCATCGATTGGAAAAATCAACTGCTTGAGCAATCAGTCAATATTTTTTCACGACCAACAGCACAACAAGAACCAGAGATTGACCTCAAAGCTCTACATGCCAAGATAGGACATCAGGCATTGCAAATTGATTTTTTAGAAGGTGCGCTCAGAAAAATAGGGCAGCTGAGCGGCAAAAAATGATCGATAAGACCCATCAACTTTCGGTACGACAACAATCGCAATTGATTCAAATCAATCGCAGTACGTTGTATTACAAGCCCAAAGAGATTTCATCAACTGATTTGAGTTGGATGCGTCTAATCGATGAAATTCATCTCGACTACCCCTTTATGGGCAGTCGAATGATACGAGATATGCTACAGCGTCAAGGACATCAAATAGGTCGGCGTAAAGTCCGACGTTTAATGCGCTTGATGGGAATACATGCCTTGTATCCAAAACCCAATACCAGTAAGCCTAATCTTGCACACCGTATTTTCCCATATCTGTTGAAAAACATGGTCATCGATCACTCTAATCAAGTCTGGTGTACAGATATCACGTACATTCCTATGGCTAAAGGCTTTGTCTATCTGTGTGCAATTATAGATTGGCATAGTCGTAAAGTACTGGCTCATCGAGTATCGATCAGTATGGAAACAGACTTTTGCATAGATGCGTTGCAAGAAGCAATTGTGAAATATGGTTGTCCTGAGGTGTTTAATACAGACCAAGGCAGTCAATTCACAAGCGAGGCATTTTTGAATGAGTTAAAATTGCGAAATATCCGTATCAGTATGGATGGGAAAGGACGATGGATGGATAATGTGATGATTGAGCGTTTATGGCGCAGCGTGAAGCATGAGGAAGTCTATTTGAAGGCTTACGATACGGTTAAACAAGCGAAACAATCAATTGCTGAATATTTGGATTTTTATAACATGATACGTCCTCATTCAAGTTTGAATAAGGCAACACCGGATGAATTTTATGATCAACATTTACTAAAAGTAATGGCAGCATAATTTAAATATTTAGAGCGGATTTATCATTTATAAAACTGAATTGAGTGGTCTAATTAACGGAACCATGTCATAATATTGATTTAGCACCCCGTATTGAACGCTTACAAAAAGGGGATACCGTTGGCTTCAATGGTGAATACGAATATAGTGAAAAAGGTGGGGTGATCCACTGGACACATCACGATCCACAACAGCGCCATGAAGGTGGTTGGTTAAAACACCAAGGAAAAACCTATCAGTAGTAGAGCAATTTTGTTCTATACGTTTTGCTGAATCGCAGTATGCTGAGTGTTCAGGAGAGGCCAACTCATGCACGAAATCAGACCCAGTGAATTTGTAAATTACCATCATGTTCAAGAACTTGATGGTCTTGAAATGTTAAAAGCCTCCTATCAACATACGCAGTTTTCAAAACATACCCATGAAGGCTACTGTATTGGTTTAATTGATGAAGGTGCACAGTCTTTTTTACGCACAGGAAATCAGCATATTGCGCCGCAAGGCGATATTATTTTAGTGAATGCTGATGAGGTGCATACGGGTTCTTCTGCTGTTGAAACTGGGTGGTGTTATCGAGCAATTTATCCGACTCCTGAAATGATCCAAGAGGTGAGTCAAGATTTTTTTCATGAAGCCGGCACTATGCCGTGGTTTCCGCAAGCTGTGGTTCATGATGAAGGACTAGCCGAACAATTGAATTTGCTCTTCGATTTGTTGTTACAGCCAAAAAACACACTGTTTAAGCAGAGTTTATATATTTCAACTTTGGCTTATTTATTAAGCCGTTATAATCAATCTAAGAAAATATTAAAAGACTTACCCGAAGCACAGCGTAAAGTGGTCTTGGTACAAGAACTACTTGCTGCGGAACCTGAAAGAGAGCATCAACTGGCCGAGCTCGCCGCTGTCGTCGGGATGAGCCCATGGCATTTATTACGTCAATTTAAAAAGTTTACTGGACTTCCACCTCATGCATGGTTGGTACAGTTTCGATTACGTAAATCTTTATATTTACTTAAACAAGGTTGCGAGATTGCGACAGTCGCACAACTCTGTGGTTTCTCTGATCAAAGCCATTACACTCGTCATTTTAAAAAGTCTTTGGGCTGTACGCCTGCGCAATATCTGGCACATAAAATTTAAAATAACAGCAATTTCATACAAGAAAGCCATCTAAGGTATGCCGCATATTGACTCCAATGAATTGAAAAATGGAGTCTGCTGTGCAGTCGCAATTGATCCAACATAAAAGTTTAGGTTTTTTCCGTGGTGTACAAGATATGTTGCCGCTTTCTGTTGCGGTTATTCCATGGGGAATATTGGCTGGCTCAGCGGCGATTAATGCGGGCCTGAGTGTGATGCAAGCTGTAGGCATGTCAGCGTTAGTGTTTGCAGGTGCGGCACAATTAGTCAGTTTGAGTATGCTTATGACGGGTGCATCTTTACTGAGTATTCTGATCACCGTGTTTTTCCTAACCAGCCAGCACTTTATTTATGCACTGAGTCTAAGAGAGGAAGTGAAGCCGTGGTCGCTCAAAAGAAGACTGAGCATCGGTTTTTTGCTAACCGATGAACTCTACGCCACCGCGATGCTGAAGGAAAAGCCGTCTTATGCCTATATGTTGGGTGCAGGATTCAGCTTTTATGTCAGTTGGGTGTTGTTTAGTCTAATGGGTATTTTGCTTGCAAATAAAGTACCTGATCTTTCAACTCTCCACTTAGAATTTTCAATTGTGGTGGTGTTCTTGGTTATGGCGGTGATGTTGATTCAAAATAAGGCCGCAATTTATGGCGTGGTGAGTTCATCGATCATGGTGCTGATTTTGAGTTGGTTCGAGCTTGGATCAGCTATTTTGCTGGCTGGATTTAGTGGCATGTGGGTTGCTGCGCTCTTTGATCAAGCAGAGGACTAAAACATGACCTGGTTATTTGTTTTGAGTTTGACCTGTGTGACCTTTTTTAATCGGTATTTATTTTTAGAGCCTAAAACTCAAATTCGACTGCCTAAATTTGCGACACGCATGCTGAAATATGCGGCGCCTTGTCTGATGGTTTCGATTTGTTTGCCACTGGTTTTTTTCGAAGACGGGCACTGGAAAGGGATACTTCAAAATAGTTATTTTTATGGGGCAATTTTTACGTTGTTAATCACTCTTTTGACGAGAAAATTATTGCTTAGTATTTTGCTGAGTTTAGGATTTTTTTATGGTCTGAATCTATTATTCGATTTCTAGCATTTCATCAGCAAATAGGCCCATCAAAGACCGAAAAAAGGATAAAAAAGTGTGCGAGCCCGATCTTTTTCATTGCTTTTAAATTTGTGTTGCTCTAAATGCTCACCATTTGCGATTTTTTCTATGTCTATCAAATTGGCGTAGCTTTGATTGGGTAACTAAAAAAGTTGAAAATAGAGCAAATGAGGCGGGGTTTGAGAACTTTGAAGAAATAACAAGGTTTTCTTTTGAGTTTTGGTTCATAAAACTGCCCTAATTATACAAAAACAAGCAGGGCAATAGTGAATCTAATATCGCAAAAATGGCGCTTAATTTACTAGGTAATTCATAAAATCATTCTAATTTGACGAATGCATAAAACTACAGTTCAGGGTAGGCAGAAAAATTGGCTTTGATCAGATAAGAATGAGCTGAGAAAATATTTAATTTTGCTAGTCTTCCACCGCTGTAAAAATGTGAGCGCACTCACTTCAAAAAATCGGATCGATTAGATTTCGCATCTTATTCAAACTAAGCATCTGGGAGGGATCAAATGATGGAGATCGAGCTGTTTACGATTGTGTAAAACATTAGGCAAAGATAGGACAATAAAAAAGCCACATTACTGTGGCTTTGCTGTCAAATGCATGCTGTAGGAAAGAATCTTAAGAGTTGGGTCCATCAATACGTTCAATGCTAACTTTAGCAGTACCTGCATTGGTGATACCCAGTTGCTTAGCAGCGCCATAAGAAAGATCGAGTACACGGTTACCATGGAATGGGCCGCGGTCATTTACTTTAACCACAACACTTTTACCATTGGTTTTATTCGTTACACGAATAAAGCAGTTTAGTGGCAAGCTACGATGAGCTGCAGTTAATGCATTCATATCGAATGTTTCACCACTTGCTGTTTTACGACCGTGGAACTGACGACCATACCAAGACGCCATACCCGTTTGACTAAACTTACGGACTGTATTTGATGCAACAGTATTTAACTTTTCAATCACTGAAGGCTCTTCTTCAGGGATCTCAATTTTTGCAGCGATTGTTTCGCGACGAATTTTATCACCTGAACGTTCAGTGATTGAAAGGCTATTTAAATTTGAGAAGTGTGAGTTGAAGCCTTGAGCATCTTTATTCAAGACACGCGCAGCTAGGCGAGAGTTATCGTTATCATTGGTAAATGATGACTGAACCATCTCTGCTTGCGATTGGCTCAGCGCGATGGTCGAGGCAATGGCCAGTATATATTTAAGTGAAGACTGCATTTATAAACTCCAAAAGACAATACTTTTTTCTTTAAACTAAGTGGTTGAAAGATAAAAAAACTTGCCTGTTAATTCACTTTTGCAACAACATTTGACGAAATGGATAATATTCATGCAGTCATAAGCATGTCTAGTGTTTAATTAAAATAATGATAAAAACTACATAAACCGAACAATTTTTGATTAAAAAATAACCAATATTGTAACAAGGTGTGAAAAATGCCGAAATTTGCATCATTTTTAAATATTTTTTTATTGACATCTCAAGGTTGAGTAAAAAGCTAGCCTTATCGGCTAGCAATTTCAGCCCCTAATTGCCAGACTGCAGTCGCATACATACGGCTCTTGTTATAGGTCGTAATCACTTGAAAGTTAGGGTAAGTGATGTAATAACTTTGCCCATAATTTTCCTGTAGTTGGATCACATTCACCATATCTAAATCATCGATTTTGACAATCGGATTGGTCGGTTGAATGCCCTGATTTTTTAAAACGCCATAAGGTGTCGGTAAAGTTAAATCTTTAGCAATGACCGCTTCAGGATTTGAGCCACTATAGCGTGCTGCGAATCCAATTGGCTGATTACGTTGCCAGCCATGATTTGCTAAATAGTTGGCAATTGAACCAATCGCATCGACTGCTGAATTTCGTAAATCGACATGACCATTGCCGTCATAATCGACACCAAACTTTGGAATATTGCTAGGCATAAATTGTGGGTAGCCCACCGCACCTGCATACGAACCTACAACCGAGTTGGTTGGCACGCCATCTTTATAGCTCCACGCAATTAAGGCGCCGAGTTCATCTTGGAAATATTGCTTACGACGTTCGTAACCAAAACCTAAAGTGGCTAAGGCATCACGGGTGACAAAATTACCTTTGTTCGTCCCAAAACCTGTTTCTACCCCTAAAATGCCGAGAATGACTGATTGCGATACACCAAATTGTTGTTCGGCGCGGTTTAAAGTATCTGCGTACTGTGCTTTAAAACGGACACCACGTTGAATGGTGCTTTCTGCCATAAAGTTGGTTTTATATTCGTACCACGGTTTACTTTCACCAGGGCGGTTCATAATGTTGATGATGTTGGGTACATTTTTAGAACCACTCATCGCCCAATCGACTTGTTCAGCAGACAGACCATAATTTTGCATGGTTTTTTGTTTAAAGCTAAAATAGTCAGGATGAGAAGCGAAATCGTTGGCTTGGCAAAAACTGGTGATCGACAAAGCGCCAATCAATAAAGGTAAACGTTTAACTTTGTTATAAAAGTTTAAATTTAACATAGAAGTCTAATTTCCAGAGTCGTTATTGGCAGTGGAGCAAAGCGAATAGGGTAAAGCCCATAGTTCGCGTTTCTGTTATGTCGAAATTCTTGTGAACGGAGTCTATCGTGAATAGGCTTTAAGATAACATTGTCTGTACTGAAGCGGGCAAATAGGTATACAAAAAAAGACAAACTCAGCCTATATAAAGGACAGATTATTCAAAATGGCACAGTTTTTCAGGCAGAATATTTACGTGACTATATAAGTCAAGTTTTACTGACTGATATAAAAAGTCTTCCTTATATAGAGGCAATTAAAATTGTAGTGTTTAGGGTCTAGTGACAATGACAAAAAGATCTGGTCTCAGCTTATATATGGACTTTATATATGGCTTTATATAAAGACTAAGAAATTACAGCTTAGAAACCAAAATGACCCTACACAAGTAGAGTCATTTTGATCTGAAAAGTCTCGAAGACTTTTAGTACTTAAGCATGAAATAAGGTGTCGTGATATTCAGCCAGAGCTAAAAGTTCATCTTTGGTTAAATTGGGGATGATTTTATTGGCAGCAATATGCACTGCTTTAATGACAGCTGCAGAACCGATATCGGCTGCTTTACGCTTAATCATGCCCAAATCGAGGGTTTTATTAAAGTCATTCATGAAGTGGCGTACAGTCGCTTCAGCAAACTGTTTATACAGTTCGGTTAACGCGGCTTTATCTACTTCATTGCCTGCTTTAATTTCAGCATAGTTATATTTGAGGCTGGTCACTAAGCTTGCATCTAACGCTTCACCCACACGGAACTGACCTTCAGCATCTTTAAACAAGCTTTTTTCAGAAAACTGAATCGATGCTTGAACCACATCATTCGATGATTTGCCTAAAAGCTGCTTCAACAAAACCGCAACTGTTGACTTAATATAGCCAGCCAGTTTCTCGGCTGTGTCACGTTTATCACTCGGTGGAAAACGGCGAACTAACTCAGTCAAAATGGCATCAATAATTTCATCATTGATGAGGAGTGCTGTTTTATCTCGAAGTGGATATAAAGGTTCACTTGAGTCTTTCTTCTGCTGAGCAGTTTGAATAGTCTGTAAAAGTTCAGTCGATGGAATAAAACCAAAAAATGGCATCGTGTATTAACCTCAATGTTCTTTATTTTATTGTCGCGCCAATCGAATTGGGCGGGGCATCCATGACACATCTGACACACGACAAGGGTTAATGTCTAAACCACCACGGCGTGTATAAGCTGCGTACACCATCAGCTTTTCAGGTTTCAAATTTTGCCAAATATCGGCAAATATTTGTTCCACACATTGTTCGTGAAAACCGTTGTGCTGACGATAAGAGATAATATAAGCCAGTATGCTGTTATAACAAGGCTTTTTACCTTTATATCGGATAAATACCGTGCCCCAATCAGGTTGTCCAGTGACTGGGCAGTTACTTCTGAGTAAATGTGAGTAAATCTGTACTTCAACATCTTCCGCAGTATCATCTAATGCCAATAGATTTGCATTGGGATGATTTTCCAATTGGGTCGGAGTCAGTTCATCAATACAGATACCTTCAGGTTGACTAATTTCCACATCATCGACATGAAAAAGATCAATATTCACATCTGCGCCAGCCGCTGCCGATAAATCCTGTTCGACTGTTTCTTTAAACGTAGCTTTAGACTCAAACTGAGTAAAGTTCATGCTATTAAAGTAAAGTTTTAATGACTTTGACTCAATGAGGTTGGGCGAGGTGGCAGGCAGATTGATGCGACCAATGGCAACTTGCGGAACACCATGGTTATTTAACCAAGAAATTTCAAAAACATGCCACCAGTCTTTACCTTGTTGAATACCTTCAACATGTGCATAGTGCTCACGTGCTGTAGCACGGGCTATAGGAAAAAGAATATCGGGTTGATAAGTTGTAGGGTAATTGGTGTCTTTACCCAAAAGAGAATGTTCTACACTCATTATTCACGCATTCCTGAACCACGAGAAAGTAAATAGTAAGCAATGCCATAAAGCACTGCACAGCATATGGTCATAACAGACAGGGAGACGACGACGTTAACATCGCTATGACCTAAGATGCCGAAACGAAAAGCATTGACCATATATACAATTGGATTGATCAACGATAAATTTTGCCAAAAAGGGCTGAGTGCTGAAATGGCATAAAATACGCCACCTAAATAAGTTAAAGGCGTCAGCACAAAGGTTGGGATGATGGAGATGTCATCAAAAGATTTCGCATACACCGCATTGATAAAACCACCCAGTGAAAATAAGAACGAGGTGACCAAGACGGTGTAAATCGTAACAAACCAATTGGTAATATAAAGGTCAGTAAAAAATAAACTCATAGCTGTCACAATAATACCGACCAAGACCCCGCGACAGACACCACCTAAGACAAAGCCCCATAAAATGGCATGCAAAGGTACAGGACTCATGATTAGCTCTTCAATACTTTTTTGAAATTTGGCACTAAAAAAGCTCGAAGAAACGTTAGCATAACTGTTGGTAATCACCGCCATCATAATCAGTCCAGGTACGATGAACTGCATATAGCTAAAACCGCCCATCTCGCCAATACGAGAACCGACCAAATTGCCAAATATCACAAAGTACAAACTCATGGTAATGGCAGGTGGAAGCAAGGTTTGCGGCCAGATGCGCATAAAGCGGCGAATTTCTTTATGTACTAGAGTATATAAAGCTACGCTAAGTTGATTTAAGTTCATGGCGTAGTTCCTTCGAGATTTTTTTCGACCATCTTCACAAACAGTTCTTCTAAACGGTTGGATTTGTTTCGCATACTGCGGACTTGGATTCCTTGCGATTCGAGCAATTGAAATAAGTCATTGAGGGTATGTGCTCTATCCATAGTCACTTCTAAAGTCACGGCATCGACTAAATGGAAACGAACCCCAATGATGTCGATATGAATCGGTTCAATCGGTGCGGCCAAATCAAAAATAAAGGTTTCTTCATTGAGCTGATTGAGGAAATTTTTCATGCTGGTGTCTTCTTTAATGACACCACGGTCAATAATGGCAATTCGACGACACAGCATTTCCGCTTCTTCTAAATAGTGTGTGGTTAAAATGATCGATGTGCCTTTATTGTTCATTTCTGTGAGGAAGTCCCACATTGAACGCCGCAGCTCAATATCAACCCCTGCTGTGGGTTCATCTAAAATAAGGAGTTTCGGTTCATGCATCATGGCACGGGCAATCATCAGGCGACGTTTCATACCACCTGAAAGCATACGGGCTTGAACACCGCGTTTTTCCCATAAGCCGAGTTTTTCTAAATATTCTTCGGCACGAACTTCCGCAATTTTTTTAGGAATACCATAATAGCCCGCTTGTGTGACTAAGATATCGAAGGTTTTTTCAAACTGACCGAAGTTAAACTCTTGAGGTACAACTCCTAAGCACTGCTTGGCTTGAGAGGGGTGTGTATCGAGATTATGTCCAAAAATTTCGACAGTGCCTGAGGTTTTCTTGGTCAATGAGCTGATAATACCAATCGTTGTAGATTTGCCTGCACCATTTGGTCCAAGAAGGGCATAGAATTCGCCTTCAGGAACAGTTAAATCGATGCCTTTTAAAGCCTGAAACCCATTTTTATAGGTTTTGGACAAATCTCTTAACGTCAATGCATCAGTCATGAAATTCTCGAATGATTAATAGTGGCACTATTGTGAGCGATTATGTCTAATAAACCAAGTAATCTACTCGCAATTCTGTGTTGCAGATATGGAACATTGTATAAAGCATAAGCAGGAAAATCACTCTAAGCTATATAGATGCTTTACCTTGTGATTTTTTTTGATATGATGTGCTCGCGCGCTCATAGCTCAACTGGATAGAGTACAGGTCTCCGAAGCCTGTGGCGTGGGTTCGAGTCCCGCTGAGCGCACCAATATTTTATTATTTATCAATGGTTTATATTTTTATACGCATGTATTTAAATATGCTTTTGAGGGGAGAAATTCCCAATTCATTCCCATGAAAATAAAGAGAAGCAAGTAAAAAACATAAAAAACCCTATATTTAGGTAATTAAAAAATATTTGGGGACTAGCGTTTTTTTGAGGTAATAAAGTAATATTTTTCTATAATCATATTTAATACAATAACTTATAGTGTTTTTAAAAAGTGATTTAGAGGTAATATTTAAGTAATAAATTACTGTGTAAAAAAGTGATTTTTATTTATTTATGTATCTAATAAAATCAATGACTTATAAAATATTACTTCAAGAATTACAAAAAATTACCTTTAAAAGTAATGTATTTTTATTTTTAAATTCAATAGCTTAAAAATACTTATTACTTTATTACTTCAATAAAAGTCCATTACGTAGAAAATACATTTTTATGTGCTCAAAAGATGGGAGTAGATTAAATAACGTGCTTTAGATATGTACGGTGAAATATTTGTTTCTGCTTTTTGGGGACTTGATTACATTTGAAATGCGAGCCTTTTAGATTTGAAATCCCAATGGGTGCTTTTGTAGTGAAATGCAGTATTACAAAATTAGCCTAAGCCTTCAAATACCCTAATAACGGTACACCTTTCCTTAAATTTTTCTTTTGCTTGTCCCTGCAGTAAATCAGCCACCTTTAGAGTGGGCAGGTGGGGTGGGGCAACTGCGCTGCTCAATAGGGAACAGAGCTAGGAGGCAAAAATCTTGCTTATCATTAAATTAATTTGAATATAGGCTCGACTGTACACAAGTTTTTTTACGGTGTTTTTATATTGTGGATAGTGTGCTGCTATGTCAAGATAGCAGCGCACTATTTTTATATTAAAACTAGAGGGTTAAGTATGTCGGGAAATATCGTAGTGACTTTTTATAATATGATGGCGAGTGTTAGACCAATCTCTAATAAGGCCTCATTACCTAAAGTCAAATTTGATATTCTCAAATACTTTGAACAGTTAAAAACTTGGGGTTATGAGAACTTTCATTACCGTTTCTTGAATGAAAAATTCTGTGGAATTTTATCGAATATTGAAATTGATAAATCGGCTTATGTGGTGCGTCTAGTTTTCATCGTTGCCGATGCTGAAGCAGATGATCCGTGCGTTCGAGATCTAAAAACAAATAAACCAAGATTACTGAAAAGAGCCAATACGGAAGCTGCCGAAAAAAGAGTGCATATTGTGATAAAGGTGGATAAACAGAATCCGACCTTAGCTCAATTTGCCGCAGAATATGAGAGAGGCGTAACTGCAAGAATTTTCATTAATACGCTGAATTATTTTACTAGTCATGCAAGAAGTGATACTGCCAAAAAACCTTTTTTTGTGGGTGAGCACCCAACTAAAAGAGATGAAAATGGTAATCCTGAACCATTGGGCTATCGTTTAATGTTTGAATATCAGTCGGAATTTAGCGAAGAAATTATCGAGGCATTTGCGAATGGTAATATTAAACATGTAGACTTTTATCGACCTGCCAAAATTAACCCACAATTTGATAGTCAGGGTAAATTTCAACAAGATGCGCTCAAAATTAGTCTTAAAGTTGGGGTGAATGTAGTACCAAGTACCGCAACAACACTTAAACAGAAAACAGATGCAATTATCCAATCATTCAATAATTTAATTGGTCAGCATACTGATTTGAAAGGCACCGTATTTAAAATCAATTTTACTGATTCAAATGGGACAAATCGCTTTGCTGAGTATGATTCTGATGTTCAAGAATTTACATTAGTGAAGAAAAAATTCTTAGATGAAAAATTGCGAAAACCCATGACGGATAAGGTGATTTTGAACCGTCCTCTATGTGATAGAATGCAAGCTAATATTTAAGAATAATTCATCGCAAATGAGGGGGTAAGGGCATGTTTGAATTAGTATTTAAACCTTTAAATTACCTTGCGATAAAATGGGAAGTTGAAGGGAAAATTTCAAAAAAAACATTTGATTATTTTATACCTTTAATTATCTCTGTTCTTATTAGTTTATTGTTGGTGGGAATGGAGTGTTATTTTAGTTCAAGGATAACTGAAGATGTAGATGTAAATATTTTTGCTTCTGATATTTCATCGTTACTTGCAGGATTCTTACAAACCATCCCTGGCTTTTATATTGCTGCCTTGGCGGCAATTGCTACATTGACAAGTCCAACAATGGATAGAGATATGGATGGAGTTGCACCCACTTATGAGATTGATAGTATTGATGTGGATGGAAATCCTATCAAAAAGGATGAACCGCTTAAGAGACGAGGATTTCTTGCGAGATTATTTGCATATTTATCATTTATAAGTTTAATTGCATATTTCTCTATTCTTATTCTTAGGTATATATATAAACTGGATATTTTAGCTGTAGAACAATTAACTTATTCGATAGTTTATTTTATATGTCTGACCGCATTTAATTTTTTGCTAGTGCAATTGATGTTATTAACCTTTTTAGGTTTGTATTATTTGGGTCAAAGAATACATGAGAACTAAAAAATCCCCGAAAATTTTCGGGGATTTTTTGAATTACTTCGACTGAATCAGACCATATTCTTTAAACTTAATCACCTCATCACCCGCCCATTCATTGAACTGAAGTAATCGTGATTGAAGAGGAACAATTTCATTGTGATAAAAAACTTCTGTTGCAGATTTAATATCACCAAAACCACCAGCATTACTTGGCACAATACCCATGAGCTGAGGTGGAACCCGCAATGCAGCAAGTATGTCATCCCTAGTAATAGATTTGATATTTGTAAAATCATCCTTTGCTGCAATTTCAGAAGTTGGAATGATTTGAATACCATCTTTTTTCCCATTTGGGCTGTAATAGAATAAGTTCCTAAAGTTCCCTGGTCCTTTACTTTCTTTCAATGCAGTTCGTAAAGCATCAATATCTTTTGGATCACTGGCTGGATCGTTCACATATAAGATAAAACCGGCATGAGATCCATTGTTGTAATATTTGCGACGGAATAGAGTGGCCGATTCATTCAGCCATGCACTTTGTAATGCAGACATATATTCGGGTGTGCCATAAATTTCCTGATTAATATCCGTTTCTCGAATGTGACAAATGCGGTCTTGAGCAAATTCATATTCTTCATACCCACGATTACCATGGTTTAAATAAAAGTATTGACCTGAATGTTCTCCAGCACGAGTGTACTTTGCCAATGCCGGCTTAAACTCGATTGTATTTTTTAGTCTGGATTTAATATCCTCAACATAAGTATTCCCACACCAAATAAAGTCTAAAGCAATTTGTTCAAACGCTTTACGATTCAAACGAGGATGTGGAATAAATAAGTTGGCTAAAAAGTTTCGTTTAAAAATAATTCCACTACTCAAATATGGAGTAGATTTCCAACTTTTAGATAATCCTTCAAGACTTACCTGTGGTTCATACCAACGACCATTGAACCAACATTCCATATAATTAGATAAGTCATTTCCATCAAGTACTGGTACTGCATCACCAAATGAAAACGCTTCAGTCTTTTGAGGAAATGATTGTTGTGCCGATTGTGGTAAATAGCTTAAAGCCGAGTTCATCAAATTTTTAGCTGTTGAAAAAGGGTTCATGAATAAATCTCCAATACAGATGTATTTGTTTCTGTTATGCCAGCCAATGGTTCGTTATAAATTGCATGCATAAGTGCCCATGCCAGATCTGCATGACCAATTTCTTCTGAACGTCCGGCAGTGAAAGTAATTTGTTTTTGGCTTGCAGTAATTGTTTTCTTAATACTCATTAATGATTGAGTCAGGTCTTTATCGCCAGCATCATATTCAAGTCGCCCATTGCGGATAACATCTAAAGTTTTATATACGAGCTGTGATTTAACTTCTGGCGAATATTTGAATGAATGAACGGCAGGGAAGAATTGACGTACTAATTCTGCTACACCAACCCCCATACCTGTTGTATCAATACCGATATAAGTCACGTTGTACCGTTTAGTAATACTTCTGATATGCTCGGCTTGTTGAGCAAAGTCATCACCTTTGAATTGATGACGTTCAAGTACACGGAATTTACCTCCGGCTACACCTGGAGGTGCAAGTACTACAAGCCCGGCATTGTCACCGCTTAAAGCCGGATCATATCCAACCCAGACTGGTTTGTTGGCAAATGGTCGGGTATGCCAAACTTTAAAATCAGACCAAATTTCTAAGCTGTCCACCATACAATGCATGAGCATATTGAGTGGGAACATGGACTGGCCATCATCCACAAACTCACACATCAACAGGTTTTCAAAGTCATCGGCAGAATATTCAAATCGAAGGTCATCAATATTAAATAAATCACATCCGCCTTCTTCAGCATCTAGAATCGTGACAATCTGTCGCCAAATTTTATCTTCACAAATTCGTCCTTTTTTTAGCGATTTATGAGTGACATCAATCTTAACTTGCTTGTCTTTTGGACGACCTTTATTGAATCGTGCACCAGTCCAGAAACCATAGGCTTCATGAGTAATGGTGGAAGGAGTGGAAAAGTAGGTTTTACGCCACTTCTTATGCAAGGCCATTGCCGATGCAACTTTTTCCAACTCATTGAAACCATGAGTCCAAAAGAATTCATCGAAATAAAAATTGCCGTGATGACCTTGCGCTGTACGGTAATTTGTACCCAGGAATAAAAGTTCTGCACCATTGGATAGAACAATTGGATCTCCGGTAAGTTCGACCCCACATACATCCGCTGCAAAGGCTTTTATATAGTGTTTAAAAATATGTGCCTGGGCTTTTGATGCAGACAAGAAAACCTGATTTCGTCCTGTCTTTAAGGCATCAATCAATGCTTCCCGTGCAAAATAATATGTCGCACCAATCTGACGGCTTTTTAATATTGCTCGTGAACGTTGGTCACCAGCTCGGTACCAGGTCCACTGGTAATCAAACAAGTTTTCTTCAAATGCCAGAGTCAGTTCTTCAACCTGTTCTTCGGTAAAGTGATTCGGAACTTTTTTCCGTGGGGCAGAGTTACGCTTACGGATTTCTGGATTCAGATCTGCTTCGGTACCATCATTACGATACTTTTCAATCCGGGCAAATTCTTTATATGCCCGCATCAACATATCAATTTCTTTAATATCGCCCGATGTCTTTTTATTTTTAAGAATGAGCACCATCAAACGGACTGTTAGGGCATTTTCGACACGGTTTTCGGGTTTTTCTTTTTCCCAATCTTCACGTGTTTTCCAGGCTTGAACAGTCCGTTCATTTTCATTAAGAACTTCTGCAATATCGACAATTTTCCACCCAAGCCAGTACAGAAACTTAGCCTTGAGTTTGTTGTCCATAATGAGGTGCAAATTTGCTATAGGGGATAAGTCATTCATTGCCATTTGCTGTTTGCTTTAATGTGCAAACATTGGCAGTACAAGACTTAATTATCAGTCGAGCCAAGTTGTAAAAAGCCTTAATACAACAGCATCTAATTGCCTGTATTGCTCATCATTGCCCATTCTGCACATATTCAAAATCGTGATTTATATCCGTTCATAATTAACGAATAGGTTTGCAAATGAGCAAAGAAGACAAAGATAAAAAATACAAATCTAAATGGTTTCGTATTGCTGTAGCTGGTGACACTACCGATGGTCGTGAGATCCAATCCGATTGGATTCTCCAAATGGCGCAAAACTATAATACAGACACTTATGGTGCCCGCATCAATATCGAACATATTCGTGGCGTGATGCCAGATAGTGTTTTTGGTATGTATGGCGATGTATTGGCATTAAAAACTGAAAAAGTCACCATTGATGGTGAAGAAAAAGATGCACTGTTTGCTCAGATTGAGCCAACCCAAAGTCTGATTGAACTGAATAAGAAAAAGCAAAAAGTTTATACATCGATTGAAATTGATGAAAACTTTGCAAATAAAGGTTCAGCATATTTAATCGGCTTGGCTGTAACTGATAGCCCAGCATCACTTGGTACCGAAATGCTGCAATTTGCTGCCGGTGCGAAAGTGAATCCATTTGCTGACAAAAAACAGCGTCCAGAAAATCTGTTTACTGCAGCTCAAGAAGTGGCTCTTGAATTTGAAGAAATCAAAGAGCCGCAATCCTATTCCGCAGGCTTACTCGATAAAGTCAAAAAACTATTCTCAAAACAAGTACAAACAGAGAAGAAGTCTGCGGAATCTTTTTCTGAACAAGAACAAGCCATTGTTGAAATCGCTCAAGAAACAGCAAACCAAGGTCAGGCTGTTTCAAAACTTGAGAATGATTTTAATACCTTAAATACCGAGCATGAGCAGCTCAAACAAGACTTTAACGAATTGAAAAGCAAGCTGGACAGTGAACCGGGTACCGAACCTCGTCCTAAGTCTGGTAATTCAAATTTCAATGAAGTGGTCGATTGCTAATCCAGTTCGCTAATCCATTCCAGAATTAAAAAGAGTACCCATCATGCGTAACGAAACACGTTTTAAATATAATGCTGCAATGAAGCAATTGGCTAAATTAAATAACGTTGAAAAAGTTTCACAAAAGTTCAATGTTGAGCCATCCATTCAGCAAAAATTGGAAGATAAAATTCAGTTATCTTCTGCATTCTTGCAAAAAATTAATGTGTTTTTGGTAGAAGAACAGTCTGGTTCTGCTGTTGGTCTTGGTATTTCTCGTCCAATCGCATCACGTACCAATACCGGTACCACTGACCGTCAGGCAACAGATCCATCATCAATGGATGAACGTTTCTATTTCTGTCGTAAAACAGATTTTGATACAGCCATCAAATATCAAAAATTAGATCAGTGGGCGAAGTTCAAAGATTTCTATGCACGTTTTTCTGGTCAAATCCAAAAACGTCAAGGTCTTGACCGCATCATGATCGGCTTTAACGGCACATCAATTGCAACAACAACAGACATTGTGGCCAACCCTAAATTGCAGGATGTCAACAAAGGCTGGCTGCAAAAAATGCGTGAAGAAAATCCTGCACGTGTTTTGTCTTCTGGTACAACAGTTGGAAAAATCACAATCGGTGCAGCTGGGGACTATAAAAACGTTGATGCATTGGTGATGGAATTGACCAATGAAATGATCGATGAAGTTCACCAGGACAATCCGGATCTGGTTGTACTGTGTAACCGAAAAACGGTTGCAGACAAGTATTTCCCATTGGTCAACAAAGACCAGGACAATTCTGAAAAATTGGCTGCTGACATTATTATCAGCCAAAAACGCATGGGTAACTTACCTGTCTATGCGGTACCGTTCTTCCCTGAAGATGCCATCTTTGTAACGACTTTCGATAACTTATCGATTTACGTACAAGAAGGTGCTCGTCGTCGTACTGTAATTGACAATCCAAAACGTGACCAAATCGAAAATTATGAATCATCAAATGAAGATTACTACATTGAAGATTTGGGCCTTGCTGCATTAGCAGAAAAAATCGAATTGGTATAAGCCTATGTCATTAGCACGTCAACATTTCCAAAAATACAGTGCTAAAGCAGCAGCCGAAACGGCTGCTGAATTCGGCACTATGCAAGATCAATCATTTTATGAATTGCAACTTGCCCAGCTTAACAATGACCGTCATCGCTTAAAGCAGATCCAGTCTACTGAAGCGAAAATCCAGCTTAAAAAAGCATTGTTACCAACATACCTACCATATGTAGACGGAATTATTGAAGCCAATAAATCGGTTCAAGATGTCGTTTTCATGACGGTTCTGGTGTGGTGTATCGATGTTGAAAATTATGTCAAAGCATTAGAAATGGCTGAGTTTGCACTTGTGCATAAGATGATTATGCCTGACCGCTTTGAACGTAAAACGACGACCTTGGTGACTGAAGAAATTGCAAATGCATTTTTGAAGCAGCTTAAAACCAATGCTGAAGTTGAAATTGAAGTGCTACAGCAACTTGAACAACTTGTTAATCGAACTGATATCGAAAAAGAAATTTTAGATATGCCAGACCAAGTTAAAGCAAAACTTCAGGTTGCACTAGGCAAAGCAACAATCAAGCAGATCCAAAGCAAAGATGAACCAAGTCAGTCAGACATTGTTTTCGCTCAAGATGCTCAAGCCTATCTTGAACGAGCCATTGAACTGGATGACAAATGTGGTGGCAAACAGGACTTAAAAACAGTCGAAACATTGTTGAAAAAGTTCCCCCCACCAGCACCAAAACAAGCTGAACCTTTGCTTAATGCAGATGGTTCACAAGTCGTAGATGACCAGGGTGACCTGCAGTTTAAAGCGACCTAACCGAGTGCCCACGCACCGCATGGGCGAACAATGGTGATGTCATTACAATGTAATACTCATTAAAACCATTGTTCCCACCCATGCACCAAATATTCAATAAAAACAACGGCAGGGGACATCATGGGATTCGTTGCAAATGGCAATAACACACCAAGTCAAATCAACATCAAAAGTGACCCGTTTTATCCGTCTATTTCTTTGGATCACATCCGAGAAATCGTCCGTATCGATGGATCTGTCACCAACGCTCGACTCCAGCAAGCCATCATTGAAGAAGTCATCGATGTCAACAGACTGCTAAAAGTTTTGAAAGACACGGCAACAGTACTTTCAGATTTATCAACCACAGAAATTAATGATCAGCCCGAAACTGATTATTTATATCTGTCTGCCGTGGCCAATGGTGTTGCAGCTAAAGTTAATGAAAATTATCGAAATTATGACAGTTCTAATTCAGGTGCCAAAAAAGCAGAAGAAGCGGAATACACAGTCGATGATTATCGTCGAAATAAGCAGTGGGCGATTCTGCAATTGTTGGGTGAAAACCATACCGTGGTGGAATTGATATGAGAGTTTTCCCAATAAATAAAAGAGATGAGTTTAAACAGACAATAGCGGTTTTAGACTCTCTTGAGTTGCGAAGTCTTATTGCAGAGGCTATTGCAGAAAAATTAGGAATAGATCTCAAAGATCAAAAGAATAGTTTCTATTACACCAATTTAGAAAACTTAAAACATCTTATATCTCCTGAATTTGAAGCAAATGCAGTCGCTATTCATTTTATTGAGAAGAAAGACGAGAATTTTTAAATATGAAAATGAATATTTCTTCAATTGAAAAACATCAGCGTTCGCATAGTTATACCTTCGAACAAAAGGAATTAGAGCGATTAGCATTATCAAAAGTGGCTAAAGAATTGGGTTTAGATTTAGAGCAGAACAATTTGGAAGTCGAATCCAGAATTATTTCGAATTCAAATGGAATAAACCCAACGACATATTCCTGTCGAATTCTAATTACTGAAACTTTGGATTGTAAGGAATAAGAAGCAATGGCCAAAACCATTAACGCCTTGCAATACGACACAGTGGATGCGATTTGCTGGCGAGAATACGGCAGAAGCTCTGGAATAGTTGAAAAAGTTCTAGAAGCCAATCCAAGACTTGCCGAATTCGGTGTTTTTCTTCCCATGGGAACCGAAGTCATTCTGCCGGATATTGAAGTACCGCAACAAATTAAACAAACCATCCAGCTATGGGATTAATAAAAAATGGCAGAACCAGCAACCGCAACTACAGCAACAGTCGGAACCCTAAGTGCAATGTCATTTCTTCCGTTTATCAACGGAAATGCATTACTCGGGGCGGTGCTTGGTGCAGCTTTCATTGCAACGACTGAAAAAGATTTAACAGCCTGGCAACGTTTACGCAGCATGCTTTTATCTACCGGCATTGGCTATTTGCTTGCACCTGAAATTACGAGCCGAACCATGATCACCAGTGACGCAACTGCAGCACTGTTAGCAGCAATATTTTCATTATTTATTCTAGTAAAAGCCGTGGACTGGATTAAAAAAGCGAAGTTATCAGAAATCTGGAAAGCGATTAAAAATGGGGGAACATCATGATTGAACATTTATTTCAGGCTATTGCCCTAGTCGCATACCTGTTCTGTGCATTTCGCATCATTTGCTATAACCGCAATGGTGCCGACTTTCATCGCGGCTACGCATGGCTTGCAGCTATGCTGATTGCTGCGTGTCTTGGCCAAGCAGTCCACATCCTGTTCTTTAAAGACCCTGTCACCGTTTGGGATGCATTCTTTGCTGTGCTGCTTGCAGTAATTTTCTATAAAACAAAAGGCAATGTGGCCAAACTTCTCTGGAGTCCGACATGATTATTAAATTTGGTGCACGTGGCGATGCTGTAGTCATTATACAAAAACAATTAAAAAACATTGGCTTAAAAAGTAAAAGTGGCAAGGCTTTAAGTACAGATGGAATTTTTGGAGAAAGTACGGAATATGCAGTACTTCAGTTCCAGAAAAGTGTAGGCATTTTAGCCGACGGTAAAGTGGGCGACAAAACACGTGCAGCACTGGCTGGCCAAAGCGTTTCCAAGTTTTTAAAAGACAGCGACTATATTGCTGCAGCTAAACGCCTAAAAGTATCTGAACTGGCCATCCGTGTGTTCGGTGCAACTGAAGGCCGTGGGGTGGGGTTCCTTAAAAATGGCAAGGCTAAAATCCTGTTTGAACGTCACCGCATGTATTTCTACCTGGTGCAATTAAAAGGCAAAGCATTTGCAAATGCCCAGATGAAGCAATATCCAAATCTGGTAAACACCGCAACTGGTGGCTACAAAGGTGATGAAGCTGAATATGTCCGTTTAAGTCTGGCAAAGAATATTTGTGCTGAAGCAGCACTTATGTCTTGCAGCTGGGGCCAGTTCCAGATTATGGGTGAAAACTGGAAAGAGCTAGGTTATAGCTCAGTATTTGATTTTGAAACTCAAATGCAAACCAGTGAATCTTTACAGCTAGAAGCATTTATTCGTTTTATTGAATGGAAAACTGGCACTGCGAATGGCAAAAAAATTACTCTAATCGATGTATTACGTGCAGGCGATTGGGGATCAGTATTCACCTTATACAACGGGCCAAGCTATAAAAAACTCGGGTACCAGGCAAAGTTCCAAAAAGAATGGGATCATTTGGAACCGATCTATGGGGAGCAAAAGGCTGCATGAATGCTTTAATTCTGGATCCAATAGCAAAGTTAATCCTAGCTTTGCTAATTGCCTTAGGTGTTTTTCTGGGAATCAAACATTACAACGGTTTGAATCAAAAAGTTGGCAGACTAGAAACCCAGCTCACCGAAAAGCAACAGCTGATCGATACCCAAAACACCAACATTGCCTATATTCAAAAGCAGATCACTAGCCAGAATCAGGCCATTGCTGACTTGCAAAAAGCTCAGGATGAGCTGCAGGCAAATTCAGAACAACGAAAAATCACGATTAAAGAGATTTTAACTCATGATCAAGATGCTAAAACTTGGGCTCGTCAGCCTGTTCCCGATTCTATTCGTAGCTTGTTCAACAACGCCAGATCGACAGACGTTGTCAACACAGCTTTATCCAGTTCTAACCCCGTGCAATAAGCCTTTATTAAATATTCAAACCAATGAAGATTTAATCTTTGGATTAGAAACCACTGAACTGGCGAGAGCATTGTGTGCTGCAAAAGTTGATTCAGTTATCAAGATCCAGGAACAAACGAAATGAAAAAGCCCGATAGTCTTAGAACACATATTCTTGCTGCAGTAAGAGAATTACAGCGAGATCCAGAACGGATGCTGATTTTTACAGATAAAGGCAATGTCCGTTGCACCGGTGCAAGTGGACTTTCATTTGAATACGTCTATGACCTTAATTTTATTCTGACTGAATATGCTGGGGAACTAGATGCAGTCATGATTCCATTGCTGGACTGGGTGCGCGTCAATCAGTCTGAACTGCTCATGAATCTGGACAAAAACAAAGAAGCATTTAAGTTTGAAACCGTTATTTTAAATAATAACACTGTCGATCTATCGCTTACTTTTCCTTTAACTGAACGCGTTATTGTAAAACGCCAGGATGACGGCACACTGAAAACCAGTTTTCCGGATGAGCCTCAGTATGAAACGGCATTAGATGCACAGCAAATGCAACTCATTGACCAACAGACAGGCGAAGTACTTGCAGAATGGATGTCTGCGGAACCGAACCAATAATTTTTGGATAACGTATGGCCGATCTAGAAGTACTGACCGATTATTTGGGAACCATGCTTTCACAGTTAAGTGATGCTGAACGACGTAAGCTTGAAATGAATATTGCCCGAAAACTCCGGGCATCCCAAAAAAAACGAATTACAAGTCAGCAAAATTCAGACGGCAGTGCCTACGTCCCACGAAAAAACCGGCTACGTGATAAAAAAAACAAAATCAAAAACAAGATGTTCAATGTCATCAAAAATGCCAAATATATGCGAGTGCAAAGAACACCGCAGGGGGTCGCAGTCGGCTTTACTGGACGTATTGCATTTATTGCCAGGGTTCACCAGTTCGGTTTAAGGGATAAAGTCGATCGTGATGGCCCAACTGTAAAATATGACAGCCGTGAATTACTCGGTTTTACCGAAGAAGAAATCAAAATGATTGAAAATGATGTTTTAGATTATCTGTCAGTCAAATCCTAAAATGAGTTGTAAAAACCCTTAATACAACAGCAACCACATGCAATAAATAAATGACTGCAACACGATTGCAGCATGAGCGCAGACCTACATCGACGTCTTGAAAACATCATTCGTTTCGGAACGATCAAGACCATACATCCGGCTAAACCATTTACGACAGTCACCGTCAATATAGGCGCGATTACGACTGCCGAACTTCGTTTTCTTACATTAAGGGCAGGAAAAACCAAGACTTGGGATCCGCCAACGATTGGTGAAGAAGTAATGGTGCTTAGTCCATCAGGTGTACTGGAAATGGGCGTGGCCATTGCCGGATTTAACAATATAGATAATCCATCACCTTCAGATGACCTGAATCAAACCATCCGTGTTTTTGAAGACGGCTGCATTTTTACCTATGACATTTCATCTCACATGTTGTCAGCCATTTTACCACCCGGTGGTAAAGCCATTATTACTGCAGATGGTGGAGTAACCGTAAACGGAGACACCACCATCAATGGCAATGTCCAGGTCAACGGCAGTATTGCCATGACTGGAAATAATACCGTTGGTGGCAGTCAGCTTGTCCAGGGCAGCAGTCATTCAACCGGTAACTTTAGTACTGAAGCCGATGTTAAAGCAGGTTCTATCAGTTTAACCGAACACACACATTCAGGTGTTCAATCAGGTCCAAGTCCGACTGGAGGACCACAATAATGATATCGCGGGAAAATGGAAAACCTCTAAATGAGATTGAACATATCAAACAGTCGCTTGCTGACCTAATTAGTACCCCGATTGGCTCAAGAATCATGCGTCGGGATTATGGAACACAACTGGCCAACCTCATCGATCAGCCAACCAGTGAAGCATTGTATTTAAAGTGCTATAGCACCATTTACATGGCAGTTTTACGTTGGGAACCCCGCATTGAAATTAGCAAGATTTTTATCAGTAGCCAGGAACAAGGAAAACAGGTGCTGGACATTGAAGCCGTTCTTATTCAATCAGGCCAAAATCTAAATATGAGCATTCCTATTTCTATCGGAGCTTTAACATGAGTGTTAATACTTATACTGCTATTGATCTTTCATTACTTTCGCCACCCGACGTAATTAAACAAATTGATTTTGAAACTATATTAAAAGAAGGTCTGGAAGACTTTTATCAACGGATTCGTGAAGTACAGCCAGACTTCCCAGATCTGCTTGAATCGGATCCGGCAATGAAGCTTGCAGAAGCTTTTGCCTATCGTGAAATAATAGTACGGCAAGATTCGAATAATCAGGCTCTCTCAGTTTTACTTGCATATTCAGCTGATAAAGATCTAGACCACAAAGCAGCTGAACGTAATTTGCAACGACGCATTATTAGTGAAGCAACTGATAAGACTCCAGAAGTGAAAGAGTCTAACGAGTCTTTGCGTAAACGTGTGCAACTTGCACCCGAAGGTCAGACCACAGCTGGAAGCGAAGGTTCATATATTTTTCATGGCTTAAATGCTGACCCACGTGTCAAAGATATTTACCCTTATGCGCCTTTAGATGAAACCGGCAATCCAACTGGCATTTGCAATATTTATGTACTTTCAAATGAAAGTGATGGTACAGCTCCAGAAGACTTACTTAATGTTGTTAGTGCTGCTTTAAATGCAAAATCAGTAAGACCTTTGACAGATAAACCCATCATTTATTCAGCATCAATTTTAAATTACAGCATCAATGCTGAAATATTTATTGATGAAGGTCCAGATGAAAATATTGTCTTGGACAGTTGCTATAAGGCAGCACAAGAATATACGAAAAAAAGCCATTCATTTAATGATGGAATTTCTCTATCGGGGATTTATCAAGCATTGCATCAGCCTGGTGTCAGTCGAGTCAATCTAATTTCACCTGCAGGTAATATCGATACATCAATTGGCCAAGTGGCTTTCTGCACTGGTATCAATATTGTGAGGGCAACTGTATGAATAAGCTTTTGCCCCCAAACTCCACCAAGTTTGAACAGAATTTTGAAGCAGCCTTTGCACGTGTTTCAAATGTTGAAATCAATATTCGCAGTTTCAATGACCCAATGAATGCCCCAGTTGAAGTTCTGCCTTGGTTAGCATGGGAACGTTCAGTTGATGTGTGGAATAAAAACTGGTCGGATGCACAGAAACGTCAAGTGATTAAAACTTCACTTTATAACCATTCTATTAAAGGCACAGTCGAATCACTTGAAGTCGCTTTGAATTCTTTAGGCTTTCCAGTGATCGTCCAGGAATGGTTCAACATGGTGCCAGTTGGTAAGCCATACACATTCAAACTTTATATTCAGACTAGCCAAGACAGCGTATCCATTACTGATTACAAAGAATTATTTAAAGTCGTGCGTGCATATAAAAACTTACGTTCGCACTTAGTTGATACCACGGTCTTATTAGAAAGCCCATCAAATTTGCAAGTCAATGCTGTGACTCAAGCTGGCCATGAATCTGAGTTTGTGAAATCTGCAGGTGGCTTGCATTTGGATGGCACTTGGGCACTCGACGGTACAAAAAAATTGAATGGAGTAGATATGTAATGGCAAATTTAGAATCGAAAGTAGATTGGTCACCAGTGCGTCAGCTTGAAACAATTGAACTTGCACGTGGTGGATTAAATGGAAATATGAATGAGCAAGCTAAATCACTTGCTAATAGAACAGAATTTCTTAAACAAAGATTTCTTTTCTTGTCAGATCTTAATGAAGTTGATGATACGAATAAGTTATCAACAGCATTAAAAAAATATAAACGCATTTTTATTAATACAAAAAGTAGCATTATTAATCAAGTTCCAATCAGTGATGACAATACAGAACTAGTCGGTGATAATGACACATCATTATATCAACCGAATCAGAATAAACACACTCTGTTTGTTGGTTGGTATAAAGGTGATCCAAACAATACATTAACAAATCTTGTAAAACACGTTAAAGCGAGATTTTTAAAGTTTGGTTCAATGCCTATTGCCACATCAGATGATTTTGCTGCTTTTAATGTTGGATCAGGTGAAAATACCCACATCATTGAATGTGAATTTGATGATACTGAAAACAGTGTAACTTTCGGAGCATCTGAAGTTACATATGGCAAAGATGGCTATGGCTCTAAAGATAACCTTGCCGCATTCAACTACTTTAGAAAATCTAAACGTTTCGTTATTCAAAATCTGCAAGCAAGTTATTCACGTATCATTGGTAATATTGCACATTCAGATGGTGATAACACTTTTACACCGGATGAAACAACAATTAATAATGGTGGTCAAAATTCAGGTATTCGTCTTGCAGGTTTATCTAAAGGTAATATTGCTGCACTAAATATTATTCGTGACAAATGGACTTCTTTTAGTTTTCAGCGTGGTAATAAAAATAATATTGTTACAGCAAACTATTCAGAAAATACATGGCATGACGGGTTTAATGCATCAACAAGTAATCTTGGAGCTGGAGGTAAGCATATCATCTCAGATATGATGATTGTTGATTCCGGTGGTGTCGGTGCAAAACTGAACTACCTAGGTTTAACTCGCTTCTCAGGGTCTATATTTAAAACTGGTTTAAATCCAACACTATCAAAATACGGTGTAGATACATATCCAGCTGAAACTAATGATACGCAATATATTATTAGATTTAATTCTGCATCCGGTATTGTTCCACCTACTAATTCAATACTTACACAAGGTACAGTCACATTTAAACTTATTCAGGTACGAAATGAGGCACTATCAATAATTAGTGAAGGCAATCCGATGCCTGAAAATGGAACGATAATTGTTAAAAGTGTTTCAGGTGGAATTCTTTCAAATTCAAACATTACAGAGTTATCATTATCAATAGTCAGTATTGATCGGGGTGAAGGTGCTAATCGCATTGATTCAATAGTTAGTGAAGCTGGTGGTTCATCAGCACGAATAGGCACAAATTCAAACTTAGTTACTCTAATTTCAAATTTTTGCCCTGAAGCTGATATAAATTTATCAGGAAATAATAACTTAGCTTTGCTTTCAGTATCAGATAGAAAAGCGAATAAATATAGTGTTGTTTCTGGTAACTATAATATTTTAGTACTTACTGATGACGATATTTTAGATTTGAATGTTGGATTACTTGTTTCTGGCAACAATAATATTATCATCTACAATTCAAAAGCCAGATTATCTGTTAATGGTAATAGAAACACTATTATTTGCAATAATAGTCGAGTTAGTATCGGTAATGGTGCAATAGGAAACAAACTTTCAGGTCATATACTTGTTATTAATGACTTGGGCAGTAATACAGATTTATCAGATGTTTATCGTGCTAAAAACATTTCAACATGGACGGGAACAACAAATTCTTTAGGAAATCTTGTCATATCTCATGGTTTGATTTCAGCACCAAAATCTTTAATCGTTAATCTTATAAATAGCCCAGAATATTACTGTGATATTTCCGCTGTGGCAAATGGCGGATCTCAGTCATTAATAACAGTAAAAAAGCGAGCAGATAATTCACTTGTAATAAACACGCAAATCACTGTTTCTTTTATAGCTTCTATTTAAGAAACTAAATTTCTTCCATATTAAATATAGAAAAATTTTTTTATGTATAAAACAATCTACACAGCCCTTGGCCTTGCACTCGTTTCACAAGCCGTCAGCCAACAGCGAACTATCGAACTCACTCACTTTGCCGTGGGTGATGGCGGTGGAAATTCAATTGAACCGATTGAGTCTATGACTCAATTGGTGCGTGAACGATACCGTGCAACCATCAACCGCATTTATCAAGACCCAGAAAACGAAAACAAATACACTGCTGAAATGATCATTCCAGTGACTGTTGAAGGCTTTGTGGTTCGTGAAATCGCGCTATTTGACCGCAATGGAAACATGGTGCTAGTCGGCAATACACCTGAGGTTCATAAACCAACATTGGCAGAAGGTGTCACACAAGATTCTGTTTATCGAATTCCATTTGTGATTTCAAATCCTGAAGTACTTGAATTAAACTTCGACCCCAATGTGATTATCGCAACGCATCAATGGATCCTGAATACACTGACCCCTGCAAATATGTTTCCAGGTGGTACCATTGGCCAAGTACTCAAGAAAAAAACCAATGCCGATGGTGACACAGAATGGGGAGATGCTGGATCTGCAGAAGTATTCGTCAACACGATTGAAGAAGAACAGTCACTGGTCGCGGATCAACTGATTGTCGATCTCAGTGAAACCACCACCACTGGTGCAGCGGTATATATCAATGGCGACCGTATTACCAATAAAGCTGGGGCTGACGGTTGGTTTGCAACTACTGCCACACGTATCACTTTAGGCAAGGCTTATCCAGGTGCAAAAATCCTGATTGTTCAAAATGAACCATTAGGCGCAGCGCCTTATCCACTTGCACAAAATAAGAATCTTGCAGATGTACCAGACAAGCCGTTGGCACGTCAGAACTTGGGTGTCATGAGTGCTGAAGAGGCCAAGTTTAATGATTGCTCTCCAGGTACTGTTGTAACACTCGCATCAAAGAATATACCGACTGGATATCGTTTGCTTAAATGTAATGGGGCAGCCGTATCACGTAGCGCCTATGCTGAGTTATTTTCAGCTGTTGGTACTTATTTTGGCGCTGGTGATGGCGTGAATACCTTTAACTTACCAGATGCACGTGGTGAATTTCCACGTTATGCCGATGATGGTCGCGGTATTGATGCTGGGCGTGTAGTCGGTAGTAAGCAAACTCAACAAGTGCTTAAACATAAACATTTAAGTTTTGGTGAAGCCACTGGTGGTTGGATTTTCGGAAATTCATCAACGCGTGGGCATATGGGTACAAATGGTGGTATCGATTGGGATAACTATTTATATTTTACAAATGATGGTGCCGAATACCTTGATCAAAATCCAAACCCAGCTGGCACAGTCGGAAATGAAAACCGTCCACGTAATATTGCTTGGCTTGCCTGCATCCGTTATTAGGAATAAACCATGAATCAGATCACCGTTTATCAAACCAATTATTCTGGGCTTTTTGTTGGTGAAACCATTGCGGATGAATCACCACTTGAACCTGGTGTTTTTCTATTGCCTGCAGGCTGTGTTGAAGTTGCACCACCTGAAAATTGGCCAGAAGACCAATGGCCACGTTGGAATGGCTTTAAATGGGAACTCATCCAAAAGCCTGAAGTTCAGCAAATCACATCGCCAGAAGAAAAACTGGCTGAGTTTCTGGCACAAAATCCAGATGTACTAAAGCTGATCAATCAAAACGGGTAGTGTTGTAAAAAGCCTAAATACAACAGCATCTCATCGCAATTAAAATGCCATTTTGTAAGCCTGTGATCTGAATATAAAACAACAGATCACAGGCTAATTTTATGGCTACAGATTCATATCATCACGGTGTCCGGGTTTACGAACTCAATGAAGGCACACGTCCCATTCGGACCGTTTCAACTGCTGTCATTGGCTTATTAGCAACTGCAGAAGATGCAGATCCTTTTGTTTTTCCATTAGACACCGCAGTACTTTTAACCAACGTACAAGGTTCAATCGAAAAAGCAGGGACTAAAGGAACGCTAGCACGTTCACTTCAGGCCATTGCAGACCAGACCAATGCTGTCATTGTCGTTGTTCGTGTAGAACAAAAAGCCGATGAAGCAGAGCAAACCACTGCAGTCATTGGTGGTCAGGTCAACGGCAAATATACAGGCATGAAAGCTTTGCTGACTGCTGAACAGAACCTTAAAGTAAAACCACGCATTTTAGGTGCACCTGGACTAGATTCTGCTCCGGTAGCATCAGCATTTGGTGGTATTGCAGAAAAGCTTCGTGCCTTCGTTTATGTGTCTGCTTATGGCTGTGAAACAAAAGAAGAA
Organism: Acinetobacter sp. LipI_23; assembly: GCF_058243045.1. Taxonomy (NCBI): domain Bacteria; kingdom Pseudomonadati; phylum Pseudomonadota; class Gammaproteobacteria; order Moraxellales; family Moraxellaceae; genus Acinetobacter; species Acinetobacter sp. LipI_23. Next base: position 2,377,033 of record NZ_JBZAYJ010000001.1, on the reverse strand, counting down.
GCAGCTGCTTATCGTGATGCAATCGGCTCACGTGAAACCATGATCATCTGGCCAGACTTCCTGGGCTGGGACACGGTTAAGTCAGAAACCACGACTTTTGAAGCAACTGCTCGAGCATTAGGGCTACGCGCAAAAATCGACAATGACATTGGCTGGCATAAAACCCTATCAAACGTTCCTGTGAATGGCGTAACTGGTATTTCCAAAGATGTGTACTGGCAATTGCAAAGCATGGATACCGATGCCGGTTATCTCAACTCAAACGAAATCACCACTTTAATTCAGCGCGATGGCTTCCGTTTCTGGGGTTCACGTACCTGTTCTGCAGATCCGCTGTTCCAGTTTGAAAACTATACCCGTACCGCACAAATCATTGCCGATACCATGGCTGAAGGGCATATGTGGGCAGTAGACAAACCACTTCACCCAAGCCTGGCACGTGACATCGTAGAAGGCATCAATGCCAAATTCCGAGATTTAAAAACGGCTGGCTACATTATCGATGCATCGTGCTGGTTTGACCCAAATGCGAACAGCAAAGAGCAACTTAAAAATGGTCAGCTAATTTTGGATTATGACTACACACCTGTACCGCCTTTAGAAGACTTAACCCTTCGTCAGCGCATTACAGATAAGTACTTGGCTGATTTTGCTTCACGTATGACTGCATAAAAAAGGAATATGAGCGATGGCTTTACCCAAAAAATTAAAAATGATGAACCTGTTTAACGAAGGTAATTCTTACCTTGGCCTGACAGGAGAGGTCACCATTCCAAAACTGTCCCGCAAGCTGGAAGACTGGCGTGGCGGTGGCATGCAGGGCAACGTCAAGATTGATCTTGGTCTGGGCGATGACGCGACAGAATTCAACTGGAAATTGGGCGGACTTGATGCACTGGTGATTAAACAGTTTGGTGCAGCCACAGTCGGCGCACACATGCTGCGTTTTGCCGGTTCATATCAGCGTGATGATACAGGTGATACCTCGGCTGTCGAAATCGTGGTTCGTGGTCGTCATGAAGAAATTGATTTCGGCAACCAAAAAGCAGGGGATGACACTGAAACATCCATCAAAACTATTTGGTCATATTACAAACTCAGTATCGATAACGTTGTCATCATTGAAATCGATATTGTGAACAATATTTTCATTGTTGATGGTGTGGATCTAAATGCAAAACACCTTGCCAACATTGGTCTCTAGTTTTCCTACCCTTCTGTAGTTTTCAAACTGCAGAAGGTTTTTTTATTTAAATTTTCTTCAAGGAACATGCAATGCAAAATCAAGAACAAACACCAGAGCAAATTGAAAATCTAAAACTTATTAGCCTAAATCCAGACATTCAAACTGTAGACCTGGAGGAGCCAATTACAATTGGATCGGCAACATATACCCAAATTGAAGTCCGTAAGCCAAGTGTACCGGCACTTCGAAAAATCCGTATTTCTGAAATCTTAAATGGTGACGTGAACTCCATTTGCACCATCTTGCCGCTATGTACTACTCCAACCTTAAACCAGTCACAACTGAATACCTTGGTTGATCCAGTGGACATTATCCAGTTGGGTGCAGCAGTTATCTATTTTTTGCAACCGAAATCAGTGCGTGCGGAACTGTCACTCCCACAGTAGAAGACGCGATCGCCGATATTGCGGTGGTCTTTAACTGGACCCCGCAAACCTATGATGACATGTCTCTTACAGAACTGATGCAATGGCATCAAAAAGCCATTGAACGAAATGGATCCGATGCCGAATGAAAGCGTTAAAACTTGAAGTAATTTTTGGGGCAAAAAACAGCTTAAGCCCCGCTTTAAAGGTCATTGTGGGCAGCAGTAATGCTGCCAGCAAGGCTTTAAAAAAAACCAACGACCAATTAAAAGACCTGGAACGCCAGCAAAATAAAATCTCGACGTTTAGAAAGCTAAAAGATGAGGTTAAGCAGGCTACTCAGGAACTCGATAAAACCAATAAAAAGATTTCTTCGCTGAAAGACCAGTTATCCCGCAATCCGAATTCGCAATTATCGGCTGCACTTAAAAAAGCCGAGACTGAAGCCCGTCGTTTGAATAAGGTCGTCACCGAAGGCAGGCCAAAGCTGCTAGCCATGCGTCGGGAGTTGGATCAGACGGGTTTAAGGTCAACCGATCTAGCAAAACACCAGGAGAATTTAAAAAACAAAATTACTGGTACAAACGCATCTATAGATAAGCAAAAAGCACAGCTTAAAAGTCTGAATCAAATGCAGCAGAACTATCAGCGTACATCAGGGCATTTACGCTCTGCTGCAATGTATGGTGCCGGTGCAGCAGCAACTGGCGTCGGGGCCATGTATTCAATGCGTAAACCGATTGACGAAACCAAGCGCATGGATGTGGAAGAAAACCGGATTGCATCTCTAGGTTTGGGTAAAGAAGCGACCAAAGAAGCGATTCAATATGCCAGAGCCATGAAAACTTTTGGTACCTCTACGTTAGATAATTTGGGATTGGTACGCGATGGTGTCACCGCATTTGCAGACGTTCACCATGCAAAAATGGTGGCACCAACCCTGGCTAAAATGAAATTTGCCAATGAAGCGATGTATGGTGACTCTGGAGCAGAAAATGAAAAGAAATTCATGGATATGCTTAAAGTCATCGAAATGCGTAACGGCTTAAAAAGTGAAAAAGCCTTCCATGAACAGGCCAATATCATTCAGCAGGTCATTACTGCAACCGGAGGACGTGTTCAGGCTGAAGAATGGCTCAACGTGATCAAGACCGGTGGTATTGCAGCCAAAGGCATCGATAACAAAGCGTTCTACTACAAATTGGAACCTCTGGTTCAGGAAATGGGGGGCTTCCGTGTCGGTACCGCCATGATGTCAGCGTATCAAAACGTATACCAAGGCCGAACCACCAAGCGGGCAGCAAATAACTTAATGAATCTCGGATTAATCGAAGATCCAAGTAAATTAAAACACGATAAAAGTGGCCAGATTTCTTTCTTGGATGTCGGTGCAATCAAAGGCGCAGCGCTGTTTAAGAAAGACCAGTTTGCATGGATGGAACAGGTGCTGGTACCGCAATTGAAATCCAAAGGTATTACCAAAGAAGGCGATATTATTGATGCAATGGGCAGTATCTTCACCAACCGAACTGCATCTAACCTGTTTGCTCAAATGTATATGCAACGTGAACAGATTCACAAGAACGCTAAACTCAATGCTGGTGCAGATGACATTGACCAGTTGAGCTCAAAAGCAATGGGAACAACGACGGGTAAAGAAGTTGAAGCCAAGGCAAAACTGCATGATGCTTACCTCAAGTTCGGTACCACAATTTTACCCATTTATACCAAAGCCATCGAAACTGCCACCAGTGCGCTTCAAGGCTTTAATGGCTGGATGGAACGTAATCCAACTCTGGCTAAAATGCTTGGCGTCGGTTTGCTGGGTATTGCAGCCAGTCTCATCGTCATTGGTGGCGCACTTGCAGTCTTTTCACCGCTTATTCTGGGCATGTTAAGTTTCCGGCTGGTCATGGCAACGTTCACTGGATCAACGGCCGTATTCGCTCGGGCATTTTCGATATTACCCGCCATATTCAATGTCGTAAAAATGGCATTTATGGGCTTGGGCAATGTGTTTATGTGGGTGGGGCGTTTATTCCTGACCAACCCAATTCTATTGGCCATCACAGCCATTGCAGTCGCTGCTTATCTTATCTACAAGAACTGGGGACCTATTTCCGCATTCTTTAGTGATCTATGGACCAAAATCACAGCCATTTTTGCACCGATTGGAACATGGTTCGGAGCACGCATTACCGAAGCCAAGACGGCCTTTTCAGGCGGTATTCAAGGCATGAGTGCACTTATCCTGAACTGGTCGCCTATGGGGCTGTTTTACAGCGTATTTGCCAAGGTTTTAAGCTGGTTCGGCATTGAACTTCCCGGCAAGTTTACCGGCTTTGGCGGAATGATCATTGACGGTTTGGTTAATGGTATTAAATCAGGTTTCAACAAACTCAAATCAATCTGGTCAGAAGTGACAAGCTATATACCTTCTTATTTCAAAGAAAAACAAAAAATTAGAAGTCCATCGCGTGTTATGGCAGGGCTGGGCGGTCACATCATGGGAGGCTTGGGCTTAGGTCTGCAACAGGGCTTTCCAGAACTAAAAACCAAGTTTGCAGACGTGCTCGGTATTTTTAGTCCCAATATGTCCGGAGTAATGCAAAAAATTAATGTTGCACCGGCTCTGGCAAAAATCAGAACTTCACATGCTCAGCCAGTCGGCAGCAATAGTGGTGCCATCACGGTTCAGGGCGACACCATCACTATGCATATTCATGCACAGCCGGGGCAGTCAGTACAGCAGATCGCTCAAATGGTCGGACAAATGCTGGATCAGCGCGAACGTCAGAAAATGCAGCGTGTACGCGACCGTTATCAAGACTCAGAATAAGGAAAATACAAATGATGATGATCTTTGGCATGTTCGTATTTTCAATACCAACCGCCACCTACCAAAGCCTGCAACGTAGCACCAGCTGGAGACACGCGAGTAATTCTCGCGTAGGTGTTGCACCGGCATATCAATATTGCGGTCCAGGAGAGGACACTATCACTCTGGAAGGCTCTATCGTTCCAGAATTTGGCATGCAGATGTCCATTACTGCTTTGCGACTTATGGGAGATACGGGAATGTCGTTCCCTCTCATTGCCGGCAACGGGAAAATCTATGGCATGTGGAAAATTGATTCACTTGATGAAACCCAGACCTATTTTTTTCCAAACGGCAAACCACGCAAAGTCGAATTTAGCTTGAAAATCAGTAAAAATAAATCTGCAGGTTCACTTATTTCTGGGGTATTGGGTGCAGTAGCAGGGAGCTTATTCTAATGAGCATTGTATCTACCATCATCAATAAACTGGATGACAGCTACCCTCAAGCCATTTTTAAGCTGAAAATTGAAGGCAAAGATATTCGTCAAGAAGCTGTTGAACGCTTCCAGAGTATGGTGATTACAGACAATCGTGGTCTGGAATCAGACTCACTTGAATTAAAGTTTTCAGACCATGACGGTCTACTTCACATTACGCCAAAAGGCGTTTCAATACAGGTCTGGATCGGTTGGAGCAATGAAGGGCTGGTCTATAAAGGCCAGTATATCGTGAAGGAACTGGAACATAGCGGTGCACCAGATGTGCTGACTATACGCGCTACCAGTGCAGACTTAAAAGCTGGTCTCAAGCAGAAAAAAGAACGCAGTTTTAACAACGTCATACTTTCAGAAATTATGCAGATCATTGCATTTGAACATGAGCTGGATGTAATCGTGCATCCATCACTGGCTTCACGAAAAATTATCAATCTGGTACAAAACGAATCAAATGCAAATTTGCTGACCCGATTAGCAGATGAGCATGATGCAATTGCATCGGTTAAAAATGGCACCTTGTTGTTTATGCCTAAAGGGGCAGCTCAGACCGTTTCAGGACAAAGCTTGCCAACATTTCTCATTACCCGTAATCAGGGTGACAATCATAGCTATCGCGATACCGATGGCGGTGAGGAAATTACAGCTGTCCGGGCTTGGTATTACGATGTAATTATGGCAAAAAAACTGGAAGTCGTTTATGGCGATGCAAGTAACCAGAATATTAAAGAACTTCGCCATATTTACCAGGACAAACAGTCCGCAACTTTGGCGGCTAAAGCTAAACTGGCAGACTTAAAACGTACCGCAGTCACATTCAATTATAACCTTGCTCTGGGTAAACCTGAACTTATCCCGGAAATGACCTATTTGTTTGATGGTTTAAAAGAACAGATAGATGATATTTACTGGTTGGGCACCAGAATTATCCATACCTTGGATGCAGACAATGGCTATACCACCGGTCTTGAACTTGAAGTTTTTTGTCCGGATGCAGACGATGTAGCTGAATTGTTTGAAGACCAGTTTGAAGCGGAAAAAGACAAAAAATGGACAGGAGTGGTCGTCTATTATCAGTCTGGAAGTGAAGCTATACCACTGAAAAAAGGTGATCAGTCCAATCCTAAACATTTCACACGCTTATATGTAACTAAAGATGCCGCACAATCGCGTCTTGAACGTGAATATGCTTTGTTAGATACGGAAACAGGTAAATTTTCAGCGCATAATGAATTGGATATTAAGCCCTATACAGGCTTAAAAACCTTTTACACAACAAATCCTAAAACAAGGCAGCCACGGTTTGTAGTGACAAAAGGAGATCAGTCGAATCCCAAAATACTTGATCATTTGTACCATTCGAAACTGGCAGCGGAAAAGGCATTAAACCGTGAAATGCCACGGCTTAATGCGAAAAAGGACATGCTGCAACAAGTTAAAGCTGACAATTAGAAATTGGTGATAATCAGTTCATTACCATTGTGAGCTTCATGCGCTGCTTTGTTATTTACAGACCAGCGTATTTTTTTCTGCTCAAATTTATAATCTTTAAACAGTTCACGAACTTCAGGCGTATCGTTCAGGCTTAAAATAAACTTGCCTTGAATGTTGTCCAGCTGCTCTTTTAAGTTATAAAAATCCTGTTTAGACCAGATTCCCTCCCCATAATCATTTTCACAGTCCCAATAGGGCGGATCCAGATAGAACAATGTCTCCGGTGCATCCATTCGTTTAATTACATAGTCATAACTGGCATTTTCAATGACCACATTTTGCAGCCGGTCATGAATAGAACTCAAGTGTTCTCGTAATTCCTTACCCAGCTTTAAACTGGTTTTACGGTCACGACTATAAGAAAAGCTGCCATCTAGCTGGCAACTAAAAGCGGATCGAAGCAAATAATAGAAATTGGCAGCACGTTGAATATCAGTTTGGCCACGTTCATTTTTCCGAATGTCATTAAAAATAGTTCGTGAAAATAATTGGTGCTCAAATTCAGCTAGGAAGGCATCAAAATGAAATTTTAAAATACGGTATAGATTTACCAGGTCATCATTCACATCGTTTATGACTTCAGCGCGAGAGGGCGTTTTTTTAAACAGTACCCAGCCCGCACCTCCAAACACTTCAACATACGTTTTATGTTCAGGCATCATTTCCACAATAGTGCGTGAAAGTCGGGATTTCCCACCTAGCCAGCCAGAAAAGCTATGCCCTTTAGGATTGTATTGCGGTATTGCAGAAGAGTTGTTCATCAATCTTACCTGTGGTTAAAGGACGCTCTGGGCGTTCAGGTAAGGCACTCAGGGTGCTCGAAAAAGTATTAAGGGTTTTACAGCGGGGACATTTAATCTCGATTTGATCAAATTTACTGGACTTTGCTAGCAACTTATAACAGCAGCAACATTTCAAATTCTTCATTTAATTTTCTAAATCAGAAAAACGAAGAGAATAGTATAAAATTTAAAATAAAATAACAAATATTTAACCTAAGATAATATAATGGTTAAATATTTATTCTTTTGGGTTTTTTTATGGGAAGAAAAGCAAGCTATCAATGTCCTCATTGCACTGCTGGTATGACAATAAAAAGCAGCAGGTCCGTTCATGCATTGCTTAGAAATATTTATCTCCAGTGCAGCAATTATCAGTGTAGTTTTGCGGCAGGTGGAATATTGGAAATAACCCATGAAATATCACCAAGCGCGAAGCCAAATCTGGAAATCAGATTACAGACAATTCAAGAGTTAACAGAACGTAAAGCAGCAAATGACGAAAATATAAAGAATGATGGAAATGGCTGAATATTCTATTTGCAATCGGTGCCTAGGGGGATGCTCCGATAAAGTGGTTGGCTACGTATAACGAAAATAAAAAAGGCCACGGTGAGTGACCTTCTTTTGTAATTTAGTTAAAAAATATCAGTCAATAATTAATGTTTTATATTCAACATTATCAAAGTTAGCAAGGTAATCTAAATGGATTGGTGAAATGACGTATGTCATACCATTATTGTATTGCTTAAAAACAAAACCGTAGTCTATAGCCATACTAGCTGGATCTGGTAAGTAAAAAACTCTAGGTTCACCTACAAAGTCACCTTCCCAGCCCAATTCATCAGCTAACTGTTGTGCATATTTCCATTTAGCGGTTGCTGTAAACAACATGCTTTGAAATTCATCTACATTTTCTTTAGCCGGATAAAGATCGACTAAATTTTTAAAGAATTGATCGACAGTAGGAGCAAGTTCCCAAAAGTGGTCAATTACGAAAAATTGGTAACCATACAAGATCATAATTTTTATCAACTTATTAAAAAAGTGTGGCTATATTGTCATAGCGACAGGTTATTCATCAAGTTAGGAAGAATGGGGTTGTTAGGCCAGCTGTTCAACTTCTGAAAATATCCGATTCAGATGTACGCCACGTCCTGTAATCGCAGTTTCTTCCATTATGGCTTTTGTATTATATTTAGCTCCACCTGAACGTTGACCTAAAGACCGAACAGCTAAAGGCAATAAGCATTTTCCTCTAAATTTTAATGCATAATTTATCAATAAATCATCATAAGTTTGCTGAGGAAAAACTTCTCCATTTTTTAACGCAAGATGTGTATCTATTGAAATCTGATTTTCAAAAAAATTAGTGGGATGAATATCTAACTTTTCACCACATGCATTATTATCTGTGCAGAATCGAGTGATTGCTAAAGCAAACCAGTTTAAATAAATCTGTAAATCTGTTTGAAATGATGCATAAACGCCTGTGCCTTGCATAAGAGTTTCAAGTTGCTTATCAAGATATACATCATTTTCAATCGAGTAACCGCCAGTACAGATAATTCTATGGTGTTGGTATTCAGATGGAATTCCTGAAAAAATCCAGGAATCTTGATCGACAATAAAAATCGCTTTATCTAGATGTAGAGTCCCATTAAGAGCCTCAAAAACTTCTAATACCTTGGTTATTCCTCCAGCTGCTAAGACTTTAATCCCTTTAGCTCGATAAAGTGTTATTAAATTTCTATAAACAACAATGTCATCTACACCTTCAACTACAACATATTTTCCCGATTTTGCTTTTTGTATAGTGGAAATAATCACTGGAACAGTAAAGGGATTTGGTTTACTCATGATTAGAATTCCGAACAACCTTTATCCGAGTCAATAATGAGTTCTTTATCTGGGAAAAGACTATATATAAAAGGAGAGTGTGTGCTGATAATAAATTGATTTGTAGGGTTTTGCTCTTTTAATAAACTAAAGAGTTTACTTTGCCAGTCAACATGAAGGCTTAATTCTGGCTCATCAATAAAGAAAATCGTGTCGTTATGGAAAATATTATAAGCAACAAAAGTTAATAGTTGCTTTTCTCCAGCAGAGAGATTATTAATCGTTAAACTATTTTCTCTATCTTCATCAAGATCATCAAAATCAAAATCAAAATCAAAATCATCAAAATCAATATCAAAATCTGGCTTTACATCTGTATCGATTTTATATTCAAATATATTTTCTGCATTATTAATATTATCGGAAATGGAATTTTTAAGTCTGAAATAAATTTTCTCATCAAACTCAATATCAAAAGATGGCATGAAATCCGTAATAGCAGACTTTATTTTATCTAATGGCTTATTTAATGTATTGATTTCAGCTTCTAGCAATTCAATTTTTTTATTCAAAGTTTTAAAAACTTCTTGATTTTCTGGATTCATTAAATCTTGCTTTGACATCAAAGTAAGTTTTTTAGTATAAAGATTTAGACTTTCATTCTGAAGGAAACTTACCTTTTTCATTATTTCTGCATATTTTTTTACTAAAAAAGTATCAATATCCTTAGCTGATATACTGATAAGAAACTTATGCTTTTGTTTTGATAGGTTGTTTGATATTTTTTTTAACGCAAACTCTGTATCCGTATAATTGTTATCCTTATTAATATCTAAATAAAATTCTTTTATCAGATCATGTTTGATATCATATTTTTCAGTTGTAAATCCACCTTCAATCATTCTGAAAGTAGGCATAAAAAATGATGATTCAATATATTGTGTAAGATACCAAGTAATATCAGAGGTTTTTTTAGTTCTAATTAAATTTGTAAGCTCTTCATCAGCTTCAAAATTTTTTAAAACATTCGATTTTTTAAGTTTTAAATTGCTCTTAAACGGGGTATTTTTATTACTAAAATCAATATCTATAATTAATGTATAAATATCAGTTTCTAATTCAACAGAATCAAACTTAATTTCTGCAACTGCTTTATCAAAGTTACCACTGATGAGATACCACATGAGTTTTAAAATAGTGGTTTTTCCAGCACCATTACGCCCAGAAAGAATATTTAAATCATCATTAAAGTCTAAAATAAGCGGTTCTTGATTTCCATGAAGACCCTTAATTTCTAATTTTTTAATTTTCATAATACGTCGAGGAGACCTATAAACATTAGTGAATTATATACATAAACAAGAATCAGTAAAAATTTAGGATGACCAATGATGTCGCAGCATGAAAGTATTTCTAGAATTTGATGAAAAGGTATATTGACATAACAGCACACTATCGACAAGCTGAAAAATAGGAAAGTAAGCACCAACTTAGCTTTCCTAAGAATTTAATTAAACTTGTGGTTTAGTTTCAGTAGCGGGATTATCAACAACTCTTGGATCTTTCTTATTCTGACCAAAATTTGACAGCTTATCCATGAAAGTGAACATCATGGCCATGTCCACTTCATCACCTTTAGCTGCAAACTTACCATCTAAACCTTGATTGAAATAACTCGGAATAAGCCCTTTACGAATTTCCTTTTGCTCATCATGCGACATTCGAGTCATAAATGGTTCAAGTGCAGCGAGTTGTAAAAAAGTACGATGGTTTTCTTGGTAACATTCATAATGCTTTGCTGCTTGTTTAGAAGTGTACAGAGCCAGAACAAAGAACATAATTGAAATAGATAATCTGGCAAACAGTGTAAAGTAATCCATAGCTACTGGGGGGCTAGCTTTCCAGTGCTCAACTATAGGAATAGTAATAACTGCAATTGTAGCTATGATAGCAAGAGCTATGGCTCCAATGGTAAGCCACATATTGAGTTTGTAATCTTTCTTTTCTTCGTCGGCTTTAGTTTTATAGTTTTGAGTTAATTCATAGATTCCTGCTTTTTCCACTAAATTAATAAAGTCAGTATGTGCAGTATTTATTGAATTTAACTTTGTATTTGCCTCGATATTTACCGTATTTAATTTCGTAGATGCCTCTACTTTAACGTCATCAATAACTTTCATTAGTTCGGTTCTAGAACTATTTAAATCATTTTTAACTTTTTCAGTTTCAGTTCCGAGGATTTTAGAAAACTCTAATTCAATATTTTGTGTACGCTCATTTAATTCTGCTAAATTTTTTAATCCATCATTGACACTTTTTGATAATAAGTTAGTACTTTTAATAGCTTTATCTTGATCTAAAATAAAGTTTTGAAACTGATTTTCATACTTTTCAGTAATATTTGAAACTGAATTTTGATATTTCTTTAGGATGAGTGAAGTGTCTTGTTCAAATTTTTTTAAATAGTAATTGTTAAAAGATTGCGAATTTAATAAAATTTTATTGTTTGCAGTGTTATATAAATTGGATAAAAATTCAGTGTAGTTTTTTATAATATCAGTAATTTTTTCTTTAATTAAATTCAGTTCATTTAAATCATTTTCTAATATTTGTAATTCATTTTCTGATTCAGATAAGATTTCATTAATTTTATCTATTGCTAAAGCCGTTTTTGAATCGATGCTACTTATTATTTCGATGAAATTTACAGATTTTATTCTGTTTAATTCTTCGTCATTATTAATCAGATCCATTTCATCAGCTGTAATATTATTTAAACTATATAATGTTGAGTTGATGAGAGATAAACAAGTTTCAAATTTTTGTTTAATAATTTTATCTATATTTTTACTTAAAATATTTATTCTAGAATCTTTTAATTTTTCATTAAAATTATCTTGTTTAACTGTTAGGTGATTATAGTGATTGTTAATATTTTCAGTAAGATATTTCAATTCCGTAATGAAATTATAAACATTATCGATTTTATAATGAGTCTCCATTCCCATTTTTTTTTCAATCATAAATCACCCCAAAAACAAAAACTTATAAAAATAAAGTGACGGTATCTTGACATAACAGCACACTATCGGCAATATAGATTTACGCAGCAAAATCTGCGTACAGGCGTGGAAACCTGTTAAACATACTCAAAGGGCAAATGAATACCGCTCTATGCGGCTTTTTTTTGCTTAAAAAAATGTCTGATCTAATATAGACTTCTCTATGGTAGATCGGCAGGGCAGCTTCGCGCTGGCCGTTTCTTTGAGTACGGTATTTCCACCCCTGTCGGTCTGCCACCATTCCGTGGAAAGAATGGCGGTAGGTTTTGTTAAAACTTACTCAAAGGAATTCTAGTCATGAAAAGACAGATTCAAGCCCGTGCACATTCAAATTTTGCTCAAGTTCGCGAGCACACTCCAATCTACGACCTAGACGCCTATCTCCAACGTCAAAAAAAGCAAAAACATTCAAAACTTCGCATCAACATCTTTCAAACCTTCACGTTTTTCTGCGCAGTACTGCTGATCTCACCTATTCTTTTTATGGTGGGCTAAATCATGAATATTAACGACAACATTATTCCATACGTACCTATTGCACCGCGTGTTCAGGCAACCAACCCTAAAAGCCAACTTCTGTGTGAAAAACTTTTTGAGTTAATCGACCAGTGTGTTTCAGCGCAGTTTTCATTTAATCATGACACGGCTAAAGGACATTTATCGGTATGTCCAGACCAGGTAAATGACTTAATTGCAGAACTGTCAAAAAGTGAACATTCAACTAAAAATATAGATGTTGATATCCTGAAACAGTCGCTAAATGATCTTATTTATCCTAAGTTTAAGGGAGAACATATCGTAACAAGCCCCATCTGGAACAACTCGGAAGTCCGTGTTTGGCAATTTCAATTAAATCAAATTGCCACAGGTGTAGATATGAAACCTTTAGATCATGACGCAGAGTTAAATTTAGATATGGCGTTAGCATCAATCCGTCTTTGGAGAAATTCTTTAGAAGCATCAAATGGAGAAAAAGATGTCATTTATAACAACAATGACCTCATGTATAAACTCATGGATATCGAACAAAAGTTACTTATTGTTCAGCAAAAATTAGAGGATTAATCAAAAAAAGCCCACAATGTAATGTGGGCTTTTTTGTGTCCGAAAGGTCATCATTTTTCGGATTCTTTTGCATAAACCTTACTTAAACCGAGGAGTGCACTCTGTGCTTCAGGACTCAATTGTCTATACGCTTTGAGTAAGACACTTTCTTCACTGGTAAGGCCACTAAAATCTGGGTCAATCCCAAGCAACACATAACGAATATCTATACCTTGCTCATGCAATTTAGCCAAATACACCCATTGGTCTGGCACTTTTCCATTTCGAACATAATTCCCCAGCGTATTTTCATGCGCGCCAATATCTCGACTTAGTGATTTTGCACGAAATTTATTCTTTTCAAGTTCCGATTTAAAACGATCAGAAATAACGGCTGACAGCTCGTCATAGTTTTCGGACATATATTTCACCGTTAAATATTGTAAGACTAAATATTTATGCTATAGTGGGCTATAGCATACCACTATGTTCTAAGGATACTGTATGAGCACATCAATTTCACCTACTACTGGAAGCCGTTCTAAAAAATTAGAAGGCGGCAGAGTCCGTTTTGTTGTCTATCTTCCCAAACAGGAAGCAAAAAATATTGAGCAGCTTGCCGAAAAAACCCAACTCAGCCAATCCAGCATTATCGCCAAATTTTATTTTCAGGGCAAAAACCACACCAACTGTTTAAATGCAAAAAAAGAGGACTAAATTCGATGAACATTAAAAAACAAAAACGCGATAACCGTTACAACGTCAACTTAACAGACAGCGAAGCCGATTTATTTATTGCTGTATCCAATTTAACAGGCATCAATGTGGGCGTCATTCTTAGACAAATGATTATGAAACAAGCCCTAACCACACTGATCGCTGAAGATACTCGCGAAGAATTTAATTTAGAAACTTATCTAAAACAAGGCGCATCAGATCACCTTTCACGGAGCTGAACTATGCCGAATCAGGATATTTCTCTTACAGATCAAGAGAAACAAATCGTACAGGAAGTACAAGCCTTACTTGGCTTAGAAAGTATTGAAGAAACAATTGAATTCTTGGCCCGACAGCGCATTCAGGAAATGCTTGCAAAACTGGCGGGGCAAGAACTGAAAAGTAAACGGCATTTGTTTTAGGAAGTTTATGTAAATGATGTTCCCAGAAACTCAGACTCTAGTGGTCGATCGTTTAAAACAAGAGTTTGAATTTAAAGAACGTGGCGATAAGTTGCGTTTAGGCAAATGCCCAACCTGTTCTCAAAAAGAAGCATGGACCAGCCTTGAATCACCTTGGGTGATTCATTGCCCACGTAACAACAAATGTGGCGAAACAACTTATATTCGTGACCTTTATCCAGACCTATTTGAAAAATGGGAAAAACGTTTCACCCCAACTGCAGAAAATCCAACAAAAACGGTGGATGCATATTTAGTTGAAGGCCGTGGTTTACCAATCGATAAGCTGAAGGGGCTTTATTCTCAGGAATATTATAAAGACTACGACACACAGATTGGATCCATCACTTTACGTTTCTCTATTAAAGATGAAGAAGGTAACCATGGCTGGTGGCAACGCATTCTGGATGAACAGGGTGTATTGCCTAAAACCACCTACCAAAAAGGCTGGAAGTCACAAGGGCATTCTTGGCTTACACCAAATACCAACTACATCGAATCTAAAGAAATCTGGATTACCGAAGGTATATTCGACTCGATTGCCTTATGGCTATCAGGGATTACCAGTTTTAGCTGTTTATCAGCAGGTTCAGGTTATTACCCTTTCATATTTTTAAATCACATTGCACAGAAATGTGCTGAACGTAATTTGCCTTTACCAAAACTCGTTTGGGCCTTTGACAACGACAAGGCAGGGCACGACGGTATTTTTAAAAATATCGAAAGGGCAATTGCTGACGGTTTTGAATGTGAAGCTGCACTGCCCCCATCTTCAGGACGTAAAACAGACTGGAATGATCTTTATAAACAGGATCGCCTAAAATTTTCCGACCTTGAAACCTATAAGTACTATGGTGCCTTGCTTATAGCCGAAAAACCTGTGGATAAAGCAATACTTATCTACAAGCGCAGTGGCAATAAAACCTTTCCTTTCGATTTTAACAATCAGGTTTATTGGTTCAAATTAGATAATGACAAGTACGACCAGTACTTAAAAGATATCGATTTTGAAGGCGACAATGAAGACTGGCTGGAAGAAGAAAAAGAAAAGGAACAGGCAGATCGTCGTGACAAAGCACTGCATGCAGCAGCCAACGTCACCAAAATCGTGAACTGTAAACCGACAGCTTTGTATTACCAGTACAGTGATGAAACCGACGAAGCTTGGTATTACTTCAATATCGACTTTCCACGCAATCAGAACTCTGTAAAAAACACCTTCACCGGTTCACAGCTTGCTGCAGCATCAGAGTTTAAAAAACGCTTGCTGGCGGTTGCACCGGGTGTAGTTTACACAGGTAGTGGTACACAGCTCGACCGTTTATTGGAAAAATGGATTGAGGACATTAAACGTGTCCAGCTCATTAACTATGTGGGCTATCACAACGAACTGAAAACCTATGTTTTGGGTGAACTGGCATACCAAAATGGCAAACAGTTCAAAATGAACAATGAAGACTATTTTGAATTACCTAAAAACATCAATTTAAAAAGTCGTGCACCATTTACCCTAGATATCAATGCAAATCAGGCTGAATACCAAAATGCATGGACCAAGGACTTAATTGAAGCCTACGGAATTAAAGGACTCATTGCGCTGACGACATTTTTCGGCAGCCTGTATGCACAGCAGATTCGTAAAACACATAAATCTTTCCCCTTTGTAGAAATTGTCGGAGAACCAGGTACCGGTAAATCAACATTACTGCAGTTTTTATGGAAATTGTTTGGTCGTATCAATTATGAAGGGGTCGATCCAACCAAAACATCAAAAGCCGGCTTAACACGTACTTTTAGACAGGTTTCAAACTTGCCAGTCATTTTGATTGAGTCAGATCGTCAAGGGGAAAGCGCCTCTAAACAGTTTAACTGGGATATGTGCAAAACCTTGTATGACGGTGGTTCACTGGGTGCGCAAGGCGTAAAAAATGGCGGGAATGAAACTTATGAACCTCCATTTATGGGAACTTTGGTCATCAGTCAAAATGCACCGGTTCTAGCATCTGAAGCCATCATGGGACGTATTGTTCATGTGGGATTTGTTAAGGATCAACTGACTAAAAACAGCCTTTATGCATCACGCAGACTTTCAAAATACGAACATGAAAATGTCAGTCAGTTTATTTTGCAGTGTTTAAACAAAGAAAAAGCAGTACTGGAAACCTACAACCTTAGTCTGCAAAAGCACGATGTATTTTTGCATCAGGAACAGCACAACATCCAAAGTTCACGTGTGGTTCATAACCATGCCCAGCTTATGGCGCTATTCGATGCAATGTGTCAGCACATTATTGAAGTCCCGGAGCAGATCCAGAAACAGGTACATGCCGAATTACTGGCAATGGCTCAAAACCGCGACAAGATCCTTAAATCTGATTCAGTCATTGTTCAGAACTTTTGGAACACTGTGGAAGAAATGGAAGATGCCATTACAAATCCGCAGCATGCAGAAAGTGTGGTCAATCACTCGGCAAAATCGGATTTATTCGCCATCAATTTTGCTCATTTGTACAAGGTCGCAGCGGATTATCGCTATTCATTACCAGACGTAAATGAACTTCAAAATGCCCTACGACACAGCTTCCACTACCGCTTTATTGAAGCCAATAAAGCCATTCAAAGCAAAATTACCAGCTCAACCAAACGCTGCTGGATTTTTGAAAAACCAATCTCAAACAAAGATTAATTTTTTAAGTCGCACAGCCTAGAGCGCCAACTCAAAGCTGTGCTTAACACCACCTCGTCGGAGAACGAACCAATGCAACACGATTCTAACCTACAAAATGCTCAACCTGAAACTTCTGTTTCGAATGCAGTACTTTCACCGGATCAGATCCATCCAAACTTTTTCAAAATGAAAAAAGTGCTCTGCCATGTCAATCGCAAAAGAATCCCAACGTTTGAAAACATGGAATCGCTTTCGACATATGAAATTGAACACCGTAAACGCTAGGTAATCCGTCAGCTTTCTGTATTGGCCCATATCCCAAGTACTGCCGTTTTAGGAGATTGATCATGTCTGAGCAAACGAATTTGTCTAAAGTTATGGCCATTCATGCAGAAATGCTTCAAACCAATCATTACTGCTACTTTGAGTTGGCTTATACACGTTACACAGAATGGATGATTTGGATCTGCAACAATTCCCGGGAACAAGATCTGAACCGAAAAGTTTTATTGCGAGGACAAGGCTCAACACCAGAAGAAGCCTGTACAGATGCTTTAAGTAATTATGAGCAGAAGCAAACCTCATGAGCTTTAATTTTAAAAATGCCTTGTTTTTGAATCTGGTCTTTTCTTGTTTGATGACTTTCCTAATTTTGATGCTTGGAGAGCAAGCATGAGTGATTTTCACGCCGGTCAACAAGTGGTTTACATTGATGATTTCATGCCAGACATAGTCGAAACCATCACAAGCATCGAAGATGGATGGGTAACTTTTAATAAGGGTTCGCGTGGTTGTATCGCGGCAATGATTCGTCTAGCTTCTGTAGCTGAACAAAATTCAGGAGTCAGAAATATTGCTTTAAATATAGATTTAACGAAACCACATAAACCTGAAGACCTTCCTTTTATCTAATTATGCGCCTCTAATGCACCTCCGCTCGGGGGTGCAGTTCTCTACAATATTCCTCAATACTTCTAAATATCAAAATATAGGTATCACTATGTCTGCAGGACTTGAGATCCGTGGTAAAAGCATGCGGATTTGGATGAAACCCATCTCCACAGAACCACCTATAAAAGAAACTTTGGACTGGCCATTTACCCCAGAAAATGCAGAAAAAGCCAAGAAACTGGCGGGTCTGATTAAACTGGAAATTGAACTCGACCAATTTAACATGGCTAAACATTTCCCCCAGTCAAAACATTTGAAAAAGAACCAAATGTCCTACTACATCACCCAATACAAAGAAATGATCCGCTGGGAAGTTGCACCCAGTACTTTCGATGGTTATTACAGCCACATCAAAAAACACGTCACACCACGCTGGGGGAAAACTCATCCTAAAGACATCGACACAGCTGCTGTTAAAAAATGGATTAATGAATTAAAAGAATATCTTGCACCCAAAACCATTCGTGAGGTCGTTACACGGCTGGCATCCATTCACGACCTTTGGAGACAGGAAAACAAAATCCCTTATAACCCATTTGAAACGATTGTCATTAAGCAGTTGGACAACCTTGAACCGGATCCATTTACCAAAACAGAAATATCTATCATTCTGGCCACAATATCTTCCTCAGATATTCAAAATTTACTGCCATGTGTATTCTGGACCGGTCTTTCTATTTCAGAACAGATAGCCATTGCCTGGGAAGATATAGATCTCGAAAAGGGCACAATTCAGATTAATCGGAACCACGTGAAAGGATTGTATAAGGTCACCAAGAATCGACGCAGAAAGCGCGAAATTAAGCTATTACAGCCAGCCATTCAGGCTTTACGCAAAGAATATACAGTTTGAACCGTACCGGGTTTGTCGGAGAGTCAATATTCTGAGAAACTATCCCGATGACAAAATTAAAATATACCCCTGAAATCAGAGAAAGAGCGGTTCAATTACTAATTGAATCTGAAAAAGATTATCCTTCTACTTGGGCAGCAATCACAGCTATTGCTCCTAAAATCGGTTGTACTCCTGAAACATTGCGTGTTTGGTATTTAAAGCATCTGGATCAACTAAATCCTGCCAAAGTACAACAGATATCTGACCAAGAAAAAATGAAGCAAATGGAACGTGAAATTAAAGAATTAAAACGTGCCAATGAAATTCTACGCAAAGCAGCCGCTTTTTTCGCCCAGGCGGAGCTCGACCGCCCACACAAATAATGGTGGATTTTATCCATAACAATAAAGATCGATATGGTGTTGAAGCGATTTGTAGAATTTTACCTATCGCACCTTCAACCTATTACCGGACTTTAGATCTCGCGGACAATCCAGAACATCGAGCGAAACGAGATTTACATGACTTGCATCATGCTGAACAAATTAAACGAATTTGGAAGGAAAGTTCAGGTCGATATGGTGTACGTAAAGTCTGGCAAAAATTAAAACGTGAAGGCTATATTATTGCACGCTGTACAGTTGCTCGATTGATGCAAAAGCTAGGTATACAAGGTGTTTGGCGTGGTAAGAATAAACAAACTACTCGTAACCGAGATGACCAAAAACGGGCAGATGATTTAGTGAAACGTAATTTTAATGCTGATCATCCAAACCAACTATGGGTGGGTGACTTTACGTATATTCAAACTCATTCAGGCTGGGTATATACCGCATTTGTTATTGATGTGTTCTCACGAGCAATTGTTGGATGGAAAGTATCTACACGGATGAATACAGATATGGTGCTCGATGCATTGGAGCAAGCATTGCACGATCGAGGTATGCCTAAGAATGTGATTCATCATTCAGATAGAGGTGTTCAATATCTTTCTATTCGCTATACCAATCGTTTAGAAGCTGCAAATTTACGAGCATCAGTCGGTACAACTGGTGATTCATACGATAATGCTCTGGCTGAAACGGTGAATGGCTTATACAAAACAGAGGTGATTGAATATTTAAAAGCAGATTGGCAAGGTTTAGCAGATGTACAACTTGCGACACTAAACTGGGTATATTGGTTCAATAAAAAGCGTGTACACAGTGCACTGGGTTATGTATCGCCTTTTGAGTTTGAAGCAATGTACTATGATAAGATTAACCCGTTAGGTCAGGTGGCCTAACTTAAATAAAAAAATCTCCGACAAACCCGGTACGGTTCAGTTACTGGTAATCGCTACAGCCAGGTGGTGAATGTATTGCAACGTGATAATCGAACCTATAAACAGGAACGGCTGCATTTTGTATGGATTAATAAAGAGTATGACCGACCATTTAACTATTACGAACTGCGATACATCTGGAGAAGGCATTTAAAGAAAGCAAATGTTAGATACCGTGGAATTAACCAGGGCAGACATACCTTTGCAAGCCAGTTATTGTCATCTGGCCAAGTGCCACCGGAGTGGATCGCAGACCAGCTTGGCCATAGTGATACTTCAATGATTTATAAACATTATGGAAAACTGATTGCAGAGGACATCCCAGACTATCTAACCAAGATCAATAATTACATTAACCAGTAATTTAAATTACTTTATTATTACTCTATTTATTACATTCAGTTAATTATCTAAGTGCCTAATTCTCTAGGCACTTTTTTTTGTTCCTTACTTTATTACTCCATACCAACTTATAGGTCTAATTAGCCAGTTTTCCTTAAAAGACCAGCTTTAAATCCCCTGGCCAAAATATGCGAGAAAGCGTGATTCTATGCATTCCATTCCCATATTAAGCGAATTTCAAGGGGTGCTGTTTGCTAAGTCACTAAATTATATGATCAAAACAATAAAATTATCTTGGGTTCGAGTCCCGCTGAGCGCACCATTTTTTTTATTTTCCTTTCTGAAGCTATATTAAAAATACAGTTTTAAGCTCTATTTTCATTTCACTCAAAGCTACCTTCGTTATATTTCTTGCAACAATTTAAATGTTTATTGTTGCTCTATGACGACACTAGCTATTTGCAATAAATCTAAGTGTTGTAACTAATCATGGCGACTCTGTTACCGTATATGACGTAAATTGATCGAATTTATATAGAACAAGTAATTGGTTTGAATCAGTTTTTGTACGCTTAAAGCTTAGAAAATTTTATTTTCCAAGGCAAAATATTAAAAATTTAGTGCATGCGTTAGCATATGGAAGCCCGTGTATTTTTAGATATGGGCAAAATTTTAGTATCGATTGATGCAATTACATGAACTGATAAGACAATGTGCTTAGTACTGGTCTAGCTATAACAAATCGTGTTCGGCGCAGCATTTGATTATCATAAAAAATGACAAAATGATTAAAGTATTCCATCCAGTCACTTACGCGGGTTGATGTGTATTAAATTGTGATTTATGTCACTAATGTGATTTTATTTTGAGATAAATACTATAAAAATTAATATATTGGCTTATGTTTTATTCTTGATTATTCATGTAAATGTAATGTGCTCTAACAATAATACGACTTCCGTAAATCAGATGTGTAAAAGACCATGGACGTCAGTACTAAACAAAGCCTTTTAGTTTCTTGTCTTAAAAAAAGTTTATTTATCCCATTACTTGTAGGAACGCTTATCCTTACAGGATGTGGTGAGGAAAGTCGTTATTCAAACTCATCAAACAATGCTAATAACACCGTCGTTGATAATCCGGCAAATACTACGGATGATCCGAGTTTATATTTGGCAGATACACCTACAATTGAAACAGCAGACAACTTTCGTGATATTGCAGGAAATAGCATTTCAAGCAATTATGTTAACGCTGATGGTTTGAAATTAAGACGAGGCGTGATTTATCGATCGAACTATTTGCCATTAAATGAAACAGACTTAGAAACCTTTAAAACATTGGAAATTAAGACCGTCTATGATCTGAGAACCAATTCTGAAAGAGAAAAAAGCCCAGATATTTTAAGTCCCGATACTAATATTATGATGGTAAATATTGCTGGTTCAAAAGAGAGTGATGTACCGAAAGGAATTGCTACAGCTGAAGATATGATCAATTTTTTTAATAGCTCAATGGCGAATATGGCTGCGCATGATAAAGGCACTCAATTACGTTTCGGAGTAGTGATTAATAGTTTAATTTATACAGATGGTGTTCAGCTTTATCATTGCACAGCAGGCAAGGATCGTACGGGATGGGTTACCGCTGTGATTCAGTTATTGGTCGGTATGAAGTATGACGATGTCTTACAAGATTATCTTTTAACAAATGCGTATACCGCAGACCGTGTCAATGCGACGTATCAATATATGGTCAACACCCAAGGTGAAGCAGCCGCTAATATATATCGACCAGTTCTTGATGTGCGTGAAGAATTCTTTAAAGCACAATTCGATGAAGTCATCAAAGTGTATGGCAGTATTGATAAGTATGCGACAGAAGGTTTGGGCTTATCGGATGAAGATATTGAAAAGTTGAAAGAAAAGATGCTCGTCGGCTATAAATCAAAAAGTGCTTCATAATATCAAGCCGTAATAACGCCATCCGAGTTCAAAGCCCAAAGTAGAAGAGGGCTTTGGACTGACTGGGAAAACTAAACTTGAAGATTGCGATAGATGATTTCCCATTATTTTCGTTTAAAGAGTTTCATTGCTTTTTAGCATCAATGGATGCAAGTATTTCTAGTGATGATGGTGTTGTTCATGCTTTTCATCATAGTCTTGGCGAATACAGCAGCCTGCAACATATTGGCTGCTTCCATCGGTATAAAACTCTTCTTTCCAAACTGGCACTTCATGTTTAACACGCTCAACCGCTTCTTCACAGGCCTGAAATGCTTCTCAGCGATGTGGAGCATACGCAATGGCAATAATAGCTTTATCACCAATGTCTAATGTACCAATCCGATGTACAACCCGAACATAGCGAAGCGCATATTTTTCTTGTATCTCTTGTTCAATCGTTCTTATCATCTTTTCGGCAACAGGTGCATAAGATGTATATTTCAGTGCCTGAACCGTGCGTCCTTCATGATGGTTTCGAACCGTACCAATAAAAATACCTGTTCCGCCGCATTCAGGAAATGCTTGAATGCCGTCAAAATCCTCTAAATTGAGAGCAGTATCTTGAATACGAGCAAACTCTAACATCTTAGCCTCCGGCAACGGGTGAAAGTAATACCAAGGTGCTATCTTGTACTAATCGACTTTGACGCGCCACAATATCTTCACCAATCGCACAAACACAGCGTTCCAGCAGGTCAGAAGCAGATGGATAACGTATTTTTATTTGATCAAGTACATCAGCAATTAAACTGTTCGGCACACAACTCAGGCTAAGTTCGACAGGAAGATGCTTTTCAATTGCACCATAAGCCTCGATTTTGATATGAATGTCCTGCATGTTGCCTCTGTCAAAACGGGTTTAAAAATAGTTTGTTGTCTTCAGTTTATTGAATATTTATTAATTCACTTTAGCATTATTTAATTTGATCATCAAAATGGAAAAGTCAGTTTGTACAGACAAATAAAACACTATTTTTCTTATAGATGTGGCTATTTCTATCTATGACAGAACGGTTTGAATGATATGACTGGACTAAGAGTCTAATGAATTTTGGTAATCGTGCACTTCTTCAAATGAATTGAGGCTGTGGTAAGTCAAATGTGCATTTTGAATATCTAAAGTTTGTGGCGACAGATCGTTGAAACAGTGTTTTAAGCTGAACTGTTGTTGGTGCAAATGTTTATTTAAGGTTTCTAGGCTACTGCGTTTTAACAAACAAAAAGGGTAGAGCGCTTGTCCATTGATATTCAGGTAGACAACAGAAGAGCGAGGATGTTGTTCTAATGTGTGATGTAGGCGCGGCAATATATCCTGTGGAATGTTGGTAATATCGCACGGGATAAATAAAATATAATCAGCCTGCACATATGACCATGCCGTTTGTATACCGATTAAAGGCCCTAAAAAACCAGCGCTATTATCTTTGAAACAGCGAATATCAGGAATCAACTCACTATATTGTGCATAATCGCGATGACTATTGATCCATATGTCCTGAACTTTTCCATCAAAAGCTGAATATATTTTTAACAACTGGATTTCATGGTCAAATCTTTGCAAAAGCTTATTGACTCCATTCATTCGTGTGGCTTTCCCACCCGCTAAAATCACCAGTGCTGTTGCTGGGTAGTTTTGCATGATCTTGACCTAACATCCGTGTGTAAGGATATCAATAATGATCGTTCAATATTGAGATGTACGGTCTAAGACAAAGCTGTCCAAGCCTTAGACCGTGTGCAAAAAAGTATTTGGTTGATATCACTATCCAATCTATGTTCTTAGATCGAGATGAAATCGACATAGTCCAATGTTACAGGGGCATCAGATCGAGCAGGGATTCGAACTATACTATTGGCTCGATTTAAATTACTGAGCATGTGGGATTGTTGTTTGCCGAGTTTGGAAACGGTTAATTGTCCAAATTCGTTGACGTCTAATACCATGCGAACCAGTTGCTCACGGCTGTCTTGTTTAATGCTGTCGTTGAAGCGAGCTTTTTTCCACGCGGGTGCAGGACACGTAACCCCCTGTAAAGCCGCCAATAATGTCGATACATGTACAGCAAGACAGGTGAGCACAGCAGCAGGGTTCCCAGGCAAACCAATCAAATAACAATGATGATGGTCTGTTTGATATTCAGCAAAATACAGTGGTTTACCCGGTTTTTGTGCAACTTGCCAGAAAATCTCTGTTGCACCTAAAGCCATTGAAACAGGTCGAATCAAGTCATAATCTCCAACCGAAACACCGCCTGTAGTAATAACTACATCATAATGATTCATGGCATTCGAGAGCGCTTGTGTGAGTAACTTCTCATCATCAATCACATGCTCTAAATGAACTTTAGCAAAACCGTGTTCTTTAAGCCAAGTAAGGATCATTGGGGCATTGGCATCGAATACTTTAGATTGATTGTCCAGTTGTGTACTGACTTCATCACCAGTAATAAGCACTGCAATTTTAGGTTGGCGATAAACCTCGACATGCTGAACACCCGCCATACTGAGTGCCGCAATTAAACCGCTGCCTAAATGCTGGCCTTGTTGCGCAAGTGTTGTCCCGATGGATAACTCCTCACCTTGATAACGAATGTCTGCGCCTTTGTCCAAAGCTTGAGTTAGAGTCGCTTGTTTATGGCCACGCGTAATAATTTCCTGTCGAGCCACAGTATCTGCTGAGTTTGGCAGTTTGCCCCCAGTAAAAATACGAACGGTTTGTCCTGTTTGAATCTCAATATGTTCTTCAATACCTGCACGAATTTCACCAACTAATTCAAAGCTGGTAATTCCAGCTTGCAAGTCTTCAGAGCGCAGCGCATAGCCATCAACTGCACTTTGGGTAAATAGAGGCAAGGCAACTGTTGATGCAACATCTGCCCCTAAAACATGTTGATGCGCCTGTACTAAAGGCAAAGTAATGACAGGCAATGTTTGGACGGCGCTATAGTGTTCAAGAGCTTGATCGAGTGTAATTAAACCAACGCCAGAGCAACTCATTCATAACCTCCCGGATGCGGTAGATCACGGCAGACATCAAAAATATGAACCAAAGCCGGTAAAATGGCTGCCATAGATTCACTTGCACCACCACGGCTGCCCGGAAGGGTAATCACCAATGAACGGTCGATAAAACCTGCAACGCCACGTGACATAGCAGCATAAGGGGTACGTTTTTGTCCGAAAGCACGTGCGGCTTCCATCAGGCCATTGAGTTCACGTTCAAGTAAAGGCTCAAGTGTGTCTACTGTAATGTCACGCTTGCCGATGCCTGTTCCGCCTACAGTAATAATGCAAGCATAAGATTGAGTGAGCTCTAAGACCAATGCTTTTAACTGATCGGCTTCGTCAGGTAAAATTTGATAGTGAATTGGATCAAAACCAGCTTCGGTTAAGGTCTCGACGACGGAGCGGCCAGCAGTATCTGGTTTACGCCCTGCGGCAACGGTATCTGATAGAACCAATACTGCCGCAGAAACAGGCTGACGCAAATGACGTTTAAAGTGTGATTTTCCGCCTTTTTTCAGATCGAGTTTACATTGCTGAATGATCAACTCATGCGGTTCGCAATGGGGTTTGAGCATGTCGTAAATGGTGAGAGCCGCAATACTGGCAGCGGTCAACGCTTCCATTTCTACACCTGTTGGCCCAATCGTTTCAACGGTTGCACGAATAATCACACGGTCGACAAGTAGTTCAAAATCGACATCGGCACGATAAATAGGTAGCGGATGGCACAGCGGAATCAGTTCATCGGTGCGTTTTGCGGCTAAAATCCCAGCAATGCGGGCTGTTTTGAGAGCATCACCTTTTTCGGTATTGCCGTCGGCAAGAAGTTGTAAACAATGTGCAGGGGCAAGCAGTTCGGAGCTTGCAGTTGCAACGCGATAGCTTTCTGGCTTCATGCCAACGTTTTTCATAAAGTATTCCGAAACATTGAAGTGTTGATTTAACGTGAAACTGTTCGATCAAGAGAAAAAGTTTATGACGTATTTAGATAACACAAAAATAAAAGCGGATACAGTCGAATGACTGACAAACTCAAAATTAACCCGTGAATTAACCCCCTATGGCATGCATACTGATTTTGCGCGTTGGGGCGTGCTGATGTTCAATAAACCCTGCTTTTTTATGCCATACCGCGTTCAGAATCTGGGCTTGTAATAAAGCGGGATCTTTTTGTTGAAGTAAATGACGCAGCGGTGTTCCCTTATTGGCAAATAAACAGGTAAAAAGCTCTCCCGTTGCAGTGATACGTAAACGGTTACAGCTTTGACAGAATGGTTTGCTGATGGTGGAAATAATGCCTAATGTGTACTGATCATTAAGCAGATAAATGGTTGCAGGGTCATGTTGTCTGGCTTGTTTCTGAATCTGAAAATGAGGCTTAAGAGTTTGGATAATGTCATCTTCAGTGATGACTTTTTGAGGCTGCCAGTGCTCAGGTTGATCTAAGGGCATATATTCAATAAAGCGTAATGCGATCTTCTGTTGATAAGCCCATTGAGTCAGTTCAAGCACTTCATGATCATTTTGTCCTGCGACTAAAACACAGTTCAATTTTATCGGCAGATTGGCTTGTTGAGCTGCTGCGATGCCTTCGAGCACTGGTGCTATCGGACGTTTAGTCATGTTCATAAACGTGTCTGCATGAATGCTATCGAGGCTGATATTAAGATCATCTAGTCCTGTTTCTTTTAGTGCTCGTGCATACTTGTTTAAATAGAACGCATTACTGGTCATGGAAATACGTTCTAAACCGTGTGGCTTGAGCCGATTCAAAGCATCAATAAAATTGACTACGCCTTGACGCATCAAAGGCTCTCCACCTGTTAAGCGAATGTGCCGAATGCCTAACTGACCATCATTTCACAAAAGGTTAAAAGCTCTTCAAAGCTTAAGATGTCTTTTTTGGCCAACCATTCCGGCCTATCGGGCATGCAATAACTACAACGAAAGTTACAACGATCTGTCAGTGAGATTCGGAGTTTATGTTTATGACGGCCAAATTGATCGATCAGTTGTGCTGACCTATGTTCTAAGCGTGTAGTCATCGAACCGTCCATAGTCGCTCCACCTCGTATTTACATACGATTTAGTTTTTATAAACGAGAGTATGAAATGTTTTATTTTAAAGATCAAAGGGAGTATTGAAGTCGCTTAGTTCATTCATTTTCAAAAAATGAGTTGGTGTTCCTCGAACACGATCCATCAAGTCTTTGCCTTTTGTAATAATTCATCTATTGAAATTGCATATCAAAAGGGTGATATTTTTGATCAGAAGTGTTTTTGGAATTTTGCCAAGAAACGTAGACATGATGAATAAGAAAAGAGCAATAAAAAAGGGATGAGCAATCCAAATCGCTTGCAAGAATGAGCAAAGCGAACAGTGAATTGATCATTGCAGAACTTTTTACCGAAGATAAATATTGAGGGCGGTGAGATGGAAAACACTGAAGATAAAAAGCATGACGATGAAGAAACCAGCTATGCACGAATAGAGCCTTATAACAATCCTGCGGGTGGTTGGGGCGCATTATTAAGTGTTGCAAGAAACTTGAAAAGACAGGAAGTTTTCAAAAAAGGTGCGATTACGCTTCTCAATATTAACCAACCCACGGGTTTTGACTGCCCAGGATGTGCATGGCCTGAAAAGAAAGATGCACATGCCTTTAACTTTTGTGAAAACGGTGCAAAAGCCGTTGCCTTTGAAGCCACTTCAAAACGTGTTACACCTGAATTTTTTGCGACCCATACGGTCAGTTGGCTGTCTAAACAAAGTGATTTCTTGCTTGAAGATTCAGGTCGTCTAACTGACCCAATGCGCTATGACAGCGCGACCGATAAATATGTGCCTATCTCGTGGGACGATGCTTTTGCCTTAATTGCAAAACATTTACATGCCTTGGATCATCCAGATCAAGCAGCATTTTATACTTCGGGTCGTGCAAGTAATGAAGCGGCATTTCTATATCAACTCTTTGTCCGTGCTTTTGGTACCAATAACTTCCCAGACTGTTCCAATATGTGCCATGAGACCACCAGTGTTGGCTTACGTGACTCAATTGGTTTGGGTAAGGGAACGGTGACTTTAGAAGATTTTGATATCGCCGATGAGATTTTCAGTTTTGGGCATAATCCGGGCACCAACCATCCGCGGATGTTGGGGACTTTACGTGAAGTTTCACGGCGTGGTGGCAATATCGTTGCCATTAATCCACTCAAAGAGCGTGGATTGGAGCGCTTCCAAGATCCGCAAGCAGCTGTTGAGATGATGACCAATGGCAGTACACCTATTAGTCGTTATTATTTCCAACCCAACGTGGGTGGCGATTATGCGCTCATGTTTGGGATGCTGAAACATTTACGTGAATGGGACATTCAAGCACTGGCAGCTGGGAAAAAGAGCGTTTTTGACCGATCTTTTATCGAAATGAATACGGTCGGTTTCGATGCCATGATGGAAGAAATAGATCGTACTGCATGGTCCGATATTCATGCACATACGGGACTTAGCCCTGAGCATTTAGAATCTTTAGCTAAAATGTATTTGGATGCCAAAACGGCCATTTTCTGTTGGGGTATGGGGATTACACAGCATCGACACGGGACTGCGAATGTACATATGCTCGCGAACTTAATGTTGGCAAGAGGGCATATTGGTCGTCCAGGGGCAGGTTTAGCTCCGATTCGTGGGCACAGTAATGTGCAAGGCGACCGAACTATGGGGATCAATGAACGACCAAGCCCAAAATTGCTGGATAGTCTGGACCGAGTATTCGGCATTAAGTCGCCACGTGAACATGGTTTTGGCGTGGTGGATACCATTAAGGCGATGTATGAAGGTGATGTAAAAGTTTTTATTGGTTTAGGTGGTAACTTTGCTGTTGCCACTCCAGATACACCGTATACACAAGAAGGCTTACGTCGTTGTGATTTAACAGTACAGATTGCAACCAAGCTGAATCGTAGCCATTTGGTTTGTGGTAAAGAGGCATTACTTTTACCCTGTTTGGGCCGTACCGAAGTTGATATGCAACAGCATGGGCCGCAGGCAGTCAGTGTTGAAGATTCCATGAGTAATGTACATCTTTCAGCAGGGCGTAATGAGCCTGCTTCTAAGAATCTACTTTCAGAGCCTGACATTGTGGCGCGTATGGCGGCAGCCGTCTTACCAGACAGTGATATCAAGTGGAAATGGTATGTAGAAAGTTATGACCGTATTCGCGATTCGATTGAAGATGTGTTTGATGAATTCCATGATTTCAATGCACGTGTCTATCAGCCGGGTGGCTTTCACTTAGAGCATCCAGCCAATCAGCATGTATGGAATACGCCTGCAGGCAAGGCACAGTTTTTAATTACGCCGTTGGCTGAAGTGTATGCCGATAAAGAGAATAAATACGCTGAACAATATACAGGGGCCAAAGTCTATACCCTAATGACCACACGCTCTCATGACCAATACAACACAACCTTGTATGGACTCGATGACCGTTATCGTGGGGTATTTGGTCAGCGCCGTGTCTTGTTTATGAATGCAGAAGATATCGCTGCGGCTGGTTTTGTTGCAGATCAATGGGTGGATATCGAAAGTATTTATTCGGATGGTGTTAAACGTGTGGTTCAAAGCTTCCGTATCGTACCGTATAACATTCCACGGGGTAGCCTTGCAGCCTATTATCCGGAGACCAATCCATTGGTTGCACTTAGTAGCCATGATAAATACGCCAAAATACCAGCTTCGAAAAGCGTGCCTGTGATTTTGCATGCAGGCCAAGCGCCTGAACATTTCAACTTGGCACAAGCGGTTGATCCTGAAGATGCCAATCAGATCGTGAATCGAGCAGGCTAGGTGATTCAATACTGAAATGGCACCTGATTTAGAGGTGTCATTTTTTTCATGATTGAAGGGTTTAGTGTTTAGGGAAGATTGGAAAATTATTATGGATATTCGAGCGTCTAAGTTGAGTTCTCTGGGGTATGAAGCTGTTGATATTCAGCGTTTAAGTGAAAATAGAGCTGTTGAACAATCTGATTTTGTAGTGCAAGAACACCCTATTGCCTTGGTTTATAATGGGATTTCCCATGCGGTAATGATGGCGACGCCAGCAGATATTGAAGTCTTTGCCAAAGGTTTTAGCTTGTCTGAAGGTATTTTGACGAGTTTGAAAGAGCTTTACTCTTTAGACATATACGAAACGGAATTTGGGATCCAAGTCGAAATGACGATTTCTACTCGGGCCTTTATGGCGCTCAAACAACATCGACGGATGATGGTTGGACGCACGGGTTGTGGGCTCTGTGGAATTGAAAGCTTGCAGCAGCTTCATTTGGATTTACCTCAAATTACCACAGCCCTTTGTGAGGGATGGTTGGCTCAAATTCCCCAAGCCATTGCTCAACTCAATACCCGACAGAAAATCACCCAAATGACGGGCGGTGCACATGCGGCTGCGTGGGTTGAAGCGGGAGAAATAGTGGCTTTATTTGAGGATGTAGGCCGACACAATGCTTTAGATAAACTATTGGGTTATATTGCAGAACATCATTATGATGTAAATCAAGGTTTTGTCGTGATGACCAGCCGCGCCAGTTATGAGTTGATTCGTAAGTGTGCTCAACTGAATATCGCCTTGCTGGCGTGTATTTCAGCTCCAACCAGTATGGCGATTAATATGGCAAAGCAGTCAGGTTTGACCTTAGCGAGTTTTTGCCGCGGTAATGGTTTTGTTTTATATACTTGATATTCAAAATTTTGCTGTATAAAAAGTAAAAGGTTTTTCTTTAGGTCATCTGCTTTGATGACCAGTCTTTATTTGAGTGAATGTATGCAGGACGTCAAATTAAAATTACAGCTCAGAATACTTCTTAATCAAGACATTGCCTTTGGGCCAGGTAAGGCCGAGTTATTGGAAGAAATTCGCCGTACAGGCTCAATTTCTCAAGCTGCAAAAAGTATGAATATGAGCTACCGCCGTGCATGGCAGTTGGTTGAAACCATGAATCATAGCTTTCAGTCAGGATTGGTCGAAACTCAAAAAGGTGGAACGCATGGGGGTGGGGCAAAACTCACAGACTTGGGCGAAAGTATTTTAAGTCAATTTAGACAGATGGAAATAAAAGTACGCGTTGCGATTGAGCAGGATTTTGAAGAAATAGCTCAACACCTGAAACAATAATCTATTCAGTTCAACTAGATGCTTCTCGTAGTAAGTCATTACATACACGAATAAGCTTCCTCTATTTGATAAAAGCTCTTATCTATTCACTCGATTGCAAGAGCAGTATCAGTCACGTGATTAGGATACAAACACTTTAACTTGAACGATAAATAATCTGTTTCTAGAATTGACGTTGCTTGTGTATCCATATATTTTTGAAAACATATCGATCAATTTATAACGCTTAAGGGGAATATGGTGCTGCTTAATTTTAAGAATAAGTGCATGCAATATGCGATGTTGTGTTGTGGTTTGACTCTTGGGGCACAGGTACATGCAGAGCAAGCCATTACTGTTTATGCAGCGGCCAGCTTGACCAATGCTATAGCAGATGTCGATGCAATGTTTGAACAACAAAAAAGAGTACGTGTGAAAACCTCTTACGCAGGATCGTCGACTTTGGCCAAGCAAATTGAAGCGGGTGCACCTGCGGATGTTTTTATTTCGGCAGATGAACAGTGGATGAATTATCTGCAAAATAAAAAGTTAATTGTGCCGAATAAACGTGTGAATTTATTGGGCAATCGTCTTGTATTGATTTCGCCAAAAGCTAAGCCCGTCAAAATAAAAATGGATAAAAGTTTTGATCCTTCTACCGCTTTTCAAGGCAAGCTTTGTACAGGTGACACCAAAAGTGTCCCAGTCGGAAAATATGGGAAACAGGCGCTGACCGCACTGGGATGGTGGTCAAAACTTGAACCAAGATTGGTTGAAACTGAAGATGTCAGAGCTGCGCTCAACTTTGTAGCACGTGGTGAATGTCAGCTTGGTATTGTCTATGCAACCGATGCTGCTATTAGTAAAGATGTCACTGTCGTTGGCGTTTTCCCTATCAGCAGCCATACCCCGATTGTTTATCCTTTAGGCCTTGTCAAGAATAATCCCGATGCGCTAGCTTTTTATCAGTTTGTACAAAGTAAACAAGCACATGCAGTCTTTAAAAAATATGGCTTTACCGTTTTATCTGCTGCTAAGTGATGATGTTTTCTTTAACGGCTGAAGAAATAGAGGTACTCAAGTTATCCTGCCAAGTGGCTGCAACCTGTTTGGCATTTAGCCTGATCCCTGCGTTGGTAGTGGGTTGGGTTTTGGCACGTAAAGAGTTTTTTGGCAAATCCTTATTTGAAACCTTTATTTTCTTACCTTTGGTGCTGCCGCCTGTGGTGCCGGGATATTTGCTGTTACAGGTTTTTGGAGGAAACGGAATACTGGGTAAGTATCTTGAGCCCTTTGGACTCAATTTTGCATTTAATTGGAAAGGCGCAGTTTTGGCCTCAGCAGTGATGGGCTTTCCACTCTTGGTTCAATCGATTCGTTTGGCCATAGAGCTGGTGGATCAACGGCTAGAAATGGCGGCGAAAACGCTCGGTGCTTCCTCCTTGGGCACTTTTTTTTATGTCACTTTGCCTTTAGCCAGCAGTGGCATATTGGTGGGGGCAATTTTATGTTTTTGTCGCAGTCTGGGCGAGTTTGGCGCAACTATTACCTTTGTCGGTAATATTGCAGGGGAGACCAGAACTTTGCCCTTGGCCATGTATAGCCTGATGCAGCAACCCGACACTGAACAGGCGGTCTGGCGACTGATTATTCTGTCATTAACTGTGGCATTTTTGGCTTTATGGTTTGCCCAGTGGTTTCATCGTTATCAGAAAAACAAACGGGGGCATTAAGACGATGATTGACTGTCATATTCAGTTAAATTTAGGCAAATTTAAACTCGATCAGACATTTTCATCTGAACATCCTGTCGTTGGTTTATTTGGAGCGTCAGGCTCAGGAAAAACCAGTATTTTGCATGCCATTGCAGGACTCAATATCCCAGAAAATGGCTGGATTAGAATCAATCATCAGACATGGTTCGATGCGAAAAATAAGATTAATTTAAATGTACAGCAACGTCATGTAGGTTTGGTTTTTCAGGATGCGCAACTGTTTCCACATATGACGGTGATGCAAAATTTATTGTTTGGCTATAAGCGCATTCGGCCTGAAAGCCGACGTTTTGATCCCGATTATATTATTGAACTGCTTAAACTTAATCATTTACTCAGTCGTATGCCGATGAAGCTTTCAGGTGGTGAAAAGCAGCGTGTTGCATTGGGTCGGGCACTGTTGTATTCGCCAAATTTATTATTATTAGATGAACCATTGTCTGCGTTAGACGCTGCACATAAACAGGAAATTCTTCCTTTTTTTCAAACCGTCCAACATGAAACCCATATCCCGATGTTGTATGTCAGCCATGATATGAATGAAATTAAGCAGCTGACCGAAGCAGTTTGGTTGCTTTAATTGAACACATTTCAGCTTCAACTTTTAAAGAGAGAACGAATAAAAACAGAAAAAGGCTTCTGTATCAGCTTAGGATTATTCGGTGCCATTTTTATAAACAGACGGCGCTTGGCCTGTCCAGCGTTTAAATGCCCGACGAAATTCACGTACTTCACTAAAACCTAAAGCTTGGCTAATGTCCCCAATGGAGAGATTATTTTCAAGCATCTGTTTCGCTTTTCGTTCTAATACGGTTTGTCGAATTTGCTGAAAACTAATACCTTCTAGCAATAAGTAGCGTCGAAGATGACGCTCACTCATTTGTAAATAGTCTGATGCGAGTTGCATAGGCTTTGTTGCACAAAGATTTGAAATGCAAAGCACCCCTAATTGAGCCAAATTTAAGGCGTAACTTGGGTAAGTGGTCGACCTAATTCCGTAAATCTGTTAAGGACTGCTACACGTGCATGGATCTCATTCACTTGGCTATCAAAACTCCTTGCACTGAGTTTATCTCCTAATAATTTGATGCAATGCATCTTAGTTTCAACCAAACTTCGCCGATGATAGCCTGACCATTTTTTCCATAGTGTCCTGCCTAAACGTTTAATTGTTCGAAGTAATTCATTTCGCTCTAGCGAGCTACTCTTTGTATCTTTCCATGGTTTCGCATTTTTTCTAGGTGGAATCACCGCATGCCCTTGCCGATCTGCAATGACCTGACGGCATTGCTTGGTGTCATAAGCTCCATCGGTATAAACAGAGTCAATCCGCTCATCTTGTGGAATCTGATTAAGTAAATCACCAAGCACCTGTGAATCACTGACATTATTGGTTGTAAGCTGAACTGCTCGTATTTGTAGGGTTTTAGCATCTATACCAATATGAAGTTTACGCCATTGGCGACGATATTCAGGTCCATGTTTCTTGCGTTTCCATTCGCCCTCACCTAGAAACTTCATGCCTGTAGAGTCCATGAGTAGATGCAGCCCATCGCTACTTTTTTGGTAGCTGATTACAATATCAATATGCTTTTGTCTTCTACAAAGCGTGGTGTAATCTGGAGCTATCCAATTTAATCCGCAAAGTTTAATCAGACTTTGCACAAAGCCAGTAACCATACGTAAAGACAGACGAAATAAGGATTTAATCATTAAGCAGCATTGGATGGCTGCGTCGGAGTAGGTTTGATTTCGCCCTTGTTTGCCTTTTGATGGCGCATACCATTGCGTAGCAGGATCAAACCAAATGGCAATATTTCCGCGACTCATGAGTGCTCGGTTATATGCGGGCCAATTGGTTGTGCGGTAGATTTTGTGTGTAGGCTTCTTCATTTGAAAATTATATCGCTAAAAAAGCCTTTACAGATAGGTTTGTGCAACAAAGCCGTTTTTTGAGTCTATGCTTCAATCCAATTATCTTTAATTTCTTGGGCATCTTTGCTTAACATGACCTGATCCTCTCGAATTTCTCTTACCCATGCACTTGAGATAATATGGTGTTTCCCATCGCCATGTTTGGTGAGTTTGATCTCGTTACCTTCTATGTGGTCAACATCTCCAATCTTCGTTCCACATACGGCAATTACACTAGAATGTTCTTTAATGTCTGAAATATTAATCGTGGTCATGATATACCTCTATCTTATTCATCGAACAAAAACGAAGATTTACCCTAACCTAATTTATCCTATTCATGAGCTTTTGAAATACAACACTAACATATTATGTCTTAAAATTTACGAAGTATAAAAATTGTCAGTCTGTGTTTTATTCATAGAGTGCTAAGTTGATTAAATTATGCTGGTGTTATTTTTTTTTCAATTCAGCCAGCATCTATTTACTGAATTTCCAGCATTATTATAGTGAATGAATTTTGCATAATTACCTACGGCTATTGCATTATCAGGAATATCTTTGGTGACCACACTACCTGCACCGATGGTGGCATTATTGCCAATTTTAACATGGTCGATAATACAGACATTTGGGCCAATATATACATTGTCGCCAATTACAGCAGTCTGACGACCGCCATTGGCATCAATCGTTGTAAATTGTTATAGGTTGACATTGTTTCCAATCACAGTCGTTGGATTGACAATCAAAGGTCCCCCATGACCGATGAACAAGCCATAGTCAACTTTTGTGGTGCAGTGGATATCGATCCCGTATTTTTTCTTCTTATAATAAAAAATAGGGTAGGCCAGTTTGCCGATCCATGATTTTGAAGTCGAAAGACGTAACCAAACGCTAAAGTTAAAACCACGATTAAACAAATAAGTTTTGAGGAATGAACTTAGTTTTGTATTTATAAATGACTCAAAATCAATTGAACTAACATGGAAAAGAACTCATAGGTTGAATGCGCGATTTTACTTGATTTGACGCTGAGATGTTATCTCGATTTTGCCTTTCAGTATGGTCTCTTATTTTTAAAAAATATCAATTGGCTTTTATTTGTACAGTTGTTTCGAAATGTCATAGGCTCTTGTCGAGAGCAAAAAATGTTTTTATATTGTACTTACAGTAGGTCGATAACTAAGACGCTACGATGTAGTTGGACGGATCAATGACAGCTCGTTGAGTTTGAAACGAAGTGTTCAAACAATAAATCAGCACTAGCCTTCCAACATAGAAAAGCTCGCAGCAATGCGAGCTTTTTTTATGTGAAAAAATATGACTATGTATCTCGGTTGTTAAGCATATTTGATTTAAGTTTATGATTTATAGTTATGATTTTGAAAATATTTATATAAATTAACATTGCGATAAATTCTAACAACTCTAAGGGCAGTATTGGAAAAAACTTGTGCTATAAGATTAAACAGAGCTAAAAAAAGAAAAGGAAAATGACCATGACTCAGCTTGTAGATGTAAAGGTAAAAGACCAATACAGCCAAACGTATAATGTAAAGGCCCGGTTAAGGCAAGTACCTGAAAACTCCGAAGCAGAACGTTTGGATTTGTTTAAACGAATTGAACATATCGTTGTTGATGGTGAAGTGATTCTGCCTAGTATTGAACTGTTATTTGAAAGTCGGCAAACGGAAAATATATACCGAGTTGTTGATTAACACTTTTGAAAAAAAAGCTCATGTTTACATGGGCTTTTTTATGGGCGATAAATGTCGAGTTAAGTTATCCCATTGCAGTATAAGAGATAAATTTTTTTGAGCGACTATTTTTAACGTCATAAAATAAAATCAGGATATCACTTCACACATAGTTATTATTTATCAAGCTGTTTGATAAATGGTTCGAGTAACCATTGTGCCAAAGTCTGAAAAGTCGATGAAAGACATTAGGATTTTTTGCCTGAATAATAAAACAATAGATTGCTAATCAAACTCGTAGTCTTTAAATCTTAACTAAGACCGAAAAAGACTCAATTATCCATTGAATTTATTTCTTTAAGCTGCTTGCAAACGCAACAGTGAATGATTGATCTGTTGTAAGTGTTGATTGAGTGCTGTGGGTTCTATTCGACTTTCCTGTAACGTCGTAATCCATTGCATTTGGCAGCGTTTGAGACTGTGTAAGTCTGTCGCCGATTGAATTTGAAGAATGAGTTGTTTTGCCATTAAGCCACAATAACGTTGTAATAAGCTCATCATCAAATCGCGTGTTTCTTCAAAGCTATAAGCTTTAAGTGGTGGGGCTGGGCTTTGTGTAGGAGCGGGTGGTGCAGGAGTCTGCGCTTTGCTGTCTAAATCTATTGGATTGACGCTATTTTGACTATTTTCTAGTAGTGAGGCAGGTGGTTGAGATTCGGATAGAGGCTCTATTGGGCTAGAGACGTGAGCTGTTTGTGTGGAATGAATTAAACCCAATTCAATTAATTGTCCGAGGATTTCAGGCGTTGCGATGCGTTGTTTGAACTGGTCAGCCAATTGTTCAAAATCTTCTGTACCAATTAAAACCAATAGTCGTCTTTGACGCGCATTGAGTGGGATATGACGTTGTTGTAAAGCATCTAAACCCAATGCTGTCTTTTGATAATGATTCATACCTTAATTTACTCCCCCGAACAAATAAATTAAGGCTGAACATACAGGGTGAAAATTACAACAATATTAAGAATTTATGACAATACATTTTAGAGCGTTTTAATGCTCGTATTTTCTAAAGCTTTTCGTAAGTAAGGATCGAGTTCATCTTGACGCATTAACCACTGAATATAGTCAGCAGGGAGTTCAGCAATCGCTGTGCCGCGATGCTTGCCAAAATTAATGACACGCGGAATACGAGCATCTTCAGAGACAGCAAATAATTGCTCCATGCTGTTTATTTTTAATTGATGAACCACATGCATTAAAATATTGGCCGTTAAAATAATATCCATATCGGCACGATGAGCTTTTTTAATCATTTCACGGGCTTTTTCACTGCCTTTTGAAATCATATAAATGAGTGCCGAAATATTGTTCGCTTCAGCATCAGGCCAGACCAAACGTGCAAGGGCGAGTGTACAAATCGCTTTAATATGAGAAGTATCGACACCACATTTTTCGATAGCCCGAATATCATAATCAATATTATGACCAATGATGTACTGTGTTTCAGCAGGTAGTTTAAAGGTCGTATAGTGAGGCTTCCCAACGAGGTCTGACTCTAAAATATGATGCACAGCCATCGCTGCGAATGAGATTGGTTCATCGACGGTATAGAGCTGATCAAATACTTGGCTTTTGTCTAGGCTTAATTTGCCATTTGTAATTTCAATCGGTGCATATGCAATCTCAATGGGTTGACCATTTAGGGTATGGGTTTCTGTGTCGAGAATAATGGCTTGCATGTGCATATCCGAAAATTAAAAGCTGAATAAATTTATCATTTTCAAGACTATCAAGACAGCCTATGACTGCCAGATTTGTGGTTTATTCGCTGATTTTGTGCAGTGATGTTGTTTAAATCATCTGGTGAACCTAGGTGATTAGAGATCAGACTTTATTGAGCAAGGAAAAAGTTGGAAGTTACTTGTTGATTTATTTAGGCAGATTACAAGGAAAATTTTTGCTTAAAATTAAAATAATTCTTTGGGATTCGGTTCAAACAAAGACTAGAGAAGAGCTTAATGCCTGAATTCAGTTGTGGGATCAGGATTTATTTTAAGTTCCAATGACCAGTTTTTATAACAATGGTAAGTGCTCACTTGCAGACAATGTTCACTTTGTATCATTCTCGTAACTGGTCTTGCCATGTGTCATTTTGAGGCGTAAATCATTAATGTATTCAAGTGATTTGAATCGTTACAACAAGAAAAAATGTCATTAAGGAATTTTAAGATGAAAAAACATATATTGGCCGTGTTCGTCAGTAGTTCTGTGCTTGTTTTAACAGCCTGTGGAGGAGGGGATGGCGATTCAACTTCTGTTATCGTAGATGATGGGGTGCCTAAAAATAATATTGTTAATCCAGTGGTTAGAGTCGAGGCTTATACAGATGTAGATATTAATGCTAATGTTGTGTTGGATAGTGTTAGTAGTTCTAAAACATTGATGACCTATTTAATGCGTGGGGTCAATGGAAGTGAAACGCAAGCAACAGCTTTAGTCTTTAAACCAAAAGGGCCAATGCCAGCAGGCGGTTGGCCGATCGTTGCATGGGCACATGGAACTACAGGTGTTGCTGATCAATGTGCCCCGAGTCAGCAAGGTTTAGGTGGAAACGAATTCTTAATTGCAAAGTTACTTGTAGCAGGTTATGCCGTGGTTGCTCCAGATTATGAAGGCTTAGGTGAACCTGGAGGTCGTGAGTTACATCCATTTTTAAATCTGAAAAGTGAGGCTTATTCGATCACAGATGCAGTTGTTGCCGCGAGTAAAAATTTGGGGAATACAACGGAGAAGCGCTGGACTGTTATTGGTCATTCTCAAGGGGGACATGCCGCATTAGGTGCTGCTGAGAATGCATCAAGAGCACAGCTCGATTACAAAGGCGCTATTGCCATTGCACCAGCATCCAACCTGAGTTTAATCCTCGCAGGTGGTGAGCAGCAAGCTGCTACGGAAACGGATCTAACGAAAAAAATTAATATTCTTGCGCCATTAGATACTTTTACTGCTTTAATTACAGCAGGATTAAGAAATCCTTACCCAGCATTACGCTATAGTGAAGTCTTTGAAATTCCAACAGATGATATTGCGAGACAAGCTGAGTCTCTATGTTATACGCTATTAGGAGGTACTTTTCGTGCCCCAATGGTCGATTACGCAGACATTTTTGGAACAATAGAGGGATATCCACGTACCCAAACTGGGTTTATGACCAATATTCCGGAAGTGAAAGATTTTCTAGCAAATGGTTCTCAGCCTTTGAAAAAGAAGATAAGTACTCCAATCATTATTTATCAAGGATCATTTGATGAGACTGTGCCTAGAAAGGTTACGGATTTTTTAGTGAATACTGCACCAGCAGGGACAGTCATTACTTACAAAAATGATGGATTACTTGCTCCAGTTGATAAATGGAATCATACGACTGTTTATACTCGTAATTTGGATAATTTTGTGACCGATGTAAAAACTCTCATGCCAATTCAGTAATTTGCTTTGACTCAAATCGCTCAAGGAGTTCTGCTTCATGAGCGATTTTTTATTTAAAACTGCGTAAAGTTCGTTCTCGAAATTTATAAACTTCATGCTACAATACGCGCCAATCTTAGCACGGCTTAAAAGCCCTAATTTCATAGGACCTCGCTAATGTTTGCCAATATCTCAATTGCTGAATTTGATCCAGAAATCGCGCAAGCAATCACAAATGAAGATGCTCGCCAAGAAGCGCACATCGAACTGATTGCTTCTGAAAACTATTGCTCTCCAGCAGTAATGGAAGCACAAGGTTCAAAACTTACAAACAAATATGCTGAAGGCTACCCAGGCAAACGCTACTACGGCGGTTGTGAATATGTAGACGTGATTGAACAATTAGCGATTGACCGTGCTAAAGAACTTTTCGGTGCAGATTACGCAAACGTTCAACCACATGCAGGTTCACAAGCAAACTCTGCTGTTTACTTAGCGCTTCTTAACCCGGGCGACACTGTTTTGGGTATGAGTTTGGCTCACGGTGGTCACTTGACTCACGGTGCTAAAGTAAGTTTTTCTGGTAAAACATATAACGCAATTCAGTACGGTTTAAACCCTGAAACTGGCGAAATTGATTACGAAGAAGTTGAACGTTTAGCAATTGAGCACAAGCCACGTATGATCGTAGCTGGTTTCTCTGCTTATAGCCAAATTGTAGATTGGCAGCGTTTCCGTGACATCGCGGATAAAGTTGGCGCTTACCTATTTGTAGATATGGCTCACGTTGCTGGTCTAGTTGCTGCTGGTGTTTACCCAAGCCCAGTTCAGATTGCTGACGTAACAACAACCACTACACACAAAACACTTCGTGGCCCACGTTCAGGTTTAATCCTTGCAAAAGCAAACGAAGAAATTGAGAAAAAATTACAATCAGCTGTATTCCCTGGTAACCAAGGCGGTCCATTGGTTCATGCGGTAGCGGCTAAAGCAATTTGCTTTAAAGAAGCAATGGCTCCTGAATACAAAGTTTACCAACAACAAGTAGTGAAGAACGCTCAAGCAATGGCTGAAGTTCTCATTGGTCGTGGTTATGACATCGTTTCTGGCGGTACAGAAAACCACTTGTTCTTGTTATCTCTTATTAAGCAAGATGTAACAGGTAAAGAAGCAGATGCATGGTTAGGTGCAGCTCACATTACTGTGAACAAAAATGCAGTACCAAATGACCCACGCTCACCATTTGTGACTTCTGGTATCCGTATTGGTACACCAGCTGTGACGACTCGTGGTTTCGGCGAAGCTGAAGTGCGTGAACTTGCTGGCTGGATCGCTGATATCCTAGACAGCAAAG
The DNA here is from genome assembly GCF_058243045.1 of Acinetobacter sp. LipI_23. Taxonomy (NCBI): domain Bacteria; kingdom Pseudomonadati; phylum Pseudomonadota; class Gammaproteobacteria; order Moraxellales; family Moraxellaceae; genus Acinetobacter; species Acinetobacter sp. LipI_23. The sequence goes on along the minus strand of NZ_JBZAYJ010000001.1, from coordinate 2,335,214 downwards.
GTGACGAAGCTGTGATTAACGCTGTTAAAGCGAAAGTTGAAGCTGTTTGTGCGAAATTTCCTGTTTACGCAAACTAAGTTCTGACTTGAGAAAGCCCCCTCAAGGGGGCTTTTTTTATAGCATTAAAAAATCAAAATCAGTTGAAATATAATTTAGACTGCATTTCTGATATAACAGAAGTTATAGGCTAATAAATTATTTTTAATAAGAATTTTATTCATACCGTATTCAAATAGGAATGCAGCACATGGCAAACCCAGCAATTATCATTTCTGAGCAGGATCTTCATCGTTTAGAAACGATGTTAGAACATCAGCCTAAACTTACACCGACCATGCAGTTGCTTGAAGAAGAATTGGCACGCGCCGATGTTGTTGCTCCACAAGATATGCCTGCCAATGTGGTAACGATGAATGCAAAAGTTTTACTGACTATTGCACCATCTACAGAAGCATCTGAAATTACCTTGGTTTATCCGCATGATTTTAAAGGCGAGAAGGGACAGGTCAATGTTGTAGCCCCTATTGGTGCAGCAATTCTTGGCTTAGCTGAAGGTCAAGAAATTGAATGGCCACAGCCAGACGGGCAAATGATGAAAGTCAAAATTGAAAAAGTGGTTTATCAACCTGAGCGTGAAGGCAATTATTTATAATATCGAAACACCCCATTTTAAAGCCATGTTGATCATGGCTTTTTTATGATTTCAAATATGCGTTTTGTTTCATAAAGGATTGTAACTCCATAGAAGATAAAAACAGAGTATGTATTGATTGGATCTTTTACTTCTACTCAATAGGTTTGGGTCTAGTATGAATAGAGTACTGAATAACTGATATAACCTTCATGATAATTTTTACGGCACAAAAGATGTCACAGCATTTTTGCAAAAATCTACATGTTATGTGACATAAAAGCTGTACTATAAAAATGATTTTATTCAATTTCTTTATTGGGTTAAAGCGCTATGGCACAAATTGACGTTCTTGTTCCTTTAAGGGATATACCAGTCAATTCAGATGAACTTTTAAGTATCCAGCGTAATGATTTGGTTCCTTTGCTGAACGATCAATATCGTCTCAATCATTATGCAGATGGTGTCATTCAAGCGCAGTCTGTGCTGTTAAATGGAGTGGACCCGCAGCTCACTTTACAGTTGAGTCAGACCATTGAGCAACTGATCCAGTCACTGGCTGACTCAAAAAAATACCTGAAGAAGCGCAAATTTAATGGGCTACAAAAGTGGCTCGGAATTGATATTGAATATGGTTCAACCCAAGTTGAATACTATAAAAAACTGGATCAGCTGTTGGATCGAGCCAATCATCTCAGCCAAAAATTACAAATTGAAATTCAAAAGTCACAGGCGCGCTATCAGCAGTTAACAGGCTTACGTGAGCAAATGGCCAAATATATATCTGCGGCTGAAGCATTTTTAATGGAATATCCTAAATTTGTGAAGAATGCACATCCTTTAGATAATTTTGCAGAACGTTTATCCAAGAAAATAAACAGCTTGCAGACTTTGCAAAGCAGTAATGATATTGCGATTACGCAAATGCAGTTGTCACAGCAGCTTTCATTGAGTTTGTTAGACCGATATAAAGAGGCACAGCAGGTTTTGATCCCGGCATGGCAATATCATGTCAAACAATCGCAGCAATCAAGCTCGACAATTGAACTAGAAAAGCTCGATAATAGCCGTGAAAAATTGATTCATACCTTAAAAAAATCACTACAGAAACCAACACTTTAAGAAATAGATTAGGTGAATTATGACCAACTCAGAACAAAACAGTCTTGTGGTAGAGCCAACCACCGAAGTGATTGAACATAAGTTTCAACAGTTAAATTTGCAAGAAATTGGCTTGCAACAAGATGACTTCAATGCGGTCTTGGCAGCACGGAAAGAGTTGGCAGAAATCAACCATAACGCCGTAGCGGAGTATGGTAAAAATATTGCGACACAAACCTCAGGATATACCGATGAGTTGTTAAATTTGGTTCAAAATAAGGACTTGGATGAAACTGGGCAAAAGCTAAATCAGGTGGTACAAGTTGCACAACAACTGAATACCTCAAGTATCTTAAATAAAAAGAAAAATTCAGGTTTCTTCGGTGGCTTGATAAGCAAAATTAAAGGCGCAAAGAATAATATTGATATGCACTTTAATACCACCAAAGAACAGATTGATACTTTAGTGAAAGAAATTGAAAAATCACAGTCTGGTTTAAAAGCACGTGTTGATACGCTAGATCGGATGTTTCATGGTGTGCAAAGTGAATATAAACAGCTCGGTGTGTATATCGCAGCGGGTAAGTTGAAACAGGATGAAATTCAGCAGGAAATCTCAACACTGACTGCACAGGGGCAAGACCAAACCACGACACAGAGAGTTTACGACCTCAATCATTTAGCCAATAATTTGGAAAAACGTGTGAGTGATTTGCAGGTTTTACAACAATCAGCCATGCAAACATTACCGATGATTCGTATTATCCAGTCTAATAATTTGATGTTGGTCGATAAGTTTTATGCGATTAAAAACATTACATTGCCTGCATGGAAAAACCAAATTAGTTTGGCGATTTCTTTAAATGAGCAGACGAATAGTGTGCAGTTGGCCAATACCATTGATGATGCGACCAATGACTTGTTGAAGCGCAATGCTGATTTGTTACATCAAAACTCAGTAGATACAGCAAAAGCCAATCAACGTTCAGTGATTGATATTGAGACGCTTGAACATGTACAAAACACCCTCATTAAAACAGTAAATGATGTGATTCAAATACAAAAGGAAGGTATGCAGAAACGTGCTGAAGCAACCACACGGTTGCGTAGTTTGCAGGACAATTTGAATCAATTGGTTTTAGATTCAAGTTCTAATCGTACGACACCATCTTAATGCCGAGGTGGATGGTCAATAGAGGAGAAGCGTTTGCCTTCCTTAGATGAGTATGTTGTTCAGCCTCAGCACATTGAACAAGGCGTGGTTGCACTTAAACAACGTCAACGTAAACTGAGTTTATGGTGTATGTTGAGTGCTGCCTTGTTTATTGCCTCCAGCATTAGTTATTTTCTACAACCTGATTTTGTCTATAGCTTTTTTGGGCTGAGCACTGAAATACAGCAACTGCATATGCCCATGAGTGTCGATGAAAATCTCGCATCACTAGGACATCAGCCAGATTATTTTCTGAATTTGCTGTCGTGGTTTGGTTGGCTTGTGCTCAAGATCATGGTGTCTTTTATTGGGGCATTCATACTGGTGCACTATACACGGAAAATTCATTTTTTCTATGTACGTTTTCAGTCTTTTATACTGAAGTTTGTGGCATGGCTGATTGCCTTTATTCTGCTTTGGTCAGGACTGACTTATGTGCAATATGATTTAAAAGATGATGAAAGCGAGGCTTTTCAGCAAATCGTACACTACGATAAAAACATTCAGCAAAGTGAAATAGCACAGTATTTGCAGCAGTCGCAAATTCAAATGCCTGTAAAACATTATTTGCTTGCGCAGACGGCATTGTTACACCAACCTGTCGATAAAAATGCAGCCATTCCGCATGTGCTTGCTCTGGTCCAAGCAGAAAAAACCGATTCACATTTTATTGAATATGGGTTTAAGCCTGAACAGTTATGGACGATGCAGCATCAACTCTATGGCAAAACACTCACGCCGATGGCTGCAAGTGTAGAAAAGCAAGTTCAGCAAGCAGCGCAGTTCACTAAGGTCATGCAATTCTTCTCACTTATCTTGATGTTACTGATGGCAGTGCTAAGTCTTTTGTTGTTTGGTTTGACACGTCAGTTAAAGGCCAGAACGCTAAGAATTGAACAGCGGATGCAGAGTGAATCTTAAGCTTTGACTTCGTAAAAAGTCCTGCGGGGTAGTGGGACTTTTTATGATGAATATCTTTAAATCTATAAAACCGATTATTAAAATAAAAACAAACTGTTTTATCTATTTCTAGATTTGCTCTATGATTCTTCTATCAAATAAATTTATAGACTGCTTTGGAGAGCTTAACAATGTTAGATCAAAATACTTCAGCTCAATTAAAAACACTTCTTGAACGCCTAGAAGGTCCGATTGAATTGGTTGCGACTTTGAATGGTTCTGAGAAATCAGACAAAATCAAAGAATTGGTTGAAGAAGTTGCAGCACTGTCTCCACTGGTGACTGCACGTTTTGATGGTCAAAACTCACGTGCACCTAGCTTTGGTGTGGCAAAAGCCGGTGAAGAGCCGCGTGTCTTCTTTGCGGGTTTGCCGATGGGACATGAGTTTACCTCTTTGATTTTGGCATTGTTACAAACCTCAGGTTATGCACCCAAAGTATCAGATGAAGTTTTAGCTTCAATCAAAGGTTTAGGTATCCAGTCTGACTTTGACGTCTTTGTCTCTTTAAGCTGTCATAACTGTCCAGACGTGGTGCAAGCGTTGAACCTGATTGCTATTTACAACCCAGGCACGACAGCAACTATGATTGATGGTGCATTCTTCCAAGATGAAGTTGAAGAACGCAAAATCATGGCTGTACCGATGGTGTTCCAAGACAATAACCATATCGGTCAAGGCCGTATGACCTTGGAAGAAATTATTGCCAAACTGGATACCAATTCAGCAGTCAAAGAAGCTGAAAAACTCAATGCCAAAGATGCTTTTGATGTTTTAGTGATTGGTGGTGGCCCTGCGGGAAATACCTCTGCCATCTACGCAGCACGTAAAGGTATTAAAACAGGGATCGTGGCTGAACGGATGGGTGGTCAAGTCATGGATACCATGGACATTGAAAACTATACCTCGATTCAAAAGACTCAAGGGCCGAAGTTTGCTGCTGAAATGGAAGCACATGTACGTGAGTACGGTGTAGACATCATGAACTTACAACGTGTCTCTAACATCAAAGGTGCAGATGAGACAGCGAATGGCTTGGTTGAAGTCACTTTAGAAAATGGTGCAAAGCTTGAATCTAAAACAGTAATCCTTTCAACAGGGGCACGTTGGAGAGAAATGAATGTGCCGGGCGAAGCAGAATACCGTACTCGTGGTGTTGCCTACTGCCCACACTGTGATGGTCCACTGTTTAAAGGCAAACGTGTTGCAGTGATTGGTGGGGGGAACTCAGGTGTCGAAGCCGCGATTGATCTTGCTGGGATTGTTGAACATGTGACCTTGGTAGAGTTTGATACCAAATTACGTGCAGACCAAGTGTTGCAAGATAAGTTACATAGCTTGCCTAATACCACAGTGATCCTGAATGCACTCTCAACTGAAGTTGTGGGTGATGGTTCACAAGTAACAGCATTGAAATATAAAGACCGTACAACCGATGTAGAACATACGGTTGAGCTTGCAGGAATCTTTGTGCAAATTGGTTTATTGCCAAACACCGATTTCCTCAAAGAAACAGCGGTTGAGCTTTCAAATCGTGGTGAGATTGTGATTAATGATCGCAATGAAACCAATGTCAAAGGTGTATTTGCCGCAGGTGACTGTACGACTGTGCCTTACAAGCAAATCATCATTGCCACAGGTGAAGGCGCGAAAGCAGCTCTGTCTGCTTTTGATTATATTATTCGTTCTGGGCTGTAAGTGTGAAATGAAAAAGCCAACGCTCTCCCAAAATATACGTTGGCTTTTCCCCTTTATGCTGTATTGTTGATCTTTGGTTTTACCCTTGATAGGAACTGAGTCGCTAACAGCTCAGTTCCTTTTTTTTTCGTTTAAAGCAAATATCTTGTACAAAGAAAAAGCCAAAGTGCTCCCCAGTCACTTTGGCTTTTTCATTTAGTTTTTGTTTATTGTTATTCTTTGCCCAGTTTTTGTTTTGAAACTCTGAGTGTGGTCAGTACTCGGTTTCTTTTCTACTTTCCCCAAGGTTAGACGCTAAATAAGTTCAATCCTTTAAATTTTTCTAACAGTTGTTGTTGTGTTTCAACGTATTCTGGATGTGGCTCGATACAGGCAATTGGGCAAACATCGACACAGGTTTGGGTATCATAAAAACCAACACACTCGGTGCAGCGGTTGACGTCTATTTCATAAATTTTATCACCTTCAAAAATAGCGGTATTGGGACATTCAGGAAGACACATATCACAGTTAATACAAGCATCCGTTATTTGTAGTGCCATAGCATTATCCCCAGTCAGCTTGTAACATAAGCCAATGCAGGCGCTGAAATGTCAGTGCTTGAATGCGGTAAGTTACGAATGAGCAGGGCATAGCGCATGTCTACATCAGCAGGAACGGGTATTTCAACCACATGTCCTGAGCCTTTCGCTTCAAGTATTGGATTGCCTTTTTTATCGAGGATTTCTGTTAGTTTAAATATGATGTTGCCTGAAGTGGTCATGAGTTCGAGCACATCGCCCACTACAAAACGGTTTTTGACATCGACTTTCAAATAATCGCCATTGCGTTCCAAAATTTCACCGCAGTATTGTTGATGGTCAAAACTGGATGAACCATTTTCATAGTTTTGATATTCGCTATGCACGTGGCGGCGTAAAAAACCTTCGGTATAACCACGGTTGGCCAGACCTTCGAGTTGTGTCATGAGTGAGGAATCGAAAGGTTTACCTGCGAGCGCATCATCTATGGCTTTGCGATAAATTTGTGCTGTACGGGCACAGTAAAAATAAGACTTGGTGCGTCCTTCAATTTTTAAAGAATGAATCCCCATTTGGGTTAAGCGCTCAACATGTTGCACCGCGCGTAAGTCTTTTGAGTTCATAAAGTAAGTACCATGTTCGTCTTCTTCAGCAGCAAACATGTCTTCATCATGACGTTGTAGTAATACGGGTTCATCAAACTGATGCTGTGCTTGCATATGCAGTTCATCAGCATTAGAGCTTGAACAGCAGTTGGAGCCTGTATTCAGATTTTGGACTGGGATCACATCGCCATTTTCATCTTGCTGAGTCTCGTGTACTTTGTATTCCCAACGGCATGCATTGGTACATGCCCCCTGATTGGCATCACGTTTATTCATATAGCCGGAAAGCATACAACGTCCAGAGTACGCCATGCATAGCGCACCATGCACAAAAACTTCAATTTCCATGTCTGGTACTTGTTGCTTAATTTCTTCAATTTCATCAATAGATAATTCACGGGACAAAATGACCCGAGTCAGTCCCATGTTCTTCCAAAACTTCACAGTAGCCCAGTTAATGGCATTGGCTTGAACCGAAAGATGCACATCCATGTCTGGAAAATGTTCGCGTACCATCATAATCAGGCCTGGATCCGACATGATCAGGGCATCGGGTTGCATTGCAACCACAGGTGTGAGGTCACGAATAAAGTTTTTGAGTTTTGAGTTATGTGGTTGAATGTTGACGACCACATAAAACTTTTTACCTAAGTCATGCGCTTCTTGAATGCCGATAGCCAGATTGTCATGGTCAAATTCATTATTGCGCACACGTAAACTGTAACGAGGTTGTCCGGCATAGACTGCATCTGCACCATAGGCAAATGCATAACGCATATTTTTAAGCGAACCTGCAGGAGAAAGAAGTTCAGTAACGTGATGAATGCTCATGATTAAACTAAGGCATAGAAAAAATATGGGTTTATTGTAGGGCTTTAAAAAATAGATTCAACCTAGTAAACAACTCGGAATTTAAACGGTTATAGACGCGAAAATTACATGTTCAAATGCTGGATGTGAGTGCTCCATTATAAATGTTTGAATATATGGTTTTATGTGGCTAAGGATAAAAATGAATTTAAATCCCCTTGTTTTATAAAGTAAAAGATCTGTTATATAAAACTTATTCGAGGTTCTAATCATCAAAAAATTGGAGTTCTTTGCGGCCTTTTATCCGAAATAATTAGGGATCATTTTTATTAGATTTGAGGTTAGGCTAGATTTTTTATTTCTGAAATTATTAAAAAATTAAAGAAAATAAGGATAAAAATCCTGCATTGCCCACGAATGGTTTGAGTAAATAGGTAGCAAAACTGAGTAATACCCATATTCTAAATTCTGCGTTGATGTGTTTTATACATCTAGCCCTGCTTCAAGATGTCTTAAAATTTGACAATCATCAATGGTTGATTGAGTTGAGCAAGACTGCCGAAGCTGTTGTAGCTGTATCTGAAATTTTTGCAATTCAATGATTTTTTGTTCGACTTGTTTTAAATGCTCATCGATCAGTTGATTGACAGCACTACAGTCTTGTTGAGGTTTTTGTTCCAGTTCAATCAGGTATTCAATTTCTTTGAGTGAGATATCCAGCGCGCGGCAACGTTTAATAAAGATGAGTCGTTTAAGTGCATTATCTTGATAATAGCGATAATTATTGTCCCCGCGAAAAGAAGGTTCTAATAAATGCTTTTTTTCATAGAAACGAATGGTATCGGCACTTAATCCTGTTTTATGGACTAAGTCTTTCATCAAATAAATAGCAGATGAGTTTTGTTGATTCATTTTGCTTGACCTTAGAGCGACTCCATAGTTTTTAATCATAATAGAAAATGATTACGTCTGAATAGAGGTTGTGTATATGGCATGTTCTTCTTGCAGTTGTGCACCTGCACCGCAAAAGCCAAATAGTAAGTTTAGAACGGCATTGTGGATAGCCTTATTGATCAATTTAGCTATGTTCGTGGTGGAGCTCATTGGTGGGGCTTATGCGCATTCGTCATCTTTATGGGCCGATTCTTTAGATTTCTTTGGTGATGCAGTCAACTATGGTATTTCCCTAGCGGTGCTTGGTGCGAGCTTGTATTGGCGGGCGACAGTGGCATTGCTTAAAGGTATAACCATGGCGCTGTTTGGCTTAGTCGTGATAGGTAAAGTGATTTATGCCTATGTTTTGGGAATTCCGCCTGAAGCCATGACCATGGGGGTGATTGGTGTGATTGCTTTGCTTGCGAATGTGGTTTGTGCCGTCATTTTATATGCCTTTAGAGAAGGTGACTCTAATATGCAATCGGTCTGGCTTTGTAGCCGAAATGATGCGATTGGGAATGTGGCGGTTATTTTTGCTGCAATAGGTGTGTTTGGTACAGGCAGTTTGTGGCCAGACATAATCGTGGCAGGAATTATGGCGACTTTAGGTATGACGGCGGGTTATCAAGTGGTGAGCAAAGCGTTATCTGAGCGCAAAAAAAGTATATTAGAAAATTCGACTGCACAATAAAAGTGAGAGTGCTTCTACGGTTTAATTCTAGATTTAATACTACTGCTGGAAATTAATGCTTGGCATTCATAAGATGTGAATTCACTCCATATTCAAGAGTTGGATACGTGAGTGTACAAGGACGTTTAGCTACTGAGGTGAATTAATGAGTTCGTAAACTCATCTTGCTCCAAAAGTTATTCCATAGACTTAAATATTCAGTTTGAAGTTGCTGGAAATACAGAGCCTGTTCAGGTTTATAGCATTGTGTGAATAGCACCCAAACGTCGTCTTCATGATTGTCATCGTTAGCAAGGGTTGTATCACATGTTTCTGCAAGGCCATGACATGCATAGTATCCTTGGGTAAATAAAGGATCATAGGCTGCGAGATTAGTTCTGAGTGCTTCACTAAACTTAATCACTTGTAATTCAGTACAAGCCAAAATGAGCAGCAAGTCTGCATAAGAATGAATATGTTCTTGAATAAATTGTGCGATTGCAAATGCTTCAGGCTCGGTCTGTTTTTGATCGGTGACATTGAGTTCAAGTTGCTGCATCAGTTGAAGGAAATAGACCAAATGCGATTTAGAGGGTGAGCTTTTCTCAAGTTGATGGGTATTAAAACCCAATTCATCTAGAAGATTTAGTGACAACAAATAACGTGCATATATCTTGGCTGCAATGCGGTCTTGCTCCACGATATTACTGTCGTGCTCAAGTTGCAGTGCTTGATACATAGCCATACTCAAAGCATCAGTGAAAATTTTGACAATGGCGGTAAAATAATTCAGATGAATAAATTTCAGCTGTTCAAGGCTCAGTTGGCATTGATGCAGCCGTGTCAGTATCGGATGTTGAAATAAAATATGTTCGGCTGTCGTTTGTTTCAAGCGGATGATCGCTTGAGTATTGGTTGCCCATGACGCTGAGCTTAAGGATCGTTCAATAAAGCGCAAAACTTCTGCGCGGGTATGTTCAGACTGGGTGAAGGAGAGAGCATTCATATACGAAGTAAATTTTAATTGTCATCATTTTTATCATAGTGAAAAAGATCCGACTCTTCTAGTGTTTTATTTATTTTAAAAACTATATATTTCAAATGGTTATTTTAATATTGATATTGTTTCTTATAAAAAAACGGTGTTGATCTAAATTTGATATATAATATCGTCTTCAATCGATGTATTTCGTTTTCATGTGCTGTTCTTTTGGGTTAATGGCTTAATTTTAAAGTTTTGTGCATCAGGTAAAATAAATGTCAAAAAAAGAAGACATCATTAACACAGCGCTTAATCTCTTTAACTCACATAGTTATAATTCTATCGGTGTGGATCGGATTATTAGCGAGTCTGGCGTTGCTAAAATGACGTTTTACAAATACTTCCCATCTAAAGCTAAATTAATTGAAGAATGCTTAGTGACCAGAAACCAAAATTTACAGCAGTCGCTTGAAGCGACGATTGCTGCATGTGACCCAAGTGATTATCTCTCCCATATTCGTGCAATTTTTGAATGGTACCATGCTTGGTTTCATAGCGCGGATTTTAATGGCTGTATGTTCCAAAAGGCAGTTGAAGAAATTTCAAAAATTTATCCTTCTTCGCTACAGCCTGCAATTGATTATAAAGAATGGTTAAAAGGCAAGTTATGTCAGGCTTTGAATCGTCTAGGTGTGAAGCAGTATGAACAGTTGGCGGCTTTTTTATCCAGTATTTTGGATGGCATGACCATACAAGCGCAAATCGATCCGAAGCAAGTACATTTGGAAGATTATTGGAAGCGTGTGAATACTTTAATTCAAATGGAACTTTCAGCTGCCTAATATATAAATTTTGATTTTAAGGTTAACCTAATACACTCATTATATTGCTGGCTTAAATGCGCTTAAAATAAATCACGTACAAATAAATAAGCGCGATAACGGTTAAGTTATCGCGCTTTGCTGATAATGATTATGTTCCATATCGCACATTATTTGACAATAATGCATGATATGAATATGAGCAACTTAATGTGCCTTCTTATATTTTTTGTACCCTCTGAATGTTTTCGGTCATTCAGTATTTCAGCAAAAATAGACAGACTTGTCTGTTTTGTTGAATTATAGAGACTTTGTGGAGAAAAACAACCAATCTCTCATTATTTTGGCTGAAATTTATTCATCATGCTTAATATCCCTTAAAATATGTAGGGTATTCATTATTTATTGTGTTATTCAGCCGAATGATTAAGGCACCTTGGGGGTAAATAAATGGTAAATTCATTGATTGGTTCAATCAGAACACTATAGGGTTTGAGCTGATCTTCATAGCATACAAGATTGAGCCTTGCTAAAAGTTCAAAGCGAGCATAATGCAGCGTTGCAGGTTTTGGATTTAAGCAACCATGCCACACACGATAGCTGCCGAGTTTTCCATCGCGGCGATGGTAAAATCCTGCCAAAGGATGAGTCAAGAAGACCTGATAACTTTCTAAATTGGGAAAGCCTTCAAAAAGCCATGGGTCATGTTCGGACTGAGACAAATGCACATCTGAAGTGGCCCATGCCGATTGAGTCCGCATTTTATATTGTGTATATCGACCCTCTGCATCTTGCTGACAATCAAACTCAATCTGTGCAGGATGCCACGGTAGTTGCCAGACATAACGAGGAACGATTAGCGTCCAAGAGTCCAAAGTCGTTCCTAAAAACCAAACACAACGTTCCTGTGTTTCCTGATCAATCACGTAGACCCGATAATTAGTTTGCCCCATAGTGAATTTTGGAAAAGGATAAACCGCAGAGCTGAAATCGACATCGATGAAGGGCACTACCGACATCAGTGCATGTTGTTTGCCTTGGTACTGGACCGTGTCTAACTTAAATCGTGCTGGAATGATCTCTTTAAAACGAGCTGGGTCAACGGCATAAGTAATGAGGGCAAAATGCTGGAGTTTACACTGTACATCGAGGCCGCTGGGCTTGGGTTTTGGATGTAAATAGTCTTTAAATTTGAGTTCTGGAAAGGTCATGGGTTTAAATTCTAGATTTGTTATTTTTTTAATATTAGATAAAACTATGCGTAGAGTAAATAAAAAACCGAAGCCTAAGCTTCGGTTTTTTAATATCTTTATACGATCTTATTTTTCAACGAATGCACGTTCAATCACGTAGTCACCAAGTACACCCATACGTGGCGACTCTTTTAAACCATGTTGGTCTAGAAGTGCAGCAACGTCATCGAGGAATGCAGGGCTACCGCAAAGCATTGCACGGTCCGTTTCTGGGTTGAAACGTGGTAAACCGATCTTCTCAAAAATCTCACCAGTTTCAATTACAGTTGTGACACGACCTTGGTTTGGATACTCTTCACGAGTAACCGTTGGGTAGTAAACCAATTTATCTTTAATGCCTAGCTCTTCAAAGAACTCATTGTTCGGAAGTTCGTCTAAAATGAGGTCTTGGTAAGCCAATTCAGAAATGAAGCGTGTACCATGAACCACAATCACTTTCTCAAAACGTTCATAGGTTTCAGGGTCACGAATGGTCGCCAAGAACGGTGCAAGACCTGTACCAGAAGAAAGCAGGTATAGGTTTTTACCTGGGTTTAAGTCATCAAGTACTAAAGTTCCAGTTGGTTTTTTAGATACCAAAATTTCGTCGCCCACTTTAACTTTTTGTAAAATAGAGGTTAACGGGCCATCTGGAACTTTAATTGAGAAAAACTCAAGTTCTTCTTCGTAGTTTGCACTAGCAATAGAATAAGCACGCATTAACGGTTTGCCATTTACTTCAAGGCCGATCATCACAAATTGACCGTTTTTAAAACGTAGAGCAGTGTCGCGCGTCGTTTTAAAAGAGAATAAAGTATCATTCCAATGGTGGACGTGAGTAATCTTTTCGACGTTGAAAGCAGCCATTAAAGGTCTCAATAAATTATCAAATTAGAACAGGTTGCTATTCTAATCTAAAATCATTCTCGATAAACTGAATATATTTAATTGAGCTTATTAGAAAAAGTGATGATGACTGAGTTAACCTTGCCAATTATTGGCTATATGCACTCTTCTTATAAGGAAAAGTTTGGTATTCCTCGTCAGCCTAATTTGGTTCAAGTGGAATCGTATATTGAAATGCTAGCACCCTATAATGATGTTCTGGCCTTTGAAGGAATTGAGGCATTTAGTCATGTATGGTTGGTGTGGCAGTTTCATGACAATAAAAATCCAGAAAAAAACCAGTTTCGCTCACAAGTTCGTCCGCCACGCTTAGGGGGCAATAAAAAAATAGGAGTATTTGCTACGCGTAGTATGTATCGTCCTTCACCGATTGGTCTATCGGTGGTAAAGCTCAAGTACGTTAAAAAAGAAGGGAAATCGGTTCGAGTGTATGTCACAGGAAGTGATTTGCTAGATGGCACCCCGATTGTCGATATTAAACCCTATATTCACTACTCAGATGCCGTTATAGAAGCGGAAAGTGGCTATGCGCAAGATGAACCTAAACGTAAATCGGTGATATGGTCGAATCGGGCGATCGAACAGAAGCAGCAGCTTTTGACGAGTGGGAAATTGTCTGTACAGACCCTACAAGAGCTTGAAGCCATTTTATCTTTAGATCCCAGACCGGCGTATCAGGATGATGAAGCACGGGTATATAAAATGAAATTTGCTGCTGTTGATATCGCTTTTACAGTGGGTGAAACTACAGTGAATATCACGGCCGTAGAATGAGAGATTTAAAGAGAGAAGCTCCAATACAACAGCCCAATCAAAACCACCATATGCAAAATCTGAATCGGGGCAAAAGCTATAAAGTATTGCTTACCACCTGTTAAGGCGGCATTAATGGACTTGGCAACAGCGTGTGCAGTCAAACCTAATATAAATGCAGACATTGCTGCCGTGTCTGTCGGTGCCCCTTGCATGACCACTGTTGCCATCGCTGCATGAATTTCAAATAAAGAGGCCAGCAAAGTCCCAGCGATTAAACCTGCATCTCCCAGCCAAAGGTTAAGTCCATACACACCCGCTTGGATGAACGTCAAAGTCAGGGCAATAATGCCAGCCTCTTTTAAGCTAAACATGCGTGAATCAGTGGGTTGATGTTGTTCTTGTGCAGGGGCAGATCGTACCAACGCATAAGCACAGATCCCTAAAAGGACACTTGCCACAAGCGTCGGCAGCAGTATAGTTTTGAGCCAAAGTATACTCACACCTGCGACTATAATTAGTAGTTGCAACAAAGTCGCAATACAGGACATGAGCGCTGCACCGGCATTTGGTTTGGCGAGTGCTCGACCTGCACGTACTTCCATCCCTAAGCTGGCAACTGTCGCTGTACTCGATACAAAACCTGAAGCGATTGCCGATAAAATCATGGCATTTTTAGTGCTCAGCAGTCGTTTGGCGATATGTGCAAGCGCTTGAACAGCAAGAATGAGCGTGACTAATTTTAAAATAATATAGGGATTCAACACAGCACCCCATAAAGGCGTATTCGGCGTTAAGGGCAGGGCAATTAAAATCAGCGCTAGGAGAAAGATACCGTCTTTAAACTCAGCCTCAGTAATCCATTTCCCCGCAATGCTGTGCATCGGATGTTTGGTCATTAAAATAATAGTCAGGAGCACCGCTAAACCTGCTGCTAGAGGTGTATTCCATAAGCACATCGCCCCGATAAAATAAGTCATGACAAAGGCAAGTTCAGTGGTTGAACCCAAATCTTCTGTTTGGTTTTTCATTGAGAATATAACGATGCCGCCGATGATCAACGCACCGACTATGCCAATACTGACACCAAATAAAAAACAAATAGCACCGAGGAGTGCACAAATGGCAAAGGAGCGTAGTCCTGCAAAGCTCTGTTGGTTTTCACGTTGCTTGCTTCGTTCGCGCTCTAGACCAATCAACAGTCCACAGCCTAATGCTGAAGCCAAGGTGATGATGACTTCAGATAACGCTAAACTGTTGATGGAAATTGCGCTGAAGTCCAAGCCTACCTCACAAGAGCTAATGATCTGTCTAAAATATAGGCTAATGCTGAAGGTGGATTCAAGTTAAAAGAGCAAGATTTGTGAGTAAATTCGTGATTATATTGATGAGCTTGGCTACTCCTGATATTTGTAGGATTTGCTTATGCTTTGTGCGAATGAATACAGAAAATCTTGCTATAGTGGGGTTATGTTTGGGGACGTATAACAATGAATTTTAATTTTGAAATTGATACCACTTGGTGCTTAGATCAACTGTTTAAAGATGGGCGAATTACTGAAAAAGAAAAAAATCTAGTACACACCTCGCACCGTCAACGCGATCAATTGAAGTGGCATCCATTACAGTGGATTGCTCATTTTAATCTGGTGGATCAGTCGCATCCACAGTCGAGACTGACATTAAATCGGCTCTGTCAGTGGTTAGCCGAAAAGACCCAATTACCGTTTTATGTGATTGATCCGCTCAAAGCCGATGTGCAAGCTTTGACTTCGGTGATGTCTCAAGAATTCGCCTTCCGCAATAAAATCTTGGCTGTTGAAGTTCAGGCCAATCAAGTGTTGATTGCAACAGATCAGCCGTATATGAAAGATTGGATCGCAAATTTGGAGCACAATGTTGCACCAAAAAAAATCCAGCGTGTATTACTCAGCCCTGAACAATTACAGCGGTATATGGTCGAGTATTATCAAGTGAGTCGCGCCGTCAGTAATTCACAGAAGTCTGGGAGTTACGAGCGTGATAATAAAGGCGTTGAAGCACTTTTACAGTTGGGCGATAGTCAAAACCCTGATGCCAATGATCAACACATTGTTAAATTAGTCGACTGGGTTTTACAGTTTGCTTTTGAGCAAGGTGCCAGTGATATTCACTTAGAACCACGTAAAGACAACGGCAAAGTTCGTTTCCGTATTGATGGAGTGCTGCATACGATTTATAACATGCCAGCCAATACTTTAACCGCGGTGATTTCGCGGATTAAAATTTTAGGTCGAATGAATGTGGCAGAGAAACGTAAACCACAAGATGGACGTTTAAAAACACGGACACCGAAAGGACAAGAAACAGAACTGCGTCTTTCGACTTTACCGACCGCTTTTGGTGAAAAGTTGGTGATGCGTATTTTTGACCCTGAAGTTTTAGTACGCAGTTTTCAGCAGTTGGGTTTTGAAGGGCATTTGCTCAGTGATTGGCAAGCACTGACTTCGCATAGTCACGGCATTATTTTAGTGACAGGGCCAACGGGTTCAGGTAAAACCACCACGCTTTATTCTTCTTTGAAACAATTAGCTACCGAACAGGTGAACGTCTGTACCATTGAAGACCCAATTGAGATGTTAGAGCCGAGTTTTAACCAAATGCAGGTGAATACAGGCATTGATCTTGGGTTTGCTGATGGTGTTCGCGCGCTGATGCGTCAAGACCCTGACATTATTATGGTCGGTGAGATTCGTGACCATGATACGGCCAATATGGCGATTCAGGCCGCACTTACAGGGCATTTGGTGCTGTCCACTCTGCATACTAATGATGCACCTTCCAGTCTAACGCGTTTGCATGATTTAGGCGTACAACCGTTCTTAACCGCGGCAACCATTTTAGGGGTATTGGCACAGCGTCTCGTACGTCGTTTATGTCCACATTGTAAAGTTGAAAAGGAAATCAATAGCCAAGAATGGGAGCATCTGACTTTTGATTACATTATGGAAATGCCTGAAAAAGTCTTTACCGCAGTCGGATGTGACGAGTGTCGTCAAACGGGCTACAAAGGACGAGTCGGCATCTATGAGTTTATGCCTGTGAGTTTAGAGGCGAAGCAACTGATTGGCGCCAATGGTGACTTGACCGCACTGCGTCAACAAGCCAAAAAAGAAGGCATTGAGCCTTTAAGAATTGCAGGGGCTCGTAAAGTTTTAGAAGGCGTCACCACGCTAGAAGAAGTGTTACGTGTCGTCCCACTCAACTAAGCGTTTAATACGTTACTTGAAGTTTTCTTAAGATTCAGCTCATCTAGCTTTGGTTTAATGACTTCATCGAATAGGTGAACAATTAAATAGAGGTACTGGATATGAATATGATGATGAAAGCGTTATTGGTTGCTGGTGTTATTGGCTCAACAACTGTCGCTGTAGCAAACACCGCAGTGAACCAAGCGGCTGTTGCTGCTTCAACACCAACCACGGTTAAGCATGCGTTAACATTAAAAGATGACAGCCACGTCCAGTTAAAAGGTTATGTGGTCAAAGCCATTGGGGATGAGAAGTATGAATTCCGTGACCAAACGGGTTCAATCACTGTTGACATAGATGATGAATTATGGGGTGGTAAAGCAATTTCGGCTAAAACACCTGTAACCATTATCGGTGAAGTAGATATTGACTACAAACCAGCAAAACGCGTTGAAATTGACGTAGATCAAGTGAAATTCTAAACACACTTGCCCAAGCTCAATTCAATTTTGATTGGGCTTTCTTAAAAAACCACAGGGCTTTGATTGGATATTAGCCCTGTGGTTTTTTGTATTTTGAGCCATTTCACGGCATGATCTAAACAATAGTGATTAGGCAGGTTAAGCAGTGCGGATATTATTAGCAGAAGATGACGTCTCACAAGCTGAGAGTATTAAAACTTGGCTTGAAATGGATGGCTACAGTGTCGATTGGGTGGAACGGGGCGACCATGCCATTTTAGCCATTGAACAGCATCAGTATGACTGTGTGCTTTTAGATCGTGGATTGCCGCATGCCACAGGCGATGACATTTTGCTGAAAGTCCGTGGCAAGAACCTATCGACTCCTGTGATTTTTTTAACAGCGCGTGACAGTATTCGAGATCGGGTTGAAGGACTAGACTTGGGCGCCAATGATTATTTGGTCAAACCTTTTAGTCTAGAGGAATTATCCGCTCGAATTCGCTTACAACTTCGACAGCAACAGCATAGCAGTTCGCATGTATTGAGCTATGCCAATATCCAACTCGACCCACAAGCCAAAAGTGTGACTCAAAATGGTCAAGCTGTTAATTTAACTGCCAAAGAGTTTCAAATTTTGCATAAATTGATGCTCAAGCCCGAATATGTCGTTACGCGGGAACAACTCGAAGAAAGTCTTTATGCATGGGGTGATGAAATCGAAAGCAATGCGATCGAGGTTTTTATTTATCAATTGAGAAAAAAGCTCGGTAGCCACTGTATTAAAACCATACGTGGTTTGGGCTACAGAATGAATCAGGACACATAATGGCTCAGCCAATTTCATTACAGCGTCAGCTTGTTAAAAGTTCGCTCCTCAGTTCGATACTGGCGGGGCTTTTGGCATTGCTGATGTTCATTGGGGTGTCGGTTTATCAGACTATGTCTATGCAAGATGAAATCATGGATGAAATGGCCGATATGTTGCTGGCAGATGATTTAACGGTCAGCAATGGTCAAGCCTTGGCAGAGCTTAGTGATGAGTTTGATATTCGCTATCGACTCGATAATGCGCAGCAACTTTTGACTGCATCCGAAGATGTACCTGAAAAAATAACTGTGGATCATTTGAGTTTGGTTTCCGATGAACCTTATGGTTTTTATTGGTCAGAGCAGAAACTGTGGCGTATTTATACTGCGCAGGATAATCACGGTTTACAGGTTCAAGTGACCCAGTCGATGTCCGAACGTTTCCATGCATTTTGGCAAAGCATCCTAGTTTTCAGCGGTGTGTTGTTTTTAGTCTGGTGTGTACAGTGGTTGTTGATGCATTTTGCCATTCGACGTAAATTTCGGGTGATACACCAAGTTTCAGAGCAAATTTCAAATAAATCGGTCAATGATTTAGCACCTATTTCTATGCCAGAACCTGAGCTGATTGAGTTGCAACCGATGCTATCTCAGCTGAATGCCTTGTTGGCGCGTTTAGACCAAGCTTTAGTGGCAGAGCAGCGCTTTACCGCGGATGCTTCACATGAGTTACGTTCTCCACTGTCTGCGATACAAATGCGACTTCAGGTGCTCAAGCGCAAGTTCCCTGAACTTGAAAGTGAGTTCAAACCGATCCAGCAAGATGTCAGTCGTGGGGTACAGGTGTTGGATAATTTGTTATTGCTGGCGCGTCTAGACCCTGAGCAAAAGGAGGGCTTGGCGAAGACTAAGTTTGACTTCAGTCTACTAATGCAGGACGTGATTAAAGCTTTACAGCCGTTTGCTGACTCAAAACAGATTAAAATTAACGTGGTGCTTGCAGAGCAAGCCTGTGTCTTGGCCAATGAGCAGCTCTTATTTAGCGCACTTCGCAATTTGCTCGACAATGCCATTCGCTATAGCCCCGAGCAGGCACAAGTTTTTGTCAATCTCACGATTGAAAAACAGCAGCTCAGACTGAGGATTGAAAATAGCGGAAATGGGGTCGATGCAGCAGTTATCCAGCGCTTGGGTGAACGCTTCTATCGGGCTTTAGGTACAAAAACACAAGGTTCAGGCTTGGGCTTATCGATTTGTCAGAAAATTGTCGATTTACACGCAGGGCAGTTGTTATTTATTTCATCCGACTTAGGCGGTTTAAAAGTGGAGCTGCTGTTAAATAGGGTTGAGGCTTAGATGTGCAGATTTGTGATAAAAACAGCATAAATGATCAAACTTAAAGACATTAAAAAGCAGTACGCGCTGACATACTGCTTGTTTCCACGATTATTGTTATTGGGTTTTTATAGTTCTTATTTGGTAAGAATGAGTCGATTATTGCGAGTGAGTCGTAGACGATACTCTTCTCCAGCATGCATAATGCGAATTTCACGGCCTAGGGCAAATAAGTTGTTTGAGTGTAGCATTGGTAGTGAATGGGTTGTTTCGTTACGAGTAAATAAGCTAAATGGTGCGTTCATTCTGGCGACTCCGTGGTATATGTTGAACGATTTAAATGATAATCATTATCGAATGAGGCTGTCAACATTTTCTCGCTGAAAATATAAAAAACTTCAATATCGTTACATGCAATCACTCAATACACTACACATCTGAAATGGAATCTGATTATGTCAAAACCTTTGGTTCAAGTTGCTATAGCCATCCTTTTACATCAATGCAAAGTTTTGGTGGGCTGGCGTCAGGCGGAACAGCATCAGGGCAATAAGCACGAATTTCCTGGAGGGAAGGTGGAAGCAGGTGAAACGCCTGAGCAAGCTTGTCGCCGTGAAGTGTTAGAAGAGGTCGGAATTGATATACAAGATTGGCATGCTTTTGACTGTATTCAGTTTGAATATGACGATGTGATTGTCAATTTGCATTTATTTCATGCCGTAGTATCAAATCATCTATTGGCAGACATTCACTCACCATGGGCGTGGTTCAAGCGTGCCGAATTACAAGATCTTAACTTTCCAAAAGCCAATCAGGCCATTTTGAAGCGACTTTATGCTGCACCCGTGATTAAAATTTCAGATCAAATCGATGTGTTGAAGGATTTGCCTGAACAACAAGTGCTGTATTGGCGAGTGTCTGCCAGTCCTGAACATATTTTAAAAATTGCAGAACTGAGTGTAGAACAATTGGCACGGGTGATTGTCAATATAGAACTATGGAAAGGTTTAAATCCACTACAACAGCAGGCAGTTGCGGCCATACACCTGAAACAATCTCAACTGATGCAATTGAGTAAAGGGGAGCTGAATGTTGGGCAGCGTTATATTGCGGCCTGTCATGACCGTAGCAGTGCTGAACATGCACAAGAAATTGGCTGTGATGCTCTTTTACTCAGTCCCGTACTTGATACACTCAGCCACCCAAATAGTGAAACTTTGGGTTGGGAGCAATTGAGTTTGATTGCAGAAGAGATTCATATCCCAATTTTTGCTCTAGGCGGCTTACAGTTAGCCGATTTAGCCAAAGCGCAAAGTTATGGCGCTTATGGTATAGCAGGGCAGCGCTCCATCTAACGGAGCGTGCTTTTAAGACAGACTTTTGATTGCTGTTTGGGCTTGTTGAATGGTTTTCTGATTCTTCTGCATTTGACCTGCTTTTAAGATAACGCTCCAAAGCTGCTTTTTCATGGCATTGCTTTGGGCATAACTCAAGCCGCGACGTGCAAGCGATTCCGCATTTGCAGGTTGTTTTTGTTGATTGGCAATTAAAGCCAAATACAAAAAGGTCTCACTCGACTGTGGCGCTAAACGCTGTGCTTGCATGGCGTAGCTTTGTGCTTGACTCCACTGGCCTTGGCGATAGGCCGTTTGTGTTTTTTGCATCAGACTTTTAAAAGCAGGCAGCTGTCGCCCATCATCAAACTGTTGTTTGCTTTTCTGCTCAGGAATCACAATCTTCTGACGTTGAATTTCTTCGCGATCATAAGGATGAATTGTTACCCCTGAAGGTGTTTTCTGCTCTTTATCCGACTGTGTCGGCTTTTCAGGTATCTTTTTTTCAGCTAGCTGTGGGAGACTTTGACAGCCTGCCACAGTCACGATGGTTACTAAGATACTTAAACGTTTAAACCACATCAAAATTTAAATCCGTCCTATTTATTCAGGTTGATAGCTACCACTCGAAATGACTTGCGTCTCATCTTCTAAGTTTCGCTGCATGTTCGATTCACTTTCACGAATATAGTTGTCTATGCTGTCGCCTTGTTCAGGTGTAGCTTGGTAACCATCTGTTTCAGGATTGTAAGTGGGTTCAACTTGATAATGCGGTAAGCCGCATGCAGTTGCTTTGCGTGGTATGGTGTTTCGCAAGAGGGGAATATACATTGCGCCCTCACAACCTTGAGCAGCAAGATAACCCGTGCCACGATCAATCCAGTGCCATTGCACATCATCGGGTTGGCGTAAGTTGACTGGTTTTTGACGTAGCTGGCTCATCACATTGGTCCACACTGGCAACGCACCTGAAGAACCTGTTAAGCCAGTTTGTTTGTTGTCATCTAAACCTAGCCAAACCACAGAAACATAATTGCCCGAGTAACCTGCAAACCATGAGTCACGGGTGTCATTGGTGGTTCCAGATTTGCCTGCAAGCTGAAGCGAGTTCGGTAGAGTGTTATAAGCTGAACGACCTGTACCTGAGGTCATCACTTGTTGTAGACCATAGTTCAGGACATAGGCAGAAGCAGGGTCAATGGTTTGTTGGACATTTAAACCATAACGGGTCAGCAAGCGACCATTTTGATCGACAACAGTACGAATGGATTTAGTCGGATACTTAAAACCGCCTGTGGCAAAGTTGCCATAAATGCTAAGCATTTCCATCGGAGACATGTCTACCGCACCCAAGAAAATGGATGGATAGGTTGGAATATTACTGGTCACACCAAAACGTTTTAGGTGATTGCTAAACGTCGATAAACCAAACTCTTGACCAAGGCGAACAGCTGATAAGTTATATGAATTAGACAGTGCTTGTACCATTGGCACAACGCCATGTTCACCACCACTATAGTTCTTAGGTGTCCATGCTTTACCATTGGCTTGAATACTAATGCTACTGTCTTCAATTGGGCTGGCCCAGTTGTAACGTCCCGACTGAATCGCACTGAGGTAAATCACAGGTTTAAGTAATGAACCAACTTGACGTTTGGCATCGAGTGCACGGTTAAAACCAGTAAAGTCTTGGGTTGAACCAACAGCTGCGACCAATTCACCATTTTCAGGATGTGCAACCAATACTGCACCTTGCAGCTCTTTTAGACGGCTTGAACCACGGCTTAAGCGACTAACAGTCGATTTAAACGCATCTTGAATTTTGGTTTGGGCAATCGGATCGAGCGTTGTAAAGATGCGTAGACCTTGGTTGGTCAAATCACCTTCTTGGTATTCGGTACGTAACTGACGGCGTACAATGTCTAAGAAATCTGGGAAACGTGAAGGGCCGAGAGTCGGTTTGGCTATCACATTTAAAGGGCGAGCTGTTTCAGTTTCGTATTGTTCTTGGGTTAGATAGCCCATGACCAACATGTTGTTTAAAACAATATTACGACGCTTTTTTGCAGCTTCTGGGTTACGCCAAGGGTTATATAAGGTTGGACCTTGTACCAAACCCACCAAATAAGCTTGTTGCGCAATATTTAGCTCACGCAAAGGCATGCCGAAGTAAAACTGCGAAGCCAAACCATAGCCATTAATAGAATAGTTGCCGTTTTGCCCGAGGTTCACTTCATTGAGATAGGCTTCTAAGATTTCATCTTTGTCATAGTGAAACTCGACCAATAAAGCCATAAATGCTTCATTGACTTTACGCTTAATGGTTTTTTCAGGGGTGAGGTAGAAGTTTTTCACCAACTGTTGGGTCAGTGTTGAACCACCTTGACGTTTTCCACCCGTGACATTACTCACAATCGCACGTGCCGTACCACGAATTGAAACGCCGTGGTGACTATAGAAATTACGATCTTCTGTTGCAATTAAAGCCTCAATTAAAGGCTTAGGGACTTTGTCGAGTTTAATCAGGACACGGTCTTCATTATGCTGCGGATAAATCCCGCCAATCAGCATCGGCTCTAAACGTGCAATCCCTGTAGATGAGGGTTTAGTTGCACTGACTTCAGCCACTTGCTCATTGGCAAAGGTGACTTTAAGCACTTGTTCAGGCTCGATACTATCACCGAAGTCAAAGCCACGAGTGTGTACATATAGCTCATTGCCAGAACTGACAAAGTTCCCTGATTTGGTATAGTTTTCCGAGGACTTATAGCCCAAAAGTTTTAACTCTTGAGTGAAGTCAGCCTGACTGACAGGGGCATTGGTATACACTTCGAGTGGGCGTGCGAATACCTTCGCAGGAATGTCCCAGCGCTTGCCTTCAAACTTGTCACGTACAACGGAGTCGAGTCTTATTAAATAAATACTAAACACCAAGAATGCTGCAATGACTAAGATGCAGAAGATCAGTGCAATTAAACCTATGCCACGTTCTGACTTCATAAATACGAATAAGATCCTGAGAAATTGTGCTAATCATGCGAAGCTTTTCGCTAATTTGCAATAATTAAACTGTGAACGAACTGAAATATAGAGACAATTCCGTGTGTAGCAGCAG
Source organism: Acinetobacter sp. LipI_23 (assembly GCF_058243045.1). Classification (NCBI taxonomy): domain Bacteria; kingdom Pseudomonadati; phylum Pseudomonadota; class Gammaproteobacteria; order Moraxellales; family Moraxellaceae; genus Acinetobacter; species Acinetobacter sp. LipI_23. The sequence goes on along the minus strand of NZ_JBZAYJ010000001.1, from coordinate 2,311,091 downwards.
TCACTTTAGTTTTTGAATCAATTTAAATAAATAATGTTATGATAGGCGGGAATCGTAGCGGAGCGATGTTGCAGGTGCAAATTTCACATAAAACATTTCGAAACATAGGCTTAATTGGACGTCCAGATAAGTCTTCAGTTGTCGAAACCTTATGTCTTATTCATGATCATCTACTCAGCTTAGGGTTACATCCCGTTTTTGATGCGCAAACCGCTGAACTGGTTCCTTATAAAAACACGCAAACGGTGAGTCGTGCGCTTCTGGGTGAAGTGGTCGATTTGGTGATTGTGGTGGGCGGAGATGGCTCACTTCTGCATGCTGCACGTGCCTTGGTTAAATTTAATACCCCTGTAATGGGTGTAAACCGAGGGCGTTTGGGTTTTTTAACCGACATCAAGCCGACTGAAGTGATTTTTAAGCTCGATCAAGTCTTAAAAGGTGAGTTTCAGTTAGATCGTCGTTTCTTATTGGAAATGGAAATTCGCTCAAAGGGCGAGACGATTTATGATGCTATTGCGCTAAACGATGTGGTATTACACTCGGGCAAGTCGGTGCATATGATTGACTTCGAACTCAATATCGATGGTCAATATGTCTACCGTCAACACAGTGATGGTTTGATTGTATCGACGCCTACGGGTTCAACCGCTTATTCGTTGTCAGGTGGTGGCCCAATCGTGCATCCGGGGATGGATGCGATTGCTTTGGTACCGATGCATCCACATACTTTGTCTTCACGCCCGATTGTGGTGGGTGGTCATAGTGAAATTAAGCTTCTGATTCGTGAAAACCGTGTCTTGCCGATGGTCAGTGCCGATGGTCAACACAGTGTTTCACTCAATGTGGGTGATAGCTTACATATTCGTAAGCACCCCTTTAAACTGAATTTATTACATCCACCGGGTTATGATTTTTATATGTCATGCCGTACTAAACTCGGTTGGAACCAAGATTTTGACTCTTTTCAACAGGATTAAATCATGAATATTGAACAGATGCTTTCTATTTTAGATGCCGATATTGTTGAGCGTTTAAAAACAGCTGTAGAAATTGGTAAATGGCCGAATGGCGTTGCGTTGACTGCTGAACAACGTCAAACTTGTATGCAAGCCGTTATTGCTTGGGAGCATCAGAATACTCCTGAAAAAGAACGTACGGGTTATATTGATAAAGGGCATAAAGAAGAAGGTGAGGAGTGTGATTCTCATGTGCCTGAACCAGAATTTAAACCTATTCGGTTTATTTAATTGATTAAAAATACGTTGAATCGCTCAGCAACAGATGCTTGGTGATTCAACAACTCAATCTAACAAGAATACCTTCAAACTGTTTCAATCATTATGCTTATAAAAATAATAAAGCTCACTCGACTCAGTTTATTCTTCATTACTGTAATTTCGACCAATGTATTTGCTGAGCGAACAAGTGATGCAAGAAAAATTGAATGTTTATTAGATGTTTCTGTGTTACCGAGTCAAAATTTTCAAAATCCCGTCACACAATACACATCAATGAAAAATGATGGTTATCCGATGTTATTGATTGGAATAAAGATCCATAACGCCCATGCAGGTGAAGCATCGAAAAAGATAAAAAGCCATCAGCTCTATTGTTCAAACCTCATTGGACAACAAAAAGATGTTTATTTATCTGGCCCTTATGAATCTCAAAAAATTGAGATCCATATTGGTGATCAGTTGATACTCAGAAATATTCATTCTTCAGGAAAGCATTATCCTTACTGGGCCGACTTTTACTGGGTCGAAAAGCGTAACGAATAACGTTCACGCTTTTGCTTGTCCCTTATGCTTAGAAACGAGTGTGCCAAAGCTGGTTGGCCTGTTGCATGGCATCGCTATATGTATCGCACACTCCCATGGTATAGAGCGCAATGCCAATGGTTTCAGTCACTGCCATTTCACCATATTCATGCTGTTTTTCACCCAGCCAAACTGCTTTAAACTCAGCCAAATCTAACTCTTCTTCAATTGGGCTTCGGTTGTCGGTGAGTTTAGGTAGCTCATGTTCGTAGAGTTCACCATTTTTGATGCCGCAGATCAGTGTTTTGGCATCTGGGTTACGTTCAAATTCGCCGCCTTCACCTTTAATGACCGCGCTATTTTTATAGCCCAGTTTAAATGCTGCTTGCTGATGCGAACCACGATAGGCAGGGTGGAAAATAGCTTGCAAGGTTGCTTTGGCATTAAATGGATTGATCAAGCGTGCAAGAGTATGAATGGGTGAACGAAGACCCATAACATTTCGTAGGGAAATTAAGTCACTTAAAATCGGGGAGATGGCGTGCAGCGGTAAATATGCAAAATTACGCGTCGCTAATTCCTGTTCCACATCTGCTTGAGTTTGGCAAATATTAAAATCGAGATACTCTAATACCTGCTCAGTATAAATACGGTTAATGGTATGACCTGATGCTCCGTGCATCACGACCTTATAACCTGCTTTAGCTAAAGTCAGTGCCGCTAAGAGAAACCATGGATAGTGTTTACGCTTGCCTGCATAAGAAGACCAGTCTAAATCGACCTCTAAAGCCGTGAACGGCAGTTGATCTCGTGTGGCTTGAACAAAGCCTACCAGTTCATCTACAGACTCTTCCTTAACTCGTAGTAGCATCAGAAATGCACCGAGCTGTACATCTAACACTTGATTTTTCAAGATCATATCAAAGGCTTGGTAAGCTTCTTCATAACTGAGTGAGCGCGCACCATTTTTCCCTTTGCCAATAATGCGAACAAACTGGGCAAAAGGGTGCTCAGCATCTTTATAAATATTTCTTTTGTTGTTCATGGAAAAACCAAAGTAAGTGAAGGCTGTGTTGTGCTATTTTAGTGGAACAATCAAAAAAAACAGCACTTTTAATTTTAAATAAATTTTTCACCATTAGACTAAAGTATGAGTCATATTGTTTAGATTTTATACATTATGATTGAAATCAGTTTACTTTGATTAAAGAATGTTAGGTAAAATTTACCCAATAATTGTGACTCGCTAGTTTTTAGTCTCTCCCATTGCAGTAAATATGAATGAACTGTGATTTTTGTCACATTGCTGTTGTTTGTACACCATGAGTTTTTTACCCGGTGTTTGGATGCGGTCCAAACTGTGGGCTTTTTTGTGTTTATCAGAAAGCCCACTACCTATGAGGAAGTATAGGTATGCCGATTTTTTCAGTCTTTTGATTTACAGAAGTATTCGTTATGACTAAGAAACCAATCTATAAGTCACTATATTTTCAAGTTATTGTCGCGATTATTGCGGGTATCTTAGTAGGACATTTTTTCCCTAGTGGTACGCAAGTTATCAATGGCGTTGAAAAATATGTACCCGGCTGGGGTGAGCTTTTTTATCCTCTAGGTCAAGGCTTTATTAAGCTGATCAAGATGATTATTGCACCAGTAATTTTCTGTACCGTCGTGAGTGGTATCGCGGGTATGGAAAGTATGAAGTCTGTGGGTAAAACAGGCGGTGTTGCGCTACTTTACTTTGAAATTGTATCGACGATTGCACTGTTGATCGGTTTACTGGTCATTAACATCTGGAAGCCAGGTGTGGGCATGAACGTTGACCCTTCAACACTAGATACTTCAGGTATCTCAAAGTTTGTTGAATCTGGTCAGCAGCAAACAACTGTCGACTTCCTCATGCATATTATTCCAAACACCGTGGTTGGCGCATTTGCTGAAGGTGAAATCCTGCAAGTGCTACTCTTTGCCTTGATGTTTGGTTTTGCATTACATAAGTTGGGTGATGCAGGTAAACCTGTACTGAAGTTCATCGATCAAATTTCGCATGTGTTCTTTAACATTGTAAATATGATCATGAAACTTGCTCCAATTGGTGCTTTTGGTGCAATGGCATATACCATCGGTAAATATGGTATTGGTAGCTTGGCACAGCTTGCTCAGTTGATTATCTGTTTCTACATTACCTGTTTACTTTTCATTTTCTTGGTTTTAGGCACAATTTCACGTCTTTGTGGCTTCAGTATTTTGAAAATGATTCGTATGATTCGCGAAGAGTTGTTGATTGTACTGGGTACATCATCTTCAGAGTCTGTTTTACCGCGTATGCTGAAAAAGCTTGAAATTGCAGGTTGTGAAAAGTCAGTGGTTGGTTTGGTTATTCCAACGGGTTATTCATTTAACTTAGACGGTACCTCAATCTATTTAACGATGGCTGCGATCTTCATTGCACAAGCGACCAATACTCAGCTCGATCTTATGCACCAAGTGACTTTATTGGGCGTGCTATTGATTTCATCGAAAGGTGCTGCGGGTGTAACGGGTTCTGGTTTTATTGTGATGGCAGCGACTTTGTCAGCCGTTGGTCATATTCCAGTGGCGGGCCTTGCGCTCATCTTAGGTATTGACCGTTTCATGTCTGAAGCACGTGCTTTAACCAACTTGGTGGGTAACTCATTGGCAACGATTGTTGTTGCGAAATGGGTCGGTCAGTTAGACCAAGAAAAATTAAACTTCGCACTTGCAAATCCAGAAGAAGTAGACCGCTTGATGGCTGTTGAAGAAAATGCTCACGCATAATTTCAGTTCATCTTAAAAAGGAAGCCCAAGGGCTTCCTTTTTTATTGGAATATAAAATGGCCTGATGCGTTCATGACAGTTGCATTAAAAATGGCTAGCATGTGAGCTGAATAATAAAATAACGTCACTACAAGGAAGAAACATGTTGAATTACGATGCAGACCTAGAACTATTTCGCGATAACTTTCGCCGTTTTATGAATGAACACATTGCGCCACACTATGAACAGTGGGAACGAGAAGGCTTAATGCCGCGCTCAGTCTGGAATGTCTTGGGTGAAAATGGTTTCTTATGTGTCGATGTACCTGAGGAATATGGCGGTTATGGTGTTCCAACGCATTATTCACTGATGTTGGTGGAAGAGTCAGCACGTGCAGGTTTTAGTGCTTTATCGACAGGGATTTCTTGTCACTCTGAAATTGCTGCGCCTTATATTTTGCACATTGGAACGGAAGTGCAGAAGCAGTATTGGTTGCCGAAAATGGTGTCAGGTGAAGTGGTCGGTGCGATTGGAATGACGGAATCGGGTGCGGGTTCAGACTTACAAGCCATGCGAAGTAATGCCATTTTGCAAGGGGAGCATTATATTTTAAATGGCTCTAAAACCTTTATTTCCAATGGGCAGCATGCCGACCTTGTGGTATTGGCGGTGAAAACTGATCCGCAAGCCCGCGCAAAGGGTGTTTCACTGATGTTGGTCGATACTCACTTAGACGGGTTTAAAAAAGGCACCAACCTCGACAAAATTGGGCTGCATTCACAAGACACTTCTGAGTTGTTTTATGACAATGTAAAAGTCCCGAAAGATCAATTGTTGGGGCAGGCAGGGCAAGGTTTTGCTTATTTGATGCAAGAGCTACCACGAGAGCGTACAGCAATTGCAGCAACGGCTATAGGGGCAATTCGTGGTTCGATAGATGTCACTATCCAATACGTCAAAGAGCGTCAAGCCTTTGGTCAACATATTTCGCAGTTCCAAAATACACGCTTTGTTTTGGCTCAAGCCAAGATTGATGAACAAGCCACAGCTGCTTTTTACAATCAAAATGTTGAGCTTTATATGCAAGGCAAACTGGATGTCGAAACAGCAGCTGCGCTGAAATGCTTTTCAACAGATATGCAAATGAAGGTGGCAGATAATTTATTGCAGCTCTTTGGTGGCTATGGCTATATGAGTGAATATCCAATTTCACGTTTCTTTGTCGATGCACGTATTCAACGCATCTACGGCGGGACCAATGAAATTATGAAAGAAATTGTCGCGCGTAGCTTACTTGGGCGCTAAGCCTTAGGTGTTGATATAAACATGCGTAAAAGAGCCTCAAGTAGGCTCTTTTTTATCTGTTCAGTACCAATAAACTTTCTTGTATAAAGGCGGGGAGGTCATATTGGGTTTGTGATGAAATGTATAAATTATTGTCATTCACAACACCTGTGTCATAAAGCACGGCACCTGCATCTTTTAAGTCTTGATGAAGGTGATGGATACACGTCATGCGTCTACCTTTCACAACTCCAGCATGCATTAAAATTTGGGGTGCATCAGCACTGCATAAAATGGGTTTTTGCGTGTTTGCAAAGTGCCTGACAAATAAGATATAGCGTTCATCTTGGCACAGGTTATCTGGCGAAAAACCGCCAGGAATGAGTAAGGCATCGAAGTCATGCACGGAGGCATCATCGATACTTTGGTCGATGGTGACAAAGGCTTTACGCTTTTTGCCATAAATGATTTTGCCAGCCTGACTTTCAAGGTTAATAATACTATGCCGAGCTGCTCGAAATGCTTCTACGGGTTCAGCATATTCGGCATCCTCAAAGTCATAGGTGACCAAGACTGCAATTTTTTTGTGCATGACAGTACCTACAGTTCATTATTGTTTTGTTTTATTGAGACTATAGAGCAATCGCTACTGCTGCATACTCTCTTTGTTATGAATACGTCAACTTAAGTAAAGCATATTTTAAAAGATATTCTAACGCACTGAAATACGGATGAATGGTGATTTTTGTGAAGGTGTAGCAAAATTTTTCAAAAGCTAGACAGGGCTTAAAAAGGGAAGAGCTCAGACTCGCAAAACATCGTCGTGGTATTTGGATTGGGCGATATTCTATGCATAACAGCAAGAAGAAAATAGGCAGGGCTCAGTGGTTTTATTGATGTCTATTATTGGGGCAGTTTATTGATAAACTTGATGATTAAATCAACTGTATGTTTTTAGCACTGAAACATACAAAGTCTTATTGCGCAAGATTTCAAAGCTAACTATTGTTATACTGTTTGCACAATGTTTATGAAGGGCGACATAACAATGATCCAAGACGATCAAAACACAACGACTTCTCTTGACCTCAACCAAATCCGTCAGGATATCGACTCTGTTGATCAACAGATTCAACAACTTATTAACCGTCGAGCGAAACTGGCGGAAGCTGTTGCAAAAGCAAAATTTGCTTCTGAAGAGAATCCAATGTTTTACCGTCCAGAACGTGAAGCGCAAGTTTTACGGAATGTTATGGAGCGTAATGAAGGCCCTTTGTCTGATGTGACCATGGCACGTTTGTTCCGTGAAATCATGTCTGCATGTTTGGCTCTTGAAGCACCGCAAAGTATTGCATTTTTAGGCCCTGTTGGTACTTATACACACTCTGCGGTGTTGAAGCACTTTGGACATGATGCTGTGGTTCGTCCTTTACCGACCATTGATGAAGTGTTCCGTGAAGTGGAAGCAGGCAGTGCACACTATGGTTTGGTGCCGGTAGAAAATTCATCAGAAGGTGTGGTCAACCATACTTTGGATTGTTTTAAAGCCTCACACTTAAATGTGATTGGTGAAGTTGAATTGCGTATTCATCACCAGTTTCTTGTGTCTGAAAACACGCGTAAAGACAGTATTAAACAAATTTATGCACATCAGCAAACTTTGGCGCAGTGCCGTGCATGGTTGGACGCACACTATCCAGGTGTGGAACGTGTTGCTTTAAGCTCGAATGCTGAAGCGGCACGTCGTATTCGTACTGAATGGCATTCGGCTGCTATTGCATCTGATGTTGCAGCAAGTATTTATGATTTAGAAATTTTACACAGTAATATTGAAGATAATCCTGAGAACACCACGCGCTTCTTGGTGATTGGTCGTGAAAGAATCCCGCAAAGTGGTAATGATAAAACGTCATTGCTGATTTCTGCACATGATCGCGCAGGTGCATTATTGGAAATCCTTGCACCATTTGCAAAGCACAACATTAGTTTGACCAGTATCGAAACGCGTCCTGCATTGCCTGAAAAATGGGCTTATGTCTTTTTCATCGACTTAGAAGGGCATGTGGAACAAGACAATGTTAAAGCGGCGATTGAAGAGATTCGTCCACTGGTGAAAGAAGTTCGAGTATTGGGTTCATACCCGATTGCAGTACTGTAATCTCTAAGGTGGTTGGGTTTACTCCAAACTCAACCATGTACACCACTTGTAAGAATGGAAAGGTCACATGTCGTTTGCTCCAGCCAATGAAGGTATTGCGAAGTTAAAACCATATCAACCAGGTAAGCCAATCAGCGAATTAGAGCGTGAATTGGGAATGACCGATATTGTTAAGCTTGCTTCAAATGAAAACCCTTTGGGTTGTTCGGACAAAGTAAAAGAAGCAGTTGCTGCTGAATTGGCGGAAATTGGACGATATCCAGACGGTGGTGGTTTTATCTTGAAGGATCAAGTTCATACGCAGTTTGGTGTAGCACATGATTGTATTACTTTAGGCAATGGCTCAAACGATCTACTTGAAATTTTTGCCCGTGCATTTGTTTCAGATAAAGACTCGGTAGTGTATAGCCAACACGCATTTGCAGTTTATGCTTTGGTCACGCAAGCCATCAATGCTGAAGCGATTGAGGTACCTGCTCAAGGTTTTTCGCATGACCTTGACGCGATGGCGGCGGCAATTAAAGACAATACCAAATTGGTGTTTATTGCAAATCCCAATAATCCGACAGGAACTTGGTTTGAAGAGGCCGAATTTGAGCGCTTCATGCAAAAAGTACCGAGCCATGTGATCGTGGTTTTAGATGAAGCTTATGTGGAATATTTCCCAGAAAACTTTAATAGCTTAAAGTTTTTAGCACAGTATCAGAACCTGATTGTTAGCCGTACCATGTCGAAGTGCTTTGGTTTAGCGGCATTACGTGTTGGTTTTGCTTTAGCATCGGCAGAAGTGACAGATTTCTTAAATCGTATTCGTCAGCCGTTTAACGTCAACCATTTAGCCATGGTGGCAGCGGTTGCTGCACTGAAAGATGAAGATTTCATTGAGAAATCACGTGTGGTCAATAAAGCGGGCATGGTGCAACTTGAAACAGGGTTTAAAGCGCTAGGTCTAAACTATGAGCCTTCTCGTGCCAACTTTATTTTGGTCGATATACAAGCCGATCCTGCACAAACTTTTAATGCTTTATTAAAAGAAGGGGTGATTGTTCGTCCCGTGGGCATCGCCAGTCATTTACGAGTATCGATTGGAACTGAAGCTGAAAATACGAAATTTTTAACGGCTTTGGCCAACGTACTAGGTTTAGAGGCGAACGCTTAAATTATGTCTGCGCCACTGTTTGAAAAAGTTGCATTTATTGGTCTTGGACTGATTGGTTCAAGTCTTGCACGGGTGATGATTGCTGAAGGTTTAACCCAAAATATTGTAGCTTCTACACGTTCGGAAAAAACTTTACAGGATGCCAAAGCTTTGGGCTTAATCCAACAGGGGTATAGTGATCCTGTACAGGCGGTTCAAGGTGCGGACTTGGTGGTTTTGGCCTTGCCTGTTCGTGCAACGCAAAAAGTCTTGGAAACCATCAAACCATATTTGCAAGAACATACGATTATTACCGATGTAGGCAGTACCAAAGGCAATGTGGTCGACGCGGCCAAAGCCGTGTATGGCGAAGCATTACCTGCCGGGTTTGTACCGGGGCATCCAATTGCTGGGGCAGAACACACGGGTGTACATGCGGGTAAGGTCGATTTATTTGCAAATCATAAAGTGATTCTGACACCGTTACCGACCAGTGCTGATTGGGCTGTAGAGAAACTGATTCAACTATGGCAAGCTGCGAAAGCAGAAGTGATTTGTATGGATGTGGCCAAGCATGATGAAGTCTTGGCACATACCAGTCATCTTCCGCATTTGATGGCTTTTAACTTAGTTGAACAACTGGCAAACCGTGAAGATAATTTAGACATTTTCCGCTATGCTGCGGGGGGATTTCGCGATTTTTCTCGAATTGCGGCAAGTGACCCACAAATGTGGCACGACATCTTTTTTGCCAATAAAAAAGCCATTTTAAATGCCGTAGATGGTTTTGAATACCAACTGGCAACGATTCGTAAACTCATTGAAGATGAAGATTCACATGCTTTAATGGGCTTGCTTGGACATGCGCAAGCAGCACGCCAGCATTTTAACCATATGCTCGCTCAAAAACCTTTCATGGAGAACAATAAAGTGACGACACAGCAATTCACCATATTACCGGGTAAAAAAAGTTTCCAAGGTAAGTTTAGCGTGCCAGGTGATAAATCTGTGTCACACCGTTCAATCATGTTTGGTGCAATTGCAGAAGGAACGACGCATGTGACAGGTTTCTTGGAAGGAGAAGATGCGCTAGCGACCTTACAAGCCTTCCGTGATATGGGCGTGAGCATTGAAGGTCCTAAAAATGGTGAAGTGACGATTCATGGTGTGGGCGTAAATGGCCTAAAAGCGCCAGCAAGTGCGCTTTACATGGGTAACTCAGGTACTTCGATGCGTCTGCTTTCAGGCATGCTTTCTGCGCAAAAATTTGACTCTGTAATGACGGGTGATGCATCACTGTCGAAGCGTCCAATGGAACGTATTGCTAAACCGTTACGCGAAATGGGCGCACAGATTCAAACAACAGGTGAGCGTGGTACACCTCCTGTTTCGATCACTGGAAACCAAGCTTTGCAAGGCATTCACTATGATTTGCCAATGGCATCTGCGCAGGTGAAATCTGGGATTTTATTGGCAGGTTTGTGGGCAGCAGGTGAAACATCGGTCACAGAACCTGAACCTACACGTGACCATACTGAACGTATGCTACGTGCATTTGGTTATGACGTGAAAACAGAAGGCAATCGTATTTCACTGCAAGGTGGCGGTAAGTTAGTTGGTACAGAGATTCAAGTGCCATCAGATATTTCGTCGGCTGCTTTCTTTATGGTGGGTGCTGCGATTACCGAAGGTTCAGACGTTACTTTAGAAGCCGTGGGCATTAACCCAACACGTACAGGTGTGATCGAGATTTTGAAGCAAATGGGTGCAGATATTACGGTTGAAAATGAACGTATTGCAGGCGGTGAGCCGATTGCAGACATTCGTATTCAAGGCACACGTACACTCAAAGGTATTCATATGCCTGAAGATCAAGTGCCATTGGCGATTGATGAATTCCCTGTATTGTTTATTGCTGCGGCCTGTGCTGAAGGACAAACCGTATTAACGGGTGCTGCTGAGCTGCGTGTGAAAGAATCAGACCGTATTCAAGTGATGGCGGATGGTTTAAAAACCATGGGTATCGATTGTACGCCGACTGACGATGGCATCATCATCGAAGGTAAAGGTCATTCGGGCGAGTGGGGCGCGATTTTCACCGGTGGAGAAATTGAATCACATCACGATCACCGTATTGCAATGAGTTTCTCAATGGCAGGTTTACGCACCTCTGGTGAAATTAAAATCATTGGTACTGAAACGGTTGCCACCAGTTTCCCGACCTTTACGCAATTAAGCAATCAAGCTGGTTTAGCGATCCAAGTCACTGAATAAGACTAAAGCTTAGATATTTTGTGTGAGAACAGCCAAGCTTTTGCTTGGCTGTTTTGTGTTAAGCCATTATGCTAAACCCATATAACAAAAAAGCCTTTGGGATGATCAATGAGAAAATTACAATTTACTGCACAGCATGGACAGCAGCAGGAAGTAAGTGAAAGCGGTGTGGTACAGAAGCAGGTACAAGACTTGCTGGTTCAAAAGTTAGGTCAATTTGGTTTTGAAACATTGCCACAAAGTGGTGATCAGGTGGCTGTGAGTGTCGATAATCATACTTTGCCACTGTCTATTACGTGCCAAGGTCATGACAGCGAAGGAAATCTGGTGTGCGAAATTGCCTCTTATCCAGATGAGGAGCAAGACTGGTTAGACCGAATTGCTGAACGAAGCTTGTTGAACCAACTTGCACAAGCGGTTGAAAATACGCTAAAAACAGATAAAAGTTTTACTGAGTTTGAGTGGAAAGGCTAATTGAATAGATAAAAAATGCTGAATTGATTTTTCCTGATTCAGCATTTTTTAGGACAGAACACGTTTAATATTTTGATGGGTCAACGCGCTTATAACTGGATGTGCTATAAGCCTTATTCCACACGTAACCAAGTTTGGCTACGTCCCACAGCAGAAACGCCTAAATATCCTCTTAAGAATAGCTTTTTACCATTTGGGCTAATTTTACCTTTTAGGCTATACAGCTTGCCTGAAACGGGATCAATGATTTTGCCATGCGTATAATTAATATTATTTTCAGTTTTTAAACCGGTAATCACTTGCATACCAATAATAGGCTTATCGGTGTAGGGTGCAGGGCAGTTGGTGCAAAACTCTTTTGCTGTATAACCTGGACGAGGTGTTGCTTTCAGTGCAGTTCCAGCATAAGTCCCGTTGGCTTGCTTTTCAATTTTCACCAGACCTTTGGGTTCTCCAGTTTTATCATCGATATAACGCCAAGTTCCTATAATGTCCTGAGCACAGGCTGATGTGGTGGCTATAGTGACTAAAACTGCCCCGAGAATTGTTTTCATAAAATCCCTGAATATTTTAAAAATTATTTAAATGAATAGCTCTCTCGAGCTAAGATGTTGATTGTATAACTTATTATTTGAATAATGATGTGCAGAATATATCAAGTTCAAGCGTAGATTGTTGCATAAAGTACCATTAGCAGGGTTCAAGCCTCACTGATTTTTAAAACAGGTATTTGATGGAGGTAGTGCTGATTGAGTTTAGCGCTCAAAAGGGAGCTTAAAATTATTTTGGGAACAGAATAGATATAACGGACGGCTAATGAAGCGTTGGAATAGAAAAAGAGATACGTCTAGATTAAAAATAAAAAGTTCAAGAAAGAAAGGGGCTAATGTTAGACAGTCATTTCTTTCCTGAACTGAGTGATGCGTTAAATCCACAGGAAACGTGTAATCGCAATACGTAACTGTTTTAAGTAACCGGTAAAGAAATGGTTTGCACCAGGTAATACAGTCACTAAATGGCGCTGCGGTTTAGCCCATGTAATCATGTCAGACAGTAAGGTCACTTCATCGGCTTCGCCATGGATAAATAAGATGTCACCTTTAAGTTGAGGTGTTACATAGTGGCGCACACCTGCGACCGTTGCCGTTGGTAGACCACATAAAATGGTTTGTTTTGGTCGAATTTCTTCTTGTAAAGCATCATAGCATTTTGCCATGACATGCGCACCGAAACTAAAACCACCTGCATAGAAGGGTAAAGTTGTATGTGCTGCACGAGCATGCTTAATCACTTCAAGAACATCATCAGTTTCGCCATGACCTTCGTCGTGTAGACCAACACTTTGACCTGAGCCACGGAAACTTGGACGGTACACAATACAACCGCGTTCTAAGAACATTTGCGCAAGCAATGCTGGAACCTTGTGTTGAGGCGTACCACCTTGGAGTGGATGGGGGTGAGTAACTACCGCGAATCCTTTCACTTCACCCTGTGGATAATCTACAAAAACTTCAATTTGCCCAACTGGACCTTGAATGAACATCTGCTCAGACATAGAGAATCGATACATATAACAGGAGAATGGGCTAGTTTAACCGTTTATGCTTATTAAAAACACAGATTGGCAATAAAATAAGTCTACTGATATAGTCTGTTTAATTGTTTTTTAATCAGGTTATCTATGCTTGCCCTTGTTTCTCCTGCCAAAACTTTAGATTACCAAACTGCTTTACCAACCGATGCGTATACACAACCCAGATTGCTACAACATTCCCAAGAATTGATCGAAGTTAGTCGCAAACTGTCAGCAAGTGAAATTGCAAGCTTAATGAGTGTCAGTGAAAAAATTGCCACCTTAAATGTCGATCGTTTTCGCGATTGGCAGCCAGAATTCAACTTTGCAAATGCCCGACAAGCTATGTTTGCTTTTAAGGGCGATGTCTATACTGGTTTAGATGCTTATCATTTGTCAGAGTCGAGCATTGAATACGCACAGCAACATTTAAGAATGCTCTCTGGGTTATATGGTTTGCTACGTCCATTGGACTTGATGATGCCGTATCGTTTAGAGATGGGAACTAAGCTAGCTAACCCACGCGGACATAATCTGTATGAGTTTTGGGGCAATCACATTACCGATTTAATTAACCAAGATTTAGAACAGGCAGGTTCTAAAATTTTGCTGAATATTGCTTCGGATGAGTACTATAAGTCTGTGAAAGAAAGCAAAATTCAAGCAGAAATTATTAAACCTGTGTTTTTAGATCAGAAAAATGGTAAATATAAAGTCATTAGTTTCTATGCCAAAAAAGCACGTGGTTTGATGGCGCGTTATATGATTGAAAACCAAATTGATCAAATTGAGGGGTTAAAATCATTCCAAACAGATGGTTATTACTTTGATGCCGACAGCTCATTAAAAGGTGAGTTGGTCTTTAAACGAGATGAGCAGGCAGCATAACGAAAGGGCATTCCAATGGTGCAGTATACAAAACAGTTTCAGGACTATTGGGTGCTCATCGCAAAGCAATTGAGTTTGGACGACGATACTACTCAAAAGTTCCATGTCTCGCTGTATGACGCCTATAGTGAAGTACAGCGGCATTATCATAGCATTCAACATATTGTTGAATGTTTAGAGCATTTTCATCAGATCAAAACATACTTAGACGATACTTTATCTGTTGAGTTGGCCATTTGGTTTCATGATGTCATTTATAACCCGCAAGCACATGACAATGAGCAGCAAAGCGCCGATTATATGCAACAGATGCTTAAAAATGTGCTTGGAACTGAGCAAATTTCAAAGATCTATGCATGGATTTTGGCAACCCAAGCACATGCACCGACAGCTGACACTGATTTGGCTTATCTATTGGATATTGATCTGGCTATTTTAGCTAGTGATCCTATGCGTTTTGCTGAATATGAACGCCAAATTCAGCAAGAATATGCTTGGGTTGAGCCCGCACTTTATGTGCAGAAGCGCCAGCAAGTGTTAAAGCACTTTTTAGAAACGCAACCATTGTACCAGACGCCATTTTTCCAAAAGTATTATGAGCATCAGGCTAAGCAGAACTTAACCCAAACTTTTGATGTTTAAAGCCCTTTAAATGCTTCAATGGCACGAATACGACTCGATTTTAAATCGACGATTGGTTGGGGATAATCCAATTCCATATTCTGCTGCTTCGCATAAGGCTCATGAATGCTTTTGGCATCTAAATGTGCAAGCTCTGGTAGCCACTGTCGAATATAGTCACCATTGCTATCAAATTTCTGAGATTGGCTCACAGGGTTAAAGACTCGGAAGTAAGGCACAGCATCGGTGCCTGTGGAGGCACACCACTGCCATCCGCCATTATTGGCAGCTAAGTCACCATCAGCCAAATGTTGCATAAACCATTGCTCGCCAAGTCGCCAATCAATCAACAAGTTTTTAGTTAAGAACATTGCGACAATCATACGGACACGATTGTGCATCCAACCTGTCGCAAGTAGTTGTCGCATGCCTGCATCCACAATTGGAATACCAGTACGACCTTGTTGCCATGCGTTTAAATCTTCAGGCGAATCTCGCCAAACAATACGCTGTGTGTTGGTTTTAAATGGTAGATGTTTAGAGACATGTGGAAAATCAAATAAAATATGTTGATAAAACTCCCGCCAAAGTAATTCATCTAACCAAATCTGCTGGCCTGTGTTATCAATCATAAATTGACCGTGTTGAGCACGAAACAGGGCATTGAGACACTGGCGAATCGACACGATCCCGAGATTTAAATAAGTTGAAAGTTGACTGGTGCTATTTAAAAATGGAAAGTCCCTCTCTTTTTGATAGCCACTAACTTTGTGATCAATAAAATCATCGAGCACTGAAAGCGCATATATTTCCGTTTCAGGCCAATAGGCTTTAATTTGATTTAGCTCATTCATATTCACATCAATCAGCGATTCAATGTGTGGAATGGTTGTATTTAAATCGGTAGGAAGTTGTATGGGCTGCTGCGTAGAAGGGAGTGGATAGCACTGCGGTAAGCCAATATTTAAGCGCTCATAACAGGTTTTTTTAAAAGCGCCAAAGACTTGATAGGGCTTACCAGATTGGTTACGAATACTGTTTAAGGGAAAGAGGGTTCGATCTTGGAAGAGTGTAAATTCAATGTGTTGCTGATTTAAGCATTGTTGAACTTCGGCATCGCGCTTAAGCTCATTCACGCCCATTTCGATATTTGCAAAAATCTGTTGTACTTGCAGTGTATGACACAAAGATGAAAGCCGACGTGGAATATCTTGCCACAGCGGAATATTTAGAATGAGCAAAGGAATATTCAGCTGAGCAAGGCTCTGTTTTAAATCGTGCAATTGTCTGACATATAAATCAATTTTTACAGCTGCATCATGATGTAATAGCCACTGTTGTGGGGATAGGATCACTAAAGCCAGCATAGGTCCATGTTGGCTTGCATGCCAAAGTGCGGCATGGTCGTGTATGCGAAGATCTTGTCTAAACCAAATTATGTTCATAAAAGGTTAATCAACTGTAATTTTTTGAAATATAAAATATTACAAAATTGAGCACTTTGATCATATTTTTTTCTCACTCATTTAATTTAATCTTATGTTATTGAAATAATTAAATCAGAAAAAACTATAAAGTGTGAAGATACTTTTTATCTGATAAATGTGTGGCCCTTTGTATTATTTGTTATGATTTGTAATCATGCTAAAGCAGTTGTGGATATTGTGAATGTCATGAAAAAAATTCTAATCCCTATTTTTGTGGCTGCTGTTTGTTTGCTTGGGTTTGTTGTTTTTCAGGATACAGAAACGAAAAAACAGCAACAGTTGAATCAACTCATGAACAGTACTGAGCCTAAAGTGCAAAAGTTGAGTCCTCTCTCAAAGGCAAACGTCGTGCCTGAAAAAGTCAATAGCTCGTTTTCAAAGTGATGCTGAAGCAATAATCGATCAGGTCTCCATTAAAGTAATTTGAAGCTTAAGATAGAATAAAATCATGTATAAATGACTTATCGTGTTGAATTTTAATTAAAAATAAATTTAAAACAATTAAAAATCAGTGTGTTATAATTCGCGCCAAGATATATTGAATTTTAGACTTTGAGTCTAAAATGACGTTTTTGTTGAAAGCTGCATACGGTTTATGCGGCTTTTTTGTTTAGGTATATATGGTTCGACCATACGTTTGAATCATTCATGGCTAAATAAACTTTTCCTGAATTGAGGAAATTTGGCATATTCATTGCTTTAACTTCCAGAAATTTAATCAGATTTTCATCGTACTGAGTGTCGAAATTTTTTGGCAGTTATACAGTTTTAAAAGTTTATTTACAGGGGCTAGGTCATGACGACTCCTAATCCATCTTCAGAAAATATGCTCGAGCGTATGTTCAAACTGAGTGAAAATAAAACCAGTTTTCGTACAGAGCTTCTTGCAGGTGTAACCACATTCTTAACCATGTGTTACATCATTATTGTGAATCCAATGATTTTATCCGAAACGGGGATGGATCATGGTGCTGTCTTTGTAGCGACTTGTCTTGCAGCCGCAATTGGCTGTTTGGTTATGGGTATTGTTGCAAATTATCCAATTGCATTAGCACCAGGTATGGGCTTAAACGCTTACTTTACCTATTCGGTGTGTATGGGTATGGGTGTGCCTTGGCAGACTGCTTTAGCTGCAGTGTTTGTATCAGGTTTGGTGTTCATTGCGATCAGTATGTTTAAGATCCGTGAAGCCATTGTGAATGCAATCCCAATGTCGCTTAAGCTTGCGATTGGCGGTGGAATTGGTTTATTCCTTGCGTTGATTGCTTTAAAAAATGCAGGCGTTATTGTGGACAATCCAGCGACTTTGGTTGGATTGGGCGACTTAAAGCAACCGACGGTTCTTTTGGCTTTATTTGGCTTCTTGATGGTGGTTGTACTGCATCACTTTAAAGTGCGTGGTGCCATCATTATCAGCATCTTGGCTTTAACTGCAATTTCAACAGCAATGGGCTTAAGCGAGTTCAAAGGTGTTGTTGGTGAGATTCCATCAATTGCTCCAACATTCATGCAAATGGACTTTGAAGGTCTATTTACGGCAAGCTTAGTGGGTGTCATCTTTGTATTTTTCTTGGTCGATTTATTTGACTCAACAGGTACATTGGTTGGCGTGTCACACCGTGCAGGCTTACTGAAAGATGGCAAGCTTCCACGTTTGAAAAAAGCATTATTTGCAGACTCAACCGCAATTGTTGCAGGTGCAGCATTAGGTACATCTTCGACGACACCATATATTGAGTCGTCTGCGGGTGTTGCTGCTGGTGGCCGTACAGGTTTAACCGCAGTTGTGGTCGGTGTGTTATTTATCTTATGTTTGTTTTTAGCACCCTTAGCTCAATCTGTACCTGGTTTTGCAACAGCTCCAGCATTGTTATTTGTTGGCGTGTTGATGATTCAGGGGATTACCCATATTGATTGGGATGATATTACTGAAGCCGTTCCTGCGTTCTTAACCATTGTATTTATGCCATTTACCTACTCAATTGCAGATGGTATTGCGATGGGCTTTATTAGCTATGCATTGGTTAAATTGTTCACCGGTAAAGCGGCGACTGTACCGTACATGGTGTGGATTGTAGCTGTGCTTTGGGCATTAAAATTCGCGTTATTTGGTGGCTAATTCATCAAATAGTGATAAGGGTGTAAACTCAGTTTACGCCCTTTTTTATTTTTAAAGAGGAAAAGATATGAGTCAATTGGAGCTCATTCGTGCTTTACCAAAAGCTGAATTGCATGTGCATATTGAAGGGACATTTGAGCCAGAACTCATGTTTGCAATCGCACAGCGTAATCAAATAGACATTCCTTATAAGTCGGTTGAAGAAGTAAAACAGGCTTATAATTTTCACAATTTGCAATCATTTTTAGACATCTATTATGCAGGTGCAAATGTACTGATTCATGAGCAAGATTTCTACGACTTGGCTTGGGCGTATTTTGAAAAATGTGCCGAAGACCGTGTAGTGCATACCGAAATGTTTTTTGATCCACAAACGCATACAGACCGCGGTATTGCTTTTGAAACAGTGATTAATGGTCTGCAACGTGCATGTGATGATGCCAAGGCAAAATTTGGCATTAGTTCGCATTTGATTATGTGTTTCTTGCGTCATTTAAGTGAAGAAGCAGCCCTTGAAACTTTAGCACAGGCATTGCCGTATAAAGATCGAATCATTGGTGTAGGCTTGGACTCAAGCGAAGTTGGACATCCTCCTTCAAAGTTTGAACGTGTCTTTGCTAAAGCACGTGAAGCAGGCTTTTTAGTGGTTGCGCATGCGGGTGAAGAAGGTCCAGCAGAATATGTGTGGGAAGCTTTAGATTTGCTTAAAGTGAATCGTATTGACCACGGTGTGCGTTCTGAAGAAGATCCTGTATTAATGCAGCGTTTGATCGCAGAGAAAATGCCACTGACAGTTTGTCCGCTCAGCAACTTAAAGCTATGTGTCGTTAACGATATGGCACAGCACAACATCCGCCGTTTGTTGCAACAAGGTGTGCAGGTGACAGTAAATTCAGATGATCCATCGTACTTTGGTGGTTATATGAATGATAACTTTATTGCCATTACAGATGCGTTAGACTTAATAGCAGCTGAGCTAAAACAATTGGCGCTGAACTCTTTTGAGGCGTCGTTTATTTCGGCAGAAGAGAAGCAAAAATGGGCGGCTGAAATTGCAGCCATTGCTTAATCTGATGCTCTTTTAAAGACAGAGTTCGCTCTGTCTTTTTTATGTGAGATCAATATGAAAAAAATGATTGCAGTGCTTGTGGTTATTTTTGTGCTCTTTGCAGTTTATTTGCTCAAAACCGATACAGGGTTAACTCAAAAGCTATTAAAGCCAGTGGTGGTGTATCAGTGCGGTGTTGAGCTTGAAGCGACAAGGCTGTGGAAAGTCAGTACAGCATTGCTTGGTGAAGAGAAAAAGAATCAGCTCCAAACGCAAATCTGTGGTTGCGTGGGTGAAAATGCGTTAAAGGATATTCCAGCAACAACCTTGCTACATGCCGTAGTTGATGAACAAGTCAAAAAACAGGTGGTCCAACAGGGTGTGTTGAATACGCTGAAAGGATGTGTGGTGGATGAAGTCCTAAAAGCAACAGATTGATGCTTTTAGGCTGGTTCAACTTGGTCTTACTTTGCCTGTTTGGTCATGCTATTTAACACATTATCTTTATCAATAAAGTGGTGTTTCAGTGCTGCTGCAATATGCCCTACCAACAGTAATCCAGCTGCCCATGAAATCCAGATATGTAAAGGTTTTACGATCGCGAGTAACTGTGGATTGTCTTGTACTAAACGGGGAATTTCAAAAAGGTACAATACCGGTGCAGGGTGCCCAGCACTCCAGCTAAATAAACAGCCAGTAATTGGCAAAGCCAACAAAATGAAATATAAAGCCAAATGACCGAGATGGGCCATTTTTTGCATTAACGGTGACATGCTGTCTGGAAGTTTGGGTGCAGGGTGGGTATAACGCCAAAAGATACGAATTACCACCAGAAAAATAATCGTGGTTGCAATGTTCTTATGTAAGGTAATGACATCCCCTTTAAAGCTACCGTCAGCATCATAGCTGAGGAAGTTTCCGCTATAAAAACCAATCAGCCAAGCAGCAATAAAGATAATTGCCATGAGCCAATGCAGGATTTGAGCAGTACGCGTGTAATGGGTATTTGCCGAGTTCATTAGATTCACATCCATTTTTATGTTGCGCCATTTTATAGAACTATAGGTAGGTCAAAAATGTAGTAGATGCAACATAGCATTGATATTCTGCAACGCTGCACAGACCAATGGTGCATGACTGATTTAAAACTGTGCAATAAGCGAAAGATATTAAAATGGCATGGAAATAGTGTTTCCGTAAACAGTAAAGTTTCGGCAAAATACGCGCACTTTAACTGTTATAAATGGATAGATCCGTGAAAAAAATGATTGCAGTGCTTGCTCCTTTGGCTTTGATCCTTTCGGCTTGTACAACGACTGATATGGCAACGACCAATACGACGACCACCACGCAACAACTGGGTACAGCAGCGCTTAAAATTGCCATTAATGCAAAATGTACGACTGAGTTGAATAATCTACCAGCATGGAAAATAGCAACCAAATTTATGACGGCTGATCAAAAAACCGATATTCAGGCTGAAATTTGTGGTTGCGTAAGTGAAAAAGCCCCACAAAATATTACCGCTGTCGATGTGGCAACAGCGGCCATTGACCCTGCGGCACGTACAACTATTATTAGCAATGCAGTAACCAAAACCATCAATGCATGTGTGGCTGAAGCGGTGAATTAAGTTGTGATATATCAAAGAAGCGGGGACATGCCTGGCTTCTTTGCAGTTTTTTTGTACTTTTTGGCGTTTATCTTTTATATTGATGTGAATAATAACAATTGAAGCCTGATTTCTTTTACAACAAAGGGTGTATCTGTATGAAAAATGATAAGTTAATTCTCTGTTTGTTTGGCTCGCTTATGCTTTCCGCGTGTGTGTCGAATCCTTTATCTAGCTCAGATGATGATGGAATCTCGGCTATTAAAATGGCCTCACATGCAAAATGTATGGATGAAATCGAAACTAATCCGACATGGATCATGGGTAGTAAGCTGTTATCAGAAGACCAAAAACAAAAGAAAAAACGTGAAGTATGTAACTGTGTAGGTGATAACTCTCCCAAAGTATTGTCTAAAGAGCAGTTGGCTTTGGCGGCAATTGATCCCAAAGCAAAGGCAACCTATGGCGCTTTAGCCGCAACAAAAACAACAGCCACATGCGCCTCTGAAATGCTAAACTAAGCCGAATAAATTGTTAAGTTTTTAAAATGGCTGTTGATCAGCCATTTTTTATGAGAGTAGAAAATGCAAATTGCAGGTGCAGATGAGGCAGGGCGCGGCCCTTTGGTGGGTTCAGTGGTCGCTGCTGCGGTAATTTTAGACCCGAATAACCCAATACAAGGGTTGAATGATTCCAAAAAATTGACTGAAAAAAAACGTGAAAAACTTTTTGTCGAAATTCAGGAAAAAGCATTGGCATGGGCCATTGCTGAGGCGAGTGCTGCTGAAATTGATGAGATCAATATTTTACAAGCATCTTTGCTTGCGATGCGCCGCGCGGTTGAACAGCTCACGATACAGCCCCAACATGTTTTGGTCGATGGTAATAAAATTCCACAAGGCTTGAGTATGAGTTGTGAGGCAATTGTGGGTGGGGATGCTTTACATGCTGAAATCTCAGCAGCAAGTATTTTGGCCAAAGTGACACGTGACCATCAAATGATTGAGATGGATCGAAAATATCCTCAGTTTGGTTTTGCCAAACACAAAGGTTATCCAACCAAAGCGCATTTTGAGGCGATTGCTGAACATGGGGTCATTGACGAGCATCGTCGTAGTTTTGGGCCTGTAAAGAAAGTGATTGAGGCACTTGAGCAAAAATAGACTGTATAAAAATTTAAAGCGGCCAATCGGGCCGCTTTATATCTGAATGTTTCAATCTTAACGATTGAAATTATTCTGCTGTGCACCTTCATCTTCAAATGCAGGCTGGTAATCCTGATCAAGATGTTGAAGATGTTCATGCATTGCACGTTCATGCTGAATGCGTTGATAAATCTCTTCACGATGTACAGATACTTCTTTGGGAGCATTGACACCAATACGAACTTGGTTGCCTTTGACACCAAGTACAGTAACACTTACTTGATCCCCAATCATTAATGTTTCACCGACGCGTCGGGTCAAAATCAGCATGTTTATCTCCTTGCAAAACGCTAAACCTGCAGTTGTACTAAAGTAAAATACATAATTTTTTGTATTTAAAAAAATTTAAACAAATGTTTAATACAACCGCATGACACTTGAATTTTTAGATATCTAGTGACATTAGGTATAACATTCATCTAAATTTAAGAAAGCCTCGGGCTTAATATAACAGAGCCACTATAGAAAAAACTATAGTGGCTCCTGATTTTTGTAGTCTTTTGCAAAAACTGTCAGACAATGACAAGTTTTTCGCAAGATTGCTTAAGCACGTGCGCTTGATTCACCGTGTTCACGGTCTAAACCGAAAGCAGTGTGTAGAGAACGTACAGCAAGTTCTAGGTAGTTTTCTTCAATAATCACAGAAATTTTGATTTCTGAAGTTGAGATCATCAAAATGTTGATGCCTTCATCAGCCAAGGCAGTGAACATTTTACTTGCAACACCTGCGTGTGAACGCATACCCACACCTACGATTGACACTTTAACAATGTCGTCACGTGTAGCAACTTCGCGCGCACCAATGGCTTGAGCAGTTTCTTGAAGAATTTTTGTTGCTTTTGCAAGTTCGCCGCGGTTTACCGTGAAGGTGAAGTCAGTTGTACCATCTTCTTCAACATTTTGGATAATCATATCCACTTCAATGTTGGCATTACCAATTGGCGATAAAATTTTAGATGCAATACCTGGTTCATCAGGAACACCTAGAATCGTAAGTTTAGCTTCGTCACGGTTAAATGCGATACCAGAGATAATTGGTTGTTCCATGTTGTCTTCCGCCTCAGTGGTGATTAGTGTTCCGACGTTCTTTTTAAATTCTTCGTCGAATGCGCCATCATCGTCATTATCAAAACTTGATAATACGCGTAAAGGCACTTGGTATTTTCCTGCAAATTCAACCGAGCGAATTTGTAGAACTTTTGAACCAAGTGATGCCATTTCCAGCATTTCTTCAAATGAAATACGGTCTACTTTTTTCGCTTTTGGTGCAACGCGTGGGTCAGTCGTATAAACGCCATCTACATCTGTATAGATTTGGCATTCATCTGCTTTTAATGCCGCAGCAAGTGCTACACCAGAAGTATCTGAACCGCCACGGCCGAGGGTGGTGGTGTTGCCATCGGCATCGAAGCCTTGGAAACCAGCAACCACGATCACACGACCGGCATCTAAATGCGCAGTCATGGTGTCAGTATCAATTGATTCGATACGTGCTTTAGTAAACGCATTGTCCGTTTTGATACCGACTTGGCGACCTGTAAGTGACTTAGCTTCAACGCCAATAGAATTGAGCGCCATTGCTAACATTGAAATCGTTACCTGTTCACCCGTAGAAACCATTTGGTCTAATTCTCGTGGGTCAGGGGTTTCGGTAATGGCTTTCGCTAAAGCAAGTAGACGATTGGTTTCGCCACTCATTGCTGATACAACCACTACAACCTTGTGGCCGTGGTCATGCCAACGCTTTACACGACGAGCAACATTTAAAATGCGCTCTGGAGTACCCATAGAGGTACCGCCATATTTTTGAACGATTAATGCCATAGTTGTTCCATATAAACCATGACCCTGAATGCATCATTCAGGGTCAGTTACACAAAAGGTGAAGTTTTATTTCGCTTCAAGCCAAGCAGTTAAATCTGCCATCACTGTTGCAAACTTCTCGTTTAGTGGCGCGCCACCTTGTGCTAAGTCAGGTTTGCCACCACCTTTACCACCGAGCTCAGTTGCTAGATGTTTGATGATGTCACCTGCTTTAATAGAAGCAGTAAAGTCTTTTGCTACAGATGCGATCAGGCTAACTTTGTCACCTTCAACACCAGCAAGTACGATGACTGCATTTTCTAATTTTGATTTCACACCGTCATGTAGGTTGCGAAGTGATTTCGCATCCATGTTTTGAACAGTCGTGATCAGCGTTTGACGACCCGCAAGCGTTTGAACTTGGCTAAGCAGTTCAGCAGCTTGGAAGCTGGCAAGTTTTTGATTGAGTTGCTCAATCTGTTTTTGCAAGCTTGATGTTGTGTCGACTAAGGCTTCAACTTTTTCTAAAGTTTGGTCCTTTTGAGCTTTCAATAAACCATTGATAGTATTGATATCACGGTCGGATTTTTGAGTAATTTCAATGGCTTTGATACCTGTTACCGCTTCAATACGACGTACACCCGCAGCTACACCACCTTCAGAAGTGATTTTAAACAAGCCAATGTCGCCTGTGCGTTTAACGTGAATACCACCGCACAGCTCGATTGAGAAGTTTTTCTCTTCAATGATTGAACCCATTGAAAGTACACGAACTTCATCGCCATATTTTTCACCGAACAACATCATCGCACCTTTAGCCTTTGCAGACTCGATGTCGAGAAGTTCAGTGGTCACAGCGCTGTTTGCAATCACTTCGGCATTCACTAAACGTTCAATTTCTTGAAGTTGTTCAAATGAAACTGGCTGATCATTGGCAAAGTCAAAACGTAAGATGTCTGACGCAACCAATGAGCCTTTTTGTTGTACGTGTTCACCTAGAATTTGACGTAGTGCAGCATGCAAAAGGTGAGTTGCAGAGTGGTTACGTGCAGTTGCTGCACGAATGTCTGCTTTTACAATCGCTTCAACATTTTGAGCAACCTTAATGCTACCTACAGTCACGATACCTTGGTGTACAAAAGCGCCGCCCGATTTCTTGGTGTCTTGGACTTCAAAAATACCCGTGTCGTTTTTGAAAATACCCGTGTCACCAATTTGACCGCCGCTTTCTGCATAGAACGGGGTTTGGTTCAGTACGATGAGGGCTTCGTCACCTTCAACGACTTCATCAACTTGTTCGCCATCTTTATAGATCGCGATAATTTGACCTTCGCCAACTGTTGCATCATAGCCATCAAACTGAGTTTCGCCTTCAACTTTAACAACAGAGTTGTAGTCAATCGCGAATTTACCTGCATCACGTGCACGTTGACGTTGCGCAGCCATTTCAACTTCAAAGCCTGCTTCATCAATGGTTAAATCACGTTCACGTGCGATGTCAGCAGTCAGGTCAGTTGGGAAACCGTAAGTATCATACAGTTTAAACACCACTTCACCTGGAATCACTGAACCTTTCAGTTGAGCCAATTCACCTTCAAGCAATTTCAAACCTTGCTCTAGAGTTTTAGCAAATTGTTCTTCTTCTTTCAGCAATTGCGCTTCAATACGTACTTTCTGTGCTTCAAGTTCTGGGTAAGCTTGACCCATCACTTCAATTAAAGGTTGCAACATTTTATGGAAGAATGAACCTGTTGCACCTAGCTTGTTACCATGACGAACTGCACGACGGATAATACGACGTAGTACATAACCACGGCCTTCATTTGATGGGTTTACACCATCAGCAATCAGGAATGAACATGAACGTGCGTGATCCGCAACCACTTTAAGTGATGCAGGATATTGAACTGGTGTACCTTTTTCGCGAGCTTCTGCTTCAAGTGCAGCGGTATCTAAACCAATAATTTCAGCGGCTGCTTTGAGTAAGTGTTGGAACAGGTCAATTTCGTAGTTTGAGTTAACGTGTTGTAAAACAGCAGAAATACGCTCTAAGCCCATGCCGGTATCAACAGAAGGCGCCGGAAGAGGGTGTAATACGCCATCCGAAGTACGGTTGAACTGCATGAAAACGTTGTTCCAAATTTCAATGAAACGGTCGCCATCTTCTTCAGGTGTGCCTGGTAAGCCACCCCAAATATGGTCGCCATGGTCAAAGAAGATTTCAGAACATGGACCACATGGACCTGTATCACCCATTGCCCAGAAGTTATCTGATGCGTATTGACCACCTTTGTTGTCGCCAATACGGATAATACGGCTAGCATCTAAACCAATTTCTTTGTTCCAGATGTCAAATGCTTCGTCGTCAGTGTGGTAAACCGTTGCGTAGAGTTTGTCTTTAGGCAGTGCCAACCAAGCTTCACCAGTGAGGAAATCCCATGCAAATTTGATTGCATCACGTTTGAAGTAGTCGCCAAATGAGAAGTTACCTAACATTTCAAAGAAGGTATGGTGACGTGCGGTATAACCGACATTGTCTAAGTCGTTATGTTTACCACCTGCGCGGACACATTTTTGTGAAGACACTGCACGTACATAATCACGTTTTTCTAGGCCTAAGAAACAATCTTTAAATTGGTTCATACCCGCGTTGGTAAACAACAAAGTAGGGTCGTTGGCGGGAACTAGAGAACTCGACGCGACACGTATATGCCCTTGCGATTCAAAGTAGCTTAAAAAAGCTTCGCGAATTTCAGCTGATGTCATAAAACGAGTACTCACAACCAAGTCACTCCATAATTTCGATTTGGCTAATAGTAGCTGAAGAAAGTCTTATTCTAAATACGCTGACTTCAGATACTGGCTTAAAAATTTTAAAACGCCAAATTATAACGGAAAAAGGATGTTGCACCAATCACTTTAAGGAGAATTGATGACATTTCTATGTATTCGATAGTTCTAAGATTTTGCTTGTTATTGTTGGATATTTATATCATTTCGTGGAAATGAGTTGATTAGTGCGAGGTGGTCAGGCTGGTCAATTTATGACTTAAGGGTTCATATACATCATCTTCACTGATGGATGATAGAAAAAGAAAGCTTAACCAAATCTGTATAAATCCATTAATATAGGCCTGCTTTATCTTTCATCATTTTATAAATAAGGGCAAGTCATGCAACGAGTGGCGATAAATGGATTTGGTCGAATCGGACGTAATGTACTACGCGCTTGGTTTGAAAATCCAAAGAACTTTCAGTTTGAAATCGTCGCAGTAAATGATGTAGCAGATGTAGAAACCTTATTGCATTTATTTAAATATGACACCACGCATGGGCGATTTCCGGGAAAAGTCGATTTAAGTTATGAAAATGAAAGGATTTATTTACATCTTTCTAAAGATCAAGCGCAGCTCAAAGTTGAAGTATTGTGTCAGGCAAACCCGCAAGATCTACCTTGGGCAAGTCTCAATGTCGACGTGGTTCTAGAGTGCACAGGTTTATTTCGCTCGCGTGAAGCGGCAACAGGGCATATCAGCTCAGGTGCAAAGCGCGTGATTATTGGTGCGGCACCTTTTGACTCAGTTGATGCCGCAATTGTGTATGGGGTGAATCACCATGAGGTCAAAGCCAGTGACCAAATCATTTCTAGCGTGTCATGTACCACGCAGGCCTTAGTGCCTTTAGTTAAAATCATTGATGATGCTTTTGGAATTGATACTGCGCTCATGACCGAAATTCATGCAGTGACTGCCGATCAGTCTGTATTGGATCATGCGCATCGTGATTTAAGACGTGCTCGTGCTTCAGGTCAAAATATTATTCCCACCACATCGTCAGCCCTCGGTGCTTTAAAACAAGTCATGCCGAAAATGGCCGATCGTATCGATGGTTATTCGATTCGTGTGCCAACGATTAATGTGGCGGCGATTGATTTAACTTTTATTTCACAAACTCCGATTACCGACCATAAAATTAATGAAGTGCTGATTCAGGCGGCGAAGTCAGACTACCGTGAAATTATGGATGTGACGGATGAACCTTTGGTGTCTTCGGATTTTAACCATTCACCCTATTCACTCATTGTTGATTTAACGCAAACCATGGTGGTGGGGCACCAAGCCAAAGTCTTTGCGTGGTATGACAATGAATGGGGCTATGCAAACCGCTTATTAGATTTGTGTGAATCTTTTAGTGCGTCAGCAGCCTAAAGATTTTTTATTTTTAGCATCTTTTACTCTGAAAACAAGATGATAGGCATAGACCGAATACAGACTTGTGGTTATCATGAATTTATAAACGAAAATAATGTAGAGCGGTGCTTATGTTGATCTTAATTTGGGGGTTTATTTTGTTATTGGCGGTTGCTGTTGTGGTTTTAATTTGGTTTCAATTTAAAAATCAGGCAGATAAAACCGATCCAAGCGTAGAGCAAAATCAACTGCAAGAAAAAGTACATCATCTTGAAGAGAATTTAAAAAAGACCTTGGAAATTATGCAAGATCTTGCAAAAAAGATGCATGTGCAACAGGAAGTGATCGAGCAGACCACGTCTAAGTTGCAAAAAGTTGAACTACAAAACGCTGAATTGGTGAATATTCTCGCTAAAGCCGTACAACCAGAACGCTAAAAATTAAGTTTAGATGAGCACGGTACGTAATAATGCCGCGCTCAGCATACTAATCACAACGGTTGGTAAAAGTGAAAAGCGTGAAGCTGCAATTAGAGTGATGGCAATGGCGAGTAGATCTGCGACATTGTCTTTGACAAAATAAGGTGCAATTACTGAAATAAGTACGCAGCCCGGAACAACTTCCAAAATCTTTCGTTGTTTGTTGCTTAAAGCTTTATTTTTCAGCAAAACATAGCCCAATATACGCGTCAGATAAGTGGTGGCTGCGACCAATAAAATTGCGACAAGTGTCGTGCTGTGGATCATAGCTCATCCTCCTGAATAAATAAGAATGCAGAGGCGATACCACAGATTGCACCAATAGGCACATACCAGCCTGTCGGTAAATATAAATAAGCAATGGCCGCACTGATTAGACTGATAAGCCAAGGGCGTGCGGCGCTAAAGCCTTTCCACATGCCACGCAGTAAAACCAGAAATACTGCAGCAAAGGCCATATCAAACCCATAACGGTGAACATCGCCTAGCAAAGGACCAAGAATGGCACCTAAGCTGGTAAAACTGACCCACATCAAGTACAGAGCAAAACAGATGCCTGCGTAGTAGGACATGCTAAAGGCCTGTTGTAACCCAAATCTTTTCTTTTGTTCTGCATCGGCAAGAGCTGCGGCCCAACTTTCATCACACATGAAAAACAGGGCAGGGAAAACCTGTCGATTAGGCAAATGGCGTAAATAGGGCACGAGACTTGCACCCATGAGCAAATGACGGCTATTGACTAAAAAAGTAATGAAAATTAAAACGAGAAAATTTGGTGGATTGGTCCAGACCTCGAGCACGGCAAACTCGGAACCGCCCGCAAAGTTTAGACCAGTAAATAATGGAACTTCTAAATGGCTAAAGCCTTTTTGAGTGGCTTGTGTTCCTAAGACCAAAGCAAAAGGAATAATGCCCAGCAGCATGGGGATAGATGTTTTAATACCACGTTTAAACTCGACGTAATCGGTAGAGTCATTGAGTTCTTGAGTTGTATTTCTAAGGGAGAACATTTTTAAATCGCCTATGCGTGCTAGGTTTTGGTGCAGTAGGTGAATAAGTTTATGTTTTTTATGAGATATTTTTGCTTTATTTAGCTTAATATAGAGATCGTTTGGAATAATATGCTGTGATTGGTTAAGTCTGAGCAAAATTATGCTTTAAGGATGGAATTTATGGATCAAACAGATAAGCGGATATTGCAAGTACTACAAACCGACGGAAAACTTCAAAATAATGAGTTGGCTCAGCGCATTGGACTGTCTGCCTCACCGTGTTTAAGACGAGTAAGACAACTAGAAGAAGACGGGATTATTCGGGCTTATGTGGCTTTGGTAGATCCTGCTAAAGTGAATCTGCGATTGACCGTGTTTGCACGCATTTGGCTAAAGAGTCAGGATCCGCAAACGGTGAACCAATTTGTTGAATCGATTCGTGAAGTTCCTGAAGTGGTCGAGTGTCATTTAATGGCAGGGGATTGTGATTTCTTTTTACGTATTGTGGTTGCAGACTTAGACGCCTATCGACAGTTTCAAATCCATCGTCTAAATAAAATCCCCAATATACAAAGTATTAAAACAGAAATTCCATTGCAAAATATCAAACAAACCACAGAACTGCCGATTTGGTAGCTCAAAAGTTGATAGTGAAATCGCCTATGAATCTGGCAGCATGACTCAAAGTGATAAGACTTGTACTCTAGTCATGCTACTTAGGATGTTATGACTCTTCGTTTAAAAAGCCTTCTTTAATTTCTTTAGGCAGATCTGCGTGCCACCATGCATAAATACTGGCTTTAATTTCTTCATCTTCTTCAGGGTCATTTAGAGGTTCATCATCTTCACGAATCAGTTCATCACCTTCAAATTTGAACCAAAACTCCCAAGGATCATCATCACCGCAACCCCATGCTTGCGCATGGATGTCTGGAAGCAAGGCTTTCAGGAAGAATAAAATCGCTTCCATGAACTCATCACCTGATGAACCATGGACAAAGTGTGCGATGGAATAACCCGCGAGGGAGTATAGTGATTCAGGACCTAAGTCAAACTCGATATTATCGACGGTATTTAAAATATCTTCGGCCAGTTCAGCGCCATGTTCTGGATTGATGTCACAGACTAAAGCCGTAAATTGACTCGCATCGCCGCGATGTTCTTGAAATAATCGGTCTAATTTTGACATGATTTGAGCATCTGCGTGCTTGTAATATAAGTTGCTGTGTATTTCCATCGAAATTTCCCCAAGTAAAAACGGTGTGATTAAAAGTATTATCGGTATAACGATGTAGTATTTATTGTTGCTGTCAAATTGAGCTGAAGTATAAAAGAATGTGTCTTTTGTGCAAGCACAGGTATAATTGGAAATAAAATATAAAACAAAGTCTTAAATGAATTTTTCCAATCTGTGCAGAGCACTAGGATGAGTTAATATTATTGATTCTGATACTTGGGCATTGTCTAAAGTCATGTTTGGAATGGTTCGCTCAAAATCGGTAAGAATGTATAAAGTTGTTAACGATGACATCGAAACGATAAATTAAATTTTCCGAAATTGTCTAATGCACAGCAGATTGTATCGTGATAGACTAAGAGAAATCGGGTGTGCCCCGATTTTTTTATGCGGATTCGTTCCGCGCAGACAAGATTTTAGGTTTACAACATGCCCATTTCAGAGACATGGTTATTACCTGATGGTGTAGCTGATGTACTACCAGAACAGGCGCAAGTGATTGAAACTTTGCGTCGTCAAGCATTAGATTTCCTCGCAACTCGAGGTTATCAGTTGGTGTACACGCCATTCATTGAATACATCGAATCGTTATCTTCTCTTTCAGAATCGAATCAAGATTTAGACTTAGCCACTTTTAAAGTGATTGATCAGCTTTCTGGTCGTTTACTTGGTGTGCGTGCCGATATGACACCACAAGTGGCTCGTATTGATGCGCATGTACATCCAGTGGAAGGCGTTGCTCGCTATTGCTATGCAGGAACAGTCCTACATACCAAACCACAAGGCTTTAATACCACACGTACACCTTTGCAGTTAGGTGCTGAGCTATTCGGTTCAGACAGCATCGATGCCGATGTTGAACTGATTGATGTGATGATCAGCCTGCTTGAAAAAACAGGTTTTGCAGACGGTATCCATTTAGATTTAGGCCATGTGGGCTTATTCCGTAGTATGGTGAAGGTTGCGGGTTTAAACAAAGCGACTGAACGCCAACTCTCTGATTTATATCAACGTAAAGCTCTGCCAGAATTGGCAGAATTTACCCAAGATTTAAACTTTGGTGCAGACTTTTATACTTTAGGCCGTTATGCAAGTGACTTAGCTGCCTTGCAAACGCATTTAAGTGCAGAAGTCATTGCCGATGCTGAATTCAAGCACGCTTTCGATGCATTAAAAACCACACAATCTGAGATTCAAGCACGTTGGCCAAATCTTCAGATGGGTATTGATGTGGTTGAGCTACGTTCGTATCACTACCATACGGGCTTAATGTATGCCGTTTATGCACCAAACCGTGCTGCGCCATTGGCACAAGGTGGACGCTATGACGGAATTGGTGAGCACTTTGGGCGTGCACGCCCAGCAACAGGCTTTAGTTGTGACTTATATGCACTCAGTGCAGGTCGTTTTCAGCAAAACAGTCTCGTGGTTGCACCTAAAGGTACACAAACAGATTTGATCCAAGCGATTGAACACACGCGTGCTCAAGGCATGAGCGTGATTCAACTTTTGGGGCAGGATGATTTAACTACACTTCCGTATGCAACGCACCAGTTGGTGAATGTTGCAGGTCAATGGACTGTAGAACAGATTTAATCACTTCTTCAGGTAAGCTAAAACCTGAGAAGTTCTTCAATTTTAACAGCATGATGCAATGAGGCTATTATGGGCAAGAATGTTGTGGTACTCGGTACCCAATGGGGCGACGAAGGTAAAGGTAAAATCGTCGACCTGCTCACAGATCAAGCGGCTGCGGTCGTTCGTTATCAAGGCGGACATAACGCAGGTCATACACTTGTCGTTGGTGGTAAGAAAACTGTATTACACCTCATTCCATCTGGTATTTTACGTGAAAACGTACTGTGCTTAATTGGTAATGGTGTGGTGCTTTCTCCTGCAGCGCTCATCAAAGAGATGGACATTCTTGAAAAAGAAGGCGTACCAGTTAAAGAACGTCTACGTATTTCTCCGAACTGTCCACTGATTTTGCCAAACCATATTGCACTTGACCAAGCGCGTGAAATCAAGCGTGGTAATGCGAAAATTGGTACCACTGGTCGTGGTATTGGCCCTGCGTATGAAGACAAAGTTGCACGCCGTGCAATTCGTGTTGCAGATTTGGTTCGTGGTGGCGAGCATCTTAAAGCTCAGTTAACTGAACTTCTTGAATACCATAACTTCCAATTAACACAATTCTACGGCGTAGAAGCAGTTAAATTAGAAGATGTACTTGCGCTGTGTGATCAATGGCGTGAAGTGGTTGCACCACTTGTGATTGATGTCACTACAGAGCTGCATAATTACCGTAAAAACGGTGACAACATCATGTTTGAAGGTGCTCAAGGTTCACTTCTAGATGTTGACCATGGTACATATCCGTATGTAACGTCTTCAAATACGACTGCTGGTGGCGTAAGCTCAGGTTCTGGTTTGGGGCCATTACATCTTGACTATGTATTGGGTATTACCAAAGCATATACAACACGTGTAGGTGCAGGTCCGTTCCCAACTGAGTTGGTTTATGACGCTGCAAATGACGTAGGTGATGCGATTGGTAAGCACTTAGGGACTGTAGGTTCTGAATTTGGCGCTTCTACAGGTCGTCAACGTCGTTGTGGTTGGTTCGATGCTGAAATCCTTCGTCGTTCTGTAGACGTAAACTCACTTTCAGGTATTTGCTTAACTAAACTTGATGTTCTTGACGGTTTAGAAGAAGTGAAAATCTGCGTAGGTTACGAAGCAGCGGATTCTGGTTGTGTTGGTTCTTCTGATGCGCTTGCATTTGAAACTTTAAAACCAATTTATGAAACAATGCCAGGTTGGTCTGAGTCTACCTTTGGTGCGAAATCAATGGATCAATTGCCACAAGCAGCGATCAACTATGTAAAACGCATTGAACAATTAATCGAATGCCCAATCGATATCATTTCTACAGGTCCAGACCGTGAAGAAACGATTGTTTTACGTCATCCATTTGACGCTTAAGCGATAAAGCATTGAGTAAAAAACCCTGTCTCGTACAGGGTTTTTTATTTGTGCGGTACATCTGTGCATGAGCATTACTGCTGTTGATTTAAGCTACTGAGCTGGAATGATTTTCCCGACTAAAGTTGCATGAATAAGCACGACATAATGTATAAGTGCTTGTTAGAATAAAATGCACAATAAACAGATGAGCAGGCAGGATGCAAAAGAATATCGCGGGAACTATTTTTTACTCACTACTTTTTGCTATGGGTGGTGCGCCAACAATCGCGATGATGATTATTCAAGGGCAAACCACCGATCCAGACGTGATTTATAGTGCGCTCATTGGATTGTCTGTGATTATTGCTTGTATCTTAGTGCCGATCATACTGCTCCAAAATGCATTCCTGTTCGCGAAGCGTAAAAGTGCGACCCTTGAGGAAAAAATTGAACCTTTAAGCCACCTGTATTTGGGTTTAAATATTCTGTGTTTGGTTTATTGGCTTTTGATTCAGTTTATGTAACTAGGTTTAAGGTGGTGTGTAGATATCGCTCTAGCGCGGAAATTTGGCTTATTGTGCTTAATTGTGAAGATATTTTTACATAATTGCTATGATAAAACGTGGTGATGATATTTAACAATTTAAATCTATTCAATATAATTCAGCACATTATGTAAAATGCTTTGAGATGGATGGAGTTAAGCAATAATGAAAAATAAAATATTAATGAGTTTGTGTGCAGCAAGTGTGGTTACAATTTCAGGTTGTGCAACTTTTGCGGAAGTGGCAGGTGCAGACACTGCAACATTAAATGCAGCAGCAACCCAAGGCTTCAACAAAACTGTGAATGAAGCGCGAAGCACAAAGACCTTAGATACCTCATCTACGACCTATAAGCGTATTTATGGTGTATTCAATCGCTTGAAGCCATATGCTGATCAAATGAATCAAACTGGAACGAAATTTGACTGGCAGTTGGCAGTACTTAAGTCAAATCAGGTCAACGCCTATGTTGCACCTGGTGGTAAGGTGGTGTTCTACACAGGTATTGTAGATAAATTGAACCTAACTGATGCTGAAATTGCAGCGGTGATGGGACATGAGATGGTGCATGCTTTAGAAGAGCACTCGAAGAGTAAGGTTGGTGCGCAGGCATTAACGGATTTGGCATTGGGAATTGGTCTAAGTGCAGCAGGTGTAGGTCAAACGGGTTCGGCAGCAGCACAGCTAGGTAGTCAAATTGGTATTGGCTTGCCATACTCACGTAGCCTAGAAAGTCGTGCAGACCAAGGTGGTTTAATGTTGATGGCTAAAGCAGGCTATAACCCTCAAGCCGCAATTAGTCTGTGGGAAAAAATGAATAAGCTTGATGGAGCAGGCGGCTCTTCATTCCTGTCGACGCACCCATCAAATAGTCAGCGTATTGAAGCAATGCGTAAGAACTTAGCCGCTGCTCAAGCGGTTTATAATCAAAGACGTTAATTTGTTTTTGAGTAAAAAAGGACGCCAAGGCGTCCTTTTTTACTGTCAGTTTATGATTTTGAAAATCATAAATTATTTGTGACAGGTGAAGTAGTGCTTCACCTGAACAGCTAATTAAGAAATATCTATGGCGCAGGATTAGGTTGTTGCTGATGAATAGCTTGAATACCCTGTAAAACTTCTTCCGATAAATCTATCTCAAAGGCTTGGATATTTTCTTTCAACTGGTCTAAGTTGGTCGCACCAATAATCGTACTGGTCACAAAAAACTGCTGCTTGATGAAGGCTAGAGCCAGTTGTGTCGGCGTTAAACCATGACGTTCAGCCAGTTGCGCATACTGTTCTGTTGCCCATTCACACTCTGGGTTGCTATAACGACTAAAGCGGCTGAAAAGCGTCACGCGAGCATTCGCTGGGCGTGCACCATTGCGGAATTTACCTGTGAGATAGCCAAAAGCGAGTGGGGAATAGGCAAGTAAACCAACGCCTTCATATTTCGCAATTTCTGACATACCAATTTCATAAGTACGGTTCAATAGGCTATATGGATTTTGCACACTGACAAATTTAGACAGGCCGAGCTGTTCCGCAATTTGTAGAAACTTCATGGTGCCCCATGGCGTTTCATTAGATAAACCAATATAACGAATACGCCCTTTTTGAATCTCTGCTTCTAATGCTTGTAGTGTTTCTTGCAAAGAGGTCACGGTTTGCGTGTTATGGGCTTCACTGTTTTCATAGCCTAATTTTCCGAAAAAGTTGGTTGGGCGCTGTGGCCAGTGTAGCTGATATAAATCAATATAATCGGTCTGTAAACGCTTTAGGTTGCCATCTAGGGCAGAAGAAATATCGGTTGCATTAAAACGAGTCTGTCCATCACGAATATGACTACCACCTTGCGATGGCCCCGCAATTTTAGAGGCTAGAAATAGCTTGTCTCGACCGCCGCGCTGGGCAATCCATTGGCCAATAATACTTTCGGTTGCACCTTGGGTTTCAGGTTTTGGAGGAACAGGGTACATTTCCGCAGTGTCCCAAAAGTTAATGCCTTGCGCCAAAGCATAGTCAAGTTGCTCAAAGGCTTCAGCTTGAGTGTTTTGCTCACCAAAGGTCATGGTGCCGAGACAAATTTCAGGAACCAAAATACCTGTATCGGCTAAGGGTTTAAATTGCATTCAACATTTCCTTTTATGGACTGCGTTTTTTCGGTCGAATTAGGTTACACAGTTATGCCCAGTAGGTTAAATCACTATTTTTACAAAGTTTGTCATGATTTTGTCAAAGCAGAAGCAGATTTAAAGACATAAAAAAAAGCAAATCCTAAGATTTGCTTTTGGCTGTATCAGCTACGAAGAAAAGTCTTATTCTTCGTCTTCATAGTCATCAGCATTCGCTTTTGACTCTTCTAAAGAGGCATCAAAAATTAAGATGGCTTTACCATCAGTTTCGATCATGCCTTGCTCTTCGAGTGTTTTCAAAACACGACCAACCATTTCACGTGAACAACCGACAATACGTCCAATCTCTTGACGCGTAATACGAATTTGGCGGCCATTTGGTAAAATCATCGCTTCAGGTTGCGACGATAAGTCGATTAGGCAACGTGCAATACGACCTGAAACATCGATAAATGCAAGGTCAGTCACTTTACGTGTGGTATTTTTTAGACGGCGTACCAGCTGTGCAAATACTGCATAGCTTAGGTCAGGGTATTGTTTGCTGAGTTCATGGAAGTTTTCATAAGTCACTTCAGCAATTTCGCAGACATCACGGGTACGCACTTCTGCAGTACGTTGTGAGTTTGCTTCGAATAGACCCATTTCCCCAAAAAAATCACCCGCATTTAAATAAGCGACCACGATTTCACGTTCATCGTCTTCACGCAGAATAATGGAGACCGAACCTTTTAAAATCAAATATAAAGATTTAGATTCTGAGCCTGCATCTACGATGGTGGTACGCTTAGGATAACGATTAATATATGCGCGTTTTAATAATGCTTTGACTGACTCGGGGAGTTGACCTGGAGACAGCGCATCAGTGCTTAATTGTGAAAAGCTTGAAGTCATGCTAACGGTTCCGAAAATGGATAAAATATAGATCGCACAGACCTAGGGTGAACTTGTCACACAGTCAGAGCTGAAATTCCTTATCAACTCAATTTATGTTAGTGTACAGTCACTTCGTCAATCTATAGCTTTTTTTAGGTACTTGCAATGCAAACAACTGTTCATTGGTTAGAGAATGTTGCTTTCGAAGCAAAAACTCAAAGTGGTCACAGTGTTATCATGGATGGATCGCCAGAATATGGTGGTGAAAACCGTGGTCCAAGACCAATGGAATTGATCCTGACGGGACTGGGTGGTTGTGCCTCTTTTGACATCGTGACCATACTTAAAAAATCACGCCAAGAAATTACTGATGTACGCTGTGAACTCAAGGCAGAGCGGGCAGATAGCATCCCTGCAGTGTTCACAAAAATCCACTTACATTTCGTGATTATGGGTCATGCGGTGAAGGAAAAACAAGTCGCAAAAGCCGTGGAATTATCGGCAGAAAAGTACTGTTCTGCGAGCAAAATGTTGATGGATGGTGGGGTTGAAATCACCCATGATTTTGAGATTATTGAAGCAAATTAAACGCTGACTTTTAAGTCATTTGAGGCTGATCTGGTGATCGGCCTTTTTCATGCTTCACGCTTTTGTTTTGATTCCGTAAACTGGGACACAATTCATCACACGAATAAATAGAAAAATGCGTTGCTTGTTTGATTAATAATTGATCAAATGATTTTGGTTGTCACTGATTGATAGGTCGTTGTGGTCTTTAATACATAAATAATGTGGGGTGACGCTTGAAAATAAGGCGGAGAAGACCCATCTTATAACAGAGTCTTATGAGTTTATTATTAAGATAAACTAATGAAAAATAAGTTAAAATGTAGAAAAATTAATTAAATTTGAATTGAATTTTGAGCAATTGTTCCCATATATCCATCAAGTTCGAAATTTATTGTGAGGAAAACAAGAATGCGATTTGAAAAATTCACAAACCGCTTACAGCAAGCTCTCTCAGATGCTCAATCACTTGCAGTGGGGAAAGACCATACCGCAATTGAAGGTATTCATATCTTATCAACATTGTTAGATGAAACCTCCAATCTGAGTTTGTTGCAACAAGCGGGTGCTAATTTACCTGCTTTACAAAGTAAATTAAAACAAGCACTAGCTGATGCACCAACACTGACAAATCCTACAGGTGACGTCAATTTAAGTTCAGAGGCTGTCAAAGCGCTGAATTTGGCAGATAGCTTCGCGCAAAAAGCAGGCGATGAGTTTTTGTCTACCGATTGGGTGATGCAAGCCTTGGCCGAAGTGGGGGCAACTAAAACGCTACTCAACAGCGTGGGCGTACAAGCAGACAGCTTACGAAAAGTCATTTTAAAAATTCGAGGTGATGAGAAAGTCATGAGCAACAATCATGAAGATCAACGTGATTCTCTGAATAAATACACCATTGATTTAACTGAACGCGCACTTGCAGGTAAGTTAGATCCTGTGATTGGGCGTGATGACGAGATTCGTCGTACCATTCAAGTTTTGTCGCGTCGTACCAAAAATAACCCAGTGTTGATTGGTGAACCCGGGGTAGGTAAAACAGCCATTGTTGAAGGCTTGGCACAGCGGATTATTAACCGTGAAGTACCTGAAAGCCTACAAGGTAAACGTGTTTTATCCTTAGATTTGGGTTCTTTGCTTGCGGGTGCCAAATACCGAGGCGAGTTTGAAGAGCGCTTAAAAGCAGTACTGAAAGATTTGTCTAAACAGGATGGTGAAGTCATTTTGTTCATCGACGAATTACATACGCTGGTAGGCGCAGGTAAAGGCGATGGTGCAATGGATGCAGGTAATATGTTGAAACCTGCTCTGGCACGTGGTGAGTTACGCTGTGTTGGTGCAACCACATTAGATGAATATCGTCAGTACATTGAGAAAGATGCTGCGCTAGAGCGTCGCTTCCAAAAAGTGTTGGTCGATGAGCCGAGTGTGGAAGACACCATTGCGATTTTACGTGGTTTGAAAGAGCGCTATGAAGTGCACCATGGTGTGAAAATTTTAGACTCTGCCATCATTGCAGCAGCGAAAATGTCACATCGTTATATCACCGACCGTCAATTGCCTGATAAAGCGATTGATTTGATTGATGAAGCGGCTTCTCGTATCAAAATGGAGCTGGACTCTAAGCCAGAAGCTTTGGATAAACTTGAGCGTCGTTTGATTCAATTGAAACTGCAACTTGAAGCAGTGAAAAAAGATGAAGATGCAGGTAGTCGTGCGGAAGTCGCTCATCTTGAAAAGCAAATTAGCGAAGTTCAACATGAATACAATGATTTAGAAGAGGTTTGGAAAGCTGAAAAAACCTTAGTTGAAGGTACCAAACAAGTTCAAGCTGAATTGGATCAGGCGCGTATTGCGCTGCAAAAAGCGCAGCGTGAAAACGACTTAGGTGAAATGTCGCGTCTTCAGTATGGTGTGATTCCAGAGTTGGAAAAACGTCTCAATGAAGAAGAAGTCGTTGAGGAAAAAGAAGAGCCAAAACTACTGCGTAACAAAGTCACTGACAATGAAATTGCAGAAGTCGTTAGTGCTGCTACGGGCATTCCAGTGGCTAAAATGATGCAAGGTGAACGTGAGAAACTTCTCCATATGGAAGAGTTCCTACATAACCGTGTCGTCGGACAAGATGATGCTGTGGTTGC
Source organism: Acinetobacter sp. LipI_23 (assembly GCF_058243045.1). Taxonomy (NCBI): domain Bacteria; kingdom Pseudomonadati; phylum Pseudomonadota; class Gammaproteobacteria; order Moraxellales; family Moraxellaceae; genus Acinetobacter; species Acinetobacter sp. LipI_23. Next base: position 2,270,760 of record NZ_JBZAYJ010000001.1, on the reverse strand, counting down.
AGTATCCAATGCGGTTCGTCGTTCGCGTGCTGGCTTGTCTGACCCGAACCGACCAAGCGGCTCGTTCTTATTCTTGGGCCCAACTGGTGTTGGTAAAACAGAGTTGACTAAAGCACTGGCAAACTTCTTATTTGATAGTGACGATGCCATGATTCGTATCGACATGTCCGAGTTTATGGAAAAACACTCTGTCAGTCGTTTGGTGGGTGCGCCTCCTGGTTATGTCGGCTACGAAGAAGGTGGTGTGTTAACTGAAGCTGTACGCCGTAAACCGTATAGTGTCGTGCTGTTCGATGAAGTGGAAAAAGCACATCCCGATGTGTTTAACATCTTGCTCCAAGTGTTGGATGATGGTCGCTTAACGGATTCGCAAGGTCGCGTGGTTGACTTTAAAAATACTGTGATCGTCATGACATCGAATTTAGGTTCGAGTGATGTGCGTGAGTTGGGTGATAATCCTTTGGATGAAGAAGTTCGAGCAGTGGTGATGAATGCTGTGACGCAACATTTCCGTCCAGAGTTTATCAACCGTATTGATGAATTAGTGGTCTTCCATTCACTCAAAAAAGCGCAAATTCGTGGTATTGCCGATATCCAATTGGATCGTTTACGTGATCGTTTGGTTGAAAAAGATATGCGCTTAACGGTGGATGATCAAGCCTTTGACTTATTGATTGACGCTGGTTTTGACCCCGTTTACGGTGCACGCCCATTGAAACGTGCCATCCAACAACAGGTTGAAAACAACTTAGCTCAAAAAATATTGTCTGGTTACTATGTGGCTGGAGACAATATTATGATCACTGCACAAGATGGTCAGTTGAGCTTTGACAAAGTGAAAATGAGTTAATCGTGTAAATGGTTCATTGAAACTAAAAAACCCAGCTTCGGCTGGGTTTTTTATTGCGGGATAGAAATGTTAAAAGCTGACATTTTTAAGCCAAAATGTGACGTAAGTTTTCACATTTATGTGATGGGTATGGCATCTAAGTGATTTATTTGCAAAACAATTATCTTTATTTAAAGATTCTCTTTATAATTTATTTTAATAAAAAACAAACAACTTGAGATAGAAGAAATGACTCAATTGAAGTGGGGTATTGGAGGCGTACTTACGCTTGCTGTGGTCGCAGTAGGGGGGAATCTTTATGCGGATAAAAGCTTGAAGGCTTATTATCAACACAGCACCAAACAATCGAATGATTTAAAGTTGCAATATCAACAATTTCAAATGGGGGCTTTAAATGGCAGTGCGAACTGGACCGCTGAATTAGTCCTAGACCCATGTAAACCGAAAGAAGTGATCCAATTGAAGGGGCAGGATCATATTCAACGGAGTTGGAATGGATATGCGATTCGTTCAGATATTAATATTACGCAAGCACCCGGCGCACTTCAGTCTTTGTTGAAGGAACCACTTAAAGTACAAAGCAAAGTGAATTGGTTGGGTACTTTGAATAGTACCTTGACTACGCCAGTGATTACCCGCAATGAAGCTCAACTCCAGTCTAGATTAGACCCGATGACATTAAAGTTTCGCGCAAAACCGATCGAACAACAGTTAAAGATACTGGATTTACAGCTTGAAATTCCGAATTTAACAGTCACCGATCCAAATATACATTTGCAAATGGTGGGGCTGAAGTTAGAAAGTAACCAAGGGCTGAATGGTGAATATCTTGAGGCGGGGGAAACCAAAATTAAGATGGATCTGCTGAAAATGTCAGATCGAGATATCAATAAACCGATCAATGCTGAACTGAAGAATTTTAGTATAGAAACACAAAGTGAGCTGACAGACCGAGTTGTAAACACCGAAATGTTGTTGCGTCTAGATGAAATGAAAATGCCTTCAGCACCCGCAGTCCAAAACGTACAGTTTAATTTTAATGTACTCGATGTAAACCGGCAGAAATTACAGACGCTGTTTGATATTTTGGCGAAAAGTGAAAACAGTTGTTTGGCAAAAGAGGCAATGGAAAAAGATATGGAGCCTGCTTTATTGGCCGTGATCAATGAAGGTTTCCGTTTTGAATCCAAAGAGAACCAATTTGCTATTGGGGAAGGTGTTGCGCAGGCGAATGTGACGGGGCGTATTATGCCGAGTCATCAATCGACGGTGATGGGTATGGTGAAAATGATGCCGAGTTTAATGGAATACAAAGCAGATATTCAGTTTGATAAAAATATGATCTCGCGCATCATGAATAATTATCTGCAAAAAGGTGGCGTCAGCATGTCTGATCAAGAGATCGAAACCATGCTTTCGACGATGCAGAGTTCAGGGCAGGTGAAACGTGAAGGGAATGTCATGAAAATGTCAGTTGATTACAAATATGGGCAAACCAATTTCCTGACTGAATAATGCAAAATATGATGGTGTAACATATAAAAAAGGGACGTATTTCGTCCCTTTTTTATATCTGAAAATTGTCTAATACATAATTTAGTGAAGATGAAAGACCTACTGATATTTCATCTTCAGTGCATTAGTTTTTTGGATGGGTAATTTTCCATGCACGGTGGATTTTTTGATTGCGCTTGAAATCTGGCCCAATGGTTTCATTGGTAATTTCTTCGACATCAAAGAACGCCAAAATTTCTTCGTCCATTTCAAAACCACGGTAGTTGTTTGAGAAGTACAACGTACCATCCGTGGTTAAACGGTTCATCGCACGTTTAAGCAATGATAAATGGTCGCGTTGTACGTCAAAGGTACCATAGAACTTTTTAGAGTTTGAGAAAGTCGGTGGGTCAATAAAGATCAGCTCATACTGTTCATGACCTTCTTTTAACCACTCAAAACAGTCGCTGGCAAAGAACTGATGTTGTTCATCAGCATGATCGACTGTTAAGCCGTTCAAGACGAAGTTCTCTTTAGACCAGTTCAAATATGTATTTGAAAGATCGACGCTGGTGGTACTTGCCGCACCGCCTAAAGCTGCATGTAAGCTGGCTGTAGAGGTATAGCTATACAGGTTCAAGAAGTGCTTACCACGCGCTTCTTGTGCAATGCGTAAACGCATTTGACGGTGGTCTAAGAACAAGCCGGTATCTAAGTAATCGGTTAGATTGACTAAAATTTTCGCTTTGCCTTCTTGTACGATAAAACGCTTCGAAGCCGTACTCTGCTTGGTATATTGAGTTTTACCTTCTTGGCGAGCACGCGTTTTGATAAAGATCGCATCACGACCAAGACCTGTCACCGCACGAATCGCCTGTAAAGCAAGGTTGAAACGCTTTTTGGCTTTTTCAGGATCGATTTTTTTCGGTGGCGCATATTCTTGGACGTGTAAACGTTCACCATACAAATCGACTGCGACGTTAAAGTCTGGAAGGTCAGCATCATATAAACGTAAACAGTGAATGTTTTCTTTTACTGCCCATTTCTTTAAGGTCTGCATGTTCTTTTGTAAACGGTTAGCAAAGTCTTCAGCACCTTCAATCGCTTCAAACTGTTGCGGTTGCCATGTTTCCAAGAAAGGTTTGACTACTGCAACTGGCTTAACTGAACCTGAACGTACGTAAATTGGCAGTTTACCATTCATCAAACGCATGGTTTGCGGGTCATTCAGCGCCAATACATCGGCTTGCTCGACGGCTGCGGCGATAACTGCTGCGGTTTGATTTGGGAAGTTCTTTTGCAGCAAAGCAGATAAGCCTAAATATAAAGCACGGTTTGAGGCTTTATCACCCAAACGCTCACCATAAGGTGGGTTGGTCACAATAAAGGCTGTTTTTCCTTCGGCTTCAAAGTTTGGCCAGTCTGCTAAAGTCCGTTCTTCGATTTGGATCTGGTCAAGTACACGTTCAAAACCCGCAGCAATAATGTTTTGCTTAGTGGCTTTTACTGCTTCCCAGTCTGCATCAAATGCGTAGAACTTAGGGAGAGGTTGTTCCAAGGCTGTTTGATGGCGTTCAGCTGCTTCTGCTTTAATGCTCATCCACAGATCATGATCATGGCCATTCCAGCCATTGAAACCGAAACGACGAACTAAACCAGGTGCGCGGTCAGTCAGCATCATCAATGCTTCAATAATGAACGTCCCTGAACCACACATTGGGTCAAGGAAAATATCGGGTCTTTTTGCAAGAAGCTTGGCTTTTTGTAAAATCGCAGCCGCTAAGTTTTCTTTAATAGGGGCATCGGTCATATAACGACGGTAGCCACGTTTATGCAATGAATCACCAGATAAGTCTAAACAGTAGGTGTGTTCAGTTTTGCCTGCGAGTGCATAAATGGTAATTTCAGGTTGCTTAATATCAATACTTGGGCGCTTACCCACAGCTTCCATGAATGAATCGACGATACCGTCTTTCACACGTAAAGTTGCAAACTGGCTGTTCACCTTAATTTCACGTTCAATATGTAAACGAACGGCGAAGGTGCTTTGTGGTGCAAAAATCAGTGACCAATCAAAGTTCATTGCACCTTCGTAGAGCTCTTCAGCAACATCACGTGCGTCATGGCTAAATTCCAGCTCATGGACATGAATTGGTGTGAGTACACGCGACGCAAGACGCGACCACATACAAATGCGATAGGCATGTTCCAGTGTACCTTTGAAAACTAAACGCCCAGGAAAACGTTCAATGTTTTGAACACCTAAACCTTCTAATTCTTCTTGGAGTAAGGTTTCTAAGCCATCGGCACACGTAACCCAATAGCTGCTTAAACGCGAAGCGGTTTTCATAAATTTGAGAGACCAAAATAAAACAAAATAAACTCGCTAAAGTTTAACGTATTTTGCCTCTGAATGGTTTTTTAAATATGCCTCTACTCAGCGGAAATATCAAAATAAATGAATCACCATGTGAACAATAACGTTTTTGGTACGTATTTTGCTAATTCCTTGCAAGTTTAATTTGCTGACTGATTTCTGATAGATCGTTAGTAAATATTTTTCACTTGAAAGGGGATGAATATGTCGACCAAGTTAGATCGCGGTGTTGTAAGTCATGCTGATGCTTTTTCAATTGCAACTTTACTTTATGCACGTCTGCGCCGTGTATCGGGGCGTGTAATTGATGTGATGTATTTGGTGGAAAATCCAAGTTATGCACGTCAAATGGCAGAGCTTGCTTTAAGTACGGAAGATGCTGAACTGATTCGATTGGTGAGTCGTTTAGACAGTGTCATGGATGTTTTTAACTATGAAGAAACCGCCGTGATTGAAAAACCTAAACAGGTCGACACGACACGACATGAGTTGGAAGCCACTGAAGAAGAAATCTACCGTGCCCAGGTGTCACATCACTATATTGGCGCTTTACGATAAGAATCGCTGAAGTTGGATCGCTCTCGCAAGAGAGCTTTTTTAAATGTCCGCTTGGGATAAATGAGATAAGAAACTCTATAGAATTGATATTTATAGCAATTTGATGAACTCTGAATTTAGCTAATTTAGCCTTTGATGGTTTAATTTAACTGGTTGAAATAATAGATAAGAATTTCATAATCTTAGTTTTGAAGCCGATGATAATTAAGGCAATTGTTTTAAACTGAGGTCCAAATCAAAAAGAAAATCTGTATAATGCGTTAACTTAACGTACAAGGAATCTCTCATGCACTTGGCAGCATTGCATACTCCGAGTCAGATTCAACTCAACCAAGATGGTCATCTCAAACACTTCCTCACCATCGAAGGTCTTTCTAAAGAAACTCTTACAAAAATATTGGACACCGCGCAGTCCTTTTTTAATGACCAAAATCAGCTGATTACCAACAACCTCTTAGAAGGTCGAACGGTAATGAACCTTTTCTTTGAAAACTCAACCCGTACTCGTACCACTTTTGAAGCAGCGGCAAAACGTCTTTCTGCAAATGTATTAAATATTGATATCGCACGTTCAAGTACTTCCAAAGGGGAGACGCTCAGAGACACTTTGTGGAACTTAGAAGCGATGGCTGCGGATATTTTTGTGGTACGTCATTCTTCGTCGGGTGCAGCACATTTTATTGCCCAAACCGTTTGTCCGCATGTTGCAATTATCAATGCAGGTGATGGCCGTCATGCGCATCCAACACAAGCTATGTTGGACATGCTGACCATTCGCCGTGAAACCAAAAAGAAATTTGAAGATATTTCAATTGCCATTATTGGTGATATTAAACACTCACGCGTGGCGCGTTCAGATGTTGCTGCATTACAAACATTGGGGTGTAAGGACATTCGTGTAATTGCACCGAATACACTGCTGCCATACGGCTTTGATGAATATGGTGAAGGTGTACGTCTATTTAATAACATGGAAGCAGGAATTCAAGACTGCGACGTGATTATTACCTTACGTATTCAAAATGAACGCATTGATTCGCCTGCGCTGTCATCTCAAGCTGAATTCTACAAAATGTACGGTTTAAACAAAGAACGTCTTGCAATGGCAAAAACTGATTGCATCGTGATGCATCCGGGGCCTATGAACCGTGGTGTAGAGATTGATTCCAGTATTGCCGATGGTCCACAGTCTGTGATTTTAAATCAGGTGACCAACGGAATTGCTGTACGTATGGCAGTTTTGGCACTTGCAATGCAAGGTCAACTGCAAGAGCAAGGTTTGTTAGACGCGATTGCGGTATAAGGAATAAGTCATGACTGTTGTAAAAATTGAAAATGTACGTGTTCTTGACCCAATTCATCAAACAGATACGGTTCAAACGGTATATATCGAAAATGGCAAGTTGGTTGCTGAAACAGCCAATGTCACTGAAACAATTGATGGTCAAGGCAAGTGGTTGATGCCAACCATGGTGGACTTATGTGCACGCCTACGTGAGCCAGGTCAGCAGCAGCACGGGACATTAAAATCAGAAGGTCGTGCTGCGCGTGAAAATGGTATTTTGCATGTGTTTACACCGCCAGACTCAAAACCGATTGTGCAAGACAATGGTGCTTTGATTCATGGTTTGATGGAAAAAGCGATGCTGGATGGCGGCATTTATCTGGAAGTGATTGGTGCTCAAACCCAAGGCTTACAAGGTAAGCAACCTGCAAATATGGCGGGTCTTAAAAAGGGCGGTTGTACAGCCGTTTCAAATGCCAATGCGCCTTTTGCAGACGATGATGTGGTGCTGCGCACTTTAGAATACGCAGCTGGCCTTGGCATGACGGTGGTGTTTTATGCAGAAGAACCGCAAATTGCCAAAGATGGCTGTGTCCATGAGGGCTTTGTGGCATCGCGTCAGGGCTTACCAACCATCCCTGCGATTGCCGAAACCATTGCCATTGCCAAGTATTTGTTAATGATTGAAGCGACAGGTGTTCGTGCCCACTTTGGTTTATTGTCTACAGGTGCTTCTGTCGATTTGATCAAAATTGCCAAAGATAAAGGCCTGCCAGTTACATGTGATGTGGCAATGCATCAGCTGCATTTAACAGATCAGCTGATTGATGGCTTTAACTCACTTGCACACGTCCGTCCGCCATTACGTGCTGAGTCGGATAAAGAGCTCCTGCGCCAAGGCGTGAAAAGTGGCGTGATTGATGCGATTTGTACGCATCATGAACCGCTGAGCAGCTCTGCAAAGCTAGCACCATTTGCTGAAACACAGCCAGGCATTACCGCTTTTGATACCTATGTAGCTTTTGGTGTGCAATTGGTGCGCGAAGGTTTGTTCAGTCCTTTGGAATGGGTCGAAAAAGTCACGATTGCACCAGCCACGGTAGCCAATATGCTTGAACGTTGGTCTGCTGAAGCTGGCTGGGTGTTGATTGATCCTGAGTTAGACTGGATTGTGAATAAAGACAATATTTTGTCGCAAGGTAAAAATACGCCTTTGATCAATCAAGTGGTGAAAGGAAAAGTTCTAAAAACTTTTGCAGCTTAAATATTGCCTTAAACGTGGATTAAAAAGTCAGCTTCGGCTGGCTTTTTTATTGGGCCTAGGTAAAACTGATGCAAATACAATATTTTACAAAGTGTAAAAAATGAACAGATAAACTGGAAAATGATGATGAAAACAATGAGAAAAAGTGGGGTAAGACTTCATGAATGTCGATTTTATGGATTTACTAAAACAAAATGTCTCTGCAATTGTTTTAGAGGGTGATACACAACATTTACTTGAAAAAAATCAAGCAATTCAATCCTTTTTACCAATTTTACTGTCTATATTAAAGTCAAAATCTGAATTGATTCCTGCATTTCAACAGCAGTTGAATCCACGTCTCAATGATGCTTTTGCATCGAATGTCAGTCTAAAGCAACAGTTTTTGGAGCATGTCCGCGGGGCAGCGTCCGCAGATGAAATTGAAAGTACCTTGAGCCGTTCGATTACACCTGCATTAGCATTTTTAGCCACTGAGGCAGGCTCTTCAGAACCTGAAGCGATTTCCCATTTACTACAGGTCAACACGGATTCCATTAGTCGTGCGTTACCTGAGTGGGCCAATGCATTACTGGCTGGATTAGGGGTAAATACCTTACAAGGACAGGCTACACATGTCGCACCTGCAAGTGTACATGCCACAAAAGTAGACGAGAAACGGTCATTTTTACTGCCAGTTTTGGCTTTAATTATTTTTGCGGCATTGTTTGCTTTTATTTTTAGGGCCTGTACCGACAAAGCCAAGACTGAAACAGCACCTGCTGCAAATATGAATGCCAGTCAGCCCGCTAAATTTCAAATCACCACAGGGGCAACAGGAGACTTGGTTACCTGCCAAATTTTCTCAGCCAATGCGGCTTATGTTGAAATTTTGCAAAAAGAAGTAAAGCAAATTTTTAATAACAGCATCGGCTGTGGTGCAGATATGCAGAGTATGTATCACACTGAATTTATTGACCAAGATGCGATACCCAGTGTAATCAGTGCGTTGAAAGGTGTGCCAAATGTAAATTTAACATGGTTTGGCAATCAGTTATCGATTCAATCGCAAGATCCAGCCAATGCACTTAAAGTGGCAGATCAAATTAAACCTTTACTGCGTAATATGACAGTTGTGACTCAGCAACCACTGGATGTAAACCGTGCCGTGGATACCAGTATTAGTGATGCTGAGCGTGCGCTGGCAGAAATTAATCCTGAGCAAGTTCGAGCACTAGACGTTGCCACGGCATTGAATTTACAAATTATTAACTTTGATACAGCTTCATCGGCGATACCTGATGTCAATAAGTCGATTTTGGATCAGGCTGCAGCACTGATGCAAAAAGCACCTCAAGTCAAACTGACCGTGATGGGGCATACAGATGCAACGGGAGATGCGGCAGTCAATAAAACCTTGTCGCAAAATCGAGCGCAGGCGGTGGTGGATTATTTAATTTTTAAAGGCGTCGATCCTGCGCAGTTGCGAGCGATTGGTTATGGCCAAGAAAAGCCAATTGCAGACAATCAAACCGATGAAGGTAAGTTTAAAAACCGCCGTATCGAGTTTGAGGTTTTAAATACAGACTCTGGTGTGGTGCGTGAAGTAGATGAACGTGGTGTAGAAAAGGTCAACTAAGTGATACTTTAACCCTGCTACGGCAGGGTTCTTTTATTTAGATACTCGCATAAAAGCTTATTTTTTGGTTAAATACGCTGCGAAAAACAACAGCCTTATGGTTTTATAACAATGATGAAGAACACAATTTTTGCCAGTCTAATCTTGAGCAGTTTATTTTTAAGTGCTTGTAACCGAACAGAGAATAAAACAGAAACGGTTGCTGAACCGCAAGAGATGTCAGATTGGAGTTGTACGGCTCCTGCCAATGTCGAACAAATTCAAGCGCATTTAAAAGCTGAATACTTAAAAGCCCTAGACCGCCGTTTGCGTGATAGCCGTGAATATGAGGCCGATGAAAAATTATTAACACAGATTAATAACGGTATTCGTTTTGAAATTAAAGGGATTTCAACGACCACAGAAAAGCCTGAAACTGCGAAGCAATTGGATTGTGAAAGTCAGTTGGTGGTGATTTTCCCGAAAGGGTTACAGAAACGTGCTGAAAATGCGTTTTTAGCGCGTCCATGCGAAGAGTGTGAGGACGGTTATCAAAGTACTTTGCGTGATGTTTTAGAAGAGGGTGAATATTCACTCAACTTAGACAATGATCAGCTACAAGGTGCATTTAGCTATAACATCATTAAAACGGATAAAGAAGGCATTAGCCTCAATGTACCGAACCAAAATGGCGTGATTGATGGTGTAGTGTTGGTGACTCAGCATGCGGTTCAGTTTGCGGCATATGAAAAAGAAAATGCAGAAATACAAAAGAATATAAAACAATATAATGAGCAAGAAGTTGCGCAGATGGAACTGGCACAGAAAGCCATGAATATTCGTAAGAAGGAACTGGATACTGACCAAGTCAAGGTAGTGGAACGACTGAACCAAACTTGGGACAATTTCACTGAGGAGCAAAAACAGCAGCTACAACAAGACCAAACTGAGTGGTTTGAAAAACGTGATGTAGACTGTAAAGTGATTTCCCAAAAAAGTGTCTACCAAATGACGGATAGTGAAAAAGAAACCTATCAAAAGCAGTCGCAATATTGGGATGATGCTTTACGTGCCCAAGATCAACAATTGCAATATACCAAGTGCTTTAACCAAAAAACCAATGAGCGCATTGTGTATTTAAATAATGTGTTTAATTAATTGGGCTATATTGAAAATACGCTTTATTGAATATTTATAGAATGAGAAAAGGACGAATATGATTCGTCCTTTTTTATTTAGATTGTATTTTCTTCCTTGGTTTAGAAGGTAGGAGGCATATAGGTTAGGCTACGGCCTAAAATCCAAAGTAGGAACAGCACCAAAGGCAGGTGGAAAACCAATTGAGTGACGGTAAAGCCGATCACATCTTTGGCTTTTAATTTGAGAATGCCAAGCATTGGCAGCATAAAAAATGGGTTGATTAAATTCGGCAAGGCTTCAGCAGCATTATAGATTTGCACCGACCAGCCCAAATGCACTTTTAAATCATGTGCAGCTTGCATGACATAGGGTGCTTCAATAATCCATTTACCACCGCCAGAAGGAATGAAAAAGCCTAAAATGGCAGAATATAAGCCCATCACAATGGCAAAGGTCTCTTTGGAGGCAATCGAAACAAAAAACTCAGCAATATAATGTGATAGCGATAAATCATGGCTGTTTAACGCTTGCGTCATCATAAAGGCGATACTGCCATACAGTGGAAACTGAATTAGGACACCTGAAACCGCTGGCACGGCTTTGGTGACAGCATTGAGGAAATTTCGTGGCGTACCATGCAGTGCAATACCCAGCATCAGGAAAATAAAGTTGTAGGTATTTAGGCTTGAAATGGCCAAGATCGGATTACTTTTGCTGAACTCATTGAACATCCAAACTAGACCCAAGAGCACAATCAAGATACTCAATAAAGGCGAGTTCTCTAACCAGTCTCCTGGGCGTTTTGTGGTTGCTGTCGGCTTAGTTTCTTCCTCAAACTGGATGGGGAATTGATCAATGGTTTTAATGTCTTGCCCTTTGGGTGCAGACCAAAATGCAATAGCAATCGAGGCAATAATCAATACAGCCGTCATGATCATGGACTGTGGCAAGAAAATGGTTTCGGTGAAGGGAATCACACCGGTTAGATTGTAAATTGATTCGGGCAGGCTGGCTTTGTTGGCTTGCAGTTGTGCCGCAGAAGAACTAATACCTAAGGCCCACGTCGCTCCCATACCAATAATCGCGGCGGCAGCGGCAGCACGATAGTCCATATTCAGTTCTTTGCGTTTAGCTAAAGCAATCACCAGCAGGGCAGTCAGTACCGTACTCATGGCCCAGTTAATCAGCGAAATTAATAAACTGACTGTCGCAACAAGAACAATCGCACCGCGGCCACTATGGGGAATTCGAGCCATTTTTTGAATCAGCAGTTCTACAGGCTTTGAAACAGAAACCACATAACCAACCACAATCAGCTACACATTTGTAAGGTAAAAGGGATCAGACTCCAAAAACCATCACCAAAGGACACTGCGACATCTTTGGCAGGTGCGCCAATGCTGATCGAAGCAATCGCGACGATCACGACACCCAATAGGGCAAAAATATAAGAGTCTGGAAACCATTTCTCCGACCAATCACTGACACGTAGTGCAAAACGTTGCAAAATATTTTGAGAGTTTTCCATGCATTGATTCCATTTTTATCTATGAGGTATGAATTTTTGATTCAGCCTATCCGTGCTGATAGAAATGCCTTTAAAACAGGATCGCTGCTTTAAAGGCATTGGATTATTTTTTCTATTGTATAAATGATGTTGAATTAACGGATCAGAGCAACACCTGTCACTTTTTGAATCTCTTCAAAACTGACATCTTTCGCCAGTTCAACTAATTTCACACCTTCATGCGTAATGTCCATGACACCGAGATCAGTAATCACGCGATGTACGACATTTTTGCCTGTCAGGGGCAGGCTACATTGCTCGACAATTTTCGGCGTACCATCTTTTGCAGAGTGTTCCATGAGCACCACCACTTTTTGTACTCCAGCCACCAAATCCATCGCACCGCCCATGCCTTTGACTTTTTTACCCGGAATCATCCAATTGGCCAAATCGCCATTTTGTGAGACTTCCATTGCCCCTAAAATGGCGATATTGACATGACCTCCACGGATCATGGCAAAAGAATCTGCACTAGAGAAAAATGCGGCGCCCTGACGTGCAGTAACAGTTTGTTTTCCAGCATTGATTAAATCGGCATCGACTGTTTCGGCTGTTGGAAACTCGCCAATACCCAATAATCCATTTTCAGACTGCAACCAGACGTTGACGTTTTTAGGAATATAGTTGGCTACCAGTGTGGGTAAACCAATGCCTAAATTGACATAAAAACCATCTTCCAGCTCAAGCGCTGCACGTTGTGCCATTTCATTACGAGACCAAGCCATGGGTTAAGCCTCCTCTTTTAATGTGAGTTGTTCGATACGTTTTTCAGGGTTTGCATTCAGCACAATGCGATTGACATAAATACCCGGCAGGTGAATTTGGTCTGGATCTAAAGCGCCAATTTCAACAATTTCCTCAACTTCGACAATGCAGACTTTTCCAGCCATCGCACATACAGGGTTAAAGTTTTGTGCGGTTTTACGGAAAATTAAGTTACCTGCAGTATCGGCCTTGTATGCCTTCACGAGTGCAATGTCTGCGGTGAGTGAGTTTTCTAGAATATAAGGTTTGCCATTAAACACACGCTCTTCTTTGCCTTCGGCAATGAGCGTACCGACGCCTGTTGCGGTAAAGAAAGCGGGAATACCTGCACCTCCAGCACGGAGTTTTTCTGCCAGTGTACCTTGAGGGGTGAGCTCCACTTCAAGCTCACCACTTAAGAACTGACGTTCAAATTCTTTGTTTTCACCTACATAAGAAGCAATCATTTTTTTGATTTGTTTGCTTTCTAATAAGAGCCCTAAGCCGAAACCATCGACTCCTGCATTGTTCGAAATACAGGTGAGGTTTTTCACGCCCGTTTGTTTTAAGGCCGCAATCAGACTTTCTGGAATACCGCATAGATCAAAGCCACCAACCGCTAGGGTTTGACCATCTTGAACTACATCTTGCAGTGCATCCTTTGCACTTGAATAAACTTTATTGACCATAGTGTTCTCGTTATCAATTGAATAGCTTAGGCACAGTGCTTTTGCCAGTAGGCATTGGCATAGTTAGATGGATTGGTGCGTTGCAGTACTTGGCTGATGTTTTGGCTGGCAATCATCAGTGCATCAAGATCAATCCCTGTGTCATAACCCATGTTGGAGAGTAGGTAGTAAAGGTCTTCTGTGGACACATTGCCTGATGCGCCTTTGGCATAAGGGCAGCCACCTAAACCTGCAATGGACGAATCAAATACACGAATGCCTTGTTCTAAAGACTGGTAAATATTGGCAATGGCCATGCCATAGGTATTATGAAAATGTCCTGCTAAACTCGCGGCATCCATTTCAGCTAAACATGCCTGCCAGACTTTTTTCACACGGTCTGGTGTCGCCGTGCCGATCGTTTCACCTAAGGACACTTCATAACAGCCCATGTCTAGCAAACGTTGACTGACGTGTGCAACTTTGCTCGGTGCAATTGCACCTTCATAGGGGCAGTCGACAATACAAGACACATAACCACGCACTTTGATGTTATGGGCTTTCGCCGCAGCCATGATGTCTGCAAATTTTTCAAAGCTTTCGTCAATGGAGCAATTGATGTTCTTTTGGGTAAAGCTTTCAGAGGCTGCGGTAAAAACGGCAACCTCCTGACAGCCGACTGCCAGAGCAGACTCAAATCCTTTTAAGTTCGGAGTCAGTAAACTAAAACTGATATTCGGATCTTTGGGTAAGCTGGCAAAGAGTTCATCACTCTGTGCCATTTGTGGAACCCACTTTGCAGAGACGCAAGAACCCACTTCAATGGCACTGAGTCCTGTCTGCATTAAATCTAAAATCAGTTTACGACGGTCATCCAAGGTGAGCGGTGTCTTTTCATTTTGCAAACCATCTCGAGGCCCGACTTCGACAATTTTGACAAATTCACTCATGCGGCACCTTCCAAGCTCGAAAACTCAACCAATTCATCACCCGCTTTGACCTGATCACCGACTTGGAAGTAAGCTGCAGAGACAATGCCATCATGTGGAGCACGAATTGAATATTCAATTTTCATCGCTTCCAGCGTGAGGAGGACATCATCTTTTTTTACTGCGCTGTTGTTTTGTACCAAGACTTGCGTAATCACACCTGGCATTGGTGCTTTTAAGTTGTTGGCATCAGAAGCATCATCTTCCGTATTAAAGTTAGGCTTAATATGTGCAAACTTATAGCTTTGGCCATCTGCATACAGGGTTAGGCCCTGTGCATTTGAACTATAAGCATAGGTCTTTTTACTTGTTGCACATTCAATTTTAGCTAAATGTGCCTCTAACAATTCACCCTGAATGAAAACGCTCTTTCCATTGTACTTCGCTGTAAAGCCTTTTGCTGTTGGGCTGAAATAGACTTTATGTTCTTCATCGTTTAGTGCCAGTTTAATGGCATAGCTGGCATTAAGATTTAAACGCCATAGAGACTCGGCTTGCCATACAGGATTTGCAGCTGTTTTATTGCTGGTAAAGCGGGACAAAAGTTCAATCAATGCCGCCGTAATAATGAGCTCTGAAGAGGCTGTTTCATTGTGTTGCAGTAAAAATGCTTCTTCACGTTGAATTAAGTCGGTGTCTAAGTTGGCGGTCTTAAACGATTCTGAACGGACCAAACGGTCTAAGAATGCAATGTTATTGCCCAAGCCATCGACATGAAACTGACTGAGTGCATGGTGCATTTGGGTGAGAGCTGCTTCACGATTCTTCGCCCAAACAATTAATTTTGCAATCATTGGGTCGTAAAAGGTCGTGATTTCATCCCCTTCAACAATGCCACTGTCTACGCGGACATGCTCATTTTGCTGAGGGTAGTGCAGGTAGTGAATTTTCCCAATCGCAGGTAAGAAACCTTTTTCAGGCTCTTCAGCATAGACACGCGCTTCTAATGCATGGCCATGAATACTGAGCTCGTGTTGTTGTTTAGGCAGCGGTTCACCAAAAGCGACACGTAGTTGCCATTCCACCAAATCTTGCCCTGTAATCATCTCTGTTACAGGATGTTCAACTTGCAGGCGGGTATTCATTTCCATGAAATACGCCGTGCCGTCTTGTTCCACAATAAACTCAACTGTCCCTGCACCGACATAATCTACTGCACGTGCTGCATCAATAGCGGCTTGGCGCATGGCTTCGAGTTTTGGCTCTGCCATTTGGGGTGCAGGCGCTTCTTCTAGTACTTTTTGATGGCGACGTTGTACCGAACAGTCGCGTTCAAATAGGTGCACATAGTTACCATGCGTATCACCAAAAACTTGTACTTCAATATGGCGCGGTTGTACTACATAGCGTTCAACCAGAACATCGTCATTGCCAAAGCTTGAACGTGCCTCACTTTTACATGAAACCAAATGGCTTAAAAAGTCTTCGCCTCGATCAACCAAACGCATGCCTTTACCACCACCGCCAGCACTGGCTTTAATCAGCACAGGGTAGCCAATGGCATCGGCTTGTTGTTTTAAAAAGTCAGGATCTTGGTTAGTGCCATGGTAGCCCGGTGTCAGCGGTACGCCTGCTTTTTCCATTAAAGATTTAGAGGTGGCTTTTAGGCCCATGGCTAAAATGGCATCTACAGGTGGACCAATAAAGACAATGTTGTTTTTTTGGCAGGCATTGGCAAATTGGTCATTTTCAGATAGAAAGCCATAACCTGGATGAATTGCTTCTGCGCCTGTATCTAAGGCAGCTTGGATAATACGTTCAATTTGTAGATAGCTTTGTGCAGCAGGGGATTCGCCGATATAAATGGCTTCGTCGGCTTGTTGCACGTGCTGTGCTTGAGCGTCAGCATCTGAATAGACTGCAACGGTGGCAATGCCCATTTTTTTTGCAGTTCGGATCACACGACAAGCAATTTCACCACGGTTTGCAATTAAGATTTTATTAAACATATCGATATCCTTTCTTGTTGTTATGCCGTCGTCTTGATCCAGACTGGACTGTGTTTGTTTAAAAAAGCATTTAAGCCATTTTTCGCCTCTGATCCTTGGCGTACATGGGCAATATGTTGTGCGGTTTGCAACAATAATGCTTCGGTTAACACTTGCTGATCGACCATTTGGATAAGTTGTTTTGAAGCCGTTTGTGCTTCTGGCCCACCCAAAAGTAAGACATCGACTATTTCTGTGACTTTTTCATCTAACTGTTCAGCATCGGCCACCACATGCGCCAGACCAATGTGTAGGGCTTGTTCGGCAGAAATACGTTCTGCGGTTAAAAAGTAGCGTGAAGCTTGACGTGCGCCAATCGCACGAATCACATAAGGACTAATGGTTGAAGGGGCTAAACCTAAGTGCACTTCAGATGTCGCAAACTTAGCATCGCTGCTTGCGACACAAATATCACAGGCAGAAGCTAGTCCCATGCCACCACCAAAAGCAATGCCTTGCACGCGGGCGATGGTCGGTTGTTTTAAAGTCGCTAAACTTTGTAGCATTTTCGCTAGTTTTAATGCATCGGCTTCATTTTCAGCCTGTGAGGCTTGTCCTGCTTCTTTCATCCAGTTCAGGTCAGCACCCGCCGAGAAGCTTTTGCCACGTCCTGCTAAAATCACGACACGGACATCATCACGTGTATTGAGTTCGCTAAAGCAGCGGTGCAGTTCTTCAATCACTTGAGTATTGAAGGCATTATGCATTTCTGCACGATTAATCCATACCGTTGCCACTTGGTCGCGTTGTTCGAGTTGTAAATATTGAAAGCTCATCGCTCATCTCCTACATGCGGAACACGCCGAATTTGGTCGGTTGAATGGGTGCATTTAAGGCTGCAGCTAAACTTAAACCGAGCACCTGACGGCTTTGTGCAGGGTCAATCACACCGTCATCCCACAAACGCGCCGATGCATAATATGGATGGCCTTGACGTTCAAATTGGTCACGGAAGGGTTGTTTAAAATCATCTTCTTCTGCGACTGACCAAGACTCACCACGTTTTTCGATTTGGTCTCGTTTTAAGGTCGACAATACACTTGCCGCTTGTTCACCACCCATCACCGAAATACGCGAGTTCGGCCATGTCCACATGAAGCGTGGTGAATAGGCACGACCACACATACCATAGTTGCCTGCACCAAATGAACCACCAATCACAAGGGTAAGTTTCGGTACGTTCGCAGTTGCAACAGCCATGACCAGTTTAGCGCCATTTTTGGCAATGCCTTCATTTTCGTATTGGCGACCGACCATAAAGCCAGTGATGTTCTGGAGGAACAGGAGGGGAATATTGCGCTGCGTACATAACTCAATAAAGTGAGCCCCTTTTTGTGCAGACTCTGAAAATAAAATACCGTTGTTGGCAATAATGCCAACGGGCATGCCATAGATTTTGGCAAAACCTGTGACTAAGGTGGTGCCAAAGCGAGCTTTGAATTCATCAAAACGTGAACCATCGACAATACGCGCAATCACTTCACGAATATCGAATGGTTTGCGTGCATCACTTGGCACAACACCATACAGTTCTGTTGCATCAAATAATGGTTCTTCAATCTCTGTTGCACGCGTATGTGGTGTTTTATTCAGGTTGGCTACGATGTTACGAGCAATGGCAATAGCATGTTCGTCGTTTTCAGCCAAATGATCCGCTACACCAGACAGGCGAGTATGCACATCACCACCGCCTAAGTCTTCACTGCTGACCACTTCACCTGTTGCAGCTTTCACCAGTGGTGGGCCGCCTAAGAAAATCGTCCCTTGATTACGCACAATAATGGTTTCATCAGACATGGCAGGTACGTATGCACCCCCAGCTGTACAACTGCCCATTACCACCGCAATTTGGGCAATCCCCATGCTCGACATGCGTGCTTGGTTATAGAAAATACGTCCAAAGTGATCACGGTCAGGGAAAACTTCATCCTGCATCGGTAAATATGCACCACCTGAGTCAACCAAATAAATACATGGCAGATGGTTTTGCTCCGCAATTTCTTGAGCACGTAAGTGTTTTTTCACAGTCAGTGGGTAGTACGTGCCGCCTTTTACTGTCGCATCGTTGGCGACGATCATACAGGTCACACCATTGACCTGACCTACACCAGCAACGACACCAGCCGCAGGCACATCGTCTGCGTAGACGTTTTGTGCTGCCAACTGACCAATTTCAAGGAATGCCGTGCCTGCATCAATTAACTGATCAATACGATCACGTGCTAACAGTTTTCCGCGTGCCAAATGTTTTTGTCGCGCCGCTTCACCACCGCCTAAAGCAATTTGTTCTGCTTTTTGCTTTAAGTCATCGACCAAGCTTTGCATCGCGGTTTGGTTGGTTTTGAAGTCTTCACTTCGAATATTGATCTTGCTATGTAATTGATTCATCACGAACATCCTTGTCATTTTTATTGTTGTGGAGGGTTAAGCTGTTTCATTAAACAGTTCACGGCCAATCAACATACGGCGAATTTCAGAAGTTCCCGCACCAATTTCATAGAGTTTTGCATCGCGCCATAGACGGCCTGCAGAAAATTCATTGATATAACCATTTCCACCTAAGGTCTGAATGGTTTCACCCGCCATCCACGTGGCTTTTTCCGCGGCATATAAAATTGCACTGGCTGCATCTTTACGTAGGCTACGGCTATGGTCAGCCTTGTCGCACTCAGCACCCACGGCATAAACCAACGCTTTACATGCCAACCAAGTCGAATACATATCGGCAATTTTTCCTTGCATTAGCTGGAACTCACCGAGCGCTTGGCCGAATTGTTTACGGTCATGGATATAGGGAATCACGGTGTCCATGCAGGCATCCATAATGCCTAAAGGACCTGCGCTTAAAACCGCACGCTCATAGTCCAAACCACTCATGAGCACTTTCGTGCCGTTTCCTACACCGCCCATCACGTTTTCTTTTGGCACTTTCACGTTGTCAAAGAACAGCGGGTAAGTGTTCGAACCACGCATACCCAACTTGTCTAAATGTGTGCCATGACTAAAACCTTCCATGCCTTTTTCTACAAGGAAGGCTGTCATGCCTTTAGCGCCTGCATGCAGATCAGTTTTGGCATACACCACAAGCACATCAGCATCACCACCATTGGTGATCCACATTTTTGAACCATTTAACAGGAAGTGATCGCCACAATCTTCAGCTTTGAGTTTCATGCTGACTACGTCTGAGCCTGCGTTTGGTTCAGACATGGCAAGTGCACCGACGTATTCACCTGAAATTAGTTTAGGTAAATAGCGCTGCTTTTGTTCCTCGCTGCCATTTCGGTTAATTTGATTCACACATAGGTTAGAATGTGCACCATAAGAAAGACCTATCGAAGCTGAAGCACGTGAGATTTCTTGCATGGCAATGATATGCGCTAAATAACCTAGACCTGTACCGCCATATTCTTCACTGACGGTCAGACCGAGTAAGCCCATATCGCCAAATTTTTTCCACAACTGAGCTGGAAATTCGTTGTTCTGATCGACTTGTTGCGCAATAGGAGTAATTTCCTTGGCACAAAAAGCCTCAACGGAATCACGCAGTGCAATGAGTGTTTCATCTAAACCGAAATTTAAGCTTTGTAGGGTCATTTCTTCATTCGTCCTATGAGTGTATTTATTGTTCCTGATAAAGCATTTTTGTTGTGCTTGATTTTTACAATACATCGAATTTTTAAAAAAGTGAACTAAAATTCACAAATTGATTTACAATTCATTTTATCTGGTTGAGAATAGAATTATGAGTTATAAAAGATCATCGTTGATGCAAGAAAGAATGGAACAAAATCGTGAAGCGATTTTGCAATCCGCTCGTGAACTTATTGCTCAAGGGGGAATTAAGGACGCACAAATTCAAGCGATTGCTGAACGCGCGGGTGTTTCGAGTGGTTTGGTGTATCGATACTTCGATAACAAAAGCCAAGTGTTAATTGAGGTTTTGTCTGAGGCCATTCAGCATGAGGTGAAAATTTTAAATCACATTGCTGAAAGTGAGCTCTCGTCAAAACAGAAATTGGACAAGGCGGTAACCACGTTTGTGAAACGTGCCATGAATAGCCCCCAACTAGCGTATTCACTCATGTTTGAACCAGTCGATGCTGAGTTAGAACATGAACGTTTTCGCAGTAAACAGCTGATTAAACAGAGCATCAAAGAAATACTGGCCGCAGGGAAAATTAACGGTGAGTTTGGATTTGAAGATTTAAATACCGCAGCACTTTGTGTGGTCGGCGCCATGACCTTTGTGGTGATTGAACCTTTAAATCCGTCTCGAAATGTGATGTTTGATCAAAACTATAAAGACTACTTTGTGAAACAAATTGCCGAATTTTGTGTCAATGCAGTTCAGGTTCAGGAGGAAAAATAGTAGTAGGTGTGAACACAAAGGCTTGGTGTTTCAAGGGAAGTAGTCATAGAACAATTAAAGTTGAATAACAAGATTACAATGAATCAAGGAGATCGATTCGATGACACAAGAACGGTTAAGTTATGCCTATGGAACGAGCAGTCAGCCCTTATTAGGCATGACGATTGGTGAGAAATTTGATCAGGCTTGTCAGCAGTATGCGGAACTAGATGCTGTTGTCAGCCTGCATCAAAATGTCAGACTCACGTATAAGGAATTACAAACTCAGGTCAATGCATTTGCCTGTAGTTTACTAAAACTGGGCTTGAAAAAAGGCGATCGACTTGCGATTTGGTCACCGAACTGTGTGGAATGGACGATTATCCAGTTTGCTGCGTTTAAAGCGGGCATCATTTTGGTCAACTTGAATCCTGCTTATAAAAGTAATGAGCTCGAATATGTGTTGAATAAAGTCTCTTGTAAGGGCTTAGTCATTGCATCACAATTTAAAAGCACGAATTATCAAGATATTTTAATGAAAATTGCCCCTGAAATTAAAGGTGCTGAAAATAAAGTGTTAAAGGCAGAGCGACTGCCACATTTGAAATATATTATTAAAATTGATGAAGAACAACATACGGGGTTACATCGTTTTAGTGATTTGCTCACTCCCCCCAGCAAGAGACAGCTCAATCAATTAGAGCTCGTTGCAAGCGAATCGCAGTTTGATGAAACCATCAATATCCAGTTTACTTCGGGTACTACGGGTAACCCGAAAGGCACAATGTTGACACATAATAATATTTTAAATAATGGTTATTTTGTTGGTGAAGCCATTCATTTAAGTCCTGCCGATCGAGTCTGTATTTCTGTACCGCTCTTTCACTGTTTCGGTATGGTGATGGGCAATTTGGCCTGTATTACGCATGGTTCAACCATGGTCTATCCATCGGCGGTGTTCAATCCTTTAGAAACGTTAAAAGCCATTCAGCAAGAAAAATGTACGGCCGCATACGGTGTACCGACCATGTTCATTGCCATTTTAGAGCATGAACAGTTTGATGATTTTGATCTTTCTAGTTTACGTACAGGCATTATGGCGGGTAGTCCGTGCCCACGTGAAATTATGCAACGTGTTATTGATCGGATGCATATGTCTGAAATTACCATTTGCTATGGTATGACTGAAACGGCACCTGTCAGTGCACAAAGTTCAACTTCAGATTCAGTTGAACAACGAGTCGGAACCGTAGGGCGTGTCCATCCACATCTTGAAATTAAAATTGTTGATGAACAAGGCAAAGTTGTACCGCGCGGTCAGTTGGGTGAGCTGTGTGTTCGTGGCTATTCGGTAATGTTGGGGTATTGGGAAGACCATGAAAAATCGCAAGAAGTGATTGATTCAGCACGCTGGATGCATACAGGTGACATCGCAGAAATGGACGAAGCAGGCTTTGTGAAAATTAAAGGCCGAATTAAGGATGTGGTCATACGTGGTGGAGAAAACCTATTCCCGAAAGAAATCGAAGACTTTTTATATACCCATCCTGATGTCAGCGATGTCCAAGTCATAGGTCTGCCAGATGCGCGTTATGGTGAAGAATTGTGTGCTTGTATTATTTTACATGAGCATCATGAAATTACTGAAGAGTCGATCCGTCAGTACTGTGCGGAACATATTTCACACAATAAAGTCCCACGTTATGTGCGGTTTTTTAATGAGTTCCCAATGACAGCCTCGGGCAAAGCGCAGAAGTTTAAATTGCAGGAATTTATGCGTAATGAACTGGATTTGAAAGAAATCGCATAAGGTTGAAGACGGACTTTCCTTTTGCTGGGTTAAAGCCAAAGGAAAGTCCGAAGTGAAAAGCAAAAGGAATAGCATATGCACCTGAGAAATGATTGGACTCGCGCTGAAATACAAGCAATCTACCAACAGCCTTTTTTAGATTTGGTCTTTCAAGCACAGCAAATTCATCGTCAGTACTTTGAAGCGAATGCCATTCAAGTCAGTACTTTACTGTCGATCAAAACAGGTAAATGCCCTGAAGACTGCAAATACTGTTCACAGTCTGCGCGCTATGACTCAAAGCTTGAAGCTGAAAAAAGAATTGCGGTTGAAAAGGTCATTAGCGAAGCACAGCAGGCGAAGGCCTCGGGTTCTACACGGTTTTGTATGGGCGCGGCATGGCGAAATCCACATGAGCGCGATATGCCTTATGTCTTGGATATGGTGCGTGAAGTCAAAGCTTTGGGTTTAGAAACCTGTATGACGCTAGGCATGCTGAATGCCTCTCAAGCCGAACGTTTAAAAGGTGCAGGACTCGATTATTACAACCATAACTTAGACACGTCGCGTGAGTACTATCCTAATGTGATTAGTACCCGTAGTTTTGATGACCGTTTGGATACCTTAAGTCATGTTCGAGAGGCAGGCTTAAAAGTATGTAGTGGCGGGATTGTTGGCCTAGGCGAAGAGACCAAAGATCGAATTGGGTTATTGTTTGAATTGGCGACTTTACCGATACATCCTGAGTCTGTGCCGATCAACATGCTGGTTCCAATGCAAGGTACGCCTTTGGCAGAAGTTGAAAAGTTAGATGTGACAGAGTGGATTCGCACTATTGCGGTAGCGCGCATTATTATGCCGAAAAGCTATATTCGTCTGTCCGCGGGACGTGAATCGCTGTCCGATACCGATCAAGCTTTGGCTTTTATGGCCGGTGCAAATTCATTGTTTTCGGGTGAAAAATTGCTGACTACGCCAAATACGGCACAAGGCAAGGATCAACAACTCTTTCAAAAACTGGGTTTACATGCAGAAAAAGCCAAACCCCAACTTGCTGAGTTAACGGTCGATGCTATGGCTGTGGCTTAAGTGCTAGAACATGTGGTCATGAACGTGTAGATTTAGGGCGACGAATAAAAGTAGATGAGTGAACAATAAAATGGCGAAAGACTTTCAGAGTCAAACTGTAGTGGATGGTTATGATCAACATATTCGTAAGCTCATTCCAGGATATGAGTTGGTTCATCTGCAAATTCAAGCCATTTTAAAAACACATTTACCAGAACATGCGCATGTATTGATTGTGGGATGTGGAACAGGTTATGAGCTTTCATATTTGTTGGCGCAGCATCCGGCGTGGAGTTTTACCGCTGTTGACCCATCTTTGACCATGATTGAAAAAGCGCAGCAGTTATTGAGCGAGACCCATAGTGATTTAACGCGGGTTCGCTTTGTGCATGGTGATACGACGACCTTACAGGAAAGTGCACAGTTTGATGCCGCTTTAGCCATATTGGTGGCGCATTTTATTCCACTTGAAGCAAAGCCATTCTTCTTTGCCGATATTTTACGCTGTCTTAAAACACAAGCTATTTTACTGAGCTATGACCTGATGCGTTCCAGTGATGACACTGAACTCAAGGTTTTACAAACCTTATGTCAGAGCAATGGTTTGACGGTGGTACAGAGTGAAAAAATGATTGAGCGCCTACAACAAGATTTTTATTTGATCTCGGCCAGCCAGATGCAAGAGCTTCTGACTAAAGTTGGATTTCATGAAGTACGAACTTATAGTCAACTGTTGAATTATTATGGTTTTTTTGCACAAAAGTAAGAACCAATGGCAGTGAAAAGATACATTTTAAAGATAAAAATGAAGGAATACACATGGCAGCCTATTATCAACTTTTAAGTCGTGAACAGCACAGTGATGGGAGCTGTACGGCATCTTATCTTTCCAATATTCATGCACAAGGCGCATGGAATCCGCATGAACAGCACATGGCATCTGCAACAGGGGTTTTGTGTGCGGAGTTAGAGCAGTTTCAACCACGTGATGAGATGCGCATTGGACGCGTGAGTTTAGATATTTTTGGACTGATCGCTTTTGGTGAGTTTACCGTGCATACCCGTGTCATTCGTGCTGGAAAAACCATTGAACTGATCGAGGCGGAAATGCAGGCAAATGGGAAGACTTGTATTGTAGCCCGTGCTTGGAAAATGATGAAGCAAGATACCAGTGCAATTGCAGGGCTAGAAGATCAATCGATTGTACATCCTGAAACTTTGCCAGTATGGGATGGGATGAAATGTTGGCCGGGTGGTTATATTCAGAGTATTGAGACACGTGCGGCAGAAGGGCACCGTGCTGGTAAAGGCATTGTCTGGTTACATAATGATTTGGACATGGTGGAAGCTCAGGACACATCAAGTTTTGTGCGCTTATTGGGTATGGTGGATACAGCCAATGGTATTGTGCCACGTCAAAATCCAGCATCTGGATGGGGCTTTCCCAATTTAGACTTACAACTGCATTTATACCGTTTACCCCAAGGGAAATGGTTAGGTTTGGAAGCGACTCAGCAATATGGTGATGATGGTATTGGCTTAACCAGTGCGGTTTTGCACGATGAACAAGGGCCATTTGGCCGTAGTGAACAGATTTTGACCCTGCGTAAGTTTTAGTTGGTCAGTATCAATTTAATAAAAAAAGGATGAATTGCTTCATCCTTTTTTTATTGGCATGCTGTAGGCACTTTAAAATAGTGAAATGAAGATGCGGATCAGTTTAATTGGAGCGGGGCGGGTGGCTCATCATTTGGCCAAAGCCCTGATGTCTCAGCATGAAATCGTCAATATTTATAGCCGAAGCTTCGACAAAGCTGCGGATTTAGCGCAAGTTGCACATGCAAAGGCGGTCAGTCATTTTAAGCAGTTAAATGCTGATGTGGATTTGGTGATGATTGCAGTAAGTGATCAGTCTATTCCGAGTGTGATTTTGGCCTTGACTGAATATCTGCCGAATGTGTTGATTGTACATACTTCGGGGAGTACAGCGCTTTCAGTTTTGTCTACGAAACATGCACGTGCAGGAGTTTTTTATCCCTTACAGACCTTTAGCTTAGAACGTGAAATTGATTGGTCAAATACACCGTTGTTTGTAGAAGCAACTGAAAATACGGATCTTCAAAGACTACATACACTGGCAGAAAGCCTGAGCCAACGGGTGTATAGCTACAGCTCTGTGCAGCGTCTAAGCTTGCATTTAGCAGCTGTCTTTGCCTGTAATTTTAGTAATTATTGTTATGACATGGCAAAACAAGTGGTGGATGCAGAGCAGGTCGATTTTAGTCTGTTGTATCCCTTGATCTTAGAAACCGCGCAGAAAGCCACACAGAATGACCCAAAGCAGATGCAAACTGGCCCTGCGATGCGTCAGGATCAGAATATTCTACAGATGCATCAACAGATGCTTGCGCAAGCTCAACGAGCGGATCTTGCTGAAGTATATGCCTTAATGAGTCAGCAGATCAGTCAACGTCACAGTTAACATTTAAAATAATAAACGAAGAAGCAAGTCACAAAGAACAAGCAAAGCCACTGAAAACGTGGCTTTTTTTATGTCCTAAGATTCGGTACAGTGTTGCTTAAAATAAATACAAATAGAGGGTATATGCGTTCAGATTCATTATTAGAACAAGTGCAGTGGAAAGATCTCGTTCATTTAGGTCGTACCGATGTGATCAGTGAGTTATTTATCTCTTTACCGTGGTTGATCGTCTCTTTCATTTTTGCAGGTTTACAGTGGTATGTCTTGGCGCTGTTTTGCTCGTTTATGTTTTTCTTAACAGGACTCAGACAGGTACATAACGCTTTTCATTTTGCCTTAGGTATTAGCCGTCCTGCGACTCATTGGGTCATGTTTGTTTTGAGCATCGTCATGCTCGGTTCGATGCATGCCGTACAAATTAATCACCTCCGCCACCATCAGCACTGTATGCAGGACGAAGATATTGAAGCGAAAAGTGCAACCATGCAGTGGTGGCAAGCTTTGCTTTTTGGCCCTGTTTTTCCATGGATATTACATAAAAAAGCCTTTGAGGTTGGGACTAAAACCCAGAAAAAATGGATGTCTGCTGAACTGGTTGCCAACGTCATTGTATTGTTTTTGGTTTCTGTGATCTTGGATATCAGTATTTTAAAATACCATGTCAGTGCTATGTTGATTGGGCAATGTATGACGGCATTTTTTGCGGTATGGACGGTGCATCATGATACGGAAGATCATGTGTATATGGCGCGTACTGTGCGTAATGAGTTTAAACGGGTCGTGACCTACAACATGTTTTATCATGTGGAACATCATTTGTTTCCCGCAGTGCCGACACGACGTTTACATATTTTGGCAAAACGTTTGGATGAACATGATCCAACGGTTGAAATTCGGCATGTGTTCTAACATTTTAAGCATAAAAAATAGGGCACTTGGCCCTATTTTTTTGAAGATCTAAAATTTATTTAATTTTCTTAAATAAGAAGTCGTTGATCTTATGACCTTCTTCGAGTCCACGACGTTCAAATTTAGTTTGTGGACGCCAGTCTGGACGTGGGTAGCTTTTGCCTTTACCTGCCATATTTTCAAGATTTGGACGGTTATCGAGTACATCAATCATCCATTCTGCATATGGTTCCCAGTCTGTCGCTGCGTGGAATGTGCCACCCATTTCTAACTTTTGCTCAACCAGTGGCATACGGTCATGGGATACGAAGCGACGTTTGAAGTGACGTTTTTTCTGCCATGGGTCTGGGAAGTACAGTTGCACAGCGTTGATGCTGTTATCTGGCATTTCACGTAATACTTGAATAGCATCTGCATCTAAAAGACGAAGATTGGTTAAACCTGCAACTCCAGCTTCATACACACATTGCGCAATCCCCGGAACATGCACTTCAATCCCGACATAGTTGCGTTCAGGGTTGGCCTGCGCCATCAAGACCAATGAACGTCCCATACCAAAGCCGATTTCAACCGTGAGCGGACGCTCTGGATGTTCAAACTGCTGGCGTAGGTCACCTACAGGGTATTCCAAAATCATGTGACCATATTGTTCAAGCGCAGTACGTTGCGAGGTGTTCAGCGGAGATGAACGACGCATAAATGTCACAATTTCGCGGTGTTCATTTAAGTTGTCTAGCTCGACGACTTGCTGGTCTAATTGATCATTCGTCATAATTTTGGCAGATGTAGAAATTCGAAAGCGGTATTGTAAGTCCTGAGCAGGACAAGTCAAATTTTTTACTCAGAATTTATTAAATTCAGCACCACCATGTTTGCGCAGCCTAGAAATTGTCATCATTTATTAATCATGATGTAACGAATAAAAATTAACCTGCCAGCTAATTTAACCAACTGATAAAAAAATGATGAAAAATTTTAAGCCACAGATATTAAGCCTGAGCCTGATTTTGGCGGGTTGTTCGTTCCCTGCCTATGCACAACTATTATTGAGTCAGTATGTAGATGGAAGCAAAAATAAGAAAGGGTTGGAAATTTATAATCCAGATCCGACGACAGTCAACTTGGCAGAATATCAGATCAAGCAATACGCAAATGGTGAGACCAGTGCAAATTTGACGGTGAATTTGACAGGGAAATTGGCGAGTAAGGCACACTATTTGGTCGGTTATCCTGATTTAAAAGCAGCTCTAGGTGATGCGGTGCAACAGCAGGCGAATTTAGCTTTCAATGGTGACGACACTTTGATTCTTTATCATAATGGCGTTGCGATTGACCGCTTTGGCACAGTGGGTGAACGCCCAAGCACTGGATGGGGTGGTGTTGCAAAGGGAAATAGCTTTAAACGCACTTTATTAAGCAATAATGTTTCTAGTAGGGGGATAGACGTTACCGCACCATTTGATTTGGCATCGGCATGGGAAAAATGGTCAGATCGAGATGCATTTTCCAGTTATCTGGCTGGAAATACGGCACCGCCGCTAAGCACCGTGAGCTGTAGTACGACAGCTACCCCAATTGCGGCATTGCAAAGTGCAGCGCAAGATGTGGAATATGTGGTGAAAGGCGTAATCACGGCAGATTATCGTTATAACAATGGTTTCTCAGGTTTCTTTGTTCAAACCCCAGATACTCAAGCCAAAGCCAATAGCAGTAATGCGGTGTTTGTCTATGTGCCTTCTTCAAGTAGCGTGACAGGTGGTCAAGTAGGGCAGGAAGTCATTTTCAAAGGCAAATTGAAAACCTATCAAAACCAATTACAGCTTCAAGATTTAAGCAGCGATATTAATGTCTGTAATCCTTCGGCAAGTGATTGGGTTAAACCAATGGCGATCAATTTGCCCTTTGATAATTTGACTGAAGTGTCAGGCCACGCACCAAAACGTTATCAGGGCATGTTGGTCAATATTCCTCAAACCTTAACGGTCAGTGAAAACTATGACTATGGACGTTATGGTCAGTTGGCTTTAAGCCCTGCGCGTTTATATATTCCAACCAATCTATATCCTGCCCATTCAACCGAAGCCAAAACACTGGCACAACAGAATTTACGTTCTAAACTTATTTTGGATGATGGCTATAATAATCAGAATAGAATGCCGTGGTTGCCAACGACCTTTAGTGCTAAAAATACCTTACGTACAGGTGTACAACTGCAAAATGTACAAGGCATTTTAGAGTACCGCTATAACCAATGGCGAATTCAACCTGTGCTTGGGGCAACAGCGCCACAAGTCTTAGACGCGACAAACCCACGTGCAAGCGTTCCAGCAAAGGCTACACAGCAAGTTCGTGTCGCAGCATTTAATGTACTGAATTATGACAATGGTTTGGCGCAAGGTTTTCCTACGGAACGTGGTGCAAGTTCTGAGGCTGAGTTTAAAAAGCAACATCAGAAAATTGTCAGTGCATTAAAAGCGATTGATGCGGATGTTTATGGCCTGATGGAAATTGCCAACAATGGTTATGGTGAGCGTAGCGCAGTTGCTTATTTAGCTCAGGCGCTGGGGAGTGATTGGAAATATGTAACGCCTCCGAATGCTGACAAACTTGGAACCGATGCGATTGCTGTTGCCATTATTTATAACGCCAAGCGGGTCAAACCAATCAATGTTGCAGCGGTCTTTGATGACCAGAGCCAGAAAAACCGAGTCACGATGGCACAAACTTTTCAAGCCTTATCTGGCGGGAAGACTTTTACAGTTATTCCGAACCATTTGAAGTCTAAAGGTAGCTGTCCAGATGATAAAACCTCAATAGAGGCAGATCAGGGCGATGGTCAAGGTTGCTGGAATCCAACCCGCGTTAAAGCGGTACAAGCGTTAAT
The DNA here is from genome assembly GCF_058243045.1 of Acinetobacter sp. LipI_23. Classification (NCBI taxonomy): domain Bacteria; kingdom Pseudomonadati; phylum Pseudomonadota; class Gammaproteobacteria; order Moraxellales; family Moraxellaceae; genus Acinetobacter; species Acinetobacter sp. LipI_23. The sequence goes on along the minus strand of NZ_JBZAYJ010000001.1, from coordinate 2,240,756 downwards.
GCAGTGGGTCGCGAAGAATCCAACACAGGTGAGTAAACCAAATGTCTTACTGTTAGGTGATCTGAACAGCTATGCCAAAGAAGATCCAATTCTGGCGCTTGAACAAGCTAACTATAAAGTATTGTTGAATGATGAAAAAATTGGTCAGGGGAAAGCAGCTTATAGCTATGTCTTCGGTGTAGCCAGTAATACCCAAGGTTATGGTGGTGCAGGCAACTTAGACCATGCGATTGCCGACGCAGCACTTTATCCTTTGGTGAAAAAAGCATTTGCATGGCATATCAATGCAGATGAACCGACGGCACTGGACTATAACGAAGAATATAAAACTGAGGAGCAAATTGCTGCATTCTATGCGGACGATGCTTACCGCTCTTCTGACCATGACCCTGTGATTGTGGATTTAGACTTAAACGATGCAGTGGTTAACGATGAGGATAAAACCAGTGCAGGAAGTACAGGGCTGTGGTCTGCATTAGGATTAATTAGTTTGGCCTTGTATGGCAGTTTAAGACGTCGTAAGCATCAGTCTTAACTCGCTTTATTGACAATAAAAGGGCGTCATCGCCCTTTTATTTTGTTTATGGTTTCAACTTTATGAGCTGATACGGTCAATGAGGGTGCTGCTGGCTTCATTTAAGCCTAACACCTCGACCACTACACCGTGGGCTTCAAACTTTTCAACTACCGCATTTAACATTTGGACTGAAGTCATATCCCAAATATGAGCATGGCTGAGTTCAATTTCAACCTTCTGAATGTGTTCGTTAAAGTCAAAAAACTGAAAGAATTTCTCTGAGCTGCTAAAGAAAATTTGACCACTCACCACATAGCGACGAGTATGGTTATGCAGTTCAGACTGAACATGAACCGTACTTTCTAGTTTGTTGATGAAAAATAATGCGGACAGTAAAACTCCGACAAAGACACCCAAAGCAAGATTATGTGTGGCTAAGACAATGATCACCACACTCAACATCACTACATTACTTTGTAGCGGATGTTTAGAGAAGTTTTTAACCGAGTCCCATTGAAAGGTTGTAAATGCCACCATGATCATAATGGCAACCAAAGCTGCCATTGGAATATAAGACAGCCAGTCTTTAAAAAACACCACCAAACACAGTAAAAACACACCAGCCACTAAGGTTGAAAGCCGAGTACGTGCCCCAGAGCTGACATTAATCACAGACTGTCCAATCATGGCACAGCCTGCCATACCGCCCATAAAACCGCTCACAATATTGGCCATACCTTGTCCGCGACATTCTTGATGACGGTCACCTTCAGTACCTGTGACTTCATTCACTACTGTGGTGGTCATCATGCTTTCAAGCAAACCGACGGTCGCTAATGTGATGGCGTAAGGGAAGACAATTTGCAGCGTTTCAAAGGTCAGTGGAATATCAGGCAGTAGAAAAATAGGTAAAGTATCGGGGAAATGACCTAAATCACTGACCATACGCATATCTGTGCCTAAAAACAGCGCCAAAGCGGTCAGGACGAGAATACAAATGAGCGGTGAAGGAATGGTTTTCCCTACTTTAGGCAGATAGGGAAACAGATAAATTACAGCGAGGCCAAGAGCGATAAATGCATAACCCCAGTGATTCATTTGGCTGAGCTCTGGAAGTTGCGCCATGAAGATTAAAATCGCCAGTGCATTTAAAAAACCATACACCACCGACTGCGACACAAAACGCATCAGTTTGGCAACTTTAAAATATCCCGCAATGATCTGAATGACACCAGTGAGGATGGTTGCCGCCAGTAAATACTGTAAACCATGCTCTTTGACCAGCGTGATCATGAGTAGTGCCATGGCGCCTGTTGCTGCTGAAATCATGGCTGGACGACCGCCAAAAAAAGCAATGCTCACTGCGATACAAAAGGAGGCATACAGTCCAACTTGAGGGTCTACACCTGCAATTGCTGAAAAAGCAATAGATTCGGGAATTAGAGCAAGTCCTACCACTAAACCAGCAAGAACATCGGTACGAATGTTAGAAAACCATTCATCTTTTTTAAGGCTAATCACAGATCAAATTCATTTTTAGGGACAAGGGCGCTATGTTAAAACAACTCTGTTGCAAATTGCAGTGTTGTTGTACTTGAAAAAAAATGTGAATTAGACAATATTCAATAGGCGAACGAATGATTTTTCGTTTACGCTTTTTTGCAATTTACAGGTTTTGATCACTTGAAAGTTTGTTAGAAGCCATTTAAAACAGAGAATAGAGTTATAACAAGGATCAGATATGAAGCTTTATTATGCACCGGGTGCGTGCTCACTTGCGGCGCACATTATCCTCAATGAAATTAATGTTGACTTTGATTTAGTCCGAGTAGATTTAAAAACACATAAAACAGAAAAAGGTGCTGATTATTACGAAATTAATCCAAAAGGATATGTACCCGCTTTAGAGATTAATCCAGGTTTGATTCTGACTGAAAATGTAGCCATTTTGCCATTTTTAGCACAACATGATCCAAAACAAGATCTTATTCCGCCATCGGGTTTGGGGCGTGCCAAAGTTTTAGAATGGTTAGGTTATTTAAATTCTGAATTGCACGATGCTTATGCTGTTTTCTTCGGTGCGCCATTAGATGCAGCTGCCAAAGAAAAAGCCTATGCAGAGATTGATCGTTTACTCAGCTATATGGATAAACAAATTGGTGAGTCGGATCATGACTATTTGGTCGATGATAATTTTGGCCCCGCAGATGCGTATTTATTCGTCCTCACCAATTGGTCAAATGGCATCGAACATGATTTATCACCGTATAAAAATATTATCTTTATCCGTAATAAAGTGGCTGAACGTCAGTCAGTACAAATTGCAATGCGAGATGAAGGTCTAATTCCTTAATTTTGATGCTTTGAAGAAGCGCCGAAAGGCGCTTTTTTTATACTTTAAAGTTTATTATTGATATTTAGTCAACAATATTTTGCAGATTCACTACTTTTTAGCGCAGAACAGAGTCTTTATAGTGCCTGCATAGATTTTGGTTTTTAGGCTCTTCCCATGAAAAATATTTTATTAATTAACGGCGCAAAAACTTTTGCACATTCGAATGGTCAGTTAAACGATACCCTAACTGAACTTGCGCAAGAGGTCTTGTCAGGCCTAGGGCATCAGGTTCAAGTGACACGCGCCGACAGCGAATATGATGCAAAAGTTGAAGTGGAGAAATTTCTGTGGGCAGACACCGTGATTTACCAAATGCCGGGTTGGTGGATGGGTGCACCATGGACTGTGAAAAAGTATATCGATGATGTCTTTACCGAAGGGCACGGTAGTCTGTATGCCAATGATGGTCGCTCACGTGCAGATGCTTCAAAAAAATATGGTTCAGGTGGTCTGATTCACGATAAAAACTATATGCTGTCATTGACATGGAATGCACCGATGGATGCATTTAATGATGCTGAACAATTTTTCCATGGGGTTGGGGTCGACGGGGTTTATTTACCTTTTCACAAAGCCAATCAATTTTTAGGGATGCAAACCTTACCGACGTTTATTGTCAATGATGTGATTAAAGCACCTGACGTTGAAGCCTATATGGCACAGTACCGTGACCATTTGACGCAAGTTTTTGCTTAATCGGGAGAAGTGACCATGTTAACTGTCATTGCTGAAATTATTTGTCATTCAGAGCAAGATTTTACAACGGTTCTTGATTCATTCAACAACATCCGTGAGCAAGTATTACAAGAGCCCGGTTGCCATCTCTATGATGTGCATATCGACCATCCTGCTGTTGAGAGTCCATTACAAACCAAAGTACCGTTTTCAATCATGATGTATGAAAAATGGGAAAGCATGCAGCATTTAGAAACCCATATGCACAGTGTCAATATGCAGCAACATGCTCAAGCAACCGAAGGTGCAGTTGCTCATGTGCAAATTCGTATTTTAGAAGCGCAATAAGTGATGCATATGAGTTTGACAGCGCTTTTCTTTGCTCTGTTTATTTAAACTCCAGTAGCTCATTGAACTGAACCTGTTCGAGTTTCAATGCGTAGCGCTGTTTGAGTGTTGTCCATTGAACTTTGACAGGTTGTGTTGTTTCAGCAAACTCATTTTCACCTGTCGTATTTTTTACTTTACCTGTCATAAAGTTGATACTTCGCGCCGTGATGTCGCCTGATGCACGGTGGAAATCGTTGACATCATAACCAATCAGTTTAAATGTGCGGTCTTGGTATCGAAAGGTATACGTGTGATTGGTCACATACCACGAACCACAGCTTAACCAGTAGTGCAGATGAACCTTGAGCACACCTTTTTGAATGCTTAACGCTTCAGTCTCACCGAGTGGATCAGCGAGGCAAGGGGACTCTATGTCACCTTCTGTCGGCAAAGTAGTATTAGTCGCCGCAAGTTGATAACCATGTGTTTGCTTCAATAAAACCAAAAGCTTTCGTTCATTGATATTGAGGACATCACTCCCTAAGCGATCATTTTTAACGAAATGTTCAGGATTGGTGTCTTCAATAATCAGGGCAATATCCGCTTGACCATCTTGGTTTAAATCGCCTTGGACTTTTTCTAAAACCTTCCAGTTTGTTGCCACAAAAGATTGGTAGCTCGTTTTGAGAGTCGGTTTTGCCTCTGCTTTGGCCCAAGCATTGCTTGTGAGTGTTATGAAAAATAGGGTGTTGAGTATGAGTGTTGGTCTGATCCATTTTTGCATGGGCATCGTTTCCTCTCATTTTTATATGGTTATCGATGTTAATAAATAAAGATGGTTGAGTGTATCAAAGCGTGTGGCGAAATGTCCCTACAACCTAGGTCATCATAAAGTGTTGTCCTAGTGTTGAAATAAATAAAAAAGGACTCCGAAGAATCCTTTTTATCGCTTAAAACAGATTAAGAGATTATTTAAAGAAATAACCTGTTTCTGGTGAGCTTGCGTTGGCCATACGTTTGCGAGGCATACGGCCTGCGAGAAATGCTTCTCGACCCGCTTCAACTGCTTTTTTCATAGCAGAAGCCATTAAAATTGGCTGCTGAGCGGCAGCAATCGCGGTATTCATCAACACGCCATCACAGCCGAGTTCCATGGCAATGGCTGCATCGCTTGCCGTTCCCACACCAGCATCCACCAATACTGGCACTTTGGCATTTTCTTTAATAATAGAAATCGTGTGTGGATTCAAAATTCCTAGACCAGAACCAATCAAACTGCCTAAAGGCATGATGGCAACGCAGCCCATGCTTTCAAGTTCTTGCGCCACAATTGGGTCATCCGAGGTATAGACCATGATTTCAAAACCATCGTCAATCAAGGTACGTGCCGCTTTCAATGTTTCGGTAATGTTTGGATATAGCGTTTTTTCATCGCCCAATACTTCAAGCTTCACCAAGTTATGACCGTCTAATAATTCACGCGCCAACATACAGGTACGCACGGCACTATTGGCATCAAAGCAGCCTGCTGTATTCGGGAGAATGGTGTATTTTTCAGGTGGGACCACGGACAATAAGTTTGGTTGGCCGGGGTGTTGACCAATATTGACGCGACGAATCGCAACCGTCACGATTTCTGCGCCACTGGCTTGAATGGCCAAATCGGTTTCTTGCAGGTCTTTATATTTACCTGTGCCCACCAGTAGACGAGATTGAAATGATCTAGAACCAATGATGAGAGGGCTGTCTTGCATGTGAACTCCGTATTAACCGCCACCGACGGCATGAATAATTTCAATTCGATCCATTGCACAAATTGGAGTGTGTTCCAATTTACTTTTACTAATAATGTTTTCGTTTTGCTCAACAGCAAAACGTTTGCCTTCAAGTGCAAAGGTTTGCACCAGTTCAAGCAGGTTTTTACATTCGGTGTGCTGTAGTTCGCCGTTTAAATAAATTTGCATGGTGCTCATCTCTAGTTGTTTACTTGGCATATTTCATGGCATTCCATGCCAGAACCAACCAACCTGCAATCATCAATGCCCCACCAATCGGGGTAATCGCACCTAGGCCACGCGGTAAGCCCAATGCCATGACATAGAGGGAACCACAGAAAAAGAAGATGCCGACTTGAATCAGTAAAAAGCTGATTTTGATGGGAAGCTTGGGAAGGACTTTGGCCAAAATGCCGAGCGCCAATAAACCAAGCGCATGGTAAAAAAAGTAATCAGTTGCAGTTTGCCACCAAGCCAATTGGGCTTCAGTAGCACGTGCTTTGAGACCATGTGCGCCAAAGGCACCTAATATAACGGCAAACGCTAAATTCAGCGCTGAAATCGCAATCCACATATGCAATGCTTTACTTATATCACTGTGCGCAACAAAGTAGCATATTTTGAAGAAAGGTTAAAAGACAAAAAGCCTCATTTATTGGTAAAAAGAAAAGGGCATTTCGCCCTTTTCTGTATTGGTATCATCTTAGTTCGATGACATCGCCACTTTAATTTTTTCCATGGCATTTTTTTCAAGCTGACGAATACGTTCTGCGGAAACATTATATTCAGCAGCCAGTTCGTGCAGCGTCGATTTTTCATCATCTAACCAACGGCGCTGTAAAATATTACGCGAACGGTCATCAAGCTGTTCCATCGCATCATGCAGAGCATTGGTGCTTTGTTCTTCGTAATCTTCTTCTTCAGCCAAACGCGCTGGGTCGTAGCGGTTATCTTCAAGATAGAGGGCAGGTGCAACATGGGTTGAACCTTCATCGTCATCATCACCCTGAGCTTCAAATGCTGCATCATAAGCAGTTAAACGACCTTCCATTTCCAACACTTGTTCAGGTGTTACATTGAGGTCATTTGCAATCGATTGCGCTTCTTTTAGAGTGAGCTTTTTGGACGATTTTTTTAGACTACGTAAATTAAAGAACAGTTTACGTTGTGCTTTAGTTGTCGCAATTTTGACAATACGCCAGTTACGAATCACATATTCATGAATTTCTGCTTTAATCCAATGCACCGCAAAAGAGACCAAGCGTACGCCCATGTTTGGGTCGAAGCGTTTAACGGCTTTCATTAAGCCCAAGTTACCTTCTTGAATGAGGTCACCTTGAGGTAAGCCGTAGCCTGCATAACTGCGGGCAATATGAACCACAAAACGTAGATGCGACATGACTAGAAGTTTAGCGGCATCGAGGTCTTGGTCATAATAGTAGCGTTCAGCTAGCTCTTTTTCTTGTTCCGCTGTCAAAATCGGGATTTGGTTGACAGTACTAATATAAGCGCCCAAGTTTACACCTGGTGCCGATAATGACAGGGGCATCAATTGATTGCTGCTGTCACTCATGTGTTCTCCTTAGGGATTTCATTTTTACCCAACAATTGAATTTATCTTAATCCAATCTTCCACTGAATAATGGAAAATTGGGTATAGAAATGTAAACTTTTATGCAAATGTGAATAGACTTAGTGTAATTGAAAAGAATTAAGATTCAATGAAGTAGTGAAATTCATGTTCATTAATTTGTTTCAAAACACAAGTTAAATGATGGATTTCGCAATAACGCGTGATATCGATCTGACTGTGCGGATCAGACGATTTTAATAGAAAATGCTGCGCCGGACTCTTCTTAAGTGCGCGTTTAAGCAACAACAGAGGCATAGGACATGGTTGCCCCATTGCATCAATAATGTTGGTATTTTGTTCGATATCACTCATATAGCTTAGTAAGGCTTCACAACATTCAGGATGATAGAAATAGTAGCAAATTCAGTGCCAAAACCCAAATATTTCATGTGTTATAGGCCTATAGTCGCTATATCTAAAATTACAAATAACTAGTTAAAAAATATGCTGAATTAAAAAGACGATTAATCAAAAAAAGGGTATGAATTGTTTTTAACCCATGTTAAGCTCGTCGCGTACTGGGATTTAACACAACCATAAATTGTTTTAAATCCTATTTTACAAATGGATGTAACCGGGATTTTGTTAATAGTTATACAGAATGATTACAAGCTTAGAAATAATAAATATTTTTAAACCTTGTTTGGTCTGCTGTTTGCAACACCGGGTGGTCCTTCTTTTAGATACAATGAGGATTAACTTATGACAGCTCGTGAACAAGGCGTAGTTAAATGGTTCAACGACACTAAAGGCTTCGGCTTTATCCAACGCAATGGCGGCGACGATGTATTCGTTCACTTCCGTGCAATCCAAGGCGACGGCCACCGTTCACTACGTGACGGCCAACGCGTTGAATTCAGCGTTGTAAAAGGTCAAAAAGGCTTCCAAGCTGAAGAAGTACAACCTTTAGACTAATTGTCTGAACGTACTTTAAAACGCCCCAATGTAAATTGGGGCGTTTTTGTTTATACTACAGATCAATTTTCGTGATTTTTCGTCAGAGCGCACTTATATGTCATCAGGTTTTGAAACCTTAAATTTACATCCTCAACTTAAACGAGCTATTGATGCTTTAGGTTTTAAGGATATGACGCCTATTCAGCAAAAGGTTTTAAAATTCACTTTGGCGGGACACGATGCAATTGGTCGTGCGCAAACAGGGACTGGTAAAACAGCGGCATTTTTGGTGAGCGTGATTAACGACTTGCTGAATAACCCAATTCAAGAGCAGCGCTACCGTGGTGAACCTCGCGCCTTGATTTTAGCACCGACTCGAGAGCTTGCACTGCAAATCGAAAGCGATGCGAAAGAACTCACAAAATTCTCAGATTTACATGTCGTGACGCTTTTAGGCGGTGTTGACTTTGATAAACAAAAAGCACAACTCGATAAAAAACCTGTCGATATTATGGTGGCGACGCCAGGTCGTCTGATTGACTTTGTTGAGCAAAAAGAAGTTTGGCTCGACCAGATTGAATTTTTGGTGATTGATGAAGCCGATCGCTTATTAGATATGGGCTTTATTCCTTCAGTCAAACGTATTGTTCGTTTCTCACCGCGTAAGGAACAACGTCAGACTCTGATGTTCTCTGCAACGTTTAGTTACGATGTTTTAAACCTTGCACAACAATGGTTGTTTGAACCTGTAACTGTTGAAATTGAGCCAGAGAAGAAGACCAATGCAGATGTTGAACAACGGGTGTACATGGTCGCAAAGTCAGATAAATATAAATTGCTACAAGACATTCTGCGCGATGAGCCTATTGAAAAAGTGATGATTTTCGCAAATCGGCGCGATCAAGTGCGTAAACTCTATGACAACTTAAAGCGTGATGGCTATAAAGTGGTGATGTTGTCAGGTGAAATCGCACAAGACAAACGTTTGAAAATGCTAGATCAATTTAAAAATGGTCAACATAACATCATGATTGCAACTGATGTTGCAGGTCGTGGTATCCATGTGGATGGTGTATCGCATGTGGTGAATTTCACCTTACCTGAACAGTCGGATGACTACGTACACCGTATTGGTCGTACAGGCCGTGCAGGTACAAGTGGTGTGAGTATTAGTTTTTTATCTGAAGATGATGCGTTCTATCTACCCGAAATTGAAAAAGCCATTGGGCAAAAACTACCACTGACACGTTTAGAAGGTTATTGCTAATCGTTTGACGTGATTGGTGTAAAAAAAACCGCTCAGATAAGCGGTTTTTTTATGGCATCTTTATTTTGCTTTACACGAAAAAGTCAGGATTGTTTGATAGTCACTGTCTTGGTTAATGCCTGAGTTTGTGCCCGAAATAGAACCCAGTACAGATGCGGCTGCTTGGATCATTTTTCCAGTTTCGTCACTCACTACGCCTTTTAAAGCACCTTGATATTCGGTTTTTTCATCACTCACAATCGCTGTTGCTTTAGAGCTACAAGTTTTAGCTGCTGCTTCAATCGCGTTGTTTTTTGCAATCAATGCAGTTTTACCAATACCCGTAACTTCGTATTGATTGTCAGCTTTTTGGATCGCTAAAGAGTTGCTTGGTGTCGATGCGCAAGCGCTTAGAAGTAGTGTTAGTGCTGCTGCTCCAGCAATAGCGATATTCTTTTTCATTTCATACCCCAGTCATGTTTTATTAAATCATTGTTTATTGGAACATAGCTTGTCGGATGAATCATGTAAGAAATGTATGAAAAATGCAGTCTTATCGAACAGTTTGAAAAGTGCTCAAAATTTTAAAATTAGTTTTGCCGAAACTGGGTATTTCATACTGAAGCGCTAGAGCAAACTTTTCAGAGTGTGCTACTCTAAAACGTATTGTTTAATTTGAAAGATTAAGAGCCTAATGACGGAACTCGCGGTAGATATCGTTCACCAGAATATGCATCAACGTCAATCGATTGGCCATTTGGTCGAGCCTGCTCCCAATGCAGAACAATTAGAGCGGGCATTTCAAGCCGCATTGACTGCACCAGATCATCATCGTTTAAAGCCGACACGTTTTATCGTAATTGCTGAAGATCAACGTGAGGCATTTGGTGAGTTATTGTCACAGGCCTTGGCTGATTTGGGCGAAACGGAATCAGCGCAATTAGAGCGTGTTAAAAATCATCCTTTTCGTGCCCCATTACTGGTTTTGGCGCTGACTAAATTTCAATCGCATCCGAAAGTCCCTAATTTTGAGCAGACTTTAAGTAGTGGGGCTGCTATTCAGAATTTTATTTTGTCCTTACAAGCTCAAGGTTTTTCGAGTATGTGGCGTAGTGGGGCAGTGGTGGAATCGGTGCATTTCAAACAGGTTTTAGGCCTCAGCGCAGATGATTTGATCTCAGGTATTTTATATATTGGTACGGCAGTTAAAGCGATTCCGCCACGTGCCGAAATTCAAACCCAAGATTATGTAAGTTATTGGAATCAATAGTTCCATTTTAGGATATAAAAATAATGTCAGAGTTAAAGTTTTCAGATTTGGTTGAACCTGTAGCAGTAGATCAAAAAACGGCACTACGTATTACAGTTTTGGGTGGTGGTAGTTTTGGGACGGCCATGGCGAATACCGCGGTTCGTAATGGCTGCGATACCATGATTTGGATTCGTGATGAAACAGTTGCAGCTGATATCAATGTAACGCATATAAATAAACGCTATTTGCCCGATTTTAAACTTGAAGATGGTTTACGTGCAGTTTCAAATATAGAAGAGGCTGTTCGTGATCGCGACATTATTTTGGTGGCGATTCCGAGTCATTCTTTCCGTGATGTCCTTAAACAAATTAAACCGTTTATTACTTCGCAAGCAGTGGTGTCTTTGACCAAGGGTATTGAAGCGAATACTTTTAGTTTTATGAGTGATATTATTCGCTCAGAGTTACCAGAAGTGCCTTATGGCGTGTTATCTGGGCCAAACTTAGCCAAGGAAATTGTGGCAGGACAACCGGCTGGGACGGTCATTGCAAGCCAGTCTGACTTAGTGCGTTACGCTGTACAACAAGCTTTGCATAGTGCCTTGTTCCGTGTTTTCGCCAGTGATGATGTGCATGGTGTAGAACTCGGCGGTGCGCTTAAAAACATTTATGCGGTTGCGATGGGAATGGCTGCTGCATACAAAGTCGGTGAAAATACCAAGAGTATGATTTTGACTCGTGCTTTGGCGGAAATGAGTCGTTTTGCTGTGAAGTTAGGGGCAAATCCACTGACCTTCTTAGGTTTGTCTGGTGTGGGTGATTTATTTGCAACGTGTAGCAGCCCACTGAGTCGCAACTATCAAGTCGGTTTTGCACTGGGGCAAGGCAAGAGTTTGGAACAGGCGACCACTGAATTGGGACAAACAGCAGAAGGCATTAACACCATTGTACAAGTCAAAGCACGTTCTGAAGAGCTAGATGTGTATATGCCGATTACTAGCGCTTTATACAGTGTTATTTTTGAAAATGCACCACCAATGACAATTGCATTATCCTTAATGAAAAATGGGCACCGCAGTGATGTGGAGTTTGTTTTGCCGCATCATGAGGTTTAAAGTCACTTAAAAAACGAAATAAAATGAGCGTTTAAGTGGGTAGAATGACTGAATTGTCATAAAAATTAATTAAAATAATCAGGATTTGAATAAGGATTTTTTATGCAACTGACTTTGGTCCGTCATGGCGAAGCTGCACCACCGATCATGGGGAATGACACTAAACGCCCACTCACTGAACGTGGGCATGCACAGGCAGAGCAAACTGCTGACTTTTTAAAGTCACGGATTCAACCTGATGTCTTTGTGGTTAGCCCATTGCTGCGTGCGCAGGAAACATTGGCACACATCAAACAGCACTTTGCGGATGTGCCTGTCGTAATCTGTAATACCATTAAGCCCGATGATGATGCAAAAGCTGCTGTGGAATGGTTATCACATTTGCCGTATGAGTCTATTGTAGTGGTGTGCCATATGAATGTGGTGGCGCATATGGCCTCGATTTTGGTGACGGAATCTTTTAATCCTTATGCTTTGGCTGAAGCGCGGATTTATGAGCAAGCAGTTATCGCGGAAGGCTTGTCGACACAAACAAAAGCATTTATACCTAGCATATAAAAACCAATTAAAACGGCAGAATATAATACATGTTGCAAATTTGGATGCCCGAAGCCGATGGAACATGGCACTGGTCTATAGGGGAAAGATGGCAATCTGCTCATACACTTGAGCAATTGATCCAAGATATACAAGCGCATCATGGTGAGGAAGCAACTGTTTTCTTTCCAAGCCGTGATGTGCAAATTATTCAGCAAAATATGCCTAAGGCCCAATACAAGCAGTTGGGGGCCGAAGGTGTGAAGTATTTGCTGGAAGAATATATATTGAGTTTAATTGATCAGATGAAAGTATTACATCACTTTCAAGCGCCTGAGCAACTCACTGTTTTGGGTATCTCAAAGTATCGTTTAGAGACTTTGCAGCATGCCTTGAGTTTGATTCCTGTGAAGCTGGTCAGTCTATTGCCTGATTTTCTGATTTTGCCTGTGCCTGACGCAGAACAGGTAATCTTGGGTTGTATTGAAGAACGACTCCTGTTTCGCGCTAATACTTGGTTGGGCGGATCAATTGATGATCTTGCTGTATTTTTAGATTATCAAGCAGTCAACCAAAAATATAAAATTTGTAATTTTAGTGCTTCGCACATGCATAGCTTAAACGCCAGTGTGACGCAGGAGCAGCTTGAGTCTTTCCATTATGAGTGGATGGCATTGCCAAGAGCAAAACAACATCCATGGAATCTTTTGCCGAAGGTGAAAGAGCAACATGTTTCAACGGGCTATTGGAAAGCCTGTGCAGCGGTATTGGCTGCATTGATTGTGACGCAACTGACCTACGATGCGACCCGTTGGTATCAAAATAAAAAGCTTGCAGAGCAAGTGGCTGCTCAGGCGGTCGACCAATTTAAATATTGGTTTGGTGCGAATTATCCTGTGAGCGAGCAAACGCTGCGAAGCCAGTTTGAATATCAACTGAATATGAATAAACAAGCGGATGCGCAAGCTTTGTCTTTATTGAGTCGCGTTGGGCCTGTGCTCATGCAACAGCAAATTGTGGCTAATCAGGTGGTGTATGAAGCGAATAGCCTAAATATGCAACTTAAAGCCAACTCGGCAGAGGCTTTACAGACACTCACTCAGCAGCTTAATCAACAAGGTTTTCAGGTTGAATTAGGCAATATTCAGCCGACCACGGGTGGGGCAATTGGAATGGTGAAAATACAATAATGAAAGCCATGCAAAATTTACAAACTGTTTTGGATCAGCGTTTAGAGCTGATCAGTACTTATTTTGATCGTCTTACACCGCGCGACCGTGTATTAGCCATCTTCTTGCTCATTTTCGTATTGGTGAGCTCGATAGGGGCTGCACTTTGGTATACCTATGCTGCGGCAGAGAAACAGCAAAAACGCGTGAACCAGCTCAAAGAAACCATGACATGGATGCAGAGCAATGCAGTCACCATGAAATCGAGCTCAGATGGGCAACTGACTCCGATGGAGCAGATCCAACGTATTGCGCAGCAGCAAGGTTTGTCGGTTGCTTCGCAGCAGAATGCTGAACAAATTCAGTTGGTGGTAAGCCACGCAAACTATGTGGTGTTGGCCAACTTTTTGACCCAACTGACGCAAAATGGTTTGAGTATTGAAAAAATGGAGTTGGTCTCAGATGCAGGGCAGATTAAATTATCGGCGAGCGTGAAATAATCGCTAAAAATAAAGCCAGACGAAGCATGGTGTTTTAGCGAGGCTATGCCTATAATATGGCGACTTAAAAAGCAGTAGACTTTTACAGATATGTTGTATTCTCTTGCCCGCCCTTTGTTGTTTACTTTAGCACCAGAGCGTGCACATGAGCTAACACTATCGCTATTGAAATCAACGCATAAGCTAGGCTTAATGCGTCAAAATATAGCGGCTAAACCGGTGACATGTATGGGCATCGAGTTCCCCAATCCTGTAGGTTTGGCTGCTGGTCTAGATAAAAATGGTGCTTATATTGACGCACTGGCAGGTCTAGGGTTTGGTTTTATTGAAATTGGAACCATTACTCCGCGTCCACAGCAGGGCAATCCTCTACCGCGTTTATTCCGTATCCCACAAGCTAAAGCCATTATTAACCGTATGGGTTTTAACAACGCTGGTGTGGATCAACTGATTGAAAATGTCAAAGCGGCAAAGTTCAAAGGTGTTTTAGGGATTAATATCGGCAAAAATGCGGATACCCCAGTCGAAAATGCAGTAGATGACTATCTCATTTGTTTAGAAAAAGTCTATAACTATGCGTCTTATATTACTGTTAACATTTCTTCTCCAAATACTAAAAACCTGCGTAGTTTGCAAAGTGGTGATGCTTTAACCGAGCTGCTAGAGACGCTGAAAAAACGTCAGTTAGAGTTGGCTGAAGAGCAGCAGCACTATGTACCCTTGGTGCTGAAAGTTGCGCCGGATTTGGAAGCGGAAGATATTCAATTTATTGCGAAACAACTGCTTCAGTTTAAAATTGATGGGTTGATTGTGACCAATACGACTTTGTCTCGTGAAGGGGTGGAAAACTTACCTTTTGGTGATGAAGCGGGTGGTTTATCTGGTGCGCCTGTGTTTGAGAAAAGTACAGCGTGTTTAAAAACCTTTGCTGAGGTTTTAAAAGGTCAGATTCCTTTGATTGGTGTGGGTGGGATTTTGTCGGGTGAGCAGGCGCTTGCAAAACAAAATGCAGGGGCAAACCTTGTACAAGTTTATAGTGGCCTCATCTATACAGGATCAACCTTAATTCAAGACTGCGTCTCTGCAATGAAAACAACATGAATGCCATTGATATCTTCATATTGATTGTATTGCTCATTGGAGGGCTCAACGGTTTGCGTCAAGGATTTGTTAAAGCCTTTGCGAACTTGATAGGATGGATTTTAGCGCTGATTGTTGGTGCTAAATTTGCAAGCGTTCTAGCACCTTCGATGGTCTCACTCAGTGAAGATCCAGTGGTTCAAAAAATTGCAGCTTTTGCATTTATTGTATTGGTTATTGTGGTTTTGACGTGGATAGTCACGGCATTACTGAATAACATATTGAAGAGTTTAAAACTCGGGCCTTTGAATCGATTAGCCGGCGGTGCTTTTGGTTCATTAAAAGGGTTGTTAATTGTTCTGCTTACGATGCAAGGTGTCGGGTCTTGGGTTGAAAGCTCTCCATATTGGAGACAATCCAAATTTGTCCAAACACTTTTGCCTTACGCGCCTTGGGCGATGGAGCTTTCTAAAGAGGCTGCAAGCGAGGCGATGTCACATATCAAGTCTAAAGATACACATGTATCTTCAGATTCTTCACCGAAAATTTCCTCGAAAAATGCTGAGGGACAGGGTGAGTCAACAAATAATCCTTTTTATTAATCCTAGCTTGTCTGCGAGGTTGCTATGTGTGGAGTAGTTGGTATAGCTGGTAAATCAGCTGTTAACCAAATGTTGTTTGATGCATTAACGATGTTACAACATCGTGGGCAAGATGCAGCTGGGATAGTAACCTGCCACGAAGGTCGTTTATTTTTACGTAAAGACAATGGTATGGTTCGTGATGTGTTCCACACTCGCCATATGCGTGCATTACAAGGTAATTACGGTATTGGTCATGTGCGTTATCCTACAGCGGGTTCATCGAGCAGTGCTGAAGCGCAGCCCTTCTATGTGAACTCACCTTATGGGATCACGTTAGCGCATAATGGTAACTTAACCAATGCTGAAGAAATTCATGACGATCTGTTCAAAACAGACTTACGTCATATGAATACGGATTCAGACTCTGAAGTACTGTTAAACGTGTTCGCGCATGAGTTGCAAAAACGCGGCAAATTGATGCCTACAGCAGACGACATTTTTCATGTGGTTAGTAAAGTACATGAGCGCTGTAAAGGTGGTTATGCTGTAGTTGCAATGCTTACTGGGCATGGCTTAGTGGGTTTCCGTGATCCAAATGGTATTCGTCCACTGATTTACGGTTCGCGTGAAACTGATGCTGGTATGGAATATATCATTGCATCTGAGTCTGTCGCTATTACGGCACTCGGCTTTAAAGTTGAGCGTGATATTGCGCCGGGTGAAGCGATTTTTATCGACTCACAAGGGCAGATGTTTACCAAGCAGTGTGCTGAAGCGCCTGAATACCGCCCATGTATTTTTGAATATGTTTACTTTGCGCGTCCAGATGCGATTATTGATGGCATTTCAGTCTACAAAGCACGTTTAAAAATGGGCGAAAAGCTTGCTCAAAAAATCTTGACGGAGTGGAGTGAAGAGCACGATATCGATGTTGTGATCCCAATTCCAGATACCTCGCGTACCTCTGCACTTGAACTTGCAAATATGCTGGGTGTGAAGTTCCGTGAAGGCTTTATGAAGAACCGCTACATCGGCCGTACCTTCATTATGCCAGGTCAGCAATTACGTAAAAAATCAGTACGTCAAAAGTTGAACCCTGTTGAACTCGAGTTCCAAGGTAAAAATGTACTTTTGGTGGATGACTCGATTGTGCGTGGTACTACGTGTAATGAAATTATCCAGATGGCACGTGATGCGGGTGCGAAAAAAGTCTTCTTTGCTTCTGCTGCGCCGATGGTGAAATATCCAAACGTGTATGGCATTGATATGCCAGCAAAAGAAGAGTTGATTGCATCTGAGCGTACCGTTGAAGAAATTCGTGAAATTATTGGTGCAGATCGTCTAATTTTCCAAGATTTGGAAGACTTAAAAGCAGCTGTGCGCACTAGCAAAGTACCAGATTTACAAGAGTTTGATTGCTCGGTATTTGATGGTAAATATGTTGCTGGTGGTATCGATGAAGCTTATTTAGATGAATTACAGGCGAAACGCCGTGAAACATCGAAAAAGAAAGACAGCTATATTGATGTCAATATTGATGCAGCTTCCGTTGATTTGACGGGCGTGAAAGAAGTCTAATTGATTTAGATTTGAGAAAAGCGGGAGTTTCCCGCTTTTTTCATTTATGATGGATTGATTCAAACAATGTAAGAAAAGGGATTTACATTGAAGGGTGTAAGCTATTCAATCATAAAGAATAAAAACATGTTGTGGTCTGCCAGTATCTGTTTGCTTGCGGTACTTTTGTCGCTATTTATTTTAAATACTGTGGCTGGACTGCTGGTTTTTTATTTTGATTCGAGTCAAAGCATTTTTTGGCATAGTTTGAGTATTTATATCATTGGTTTATTGTTCTTGGTGATGAGTTATTCCGTGGTATATGAGCTGTATGTGTTCCGTTCAGGCGGACACAGTCTGGCCAAGCAACTGCGTGCACGACGTTTAAGTTTGATTGAAAGTACACCAGAAGAAAGTATTGCACTGAAAATTACAGAAAAACTAGCTGATACTTTTTTAATTGAAACGCCTGCAGTCTATGTTTTGCCCGATGAAGTGGGGGTAAATGCCTTAACTGCTGGTTTTTATCCCAAAGATATTGCGATTATTTTAACGTGGGGCGCCCTGCAAAACCTCGATGAACTTGAGCTGACGGGGTTATTAAATCATGAGTTTAATCAAATTTTATCTGGTGAGACCGCTGAAAATACACGGCTAAAAATTTTATATAGTGCCCTCACCACCTTTAGTCAGTGGGGCAGTAAAATTGCTAAATTGGGATTTTCAACTCATCATAAAAAGTCGCAAAGTTTTGAAACTACTTTTGTCGCAACAGGTGGTGTGATCTGGTTGATTGGTAGTTTGGGGGTGCTGGTTACCCGCTGTATTAAGTTTCTGACGTTGGGGGGGCGTACTTTAAAAAATGATATGAAAACACGTCGTCTGATGCAAAATGATGCCAATATTCAAACCTTGATGCGTATCTATGTGCATCACGCAGGTTCGCAAATTCACAGTGAATATTCTGAGTCGATTGCACACATGTGTTTTGCCAACTCATTAAGTGCACAAAGTTGGATGAATATTCATCCAAGTATTGAAGAACGTATTTATGAAATGAATCCGAATTTGGTTCAAGACATACAGTTAGAAAACCTAGAAAAACTGCGCAACCGTCCGCTATTTGGCTTGTTTCGTTCCTTAGAAGAGCAGTACGCGGATTTTCAAGCCCCTTGGACTTCACCGCAGCCTTTGCCCTTATTAAGACTGTCTCCGATTAGTTTTGCCATTAAAGATGCGATTAAACCGCTTAACCCTGAAGTACGTGTACATATTGAACGTCCAGAGCTCATTCAACGTGCTTTACAGACCGCAACAGGTTCGCGCGAGCTGATGGTCGCGATTCTCATGATTCGCCAATTCCGTGAGTTTATTCCTGCTGAGGCTGAAGTGAGTCGTGCCATTGTTGATTCATTGTTAAACCTAGATGGTCGTGTACATATTTCAATTTTCCATGAGGCATGCCGAAATATTGGTGGCATGCCAGCGACAATTGCACGTCAGTTTCTATTAAAGTTGGCGAGGATTATTCAGGAAGATGGAGAAATTGGACTGTTGGATGCGCTGTTACTCGAAAGAGTTAAGTTTGAGCTGAATTTGTTGCCTGTGCATACACCTGCGGCCCTAGATGAAGTTAAACCGCAGATTGTGCGTTTAATTGATGCTTTGTTACATGTGCAACAAATCAATAGTGAAACACAGTTGGAAGTACGAGAGAAAATTTTACGTCGAGTTTTAACTGTGCAAGAGTTGGAGCAGTATGCAGAAATTTCAGATGAACCGATTGATTTGGCCGAAATTTTAAACGATATGGCAGGGCTGTTACTTCGGGATCGTTTGAGTATTTTGGGGGTGGCTGAAATTTGTTTATGGAATGACCGCATTATTACTCAAGATGAGCAGGATGTTTTGGAGTTGCTTTATTGGCGTCTCGGTTTTGACAGTGAAGAGATCGTTGAGCAAATGCAAAAGAAGAATCGCTTGATGATTGTTTAATTGAATGGTGAATTTTGCGTTGAGCATGTTCTTGATATTTGCCTAGTGTCTATGCGAATAAAATGTGAAAAGAACAGCATCTCTAGGCATTTCCCGATAGAATATGCACTGAATTAAGTGTGAAGGTAAAAGATGATCGGGCATCAGCGTGAGGTTTTGGCGAGTTTAGGAATTGATTTGTGGGTTCCTGATTTTTTGCCGTCTCAACAAAATGTAGCCACATCGATCTGGCGAGATCAAAGCGCGACTGAGATTATTTCTGAAATTGTGCGACCTCAATCTCAGCCCGAAGCCAAAAGCATTCCTGAACATCCACTTGTACAGAATAAGCTTCCACATCCAGCGCCTCCTGCTGAAATTGCAACGCAGCCGATTGAACAAGAAGTTGTTACAGCATTAAAAGAAGAAATTGTCCGAGAGGCCATCCATGTTGAGGCTTTTCAGTTGCAAGCTATTGCCTTGGAGCACTGTGCCTTGGTCATTGAAGCGACACAATTGAGCTTGGAGCAGCAACAGCTGTGGCAAAATATTGTGCAAGCCTTACCTGCGCAAAAGTATGCGCTGAATTGGCCTTTTCCTTTGTTGAATTTCCAAGATGGGCGCGGTGTTCAGAGTTATATTCAAGGTTTCATTGATGGTTTAAGTCAGGGTAAAACTGTTATTACATTGGGCTCTATACCAAATGCTAATGGTGTAAAAGTCACACAAGCAGCAAGCTTACAAGAAATGCTTGATCAGCCATTACTTAAAAAAGCCCTGTGGCACATGATGCGAGCAAAACAACAAAATATGGAATAGGTATGAAGCAGAAA
This sequence comes from Acinetobacter sp. LipI_23, assembly GCF_058243045.1. Taxonomy (NCBI): domain Bacteria; kingdom Pseudomonadati; phylum Pseudomonadota; class Gammaproteobacteria; order Moraxellales; family Moraxellaceae; genus Acinetobacter; species Acinetobacter sp. LipI_23. The sequence goes on along the minus strand of NZ_JBZAYJ010000001.1, from coordinate 2,220,687 downwards.
GTCGTTGTTTTTAGTCAAATAGATGCAGAAGTATTACAGCGCCTAGAGCACCGTTATCACGTGGTGGTCATCAACCCGAAAGCAGGTGATGTAAATACGCAAATCCGTGAGCAAGTTGCGGATGCGGATGCCATGATTGGTGCAGGGCGTTTACTGAATCAAAACAACCTAGAAACGGCGAAACAGCTCAAAATTATATCTAGTGTTAGTGTTGGCTATGACAACTATGATCTGAACTACTTAAACCAAGCAAAAATTTGGCTCAGCCACACCCCTCATGTGCTAACTGAAACGACTGCCGATTTGGCCTTTACGTTGTTGATGAGTGCGGCGCGTCAAGTGCCTTATTTGGATCAATGGACCAAAACAGGTCAGTGGTCGCGTACTGTCGGGCAGGCACAATTTGGTCAGGAAATTTTTGGTCAAACATTGGGTATTATTGGCTTAGGAAATATTGGTGCGGCAATTGCGCGACGTGGTTTTCATGGTTTTAATATGAATATTTTGTATCACGGGCGCCGAGAAAAATTAGAATTGGCTCAGCCATTAAATGCACGTTTTTGCGAATTAGATGAGCTGTTGGAGCAATCGGACTTCATTGTTGTGGCGGTTGATCTAAACGCGAATACGCAGCATTTGATTGATGCAGAAGCATTTAAGAAAATGCAATCTCATGCCGTCTTTGTAAATATTTCGCGTGGTGCCGTAGTAGATGAGCAGGCACTCATTCAGGCCTTGGAGCAAAAGCAAATTTTTGCAGCTGGGTTGGATGTTTATGAAAAAGAACCCTTGCAAGATTCAGCACTGTTCCAGCTGCATAATGTGGTAACGCTGCCGCATATTGGTTCTGCAACGTCTGTAACACGTAAAAAAATGTCAGAGTTGGCTTACCAAAACTTGGTGAAAGCATTGGAAGGTGGTCAACCTCAATATGTGGTGAATCCTGAATTTAGATAAAGAATTGATAACACTTCATTGCATTTTCATTCAATTATCAATGTTATAGTCATTCGATTCCTTTAAATAAAGTCGGGGTGAGGGTTGAAGCGTTTTCTGTGTGCGTGCAGTTTAAGTCTTATTTCGACTGTTGGTTTTGCAGAAGGTCAATTTCTTACGAATGCCCCACAGTTTAATGTGCCTGAGATTGGTTCGGGTATAGGTTTTATTGATCAATATAACGAGCGCTATATTGGTGAAAAAGTTTATCGTGAAGTACAGCGTCAGCTACCTGTTACGCAAAATCCGTGGCTAGAAGATCAACTGATGAATGCTTTTTCAAGCATTTTGAGTCAAACCCAGCTTGGTCAACCCATAGGTCTGGTGGTCATTAATGACCCGCAAATTAATGCCTTTGCAGTTCCGGGCGGATTGTTTGCATTAAACGCTGGTTTGATTACCAATGCCAATAATATGGATGAAGTTGCCGGCGTAATGGCGCACGAAATTGCGCACGTCACACAGCGCCACTACAGTCGTTCGCAAGAGGCGTTTAAGGGGCAGGGATTACTCGCGCTGGCAGGGATTTTGGTTGGTGCTTTGGTTGCATCTCAAGCAGATGGTGATGTCGGTTCTGCGGTCATGGTGGGTACGCAAGCCGCACTCATGGACAAGCAGCTGTCTTATAGTCGTAACCAAGAGCGTGAAGCTGACCGTATAGGGATGCAGTATATGTATAGCGCTGGTTATAACCCGCAAAGTATGGCTGATTTTTTTGAAGTGATGCACCGTGCAACCAGTCGAGTGAGTTTTTTACCCGACTTTTGGTTCACACACCCACTCACGACTGAGCGAATGAGTGAGGCGAGACTGAGAGCGAATCAGTTGCCTAAAGTGAAATCTACTTGGCGTGATGAAGACTTTGAAATCTTGAAGCTGTATACCATGGTGATCTCGAATCAGGCGACAGAACAGCAACTACAGACGTTGGTGAGTCGTAACAGTTATGCAGCACAACTGGCTTTGGCTAGTTTTTACCTCAAACAAGGTGACTATAAACTTGCTCAACAAGTGTTAGATCAGGCCAAGGCACATCAGAAATTACATAACCTGCAAACCTTGATTCAAACTGATATTTTGCTTGGACAAAATCGGGTGAATGAAGCTCTTGCTGTGATTCAATCACCTACGAGCATCATGCCTGAAAATCGGGCTTTAAATTATAAATTGGCTGAAGTTTACATTCGTCAGAATCGACCTGAGCTTGCGCAGCCTGTACTCAATCGGTTTTTGAAAAATAATCCGCGTGATGTGAATGCGTGGAGACTGATGCAACAAGCCGCAAGTTTAGATAAAAAGTCGCCAATGCATACCATTAATGTTTTGCGCTATCGGGCTGAAGTGCAGTTTTGGTCGGGCTTTGAAGAAGAGGCGATTAAATCTTTGTTGCATGCTCAGCGTTTAGCGAAAGATAATGAATCAATGTCAGCGACCATTAAAACGCGTTTAACCCAAATGCAAAAGGATCGACAATTTAGAGCTTAGAAAAGTGGTATTACAAATAGAGGGATAAAACAGAGATGAGTCAGGAGTTGTTTTTAAAGCTAAGAATGAATAGATAAAATAAAAAGAAGAATAATAATTTTTATATAAAGTAGAACTTTGAACTGCCTTTTTTAAGGTCAGTTCAACGTAATCGATTTAAAGATTTTTAAATTAAGCCAGTTTTGCTTTAATTTTTGCTGAAACTTGAGAAGGATCGGCGCGCCCGGCTATGAGCGGACGCAGAGAATTCATCACCTTACCCATATCTTTCATGCTAGTAGCTTCTTGCGCTGCAATCGTTTGCGCAATCATGGAATCAAGTTCTTCCTCAGTCATAGCTTCTGGTAGAAATTGAGATAAAACCTCAAGTTCGGCTTGTTCCTTACTAGCTAAATCTTCTCGACCAGCGCCTTCAAAGGCTTTGATCGATTCTTTACGTTGTTTAATTTGTTTTTCAATGACCGCAAGAACTTGAGCGTCGTCAAGTTCTTTGCGCTCATCGACTTCGATTTGCTTAATTGCCGCCTGTAGACCACGAATTACCGTTAACTTATCCATTTCTTTAGCACGCATAGTGGCTTTCAAAACTTCAGTTATTTGGCTTTTTAAAGTAGTCATTATTTAGTCCAGGCAGTCAATCACAAATTAATCTTAGTAAAGGCGAGTAGTACGTACTGATTCACGCGCCAATTTCTTTTGGTAGCGTTTAACAGCAGCAGCTTTTTTGCGCTTACGTTCTTGAGTTGGTTTCTCGTAGAATTCGCGCTTACGAACGTCAGCTAAAACGCCCGCTTTTTCGCATGAACGTTTGAAACGACGGATAGCTACGTCTACTGGTTCGCCTTCTTTCAATTTAACTTGTGGCATGAAGAATCCTCATTAAGTTATGGATAAGATCTGGGCGACATTGCCCTGATCACAAGTGAAGGTCAGTATTTTACTCATTTACATCTCATACCACAAGTCTATAATGGTTCACGCAATAGATTTGATACAGGTTATAGGCAGTTTAATGATCGTTTTAGGCTTAGAAACATCTTGTGATGAAACAGGACTTGCCCTTTATGACAGCGAGTTGGGTTTGCGTGGGCAAGTGCTGTACAGCCAAATTAAACTGCATGCAGAGTATGGTGGTGTGGTGCCGGAGTTGGCATCGCGTGACCATGTGCGTAAGCTGATTCCATTGATGAATCAACTGCTTGAAGAAAGTGGTGTAAAAAAATCTGAAATTGATGCCGTTGCATATACGCGTGGCCCAGGTTTGATGGGTGCGCTGATGACAGGCGCGCTGTTTGGTCGAACTTTGGCCTTTGCTTTAAATAAACCTGCAGTTGGTGTGCATCATATGGAAGGGCATATGTTGGCGCCACTTTTATCGGAAACACCGCCAGAATTTCCTTTTGTAGCACTTTTGGTCTCAGGTGGACATTCTCAATTGATGGCTGCCTATGGGATTGGGCAGTATGAATTATTGGGGGAGTCGATTGATGATGCTGCAGGTGAAGCCTTTGATAAGGTTGCGAAAATGATGGGGTTACCGTACCCAGGTGGCCCAAATATTTCAAAACTGGCTGAGCAAGGTGATCCGAATGCCTTTGCTTTCCCACGTCCAATGTTGCATCAAGGTTTGGAGTTTTCATTTAGTGGTTTAAAAACAGCTGTATCTGTGCAAATGAAAAAATTAGGTGATGAAAACCGTGATGCGGATATTGCAGCGAGTTTCCAAGAAGCTATCGTGGATACCTTGGTTAAAAAATCTGTGAAAGCGTTGAAGCAAACAGGTTTAAAACGCTTAGTGATCGCAGGTGGTGTCAGTGCCAATAAACGTTTGCGTGAACGTTTGGAAGCAGATTTAACTAAGATTCGTGCTCAGGTCTACTATGCCGAACCTGCACTTTGTACGGACAATGGCGCTATGATAGCTTTTGCTGGTTATCAGCGCTTAAAAGCAGGGCAGCAAGATGGTTTGGCTGTAACGACAACACCACGCTGGCCAATGACTGAGTTGACCAATCCCAGTGAAGTATAAGGCTTTCATTGTCTTGTCCTGAAATAGATTGACAGTATTCCACTTCAAACCGAGTTAAGCAATTAGCTCGGTTTTAGTTTGCTCATACATCTGATTCGGGGTGTTCATATTTAAACTTAAATGTGGTCTATAGTAATTATAAATCATGATAGATTCCGTAATTAAGTGATCTAACTCCTTCATGGTTTGACATCGTGTAGTTAAAAACTCCTGCTTTAATATTCCATTAATCCGCTCTGCTAATGCATTTTGATATGAGAAACACTGTTTCGCAAGGTATCCATCTGTCATGGAAGGACATATCCCATAATGGCGCAATGCCGATTGATATAGCTCAGAGCAATACTGAGAGCCTCTGTCTGAATGATGAATCATCCTAGTCGCTCGATCCGTCACATGCTGCATCGCCATATGTAGAGCCTGCATAACATTCTCCGCACGCATATCATTCGATAACTTATAACCTTTAATCTGACGGGTATAAGCATCTGTCACCAATGATAAATAATGTACGCCTTCAGCACTCTCAACATAAGTAATATCACTAACAAAGACTTCGTTGGCTTGCACTGCTGAATAATCCTTTAATAAATTTGGATGCTTCTTCATCCAATGCTTGCTATCCGTAGTTTTTGTATAGCGACGCTTGGGGCGAATCAATAAATTATGCTCTTTCAATATTTTAAATAACTGATCCCGTCCACACTTTAAACCACGCTGCAACAATTTGCCTTTAATAAGCCAATACAACTTACGTGTTCCGATACTTGGCATGAGACAACGATATTCCATAACCAACTCAAGTATTTGTTCAGTTGCTTGTGCAGTCATTTGAGCACGTTTTTCTGCTTGATAATAAGCTTGTCGGGTGATTCCCAACCACTGACAATAACGTGAAACGCTTAGTCCTCTTTGGCTTTGCCAATCTTTGAAACGTGCTCGGTATACTTTTTTCCAAGATCAGTCCCACATTCTTTATCAATGTGATAAATCACATCCTGAATAAATTCAGTTTTAAGCTTTTCTGCGGCTAACTGCTTTTCTAATTGGCGGATTCGTTGTTGGGGTGTTAATTGGCGTTTAGAAGAAGGCGGCATATTCGAAGTCCAGTCCTGTTGTCCGTGCTTGCGTAACCATACCAGCACAGTTGATCTTCCTTGAATACCATATTTTGCCTGAGCTTGTTTATAAGTAATTTGCCCTTTTTCTACTTCATGTACAACCATCATTTTAAAGGCAAAGCTATAATCACCTTGTGTACGTTTAACTCTTTGTTCTCGTTCATGTTCCATAAAATAAGCCTCTTAAAGGTGTAAACTTATTTCAGGACGGGACACATTTGATAAGCTTAAAGCCCGACTGAATGTTGGGCTTTTTTTACATTTAGGTCTTTACCAAAGGACTTTTAAAAATGCTCTGCTTAGACTTTAAGAATATTTTTTGACTCACTTAAATGTAACTTAGAATCAAGTTAAAAGTATTTACCCATAGGTTTATCCATAGAAATTGGGGATAAGTATGCCTAGCGTAGTTTTTGATTGATCTCAAAAGATTAAAACTTTGAGTATTTTGACTTCAATTGAAATTCTATTTTATATGGTTTTAAGGTATTGATTAATATTAAGATTTTGTATTTTTCTTAAGTTTTTATTTCTATACGAGGATAAAACTCAAAGCCACGAAGGCCAATTACAACACGTAAGATGATTTAGCTTCCTGAGCTTAAGGATATTCTTTAGTTTATATGAAAGGCAGATGTAGATTTAATTAAAAATATCTTGGTCGTATAAATCACAAAGCTATGACGGTCTGTCTTAGGAACTTTCATTACAACAATGGAAGTACATAATTAGAAGAAAATTTTAGAGGTGTTACCCATGGTGGCTACTAATGGAATGCTAGACCCTGATGATTCGATAATTCTACTGATTGACCATCAAAGTGGACTTTTTAATACCGTACGCGATGTACCTGTACCCGACTTACGCAATTATGTGATTGCAATTGCAAAAGCAGCAACTTTATTAAATATACCTGTAATTACCACGGCTTCTGTACCTGACGGCCCCAATGGCCCTTTAATTCCTGAAATTCACCACTTTGCTCCGCATGCAGTTTATGTACCACGTACTGGACAAATTAATACTTGGGACAATCCCTTATTTGTAGATGAAGTTAAAAAAACGGGTAGGAAGACACTGATTATTGCTGGAACGCTGACCAGTGTATGTATGACTTCCCTGCTGTAAGCGCTCGTAAAGAAGGTTATAACGTCTATTGTGTTGTGGATGCATCAGACAACTGGAGCAAGTTAGCCACAGATACATCAATTGCTCGTGTGACCCAAGCGGGCGCAATTCCAACTGATACTTTTGCGACTGTGGCCGAGTTAATGCGTACTTGGAACCGTCCAGAAGGCTCGCGTTTTGCTGAAATTCTTTCAGATCATGTCTGCCCAGAATATAAATGCTTGATGGAGAGTTATGCAAAAGCGCAAGCTGTGGTCAAAGATGGGCCAGAAACAAACTTGGATAAATATCAATAATCAAATCAAACCTATTTGAACTGATATTCATCCCTCATTTTTTCAAAGAAATAACCCAAATTCTAATGCGGAATTTGGGTTATTTCTTTGATTAGACTGAACTGTTATCCCGCAGATTCAAATCCCAAGTGCAACACATTTGTAGTTAGTTGAAAAAGTTAGGTGTATTCATAGAATCATTAGACTTTTTCAACTCGTAATTGGAAAGCACACAATGAAGAAATACACCCAACTTTCTCAAGATGAAAGATACGAAATTTATGCTACTTTGAAAAGTAAAAGTTCAATCGCTACCCTTGCTCGGGAATTAGGACGTTCACGATCAACCATCTACCGTGAATTAAAAAGAAATACTGGGCAACGTGGATATAGAGCTCAACAGGCAGCTAAATTTGCAAGTCAAAGACGGTACCGTCCTTCATCATCAATGACAGCATTTGCCTTCGCTTATATTGATTATTTGATTGGTTTGGACTGGTCACCCGAACAAATTTCAGGTGCTTTAACACAACGCGGTTGGCTGGATGTACCTTCACATGAGTGGATTTACCAGTACATTTATCAAGATAAATCAAAAGGCGGTAAACTTCATCTACATTTAAGGCATCAGAAGAAATATCGAAAACGCGGTTACAAAAACACGGATCGTAGGGGTCAAATCATTGATAAAACAAGTATTCACTGCCGACACCAGGTCATTGATCAACGACAACGTTTAGGAGATTTCGAAGGTGACACGGTGATTGGTAAACATCATAAAGGTGCTTTATTGACTCTCGTTGATCGAAAGAGCCTGTATGTACATATTGTTCATTTAGGGCCAACAAGAGCATCCTCTCAAACGATTACTTGTGCATTAGATCGTTTACAAATGAGCCATGCTTATAGTGTGACATTTGATAATGGCAAAGAATTTTCCGAACACAAAAGAATTACTGATGCTGGCATAGAGACGTATTTTGCTGATCCTTACAAGTCTATTCAGCGAGCTAGAAATGAAAATACGAATGGTTTAATCCGTCAATATCTGCCAAAATCATCATCGTTTGATGGCGTGTCAAACGAACAAATAGAGCAGATAGAATTTGCACTCAACCATCGTCCTAGAAAAACACTAGGTTGGTATACACCGAGTGAAGTTATGGCTGGTTTTTATACTGTTGCACTTGCCGCTTGAATCCGCCACCTTAGAAAATTAGATAAAAAGGATGCTTAAGTTTTGATCAGTATTTTTATCCTAAAGCTGCTTTAATTGTTGTGAACCGACCCAGTGTTTAGAAAATTGATACGCGGCACGTCCAGAGCGTTGTCCACGCGCCTGACACCAACGTAGTGCTTCGGCTCGTACCATATCGTCCATGGTGATTTGAGCTTTTGCTAAGTAGTGCTGCACAATGTCCAAATATAAGTTTTGATCCATTGGATAAAAAGACAGCCATAATCCAAAACGATCGGAGAGTGAAATTTTTTCTTCAATCGCTTCTTGTGGATGCAGTTCAGTGTACTGCGGTACATCGACTCGAGTTACAGGCGTGTTTTCATGCATAAACTCTGGTAGCAAATGACGACGGTTACTGGTGGCATAAATAATAAAATTACTTGAACCTGACTGCAAAGACCCATCTAGCACACTTTTTAAACTGCGATAGTTTTCATCTTCGGCGTTAAAAGCCAAGTCATCACAATACACAATAAACTTTTCAGGGCGCTCTGCAATTAGCTTTTGAATTTCAGGCAGTTCGGATAAATCATCACGTTCAATTTCAATCAGCCTTAAGCCTTGCTCTGCATATTCCGTTAATAAAGCACGCACAATAGAGGACTTGCCTGTCCCGCGAGAGCCAGTAAGCAGGACGTCATTGGCAGGTAAACCATTAAGAAACTGTTCTGTATTTTGCAGTACTTTTTCTTTTTGACGCTCAATACCTTTTAAATCATTTAGTTCGATTCGTTTGAGCTGATGAATCGCTTTTAATTCGCCATTTTCCCATTTAAAGGCAATCGCTGAAAAATCAGGTGCTTGTTTAACTTCTGGTAGGCTTTGCTGTAGTTGTTGGAGTACAGTCGATAGTGCTTCTAAGATATTGTTCGGTAGGTCAATGGTCGCCATGATTAATCAGCTTATAATTACACTTGTCGTCGATCTTAACATCCGATCTAGTCGTATCAAACCCTTAAAGCGGTGCAGATTTGCCAATTTTAGGGTTGAAATGGCAATTGTAATGCTCACATAATTTGCACATAGTCAGTTAGACTGACGGTTGAACGTGTCAGTGAAATTTTAGGAAAACAAAAAAAGTGGGTGAGTATGAATATGTTGTTTAAAGATTTCACACGGGAAATCAACCCGCACCAAGCCTATCGAATCAAAAAACTGAAAAACCAATTGGCTCAGGCAGAGAACTATACTGAGTGGAAAAGCATTGCACTTAGAATTGATGAAGAGTCAGGGGCGCAAGAGTGGAAGTATGACAACTGTTCACCTTATTTCGATGCAGAAGTGATTACCCATCGTTTGGGGTTGTTGAAGCGTTATCGCCAACAAAAGCGTACGACCGATTTAATGTACCTACTACGTGAAGGTCTGAGTTACGACATTGCCAATATCGCTCACCCCATGTTGTTTACTGCAACCTATGTCGGCACCAAAAAAATTATTGAAGACTATATTGAAGAAGTCAGCCTAGGTTTAGCATTTGTAGCATCTACGGATTGCCAGTGTTTAAATAAACAGCAAAAAATTGAATTTTTTCAGCACTGCCAAAAAGCCTTTGGGCAACCAGCCATGATGTTTTCAGGCGGTGCAACATTAGGACTGTTTCATACAGGTGTGTGCAAGGCTTTGCTTGAGCAAGACCTGATGCCGAAAGTGCTGTCTGGTTCAAGTGCTGGCGCCATTATGACAGCGATGCTGGGGCGAGCAACGCCTGCAGAAATGCTGAGCATCTTAAATGGTGAAAACTTTTTTACCGATGCTTTTCAATTTCGAGGCTTTCGTGAGGTCTTAAAGGGCAATGGTGGCTTAGCGGATGTAAAGCATTTAAAAAACTTTTTAATTGCAAATTTGGGAGACGTTACCTTTGAAGAGGCATTTAAGCAGTCAGGCTTGTATAACAATGTTGCGGTTGCGCCTTATGATGCCTCACAAAATCCACGCATTATGAATACCTTTACTTCACCTGACTTATTGGTGTGGAGTGCGGTGCTCGCGTCTTGTGCAGTGCCGATTCTATTTCCGCCAGTCAAGCTCACCAGTAAACGACATGACGGCTTATATACCCCTTATATGTCTTCCACGCGCTGGGTTGATGGCAGCGTGCGTAGTGATTTCCCGCAGGAAAAAATGGCGCGTTTATATAATTTAAACTACACCATTGCCAGTCAAGTGAACCCGCATGTGGTGCCATTTATGCAGTCGGATGAAGCACGGTTCCGTAAAGATATGTTGAGCTGGCCTGAACGAATTGTACGCAGACAAGGCAAAGTGATTAGTAAAGGGGTGATGGACTTTGCTCGTGAGCGTGTGGGGATGATTCCACCGATCCGCCGTTTACTCGATCATGGCTATGGTGTGGTCGATCAGCGTTATTATGGCGATGTGAACATTGTGGGGAAATATGGCCTGCGTCATTATAGTTATATGCTGCAAAATCCAAGACCACACTTGTTTAAACTCTTACAACGTGAAGGTGAACGTGCAACTTGGCCAAAAATCTCAATGATTGAAACACATGCCCGTGTTGGGAAAACCATTCAACATTGTTTAGAGGTCTTAACTGCATTGGATACGGCAGAGATGAATGAATCCGAATTCTTGGCATTTTAATCGTCAAGAATTAAATGCTCTCGCGACGTCGCTTCATACTCCGACTCAGCGTTTGGGTTGGGGACGAAGACTTTATCGCTTTGAAGTTGCAGGGCAGGGGTATTGGTTAAAGTATCAGTCGCTATCAGAGCATGCGGCGCTAATTAACGGCTTTGACGCTGAACTTGGTTTTTATCAACATGCACTTGCGATGCTGCAACTGCCAAAGTTCTTGCCTGAAGTGCAAATCCTTGAAAATTTTGAGTTTCACTTAGAGCTGGTGAAAGCCGCACTCATCTTAAAAGATGTTCCATCATTATTTATGGCGAATCCCCATCAGTTAAGTAGTGATCATGTCATTCATATCATTTTTAAAATGCTGAATGCAGTTGAAGAATTACATCAGATGGGTTGGATTCATGCGGATTTAAAAGCTTCGCATTTTTTGTTAGATGGTTCTACATGTAAGTTAATTGATTTTGAGCAGAGCCAAAGAATTGGTGAAATAAGCTGTCAAAAGGTTCTAACAGCGACACCGCGCTATATGGCACCTGAATTATTTCATGGTGAAGCAAAGACCGTGCAAACCGACCTATATGCACTCGGGATCATTCTACTTGAATGGTTGACTGATCAACGTTTGCAGGCAGCAAGCTACCAAGATTGGGCGTATTTACACTGTCAGTCTTTGAAGATAGCGCTTCCAGAACCTTTTCAGGGTTTTAGTCCACTATTACATGGACTTTTAGCTAAGCAAAAAAGCCAAAGATGGCAAAATACCATGGCTGCAAAACGATGCTTAATGACTGAAATTGAATGAGAAAAAGCCAAGTATAAAGTTTTTGTTTCTTATTTAATCAAATGAGTGTGTTTTTCTTAAAAATTGCTTGTCATGCGAAAATGATCCCTATAGTATACACAGCCATTGGGGACGTGGCGAAATTGGTAGACGCACTGGATTTAGGTTCCAGCGCCGCAAGGTGTGAGAGTTCGAGTCTCTCCGTCCCCACCATAAATCATTTGAATTAAGATGGTTTATAAGGCAATAGAGGATTGGTGTAATGGTAGCATGACGGTCTCCAAAACCGTTCGTCAAGGTTCGAATCCTTGATCCTCTGCCAACTTAAAGTCTAACGGAAAGTTAGCACCCTGATGGGGACGTGGCGAAATTGGTAGACGCACTGGATTTAGGTTCCAGCGCCGCAAGGTGTGAGAGTTCGAGTCTCTCCGTCCCCACCATCAGTAATGAAGCAAGGTATTAAGCCTTGCTTTTTTATTGCCTAAAATTTAGTAAAGAGCTGAATAGCCTTTTTATATAGATAGAGCATAAAAATAGATTCAACTGCCGATTTTATGACAGAAAAGCGGGTGATTGCTTATAAAAGCGCTTGTCATATAGTGTCTATCGCTATAATATACACAGCCATTGGGGACGTGGCGAAATTGGTAGACGCACTGGATTTAGGTTCCAGCGCCGCAAGGTGTGAGAGTTCGAGTCTCTCCGTCCCCACCATAAATCATTTGAATTAAGATGGTTTATAAGGCAATAGAGGATTGGTGTAATGGTAGCATGACGGTCTCCAAAACCGTTCGTCAAGGTTCGAATCCTTGATCCTCTGCCAACTTAAAGTCTAACGCAAAGTTAGCACCCTGATGGGGACGTGGCGAAATTGGTAGACGCACTGGATTTAGGTTCCAGCGCCGCAAGGTGTGAGAGTTCGAGTCTCTCCGTCCCCACCATCAGTAATGAAGCAAGGTATTAAGCCTTGCTTTTTTATTGCCTAAAATTTAATAGATGATTCATATATAAAAAAAGCCCCTTTAAGGGGCTAAATTTTGATTCATCACGCGAAGTAAGTATGGAGCAATTTAAGCTTTCAAATGGTCTTCGAATTCTTCACCGAGCTGCATGGCCAAGTTATTGCCCGCTAGGTCGCAAGTCACCAGTCCATATTCTTTTTTAAAGCTAAAAGTAAAGCCACGGTTGTCTGCTAAAGTTTTAACTGAATAACCTAATTTCTCTAGCCAAATACGAAAGGCGATGAGGTTTTTTGCTTTCACTACTTTTTTCACGAAGATATTCCTTTTTCACTGATAAATTATTAATAGGGATATTTCACGCTTTTTTAAAGGGGATTTTTTTATATATTTTTGTTTTTGTCTCTTTTTAAAGCAATCTAAACTAAGGCGAAAACGTATAGAAAGCATAAACGATAGTTTTTCATTGTTTAAAATAATTTTATCATGATGAAAAATAATAATATTTTGAGATGAGTCTCAATACAATGGAATTATGTGCGTTCGTGATAGAGAAGTATTTTATCATAAATAGAAATGTAATGATTTTTTTCAAAGGCTGGGTCTTTTGTGACAGTATTTTCAAACAGCCTTGCTCGTGATCATTCGATTCAGGCATCGTGTGGCTTGAAACTGCATTGGTTGAAATTTTGAGAGCTCAAAGGTTAAGGGTAGAAGCCCCAACTGATCGTTTTAACTCAATAGAAGCATACATACATAATAGGAGACTGCGTTCGTTAGCAGTCTCTAGAAGGGGGGAAGCCAATTAAAATTGATCCTTCAGATCACGTAGTCTTTTAAACTCTTCCACATTTTCTGTACGTAAAAAAGGATTGGTTTCAAGTTCGATTTCAATACTGCTAGGAAGGGTACATTGACCCAAATAGCGCATGGTTTCCACACGATCTAAGCGTTCTTGAATGGCGATATTATCTGGTTCGACATGGTTGGCAAACTTCGCGTTAGAGAGCGTGTATTCGTGCGTACAATAGACTTTGGTTTCGGCAGGCAAAGCTGCTAAACGATTGAGCGAATGGTACATCTGCTCATGTGTACCTTCAAACACTCGCCCACAGCCCATAGCAAACAGAGTGTCACCGCAAAATAAAGTCTGGATAGATTCAATAAAGTACACAATATGGCCCAGTGTGTGGCCAGGAACTGCTAAAACATCGATATGTAAATCATGAAATGAGAAATAGTCATCATCCATCAATGCATGGGTGATGAATGGAATTTTAGATAATTCCTCACGTGGCCCATACACAGGAATATTCCGACTCGCAATCAGGTCGGCGACACCGCCAATATGGTCTTTATGCCAATGAGTCAGCCAAATTTGAGCAATGCTTAAGCCATGTTCAGTGCAATAATCTTCAACTAATCCAGCCTCAGTTGGATCAACCACCACGACTTGCTTTGATGAGCTGTGTTCCAGTAGCCAAATATAGTTTTGGAGTTGGTTTTTCACATCAATTATGTGAACTTGATAAGTCATCTTTTTTCTTCAATGTGTTACATGTATTCATTCTACTGTAGCGGGTACACGCACTGAATTCTAGTCATGAATCATGTAAGACGTAAAAGGATAGGTATTTATTGTTTTATGCTTTCTCTTTTTTGTCATATTGTACTGTTATCTTGCTCATAAAAAACCACGCTAAAAAGCGTGGTTTTTTATGTGTTCAATCTAATTTAGATTAGATTTTACCTACTAGGTCGATTGAAGGAGCAAGAGTTGCTTCGCCTTCTTTCCATTTAGCTGGGCAAACTTCACCTGGGTGAGTGTGAACGTATTGAGCTGCTTTAACTTTACGAAGTAATTCTTGAGCATCACGACCAATACCACCAGCGTTGATTTCAACGATTTGGATTTTACCTTCTGGATCGATTACAAAAGTACCACGGTCAGCAAGACCAGCAGCTTCGATTAGAACGTCGAAGTTTTTAGAAAGAGTCCACGTTGGATCGCCGATTAATGGGTATTGGATTTTACCAATAACTTCAGAAGTGTCGTGCCAAGCTTTGTGAGTGAAGTGAGTGTCAGTAGAAACACCGTAGATTTCCACGCCTAATTTTTGGAATTCAGCGTAATTGTCAGCAAGGTCACCAAGTTCAGTTGGGCAAACGAAAGTGAAGTCAGCTGGGTAGAAGAATACTACAGACCATTTGCCTTTAAGATCTGCTTCAGTTACGTCAACAAATTGACCGTTGTGATATGCAGTAGCTGCGAATGGTTTTACTTCAGTATTAATCAAGCTCATCATTGTCTCCATGATTGGGGTTTGTATTTAATGTTGAATAGGGTATCGAAATTTTTGTTATTGCTGAAACAGTATTTTTACATTACAAGAATCGGAAAAACCGAATCTTACTCCAGACTATTTCAGCTAATGTGATCATTCTGTTCATTTAGCATGATAAATATGATGACTAAATGACAAAATCATCTATTCCGCAACTCGTTTACAGACATGATGTCCCTAGGCTTAAAATTCAAGGGGATATTTGAAAAAAAGTTAAAATTAAAAAATTATGCTGTACTTTCGCTTCGCTGTATTACCACGTAAACTAAGCGATTGATGTTTTTGATGTGGGTATTCTTTCTGTGCAGCGTCCTTTAAATATAGAGCAATTGGTGATGGTCAAAGACCGTCATCGTTTAAACCGACTCAAAAAAGGAAAAGATGCCAACGAAAAGCAATATCAAGCATTATTTGAACAGTCGCATTTAAAAGTTCTAGAGCGTATTGAACGCATTCCGAATATTAAACTGAATCAAGACCTGCCTGTTACGCAGTATGCAGATAAGTTAATTGATGCCATTCAAGAGCATCAAGTGATTATCGTTGCAGGGGAAACAGGTTCAGGTAAAACCACACAGCTACCGCAAATTGCGATGCTAGCAGGTCGTGGTTTAACGGGTCTGATTGGTCATACACAGCCACGTCGTTTGGCTGCGCGTAGTGTGTCCCAGCGTATTGCTGAAGAAGTTGGTGAGAAACTTGGTGAGTCGATTTCCTTTAAAGTTCGTTTTAATGAACAAGGGTCGCAGGATTCGATCATTCGTTTAATGACAGATGGTATTTTGCTGGCAGAGTTGGCCAATGACCGTTATCTCAATAAATACGACACCATTATTATCGATGAAGCGCATGAGCGTTCGCTCAATATCGACTTTATCATGGGGTATCTCAAACAGCTTTTGCCTCGCCGTAAAGATTTAAAAGTCATCATCACTTCAGCAACTTTAGATGTAAACCGTTTTAGTCAGTACTTTAACAATGCGCCTATTTTTGAAGTAGAAGGTCGTAGCTTTCCAGTCGAACTACGTTATCGCCCAGTCTCTGAGATGAGCATTGTCGGTAGTGATGATGATGAGTTTGATGACTTTGAAGAAAATCTACCTCGTGCTGTCGTGCAAGCTGTAGAGGAATGTTTTCGGGATGCACAAGAAAAAGGCCATCCTGAATATGCCGATACTTTAATTTTTGCCAGTACCGAACAAGAGATTCGTGAATTACAAGAAACTTTGCAAAAGCATGGGCCGCGACATACAGAAATTTTACCTTTATATGCGCGTTTGGCCTTGGCTGAACAACAAAAAATCTTTAATCCATCAGGTGGTGGGCGACGCATTATTATCGCCACCAACGTTGCAGAAACAGCGCTGACTGTACCCAATATTCGTTATGTGATTGACAGTGGTTTTGCGCGTATTTCTCGCTATAACTATCGTTCACGCGTACAGCGTTTACCGATTGAAGCGGTTTCGCAAGCAGCGGCAAATCAGCGTAAAGGCCGTTGTGGTCGTATTGCCCCAGGTGTATGTATTCGTTTGTATTCTGAGGAAGACTTTCAAAGCCGCCCTGAGTTTACCGAACCCGAAATTAAGCGAACGAACTTAGCTTCAGTTATTTTGCAGATGCAAAGTTTAGGGCTGGGTGCTTTAGAAGATTTTGATTTTATTGAGCCGCCAGATCATCGTTTAGTCAACGATGGTCGTAAGTTGTTGGTTGAACTTGGGGCAATGTCTGATAAAGGTAAAGCCCCTCTTTTGCAAAGAGGGGTTGGGGGAGATTCATCTGAAGTCAATCCCCCTCAATCCCCCTTTTCCAAAGGGGGAGGTAAAGGAGATTTAACCAAAATTGGTCAACAAATGGCCAAAATGCCAATTGATCCACGTTTGGCCCGTATGATTTTGGGTGGGGCACATTTTGGAGTGTTGAATGAAGTCTTGGTGATTGTTGCCGCTTTGGCAGTACAAGACCCACGAGAACGCCCTGCGGATAAACAAATGCAGGCAGATCAGAAACATGCGTTGTTCCGCGAAGCCGATTCTGACTTTTTATTTTATATCAAACTTTGGGAAGCGCTGGTTGCCAACCGAGACATGAGTGAAAACAAACGCCGTACTTTTGCGCGTAATCACTTTTTAAGTTGGTTGCGTCTACGTGAGTGGAAGAAAACTCATGAGCAATTGGTTGATTTGGCAAAAGGCTTAAAGCTGTCTTTTAATGAGAAAAAAGCCAGTTATGAAAATTTACACCGTGCACTTTTAACAGGTTTGTTGTCTTTTATTGCCAATAAAACCGATGAACGCAATGTGTTTATGGCGGTGCGTCAGCAAAAGGCCCGCATTTTTCCAGCATCTACCTTACATAAGACCAATACGCCTTGGGTCATGGCTTTTGAGATGGTAGAAACCTCACAGGTCTACATTCGTACACTAGCAAAAATTGAACCTGAGTGGATTTTGCTTGCAGCAGGTGATTTGCTGAAGCACCACTATTTTGAGCCGCACTGGTCGAAAAAAGCAGGTGTGGTCAATGCCTATGACCAAATTTCACTATTTGGCTTAATTATTGAGCCGAAACGTCAAATCAACTATGAAAAAGTCGACCATGTTGCAGCACATGAAATTTTCCTTCGAGATGCACTGACGACAGGGCATTTGGGCATTACGCCACCATTTTTAAAACACAACCTGCTTAAACTTGAAGAAGTAGAGCGGGTCGAGGATAAGCTACGCCGCCGTGATTTGGTGGTGGATGAAGAGACTATTTACCAGTTTTATGCGGCTAAAGTTCCTGAAGAGGTCGCAAGTCGTCGTAGTTTTGAAGACTGGCGCGCAACGGTTGAACCGCAAAACCCACGTTATTTATTTATCGATGATGATGCGCTATGGCTGAACGACCGTCCAACCACGCAGCAATTTCCCGATTTTTTACGCAATGGTGAACTGCGCCTTGCGGCCAGTTACCGTTTTGATCCAAGTCATGACGAAGATGGTGCAACGGTGAAAATTCCGTTGCAAGCCTTGCCTCAGGTGGATGAAAACTTGTGGTCGTGGGGCATTCCCGGCTGGCGTCAGGATTTAATGGAAGCCTTACTCAAAGCACTGCCTAAAGATAAACGTCGTCACTTGGTGCCTATCCCTGATACGGCTGCAAAGCTAATGGCGAAAGTAGATGCGATGCATTTGCAGCAGCATATTTTTAGTTTTTTAGCCTTCCAGTTACGTGGCGAACAAATCTCTGAAAAAGACTTTAGCTTTGAGCGGATTGAACAGTATTTATTGCCATTGATTAAGGTGATAGATGACAAAGGCCGTGTGATTGAACAAGGTCGTGACTTGTCTGAGTTAAAAGCGCGCTGTCGAACAGAAACTCATAGTCCAGTCAAACAGCTCAAAGGTGAGTTCCAAACTTTTCCTGAAAATTTTGTGTTTGAAGCATCACAAAAAGTGACGGGTGTGGTGGTGAAGCAGTATCAAGCTTTAGTCCCGACCAAGGCCTTTGCTGCACTGGAACAAAAGGATGAGTCTGGTGTGGTGATTCAGACCTTTAATGATCAAGCTGAGGCGATTAAACAGCACCGTGAGGGTGTACTCCGTTTGGTGCATATACAACTGGGGGATTTGGTCCGTCAGTTGAAAAAGCAAATTTCCAAACCGTTGGCATTGGCGTATTCACCTTTGGGCGATAAGGCGCAGTTGGAGCAAATGTTAGTTTATGCCACACTGCAAATGTCGATCAATGAACTGCCTGTCAACGCACAAGAGTTTGAAAACTTGGTTGTAAATGTCAAAAAAACTTTTCTGACCCATGGGCAAAAAGCACTGGCAGATGTGACAGAGATCTATATTCAATGGCAGGATATACGTCGAAAACTGTTGGTCTTAGATGATGCAGTGTTTGGGAAAAATATTGATGATGTTGAAGATCAGCTAGATTTGATGTGCTTATCAAACTTTGTTTACGTAAAATCTTCCGACATTTGGCTTGAATTTCCTCGATATTTGAAAGCATTGGTCTTGCGTTTGGAGCGCCTGCCCAATAACCTACAGAGGGATAATTCTGCCATTGATCAAGTTGACCCGTGGATGGAAAAATTATTTAAGTTTAAAAATGACACTCGCCTTAAAGAATTGTATTTCATGGTTGAGGAGTTTCGGATTTCTTTATTCTCTCAACCGATGAAAACAAAGATGCCCATTTCTCCGACTCGCTTGCAAAAAGTATGGGAAAAACTTGGAATCAGTTAAGATATAGGTAATTTAAAGAAGGAGTTTTACATGGGCATCCGCATTACAGGTATGGGTCTTTATCATCCTGAAGACATCATTACCAATGAAGAGTTAGTTGAAAGTTTAAATGCTTATGTGGAACAGTATAACCTAGACAATGCTGACAAAATTGCTTCGGGCGAGTTGGAAGCCCGTCGTGGGTCAAGCGCAGAGTTTATTGAAAAAGCATCTGGTGTAAAACGTCGTTATGTGGTTGAGAAAACAGGGATCTTAGATCCGAAGCGTTTACGTCCATTGTTACATGAGCGTTCAAATGATGAACTCTCGATTCAAGCCGAATGGGGCGTGATCGCTGCAAAACAAGCGATGGAAAATGCAGGCGTAACTGCAGAAGATATCGATGTGGTAATTTTATCGTGCTCTAATTTACAGCGTGCTTATCCAGCTGTTGCAATTGAAATCCAAACAGCATTGGGTATTCAAGGCTATGCCTACGACATGAATGTGGCATGTTCGGCCGCAACCTTTGGCATTAAACAAGCCTATGATGCGATCAAAGCGGGCGGACGCCGTGTATTATTGGTGAATGTAGAAATCACCTCTGGTCATACCGACTACCGTTCACGTGATTGCCACTTTATCTTTGGTGATGTTGCAACGGCTTCAATCATTGAAGAAACCGACAGCAAAACTGGTTTTGAAATTGAAGACATTAACTTATTCACCCAGTTCTCAAACAACATCCGCAATAACTTTGGTTTCCTAAACTTAAGTGAAGTCGATGCAGACATTGAAAACAATCGTTTCGCTCAAGACGGTCGTAAAGTGTTCAAAGAAGTTTGTCCACTGGTTGCCAAAATGATTACAGCGCAACTTGAGAAAAACAACATTGCACCGACTGATGTGAAGCGTTTTTGGTTACACCAAGCCAATGCCAGCATGAATGAACTGATTCTGAAATTGGTCGTAGGCAAAGAAAATGCTCAGCCTGATTTAGTGCCGATCATTTTGGATGAATTTGCAAATACCTCTTCAGCAGGTGTCATCATTGCGTTGCATCGCACAGCAGACCAAGTCAATGATGGTGAATACGGTGTCTTGTGTTCATTCGGCGCAGGTTACTCTGTTGGTGCTGTGCTTGTGAAAAAACACGTCGCATAAGCCCGTATGTTGCAGGTTGAACATGATGCAAAATGGATTAAACGCCTGAGTGCTTTATCCAAAGTTTATTTCACACCGACATTTATCGGTGCTGAACGGTTAGATGCATCACAACCTGCAATGTATGTAGGAAATCATTCCTTATATGGTGTACTCGATTCACCTCTGTTGATTGATTATCTCTACAATGAGCATCAAGTGGCTGTGGTCAGTATTGCTGATCATAGCCATTTTTATTTGCCACTGTGGCGCAGTGTGGTGAAAAAATTTGGTGCGGTCGATGGCATCCCAGCCTATGTACGTGAAGCCATGCAACAAGGCTATTCTATTTTGGTTTTTCCTGGTGGCGGACGCGAAGTTCTAAAACGTGAGGGCGAACAGTATCAACTGATTTGGAAACAGCG
This sequence comes from Acinetobacter sp. LipI_23, assembly GCF_058243045.1. Lineage (NCBI taxonomy): Bacteria > Pseudomonadati > Pseudomonadota > Gammaproteobacteria > Moraxellales > Moraxellaceae > Acinetobacter > Acinetobacter sp. LipI_23. The sequence goes on along the minus strand of NZ_JBZAYJ010000001.1, from coordinate 2,199,936 downwards.
TTATGGCTTTTTAAAACTTGCTCAAGAATTTGGCTATGACATTGTGCCGTTTGCCGCTTTAGGCGGAGATGAAGTCTTTGATATTGGTTTTGATGCTAATAAAGTGGTTCAGCACCAATATTTTCAAAAGTTGCTACAAGTGCCGCAGTTAAGTCGCTTGCTACGTAAAGGGGAGGTGATTCCATCTTTACCGAAACATTTGATTCCGAAACGCTTACCTTTTTATTTTAAGTTTATGCCCAGACAAAGTTTGATGCATATTGAAAACCTAGAACAGTTACAGCAGTTCCGAGACCTGATTGCAGCAGAAATTTATACTGGGCTTGCAGACTTAAGAGTATTGCGTCAACAGCAACATGGTGACCGATTTGATTGAGCATTTACAGACGTAAAATCGGCTTAGCCTTCCTGTAAATCTTTCAACAAATGTGCAATTTTTAAAGTATGGGTCTTATTCCCTTTGACTTCCATAACCTTATTTTCCACCCACCATAAATATTCAAAAATTTCAGTTTCACTGGCTTGTTCACAAATGAATCGGAATAAACTGGGTAAGTATTCCTCATACTCATCTTGTAGTGCAGGATTGCGATAGATACACAGGGGATCCCAGTCTTTAATCAGTATTTTGTTAATCGCATGTAATAAAGAAACATGTCGATTTTCCTCGGTAAACATAATACACCCCGCTGTCCTTGGGTTAGTTTGACGTTTAAAAAAGAAGTTGTGATGAATATTATTTATCTATTGTTTTCATGTTTTAAAAGATCTTAGCGTGCTTTTCGCATGAGTAAATAGCGTGCTCAGATAAGTGGAAGCTAAAGAAAAATATCTAGTAAAGTGGCAGTAAAGTTAGATCGCAGATTTACTTCAAAATATTTTTCAGAATAAATGTTTTAAAATGGTGCGTAATTACGTATCAAGTAACATATAGTAATAATTTAAAAATCAAGTATTTGTTTGAAGGACGCAATTTTCACTAATACCGCGAATTTCATCACTATCTAAATTTATATCATCCCATTTTTGCATTTGCTGTGTGAGCCAAACAAAATCCGAAACTTGCGGCTGGGCTTGTTCGGGAATAAAACCACGAATGATGTTCTGAATCAGGTGATATTTTTCGACGTGAACACTTGCTGAACATGCAAAGCGAATGATGTTGTAATCGACCAAGACTTGCCAAACAGGTTCAAGATCCTGCATTTGTTTAAGTTCAACTTGTGCTTTTTGGATGGCTTGGGCGAGGGCTGCAAGTGTATTGGGATTGGATATAGCCCATTCTTGAGTCACAGCCAGTACTTTGTCTGCGACGCGAGGAATAATGTCTGAGCCAGTCGCAATGATTTGGCTATAGCCTTGAATTTCCGCTTGTGTGTTCCAAGGTTCCCCAACACAAAAACCATCGATCAATTGATTTGAAATGGCTTCCACCATATAGGGCGGCGGTAAAGTGCGGAGATGTACACGTTTGGCAAATTCAGGATTGGCCAATGCCAACCACTCACGTAAACAATAATGATGAATAGACTGCTTAAACACATGGGCAATCGGAAGATACTGTTCATGCTGCATGGCACTAAAGAATTTCTGTGCAGTGGTGGCTGCATCGTCAGTTTTTTTGATATCAAGCGCGTAGCATAGTTTTTGGCTTAAGCTGATAAAAGCACTGTTATAACTTAAGACAAGAGGGGTTTGTAGCGGAATGCCGAGTTGATCTTGAGCGAGTGCGGCAGCAGGCAACATGGCAGACAAACAATGTGCAGCGTCTAGGAAACCAAAAGCCAAACGATCTCTTAAACTTGCCCAAGACGCTTCTTTCACTAAGCTTACGTCTAAGCCTACTTCCTCAAAAAAACCGCGTTGTTTAGCCCAGAGTAAAGCAACACAGTCTAAAAGTGGAATATAGCCCAGATGAAGTTGTGACTTTTCGAGTTGAGCCATGACTTAGTCCTTGAGTTGAGATTGTAAAAGCTGTTGAGCATCCAACAGACGTCTTGCCATTTCGCCGATGGTCATACGGTGGCTCATGGCATTTTTACGCAGCAATTGAAAGGCATCGTCTTCAGATAGTCCATGTAATTGCATCAGTAAGACTTTCGCACGCTCTACATCTTTACGATCGGCGAGTTTATTTTTAGTGTCTTGTAAGTCTGTGAGCAACTTTTTGTGTTTACGAAACTGCTCGATCGAGATTTCTAAAATATTTTCTAACTTTGAAGGATCGATCCCATCCACAATATAAGCTGTTACCCCAGCATCTATGGCACTTTTAATGGTGTCTTTATGGCTATTTTTAGTAAATAAAACAGTGGGTAGATTAAATTGACTTACACAGCTTTCAATAATGTCACGTTGCGGATGGTCCATATCTAACAAAATGACGTCAGCACTTAATTGTTCAAGACGGCTAATATTGATGTGATCGATAATCAGGCAGGCAACCACATCAAAATCATGTTCGATGAGGGAACTTCGAATATATTGTGCGCGTTCTTGATTGTCATCAATCAATGCAATTTTCAGTTTAGGCATACTGTACAGTGCTCAGGAAAACCTGAAAATGAGATCTAAAAGTGTACAAGCAATTTAAATGCCAAACTTAACAAATGCCAGCTTTATCTCGGATTAGGCAGTCAATCTTTATGGTCGCGATTACAGACAAAGTATGCATGTTGCATATGTTGTGATCGGAGTTTTCATGAAAGAGTTTACGGATATGGATTCAGTAAATTGAAGTGTTGATGTTCACAGTCGATTTGTACATCTAAGGGAGAACTTCTAGATGTCGTGCTTAGAACAAAGCAATGTCGTTTATTTGAGAAAGCAGATGCTCATCGATAATGCAAAATGCACCAAGAGGTAGCAGGGTTTTAAAAAGTCGGAAAAATTAGCTGTTGTGCTTTAAAAATAAAAAGAGCTGACTATATCGAATTATAAGATTATTTTTTAAATAAATTTTTAAAAAACAATATGTTGTTATTTAATTATAAATATTGGCACACTCGTTGCATTATCCTTAATGAGTCAAAGACGACTCTAAATCAAATTTGTAAGACGGCCAACGACGTCCGTTCTGATCGCTTCTACATCCCAAGAGTTTGTGCTGTAGAAAAACTATACGCTCAGTTCAGTCTGGAGAAGGTTATGTCTTCAAATTTACATGCTAAAAAAGCAACAAAAATAAGTCTTTTCAGTTTTAACGGCGCAGCAATGAGAGCCTTCCACATGAGTTGGCTCGCCTTTTTTGTCTGCTTCTTTGCTTGGTTCGCTTGTGCTCCGCTGATGCCAGTGATCGCGGGTGAATTTCATTTAACCAAAGATCAAATTGCCAATATTAATATTGCGGCCGTAGCCATCACCATTTTAGTTCGTCTTATTGTGGGGCCGCTGTGTGATAAATACGGCCCGCGTAAAACCTATACCGCACTTCTAGTACTCGGCAGCATTCCAGTCTTTGGAGTCGCGTCTGCAAATAGCTATGAATCCTTCTTGTTCTTCCGTCTATTGATTGGTGCGATTGGGGCGAGCTTTGTCATTACTCAGTATCACACCAGCATAATGTTTGCGCCAAACGTAGTCGGGACTGCAAACGCAGCGACAGCAGGTTGGGGGAATGCAGGCGGTGGTGCAACACAAGTACTTATGCCATTGATGCTCGGTGCCTTGGTGATGTTTGGTGTAGAGCAAGCGATGGGCTGGAGAATTGCACTGATTGTTCCGGGTGTCCTGATGCTGATCGTGGGTTTGATGTACTGGAAATTTACTCAAGATTGTCCACAAGGCAACTTCAAAGAACTTCGTGCAGAGGGCGTCAGTGTTGGTTCAGATAAAAAAGGTGGTGTAGCGATTCTGATGCATGCTGCGAAAAACTACCGTGTTTGGATTCTATTTGGTGCCTATGCCGCGTGTTTCGGGATCGAAATCTTTATTCATAACATTGTCGCGATGTACTACGTCGACCATTTTAGCTTTGGTTTAAAAGAAGCAGGGATGGCGGCAGGTATTTTCGGTTTACTGGCATTGTTCGCTCGTGCTCTGGGCGGCATTGTGTCAGACAAAGTCGCAACCAAAAAAGGGCTTGATGGTCGTACCAAAGTGTTGTTTGGCATGATTTTGCTGGAAGGCCTTTTCCTCGTCCTATTCTCTCAAATGAATACCCCTATCTTTGCGATACTCGCAATGACAGTCTTCGCATTGTTCACGCACATGGCATGTGGTGCAACTTATGCTTTGGTACCTTTTATTGATCGTGATGCCTTAGGCGGTGTGGCAGGCATCATTGGTGCAGGGGGTAACGTTGGTGCAGTGGCAGCAGGTTTCCTACTCAAAGGTATGTTGGATATTCAAACCACACTGATGATTTTAGGTGGCTTGGTGGTCATCGCTGCAAGTTTTGTCCTGATGATTCGGTTCTCTGTTGAGCATAAAGAAAAGGAACAGCGCTTATTCGAACAAGCATTACATGATCGTAGCATTGCTGAAGCGCAAAACTAAATAAAGAGATTAAACCCAAGCCTCAAGGCTCAGGCAGAACAAATGAAATATTGCGGAGAAAGAATATGAAAATCATCATGATTGGTCATGGCATGGTTGGCCACAAATTTATCGAATCAGTACTCGAACATGTGGGTGATGATGTTGAAATTACCATCTTGGCCGAAGAACCGCGCTTGGCTTATGACCGCGTACATTTGACTGAATATTTCAGTGGTAAATCAGTAAAGGATTTAACCCTTTGTCGTGCAGATTTTGCTGATGCTTATGGCATAGATTTACGTTTAAACACCAAAGCGGTTGCAATTGATCAAAGTCATAAAACGGTGACGACGAATCATGGTGATGTTCTTAGTTTTGACAAATTAATCTTGGCAACAGGTTCATACGCTTTTGTTCCGCCTATTTCGGGCAATGACCGTGAAAACTGCTTTGTCTACCGAACCATTGACGACTTAGATGCGATTCGTGCTGCAAGTCTTAATGCGAAATCGGGTGTGGTGATTGGTGGCGGTTTACTGGGCCTAGAAGCTGCTAAGGCGTTACGTGATTTGAACTTGGAAACCCATGTGGTTGAGTTTGCACCACGTCTCATGGCGGTTCAAATTGATGACTTGGGCGGAAAGGTTCTACGTGCAAAAATTGAAAACTTAGGCGTAAAAGTTCATACCCAAAAAGCGACTTCATCAATTGAGGAAGGTGCTACGACGAAGCATGTGATGAAATTTGGTGATGGTTCTGAGCTTGAAACAGACATCATTTTGTTCTCAGCGGGTATTCGCCCACGTGATGAGTTGGCACGTCAAAGCGGTTTAGCTCTAGGGGAGCGTGGCGGGATCATGATTAATGATTATTGCCAAACGTCAAATCCAGATATTTATGCTATTGGCGAATGTGCACTGTGGCAAAACAAAATTTATGGTCTGGTGGCACCGGGCTATGACATGGCACGTATTGCAGCAAAACATGTCACTGAACAAACTTGTGCTGAATTTGCGGGTGCAGACATGAGCACCAAGTTGAAACTGATGGGCGTTGATGTTGCTTCGGTCGGTGATGCACATGCGATGACACCGAATGCACTCAGTTATTTCTATGCCGACGAAGATACGCAAGTTTATAAAAAAATCGTGGTGAACGGCGAAAAGACCAAGTTACTTGGCGCAGTTTTAGTGGGCTGTGCAAAAGAGTACAACGACTTACTACAAATGATGCTGAATGGATTAGCGCTTCCAGAAAATCCTGAAAGCTTAATCATGCCGGGTTATGCACAAGCTTCAAGTAAATCGGGCGGTAGTGGAGTTGATTTACTGCCAGACAGTGCAACCATTTGCTCATGTAATAATGTCTCTAAAGCTGATATTTGCAGTGCAATTGCTGAGGGTTCAACATCTCTAGGTGCACTAAAAAAATGTACCAAAGCAGCTACAGCATGTGGTGGATGTGCGCCACTGGTCACTCAAGTACTGAAGTCTGAATTACAACGCCAAGGCGTGACAGTGAATAACCATATTTGTGAGCACTTTGCTTACTCACGTCAAGAGCTGTATCACTTGGTACGAGTCAATGAAATCAAAACGTTTGATGACCTGATTCAACAACATGGCCATGGTTTAGGCTGTGATATTTGTAAGCCAACTGCAGCGAATATTTTAGCGTCGTGTTGGAATGACTTTGTTTTAAAACCAAGCCATGCAGGTCTACAAGACAGTAATGACTACTATCTTGGCAACATTCAAAAAGATGGTTCTTATTCTGTAGTTCCACGGATGGCAGGTGGTGAAGTGACGCCTGATGGCTTAATTGCTGTGGGGCAAATTGCTAAAGAATATGGCTTATATACCAAACTCACTGGTGGACAACGTGTCGATATGTTTGGCGCGCAAATTCACCAACTTCCTGAAATTTGGGAAAAGCTCATCGCTGCGGGCTTTGAGTCAGGCCATGCTTATGGGAAATCGTTGCGTACAGTGAAGTCTTGTGTCGGCAGTACATGGTGTCGTTACGGTGTGGATGACTCGGTGGGTTTAGCCATTTTCCTAGAGAACCGCTACAAAGGATTGCGCTCACCGCACAAATTAAAAATGGCTGTTTCAGGCTGTACTCGTGAGTGTGCCGAAGCGCAAAGTAAAGATGTCGGTGTGATTGCCACTGAAAAGGGTTGGAATTTATATGTCTGCGGTAATGGTGGGATGAAACCACGTCATGCAGAATTATTGGCTTCAGACCTCGATACCCAAACTTTAATTAAATACATCGACCGACTCTTTATGTTCTATGTGCAAACCGCAGACCGTTTACAACGAACTTCGGTATGGCGCGACAACATGGAAGGTGGTTTAGATTATCTCAAAGATGTGGTTGTGCATGATTCTTTAGGTCTAGCTGCTGAACTAGAACGCCGTATGAGCCATGTGGTGGGGACTTATCAAGATGAGTGGCGTACGGCTGTTGAAGACCCAGAAGTACGTAAACGCTTCATGACCTTTATCAATGCCAAAGCTGAGCAGCAACAAGATCCGCATATTCAGTTTGCAGAAGTTCGTGGACAGATTCGGCCTAAAACTGCGGTTGAACGAGATCGTAGCCGTATTCCAGTGGTTGAAGCTTAACAAATTAGGGTATTCAAACTTCTTTCTTCAGCACTCTCTCAAAAGCAAAGATAGAGGGAATAAATGAATGAAAAAGTTTAAAAAGGATCAAGATGATGACAATTTTAAAAGAAATGAATGAGCTAGATTGGGTTGATGTCTGTGCACTAGATGATCTAACGCCAAATACAGGCGTAGGTGCACTTATTGAAAATCAGCAAATTGCTATTTTTCGTGTCGGTGCTGAAAAGCGGGTATATGCCTTGAGTAACCAAGACCCATTTAGCCAAGCTTTTGTGATGTCGCGCGGCATTATTGGTGATTTGCAAGGTGAGCGTGTGGTGGCATCCCCGATTTATAAACAGCATTTTAGTTTAGCCACAGGACGCTGTTTGGAAGATAAAGATCAAAAACTATTGGTTTTTCCAAGCAAAATTGAAAATGGCCGAGTGTGGATTAGTCCGACACCACAAAAAACTTATATCACCAACACAGGTGCATCTCAGGAAAAAATGAAGCTGGTGCTGGTTGGCAATGGCTTAGCGGGCATGCGTTGTTTGGAAGATTTACTCGACATGGCACCAGACCGTTATGACGTGACAGTGATTGGTGAAGAGCCTTGGGGAAACTACAACCGTATTATGTTATCGCCAGTGTTGTCAGGAGATAAAACCATTGACGACATCATGTTGCATCCACATGCATGGTATAGCGACAAAGGAATTCGTTTCATTGCGGGTGATCCTGCGGTACGTATAGACCGTCCTCGTAAGCAGGTCTATACCGAAAAAGGCGAAGTGGTCGATTATGATCGTTTAATTTTAGCGACAGGTTCGAAACCGTTTATTCCTCCAATTGCTGGAGCGGATTTGAAAGGTGTCATTAGTTTCCGAGATATCTATGACATCAACACCATGCTGGATTACTGCAAGACCAAGAAAAATGCCGTGGTAATCGGTGGTGGACTGTTGGGACTTGAAGCTGCATATGGCCTCAAACAACGCGGGATGAATGTCACAGTTTTACATCTGATGGATCGCATCATGGAGCGCCAACTAGACAGTAAAGCCAGCCAAATGCTACGCCATAGTATTGAACAAAAGGGTATCTCCATTATCACTGAGGCCAATACTGAAGCATTGGTAGGTGTAGATGGTCATGTCACTCAAATTCGCTTGAAAGACGGTACAGTCCTAGAGGCGGATCTTGTGGTTTTTGCAGTCGGTATTCGTCCGAACATGGCACTTGCACAAAGTGCAGGACTGCGCTGTAACCGTGGTGTGTTGGTGAATGACACCATGCAGACTTTTGACCCAAGTATTTACGCCGTGGGAGAGTGTATTGAACATCGTAGCCAGACTTTTGGCTTGGTTGAGCCACTTTGGGGGCAGGCGTTCATTTGTGCCTCACATTTGGCAGAGCATGGCAGCTTAACGTTCAAAGCACCAACTGTTCCAACACAGTTAAAGGTAAGTGGCTGTGATGTGTTCTCAGCGGGTAATTTTGAACCGAAGGATGACTTTGAAGACATCATTTTAAATGATGAAAAACGTCAGATTTATAAACGCATTATTATTCAAAAGGATAAGGTTGTCGGTGCGGTATTGTTTGGTGATACCGAAGATGGTGTTTGGTATGCAGAACTTATTTCGGATCAAACCCCAATTTCCTCAATTCGAAATAAACTGTTATTTGGTAAAGATTTTGCATTAAAAAAAGCAGGGTAAAACCTTCCACTAACCCCTTCTAAAAAGGAGGGGGTGATTTTAAGTATTTGCCATAGATAAAGGAGCGAAGCAGAAATGAATAGTATCCCTGTAATGGAACTGCATAGCTCCACAGAAAAAATGATTACAACCACGCAAACCACCTGCCCATATTGTGGGGTGGGGTGTGGGGTAACAGCAACTGTTGAAGAAACGGCTTTAGGGCAAAATGTGTCTGTGGTGGGTGATGCTCAGCATCCATCTAATTTCGGAAAGTTGTGCATTAAAGGCAGTAATTTAGCCGACACGGTAGGTTTAGAAACGCGCGTCTTACATCCCATGTTGGGGCGTAAACCGCAACGTGAAGTAAGTTCATGGGATACCGCAACAGATTTAATCGCCAACAAATTTCAACATTATATCGATCAATATGGGCCTGAAAGTATTGCTTTTTATGTCTCAGGTCAACTGCTGACTGAAGACTATTATGTGGTCAATAAATTTGTTAAAGGCTACCTCGGTACGGCCAATATCGACACCAATTCACGGTTGTGTATGTCTTCAGCCGTTGCTGCGCATAAACGCGCTTTTGGGGAAGATTTAGTCCCAGCCAGTTATAGTGATTTTGAGCATACCGATATGGTGGTTTTGGTGGGTTCAAATACCGCATGGTGTCATCCTATACTGTATCAACGCATCATGAAAGCCAAAGAGGAGCGAGATCTTTTTGTCGTCGTGATTGACCCACGTTTTACAGCCACCTGTGAGGCGGCTGACTTACACTTACCGATTTTACCGGGTCAAGATGTCGCGCTGTTCAATGGTCTATTACAGTATTTAGCAACCAATCATTATACCGATACCGATTTTATTGAAAAGCATACTCAAGGCTTAGAACAAGCGCTGGCAAGCAGTGCTTCTGAAGCATCAATAGCGAGTGTAAGCGAACGGACGGGGATTTCTGTTGAAAAATTAGCACTCTTTTTTGAAAAATTTGCTCAAACAGAAAAAGTGATGAGCTTATTTTCAATGGGGGTGAATCAGTCTTCACGTGGGGTAGACAAAGCCAATAGTATTACCAATTGTCATTTGCTGACTGGCAAAATTGGAAAATTGGGTGCTGCACCTTTTTCCATGACGGGCCAGCCGAATGCAATGGGCGGACGTGAAGTGGGTGGACTTGCCAATATGCTGGCTGCGCATATGGACTTGGATAACCCACAACATCAACAATTGGTTCAGCAGTTTTGGCACAGTCCAACGATTGCCAAGCAAGTGGGTTTAAAGGCTGTCGACCTTTTTGAAGCAGTTGAAAGCGGTAAAATTAAAGCCATTTGGATTATGGCGACCAATCCTGTGGTGAGTTTACCCAATGCCGATCAGGTGAAACGTGCACTAGAGAAATGTGAGTTTGTGGTGGTGTCAGACATTTGTCTAGATACAGATACCACGCAATATGCCGATGTGTTATTGCCTGCATTGGGTTGGGGTGAAAAAGACGGCACGGTGACCAATTCTGAACGCCGTATTTCCAGACAGCGTACTTTTTTAGACATTCCAGAACAAGCACAAGCGGATTGGTGGTCAGTTTCACAAGTGGCGAAAAAATTAGGGTTTCAGGGTTTTGACTTTGAAAGTAGTCATGACATTTTCAAAGAACATGCCCAGCTCTCAGCTTATCAAAATGCAGAAATTGCTTTACGTTCATCGACTGAAACATTCCGCTATTTCAATTTGGCAGGTCTGACGAATCTTTCATTTGATGACTACCAAGAGCTTGAACCGACGCAATGGCCTGTGCTCGTACCTTTGAAAAATGGCAAAACCAAACCAAACACTTTTGCTCAATTATTTAAAGATGGTCAGTTTAGTCATCCAGATGGTAAAGCCAAGTTTATTGCAACAACAGCAGTTGGTGCAGTGAATCCAATTAGCAGTGAGTATCCATTGGTGCTGAATACAGGACGCATCCGCGATCAATGGCATACCATGACACGTACAGGTTTATCAGCCAATTTAAGTACACATAAAGCAGAACCCTATTGTGAAATTCACCCAAATGATGCCTTGAAATATGGTTTGAAAGATGGGGAACTGGTAGAGATCAAATCGGCTTGGGGAAATTGCGTACTGCGTGCCACGGTCAGTGACAATATCCGCCGTGGACAGATTTTTGCACCGATTCACTGGAGTGATCAATTCGCATCAGATGCACGGATTGGTAAAGTGGTGAATCCTGTGGTGGATGCGATTTCGGGAGAACCTGAGTTCAAACATACCCCTGTGATGATTCATCCGTTTTATACGCAATGGCAGGGCGTATTTTATGTCAGAACGGGCTTTGAACATTTGGTACAACAAAGTATTGAACAAAGCATTTGGTGGACCAAAATCAAAACGTCCAAAGCTATTCGTTATGAGCTGGCAGACCGTCGACGTTTTACGGAAACGACGGAACAGCTCAAAGCTTTATTGCCTTTTGATGACGAAAGTTTTGAATGGCTCAATGTAGAAGATCAAACTGCCCATATCAGTCATAGTGTGGTGTTACAAGATGGACACCTCATTGCAAGTCTGTATATTGCGCCTAAAGCCTTATTGCCAGATCGAGACTGGGTGGCAAGTCTGTTTAAGCGCGAACGCTTAAGTGCTATGCATAGGAAAGCTTTATTGGCAGGGCAAGCGATGTCAATGACTAATAGCGATGGCCCACTGGTCTGTAGCTGTTTTAAAGTTGGGAAAAATCGTATTATCGATGTCATTAAAGAAAAAAATATCACCCATGAAAAACAAGTCACTGCATGCTTAAAGGCAGGAGGCAATTGCGGTTCTTGCTTACCTGAAATTCGAGGTCTGATCAAAGCGTGTCAAACGGAGGATGTAGAATGAAAAGAAAAATATTCAAACCCGTGAGTTACCCAGAAACTGAAGTTGTTATTTTGGCGGGTGGTCAGGCGCGCCGTATGAATGGCATCAATAAACTCTTGCAAAAATTTGATGATGAAATTCAACTTATCAAAATTCATCAGCAGTTAAAGTCACGTGCAACCAAGGTATGGGTCAACAGCCATCGTGATCATTCCATTTATGAGCGGTTGATTCCGTCGATTGGCTTTTTTGAAGATGAGGCAACAGGCTTTCAAGGGCCCTTGATGGGGATGAAAAGTGCATGGACACATGTGCAATCAGACTATGTGCTGTTCGTACCCTGTGATGTAACTTTTATTCCGAAAAAAGTGTTTTCGCGGTTACATCAAGCGATGCAACAAGATCCGAACTGTGGTGTCGTTGTTGTAGAAATCAATGACCGTGCACTGTATCCGTTTTGTTTGTTAAAACGGAGCAGTTTGCCGACATTGATTCAGCACCTTGAGCAAAATCAGCGCAGTTTAAGGCAGTGTTTTGCAGATTTGCACCCACAGGTGGCACGATTTAAAAATCATGCACTGTTTTTTCACAGTATTAACTCGTTGGATGAATTACAACAGCATCGGCAACTCAATTTTTTATAAATATCTCCTCTGTACACGACAAAAATAGATAACTCATTGAAATAATGTCACAATAATTGTTTTCTAACGACGAATACTATGATACATCTCAATGAGTTATATCTTATCTTAAACAAATCTCTAAAATGGAACAAGTCACATTTAAAGTGCTTTGCGCTCATCATGCTTGTGATTATTTTAAAGCAAACATGTAATCTTTCTTCTGCATCTAAAGCCTTGCCCATCAAGTGCTTACCACAATCATTTTATCGACGTATGCAGCGCTTCTTTGCAGGTCAGTATTTTGATTATCGTCAAATTTCTCAGTTGATTTTCAATATGTTTTCATTCGACCAAGTGCAACTGACTTTAGATAGAACCAATTGGAAATGGGGAAAACGAAATATTAATATCCTGATGCTCGCAATCGTTTATCGTGGAATAGCGATACCTATCCTTTGGACATTGCTTAATAAACGTGGAAATTCAGATACGAAAGAGCGCATTGCTTTGATTCAACGCTTTATAGCCATTTTTGGTAAAGACCGTATTGTGAATGTGTTCGCAGACAGAGAGTTTATCGGTGAGCAGTGGTTTACATGGTTAATTGAACAAGACATCAACTTCTGCATTCGTGTTAAAAAAACTTCATTGTCACCAATCATTTAGGAAAGAATCATAAAATTAGTGATTTATTTCGCCATCTTAAAGTTGGTCAAATTGAATGTCGTAAACGACGGATTTTGGTTGGTCGGGTGAAACTATATATAAGTGCACTACAGTTAGAAAATGGAGAGCTTTTACTCGTCGTTTCTCCTCAGTTTAATGCCAATGCTATTCAGGATTATGCATTACGCTGGGAAATTGAAACCTTATTCAGTTGTCTCAAAGGACGCGGGTTTAATCTTGAAAATACGCGCTTGACAGACCCTAGACGAGTGAAAAAATTGATTGCGGTGTTAGCTATAAGCTTCTGTTGGTGTTACTTAACGGGTGAATGGCAACATGATCAAAAAAAAGCGATAAAAATAAAGAAGCATGGACGACTCTCAATGAGTTTATTTCGCTATGGTTTAGACTATGTTCAAATGGCGATTCAGCGTTTAATTGGTTTTGGGAAAAAAGAAGAGTTTAAGGAAATTTTGGCAATTTTAAGAAGGCAGAATCCTGATAGGATAAGGGTTCTGTGAAATTTGTCGTGTACAGAGAAATATCTCAGATACGGAGAATGAGAGTGTGTGTTGAGAGCAAAAGATGTTGCCATAAACCGATTTGACTGTTTAAATAAAAATCTATAAAAGAACCAAATAAGTATTCGTGTTTATATTAAATTTATTATAAAACAAAAATTTAGAATATATTTATGGGAGTCGTTATTTTATTTAGATTATAAACGTATGTAGCAGTGATCACTCATTACGGCGGTGAACTGAAAATACTCAAAATGTAAAAAGTGCACAAAGTTGGAACAGTTATTGCAATTTATACTTTAGAAAATAGGGCGTGAAATATGAACTGCACCGACACCGCTCAAAGGACGCATAGGTAAGACAGATGAACAGCATGACCCATGTATCCGCAGTTAGAGTATTCCAAGATCAGTTTGGACGTGAAAAGCGCAAACTACGAATCTCTGTGACGGATCGTTGTAATTTTAAATGCGTCTATTGCATGCCCGAACATCCCGAATGGATGAAGAAGCACGACTTGCTCAGCTTTGAAGAACTCTACCATTTTTGCAAATTTATGGTGCAGCATGGCATTGAGCAAATTCGTATCACGGGTGGTGAACCGTTAATGCGCCAAGGTGTGGTACATTTTATCGAACAGTTACAAAGCCTAAAAAAACAGGGGCTGAAGCGTATTTCCATGACCACCAATGGTCACTATTTAAAACAATATGCCGCTGCTTTAAAGCAAGCAGGGCTGGATGATTTAAATATTAGTCTAGACAGTCTAGATGCCGAACAATTTCAACACCTCACTAAAAAACAATTACATACAGTGCTGGAAGGAATTCAGGTCGCACAGCAGGTTGGTTTTAACATCAAAATCAATACCGTGCTGATGAAAGGCATCAATGACGATCAAATTGTTCCTTTGGTTCAGTGGGCAAAGCTGCAAAAGGTAGAACTGCGTTTTATTGAGTTTATGCCTTTGGATGGCGATCAAAATTGGTCGCAAGCCGATGTCGTCACTGAACAAGAGATTTTATCCCAACTCAGCTCGCAATTTACGGTGCAAGTGCTTGAAGGACAAGGTGCCAATCCAGCGCGTAGTTATCGAGTGGATGGTGCGAACATTGGGATTATCTCCACTATTAGCAACTCGTTTTGTGGGGAGTGTGATCGACTGCGATTGAATGCACAGGGTGAGTTTTATAATTGTCTTTTTGCCAAGCAAGGTTTAAATTTAAAGTCAGACATTCAACAAATTGCTCGACTTAATCAGCATGAAACCTTTGTTTTAGAGGGGAAACTTTCAACTTATGTTTGGCATAAAGAGCAAGGCTTTCATGCTATTCAAAAACAGCAATTGCATCAGCCCGTGCGAAAAATCAGTATGCATATGATTGGAGGTTAGGATGACTCAGGAATTAAACAATGTGATTAGAGTGAAGATCGAAGCTTTTGGTGCGATTGAACGGCAGTTATCCCCCAATTTAATGCTGCAATGTGAGCCTGATTCATCGGTTACGGTGGTTTTAAAGGATCTCGTTGCTCAATACCCAGCTGTCCACACGTTATTGGAGCGCTGTGCCTGTGCAATCGGTGAAGACATTATTCCAAGGCAGACCATTTTAAGTCGAGATTGTACTTTGGTGTTGTTGTCCCCTGTGGCAGGAGGTTGATATGGAATTAAAACAATTTCCACGGATTCAAACAGTGACTTTTAGCCAAAATGACTTTGATGGCATCCAGCATTTTCCTGAGTGTGGCGGCATAGGCATATTCATTGGTACGGTGCGGAATCATCATCAAGGCAAAGCTGTAAAAGCATTAAAATATACCGCTTATGCACCTGTCGCTGAAAAAATGATTCGTCAAATCGAACAAGAGATCCAATTAAAATATGGCGTGTCCTACGTTCGGGTGGTGCATCGCATAGGTGCTTTAGATATTGGCGATACAGCCATTATTGCGATGGCGTACGCTGCGCACCGCCGTGAAGCCTTTCAAGCCTGTGAGGAAGCGGTAGAGCGGGTGAAACATGAAGTTCCTGTATGGAAAGAGGAATTTTATATGGACGGTACCAGTCAGTATGTCGAGGGTTGCTGTATTCGAACAGATCATGAAGCGCCAAAACTTCATAGCCATGAGCATTGCGAGCATGCACATGTTCATCCCTAACAAATGCATCATGCACTGCCAATATTTACCAATAATTCCTTTCAGATCTGAATAAAGGAAATTTAGTAATAGTTGAGTATGAATGAAAAGTGGCGAGATAATTGAAAGAAAAATCTTCTGAAAACTTTATGAAAAATAATGCTTAGGTTAAGATGATCCATTCTTATATTTGAAGTCTTTTGAATCGCTATGCAACCATTTGTTCTATATAACTCAGAGCAACGCAAAAAAGTAGAATTCGTACCTCGTGTTGAGGGACATATTGATATGTATGTCTGCGGTATGACGGTTTATGACTACTGTCATATTGGACATGCGCGCGTGATGGTTGCATTTGACTATATTATTCGCTTCCTGCGTAGCCAAGGTTGGAGCGTGAAATATGTACGTAACATTACCGACATTGACGACAAAATCATTAAACGTGCCAATGAAAATGGCGAGTCGATTACGCAGCTGACAGACCGCTTTATTCAAGCGATGAATGAAGATGCTGAAAATCTAGGCTGTTTACATCCAGACGAAGCACCGCGTGCAACGGACTATATTGATCAAATGCAAAGCATGATTGGTAATCTGGTTGAAAAGGGTACAGCTTATTCATCTGCCAATGGTGATGTGTATTTCCAAGTGGAAAAATTCGCCAAGTATGGTCGTCTTTCGGGTCGTAAACTGGAAGATATGCAGGCGGGTGCATCTGAACGTGTCGATGTTGAAGTTGAGAAAAAACATCCCTTTGACTTTGTACTTTGGAAACATGCCAAAGAAAATGAACCTGCATGGGCTTCGCCGTGGGGCAAAGGTCGTCCGGGCTGGCATATTGAATGTTCTGCGATGTCGACTTGCTGCCTAGGGAACCATTTTGACATTCATGGTGGTGGTTCAGACTTGATGTTCCCGCACCATGAAAATGAAATTGCACAGTCTGAGGCTTCAACTGGCGAGCAGTATGTCAACTACTGGATGCATGTCGGTTTCATCAACGTTGATGGCGAGAAAATGTCGAAGTCATTGGGCAATTTCTTTACCATTCGTGATGTGATGGATAAGTTCCATCCTGAAGTGATTCGCTACTTCATTGTGTCATCACACTATCGTAGCCCTGTGAACTTCTCTGATGTTGCCTTAAAAGAAGCAAAAACAGCACTGTCACGTTTCTATCATTCATTCAAAGCTTATCAACAAGCCTATGGTGATACGCAAGTCGATACCTTAGATGAAACATTGCTTGAGCGTTTCAATAGTGCCATGCGTGATGACTTCAATACCGCTGAAGCCATTGCGGTATTGTTTGAAGTGAACAAAGAATTGAACCGTGCCGTGAAAGAGCAACAAGCGGAACAAGCGGCGATTTACTATGCAACTTTGCGTCATTTAACCAATATTTTAGGTTTGGTTCAGCACAATGTTGAAGAGTTCCTGAAGTCTGATATTGGGCAAGAGGCTTTGGCTTTGTCTGAAGAGCAAATTGAATATTTGATTCAACAACGTCAAGATGCGAAAAAAGCTAAAGAGTTTGCCAAAGCAGATGAAATCCGTCAGTCCTTGTTGGATCAGGGCGTTGTTTTGGAAGACACCCGTCAAGGGACAATTTGGCGTCGTGCTGATTAATTCAGCAATTGCATTATAGAGTGTTGACAGTTTGATGAAACTCTCTATAATGCACATCCATATTGCGGGAATAGCTCAGTTGGTAGAGCACAACCTTGCCAAGGTTGGGGTCGCGAGTTCGAGTCTCGTTTCCCGCTCCAAAATTTAAAAACCTCAAGTTCAACTTGGGGTTTTTTTATACCTGTAATTTGAGTGTATTGAAAATAATTCATTTAAATGTGAAATTATCTCGGCGTTTCAGCCCATAATTTTGACAAAAATATGCTTAAATTATTCATCCTAATTTGTGAATAAAATTGTGTTTCTTCAACCCCATAGCACTGTAGTACCGACCGAAGATCGAGACTATCCTGAATGGCATTTGGGACGAGAACGCTATGCACTTTGGTATATTGAAGTGGATGATCCCGTTTTGATCAACTATTTAAAACAGCTTCGTGAGCAGTTTTCAGATCTACTTTATCAACCAAACCAACGGCAGTTCCATATCACTTTATTTGTTGCTGGTTTTTGGGTGGAACAGGTGACACAGTCGGATGACTTTAGTCGAGCGCAACTGACTCAGCAGATTGAACGCCTTAAAAATTTAAAACTAGAATCTTTTCAGTTACAGATGGGTGAATTAAATAGTTTTGAAAGTGCCTTATTTTTAAAAATGGATGATACCGCAGGCGTGTTGGATAAAATTAGAAAAACATTGCTGCATACATCGCAGGAAGTCGCGGCATTAAGTTATTGTCCACATATTACATTAGGTCTATACCGTGAAGCAGTGTGCAGTGATCATGTATTGGCACGGATGGCTGAAATTGAAGATATTAGCTATAGCTTAAACGTCTCAAAGCTCACGTTTGGTTTTTATCAGGCCCATGTCCTACAAGGGCCATTGTTTTCACATACACAGATTGAGTTGGGGAATGCACAATGCAGCTGATTTTAGGTGGTGCACGTTCGGGGAAAAGCCGCTTGGCGGAGCAGATTGCACAACAGTTGGCGCAGCCTGTGGTTTATGTGGCAACTGCACAAGCCTTGGATGGGGAGATGCAAGCGCGTATTCAACACCATCAGCAACAACGACCCGAAGATTGGGGGCTGTGTGAAGAACCCATTTATCTTGCAGCGCAGTTGCTCAAATTAGACCGCCCAAACCAAACCATTTTGGTCGATTGTCTGACTTTATGGATGAGTAATTTACTGATGCATGATGACCCAGATTTGCAAGTTCAAGAATGTCAGAAGTTGTTAGATGTAGTCGGAAATTTACAGTCTGAGCTGATTTTAGTGAGTAATGAAACAGGCCTAGGTGTGGTTCCTATAGGACAAATTAGCCGACGCTTTGTCGATGAAACAGGGCGATTGCATCAGCAGTTAGGTCAAATTGCTCAAAAAGTGATGTTCTGCGTGGCAGGATTTCCCATGATTTTAAAAGGAGAACAAGTGTGAGTTGGTGGTTAGAAGCATGTCAAAGTCCGAGTGAGTCTGTATTGGCTCAAGCCCTAGCACGCCAGTCACAATTGACCAAGCCAACGGGATCGTTGTCGGAGTTTGAATCGGTTGCAGTGACTTTAGCCAGTTTGCAAAACACTGTAAAACCTAAGATAGACAGCCCATGGATTACGATTTTTGCAGGTGATCATGGCGTGATGGAAGAAAATATTTCTGCCTATCCACAAGCGGTGACGCGTCAAATGTTGCAGAACTTCGCAACTGGCGGGGCGTGTATTAGTGTGATTGCCAAAGAGTATCAAGCCAAGTTACAAGTCATCGACTGTGGTTCAGTCGGTGAAGCGTATGAATATGTCGGGGTTGAACGCCACTGCATCCGCGCTGGGACGGCTAACTTTGCTCAAACCCAAGCCATGACTGAAGCTGAATGTGAAGCAGCTTTTGCTTTGGGGCAAAAAAGTGTGGAAGATGCCATCGCTTATGGGGCAGATATCTATGTTGCGGGTGAGATGGGCATTGGAAATACCTGTTCAGCCTCAGCTGTCGCTTGCTTTTTATTGGCTGAACCCGCTGAAAAGCTCACGGGTGTTGGAACGGGTATCCGTACTGATCAATTGATACATAAAAAACAGGTGATCGACCAAGCACTTGCATTGCATGCACAATATGTCGGGAACGATCCGTTTAAAGCCTTATGTGCGGTGGGTGGACTTGAAATTGCAGCCATGACAGCTGCGTATATTCGCTGTGCACAATTGGGTCTACCGATAGTGGTGGATGGGTTTATCAGTACTGTTTCGGCATTGCTCGCAGTACGTTTAAATCCAGACGTTCGCGCTTGGATGCTTTTTGGGCATCAGTCGGCTGAATATGGTCATGTACGTTTGTTAGAAGAACTTAAAGCGATGCCTTTATTGAAGCTGAATCTGCGTTTAGGTGAAGGCAGTGGAGCAGGGGCCGCACTGGGGTTGATCAAGCTAGCCTGTCGCTTACATAATGAAATGGCGACATTTGCTGAAGCAGCCGTGATTGGTGAGAAAGTTTAGAGATGTTGTATTTAGATTTTCTGCGCCACGGCGAAACCAGCTTAAGTCATACTCTACGGGGTAGAACGGATGATGCTTTGACTGCGAAGGGGTGGGCGCAAATGCAGTCTACTATCGCCCAGGCTGAGCAGCTTAGGCCGGCGTGGGATGTCATTTATAGCTCACCATTACAGCGCTGCCGTCTATTTGCAGAGCAGTGGGTGGAGCAAAAACAGCTTCCTTTATTTATAGAACCGAATTTGCAAGAAATGGATTTTGGAGAATGGGAGGCTCAGCCGACCGATCGACTCTACCAACAATTTCCTAATGAATTGGTTCAATTTTGGCAAACACCGTTAAGCTTTACCCCGCCTCAGGCGGAAAGTTTAATGGCATTTAAAAGCCGCGTTGTCGAATCTATACAGATCTTGACTCAGCAAATGTATGCGCAGGGTTGGCAACGGGCATTGATTATTTCCCATGGTGGAGTGATTAAACTCTTAAAATGCCAAGCGCTGAAACAGCATGATAACGATCTTTTAAAAATGTCTGCGGAGTTGGGGCAGTTGAACCGCTTTGTATTCGATCAAGGGCAACTTCAGTTTATTCAAAGTGAGGACGTGTAATGACACCTTTTTGGATTGCATTACAGTTTTTAACGACGTTTCCAGTTCGCTTAAGCGTAATGCCAACGCCTCAGCAAAATGCGCAGGCATTGTTGTTTTATCCTGTAGTGGGTTTGCTTATGGGAGGCATTCTATATGGGATCGCCCTATTATTGCATGCTTTACCACTTATGCTGTTAAGCAGTGTGATTCTGGTGCTATGGATTTGGCTGACGGGTGGTTTGCATCTGGATGGTTTGGCTGATACCGCAGATGCTTGGGTCGGTGGTTTTGGCGATAAAGCGCGTACACTTGAGATCATGAAAGATCCGAGTTGTGGACCGATAGGTGTACTCAGTCTTGTCATTGTATGCATATTAAAGTGGGCTGCTGTGTATGTGTTATTACAAAAACAGCTGTATACAGCGCTGATCCTCTTTCCTATGTTAGGGCGTCTCGTGCCGCTATTTTTCTTTTTAAGCACAGACTATGTACGTGAAAAAGGACTTGGCAGTCAGTTGAGCCAACATTTAGCACGGCCAATCGCAATGGCAATTTTGCTGCTTACGCCTTTGGTGGCTTTGTATTGGGCATGGGTTGGTACTGTGGTGATTGCCACTTTTTATCTGGTACTGTGGTATTTGCGGTATAAATTTATACAGCGTATTGGCGGTGTGACGGGAGATACCATTGGTGCCAGTATTGAAATGATTGAATTAGCGACACTCTTTAGTTTTGTGATGGCTACTTTTTATTTCACTTAAGTTAGGGGATATATAAGAGCCTCTCAGTGTGAAAGCTGTGCAGTCATGCGTTGCCGAAAGAAAAAAGAATAAAAAGGTAGCGAGCTATATGCATTTGAAACAAAGGTCTTTCATCATCAGCAAAACACATTTGTAGATATGTTGTGAAAATCCAAAGATTTCCGCGCTAGTTGTCTACAGAGATATGATAAAATTGCGAAAATTATTTTTTATGTGCTGACGTTTCATTTCGTCACACGATTCAGGTAAAACAACGTTGAATTCTGAAAATATGTCAAATCCCATTGATTTCCAAAAAGTTGCTTTAGAAACACTAGAGATAGAGCGTCAGGCACTCTCGGTACTTGCTCAGCAAATCGATGATCGTTTTAGCCGTGCTTGTGAAATTATCTTAAAGTGTAAAGGTCGCTTAGTCATTACTGGCATGGGTAAATCAGGGCATATTGGCCGAAAAATGGCAGCCACCTTTGCCTCTACAGGTACGCCATCATTCTTTATGCACCCAGGTGAAGCGGGGCATGGTGATTTAGGGATGTTGGTTGCAGGTGATGTGCTGATTGCGATTTCAAACTCGGGCAAGAGTGATGAAATCATGATGCTGATGCCTTTGATTAAGTATTTAGGTGTGCCTTTAATTACCATCAGTGGTGATGAGCGTGGGCCGATGCCACAGAATGCTGATGTGGCGCTGACATTGGGTAATATCCAAGAAGCTTGTCCATTAGGTCTAGCACCAACATCGAGTACAACGGCGACTTTAGCTTTGGGTGATGCATTGGCTGTTGCACTGTTAGATGCACGCGGGTTTACTTCCGATGACTTTGCACGCTCGCATCCTGCGGGTGCTTTGGGTAAACGCTTGTTATTACATGTGAAGCATTTAATGCACACTGGGGACGAACTACCGAAAGTGTCTCCAGATACAGCAATGAACAAAGTTCTGTACGAAATCTCTAACAAACGCCTAGGTTTAACCACAATTGTGGATGACAATGATCATCTATTGGGGATTTTTACTGATGGTGACTTACGCCGTTTGATTGATAAACAGCAAGGTTTTGATGTGAACTTGGCGGTGTCTGATGTGATGATTAAGAGCCCGCTGACGATTTCACCTGAAGCGCGTGCTGTTGAAGCATTAGAGCGAATGAATGAAAAGAAAATTAACCAATTTGTCGTTGTTGATGAGAGCAATAAAGTCATTGGTGTTTTGAGTATGCATGACCTGATTCAAGCTGGGGTAAATTAAAAATGGCTTCTTATATTTTGTTAGAACAAGCGCGTTATGTAGAAGCTCTAGTTTTGGATGTTGATGGTATTTTAAGTGATGGTTTTGTGACTTTGACCAACTCGGGGGACGAAATCAAATCTTTCGATATCCGTGATGGCTTAGGTATGAAACTGGTTCAGCAAGCTGGTGTGAAAGTGATTATTATCACAGGACGTAAAAGTCAGATCGTAGAAAAACGGATGTCTGATTTGGGCGTGGACCTTGTTTATCAAGGCCGTGAAGACAAAGGTGTTGCACTGCGCGAGGCTTGTGCAAAATTTGGTATTTCACCTGAAGATTGTTTATACATGGGTGATGACTGGCCTGACCTATCTGCATTTGCCATTGCAGGCATGAAAGTGACCGTGCCAAATGGTCATTTAGAAGTACGTCGTCGTGCCGATTTGGTAACTCAAGCGATGGGTGGACGTGGCGCGGTACGTGAAATCTGCGATATGATTTTACAAGCCAAAGGTGTATACGAAACTTTACTTGAAAAGTACACCGCAGTCCCGCATTAATCTGTATGCATGCATGAGAGTTTAGTTAACATTTATGGATACTAAAGTTTTATATATCACTGCTGTAGCCATTGCGGCTATCAGTAGTGGTTATTACTATTACAGTGGAAAAGGGCAAAAGCTCGAGGTCGATGGTGCGCAAAGCATGACCTATTCTGCTGAGCAGATCCAACTGACTCAAACAGATGAGCAGGGTCATTTATACGTCCGTGCAAAAGTAGATCGTCTTGAGCAGGACATGCAAAAGAAGACCTCTAAGTTAGAAAACTTAAATGCTGAGATGTATAAAGATGGAAAAGTGGATGCAACTTTCTATGCCAAGCAAGCCAATGGCATCAACGACAACGAAAAAGTCGTTCTGACAAACCAAGTGGTTGCAAAGAAAATGTTGGATCAAGGTCAGATGCAGTTTGAGACAGCAGAACTGACTGCGTTTCCACAGACGCGTGAACTTGAATCTCAGCATCAAGTGGTTGTTACGACACCACAAGCAGAATTTGTTAGTCAGGGCTTAAAAGCGAATTTAAATACGGGTCAATATGACTTTTTCCATATTCGAGGGAAGTATGAACCATAATCCAAAATTTTCTATTTCGAAAACTTTCCTCAAGCAAACACTTGCACTGAGTTTAGGTGTGGCTGTTTCAACTTTTGCTTTGGCATTGCCAAGTGACCGTAGTAAAGCGATTTCGTTGGTGGCAGATCGTGCAACTTTTAATGAAAAAACGGGTGTTACGACGTACACAGGCAATGTCATCATTGAACAGGGTACGATGAAACTACAAGCGGATTCGATTGTTGCCAATTTAAATCAAACCCGTCAAATTAGCACCATTACGGCCAATGGTAAGCCTGCACGTTTCCAGCAGCAAGTCAGTACCAACAAAGGTATTGCCAAAGGTCAGGCGCAAAAAATTATTTATAATGCAGAAACAGGCATTATTACCTTATCGGGCAGTGCACTTCTAGAACAAGATGGTGCCAGTATTCGCGGTAATACATTGCGTTATAGTATGAATAAAGGTGATATCGAAGCGATTGGTACACCAAATAACAGTGGTTCGTCGAGTGGTCGTGTTAAGATTGTGATCCCACCTTCAGGTTCTCAATCCTTCCCAGGAGCGCGTGACTAATGGAGCAAACTCTCAATCAGCCACAAACCCTATGTATTAAGCATCTCGCGAAAAACTACAGTAAGCGTTGGGTAGTGAAAGATGTATCTTTTAGCATGCAAAGCGGACAAATCGTAGGTTTACTGGGCCCTAATGGTGCTGGGAAAACCACCAGTTTCTATATGGTGGTTGGACTGGTGCGTATGGACAAAGGTGAAATTCATCTTGATGACCTAGATATGTCTGATTTGGCCATGCATGAACGTGCACGTAAAGGCATTGGTTACTTACCTCAAGAAGCCTCAATTTTTAGAAAACTCACTATTTCTGAAAATATTATGTCGATTTTGGAAACGCGCAAAGATCTAAATAAAGAACAACGTAAACAGCGTCTGCATGAATTGCTGGCCGATTTCAAAATTAGCCATATTAAAGATTCATTGGGTATGAGTGTGTCTGGTGGTGAACGTCGTCGTGCTGAAATTGCACGTGCACTGGCAGCCGATCCAAAATTTATGTTGCTCGATGAACCTTTTGCTGGGGTTGACCCAATTTCAGTGGGTGACATTAAAGATATTATTCGTACCCTAAAAGACCGTGGTATTGGCGTTCTTATTACGGATCATAACGTTCGTGAGACTTTAGCCATTTGTGAACGTGCTTATATCGTGAGTGAAGGGGCGGTGATTGCTGAAGGTTCTCCAGATGAAATCTTAGCCAATGAAACCGTTCGTCAAGTCTACCTTGGTGATGACTTCACTGTATAAGCTTTTTCTGCGTCAATGAAAATAATTGGCGCAGATTTCCCTCTCATATTTTTAATCCATCGCTGTGCATTGAATTAATAACAGGGCATCCCTTTATATTCAAACTGCGCACTCTGCCATCCATTTGATATCGCTTTTTCAGCATGCTACACAGTATGCATATCTCTTTATTTTGTGTGGGCTTAAAGCGAAAAGCCATTTTCATACGATAGCTGATTGAAAATACGTTATAATTTTTTGTGAAATTTTTCTCTGTACACGACAAATTTCACAGAACCCTTATCCTATCAGGATTCTGCCTTCTTAAAATTGCCAAAATTTCCTTAAACTCTTCTTTTTTCCCAAAACCAATTAAACGCTGAATCGCCATTTGAACATAGTCTAAACCATAGCGAAATAAACTCATTGAGAGTCGTCCATGCTTCTTTATTTTTATCGCTTTTTTTTGATCATGTTGCCATTCACCCGTTAAGTAACACCAACAGAAGCTTATAGCTAACACCGCAATCAATTTTTTCACTCGTCTAGGGTCTGTCAAGCGCGTATTTTCAAGATTAAACCCGCGTCCTTTGAGACAACTGAATAAGGTTTCAATTTCCCAGCGTAATGCATAATCCTGAATAGCATTGGCATTAAACTGAGGAGAAACGACGAGTAAAAGCTCTCCATTTTCTAACTGTAGTGCACTTATATATAGTTTCACCCGACCAACCAAAATCCGTCGTTTACGACATTCAATTTGACCAACTTTAAGATGGCGAAATAAATCACTAATTTTATGATTCTTTCCTAAATGATTGGTGACAATGAAGTTTTTTTAACACGAATGCAGAAGTTGATGTCTTGTTCAATTAACCATGTAAACCACTGCTCACCGATAAACTCTCTGTCTGCGAACACATTCACAATACGGTCTTTACCAAAAATGGCTATAAAGCGTTGAATCAAAGCAATGCGCTCTTTCGTATCTGAATTTCCACGTTTATTAAGCAATGTCCAAAGGATAGGTATCGCTATTCCACGATAAACGATTGCGAGCATCAGGATATTAATATTTCGTTTTCCCCATTTCCAATTGGTTCTATCTAAAGTCAGTTGCACTTGGTCGAATGAAAACATATTGAAAATCAACTGAGAAATTTGACGATAATCAAAATACTGACCTGCAAAGAAGCGCTGCATACGTCGATAAAATGATTGTGGTAAGCACTTGATGGGCAAGGCTTTAGATGCAGAAGAAAGATTACATGTTTGCTTTAAAATAATCACAAGCATGATGAGCGCAAAGCACTTTAAATGTGACTTGTTCCATTTTAGAGATTTGTTTAAGATAAGATATAACTCATTGAGATGTATCATAGTATTCGTCGTTAGAAAACAATTATTGTGACATTATTTCAATGAGTTATCTATTTTTGTCGTGTACAGAGGAAATTTTTAAAAATTACGCTATGCCATTTACCATCTCTAGTTTAGTGAGCTATGAAGAAGACATTAAAAAAAGTCGTTTTCAAGCTTTTGCTGTGCCTGTTGAAAATGAACAGGCCGTTAAAGATTTTCTAGAGCAATATAAAGATATCAGTACCACGCATCAGTGCTGGGCATGGAAAATTGGTCATAATGTTCGTTTTAATGATGACGGTGAACCTTCAGGTACTGCAGGTCGTCCTATTTTAGCGACCATTGAAGGCAATGAACTGACCAATGTTTTGGTTTTAGTCAATCGTTGGTATGGTGGTGTCAAGCTAGGCACAGGCGGGCTGGTACGTGCTTATGGTGGAACAGCAGGACAGTGTTTACTGTTGGCTGAAAAAATAGAGCTCATTGAGAAGAAAAAAGTGCATTTTGCCTGCCAATTTAATGAATGGGCGATTTTCCAGTATGAGCTGAATAGCCAGCAGATTGAGTTTAATGAGCAATATACTGCGGATGGCGTGCTTGTAGAAGCATTATTACAAGTGCATCAGATTGAAGCGCTCGCACTTAAAATACAAGATGTGACCCGTGGACGTGAAGCGTTAAAAATTGTGGATGACCATCATGACTGATCCCTTATTAAAATATCGTGAGCAGCATAAGCACCGTTTAAACTATATGCCTTGGTTGTATTGGTCGCTCAAACCCAAAAACCGTGTGTGGGCTGAAGCATGGCAGCAAGAATACCAAGCTTATTTAATGGAAATGGAAACCATTGAAATTGGTCAAAACTGTTTTATTTCTCCATTGGCACACATTTTTGCAGAGCCTGGCCGTAAAATTGTCATTGGGGACAACACTTTTATTGCTGCCGATTGTACTTTGCATGGGCCTTTAGAGATTGGCAGCGAAGTCGCGATCAACCACCATTGTATTTTAGATGGTGGTCGTGTTGGGATTAAGCTACATGATCAAGTGCGTATTGCAGCCTATTGTCACTTATATGCCTTTGATCATGGCATGGCACTCAGTGATCCGATTTATCAACAGTCTGTGCGTTCAAAAGGTATAGAAATTGGACGGGATGTTTGGTTGGGTGCGCATGTGGGCGTGAAAGATGGTGTGAAAATTGGTGCACATGCTGTAGTGGGGATGAATAGCATGGTGACTAAAGATATCGCTGAACAATCGATTGTTGCTGGCAATCCCGCACAGTTTATTCGTTTACGTGATTAAGATATCAAAGAATATTGAACATTTATCAATACTTAATTACATAAAAACCTGCCATCAAAAAAAAAGATATGCTAAGTTTAGAACAACAATGAGACCTTATACCAAATGCGGTGTAATGAGAGGCGATAATGAAACGAGTCATTGCATGTATTGATTCTTCCCCTTGTATCAATGCCCTAGCAGAAGCTGCGGCGTGGATTGCAAAACAGACGGGGCGGGAATTGGTCCTTTTACAAGTTTTGGATTATTATCCTGCAAGTTATCACTTAGGTGAAATTAGTGGGGTAATTGGATTTGAAAGCAATGCAATGTTGCTCAAAGAGCTGGCTGAATTAGAGCAAAAACAAAGTGAACTTGCGCTCAGTTATAGCAATAATTTACTCGATCATATTTCTAAACTCATTCTCGAAACGCATGGCCTGCATACGACACATATTCAAGAAAAGGGTGACTTTCTAGAGCAAAGTTTTAACTTATTGCATGAAGATGACATTGTGGTGATTGGCCGTGTGGGTGAGAAATCGGCTGAACGCAATAAACCGTTGGGCAGTAATGTTGAGAACTTTATCCGTGGCGCAAACTGTACCGTCATGACGGTAGGTGATAGCTTTAAGCCACCTACGCGTTTTATCTTTGCCTACGAGTATTCACCGACGTGTGTGAAGATGATGAAACGGATTGCGCAAAGTGATCTGTTGCGCCTCTTACAATGCCATTTGGTATATGTCGGTGACCACCCTGAAATTTTAAGAGAACCTGAACAGTATTTGAAAGATGCGAATTTGGATGTGATTACAGAATATCGTTATGGTGACGTGGCTGAGAATATTCTGGAATACCAAAATGAGCATGGCATACAACTGATTGTGCTCGGTGCGTTCAGCCACAGTAAAATTCATCAGTTCTTCTTGGGCAGTATTGCAACCACCATTTTTAGGAATGCCAAAGTTCCCTTACTGGTCGCCCGTTAATTTAGAGTGATTTATCTAAATTGGAACTGTTTTATCCATAGTTATCCGCATTAATTGTGGATAACTATATGGACAGTAAATGTAAGTTTATAATTTATATAAGCTTAAATTAATCGATTGTTTTTTAATCTAAGTTTTGGCTCATTTTACAATGGCTAAGGCAAATCCATCATGTCCTTTGCTACCGACCGTTTGAAGTGCGGTGCATGACAAAATTTTTGGATGGTTTTGCATCGCTTTGAACATATCTCGAATCCCTTCAATACTTGGTTTATGATTTTCAGGATTGATAATATCGCCTGCACGAATCACGTTATCGAGGAAAATCAAAGTACCTGAATGCGATAGGTTGAGGCTTAATTCCAAATACTCTGGGTAGCTTTGTTTATCGGCATCAATAAAAATAAAGTCGAAAGGTTCAATGTCTGTAGGCAGTGATTTAAGGATATTTGCTGCACGTCCACATTTGAGTTCAACGGTTTGTTTGAGCTGAGCTTTGTCGATATTTTCTTGACCCATCGCGGCATGCGTATCACGCCCTTCAATCGTTAAAATATAGCCGTCTTCAGGTAAAGCGCGCGCTAACCACATGGTGCTATAGGCAGCAAAAGTGCCAAGCTCTAGCACACGCTTACATTGATTCATTTGAATCAGCATTTGTAAAAGCATGCCTTGGTTCGGTGCAACAGCTAAGTGATCTGGAAAACCATGCTTCTCTGTATTTTCTAAAGTTTGCAGTAGAATGGAGTCTTCAGG
Source organism: Acinetobacter sp. LipI_23 (assembly GCF_058243045.1). Lineage (NCBI taxonomy): Bacteria > Pseudomonadati > Pseudomonadota > Gammaproteobacteria > Moraxellales > Moraxellaceae > Acinetobacter > Acinetobacter sp. LipI_23. Next base: position 2,170,801 of record NZ_JBZAYJ010000001.1, on the reverse strand, counting down.
AATTAAATGTGCATCGATATAGTTATCAATCTCTGTCCACATTTGTTGCATAGCATGTTCACCTTGGTTGCGATGTGGAGCATTTTAAACTTTTATTTTCAGAGTGCAATTTTTCCGACCATATTTGTTGAAATCAATGCTCAAAAAAAGAGGTCATATTGACCTCTTTTAATTTTTAAAAACTAGTAACTACACATCGAAGAATTGCGACTGAGGTCTGGGCCCCATGTACGATATCCTTGGGTATCAATGTGAATCTGACCAGAAGCATATAAACCTAAGCCCATGTTCAAGCTCTGACCATGTTGGGTCCAAAATTGGCATAGACGATATTTTGTATTTTCAATATAAGCATAATCTTCAGGTTGTGGGTTTTCAGACCCAATTCGAAAATCGATGGCAGAATTGAATAAGTGGCGTGACGAGTTTGCACCGCCAGCACATTGGTTTAAAGGCAGATCTCGATAAACTGAAGTGACTTCAAAATCGGTCAGTACTTTGGCTGCAACTAAGTATTTAAAAACTTTTAAGGTCGCAATTTGGTTTTTCCAAAGTTCACGATTTGGAATCATGTACTGTGAACGACCACATTTTTGCCAGTCACGTGCTGTTCTGAGCAACTCAAAGCTTGGGATGATATTTCCCACACCATTGCGTTCAAGAAAAACTTCATACTCGCGTACGCGTGCTAGCGTGTCACCGACAGACATCCAAGCATTGTAGGTATAAGGAATAATTTTAGGTGGAGCAGGGCGGTCAAAACTAATTTTCTCTTGCGGGATAAAAATACGTTTTCCATCAGGAGTTGTGATGGTCTGTCCTTTGTGGGATGAAGTCGTACAGCCAATCATCACCAAGGGGATTATGCTAACCGCAAATAATCCCTTTAAAAATTTCTTCATTATAGAAATCAAATATTTAAAAAATACGCTTATTATTTTAATCCAAATTTGTGAGGAAAAATTGGAAATATTGCAATCAAATGTGTGTTTTAGGTATAAAAAAAGATCAGCTTATGCTGATCTTTTTCTGGCTTACTTTTCTAAGAATTGTAACTTATCTGTTTTACCGTTCCATTCTTCACGGTCAGCAGGTTGGTCACCAATCTGGGTAATGTTCGGCCAAGTTTGTGATAATTCAGCATTTAGTTCAATAAATACTTCTTGACCTTCTGGCAGTTCATCTTCAGAGAAAATTGCATTTGCTGGACATTCAGGTTCACACAGTGCGCAATCGATACATTCATCTGGATTGATCACTAGAAAGTTTGGACCTTCATAGAAACAGTCTACTGGACAAACTTCTACGCAGTCTTGATATTTACATTTAATACAATTTTCAGTGACAACAAAGGTCATGGCGAAGGCTACCTAAAAATATGGTTCTAATAACTAATGTGTATTTTAGGCAAAAACAGCACCAACTAACAATTGCTTTTATTGATATTTGTTATATGCACGGCTGTTAAATTTGATAAAAACTGAACATTCTGCTGAAAACTGCTTTTGACAATAAAAAAGACCGTCATTTTGACGGTCTAGATGGGTTACAAAAATAGAAAACTACTATGAATGTAACTGATCTTTTAATGCATAAAGCTGCTGTAAAGCTTCACGTGGGCTTAAGTTATCAACATCAATGCTTTTGAGTAGTTCAAGTGCGGCAGAAGGTTTCTCAATTTCGACTACACGTTCAATGATTTCAAGTTCAGGCGTTTCTATTGCAGCAAACAAATCATTTTGAACGACTTTAGGTTTTTGCAGTTGTTGCTTCTCTAAAATTTTCAGACGATTTTGTGCTTCTTTGATCACACTGGCAGGAATACCTGCTAATTTTGCTACTTGTAAGCCGTGACTTTGACTCGCTGGCCCATGTTGGACTTTATGTAACAAAATGAGGTTGCCATTGAGTTCTTTTGCAGTGACATGGTAGTTATCAATAGCAGTTTCTTTCGCCAGCTCGGTCAGTTCAAAGTAGTGTGTGGCAAATAAACATAAGCATTTAATACGTTTAGTTAAGTCAAGTACGCAAGCCCATGCCAAAGATAAACCATCATAGGTACTGGTGCCACGACCAACTTCATCCATCAAAACCAGTGACTGATTGGTTGCATGATGTAGGATTTGCGAGGTCTCAGTCATTTCCACCATAAAGGTCGATTTGCCTGTAGATAGGTCGTCCGCAGAACCAATGCGGGTAAAGATTCGATCAATAGGACCTAATACTGCCGATTGGGCTGGTACATATGAGCCACAATAGGCCAATAGGCTAATTAAAGCCGTTTGACGCATAAAGGTTGATTTACCCCCCATGTTAGGACCGGTAATAATGGCCATGCGGTGGTTAAAATCAAGTGTCGTGTCATTCGGTGTAAATGTGGCTTTGTTCAAAGCCTCAACCACTGGATGACGTCCCGCAATAATTTTAACCCCAATTTCTGGGCTATACTCAGGACGTGACCAATTGCGTAAGCGAGCCTGATGTGCAAAGTTGGCTAAGAGGTCGATTTGCGCAATAGCGCTACTCATCATTTGTAAATGACCAATGTCGGCGCGCAGTTCATCTAAGAGCATTTCGAACAGCATTTTTTCGCGAGCTAATGCACGGGACTCACTCGAAAGTACTTTGTCTTCAAAGGTTTTCAGCTCAGGCGTGATATAACGCTCCGCATTTTTCAAGGTTTGACGACGAATGTAGTGATCAGGTGCTTGCTCGGCTTGTGCACGGGTCAGTTCAATGTAGTACCCACTGACACGGTTATAGCCAATTTTTAAAGTCGAAATTCCAGTATTTTGACGTTCTTGAATTTCAAGGTCGATCAAGTACTGTCCTGCATGATCGCGGATTTTACGCAGTTCATCCAGTTCATGATCGAAGCCTTCGGCTATTACATTTCCATCCCGTAAAAGCACAGGTGGATGTTCAACGATGGCGGACATTAAACGTTGATGTAAGCCATGGAAATCACCCAATTCCTCATTCAATTGGCTAATGAGTGCAGACTGTTTGCTTTGGATCACGGGTTGAATGGCATGACGTAAATAAGGGACTTGCGCACAGGCCTGGCGCAGTTGCACTAAGTCACGCGGACGGGCGCTACCTAAAGCCACCCGACTGAGGACACGTTCGATGTCTCCAATCTCTTTTAATACTAAACGGACTGGTGATTCATGGTAACCATCCACAAGACTCTTGGTAGCATCTAAACGTGCGTCTAAGAGCTTGGTATCACGTAACGGTTGCATCAGTGTACGACTAAGTAAACGTCCACCCATTGCAGTTTGACAGTCATTGATGAGTTGAAATAATGACGTGCCATGTTCAAACAGAGGCTCAACCAGCTCTAAGTTTCTACGTGTCACAGGATCAAGCGCAATGAAATCACTGCTTTGTTCAAGCTGAATAGAGCGAATATGTGGTAAGGCTGTTTTTTGCGTTTCTTTGGCATAATGAATCAGGGATGCCGCTGCTGCTTTAGCAAGCGGCAAATGGTCAATACCGAAACCAGCTAAAGTCGATACTGCAAACTGATCGCATAAGGTTTTTTGTGCGTTGTTTAGGTTAAAGTCGACATTCGGACGGCGTGTTACAGGGCAGTCGAGCAGTTTTTTAATGTGTTCAATAATGTTGGGGTCGACAATATTTTCATCGACCAAAATTTCACTTGGCATGAGGCGAGACAGTTCAATACCGAGTTGCTCAAGCTGAAACTCTTGTTGCTGAACTTTGAATAAACCTGCACTTAAATCTAACAATGCAATACCAATTTCATTTTGTTGTACGCAAAGCGCCACAAGGTTTGAACTTTGATGTGCAGTCAATAAGGCATCGTCAGTCAGCGTACCTGGTGTAATAATCCGGACAACGCCACGTTCAACAGGGGCCTTACCTGTAACTTCACCAATTTGCTCACAGATGACGACGGTTTCTCCTTTTTTCACCAAGCGAGCAAGGTAGCCTTCAGCTGCATGGTAAGGAACACCTGCCATAGGGATGGGTTCACCATTGGCTTTGCCACGATGGGTCAGGGTAATCCCGAGAAGTTTAGCAGCCTTGTGTGCATCTTCAAAAAATAGTTCGTAGAAGTCACCCATACGATAGAACATCAAAGAGTGCGGATGTTGCATTTTGACGCCCATGTACTGTTGCATCATGGGAGTGAGGGTGGACAAATCAGTGATGATTCCCGAATTGCTCATGTAGGTGAAATCCTTAAATCTTTGAAAATGCACAATATAAAAATAGACCGAGCGACACCGCTTACGGTGTGTATTTATGCGCTATGAACAGCTATTGTATGAATGGCAATATCTTAGCAAAATTGAAAACGACTAAACAATAAATCATCTATAAAGCGAACAGTTGTTAAACAGCCAAGTGATTATTGCTGTAGGCGTTAGGTGTAAAGCAGAAATAAAAAAGCCTAAACATCTGTTTAGGCTTTTTAAGATTTAAGGCTTATACAGACCGAGTTCAGTCAGGTGCAACCGCAGGATACGACGTAACTCAAGAACGGCTTCAGGCGTTTCTTGAATAGAATGTCCACCTTTAATAATCTTCTCAGACAATGCACCATCTAGATGGGCACTCGTATAAGGCACGACATCGTCTGTAATGATATTGAGGTCATCACTTTTGGTCGCATTCCCCATGATGCTGTGGAATTTCATGCCTTTGTATGGAACGACGTTTTTAGTTAACCGAGTAAAATTAGAGTTTTTGCTGAGATCACTTGGTCCATTTTGAATGAGTCCATTATCGACATCTTTAATGAAGGCTTGTAGGTCAGGGTCACTACTTTGTATAACATCGGTCAGTGCCCCCAAAAATGCACCTGGTAGACGAATGACTTTACGTGCCGCAAGGGTAAACCAGCGGTCAGCAAACTCTGTCCCACGATGTGGTGCTGCCAAGAAAATGGCCCGACTAAAGTTTGGAATCGGTTGAATGTCGAGGCGTGATTTAAAAAGAGGGTCATTTTTAAATTGTTGCGCACGTCGATTGGGTAGCAGTTTCATTGCCGCAGGGGTTAAGTCAGCATCGCTTACCAAAAGCCGCGCAATAATACCGCCCATACTATGACCCACTAGCACGGCATCCTTTTTGGCAGGCGCTTTGCTATCGACCAAATTAAAACTTTGTTGAATGATTGCATAGATTTGGAAACGACTTTCCAAAATTGGCATATTGGTCGAGTAGAACACTTGCCAGACTTGATAGTGTTCACGTAGCACGGGGTCGCCCATGACATCATTCGTCAAACGAATCCATGCCTCTGGACTACTGGCTAGTCCGTGAACGAGCACCACCACTTTTTTATTTGGGTTGTACGGCTCAAGCATGTATAGGTGCGGCATAGTGAGGCGTGCATCACGATCAATCAGTGATAAATACGCGGCTTTACCTAAATTGTTTTGTGCCAACCATAAGCCATAAGGTGCAGAAAAGTTTGCAGCAAGAGGGTAACTTTTACCTGCAATTTTCGCAGATTCAAACTTATAGGGATCATAAGCTGAGATTTCAAACTCAGGGTTGTTTAAGATCTCATCGATACTGGATGCAGAGCGTGGCTGTGCGGTAATAGTTGCCGCTAAATAACGGGCATTGTGAATGTTGGGATTACGACCGTTGGTGTACTGATAATGCAGTGGATCGACAATATATTTGGCTTTTTCAGGTGAGGTATCGTTGTGCTCGGGTGGGAGGACAATCAGAAACTCTGAACCAAAACCATCGCGACGTGTGATAGAGCGCAGGCCTGAGAAGTTCATATTGTAAGTTGACATTAGTTGTTCAACTTGACGGTTTTTTAAAAGTGGGTAGTTGTCATAATTAATACGGTAAATACTTTGCCCCACTTTTATTTGATTACCGACTTCTGCTGGTCCATGGCGTAGGCCATAACTATTTACAAGTTTAGCGATAGCTTGGTTATAAAAGTCACGGAGTTGGACTTGTCGGTTATCAAAAATACGGTCTTGCGGGCCACGTTTGGTGTTAAACATGTAGGCATAACTATAGCGAATGCTTTTATCAAGCATGCCAAGTTGTTGATCTAGGCAGTTTTGGTAGTTTTGTTTTTGTAGCGCCTGTTTTTCTTCAGAGTGTGTCTTGGCTAAAATACTCACTTTACAGGCTGATGATTTTTCTAAGGAAAGTGCTTTAGCGAGATAGAGTTCGCTGGCAGTAGAGAGGAGCTGTTCATCTTGAATTTGTGGAATTTGTTTGAGTTCGCTGACACATTCTTCAGGTTGCTCTGAACAGATTTTGGCTTCTCGACCTGTCATAGACAGCACGTTTAGACTCGCTTCACTGAGCTTATCCCGCGTTAAAATACTCTCACGCTCATTGGTAATCGTGACGTTCAGTGATTGATTTTTCACACTGACCACTTGGCAACCACTCAAAAGCGAAACGAGAGTGGTCATCATCAAGGTGCTACGGATGTATTTAGGCATAAAAAGCGTCGACTACCGTTTATTCTTTTGAATTTTTTAAATCATACGATAATTCTCGGATTTATCAATTCGCCTAAAATAAAAATAGACCGAAAATTCGGTCTATTTTTATTTACATCATAAGCGATGGAATTATTTTGCAGTATTTAGAACTTGCCAAACATTCCAGCGACCTTGTTTTTCAATTTCATTAATCAAGCGATCCGCAACTTCAGCTTCTTGCGGATATTTTAGCTTGTAGTTTTTCAAGGTTTGCACCGCATTTTTCTTTTGTTCCATAGCGATGTAGTTATTTGCTGTCGCTAAATAAGCTTCTTGAACACCAGATTTCATTGCTTTATCGAGGTATGGCATCGCTTCGCGTTGGCCACCACCTTCAGACAAAGCAAAACCGAACCAGAAGTTTGCTTCAGGGTCTTCTTGGTTAATTTTTAAAATACGCTGTGCATAAGCCAAAGATTTGGTGGTATAGACTGAACCGAGGTCTAAATTACGTGCCATAACGCTAGCTTTGAACGCACGAACCAGTACATCAAATGAGGCATTGTCTTTCGACGCTAACGTATCGAGCTGTTGTGTCACTTCTTTCAGTTTTAACTCAAAACCTTTACGCTCTTGGCGTTCTGTAAAGCGTGGTGGGTAGTGACGGGCTTTGCCTTCAACCAACTGTAAGAAGTCATCAATTTCAGTAATGTCGACTTCATTGTCGCCCGCCAGTACGGCAAACTTCAACTGACGGTCTTTGCTGTTTACGGTCGGAATAATCAGCTTATTGGTGTCTAAAACCAGTTTTTTAGATGGGTCGTCAGAGCGAGTCACTTCCATTTTGGTTACGGGTTGAGCCGCTGCTTTTTTTAAGTTAATTTCAAATGGAGGTGGCGCATCATAATTAAATGGATTGAGTGCATAAAATGGTGCTGTTAATTCAGGCTCTGTAAAAACGATGGTATCGCTATTGTTCTTCGTTGGGTTTGAGCTACACGCTGTTAAAAACGAGACAGCAAGAACAGCAACCGCTAAGGGTTTAAGCATCATAAGGTTCATCCATTCATTATTTTAAGAAGTGGTATAAAAGGCATGTCCGTCAGTCTAAAAAAACTCTGATGAACATGCAAGGTTTGCTATAGGCAGGGTTTCAAAAACTAACACTTTTCATGTTTAGTCATTGGATGGCAGGCTTTGAGCTTCACATTCGCGGCGTACATCTTCCAAAATTTTCAATTCTTCAGCACTAAAGGGTTGTTCATTTTGTTGTTGCTTTTTAAAGGTTGGATCAAGCAAAGACAAACGTTGGCATAGGGTATTCATCCGTTTCTCATTCAGCTGAATGCGGTCAAGTAGAACACGCATACCTTCAAGAATTGGATCAGACTGATCTTGCGTTGCAGCATAAGGTTGGAAACCAATACTTTCTGCATAATCGCGACGACGTGTTTCTGCTTCATCTTTCGGTTTATCTTTAGAAATAAAGCGCGCAGGATTACCCACTGCGGTGGTGTCAGCTGGAACAGCTTTGGTGACGACTGCATTTGAGCCGACTTTCGCATTTTTACCGACAGTAAAAGGGCCTAAAATTTTAGCACCAGCACCAACCACCACGCCGTCTTCTAAGGTCGGGTGACGTTTGCCTTTATTCCATGTAGTTCCACCTAAAGTGACACCGTGATATAGGGTCACATCGTCACCAATTTCAGCGGTTTCACCAATCACGACGCCCATGCCATGGTCAATAAAAAAACGACGACCAATTTTAGCACCCGGGTGAATTTCAATACCTGTTGCAAAACGGCTAAAAGAAGACAATAAACGTGCTGAGCCTTTACATTCTTTTTTCCATAACTCATGCGCCATACGGTGCATGATCAAGGCATGAATGCCTGGATATGTGGTTAGAACTTCTAAAGTGTTTCGTGCCGCAGGATCGCGCGCGAATACAGCTTGTATATCTTCTTTGAGCTGTTTAAGCATTTGATTGATCCTCTGTTTGATCCGTATTTGACTTTTTCCATGTGCCGTTATTTAAAGCTTGTACACGACTAAAAATACCACGAAGTAAATGATATTCCATACGATCTAATTGTATACGTCCAAAAAGACGACGCAAGCGTAAAGGCAGTAAGCGAGGATTTTTTGGATCTAAAAATTCAATCTCAGCCAACATTTTTTCAATGTGCGGGTAGAACTGTTCCATTTGCTCATGTGTGACCAAAGGCTCATCCCACTGCATAGACTCTGTATCTGTTACAGGCATGGTTGCAGCTTCATCTTTACCGCTTTCCACAGCAGCAAGAGTTGCCATACGCATTTCATAACAAATCACTTGAATGGCTTGAGCCACATTTAGTACACCATAGTCTGTATTTACAGGAATGGTGACATGATAGTTAGCCATGGCCAGTTCTTCGTTGGTCAGTCCGCGGTCTTCACGGCCAAATACAACAGCAACCTCTTGCTGATCATTGACCACTGCTGAAATTGATTTTTCAGCCGCGGGACGTGCGTCTAGCAAAGGCCAAGGAATGGTACGACTACGTGCACTCGTGCCAAACACTAAATGGCAGTCTTTGATGGCATCGGCAAGGGTTTCAACGATTTCAATCTGCTCGATTAAATCCGTTGCACCTGCAGCCAAAGCATCGATATCGGGATGCGGATAGGTTTTTGGCGCAACCAAAACCAGTTTTGAGAGTCCCATCGTTTTCATGGCACGCAGTGCGCTACCAATGTTCGCAGGGAGTGTAGTATTGACCATGACAATACGCACATGGGAGAGATGCGCTGAAACAGCGGCATTGTCAAATTGGCTCATGATTTTTCCAATGAATCTTTAAAATTTAAATAATTAAGAGAACTGACCGACTTCAGCTTGATATAAGTCCATGGCATCATCCATGCTCATATCCGCAGGTGGCGGTGGTACATCTACAGGTTTGGCTTCTTCATAGCTCACCGCTTTGGCGGCTTTGGATTTGACCTGATATTCCACATGAAGATTTTCTTTACCAAAATAGTCACGGAGTTTAGAAAGTAGTTCATCCTGCGGCGCCACTTTCCAATTAATCCCTAAGTGTAATTCAGCCGTGGCATACGGGTAGTCCAACAGCAATTGCAGCGGGATGTGGTTACACATATCGACATTACAAAAGGGTGCAAGAATATTTTTTAAATCTTGGCTTAGTGTTTTTGTGCTATGTGTTGGGTCGAGACGAATTTGAATACAGTTGGCCCGTTTTTGACGAATTTCATTCAGCGTAAATGCTTTGGTTAAGCGCCCCATTGGGCGGTCAAAACCTTCACGCTCGTAAATTTCACCCTCAATCACCACCACTTTTTCATTTTGAATGATGTCTTTAAAACGCATAAAGCGTTCATGATTCGCAGAGACTTCAATCCGTGAGGTACCATCATCTAAGGTCACCATCATTCGGTTCGGGAAGTTGGCTACATCAACCACAAGACCAGCAAAAACCGTAGTAACACCGCGACGGGTTGGGGTAAGTTCATTAATTTTGTTCGGAATAAACGCTTTCAACTCAGTGCGATAGACATCGATCGGGTGACCGGTTAAATACAACCCTAGGGTGTCTTTTTCACCTTTGAGACGGACTTCATCTGACCATGGCTTAACAGGTTTGGCAGGTTTACGTTGTAATTCTTCAACCTCCCCAAACAAGTCCATAATGCCTGTTTCACGGTTTGAGCGAGCTTGATCCGCTGCTTGTACCGCTTCAGGTAGCTGCGCCATTAGACTTGAGCGCTCAATGCCGAGGCAGTCTAAAGCACCTGAGCGAATCAATGCTTCTAAAGTCCGTTTATTGATTTTTTTCAGATCAATTCGATGGCAGAAATCAAACAAGTCACGATAAGGCCCATCTTGAATACGCGAGTCAATAACCGACTGCATCGCCGCTTCACCGACGCCTTTAATTGCACCGAGCCCATAGACGATCGTTTTGTCGTCCGAAGCATGGAATTGATAGATAGACATATTGACCGAAGGCGGCAATACCTCTATATCATTGTGGCGACAGTCATCAATCAAGAACACCACGTTATCGGTGTTTTGCATTTCCGATGACATCACCGCTGCTAAGAATTCAGCTGGATAATGCGCTTTGAGCCATGCCGTTTGATAGGCCACTAAGGCATAAGCTGCGGCATGCGATTTGTTAAAGCCATAACCTGCGAACTTTTCCATATAGTCAAAGATATGGTTGGCAGTGGCTTCATCAATGTCTTTTTTGGCTGCACCTTCCGTGAAAATTTGGCGCTGTTTGACCATTTCTTCGGGCTTTTTCTTACCCATCGCACGACGTAGTAAGTCCGCACCACCCAAGCTATAGCCCGCACAATACTGTGCTGCCTGCATTACCTGTTCTTGGTAAACCATAATGCCGTAAGTCGGTTCAAGTACACCTTCAAGTAGGGGATGGAGATATTCAAACTCGCCACCATGCATACGGTGGATAAAGTCAGGAATCAGGTCCATCGGACCCGGGCGGTAAAGGGATACGAAGGCGATAATTTCTTCAAATTTGCTTGGACGTGCTTCCTTGAGCATTTTTTTCATGCCCACGGATTCAAACTGGAAGACCGCTGTGGTGTTAGCATTGGCAAAGATGAGATATGCATCTTTGTCATCAAGCGGAATGAAAGCAATGTCTAAAGGCACATCTAGCTGAATGCGCTTATTGATATTCTTCACGGCATCTTCAATGACCGTTAAGTTACGCAGACCCAAGAAGTCGAACTTCACTAGACCTGCAGATTCAACATCGTCTTTATCGTACTGCGCAACACGGCCTGTACCATCTGCGTCACATAGGACGGCAGAAAAGTCGGTAATTTTAGTCGGGGAAATGACTACGCCACCTGCGTGTTTACCTGTGTTACGGGTAATGCCTTCGAGTTTTAATGCCATTTCCCAAATTTCAGCGGCATCGTCATTGTCTGGGTTGGATGGGTTAGTAACAATATCTTTAAGTTGTGGCTCTGCTTCAATCGACTCTTCGAGGCTTAAACCTAAAGGTTTAGTCGGAATCATTTTTGAGATTCGGTCTGCCAAACCATAGGATTTACCCAAGACACGCGCCACATCACGAATGGCACCTTTGGCTGCCATGGTGCCGAAGGTGGCAATTTGTGATACTGCATCGCGTCCGTATGTACGCGCCACATAGTCAATCACACGATCACGACCAGCAATACAGAAATCGACGTCGAAATCGGGCATTGAAACACGTTCTGGGTTTAAGAAGCGTTCGAAAAGTAGCCCGTATGGGAGAGGATCGAGATCCGTAATTTTTAAGCTGTATGCAACAAGTGAACCTGCACCTGAACCACGACCCGGACCAACGGGAACGCCATTACCTTTGGACCATTGGATGAAGTCCATGACAATCAAGAAATAGCCCGGAAAACCCATTTTAAGAATGGTCCCGATTTCATATTCTAAACGATCATCATATTCTTTACGTTTTTGAGGCCAGTATTCATCACGCGTTTCAGGTGGATATAAAAAGTCTAAACGCTCTTCTAAACCTTCTTTGGATAAATGTGCAAAGTAGGTGTCAATGGTATGGCCTTCAGGAATAGGGTAGTCAGGCAGGAAGTATTTACCTAATTGCAGAGTAACGTTACAACGCTTAGCAATTTGATAAGTATTTTCAATTGCAGATGGAATGTCTGCAAATAATTCCGCCATTTGTTGGCCAGATTTAAAATATTGTTCTGGAGAGTAATTTTTTGGTCGGCGGTTATCCCCTAATACATAACCATCGGCAATACAGACCCGAGCTTCGTGTGCTTCAAAGTCGATTTCTTTCATGAAGTGCACATCGTTGTGCGCAACTACACCAATATTGTATTTTTTAGCCAGTTTTATGGCTTCATAATTGAAGTCATCTTCACCGGAGCGTTCTGTTCGACATAGAGCCAAATAAACACGATTGCCAAACTTTGCAATCCATTCTTCGAGTAAAGGTTCAGCTTTTTGCGGATTCGATGTACAAAGCATTTTGCCGACATCAGATCGCATGCCAAGTAGCGCAATCAGGTCATGGTTTTGTTCTAAAATCCAGTCTTTTGCAACGCAAGGAATATCAAGCTGTTGACCTCGGATAAAACCTTCTGAAACCAGTTCGGTTAGATTACGCCAGCCAACATTGCTCATCGCCAATAATGTCACACGATGTTCAGCATCGTTCAAGCGAACTTCTGAACCCATAATCGGTTTGATACCATTATCTAAGCATTTACCATAAAATTTTACAGCAGCATGTAAGTTAGATAAGTCAGTAATGGCAAGGGCTGGCATACCTTCTGCCTTAGCAGCTTTGACTAAATCAGGTATACGTACAATTGATTCTGTGATTGAAAATTCTGTATGAATACCAAGATGTACAAAGTGCATAAGTGAGTCCCTGCAAAAACCGCTGGATAGTTTAACATGCTCTGCCTTCATTCTGAGTGCCATTCAAATGAATTGGCAAAATTTAATAGGTCGCAGTGTTTGGACTGTTTATTTTATTGTCAGTAAGTTCTAAACGACTTAGAAAAGTCAATGTTAGTCGCATTGTTTCTTGGCATAAAAGCCTTTAGCAGGCCACTGCTTGCTGAATGGCAAAGCTGCTTAACCGTCCATTTTTAAAACCAAAGTTGAGATAAGCCGTGTAGGGTGGGGCAAAGTCTTGCGGTTCTTTTAGAAAGGCTTTGATTTCATTGGGCTACAAGAGCAAAACTTGGGCTTCACCTGATGCTACCATACCTTGTGCACTGTATTTAAAGTCTTGTTTAAACTGCTGCAAAGTATAATTCGGTGTGATCTGAATATTTTGCACGCGTATATTTTCACTCATCGCTTGAGTGCTTTTCCAGTCAAGCCAAACACGGCCTTTGGTTTGACCGAGTTGTTTGAAATTCGTTTTGTCTTTATAGAATTTTTCAGTCTGAATCTTTGGATTATCTTCGTTAAAAATCTCAAACTTTAGGCTTTTGGGTTGGGTACTTGTAATACTGTATTCATAGTTGCCTGTACATTCGGCATATAGTTTGCTGGTTTTTCCATTCGGAGGAGCGAGTAATTGACTGACTTGATGTGCTGACACGGGTGCATTGAGTTCAACCTGATTCACTTTCACACTGGTGACGTAGTTATAGGGATTTGAAGCTGCATGACTGAGCATCGGCAAAAGACTTAGACTGATCAATAGAGTTGTTATTTTCATCGTTATAGCTTTTAAAAGTTTTGTTTGCCGCATGATATAAAACTTAGACCTGAAAAAAAGCTCCCAATATTGAGAGCTTAATTTTGTTAGCGCAGTTTAGATAGCCAATCGCCAACGGATTGTACAATTTGCACCATGATTAACAGCACAATCACCGTGAGGATCACGACACTGGTATCAAAACGTTGATAACCATAAGAAATAGCAAGGTCACCAATACCACCTGCACCCACTGCACCGGCCATCGCGGTTGCACCAATTAAGCTAATCGTGGCTGTGGTTAAGTTTAAAATCAGTGAACTGCGTGCTTCAGGTAAAATAAATTTAAAGATGATTTGTAGTGGAGTTGCACCCATGGCTTGTGCAGATTCGATAATCCCCTCATTCACTTCCAGTAATGAAGTTTCCACCAAACGACCAATGTATGGTCCAACATAAATGGTGAGCGGAACAATCGCTGCCCACGTGCCAATCGATGTGCCGACGATGAGTTTGGTTAAAGGTAAAACCGCAATCAGCAAAATAATAAAGGGCAGAGAGCGCAGGGCATTCACAATTGGGTTCAGGCTGTGATAAATCGCTTTGTTTGGCAAAATACCATCAGGACGTGTGACCAATAAAATGATGGCCTGAATAAAGCCCCAAATACAGCCAAATAGCATTGCAAAAAACACCATATGAAATGTTTCTTGCAAAGCAGTAATAAACTGGTCAATTGATAAAGAGCTTTTCCAAAAAGGCGCTGTGATTTGAGTTAACCACTGGACAATTAAATCTCTCATGCCAGCTCTCCTGATTGTTCAACAGCCACACCATGTTGTTTTAAAAACTCAACCGCTTCAGCAATCAGGCTTTCATTACCCAAGAGCTGAACAAACATTTGTCCAATCACATTGCCATCAATTTCAATCATGTTGGCAAACAGGATATTGAGACTAATATCAAACTGTTTAATTAAGTTTTGAATTACTGTTTCGTGTGCAGAGTTACCCAGGAACTGTAAGCGGTAAATACTATGATGATGCTTATGTTCGAGGTTATTCAGAAGTTTAATTGGTAGCTGTTGATGCAAAATCGTTTGAATAAAATTCTGTGTCGTTGCATGTTGCGGACGACTAAATAAGTCCACCGTTTTTCCAGTTTCAACTACTTTGCCAAGTTCCATCACGGCCACATGTGAGCAGATGCTTTGAATCACATCCATTTCATGTGTCACCATGACGATGGTAATGCCTTGCTCTTGATTGATTTTTTTGAGCAAGTCTAAAACAGACTTGGTGGTTTGTGGGTCTAGTGCAGAAGTCGCTTCGTCACAAAGTAATATTTTAGGATGGTTGGCAAGCGCACGTGCAATACCGACACGTTGTTTTTGACCACCCGAAAGTTCGTCTGGATAAGCTTCTTTTTTGTGTTTGAGATCAATAAACTCAAGTAGCTCATTCAAACGTTTTTCACGTTCAGCTTTGCTATAACCTAAAAGTTTCATGGGCATTTCAATATTGGCTGCAACGGTTTTGGTTTGCAGTAAGTTGAAATGCTGGAAAATCATGCCAATATTTGCACGTTCTTGACGTAATGCTTTTGCATCTAATGCAGTAAAGTCTTTCTGATTGATAATTACTTGTCCTTCGGTTGGACGTTCAAGTAAATTGATCAAACGAATGAGGGTACTTTTACCTGCACCACTATAGCCAATAACGCCAAAAATACTGCCTTCTGGAATGTCCAAATTGATTTGGTCCAGTGCAGGAATGGTTTGGCCCTTCAACTGATAGTGCTTTGAAATGTTTTTAAATTGAATCATATCGTCAAAAACTACACAAAAATGAAAAAACAGGCAAAGAGACTTTGCCTGTTTCGTTGATTTGATTATATTACTATTTAGCTTGAGTAAGGTAGCTTACTGGCTTGTTCACATCAATTTTTGTGCCGCCAAAATGTTCTTGAACATATTTGCCTACTGCAGCGACATGGTAAAGTTCACCGACTTTTTTCAGTACAGGGTCATTTTGACGCGCTTCAGCCACAGCAAGTACGTTTACGTTCATTTTTGTGGTTTGATCGATTGGCTCATAGTAAATCGCATCTTTCAATACGTTTAGACCACCTTCCATTGCAAGGGTATTACCCAAAACAATTGCATCAACTTCGTCTTTCACACGTACAGCCGTTGCCATTTGAATAGGCTTGATGACGAGAGCTTTGTTGTTTTCAACGATGTCTTTCGAAGTGCCCTTCACGAAGTCAAAGTCATTTTTTAACTTCACTAGACCCGCAGATTGTAATAATAACAATGCACGTGATTCGTTCGCACCATCATTTGGAATCGCAATCGTTGCACCATTTTTAAATTCAGCCAGTGTTTTTACTTTGCTTGAATAGATGCCCATTGGTTCTAAGTAGGTCGTTGAAAGAGGGGCAATCTTCGCTGTGTTCGCTTCATTATATGCCACAAGGTAAGCATAAGATTGGAATGCGTTGACATCGACTTCATTGTTTGCAACAGCAGTATTCATTGCGACATAGTCGGTGAAGTTTTTAATGTCTAACTTTAAGCCAGCTGCTTTGGTTTCTGGCAAAGTTGCAATGTGGCGCCAAATATCAGCATCAGAACCAGTTGATGCGATGGTTACTGTTTGTTCAGTTGCCGCTGTATCCGTTTTAACCGCATCTGTTGCAGGGGCTTCAGGTTTGCTGCAACCCGTTAAAGCAACAGATAAACCCAGCGCAATTCCTAGAATTTTTTTCATTTTTTCTTCCCGATTAAGCATCCAAAAGAGGCTTAACTTAGCTGAACAATAGAGAGATCAATTGATTTTAAATCAGGCATTCCTGATTTGTTGCATATGACTGTAATGTGAGTTTTGTAAGCGTGCAATTCGATATCAGTCGAATATGTGCTTTCACTTTGGAAAAGATTAACTTTTTCAACTCACTAGAAACATCTCTGCTCAATCGTTAAATTTTGCACATCATATCAACAAAGTAATATTCGATATAGAGCATAAAAGTTCAATACTTATCTTATTTAAAGATTAGTAATTTGCATTTTGTTTATAATTTTATAATGAAAACAATATATTATTTTTAATTAATCTATTTAAAAATAATAATTTGCATAAATTTTGTGCTTTATAAGATTTTATCTAAACTAAATACAAAAAATAGATATAACGAGTATAAAGTGCAAAAAGTATGTCTCAGAATATAGGATGAATATAGCTATATCTTTAGAAATTAATTTATATTCATACGGATATATTTAAAAAAATTCGCAGCGGTTTGCAATAAAAAAACCCGCATTTAGCGGGTTTTTTAAAGTGTGTTGACTGCATTACTTATGCGTTTTCACGCGCAATGGCACGATAACCAATATCTGTACGGTATTGCATACCCGTAAATGTGACTTGACCACAAACTTCTAAAGCATTGACTTGTGC
The DNA here is from genome assembly GCF_058243045.1 of Acinetobacter sp. LipI_23. Lineage (NCBI taxonomy): Bacteria > Pseudomonadati > Pseudomonadota > Gammaproteobacteria > Moraxellales > Moraxellaceae > Acinetobacter > Acinetobacter sp. LipI_23. Next base: position 2,153,677 of record NZ_JBZAYJ010000001.1, on the reverse strand, counting down.
TTCAAGTACGGTATCACCAAGAGCTGTCACACATAAAACACGACCACCCGCAGTCAAGATGTGACCGTCGGCACTCATTGTTGTGCCCGCATGGAAGATTTTTGTGTTTTCAGGAGATTGACCAAGACCAGAGATGACGTCACCTTGACGAACGGTTTCTGGGTAGCCTTCAGCTGCAAGAACAATACCAATTGATTTGCGTTCATCCCATTCAGCTTCTGCTGGAAGATTACCTGCAATACCAGCTTCAACCAGATCGACCAATGATGATTTTAAACGCATCATAATCGGCTGAGTTTCAGGGTCACCAAAACGACAGTTGAACTCGATCACTTTTGGTTGACCTTTGTCATCAATCATCAAGCCTGCGTATAAGAAACCTGTATAAACGTGACCGTCTTTTTTCATACCTTCAACGGTAGGACGCATCACTTCATTCATGGTTTTTTCAAATACATCTGCAGTCACCACAGGAGCAGGAGAGTAAGCACCCATACCACCCGTGTTTGGACCTTGGTCGCCTTCAAAAATACGCTTATGGTCTTGAGATGTTGCCATTGGTAAGATGTTGTCGCCATCAATCATACAAATGAAAGATGCTTCTTCACCTGCAAGGAACTGTTCAATCACAACACGTGAACCGGCATCACCAAACTTGTTGCCCGCCAACATGTCATCAATCGCATCAAAAGCTTCTTGGTTGGTCATGGCTACAATCACGCCTTTACCCGCAGCAAGACCATCGGCTTTGATCACGATTGGCGCGCCATTTTTTTCAACAAATGCTTTCGCTGCATCGACTTCAGTAAATACATCGTAGAACGCAGTAGGAATGTTGTGGCGTTTTAAGAAGTGCTTAGCAAATGCTTTTGAGCCTTCTAGCTGGGCAGCAAATTGAGTTGGGCCCCAAATTTGAAGCTCTGCCGCGCGGCAAGCATCAACTACACCATTTACAAGCGGTGCTTCTGGACCCACAATAATCAAATCTACTGCATTGTTTTTTGCAAAGTCGATAATTGCAACATTGTCTAAAATGTTGAGTGCAACATTTTCACATTTGTTTTCTGTTGCAGTTCCTGCATTACCTGGTGCAACAAAAACTTTTGCAACTTTTTCATCTTGAGCGATTTTCCATGCCAATGCATGTTCACGACCGCCATTACCCAAAACTAACATGTTCATCTTACTATCCTTTTTTAATCCCTCCCAACCTCCCTTTGAAAAGGGAGGGGCATCACGAATTTAAAGAGTCCTTTAATTCATGACAAGTCCCCCTTTAAAAAGGGGGATTTAGGGGGATTTTTGAATATGAATTATTGTAAATTAATGACGGAAGTGACGCATGCCCGTGAAGACCATCGCAATACCTGCTTCGTCTGCAGCAGCAATGGTTTCTTCATCACGCATAGAACCACCCGGTTGGATGATACATTTAATGCCTGCTTTCGCTGCATTATCAATACCATCGCGGAATGGGAAGAATGCATCAGACGCCATTACAGCACCTTCAACCACTAAGCCTGCATGCTCCGCTTTAATTGCAGCAATACGCGCTGAGTTAACACGGCTCATTTGACCTGCGCCTACACCAATGGTTTGACGACCTTTAGCATAAACAATGGCATTTGATTTCACGTATTTCGCAACTTTCCATGCAAAAATTAAGTCATCAATTTCAGCATCCGTTGGTGCACGTTTCGTCACGACTTTTAGATCATCTTTGGTGATCATGCCTAAGTCTTGGTCTTGAACCAATAAACCGCCATTTACGCGTTTATAGTCAAGTTGTGGCGCACGTTCATCAAGTGCCGGTAATTCACCACAAACGAGAACACGAACATTTTTCTTCGCGCCAGTGACTTCAAGTACGCCTTCAGCAATGCTTGGCGCAATGATCACTTCCACAAACTGACGGTCAACAATCGCTTGTGCAGTTGCAACGTCTAATTCACGGTTGAATGCAATGATGCCGCCAAAAGCTGATTCAGGATCTGTCGCATAAGCCAAGTTATATGCCGCTTGAATACCATCTAAAGACACCGCAACGCCACATGGGTTTGCGTGTTTAACGATGACACAAGCAGGTTTTGCAAATGATTTCACACATTCAAGTGCGGCATCTGTATCTGCAATGTTGTTATAAGAAAGTTCTTTACCTTGAAGTTGTTTCGCTGTTGAAACAGAGGCTTCAGTTGCTGTGCTTTCTACATAGAATGCTGCTGACTGATGCGGGTTTTCACCATAACGCAAGTCTTGAGCTTTATTTAATTGTGTATTGAAGGTACGTGCAAACTTGTCTGCTTGACCTTCTTCCTTGCCTACGCGAGCGCCTAGGTAAGAAGCAATCATGCCATCATACTGTGCTGTATGTTCAAATGCTTTAACGGCTAAGTCAAAACGAGTTTCGTAAGACAAAGCACCATTTGCTTTTAGCTCAGCAACAACAGTGTCATAGTCTGTAGCATTGACCACAATACCGACAGAAGCATGGTTTTTTGCCGCAGCGCGAACCATAGTTGGACCGCCGATGTCGATATTTTCAATCGCATCCGCAAGTGAGCAGTTTGGTTTAGCGACTGTTGCAGCAAATGGATAAAGGTTCACAACCACAAGATCGATCGCATCGATATTGTGTTCAGCCATCACAGCTTCGTCTAGACCGCGACGAGCTAAGATACCACCATGAATTTTCGGGTGTAGCGTTTTTACACGACCATCCATCATTTCTGGGAAACCAGTATGCTCTGAAACTTCGACTACAGCGATATTGTTGTCTTTTAACAACTTATATGTACCGCCAGTAGATAAAATTTCTACCCCTAGAGCAACAAGGTTTTGAGCGAACTCAACAATGCCAGTTTTATCGGAAACAGAGATTAAAGCGCGTTTAATGGTCATGATCTTCGTCACAGTTATCAAGAATTAAAACAAAAAGCCAAAAATAGCAGGTAAAAAAAATGCCTGCGGAAGCCGCAAGCATTTTATCATTTATTCACTCATTAAACCGTGAGCTTTTAACTTTTTACGTAAAGTTCCACGGTTAAGTCCTAGAATCTCCGCAGCACGTGTTTGGTTACCGCGGGTATATTCTAAAACTACAGATAGAAGAGGTTTCTCCATTTCTGCCAGCACCATGTCGTAGACCTGAGATGGTTGCTCGCCTTGCAGTTGTGCAAAATAGTGGCGAACTGCGCGATCTACGTGAATACGAAGAGCGACATCAGACTGTGCAGTAAAAATAGGAGATTTGCTATTCATGCGAAGTAATCCGAAAAATCTAAATATCACTTGGGTAAAGTGACATATATAAAGTGGTCTAAAATTAAAATGAACTTCGTTTTAGATCCTAAAACGACTAGTTCTAAAACTGTACATTTAGCATGCCACAATATCGCTAAGTTGGTCGAAATATAAGCGTAACAATAGTTAAATATTTGTTACCGACCTTTTTTAAACAAAAAAATCTGCTCAATACGCGATATTTTGATAACGCGCATTTTTGCTGATGTTCTATTTGTATTAAAAGACTGAGGAGATTGCAGCACTAAGCTTTTGTGGCGCGTATCATACCATTGTCTAAGAAAAAGTGAGCAAGAAAACTGCATTTTTTTTCACTTTTTTTACATTTTTTTTTAATTTTAGGGCTGGACTATTTCTAAACTGTAATGATTGAAGCTTTTACGACTTACTGGCAGGCTAAATTTGAATTTGAATGGACTATTTTTAGGAATTCGTTTAATTCCAACCAGGCTATCAATCAAATATTCATTTGCATGCAGTTGATAGGTTGAATCGACTTCACCATCCACTTTTAAAATGACCTTAAGATCAGGTAGCGGAAGGCTGGTATCATGATAATTGATCAGTTCACCTGAAAATTGAGTTTTCTGCTTGTCTATACGTTTTACTTTTAATTTATTAATGCTGATCAGACTGTAACGTTCTTGTAGGCTGCTACAGTTCAGTACGAGACAAATTTTATTATAGGTTGCACCTAATGCGGGGCTATTATTGAGGATGTGTGGATTAAACCATAGGTATTGGAAACACAATAATGCCAATAAGCTGAAGTTAATCACACCCCAAAGCATATAGTACATCGGGCTTTTTTGTGGTTTCGCTGGATTGTTGTCTGCCAAATTCATGGCAGGATAGTTACCAATCGGGTCGGTACTAAAATAGTTTAAATTGTTTAAATAGGTTTTAAGGTCAATGTTTGAGTGCTCAACTTTCAGGTTGAAAATATCAAGCAAATTTGATGTCGACATTGAAAGCGCAGCAGATTGTGATAAATCAAAATGAATGCTGTCTACACGAGGAGAGGAAAATGCTGAATTTGAAGACATGCTCATGTCATTCTGATTCGACGATCTTTCCTCACCTGTGTCAAAAGTATGACCCGTGGTTAAATGCGAGAGCGCATTAAAGGTCATCGAACACTTTGGGCAACAAACCATACCTTGCGCAACAGTGAGTTGCGCAACACTTACTTTGTAGATGGTTAGGCATTTAGGGCAAGAGGTTTGTTTGTCGCTCATAGTGTATTAAGAGTTCATTTAAAGGGTGTGGCGTTTACCCGAGATTCGGCACCAGTTTTCATCACGTTTCTCGACCTCTAATATATCAAAAAACTCAGAATAAACACTAGAAACATCAGAAACTTGCTCTTCAATTACACCTGCAAGTGCGAACTCTCCCTCAGATTTGACCAAAGTTGCGAATTCCGGCGCTAACATCATAAGCGGGCCTGCCAAAATATTTGCAACAAATACATCTGCTTTTTGGTCAGCCAGCTCTAAATTGAACTCGTCTGGTAAGCCGACATAAAGGTTCTCAGCCACGCCATTGAGCGCCGCATTTTGTTCAGTGGCTAAAATTGCTTGAGGGTCAATGTCTGTGGCATAGACTTTTTTTGCACCTAGAAGTAGAGCAGCAACACCTAAAATACCTGAACCGCAACCATAGTCGATCACGATTTTATCTTTAACATCAGTTTTACCTAACCACTGCAGGCAAAGAAAAGTAGAGGCATGGTTCCCCGTGCCAAACGCTAAGCCTGGATCAAGTTTAATGTTGACTGCATCTGGTTCTGGTGCTTCCATCCATTCAGGAACGATCCAGTATTTGTCAGCAATTTGAATTGGTTCGTAGGCATCCATCCATGTGCGTTCCCATTCTTGGTCTTCAAGAAATTCGCTACGCATCGGTGCATCAGGCATTTGAGTGCGAATAAAAGTTTCTAATGCATTGACATCAATTTCTTCATCGTCTTCTTGCGCATAAATACCTGTCACAATGACTTTATTCCAAAGTGGCGTTTCACCTGGAAGTGGTTCAAGTAAGTCTTGGTTTTCTGCATCATCTAATGTGACACTGACTGCACCCAAAGATTCTAAAAGGGTTTCAGTAAAATCGACTTGCGCTTGATCAACCGTAATATGAATTTGTAACCACTTCACAGGAATAACCTAATATTTATGTATAAATAAATATTGTAGCGGAACAGGGGGCAGTTCGACAGCATTCCTCAAAATAAAAAAGGATGCCGAAGCATCCTTAGACCTACATCTGTTCTAGGCTTGTTCTGTACTGGTTTGAACCGATGGAGCATAACGGTTGAGTAATGTGCCAAAGATGGCAGCAAAGATATACATAAAAATAGAATAGACCGCTGCGGGCATGGCAATGGTCGTACTGGCCATCACGGTGAGTGCAATGGTCATGGCAAGGGTGCTGTTATGAATGCCAATTTCAAAGGCACAGGCCCGTGCTTGAGCACTATTAATGCCCAGTAGTCTCGGTACAAAATAACCAATCATTAAACTACAAATACAGAAAATGACTGTGGCTAAACCGACCTGAGTCAGATATTCCAGAATATGTGCGCGTTCTTTGGCTATTGCTCCAACAATGATTAAGACCAAAAATACAACAGAAAAAATACGCAATGGCTTATTCAGCTTCTTGGTAAAAGAGGGTGCATAGTGGCGAATCAACATACCAATACAGACGGGGATAAGAATAATCGAGAAAACCTGTAAGATTTTACTAAACTGCATACTGACGTGTTGTCCATCCTGCATAAAGTATTGAATGGCAAAGTTGACAATTAAAGGTAAGGTAAACGCTGCAATAACGGAGTTAATCGCGGTTAAGGTAATATTGAGCGCAATATCACCTTTGAACAAATAGCTAAATAAATTTGCAGTACTACCACCTGGGGAAGCCGCTAAGAGCATTAAGCCGACGGCAAGCAGTGGTGGTAAGTTGAGCACTTTGCAAATCACAAAGGCAATCCCAACAAGAAGTACCAACTGACAAAATAAAGCAACCAATACTGCTTTGGGGTGTTTGCTCACACGTGCAAAATCTTTTGGGGTTAACTCTAAGCCCAAGCCAATCATGATGATGGCAAGAGCTAGGGGTAACATAATAGTTATCATTCCTGAATCCATAGGTACATATTCTCCTTAAAATTATATAAATCATGACCGTGAAATTATTCAGCTACGGTCTCTTTCTTCAAAAATAAACTGTCATTTCTTCGCGAGATTAATAGGCCTAATAACGCAGCAAATACAAACATGAAAATAGAATAAATACCGGCAGGAATGGCCATGGCAGTGTTGCCTAAGACTGACAGGGCAACTGTAATGGCAAGTGCGGTGTTATGAATGGTGATCTCAAAGGAGCAGGTCAACGCTTGTTTTTCTGGAATATTGGCAAGATGTGGCACAAAAAAACCAATAAACATGCTACAGAAGCAGAATAAGGCTACGGCAGGCCCAATCTCAAACACATATTCAACAAAATTATGTCGCTCTAAGTACAGTGCGAGAAAAAAGATAAAAAGAAGACAGCTTGCAGATAAAATACGCATTGGGCGGTTTAATCTGTCGGCAAGTTTTGGAAAGTAATAACGTAAAAACATGCCCATGCTGACTGGAAGTAGAGTGATGAAAAAAACTTTCATCATTTTCATGGCGGGCATGTCAACGGGTTGTGATGTTTGTAGAAAGTACATCAGTGAAAAATTAATAATAAAAGGCAGGGTTAGTGTTGAAATGATGGAGTTCGTGGCTGTAAGAGTAATGTTGAGCGCAACATCACCTTTAAATAAATAGGTCAATAGGTTTGACGTTGGCCCACCTGGTGAAGCTGCAACGAGCATCAAACCAATCGCGAAAATAGGCGCTAAATTTAAAAATTGGCAAATGAGGAACGCAATGCCCACCAATAAAACCAACTGTGAAAATAACGCGATGAAAATGACTTTGGGATGCAGTGTGAGGCGATAAAAATCAGCTGGGCGTAGGTGTAAACCAAGACCCATCATCATTAATGCCAAAGTCAAAGGCAAAAAAACTGTAAACAATTCCGAATCCATGGAATACCTTTTTTTATTCGTTTTTATCTTTTGTGTTTTTGAGTGTATACAGAATTCAATAATTTACAAGGTAGAAAAAAGGGTAAAAAATGGACTATTTTTTACCCTCAATACAGCATGAAATTTAAGTTGTTTTGATTACATTCTTGGTTTAGGTGCTACAAAACCAAGGGCACATTTGCCTTTGATTTCTTTACCTTCGATATTGATTGATGTCGCTTTTGAGTCGCCTTGGCAAATGCTGGCTAACTCAGCTTCATCACCATGAATATTGGCATTTTTTGAGCTTGGGAAAAATTGAGGTTCACAGGTACCATTCCAAATAATGCCTCGATAGGCAAAACTAACCGCTGTTCCTTGTGACTTGCCTTTACAGACTTGTTGATAACGTTGACTATCATAGACCTTTTCAACTTTGTCGTTGGCTGATACAAAAGGCGAAAAAAATAAACCGCAGAGAATGGATGAAAAAAGAATCTTCTTATTCATAATGCTTACCTTTGGTTGTTGTATGATCAACTTATAGGATAAAAAATGATCAAATTAATGCAAGGCTTTTCAGGTAACAAAACGCATCCTTTGTTGAGTTTTTGCTACTGCTCTGCAAGTAAAATTACATAAACCTAGTGCTGGCGCAGTAAGCACAGCACCGCATATACAATAAATTCCACGGAATCTGTCAACTTACAATCGAAAATTTGCTATAATCTTTCGTTATCATTTTTTAATCTCCTTTACCACTATGCATTATCCTAAAGTTTACGATGTCATTGTTATCGGCGGCGGTCACGCAGGTACAGAAGCAGCATTGGCTGCGGCACGTATGGGGCGACAGACTTTACTCTTAACTCATAATATTGAGACTTTAGGGCAGATGAGCTGTAATCCAGCAATTGGTGGTATTGGTAAATCGCATTTGGTGCGTGAAATTGATGCCTTGGGCGGTGCAATGGCATTGGCTGCCGATAAAGGTGGTATTCAGTTCCGTATCCTAAACTCACGTAAAGGTGCAGCCGTTCGTGCAACACGTGCACAGGCAGACCGTATTCGCTATAAAGCCGCGATTCGTGACACTTTAGAAAACCAAGCAAATCTCGATATTTTCCAACAAGCCGCAGACGACCTGATTGTTGAGGGTGATACTGTAAAGGGTGTTGTAACTCAAACGGGTATTCGCTTTGATGCGAAAACAGTTGTACTCACCGCAGGGACGTTCTTAGGTGGTGTAATCCACGTAGGGCTTGAAAAATCAAGCGGTGGCCGTGCAGGTGATCCACCTTCAATTTCACTGGCACACCGTTTACGTGAATTGAATTTGCCGGTGGGTCGTTTAAAGACCGGTACACCACCACGTATTGATGCGCGTTCGGTTGATTTTTCTGTGATGATTCCACAGCCGGGTGATTTCCCATCACCGACTATGTCATTCATGGGTGATGCATCTATGCACCCTGAACAAGTGAATTGTTATATTACACATACCAATGAAAAAACCCATGACATCATCCGCGGCGGTTTAGACCGTTCACCGATGTACACTGGTGTTATTGAAGGTGTGGGGCCACGTTACTGCCCATCCATTGAAGACAAAATTCACCGTTTTGCCGATAAAGACTCACACCAAGTATTCTTAGAGCCTGAAGGTCTAGATACACATGAGCTTTATCCAAATGGTATTTCAACTTCACTTCCGTTTGATGTGCAGTTTGAGCTGGTTCGTTCAATTCGCGGGATGGAAAATGCGCACATTTTACGTCCGGGCTATGCTATTGAATACGATTATTTCAACCCGCAAGCGTTGAAATTTACTTTAGAAACCAAAGCTATTAATAACTTGTACTTTGCTGGTCAAATCAATGGTACGACAGGTTATGAAGAGGCGGGTGCACAAGGCTTGCTTGCAGGCTTAAACGCTGCGCGTCGTGCGTGGGATCAAGAGCAATGGACACCAAAACGTGATGAAGCCTATATTGGCGTATTGGTGGATGACTTGATTACGCTCGGTACGAAAGAACCGTACCGTATGTTTACTTCACGTGCCGAATATCGTTTGATGCTACGTGAAGACAATGCGGATCAACGTTTAACCCCAGTAGGCCGTGAAATGGGCTTGGTAGATGACGAGCGTTGGGCTGCTTACTGTGAAAAAATGGAAGCCGTTGAACAAGAAACTGGTCGCTTACAACACCTTTGGGCAGCACCAAACAACCCAATGGGCAAAAAATTTGTTGAAATGACGGGTGCAGATTTATCGAAAGAGTGTTCTGCGATTGATTTGTTAAAACGTCCGAATATTTCATTTGCTCAAATTGCGGAGCTCACAGGTTCTGAAGTCTCTGCACAAGTGGGCGATCAAATTGAAATCGCGGTGAAATATGCAGGTTATATTAACCGTCAGCATGAAGATGTCGCGCAAATGAAGCGTTTGGAAGAAACTAAAATTCCAGCCGATTTTAATTATGATGTCGTTTCAGGCTTATCTCGTGAAATTACTTTAAAATTGAAAGATGTACGTCCTGAGACATTGGCTCAAGCAAATCGTATTCCGGGGGTAACACCTGCAGCAGTGCAATTGATCATGATTACGATCCGTAAAAATGCACAAGCGAAAAAATCTGCTTAATATTTGAAAGTTATTGAAAAAGTCCGCTTTATGCGGGCTTTTTTTTGGGTAAAATCTGTGCAGGGGAAATATACAATAAAAAATAAGGTGAATTATGTCATTACATTATAAAAGCGGAGAAGAGATTCGCGCGGGTGATGTGGTTATCTGGCTCAATCAAAGTAGTGAGTTTTATCAATTTGATCAAGCCATTATGAAAGTTTGGGAGGTTGCTAAAACCAATGATGGAGAACTGGTTGGGGTAAATTTAATGCCACCAGAAGCAGAATCTCCTATGCAGATGCTGAGAGCTTTGGTTCGACCCAAAGATCCTGAGCCATCTTCTGACATTGTGAAAATGCAAGATGTTCCGGGACTCTATACCATTACACGATGGTTTTTACCCTTGGAGCAAGTATCTAAAAGTTTGGGATTGATTGAACGTATTGAGTGTTTTTCTGAGCATGAAACAGGACATGGAGCGTTAATCCTTCAACTCATTCGAGGTAAAGCCGAGCAACATCGGGGTATTTATCAATATTATTTGGCAGATCAAGCCTACCAAGAGCGTGAGTTTCAGCTCTATATTGATTTACTACGTCAATCTGCTCAGTCGGGTTATACCCCTGCGATGTGTCAGTTAGCGCAGCAATTATTCATAGGCGGAATTTTACAAAAAAGTCTAGAAGGAAGCTTTAACTGGTATCGAGAAGCCGCGTCCAAAAAGGATAGCATAGCGCTATATCAGTTGGCGGGATGCTATGCACGAAGTCATGGCACCGAACAAGATTTACAAAAAAGTTTGCAGCTCTTGGAACAGTCCTCCGAACAGGGTTGTTGGGCAGCCACATTGGGGTTGGCGGCTTATTATCGTTTTGGCTGGTTAACGTGTTTCTTGGTCAATTCAGTTTATCCAAATTATGGCGTGGTGAGCGAACATGTGATTAATTCGGCACGAGCATTTTATCTGTATCATCGAATCTCGTCACAAGCGCCCGAAACTGAAAAAGGTGTTTTGGCAAATGCTTATTATCATTTAGGCTGGATGTATCAAGATGGTATTGGGACTCAACAAGACTACGAGCAATGTGTCTATTGGTATCAAAAGTCTGCTGATCTGGGTAATCCCGTTGCGATCAATAATTTAGCGGATAAGTATGAGCATGGTTTAGGTGTACCACTTGATTTAGATATGGCAATTGGACTGTATCAACAAGTAGCAGGTCAGGTCATAGCGGCAGATTTAAGTTTGGGTCGTATGTATTTAGAAGGACGAGGTGTTGAGCAAGACTTCGAATTGGCTCGAAAACATTTAAATGTAGTACTGGATGCGCGTATCACTGGGATAGATGAGATGCAGGCAGAAGCAATGCAATTAATCGCATCCTTTACCGAAGAAAGTCCACTGCAACAGGCTCAACATGTTCTCAAAAATGCACGTGATTATTCGATTAAACAAGTTTCGGAGCAGATTGGAAAAATTGATTCATTTTTACATATGGATGAAGCCAAACAATTATTCTTCAAACTGTTTTTATTGAATGCCCAAAAAGGTGAGGCATCTTCACAGTACCAAGTGGGTTATTGGTATTTAAATGGCATGTACACTGAGAAAGATTTGGAAGAAGCCGTGTATTGGATTCAAAAAGCGGCTGATCAGAAAGACCAATATGCGGAATGTAAAATTGGCTATTTGTATGAAAAAGGGCTCTATTTTAATGCCGATTTAGACGTTGCACAAAAATGGTATGAGCGCTCATTACGAAAACCTTGTACATCGTATACGCCTGAATATATCGGAGAGCAGTTGAATCCTGAATATTTAAAAATGTATGACAGAATCAATAATGAAGCCCTCAAGGGATTGGTGCGTATTGAAGAAAAGCGGCCTAAACGTAGCAAGTGGCAATTTTGGAAGAAATAAACGCGGATGATTTGTAACGATTACTGATGAGGGCGGTTTTTGAGATCGGCATTTGGAAATGCAGAAGGCTAATCATAAGCCTGCTGACCATAAGGTCTGCTTTTTGTTTTGGCAGATAAACAAAGCAAAAGAGTTGTTTAAGATAAAAACAGATAAAAATAGCCAATCATGTTATTTCACAAAAGTATCGCCATATTTTAAATTGATTTTACGTTCTTAACATGAGGTCAACACCATGACGATGAAATCGATCCGTTTTAACAGTGGAGAGCTTGCATGGCAATGCTAGTTTGTATCAATCACCAAAAACAGCGCACTTATCTTGGTTTAGGGGAGGCATTAAACCAAGATGAGCAATGAAAACGACAAACCCAAGCAATTCAAATATCTAATACCAAAAAAACTGTAAAGCCCCTAATACTTGGGGCTTTTTTTATTTTAGTCGGTGATGGTCTGATTAACTGCATCACGAACTTCTTTGGGTTCAATGTGACTAATTTTATGCCCAAAACTACGTAACCACCACACCAGTTGATTGGTAAAAGGGACGGTCGCATGAACCAAGATTTGCCCATTGCCAAGCGATTCTAAAACCTGATTGGTACTGAGTTTGGTTTCTTCCAAATACAGTGCATCTATTTCAGTCATAGTCAGGGTAAGTGCAACGGTTTCTGTAGGTTTTGAAAAGTCTACACGGAAACCTAATGCACCCGATTCGATGTATTCATCGATATCAAAATTGACTGGGTGTAAGGCACGAGTGGTTAAAACCGTCGCTGATTTGAAACGGTGCAGTGCAAAGGTTTGAATATCAGTTTTGTCGTGGCGGGTACAAATCAGATAAATAATTGCACCTTTTTGAACCAGTGCCAGAGGGTTGAGGGTATAGGTTTTTGCTTCAGCCGCTTGGTTTAAACCTTGATAAACGCATTCCAGTTGTTTGTCTTGGAGCAGTCCTTCATAGATGGCTTGCTGTGCTGTTTTCTCCACAATTGGGGGAATCAGCGGTTGTGTCGCAGGGACAATGCGTACGCGGTTAATCCATTGGCGCACATTGTTTTGAGTAGAGAGGCTACGACGTGCTAAGTCAAACCACGGGTTCATTTCTTCAATTAAGCTGGGAGGAAGAAGATGTTTAAGGTGTTCTTCAACCATCATAAACGTCACCGCCTGAGAGCTGGTCATGTGCGGTAAGCTTTGAATCGGGGCATCAGAACGCCAACGCCAACCTTGAGGTACAGCGCCATTGTTTTCAATCGGAAAGCGTTGAGAGATTTGATTTAAATCACGTTGAATGGTTCGCAAAGTAATATCGATGCCTTCACGTTGTAAAATCTCTTGCAGCTCTCGAGTTCCCATCCATTTTCCAGTGGAAAGACGAGACAAAATTTGCCATTGGCGATAGAGACTATTGGACGTTTCTTTTTCTTGTATAGGCATAGTTTAATAAAATATAGGAGTCGAAATTACTTACTTGAATGTGAACACAATAAGAAAACTCATTCGTTTAAGCAAGCTTTGCTTGAAATTTTTCAGTTATATTTTTTGACACAACTTAATGCGAAATAGAATTGAAGCAATGCGTTTTTTATCGATTAATAAACAAAGCATCTTTAGAAATCCATGGCATAGATATTGCTACGTATGGGTTACATATCGATAACAATTGAGAGGTTTGTATGTTTAAAGAAGATAAAGATACAAATGTAAATACGATGTTGGACGGATATAAGCTTAACTCTCCTGTATTAAATCCGATTCACTCTCATGATCGTCTATCGAGCCAGTCTGTTGGATTGTTTCATCAAATGACCTCGAATTTCTTTAATGAAATGACAGATGACCAAGCGATGTCGGGTGAGGTTTGTACGCGTATTGAGCACTGGTTGTCACAGCATAGTGTAGAAGAACTCGAAGAACTGAACCAAATTGCCAAACAGCATTTTTTATATGAAGGTATTACGTTTACTGTATATGGTGAATCTGAGGGCATTGAGCGCACCATTCCTTATGATTTAATTCCACGTGTGATTGCCAAACAACAATGGAATAAAATCTCCCTTGGCTCTGCACAACGTGTGCGAGCTTTAAATCTATTTTTACATGATATTTACCATCAACAAGACATTCTCAAAGCGAAAATTATTCCAGAACTGCAAGTGTTGACGCATGAGGCTTATCAACCGCATATGTATGAGCGCCGTTTAAAAGGTCAGATTTATAGCCAAATTAGTGGAATTGATATTATCCGGGATGGGCAGGGTGAGTTTTATGTACTTGAAGATAATTTAAGAACGCCGTCGGGCGTGTCTTATATGCTTGAAAGTCGTAAGATTAGTGAAAAACTTATGCCTGATTTGATGCAGAAGAACCATATTTTAGGCATAGAACAATACCCACAATTACTCAAACAAATCTTGGCTGAAAATGCTTATGTCGATCAGCCTTTCATCGTGGTGTTGACACCGGGACGTTTTAATAGTGCCTATTATGAACATGCTTTTTTAGCCCGTGAAATGGATGTGCCTTTGGTGACATCGCGCGATTTGTTTGTAGAACATGATAAGGTCTATGTCAAAACCATTCGTGGCCGTCAACGAGTAGATGTAATTTACCGCCGTTTGGATGATGCATACCTTGATCCGCTGTGCTTTATGCCGAATAGCACTTTAGGTGTCGCAGGGTTAATGTCGGCTTATTTGAGTCATAACGTGGTTATTGCGAATGCACCAGGCACAGGGGTTGCGGATGATAAATCGATTTATCCTTATGTCGATAAAATGATTCAGTTTTATTTAGGTGAAAAACCTATCTTAAAAAATGTTCCGACATATCAATGCCGTAACAAGCAAGATTTGGCTTATGTACTAGAGAACCTTGAGCAGTTAGTGATCAAAGAGGCGCAAGGTTCGGGTGGGTATGGTATGCTGATTGGACCGCAAGCCTGTAAAAGCCAAATTGAGCAATTTAGAGATAAGCTCATGGCGACGCCGCATTTATATATTGCCCAGCCCACTTTAGAGCTTTCAGTCAGTCCAACCATGACTGAATCGGGTGTGTCTGAGCGTCATATTGACCTTAGACCGTTTGTACTCAGTTCACCGTATCGTACCGAAATTGTCCCTGGTGGTTTAACACGTGTTGCGATGAAAGAAGGTTCGTTGGTGGTCAACTCATCCCAAGGAGGAGGAATTAAAGACACTTGGGTCGTGGAAAACTTACATTCATAAAATAAACAAATATGAGGGTAGAACTATGATTTTATTAAGTACCAATGCTGAAAATATTTTTTGGTTAGGGCGTTATTTAACACGTACTCAATATTTGTGTGCTCAGTTTCCTTTTACCCAAGACCAGCCTGCAATGGACTATGCGCATGCATTTTGTTTGCCTGCTTTTGATGCGTGCTCACTGAATGAGCTGATTTTAAACCCAAACAATCCTGCTTCATTTAACCAGCAATTTCAAAGCGCCAAGAGTAATGTTCAAGACTTGCGTGGGATTTTATCTGCAAAGGCCTATGCAGAACTGAATCAATTTATCAAAAATGCCACTGAAAACACCGCCTACATTTGTGATGTGGTTGGAGAGTGTCAGGATGTACTTGAGTCTGAAGTCAGTGATGTCTTTTTATTCTTTAGTTTGGGGCAAATGATTGAGCAGCTCGACCGTCAAATTCGTCTGAAACAAGATGCACAAAATACTTTAGTTGAAATAGAAAACATCGTCATGTTGTTAAAAGAAATGGGCTGGCTAAATTTGGCACAGGCTTGGCTAGAGCTCAAATCACAACCTGATGCGATGAATTTTTATCATTTTAGTGATTATATTCAACAATTGTTTGAGGTTGATGTATGAAACTTATGATCAATCACCAAACGCATTATCAATATAGTGAATTGGCGCTGAATAGCATTCAATATATCAAAATGACACCCACGAATAATTCACACCAAAAGGTATGTCATTGGCATGTGAGTGTACCGGGGGAGCGTGAAGAAAAACGGGATGCCTTCCAAAATATTTGGATTACCAGTTCGCAACGTGAAGCCTATCAACAGCTGACCATAATGGCGCAGGGCATTGTTGAAATTAATAGCTTGGCAGAACATGGCATCCAAGATCGACTGAATCCCAATTTATTTTTACAGCCGACGCTCAATACCCAGTGCAATGCTGAAATGAAGGCATTTGCACATCAGTATGTGCCTGAGTTGAATCGGGAAAATTTGATGAAACTGTCAGAAGCAGTTTTAGCGCATATTCCTTATGTACCTGCCGAAACCTCGGTGCTAACTTCGGCAATCGATGCATTCAATGGGCAGCAAGGCGTATGTCAGGACCATAGTCATGTTTTTATTGCCATGTGTAAGCATCTTGGCTTACCGGTACGTTATGTATCGGGGTATTTGCATGTGCCTGAAACTTCACACCTCGCCAGTCACGCGTGGGCCGAGGTGTATATTGATGATGCATGGTATTGTTTTGATACCAGTAATCAATTGTTCAAACCACAGTCACATATCTATGTAGCTATTGGGCGCGATTATTGGGATGTGGCTCCCGTTCGTGGCGTACGTGAAAAAGGTGGGGTGGAATCGATGCATTCCATGGTACAAGTTTTAAGTTGTTAAGGTTTAGCTGAAAAAGGATGTTCTATGACCTATTGTTGTGCACTTCGTCTGCAAGATGGTTTGGTTTTTATAAGTGATACGCGTACGAATGCCGGTGTAGACCATATATCCGTGTTTAGGAAACTGTATACCTTTGGTGTAGAGGGTGAGCGTTTTATTGCGATTCAAACCTCAGGAAACTTAGCAACAACTCAAGCAGTGATTGGACATTTAAAAAATCATCTGGAGTTAAGCCAAGAACCGAATTTATATAGTGTTAATACTATGTTCGAAGCGGCTGAGTTGGTCGGGCATACTTTGAAAAAAGTCTTGGCGGATATGGCACCAGACACACAAGAACAAAGTAATTACTACTGTAGCTTATTGGTCGGTGGGCAAATTAAAGGGGCTGAAATGCAACTTTACAATATCTACCCGCAGGGCAATTTTATTTGTGCGACCAAAGATACGCCGTATTTTCAAATTGGTGAAAGTAAATATGGCAAGCCGATTCTAGATCGTGCATTACGGTATGACATGCCCTTAGATGAAGCAGTGAAGTGTAGTTTGATTTCTTTTGATTCAACCTTACGCTCCAATGTTTCTGTCGGTTTGCCCTTAGATGCTTTGGTGTATACAAGAGACAGTTTACATATTCCAGTGGGTAAGCGGATTGATGAAGAAGATCCGTATTTTTCAAGCATCAGTAAACAATGGTCAGATACTTTAAGAAAAGGATTGCAAGAATTGGCAAAGCCGACGGATGACTATTTAGTATAAACATGCTAAATGCTAAAAATAATGAAATCAATAAATTGGGGAAGTCTATGCGGCAAATTTGCTATGCAAGTACTTCAACTTCGGATCATGTACAGCTTCTTCAAGATGTTCGAGACATTTTAAGCGAAGCACGTGATTTTAATGCAGTGCATAATATTTCAGGCGTTCTTTATTATGCAGATCAGCATTATTTCCAGTGCTTAGAAGGGGATGAAGCTGCTTTAGAATTATTAATGTCGAAATTATTAAAAGACCATAGACATAAAGATATCAAAGTCTTTGAGGCGAAAACCATTCACGCGGCACATTTTAGAGCTTGGGGCATGAAGTATGTGCAACGTATGAGTAGTGTACATACCAAAATGCGTGAGATGGGTTTTGCAAAATTTGAACCGCAGAGTATGAGTCAGCAATAAATTGATCAGTTGTTACAAGACCTTTACGATGCCCAGCCCGATGAGAGTTTGTGTTGAAAAAAGCCCAAGTAGAACTTGGGCTTTTTTGTTAGATTTGCTTACGTGTAGGGCGATTGCTTAACCGACAAAGTAGTTCATAACCAATAGTTCCATTGGCTTCTGCAACATCGTCAACTAAGCGGTTTTCACCCCAGAGCTCAACCTTTGTACAGAGTTTGGCGTTTAAACCAGTCACATCGATCGCAATCATGTCCATCGCAACTCGGCCCACAACAGCTACTGCTTGACCATTTATAGCAACATAGTTTTGCTTTGGAAATGCACGTGGATAGCCATCACCATAACCAATCGAAACAATGGCCAGTTCAGTTTCTTGGTTCGCGACAAAATGCGAACCATAGCCGACACCTTCACCTGCTTGAATGGTATTTAATGCAATAATTTCCGCCGTGAAAGTCATAACTGGCTTTAAGTCTAAGTCGTGTGCATTTTTATCGGCAAAAGGTGATGCACCGTAAAGCATGATGCCGGGACGAACAAAATCAAAATTAAGTTCAGGCCATTTAAAAATAGCAGCTGAGTTACAACATGAGGCTAGAATTGGTGAGCACGCTTCTTTGATGTGTAGGAATTGCGCACGTTGCTGCTCATTGAGTGGGTGATCCGCATCGGCATTGGCAAAGTGCATTGCTAGGACACATGTAAAGCCTTCTGCTTTTAAAGTGTTGATAACATCAATGATTTCGGCAACTTTAAAGCCTAAACGGTTCATACCGCTATTGAGTTTGACCCATACTTTAAGCTTTTGTGCGATATACGCGGTTTTATGTGCGATTAACCAATCGACTTGCTGTTGCTGATGAACCACACACTCGATATTTTGCTCAATGACGGTTTGCATTTCATCTGCTGAGAAAACACCTTCAATTAGGGTAATCGGCTGTTTAAAGCCGAGTTCACGAATCTCTAATGCTTCTTGTAAACAGGCGACGCCAAAGGCATCGGTTTCTCTTAAGGCTGCTAAACAGTCTTTGACTCCGTGTCCATAAGCATTGGCTTTGACCATGCTGACGATTTTCGCGTTTGGGGCAAGTTGTTTGACACGGTTTAAATTATATTGCAGCGCTTGGCTATCAATATAAACTGTTGCTTGACGCACCCTAATTACTCCTACAGGGTCATGGAAGGGCGACGATGAGGCTTTAATTATTCCTCATCATCGTACTGAGCATAAAACTCAGGGGATAAGTTACTAAAGCGGGTATATTGGCCTTCAAAAGCAAGTCGAACGGTACCAATAGGACCGTTACGCTGTTTACCAATAATAATTTCAGCGGTGCCCGCTTCTTTGGACTCTTTGTTATAGACCTCGTCACGGTAAATAAACATGATTAAGTCGGCGTCCTGCTCGATCGCACCCGATTCACGTAAGTCTGACATCACGGGACGTTTGTTTGGACGGTTCTCGAGGGAACGGTTAAGCTGCGATAGTGCAATCACAGGGCACATCATTTCCTTGGCAAGAGCTTTTAAGCTTCGTGAAATTTCCGAAATCTCACCTACACGGTTATCACCCATGCCTGGTACTTTCATCAGCTGTAAGTAATCGACCATGATGCAGCCGAGTTTGCCATCGTGCTGTTTGGCAATACGACGTGCGCGAGCACGAACTTCTGTAGGTGGAAGAGCAGAAGAGTCATCGATATAGAGCTTTTTCTCTTGCAGTTGCAAAATGGTGCCCGTAACTTT
Organism: Acinetobacter sp. LipI_23; assembly: GCF_058243045.1. Lineage (NCBI taxonomy): Bacteria > Pseudomonadati > Pseudomonadota > Gammaproteobacteria > Moraxellales > Moraxellaceae > Acinetobacter > Acinetobacter sp. LipI_23. The sequence goes on along the minus strand of NZ_JBZAYJ010000001.1, from coordinate 2,134,206 downwards.
TGACCATTCATCGCCATCGAGTTTACCCGAACGTAAATGGCCCTGATGGACTTTCCCGTAAGAGGAGATCAAACGCATAGCGATGGAGTCGGCTGGCATCTCCATGGAGTAAACCAAGGCAGGTAGGTCATTATTAAACAGCACGCTTTCAACCAAATTCATGGCAAAGGTGGTTTTACCCATCGATGGACGCGCTGCAACAATAATCAAATCACCTGCTTGCATGCCCGAGGTTTTATTGTCGAGTTCAAGAAAGCCTGTGGTTAAGCCTGTAATGCTGCCTTCCATTTGTGATAATTCATTTAGCTTATCAAAGACATCGGCCACAACTGTATTGATGGCTTTAGGCCCTTGAGCTTTGGCGTTGTTATTGTGTTGTTCTGCCAAAGAGAAAATATTGGTTTCGGCCAAATCTAAAATTTCACTGACGTTACGACCTTTGGTGTCATAGGCATTTTGTAAAATTTCAGAGCTGACCTTAATCATACTGCGCAAAGTCGAAAATTCTTTGATCTTAGTAGCATAAGTTTCCATGTTATAGAAACTAGACGGGGAGTCTGCCATCAATTGCATCAGGTACTCTTCACCACCAACCGCATCGAGTAGGTTTTGTGTGGTGAGCCAGTCATGAACTAAAACCGCATCATAGGGTGAGCTGTCTTTGGAGAGTTGCGCAATGGCGCGAAAAATATATTTATGGCGCGTCGCATAAAAGTCATTTTCAGTCAGTACATCGCCAACTTGTTCAAAGGATTCAGCAACCGTCATTAAAGCGGCAAGTACAGCTTGTTCCAATGCTAAGTTATGCGGAGGTGTACGGAATTCTTTCAGTTGCCCTGACTCATTTGGTTTATTGTCTTGTTTCGATGAGCTCTTTTGAGCAGTGGCATTCGCCTGTGACATATAACGCCCTGATTTTTAATACAGTAAGAGGGATAACTTAAGATAAATTTCACTGTAAATTTGGAAAAAATTACAGCCATTTAACTGTATGCACTTTATCAAAAAATGCAGCTGCTGTGTGCTGAATTCAAGGCTTATGGATAAAACCCATAATATTCAAATTTGGCATTTTGAGGGGCAGGCTGATGAAGTTTTAAGCTGAGCGAAGAAACTACTTTTTCATAGAGATAAAAAAAGAGCATGCAAAAGCATGCTCTTTTTTTTGCAAGAAATTACTCAGATACGATAGTAACGAGAACTTCAGCAACAACATCATGGTGCAATTGGATTGCGATGTTGAATTCGCCAGTGTGACGAAGTGCACCGTTCGGTAAACGAACTTCTGCACGGTCAACTTCAAGACCAGCATTTGTTAACGCGTCAGCGATATCACGAGTACCGATAGAACCGAATAGTTTACCTTCGTCACCAGCTTTCGCAGTGATTACGATGTTAACTTCGTCTAATTGGCTAGCACGTGCTTGAGCAGCAGCTAAAACATCAGCTTCAGCTTTCTCAAGTTCAGCGCGACGAGCTTCAAAAGCAGCAGTGTTAGCTTCAGTAGCTGCTACTGCTTGACCTTGAGGGATAAGGTAGTTGCGGCCGTAACCAGCTTTAACTGAAACTTTATCGCCTAATTTACCAAGGTTTTTAATGCGTTGTAATAAGATAATATCCACAGCTCAACCTCACTTATGATTGTCAGTGTAAGGGATCAAAGACAAGTAGCGAGCTTGTTTAATAGCAAGCGCTAATTGACGTTGGTAACGAGCTTTAGTACCTGTAATACGGCTAGGAACAATCTTGCCGTTTTCAGTGATGTACTGTTTTAAAGTGTCGATATCTTTGTAGTCGATGTACGTAACGTTCTCAGCTGTAAAGCGGCAGAACTTGCGACGACGGTAAAAACGTGCCATTGATGTTCTCCTTATGCTTCAGCAGAGTCTTGAGCGTGTTGTGCTTCTTCACGTTGAGCTTTACGCGCACGTTTTTCTTCAGCACTCTTAGCCAATAGTGACTCTTCAGTGATAGCGTTCTCACGACGGATGATAAGGCTACGAATAATTGCATCGTTGTAACGGAACAATTCTTCTAACTCATCAAGAGTAGTTTGACCACACTCAACATTCATAAGAATGTAGTGAGCTTTGTGGATCTTGTTGATTGGGTAAGCCAATTGACGACGGCCCCAGTCTTCAAGACGGTGGATTTGACCTTCAGCTTCTTTGATGTGAGTTAGGTAGCGTTCTACCATACCAACGACTTGATCGCTTTGATCAGGGTGTACTAAAAGTACGATTTCGTAATGACGCATTGTCAGCTCCTTACGGTTTAAACAGCCCCTAACAAAAAAGTTGTTAGAAGCAAGGAGTCACAACCTAGGTTGTGTCGCATTAGATGCGAAGGGGGAATTTTAGAGACTTTGCTCGCCAAATTCAAGAACTTCTCTTAAAAAGCCCTAATTATTTTGAGGTTTTGAGCGTAAAAGGAAGACGACATAGCCTTTAAAGTTCGGATCATTTTCAAGCTTGGGCGGTCTATGCCACTCACCATATTGAACAATGCCAATTTTATAAGGCAGTTTTAGTGCTGAAACTTTTTTTAGATAAGCTGCATAGTTGGGTATGGTGGTTGAACTTTGATAAGTTTGAATGACCAACTCATCGATGGTGTTATTCAGGAGGTTTAAAGTCTCTTGGTTTGTCACATTGGTCCAGTCCATTAAACCAGTGATACTGAGTTGATAGTGCTGCGGTAATTGTTTTCTTAATTGACTTAAGAATAGGGCATATTGGTGGATATGTCTGGTTTTGGCATCGGAATCAATTTGTATGCCTTGAATATGATTCCCTGCATTTTCCCATTGCTGAACGCGTTTTAAAATTTGTGTAAGCTCTTGGCCTTGCCAGTCTAAATGATAATTACGAAAAACCAGCCACACCTTTTGCTGAGGAATTGTTAAGACGCTTACGCCTTGCGGTATGAGCTTAGAGTGATGTGTTTGGGAATCTAAACGGATTTCACCTTGTAAAATATAAAGTTCTTTAGCCGCATTTAGGTAAGGGGTAGATGAAATATTGCCCCAAATCCAAAATGCATCATAGTCTTCGGCATTTACCTGACCAGATGTTGAAGCTAACTGACTCGGCTGACAAGCCATGATGCTGAGCATACAGATCAGCGTCATAACAACGGAAAAAATCTGCTTCAACATATAGTCTTACCAGTAATACTTTAAAGATTGTGCCCAAGAGGTACTTGGATAGTCGCGTTTAATGTGGTCGAACCATTGTTTACGGGTAGATTTTTCAACCTCTGCATCCTGACAGTCATTCATCCCGCTTGGTGAATAACACATGATTGAGCGATAAAGCGCATACGCTTTTAAATCAGGTACAGAACTGGATTTGATGATGTCCTTATACACTTGACCACGGGCAAAAATTGCACCTTGGAAGCTGGAAGTTTCTTTTTCTAAAGCGGTGACATAGCTTATGTTGTAGCCTTGAGTCGAGCGTGCATATTCGCCCAAACAAAGTCGGAGCTTTAAATCTTGAGGTGAATTTTCAAGTTTCTGAGTCAGACTGAATAAGTCAGGGCATTGAATCTGTGGCGTGATTTTTGTTCCTGCCCAAATGAAATCACTGAAGGGTGGTTGATTTTTATAGTTTGTATATGTTTCTGAGTCATATTTATATTTCGCGGCATCTTGTGGTAGCAGTACAAAGGCTTGATTAAACAGTTTAAAGTTTTGATGTACCAATGATTTTTGCAAAGTTTTATATAAAGCTAAATTTTTTTGATCTGAATTTGATGCTTTACTCTGTACAATTTGCATTAAGCTTTTTTCATTGGCTTTATTTTCAATAAAGCTTTTTTGCAATGCAGCTTGTTTGATTTTAGCATCTGAACCGATGAATACGTTTGCGCTTTGCTGCTGAGCATAATGTGGATACAACATTAGCTCAAATAAGCCACGCTGTTCAATGGATTTTGATTGACTCAGCCAACCTTCCCAATACTGTTGTGCATTTTGAGTTTGTCCGAGTTTTTCTAAAATACGACCTTTTAACAAGATTTGACTGAGTTGAAGGTAACTCTTGATTGCATTAGAGGAATGTTCTGGCAAATATTTTAAAGCTTCGGCTGGTTTTTTCTGCACAAAGAATAAGTGATTGGCTTGTAGGTATTGGAACAGTTCTGGCTGACTCTTAAATAGTGTTTTTTGGTTGTTGAGTTCAGACCAGCTTAAGACTTTATCTTCTGCTGAGGTTGCCTGACGCATTTGCATTAAATCTGAAATGGTCAGAAAGAAGGGATCTTTTAGATTTTTTGGATTGAATGAGCGGCTTTGAAAAACATGGCGATCTATTTCAAAGACTAGATTATCGAGCTCTAAATTATAGTATTTGGAATCGGGATGATTGATTTGCCATGCGAGTTCGCTGGTCAGGAGTTCGGTATTTCCACTCAGCCAATAACAACGACGTAGTAAACCGCGTGCGCTTGCCGCATATTTTCCCTCAGGGAAGCGTTTGAAGTAGGTAGTGATATGCTCATAGGTATTTTTGAGTAAAGTCTGATTTACTTTATCGATTTTTAAATCACCATATTCACCGATACCCGACTGATAGCTTTCATTGAGGCTGCTACGGATCAACATATATTGCGATGTTTCTTTGATCCAAGACTGATCAACCGTAGTTAATACTGAGTAAATTTTAGTAGCTGTGGAAAAGTTACTATTATAAAAGGCAATGGTTGCATTTAAATAAGACGCATACTGACGTGCTTGTATAGACCAGTTCGGATTGACTTGGATGAGGGCAAGATCACGGTCACAGGCCGAGATATTTTGTCTTTCTTGAATCAGTAAATCTTTTTCCACTTTGCTGAGATTTTGGTCGGCTTTCACCTGTTGGGTAAATTGATCCGCACCATTGTCTAGACTACTGCAATGTTCTTGGTAAGGAGTCTTTTGATTGTTTGGTTTTAATCGGGCATTCGGTCGTTTATTGGTTGCGCTTTCAAACAATGTTTTAGCCGCAAATGGTACGTTGCTATATTCAGTTTCCCAAAGCGGACTATTTGGCTGATTAAAATTCAATTTGGCCAAGCCCATGTCGCTCAGGAGTAGGAGCATATTGGTTTGATTGTCATTGGCGGGCGTGAGCGCAGGCAAATTGTCACAGGCTGTATAGGCATTGGTTTGAATGTTGGTCGATGGGTAGCAAGTAACATCAAAACCAGAAAAACTGTGCGTGCTATAAGCAAGAGTGATAGGGAATAGACTAATAAAAATAGATTTTTTAAAAAATTGTGATGGCATTTTCATTACAGAGCATGAGTTATTGTTGTGTCTGCTATGGTAACAATTTAAAGACTAGACTTAAATATTGAATAAGTTGAAATAAAAAAAAGATAGAGAGAACTCTATCTTTTTAAAACAGCGGCAAATGTGGAGCAGGTGAGACATAGCTAAAACTAAAACTAAAACTTAATGCAGTAATTAAAATCACTGAATATAAGAAATAGCGTTTTGCCCAAACCTGATCATTTTCAGCTTTAAAACCAATGATTGATAAATATACCCAATAAGCACAGAGTGCGTTAAAGGTGATAAGAAAAAACATATTGGTATAGCCAAAACAATACAAACCATTTAACACCGCAGCAAACAGCAAGACATAAATCAAGCTTTCAACTTTCGTGCGGAAAATTGAACGTGCTACAGGTAAAATTGGAATGCCTGCATTTTTATAGTCGTCAAAGCGGTATACCGCAATTCCCCATGAATGAGGCATTTGCCAAAGTGCGTATGCTAAGAAAAGCAACAATGCGGCAACATCAAATTCATTGGTCACAGCTGTATAGCCGATCACTGGTGGACTAGCACCAGAAATACTTCCAATCACGGTTTGGTGAATGGATGTGCGTTTGCTCCATAGACTATAAAAAATCACATAAACCACAAAACCAAGTACAGCAAAGCCAAAGGCATAAGCATTAACAAAGAACCAGAGTAGGGCGAAACCTAATATTCCAAGCGCAGCAGAAAATGCCAAAGCAACGGAAGGACTGATGGCTTTTTTAACTAATGCACGGTTCATCGTCCGTTCCATCTTTTGATCAATATCTTGATCAATGACGTTATTGACGACACAGCCAGAAGCAACAACCAGTGTTGTACCGAGTAGGGTGATGAGAAGGAGGAGGAAATCTACAGACCCCTGAGCGGCTAAAAAGAAGCCGCCCAGAGTGGTAACGAAGTTACCAAAGAGAATTCCTGGTTTAGTCAGGAATAAATACTTTTTCAACATGACGATCAGTTTAGATCATCATGTTGTAGTGTAAGTAGTTCATAATCCATACAGAGCCGACTAGAAGTACAGCAATACAAAGTACTGTATAGATAAATGCAATCACGTTCCAACGTTGCTCTGAAGATGAGTTCATGTGCAAGAAGTAAACTAATTGAACTAGAACCTGAGCAACCGCTGTAATTGCGATAACCGCCATAACAATACCGCGACCAAAACCACCAGCCATTACCATACCGAATGGAATTACGGTCAGGATAACTGAAAGGATAAAGCCGATCGTGTATTGCTTGGTGTTACCGTGTGAAGCACCAGCTGAGTTATGATCGTGACTCATTATAGAACTCCCATCAAGTAAACTACGCTGAATACACAGATCCAAACGATGTCAAGGAAGTGCCAGAACAAGCTTAGGCAAGCAAGACGACGAGTGTTTGGAAGAGTCAAACCATTTTTCTTGATCTGAATCATCAAAATGATCATCCATACCAAACCTGAAGTTACGTGAATACCGTGCGTACCTACTAAAGTAAAGAACGACGATAAAAACGCACTTACGCTTGGACCGTGGCCAGCATGAACTAAGTGATTAAACTCATATAGTTCCATCCCGATGAATGAAGCACCGAATAACCAAGTGATCGCTAACCAAGTTAAAACTTGGTTGACGTTCTTTTTGTATGCAGCAAGAACCGCAAAACCAAAAGTTACAGAAGAGATCAAGAGGGCGAAAGTTTCAGTTAAAACGAAACCTAAAGATTCACCGAATAATTCTTTTGCACTTGGTGTGCCCATAGGCACATGGCTACTTAAAACAGCGAATGCAATGAAGAGTGTACCGAATAGAATCAAGTCACTCATCAAATAAGTCCAAAAACCAAAGACGGTGATGTCAGTATCATCGTGGTGATGATGCTCATCGTGTCCGTGGTTTTCGTGATGAAGTACGTCAGCCATTGTCTTAGTCCTTCTTCAAATGTTTTTCAAGAATCGCGTAACGTTCATTTTCAATACGCTCAACTTCAGCAGCAGGAACATAGTAGTCCACTTTCTTCGTGAACGAAGACGCGATGAAGCTGATAATAGAAGCGATGAACATCACAACAACTAACCACCAGATATGCCAGATTAAACCAAAGCCCATAACAGTAATGAACATGGCAATCACAACACCAGCAGCACGATTCGTTGGCATATGAATGTCTTCGTATGAAGTAGGTTTCGCATACGCTACGCCATTCTCTTTGTCATTCCAGAATGTATCAATACCATTGATTGTTGGAAGGTGAGCAAAGTTGTAGAACGGAGCAGGAGACGAAGTCGCCCATTCAAGTGTACGACCATCCCATGGATCGCCTGTAAGGTCGAGGTTGTCGTTGCGTTGTAAGTAACCAACAACAATCTGCATAACGAAACATGCAATACCAATCGCGACTAACACAGAACCGAAGAATGCAATAGCAATGTACGGATCCCATTCAGGGTTGTCATATGTATTCAAACGACGAGTCATACCCATGAAACCAAGGATATAAAGTGGCATGAATGCAAAGTAGAAACCGAAGAACCAGAACCAGAACGCAGCTTTACCCCATGCTTCATTGAGCTTCCAACCAAACATTTTCGGCCAGTAGAAAATGATGCCGGCAAACATACCAAACACCACACCACCGATAATTACGTTATGGAAGTGAGCAATCAAGAACAATGAGTTGTGTACAAGGAAGTCCGCAGGTGGAACCGCCATTAATACACCAGTTAAACCGCCAATACCGAATGTTACAAGGAAGCCAAGCGTCCATAACATAGGAGTAGTGAAGGTGATACGACCCTTATACATTGTGAATAACCAAGAGAAGATTTTCACACCTGTAGGAATCGCAATAACCATGGTCATGATACCAAAGAACGCATTCACGTTCGCACCAGCACCCATGGTGAAGAAGTGGTGAAGCCATACTACGAACGCAAGTACTGTGATCGCAATTGTTGCATACACCATTGATTTGTAACCGAACAACGTTTTACGAGAGAACGTTGATACAACTTCAGAGTAAATACCAAATGCTGGTAATACTAAGATGTAAACTTCTGGGTGACCCCATGTCCAAATCAAGTTTACATACAACATTGGGCTACCACCCATGTCATTTGTAAAGAAGTGGAAACCGAAGTAACGGTCAAGCGTTAACATCGCAATTGTTGCTGTTAACACTGGGAATGACGCAATGATCAATACAGCTGTACACAAAGATGTCCAAGTAAAGATCGGCATGTCCATAAGTGACATACCAGGCGCGCGCATTTTAATGATGGTAACGAAGAAGTTAACACCCGTTAATAGCGTACCTAAACCTGAAATCTGAAGTGCCCAGATATAGTAGTCCACACCCACGCCTGGAGAGTATTCGATACCTGAAAGAGGAGGATAAGCCATCCAACCTGTTGCAGCGAATTCACCAATTGCAAGAGATGCCATCATTAAGCCTGCAGCACCAGCAAATAGCCAGAAGCTTAGAGAGTTTAATAATGGGAAGGCAACGTCACGTGCACCAATTTGAAGTGGTACAGAGATGTTCATTAAGCCAACAACTAGACCCATTGCTACGAAGAAGATCATGATGACACCGTGTGCGGTGAAGATCTGATCGTAGTGCTCTGGGTGTAAATAACCTTCACCGCCACCTTTTGCAAGGAACAGTTGAAGACGCATCATAATCGCATCGGCGAAACCACGCAAAAGCATGATGATCGATACGAAAAGATACATGATACCAATTTTTTTATGGTCGACTGATGTGAACCATTCGTTCCACAAGTAGCCCCATTTTTTAAAGTAGGTAATACCAGCAACAACTGCGATACCACCTAAGATCATCATTGCAACTGTGACCAGTACAATTGGATCGTGCGGAATAACGTCCGGACCTAACTTACCTAAGAAGCTCATGTCTTATTCCCCTACAACTGATGAAGCAGGTTCAACAGCGGCATGTGCTTCAGATGAAGCAGCCCCGTGAGCACCCGCAGTCGCTGAGTGATCAGCACCGTGATAGTTGCTCATATATTTGCTGATGACTGACTTAAACAAGCCTTCCTCTACAGAAGAGTAGTAAGTCACAGGGTGTGGCTTAGTTGGATAAGGCTTCATTGCCTCAGCAGCAGCCTTCTCTTCAGGAGTTTTTGCTTTTGAAATCAAAACTTCAATTTGGTGTTTACCACGGTTACCGTCACGTAAAGACTCAAATTCAGCCTGATCTAAAATTGTTTTTTGTACAGCTTTAGGATTAATGCTTGTACCGTTACCTGCTTTAACTGCAGCAACCCATTCAGCGAATTGAGCGTCAGTTACAGAGTGAGCACGGAAGCGCATTTGCGAGAAGCCGTAGCCTGAATAGTTTGAAGAGAAACCGCGGTAGCCTTCAGCTGGGCTAGTTCCATCTGCTAACAAATTCAAGTGCGTTTGCATGCCTGCCATTGCATAAATTTGACCGCCTAACGCAGGGATGAAGAAAGAGTTCATCGTGAAGTTAGAGGTAATTTTAAGTGCAACTGGAGTTTTTTCAGGGAAACGAATTTCGTTAACCGTAGCAATGTTAAGATCAGGGTAAATGAAGATCCATTTAAACTGTTCTGCAATGACTTGAATATTTACAGGTGCTTTATCAGATTCGAGCGGGCGGTAAGGGTCATACTTGTGTGAACCCCACCAAGTTAACCAAGCCAGAATACCAATAATAATGACAGGAATACCCCAAACTACAATTTCAATTGCAGTAGAGTGTGCCCATGTAGGTTTATAGTCTGCATCTTTATTCGACGCGCGATATTTCCAACCAAACCATAATGCCATTACGACTGATGGAATAACCACCAATAGCATTAAATAGATCGCAGTCATCATTAAGTCAGATTGACCTTGTGCAACTGGACCTTTTGAGTTTAGAAGTACCATATCACCACCACACCCAGTTAAGAGCGCGGCGATCGCAGATAAAGACAATACAGCTAAAATCGTTTGTCTCATTTTACAACCTCGGTGAAGAGTCCCATTCCCTAATAAAATTGGGATAGCGATTAAAGTGTCGCATGATTGAAAAGTTTCTTTTTAAGTCTAAAAACACTTCTCAATCATAAGACACCGCTACGTTGTAGGGCATTATGCCTCATATCGACAAACTAAGCTATACGTAAAGATGCTTTAAATGACTGTTATAAAAACCGATTTTTTCACTCGGAATTTTATAATTTATTTATGGATTTATTTTGAATATCAATAAACTGCGGAAAACTGAGGTGAGCCAAACCTCAGCTTAAATATGGTCAAATTACTGCTTAATGACTTTGGTTTTCGCTAGCTTATCGTGCAAAGTTTGACGCTTTGCAGTTAAACCAAAGACGTGATCGGCGATGGTAATAAACGGCATGAACAGCATATTGAGCACAATAAAAACAACGCTGCGTAATGTGAATACACGTAAAAGGCTGACTTTTTCGTTCGTTTCAACGTCTACAATTTTAATCTTGGTGATTTTTTTGCCAATACTTTGACCACTTTTTGCTAAGAAAAAGGCCTGAATACCGAGCATAATCAGCAGGTAAATTCCCATGGTGGTCCATGCTTCAGTAGGAATCAAACTGAACAGTTGTGCTTGTAGTTCACTGGCCTGAGTTGCTGTAGTAGCCGCTTGCATTTTTTGCTGAATTTCAGTGAGTTCACCAAATTTATCGGCTTGTAAAAAGAACGAGGGAATCGCAGCGGCAGGGAGCCAAAGAAGTAAATCAATGACTTTGGCTAAGACACGTGTGCCTATTGATGCCAGTTCAGGTTGAGCAACTTTCGCCACTTTGCGGTTTGGCTGTGAAAATTGATTTGGCGTATGCATTGGCTCAGGAATAGGGGGCTGAGGCTGATACCCTACAGGTTCATACGCCAGTTTTCCTTGGGTGAGTTCACCTAAAGCTTTCCATTCAGGCATACCCTGATGCCAAACTAAATCCGTCAATAAAACTTGTTGGCTTGCGAGCATCTGATTCAACTGCTCTAAGGTATATGGACCGGCTTGTTGATTATTTCGTGCCAAGTAAATCTGCATATAAACTTAATCTCAAAATATAAGTTGGGATATTCAAATAATAAATGTATTTGTTTTCAGATTAAAAACAAATAAAAAATCTATGGTAAAACATGCGGATAGTCTAGAGAATTTCAAGCTAAAATTAACCAAAACTACACAAAATGCAGGACAGTGTAACAAGGATTATGCTGCTTCTTCTAGCTTTATCGCAATGCAATCTTTTCTCAATCAAGATGTTGATGCATGAGTATCAAACTTAGTCTAAATTTTTGCATCAATATGCTTGTTTTAATGCGGATACGTTGAAAGAGTGGATATAAAAAAAGACCCACAAAAGGGTCTTTTTTTATCGGATCAAAAAGTTAAGCTTTTTGAACTTTTTCTGCTGCAAGGAAGAACCAAGTATCTAATACTGAGTCAGGGTTAAGTGATACAGATTCGATGCCTTGTTCCATCAGCCATTGCGCAAGATCTGGATGATCTGATGGGCCTTGACCACAGATACCCACATATTTACCTGCTTTACGGCATGCATGAATTGCCATAGAAAGAAGTGCTTTTACTGCTGGATCACGCTCATCAAATAGGTGAGACACAATACCAGAGTCACGGTCTAGACCAAGCGTTAACTGGGTTAAGTCGTTTGAACCGATAGAGAAGCCATCGAAGTGTTCAAGGAACTGTTCAGCCAATAATGCGTTCGTTGGTAACTCACACATCATGATCACTTTTAGACCATTTTCACCACGTTTCAGGCCGTTTAACGCCAATAATTCAATTACACGTTTCGCTTCATGTACAGTACGTACGAAAGGAATCATGATTTGAATATTGGTTAAGCCCATTTCGTCACGTGCTTTTTTCAACGCGCGGCATTCTAATTCGAAACAGTCACGGAAGTTGTCAGACACATAACGGCTTGCACCACGGAAGCCCAACATTGGGTTTTCTTCTTCAGGTTCGTATAACTTACCACCGATCAAGTTTGCGTATTCATTTGACTTAAAGTCAGACATACGAACGATCACAGGTTTGTCTGCAAATGCTGCAGCAAGGGTAGAAATACCTTCAACCAGTTTTTCAACATAGAATTCGATTGGCGATGCATAACCCGCTGTACGCGCCATCACCGCAGCACGTGTTTCACGTGGCAAGCTGTCAATGTTCAACAATGCTTTAGGGTGGACACCGATCATACGGTTAATGATGAACTCAAGACGTGCAAGGCCAATCCCTTCATTTGGAATTTGTGCAAAGTCAAATGCGCGGTCAGGGTTACCGACGTTCATCATTACTTTGAACGGAAGCTCTGGCATAGATTCGATTGAATTGGTTTGAATCTCGAAATCTAAAGAACCTTCGTAGATGAAACCTGTATCACCTTCTGCACATGAAACAGTTACTTCTTGGCCGTCTACTAGAACTTCAGTTGCATTACCACAACCGACGATTGCTGGAACACCCAATTCACGCGCAATAATCGCTGCGTGACAAGTACGACCACCACGGTTAGTGACAATTGCAGCCGCACGTTTCATTACTGGTTCCCAGTCTGGGTCAGTCATGTCAGATACAAGCACGTCACCGTCTTGTACTTTGTCCATTTCTTTAATAGACGTAACAATACGTACTTTACCAGAACCGATACGTTGACCGATTGAACGACCTTCACAAATCACAGTGCCTTTTTGTTTTAAAAGGTAGCGTTCCATGGTGCCGACGTTTTCACGGCTCTTTACTGTTTCTGGGCGCGCTTGAACGATATAAATTTGACCGTCATCGCCATCTTTTGCCCACTCGATGTCCATTGGAGAACCATAATGGTTTTCAATAATCAGCGCTTGTTTTGCAAGTTCTTGTAGTTCGTGGTCGTTTAATGCGAATTGTTGACGCTCTTGTTTTTCAACATCCACCACAACAACTGATTTACCTGCAGAAGCTTCTTCACCATAAATCATTTTTTGGTGTTTAGAACCCAGATTACGACGGAGTACAGCGTGCTTGCCTGCATTTAAAAGGGGTTTAGAAAGGTAGAATTCGTCAGGGTTTACTGCACCTTGAACCACCATTTCACCCAAACCATAAGATGCAGTGATGAAGACTACGTCACGGAAACCTGATTCAGTGTCGAGTGTAAACATTACACCTGCTGCACCAGTTTCAGAGCGAACCATACGCTGAATACCAGCAGATAAAGCCACAACATCATGCGCAAAGTTTTGGTGTACGCGGTAAGAAATTGCACGGTCGTTATACAGTGATGCAAATACTTCTTTGATCGCGATCAATACGTTGTCGATACCGCGAATGTTTAAGAAGGTTTCTTGTTGGCCTGCAAAAGAAGCATCTGGTAAATCTTCTGCTGTCGCAGAAGAACGAACCGCAACCGCGATGTCTGGGTTGCCGTTTGAAAGCTCTGCAAATGCTTTACGAACTTCTTGTTCGAGTTCTGCCGTCAGTGGAGTATCTACAATCCATTGGCGAATTTTCGCGCCTGTTTCAGCAAGAGCATTTACATCATCAACATTGAGGACTTTTAACTCTGCATTGATTTTAGCGTTTAGGCCACTTTGCTCGAGAAATTCACGATATGCTTGAGCTGTAGTAGCAAAGCCACCTGGTACAGATACACCTGCATTTGATAGGTGGCTGATCATTTCACCTAAAGATGAGTTTTTCCCACCTACAAGTTCAACGTCGTGTTTCCCTAATTTTTCTAGACCAATTACGCGCGCTTCCAAAGTTGTTACTCCACTTTTGCAGTATTTAATCACTATCTTGGCATCAGATTATAACAAATCTACTTAGCTTTTTGATTTTACTAAGCGACAGTCATGTAAGATCGGTTTACTATAAAGATTATATAGCACTAAGACAAATTTTTGAGGAGAATTTTAATGTCAGGAAGTAAACAATTTAAGCGGAGTGTTTTTTTTGTATCTGATGGTACTGCAATTACCGCTGAAACCCTTGGGCACTCGCTATTGGCGCAGTTTCCAAATGTTGACTTTGACATTCATATTATTCCTTATATTAGCTCTGAAGAAGCTGCTACAAATGTGGTTGCTGAGATCAATTTAAGGGCGCAACAAGACGGGCAAAAGCCACTGGTTTTTGACACTTTAGTCGACCCGTACGTGCGTGACATTATTAATACTGCAAATGCTATAAATCTTGATGTATTTGAAGGGCTTATTAGTAAATTGTCTGAAGAGTTAGGAACACCGCCTACAACTTTAGTCGGACAGACCCATGCAGTGACCGATTCGGAGTCTTATAAAGCACGTATTGATGCGGTGCATTTTGCTTTAGATAACGATGACGGTGCACGTACACGCCACTATGACAAGGCCGATCTGATTCTGATTGGGGTGTCGCGTTCGGGTAAAACACCGACGTCAATTTATTTGTCATTACAGTTTGGTATTCGTGTTGCAAACTATCCATTGACTGAAGAAGACTTAGATGACAACCGTTTACCTGCGGTACTTCGCGCGCACAAACAGAAGCTTTTTGGTTTGATGATTGATGCTGAACGTCTTGTTGCTATTCGCTCTGAACGTAAAGCCAATAGCCGTTATGCAAGCTTCAGCCAGTGTCAAATGGAGCTTCGCGCAATTGAAGGGATTTATATTTCTGAAGGGATTAAATACTTAAATGTCTCGGAAATGTCGATTGAAGAAATTTCAACTCGAGTACTCCAAATGACGGGTTTAAAACGTCGCATTGGTTGATATTGTCATTACATTATAAAGCGTCATATTGATGATGCTTTATAATGTTGATCAATATAAAAATACAGATTAGATCAAATGAAAATAATATCAAAATATCTATTAGGTGTATTTTGTTGTGCTCATTTTAATATGGCTTTATATGCGCAAAATATATCAATTCAACAGGCTGAGCAGGCGCTTGATCAAAAATATGCAGCGCTAGATTTTTATGCGGTGAATCAACAGATCGAAAGTGATGTGGTTGATTTAATCCGTGAAAATGCAGAAAGTTATGCTTATTCTTTCCCCAAATTGACTGAAAATCTTAGACTAAAGATTAATGCCTCACCGGACCAACTGCTTAAATTCTATACCTTTGATGTAGGTGGTGGCGGTACCATGGGTGAATTTTCATCCTATGTGCAGATGAAATCGAGCAATTCCACTAAACTTCAGCCTTTAGAAGCTGGCTATATTTTAAAGATTGACCAAGTGAAATGGGGTGCACAACCGATTTATCTGATTCAAAGTTATTACAAAGGCGATAGTTGTCACGGTCTTTATCAAATTCAAGCCTTTAAAATGCACGCCCAAGCTTTGACAGCAACACCAGTTTTTCAGACCAAGAACAAGCAACTAAGTTCGATTGAAGTAGATTATGACTGTCACTATGACGAAGAGCGGCGCGGTTCATATATTCGTGTTTCAAAAGACTTAAACAAGATTGATATCACTTTATTAGATCAAAACAGCCGCCCGACTGGAAAGTACTTACGTTATCAACGTTCAAATACAGGCTATCAATATACAGGTGTGACGAAATAAACAACGGGTAAGTGGCTAAAACTTACCCTATATGGTTAATGGCTATAGGTGGTAATGATCACATCGACGGGATATTCAGCGCCATCTAAACTTTGAATATCATGTTCTCGAATTTTGACGATCGGCCAAGTGATTAGCTTACAGTTGTCGCGCTGTAAGGCATGATAATAATGATCGGACTTAAAAAATTTAAGTTTATCGGCAGCGGAGTTAGGTTTGAGCTGGTGTCTAAGCCATGGGTCTTGAACTTGGGTTTCTAAGAAGCGTAAAGCCAGTAGGCATTTGATACGTGTGTTAAATAGGCGTCGGTTCTTAATAACCAGTGGATGTTGAATTAAGCGCTGAATTCCACGCTCTGTTTTTGGCAAGATAAATTGTGGCGCATTTTGAAAAACATAGACCGATTGAGCGACCTGACAAACCGACTCAAGGGCAGTTACTGTATGCTGGTTGGTACCAATAATTGCGACACGTTGTTCAGTAAAAGCATGTTGTTTAATTTCTGATGCGGTAATCAATTGCCCTTTAAAATGCTGAAAATATTCGGGATGGTTTTGAAATAAACCAGATACGTTGTCTGTTGAATACAAATTGACCATGCTTGATCCTTAATTGTTTTTTATCGTCTTTCCTTAATTTATTATTTTTAGTGCTTTTGCTCTAAAAAAGCAAAGTGATAAATTGTCTGAGCAGTCACGCTAACTTTAGTCTAGACATAGCAGCAGTTTTGCAGGGCTTTAAGGATTTTTTAAGTATCGGCTAAGATTTTGGTTATTCATTTATGCACGTCGCCTTATGGGTATGCATTAATACGCATAAGGCGATTCACTTCATTTGTACTTAACTGTTTTTGATCTGCATGAGACGTTCAAAGTTTTCTAAACGTTTGTCCGTGTCATAGATGTCACAGGTGAAAATAAACTCATCAACATCATATTCTAAAAGAAGTTGTTTCAAACCTTCTTTCACTGTGCCATTGGAACCGATTTGCGCCATGGCATAAAAACTGTCTACCGACATTTTTTCCGCAGGTGACCATAGACCGTCCATGCTGGCAATTGGTGCTTTTAACTTTAAACTTTGACCGCGCATGAGACCTAAAACTCGTTGGTAGGCACTGGTCGCTAGATATTCAGCTTCAGCATCGGTTTCAGCAACGACCGTCGGGACACCCATAGATACATAAGGTTTCGATAAGTATTCGGAGGGTTCAAAGTTTTCACGATAGAGCTGAATCGCTTGTTTCAGCATACGCGGTGCAAAGTGTGATGCAAAAGAGTAGGGAAGTCCGAGTTTTGCAGCCAGTTGTGCACTAAATAAACTTGAACCGAGTAGCCATACAGGCACATGTGTCCCTTGCCCCGGAGTTGCAATGATGCGCTGATTTGGCTCAGCATCTTTAAAGTAATGCAGAATTTCTAAGACATCTTGTGGGAACTGATCTTCAGTTTCTTGACGGCCACGGCGAAGTGCGCGCATGGTCACTTGGTCTGTACCCGGTGCTCGACCTAAGCCTAATTCAATCCGGTTTGGATAGAGTGTCGCAAGCGTACCGAATTGCTCCGCTACGATCAGTGGGGCATGGTTCGGGAGCATGATACCGCCAGAACCTACCTTTAAGGTTGAGGTATTCGCGAGTAAATAGCCGAGTAGCACCGCAGTCGCAGAACTGGCAATACCATCCATATTATGATGTTCTGCAAGCCAAAGTCGGCTATAGCCTAAACGCTCAGCTTGTTGGGCCAATTTTAAGCTATGCTGTAGAGTGAGCTGTACAGTTTGATCTTCGCGGACAGGAGCTAATTCTAGAATAGAAAATTGAGTCTCGGACAACGTGCGCATTCTACTTCTCAGTTTTGTTTTATATATCGAAATAATACGATATAACTGTTATTTTGTATATCGATTTTATTCGATATTCTGGTTTTTTTATATAAGGTGTTGATTTAAAAATGAAACTAAATATCTATTCAACATCGTTGAACCGCACCAGCCACACATGCGTTTAAAACCAAAGAAGTAAGCTGCTGCATTCAGTAGAAACGATACAGTGTCTTTTTTGAGTGTAGTGGTCAGATAAATAAAAAGCACCCGAAGGTGCTCTTTTATTTGAAAATGTTTTATGCGGTGCTTAACGTTTCCCGTTTTTGTACCATCCCAAGTGACGGCCATTGTCACCACGATAGTCACGACCATTATATTTATAATTGCTATTACGGTAGCCGCGGCTGTCATAACGACGATCATAACGGTCGTCGTAACGGCGGTCATATTCATCATCATAACGACGGTCTTCAGAGACTTTTTTACCTAGAACTGCACCACCCGCTGAACCGAGACCTGCACCAATATACCCACCATTGGTACCGCCCATGTTTTTACCTACGGTATAACCACCAGCACCACCGAGTGCTCCACCAATGATTGCACCATTACGGTCACGTTTGTTGGCTGAAGCAGCTGCACCTGCACCACCACCAATGGCAGAACCAATCATTGCGCCTGTTTGTCCACCCATTTGGTTACCAATCGCGGCACCGACAACACCACCTAATGCAGACGTTAGTGCAGTATTGGTTGTATTACCTGCATATGTTGTGGTCATCGTTAATGCTGAAGCTGCAATTACGGTACTCATTAAAATTGATTTAATTTTCATTTTTTAACTCCTAAGAGCATGTCTATTTTGTCTTGATTTCACTTTAGCGAAACATGTTGGAAAAATAATGAAGAGAAACTTTATCGAAACCGTTGCTTTGGTAAGTGCTGTGTAACGACTCTTCGTATTTTCTACCAGTTTGGCTGCTGTGTGTTGCGTCTAAATCTGTGCCATAAAAAAGCACCCGAAGGTGCTTTCAATGACATCTTAACGATGCGGTCAATTAGTGGTGTTTGCGGTGTTTCTTTTTCCATTTTTTACTTTGGTAAGAATCATATTGTTTGTCTTTTGAGATTTTGTTGCCGAGTGCTGCACCGCCCGCTGCACCTAATGCAGAACCAACGTAACCACCATTGGTGCCGCCCATGCTTTTACCTACGGTATAGCCCGCACCACCACCGATGGCACCGCCAATAGCAGATTCAGTACGATGACGTTTGTCACTTGCAACTGCTGCACCACCCGCGCCACCTAATGCTGCGCCAATAGTTGCACCAGTTGTGCCGCCCATGTTTTTACCAATTGCTGTCCCTGCAACACTACCTAAAGCACTTGCTGCCGCAACGCGAGTTGTGCTGTCTGCATATGCAGTTGCAGTAAACATAGATGCCGTTGCTAATGTTGCTGACATTAAAAGTGTATTTAGTTTCATGTGTTTCTCCATGTCCAACATTGGTTGAACTGTCGTACTTTTTTCGATGTGGCTAATGTAACAAAAAGATTCCAGTTAATTGTGGAGAGTTAAAACTAAATTGAAACCCGTTGGTTTCTTGTTTGTATCAGTTTTATTACAAATGTGAATAAGCAGAATGAAATTTATCCAAAATCATGCAAATGTGGATAAACCTAGGAGTGATGCAGTTCACACTCTGAATTTTGAGCTGAAATGACCTATTTAAAAGATGTATATGAAATAAGCTGTTTTGCATTTTTTAAGCGTTAGTAAGTGCATAAACACGCTTTAAAAGTGTATCAATCCACTGCGGCGTATAAAGTAAACGTCGCTCAGGATTGAATAAAGATGTTCTTTGCGTGATAGAGCCGTTAAACTAAGCGCAAATTTTTTGGTGCTGTGAAACTGTATTGCAGCCTTTATATTGAGATATTTTCCTAATGAAAGAATCGTTACGTTTACGATTAGATCAACTTTCTGACCGTCACGAAGAATTAACAGCATTACTTGCAGATGTAGAAGTCATTTCGGATAACAAACGCTTTCGTCAGTTGTCACGTGAACATAGTGATTTAAGTGAAATCACAGAAGTTTGGACCAAGTACAAACAAGCAGAAGCTGATATTGAAACGGCTGAAGCGATGCTGTCAGATCCTGATTTTAAGGATATGGCTGTTGAAGAAATTAAAGAAAATAAAGCTATTATTGCGTCTTTAGAAGCTGATTTAAATATCTTAATGATTCCGAAAGATCCAAATGATGCGAACTCTGCATATTTGGAAATTCGAGCGGGAACAGGTGGTGATGAAGCCGCTATTTTCTCGGGTGACTTATACCGCATGTATACCAAGTACGCTGAATCACAAGGCTGGCGTATTGAAGTGTTGTCTGAAAATGAAGGCGAACACGGTGGTTATAAAGAAATCATTTGTTTGGTGAATGGTGAAGGCGTTTACGGTCGCTTGAAGTTTGAAAGTGGCGCGCACCGTGTACAACGTGTACCTGCAACAGAGTCTCAAGGTCGTGTACATACTTCGGCGTGTACCGTTGCGATTTTGCCTGAAATTGATGTCGATACAACGGTCGAGATTAATGCATCAGACCTACGTATTGATACCTACCGTGCCTCAGGTGCGGGTGGTCAGCACATCAACAAAACTGATTCAGCTGTGCGTATTACTCATATTCCAACAGGAACCGTGGTGGAATGTCAGGAAGAACGTTCACAACATAAGAACAAAGCCAAAGCGATGGCTTTACTTGCTTCACGCTTGGAAAATGCAAAACGTGCAGCAGCTGATGCAGCAACTTCTGAAATGCGCCGTGACTTGGTTGGCTCGGGTGATCGTTCAGAACGTATCCGTACCTATAACTACCCGCAAGGTCGTATGACCGATCACCGTATTAACTTAACTTTATACAAGTTAGACGCGGTTATGGAAGGCGATTTAACTGAACTATTAGATAGCTTACATCGTGAATATCAAGCAGATCAGCTTGCGATGCTTGCACAGCAGAATGGTGGATAATGAATATTGCCCAAGCTTTGGCTTTACGTGGTGAAGCCGAGAGTTACGAACGTCAAGAGAACGCATGGTTGCTGGAACACATTACCAAAATTGATTCTTTTGATTTGGTTATGAAAAAAGATCAAGTGCTGACCAATGAGCAAGAGCAAGCCTATGTTTCTGCCTTGGCACGAATCGAAGCAGGTGAACCTTTGGCCTATGTGACAGGTTCACAGCCGTTTTGGACGCTCGATTTGATTGTCACTCCTGACACCTTAGTGCCACGTCCAGATACCGAGGTACTGGTAGAAACTGTATTACGTTTAGACTTACCTGAAGATGCCCGCATTGTCGATTTAGGTACGGGGACGGGTGCGGTTGCGCTTTCATTGGCCACTGAACGGGACACGTGGGACATCACGGCTACCGATATTTATGAGCCAACTTTAGCTGTTGCGCAGCAAAATGCAGAAAAGCATGACTTAAATGATGTGACTTTTGTGTGTGGCAGTTGGTTTGCACCGCTAAATCGAAAGTTTTTTGATGTGATTGTCTCGAACCCACCGTACATCGATGCCGATGACGCCCACATGCAAGACTTAGCAACTGAGCCTGAACGTGCCCTAGTTGCGGCAGATCATGGTTTGGCTGATTTAAAAGTCATTATCCAGCAAGGTAAAAAGCATTTAACTCTTGATGGCTGGGTGGTACTTGAGCATGGTTATGATCAAGCTGACGCTGTACAGAAAATCTTTAAAGAAGCGGGCTATAAACAAGTCCGTACGGTGAAAGATTATGGTGGAAATGACCGCGTTACTTTAGGGCAGTGGACACAATAATTTCATTGTTCCCTCCAAAATAAAAGCGCATTCGATGCGCTTTTATTTTTTCTACCTTATGTTCCAAATACGTCACGCCAACGTAGTAGCCAAGTCTCGATGGCTTTCATGATGCTATCACTGAATTTTCCGAGCACGGCTAAAAGAATAATCGCTAAGATCACAATATCAGGACGTGAAGTTTCTCGGCCATCACTCAGTAAGTAGCCTATGCCTTGTGTCGCTGCAATGAGTTCTGCTGCAATCATAAACATCCATGCCAAACTTAAACTGTTGCGCAGTCCCGTTAAGATCCCCGGAGATGCCGCAGGCAAAATAATCTGTTGCACTTGCTGCCAGTACTTCAGTCGATAGACTCGTGCGACTTCGATGAGCTTGCGATCAACCCCTTTAATCGCTGCGACAGTGTTGGTATAGGTCGGAAAAAATGCGCCAATCGCAATTAGGGTAATTTTCGATGCTTCATCAATTCCCAACCACAGTAAAAGTAGAGGAATCCACGCTAAGCTCGGGATGGATTTAATCGCTGAAAAACTGGGTTCTAAAAACGCTTCAACCTGTTTATTGAGTCCCACCAAAATCGCAAACATTAAAGCCAGAGCACTCCCAATAAGAAATCCTAAAAACACCCGCCATGTACTGGTCCAGACATGCATCCATAAATCTGCCTGCCATAAATCTAGAAAGGTTTGCCATAGACTACTGGGAGCAGGCAATAAATAAGGTTCAATAAAACCAGCACGGACTAGATATTCACAAGCAATCAGTAAGAGCGCTGGAAGGGTGATCGCTTTGAGAACACTCTTCAATTTCAACTGAAATGAGGAACTCTTTTTCACTACAATAGGGCTGAAAGAGCTCGCGACTGACTTGGTCATTATTTGCTTACAACCTTTTGTGCATATTGTGGTTTAAACAACTGAGTCACGACTTGATTAACATTGGTGCCTTTACGAACTAAGTTTTCTTCATTCAAAATACCGCCAGACTTTTGTAATGCGACAATCTGTTTGGCTGACGGAATGTTTTGATCAAAGTTGGTACGGCTTAATTGTAATTTTGCGACATTCAACGGAAGTTTGGACTCGCGTGCCAATAACTCCGCCAGTTTCTCTGGATTGGCTTTTGCCCATTTACGTGCTTGCTCATAAGCTTTAATCACTGCTTCAATGGCTTCGGGACTTTGCTGAGTAAAAGACTCTTTGACACTGAGTACGCTATAACTGTTAAACCCAATATTTCGATACAGCAGTTTTGCGCCAGATTGCACTTGTGCGGATGCCATCAAGGGATCTAAGCCTGCCCAAGCATCGACTTGACCACGTTCTAAAGCTGTTTTGCCATCTGGATGTTGTAAATGAACCAGTTGAACATCACGTTTATTTAGACCCACTGTATCCAGCGCTTGTAAGGTAAACAGAAAAGGGTCTGTGCCTTTGGTCGCGGCAATTTTCTTTCCTTTTAAGTCTTTTAAACTTTTAATTTGGGAGTTTTTAGCAACCACCAAAGCGGTCCATTCGGGTTGGCTTTGGATATAAACGGTGTTTATCGGACTGCCGTTGGCACGACTGAGTACGGCTGCAAGTCCTGCGGTTGAAGCAAAATCGACACTGCCGCTATTTAAATATTCCAACGAGCGGTTACTTCCTTGGCTAAATACCCATTTAATTTCAGTTTTAGGTAAGGCCTTTTCTAAGAGCTTTTGTTCTTTGACTACGAGGCTGGTTGGTGCGTAGTAGGCATAATCAAGTTTGAGCGTGTTTGGAATAGCGGCATTGGCATAAGAACCGATCAGACTTAAAATCAGTGAAGTGCTCAGTAGTTTAAAGTTTTTCATGTTGTATCATTTAAATAAGTTCATTTGTGGGTTCTTTTAACCTTATGGATGCGAAAAATAAAAAAAGAAAAATGGATAACAAAATATTAGACCTCTTGCGAAAGTATCGTTTTGCCTAATTTTTGAATTGGCTAAAACCTTATTAAATGTAGCTTTAGGCTGTTTAAATTTTGACTAACGCAATAGGTCTATTTATTAGGACAAAATGTATGGTATTTTCAAAAAGATGTAGAAAATCATAGCGAAAGATATGATGATTTTAAAAAATTTATATCAAATAAATTAAGTATTCCTTTTAATAATATTTCGATAGTGGGCAGTGCTAAGACAAAATTTAGTTTTTCACCTAAAAAAAACTTTAAAGAGTTTGGTGTGGATTCGGATTTAGATTTAATTATAGTGTCAAAATATTATTATAAGAAAATTTGGTCGGCTTATAGGAAAATCTCACAAGAAAGTTATTTGCAAAATTTTAATACCAAGACAGGGAATATATTTAACGGTTTTATTGGGATAAAAGACTCAGATAATACTTATGGAAATCAAGATTTAATTGACTGGCAACAATTAGTTCGGACATTTAAAGCTGAATTGCAATTAAGATTTTATATAAATCATGAGCTTAATTACAGAATTTATGCGGATTGGGAGTCAGTGCAAGACTATCACATGCGTGGTATTAATAAGTTAAAAGAAGGAATAGTTAAAAGTGAAATTAATTGATTAGATCTCCTGCGAAAGTCATTATTGCAAGTTTATCCGGTTTACGAGTGCAGCAATTAAGTTAATGCGTAAACCGAATCTTTTCCGTCTATTTCGATAGCGTTCACTTAATATTCTAAATGTTTTCAATTGACTATTAATGTGTTCGATCACAACTCGTATTTTTCCAATCATTTTATTGTACCTTTTCTCAACATCAAATAAGGGTAAATTCTTCTTTTTCTTTATTGGCATCAATAATTTAAAGCCATCTTGCTCTAATCCGTAGTACCCTAAATCGGTCATAACATATTCACAATGTTTGAATTTCTTAACCGTTTTTCTTGCCAATTTAATATCATGCTGACTGCCATTCGATATATCTAGCCCTATGATTTGTTTGCTGTTCGGATGATAGATCACTTGTGCTTTTAGCGTATGTTTCTTCTTTTTACCACTGTAGAACTTACTCTGATTTTTTTTTCGGACGTTCTATTGAACATTCTGTCGCATCAATAATGACCCAGTTAAAGTGTTCGTCTGCTGTGGTAATGCTTCGTTTTGGCAGAGTAAAACGTCTTGATTTCATCAATGCATCTTCAACCTTTTTAATGGTTCGATTCACATTACTTTCAGCGATATGGTAATTTGCCGCTAATTCCAGTTGAGTGCTGTAGTTCCGTAAGTAATTGAGAGTTAATAACAACTGATCCTCTATATCTAAAGTATGAGGACGACCTGATTTCTTTTTGAGTGATTCTGCTTTTTCTAAAACCTCTACCATTTCAGTAAAAACTTGTCGAGGTACGCCAACCAAGCGTTTGAATTCAGAATCTGAAAAACGATTTAATTTCTGATATCTCATGAAATTTATATTGAGGTGGTTTTTACTTTCGCAAGAGGTCTATTAAATTGAAATAAACGGATGGTCTTGGTTTAACTATCTGAATTTTAATAACTTGGTTGAGCTATGTGCAGTTTTTGGAGTATAGAATAACTTCCAAAAAGCATAGAATAATTTCTTCTTATATGAAAATTGCATAACTAAATCATTCATTTTGAATGTAAAAAAGCGACTGTAATAGTCGCTTTTTTAAGGGGGTTGCAAGCTTACATTGGATAGTCTTGTAAACTGTCAAACACTTCAACTTGCTCTAAAGCATCAGTTTCAAGTGCAAGACAAAGTGTCACAATTTTCTTTAGATCAGCTAAATATTGTTCATCTTTAAACGATGCACCTAACTGAAGGGCTTGAATACGGTCAGCGCTAATATCCAACGCTTGAGCAGCTTCAATCGCATTAACTTCATTAAAAAATGCAGTAACAGCATGATTTAATTCAAGGTCTGATGCATTGAGAATACCTTGACCCAGTTGCTCTTCAAATTGTGGGGTAGGAGACTGCAAAGCTTGAGTAAAGTTTTGCACCAGACGTTGATCGAGAACATCAATCATTTTAAGCATGTCATAACCTTTAAAAGAAATAAGGTGATTAAACAGGGGGAGTACAGCCGAAAATAAGCATTAAAAATGCTTTAAAAGTGGGTGAAAAGTAATCTATTTTGGAATATTTTGCAAATAGATTCCGATAAATGAAAGATGGATTTGTTAAGTGAATGAAAAGCTTAAATTTATTAAATCGAGTGCCTGTTTACATTTTACACTATTGTTCCAATGGACTCGGATCGATCAAAAAGAAGTATTCAATGTGAAATATTGTGGAGTTTTAATCAAAAAGTTCTTTTATTTTTATTTAAGATGTTGAATTATAATAATTTATTAATATTATCGTTGCAATGGTCTTTATTTTACGCATCACTGATGCGAACTCAAAACATTGTGGAATTGCAATTTATAAGGACATGCTAAAGCAACATGAGGTATATCACCTTGCTTTAGCTGTCTTTAGCTGTCTTTGTTTGATGTGGAGAATGATGAACGTTTAAGCCACTAGTTAAAGTGTTTTTGCCTCAGTTGTTCTAGACGGAGTTGATATTGCTGCTGCCATGCACTTTCAGCTAAGTTTTGTTTTTGCTGGTTCATTTCTTGGTTGAGAGCAGCAAGCTCAGATTGATAACTGGCGATCTGTTGTTGTTGTCGAGCGACTTGTTGTTCGCGTTCAGCTAACTGCGCTGCTTCTTTGCCTGAAAAGTAGCTGTTACGAATTTGTTGGGTAATTTCTTGTTGCTGCATTGGGTCGGTGACGCCAATTAAAGCCAATTTAAGGGCTTTATCGTAACTACCACTTTGACCATCAATATTTTTGCTCGGGTTTTTGTATTTTTGCTGTAATTGCGCAAGTTCACTCAGTCGTTGTTGTAAGGTCATGTGCGGTGCGCGGCTCAAGAGCTCACCATAAGCAAACTGATAGCTGGCAAATTCTTTTTCTTCAGCAAAGCCGAGTTGTGTTTCTTGCTTACCTAAAGTCTGTTCACGTAAGTTCCAAATCTCCTGATAACGCTGTTGTGGTGTCATTTGTGTGGACATGGTTTTAGCTTGCATTTCTTTTTCGTACAGTGGTAGGCGTTCTATCAATTGTTTTAAAGTCTGGGCAAGCTGCTGATCTGGATATTCGGCCAAAACCTGTTTTAATAAAGCCTGACAGTTAGTATCGGGGCAGTTTTGTTGTAACTGGTTTAATAATTGTGTGATATTGCCCGGATTTTTTTGAAAATGTTGAATCATTTTTTGGATGGATTCTTGTTGCTGTTGTTGCTGCATTTTTGACTCGTCATTGTTTGCAGCAGCAAGCTTCTCTTGCAAACTGCTGGGTTGAGCAGTCTCCGTAAGGGACGGTGAGGATGCCTGAGTTTGACCCGATGTGGCATATGATGAGCCAAGGCCCAACCATATCACCACACCGATCACCAATACACTCAGCACCAAAGCGATAAGCCCAAAGCGCTTCATTATTCTTCCTTATGGGTTGTATTGGAATTGACTCATTACTGGGAAGTGGTCAGATAAGTCCCAAGTCATAAATACGGGGTCGGCAGCCGAGCGAAGAATGCGGACATCATTACGTGCTTGCATAGGCTGACGGTGGTTATTGGATGACACCACGTAGTCTAAATACTCTACGGTAGAGCCACCCGTAAGTCCTGCACCTGCGAGTTTATTCACTCGTGGATCGAAGTTCGATGCGGTATATCCTGTGCTGACTGGTACTGTACCATTCAAGTTAATTTGCATTTGAGCATAATCTTGTGGCCACAGGAGTTTGTTGACATTAAAGTCACCGCCCATGAGCACTGCATCAAATGATGGAATATTTTGCTTATCGACCAAAGCGCGGATTTGCTTAAATTTTTGCTGGCGCATATCACGTGCCGCGTCGGTATCAAACGATGCGGTATGCGTGGAGGTCACATGATAGGCTTTGCCATTCTTGAGAATTTCAGCATAAATCACGCCTTTATCGGCAAAACAGTCAATCCCCGTACAGCTCGGGTAAATAAAATGATCTGTTTTTACAATTGGATGGCGACTTGCAACCAATATGCCGCTGTCATAGATATTGAAACCTGAACCGATTGGAATATAAGTTTGGTACGGATATTCCTGTGCTAATTTGGCCAACATGGCAGTACGACCAGAAGCAAAGGTTTCTTGGAATAAGATCGCGTCGTAGCCTTTTAGGTTTTGCGGCAGTTGTTCTAAACGCGAATCAATTTTACTTGCCACTAAAGGAAGAGCATAAATATTGTAGGTTAAAACTTTAAACTCATCGGCACTGCTGACAACGGGTTCTGGCACGGTATTTTGATGGATAGTGTAGTGGAAGTCGTCATAACCACCAGTGTATTCAGCTTTAAAAGCAGTCTGCGCTGCTTTTCCTGCATAATTGGTGTTGAAGCGCTGAATGTTACGATCGTTAAACCATGGTGCAGAGAAATCACTGCCAGATGCAGAGTGTTTAATATCACTGCCAGACTAAGTGCCAGTCATAGATTGCTTCAGGGTGACACTGGAACCACCGCCTGTAATCACGGTATCAAAATTATAAGTTTGACCTGACTTTACCCCAGTATAACGGTTAAAACGCAGTACACGTTTGGTTTCATAAGGTGCAATTTGGGTGGCTTCTTGAGCCCATTGACTCCCCTGAGTTAAGGTGCGTGTACCATGATGATTAATATTGACGGATACCGTTTCTGGGGTGGTATTGGTCACATAAATGTATGAGTCTGCTATCACTTGCTGACTGCACAGCAATAATGATAACCATCCGATGTTTTTCATTAAGTTTTTATTTAATTGGGTGCTCATGTGTTCCCTCCATGATGTTTTTATTCAATATTGTGTAAAACAATATGACGAGATCACTATGGCAGGTAATTTTTTTAAGTCAGTGACAAAGTGCGACAGCACCCTGATTTTCCGATGAATGAGCATCAAAAATTCAATTTAATTTATAAGCTCTGTTGACATTTCATTTTGCAAATCAAAACCCAAGCCTGAACAGTTGGATGATAAGGTTTGACTTGAACGAGAAAATTTTATGGGTTGGTTATTTATTATGTGGAAAGAGCATGAGCGTCTCATTGCCACCTATATCAATCGGTCTAGGTTAAGCGTCCTTATTTTGACGATAGGCGCCAGGACTGACGCCTGTCCACTTTTTAAAAGCTCGATGGAAAGCACTCGGATCATGAAAATTGAGTTCAGTACTAATGTCTTGTAATGATACTTGGCTGTTACTGAGCAGCTCAATCGCCATATCACGGCGTATATCATTTTTGAGCTGTTGATAACTGAAACCTTCACTTTTCAGTCGACGCTGAATTGTTGCCTCAGACATATTGAAATGATGGGCAATTTCAGACAGTTCAAGCCACTGTATCGGGTGTTCTTGCATTAAATAGCGACGAATTTGGGCACTGGTTGAATGTGGGTTTTTATAACGGGTCAGTAAAATATGTGGGGTTTGTTGAATAAATTGATACCACGATTTACTGTCCTGTTTTATGGGCATTTTTAAATAATTGGCATCAAACTGGATATAATTTTCAGCCATTTGATACTGGATATTTTCACAAAAACGAACTTTGTAGTCGATGTCATCTGTAGGTGCATCACATTTGAGTTGAATTTGATTCAAAATCACCCGTTGCCCCACTAGCCAACACATTAGGGCATGAATCAGCATGATGTAAGTTGCGTAACTAAACATGCGCTTGGGCTGTTGTCGTTCATAAATCACGATATAGGCATAATGCTCTTGCACCATGAGTTGACTGCTAAAGTCGTCTAGTACCAAATTCATAAACTGCAAAATATGCTGAATGGCTTGGTCGAGCTGGGTAGTGTGTAATAGTGATTTAGATAAAAACTGAAAACTGCCACGGCGCATAGCATGGCGATCCATTCCAAAAAACTCATCATTCATGACATTGGCCAGTTCAGTCCAGAGCTGTGCATATTGATTGACTGAGACCCGTGTTTTTGTCGCACTTAACAGTTCGCTATTGATGCCTGCATTTTTCAAAATATCAGCAACTGCATATCCCTGCTTTTCAGCTTCAACCAATGCTTCGTGTACCAAAGCAATTGAAATGGAGTCTTTCTGGGCGTTTGCATGTTCCGATGCAGTCATAGCGGCGTCCATATTTTTATTGTGCATTTTCAGCATTGTCCAAAACCATCATGGAAGATGCAATATTTGGAAATTGTACTCAAGTGCTTCTGTGTTTACATTTCTTCTTAAGTCGTAGCATTCAATCATACAAGGAAAAATAAATGAAGATTCAAGGGAAGGTTTTTGTCGTCACGGGTGGAGCATCGGGTTTGGGCGCAGCAACAGCACGTCATTTGATTGAACAAGGTGCGAAAGTCATTTTGGTGGATATGAACCAAGCTTTAGGTGAAGAGCTACAGCGTGAGTTGGGTGAAAATGCTCAATTTAAAAGCCTCGATGTTACTGATGAGCACGCTGTGCAAAGTTTCTTCCAAGAAGTCGAGGCTGAATATGGGCAATTGAATGGTTTGGTGAACTGTGCGGGTGTAGCACCTTCAGCCAAAGTGTTGGGTCGTGATGGTATTCATGAACTGGCGTTATTCCAAAAAGTATTAAACATCAATGTCTCAGGTACTTTTAATATGCTGCGTTTTGCTGCGCAGTTAATCGCGAAATATGAACTTCAAGCTGGTGAAGAAGAACGCGGAGTGATTGTGAATACAGCTTCGGTTGCAGCCTATGACGGACAAATTGGCCAGACCGCTTATGCAGCCTCTAAGGGTGCTATTGTCTCGATGACTTTACCGCTGGCACGCGAGCTAGCACGTGAAAAAATTCGAGTGATGACTATTGCTCCGGGCATTATGGAAACACCAATGTTGAAGGCGATGCCGCAAAATGTACAAGATGCGTTGGGTGAAATGGTGCCATTTCCGAAGCGTTTGGCAAAACCTGAAGAGTTTGCTCAGCTTGTGGGGCATATTTTTGAAAATAATTATTTGAATGGTGAAGTGATTCGTTTAGATGGCGCGATTCGTATGCAGCCTAAATAATCTATTTTGACTTGTGATCCTTGAGTTTATGACGAAGTCTTTGCGTCGATAAGTAATGGCTTCTTATAACCTTCGGTTCGACCTACTTTTCTTTCGAAAAAAGTAGGCAAAACCATCTCCATTCACAAAACCTGTTCTATTGAATTTACAGACTACTTTCTCGCAGAAACATTATCTTTTGAAAGGCTTTCAGGTTGCGAATGGGTCGCCGTGTATCAAATATTTATTAAATTTAATAACCTGAATAGAGAAGGGATACTCCATGCTTTTAAATGAAGAACAAAAAATGGTTCAGGATATGCTGCGTAGTTATTCGCAGGAAAAACTGAAACCAACTGCAGCTGAACGTGACAAAACGGCACAGTTTCCTGCGCAAGAACTTAAAGAGCTGGGTGAGTTAGGTGCTTTGGGTATGACTGTTTCACCTGAATGGGGTGGTGCAGGCTTAGATTATATTTCACTGGTGGTAGCACTTGAGGAAATTGCAGCAGGTGATGGTGCGATTTCGACCATTGTCAGTGTGCAAAACTCACTGCCGTGCGGTATTACCCAGCGCTACGGAACTGATGCACAAAAGCAGAAATATTTAAGCAAGTTTGCCACAGGTGAGTGGTTGGGTTGTTTTTGTCTCACTGAACCACAAGCAGGCTCAGATGCAGGTGCGTTGGAGTGCAAGGCCGTTCGTGAGGGCGATGAGTGGGTGCTGAATGGAACCAAACAATTCATTACCACAGGTAAGCATGCTCAAGTCGCTTTGGTTTTTGCAGTCACAGACAAAGCTGCGGGGAAGAAAGGTATTTCTTGCTTTTTAGTCCCAACCGATACCGAAGGCTATATTGTCTCTCGTATAGAAGAAAAGATGGGGCAGCACTGTTCGGATACGGCAACCATTGTTTTGGAGAACTGCCGCATTCCGGCAGATCATTTGCTAGGCGCGGAAGGTGAGGGCTATAAAATTGCACTTTCAAATTTGGAGTCGGGACGTATTGGTATTGCAGCGCAATCAGTCGGTATGGCGCGTGCCGCTTTAGATGCAGCAGTTGAATATGCCAATGACCGCAAAGCCTTCGGTGTTGAAATTGTGCAACATCAGGCTGTTGCTTTTCGTTTAGCCGATATGGCGACGCAAATTGAAGCAGCACGTCAGTTAATTCTCCATGCAGCCGCTTTGAAGGATGCAGGTTTGCCATGTTTAAAAGAAGCCTCTATGGCCAAACTGTTTGCCTCAACCATGGCAGAGCGTGTTTGTTCTGATGCGATTCAAATTCATGGTGGCTATGGCTATGTTTCAGATTTTCCTGTTGAGCGAATTTATCGCGACGTCCGTGTGAGCCAGATTTATGAAGGGGCGTCTGATATCCAGCGTCTTGTCATTGCACGTGAAGTCACCAAGGTTTAAGTCTACTCAGTTTTAGACCTTGGTCGATGTTCAAAGCCTGCACTTTCATTGAGGGATTTGGAAATTGTAGGTGCATTTAAAACATGGTTATCTAGGTACAGCGGTTAATTACAGTCATTAAATAGAGCAACTGAACTGCTCGAGGTTTTCAAACAATATAGGACTGACAATCAGGTCAGTTCAATGCTTAAAACGATAAAGAACATGGACGGCCAAAGTGGATTTGGCCTTAAAAAATGGATAATGCGAGGTTGTCGTGATGAAGACATTAGAACAAGCCCATCAAGAATTTAACTATGAGCAACTGATTCAAGAACAATTGGTCGGCCAACCCAATGCAATCAATGCCTATATTGAGTGCTGTCAGCGCTATGTAGGGCAGAAAAAAACAGCACTCATTTGGGAAGGAAAAAATGGCGAGTCTGAGCAATGGAGTTTTGAACAGCTCGATGTTGCCTCAGCTCAGTTGGCAAATTATTTTAAAAGTAGTGGGATTCAAGTGGGTGACTGTATCGCAGGGCTGTTACCGCGTACGCCTGAGCTGTTGATTACGATTTTAGCCACATGGCGGATCGGTGCGATTTATCAGCCTTTGTTTACTGCTTTTGAGTCGAAGGCGATTGAACATCGAGTGTTAACTGCAAACACCAAATTGATTGTAACCAATGCAGAGCAACGTCCAAAGCTAAATCATGTTGAAGTCAAACATATCCTGACTGTGAATGCAGGAACAAACTTAACTAGCAATGAAGCTGATTTTTGGCAGGAAGCAGAACAACATTCCGATCAATGTGAAGCTGTTTTACGTAGCTTTGATGATGATTTCCTGATGATGTTTACCTCAGGCACCACCGGTTTGGCGAAATCCGTGCCTGTTCCTTTAAAAGCAGTTTTGGCTTTTAAGGGCTATATGCAACATGCAGTCGATTTAAGAGAAGACGATTCATTTTGGAATTTAGCTGATCCGGGTTGGGCTTATGGGTTGTACTACGGTATTACAGGGCCGCTCAGCTTGGGACATAGCATCATTATGGATGAGCGTGCATTTAGCGTCGATCATGCGGTTGAAGTCATTAAAAAGTATCGCGTCAGTAATTTAACGGGTTCGCCTACAGCTTTTCGGATGTTCTTTGGTTTTAAAGAAAAGTTTGATCCCACCATTAAAACCCACTTGCGCGCCGTCAGTAGTGCGGGTGAGCCTTTGACCCCAGAAGTGATTCATTGGTTCAATAATGATCTGAACGTCAACATTTATGACCAATATGGACAAACTGAGTTGGGCATGGTGATTGCCAACCATCATGCATTGGAGCATGAGAAAAAAGTTGGGTCGGCAGGCTTTGCCAACCCAGGACATCGCTTTGCTGTACTTGATGCGAACTACCAAGAAGTGAAGTACGGTGAAATAGGAACGTTGGCGATAGACTTTAGCCAGTCACCACTAACATGGTTTAAAGGCTATGGTGGTAATAACCGTAAATCCTTTGTGGGACAGTATTATTTAACTGGTGATACGGTCAAGCTGAATGAAATTGGCGGTATCGACTTTGTAGGTCGTGCTGACGATGTCATTACAACGTCAGGCTATCGCGTCGGGCCTTTTGATGTCGAAAGTACCTTACTTGAGTGTGCGGAAGTACTCGAGTCAGCTGTGATTGGTAAGCCTGATCCAGAGCGTACGGAAGTGGTGAAAGCTTTTGTGGTGCTGAAACCACAGTACCAAGCATCTAAGGAATTGGATAGCAAACTTCAAGCCTATGTGCGCTCACGTTTATCTAAACATGCGTATCCGAAAGAAATAGAGTTTGTTGAAAGTTTGCCAAAAACGTCGAGTGGAAAAATTCAACGTAATTTGCTGAAACAGCAGGAAGTGGCGAAAGTACAAAGCATAATTTAACTACGTCTTTGATGTTTTAAATCTTATATGATTTTGCACCCGAAAGGGTGCTTTTGTTATGGGTTAAGATATAATTACTGCCTTGTATTTTATATATTTTATATAGGTAATGTTTAAATGGATTGGCTGACTTTTATTTCTAATATAGTAAGTTCACTCGCATGGCCTTTAATATTAATAGTAGTTTTTATTTCTTACAAACATGAAATTATTTCGTTAGTACAATCGATCAAAAATTTTAAGGCTGGTGAGTTTCTAGAAATAGAATTTGAAAGAAAGGTTGATCAATTAAGTAATTCTGAAAACAATCCAGATACTAAATTAAGTATTGAGGAACTCAAAGAAATAGAAATGTCCCCAAGAGATGTCGTTCAGACTTCTTGGCTGAAAGTTGATCAGGCTCTAGTGGAGCTGGCTAAAAGTAAAAATATTTTAATAGGATCAACGGTTCCTAGATATACGATTAATAAGTTGAGAGAAGAAAAGTTAATTTCTAATGAAGATGCAATAGCCATTCATGAGTTGAAAAAGTTAAGAAATACATCTGCACATACAATTGATTTTTCACCACAAATTTCATCTATTGTAGAATATAAAACTATGGCTGATAATCTGTGTGAGAAGATAAAGAATAATATTATTCGCTGAAAACCTTTTTCATAACTTATTGTAGTTTCATGGGTATAATTCGCCATCAACATTTTCTTTAGCAAAAGGCTGAATCATGGACGAGTTAGATGAAAGTCTAGAACTCAGTAATGCTGAAATGCACCTCTATAGTCGTCAGATTTTATTGGACGGTTGGGATATAGAGGCACAAGAAAAACTCAAGTTGGCCAACGTACTCATTGTCGGCTGTGGCGGCATTGGTTGTATGACTGCGGAGTTATTGGCACGTGCTGGCGTAGGGCAAATCACCCTGATTGATGCTGATACGATCGAAGTGAGTAATCTCCAAAGACAGATTGCCTATGTAGAAAATAATGTCGGTTTTTATAAAGCGGAGGTTTTGGCCCAGCGTTTAAAGCAGATCAATCCCTACATCAAAGTCCATGCGCATGCTGTAAAACTTGATACAGCCAATGCAGCTAGTTTAATTGCAGGCCAAGACTTAGTCCTGGATGGTTGTGATAATTTTACGACACGGTATTTGGTCAATAAGCAGTGTAAAGTGGCCAATATTCCACTCATCAGTGCATCGGCCATTGGTTTTCAAGGGCAACTGTTTATGGTGGAAGGTGAGTCCGCTTGCTATGAATGCTTGTTCCCGAAAGAAGAACAAGCGAATGAAAGCCTACGCTGTGCAGATTCGGGCGTTCTCGCCACCACGCCAAACGTGATGGCCAGCCTTCAAGCGCATCATGCACTCTTATATTTGGGTTTAAATGTAACCGCACTCAAACAACGCCTGTTGCTTTGGGATGGTCTAAGTATGAAACAACGTTTACTTGCTTTCGAAAAAGATACAGATTGTCCCGTTTGTCAGGCAAGATAAGCCTACAATTTTTTCATTCTTTGATACACTCACTACAATTTATTTTTGACCGATATTATGAAGAACAATATCTTTTTAGATGGACTGCGTTCTGTTGCCCGTGTTGGGGAAACAGCAGTCATTGCAGCGCGTGCAGGTATTAAGTACGCAACTGAAAAACCAAGTAACGCCAAACTGATGCGTGAAACCTTCGAGTCTCTGGGTTCAACCTATATCAAGTTGGGTCAGTTTATTGCGAGTACACCTTCACTTTTTCCACGTGAATATGTTGAAGAGTTTCAAGGCTGTTTAGACCAAACTCCATCTTTACCGTTTAGTTATGTACAAGGGGTTTTGGCGTCTGAGTTTGAAGGCCGAAACCTGTCTGAGATTTTTGCATCGATTGATGAAACACCGTTAGCTTCAGCGTCTATTGCCCAAGTCCATGCTGCAAAGCTGGTGACGGGCGAAGATGTAGTGATTAAAGTACAAAAGCCGGGTGTAGAAACAATTCTCTATACCGACTTAAATGTTCTGCACTGGGCAACCAAGGTTTTAGAAAAAGCAGTGCCTAAAGTCAAATTTGCATCGCTTGCAGACATTGTGGAAGAAATTAAAACCCGCATGGTTCGTGAAGTCGATTTCATTGAAGAAGCCAGTAATCTGGATGACTTTGTGAACTATCTCAATATCACGCAAAACCATAAGGCGATGGCACCTAAGGTCTATCATCAATATTCGACTCGCCGTGTGCTCACCATGCAGCGTCTTTACGGTGTGCCATTAACTGATTTTGAAGTGGTTAAAAAGCGCTGTAAAGATCCTTCACAAGTCCTGATAACTGCCATGAATACATGGTTTGGTAGTCTAATGATGTGTAATAGCTTCCATGCTGACTTACATGCTGGAAACCTGATGCTGCTTGATGATGGTCGTGTGGGTTTTATTGATTTCGGCATTGTGGGACAGTTGAAACCTGAAGTATGGACAGCTTGTATCGCCTTTATGGATGCCTTACAAAAAACGGATTATCCACTCATGGCGGAAAACATGCTGAAAATGGGCATGACCGCAGTGAAGATTGATACGCAAGTGTTGGCTGCAGATCTTGAGCGTTTATTTAGTGGTGTGTTGTTGGCAGATCCGCAAGAATTGCTGAGTTCAAACCCAGCAGATTTAAATGACATCATGATGGATATGGTTGCAGTAGGCGAGCGTCACGGTATTCGCTTCCCGCGTGATTTTGCCTTGTTATTTAAACAGATGCTGTATTTCGATCGTTTCATGCGCATCCTTGCACCGTATACCGACATCTATGCTGACCAGCGTTTGCAAATGGTGCAAACTATGGATCCAAATGTGTTGTTAAAAAACTAAGTTCTTTTGAAGCACATTCACCAAAAGAACCTTTCAATCCTTCTTTTGAAAGGAGGGACTGAAAAACGCTTTCCTGTTTAAGCGGTGAGAAACATGGTTTCGCAAGGCAGGGATTAAAAGTCAAAATCTGTTAAAGGTAATAATGTGGACGCAATTATCATTGAAGGCTTAAAAGTTGAAACAGTGGTTGGCTGTTTTAACTGGGAACGTCAGATTATTCAGCCTTTAATGTTGGATATGATTATTCAAACAGATTTGGAACAAGCTTCAAACTCAGATGACTTAGACCATACCTTAAATTATGCTGAAATTTGTGAAATTGCAGCAAAGGTCATTCAAGACGCCAAGCCTGAACTGATTGAACATGCGGCAAAATTGGTCATCAATGCACTTTTTTCTACCTTTCATGCGATTGAATCGATTAATATTACCATCCGTAAGCCTGCCATTATCGCGCAAGCAAATTCTGTAGGAATTCGTCTTGAACGCCACCGAAACGATTTTCGCCCTAGCTCTGGCGAGTAATAATAATCCAAAGCAACATTTTTTATATGCCTCTAAGCAACTTGCTAAAATTGGGCAACTGCAATTTTCGAACATTTATTTAATTCCATGCCGTGATGGAGTTGGGGCAGATTATTGGAATGCAGCGTGTTTGCTTAAATCATCTTTGTCTGTTGGCGATATTTCGGTATTGCTGAAAAATATGGAAGCAGCATCTGGGCGTGTCCGTCCATCACATCAGATTTCACTGGATGTCGATTTGATTGCATGGGGTGAAAACTTAGAACATATGCAGTTCAATCCCAAAAAATTGCCTTTGGCTCTAGATGTTAAAATTCCAATGTTCGATGTGTGGAAGGATAATGCATTTCAACATCAAGCGCATGTATTTCCAACGGTGAGCTGCTTGGAAGCCAAGTAACATATCGGGTGGTGTTTTAAAAAGTATGCTGACATTAAATGAAGCCATTATTGATGTAAAAGAAGGTTAAGTCGAAGGCTTTAAAATGGTTTTCAAGCTTTTTGGAGAAATTGCAACTTCTTCTAAAACCACGCCTTATTCGATGCCTTATTTTGCAATTATTACCTTCAATTCCTACAGTAAACAACTTACCAATACTTTGCTTGCAGTTTTTAAAAGCAGTGATGAAACTGTCCCAATGATCACTTGCAATTCGGGTGTAGTGAATACCTAATTGTTTAAGCTTTGTCTTCAACCTTTGGACTGTAGCTAAATCTCTCTTACCCCAAACATAAGCAACAATCTCACCTGTTTCTCGATGGTAGGCGTAAATAAGCCATTGTTTATTATTTTTATTTCCAACAAAAGTCCAGAATTCATCTACTTCGAGAGATTCATAATGACTTTGTTTAGGCTGAATTTGATAGGCCGATTCAGTTAAAGTCCGTAAGACTTTACCGATACTAATGCGCTCAACTTCAGCGATATCTCGTATACCGCTGCCTCTGACCATTAACTGTAATATTTTACGAGTAATGCCAGAATTACATCCTAGATAGCTCAGAGCATGGTCACCAATAAACTGACGTTTGCAGTCTTTGCATTGGTAGTTTTGTTTCCCATCTACTTTGATGCCATTTTTCTTTATACTGTCACTGAGGCAGGTTGGACATTTGATTTCTAGAGTTATTTGCATTTCTCTATTTTATCAAAATTCAACCTGCTTTTTTTTAGCATACTTTTTGATACACCACCACATATCGAAGTGTGATTGGCACTTGAACTGGCTTAATATGCTTATAAAATATAATTCGCAGCGAGCTATTTTCATGAAAATACAAATTTTGAGTGCTCTTTCTTTAGCAGTGTTTTTAGCGGGTTGTTATTCAACTCCGTCCAAAACGACAGCGACAACTGCTATGGATATAACGAGTGTATCTCAAACGACTGAAAAACAAGGGTTAAAACTAGCTGTTCAGGCCTATACCCAAGATCAATCAGATTATCAAACTCGCTTATATGACTTAAACCAAGACGGAATCGATGATGCCGTGGTGTTGTTAAGTGGGATGGAGTGGTGTGGTTCAGGTGGCTGTACGTTGTTGGTCTTTAAAGGTCTTGTAAATGGAAGTTTTCAACCGCATAGCAAAATGACTGTTTCATCTACCCCGATTTATGCTTTAAGTACCCAAACCCAAGGTTGGCGTGATTTATCGGTCTATACCCGAGGTTTAGGGCAAGTTGTACTGAAGTACAATGGGAAAAGCTATCCATCCAATCCATCACTAGCATCAAAATATACGGCGAATTTAAAGCAAGCGGGTAATACCTTATTACTGCCGATATCAGCGGAATAAGCGAATTAGAGTCAATAAAAAAGCAGTGGTTTTTCCACTGCTTTTTTATTGGGCTAAAGCATGTTTGTTTAAATAAAATAACTGGTCTTGGTCATGAGTTTGGAAATAGCCGTCATGGTAATTTTGACAGGAATCGGTAAATCGACTCCGCCAGCATTCAGTGCTGTATCACGATGGTGTAATTCATCTTCATTCATTTGCACAAGAATATTGCGTGAACGGTCATCTTGAGCAGGGAGTTGGCTGATGTGATGCTGTAAATGCAGGCTCACTTGGCGTTCAGTTTCTGCAACAAAACCTAAGCTATATTTATCGCCTGCAATGCCTGCGATTGCACCCATACCAAAGGATAAACCGTACCAAATTGGATTAAGCAGACTGGTATGGCTGTCTAGCTCTTTTAAGCGGTCTTCACACCATGCAAGATGGTCTTGTTCTTCAATTGCGGCTTGTTCCATTTCACGGCGTACATTCGGCAGTTTTGCCGTTAAAGCTTGCCCATGATAAAGCGCTTGCGCACACACTTCGCCACTATGGTTGACCCGCATTAAACCTGCAACATGACGCGCTTCACTCACTGCTAGTTGGGTTTCGACCGCCTTGCCTGGGTTTTCACGTTGAGCAGACGTTGTGCCCGGAACTAAGCTACGCAGGGCTTGATCAAAAGAATTGATAAATTTATCGATGCCAGTGTAATGACGCATAACTTTAGTCCTCTAACTCAGGTTGTACAGTTTTTAGCATGGGTTTGAGTCGATATAACAACCACAGCGTAAAGCCCGCACTTAATACAGCAGTAATGCTGAAAAGTATTTTAATATCAATCTTCAAAACAGTTAAAATGATAATCGAAAATACAGCAGAAGACACCATAAACACCGCATTTAATATGTTGTTTGCGGCAACAACGCGTGCACGGTGTGAACGCGGTGAATAGGCTTGCATCATGGCGTATAGCGGCACAATATAAAAACCGCCACTGATGCCGAGCAAGGTCACCGCAAGCATGACATGGTAGTAAATTGCACCGTGGTTAAACATATCTGCAACATTCATCATTGCGCCTGTACGCTCAGGTACAAAAGCCAGACTCAAAGCTAAGTAAAAGGCAAATAGAGTGAGCCCAATTGCACCGATTGGCACCATTTTAATATTCACTTCAGAGCCACCAATTCTACGACACAGCAGTGAGCCGACTCCAATCCCGACAGAAAAGAACGTGAGTAAAAGACTGACGACATTTTCTGATGCATGTAGGTTTTGTTGAGTCAACTGTGGAATTTGGGTGAGATAGGTTGCGCCGTAAAACCAATACCACGAATTCCCCAGTAAAATCATAAAGATGAGGGGGAGGCTTTTGGCATATTTGAGTGTTTGAAAACTGGTTCTAAAGAAATTCCAATCAATTTTTAAGTCGGGTGAGCTGACTTGTTGTTTTAAGATAAATCGACTGGATAGATAACCCAAAACAGCAATGATGACGACAGTCAGGCTGATCCAAATAAGATTGCCTTGAGAAACCGAAATAACTGCGCCACCCAAAATCATCCCGATTAAAATAGCAATGGAGGTGCCCGACTGAAATAGCGCATTGCCTGACATGAGTTCATTCGGTTTTAGAATCTCAGGTAAAATGGCGTATTTAATGGGGCCAAAGAAGGTGGAATGTGTGCCCATCATAAATAGAGCCAAGAGCAGTAGCCATAAATTGCCCAATAAGAAACCCGCGGAACCGATGAGCATAATCACAATTTCTAGAACTTTGATGCCACGAATGAGTTGTGAGCGCTCAAACTTATCGGCAATTTGTCCTGCGGTTGCAGAAAAAATGAAGTAAGGCAAAATAAATAACAGCGCGGCCAAATTATTTAAGGTACTGACATCTGTAGCTTGTTGATTAATCCATCCATAAGTAATGACTAAAAGCAAAGCTTGTTTATAGACATTGTCGTTTAAAGCACCAAAAAATTGGGTAATAAACATGGGAAGAAAACGACGGGTACTTAATAGATGTTCATTGTTTTTCATGCTTTTTGCACTGCATTAAGTTTTATTAAGAAATGTGACTAATTGCTCAAACGTCCAATAAAATCATGTAAGATATTTAAAACCTGAAATTGGGTAAAATAATCAATAGATTTCAGTTCTTTTGTGACAATTCATTAGAGCAAATCCATAACGATTAAATAAATTTAGAGTTTTCTATGCTTGCCAAAA
The DNA here is from genome assembly GCF_058243045.1 of Acinetobacter sp. LipI_23. Taxonomy (NCBI): domain Bacteria; kingdom Pseudomonadati; phylum Pseudomonadota; class Gammaproteobacteria; order Moraxellales; family Moraxellaceae; genus Acinetobacter; species Acinetobacter sp. LipI_23. The sequence continues at coordinate 2,092,910 of NZ_JBZAYJ010000001.1, read as the reverse complement.
CACAATTTAAAAAGTCGACTCTTTCATTGAGTATGAATTCTTTCATACCGTGGCATCATAACAATAAATATTTGTGTCTGAGTATCTTTTTAACGCTTTTGTCACAAGCGGCTTTGGCTGAAACCCCCGTTGTGATTGAACCAAGTAACGTACAAGTCGAGCCACAAAATTCTACACAATTCACTGAAGACATTAAAAAAGAAGCGATTCGTCAAGGTATGGGTAGCGCGGACAAATTAAAAAAAGTTGAAAATGCTGTAATTCGGCCCACGGTTCCAGACAGTATGCAAATGTTGCAACAGCAACAGACAGCTTTAAAAAATTTACCTGAATTTGCACCGATTAAGTTTGATGATCTTGAAGATTTGCCAACTGTACAAGTTGATCAAGGCATGGCCAATGATATTTATCAGGTGGCTGAGCAAGCGAAAGCAGAAGCTCAAGCTTACCGAAGTGGTAAAACGACCGAGTTGGTGCTGAGCGATGCAACTCAGCAGGAAATGGCGGAAATTAATCAAGCTCCGGTCAATGTTGATCAACTGATGCAAAGTATTCAAGCAGACAGTAAAATTTCAGTAGAAGCCAACACGGAAGGAAATACTTTAGATTTTGGCATGAGTGCTGAAGAGCAAATTGCCAAAGAACCTAATTTCTTTAAACGCATGCTTTATAAAATTCGACCACCAAGAGAATTGGATACTGCAAAAGTTCCGAGGATCAGTGCGGATGTCGAAATCATCAATGCGAAATATGAAGGTGAAATATCCAATAAAGCATATCAGGCCGCTTTGGTTAATTTAAAAGAAAATATTAAAGGCAAAGTTTCTAGCTTTACCGAAGAGTCTTTTGAAGACTTTCCTTCTGCACTGCCACAGTTGCGTTCACTTTCCAACCAAGCCGCTCAAGCCGTCGGGTTTTATAATGCTGAGTTTAAGTTTGAAAAAACCAGCAGTAACCGTGTGCGCATTCAAGTGGTACCGAATACACCTGTACGGATTGAAGAACAAAACATCGAGTTTAGTGGTGCAGGTCAGTACTTACCGCAGTTCCAAGTGATTAAAGTCTTACCGGAGCAAGACATCGGTGATGTATTGCACCACGGCTTATACGAGTCGACCAAAGCACGAATTAATGATGCGGCCAGCAATAACGGTTTCTTTGATAGTTACTGGCGTTTACATGATGTGAAAGTTGAGCAGCCGCAAAATACGGCAGACATTAACTTACGTTATGAAACAGGTCAACGTTATAAACTCGGCGGTGTTGAGTTTGTGATGAGTGATCCAAGCAAACCACTGCCTATTGATTTAGATGTTTTACAAAGTTTAGTGACTTGGGAGCCTGGCGCGGACTATACCTTTTGGCGTGTTAATGGTTTGGCCAATAATTTGACCAACTCACGTTACTTCAACTACAGTTTGGTAGATGCTGTTCGACCTGATCCGGTTGAAGGAATCCGTGAGTTACCGCCTGATTTACAGCAGTTGGTCGATGATCAACAACTTTCTCGTCAGGATGTTTTGGTTCAAGAGAAAAAGAAGGTTGCTTCGAATCGTGAAGTGACACAGTCTGTGGTCAGTGAGGCACAGTTTGCCGGTGTCAATGATCCTGAGCAGAATAAAGCACAAGCAGCGCTTCGCACCGCACAAGAAACCAAACAAAGTGAAGAAGAGCGTTTAAAACTTGAAGCTCGGGAAACAAAAGTAATTCCTGTTAAAGTTACTTTAAATGCAGACCAGTTAAATAGTGTAGAAGTCGGGGCAGGTTATGGTAGTGACTCAGGTGCTCGTTTACGTACACAGTATCGCCGTGCGATTGTGAACCAGCGTGGACACTCTTTTGATGCCAACTTAGAACTTTCAGAAATTCGACAGGCTATTGATGGTCGCTATAATATCCCATATAAGCATCCACTAAATGATTATATCAGTCTCGTGGGAGGTTATGAGCGTGAAGAACGAGATGACATCGGACAAGGCGTAAACTTACTCACTGAATCTGCTGTTGCTGGGGCTGACCGTGTTATCAAAAACCCAATGGGGAATTGGCAACATACCTATGGGGTGCGTTACCGTTTAGATCGATTAACGCAAAAGGGTTCGGCGAATGTAGATGATTTGCCGGATGCATTTATTGCAAATAATGACCCTGAGCAAGAGTCGCTTTTATTGGGCTATGAAATTTCTAGAATCGATAGCGATAAGCGTGTAAACCCAAGTAAGGGAATTAAACAAACTTATAAAATTGAACTGGGAAGCGAAAGCCTACTTTCAGATGCAGATATGGCCATCGTAAATGCGGGTTGGCGTTTTATCTATTCATTGGGTGAAAATGATAATCACCAGTTTGTTGGACGTGGTGATCTCGGTTATATCTTTACCTCAGACTTTAATAAAGTCCCTTATAACTTACGTTATTTCACGGGTGGAGACCAAGGCATTCGTGGTTTTGACTACAAGAGTTTGTCACCTGTGGTCGATGGTTTTAAAGTGGGTGGTCAAGCCTTAGCTGTCGGCTCCATGGAATACAATTACCAATTTAAAGAAGGCTGGCGTGCGGCAGTATTCAGCGACTTTGGTAATGCTTATGATACAGATTTTAGCAATGACACCGAATACAGTGTCGGTCTTGGTGTGCGCTGGGCATCACCGATAGGACCGATCCGGATCGATGTAGCTTCAGGTATTTCTGATGATAGTCATCCGATACGTGTGCATTTCTTTATTGGCTCATTATTATAATATTTAACACTTTTTTGGGAAGACTATGGTTGAAGTAGAACAGCAGCAAGAACCAACACCACCTACGCCGCTTGCCAAACAGCGACGTATTCTTAGAAGTGTCCTTTTGACGCTGTTGTTGACGCTCATCTTGTTGGTGATATCGCTTGCGGTCATGTTTTCTACCGATAAAGGCAGTAAGTTTTTACTCGACCAAGTTTTGCAACGTCAGCAGATTATCCAATATGAGTATGAAGGCGGTAATCTGTTGAAGGGTATTATTCTTAAAAATGTGGTGGTTACCTTAAAGCCTGTCGATGTCAAAATTGACCGTGCTGACGTGATTTTGGGTTGGCGTGCCATCTTAGATAAGGAGATTCATCTACGTGAAGCTGATGTACGCAATTTGCGCATCATTACCAAAGGTGAACCGAGTGATGAACCCTTTAAGTTCAGCGAAATTAAATTACCCTTTGTTTTACGTTTAGATACAGCAGATATTGATCATTTAAATATCCGGACTGCATCCGATGCCCAAGTAGATTTTTATGATGTGCATTTAAATAATGCCCTCTGGTCGGGGACGGAACTTGAGTTTGAAGACTCTCGCATGGACATGGGCTATTTAGCAGTTCGTAATGCAACTGGGAAAATGAAATTCTCAGGGAAATATCCACTTGAGGCGACTGCTATTGCCAACCTACCGGCACTGCGTGATAGTTTAAATGTGCATGATATTGCTGTACACGCAACAGGGACATTGGATACTATTCAAGCGGGTTTTGCAACGCGGACACCTGACCTGTTGACGGGTTGGGCCATTTTGCACCCTGTACGTAAGCATGTACCGATGCAAGGTCAGCTTAAATTTAATCATTACAACTTACCGCTCCTGACCGATTACAAACTCTATGCTGAAAAAGGCGTTGCTAAATTTTCAGGTGATATAGAACGTTTAAATATCGACTTAAATACAGATCTGAGTGGTAAAGATATTCCAAAAGGTCAATATACAGCTTTGATGCATACCGACTTGGTTCATCAACTTGACATTGATAACCTAAATGCTCAGTTGATGAAAGGTTCGGTCAATCTGGGTGGTGTGGTAAGTTGGAAGGATCATATCACTTGGGACATACAAGGTCGTTTAGATAAAATCAATCCTAAAGATGATGTACTGCCACAAGTAGTTTCTGACTTTCTACCACCAAGTTTGGATGCAAAAATTGCATCCAAAGGTACGCTTGAAAAAGGTTTACACTTAACTGCAGATCTAGACTTTGATCGTTATGAAGCATGGCATCTCAAACTAGACCAAAACCCAGAGAAAAATAACAAAGTCCAGCCAATGTTGATGGATGTCTCTTGGAAAAATATTGACCGTGCTGTGCCTTATATCGGCTGGTTAAGTAGTGCTTCAGGGGATGTAAAACTGGCGTTAGTTGAAGGTCAGCAAGATATTCATGTTGCAACTGTTGTGAGTCAACACGAAAAAGCGACATTACCTGCGGGTAATTACCTCGCACAGTTAAATTTTAAAAATAATAATTTAAATGTGCCGAGTTTTAGTTATGTGGCAGGCAAGGGAAGCTTAAGTGGTAATGCGGTGGTTGAGCTGCCAGATGAGAAACGTCAACTGAAGTGGAAAGCCGTTTTAAACGCGAAAGATTTTAACCCGCAAATGGTGGCAGAAGCTTCACCGGTTAATCTATTGAACGGAAAGCTACAAGCAAGTGGCTATGCCAAACCGAATCAGCAAATCATTCAGCTACAGGGCATTGATCTGACTGGAAAAATGGTGGGCAATAATGAAACGGTTCACTTAACGGGTAAGTCAACAGCGGCACTCCTGTTTAATGATGAAAAAGCTGGTGGTGCTTTCAGAGGCTATGCAGTGAACTATGATGGTGCTTTAAAAGCCAGCCAGTTTGAAGCCAGTCAGGGCACGTTAAACCTAAAACTTTCAGGAACGCCTGAGTTTATTAAAGTAACTGAGTTGAAACACAATGGTGTGGCAGGTCAAATTAATGCCAGTGGTTTGGTGCATTTTATTCACGGTATCACTTGGGATGTGAATGCAGCATTCATTCGTTTTAAACCACAATATTTTGCATCTAGTGTTAAAGGTGAATTGTCTGGTGTAGTGAAAACTAAAGGTACATGGTCGGATGCTTTAAAACGCATTAACATTGAGAGCTTAAACCTCGCAGGTACGCTGAACAATAAACCAGTCCGTGGCACAGGTAATTTAGCTTTGGTGCTTAACTCCAGCGAAAAGGGCTTTTTACCGCAACAGTTTGAAGCGAATAATCTACTGTTGGCTTATGCCAAAAACCAAGTGCAAGCTACGGGTAATGCACAAAACCTGAGACTGAATATTAATGCACCTGCACTGTATGAAGTTTATGCGGGCCTACGTGGCCGTGCCTACGGCTATTTAAATATCCAATCTCAACCACGTTTAAGAGCTACCGCAAACATAGCAGTGGATAATTTTGGCTTTAAAGATCTGATTGATATGCGTAAATTACGCATTGTCGGGCAATTACCGACATCGGAAACAACGCCATCATTATTGACTGCAAAAATGGAAAGCTTAAGAAGCGGTAACCGTGAAATTCAACAAGGTGAAATTTCACTGGCAGGTATTCGTAAAGCCCATTTATTAAAAGTTTCTGCACAAAACGAAAAGTCGAAATTTTATGTGCAATTGGCAGGTGGTTTTAATGCGCAAAATGATTGGTTAGGTCAGATCCAAAAAGGTGATTTTGACTCTTTACGTGCACGTTTGGTACAGCGCCAAAGTGCAGCCGTGGTCTATAACAGTGCTAAAGCAGATTTGTTGATTGGTGTGCATTGTTGGATGAGTCAACAAAGTCAGTTGTGTTTTGATCAACCGATTCGTGTCAGTAAAACACGTGGCAATATTTCATTCTTGACTCAAAACCTTGACTTAAACGACTTTGCTGCCTTTATGCCGGAAGGATTAGCAATTACAGGTAAGTTAAATGGACATGCTAAAGCAGTTTGGGCACAAGGGTCTAAACCAAAAATTGATGCGCGTTTAGTCACTCGAGATGGTGTGATTGGCTTGGCGGCGGATGACCCACAAGATATGGGCTCAACCTTAAAATATGAACAAGTGGCGTTGGTTGCCAAAAGCATTGCGGAAGGTTTACAAATCCGTTTGGATGTCAAAACGCCTGAAATTGGTGTGGGCTATGCCAATGTGGTTATTGATCCGTATCGGGACAGTATGCCAATGCGAGGTGAAATTGCATTTGATCAGGTACAACTCAAAGTCTTTAAACCTTTCATTGCTGATGTACGTTCGATGGGTGGAACAATTTCGTATGCAGGTAAGATTAATGGAACGTTAAAAGCACCACTACTGACAGGCGATGTCCGCCTGAAAGATGGTTCGATTAGTATGATTTCACTGCCAGTCAACTTGACCAATATTCAGCTGTATTCCGCTATACGCCAAGACCAAGCTACCATCAATGGTGCTTTTAACAGTGGTCGTGGGGTGGGCACACTTACAGGGACGGTAGATTGGAAAAATGATCCACGCATTCAGCTTCAGTTGAATGGAGAAAATTTACTGATTCGCCAAGCGCCATTAATTACCGCGCTAGTGACACCGAAAATCACACTGGATGTTTTACCGTTGAGTAAGAAATTAACCTTAAACGGTGAAATTCAAGTTCCTCGTGCGCTTATTTCGATGCCTGAAGCATCTGTACCTGTGGTGAATGTATCGTCTGACGTACGCGTGGTCAGAGAAGGTCAAAACCAATTGGCGATTTTAAATAGCGCAAAACCTTGGGATATTCGTGCTGATCTGATGGTTGGACTAGGTAATCAAGTTGTGTTCCAAGGGTTTAATAGCCGTATTCCATTGTTAGGACGTTTATATCTATCGCAGCGCGGTGCTGAAACCGCAATGCGTGCCAATGGTGCAATTGGGGTAAGTCAGAAAGTTAAAATTGAAGCTTATGGGCAGAGTTTGGATTTAAACCGTGCCATTGCGCGTTTTAACGGTGTGTTGAGCAACCCAACACTGGATGTCGATGCAAATAAAAATGTACAAGGCAGTACGGTGGGTTTCCGTGTGACGGGAACGGCAACGTCACCAAATATTCAAGTCTATAACGATGCAGGGCTGTCTGAGCAAGAGGCTTTGAATGCGTTAATTACAGGCCGCATTAACGAAGGTACAAGCGGTTTAAGTCAAACGGAAGGCTTCAAGTCAGATGTCAACAACACCATTGCTGCCGCAGGGATTAGTTTAGGTTTAGGCGGTACACGCGCCTTTACGAACCAAATTGGACGTACTTTTGGCTTAAGCGGTTTGGCGTTGGATGCGCAAGGCACAGGGGATGACACACAAGTCAGCCTGACGGGTTATATTACACCTGACTTATATATTCGTTATGGCGTGGGTGTCTTTACACCAGTCAATAAACTGACTCTGCGTTATCAAATGAACAAACGTATGTACTTAGAGGCGAGTCAGTCATTAGAGCGTGCCATCGACGTCTTCTATAACTGGAAGTTCTAAAGCTGCTCTTCTGCCAAATAAAGCCTACATCATGTAGGCTTTATTTTTAGGTGTTAAAAAAGCTTAATTCGTCATTTGATAAAATTCTTTATTTGATAGATGAAGAAAACCTATGAATAACAGACACTAGATACTTAAAATCAATTAAACCATAATGAAAGTAGGTGTATAGTAAATGGACTTGCTAAATTTAGAGTGATGATCCCTATGCCGATCAATTTTGTAATACGCTTTGCAGTGATTTTATTTTCAGTTTTAATTTTAGTGGCGCTTGCTATCCAGTTTTTCTTTGATCCGCACTATACCGTGGTCTTTTGGATCTTTGCTATGCCGTTCATTTTAGGTACTCCAATTCTAGCATCTGTAGTTTTAGCGAAAAATGAAGAGCTTGATATTCACTCAGTCAATTAAAAATGACCTGAAAATACAGCTTTTCAATATAAAAAAGTCCGTCAAGTGATGGGCTTTTTTATATAATCTTAAATTTTGCAAAACTCGCACAGTTTTTTTTAAATATATTTGCTATGTTGATCTTTTATTTAAAGAAATTTTTTTTATGAAAAAAATCGTAATGCTTGGATTAATGGTTGCTGCTATTTCGGGTTGTAGTACTGCGCAAAAGAATGAAACTGACAAACCAACTTTGGGAATGGCTAATCCTGCCAGTACGTACTGTGTTGAACAGGGTGGTAAATTAGAGATTCGAAAAGAGGCTAATGGTGAAGTAGGCTATTGCCATTTACCGAATGGTCAAATCATTGAAGAATGGGCACTTTTCCGTGCTAGTCAAAGCAAATGTGTTGCTGAGCAAGCGACAGCTTTGATTGGTCAGTCAAATTTAACTGAAGCACAGATTAAGCAAAAAACCAGTGCGAAGATGGTACGCTTAGTACAATCAGGGCAGCCTGTGACTATGGATTATCGCGAAGACCGTGTGACAGTAACAGTCGATCCGAAAACCAATAAAGTAGTTCAAGCAAGCTGCGGTTAATTTTTCTAAGTATAAAAGCCCAAATTTGGGCTTTTATACTATTTAAAGTGGGTAATGGTTCTTCATTTGAAAAAGTTTGATTATGATAGGGCGAATAGGAGAGTTGTAATGAAAAAGTTATTCGCTTTGGCTGCTGTGATTGCACTGGTGGGTTGTGCTGAAAAAAAACCGTTAACACCAGAAGAGCAATGGCATGGCTATTGTAAAAGTATTGGTAATGCAGCACGTTCAATTATGTTAGACCGTCAAAATGCCATTGAAAAAGATAAAGCGATTGAGCATGCCAATAAAGTTGAAGACGAAATGACTAAGGCATTTGCGTTAGAAATTATTGAAGATGTTTATGCTTTACCTGAGGCTGAAATTAAATCCGATATTGAAGGTGCGCGTGAAAAAATTCGTGTGAAATATACTGAAAAATGTATTGCAACACCGCATACTGAAATGCCAGATTACAAACCGTTCTAAGGAACGGTTTTTTTATTTTTTGCATGGAACTTTTTGTGACAAAACTCTAAATCATATATATAGCAAAGCATATAAAAATAAAGAATAATGAACATAGAATAAAAAACGAGAGGAGCAGAAAATGGAAGTTGTTGGCTATTTAAATCACGCTGATTTACTCTTGGAAGATGAAAATGGTGTGGCCGTAATTGGCGGTGGTCATTATGTCCTTAGCTTGGGTGACCATGTATACTTCAAACACGCACTTGACCATGAACCTACACGAATTTTAGTACAAATTTCTTTTGCAAGCTCTGCACATCAAAATTTACATGAGGACGAAATTCAGATGAAATTTGAAGGTTGCCGTGAAAGTTTCAAACAATATATTCAAGCGACAACGGTACACTAAGGTTGAATATTTATATTGCGTAAAAAGAGGCAACATAGGTTGCCTTTTTTGTTTTTAAATGGCAGTTCAAAGTTAATGTGAAACAATTCCAAACGATCTGACTATATTGCTGTTTTTATGTCCAATCGATATGAACATCATTTAGTTAGAAAATAATGGGCATCACGAAGAAACACTTGTAGTGCATTAACTTTTAACTGGAATTTTAGTAAAATTAAGCAGTCCATATTATTTACGTAGCTTTATTTAAAGCAGGAATACGTAAATAATTTTTTAAAAAAGAGGAATAACACCGTGCTAGAAGCTTACCGCCAACACGTTGCAGAACGTGCCGCACTCGGAGTCCCACCGAAGCCACTTGACGATGCTCAAACAGCTGAATTAGTTGAATTATTAAAAAACCCACCAGCTGGCGAAGAAGCATTTTTAGTTGATTTACTAGAAAACCGTGTTCCAGCGGGTGTTGACCAAGCTGCATATGTTAAAGCTGCATTCTTAGCTGCTTTGGCTAAAGGCGAGGCGACTTCACCATTAGTTTCTAAAGAACGTGCGGTTTACTTACTAGGCACTATGCTTGGTGGTTATAACGTTGCTCCTTTAGTTGCTCTTCTTGACGATGCTGCACTTGCTGAATTAGCAGCTGAAGCACTTAAGAAAACGCTTCTTGTATTTGATGCGTTCCATGACGTTGCAGACAAAGCAAAAGCGGGTAACGCGAATGCACAAGCGGTTATGCAATCTTGGGCTGATGCTGAATGGTTCACGACTCGTAAAGATGTTCCGACTGAAATCAAACTTACTGTTTTCAAAGTAACTGGCGAAACCAACACTGATGACTTGTCACCTGCACAAGACGCATGGAGCCGTCCAGACATTCCATTGCACGCAAACGCAATGTTGAAAAACGTACGTGACGGTATCAACCCAGAAGTTCCTGGTGAAGTTGGTCCATTAAACCAAATCAAAGACTTGATCGCGAAAGGCAACCAAGTTGCTTACGTAGGTGACGTTGTTGGTACTGGTTCAAGCCGTAAATCAGCAACTAACTCTGTACTTTGGTTCTTCGGTGACGAAATTGCTCACATCCCGAACAAAAAAGACGGTGGTTACTGCTTAGGTTCTAAAATCGCTCCGATTTTCTTCAACACAATGGAAGATGCTGGCGCGTTGCCAATCGAGATTGATGTTGCAAACATGAACATGGGCGATGAAATCGTTCTTAACATTGATCATGCTGCTGCAAAAGTAACTGCAACTAAAGACGGCGCAGTCATTGCTGAAGCTGAACTTAAAACTCCAGTGCTTCTAGACGAAGTACGTGCGGGTGGTCGTATCAACTTAATCGTTGGTCGTGGTTTAACAACTAAAGCGCGTGAAGCTCTTGGTCTTGCTCCATCGACTTTATTCCGTACTCCAGTTCAACCTGCTGCTACTGGCAAAGGTTTCACTCAAGCACAGAAAATGGTTGGTCGCGCATGTGGTCTTCCTGAAGGTCAAGGCGTACTTCCAGGTACTTACTGTGAACCTAAGATGACGACTGTTGGTTCGCAAGATACCACTGGTCCAATGACTCGTGACGAATTGAAAGACTTGGCTTGCCTAGGCTTCTCTGCTGACCTTGTTATGCAATCTTTCTGTCACACAGCTGCGTATCCAAAACCAGTTGACGTTCAAATGCAACACTCGCTTCCTGATTTCATTATGAACCGTGGTGGTGTGTCTCTACGTCCAGGTGACGGTATTATTCACTCTTGGTTAAACCGTATGCTTCTTCCAGATACAGTTGGTACTGGTGGTGACTCACATACGCGTTTCCCAATTGGTATTTCATTCCCAGCGGGTTCTGGTCTTGTAGCATTCGCTGCTGCGACTGGTGTTATGCCACTAGACATGCCTGAATCTGTACTTGTTAAGTTCAAAGGTAAAATGCAACCTGGTATCACTCTACGTGACCTTGTACATGCAATTCCTTACGTTGCGATTCAGCAAGGTGACTTAACTGTAGAGAAGAAAGGTAAGAAAAACATCTTCTCTGGTCGTATCCTTGAGATCGACTTAACAGAAATGGAAACAGACCTTACTGTTGAGCAAGCATTCGAACTTTCTGATGCATCTGCTGAACGCTCTGCTGCTGGTTGTTCTATCACGCTTTCTGAAGAGAAAGTTGCTGAATACCTCAAATCAAACATCACAATGTTGAAGTGGATGATTTCTGAAGGTTATGGCGATGCACGTACTATGGCTCGTCGTGTAGAGAACATGGAAAAATGGTTAGCGAACCCATCACTTCTTAAAGCTGATGCTGACGCTGAATACACGAAAGTGTATGAAATTGACCTTGCGACAATTACTGAACCAGTTCTTTGCTGCCCGAATGACCCAGATGACGCTAAATTGCTTTCTGACGTTCAAGGCGTGAAAATTGACGAAGTATTCGTTGGTTCATGTATGACGAACATTGGTCACTTCCGCGCAACTGGTAAGTTGTTAGAGAAAGTTCCTGGTGGCGTACTTTCAACTCGTTTGTGGATTGCTCCACCTACGCGTATGGACGAACGTCAATTGATGGAAGAAGGTTTCTACAATACTTATGGTAAAGCTGGCGCGCGTACTGAAATGCCAGGTTGTTCATTATGTATGGGTAACCAAGCACGTGTAGCTCCGAACACAACGTGTGTATCGACTTCTACGCGTAACTTCCCGAACCGTTTAGGTCAAGGTGCGAACGTTTACTTAGCGTCTGCTGAACTTGCATCTGTTGCTGCTGTACTTGGTAAATTACCAACTCCAGAAGAATACCAACAGTATGCAGCTCAAATTGATAGCATGTCTGCTGACATCTACCAATACTTAAGCTTCGACAAAATGGGCGACTATACTGACGCTGCTGCGAATGTTGATACCAAGAAAATTGCTGCTGCTCAGTTGACTTAATTGATTGATAATTAAGATACAGTAGTTTATAAAAGCTTCACTTAGGTGGGGCTTTTTTTATGAAACTAACAAAATTTACAATTAAAAATTTCAGAAGTATTACTGATGGTGGACAAATTAATTTAAAAGATCAATCTGTCTTAGTTGGTAGGAATAATGAAGGTAAAACTACAGTTTTACTTGCTTTGAGGGGCTTTGTTGCACAAACCTATCTCTAAAGGCTTATTCCACAATATAATTCTCAAATGAATAAGCCCACACCTAAAATCTATCGTACAACCAATTGGTCTTCTTATAACAGTGCATTAATAAATCGAGGAAATCTCTCAATTTGGTTTGATCCCAAGACGCAATGGTACGCTCAACCCAAAGGTAAACATGGTCGAAATCAAACTTATTCAGATACAGCCATCCAATGCTGTTTAATGATCAAATCCTTATTTCGTCTTTCTTTACGCATGGTCACTGGCTTTGTGCAAAGTCTCATTCATCTTTGTAGATTAGATTGGACAGCACCGGATTATTCAACCATTTGTAGAAGACAAAAGCATATTGATATTGCAATTAACTATCAAAAAAGCAGTAATGGTCTCCAGCTACTCGTCGATTCTACTGGCTTAAAGTTTCTAGGCGAAGGTGAATGGAAGCGTAAGAAACACCAACCTGAATATCGTCGCCAATGGCGTAAACTTCATATTGGTATAGATGCTGAAACCCTTCAAATACGCGCTATTCAACTCACTACAAATAATGTGAGTGATTCACAAGTGCTTGGTGATTTACTCGATCAGATTCCACAAGATGAGCAGATTGACTCTGTCTATACTGATGGGGCTTATGACACCAAGCAATGCCGTCAAGTAATTGCAGACCGACAAGCACATGCGGTGATTCCGCCAAGAAAAAATGCGAAACCTTGGAAAGATACAAAGACCAGCTCGCTAGAGCGAAATGAATTACTTCGAACAGTTAAACGTTTAGGGAGAACAATATGGAAAAATTGGTCAGGCTATCATCGGCGAAGTTTGGTTGAAACTAAGATGCATTGCATCAAATTATTAGGAGATAAACTCAGTGCAAGGAGTTTTGATAGCCAAGTGAATGAGATCCATGCACGTGTAGCAGTCCTTAACAGATTTACGGAATTAGGTCGACCACTTACCCAAGTTACGCCTTAAATTTGGCTCAATTAGGGGCGCTTTGCATTTCAAATCTTTGTGCAACAAAGCCGCTCTCAATTGGTATTTTGGGTTAATATTTTTAGAGATGATATCGTTAATAAAAAAGCACCTTGGGGTGCTTTTTATTGGCTACCATTTTGTATTTGAATAATTTGCACTATCTAAAATATCAGTATTCTAAAACGTATAGACATTAAAAAGCCCCATGGTTAGGGGCTAGTCGTATGCACATCTAAGGCACATACTGTAAGAGGCTCATCTCATACTGAGTGTATTAAACCACATTTACACAATATTTGCAGCAATCACTCAATCATAATGAGGTCGGATTTATTTTCGAGTTTTAAAGGGCGTAAGGCAAAAATGGAGCGTGTATGACGTACACCTTTCATTGAGTATAAGTTTTTACGCAAAAAGCGTTCATAGTGTTCTGCATTTTTCACTGCGACTTTGAGTAAGTAGTCGTAATCGCCAGTTACTAAATGTGCTTCAACCACTTCAGGCATGTAAGCCAGTGCTTCACTAAATTGCTCTAAGATTTCATCATCATGGCGTTCAAGCGTAATCTCAATAAAAAACAGCTCATTAATACCAATGGCTTTTGAATTAATCTTCGCTGTATAGCCTTCAATGATATTGAGGTTTTCTAGACGTTTTACACGTGTCCAGCACGGAGAAGACGAGAGCCCAACTTTCTCAGCCAACTGGGTAACAGTCAGGCGGCCATCTTGGCGAAGTTCAGACAAAATACGGCGGTCAATTTTATCTAAAACGTAGTGAGCGTCATTCATAACGTATTCCTGCGTATAATTTTCTTTATAAACTATTTTATGTGAAAATATTTCTCAATAAATACTCAAAATAAGCAAATAAAAGAGAAACACTCTGCATCGGTTATGACTACAATAAAGTGATTCAATCAAAGTCATTTGGGAAATTGACTTTGATTTGCAACCAGCGCCCTTAAAGGGAAGGGTGCCTTTTATTGGCGCTGTTTGCTGACTTATTTATGGTATTTTTTGCGTTTTTGATCTTTGTTTAAACCAGTAAGTTAGAGTTAAGCAGCCAATCCAAAGTGGAATCAGCATTACTGCAATTCGCATATCAGGTGTGAGCCACATCACCACTAAAATACCGAGCATAAATACAATACAGATATAGTTGCTGATAGGGTAAATCAAAGTTGGAAACAAGGTTGATTTTTGCAATGCCAGCATACGTTGCTTGAATTTTAAATGGGTCAACGCCAACATCATCCAGTTAATCACAATGGCTGAAACCACAAGGCTCATTAGCAGCTTAAAGGCTTTTTCTGGGAAGATATAATTCAATACGACACACAGTAAGGTCACCAACGCAGAGCATAAAATGGCTGCATAAGGAATGCCGCGTTGGTTAATTTTCTTTAAAAACTGTGGGGCATTGCCTTGTTCTGCCAGACCTAATAGCATACGACTCGTGCCATAGCTGGTACCGTTATACACCGATATGGCTGCGGTTAAGACCACAAAATTCAGCACAGTTGCAACGCCTTGACTACCTAAGGAGTCAAAAATCAAAACAAAAGGACTACCGCCTTCTGCGATTTGATTCCATGGAAATAATGAGAGCAGAACGATGATCGTAAGCACGTAAAACAGCAACACACGATAGACAATTTGATTGACTGCTTTAGGAATAGTTGTAGTCGGATTTTTGGTTTCCGCAGCAGCAATACCAACGAGTTCAATCCCGCCAAAGGAAAACATAATGATGGCCATCGCCATGATTAGGCCAGAAATACCATTGGGAAAGAAACCGCCTAGAGCCCAGAGGTTGGAAATAGAGGCATGTGCACCACCGTGACCACTTGCCAGTAACCAAGCGCCATATCCAATCATGCCAATGATTGCGAGAATTTTAATCATGGAGAATAAAAATTCTGTTTCACCAAAGACTTTGACATGTAACAGATTGATGGCATTGATCAGTACAAAGAAACCAAGTGCTGAAATCCATGTGGGAATTTCAGGCCACCAATACTGGACATAGAGGCCTATGGCACTTAGTTCCGCCATGCAGACCAAGACATTGAGCACCCAATAGTTCCAACCCGACATAAAGCCCGCAAAAGGGCTCCAAAACTTATAGGCAAAATAACTAAAAGAGCCACTTACTGGTTCTTCAACCACCATTTCACCCAACTGGCGCATCATGAAAAATGCAATTAAGCCCGCCAGTGCGTAGCCTAAAATAACGGAAGGGCCAGCCAGTTTAATGGTTTGCGAAATGCCTAAAAATAGGCCTGTACCAATAGAGCCGCCTAAAGCAATCAGCTGAATATGGCGGTTGCTCAGCCCATGCTTAAGCTGGGGTTGCTGTTGTGCAGACATGATTCATCCATCTCTAGCACATGCGATAGTCATCACATGAACTATGACTTAATAAAAATTCGTGGTGGAAATATAATATTTATTTATCGATTAATGAAATTAAATTTATCAATAGCGTTGGTTTTTATCTGAAAGCTGCAGTTTTGCGGTGAAAATAAAGCCAGTCAAGTAAGTGCTGCTTGAACTGGCGATAGGCTTGGCTTGATATGTACCGCCTTAAGATGAAAGCTGTGCTGCAATTTCAGGCCATAAGTTTTGATGGGAGCGCTTAAACATCGCCATATGTCCAATGACTTTATGACCATAAGCCTGTGGTTTGAGTTCAATTTGATCTGTTTGTGCATTTGGGTAAAGGCTGAGTAAGCCTTTGACATTCACTTGCGTGGCAATTTCATCATCCGATGCCCAAATGGCTGTGATTGGACAGCGAATATCACGGTGGAAGTCATCTTGTACTGTTTTGCCTAAGGCATTAATTACATAACCAGGTTTGCTGCAAAACTGTGCCCAATCACGTGCCACATCTTTAGGTAGGTTTTCGCCCATGCCAATCGCATTGGTCGGTCCATAACCTAAGGTATAACGTGCAATAGGAAAGATCAGTTTAAACATCACAGGAGCCAGTAATTTGGTACGACCTTTCAAATCTTTTACGTGGCCTGTTGATCCTGCAACAGCAACGACTTTTGCGACTTTTTCATAGTTTGGGTTAATACCTAAAAGTTGCCCACCTGCACTATGACCGAGCAAGATCACTTGTTTTGCTTGGGTCTTATTCAATAACACCTCCATCGCCGCTGGGATATCCAATTGCCCCCATTGCACGATGCTGGCTTTCGACTTTTTAAGTGGTTCATGCAGAGACTCACCAATACCGCGAAAGTCAAAAACCAAAACGGCATAGCCTTGTTCTGCAAGCCATGATGCAAAATGGTGGTAAAACTGCTGGGTAATACCTGTGGCAGGGCAGATTAAAACAGGTAGGGCTTGTTGTGTACCTTGGGCTGCATAAAAGCGTCCACTGAGTGAATAATGGTCAGAGCAGGTAATAGCTAAAGTTTCGTAATTTTGCATAATTGGTTAAGTATTGAATTTTTTTCTACTCTACCTAAGTTCCAAAAAGAAACTTGTCTAATCTATGACTTTGAAGTCAAGTAGATCTGTATAGAATAGGGTGAAAATAAAAAAGGAAAACACATGCAGTTTGTTGAATTAGATATGTCGGTAAAATTCGCACTTTTGTTTAGTGGGATTTTTCTATTTGTTGGAATGCTGACAGGGGTATGGAAATATGCACAAATTCGCCATTCACCACAGTTTCGCGCGCACTATTATGTTGATATCGCACACCGCAGCAGTTTGCTATATGCACCTGCAAGTTTAATTATTGCGGTAATGGCCGCAATTTCAGTCTGGCCTGAACCTGTGAATATGCTGTTTGTGGGAATTAATTTATTCTTTTTTAGCTTTTCGATACTGAGCTATATTGTGCATGGGCTATTGCAAGACACCAATAACCAATTTCGTAGTCCACATGTTTTAGGCAAATGGA
Source organism: Acinetobacter sp. LipI_23 (assembly GCF_058243045.1). NCBI lineage: Bacteria > Pseudomonadati > Pseudomonadota > Gammaproteobacteria > Moraxellales > Moraxellaceae > Acinetobacter > Acinetobacter sp. LipI_23. Next base: position 2,075,737 of record NZ_JBZAYJ010000001.1, on the reverse strand, counting down.
CTTTACCCAAATCAATCATGCTAATGGCAATGATGGCATTGGTTGTGGGGGAAATTGTGGCGACGTTAGGCTTGTTGTGGGGAATGTTTTTAGGTTTATTTTAAGTTGTTCTTATAGTTTTTTTAATTTTTATACTTTTACAAAGGTGGATGACTAATCATCCACCTGTTTGCTAGTCAATTGACTGTGAGGCCTTTCGGAATTTTTGATCGACGACTGCCCATAAATAAAAGGCAAATGATACGACGATAGCGTAAGCAAAATATTCAGCTTTAAGGTTACCTTGAATTAAGCCATGCATGATCATAATGACCATCAGGGCAATGGTGGTACTTAAATACGTCACCATATTCTTGTTTGCCTTCAGAGCGTTAATGAAGACTTGCTTGTTGAAATGTAATGATAACATCTCCATCCCTCCTTGAGTTTTTGACTAAAAACCAATGTGTTTAGTCGGATTAGTTCTTAATGTTGTACTGCTAAAACTTGCGTTGATCAAGAGCAAAAACAACTATTTTTCAGAGAAATTATGCTATACCAATCAGAAAATATGTGTGTAGCATTTTTTTAGTGAATAAATAGTATTTCGTTACCGTATAAGATGACAAATAAATGATGTATGTAAGCTTATACATATATTAGACCTCTTGCGAAAGTAAAAACCACCTCAATATAAATTTCATGAGATATCAGAAATTAAATCGTTTTTCAGATTCTGAATTCAAACGCTTGGTTGGCGTACCTCGACATGTTTTTACTGAAATGGTAGAGGTTTTAGAAAAAGCAGAATCACTCAAAAAGAAATCAGGTCGTCCTCATACTTTAGATATAGAGGATCAGTTGTTATTAACTCTCAATTACTTACGGAACTACAGCACTCAACTGGAATTAGCGGCAAATTACCATATCGCTGAAAGTAATGTGAATCGAACCATTAAAAAGGTTGAAGATGCATTGATGAAATCAAGACGTTTTACTCTGCCAAAACGAAGCATTACCACGGCAGACGAACACTTTAACTGGGTAATTATTGATGCGACAGAATGTTCAATAGAACGTCCGAAAAAAAAATCAGAGTAAATTCTACAGTGGTAAAAAGAAGAAATATACGCTAAAAGTACAAGTGATCTATCATCCGAACAGCAAACAAATCATAGGGCTAGATATATCGAATGGCAGTCAGCATGACATTAAATTGGCAAGAAAAACGGTTAAGAAATTCAAACATTGTGAATATGTTATGACTGATCTAGGGTACTACGGATTAGAGCAAGATGGCTTTAAATTATTGATGCCAATAAAGAAAAAGAAGAATTTACCTTTATTTGATGTTGAGAAAAAGTACAATAAAATGGTTGGAAAAATACGAGTTGTGATCGAACACATTAATAGTCAATTGAAAACATTTAGAATATTAAGTGAACGCTATCGAAATAGACGGAAAAGATTCGGCTTACGCATTAACTTAATTGCTGCACTCGTAAACCGGATAAACTTGCAATAATGACTTTCGCAGGAGATCTACTGTATAAAGCAATATTGATGCCATGAATGGCTTGCTAGGACAGGCTTTAAAGAATTTTTTATTTTCTAATATTAAATTTATAAGAGATATGAAGGTGTTGATATACGACTTTAGGGGTGTATATGAAATGTATCAGTATGTACAAAAACTGATGTAGAAAGAAATGAAACAATATGTGTCCATTTGGATAAAATGTGACAAATATTGATCATGCTTAAAATCAGGTTTGGGTAAAACCAGACTTTAACAACATCAGTTTTTGCTTACTTTTTCACTTTGTCGATTACAATAGCAATTACAAAAACCACCAATGATGGGATAAGCCATGCAAGGTTTTGTTCTGCAAGAGGTAAGTGAGTCAGCGCATACGGCAGTTCAAAGTTTGCTACTTTTAAACCATCTAGAAGACCAAAGACCAAAGACACTGCTGTAACAGGTGCAATCACTCGGCGAGGATGATTAAAGAATTTCCAGCCAAAGCTCAGCATAATCACCACAATTGCAGGTGGATAAATTGCACTTAAAACAGGCACAGAAAAGGCGATGAGTTTGGTTAAACCTAAGTTTGAAATAATGAAAGAGAAACCAATCAGAATGAAGACCCAAACTTTATAGCCAATTTTAGTGATTGAACTGAAATATTCAGCACAAGCACAGGTCAGGCCAATGGCAGTGACCATACACGCAATAAAAATCATGGCAGAAAGGAAGATAGAACCTAAGTCACCAAATGCATGTTGAACATATGCATGCAGGATCACTGCACCATTGCTCGCATTTGCTGCGACTTCATGGCTTCCAAGGCCAAGTTTAAATAAGCTGAGATAAACTACAGTTAAACCAATACCAGAAATGATACTCGCAATAACCGCATAACGCGTGATCAGTTTAGGGTTGCTGACACCGCGTGAACGAATCGCTTGAATAATCACAATACCAAAAACCAAAGCACCTAAAGTGTCCATGGTTAAGTAACCATTTACAAAACCTTCAGAAACAGGGCTGTCGACATAATTATTGATGGCTGGCGGAACGAAACCCGTTGGAATCATCATCGCCGCAATGCCAAGGATGGCTAAAGATAAAATCTTCAGTGGCGAGAGTACATAGCCAACCGTGTCTAAAATCTTGTTTGGATACAGTGAAATGAGGGTGACTACACTAAAGTAGATTGCACTGTAGATCAGCAAGCTGCTGCTTGATGTTCCAAGATAAGATGAAAAACCAATTTCATAAGAAACGGTTGCAGTACGTGGTGTCGCAAAGAGTGGTCCGACAGTTAGGTAACACGTAATGGTTAAAATGAGACTGGCTATTTTACCCAAAGGTGAACTTAAAATTTGAATCGAACCTTCGACACGTGACAGCGCAATAATGGTGATTACAGGTAAGCCCACAGCAGTGATTAAGAAACCAAAAGCTGCTAGCCATACATGCTCACCCGCTTGCTGAGCCACAATCGGTGGAAAGATAATGTTGCCCGCACCAATGAAGAGTGCGAAAGTCATAAAACCCAAAGCAACAATATCCCGAGTACGCAGACTTGTCATAAAAGGGAGATCGAGTTGAACAAAGGGGACGATTTTAGTGCATAAGTGTTTTTTTGGCTAATTTATTTCATGGGTAGTATTAAATTTTTTTATAAGATGAAAAGTGAATATATCAACTTGTAAAAAATAGGTTGATATATGTGATTGATTATCCATTTTAAAATAGAAAAATTATAAATATTAAAAGCTTGAGGCGCTATTTTTCCTAAATTAAAAGTTGTAGTGCAAATGCTTTAAAATTACACAAATTTTTTAAAGGCTGGTTGTTGGAGGCTACCCTAAGATTTAAGTTTGAACAAAAATATTGAGAAAAGGTCTATACTTGCGACTTCATAATTGAGGATATTTCAATGCGTGGCTTAAATGTGAGCATAAAAACTGAACAAGATGTAGAAAAACTTCGTATATCTGGTCGTTTGGCTGCCGAAGTTTTAGCGATGATTGGTGAGCATGTAAAGCCGGGTGTTACGACTGAATATCTGGATGATATTTGTCATGACTTCATTGTAAATACCTTAAAAGTGACGCCTGCCAATATTGGTTATCATGGCTATACCAAAACCACCTGTATTTCTCCAAATGAAGTGGTCTGTCACGGTATTCCATCGCCGAATGTTGTACTCAAAGATGGCGATATTATTAATATTGATGTGGCGATTATTAAAGATGGCTACTTTGGTGATACCAGTCGTATGTACTATGTGGGTACAGTGAAACCGGAAGCCAAAAAGCTAGTCGATACGACTTATGAGGCGATGGTTGCAGGTATTCATGCTGTGAAGCAAGGTGCAACGCTTGGTGATATTGGTTATGCCATTCAAACTGTTGCGCACCGTGAAGGTTATAGTGTGGTACGCGAGTATTGTGGTCATGGTATCGGCAAGGTTTATCACGAACAGCCAAGCGTATTGCACTATGGTCAACCAGGTAAGGGGATGCAGCTTAAAGCGGGCATGGTGTTTACGATTGAGCCGATGATTAATATGGGCAAAGCGCATGTCAAAGAGCTCAAGGACGGTTGGACAGTCGTGACTGCTGATAAGTCTTTAACTGCGCAGTGGGAGCATATGGTACTCGTGACTGAAACCGGTTTTGAGTTACTATCACCTTGGCCTGAAGGTACGGGCAGTTATCCAGAAATTTAAGTTGATGTTTTGTCGTTGATTAAATTTTAGACTTTGGTCTAGCTTTGTGACTTAAAAGCTAAATTAAGTATTAAAAGCAATCACTGATATTTCTGAATCCCTTTATTTATCGCATTTTTGCTATTTTTTGATTAAAACTTATACATGCAAGCTATTGGTCTATACTTCATTTTGTCACTAAAATTGTTTCCAAGATACTCGCTGTAGTTTCTTATTTTGAAAGTTTATGAGCTTATCCACCTCGGTTAAGCTCTTTTTTTTGTCTAATAGATTGGCTCAATGTCATTGAGCATGTGTAGAGTTTAAAGTGATTTATTTGAGCTAAGGTGTTCAATTAAATAGTCAATAAACACGCGGACAGCAGGCAATAAACCACGACGTGAAGGATACACCGCATGAAAAATACCGTGTGGTGCTTTCCAGTCGGGTAGGACACGAACCAGCTCACCACTTTTCACCATATCTTGTACGATGCTGTCTGGAAGTAAGGCAATACCGCAGTTCTTACGGACCAGTTGAGCCAACATACTCAAATCAGAGCCCATCACTACAGGATTGACGCGTATTTTCTTTTGTTGCTGCGCATCATTATGCACGATGATATGTTGATCTAAATGCTCATCAACCATACTTAGTATATGATGTTGGCTTAAATCTTCAGGTTGTTTCAGTTCGCCAAATTCATTTAAGTAGGCTTGGCTGGCAAATAAATGCTGCTCGATATTTTCAAATTTACGAATTACCAAACTTGGATCATCGTCTAGATTGGAGCGAACCCGCAGCGCGATATCAAAACCTTCGTTAATAATATCCACACGGCGATTTGTTACCATCATTTGCACTTTAATTTCGGGATAGGTTTTTAAGAAGTTCGGTAAAGTACGTGCAATTTCATTTTGTGCAATCGATACAGGCAAACTGAGTTTAATGACCCCACGCGGTTGTAAACTGAGATGATCGACCAAATCGTGTGCGGCTTGTGCTGCATTCATCATCACTTGTGCATGACGGTAAATATTCATACCAATATCGGTCACTGCGAAATGTCGAGAGCTGCGTTGAATTAGGCGGACACCCAATCGTTCTTCGAGGTTATACACGCGTCGACTGAGCTTGGATTTAGGAATATCTGTTGCGCGTTCGGCTGCGCTAAAACCACCATGTTCAACCACTTGAGCAAAACAATAAAAATCATCTAAATCGCTTAACATTCACGATGTCCATTTGTGCAACGATAGGCTTAATTAAAAAGTGATCGTTGCAGTTTGTCAATTTTGAAATTGTAGAGATTTAATTGAAAATACTCAGCTATTTTAAGGGTTTCGCTGAGTTTTCGCTTGTTTGAGTATTTCAAGCACCACTTTATATTCTTCAAGTCGTGCAAAGTCGTGTGCTGTTGGATTGTTTATGCGCGTAAGGTTCATATTATCGAGTACATCAACATATTTCACTTGGGTTGCAAGAGGGTTTAATACAGTGCGCTTAGCCGCTTCCAAACGTGATTCACCTGTTTGTTTGGTCAGTGCTTGTATGGATTGAATGATCTCGGCACTAAAGCCAAGCGCTTTTAAGTCTTCAGCAGTCGTTGCGGTGTCTTCCAAAATGTCATGCAACACCGCAATGATTTGTAGGGTGGGATTGGAAAATTGCAACATGAGGCGAAGTGGATGCAAGATGTAAGGTTGTCCGCCCTTATCGAGTTGCCCCGCATGTTGGGTTGCAGCCAGTGCAATGGCTTTTTCTAAAGTCGACATGATTATTCTAGGTACTTTATCCTATGCTAAACTTCGCAGCATCTTTGTTTAAAAACTAAATTATGACTTATCAATTGATCCCACTAGACTGTGAAGCGACAGATCCCGTAGCGTGTCCACACTGCCAACAACAGGTAATTGATTGGTCTCAGGAACAATACGTTCAGCCTTGTGAGCATACCTTATTTATTGCGATGGACATTGGTTTTGAATATATCACAGATGAATTTGAAGCGACCATGCAGCGCAGTGTTGATGATCTCCATGCACATGATGATCAAGTGATTATGTTTGAAGAGTTAACTCAAGCCAGTTACCCAAAATTTATCATGTTAAAAGCACCACTTGGTGTTGAAGGCTATTCACGCTATTTAGGCTTTACGGCTTAATAAATAAAAGCGCCATTGCGGCGCTTTTATTTGAATCTGTCTTAGTTTTCTAAAGCTTCTTCTTCACTTTCATCATCTGCGGTATCCATACCTAGCTCTTTAAGTTTACGCGTAAGGGTGTTACGCCCCCAACCGAGTAACTCAGCCGCATGCCGTTTACGGCCACGGGTTTGTTGCAGTGCAGCAATGATCAATGTACGTTCGAACATTGGGGTTGCGATATCGAGGATTTTCATCTCGCCATTTTTCAGCTTTTGCACAGCCCATTGACCCAACAACTCATCCCAATGGTGGACTGCAATCCGATCTAAGTTTTGCGCGGCTTGCGCATCTTCACCTGAGCGGGTAATTGGAATTTGCTTCAGCTCTGATGGTAAGTCTTCAGGATAAACTTCACGTCCTGTAATCATGACCGTTAACCAGCGGCAAGTGTTCTCGAGCTGACGTACGTTTCCTTGCCAAGGCAGCTGTTGCATATATTCTTGCGTTTCAGGACGAAGGATTTTAGGGCTTACACCTAATTCTTTGCCTGCACGTGCCAAGAAGTGTTGCGCTAACATTGGGATGTCTTCGCTACGATGCGCCAGTTTTGGAATGTGAATGCGAATCACGTTCAGACGGTGATATAAGTCTTCACGGAAGCGACCATCATGTACCAATTTTTCTAAGTCTTGGTGCGTTGCCGCGACAATACGTACATCTACTTTTACTGGGATATGCCCACCAACACGGTAAAACTCGCCATCAGCCAAGACACGCAGTAAACGCGTTTGTGTTTCAAAAGGCATATCGCCAATTTCATCTAAAAACAGCGTTCCACCATTGGCCTGTTCAAAGCGACCTTGGCGCTGGGTATTGGCGCCAGTAAATGCACCTTTCTCATGACCAAAAAGCTCTGTTTCAATTAGGTCTTTGGGAATCGCGGCCATGTTGAGTGCAATAAAAGGTTTGCTGCTCCGTGGTGAGTGGCGGTGTAGCGCATGCGCAACTAACTCTTTACCTGTACCAGATTCACCATTAATTAACACTGTAATGTGTGATTGAGACAAACGACCAATCGCGCGGAAGACTTCCTGCATAGCAGGAGACTCGCCAATGATTTCGGTCGATTGAATCGGTGGTACCGTTTTTGCCGATTCTTGCTGCTGCATTTTGGTGATGTGCAAAATCGCACGATTCACTAAAGCTAAGGCTTCATCAATATCAAAAGGCTTGGGTAAATACTCAAATGCGCCTGTTTGATAACTTGAAACAGCAGACTCTAGGTCAGAGTGAGCCGTCATAATAATGACAGGTAGATCAGGATAGTTGGCTTTAACTTTCGCTAAAAAAGTTAAGCCATCTATGCCGGGCATACGAATATCGGTCAAGATCACATCGGGTGCATCTAAACTGAGTTGGTCTAAAGCAGATTGAGCTTCTTCAAAACTTGTGACGTCAAAACCTTCTTCTTTGAACGTTTTTTCCAGCACCCAGCGCATGGCGCGATCGTCATCAATTACCCATATTTTATTTCGCGACATGGTTTAACTCCCAAGGTATATATAAGCTAAAAGTTGTTTTTCCGGGAACAGATTGGCATTCAATCATTCCGTTATGTTGATGCATAATATTTTGCGCAATACTTAAACCCAGTCCTGTGCCTTTAGCACGACCCGTGACCAGTGGGTAAAACACGGATTCTAAAATTTCTTCTGGAACGCCCGGACCATTGTCTTCGATATCAATCCGTACCACAGAGCGTTGCAGTACACCATTGATGGTCACTAAACGTTGAATACGGGTGCGTAACATTAGTTCAGGTTGGTGGTCGACAAAGAACTCTTTATTTTCAGTCATGGCTTGCACTGCATTGACGCTAATGTTCAGCATAACTTGTATCAGTTGATCACGATCGGCCATCACTTCAGGTAATGACAAATCATAATCACGGGTGATCTTAATTTTCTTTTTGGTTTGGTTGGTAATGAGTGAGCGAACACGCTCTAAAGGCTCATGTACATTGACCAACTCATAACTTGGGAGCTGACGTGAACCAAGCATGGTGTCTGCTAAATTACGTAAGCGATCGACTTCACTAATAATAATGTCGGTGAACTCGCTATATTGAGGATCATTGAGGCTACGTGCTAAAAGTTGTGTAGCACCGCGAATTCCGCCTAGCGGATTTTTAATTTCATGTGCAACACCGCGAATCAGTTGGCGTGCAACCTGATGTTGTTGTAAGAAGTTTTCTTCCTTGGAAATTTTGAGCATCCGATCAATCGGATTGATCTCAATTAAAAGCAAAGGATGATAGGGTTTATTTGAATTTAGCTGTGACACGGTATAGTCAACATGAATATCTTTAAAGTTGACCTTTATAATGGCTTCACGACGGGTGTAGTGTTGTCCCGAGTTTAGAGTATTGAGGAGTGCTTCTTCTGTATTAAACTCATCATTGGGTGCATGGAGTAAATTAAGCGCAGGTTGGCCAGAGGCACGTAAAAGACTGATATCAAATAATGCTTCGCAAGAGGAATTTAAGTAAAAAATATTTAATTTACTGTCGACCAATAAAATCGCAGTGGTCAAATTGTCCACTAAAAGGCGATAGTCGATAGAAATAGGGTGATCCATTAGCGAATGTATCCTGTATTAAAATAGCGCAATGGCATCTTGATAAAGCATTAACCGTTCCAAATAGCGGACTGAATTGATGCAAATAAAGCAAAATGCACGCCAACTTTGATTTTGTATAGTGAAATGAGCACACTTTTTTTGCGGAATGCGCTGTAAATGAACGATTAGCTAAAGATATAGCGGATTCTAAAAATCAAGTAAACTGAAAGTGACTTAAAATGGTGCGTTATGTTAATTCTACTACAGTGTTGGTTTTATTTTGGTGCATTAAACAAAGAGTGTAGAATCGATCTGTTTTTATAAACAGAAAAGACATACAATACGCGCATTCTAGTGGAGCGCAGATTCATGAAATCCCCCAAAGTCGGTTTTGTTTCTTTAGGTTGTCCTAAGGCATTGGTTGATTCCGAACGAATTTTAACTCAGTTGAAGACTGAAGGTTATGATGTAGCATCAGATTATGATGGTGCGGATTTAGTTGTTGTAAATACCTGTGGTTTTATTGAATCTGCAGTGCAAGAGTCTTTAGATGCCATTGGCGAAGCCATGAGTGCGAACGGTCGTGTAATCGTTACGGGCTGCCTAGGTAAAGACGAAGACAAAATTCGCCAAATGCACCCAAATGTCTTAAAAGTGACAGGGGCGGCTGCATATCAAGAAGTGATGGAAGCCGTGCACCAATACGTGCCTGAGCCACCAAAACACAACCCATTTATTGACCTTGTTCCAGAACAAGGGATTCGTTTAACGCCGAAGCATTATGCGTACTTAAAAATCTCAGAAGGGTGCAACCATCGTTGTACCTTCTGCATTATTCCAAGTATGCGTGGTGACTTAGTGTCTCGCCCAGTCGGTTCTGTTTTAGAAGAAGCGGCTGCGCTTAAACGTGCCGGTGTAAAAGAAGTACTCGTTATCTCCCAAGATACTTCTGCTTACGGCCTCGATACCAAATACAAATTAGACTTTTGGAATGGTCAACCTGTTAAGACGAAGTTCTATGACATGTGTGAGGCCTTAGGTCAACTGGGTATTTGGGTGCGTTTGCACTATGTCTATCCATATCCACATGTGGATGCAGTGATTGACTTGATGGCACAAGGTAAAATTTTGCCTTATTTGGATATTCCATTCCAACATGCCAGCCCAAAAGTTTTAAAACTAATGAAACGACCTGCGCATAGTGAAAATACACTTGAGCGTTTAAAGCTGTGGCGTGAAAAATGTCCTGACTTGGTGATTCGTTCAACCTTCGTTGTGGGTTTCCCTGGCGAAACTGAAGAAGATTTTGAAATCTTACTTGAGTGGTTGAAAGAAGCACAACTTGATCGCGTAGGCTGCTTCACCTATTCACCTGTTGAGGGTGCGACAGCAAACGACTTGCCAGATCACGTGCCTGAAGAGATTAAGCAACAGCGTTATGAACGCTTTATGGAAGTGCAACAGGCGATTTCTGCTGCCAAACTTCAAAAGCGTGTTGGTCAGAAAATGACGGTGCTGGTCGATGAGTTGGATGAAGAATTCCCAGTTGCGATTGCACGCTCATACGCAGATGCTCCTGAAATTGATGGCAATGTCTTTGTGGAAGATATTGATAAAAGCCAGATTAAATCAGGCGATTTGTTAGAAGTCGAAATTACCGATGCAGATGAATATGATCTGTATGCACAGTTGATTTCGATTAAATCGAATTAAGACACAAATAAAATTTTAAAATTTAGATATTGGAGTTATTGCGATGTTGGATTCTAAAAAACCACGTTTTGAACGCATCTTACTGAAACTTTCTGGCGAAGCGTTGGCTGGAAATAAAGATATGGGTATTGATGCTCAAGTACTTGATCAAATGTCTTTGGCAATTGCGCACTTAGTGGGTTTGGGTGTACAAGTCGGGATTGTTGTGGGTGGTGGTAACTTATATCGCGGTAGTCAATTGCAAAAAGATGGTTTGGTTGGTCGCGTAACGGGTGACCAAATGGGTATGCTTGCAACCGTGATGAATGGCTTGGCATTACGTGATGCTTTGGTACGTCGCAATATCAAAACGCGTTTGATGTCAGCATTGCCAATTGGTGCTGTGGTTGAATCATACTCAAGCCGTGATGCGATTCGTCACCTAACACAAGGTGAAGTTTGTGTGTTTGTCGCAGGTACAGGTAACCCATTCTTTACCACAGATACAGCAGCATGCTTACGTGGTATCGAGATTGAAGCCAACCTGATCCTAAAAGCAACGAAAGTTGATGGTGTCTACAACAAAGACCCAAGCAAATATGATGATGCTGTTAAATATGACACATTAACTTTTGACCAAGTGTTAGATGAGAAATTGGGTGTGATGGATTTAACAGCGATTTGCTTGTGTCGTGACCACAATGTGCCGCTTCAAGTCTTTGACATGAATAAAGCAGGCTCATTGCTTTCAGTGGTTATGGGTGAAAAAGAGGGTACTCACGTAACGAACTAATGTACGTGACCTCGAAAGCTCTTTATACTACACGCTATTTTAGAATTTATATCTTTTCGAATTAAGTAAGGAAGATCACATGATTAACGATCTTAAAAAAGACGCAGAAGACCGTATGAACAAGTCACTTGACTCGTTAGAACACGGTTTTGCCAAGGTTCGTACAGGACGTGCGCATCCATCTATCTTAAACGGGGTAATGGTTCCTTACTATGGCTCAGATGTGCCATTAAACCAAGTGGCAAACGTGGGTGTTGAAGACTCGCGAACATTGTTGATTCAGCCATTTGAGCGCACCATGGTTGCGGCAATTGATAAAGCCATCCGTGAATCAGATTTGGGTTTAAACCCGATTACGGCTGATGCGATTCGTGTTCCAATGGCTGCATTGACGGAAGAAACACGTCGTGACATGCAAAAAGTTGCGCGTAACGAAGCTGAAAATGCAAAAGTTGCAGTACGTAATATTCGCCGTGATGTACTGGGCGACATCAAAGCATTGTTGAAAGAAAAAGAAATTTCTGAAGATGATGAACGTCGTGCATCTGATGATATTCAAAAAATCACAGATAAGTTTGTTGCTGAAATCGACAAACGTCTTGCGAATAAAGAAGCTGAGTTGTTGAAGGTCTAACTTGTATAATGACCGATTCAGAAGATAAGCTTACTCTTCCAAAACATGTTGCCATCATCATGGATGGTAACAATCGTTTTGCCAAAAAAAATGCAATGCAAAAGGGCGATGGTCACCGTGAAGGAAAAAATGTCCTTGACCCGATTGTTGAGCATTGTCGAAAAAGAAATATTCAAGCATTAACCGTTTTTGCTTTTTCGAGTGAAAATTGGAAGCGCCCTCAAGCTGAAGTTGATTTGCTCATGAAATTGTTGGAAGACACGATTCATGAACAGTTGCCTCGTATGCATCAATATCAAATGTCCTTACGTTTTATTGGTGATCGTTCTAAATTATCTCCGCAATTGCGTGACTTAATGTTGCATGCCGAACAAGACACTGCTAATTTCGACAAGATGACTTTGACCATCGCAATTAGTTACGGTGGGATGTGGGATATGGCGCATGCGGCTAAGCAGATTGCACTTGCTGTTCAATCTCAAGCGTTAGATCCTGAGCAAATTGATGAACATGTTTTTGGCCAATACGTTAGTTTGAGTGATTTACCCGCTGTGGATCTATTGATTCGTACAGGCGGGGATTTTCGTTTATCGAACTTTATGTTGTGGCAAGCAGCTTATGCAGAGCTTTACTTCACTCCAACTCTTTGGCCAGAGTTCAGTGTAGAAGAGTTTGATGACGCCTTGGCTGTATTTGGTGGGCGTGAACGTCGTTTCGGGAAAACGACGGAACAAATTCTACAAGATAAAATTGAGAACTAATAAATGTTAGAGCGGATTATAACCGCATTGGTTTTGGTGGCCGTTGTACTGAGTTGTATGTTTGCAACCCAGTCACACTATCCAATGTTTGTGCTGATGATTATTGCGGCAGGGGTTGCAGGCTATGAGTGGTTTAAACTCATGCCCCGTACAACAAAAAATGTTAATAAACCTCTAGCATGGGGTTTTGGTTTACTAAGTGCTGGCCTTGCTACACTTGCTTTATACTTTAACGATATTGCGCTTCTACTTTGGGCTGCCTCTATCCTATGTTGGCTGCTAAGCCTGTATTGGGTTAAATCCTATCCAAATTATGATGCTTGGTATAATTCAACCCTTAAGGTGGTTGGTATTGTTCTGATATCTTCAGCTGTGACCGCTATTTTTGCACTCTGGAAGATGTCTCCATGGTGGCTAATGTACCTGTTTTTATTGGTTTGGGGTGCTGACAGCGGGGCATATTTTGTTGGGCGTAAACTGGGTAAGCGTAAACTTGCACCTGAAGTGAGTCCAAATAAATCATTGGAAGGTCTCTATGGTGGTGTGATTACGGCCATGATCATCGTGGTTGCTGTTGAAATCCTCTATTTAGACTTAACGTACGCACAGCATTTATTATTTCTTATTTTATCTGTAGTGACTGTATTTAGCTCAGTTTTAGGTGATTTGTTTGAATCTATGATTAAACGTCGTGCTGGAATTAAAGACTCAGGTCGTATTTTGCCGGGGCATGGTGGAGTACTGGATCGCATTGACTCGCTACTAGCTGCTGCACCTATCTTTGCTGCGGGTGTATATGTGTTAAAACTTATTGGCGTAGATTTGTAAATGTCTCAATCTGTTTGTATTTTGGGTGTTACGGGTTCGATTGGGCAGAGCACCTTAAAAATATTGCAACAACATGCTGAACGCTATTCTGTGTTTGCTGTTACGGCACATAGTCGGATGCAAGAACTTGTTGATATTTGTCAGCAGTTTCAACCTAAAATTGCAGTTGTACCTCAAGTTAAAGTGGATGAACTGCGCCAGCTCCTAGTCGCAGCCAATTTACAAAACATTGAAATTTTGGCGGATGAGGCAGGCCTCATCGCGGTTGCTGAACATCCAGAAGTGGATGTGGTAATGGCGGCGATTGTGGGCGCGGCAGGTTTAATGCCGACGCTAGCAGCGGTAAAGGCAGGAAAGCGTGTCCTTTTGGCAAATAAAGAAGCGTTGGTGATGTCGGGTGACATCATGATGCAGTCTGCTCACGACCATCAGGCTCTTTTGCTTCCTGTAGACTCTGAGCATAATGCAATCTTCCAATGCTTACCGCAGACCTATTTACAAACTGAGCGACACGGACAGCCGAAACTTGGAGTTTCTGGTATTCTTTTGACCGCATCAGGCGGACCATTTCTAAAGCATAGTTTAGATGAATTACATAATGTAACGCCTGCACAGGCGTGCAAACACCCGAATTGGTCCATGGGACAGAAAATCTCGGTTGATTCGGCAACCCTCATGAATAAAGGGTTGGAGCTAATTGAAGCTTGTCATCTTTTTTCAATCGAAGAACATTTTGTTACAGTAGTTGTGCATCCGCAGAGTATTATTCATTCCATGGTGCAATATGTGGATGGTTCAACATTGGCGCAAATGGGAAATCCTGATATGTGTACGCCGATTGCACATGCGTTGGCATGGCCTGAGCGTATTCAAACCCATGTTCCAGCTTTAGATTTATTTAAAAATCATCAGTTGGATTTTCAAGCGCCTGATACGCATCGATTCCCCGCATTAAGCTTGGCACGTCAAGCGATGAAAACTGGGGGCACAGCCCCAGCGATTTTAAATGCAGCCAATGAAATTGCGGTTGCTGCATTTTTAAATCAACAGGTGGGGTTTATGGATATTCCTGCTATTGTTGAACACACTTTGAATACCATCCCACATCAAGCAGCAACACAACTTGATGTTATTTTAGAAGCCGATCGAAACGCACGTCATGTTGCTCAGCAATATGTGGTGAATATAGGAATTTAAGCATGAGCGCCTTGTTTATGATTGTTGCGGCAATTTTGCTTTTAGGCCCACTTATTGCAATACATGAGTTTGGGCACTATTTTGTTGCGCGTAAATTGGGCGTAAAAGTTTTAGTTTATTCCATTGGTTTTGGACCAACGGTTTTAAAGTGGACCTCTAAAAAGTCAGGTATTCAATATCAGCTTTCGGCATTGCCCTTGGGTGGTTATGTCAAAATGCTGGATGAGCGTGAAGGCGATGTTGCTGAAGAGGATGTGCCCAAAGCATTTAATCGTCAGTCACCTTGGAAGCGTATAGCAATTGTTGCAGCTGGCCCATTGATTAACTTGGTATTTGCAATCTTTCTGTTTTGGATTTTGTTTTTGCCTGCACAAGAGCAGTTGAATACTCGTGTGGGTAAAGTGTTACCTAATACACCTGCCGCACAAGTTCAAATGCAAGTGGGCGATAAAATTACCGCTGTTGATGGCTTAACGACACCGACTTGGGAAAAGTTGAATTTCGCCTTGGTTGACCGTGTGGGTGAAACGGGATCAATCCAAATTCAGGCCGAACGTGCGGGACAAGTTAAGACGTTTAGTTTACCTATTCAAAACTTCTTGAAAGATCAATCACAGTCTCCGCTTGATGTTCTGGGTTTTACGCCTTATCGACCAAAAATTCCTGCGGTTGTGACTAAGTTGAGCGAAGATGGTGCAGCCATTCGTCAGGGTATGCAACAAGGTGACAAAATTGTCGCGATTGATGGTATCAAGATGAATGATTGGTTTGATGTGGTGCAAGTGGTTCAAGCCTCGCC
The DNA here is from genome assembly GCF_058243045.1 of Acinetobacter sp. LipI_23. Taxonomy (NCBI): domain Bacteria; kingdom Pseudomonadati; phylum Pseudomonadota; class Gammaproteobacteria; order Moraxellales; family Moraxellaceae; genus Acinetobacter; species Acinetobacter sp. LipI_23. The sequence goes on along the minus strand of NZ_JBZAYJ010000001.1, from coordinate 2,060,069 downwards.
TGAGAAATTGTTAAAAATTGATGTGCTTCGCCAAAATCAATTGGTACAACTTGAGGTGATGCCGCAAGGTAAACGTGACAACATGGGCAAGGTTTCTGGTGTCTTAGGTGTACAAAGTGACCCTGGGAAAATCAGTATTCCTACAGAATATAAACAAACGATACAATATAATCCTGCCGAAGCCTTCATGATGGCGGTGGATAAAACCGGTCAACTGTCGAGTATGATTTTGAACTCGATTGTAAAAATGGTGCGCGGTTTGATTGGTCTAGACAACCTATCAGGACCGATCACGATTGCCAAAGTCGCAGGACAAAGTGCGGAAATGGGTTGGCAAACTTTTATCTCATTTATGGCACTGATGAGTGTAAGTTTAGGGATATTAAATTTATTGCCTATTCCTATGCTTGATGGTGGACATTTGGTCTATTATTTTATAGAACTAATACGTGGTAAACCTGTTTCTGAACAAATACAATTGGTTGGTTTAAAAATTGGTATGGTATTGCTCGGAAGTATGATGCTTTTGGCACTATTCAATGATTTTATGCGTTTGTAAAAAAGCGTAGATACGGAATTAAATTTTACATCGGAAAAAACTGGCATGCAGCACACACATTTATTTATGCCTTTGGCGCTCATCAGTGCTATGGCAACAGTACAACAAGTATATGCAGCAGAAGATTATATAGTACGTGATATTAAGGTTGATGGACTTGTTCGTTTAACGCCAGCAAATGTCTATGGAATGATTCCGTTGAATAGTGGGGATCGTGTGAGCGATGCAGCACTTGCCAATGCCATTCGTAGTTTATATGCAACAGGTTTGTTTGATGACATTAAAACAGAAAAGCAGGGTGATGCGCTGGTTTTCAAAGTTGTCGAACGCCCACTAATTTCTAAAGTTGAATTTAAAGGTAATAAACTCATTCCTAAAGAGGCCTTGGAAGAAGGCTTGAAGAAGATGGGAATCACCGAAGGTGAAGTGCTGAAAAAATCAGCGCTACAAACGGTTGAGTCTGAGCTTGAACAACAGTACATGCAGCAAGGTCGTTATGATGCTGATGTAAAAGTTGTGACGACGGCAAAGCCGAACAACCGTGTAGACCTTACTATTGAGTTTGTTGAAGGTAAGGCTGCAAAAGTCGTAGATATCAATATTATTGGTAATACAGTATTTAAAGAAAGCGAAATTGAACAAGCGTTTGCGGTAAAAGAGAGTGGTTGGACATCCATTATTTCACGTAATGACCGTTATGCACGTGAAAAGATGGCTGCAAGCTTAGAGTCTTTACGTGCGCTTTATTTAAATAAAGGCTATATTAACTTTAATATCAATCACTCAAGCTTAAATTTAAGTGAAGATAAAAAGAATATTTTTGTTGAAGTTTCAGTGGATGAAGGCGAACAGTTTAAATTTGGCGAAACCAAATTTTTGGGCGATGCTTTATACACCCCAGCAGAGCTGAAAGCTTTACAAATTTATAAAGATGGCGATATCTATTCACAAGAAAAAGTGAATGCTGTTAAACAGTTGCTTCTGCGCAAATACGGTAATGCAGGTTATTACTATGCAGAAGTGAACGTCGTGCCTCAGATCGATAAAGAAACTCATCTGGTGAATTTAAATTATTATGTGAATCCAGGTCAGCAAGTGACTGTGCGTCGTATTAACTTTACCGGCAACACGAAAACTGCGGATGAAGTATTACGTCGTGAAATGCGCCAAATGGAAGGTGCACTTGCAAGTAATGAGAAAATTGATTTATCTAAAGTTCGTTTAGAGCGTACAGGTTTCTTTAAAACTGTAGATATCAAGCCTGCACGTGTTCCGAACACAGCCGATCAGGTTGATTTAAATATTAATGTTGAAGAGCAGCACTCGGGTACCAGTACCTTAGCAGTTGGTTTCTCACAAAGCGGTGGTGTAACTTTCCAAGCAGGTTTAAGTCAAACCAATTTCATGGGTACAGGTAATTCTGTTGCAATTGATTTATCCCGCTCGGAAACGCAAGACTATTACAACCTAAGTGTGACGGATCCGTACTTTACTATCGATGGTGTACGTCGTGGTTATAACATGTACTACCGTAAAACCAAGTTGGATGAAGACTATAACGTCAATAACTATGTGACGGATAGTCTTGGTGGTGGTATCAATTTCGGTTATCCAATTGATGAAAACCAAAGTATTAGTGCGGGTTTAAACATTGACCAAACTGAAGTAACCACAGGTCCGTATGTATCGACCTATGTACGTGATTACTTGTTGGCGCATGGCGGTAAGGCAACTGGCAAAGCTGAAGATGTTTGTATTGGTACTATAAAAAACTTGTATGAGGATCCTGCTCATCCAACAAAAATAACTGGTACGAAATGTAATGGTCAGACTGTTGATTATGATAATGAATTTAACGGTGATTTCCTAACGTATAACTTAAACTTGGGTTGGTCATATAACACTTTAAACCGTCCGGTGTTCCCTACATCTGGTATGTCGCATCGTGTAAATGGTGAAATTGCATTACCGGGTAGTGATGTTGAATATCAAAAACTGACTTATGATGCTCAAGCTTATTTCCCATTAGGTAAAGACTTCGTACTTCGTGGCTATGGTAAGTTGGGTTATGGTAATGACTTACCATTCTATAAAAACTTCTATGCAGGTGGTTTTGGTTCAGTTCGTGGTTATGATAACAGTACCTTAGGTCCAAAATACCCAGGTGTGACTTATAGTGAATCAAGATCTAAAGATTATGATTTTGAGGAAGTAGGTGGTAACGCACTGATCCAATTTGGTACAGAATTGGCTTTACCTTTACCATTTAAAGGGGACTGGACGCGTCAGGTTCGCCCAGTTATCTTTGCTGAAGGTGCGCAAGTATTTGATACACAGTGTGATGTTCCATCTGGTCAATTATATATGACTGGAAGTAAAACTGATGCTGGTGTGGATGCGAAGCAATACTGTAAAGACAACTTCGGTTTCGAGCTTGATAACATGCGCTATAGCGTGGGTGTAGGCTTTACTTGGATTACGATGATTGGTCCATTGTCTCTCAGCTATGCATATCCATTGAATGATAAAGAAGGCGACGAGACAAAGAACATTCAATTTGAAATCGGTCGTACCTTCTAAGGTCGACCTTTTCTCTACATGAAAGATATCAATATGAAAAAACTTCTTACAGCTTTAACACTTACAGCATTAACTTCTACAGTGGTGAATGCTGCTGGCTATGGTGTGGTGGATCTTGAGCGTGTTGTTGAAAATAGCACCTATTTAAAACAACAAAATTCGAGTTTTCAACAAAAAATTCAACCGCAAAGCACCAAGCTTGATCAACTCAGTAAAGAGCTTCAAGACTTACAACAGCGTTTACAAACAGGTGATAAGCTGAGCGCTGCGGATAAGCAAAAAATGGTGACTCAGTACCAAACCAAAATGAATGAGTTCAATACTTTACAACAAACCATGCAAAGCAGTGTGCAAAGCTCTATTCAGCAAGTACGTACTGTATTTGATGGTCGTGTAAAGCAAGTTGCTGAACAATTGCGTAAAGAAAATCAATTAGATGTTGTTTTGAATAAAAACTCAGCACTTGCCTATGACGCTAAGTATGATTTAACTGATAAAATGATTCAAAAGGTTAACGCAATTAAGTAATCAATGAATCCTCAACAGTATCGCTTAGAAGATCTTGCTCGTTTAGTCCAAGGTGAGTGTGTAGGTCAAGCTGATTTAATCCTTAAGGGATTAGCAAGTCTAGATTCGGCAGAATCTAGACATCTTGCATTTGTAAATGGTGAAAAGTACTTAGAGCAAGCACAGCAGTCTAAAGCTGGAGCATTTATTGTTACAGCAGATTTGAAAGATCACTTGGTTGAACATCAAAACTTTATTGTTGTTGCCAATCCCTATTTAGCCTTTGCAATTTTAACCCATGCTTTTGAGGTTAAACACACTGAACAGGGCATTGAAAGCACTGCGCAGATACATCCTTCTGCAATCATCTCAGATACTGCTTATATTGGTCATTATGTGGTCATTGGTGAAAATTGCGTTGTTGGCGATGACACGATTATCCATTCCCATGTCAGCATACATGATGGGGTTGAAATTGGCCGCGGTGGTTTAATTGAATCGCATGTAAATCTGATGTCATGCAAAATTGGTGATCGTGTCCGTATTCATGCCAATACTGTGATTGGTAGTGAGGGTTTTGGTTTTGCCCCTTATCAAGGGAAATGGCATCGAATTGCTCAATTGGGTTCGGTCATCATTGGAAATGATGTACGGATTGGTTCAAATTGTAGTATTGATCGCGGTGCATTGGATGACACAATTTTGGAAGATGGTGTCATTATTGATAACCTTGTGCAAATCGCCCATAACGCTAAAATTGGTGCCAATTCGGCTTTTGCTGCCAATACTGCAATAGCCGGTAGTACAACCATTGGCAAAAATTGCATCGTAGGTGGTGGGTCTGCAATTGCAGGGCACTTAAATATTGTTGATAATGTTACGTTAACTGGAATGTCAATGGTCACAAATAATATTTCTGTGGCTGGAACGTATTCCTCAGGAATTGGGCTGTTTGAAAATCAAAAGTGGAAACGCACCGTTGTTCGTTTAAGACAATTAGCAGATGTGCCATTGACCCAATTGGTAAAAAAACTTGATCATATGCAGGCTCAAATTGAGTCCCTTGAATCAACAATTAAATTGCGTAAATAGAAATATGATGACTGAGTCGAATTCTACTAGTTTCACGAAACCTGAATTGCCAATGACGATTCAAACTATTCGTGAGTACTTACCACACCGCTATCCTTTTTTATTGGTCGATCGTGTTGTTGATGTGACTGAAAATGGAATTGTGGCGTATAAAAATGTGTCTATTAATGAAGAGTTTCTTCAAGGCCATTTCCCTAATTATCCAATTATGCCTGGTGTTTTGATTGTCGAAGCATTAGCGCAAGTTTCAGGTATTCTTGGTTTCATCATGAACAATGAGAAACCAAGTGAAGGTTCTTTGTTCTTGTTCGCAGGTGCAGAGAAAGTTCGCTTTAAAAAGCAAGTCGTTGCAGGCGACCAATTGGTGTTAAAATCAGAATTGGTCATGCAGAAACGTGGTATTTACAAATATAATTGTATTGCCACCGTTGACGGTGTAGTAGCAGCATCTGCGGAAATTATGGTTTCGCATCAGAAAATAGAGCAATCATGAGCAATAACGAATTTATTCACCCAACAGCAATCATCGATGCATCTGCCGTGATTGCAGCAGATGCAAAGATTGGACCGTATTGTATTATTGGTCCAAATGTCACTATTGGTGCAGGTACGCAGTTACATTCGCATGTGGTGGTCGGTGGTTATACGCGTATTGGAGAACAAAATGAAATTTTCCAATTCGCAAGCGTGGGTGAGGTCTGCCAAGATCTAAAATATGCAGGTGAAGAAACCTGGTTAGAAATTGGTGACCATAATAAAATTCGTGAACATTGTAGTTTACACCGGGGTACGGTTCAGGATCACGGTATAACCAAGATTGGTAGCCATAATTTATTGATGGTGAATACGCATATTGCGCACGACTGCGTGGTCGGTGATCATAATATTTTTGCAAACAATGTCGGCGTAGCTGGTCATGTTCATGTAGGTGACTATGTGATTGTCGGTGGTAACTCGGGTATACACCAATTCTGTAAGATTGATTCTTATAGCATGATTGGTGGCGCATCATTGATTGTAAAAGATGTCCCTGCTTATGTGATGGTTTCTGGTAATCCTGCACATGCTTTTGCGATGAATGTTGAAGGCATGCGTCGTAAAGGTTGGTCTAAAAATGTGATTCAAGGTTTACGTACTGCATTTAAACTGATCTATAAAGAAGGTTTAACGACAGAGCAGGCTTTAGAACGTATCCGTGCAGAAATTTTGCCTGAAGTTGCTGAAGCACAGTTGCTCATTGACTCGTTAGAACAGTCAGAGCGTGGCATTGTGCGTTAAGCTTATTCCAAAGATAAAAAAGACACTTCGCGTGTCTTTTTTTATATCTATAGGAAAATTATTTCTTAAAGAAAGAGGCTTCTTCAGACTTAGGATATTGCTTAAGGAGTTTGGCTTTGTATTGGTTGGCCTGAGTCGAGTTTTTATCCACTTCTTTTGCAATATTATAGAGTTGATAGACTGCTCGAGGCGCACGCGAAGAGTTTGGGTATTGGTTTGCCACAATCCCGTAGTTCTTTTTCGCTTCTGCATAGTTGGTAGGTTCAATCGCTAAATTAAATTCCGCTAACCAGAAATATGCATTGCTGATGTAAACACTGTTGGGGTTGTTTTTAATAAAATTTTGCATGGGTGCAATCGCTTTCTTCGCACCACCTTGCTTATAGGCATCCAATGCGACAGTATACGCGGCTTTTTCTAGCTCAGATGGCTCTGATGTGTTTTGCGTACTGACCACTACAGGTGCTTTGTTTACTGCGACCGTGGTTGTGCTACTGCTGGCGTTGGTGATTGTGGTGTTACTGGGAGGAGTATCCTGTTGGTTATCCTCCGTTGTATTGCTCGCTTCAGGGTCTACTTTTTGTTGAAGTAACTCTAAGCGTTGATCTAGGTCAGCGTAACGGTTTTCCAACTCATGTTTGAGTTGAGCGATCTCGTTGTCTTGCTCTTCAAGTTTACCGCGTAAGCTACGCAAATCATTTTCTAATTGTTGGTTCTTTTGCATGATTTGCCAATTAATATTGGTTGCTGTTGCACTCGCACCTGTGTCTACTGCGACGCTGGTTGGATTGACACTATTGTTCGTTGCTTGACTTAAGCCGCGAGATTCAATTGGAATATTGGCGAAAACAGGCGTTGTGCAAAGTAGGGTGAGGGCACATAGGCTATGCTTCTTTAGCATCATAAAATATCCGTGTTATAAGGCTTTGATGGGGAAAACATCAAACGAAATTCATTTACCCCATTAAAAACGGCAACGTTATGAATTGCAATAAGCTTTTACATTGTTGTCGTATATTTAGGTAAATGAATGTAGCCTAGTCGTTACCAATAATTGAGCGATTTTTCTTAAGTTTGTTTTATAAATAGTCAATTGAATGAAATGCTTATTGAAAAGTCGTTTATAGGCTTGCAACTTAGGGAAAAATCTCTATACTCTGTTCTTGCAATGGTAGCCCTGCCGGTTACTTCGCAATTGTACTCTACGAACCCCGCCAGGACCGGAAGGTAGCAACGGTAGTAGAAATATGATGTGCCGAAGTCTTGCTGGTAGGGTTGCCACCAGTTTTATAAATAAAAAGAATAAAAATGAAAGACTACTATGGCATTGATGCAGGTCTAGTTGTAAGTATTGAATCCTCTGAGAAAGTGAAAAGTATTCTGCTTTTTCTTCTATTTTTTGCAATTACCACTATTTTTATCTATTTCTCAATTCTATATTTTATTTCAAATGGTTTTTTAAATTATATTGCCATAGGCTTTGTTGTATCTTGTCTCTGTGTTTTATTCTGCATTTTTTATTTGTTGCTTGAAAGCATAAATACCGAAATTGTTTTTAATGAAGATCATCTTCTCTATCGTAAAGTTTTCACTGTTAAAAAAGTGCTCTATAGTGAAATAAAAGGCTATGAAATTTTATCTTTTAGAAAAAGAAGTCGTTTGCTACTGATTGATCAGCATCATCAAATCGTTAATATTAGTTCAGATTTTGAGTCATATAAAAGAATTTGTAATATGTTCATGGCACATTTTGAAGATATTGAGGTTGTTAATAAACGAGAGCAAGAACAAAATTTTATACAAGAACATACAAAAAATATTTCCAGTGAACAGCAACAAAAATATTTAAAATATGCATTAAGATTTAGAAAAATTTTAGATGTATTGACGGTTATTATTTTCTTTTTAGCCCCTATATTTGATTGGTCAGATCTTTTATTTCATGGTATGGCTTTGGTTTATCTATACCTTAGTTATCCAAAGCATCATAATTTTTATATTATTTATATGCAAAAGGCTAAAATCTCTACAGAAGTGCTGTCTTTTCTGATTATGCTTGTATGCAATTATTTATTTCTTAGGGGTATTATCCAGCATTACGATTTAGCTTTTTTATTTTATTCATTGATATGCATGAGCTTTCTATTATCTTCTCTATATATTGTATTTAAAAAGAAGTTTGCTCAGAAAATGAAGCGGCAAATGATCATGGTGATCGCACTTGCTATACCTGTTGTTGGTATTTATTCTGCGAGTTTGGTGCGTATTGTGAATAGCATAAATGATAATAGTATTTTAAGTTCTCAAGATGTGCAGGTCGTAAATAAGGAGAAGAGCGAGGGTGTTTGGAGAGTAGGCGCGCGTCGTCATTCGCTTTCGCATTATTATTTAGATGTACGAATGTCTGATGGTGCGGTACAGCGTGTCAAAGTGAGATCTGGTGACTACTATAATACAAATGTTGATGGTGGTTATAAGATGACACTACATAAAGGTAACTTAGGCATTACTTGGTCAGCTTATGAGCTGCAGTAAATTAGATTTTAGTATTTAAGGTTTAATAGCTGATAAGCTTGTTTACGTTTTCTTGATATAGCTAGATGACAGATCAATCATGTGTGGGCCAGTGCAGGTAAATAGCCGTTTAATCTTCAATTTTTCTCGAAATGGCTTTCATAATCGCGTCCATTTCAAAGCCACGGTACATTAAAAAACGGATTTGTTTGGCTTTTAGTTTTGGATCTGTTGCGACCTCAGTTCCATACTTTCTAACTTTGAGTTGATAGGCTTGTTCGACCCAATCCGTTTCTTTCAATTCTTCTAAAATTAAACCAGTGTCAATCTTTTTGGTTTTTAGCGCCATTTTAATGCGATTAGGACCTTTGCCTTTACGCTTTTGGCTCGATAAAGTGATCTCAGCCACACGTTGATCACTCTGATAGTTTTGTGCTGAAAGCTCTTCAACCAGTGTAATCACTTCTTCGCGGTGCATTGCCCATGTGGCCAATTTTTCAATCAATTCTGCTTTTGAATATTCCTTACGTGTTAATACAGCAAAGGCATAAGAGCGTAGACGGGAACCTGTTAAACCTGTGGGTTTGGGTTGATTCTCTTCATCAAAATCTAAAGCATCAACAGTTTCTTGTGTTACCTGCGTGTGGCAGTATTGACTAGCAGGGGATTCTTCCTCGCCAAATTGTTGTTTGAGAGCATCGTAGTCAAGGAGTTTGGGAAATTTTGAATTAGGCATAATTGGGTATGAAGTAGATCTGAATAAACAAAACGCCCCGTAGGGCGTTCTTAGTGTAAGCCTAAATGTCGTGTAATAACATTTAATCTTTTTCGATACTTTTAATTAAGCATCTAAAAAGTCTGGCTCTTCTTCATTCTCTTCTACAGGCGCAGCGTTTGCAGTCGTCAGTAGTTTTTCTCGAATGATTTTCTCAATGGTTTCAGCCAACTGAGGGTTTTCTTCAAGGTGACGGATCACATTGTTTTTACCTTGACCGATTTTGTCGCCTTGGTATGAATACCAAGCACCTGCTTTTTGTACGATTTCTTGTTGAACAGCCAAGTCTACAAGTTCGCCCAAATGGTTGACACCTTTACCATATAGGATTTGGAAGAGCGCTTCGCGGAATGGAGGTGCCATTTTGTTTTTGACAACTTTCACTTTGGTTTCAGAACCAACGATTTCATCGCCTTCTTTGACCTGACCTACACGGCGAATGTCTAAACGCACAGACGCATAGAATTTCAACGCATTACCACCAGTCGTGGTTTCAGGGCTACCAAACATTACACCAATTTTCATACGAATTTGGTTAATGAAAATCACCATACAGTTTGAACGTTTTGCATTACCTGTAATTTTACGTAATGCTTGGCTCATTAAACGCGCTTGGAGGCCCATGTGCGAGTCGCCCATTTCACCTTCAATTTCCGCACGTGGTGTCAATGCTGCAACAGAGTCGACAACGATAAGGTCAATAGCACCAGAGCGAACCAGCATGTCTGCAATTTCAAGTGCTTGCTCACCATGGTCAGGTTGAGAAACCAGTAGATTGTCAATATCTACGCCAAGTTTACGCGCATACTGCGGGTCTAAAGCGTGTTCTGCATCGATAAATGCACATGTACCACCTGCTTTTTGACATTCGGCAATCGCTTGTAAAGTCATGGTTGTTTTACCTGAAGATTCAGGACCATAAATCTCAACGATACGACCTTTAGGTAAGCCGCCAATGCCTAGAGCAATATCAAGTGTCAAAGAACCCGTTGATACCGCTTCAACAGCTTGTACGGTGTTATCGCCAAGACGCATTACTGTGTTTTTACCAAACTGCTTTTCAATTTGGCTTAGCGCAGCATTGAGCGCCTTGCTTTTATTATCATCCATCTTACAACCTCAAAACGATGTCACGGATATTTACTGAATATGCTCAGTATAGTGACAGATTTAGTCTGTATCTTCTATAAAAGTCAGATCGTGTGCGACACAATATGACGCATGTCATTCATCATCATTATAAGACCAATATTGGTCAAATTGTTGATCATTTTCTTGTCTAAACTTACTGATATCGCGTCGGTCTTTTTTACTTGGACGATGATCAGGTCGAGCTAGATTATGCAACTTTCTTTGGCTTGCAATCAATTCCCGTCGTGTAATACTGACTTCAGTTTCTTCATATAATTTTTGTGCAACAGGAGCGGGGCCACGAACGTCAGAGAGTTCTTTGATCACTACGGTTTTCTTGTCAATACCTTGTTGTATGGTGAGTTCCATTCCAACCCGAACTTCTCTCGACACTTTGACACGTTCGCCATGGTGGTGAACTTTGCCCCCCTCAATTGCATTTTTGGCAATGGAGCGCGTTTTAAAAAAACGTGCTGCCCATAACCATTTGTCAATGCGCATGCCGACAGTATCTTCCGCTAAAGTGGATTTACGCATATTTGGCAGTGACCTCAGCTTGCTCTAAATACGGAATTAAATCGGTGAGCTGATTTAAGATCGGATAAGGGCTGGATGTCTTGCTTTGACCTAGTGATGAGGGTTGAGCAATGGTAAATAGGTTTTGAATACCATAACTTTCAGCACCTTTTAATACTTTTTCAGTGTCATCGATAAAGTAACACTGTGTGGCTGCAAAAGGATGGCGTTCATGGAGATGTTGCCAAAACTCAGTAAACTCTTTGGCATGACCGAGGGTTTCGCTGCTAATAATGACATCGAAATATGAGGCCAGTTTCGTGTGTTCGAGTTTGAACTTGAGTCCCTCACAGTCCGCATTGGTGGCAAGCCAGCAAGGGTAGCCGTTACTTTTTAAATAGTCGAGAAGTTCAAGACAGCCTTCACGTAGGCTAACTTTATGCTTAAATTCCTGCTGCAAAGCGAGCGTATCTACGCCAACTTTAGCTGTCCAAAAGCGCGTAGAATACCAATTGAGTGTATGATTATGGGTTTGATAAAACTGAAACAGGGCCTGAGTACTTTGTTCTAAAGAGCACTGGTGTTGTTCAGCATAACGGATAGGAAGCTGATGATTCCAAATAAAATCATCATAGGCAAGATCCAGTAATGTACCGTCCATATCAAAAATGATAATTGGCTTTTCCACTCAAAAAATCTCCAATATTTCAAAGTTCAGCAATGGCTATAGAAAACAGTTAGCAACTGATTTAGCAGTTTTGCTTTATGCAAATATGACGTAATTATAGCGTATAGATGCATAAGATGACGGATTTGCATAGCCCATTGTCAAAAATTGAAGAATATGGGATCTCAATTTTTTAAGTAAGAGCATATAAGATGTGTTAATCGCACATTGATCCACAACAATATTGAACTTCAGCATAAGAAATGATTCACCTTATGGAGAAGGAAGAGTTTTTGTAAACATCCGATGAGAACACTTAGAGCTGTCATTATTATCGAAAGCCTCCACTGTTGCTGCTGACCTAAATCAGCCATGGATTACAACGGACAGCATCATTGGTTTTGTCAGCTTTTCAGTACTGCTTAACTATTCGGCTCACATGTCTATCTAATCTATTTCATCAAATGTTCATTTTATATCGATACCATTAAAACCACCTAAGGGTAGTTTTTATGTTTGAAGCTAAATTTAAACCACTTCAGCTGACGGAGAAAGACTCGTTGTATCCAGCCCAGCGCAATAAAAGTAAGTTTTCTGACAAAAATAAAAAATAAAGTGGTTTTGCTGGTTATTTAAACAAGAATCGGTTAAAAAAGATGTGGCGAATGAGAATAAAATAGAGAGGAATAGATGAGTGAATTAAATTTAGATTTTTTAGATGAAACCTTAGATAAATATGAAGCAAAAGGTAAGAAAAAGGCCATTAAAAAAATCCGTATTGGTTATATGCTTTATGCAAAATTTATGTCGAATAAAAAATTTGCAGAAAATGTAATGAGTTCATCTTTAGATCCAAATAAGCGGACTTATCGTAATACCAAGATTAAAATTACGCATGATGAATATGAGCTAACTTTTTTACGTAATGATGATTAAATATTCAATTGTGTAAAAAAACTAAGGTTTCATTTCTTTGAAATATTTGAGCTGTAGAGTGTATGGCATAAAGAAATGAAAATATAATGATTAGATGATGTTTGTGCAGTTAAACCTGTTTATTTGGAGAGAGGTAAACAGGTTTTTTATTATAATAACTTTCTGGTCTGAGTGATTGCAGACTAAAAGCCCGATTTGTTTTTATACTGATCGGGCTTTTATTTTTCTATTGAAATGAAAATAGTGAGAAAGATGATTTCTGACATCTTTTGATCATATTATTCATGGATAATCTTTTTTATTTTGAGTTGCTTCGATATGTCAATTGTTACTGCAAATGAACTAGACGATATTCTAAAAGAATTAATTTCCAAAAATAAAAAGCCTGAAAAGATTTTGATTGGTTATAAAGCATATAGCGAGCTTATGAATGACCGAAAGTTTTTGCATGAAGTCGCTAGTTCGGCTATGGATCCGAATAAAAGAAAGTATCAAAAGATTAAGATCAAAGTCACACAGGATGAATATCAATTAGAAGTGAAGTGTTCAGATAAAAATGAGTAGGTGTACCGTAATTTAAAAAAACTAGAGGAATGCCGCATTTTTTAATTGATGTATTTTAAATACAGGTTTATACTACACTCGAAATTAAAGCGCTCTAGCTTTTCTTGTTTTATATCCCACGCTCCCATGCGTGGGATTTTTTTGCGCGATGATTTTTCCTAAAGTAATCACTTGGATGTATAAAGCTGAAAAGAAATTAAGAGTAAGCACAAATTAGAAAAAGTCAGTTTTGACTTTTTCTAGCATCAATATTCAATGTGTGAGTAAAGGTAAAGTCAGGTTAATTGGACTACTCAACCCAAAGTCAAAAGAAGAATTGGAATCGAATGACATCTCCTGAATGTCTTAGGCGTATAATGTTTTAAGGCAGTGTTTTGAAAAGTATTCGCTTGCTCTCACTCTAAGGTGACAGTATACCGTTGAATATGAAGCGATCATTAGGCTGCTATCCCAATAGATGAATTTCTCTATCTATAACTTGATGAATAAAAAGGCGATCTCATGTTTAAGCCCACAACTGCACCTCAAGATGCGCTGATATTGCAACTTGTACCGATTGTGACTCAAGCGTGCGAGATATTACGAGCAGAGTATCAAGCTTATGTTGCAGGTGGTGATTTTACAGTTGAACGAAAATCCGATCATTCACCCGTCACGCAAGCGGACTATCGTGTCAATCAATTTATTACTGATGCTTTAAACAAAGCCTTTCCTCATTTGCCTGTTCTTTCTGAAGAAGGGCAGCATGTGCATAGACAGCAGTGGCAGTCTTTTTGGATGCTTGATCCCTTAGATGGTACGAAAGAATTTTTGCATCAACGTCCAGAATTCACTATCAATCTCAGTCTTATCGAGGGTGCGCATACAACTTTTGCGGTGTTGGCTATTCCTTGTGAACAGCAAGTTTACTTCTGTCCACTACACGGTCAGCCGTTAAAATACAATATGGAAAAAGACGTATGGTCTGAATATGCTCCAGTTGAAAACCACAGTGCTGTTCAAGTCGGCTTAAGTCAAAGTAGTCAGAGTAAGCCGCAGTATCAAGTATATTTAGAGCAGTTGGAAAAACTTACGCCTATTCAAGAGTATCGCGCAGGGAGTGCATATAAGTTCTGCATGGTGTTAGAAGACCGAGTCGATATTTACCCGCGCTTTCACCCAACGAGTGAGTGGGATACCAGTGCTGGACAGTGTTTATTGGAGCGAATTGGTGGTGGTTTGGTTGATTTTCAGGGACGACCATTCGTATATAACCAAAGATTGAGTTTACTGAATGGCGGTTTTATTGCATATCGAAATAACGATATGAAAAAACTGGCATTACAAGCACTTGAACTAATGCCTTCGTCGGCTTGAGCTAAAAACTGAGCGTGCTATAGTGTTTTTGAATTATTGAGTTGCTAGTGATTATGGCCTTAGAGTTACTCCCGCCTAGTATGTTGAAGGCAATCGATTTATTGCCAGATGCCAAAACGCCAGTGACGTTGTTTACACGTCATTCCATTCGTGAAGTTGTTACGGGTCAGGGGCTTGCAGGCTATGATTTACAGTTGACGCATCAAGGGCGAGATTTGGCACAGGCATGGGGTTCCTATCTGATCGATAATACGGATCGAGTGATACAACACTGTATTTCTAGCCCAATTCAACGTTGTATTGATACCGCTGCATTAATGATTCAAGGGGCAGATGGACAAACCCTTGAGCCGAATACCCACCGTATTGAAATTATCGAACAAGGTTTATTGGTTGAGCCAGGCAGTTTTGTTTTGGATATTAAGCAAGCTGGGCCTTATTTTCAGCGCCAAGGCGCTTTAGGATTTATTAATAGCTTTGTGAATAATGCCTTACCCGGTATGAAGCATCCGATTCATGGTGTCGTAGATGTATTGGAACTCATATATAACACACATCCGAATAACCCTTATGGTCTGAGCCTTGCGGTCAGTCATGACACGATTTTAGCTG
Organism: Acinetobacter sp. LipI_23; assembly: GCF_058243045.1. Classification (NCBI taxonomy): domain Bacteria; kingdom Pseudomonadati; phylum Pseudomonadota; class Gammaproteobacteria; order Moraxellales; family Moraxellaceae; genus Acinetobacter; species Acinetobacter sp. LipI_23. Next base: position 2,044,982 of record NZ_JBZAYJ010000001.1, on the reverse strand, counting down.
CGATTTTGGCGGTTATTTCAGGGCGCACGATTGTGACCAAAGAAGACTGGCCGAAAATGATGGAAGGTCTTTTTGTATGGTTTGAGGGAGATGTGTTTTTGGAATCAAAATTGAAATGGATTTGGCGTGGGGAAATGAATGAACTGAATATTCATGAATTTCAAAATCTGTAAGTGCTTTTTTTATTAATAAAAAAAATCAGCTATAAATCTCGTTCATTCATTTAGGCGGTCATTTGAACGAGAAAAAGAATATACGAGATTTATAGATCGATCATTTGTCACCGTTATTGAATGATATACCACATAAGTTTAAATTTTTGCTTTGAGTCGATTGGGAAAATCGAGCAAGTCGATACTCAGGCCTTCATCATTTAAAGGCCATAATGAGGTATTCACTGCTACGCTGTGCTGATGAATGCGATTGTATTTATCTGCAGCAATTAACGTGGCAATCTCATGATTCGAAAGAGTATATGCATTGACAACATCGGCTGGATATTGAGTACGGTCATAAAACTCAGCTTCGCTTTCCCCTTGGTGTAGTGCAAAAATACGTTCAATTGCAGGCAAATAGACGCCATAGCCTAACCACGCATCAACGCCCTGAGAAGCCTGAATTTCTGCGGTTCCACGCATATTTGAGATGACTTTGGCGAGTATGTCTTTTTCACCTTTGGCATAAAAATACTCAATATATTGTTGTTCTGTCGGTTGGAATTTTTCAAGTGTTGGAAGAAATTTATTAATCATGCTATTCCCCAGTAGAACATTCTATGTGGTTTCATTATAAGAAAACAGAATACCATAATTTATTTATGGGATTTTAATCATTTTGGATCTAAAAATTAAAATAAGTTACATGCTTACAAAGAAAATTAGGTGTTTAGTCCCAGATTTTAATGGTGCAATATTCTCAGATAAATGGAAGGAAGCACTATGGGACAAGTTCTACACAGCAGCGCCACAACGACACAGGCAGTGCGTCGAGCAATACAAAATAGTCAAGAGAGCTTAAGAACGCTAGCCAAGCGTTACGGCATCAATCAAAAGACCGTCGCAAAATGGAAGAAACGTACTTCAGTAGATGATCTTACAACCGGCCCAAAGAATCCTCGCTCAAGCGTGTTATCGCCTGAAGATGAGGCGGCAATTGTTGCTTTTCGAAAACGCACTTTGTTGCCGCTAGACGATTGCCTTTATGCATTGCAGCCGAGTATTCCTTATCTGACACGCTCGTCGTTACACCGCTGCTTACAGCGGCATGGTATTTCACGACTGCCTGAGGTACAAGGTGATCGCCCTGTCAGGAAGCGCTTCAAGAGCTACCCCATTGGTTACTTTCATATCGACATCGCTGAGATGCAAACAGCACAGGGTAAGCTTTATCTCTTCGTTGCCATTGATCGCACTTCCAAGTTTGCGTTCACTGAATTGCATACTAAAGCCAGTAAGATGGCAGCCGCGGAGTTCATGCGCAATCTGGTTAAGGCTGTGCCCTATAGAATCCATACGGTGCTAACAGATAACGGCATCCAGTTCACGAACCGCACCTGTGATCGCTACGCCTCTGAGCACATCTTTGATCGGGTTTGTACTGAATGTGGCATTGAACATCGTCTTACCAAGGTTAAGCATCCATGGACCAATGGACAGGTCGAGAGGATGAACCGAACGATTAAAGAAGCTACTGTCAAACGGTTCCATTACGACGATCACACTCAGCTATGCATTCACCTTGCTGATTTTATTGCTGCATACAACTTCGGCCGCAGACTCAAAACACTCAGGGGCCTGACTCCCTACGAATTCATCTGCAAACAGTGGACAGATGAACCTGAACTTTTTAAAATTGATCCGATCCATCAAATGCCGGGACTAAACAATTAGGGTCTGTTGACATTTACTGTTCATAATTAACCCTATAAAGGTAGCCATAAAAATATACAGGCTAAAGCAACAGAACTTTGATAATTTCTTTTGAGCTTGTCATATCGAGTAGCTATTCCTCTAAATTGCTTTAATCTACAAAACATATTTTCAACTAAATGCCTGATTTTATATAAATACCAGTCCATATGGTCATTGTTCGATTGGCTATTTGTTTTCTTTGGTATATTCGCTTTAGTCCCTGTTTTCCTGATCTGTTCACGCAGTGGTTCTGAATCATAGCCTTTATCTGCACATACCACTTTTGTCTCTTTTAAATCTAATGTTGATATTAAATCAGGTGCAACTTTAACATCATGTGTGGTTCCATCGGTAATCATGAAATCAATAGGATTGCCATGTGCATCAACAATCAAATGTATTTTTGAGGAGTTTCCTCCTACACTTTTAGAAATAGATTGATTCGCTATGCCGGCAGAATGTTGATGAGCACGTACATGAGAGCCATCAATAAAAATCCACTCCATATCGGGGCATGAGGCTAGTAATTTGAATAATCTAAGTAACTTACCGCTGCTTGACCAACGATTAAAACGTTTGAAAATAGAGTTTGAATGACCAAAACAACAAGGAATATCTCGCCACGGACAGCCTGTTCTAATTCTATAGAGAATAGCTTCAATAAAATTGCGTAAATTTGAGTTGTGGTGAATGGATAAATTACGCAGAATAACTTTCAACTTTTGCCAGTGTTGATCTGTCAGCATGGTACGAGGCATAGCGAATAGTAAAATTGGGTTTGGCGATTTGATTTTACTACTTCGCTATTTTTTTAAGCTAAAAGTGTCAACACACCCTAATGATTTTTTAGTTTTATTTGTGACTATTTTGGGGGAAGATGTGAAAAGTGTGAATGAGTTCTTGTATTGCAAGCTAAGTGTTTGTGTTGTAACGCTGATGCTTGCTGCGTGTGGAGGTGGAGAGAGTGGAACCGAAAACTCTACAAGACCTGTAGTGAAAACATATGCGGAGCCTACACAGGATGTGGCTGATGGAAATACATTGGGTTATTTTGATTACGATGCAAACTCAAAAACACGTGTGATACGAAATGATTTAACTGGTAGCTTTGAGGCGATGTTGCAATTTGGTCAGAGTCATGTGGTTGATCCAAATGGTAATGAAAGTAAAAAAATGCCGCGTCTGACGATGGAAAAAGAGGCATTGTTATTGGTTACACCCAGTCAAGCAATGGGAACAATCGAGATGCTGAGAGCAGACATCTATATGAATAACCAATGGTTAAGAATTATTGAATTGGCTGATCCAACACACATTCCTCAGTCTGATCAAACTAATACTGATGACCGTCTGCGTGTGCAATATAGTAAGCGCGCGTGGAGTGCTCGACTCAATTGGGATGAAATACGTCCAGGTTTGCGTATTCAGCTCAAAGATTCTCTTGGACGTCAGGGGCAAATCGCGGAAGATAAAATTGATTTTGCCTCTCCGGGAGAGTTGGTCTTAAATAATATTCGTATCGGCATGTTAACTGCTCCCCCTGTTTCCAATGGTCACTATATGCTGAATGATCCTGTTCGGGCAGGTTCAGATTACTTTCAAACGATTCCAGCTGCTGAAATGACCGTTGCAAAATATGATGATATTCAGTTGGATCGCGTCATGATTGCCGACGGGACGATTTACGATACTGCAAGTGCCAGCCAAGGTGGGGTTTATGAGGGTGACATGCGTGAAAACGTGGGTAAGTCGACATTTAGCGTGGGCATTAACCTAGCAAACTGGGGCATTACCAGTGCTTCGATGGCAAGTCAAAATCAGCCTCAATTAACTCAAACAGTAGTTGCACACCATAGTCGTGGAAAATATGCCAATGGCGAAATTAGCCATGGTTTAAGTGGTGGTAACGGCATGCTGACGTTGTATGATTCAGTTGGCAACGAGTTTAGTCATGAAATTGGACACCACTATGGACTGGGGCATTATCCTGGGCAGGAGGGTGATAACCAGTTCTGGACTTCACATCATGCGGATAGTGGTTGGGGTTATATTCCCTATCGCAATATGATGCGGGGTAATTTGACTTGGAATAATAAGGATTTATGGGCTGCCTCTACAGGAATTGCAAACTTCTTAGCTTTATATCCACATAGCCGAGATGCAATGTCTGGTGGTTATGCATCAAGCTCAGTTTCACGTTATACCCACTATACGGGCTATAGCACTTATTTAAAAATTCAACCGCATTTTAACCGCTATGTGTGGGACAAGACTTCACCTACAGGCTATAAAAAATGGAATGAAGTCACACGGCAGATGGAAGTGGTTCAGCCTACTATGCCAGATTCTGCTGCACCTGTTTGGTATCAACCAAAGCAAAACTATTTACGCCCACGTGTCTTTGGTGAGCCTGTAGTGACCATTTTGGGTGGCTATGACCCTGTTGCAAAGGTTGGGCTACTATATCCTGCAGCACGTTCAAATTGGGGTAATGTCTATGATTTACCCGCTGCAAATACTGCGTTAAATCAGGATACATGTTGGTTAAATGTACAGTATCCAAATACGGTGACTAATATTGCACTGGCTCCAACACGATTAGGTAGTAATGCCAATAAATTACATGTCAATTTAGCGCTTGCAGATTATCCTCAAAAAGTTGATTTATATTGTAAGCAGGCCAATGCTGCTGCCAAATTATTATCGACTACAGTGATTCCCCAATATACTAAGGCTATTACACCTGCAGTTAAGATTGGTAAAGCACAGGGTTATAAAGCCTTACGCGATGTAGAGTTGCCTCTCCTTGAGCAAGAGCTACTGAATCAAGCGGCGAACAATCTTATTGTTTTGTCATCAAATGGTTCAATGCTTTATCTGGCTTATAAGTCATATAAAAATGAGATGAGTTTGGTTGCACAGCAGGTACTTGAGCGTTATGAAGAGCAAGAAACTAGGTGGATGCGTTTAAATCGTTGGGTAAATGTTTATTATGATGATTTGGCCAAAGATGTACCTGCTGCGATTGATGCACTCAATGCTTTTATCAAACAGCTAGGTTTACAACAAGATGACCCACTTGCACAAAGTACTTTGTTAAAAAATAACAAAAACTGTTTAAAAACGGAGTTAACTGCGAACAAAAAAATGGATGTTTACATTAGTGGCCCGTCGGCTTGTGCTGCTGATGATACTGAGCAGTGGGTTTATGACAGTTTAGGACGTATCCATAGCAAAGCGGCTATGGGGCAGTGTTTAACGGGTAATGGGGGAAGTGCTAAAGTCACCTTGACTGACTGTGTGGCGAATAATGCAGCACAAGTGTGGTCAATGGATGCCACGACGTCTGCTATTAAACAATCAGGACAGTGCTTAGATCTAAACTCGGGTAATTTGGTAAATAACCGTCAAATTGCAATTCGATATAGTTGCTCTGGAAATAATAATCAACGATGGACAATGCTGAACCAAAATACAAGCTTGATTCTAGCTGGGGCAACATCAAGAAACATTGGTATTTTAGTGAAAAACCTGAAAACTCAATCTTTGAATTAAACCACTGCTCATCTGGCAAATGGTTAACATGAAATGAAACGAGCTCCCTAAAAGGGGGCTTTTTTTGTAAGTAGATGTTCTCGTGGGTGCGAGAGAAGGCTGCTGGATTCTATTTAGGTTTTAAGCTGTATTTTTAGGTAGCAGATGTATTAGAAAAGGTATAGGCGTTAGAAAGTTCAAAAAATAGATACAAAAAAAGCCCTTTAAAAAGGGCTTTTTTTAATGCATAAATTAGTTAGCTAAAGCTTTAACTTGTGCATTTAAACGGCTCTTATGACGAGCAGCTTTGTTCTTATGGATGATGCCTTTATCAGCCATACGGTCGATTACTGGTACAGCAGTTTTGTATGCTTCAGAAGCAACTGCGTAATCACCAGCAGCGATAGCAGCTACTGTACGTTTGATGTAAGTACGAACCATAGAACGTAAGCTTGCGTTGTGTTTGCGTGCTTTAACGTTTTGACGAGCACGTTTTTTAGCTTGAGCAGAGTTTGCCACTCGTGCACTCCTTGAAATAGATTGGTCTGGGCGGGCTGAAATTCAAACTGAAAACCACATCAGAAGAACAATCACCAGCCCGTAAACAAGTGGCATATTTTGATTAATATACGCAGTGAAGTCAAGTCTTGACATGCTTTGACTATATTTAAGATACATAAAAATTCTAAAGAAAAGGTAAGATTAGCCATCTGCATGGGAGTTTGTATAAAAATGACACAAAATATAGAACAAGCCATTGTGATTGGAGCGACGGGTTTGGTGGGCTTAAACCTGATTCAACAATTACAACAACTGCCAAGTTGTAGCAAAATTTTGGCTGTGGTCAGAAAGCATAATGTGCAGCTCGATCACTATGACAAAGTTCAGCAACTGGAGCTGGATGATTTTTTATTACTCAACCATGAAGATGTTCAGGGCTATAGTCATGCTTTTAGTTGTTTGGGGACGACTTTAAAGAAAGCTGGCTCAAAAGAGCAGTTTTATGCCATCGACTATGTGGTGAATGCACATTTTGCTGAATTGTTTGTTTTGATCAAAACCCATTATGTGTTGATCAGTGCCTTGGGGGCGCAAGCCAATTCAAAAATTTTCTATAATCGCGTCAAAGGTGAGCTTGAAGAGACTATTCGAGGACTCGATTTATATAAGGTTAGTATTCTGCAGCCATCCTTACTGATCGGACAGCGTAATGAAGGTCGCATGTTGGAAGATATTTTCCAAAAGGCTTATATCAAACTATCGCATTTTATACCAAAGCATTTTAAATATAAGCCAGTGACAGCAGAACAAGTGGCTCATACTATGGTCGAGGCTGCCCAAACGCAGACCGAGAAATTTGAAATATATGATAATTTACGCATACAAAAGACAAAATGAGGGGAAGTGTGGTGACGACAGCATTTGTGACATGCGATTTATTGGATGATCATCCTGAACTTGATTTACAAGTGGTCAGCCCATCGATGGATGGTAAGTTCTTTAGGAGCTATGGTGCACGTAAAACCTTTGGTGGTCAGGTGGTGACGGTTAAATGCTTTGAAGATAACTCTCGGGTGAAAGAGCTGTTAGCAACAGATGGTACGGGTAAAGTATTGGTTGTGGATGGTGGCGCTTCGATGCGCTGTGCCTTGATGGGAGACTTAATTGCAGAGTCAGCAGTCAAAAATCACTGGAATGGTGTGGTGATTTATGGCTGTGTCCGCGATGTAGATGCGATTGCTGAACTAGATTTAGGTGTGCATGCTTTAGCCGCCATTCCACAAAAAAGTAATCGTAAGGGTGTAGGAGAAGTTGATATCAGCCTGCATTTTGGTGGTGTCACCATTCAATCAGGTCATTATCTCTATGCGGATAATAACGGTATTGTCATTGCAAAAGAAAAACTGGTCGATGCATAAGTAGCAACCAGACTCATAACAACATAAACAAAAGATATGGACGTGTAATATGGTGAAGCATCAAATTAAAGTGATTCAGGCTCTTTTTTCGGGGCTTGCGCAAGGTGGGCGTGGTGTAACTGGAACGCCGCATCCTAAACAACCTGAACAACCTTTAAAGCTCTATGAGTTTGAAGGCTCGCCATATTGTCGTCGTGTGCGTGAAGTACTGACTTTGTTGAACTTGGATTATGAAGTGTATCCATGTCCTAAGGGTGGAACTAAATATCGTCCTTTGGTGAAACAGTTGGGTGGGAAAACCCAATTTCCTTTTTTACTCGATGAAAATACAGACACTAAGCTATACGAGTCTGAAGATATTATTCACTACTTGTTTGAACAGTATGGCCGCAGTGGTAAAACACCGAAAAAGTATGCACATTATCCTAAAACACCTTATGTTGCTTATGTCGGGACATTGGTAAATGGTGCGAGTGGAGTGTGGGTCAATAAGAGTATTAAAGATCGCGTAGTGCCAGAACAGCTGTTACAACTTTGGGGATTTGAAGCCAGTCCTTATACTCGGATTGTCCGTGGTTTACTTACCGAGTTGGAGCTGCCTTTTAAGTTTCATAATGTGCCTAAAGAACGTTGGCAAGATCAAGGCCCAGCAGTACTGCGTTTAAAGCCGGGCAAATATGTACCTTTGGCAGGTGGAAAGCGTGAGCAAGTCATGCAGGTGATGGGGCGTGATATTCAAGTGCCATATTTGGTTGATCCAAACACTGAAACGGCTTTGTTTGAATCGGCAGATATTGTTGCTTATCTCAAGCAGACCTATGCAGCATAAGAAAAAGGCATCTCTTAGAGATGCCTTTTTTAATTCCTAAGCATTGATTTTTTATCGGGTTGATCTGTTTTTTGTCATTACAATGGAATGATTGAGTGTATTTATCTTCAGTTGTTATAAAAATATTCATTATTTGATTGATAATACGACACACATTCAAACATCCGTGGTGTTGAGGAAACGTGTAATTTCTTGGGAAAATTTGCGCGGTTCACTCAATAAAGGCGTATGCCCAGATTTTTTAAAGATCACCGTTTTGGCATGCGGTACGCTTGAGGCAATCAGCTTTTGTCCTTGAGCAGGATAAAGTTTTGATTCTTCACCAATAAAAAATGTAGCTGGTCGGTCAAGCTGACGGAGGGCACTGCGATAGTCTTCTTGATGATCAAGATAATTTTGAATATACCAAGCCATATAGTCTAAACGCTGGATTGGGAGCATGAATTTTTGCAAGTGTGGCTGTTGAAATGCTTTTTGAAATAAGGCCGCAGTTCGAGAGGGTGTGGCTTGTAGTTGAATAAAAGCCAACCATTGCTTAACCAGTTCTGTGCGCGTAGACGCTGTTAAGTCTGAAACCAAACGATACTGCGCATTTTGAGCCAATAGGTCTGTAATGTTTTGTAGGATGGCTTTGAAGTCAGCATGCTTTTCAGCAAATAAACCATGTGGCCAGTCTGCATCAACGCTAATCTTGGGTGTTTGGTCGATGTGTAAATAGCTGCGGATATGGTTTTGAAAACGACCATATTGCATGCCATGCATGGCTGTCGTGGCGCCCATAGAATAGGCAATCACATGGAATGCTGTATCAGCATATTGTTTTAGAAAGCAGTTTAAATCTTGCCAGTGGCTGGAAATCGCATCCAGTGTGGGAATTTTGCACTGCGCTGAACCACCAAAACCTCGCCAGTCAGGAATGTAAAAACGGTACTTTTTACGGTGTTGATATAAAAAAGGTAGCCATTGCCAACTTTGCATCCCTAAGCCAGATAAGACCAGTACTGGTGTGCCTTGTCCAAATTCTCGAACATAGAGTTTTTCGCCATCTGGCATCAGGTAATGTGGCATGGTCAATCCTTTGCGTTGTTTATTATTTTTCGAAGTTTTTAAGAGCTGGAATCATGGTCTCTAGCCACTCAATCCAACCACTTTCTAAATTAATTCCAATTTGTAAAATCATCTTATGAATATATAAGGTACGATCATTTTCTTCTGCATGGCCAAAATCTTTGGCAAAAATGCTTTGGTAAATTTGTAGTTTTTCTTTGTGTAGGATGAGATGTCGTTCTAGTTCAGGCAAAACCGTGTTGCCGCCAAGTTGGGCCTCAACACGCAGTCTCACCATCAGTTCTTCGCGGAGCTGGGCAGGTGGGCTTTGTTTTACCAGCCAGTCGGCAAGTTCTGTACGTCCGAGCTGTTCTGCTTGATAGGTTTTTTTACGCGAGGTTGCACCATCATCTTCTATCGTTGAAATCCAGCCTTTGCTCTGCATCGCGCTGAGTTCTCTATATATTTGTTGATGTGTTGCATTCCAAAAGAAGCCCATTGAACGGTCAAAACGACGCGCTAACTCAATACCTGTGCTTGGTTTTTCAATCAAACTGGTCAATAAAACATGAGCTAATGACATTTCGGTAATATTTCGCAAATAAAATGGACGTAGAGTCATTATGCAACATGTTGCATAAAAAACAAATCTCGATTATAAAGATAAACATTATGCAACTTGTTGCATTAAATAATTTGATCTAACCTTGTATTTAAAATACCAGCCAGCGAAAGCACGCCAAGGAGTACACATGTCTAATTATCCGCATTTACTTGCGCCTTTAGATTTAGGCTTTACCACATTAAAAAACCGCGTATTAATGGGATCTATGCACGTTGGACTTGAAGAAGTTGAAGGTGGTTATGATCGCATGGCGGCATTTTATGCAGAGCGTGCCGCTGGCGGTGTAGGACTCATTGTAACAGGTGGTATTTCACCGAATGATCATGGTGTGACTTTTCACGGTGGTTCTAAGTTAGATACTTTAGAAGAAGCGGAAAAGCATAAAGTCATCACACAAGCCGTACATGATGCGGGTGGTAAAATCGCATTACAGATTTTACATACAGGTCGTTATTCGTATCAGGCTGAAAACGTTGCACCTTCTGCAATTCAAGCACCGATTAACCCTGTAAAACCCCATGCTCTTACTTCTGCTGAAGTAAATCAGACTATTGCTGATTTTGCCAATTGTGCAAAATTGTCACAAGTTGCTGGCTATGATGGCGTTGAAATCATGGGTTCAGAAGGCTACTTAATCAATGAATTCATTGCGGCACGTACCAACCATCGTGATGATGAATGGGGTGGAAGCTATGAAAATCGTATTCGTTTTCCGATTGAGATCGTAAAACGCACCCGTGCAGAAGTTGGTGAAAACTTTATTATTATTTATCGTCTTTCAATGTTGGATTTGGTTGAAGGTGGTTCGACTTTAGAAGAAGTGATTCAGCTTGCCAAAGAAATTGAAAAGGCGGGTGCAACCATTATCAATACAGGTATTGGTTGGCATGAAGCACGTATTCCAACGATTGCAACCAAAGTGCCACGTGCGGCATTTACATGGGTGACCAAGAAGCTAAAAGGTTCGGTTCAGATTCCTTTAGTGACGTCTAACCGTATTAATACCCCTGAAATGGCTGAACATGTTTTGGCTCAGGGTGATGCGGATATGGTGTCGATGGCACGCCCAATGCTTGCAGACGCTGAGTTTGTACTCAAAGCAGAACAAGGTCGTAGTGATGAAATCAATACCTGTATTGGTTGTAACCAAGCCTGTTTAGATCAAATTTTCTCCATGCAAATTGCGACGTGTTTAGTCAACCCGCGTGCATGCTATGAAACTGAACTGATTTTTAAAGAAAGTGCAGTTAAGAAAAATATTGCGGTGATTGGTGCTGGGCCTGCAGGTTTAAGTTTTGCGACTTATGCCGCTGACCGTGGACATCAGGTGACTGTTTTTGATACAGCCAGTCAGATTGGCGGTCAGTTTAATATTGCGAAGACTATTCCTGGTAAAGAAGAGTTTTACGAAACACTGCGTTATTTCAAACGTAAAATTGAATTACAACCGAATATTAAATTGGTGCTGAATCATACAGCAACTTATGAGGAACTGAGTGCTGAAAACTATGATGACATCGTGGTTGCAACAGGTGTTACTCCACGTGAGTTGACTATAGAAGGGATTGATCACCCGAAAGTGTTGAGCTATATCGAAGTTCTACGTGAGCGTAAGCCTGTCGGTAAAAAAGTCGCGATTATTGGTGCGGGTGGTATTGGCTTCGATACAGCAGAATACTTAAGCCATGAAGGTGAAAGCGGTAGTTTAAACCCACAAAAATTCTATGATGAGTGGGGAATCGACACTAGCTATGCGCATGTCGGTGGCTTAAAACAGCCAGTCTTGGAGCAATCGGATCGTGAAATTTACCTTCTACAGCGTAAAGCGAAGGCAGTCGGTGCAAGCTTAGGTAAAACCACGGGTTGGATTCACCGCACAGGGCTAAAACATCGCGATGTAAAAATGATTGCAGGTGCAAGCTACGACAAAATTGATGATCAAGGTCTCCATATTACAGTGAATGATCAGCCAACGGTTTTAGAGGTTGATCACGTGATTATCTGTGCAGGACAAGAGTCTTATACTGCAATGTATGATCAGTTAAAAGCCGATGGTAAAAATGTGCATTTGATTGGTGGTGCGAAAGAAGCAGGTGAGTTGGATGCGAAGCGTGCGATTCGTCAAGGTGCGGAATTGGCTGCGACCATTTAATCAATAACAATAATTTATCCGATTAAATTTTGTAATAAAGCTCCCTCTCCTATACGGAGAGGGTTTGGGAGAGGTATTTTCTAAAATATTATCCTTTTCCCTCGTGTTGCCTTTTCCATGAAACGTGTGTGGTGTAAGAGAAGGTACCTTTATTGCAGATTTGAGTGGATTCACTTTCATAAGGACATAAGAATGAGTTTAGCAACAACAAAACAAGCCTTGGTACGCTGGCATGATATGGTCATGATTCGTGATATGAGCATCTTAAATGAGCTTTTAGCAGAAGATGTTGTTTTCCGTTCACCGGTGGCATTTAACCCTTATCCGGGTAAGCAAGTGGTTTTTTTTATTTTAAGTAATGTGATTCAGGTTTTTGAAAACTTTACTTACCACCGTGAATTTTTTACAGAAGATGGTTTAAGTGTCGTCCTTGAGTTTTCTGCCAATGTCGGCGAAAAAAAGCTCAAAGGGATTGACATGATTCGTTTTAATGAGCAAGGTCAAATTGTAGATTTTGAAGTGATGATCCGTCCTAAATCGGGGCTAGAGGCCTTAGCTGTACAAATGGGACAGCGAATGGCAGCTTTTGCACCTCAAGCTGGATGATAAACGTGTGACTTGTTATTTATAGTTAGGCACGAAAATTGATGCATCACCAAGAAAGATAGGAAAAAAGAAGGTGCTGATATGAATGCTGTGTTCAGTTTGCTAAACCAATTAAGCCAAACGGCGTGGGATCGAGTGACTGGTGCGGAACAACCGAAGCTCTATATTAACCCGAAAGGGCAAATTCAAGAGACTGTTGGGGCGCTTACACAGCTTCAAGAAAAGTACCGACCAACACCGTGGTTATCCAACACGCATGCCCATCTTTTGTATTTTGATGTGATTCGAAAGCGTCGGATTCAATTGGAATACGATCATTTTGATCAATTAGAGATGCAAGACGGTGGGGTCACTGGCATTATGTGGTTCGGTTATGACTTGCCTGAAGCGACGCCAACGGTTGTGGTTATGCATACGATTACGGGCTCTCCTGAAAGTATGCGTGAAGTGGTGCGTGACTTAAATCGTTATACGGGTTGGCGCGTTGCACTGTGCTTACGCCGTGGACATGCAGACCTTCCAATGCCTGTACCCAAAATGAATCTTTTCGGTTCAACCGATGATTTACGTGAGCAAATTGCCTTTATTCAAAGCACATTTCCAAGTTCAACGTTGTATGCGGTTGGCTCTTCTGCAGGAACGGGGCTTTTGGTGCGTTACTTAGGCGAAGAAGGGAGTCAAACCCCTTTTAAAGCGGCTTTTGCCCTGTGTCCGGGCTATAACACTGAGTTGGGTTTTGTAAATGTACATCCCTTTTATAGTAAGGTCATGACTAAAAAGCTATTTAAGAAATTTATTTTTCCCTACCAGCAAACGTGGCAACAAACAGCGTCTGTGTCCCAAGTCTTAATGACCAAAACCTTGGCTGAGTTTGAGTCGAGTTATTATGAAATGGCGGGTTTTGTGGACTATGACAGTTATAACCAAGCCACAAACCCAATCTATGTATTTAAAAATGTCACCATTCCATTGCTGATTTTAAATGCAGAGGATGATCCCGTCTGTCACATTAAAAATTTTGAACCGTATAAAGACATGATCCGTCAAATGCCGAATATTGCAGTAGTGACCACCAAAAAAGGTAGCCATTGTGGCTTCTATGAAGGGGCGCTCAATACCGAGTCTTGGGCAACCAAGCTGATTGCGGACTTTTTGAAACTGGAACAACAAAAACACTAAATATAAAAAGACCTACAGCTGTGTAGGTCTTTTTTTAATTGGTTCAGCAGTGTAAAGGCTTAAACGGCTTCACAGGCTTTCTTGCTAAGACCGAACTTCATTTGCAGTAAGACCAAGATCAAGGCCATAAAGCTGAGTGCGGCACCTGCATATGAAACCGCTGCATAGCTGAGTTGCATACTTAATACGGTTGCACCTGCAAAGGCACCTAAGGCATTGCCTAAGTTAAACGCGCCAATGTTAACTGAAGAGGCGAGACCAGGCGCATCTGCTGCAACTGACATGACGCGCATTTGCAGTGGTGGTACTACCGCAAATGCTGCCGTACCCCAAATCACTAAGCCAATCGCTGCACCAACGGTTGTTTGCGCTAATACTGGGAAAACAAGCATCATCACCATCAAAAGTACAAGGAAGCCTATCAGGGTTTTCTCTAGGGATAGATCGGCAAACTTTCCGCCAAAATGGTTACCAATAGAGAAACCGATCCCGATTAACACCAACATCAAGGTGATGGTTTGCGGTGATGCCTGCATAAATACATGTAGGCTCGGAGCAATGTAGGTATATAACGCAAACATTGCGCCCGCGCTCATGACCGTGGTTAATAAAGCAAGGACGACAGGCGCACGTGTTAAAACACGTAATTCTTTTGCTACATTCGGTTTAACCACATCGTGATCTTGTGGGAGTGCTTTCCATAGTGCCAATATGGTCATAACGCCTAAGATTGAAATCGCAGCAAAAGCCATGCGCCAACTGGTATTTTGACTGAGCCACGTTGCAAGTGGCACACCGCCAATATTGGCAATGGTGAGGCCCATAAACATCATGGCGACTGCACTGGCTTGTTTATCTTTAGGCACAACACTGGCTGCCACCACCGAACCTAAGCCAAAGAATGCACCATGGTTTAAACTGGTAATTAAACGTGCACCCATTAAGCTCATATAATCAGGTGCAACGGTCGCAAACACATTCCCAATAGTGAAAATAGCCATCAATAGGATTAAAGCGGTTTTCTTAGGAAAGCGTGCCAGCCATAAGGTCATGAGCGGAGCCCCAATCATGACACCTACTGCATAGGCACTAATCAGCAGTCCGGCTTGTGGAATTGAAACGGACAAATCGTTGGCAATTTCAGGCAAAAAGCCCATGGGTGAAAACTCGGTGGTTCCAATGGCAAAAGCACCCACTGCAAGTGCCAAAAGTGGAAAATTAATTTTCATAGCGATGCTCAATCCCACATCGGTGCTAATCCCTCAGGACTAACTTCACGTTGATTTCGGTCTAATTGCGTAATTGCCATCATTTCTTCAGTCGACAGTTGAATCTCTTGCGCCTTTAAGTTGGACATCAAGTGTTCACGTTTGGTTGAAGAAGGTATGACTGCAAAACCACGTTGTAATGCCCAAGCCAAGCTAATTTGTGCAGTTGATACCTGATGTTGCTGCGCGATGTGCATTAAAACAGGATTATTCAAAACCTTACCGTAAGCCAGTGTCATATATGAAGTGACATCAATGTTTTGAGCTTGGAGAAAATCAACCAACTTGTGGTTTTGTAGATAGGGACTGAGTTCGATTTGGTTGGTCGCGATGTTTTCTAGCCCAATACTCTCAATCGCCTGTTGAGTCAGCTCAATATTGAAGTTAGAAATACCAATGTATTCGGTCAAACCTTGTTGTTTTGCCTCCAATAGGTTCTGCATGAGTTCTGTAATGTTCACACCTGTACTTGGGGCAGGCCAGTGGATCAAGGTTAGATTCACGGTATCGGTTTTTAGTTTATGCAAACTTTCTTTTAAGCTTGGAATCAATTTTTCTGCTGAGTAATTTTCCGTCCAGATTTTTGTGGTGAGAAAAAGATCTTGACGATTGATACCACTGAGTTCAATGGCTTGACCAACTTCGGCTTCATTACCATAGATTTGAGCAGTATCGACCGCACGATAACCGACTTCTAGTGCAGTTTTCACAGACTCAATGACAGTGTCACCTGTTAAACGGAAAGTACCTAGGCCGAATTGAGGAACGATATTCATTTTTTACTCGATAACTTGTTTCATGGAATGAGGCTATTTTGTAGAAAAAAGACTTGCTTAAAAACTGGGTAATTTGCAAAATATTATTGACTATTAATCAATAATTACACATGAAATCAACCATAGAAGAATTAACGGCTTTTGTGAGCATTGTTGATAGTGGCTCTATCGTCAAAGCTGCGCAGCAGTTGGATCAAACCACATCGGGTGTCAGCCGTGCCTTGCAACGTTTAGAGTCAAAGTTGAATGTGACTTTGCTAGAGCGAACGACACGGAAGCTCAAGCTGACCTATGAAGGGCAGCAGTTTTTGACAAAGGCACGTAAAATTTTACTCGACCTGACCGAAGCTGAAGAAAGCCTGCAAAATAATGATGCTGAGGCATCTGGTTTAATTCGGATTGATTCGGCAACGCCTTTTGTGCTGCATGTGATAGTGCCGCTGATTGAAGAGTTTATGCAGCGCTATCCAAAAATTGATATAGAAATTACCAATCACGATCAGGTTATAGACTTACTTGAACATAAAACCGATGTCGCGATTCGGTTTGGTGAGTTGGCGGATTCAAGCTTACATGCCAAGCTGCTTTGCAAAAGTCGTTTATATATTGTGGCAAGTCCGATTTATGCACAAAAACATGGTCTACCTAAAAATGCAGCAGAATTAAGCTCACATACTTTGCTTGGTTTTAGTCAGCCTGCACATTTAAATACGTGGCCTATTCAGTTGGAGGATGAACCTTTAACTATTCAGGCCAAAATTAAATGCTCAAATGGTGAAACGGTTCGTCAGTTGGCATTGCAAGGGGCAGGGATTGCGTGTTTGTCACGCTTTATGGTTGAAAAAGATATTCAGGAAGGGCGTTTTGTAGCTTTGTTTGAAAATGAAATAAAAATACATGAACAGAAAATACATGCAGTTTATTATCAGCAAAATTATGTGCCAAAGCGTATTCGCTTGTTTATCGACTTTCTTGCAGAAAAATTAAAAGCCTATTTATAAGCCAGCATTAAAAAAACCCGATATCAATCGGGTTTTTTTAATCATCTAAATGGTGATGATTAGTTTTCTAAAGCTGGTGTCGCTGCTGCAATGGCTGCTGCAACCGCATCGTCTTCAGTTTGCGTATTTGGGTTTGTATTACTTGGACGTGCTTGCGTTGGTTTTTCTTCAGCTTTTGGTGCTTCTGCTTTAGGTGCAGGCTCTGCTGCTGGAGCAGGTGCTGGCGTTTCACGACGGATTTCAGTAGTTGTATTCGGCGTTTCTTCGCGAATCACTTCAACTTGCGCTGGAATCTCAGGCTCAGACGTTGCTAAAGGTTGAAGTTCAACAGTTTGTTGTTGCTCTGTAGTAACAACTTCAACTTGTTCTTGTTCATCTTCTTTAGGTGCTTCTTTCTTTACACATGCTGTTAATAGTAAGCCTGCTGCAATGGCGCCACAAATTAAAAGTTTTTTATTCATAATTACATAAAATCGAGTGTTTGAAGGATCGTGCCATTATAACAGCAAAATGCAAGATGAAAATCCTATGAACTTAGCTTAATTTTATCTGCCAAATGCTGATAGAATATCCAATTGTTTATTGTTCTATGAATTGATGCGGATTGACTTTGCTTTATTGGTACAAGGTAAAGTAAAATTGCGCAACATTGCAGGCCGAATTAGGCTCGATTGTACGAGAAACCCAATGACCCATTTTATTTTCGTGACTGGTGGTGTAGTTTCATCACTAGGTAAAGGTATTTCAGCTGCTTCAGTTGCTGCGCTTTTAGAAGCCCGTGGATTAAAAGTAACCATGGTAAAAATGGATCCATACATTAATGTCGATCCAGGGACTATGAGCCCGTTCCAACATGGTGAAGTTTTTGTCACAGAGGATGGTGCAGAAACCGATTTAGACTTGGGTTATTACGAACGTTTCTTGCGTCGTGCGAAAATGACCAAGTTAAATAACTTTACTTCTGGTCGCGTATACCAAGACGTTTTAAATAAAGAACGTCGTGGTGACTACCTTGGTGGAACTGTTCAAGTTATTCCACATATTACAGACAACATCAAAGAACGTGTACTTCGCGCAGGCGAAGGTTATGACGTTGCGATTGTTGAAATTGGCGGCACAGTAGGTGACATCGAATCTCTCCCATTCATGGAATCTGTACGTCAACTTATGGTTGAACTAGGTCATAAGCGCACTATGCTTATGCACTTAACTTTGCTTCCATATATCAAATCTGCGGCAGAGTTGAAAACTAAACCAACTCAGCACTCGGTAAAAGAGTTGTTGTCGATTGGTATTCAGCCAGACATTTTAATTTGTCGTACTGAATATGATGTTGATGCAGACACGACCCGTAAAATTGCCTTGTTCACAAACGTTGAAGCACGTGCAGTTGTGGTGTGTAAAGATGCACGCAGCATTTACCAAATTCCACGTACATTCTATGAACAAAATGTTGATGACTTGATCTGTGAACGTTTTGGTTTCAATGACTTGCCAGAAGCTGATTTAACAGATTGGGACAATGTTGTAGAAGCACTACTAAACCCTGAATACACTGTACGTGTTGCAATGGTTGGTAAGTATGTTGAACTTCCAGATGCGTATAAGTCTGTAAATGAAGCACTTTTACATGCGGGTATTCAGAATCGCGTTAAAGTTCAAATTGACTATGTCAATGCTGAAGAACTTGAAAGCCAAGATGTCAATGAAGTATTGAAAGATATGGATGCAATCTTGGTACCAGGTGGTTTTGGCGAACGTGGTACTGAAGGAAAAATGCAAGCGATTAAATTCGCACGTGAAAACGGTGTTCCATTCTTGGGTATTTGTTTAGGTATGCAGTTGGCTGTGATCGAATATGCACGTAATGTCGTGGGTATTAGTGATGCGAGTTCGACTGAATTCAACCGTTCGACGAAGTCTCCATTGATTGGTCTAATCACTGAATGGTTAGATGAGCGCGGTGAAGTTCAACAGCGTAATGTTGACTCTGATCTTGGTGGTACGATGCGTCTTGGTGCTCAAAAATCAGAATTGGTTGAAGGCACTAAAACACGTGAAGTGTATGGTTTAGCAGATATTATTGAACGTCACCGTCACCGTTATGAGATGAATAACCGTTTTATTCCAGCGCTTGAAGAAGCTGGCATGAAAATTTCGGGCTATTCACCTGTACAGCACTTAGTAGAAACAGTTGAAATTCCTCAACATCCTTGGTTTATTGCTGTACAATTCCACCCGGAATTTACAAGTTCACCACGTGATGGACACCCATTATTTGCTAGTTTTATTGATGCTGCAAAAGCACAGTACAAAAAAGCGAAGTAATTTGGGTTAAGCAATAAACTAGGAAGTTTAAATGTCACAATTAAAACCACAAGAAATTGTACGTTTAGGCGATATACAAATGGCAAACCACTTGCCATTTGTACTATTCGGCGGCATGAACGTACTTGAGTCTAAAGATTTGGCTTTTGAAATTGCAGAGACTTATGTCGACATCTGCAAGCGTTTGGAGATTCCTTACGTATTTAAAGCCAGTTTTGATAAAGCCAACCGTTCAAGCTTGAACTCGTTTCGAGGGCCAGGCCTAGAAAAAGGGATTGAGTGGTTAGCTGACATTAAAAAACATTTTAATGTACCCATTATTACTGATGTACATGAACCTTACCAAGCTGCACCTGTAGCGGAAGTTGCGGATATTATTCAACTTCCTGCTTTTCTAAGTCGTCAGACGGATTTGGTTGAAGCGATGGCCAAAACGGATGCCATCATTAACATCAAAAAAGCACAATTCCTTGCACCTCATGAAATGCGCCATATTTTGCATAAGTGTTTAGAGGCAGGGAATGACAAGCTCATTATTTGTGAACGTGGTTCGGCATTTGGTTACAACAATTTGGTTGTAGACATGTTGGGTTTCGACATCATGAAAGAAATGAATGTCCCTGTGTTCTTTGATGTGACCCATGCGCTTCAAACTCCGGGTGGTCGTGCAGATTCTGCGGGCGGTCGCCGTGCGCAAATCACGACACTTGCTCGCGCGGGAATGGCAACAGGTCTAGCAGGTTTATTCTTGGAAGCGCATCCTGACCCAGAAAAAGCCAAGTGTGATGGACCATGCGCATTGCGTATGTCTCAACTTGAGCCTTTCTTGGCACAGCTAAAAGAATTGGACACCTTGGTTAAAGGTTTCAAAAAGCTAGATACACACTAAATTATAAACTCATTGATGCCATCTAAAGCATCTCGTTATTAATCAACTGAGGAATTGTTCATGAGCCAAATCGTTGACATCCGTGCACGTGAAATTTTGGACTCTCGTGGTAACCCAACCATCGAAGCAGACGTAATCTTAGCATCTGGCGTAGTTGGCCGTGCATGTGCACCATCTGGTGCTTCAACTGGTTCTCGTGAAGCTTTAGAACTTCGTGATGGCGACAAAGCGCGCTATTTGGGTAAAGGTGTTAAAACTGCGGTTAACAACGTAAACACGATTATCCGTGATGCTTTAGTGGGCAAATCAGTATTTGAACAAAAAGACATCGATAATACGATGATCGAACTTGATGGTACTGAAAACAAAGAAAAATTGGGTGCAAATGCAACTTTAGCTGTTTCGCTCGCTGCTGCACGTGCTGCTGCTGATGAAAAGAAAATTCCTCTTTTCCAATACATTGCAGACTTACGTGGTCAAACCATTTTGACTATGCCTGTACCAATGATGAACATCATCAATGGTGGTTCGCATGCAGACAACAACGTAGACATTCAAGAGTTTATGATTGAGCCTGTAGGCTTCACCTCATTCTCTGAAGCATTACGTGC
The DNA here is from genome assembly GCF_058243045.1 of Acinetobacter sp. LipI_23. Lineage (NCBI taxonomy): Bacteria > Pseudomonadati > Pseudomonadota > Gammaproteobacteria > Moraxellales > Moraxellaceae > Acinetobacter > Acinetobacter sp. LipI_23. Next base: position 2,024,308 of record NZ_JBZAYJ010000001.1, on the reverse strand, counting down.
GGGTGCTGAAATCTTCCATTCTCTTAAGTCAGTTTTAAACAAAAAAGGTTTAAACACTGCTGTAGGTGATGAAGGTGGTTTTGCACCGAACTTACGTTCAAACGAAGAAGCAATCACAGTTATTCTTGAAGCGATTGGCCAAACGGGTTACAAAGCGGGTTCTGATATTATGCTTGCGCTTGACTGTGCATCTTCAGAATTTTACAAAAATGGTCAGTACATCCTTGCTGGTGAAGGCAATAAAGCATTCACAAGCAACCAGTTCTCTGACTATTTAGCTGGACTTGTAAACCAATATCCAATTATCTCTATTGAAGATGGTCTAGATGAGTCAGATTGGGAAGGTTGGTCTTACTTGACATCAATCCTTGGTGACAAAATCCAGTTGGTGGGTGATGACTTGTTCGTTACAAACCCGAAAATTCTTCAACGTGGTATTAATGAGAAAGTAGGTAACTCTATCTTAATTAAGTACAACCAAATTGGTACGTTGACTGAAACTCTAGATGCAATCTATCTTGCGAAAGAAAATGGTTACTCTACAGTGATTTCACACCGTTCTGGCGAAACTGAAGATTCTACTATTGCGGATCTTGCGGTGGGTACTGCGGCTGGTCAAATTAAGACAGGTTCACTGTGCCGTTCTGACCGTGTTGCGAAATACAACCAATTGCTTCGTATTGAAGAATTGACAAATGCTGCTTACCGCGGTAAAGCTGAGTTTAAAGGTTTAAACTAAGCGACTGATGTCAATGTTCAATGTATTCGACTCGTTGATGAGTAAAGTACTACTAGGCCTTGCGATCATTTTGATCGCAGGGTTTCAGTATTTATACTGGTTTGGTGAGGGTGGTTATCAAGACCATTTACAACTCACACAAAAAATCCAACAACAAACTGAAATTAATAACGACTTAAAAGAACGTAATCGTGTCTTGGCGGCAGAAGTGTATGATTTGAAAAATGGTATTGAAGCCATTGAAGAGCATGCGCGTCTAGATTTGGGTTTAATCAAACCCCGAGAAACGTTTATTCAAATGAGTACCATCAGTACTCAATATAAGCCTGTTTATATTGATCCTAACGCCCAAATTGATTTGCGAACCAATGAAGACGATGAGCCTGAAACCCCTCCAGCTACCCCATAAATTGTGGGCTATTATTCCTGCTGCTGGCTCGGGTAGTCGCTTTTCTAAAACTGAACTAAAACAATATCAAATGATTGGACAAAAGACCGTACTTGAACATACGGTTTCACGCCTTAATCAATTGCCATTGCAGGGCTATGTTTTGGCGATTGGTTCAGATGATGATGTCGCTCAAAGTTTGCCTTTTACCAACATGGAAAAAGCACATTTTTGTGAAGGTGGTGCTGAGCGTGTAGACTCAGTGCTTAATGCGCTCAATTATCTTTCCACAATCGCTGATGCGGACGACTGGGTCTTTGTCCATGATGCAGCTCGTCCATGTGTCACGCAGGATTGTTTGGTGAGACTGGTTGATACTGCTATTCAGTCCAATACAGGGGCAATTTTAGCTATTCCTGTTAGAGATACTTTAAAGCGTGTGATCTCAGCGCAAGATATTCAAGAAACCGTTGATCGTTCAGAGCTTTGGCAGGCACAAACCCCACAGATTGCTAAACTGGGGATACTAAAAAAAGCAATTGAACATGCGCTAGAGGCACAAGCTTTAATTACTGATGAAGCAAGTGCTTTAGAGTTTGTTGGTGAAAAAGTTCAAGTCGTACAAGGGCGCTCCGATAATATTAAAATTACCTATCCAGATGACCTTGAGCTTGCGCGCCTGATTTTGGCGGCACAATAAGAATTATTTAGATTTATTGAGCTAAAACTACAGAAATATGGGTTTGAATGATGTTATCTAAAACACTTTGAACTTATAATTTGCCCTGTCTTTAGCTCATTCAATTTACGCAAATGATACCATCACAGCAGTATCGTTTTTTACGTCAGTCTTTACGTGACGGTAGAAGCATTAAACATGACTCATCTCGCTGGGCTAAATTGCATTTAGATCCATGGCTTTTATGCTTTCTGATTTTAAACGCCGTGTTGGGATTGTTGGTTATTTATAGTGCTTCAGCGCAAGATATGGGCATGGTGTTTCGCCAAGCCACAAGTTTTGCTGTGGGCTTCATTGTGATGATTATCTGTGCACAAATTCCACCCAAAGTCTATCAGGCCATTAGTCCTTATTTTTTCATCTTTGCTGTGATTTTAATGGTATTGGTCTTGGTGGTGGGCGAAACCCGCATGGGAGCTAGACGTTGGATTAGTCTACCCGGTATTGGTAGTATGCAGCCTTCTGAGTTTATGAAGTTTGCCATGCCTTTGATGATGGCGTGGTACTTTGCAGGCCGCGCATTCCCGCCGAAGTTTATGCATATTGTGATTTCGTTGGGTATCATGATGTTGCCGTTTTTATTGGCAGCTTTACAGCCCGACTTAAACCTAGGTCTTTTGATTCCTGGTGTGTGCGTCATTTTCCTCAGCGGTATCTCTTGGCGGCTCATTACTTTGGCCTGTGGCGCATTGGCTGTTGTGGCTCCCTTACTTTGGATGTTCTTTTTGCAAGAGTACCAAAAAAAGCGAGTGCTCACTTTATTTGACCCAGAGTCAGATGCATTAGGCGCAGGTTGGAATATTATCCAATCCAAGATTGCCATTGGTTCAGGTGGCTTAATGGGGAAGGGGTTTACAGAGGGTACACAGTCACATTTGGGGTATTTGCCTGAGCACCATACCGACTTCATTATGTCGACGTATGCAGAAGAGTTTGGCTTTATTGGGGTGTTCTTGCTGTTTAGTTTGTTTGCAGCCATTATCATTCGTTGTTTGATTATTGGTATGAACAGCTTCCATAATTTTGGACGTTTATATGCGGGTGCTGTGGGCTTAACGTTCTTTTTCTTTGTATTGTTAAACTCTGGGATGGTGAGCGGGATTTTACCTGTAACAGGTGATCCATTGCCACTGATGAGTTATGGCGGAACCGCGGTGATTACCATGCTAGCGAGCATGGGCATCGTGATGTCGATTCATACTCATCGCTAAAGTCTAGAAGAATCAAGCCAGCGATATTGCTGGCTTTTTGTGCTTAAAATAAGAAGAAAACTCTAACGGTTTTTTTGATCTTTATAAAGCACCATATTGCTGCCATGTTTCACCTGTATGCAGGCTATTATAATAGTTTTGTAGAGTATTCAAGTCATGGTATTGCGTATAGGCTAATACTAAAAGCCCAAAAATTAAAGCCGCCTTCAATAGATTTAAACGCGAATGTTGCTGTGAAAAATAGCCTAAGCTAAGTAAGATGAGTATGACTGAGGGGAGAATCGCAATACTTTCATGCTGAGAAATAAACCTCCAACCATTGAGATAAATCAGAATTAGAATGATTCCAATCAATCCCATATAGTTATGGATCTTTTTATTTACAGATGCTTTAAAAACAGTAATTGTTTGAAATATTAAAATTAGAACACTGAAAAGGTATGCGCTTTTTCCACCAATAACCACACTATAGATTGCATTGAATAGGCAATAAGCCAACAACACGGATAGTAAGAAAGCATAGAGTTTGGTATAGAGAATGTGTGAAAAGGGGAAAATCTGTTTCATAATTTGCTCTATTGAAAACTCACATCATATTAAAAGAGGATTTGAAGCTTAACATGCTATTCACCTTTTGCCACTGTGGCATGTTTTTTTAGTGTTGGAGATGGCTTGAATAAATGTCGCGTACGAGTAGAGCTTAGACCACAGATTATTAAACACAGCGTCCCTCCAATAAGTACTGCTGGCACCACAGAAAAATAGCGCGTCATCAGGCTCATGTGTAGGGCACCGAGCTGATTGCCTGAAGTGACTAATATGCCATTTAAAGCCGCTACACGCCCTAATAGTGCTTTTGGGGGGAGTTGCTGTAATAAAGTTTGTCGAATGACCATGCTGATGCTATCAAAGGCACCGATTAGAACAAGGAAGAAGACTGAGAGCCAAACATGGGAGGATAGTGCAAAGGCTAAAGTACACAAAGCAATTGCAAAACTACTATAGAGCATATTTCTCCATGCATTTTGCATCGGAGAATAACAGGTCAACATCAACATCATGATACAGGCGCCAATAGCTGGTGCAGCTCTGAGTATACCTAAGCCTTCAACACCAAGATGCAGGATATCGTGTGCAAAAATAGGCAGTAAGATAATGACACTACAAAAAAGCATGGCGCTGAGATCCAGCAACATACTCCAAAACATTAGTGGATGTTTAAAAATAAACAAATAGGCTTCTTTCAAACTTTTGCTCAAATGCTGTTTATGTGGGCTAGGGAATTGACGAGGACTTAATCTGAATAAGCAGATGCTACCCACGCAACACAAGAAAAAAACAATAAAGAGGGTCTTTTCAAGCCCAAGTTGGCCGAGTAAAAGTCCTGCGCATAAAGGCGCTAAAATGCCGCCTATTTGCCAAATGAGCGCGGTCCATGTGGCTGCATTGCTATAGGCTGACTCGGGGGTTAGAAAAGGGCGTAATGAATTAAATGATGGGCTGTAAATGCCTCTAAGTATGCCTAAGCAAAAGATGAGGCTATAAATGCCGCATAAAAGTGTATTTTGTTGAATGTGCTGTTGTTGGTACTGAGAAAAAAGAACAATAAATAATAATGGAATTAAAGTGCTACAGCTAAAACTCCACTGCACAATTTTTTGTCGGTTATAGCGATCAGCCCAGTCGCCACTGATCAGGGAGAGGCAAATAAAGGGGAGTAACTCAATTAAGGCAATCATGCCAAGGCTGAGTGGATTTTGAGTGAGTTGATAGATACTATAGGCAATGACGACTTCTTGAATCATGATGGTTAGAATTAAGCACAACTGATTGACACTCAGAAGTGAAAAATCACGTGAACGAAAAGCCAAAAAAGCATCGGAATGGAAAAGCGACATAAACAGAATAGTTTCAAATATGAATTAAAAAAGGATGGCGCAAAGTCCATCCTTTTTAGGGTTTAAAGCAGATTACTGTGCTTTTGCTACCGCAATAGTTTCGTCATTTGCAGCTTTAGCCATAGGTGTATATTTCAAACCAAGGGTTGTGCTGGTGTATTGGCGAACTTGGTCAAGAAGCACAGGATTAGTGCTGAGTTCTTGTTGGTACGATTTTACAATTTCATGTAATTTCGGATTCCATTTACCTGCTACTTGCTGAGGGAATGCTTTTTCAAGCAAGCTCAACATAATATAAGGGGAAGTTGAAGCACCAGGAGACGCACCTAATAGGGCAGTCACAGCACCATCTTGTGATGCAAAAATCTCGGTACCAAATTGCAAGCTTGTAGGTTTGCCTGGTTCTTTCTTAATGATTTGAACACGTTGACCACCTTGATTCATGCGCCAGTCTTCTGGTTTTGCATCAGGATAGTATTTTTTCAACTCATTAAAACGGTCTTCATCGGTCATCATGACTTGGCTAACTAAGTATTTCACCAAATCAAGATTTTCCATACCCACAGCGGTCATTGGTAAAACGTTGTTCTTAGTGGTTGATTTCAATAAATCAAGCTGAGAACCTTGTTTTAAGAACTTGTTTGAATAAGTTGCAAATGGACCAAACAACACATATTTTTTACCGTCGATATAACGTGTATCAATATGTGGAACAGACATTGGCGGTGCGCCTAATTCAGCACGACCATAAACTTTTGCAGTATGACCTTCAGTGACTTTTGGGTTGTCGGTCATTAAGAACACGCCACCTACAGGGAAGCCAGCATATTGCTTCGCTTCTGGTAAGCCTGTCATTTGTAAAAGTTTAACCGCTGCACCACCTGCACCAATAAAGACAAAGCGCGTTTTCACGTGATCTGTTTTCCCTGTAGTGAGGTTTTTAAATGCAACAGTCCACGTTTTATCATCGTTTTGGCTAATGCCAGTCACTTCAGTCGATGTTTGTAACTGGAAATTAGATTGTTTTTTAAGGTGATCGACCAATTGAGTGGTGATCGAACCATAGTTCACATCCGAACCTACATCCATGCGTGTTGCAGCTACTTTCTGTGCAGCATCACGGCCATTCATTACCAATGGCGCCCATTGTTTAATTTCAGCAGGATTCTCAGAGAATTTCATGCCATAGAACATTGGGTTTTTAACCATTGCAGCATAACGTTTTTCTAGAAAATTCACGTTATCGCCCCAAACGAAGGCAATGTGCGGCACAGGGTTGATAAAGCTATTTGGTTGACCCAAAACGCCTTCTTTCACCTGATAAGACCAGAACTGTTTTGCAACTTCAAATTGTTCCGCAACGTTCACAGCTTTAGAAATGTCCATTTTCCCATCTTTTTCAGAGGTATAGTTCATTTCCATAAAGCCAGAGTGGCCTGTGCCAGCATTGTTGAAGCCGTTTGAGCTTTCTTGTGCAACATTATCTAGGCGTTCATACATGCGAATTTGCCAGTTTGGCTCAAGCTCGCTTAGATATGTGCCTAAAGTTGCACTCATGATCCCACCGCCGACTAAGACTGCGTCAACAACAGGCTCATTGCTGGTGGTTTGAATTTTTTTAGACGTGACGGGTCTAAATAAGAAAATTACAACTGCAATAATAAGCAGTACGATCAATACCAAAAGGTATTTTAAAAATTTGTTCATGCGATTATGACCTTGGGGAGCAGGTTTTGGATCGCTTTATAGCGAATAGAATAAAAATAAGAAGAATGATAGAGCTGCTTATAAATGATCAGCTTGGTATAGTTGAAGTAATACTTAAAAGCTGAAAAGCACACAAAAAATATAACTTTTGAGCCTATCACACAGTTCTGATTTATGAATATTTTAGACTAAATATGTATTGACTTAGTAATTTTTATTGTAAATGAGTTGGGTTAAACTATAAATATGAGTGATGTGTAATATTAATCATTGTTTTTGTTGGTGTTTATTTTTGTTAAGATTTGATAATTAAGATATTGATGTCGAATATATATGCAGGCATTCAATTTTTTAAAAGCTAAAATGTATAAATTGGATGTTAATAGAAATAGCACTGTCTATATAAAACGCAGCACTGTTGTTTAAGAAAAAATGAATAATCACCTGACTTTATTATTTTAAAGCTAATTAAAGTCAGGTGCTGAGCTATTAAAACTTATTCAGTTCCAGCTTGATAAAAAGGTGTATGAGAACGAGGTAGGGCTGTACGGCCACGGATTTGATCCGCAATTTTTTCAGCCATCATAATGGTGGTTGCATTTAAGTTACCTGTGATAATCAGCGGCATAATCGATGCATCCACCACACGTAAACTTTGCAGGCCATGCACACGACCTTGTCCATCGACTACCGCCATATCATCTTCACCCATTTTACAACTACAGGATGGATGATAAGCCGTTTCAGCGTGATTACGTACAAATTCGTCTAATTCAGCATCGCTACTCACATCTTTTCCGGGACTGATTTCTTCGCCTCGGTAAGGATCAAGCGCAGGTTGTTGCATAATTTCACGAGTAATACGGATGGCATCACGAAACTCCTGCCAGTCTTGTTCTGTCGACATGTAGTTAAATAAAATACTTGGATGGTCGAAAGGATTCTTGGATGTCACATGTACTCGACCGCGTGAAGGCGAGCGCATCGAACCGACATGGGCTTGGAAGCCATGCTCTTTGACGGCATTACTGCCATTATAGTTAATCGCAACAGGCAAGAAGTGGTATTGAATATTTGGCCAAGCAAACTCTTTGGAGGATCGAATAAAGCCACCTGCTTCAAACTGGTTGCTTGCTCCAATCCCTGTTCCGTTAAACAACCACTCTGCACCAATTGCAGGTTGATTTTGCCATTTTAAAGCAGGGTAGAGCGAAACAGGTTGCTTACACTTATATTGTAAGTACATTTCTAAATGGTCTTGCAGGTTTTCACCGACACCCGGTAAGTCATGCACGACTGGAATGTCGAGAGATTGAAGTAAGGTGCTTGAACCCACACCTGAACGTTGCAAAATTTGCGGTGATGCAATTGCCCCTGCACAAAGTAGAACTTCTTTATTGGCATAGACCTGAAGCAAGTTGTTTTGATTAGCACCTTGAATATATTCAACACCAATCGCTTGTTTGCCATTGAACAAAATTTGATTGGTCATGGCGTGGGTAATAATGGTTAGATTCGCTCGACCTTTGGCCATATCTAAATAGCCACATGCTGTGCTTGAGCGTCGACCTTTGGGGGTCACGGTTCGATCCATTGGGCCGAAACCTTCTTGTTGATAACCATTTAAGTCATCAGTGCGTGGATAGCCTGCTTGCACACCCGCTTCAACCATGGCGTGGAATAAAACATTGTTGTTTGCTTTAGGCGTGGCGACAGAAACAGGGCCAGCATCGCCATGATAGTCATTGCCACCAATATCACGGGTTTCAGCTTTTTTGTAATAAGGCAGACAGTCTGCATAACTCCAATCTTCAAGGCCTTTAAGGGTTGCCCACTGTTCTAAATCCATGGCATTTCCACGGATATAACACATGCCATTAATGAGGGATGAACCGCCTAAGCCTTTGCCGCGACCACATTCCATACGGCGGTTGTTCATGTGGGGTTCAGGGTCGGTTAAATATGCCCAGTTATAACGACGCCCTTGCAGAGGATAAGCCAAAGCTGCAGGCATTTGAGTGCGAAAGTCGAGGCGATAATCAGGTCCGCCTGCTTCGAGTAACAGTACCGAAACATCGGGGTCTTCAGTTAAGCGAGCAGCTAGTACATTACCTGCTGAGCCTGCGCCAATAATAATATAATCGTAGTGTTGAGAATGCATAATGATCCTTTTTCTATGGCAGGACCACGTTGCATGAGAACGTGGCCACATGTTGAGTTGAGGATGAAAGAAGAATAAATAAAAATGGAGTAAGGATTTAGATAGTTAAAATTCAGATTTTAAAAAATACTTTGGTATTGACCCAGTTCGACTTGAACCGATTTGATGCGAGTATAGTGTTCAAGTGTGGTGATGCCATTTTCACGTCCGACCCCTGACTGTTTATAACCACCTACAGGCATTTCAGCAGGGGATTCGCCCCATGTATTGATCCAACAAATACCTGCCTCAAGTTGATGAATAATGCGATGTGCTTGGGAAATATCTTGTGTGACCACACCTGCGGCTAAACCATAACTGGTGTTGTTGGCACGTTGAATGGCTTCTTCAATATTGTCATAGCTTAAAATGCTCATAACCGGACCAAAGATTTCATCTTGCACAATGTGCATGTCGTCATGACAGTCGGTGAACACGGTTGGTAATACATATGCGCCCTGAGCAAGTGCTGCTTCGGTGGCACGTTGTCCACCAATCAATAAGGTCGCACCTTGTTGTTTGCCTGACTCAATATAAGACAAGACTTTTTCCATATGCGGAAAGCTGACTAAAGGTCCAAAGTTGGTTTCAGCCTGCATCGGGTCACCTATGCGGATACGTTTTACACGCTCAATCACTGCTTGTTCAAATGCAGCCTTGAGGGTTTGTGGTACAAACACACGGGTGCCATTGGTACATACTTGACCTGAGCTAAAGAAGTTCGCCATCACCGCAATATCGGCTGCGCGATCAAGGTTGGCATCGGCACAAATAATCAGAGGTGATTTGCCACCGAGCTCCATGGTAACTTCTTTGAGACTAGAAGCCGCAGCACTGGCCATGACCTTTTTACCCGTTGCCACACCACCTGTGAATGAAATTTTTTGAATATCTGGGTGTTCAGTCAACCATTGACCCACTTCAGCACCAAAACCTTGTACCACGTTGAAAACCCCAGCAGGTACGCCTGCTTCAGTATAGATCTCTGCCAACTTTAAGGCGGTAAGAGGGGTCACTTCGCTAGGTTTAAAAATCATGGCATTCCCAGCAGCGAGGGCCGGAGCTGATTTCCAAAGTGCTATTTGGATTGGATAATTCCAAGCACCAATGCCTGCCACCACACCTAAAGGTTCACGGCGCGTGTAGAAAAAACTACTTTCACGTAGCGGCACTTGTTCACCTTGAATGGCAGTTGCAAGTCCCGCGTAGTACTCTAAAACGTCTGCACCAGTGACAATATCGACGGTAGAGGTTTCACTGAACGCTTTACCTGTATCCAGTGTTTCTAGGCGTGCTAATTCGTCATTACGAGCGCGTAAAATATCGACTGCACGACGTAAAATACGGGCACGTTCGACCGCTGTTTTGGCAGCCCATTCACGCTGCCCTTGTACAGCACTTTGCACGGCTGAATCGACATCAGCTTTGGATGCTTGTTGAATGGTGGCAATGACTTCACCTGTAGCGGGGTTGATACTGTCAAAGGTTTGACCACTGGTGACATTGAAATATTGTCCGTGAATATAAAGCGAGTGAAGCTGTACATCATTCATTTTGTTGTTCCTGCCGTATCTGTTGAATTAAGCGAAGTTGCATATCGACATAGTCGTATGCAATAGAACGTGCCAAATCACGATCAAATGCTTGATGACCACTTAAACTTCCACGTAACCATAAGCCATCAATCAGTGCTGCTAGACCTTTAGCCGCTTGGCTTGCTTGTGACTTTGGCATGAGCTGCAAGAAATGAAACTTTAAATTTGAATAAAGACGTTGGTCATTGATTCGTTGCAGTCGACCTAAGTCGGGTAGGTGCATACTGGCAGACCAAAAATCCAGCCAAACCCGCATAGCAGTGTTGTTGACCTGACTGATGTCAAAGTTGGCATCAATAATGGCTTTGAGCGAATGTTCTGGACTGGGCTTCGCCACCTTTGCCTTATAGCTTGCCGTAGTCTCGGCTAAGACATTCAGCATTTGGCGCATGCAACTGTGAATGAGGCCTTGTTTATCGCCAAAATAATGACTCACAATGCCCGTAGAAAGCTGTGCTTTTTTCGCAATTTGAGCAATAGTGGTGTTGGATAAGCCCACTTCATAAATGACTGCATAGGCAGCATTAATGATTTCTTCACGGCGCTCATGCTCAGGTTTTACTCTACGTTTATTCATGACAATCCAGAACAATTTGCCTTAAATTTAAAGGCGTTAGATTCAATAACTTACATGGAAAGCATCATAGCATTTTTTTATGATACTTTTTATTGATTGAACGTTCAATCAATAAAAAGTACACTTATGGTTAAATTCAAAGCAAAATATTGCTAAATTGCTTTGAGTATTCGACATAACTTTTTATTTATCAAAAGGATGTGCCATAAGAGTTTAATTGCAGAACATCATTCAGAAAAGTGAGCTGATGAGCTACAGGCTTACGGTTTTATACTTTTTTCGAGTTGAGAAAGCTCTTATAGTCATGTTGAAGGGAGATATGTGTAGGATTCCTATCAAAATATCGATGAACAAGGGCGGCTCACATTTTAAGCCTGTGTAGCAAATGCACCTCATAAATGATTTAGACCTTCAGGTTTAAAGAAGATAGCATTTTTATTCCTGATAAAAAAACTATCGTTTTCGTTAGTCGATTTTTAAGCTCTCGACCACGAGAAGTTTAAAAATTGGCTTTTGTCTTTTTTTATTTACTTTCTTGAGGATTGTATGGCAACAGATAATCCAAGAGCAGTTGATGATCAAACATTAGCGCCTAAAGACCGTTTAAATGGTGTGGTCTTTTATATTTCAGCTCTCATTATTTTAATTTTTTCTGCTACTACCATTTTGTTTAATGATTTTGCTAATCGGACCTTAAATACGGTCTTGGCATGGGTAAGTTCAACTTTTAGTTGGTATTACTTACTCGCAGCGACCTTGTATATGGTCTTTGTCATTTTTATTGCCTGTTCTCGCTACGGCAACATCAAATTAGGCCCCAAACATTCCAAGCCAGAATTTAGCCTTTTAAGCTGGTCTGCAATGTTGTTCTCAGCTGGGATCGGCATCGATTTGATGTTCTTCTCGGTGGCGGAACCTTTATCTCACTATATGCATCCACCTGTGGGTGAGGGGCAGACCCTAGAAGCTGCACGTCAAGGCATGGTGTGGACCCTGTTTCACTATGGTCTAACTGGATGGTGTATGTATGCCTTGATTGGCATGGCATTGGGATATTTTAGTTATCGCTATAACTTACCACTGACTATTCGCTCTGCTTTATATCCGATCTTTGGCAATAAGATTCATGGGCCGATTGGTCATAGTGTTGATACCGCAGCGGTCATCGGGACTATTTTTGGTATTGCGACGACCTGCGGGATTGGGGTAGTACAGCTGAACTATGGCTTACATGTGTTGTTTGATTTACCTGAAAACCTTTGGATGCAAACCGCATTAATTGTGGTTGCGGTGGTAATGACCATTATTTCAGTGACTTCAGGGGTGAATAAGGGACTGCGAGTTCTCTCTGAGATCAATATTTATGTTTCTGTTGGGTTGATGCTGTTTATTTTGTTTTTAGGCAATACCGAATTTTTACTGAATGCTTTTGTGCAAAATATTGGAGACTACATTAACCGTTTTCCAAGCATGACTTTGGAAAGTTTTGCCTTTCAACAACCGAAAGAATGGATGAACAGTTGGACTTTGTTCTTTTGGGCATGGTGGGTGGCTTGGTCGCCATTTGTAGGTTTGTTTTTAGCACGGATTTCACGTGGTCGAACCATTCGTGAGTTTGTTAGCGGAACGCTCATTATTCCTTTATTTTTCACACTCACGTGGTTATCAATATTTGGAAATAGTGCACTACATAGTGTGATTTTTGATGGTAATTTAGCCCTTGCACAAAGTGTCATTGCAAATCCTGCGCATGGTTTTTATGACTTGCTAGCACAGTATCCATGGTTTCCGTTTATTGCAGGTGTAGCCACAATTACGGGCTTATTGTTTTATGTGACCTCGGCGGACTCTGGTGCACTGGTGTTGGGTAATTTCACCACTCAATTTACCAATGTTGACCATGATGCACCGCGATGGTTGAGCGTATTTTGGGCCGTAGCGATTGGTTTGTTGACCCTTGCAATGTTGATGGCTAATGGGATTACGGCACTGCAAAATGCCACGATTATTATGGGGTTGCCGTTTAGTTTTGTGATGTTCTTGGTGATGGCAGGTTTGTATAAATCACTGCGGTTAGAAGACTATCGACAAGCCAGTAGCAGTTTAAATGCCGCACCCGTGGTGGGCAATGTCGACATCCTCAACTGGAAAAAGCGTTTGTCCCGAGTCATGCACCATCCAGGAACAACTGATACTCGGCGTATGCTCGATGACATCTGCCGACCTGCGGTAATGGCCGTTGCAGAAGAAATGCAAAAACGAGGTATCGACATCAGTGTTCAAGAAAGTGCGCTAGAAGAAGACCCAAATCTGTATCATTTAGATTTGATGATTCATTTGGAAGAAGAGCAAAACTTTGTCTATCAAATTTGGCCAGTACGCTATATCGCCCCGACTTTTAGTGAACGCGGCAAACTGGGCAAACGCTTCTATTATCGTCTTGAGACCTATTTGTATGAAGGTTCTCAAGGCAATGATCTTGTTGGTTATACCAAAGAGCAAGTGATTAATGATGTGCTGGATCGTTATGAACGCCACATGACCTTCTTACATATCAATCGAATCAGTCCAGGGAATCGTCCCTTATTTCCAGACCCTCAAGGATAATTAGGAGGAACCATATTGACCTCATATTTACATGCTTTTGCTTTGTTTTTCTCATTGCTGAATCCGTTTTTAATGAGTATTTACATGATTGGCATGATTCGGAACTCCGAAGCTAAAGTGTTTAATAAGGCCTTGATTCAGGGCTGTCTCATTGCTTTTATAGTATTTATGCTGTTCGCATGGGGTGGGGAAGCGATTTTTAGTAAATATTTAAATGTACGCTTTGAAGCCTTTCAAATATTTGGTGGTCTGATCTTCTTGGTGATTGGTTATCGCTACGTGTTTCAGGGAGCAGATACCATTGGTGAAATGCGTGGTGCGCCTGAGCATTTGGCAGGAACCATTGCGATGCCTTTTATGATTGGTCCAGGAACCATCAGTGCTGCTGTGGTGACAGGTATGGCACTGCCAATCAGTGGTGCGGCCATGATTATTTTCCTGACTTTGGCGTTGACCTGTGGCTTGATGATTTTAATGAAATTTGCGCATGACCATTTGCGTTACAAGCATGCCAAATATATTGACCGTTATGTTGATATTGTCGGGCGACTGTCGGCCTTACTGATTGGGACTATTGCGGTAGATATGATTATTAATGGCATTATTGGTGTCATGGCTGAAATGTAGAATCCAAGAAAAACGAACCATAAAAAAGCCCTCAGTCAATGAGGGCTTTTTTATTTAACTGAAGAACCAAGTGTAATAACCCCAGATCATCAGTGGCCACGATAGAAACGGGCTAAACAGCCATTTCCAAATCCAGTGGCGTGGCACGAAGCCAACACCGTGGATAAAGCCACCTGAGATACCAATCATGATATACATCAACGCACTGTGGCTATAGTGACCATTGTCATCCAACATAGCAGCAGGATGCACTAACAACACCGCTGCAAGTGGAAAGGCCAATAGGCAGGAAATTAGCATCGCAAATTTGTTCGGCTTTTTATCTACAGTTTGGTTTTCCATAGCAACGTCTGTCATGGTTTATTCCTCATCAAGGTCTTGATGATGTTCGATATACAAAGCACTGAGTACACCTGCAAAGCAAGCCATCAAAATGCCGAGAATCCATGCAAAATACCACATAATTTGATCTCCTTAGACACAGCCTTAGTAAAGGCTGTGTGAATTCTCTTTAATGTGTGTGTTGGTAATAACACCCCACATTTTGTAGTAACACCAAGTGGTATAGCACAAAATGAGTGGGACAAAGATACATGCAGCAACTGTCATTACAGTTAACGTCGTTTTACTTGAAACGGCATCCCACATAGTCAAGCTTGCAACAGGTTGAATGCTTGATGGCATTAAGAATGGGAACAGCGCAAAACCAGCAGTTAAAATTGCACCCACGACCGCTAAACTCGAACCTAAGAAGCTAAAGCCCGCTTTGTTTTTGCCAGCTGCAAGAACCACAATCAAACCACCTAAGATACCTGCGATAGGCGCAATCATGGTAATTGGGTAAGTCGAGTAGTTGTTCATCCAGCCATGGTTGGCATTGGTCAACACTTCTTTTGCCAATGGGTTAGCAACACCGTTGGTATCAAATGGAGTGACTAAGGTATAACCTTCGATTCCACCAAAGTACAACCAAGCACCAGCGCCTAAGAAACAGATGAGATAAGCAATGCCCATAAGTTTCGTTGCTTGTGCTGAGCGTCTGCGTAAGTCACCATCGGTACGAAGCATTAGCCATGCACCGCCGTGTGCACACAGCATTGATAAGCTAACTAGGCCGCAGACTAAAGCAAATGGGTTGAGTAGAGCAAAGAAGCTCCCTGTATAAGTTGAACGGACTGTATCATCTAAGCTAAATGGCACGCCTAAGAACATGTTCCCAAACGCCACACCGAAGACCAGTGCAGGCACAGCACCACCCACGGCTAAACCCCAGTCCCATGACGTACGCCATTTGGTATTTTGTAGTTTAGAGCGGTAGTCAAAACCTACAGGCCGTAAGAATAGGGCAAACAGTACCAACAGTAGCGCCCAATACATGCCTGAGAATGCTGTTGCATAAACCATTGGCCATGCGGCAAACAATGCGCCGCCAGCAGTAATGAACCAAACTTGGTTACCGTCCCAGTGCGGAGCAATGGTGTTGATAGCCGCACGGCGTTCTTCATCTGTTTTGCCCACAAATGGCATGATTGCCATAGAGCCCATATCGAAGCCATCGGTGAGGGCAAAGCCAATCAGCAAGACGCCGACTAAAACCCACCAAATGATTTTGAGTAATTCATATTCGATCATGCTTGAGTCTCCTCATTACGAGCTGCTTCAAGTTTTTCAAAATGGTATTTACCAGTATGAAGCGAACTTGGACCAAGACGTGAGAATTTGATCATTAAATACATTTCAATAATCAAAAGAACGGTATAGAACGCAGCTAAGGCAGCGATAGAACCCCACACATCACCTGTGCTTAAGCTCGATGCTGACAAGTGTGTAGGTAAAACTTCACCAATGGTCCACGGCTGACGACCTACTTCTGCAACATACCAACCTGTTTGTGCAGCAATCCATGGCAGAGGCAGAGCGAATAGTGCGAACTTCAGTAACCATGGTTTGTTTTCTGCATTGCGTTTTGCCACAGCAAAGGTTGCTAGAGCAAATAACAACAGCATAAGGAAACCAGATACAACCATGGCACGGAATGCCCAGAATAAGCTTGGTACGTGCGGAATCGTGTCTTTTGCAGCAGATTTAATTTGATCTTCAGATGCATCAACTACATTTGGTGTGTATTTTTTCAGCAGTAAGCCATAACCCAAGTCTTTTTGAGTTTCAGCAAATGCAGCCTTTAGCTCTGGAGAAGTATCACCCGCGCGTAGTTTTTCCAGTTGCGAGTAAGCCACCATACCGTTACGAATACGATCTTCGTGTTGTACGATCAAATCTTTAATACCAGTCACTTCTTTGTCTAAAGAACGTGTTGCAATAAGACCCATCACATATGGAATTTTCACTGCATAATCTGTAGTCATGGTTTCTTTATTTGGAATACCAAACAAAGTAAAGGGTGCAGGTGCAGGGTGAGTATCCCATTCTGCTTCAATGGCCGCGAGTTTAGTTTTCTGAACATCACCCAGTTCATAACCTGACTCATCGCCCAGTAAAATCACTGAAAGTGTTGAAGCTAAACCAAAAATTGCGGCAATGGCAAATGAACGACGCGCAAACGGAATATCGCGTTTTTTCAGTAAGTAGTAGCTTGAAATAGCAAGGACGAAAATAGCGCCTGTCACATAACCCGCAGACACGGTATGTACAAATTTTACCTGCGCAACTGGGTTAAAAATGAGAGCACCAAAATCTACCAGTTCCATGCGCATGGTTTCATAGTTGAATACAGAACCGACAGGGTTTTGCATCCAACCATTTGCAACCAAAATCCATAAGGCAGACATATTAGAACCGAGTGCAACCAGCCATGTCACACATAAGTGCTGCACTTTGGATAAGCGATCCCATCCAAAGAAGAACAGACCGATGAATGTCGATTCTAAGAAGAATGCCATTAATCCTTCAATGGCTAATGGAGCACCGAAAATATCCCCCACATAGTGTGAGTAATATGCCCAGTTAGTCCCGAACTGGAACTCCATGGTTAAGCCAGTAGTGACCCCTAAAGCGAAGTTAATACCGAAGAGTTTCCCCCAAAACTTGGTCATGTCTTTATAAATTTCTTTACCTGAAATCACATAGGTGGTTTCCATAATGGCAAGAATAAAGGCAAGCCCCAGTGTAAGTGGAACAAAAATAAAGTGATACATCGCGGTCATAGCGAACTGGAACCGCGAAAGATCGACCACGCTTTCAGATATCATCAACGTGTCTCCTTGATTGGGGATGGATTGCCTGCAATACGCTCAGCAACTTGATTGTCAAAATTTTTAGGAATAGTCGGGGCGTCAAACCAGATGTTCTTAATAACCATTAAAATAATCACCTTAATGATTAAAATGGCCACAATCTCTCTGGTGACTTTTTGATTGAGATTTTTGGGGACTAAGCTCATTTCACAAAGCC
Organism: Acinetobacter sp. LipI_23; assembly: GCF_058243045.1. Classification (NCBI taxonomy): domain Bacteria; kingdom Pseudomonadati; phylum Pseudomonadota; class Gammaproteobacteria; order Moraxellales; family Moraxellaceae; genus Acinetobacter; species Acinetobacter sp. LipI_23. The sequence goes on along the minus strand of NZ_JBZAYJ010000001.1, from coordinate 2,006,609 downwards.
TATTTTTTAACTTGCTTTATATTATTAAACAAAAACATACAAAAGATAAATAGTCTTTAAACTTAAATAAAAAATATATTATTAATTCTTTTAAATACATGTACTTAAAAAAATGGTGTGATGAAAAATAAACTAATATTTTTGTATTTTAAAGTTGACCAAATTACTTATGTTTATATTTAAATACCTGACTAAAATACTTGTATATATTTATTTTAAATCCGACTAAAACACTTATATTTAACGTTCATCGTTATTTTATTGGTAATTCGTATTAAGATGATAAAAGTGATAGGGCTTTTAAATGATAGATTTTAACGGATATGAATCATGGATGATTTGATCTGTCGCATACATCACAAGGAAATTAGGAGTTGAAAATCGAATTCATATTAAAAAGTCTTTTATTGTGTCATATAAGCTTGAAGGCAGAGGCGGGGAGTAAAATTCTCATTCTGAGCTTATTTTTGCGCAAATATTTTAAATTGTAGAAAGCTGGATTGTGACTGACTGATTCCTTTAAAAAGATTGAGCAAGAAGATGATGCAAGGCTTTGATTTAAACAGCGCGTTGTGAGGCGTTTGTTGGAGACTGACGCAGTAAGTAGGTATGGCAAAGGATAGACATGCTTATATAGACGTGCAGCGTTGAAATAGGATTGGATTTGGTGTTTGTTTAGCGCGTACTTTCACCACTAAAAAGTTGATTAGATTTTGAAATTTTCTTTGCTATATAATGCGACTTTTTTAGACGAATGAGAATAATTTGTGACTGAAATTCAAGTTCACCAAACTCAGGTTCAACTTGGACATAGTGTAGCTGACCATATTCATCGCGAACGCGAGCTTGAGCCGAAAAACCAGGACGTGCATTCCCGCTGGAGATAGTCGCCAGACGACCCAGTAAGTTGGTTTGTTTTTTATCTGGTCTGGGTTTAATAACTTGATCCAAACAGTGGATCATAAAAACGGTAAAGAAAATTGCAATAATCAGCGCAGGCAAAATCAGGTAGTAAGCCGAAGTAAAGGCCTGTTCTTTGGCGTAGATGCAGAACTGAAGGAAATAACCTGCAACACTAAAATTAAGTAAGAGAAAAACTACAATCAGTACTTTAGAAAACTTAACGTCCAGCAGCGGAGATTCAGTCAGTTTTTGTGGCGAGAGCCTTTTAAGGAAATGACTTGGGCGAGATTTAAAAAAGTAGCCTAAGGTTTCCACCATGCTGAGTATGACTAAAGTCAATAAGCTGAAATGAAAGAGCATCAAGTCAGGGTGATGTAGCAACTCATACATGGTGAACGTCCAATTTCATTATTCTTCTGTGAGATAAATCCCGCCGTCAGAATGCACGGTAATCGCTACTTTTTCAAGTGCTTCACCTTGGCATGGGCCAGAAATGCATTCACCTGTTTCCACCATAAACAGGGCACCATGGGTCGAACATTCAATAAATTCTTGGTCGCGGTCTAAAAACTGATTTTCCAAAAATTCAAGTTCAACTTGCAAATGCGGGCAAATGTTTTGGTAAGCAAAGAAGGCACCGTCACGTTGGGTGATAAAAATTGTATCCCCCTTAGGTGTTTCAAAAGAACGCGCTTCGCGTTCTGGGATGTCTTCCGTCATGCAAATTTTTTGCATCATGCACATTCCTTTTGCAGTTGTTGGAACAATTCAGCGTAATCTGCCACAGCCAAACGAGGGCCGAACTGTGACACCACTTCACTTGAAATCAAAATTGCAAGTTGCGCAGCTGTATGTAAGCCTAAGCCCGCATTCACTGCATAAAGGAAGGCACCAGCAAAGGCATCACCTGCACCATTGGCATCGATAGCGTGTACTTTACGACCGGCAACGCTAAATGTTTCCTGTGCATTTGAAATAAGTGCACCTTCAGCTGAAAGGGTAATCACCACATGCTGGCTCAGTGTTTTGAGTTTTGCTAAGGCCGCCTCAACTGTTTCGGTTTCGGTGTACATCATGGCTTCTTGCTGGTTACAGAACAATAAGTCCACACCATCCGCAATCATTTCATCTAGACCATGACGCGCGTATTGCACCATCGCAGGGTCAGATAGGGTTAATGCAATTTTAACACCATGAGCTTTGGCAATTTCACGAGCCTGCTTGACAGCTACACGTGCGCTATCGCTGGTTGAAAGATAACCTTCGATATAGAGCCATTTCGCTGTTTTTAAGGGTTCAAAGTCAATCTGTTGTTCAGTTAACTCGGCCGTAATACCTAAATAGGTATGCATAGTGCGTTCAGAGTCTTCGCTGACTAGAACCATACACGTGCCTGTTACGCCTTGACTGATTGATTTTTCAGTGTTTTTAATGCCTGCTTCGTGCAAACCGTTGAGGTAAGTTTGTCCTAGCTCATCATTACCCACGCGGCATGCATAAAATGCTGAACCACCCAAGGCACTAAAAGCAACGGTGGTATTGGCTGCTGAACCACCCGAAGCTTGACCTTTATAGCTTTGTGTTTCTTTTAATTTTTTATAAAGATCTGCTTGTGTTTCACCATCAGTTAACTGCATAGTGCCTTTTTGCAAATGTTGTTGAATAAGGAAGTCGTCAGAGACTTTAAATTCTTGGTCGATTAGTGCATTACCAATTGCAAAAAGATCAACAGTTGCCATGTCTTTTTTCGTCACGTATTGAAAATAAAGCGACATTTTACACCAATGCTCAAGATTGCTGTAGTTTGTTGAGGAAAATTCATTTTATTTACGCGGCAAATGTAGTGAAATGGCTTTGCTCATATTCAAGGAAGTTTAGATGGAAATTTTAATTCAAGCGGCAGAACAATTACCTCCTCAAATACAAGCTTTGGCACAACTTGCGGCAAAAGAAGGATATGAACCGTTGACCCGCTTGATCGAAGAATATCAAAGTGGAAAAAATCGTTTTGATCAAAAGGGTGAAGTGTTGTTATTGGCCTATGATCAAGACCAATTGATTGCTTGTGGCGGTTTAAATCAGCAATGGGGTGAAAATGAAATCGAGGCGCGTATTGGGCGTGTACGTCGTTTCTATGTGCACCCTAAATACCGTAAGAGTGGTGTGGGTCGTCAGTTGTTGGCGCATCTAGAAAAATGTGCGCGTCCAAACTTTTCTGCACTGTGTTTAAATACCGCAGATTTATCCGCAGCCAGTTTTTATCAAAAGCAAAACTATGTTTTTGTGGAAAATCACCCGAACTATAATTATTTTAAATATCTCATCTAGTTTTACTTTTTGAGAACGCTTCCCTCAAAAAGACTGAAATTTGGAAAGCAGCGAGATGCTTTTCAAATTTCCAGCAAATTACTCGGGTTTTCAGCGTGAAATCTTTTGACAACTAAAGCTATAATGCAGGCAGTGTATTAATTATTGTTAGGAGATCACATGACTGTAGATGTCACTGAAACCATTTCTCAAACTGTACATCCTGCGTTTCAGTTGGTACGTCAACACCATGTTGAAGCTTTAGACATTTTAGTGTCTGAATATAAACATAAAGTCACTGGGGCAGTGCATTATCACTTGGCCACCAATCATGATGAAAATGTATTCTTGGTTGCATTTCGCACCCAACCTATGGATTCAAAAGGCGAAGCGCATATTTTAGAGCACACAGCACTGTGCGGTTCGGAAAAATTCCCTGTTCGTGATCCGTTCTTTTTAATGATTCGTCGCTCACTGAACACTTTTATGAACGCCTTTACTGCGGCGGACTGGACAGCGTATCCATTTGCGACTCAGAATAAGAAAGATTTCCAAAATTTACTTGAAGTGTATTTAGATGCGGCTTTTGCAGCCAATTTGAATCCGCTGGATTTTGCCCAAGAAGGGATCCGCATTGAGCTTGAAAACGGTGAGCCTGTTTATAAAGGTGTGGTTTTCAACGAAATGAAAGGGGCAATGAGTTCGCCTTCAGACCAGTTGTATCATCAGTTAGCGCATCACTTATTTCCTGAAACCACTTACCACTACAACTCAGGTGGCGACCCTAAAGATATTCCCGATTTAACTTACCCAGAGTTAGTTAATTTCTATAAGTCACACTATCATCCAAGTAATGCGGTTTTCATGACTTTTGGTAATGAGCCTGCTTACAACTTACAAGAACAGTTTGAAACTTTGGCGTTGGCGAAGTTTTCAAAGGGTGAAACCCTGTTTTCTAAAGAAGAGCGTCGTTTAACTGCGCCGCTTGAAGTGACTGAAACCTATGCGGTGGATGCAGAAGATTTAAAAGACAAAACTTATCACATTATTTCGTGGTTATTGCCCAAAGCCAGTGAGATCAAACTACGCTTAGGTATGCGCCTAGTGGAAGGTGTACTGTTAGAAGATTCAGCTTCTCCGCTACGTCACTACTTAGAGACCTGTGATTATGCACAATCTACAGGCCCGATTATGGGTGTAGATGATTCTAACTATGAAATGACCTTCTACTGCGGTGTACAAGGTTCAAACCCAGAACATGCAGCTGAGTTTAAAGCAGGTGTGTTTAAAGTTTTGGAAGACGTTGCTGCAAAACCTGTTGATCAAAATATGGTGGATGCGATTTTACATCAAATTGAATTGCACCAACGTGAAATCAATGGCGATGGCATGCCTTATGGTCTAAGCCTGATTTTAAATGGTTTGGGCAGTGCGATTCACCACAGCGACCCAGTCACTGTATGGGATGTGGACTCAGCCATTGCTGCGGTAAAAGAAGAACTGAAAGATCCAATGTGGTTGTCAAACTTAATCAAAACCTATTTGATTGATAACCCGCACCGTGTACAAATGACTTTGGTGCCTGATGCTAATAAGTCTGCAGTGGAAGCGGCAGCAGAAAAAGCACGTTTAGCCGAAATTGGTGCGCAGCTAACAGACGCTGAAAAAGCAGAAATTGAAGCACAAACTGAAGCACTTAAAGTTCGTCAAGATACCCCAGATGACCTTAATCTTTTGCCGAAAGTGGGCTTGGAAGATGTGCCTGCTGAACTGCAAATTGTACAAGGGCAGTTGCGCGAGATTATCTCAAATCGTATCGATTATCCGTTGAATCTTTATCATGCGGGTACGAACGGTATTTACTACAACCAAGTACTGATCCAGATTCCGCAAGATGTAGTGCAGTCACCTTACTTTAATCTGCTTTCCATCCTGATGGGCGAGGTGGGCGCAGGTCAGTATGACTACCTTGAGCTACAACAACTGCAAACTGCGGTGAGTGGTGGTTTAGGGATGGGCGCCTCTTTACGTTCTCAAGTAAATGACAAAAATCAAATCAGTGCATGGTTAACGCTGACCACAAAATCGTTGGTGAGTAATTTTGACAGTATTGCTTTGTTGAAGTTGGCATTTGAACAACTTCGTTTTGACGAAAAAGATCGCATTGTTGAGTTATTGCAACAACGTAAAACCCGTTGGGCATCACGTCTTTCAGGTTCAGGCCACAGTTATGCGATGCAAATTGCAGGACGTAACCACAGTGCGTTGGCAAAACGTGATTATCACAACACGGGCTTAGGTGCACTAAACTGGTTAGGCGATCTAGTCAGCCGTATTGAAAATGATGCAGCAGCTTATGATGATTTGATCAATGAATTAAAAGCGATTCATTTAAAACTTTTACAAGCACCAAAACAGTTCTTACTGGTTTGTGAAGAACATCAGTCAGACCGTTTGGTTGAAGAAGTTCAAAATGTGTGGGACAAGTTAGCCATTCCTGAGCAAACTGTGAGTTTGAAAACGGCTGAGCAGATCGATACCGATGCAGATGAGGCGTGGTTAATTCAAGCCAATGTTCAATTCTGTTCATCGGCTTATCAAGCCGTTGAGGTGTCACATCCAGATGCTGCACCGCTGATGGTACTGGCAGCGTACTTGCGTAATGGTTTCTTACACAGTGCAATTCGTGAAAAAGGTGGGGCTTATGGTGGTGGCGCAAGCTATGACGGCAATGCATGTTCATTCCGCTTCTATAGCTACCGTGACCCGCGTTTGGCTGAAACCTTCAATGACTTTGAAGCCAGTGTGCAATGGTTGCTCAATACTGAGCAAAAGCCACATCAGCTTGAAGAAGCAATTTTAGGTTTGATTGCTGGTATGGACAAACCAGGTTCACCAGCGGGTGAAGCGATTACGGCATGTTATGCACTTTTACATGCTCGTACGCCAGCCTTCCGTAAGCAGTTACGTAGCCGTCTTTTGGCTGTGGGTTTAGAGGACTTGCAACGTGTGGCGGTACAATACTTGCTTGAACAAAAACCAACGAAAGCTGTGGTTGCACCTATGGCGAAGCGTGATACTTTAATTGAGTTAGGTTTTAGTATTCAACAAGTTCAGTAAAACAATAAGAGGGTCGTATGGCGTTCAAATCATTTGAGCGTTCAACTTTAGTACTGGGCATGACTGTGCTCAGTACTTTGGGTGTCGCTAAAACACATGCACAAATTTCCGAAGTACCTGCAGCTCCAGCAACAGCCGAAGCATGTGTTGCATTAGCATCGAATGCAGACCGTTTGGCTTGTTATGATGCATTATTTAAAATTCCTGAAGCGGTAAAACCACATATTGTTTCTGAGCAACGTGCAGCTATGGAAATTGCACCAGAACCTGAAAATATCACAGGGAAGATTGCACAAAGTGTAAGCTCTGTCTTTGCTTCGGAAGGCCCTAAAATATCCCCAAATTTATCTTTAATGGATAGTCGTTGGGAGCTTTCACCAGAAAGCAAACTGGGAACTTGGAATATTCGTGCCTATCAGCCTGTGTATTTAATGCCTGGTTTTTGGACGACAGATAAAAATGAATATCCACAAAGTCCAAATCCGACCAATACGGTGGATGAAGATCAGAACCTAAAGTCAATGGAAGCGAAATTCCAATTGTCTTTAAAAACTAAAGCTGTGGAAAACCTATTTGGGGACAATGGTGATGTTTGGTTAGGCTATACTCAGTTTTCTCGTTGGCAGGTGTATAACGGTGAAGAATCACGTCCGTTCCGTGAAACGAACTATGAGCCTGAAGCCAGTTTGGTTTTTCGCACCAATTATGAATTGTTGGGTTTAAATGGTCGCTTACTGGGATTAACATTCAACCACCAGTCTAATGGCCGTTCCGATCCGTTGTCACGTAGTTGGAACCGTGTCATGTTGAATGTGGGTTTTGAAAGAGACAACTTTGCGCTCATGCTGCGCCCTTGGTATCGTCTAGACGAAGATGCCGGTGATGATAATAACCCTGATATTAAGGATTATAGGACTTACGCACTATTATTTATAGATTCTCTGTGGTAGCAGATGATTTTTATCGAGAATAAAGTCATCAATGAAGTTTTTGATAACTGGTCTAAATAATTTCTTCTGCCAACGATATACATTTTCAAAGATCCGCTCAAACTGGTTCTTTTGTATCTCGACGTAGGCCATCAAGGCTGAAAAAATATGATTCAAAATCAGTTTAGATCGTCTTACTTGAAACTTTTCAATATGACAAACCTGTTTAATCACCCGGTGATATTGCTCTATTTTCCAATGACTTGAATGTAATTCATGAAAACCCTCAAAGGACAATAAATCATCTTCATCTTGATGCACAATATAAAACCTCTGCTGTTCTTTTAACTGAGTCTTAAATAATTGTACAAAGCCAAAATCTTTGAGCCAGACCACTTGACCCTGATGGAAATTTGGCAATAAACGCAGTTGAAACCATTGTCCTTTTTCTGGGGAAACCTTACGGTTACAGTCGATACCAAACATAAATCGAATACCATATTTTCTTATGGTTTTTAGATTTCCAGTCGATGAATACCAACTATCACCTGTAATAAATTGAATCTTTGCACCCCAACTGAGTACTTCACTTAACATATCCATAAAGTAATCATTCTTGGTTTTACTTTCAGATTTGTCATAAATTCGGAAATTAATTGGAATATTTTGACCATTCTGATCTGTCGCATACAAGGTAATGAGATTAATACCCTTGACGGATCGGTGGTGTTTGCCTGACCAAAAATAGCTAACCAAGTCCATATGTTGACTATAGGGTTTATCTAAAACAGTATCATCAATACTGACTATAAGTTTATTATTATCAATATGTTGAATTGCTTCTTGATATAGGTCGTGAGGTGTGTAGTCTTCACGTTCTAGAAAGCGATTTACACTATCATGCGAGATGTTATAAGTCTCGGCAAGTTGTGTGCAGCTAATAGAGTTCGGTTCTGTCATGAGAAAGCCCATATAAATGGGTAATGTACAAGTTGCTGTAGAAGCATGTTTAATTCGTCTGATCACAGATACTTTATAAAGTATTTTAATACTTTTTTGAATCCGTCAATGCGTAAGTCCTAGATTATGTCGGACGGGGTGACTTAACAGCATTCTACCGTTGGAATGAACATGATTTTTCACTCATGCTACGTCATAGTTTAAAAGGTGGCGATGATTCACGTGGTGCTGCACAGTTTGACTGGGCTTTCCCTATTTCAGGGAAGTTGCGTGGCCATTTCCAGTTGTTTGATGGTTATGGCGAAAGCTTAATTGATTATAACCACCGAGCGACTTATGTGGGCTTGGGCGTGTCTTTAATGAATTGGTACTAATTTAGAAACATAAAAAACCACGTTTGATACGTGGTTTTTTATGTTTAAGTGTTAGGTGTTTTAACCAATTTGAATATCGGCAGTTGGGTGTTTTAGGCGGCTCTTTTTCGGCGTCGCTATCAGGTAGGCCAGCGTTAAAGGACCTAAACGACCTGCAAACATCAAGAGCATCAGAATAAATAAACTTGCAGGTTGAAGTTCACCGGTGATGCCACGTGACAAACCGACAGTACAAGCAGCGGAAATAGCTTCAAATAACAAATCCATAAACTGATGATTAGGTTCGATTAAAGATAAACTAAAGATGCCTAAGAAAATAAGTGCTGCAGTAATAGAGACAACAGCCATCGCCTTAAAAGAGGTTTTTTGAGAAACAGAGTGATTGAACACACGAATTTCATCTTCGCGTCGAAGGAAGCTAATCACGCTGAGTAAAACAATAATAAAAGTACCTACTTTAATCCCGCCTGCGGTACTCATCGAGCCGCCCCCAATGAACATCAGTAACATGGTCACGAGGGTCGAGGCATCTTTCATTTGTGCCAAATCGAGGCTGTTAAAACCCGATGAACGAGGCACGGTGGCATGGAACCATGCATTTAAAGCTTGGTCACCTAAGCTCATTGGCGCTAAGGTGAGGGGATTGTTTGATTCAATCGCCCATAAAAGAACAAAAGCAATCAGGTTCAAACCTGCAATGGTGGATAAAATCAGTTTGCTATTGGTACTTAAACCTTTCCAACGTTTGCTGCGTTTAATATCCATTAACACTACAAAACCTGTCCCGCCAATGATGTATAGCATACTAATGGTAAAGGTAATGAGATACTGACCCGAGAAGCTCATTAGACTGTTGGGAAACAGTGAAAAGCCACCATTGTTAAATGCGGATACACTATAAAAAGCCGCATAGAACAAAGCTTGATTGAAGTTGTAATCTTCTAACCATGCAATGGTCAAAATAACCGTGCCGATTGCCTCAAAAAATAAGGAATACAGCAGTACCCCTTTAATGGTGAAGGACACTTTGGATAAGCTGGTTTGACCAATGGTCTCTTGCGCCATGATTTGTTGCTTTAAACCCAGTTTAGTCGACAGACTCAGTGCGGCTAAAATTGCGAAAGTCATAAAGCCTAAGCCACCAATTTGAATCAGCAGCATGATGATGACTTTACCTGTTACGGTAAAAGTTTCACCGACATTCACCACAGACAGCCCGGTAATGGTGACTGCTGAGCTAGCGGTGAACAAAGAGTGAATCCAACTCAGTTCACCGTGGTGTGAAATGGGTAACTTTAATAATAGAGTCCCAATAATAATAAAACTCAAAAAACCCAAAGCCAGCAGGCTGGGCGGGCTTAAATTAATGGTGCTGTTTTTGGGGGTTTGCCATTCTTTGACTTTTTTCATGATTTGAACCGTGCTGAAAGACGACGTAATGTTTCAACTAAACCTTCAACAACTAGAATATCACCCACTTGTAAAATTAAATTGGGGTCAATGCTGTACAAAACGTCTTTGCCACGTTTATGGAGTAATGTTTTCACATCAGGTGCTTGATCCATCAGTTGGCGGAAGCGAGTCCCTTGTAGTTTTTCATCAATTTCAATTTTGACAATATAGTGGTTATCTTCAAGCGCCATATAGCGACTGACCATGGGATAGCATAAAGACTGCGCAATCCGCACGCCCATGTCCTCTTCAGGGTGAATAATTTTACTAATCCCTAAATGGCTTAAAATCATATGGTGCGACTTTGATTTGGCTTTGACCCAAATTTTTTCAACCCCAATATTTTTGAGGTGCAGTACACACAAAATACTGGCTTCAATATTTTCACCAATTGCGACCACCACGGCATCACAGTTTTTAATATTTAATTCATCGAGGACATGTTCATCTGTTGCGTCGGCGATGACAGCATGGGTCACCTGCTCAGAAATATTTTCAACATATTTTTTTTCACTATCGATACCAATGACATCATGTCCCAGTTCAATGAGTTGAGTTGCAACTGTGGCTCCAAAGCTTCCTAAACCAATCACTGCAAATTGTGCCATGTCATCTTTCCTTTAAATTTTTTTATACGTCGATTGTTAACGAATGTTGTGCCAAATTTCACAAGATGTCATCTTTATACAGACACGCTTTTTTCGATCAACCGCGCTTTGCCTTATACCAATATATCACTCATCCAAAGGAGTATATAAATGCGGAAGACACTGTATGAATCCCTCAGGATCGCGTTTCCAGAATTGAATGATACCGCAATTCCAGAAGAACAAGATGAGTTCGAGCACTTTGTACGTTGGTTGAATAGCTATTATTCAAACATTCAAAAAATAGAACTCGATGATTTTCGACAAAATGGTATTGATGAATGCCATCGACTTCAACAGTTGGGTATTGACTTAGACGAGCTGAAAAACCAAATCAATGATGATATGGCGTCTTTTTATCAAATGTATGAGAGTGAGGAAGAAGAAACCTCAGACATGCATGGTTATGATTTTGAATTTAGTTTTGATGTTATTTTTAATCACATTAAAATTTTTATTGAGCCTTATGAACTCAGTTTATTGGTTATTGAGCGGGAAAACCCTTATTGGCTATTGGTACCGCATAATGATGAGCTGATCGATAGAATTATTGTTACGTATAACCACACGTTTGGTGATGAAGAGCCGATGCAGCTCATAGAATAAAACCGCCTCGAAGGGCGGTTTTATGTATGTATTGAATCTTTTATTTTAAGAAACGTTGATAACCTAGGTTATTGGTAATTTCTTCATATGGATACGAAATACTTTCTAAAGTTTCAATCAAACCATCTGGGTTTTGTTTCGCATCACTTGCCTCTAAACCAACGAGGACGCGACCTTCCGCCGCACCATGGTTACGGTAGTGGAATAGGGTAATGTTGTGCGTAGGGCCAAGGCGTTCGAGGAACATTAACAGTGCACCTGGGCGTTCAGGGAACTCAACACGGAACAAACGCTCATTTTCAAGGTCTGCATGACCACCAATTAGGTAGCGAATATGCAATTTTGCTACTTCATCATCAGACAAGTCATCGACATCGAACTGAGTTTTGAGCGCTTCAAAAATATCGTGACGCTCTTTTTCACCGCCTTTTAAGCTAATGCCGACAAAGACTTGCGCTGCACTGGCATCGCTCGCACGATAGTTAAACTCGGTGATATTACGGCCTTGTAGCGCTCGGCAGAAATTCAGGAATGAACCTTTTTTCTCTGGAATGGTCACAGCAAAAATAGCTTCTTTGCGTTCACCCAATTCAGTACGTTCTGCAATATAACGTAAACGGTCAAAGTTCATGTTTGCACCACATACAATTGAGACGATGTTTTGCCTAATTAGCTCGTGTGTTTCAACATATTTTTTAATCCCTGCTAAGGCCATCGCACCCGATGGTTCAACGATGCTACGACATTCATCATAGGTGTCTTTAATTGCGGCACAAATTTCATCTGTATTGACTAAAACTACTTCACGCTCAACGAGCGGGCCTGAGTTATCTGACTTTTGTAGTTGAATCACTTCAAATGGTTTTTCACCAATCTGTGCTACAGCTGTGCCATCAGCAAATAAGCCGACTTGAGGCAGTACAACACGTTCACCTGCTTCAAATGCAGCTTTTAAACAAGCAGATTCGTCATATTCAACTGGAATGACTTTGACATGTGGTGCAACATCGCCTAAGTAGGCTGCTACACCAGCAATTAAACCACCGCCACCAACAGCGACGAAGACATAGTCGACATCGCGCCATTGGCGCAAAATTTCATTGCCAATCGTGCCTTGACCTGCCATGACCAGTTCATCGTCATAGGGTGGAATAAAACTCATACCGTCTTCTGCAGCACGTTGAATTGCATATTTGTTGGCAACATCAAAAGAGTCGCCATGGAGAACTACTTCACCGCCTAAGCGTTTGACTGCCTGAACTTTAATATCTGGGGTGGTTTTCGGCATCACAATAATGGCGCGAATCCCGAGTTTTTTACCTGACAGTGCTACACCTTGGGCATGGTTGCCAGCAGACGCAGTAATCACGCCACGTTCAAGTTGGGCTCTAGGGAGTTGGCTAATGCGGTTATAGGCACCGCGCAGCTTAAATGAAAAGACTGGTTGTAAGTCTTCACGTTTAAAACGAATGTTGTTATTGAGTTTCTCACTAATTCGAGGTGCCGCTTCGAGTGGAGTTTCGATTGCAACATCGTAGACTGTTGCTTGTAATATTTGTCGAACCAAACGAGACAGCATGTTAATTTCCCATTTAACAGTTTAAAATAGAGGATCATTGTAACAAACCCCTGTACATTTGGGCTGTAAAATCAGCAACAAATGTCAAAAAATAGTTGAGCCAAATTATGAGTCTGTATGCTACCCAAGATGAAAAAAAGCAAGCTGCTGCAAAAGCTGCCTTAAAGCACTTACCTAAAGGTGGCATTTTAGGGGTGGGTACAGGCAGCACCGTCAATTTCTTAATTGAACTTTTACCTGAGCTTCAGCTTGAAGCGGCTGTGGCAAGTTCAGAAGCAACGGCTGAGCGCTTAAAAAAATTAGGCATTGAAGTGGTTGATATGAACTCTGTGGGCGGTTTAGATGCCTATGTAGATGGTGCAGATGAAATTGACCGTCATATGCATATGATTAAAGGTGGTGGGGCTGCACTTACTCGCGAGAAAATTGTAGCTTCAATTGCGAGAAAATTTGTTTGTATCGTTGATGACTCTAAGTGGGTCGATCAATTAGGCCGTGACTTCCCACTTCCGATTGAAGTGATTCCTATGGCACGTTCGGCTGTGGCACGTAAAATTGTAGCGCTCGGTGGTGATCCTGCTTACCGTGAAGGCGTGGTGACGGATAACGGTAATGTGATTTTAGATGTTTATAACCTGAATATTTTAAATGCGCTTGAGCTTGAAAAAACCATTAACGACATTCCAGGTGTGGTGTGTAATGGTATTTTTGCAATCAATAAAGCAGATGTGGCAGTTGTTGCAACAGACAGTGGTATTGAAGAGCGTACCGCGGTTTAATTTTAAATCTTCCCTGAGCTCTTCTTTGAAAAAGAGGGGCTAAAAGCAAAAACATTTTTATCTTATGTTTTTCTCCCTCCTTTCAAAAGGAGGGTCGGGAGGATGATTCAATAAAAGAATAATATTAATGACCTTAGCAGACCTACCTGAAATTCAAATCACCCATCATGCACGTGCGACCCGGTTACGACTTCGTGTTGAACCAACTCAAATTCGTTTAACCGTGCCTAAATTTTGTAGCAAACGGCAAATTCAGGATTTTTTAAATCAATCTGAACAGTGGATGGTTGAAACTTGGCAGAAGCAACAAGCCAGTCTGCTACAGATAGATCAAACCCTTCCCACAGAATTACGGTTATTTAATCGCCAAAATGCTTTAACGGTGAGCTATCAAACACAAAAAAATGCGTATATTTTGGATGAGCACAATCACCAGCTTTGGATCAGTGACCGTCAGCCTGAAAGTTATTTAAAATCTTTTGTTATTGTATATGCCAAACAGCACTTGCCTATTTATTTGCAACAGATTAGTCATGAAACTGGTTTAAAATTTGCACAATGTTCAATTCGTCAGCCCAAAACACGTTGGGGGAGTTGTAGTGCCAAACACGACATTATGCTTAACAGTGCTTTAGTGTTGTTTCCTGAAGCCATTACGCGTTATGTCTGTGTGCATGAACTCGCACATACGCAACATTTTGATCATAGTGCACGCTTTTGGGCGGAAGTTGCCAAATATGATGCTGCTTTTCAACAGCATCGAAAAACTTTAAAAACAATCGCATTGCCGCATTGGTGGGCAGGCGTTTAAAGTTAATTTTACGTACAAAATTGAAAAATAATTTCTTCTGATTGATTGAGGGTGAGTCAAAAAATGCTCTAAACTTCATGATCTAAGGTAAACATTCCTCAATTTCAGTCCAAAGACCTCAAATGTGAATTTTACAGATATCCACTATTTTATATTAATTGTTCCAGCTTGCCTGATTTTAATGGGAAGCTTACTTTTAATATGTCATTTTGCTTTTAGGGCTCCCTCATATTTATTGTGGCTCGGGCTTGGATATATTGTGCCTTCGTTTTCTGTGGCCGCGCAAAGTTTTATGTCGAATAAGCAGTTGGCTTTGTCGGCACCCATTTTAGGCAGTATGTATTTGTTTGGCGCATGGGCCAGCGCTTATGCCATGGGCTTAAGAAAGAACGCGAATGCACGTCCATATTGGTGTTTGGCCTTGATCATTATGGCTTTATTTTCACTCAGTTATTATTCCTACGTAGATGATCAACTGTGGATCAGAATGCTGATTCTGAACATTTCAATTGCATTGATTGAGTCTTTGGTTTTGTTTTCAATGTTTAAACATTATCAAGGGATTGATTTGCTCAATAAAATAGTCGACTTTTCCTACTTGTTTATTGTGCTGTATACCTTTGTTCGTGGAATCATTATTTTTCTGTTTTTAAGAAATATCGAAGCAGACATGCTGGCAAATTCAGTTTGGTGGCTGATGATGCTTGCTGCGAGCATTATCTTGAGTATGTGGTTTGCAATAGTGCTGCTCGGAACCTTGGTACGCGATATTATCCATCAACTCAATGATGAGCGGCTAAGAGATCCGCTAACGCATTTATTCAATCGACGTGGCTTTAACGAAGCCGCTAAACGGAAGTTGCATCAGCTCTCTAAACAGCCTTATTTCTTGCTCATGTGTGATATTGACCATTTTAAGAAAATTAATGACACCTATGGGCATTTGGTGGGTGATCAAATTTTACAACAAGTCGGTGAAATTATTGGGCAAAATGTTCGTACGCACGATTTAGTAGGGCGTTTCGGCGGAGAGGAGTTCATTGTCTTATTGCAAATTGATGACCCAACGCTGGCTTATAATATTGCCAATCGTATTCGTTTAGGTATTGCCGATGCACGATTATCCTCAAAAAATATTGCCGTGACAGCAAGTTTTGGACTGGCTGCAGTACATCAACCCAACTTAAAATATGCCATACATGATGCCGATCAATTGTTATATCAGGCGAAACATTCGGGACGAAATCAGATTGGTTTTGAGCCTGCACAGAGTATATTGGGTGTGTCTCATTAGATGTCGATAGCACTAAAAACGCATAAATTCCAAGTAAAACAGTTTAGAAAGCAGAAACTTCCTGTCATACTAGGCAGTTACGAAATGGACAGTTTAAGTTTGAGGTAATACACGTGATTTCAGTTGGTATTGTCGGCGGTACAGGTTATACAGGCGTTGAATTGTTGCGTCTTTTACTACGACACCCAAATGTGCAAGTAAGCGTATTAACATCGCGTACAGAAGACGGTCGCCGTGTAGATGATATGTTCCCAAGCCTACGTGGACATACCGAACTTAAATATTCAGATTTGAATATCGATGAACTGAAAAAATGTGATGTGGTGTTCTTTGCGACACCGCATGGCGTTGCCATGAAGCATGCCGAAGAGTTAGTGGCTTCAAATACTAAAGTGATTGACCTTGCCGCAGACTTCCGTTTACAAGATTTAGAACAGTTTGAAAAATGGTATGGCATGCAACATGCGTGCCCTGAACTACTGAAAGACTCGGTTTATGGTTTGTCAGAATTAAACCGTGAGCAGATTAAACAAGCTAATGTCATTGGTAACCCTGGTTGTTATCCAACAACAGTACAACTGGGCTTAGCGCCGTTATTTAAGCAAAACGACACATTAGTTAAACCTGAAAGCATTATTATTGATGCAAAATCGGGTGTGTCTGGTGCAGGTCGTAAAGCCAGCCTTGGTATGATCTATTCTGAAAATGCTGATAATTTCAAAGCTTATGGCGTTGCAGGTCACCGTCATCATCCTGAAATTGTGGAAGCATTGGAAAATATTTCAGGCTTAAAAGAGGTGTTTAACCACATTTTGTTTGTTCCGCATTTGGTGCCCATGATTCGTGGCATGCTGAGCACGATTTATGTGGACTTAACCGATGCGGGTGAAGCTGCTGATTTGCAAAGTTTATACGAACAGTTTTATGCCAATGAAGCTTTTGTCGATGTGATGCCTGCTGGAAGCTCACCAGAGACACGTTCTGTGCGGGGTGCAAATCAACTTCGTATTGCGTTGTATAAACCGCAACCGAAAAAGTTGGTGGTCATTTCAGTACAAGACAATTTGGTTAAAGGGGCAGCAGGTCAGGCCGTTCAAAATATGAACTTAATGTTTGGATTTGCTGAAACTGCAGGCCTAGACGGAATTGGTTTATTACCATAAAAAACGTTTTAGAACTTCACACACATTTAGATTTCGATTTAAATGTGTGTTTTGAATTGAATCAAAATAAGAGATGACGATGCCGAACACTGACACAAATATGACGTCACAACAGCCTGAACCTGCAAAGCCGTTTTTACAGACCAATAAGCCCTTGGCAATTGGTGCTGCAATATTGATGGTTGCAAGTGGACTATTGGGCTATACCGTCGGACATCGTCAGGGTTTAACGGTGGTAGGTTTTGATGCGGATGCTGAGCAACTGGTTGAAGTGGTACAAAAGCAAAAGACCAGTCTGGATGCTTTAAATAAAAACTACAATGCTGCTGTTCAGGAGCGTGACGTTGCTGTGACCAATTCAAATGAGCTGTATTTGTCGTTGCAAAAAGCTCTAGATCAACAAGCGCAATCTGAAACCACGGCTGTGATTTACCGTGAGGTTTTGCGTCAACGCGGCGGTATTCCACTGGCTGTGCAGCATATTGCGATTAAACCTTTGCCTGAAAATGCATTTGAATATCAACTCGATTTGGTTCAAGTCAGCCCATCTAAACGTGCAGCTTCAGGTACAGTTGAACTCCGACTCATTCGTGGTACAGAGGTTTTAGTTGTGCCTCTTGAAGACAAAAACTTTAACTTTGAAAACTATGAGCGTTTAACAGGGCGTTGGACGATGCCTAAAGGCTTTACGCCACAGTTTATCGAAGTCCGTTTAACAGGTAGCACACCAGTGACACGACGCTTTAGTTGGTCACGTGGTGAGGCCGTAGAAAGTCAATCAGCATTTGTCTCTGAAATTCCTCAGGCTGAGGCGAATGCACAATAATTGTGAATTGTAAGTTTATGGGTATCTCTAAGCGTTCAACGTGTTTAAATGAAATCAAGCAGTCTTTTCATGAATCTGGCTATGTCGATTGGCATATCAGCCCGCGCTTGAGCAATGATGAACCGCATGAAGAAGAAAATGGGGATGTCGCTGTCCAAACCGCGCCACCAGAACTTAAGCGTCCTCCACTCTATGCTGTCGTTTTAATGAACGATGACTATACCCCAATGGACTTTGTTATTGAAATTTTACAACAATACTTTGCTTTGAATCTTGACCAAGCCACTCAAGTAATGCTAACTGTACATTATGAAGGAAAAGGTGTTGCAGGCGTTTACCCGAGAGACATCGCGGAAACAAAAGCAAACCAAGTCAATAATTACGCTCGGTCTCAAGGTCATCCTTTACTTTGTCAGATTGAGCCGAAAGATTAAGGGGGTTCCATGCTCAGTCGTCAATTAGAAGTATCCTTACGTTTGGCTGTTAGTATGGCTCGACAAAAGAGACATGAATTCCTAACAGTTGAACATTTATTATTGGCTTTACTCGATAATGATTCGGCCGTAAATGCATTGAAAGCCTGCGGTGCAGATATTATTGTGCTTCGCAAAGAGCTTGAAGAATATGTAGAGCAGCACACCCCTAAGTTGGGCGAAAACAGTGATCAAGCCCCACATCCAACCGAAAGTTTTGACCGTATCTTACAACGTGCAATTTTTCATGTGCAATCAAGCGGTGGTGATCGTACAGTTGAAGGCGCAGACATTTTAGTGGCGATGTACTCTGAGCGTGACTCTTTTGCAGTCTACCTCTTGAAACGCCATCAAATTAACCGTTTAACTCTGACACAATACTTGGCCCACGGCACACGTAAAGACGAAGTGCAAGTGGAAGAAGAAATTGAAGATCTCGATGGTGAATCTACCAGTTCAAGCAACGCAGGCCCTTTAGAGCTGTATACAACCAACTTAAATGTTGAGGCACAAAAGGGTAAAACAGATCCTTTAATTGGTCGTGAAAAAGAAATTGAGCGTGCAGCACAAATTCTATGCCGTCGCCGTAAAAATAACCCGTTATTGGTCGGTGATCCTGGCGTCGGTAAAACATCGATTGCTGAAGGTTTAGCTTGGCTCATTGTTAATGGTAAAGCACCGAAACCATTGGCAAATGCTGAAGTGTATAGTTTGGACATTGGTGCTTTGGTGGCAGGAACCAAATACCGAGGTGACTTTGAAAAACGTTTAAAACAGCTTTTGAACGCGTTGAAAAAGAAACCAGAAGCAGTTTTGTTTATTGATGAAATCCACATGATTATTGGTGCAGGCTCAAGTATGGGCAGCACGATGGATGCGTCAAACTTGATTAAACCCGCTTTGGCCAATGGCTCATTGCGCTGCATCGGTTCAACTACGTTCCAAGAATACCGTCAAGTCTTTGAAAAAGATCATGCATTGTCACGTCGTTTCCAAAAAATTGATGTCAATGAGCCATCTATTTCAGAAACGATTGATATTCTACGTGGTTTGAAGAGCAAGTTTGAGGATTTCCATCATGTTAAATATGATGACAAAGCTTTAATTTCTGCGGTTGAGCTGTCTGCGAAGTTCATAAATGATCGTTTCTTGCCGGATAAAGCCATTGATGTTATTGATGAAGCAGGGGCACAACGTCGTCTGAAAGCTGAACAAGATGACACCTTGATTACCGTAGAAAATATTGAAGATATCGTGTCGAAAATTGCACGTATTCCACCAAAAACTGTGTCTAAAGATGACAAGACCGTTCTTGAAAATCTTGAACGTGATTTAAAACGTGTGGTCTTTGGTCAAGATGAAGCCATTGAAGCTTTAGGCTCAGCAATTAAGCTGTCGCGTGCAGGCTTAAAATCACCAGATAAGCCTGTGGGTAGTTTTGTTTTTGCAGGTCCAACTGGGGTAGGTAAAACAGAAGTCACTAAGCAGCTTGCGAAATTACTGGGTGTTGAGCTGGTTCGCTTCGATATGTCAGAGTATATGGAGCGCCATGCAGTTTCACGTTTGATTGGTGCGCCTCCAGGTTATGTCGGCTTTGACCAAGGTGGTCTGTTGACCGATGCGATTCATAAAAATCCGCACTGTGTATTATTGCTAGATGAGATTGAAAAAGCGCATCCAGACGTATTCAACTTATTGCTACAAATCATGGATCATGGTTCATT
Organism: Acinetobacter sp. LipI_23; assembly: GCF_058243045.1. Taxonomy (NCBI): domain Bacteria; kingdom Pseudomonadati; phylum Pseudomonadota; class Gammaproteobacteria; order Moraxellales; family Moraxellaceae; genus Acinetobacter; species Acinetobacter sp. LipI_23. The sequence continues at coordinate 1,986,662 of NZ_JBZAYJ010000001.1, read as the reverse complement.
GACCGATAACAATGGTCGTAAATCAGACTTCCGTAATGTGGTGTTGGTCTTGACCACAAATATTGGCGCAGAAACTATTTCTCGCGTGAGTATTGGCTTCATGGATCAAGACAACAGTAATGATAACCAAGATGCGATGAAGAAAGCGTTTTCTCCAGAGTTCCGTAACCGTTTGGACAGTGTGATTCAGTTTAAAGCCTTACCAACGACAGTAATTGAAAATGTGGTGGATAAGTTCTTAACTGAACTACAAGCGCAACTGGATGAGAAAAAAGTCATTCTAGAAGTGGATCAAAGTGCGCGTGAGTGGATGGCTGAAAATGGCTATGACCGTTTAATGGGCGCTCGCCCAATGCAACGACTCATCCAAGAGCATTTGAAAAAACCACTGGCTGAAATGATTCTATTTGGTGAGCTTGCAGAACATGGTGGCAATGTTGCGGTCTCTGTGAAGAACGAAAATGGTAAAGCGGCGGGTCTAAAACTTGAAGTTTTTGAAGACCAAACGGCTGAGCCTGCTTAAAGATCGCTACATAATAAAAAACCCGTGTTCGCACGGGTTTTTTATTGAAAAAGTATTTAACAGTTATAAGTAATAAAAGTAGGTTGCATGGATATTCAATTGACGAAAGTTTTAAGTACATTTGTACTGTTTTTGGTCACCGCTGTGATGGAAATATTAGGCTGTTATTTCCCTTATTTGATTTTAAATCAGGGAAGAAGTCATTGGTTGTGGATTCCTACAGCTTTAGCGCTAGGCGCTTTTGTGTGGTTGTTGACTTTACATCCGGCTGCGTCAGGACGTATTTATGCCGCTTATGGCGGAATTTATATTTTTACCGCATTGCTATGGTTGCGTTATTTCGATCAAGTTTATTTATCCCGTTGGGACATAATGGGTGGGACAGTGGTGTTGATTGGTGCGGCCATGATTATCTTACAACCGCAAGGATTGGTTCGCTAAAGTAGAGAACCAATCGCTAAAAAGGTACTATTTGATACCACAATCTTTTTGCTTTAATTCTAAATCGTAGCTATTTTTCTCAGAGCTGAGCTGTAATTTTATAATGTAGGGGTTATGGCGTTGATATTGATGCTCGAAGAAAATATTGCAGTTTTGCACAACATTCTTTTTAATCACTTTTTGAACTGCTTTCGCACCCAAATCCTGTTCAAACTGCGCGAAATCAGGGGTAATGATCAAGCCTTTAAGCTCGGTACGGTCTGCATATAGATTAAATTGTTCAATGATAGTGTTGTTATCAATTTCAATTGGGAGGGTTCGAGAGTCTTCTGCAGTTAATACCGTTAAGATCTCATTCAACGTTTCTGGTTGTTTAATTTTAAAATTTTGATCAATAATTTGTTTGGATTGTAAGTAGTCATCAAACTCTGAGGCTTGAACCTGAAAAAAAATAGAGCTTAGAATTGTAGCAAGGCACAGGCCAGTTTTTTTGAAATGCATGGAAAGTGTCGCTTATAAAAATTATGTTCCAATTATAGCTTTACCCGTATAAAAAAAGCACCCTTAGGTGCTTTTCGTTGGAAAAATTACTTAATCTTTCTTAGTATTTTCATTGATTAAAAATTCAACCAATGCTTTTTGTGCATGTAAGCGGTTTTCAGCTTCATCCCAAACCACGGCATTTTTATGGTCGAGCATCTTTTCAGAAATTTCTTCGTCGCGATGCGCAGGTAAACAATGCATAAATAAACAATCAGGATGAGCCAGATCCATAAGACTTTCATTCACTTGATAGTCTGCAAAAGCAGCTTCACGAATTTTTTGCTCTTCTTCTTGGCCCATGCTTGCCCATACATCGGTCACGATAAGGTCTGCGTTTACGGCAGCATCTTCAGCTGAGTTAACTAGTTCAGCACAATGCGCAAATTCACTTAAAAATTCTACTTTGGGTTCATAACCTTTAGGCGCAGCAATTTTTAACTTAAAGCCCCACATATGCGCAGCTTCGATATATGAATTACACATGTTGTTGCCATCACCAATCCAGGCTACAGTTTTGCCTGCAATGGGCCCACGGTGTTCAACAAAAGTTTGAACATCTGCAAGTAGTTGGCAAGGGTGGTGATCATCGGTTAAAGCATTAATCACAGGAACTTTTGAATAAGAGGCAAAACGTTCAACAATGTCATGTCCAAAAGTACGGATCATCACAATATCCAACATGCTTGAAATCACGCGTGCTGAATCTTCAATCGGTTCACCACGACCCAATTGGGTGTCTCGTGGAGAGAGGAAAATTGCACTGCCACCAAACTGGCTCATGCCTGCTTCGAACGATACACGGGTACGGGTGCTCGATTTTTCAAAAATCATACCCATGACTTTACCAACAAACGGTTGGAAGACTTCGCTGTTGTGCTGTTTACGTTTTAGTTCGATACCGCGTTGCACAACTTGGTTCAGTTCTAAAGTAGATAAATCGCGTAAGGTAAGAAAGTGACGTAGAGCCATTGTTACTCCACAATAATTGCTGAAAACCGAAATAGGTATAGAACAACAATTAGTTGTTGGTTGGTGAAAAGAAAAAAGAGAGTCGATTAATATACTATATGCAAAGGAAATTGCAAAAAAACTAGACTTTTTGATGACCTGCTAAGAAACGATCTACACAATAATGAACATATTCTAGATTTTCTTGTTCATTTTCTTCAACATAGATGTTCATGAGTACTCGCCACTCTAACTCGCGCACAATGCCAAAAAAAAGCTGGGCAGAATAATTTGGATGTTCACATCGAATAATGCCTATTTCATCTGCTTTGCTTAAAATGCAAGCCACGGCATCTTCAATATGTTTAGGTCCTTGTTTGTGAATATGAAAGGCCAACTGCGGATTACGCTGTACTTGTTCCATAATGAGTCTTAAAAAAGAAGCATTTTCTGGAAGTGCAAGATGCGTTTGAATATTTAAAATGGTTTGTATTAAATAAACGCGCAAATTGTCCTTAGTGAAATCAAAAGGCATACAAATATCTTTAAAAAACAGCTCACGACGGTAGTCGCAAATTGCCGTAAAAAGACCGTCTTTATTGCCAAAATATTTGTAAATGGATGCTTTTGAACCACCCGCATGATTGACAATATCATCGAGTGAAACAGCATCGTAGCCATGTTGCAAAAACAACTCGTTTGCACTTAATAAAAATGCAAGACAGCGTTCATGACCTCGTTTTGTGTGAGGTATGTCACGTGTAAGGGGTTCTAGTTGAACTGAGTCGTGCATATAACTAACAACAGCCTAATAAATGTGGATCTCTAGTTGCTATCATAGCAAAAATATGTACACATTGTTGTTTTGGGGCTTATCTGTTTACCACTAAACCTCAGTGCGTGGAAGAAAATTACACAATAAAAGCGTGAACCATGGGACTAAAGTTTTAGAGTTTTCATTCTAAAATGTCATAGCCAATTCAGTCATTATGGCTATACTCAAAACTCGAAAATTAAAGTAAATGCCGTGGAAAGGACGATGACAGAACAAAGATCTGCAGGCTTAAGATTTAGACAAGCACTGGAAGTGGAAAAACCATTACAAATTATCGGTACAGTCAATGCTTATGCAGCAATGATGGCGAAACAGGTGGGCTACAAGGCCATCTACCTTTCGGGTGCTGGTGTAGCCAACTACTCTTATGGATTGCCTGATTTAGGCATGACCAGTCTGGATAATGTTTTGGAAGATGTACGCCGCATTACCGAACGTGTAGACACCCCGTTACTGGTCGATATCGACACCGGTTGGGGTGGGGCATTTAACATTGCCCGCACTGTGAAACAAATGATTGCCGCAGGGGCAGCCGCAGTTCACATCGAAGACCAAGTAGCACAAAAACGTTGTGGCCACCGCCCAAACAAAGAAATTGTCACCCAACAAGAAATGGTCGACCGTGTAAAAGCGGCTGTCGATGCCAAAACTGATGCAAACTTTGTGGTGATGGCACGTACCGATGCCCTACAAAAAGAAGGCTTACAAGCGGTGATTGACCGTGCCTGTGCCTGTGTAGAAGCCGGTGCTGATGCGATCTTTGCCGAAGCAATGACTGACATTACCATGTACAAAACCGTCTGTGATGCAGTCGGTGTCCCTGTACTGGCCAACATTACCGAATTTGGCGATACCCCATACTACACCAAAGAACAACTGGCAGAACAAGGCATCTCGATGGTGCTGTACCCACTGTCACCGACTCGTGCCATGCAAAAGGCAGCACTGGAAGTCATGCATGCCATTCGCAATGACGGCACCCAAGTCAACGTCCTCGACAAAATGCAACAGCGCAAAGAACTCTACGAATTTCTCGATTACCACACCTTTGAAAACACATTAGACAAGCTGTTTAAACAGGAGAATTAAAAATGGCTGAAGGAAAAGTCCTCACAGGCGCAGGATTGCGCGGACAAGTTGCAGGAAAGACAGCACTCTCAACCGTAGGCAAAAGCGGGGCAGGTTTAACCTACCGTGGTTATGACGTCCAAGACCTCGCTGAAAACTGCCAGTTTGAAGAAGTGGCCTACCTGATCTTCTTTGGTGAACTACCCACAGCAGCACAGCTCACCGCCTATAAAGCTAAACTCAAATCACTGCGCCAACTGCCACAAGCACTCAAAGAAGTACTTGAGCGTATCCCAGCAGATTCACACCCAATGGATGTGATGCGCACGGGCGTATCAATGCTGGGCAATCTCGAAACAGAACAATCTTTTGCAGAACAACAAGATGTTGCAGACCGCATTCTCGCAACGCTTCCAGCAATCATTTGCTACTGGTATCGCTTTAGCCATGATGGTGTACGTATTGAAGAAAATACCGATGACGACTCAATCGGTGCTCAGTTCCTACACCTACTTCGTGGTGAAAAACCAAATGAACTGCATGAACAAGTGATGAACGTATCACTGATCCTCTATGCAGAGCATGAATTCAACGCATCGACCTTCACCGCACGTGTATGCGCATCAACCTTATCCGATATGCATTCATGTATTACCGGTGCAATTGGTTCACTGCGTGGTCCATTACATGGTGGAGCAAACGAAGCAGCGATGGAAATGATTGAAAACTGGACGTCACCTGAAGAAGCTGAGCGAGAAATGCTGGGTAAATTGGAACGTAAAGAAAAGATCATGGGCTTTGGCCATGCAATCTACAAAGACAATGACCCACGTAATGGCATCATCAAAATATGGTCAGAGCGCTTAGCCAAAGATGTCGGTGATACCGTCCTTTATCCAGTTTCAGTACGTTGTGAAGAAGTGATGTGGCGTGAGAAGAAATTATTCTGTAACGCAGACTTCTTCCATGCATCGGCTTACCACTTCATGGATATTGCGACTAAATTATTCACCCCAATCTTCGTGATGAGCCGTGTCACGGGTTGGGCAGCGCATGTGATGGAACAACGTGCGGACAACCGTATCATTCGCCCAAGTGCGGACTATACGGGTCCTGAGCTACGTAAAGTAGTGCCGATTGAAGAACGTTCAGCGGCTTAATATAAAGCTCTGATACATTATTAAAAAAGCCTCTTCGGAGGCTTTTTTTGCATGCAAACTTTTTGTTGGTGTTTCTCACGGTTTGATTTCATATAAATATTTAATTTTAATGAAATAATCAATAAATAAAAGAATAGAGTTGCTATAATCGCGACCGTTTATTTCTTCATTTTTATTGTAATTTACTTTATGAAACATAAGTTTTTGTGTGCATCAGCACTGTTTTTGGGGTTGTCTCATTCTGCTTTCGCCATGCCATTTGATCCGCTTATTGGAACATGGAAAGTGATTGATGATCGGACAGGGTATTACATTTCAGATATTGTGATTCGTAAGAATTCTAAAACATCACAATATAGTGCAGTGGTGACCAAGTACTATCCTTTGGCTGGAGCGCCTGTGAGTGATGTATGTAGTAAGTGTAAGGGTGGGCTTAAGGATAAACCGATTTTTGGTATGCAAGTGCTGAATGGCTTGATGGGTGATGCAACAGGTCAAAAATTCGCAAAAGGACAATGGCTGAATCCTCAAGATGGCCGTGTGTATAATATCAATACTGCGCAGTTAAATGCTGGTAAAGATCAGATGAAGGTACAAGCCTCAGCAAAAGATGCGAAAGGTTTGAGCAACATGACATGGAAAAAGCTTTAAGTTTTTTGATTGTGTCGATAAAGCCATTGCACTTTCATAGTGCGGTGGCTTTTTTTTAGGGATAAAAAAGCTGGAAGGGTATTTTCTAGACTTGTTGAATCCGTATAAAAAGGAAAAATCATCTTTCGGAGTGCGTGGTCAAAGAAAATGTAGTCTATTTAATCGATGAGATGTACGTCATGACAGAGAGATGATTAAGATTTACTTAATTGATAATGATAACTATTATTGTGTGTTAAGCTTCGGTATCTCATGGCTGTATATACGAAAAATGACTCATCTTTATAGAAAGATTTTTACTACTGTGCTTTCGCAAATTTTTGGCTCGTTGTTGATTTTGGGTGCCAGCTTAAGTATTTATGCAAAACCTGAAATGAAACCTTTACCTGCCAATATTGCAGAAATCGGTTCGGCTTATTACAGCTTTAAAGTCAAAGAGTTTGCAACTACAGATCCAAATAAAACTTATAGCGTTTGGTTGGGTATTCCAAAGACAGTACAGAAGACGAAGGATGCTTATGCATCGGTCTTTATGCTGGATGGGAACGCTGCGATGTCCTATCTGAATGAAGAAATACTTAAGTCTTTGTATGAAAATGATGCCCCTGTATTGGTTGCTATTGGTTATAAAACCAATTTGCCATTTGCCACAGCTCTTCGTTCACTTGACTATACTCCAGCAGATTTATTAACTGGAAAACCCGCCCAAGATCCACGAAATCCAGAGCGAATGAGCGGGGGAAGTGCTGATTTTAGAAATGTGATTTTGAAGGACATCGCTCCTTGGGTTGAGCAGAATGTAAAGCTGGATGCGCAAAAAAGAGCGTTATGGGGGCATTCCTATGGAGGGCTTTTTGTGCTTGATAGCTTGCTCGATGGTCGTTATTTCAGCCATTTCTTTGCTGCAAGTCCATCACTTTCTTGGGCAGATGAGCGCATGATGCAAAAAATTAGAACAGTAAAATTAGTCAAAGAGCCACAAAAACATGTATGGCTGATGGAAGGTGATCTTTTAACACATAGTGGAACACAGCAAAGTGCTAATTTTGATGCAAATGGCATCAATAAAAATAGAGAAATTTTGTCTATATTCGATCAGCAGGGCATAGAGTCTAAATTTTTAATCTATCCAAATCTAAAGCATGGTGAGGTCTTTAAAGCGTCTTTATTAGACGTGCTTTCAAATAAATTGTATTGATGGTATTTAAACTATCCGAACATAAAGAAAAGCCTGACCATATGATCAGGCTTTTTATTTTAAACAACGTTAAACAGGATTTTGTTCCAGTAGTACTTGGCCATATTGAGCACGGAGTTCACGTTTTAGCATTTTACCCGTACCGCTCAGTGGAATACTGTCGACAAAGATCACACGGTCAGGGATCTGCCATTTCGCAATTTTGTCCGTATAGTAGTCTAAGACACCTTGTTCAGTGACCGTGCTATCGGGTTTCTTCACAGCGATGACAATAGGACGCTTATCCCATTTTGGATGTTCAGCTGCAATAACGGCTGCCATAAGAATGTCTGAATGTCCCATCGCAAGGTTCTCAAGTTCAACCGATGAAATCCATTCGCCGCCAGACTTAATTAAATCTTTAGAGCGGTCACTGATGCATAAGAAGCCGTCTTCATCTAAGGTTGCAATATCACCTGTGTCAAACCAGCCATCGGTCGTGAGTGCGGATTCATCTTTACCAAAGTAACTGTCAATAATCCAGTGCCCTTTAATTTGTAGATTTCCAATTTGTTCACCATCGCGGGCAATTTCGTTGCTGCCTTTTTCTTCATCGGTAAGACGTAAATCCACGCCAAAAGGCGGACGGCCTTGAGAAAGACGTAGCTTGAAACGCTCTTGTTCAGAGAGTTGTTGATGTTTGGCTTTAAGTTGGTTGGCAGAACCGAGTGGACTGGTTTCGGTCATACCCCATGCATGGATGGTGTCGCAGTTATAGTCATTTTTAAAGGCCGCTAACATGGATGGTGGACATGCAGAACCACCAACAACGTTACGGTCCATACTTGCCAGCTGGCTGCCTGTTTGTTTGGCTGCTGCCAGTAAACCTTGCCAAATGGTGGGCACACCCAAAGCCACAGTGACTTTATAGGTGTCAATCATGTTCACTAAACTTGGCCCATCTAAGCCTGGCCCAGGCAATACAACGGTACAACCGACCATAGCTGCTGCATAAGGCGTACCCCAAGCATTGACATGAAACATGGGCACTACAGGCAACATAATGTCATTTGCAGATAGATTAAGAGAATCGGGTAGGCTGATGGCAAAACTATGCAATATGGTAGAACGGTGGCTATATAGCACGCCTTTTGGATTTCCAGTTGTGCCCGAGGTATAGCACAAAGAGCTTGCTGTTTGCTCATCAAAGCTTGGCCATGCGAATTGTTCAGACTCTTTGCTGACCAAGTCATCATAAAATTTTACATCGGCAATTTTTTCTGTAATAGCGTCATCTGCAGCATCTAAACAAATAAAGTGTTCTACATGGGGTAAATGTGCTTTTACTGCAGCAATCAGTGGTGCAAAGGTTTTATCAAATAACACCACGCGGTCTTGGGCATCATTGATAATAAAAATCAGTTGTTCTGGAAATAAACGTGGGTTGATAGTATGGCAAATATAACCACTGCCAGAGATCGCATACCAAGATTCTAGGTGACGATGGTTGTTCCATGCGATGGTCGCCACGCGGTCACTTTGCGAAAGCCCTAAGCCTGCGAGTACATTGGCAAATCGCTTAGAATTGGCTGCGACTTTGGCCCAGTTAGTTTCAGTGATACTTCCATCTGTATTTTTAGAAATAATAGCTGTATCCGCATGGTAGCGTTCTGCGTGATTAATAAGATTGCTAATTAATAGCGGTTGAAACATCATACGTCCAAGCATGTATAAATATCCTTATCGTTGCTTTTTATCAAACTCTTTATTGGTTGCTCGAAACATCTGTTTTAAGCATTGATTGTATTTTTATCCTAGCTTGATCCAAATTTAAATCAAGCATTGTTTCATTCTCAGCCGCATTTTTAACAGCGATGTGAGGTAGAACGACAAGTAAATAAAAAGCATCATTTAAAAAAGTAAATGACCATTTATCACTTTATGTTGTTATTCGACAAAAGGCACTTGAAATTTATAAAAAGTATGTTTAAAACTGTGTATAGCTCATAAGATATCAGTTGTGGGTATTTCAGGAAGATATACCTATTTTAAGAAGCGAATTTTTAAAAAATCACTTACAGGAGTTAAAAATGCTTCAGTTGTTTAAAAAATTATTTTGCATCCACGTTTATGAATATGAACAAATGACTGAAATAGGGGAGCATATGGAATGCCGAAAGTGCGGTAATTCTAAAACCGACTAATCATCTTAAGGAAAAGTGAGCGTAGGCTCACTTTTTAATGCCTGTATTTTTTATGGCTTGGTTTGGCTGAATCGACGCAGAACGGCTTACAATAGACGAATCACAGTGTTTAGCATATACAGATGATGACTAAAAATTTTCAAGCACAGACTTATATTGTCGATGATAATCTGAGTGATACCTTAAGCTGGCTGTGTCAGCATCAAGAGTGTTTTAATTCTTTTCACTATGACGCGATTTGCCAAACCTTAACGGTACGCCATGCCAATGGTGAAGATGAGATATTCCAAGGCGATTATCTGAATGCCAGTTATGGTATTCTAATTACTGCGCATAATTTTGCTCAGTCGCCTGAAGGTTAAATAGATAGACATTAAAAAAGCCCCATATTGAAATAAGGGGCTTTTTTGTGCTTAGCAGCTCTTAGGTATTAGCTTGCCATGGCATCTAAGCTAAGGTCTGCCACTGTTGGTTTTGGCTTTTCTGCCACTAAACCTAATTTGGTGAACAGTTGGCGGTCTTTACCTTCGCCTGCATTTGGTGTGGTCAGTAATTTCTCACCCGAGAACAACGAATTTGCACCCGCCATAAATGCAAGTGCTTGGTCTGAGTCAGAAAGTGCTTCACGACCTGCAGATAGGCGGATATAACTGTGCGGCATGATAATGCGCGCAACAGCAATGGTGCGAATCCATTCCGTCACATCGAGTTTTTCAACATCTGCCAGTGGCGTGCCTTCAATTGGAACTAACATGTTGATTGGCACAGATTCTGGGTGAATAGGCATCGTTGCAAGCTCTTGCAATAAACCAATACGGTCTTCTTTCTTTTCACCTAGACCAACAATACCACCGCTACACACTTTCATGCCTGCTTGACGGACATATTCTAAGGTATTTAAACGGTCGTCAAAGGTACGTGTGCTAATAATATGTGAATAATACTCGCGTGAAGTGTCGAGGTTATGGTTGTAATAATCTAAACCTGCATCTTTTAAACGCCCAGCTTGAGACTCATTCAGCATCCCTAAAGTCATGCAAGTCTCTAAACCAAGTGCTTTCACCTCTTTAACCATTTCTAGTACATAAGGCATGTCACGTTCATGTGGGTTACGCCAAGCCGCGCCCATACAAAAACGGGATGAGCCTGAGGCTAAAGCTTCTTTAGCTTCTGAAATCACTTTGTCTACAGCAATTCGCTTTTCGGCTTCAAGTTTTGAGTCATAACGTGCTGACTGAGAGCAGTACTTACAGTCTTCAGGACATTTTCCTGTTTTAATTGACAATAAAGTACTGACTTGAATGGTGTTGGCTTGGAAATGTTGGCGATGTACGGTCTGCGCTTGAAAGACGAGATCAAGAAAGGGCTGATCATACAAAGCTTCGATTTCTTCACGCGTCCAATCATTGCGTAGGTTCATAATGGCGATCCATTTTTAATTCTAACTTGTATACATCATACATTTAACGTGCCAACTTAAAAGGCATTATTGCTCAGTTTTAATAGTATCTCCCGATTATGTTTTTAATTTTATCTTTTTATGAGATTGTAAAAATAGTTGCAAAGTTGAGCGTTTTTTCGGAAATTTGGCCGCAAAATTCTATTTATTTGGATTTTGAGTTACACTGAAAATGCAGCTAAATAGATAAAATAAATAAAATTATGCAAGCAAATGGCTGTTTGATTGAACTTTTATTGATTGAGTCTGTTTGAAGCAAGTTTTAGTGCTTTTTCATCAGCTGCTCTTGGATGGCCCAGTCAATATGGACTTGCACAATATCGTTAAGCTCTGGGCGAGAAGCTTGTAATTGCTGCAATATTTCATCTGAAAATGGTGCATTACCTAGACCAATCGCGACGTTACGCATAAAGCTTTGGTAGCCTGTACGACGTAGGGGACTCCCTTCTGTATTTGCCATAAAGGTGTTTTCATCCCATTGCCAAAGGTCAATCAGTTGAATGTCATCCAAGCTATGACGCGGGTTAAAATCATCAATTGGTGTGGTTTTGGCAAAGCTATTCCACGGGCAAATGAGCTGGCAATCATCGCAACCAAACACACGGTTACCAATACCGCGGCGCAGCTCTAGAGGAATAATGCCTTGAAACTCAATAGTTAAATAGGCAATGCATTTACGCGCATCTAATAAATAAGGCTCAACAATGGCTTGGGTCGGGCAAATATCAATACACGCGCTACATGAACCACAGTGTTTGGTGGTGGCTTGGTCAAAAGGTAGCTCTAAAGAGGTAAACAGCTCACCCAAAACAAAAAATGAGCCTGATGTTTTATGAATGAGTAAGGTGTGTTTACCGACCCAGCCCATGCCCGCATTTTCAGCCAATGATTTTTCAAAAATGGGTGCTGAGTCTGCAAATGGGCGAGATTCAAAATCGCCAACTTTGGCTTTGATTTTCTGAGAAAGGGTCTTTAAACGCCCACGCATGACTTTGTGATAGTCACGTCCGCGTGCATAACGCGCAATGATGGCGCTATTTGGTGCAAAAGGCACAAGACGTGGTTCAGGAACGGCAACTAAATAATCCATACGCACACAAATAATGCTTTTGGTGCCCGGAACAAGCAGTGTTGGATCTGCGCGTTTTTCTAAGTTTTCAGCAAGAAAATGCATGTCACCATGATAACCAAGTTCTAAATATTTTTTAAAACGCGGCAATTCAGCTTGAGCATCTGGTTTGGCGATGACACAATCAGAAAACCCCAAAGCCAGTGCTTCAGCTTTAATCCAAGCCTTAAGCTGCTCTGGATCATATTGATCTACAGGGGTTTTTGAGGAAGATGTGGATGTTGTCATAACCAAGAACAAAGGAAAAATCATGCATCAGCAAGTGTACCACAGCAGCGAGATTCAAGCATGGGAAGGGCGTTGGTTCGCGCAGCAAAATAGTGCTTATGGGTTGATGCAACAAGTCGCATGGTCAACAACTGAACATATGCTGCCTAGGCTTAAACAGCAGCAGGTCAAAAGCATCGCAGTATGTTGTGGTCAAGGCAACAATGCAGGTGATGGTTACTTGATTGCATCGTATCTAGCCGCGCAAGGTTATGACGTTGAAATTTATGCAGCTGCTTTGGGAGAGTCTACTTCACTGCAACAAGCACATGCAGCAGCTGTGCAACAGGGGATAATTATTCATACCGGTTTTGCTTTTCAACACCCTTATGATGCCTATATTGATGCTTTGTTTGGCATTGGGTTAAACCGTGAACTCAGTTCAGACTGGCAGGCAGTGATTCAGCAGATTAATAGACAAACAGGTTTAAAAATTGCGGTTGATATTCCAAGTGGTTTGCAGGCCAACACGGGACAAGCTTTACCTTGTGCAGTTGTCGCCGATTATACCTTTACGGCTCTGGGCTTAAAGGCGGGTTTATTTACTGGGCAGGGTAAAGCTTATGCAGGAGTCGTTGAGCTTATTTCGCTACTTCCTGTAGACAGTGCTTTAAAACCTTTAGCTTCACTTGCTCCACAGTATGTGCACCTTGTACCACGTCAAGCCTTTGGACATAAAGGAAGTTATGGGCATGTACTGGTGATTGGGGGACATACACAGATGGGTGGTGCGGTGATGTTAGCCGCTGAAGCTGCCTTTCATGCGGGTGCTGGCAAGGTGACCGTGGTATGTGATGCAAAACACCATACTGCAATTTTAGCTCGTGCACCCAATATTATGCTGCGCGATATTAACCAAATGTCGCTCCAAGAGCGTGAAGCATTGGTGGCACATGTGGATGCAGTCAGTTTTGGCATGGGCTTGGGAAGAGATGCATGGGCTCAGCAGCAGTTTGAAGCATGGTTTCCACTCATTCAGACCAGTGCTTTGCAGGTGGTATTAGATGCAGATGCTTTATGGTTTTTATCCTCAAAGCCAGTAAAGCTTGGTAAACAGGTGTACGCAACACCGCATCCTGGCGAGGCCGCAACTTTGCTCGGTATCAGTACCTCAGCGGTGGAGTTCGACCGTATTGCAGCTATTTATGCCTTACAAGAAAAATATGCAGGGCAATGGGTGCTGAAAGGTTCGGGAAGCTTGATTTTAGATACGCAACTTTGGATTTGTACCGCAGGTAATCCGGGGATGGGGACAGGTGGAATGGGTGATGTATTGGCAGGCATGATTGCCAGTTTAAAAGCACAGTTGCAAGATGACATTGCGTTACATCAAATTGTGACCTTACATGCCCAAGCAGGCGATCTTTTGGCTCAACAAGGTGAGCGTGGTTTACAAGCACAGCAAATGAGTCAGGCTATTTATACGGTCGTGAATCGAGAGCATACAGTATGAAAGCAGTAAAACTGACCATATCGGGAAAAGTTCAGGGTGTTGGATATCGACGTTGGTTTGCACAATATGCTGTTGCTTTAGGTTTAAAGGGTTATGTACAGAATCTGGCTTCAGGTGCAGTTGAAGCGTTGCTTTTGGGTCATGATGGTGTGGTTGCCGAACTGGTGAATTGCGCTAAAGTCGGGCCAACTCATGCGGTAGTCACGGATGTGTTCATCATAGAACTTGCTTCAGAACAGCAAACATTTACAGATTTTCAAATACGTCGCGAATGACTAAGTATTCAAAAATAAAAAAAGGGCAAAAGTTTAACTTTCGCCCTTTTTTCTAAGATGTTAAATCTTAGTGGTGGTGACCACCAGCACCGTGCGCATGGCCGTGCTGTAATTCTTCTTCAGTTGCATCGCGGATTTCTACGATTTCAACTTCGAAAGTTAAATCTTGACCAGCAAGTGGGAAGTTCGCATCAACAATTACGTTTTCGCCTTCAACTGCTTTTACAGTTACGATTTGAACGCCATCATCAGTTTGAGCTTGGAACTGCATACCGGCTTGGATGTTGTCTACGCCTTGGAACATTTGCGCTGGAACTTCTTGAACGAGTTCAGGGTTGTATTCGCCATAACCTTCAGCAGCAGGAACAGTAACAGTGAATTTTTCACCTACAGTTTTGCCTAGCAATGCATTTTCTAAACCTGGGATGATGTTACCTGCTCCGTGCAAATATGCAAGTGGTTCACCTTGTGATTGGTCTAGCGTTTCGCCTTCAGCGTTAGTCAATTTGTAGTTGAAAGAAACCACGTGATCATTTGCGATAGCAGTCATGTTTTTCGTCCATTCATTTAGAATTTAAGGGGTATATCATAAAGTGAAAAGCAGCTTTTGTAGACTAAATTTAGCAAAAAAACTGCATTTTCCACGTTCTTATGGCGTTTTTTTATTAGTGGGGACGCATTTTTAGATTTCAATGCAATTTTATTTTCGGACCGACTTTTTTATTCATCAGGTCTTTTGCGGTCATCAGCCCAGCTTGGGTATAGCCATGTAAGGTGGCCTGATGGAGTCGATATAAAGAAACATACATGGTTTTTGCCAGCACGCCTTGCACATTGACTTGGCCCAGGAGTTCGCCCACAGCTTTGTATTGACTGAGGGAAACCAAAGAGCCTTTGTCAGAAAATTTAAACATCGGCAAAGACTGACCACGAATGCGCGCTTTGAGCGCTCGAAGCAAAAAGGCTGCTTGTTGGCTGGCCACTTGAGCACGTGGGCCAAGGACTGGTTCATCGGCCGCGGGTTGGCAGTGGGCGCAATCACCAAAGGCAAAAATGTTGGGGTCGGAACGGGTTTGCAAAGTAGCATAGACTTTAAGACGGCCAATCGTATCTTTTTCAAAGCCTTTAAGTGCATTTAAAACGACAGGCGCTTTGATGCCTGCCGCCCAAACTTTTAGATCGGCATCGATTTGTGAGCCGTCAGCAAAATAGACATGGTCTTTGTCTAACTTGGCAACACGGTGATGGGTGAGGACTTCAACGCCAAGTTTTTCCAATTGGGTATGTGTGTGATTTGCCATTTTGGTGGATAGGGCGGGAAGAATACGATCCGCTGCTTCAATCAAGGTCACTTTGACTTTATTTGGGTCAATTTTATTGAGACCGTATTTAAAAAAGGTACTTTTCGCATGGATCAATTCGGCTGCAAGCTCGACCCCTGTGGCACCTGCACCAATAATCGCAATATTGAGTGCGCGTGTTTCGGGGCGGTTTTGTGCATCCAAATACAAATGTAGAAGGTCTTGCTGGAAAATTTCAGCTTGCTGGCGACTGTCGAGGAAGTGGCAGTAATGTTTAGCGCCTTCGGTCGCAAAGTCGTTAGAGGTCGAACCGACTGCTAGGACTAAGGTGTCGTAGTGGAGTTCAAACTGCGTGGTTTCCGTGCTTTGTTTGGCATATTGGCGTGCTTCAAGTTTTACTTGTTTATGTTCTTGGTTTAAGCCGACAAAACGACCCAAAACAAACTCATAATGATGCTTAGAAGCATGTGCAAAATAATTAATTTCTTCAACACTTGGGTTGAGTGTACCTGCCGCAATTTCGTGGAGTAAGGGTTTCCAGATGTGGGTGAGGTTTTGATCGACGAGGGTGATTTTAACCCACTTGGATTTTGCGAAGCTGTCACCGAGTTGCGTTGCTAACTCTAGACCACCAGCACCACCGCCAATAATAACAATATGGTGTGGCACTTGTTCTGTTTGTACAGCCATATAAAGCAACCTATTTATTATTAAAAAAAAGAAGATGACATTGAATATGCCATCTTCTTGATTTATTGATAATTAGATTGTCTTACAAGTTACATAAAGTATAAAACTCGGGATACTGCTCGAACTTAACCGAGTGTATAGGTTTTTACTTTAGGTTCATCACTTGATAAAAATGGAAACAAGCTTTTGAACCAAAACATTAGTCGTTGGAAAATATTGGCTTCTTCAATTTGTACATCTTCTTCAATGGTGAACGTTTGAATGAGCTGATTGTTTTGATAAACCTGAACTTTTGCCAGTTGCATCACTTCCGCCAGCGGAGCGGTCAGCTTGTTTTGTAACACTTCAATATTGAAATGCGTTTTTGTAGACTCTAATGGATCAATGCGTTGAATAGTGCCATTGCCTGTATTGAGCATAATGCGTTGGTTGGTCTGGTCAAAGGCATGTAAGTCAATAGCGTAGGGTTGCTCGTACAATGATGTGGTCACAATTTTCGGTTGCTTACTTTCCACTTTGAACATTTTCAATGTCGATTTGACTACAGGCAGTTCTGCGATAATTTGCTTATCTTTCAGTGCAACTTCATTGCGAGTATAGGTATAAGACAAATTCATGAGGTTGTGTGCAACTTCAGCGCGTTTTGCAGCACTTTCTGTACCTAAAACGATGACAACCAAACGACGGTTTGGATTATCGGGGTTCATGGTCGGGCGGTTTGCTGTCAGCGCTAAATTGTATCCCGCTGCTTTGGTATAACCTGTTTTTAAGCCATCTACTGTCGGGTCTTGTTTTAACAGAACATTGGTTGCACGGTGAAAGCGTTGGTTGTAGCTAAAACTTTGCTGTTTTGAATAGTATAAATAGTCTGGCGTTTCATTCACCAAGGCTTGGCCTAATAGCGCTAAATCATGTGCGGTTGAATAGTGCTCTGGCATGGTGATACCCGCAGGGTTTTGAAAATGCGTTTCAGTCATTCCCAGCGCTTTGGCTTCTTGGTTCATTCGTGCAACAAAGTTTGGAATATCACCTGAGATGCGTTCCGCTAAAGTCACTGCTGCGTCGTTGGCAGACATAACCACTAAACCAGCTAGAAGCTGATCCACAGAAATCTGTTCGCCTTGTTTTAAGTACATTTGGGACTCATCCCACATCACAGTACTGACCACAGGTGTCGCGGTAAGAATTTCGCTCTTATTGAGCTTTCCTGCATTGATTTCTTTGAGTGCAATATACGCCACCATCATTTTGGTGAGCGAAGCGGGTGCACGTTGAACATGACTATTATGCTCTGCAATGACTTGCCCCGATTGGCTGTCAAAAACTGTCCAAGCTTGAGCTTCAACTGTTTCAGGAACAATATTGAGCAATGCCGCTTGAGTAAAACTTGAACATAAGGCGAAGAGTGTAGCGATGAAGTAGATGACAGCTTTCAATGAAATTCCCTAACCAAGCCATTCCGTGACTTTTAAACCTAAAACAGCTGCAAATGCTATGCCTTTTTTTCCTCAATGACCAGTCAAAAATGCAGACAAATGTGACTGTGACGCAAAACTGGCGTAAATAATGCTAAGCTAAGTTATAACTCATTTCATTTTATTTTGTATCGCCCATTATGTTGCATTATCAGATCGAATTTGACGATTATCGTCAGCACCTTATACACGTGACTTTACGTTTTGTAGCAGACCCAACACAGGTACTTTCATTACCGACTTGGATTCCGGGTAGTTACCTCATTCGCGAGTTTTCAAAGCATATAGAATCGGTTCGTGCTTATGATGAAGAAGGGCGTTTGTTAGAAATTCAAAAATTTGAAAAGAATAAATGGCGTCTTTTTAATACCGACCATGAACTGATTACGGTAGAGTATGATGTCTATGCCTATGATCTGTCGGTGCGCGGTGCGTATGTAGATCAAACCCGTTTATATGTAAACCCTGCATGTGCTTGCTTAGGTTTGGAGGGTCAAGAGGACAAAGCAGTTGAAGTTGAACTGTTCCTTCCTGATGAGCTGAAACACTTCCAATTGGCTACTGGTATGGCTTCAAAAAGCCTCGTTAAAGGTCGTTTTACCTTAAAAGCCAAAAACTATGCCGAGCTGATTGATGCACCATTTGAGTTAGCAGAGCAGACGCGTTTTGGTTTTGAAGCCAATGGCATTCCACACGAGTTTGTGGTGTCAGGTAAACATGCCATGAATGCTGCACGTATGCAGCAAGACATTGAAAAAATCTGTGCAACAGAAATATCAATGTTTGGCTCAGCGCCATTTGCAAACTACACCTTTATGACGATGGCAACAGCAAATAGCTATGGTGGTTTGGAGCATCCAAATTCAACCAGTTTGATTAGTCCACGTGAAGACTTACCAAAAGCCAATGAGCCTGAAGAGCCGTCTGAAGACTATCAACGTTTCTTAGGTTTATGTAGTCATGAATACTTCCACTCATGGTTGGTCAAATTCATTCGTCCTGAAAACTTTGTCAATTATGATCTAAATAAAGAAGGCTATACCTCTTTGCTTTGGATTTTTGAAGGTTTCACGTCTTATTATGATGACTTGATTTTGCTACGTAGTGGTGTGATTTCCCAAGCCTCATATATCAAACTACTCAAAACTCAGATTGATCGCTATTTGCAAAATCCGGGTCGTTTTGTTCAGTCTGTGTCTGAGTCTAGCTTCGATGCATGGGTGAAATTTTACCGTCAGGATGAAAACTCGAACAATGCAGGCACCAGCTATTACAACAAAGGTTGTTTGGTTGCCCTATGTTTAGACTTAGGTTTGCGCTTACGTGGTTCAAGCTTGGACGCGCTTATGCGTAAACTTTATGAGAACGCGCAAAAGGGCATACAAGTACATGAGCGTACAATTGTTGAGTTGTGTAATGAACTGACGGGTGATAACTGGATTGAGCAAATTAATCACTTAATTAACACCACAGATGAGTTACCGCTGGATCAACTTTTCCCTGAGTTTGGTTTAAGTTATAGCCTGAAAAATGATAAGTCATTACCGCTAGGTTTAAAGCTTGTAGAGAAGCCAGAAGGCGTGTTGGTACAAAGCGCACGTCGTGATGGTGCTGCTGCTCAAGCTGGCCTTTCTGCCCATGATGTGATCATTGCGATTGATGGTCTCAAAGCAACGATGAAACTGGTAGAAAAGTATGCCAAACAAGAAGGCTCGTATAGCATATTGGCATTCCGCCGTGATGAGTTGATGAGCTTTGACGTAAAAGCTTCTGGCTCAGAGCTGACTGAAGTTGAATTGAAAGTTGAAGACCAAGCAAAAGCAGAGAAGTGGTTCAAGGCTTAGTCCCTAAGCCACTTTATTTGTCATTCTGTTGAGATAGAAAACCGATGCTTAGGCATCGGTTTTTTATGCGCTTATTTATGTGCATTAACTACCACGATAAGTGGAATAGCCATATTGGCTAATTAATAGAGGAATATGGTAATGATCTAATGAGCCATCAATTACAAATACCACGGGCACTTCAGGAAAGAATGAGCGCTGATTTTTTTGGCGAAACCAATCACCCGTTTTAAAGGTAACTTTGTATACACCTTTTTGTAAGGCCGTATCTTTGGGATATAAATCGTTGATTCGACCTTGGTCATCGGTCGTGCTTGAGCTGATTTCTGTCCATTTATCATTTTGTTGGGCTTCAAGTGTCACTTTGACATTGGCAGAAGGGAGACCATTTTCCAAATTCAGCACATGGACGCTCAATGGATTTTGAGCAAAACACCAAGAAGAAAAACCAAGTCCAATGAGCGGAAGCAGCATTTTTAGCATTGAATTGACCCTTACCGTTGCAGGAAAAAGATTCAGTTTAACCAACCATATAAAAATCATAGGTTTAAAAATGTAAAAATTGAGGAGTACGCGTAGAGGGTTTATTTATCAATATTTAAGCTGCGGCATGTTGAATGGCTCTGCCGATTTAAATTTAGCGGTGAGAAAAGCTATTTTTATGGATATATGGCTACAAGACTGTAAAACGATTTGAAGACTGTATTATGTGAAAACTATCTGTTGTTGTGGCTTAAATGAGGTAAATAACACATTTCGCTAAAAAATTTGTTTATTTGCTAAGCAAAAGCTAAAGCCTTGTGGAAAGACGTGATTTTGAAAAACGAAGGCTGTAGTGGTATTTTCTGGCGAAATGTCGTTATCACTGGATATTACGTTGACTGGAAAGCCCTGAGGGACGATACTTTCAGGGTTTTATTCAAGCACATCGGTTCGCAGGGGTTGAGCCAGAAGCTCATCACCCTAAAAAACTCAATCTAACGCAAGGGGCTATATATGGCTGGTGGAAAGTCAACCATCATTTACACACTGACCGACGAGGCGCCATTGCTAGCGACTTATTCGCTACTGCCGATCATTGAGACCTTTACTAAACCTGCTGGTGTAGAGATCATTAAAACTGATATCTCTGTTGCCGCACGTGTTCTCGCAGAATTCTCTGAATACCTAAAAGAAGAGCAAAAAGTCCCAGACAATCTTGCAGAACTAGGTCGTCTTACCCAAGATCCAGATACTAATATCATCAAACTCCCGAATATTAGTGCCTCTGTTGCTCAGTTAACAGCATGTATCAAAGAGCTTCAATCAAAAGGCTACGCGATTCCTGACTATCCTGAAAACCCAACCACTGAAGACGAAAAAGCGCTTAAAGCACGCTATGGCAAATGTCTTGGTTCAGCTGTAAACCCTGTATTGCGTGAAGGTAACTCTGACCGTCGTGCACCAGCTGCAGTGAAAAACTATGCGAAAAAACACCCGCACTCTATGAGCGAGTGGAAGCAATGGTCTCAAACTCACGTTTCTCACATGGATGAAGGCGACTTCTACCATGGTGAAAAATCGATGACTTTAGACCGCGCACGTAATGTGAAAATGGAACTCATCACCAAGTCTGGTGAAACGATTGTTCTGAAGTCAAAAGTTGCACTCCAAGACGGCGAAATCATCGACTCAATGTTCATGAGCAAGAAAGCGCTTTGCGATTTCTATGAAAAAGAACTTGATGATTGTAAAGAAGCGGGCATTTTGTTCTCTTTACACGTTAAAGCAACCATGATGAAAGTTTCACACCCGATCGTTTTCGGTCACTGTGTGAAAATTTACTACAAAGATGCTTTTGAAAAACACGGTAAATTGTTCGATGAGCTAGGCATTAACGTAAACAACGGTATGGCTGGTCTTTACGAGAAGATCGCAACTTTACCGACATCTTTACGTGAAGAAATCATTGAAGACTTACACGCTTGCCAAGAACACCGTCCTGCACTTGCAATGGTTGATTCGGCGAAAGGCATCACAAACTTCCATTCACCAAACGACGTAATTGTAGATGCTTCAATGCCTGCAATGATTCGTGGTGGCGGTAAAATGTGGGGCGCTGACGGCAAACCTTATGACTGCAAAGCAGTAATGCCTGAGTCAACTTTTGCACGTATTTACCAAGAAATGATCAATTTCTGTAAGTGGAACGGTAACTTCGATCCACGTACGATGGGTACTGTGCCTAACGTTGGTTTGATGGCGCAGAAAGCTGAAGAATACGGTTCGCACGACAAAACTTTCGAAATGTCTGAAGCGGGTGTTGCAAACATCACTGACCTAGAAACTGGTGAAGTGTTGATGACTCAAAATGTTGAGGAAGGCGACATCTGGCGTATGTGTCAGGTGAAAGATGCACCGATTCAAGATTGGGTAAAACTTGCAGTAAACCGTGCTCGTAACTCGGGTATGCCAGCAATCTTCTGGTTAGACCCATACCGTCCGCACGAAAATGAAGTGATCAAGAAAGTACAAAAATACTTGAAAGACCACGACACTGCTGGTTTAGATATTCAGATCATGTCTCAAGTACGTGCAATGCGTTATACACTTGAACGTGTAGCGCGTGGCCTAGATACGATTTCTGTAACGGGTAACATCCTACGTGACTACCTGACTGACTTGTTCCCAATTATGGAATTGGGTACTTCAGCGAAAATGTTGTCTATCGTTCCGTTAATGGCGGGCGGTGGTATGTACGAAACTGGTGCGGGTGGTTCAGCACCTAAACACGTACAGCAGCTTGTAGAAGAAAACCACTTGCGTTGGGATTCTTTAGGTGAGTTCTTGGCGTTAGCGGTTTCTTTAGAAGAGCTAGGCATTAAAGAAGATAACGCTCAGGCGAAACTTCTTGCGAAGACTTTAGACCAAGCGACTGGCAAATTACTTGATAACGACAAGTCTCCATCACGTCGTACTGGCGAGTTAGATAACCGTGGCAGCCACTTCTACTTAGCGAAGTTCTGGGCTGAAGCGCTTACTGCGCAAGATGAAGACGCTGAGTTGAAAGCGAAGTTTGCTCCACTTGCGAAAGCACTTGCTGAAAACGAAGACAAGATCATTGCTGAACTTGCTCAAGTTCAAGGTCGAGCTGCTGACATCGGTGGTTACTATGCTGTAGATACAGCTAAAGTAAATGCTGTAATGCGTCCAAGCGAGACTTTGAATGCTGCACTTGAAGAGATCTAAGTCAAAACTAAATCGGTAAATTTACCGATGAAGTGAAAAAAGCCGATGCGAATGCATCGGCTTTTTTTTATAACTAAATACTATATATTTTACCGAGGAAGAATTTGTAACTCAGTTGGAATTCATGTAGAAAGTATAGTATCAACCGGCTTTGTTGCACAAAGATTTCATAACTATATGATTTTAAAAGTTTTGATTATTTTTTGATCCAAAATTAAATTTATTTAAATCAGATGCTTACATATTTATGCAACAAAGCCCTTCTGAACTAAAGGGGGATTCTGAGCATTTTTATAACAGGACTTATTCACATATTTACGATACATTGCATGCTCTAGATAATTTAAAGACTTCACATATGAAATCTGCATTTAGGATTTTATATTCAATTTTTGATAAGATTTCATATTTTATTGCAAAGTATTTTGATTTATCTATTAAAGATCATGAGATTAGCATTAAAGGAATATTTTATGAAGGAAAATTAGATAAGATTCGTGGTAGATTTTTTGAATCTAAAAACTATTTCTTGCATGCTTTATTTTATATATTAAAAGAGATTGAGACTGAACCGAAAGGGAAAAACAGAGATTCCATTGAAAATATGAATAAGATGGAAAATCTTGCAAATTTAGAAAAACATCGATTAGCAAAAATTAGGAACCATTTGGAGCATAGGTCTTTTCGAGTGATTGATGATTTTGGCTATGAATTAAATACAAAGTATAATTCTAGTGAAGTGTTTTGGTATCAAGAGTTATTAGAGAAAAAAGAGGAGTTGGAGAAGAAAAACCTTCAGAGTTCTGATGAATATATAGAAGTTATAAATTACATAAAAGAAAAAGAGATAAAATCTAAGTATATTTTCGAAATGCCTTTTTCGGAATTTGAAGAGTGTGTAATGCACATAGCGAGACTTGTTAGAAACTCTTTAATGTATTTATCGTTGGTTGTGCATTATGAAGAAAAAAATAAATCTGTAAGTGATAAATTTATTTTACAAAGAGAAGTTCCTCTGAAGTAAAAGCCCACTGACGTGGGCTTTAAAATACTTAATTTTTAACGTCCATTACGTCCGCGACCGCGTGGCGCTTTTGTATTTGGACGAGTAGTACCATTGGTTTTACGCTTTGGTTTCTCACTATCATCCATTTGCCAAATACGCTTTGTACCTGACTTTTTCACAGAGCCATCTTTGTTCTTACGAACCATAGGCTTACCGCCTGTACCACCCGGTTTTTTCACATAAGAGCGTGAACGGTAAGGTTCTTCCGCAGGAATGTTTTGAAAGTCAGGGTATAAAAGTGGTTCGATTTCTTTGGATTCACCTGGTTGTAAACCCATTTGAACCAAATCAATTGCACCAATTTTAGTACGGATTAAACGTAAGGTTGGAAAACCTACAGCAGCAGTCATACGACGTACTTGACGGTTACGGCCTTCACAAATTGAAATTTCGACCCAAGAAGTCGGCACAGACGCACGGAAACGTACAGGAGGATCTCGCTCCCATAACCACTCAGGTTGTTCAACTTTAGATGCTTCAGCAGGTAAAGTTATACCATCTTTCAGTTCCACGCCTTTACGCAACTGCTCAAGGGCTTCTTCAGTTACATCACCATCGACCTGAACCAAATACGTTTTAAATTTTTTATTGGCAGGGTTGGTGATGTATTGGTTCAAACCACCATGGTCGGTTAAAAATACCAAGCCTTCAGAGTCCATATCCAAACGACCAGCCAAGCGCAAAGTAGAGTCGCTGACAAAGTCAGACATCGTCATATGTGCTTCATCTTTACGGAACTGGGAGAGGACGTCATAGGGCTTATTCAGGATGACGATTTTCATTATAACCTACTAAAATATATAAATTAATTTTGATGTGGTTTCCTACTTACCCGTTTAAGTACCCGCTCTGGGAGAGATAGCGGAGAAATTAGGAATAAAATGACCACTAATTGTGGGGTACTATATCAGATTTAGGCTTATGCTCCTCAACTTTATTCTTAACGTACGAGGAATACCAAAAAACATCTTTATCAGAAAGTCTAATTGGTTGCTGAATATCCCCAGTATTAATCATGTTATAGAATTTATCTTTTCCAATGGATAGGAGTTGCATAAATTCTTTAGCTCGAATTCTGCGATCAATCTCAATCATCTTGCATCCTCTGTGCTCATCCCACCACCTTCATATCTAGAGGATAAGACTCTTGGTGATTCATGTATTCTTCATCAAATGACGGGTAAACTGTATTAGCTTTTAAATTGTGCTTTTTAAATATAAATCTAAGTGAATTTTTCGTACTGTTACCAGAAAAAGTGCAGCTACCATTAGCTTGTACTTTTTTTACATATTCAGATAATTCAAACCGAATTTTGAAGTTCATCGATCCTCCCATAAATTGATAAATTTTTCATTTTCAGGGTGAGCTGGTAATTAAATGAAAAAACGAATATGCACATTATCAAAATATTTAAAAAAAAGATGAGAAAAGTTTAAAAAACAAAAAAAAGTTTTATTTTTTAATTTATTATATCAGTAAAATAATCTTAAGTTTATTTAGATGGTATTTTGTAAAATGTATAATTCTGTTTTGTAAAGTGATTTGTTAGAAAAATTATAATAAAATAAGAGAATTGAATTTTTAGAAACGCACACTGCTAAGCCGACCTTAATTCAGGTCGGCTATTAACGTTTGCTACTTTTTCTGTTAATTTTTAATGGTTACTCATCATAGATTTTAAATGGGTTGTTTAAATTGAGAGAAATTGCGTTCTTTTTATTGTTGAATTCTCTGCCGATATCAGAGATATTAAATTCACTTAACTCTGTATCTGAGAATACTTCTTTATTGAAGTAATCCTGCAATAGATGAAGTTTTATGATCTTAAATAATATCTCAAGTGGATCGTCATCTATATGATGTAATTTAAGAAGAGAAAGTACTGTTCCACCGATAAAGAATTTTTTATGATTCTCTCTATTTCTCTTTTTAATATTTTGTTGTTTGTCTAAAGCATCATCCCTGTCCAAGATGTTTTGATGAATTTTTATTTTTATATTGTCAGGTAGTTTTGACATATAATTGTCTAACATTTTTTCAGCTAAAAAATAATGTTCAAGCACTGGTGGAACAACTTCTCCGAAATAACTATAATCTAAAATATCGCGTTCTATTTTTGTGATCGAGTTTGGATCTTTTTTGGATATAAAATGAAGTTTATTATCATACGTCTTTCTTTTTTTTGTATATAGATACGTTTTTCTGATTAATTGTTTTTCTTTATCACTCAGTTCCCCTAATTTTTTTTGTTCGATTAATTGAATGACATCATAATGTGAACTTTCGAATGCAGGATTATTCATTGCAAAATATTCGATTGAATTAATATGCTCTTGTGTTGTTAATGCTGTACGACTCATCGTGATATTTTCTCACTAAAATAATAAAAAATGTATATCACATGTCAATTTTAAAACTTGAGAAAAGTTTAAATATTCAAAAAAAGTTCTGCTTTTTTTTCTGCTCTCTGTTAGTCACTTTTAGTTTGCTGTTAGTTTTACTGTTAGTGGTGAGGGATAAAAATCATTTTTTGCGAATGCAAAAAAAAGATTTTTATCTCGTCTCCGTGTTCATTAAAATTTTCTTTCAGAAAATTTTAATGAACACTACGGCTCGTCCTGCGGAGCACTTTTAGTTAGTTAAGTGATTGTATTTAAATGATATTATTTATTAAATATTCGAAAATTTACTTGAAGTGGCTAAAAATTGCACAAACGCCTGTTACACGTTAAAAATTGGGGCTGTTACATGTTTTTTTGCTTAAATTTCGTTCGGTGTTACACGTTAAAATTTCTGTTGTTACACGTTAAAACTGGGGGGTGTTACACGTTAAAAGTACATACATTTATGATGCTGATATATTTTCTATAAAAAAACGCATTATTTTTTCATTTTCTGTATCAAACGAATAAAATTTTTGAATAATTTTATATGCTCCATTTTCTTTATTTGAAATTGGATTTGTATATGTATTATTTTGATTTACGTCATAATGTGAAAGAACTAAAAATTCAGCATAAAAATTTGCGTAGAGACAAATTTAGACATTCTTCAGAACTCGGTTATCACTACATTACGCGAACATTATATTTTTCAACGCATAAACAAGATATTGAAGAGCTTGAATATACAGCATCAGCCAATATGCCAATCTGGGCAGCTGATTGCCCCGAAGTATTTTGGAATGCAGCGGATCAATATGAAAGTATGAAGGGGAGGACATCTACGCATATTACCGTGGCTCTGCCGAAAGAACTCAATTATATGCAGCGGATAGATTTATCAAATCAACTTATATATGAATTCTGCGGTCAATATCAGATGCCCTACAGCTTTGCCATCCACAATCATGTTTCCACCCTAGATGGGCGTTATGAACAACCACACCTACATTTATTATATTCAGAGCGAAGTATTTATGATGGCATTGAACGAACACCAGAACTTTATTTTCAAAGACACTGTCCAAAGAATCCTGAGAGAGGCGGTGCCAAGAAACTAACAGCAGATGTAATTGGTCTCGGTCGTCATCAAATTAATCATTATCGAAAAATCACAGAAAATGTCATAAATAAATTTTTAAAAGAATATGCACCCATTAAAGAAGTGGAGATCTACGGAATTAAGTTCCACGTCGAAAATAAGGTCTCATGTTTATCGAATGAAGATTATAATCAAAAAAATGGGACAAATTTAAAAGATGTTCCGCAAATACCTCGCCATTATTTACATAGTAAAGATCCGGATATTCAAGAAAAAATTCAAATGGTTAGACAGACAGTTAAAGAGATTCGAGAAGCGAATTTATATGAATTACATCAAGCTGAGTATCAGTTTGAATTGTCCAGAAGAAATCAGTATCAATATGAAAATAATGATATTGCTCAGAAGCCTAAATCTAATGATTTCGACTTCTAATTTATTTTGATTCTCAGTGTAAGAGTAGTTTCTAAAAAGCAAGTTCAATCTGGATAAGATGAACTTGCTCACTTGATTAAATAGTTGTCGATTTGCAATTGCTCAAGTGCATACCACTTATAGCGATCTTGGCCTGAAAAATGCTGTTTGATATAGGCAATATGTCGAATCACGTGTTTCTGCTGTTTGAGTAAATATTGGATGCGCTGATCTGCATAATGAATATCAACGCGCTGCTGCAACAGCGCTTGATAAAAATGACGATAATCCATATTCATATTTTTGAGTATTTCACTTGTAGCGATCGGGGAGAGTGGTTGGCTCAATCCTTGTGCCGTCGTATGTTCAGAAATGACAATTTTCGACTGTACGCAACATTTCTCTGTTCTTAAGGGCTGCGTGGGTGCAGGCACTTGATCTTTGAGGGTGTGAAAAGCCTGTTGAATCGACTGTGTTAGCGTATCAGCTTGCGTATTTTCCGCAGGATGTACACTGCTTATGGACTTTGTATCTGTTGTCCTCGTTGTTTGAGTAGACGATTGCGGTTGAGCTTGAGTTTCAGTATTCGGCTGGATCAATTGTTCTAACTTTTTATAGTTAATTGAATAAAAATTGGTTTGGAGCCATTTATTTTTTGAGAGCTTTTTAATCACTAAAATCTCTGCCTGTTTTAATTTAGCGACGATCCGTTTGATTGTGGAGACACTATAGATCCCGAGGGTTTGTTGCCATTGCTCATAGCTATGAAACCAATACTTTTTTCCTTTGTGGACTTGAGCATCACTTTTTTCTAAGCAGTAATGCAGCTTTTGCAAGAAAGTTGCGGCTGCGACGCCATACGCTTTTGCAAGCGTAGGCGAAGCAATTAAAGGGTAGTCAGAGGGAGCCAGCAGAATATGCTGATTATGCTTCATAACGTGCTCCCAAAAGACGCTCAGCACGTTCAATCAGGTTTTGACGTTGATGGGTTCGGAATGCCCAGAGCGATGGGGTATGATTATTTTGATTGAGTTTTGCGACTTCAGCGATTTGTTCATCATTCATCTGGCGCATGCATTGACGAATAATTTGGTGCGCATGTTCAAGCTCGGTCAGCATGGAGTCTGCAGTATCGAGTGCTTGATAAAGATGGGTTAAGCTTTGACGCTGGGGATTTGAAATGGTTTTGCCAAGTTCAACAATCAGTTGAGAGGCTTGTTTTTTAGATGTGCAAGTGTATGCACCATGAAATTTAGCGTTCATAGTCGTTTTCTCTGATAAGTTTTAAATACTTACCAACATCACTTTCCTACGGTGATGGTGGCAGCTCGACAGAAGTAGGAAATACCGTTCAGAGAGTACGGCCAGCACAAGGCTGTCCTGTCAAGCCGCCATAGCGACTGCTAAAACAGTAGGCAAAAAAATAGCCGCTAAGCGACTTTTATTTACCGCTCTCTGATGATATCAGGTTTCCTACGCCTGAACACAGATTTTGCTGTGTCCTATAAGCTTATCTGCGTATCCCGTGAGCTGTCAACGCTATATTTGATTATTTTTACAAAACGCAACATTTAATTAATTCATTGATTAAGCTTTAGTTATTGGGGGAAGTCTGACGGCTAGGTCTACCTATGATGAACAGGAATGTGTCGTTTGATACAGCAGGGCTTTTTTTCAGATCCACTTAAAAAAGTGAATGTTTGGTGAAGATCTATTCAATCATTTTATTCATTTATTTTATTACAGAAGAGCAGTTCATTTTAGACCGATCCATAGCATCAAAATCAGCCCATCGATGGTTTTAATTTGAGCTTATGGGTGAAATCAATAACTTAACTGAATTTATTCAAGCCGATCATGTGAATTTTATCGTATCGCGAAATTGACTAAAGCGCTGGATAAATCTAATATGAGCTCGCTGGCCTACATTGCCAGTCGGTTTTAGCAGACCGATTCATCTAGCACATGAGGTTTATATTTTTGGATATAAACTGAATGTGGGAATCTTCACGTCCCCCTTTTTTTCTATGGTAGGACGGAAGGGGGACACTTTCGGGTGTGCTGATTCCTAGATGATCAGTCTGCTAACCCCTTTTCGTTCTGCCACCATTATTTAGCAGTAATTTGGTAGAACTTCTATTACATCTAGGAGCTTCTCATGCTGTATCCATCTAATCTTTATTGTGCCTCCGCATCTGTTCAACCTTGTTGTGTCATTCAACAGGGCATACCGCACTGATTTTAATTTTTAAGCGGTATTAAAAAAACATTTTTATACGAACAATCTCTAAGGTGGATGGCTCAATCACGCCTATAAAAAATACTTATTTTTATATCCCCTGGTGATTGTCAATTGCATTGAACATGCGGGGAACAATGATGTCTGAATTCACTCAACCAAAAATCATTCCAATCGAAACTCGCCCACCAAAATCCAAAGTTTTTATAAAGTGCATCGTGGCGCCGATCGTCATCTTTTTAATTATGGCCAAAGTCTTTTCCTTTGGCTGGTTTGGTTCTCTATTTTTTGGCATTTGGCTGTTATGGTTTGTGATCACCTATTACTTCTATGAATATGGCAATACCTATTTTGCAGGCATGACGGAACAACTGACCCGTCAAGGTGAACAGTTTAATTATCACAATCGTGGGGTCTGGATTAACAGTCAGCATAAAACCATCATCCTGTTTGATGAACCCGAACAGCGTTTAGTGAAATACCCCTTTGACTATATTACGTCGGTCGGTCACTTCAACTTAGTTGAAGACAAAGTCTCTTATACCAGCACAGTCACCAGCAATCCGATGACGGGAACGCATATCCACCATCACGAACATCGCAGCCCAGTCAAAAGAGAATACCAAGTCAATATTGGAACACGAGATCAATTCAAACCGCATTACTGCCTCAAAGTGTTGTTTCCTTGGCGTAGCCCAAAAATGGCCAGTGAAATTCGTCAACTGCTGTCGGCTGATCATTACCAATAAAAACCAAGAATAAGAGGGCGAATAAAATGATGAAACATTCAAAAACGGGGATAGCATCGATTAGAAACAGCACCTTGATGCTGGTCATCAGTATGGCCATGGTCGGATGTGGCGGTGGTGGTTCAGGCGGAAGCACTGGTTCCAATAGTGGTGGAACGGATGGAGCAAACGATGGCGGTACTTCACCTCAGCCTGTCACGTGTTCTGAAACGCAATATCTCCAAGAAGGGATCTGTAAAAACAAGACAGCACAACGCTTTGAACCCTTACAGCTCCAGCGCTTTCTCAAAGGTCAGGCCTATCAGTTGAACCTAAAGACGGATCAAGATCTGGCCCTCAGTTTTAGCAGTGAAAGTCCGAGTATTTGTGACT
Source organism: Acinetobacter sp. LipI_23 (assembly GCF_058243045.1). NCBI lineage: Bacteria > Pseudomonadati > Pseudomonadota > Gammaproteobacteria > Moraxellales > Moraxellaceae > Acinetobacter > Acinetobacter sp. LipI_23. The sequence goes on along the minus strand of NZ_JBZAYJ010000001.1, from coordinate 1,955,667 downwards.
TCGAACAAGGCGAGCTCAAAGCCCTGGATGTGGGAAAATGTACTTTAAAACTGACACAGGCGGGAACCTCACAGCTTCTGCCTGTGCATAGCACGATGGTGGTGGATGTCATTGAGGCGCAAGCAGAGGAGCATAAAGATCTGAATGCTTGTCAGGCAGGGAGACCCAGTGAGGCGGAGCGGCAGCTGTTTATCAATACCCTGAATGAGATCCGTGCCTTACACAATCTGCCGAAAGTTCGCTATGACCAAGCCTATGAAGACCAAATGATGCAAGCCTCTATGTTACTGGCGGTGAATGAAAAGACCTCACACTATCCGGACCGTACGTGGCGCTGTTTTAGTGACATTGGCTATCAAGGGGCTTCAACATCGAACTTGAACTTTGTTCAAGCCTATCAACCTTTAGCCAGCTACGGTGCTGATACCCATCTGATCAATTGGTTGATTGAAAAAAACTCGAGCAGCATTGGACATCGACGTCATATCTTGAGTCCCTTTCTGACTAAAACCGCCTATGGCGAAGTCTCCAATACCGAGGCTAAAAGCGTATCGACCATCTTAGGCGCTGCCATGAAAGTGGTCTATCCCTATGCATCACAAACCTTAAGCACCACGATGCCGAAAGGGGTGATTGCTTATCCGTATCATGCCTATCCAAAGAAATTCTTTGCAAAAACTGAACCTTTATCCCTGTCGATATTAGTCAATCCACAAAATGCCTATGCCAACAATACGGTGGATTTTTCTCAGGCGAAACTAACCGTGACGAGACGGGATAATCAGCAAAGCCAAACGATCAGCAACATCGAGTATGACAATATCAGCTATGGTTTAGTCGCCAATAATCTGCAATTCCATTTTAGCGCAATGGAATACAACGTGATCTATGACGTTAATGTGCAGAATGTATTGGTGGATGGAAAAGCTGAGGACTATACCTACTGGTTTAAAGTTGATGATCAGTCTAGTGAACAGCACTTATCAGGAGAATCATCCAATGAGATTTAAGCTGAGGCCATTTTTACTTGCCAGTGCTTCACTACTGGTATTACAGACAGCGGTAGCTCAACCCGTTTCTAACGCCAATGCATTGACTTTGCAGCCAGTGACTTTAGCGCAGGGCTTAAACTGTTTGGATTGGGCCAAGCAAGAACAGTCGTTTAGCAATCAACTGGCTACGGGAGATTGGACGCATACCGCAGCCTCTAAGCTAACAACGCTGCAACAACAATTTAAGCAGCAATACACCCAGCAAAAATCATCCGTTGTGGATGATCCAGACGATGAAAACTACTGTGAGGATTGTCCTGAAATCGAGGTCTATTTGCCCAACGATCAACGCAATCCGATTCAACGGATTGAGGCTTTGATGCAGGTCAGTGTGGCTGGGGCAAGTACCTCGATTTATCGCAATGATGACATGGCCCAAACCAAGCGAAAGTTAGAGAAAGGTTTAAAAATTCAGCTCAGTCACTATAGCGGGCAGCAATTTAAACGCTTTAAACAGCAGTGGGATCAAGCCTCAGCACATGACAATGAGAAACGTACTAAGACCCAACAGGTCTTTCAACAGTATCCGCATTTAAAAGTGTTTAACGGGGAGGTCTTTCAAAACGGAAAGCGTTACAGCCCTAAACAGATTTACATCTATACCCAGCACTATAAACGGGATGCTTCTGATCTGACCGACATGATTGCCTATATCAGTCTGTATGACCATCCCGTGAATCCATCACAGCACATATTACAGTGTGGCTTTATTGACAGTATGTCTTAAACCGCTTCAACTGATTAAATAAAGAGTAGCATCATGAAAAAAATATTTTTAGCGGGCTTATGTCTCAGCCTTTCAAGCTTGGCCTGTGCGGGCGCCAAAGAAAATCTTATTGGAAAACGTCTGGTGATGGACATCCCTGAGGTTCAATGTGCCGGCTTGTCCTTCTCGAAAAATGGCAAAGATGCGGCGATGTATGCAGAACTGGGGCAATGTCAGGATCCCCTACATCTTAGAGTCAGATGGTTAGATGACAAGACCTTTATCTTAATCGAAAAAGTACGCCTCAATGAAACCTCTCCACCCCGTAGCTTTTTATATAAGGTCAAAAGCGTCAATCAGCACTATGTAGAACTCACTCAGATCTGGACAGGGTGGGGAGACTCAAAAGACGATACGTGGGGTTATTACTTTAGATAACAAGAGTGTACTAGTGAGCAAGAGAAGCCTCTGCTGAGGTAGGGGCTTTTAAAACAAGAAAGAATGGTTCGATCAGTATTTAAAGGAATTCGATCATGTTATGTCGTCCAGTGTTTTATCCAGCAAAATTCGAACAAGAAGGGCAAGCGTACAATGTCTCTTTTCGTGATATTCCCGAGGCAATGACTTGTGGTGACAATTTCGAGGATGCGCTACAGATGGCCAAAGATGCGCTGTTTACCAGTGTAGACTTCTATCTTGAAGAGGGTCGGAGTTTACCTCCACCCAGTGAATGCCAAGAGGGTGAGATCCTGATTGCTTTGGTTCAGTCTCTGAAATAATCACAGGGATCAACAATGAGGAGGCCAATGTGGAAAGCAAAGAATACAAAGACTTAGAACAAGATAAAGACCTAGAACAACCCACAGATGTTTTATGTGATGTTTGTATGGAATCCACGAAACTGAACCATGCTGTCCTGTCTACCAATTGGGGCAGTGGGTCGAAGCATGATGGAGAACAGTATGAACTGCATTTATGTGAGGCATGTTTCTTCGCTACTCTCGCAACGTTAAAAAGAGAGCATCGGGTGAAGCAGATGTTTAATGAGGATTTTAATGAAGCTGCATTAGAAAAGTTTGGTCTGAAATAAGTAGATCAAGATGACGGATTGTGCCTATGGATGACAATATTAAAAGACTTTTAGTAGAAGCTGAATTGAAAAACTTAGCAGCCGACTCAGTGTTTTCTGTTCAAGATATCAGAGTTGCTCTTTCTAAGAAGCAGCTATTAAGCTTTTTATCTCCTTATCTGGATCAAGGGGAGGTCAGTCAGGTTATCCCTAATATTTACTATAAAGTTAAATGCTCAAATCTTTTTAATCCGCCGAGAGCTTTATCTCCTGATCTCTCCAAAGTATTAGCCGCGATAACCCGATTAACTGGTGAGACGTTTCAATATGATGGCGGCTATTGTGCCAATCGTTTAGGGTTAAGTACTCAAGTGCCTCTATATCATGTCTTGCATACAAATGGCCGTTCAAGGCGATTCAAACTGGCTGGTGTAGATGTGGTACTGAATCACACGGATGATCAGCGGCTCCTCCAATACCCTTTACAAAAAGTGGGCATGGCGATCTCTGCTTTGTACTATTTAGGACCAAATGTTGTTGATGATAAGATCATCAAAGCGATCAGAGATCAGTTATCACTTGAGGAGTATGAAAAGTTACTTTCAGCAGATTTGCCGAAATAGCCTATTCCTGTGTAAGCCTAAGAACTATTCCAATTTGCACCCTACCTGTCATTCCTGTTCCAAGTAGGCTATCAAGAATTAAATTACATAGTTAATATTGATATTGCATGCTTGAAATATGGTCAAATTATAGGGCAAATATGATGCAATTCTTACCATATAGTATGAGGTCTTAGATATGAAAGGATTAACTTTTATTAATGGTGCGACAGTTTCTGCGACTGATGTTCGCAAATCTTGGAGTAAAATTGTTCAAGGTGTCAAAGATAGCCATAAACCTGTTTTTGTTTGCAGGAACAATACGCCCGAAGCTGTTATTCTAAGCTTTGAAGAATTTCAAAACATGCAGGAAATCGTTGAAGCTGCTCGACGTGAACAGTTCGGACAACAGATGGTTTGCGATCTATTGGATATTGCTCAGTTAACAGATCAGCCGATCAAACATATGCTTTTGAACAAAAAAGGTGTGTTTGAAGAAGCAGAAGGGCAATAAGCATAGCTGTTGGTGATAATTATGAGATTTTCGTAAGATTTGATTCAGATACCCTTGAACGGAAAGGGTGTTATACAGTTGGAATTGGTAAAACTAATTTAACTGTTATATTTTTAGATTCGATTATAAGCCAGTACAAAGCAATAAAAAATGAGTTATCACCTGAAGATTATGCAAAGTTACTTTCAGCCTATTTGTCGCAATGGATCAAAAGGTTGATGAGTGATTATGAAAATTGGACTGCCACCACTTTCCTAGACAAATATGGTCTATTTTTGGACTGTCACCTGTATTAGGCTCTACATCTCCTGCTTCAGGATTTAATGCTAAGAATGTTTTGAATTCCTCATATTTTTCCTGAGCCCAATAAACAAGACAGTATTTAGTAAATAATGGTCTCACATATTGTATACATTGATTTTAGTTATACTACCTTGTAGTAGTTTATTTCATACTACTTGGTGATATTTTTACATACTAAATTTTAATTCACAGGGTTAAAGACGATGTACTATTTCGCAGAGGATCCCTTCTAGGTAATGTTACCTAGGAGGAACAATGAAAAAACTAAAACATCAATACAAGCAATCAATACAAAGTACTCGACACGATTATCTTTGGAAGGTTTACCCTAATGTCAGAAGTTCTATATTTAAGAAATTTAGAACTCAGCAAGAGCGTAGCTTTTATTTTTTGCATCGTATTGAATACAAAAGTTATTCGCTTAAAATTCGAGTAGCACGTGGTGCAGGCTTACCTCAAGTTTGGGATGATTTTCCGACTTGCGTTTATAAAGTTGCTAAAAGTTGGAAACATAATTCTAAGAGAGCACATCAGTACTACAAAGAACATGAACAAAAATAAAAAATGGGAGCTATCAGCTCCCATTTTTTGTTGTTTCTGCATAGCCTGCAGAATCAATAGCCCCATTATGTTAAATAGGGCTAAAATTCCCTCTTTGAGAAATCTGATTGAGCTGATCCTAGACAGTCTTAACCAAATATCGGTAACTGTCAGATTAGGTCGGAACTAATACACATGATCAAAGTTTTAATACTGTGCCTCCTGCTTTCAGCCTGCACAGCCCATTCGATTTCGACAAAAGTGCATGTCACTGTTTGCGTGCAGTGTGTGAATAAAAAAAAGCTCTCGTGTGAGAGCTTTTTCGCATAAGTTAGATAGGCACTAAGATTAGTACCGAGTCTTACCTTTTAATTTTTATAAGTTGTATTACAGTATGGGTGAGTTAATTGAGCATTATCAATACTTCCATTTCCACCATCTTCTTTTCGTTTTATGTGATCAATAGAAATTGATTTTTGATGGAGTAGTCCATGGCAAATTTTACATTTTGGAGCACCTAGAAGCGCATCTCGTAAAAAAACTTCGCTTTTTACATTCTTAGAAAAGCTCTTACCTATTTCAAAATCAGGATTGGAATCAAAAACAGTATCTTGAATAATATATGAAAAATCAGGGTTTTCAGGCAATTTTTCTAAAATTTCTTGAATTGAAAGATTCTTTTCTAAAGAATCTAAAACATGGATGTAGAAATCTACAAGTGGTTGAATGGCTTTATTTGCTTGACGTGCTTTTCGAACAATTTGTTGAATGATGTGTTCTGATGAATAAATTATTTTTTCAAAGTTTTCTCGATGTTTTGTGAAGACATTGAGTTTCTTTTTATCAGTTAAATATTGAGTGAAAGCAATAATAGAGTTAAATGAACTCACTCGAAAATTTCCAACAGAGCTGTAAATATAAATAGCAGGATGTAAGCCAAGTGATGAAGGGTGGTTTGAATTCACTCTATAAAGCGTTTTTTTAATATCCTTTAAGGCCTTTAGTGTTAAATTTCCATCAGTATCATCATCATTACTGTTCACTTTTAATGTCGTTAATAGATCTAAGATCATGCTTAAAGAATTACTTGCATGATTTTTACCACCTAGAGGAAGGTCCAAAGTTTTGATTGGGGTCATTAGTGCAGGATTAAAGATGAGTTCATTGATTTCTTGTGCTTGCTCTTTAATTTCTTGTGCTTGCTCTTTAAATTTATCCCAATAACCATAGCCTTGCCCACCTCTTAAAATGGCTCTAGCACATAAGCCAATAGGTTTTCTTCGAGTTTTTAGAATATTTATTTCAGTATCACTAATTGGTGTAGATTTTTGATTAATTTTAAAGAAGCTATCTTCAGCTTTTTTAGAGTCCCCATCAACCCATTGCAATTGAATAGCACGAGTACCAAAGTTCTTAAGCTTACTTTGAATGTTCTTAGGTGCACTAGCTTGATCATATAAAGCTTCTTTAAATGAGCTAAATGAACCAATTTCTTTATTGATTAAATCTCTTGCTTTCTGTGCAACTTTAATTTGTTCTTCAGGGATAGCATTATCAAAAAACTTTCTAGAAATCTTACCATCACCATAATCATCATTAACCCATGCCGCTATAGCACTTAATCGATGTGCACCATCAATTACAAATGTGAAACTATCTGCATATTTCCAAAGAATAATTGCAGGGATCAAATCACCATCTAAGAAGCTAGCAACTAAATCTTTAATTTTTTCAGCATCCCATTCATTTGTTTCTCTTTGAAAATCTGGTTTTCTTAATGAAGAGAAAAAAAATCCAGGAATCTCAAAATCACTATATCCTAATGTAGATTTATGAGGTCCTTGAGACATTAGATTTTGATCTTGAATTTCAAAATCATCGCGCCCGATTAAAGCGTCTAAAAATAATTTTTGTGACATATTAGTATCTTAAAGTATTTGAAATTAAAGTATTTTAATCTTTCTCAGCATATAAAAGCATATATTAGAAATTTTAAGATTTCTTAAAACTAACATAATACGCTTTATAAGAAACTATTAAAAATTTCGTATGAAGATCAAGATTTTAGCTGTTCTTGTTCTTAATAAACCAGAACATATCTTTAGTGATTATTCACGTTTCGCGCATATAATTCAACAGAACTAATGATTTAAATCCTTAGCATTCATTAACTATAAAATATCGCTAACGACAATAAACATCCCTTCCCAACTAAAATAATCCCTAGTCAAACTTCCTCGATCCATCGACCAACCAAGTTTCGGCTGGTGCAATGCAATAGTCATAATTAGGGATCACCTAAAACAAGTTGCCTAACTTTAACTGCTTTCTCGAAATGGTCTAGTTTGTGATGCATAATCCACCATTGAGCAGCTTCCATCAATAGTTCTGGGTTATCATTCTTATTCTTGAAGAAAGCATAAAAGGACAGTCCTACGTTATCGCCCTGCTTCTCAATTTTCTCGTTACACCCACGAATAAAAATCTCTTTTAATTCATCTCTCATTTTTGACCTTTGTTAATTATTCAATTTCTCTAAAACCCATATTCCTGCGGATTGTTTTAGTTTACTGTTCCCAACACTGGAATCATTCTAGGTCCAGCCTGTCTAGCCTTGCCAATAATCTCAACTAGCTCATCATAAGTCAGTTCAAACTTATCTTCGCTGTCAAAGACGTAGACCATATTTTTGTCTTTGTATTCTTCAGGTGTAGGTGGCACAAAACGTTTAGGGATTAGAATCTGCGCCAATTGCTCATTCGAAAGTTTATATATATGCATAGTCTTATCTCACTCTAAAGAGTTCATTCCATTCGGTTAAATAGTTAGGAGATTTGCGTTCTTGATTCATTTGCCAGTGCTCATCTTTGCGCCCGCACAAACCCAAGGACAGTGTGTTCTTGCCATACTTGTGGGTGATGTGATCTAAGGCGTCTGAGAGCTTGGCTCGCTTAATCTGTAGCGAATAATCGGTAAATAGGTCAGGGGAGAATTTCGCTTTCGGGATGATTTCCATCAGGATGATGCCTGCCTTTTTATACTTAAAGCCGGGTTTGAATATTTCATCAATGGCCTGCATGGCTATACGGGTAATCTCTAATACATCATCAGTATGTTCGGGTAGCTGCATAATCACGTAAGGTGTGTATTTCTCAGCCTTATCAAAGCGACCAGTCTGAATGAATACCCCAATCATCTTGCATAAGGACATATCATCCCGAAGTCTTGAGACAGCCCTTTGCACATATAGACGCACTGAGGATTTGATATTTTCAATGTCATAAATCGGTTGGCCATAAGACTGGCTGCTGATGATTTGCTTTTTAGCAGGTGCATCACTCTCCAAATCGATACATGAGATCCCATTCAGCTCGCGTACGGTCTTTTCCATAACAATGCTGAATTGCTTTTTAATTTCTGCCGGGTGCGCTTGAACCAAATCCAAAACGGTACGGATATTCATCGCATTGAGCTTTTTACAGTTCTGGCGACCAACTCCCCAAACCTCACCAACGTCGATCTGTGCAAGCATGGCTTCGGTAGAACATGGGTCCATATCGACCAGATTGCATACCCCATTAAAAAACTTATTCTTCTTGGCTAGATGATTGGCAATTTTTGCTTCTGTTTTTGAACGTCCAATGCCCACACAGCAGGGTAAAGTGAGCCACTGCCAAGCGGTTTTGCGAATTTCTTGGGCATAGTCGGTTAAATCAAATAAGTGCTCATAGCTGGTGAGATCTAAGAAGCATTCATCAACTGAATAAATCTCTTGCTCTCCTGGTGCAACATACATCCCCAGTAAAGTCATAAAACGACGAGACATAGCCCCATACAGCGCAAAGTTGCTGGAGAACACCTGAACATTATGCTTCTTGATGATGTCTTGAATCTGGAATACCGGCACACCCATTTTAATGCCAATATCTTTGGCTTCTTGGGAGCGCGCCACGGCACAACCATCATTACTCGAGAGAACAATGACCGGACGATTATTGAGGGACGGATTAAAAATACGCTCACAACTGACGTAGCAGTTATTCACGTCCACTAACGCGAATATACGATTTTCAGCTTTCATTTTTTATACTTCTTACTTGCTGGTAGAGCGTCTATAAAATTGCTTGAGGTTGAAGGTCACAACCCCTTGGATAGAGATAGACTGGCTGTCTTTAGGAATAATATGTTCGTAAGCTGGGTTTTCAGCTCTCAGCCAAATAGGGGGAAGTTCATAGTCTTCATCCCCAAACATTTCTTTGATTTCTTGTTTTGACATCTTAGCGGTCATCATTAACCGCTTAAGTGTTATTTCACGCTCATCGATGAGGGCTAAAACGATATCTCTATGCTGCGCTGTAATGCTCTTATCGACCAGAAAAGGATCATCGATTTCAAAGCCAGCATAAAGCATAGACTCACTATCAACCCGTCCCATAAAAGTGGATATTGGATTGAAGATGAGGAAGTCATTTAAGTCGATCGACTTGTCGATATGGTCTTTGGTACCAAAAGCAGGACCAGCTGAAAACCGTTCAAGTGCAGAAGGAATTTCGAGGCGGGTTTTGACTGAAATTTCTTTAAGATCAAACTTAGACCCTAGCTCATGCTCTTTTTGTATTTTTTCAAAGACAGCATTGACTGTAGGACTTGGAGCACCATCTGGGCCCATAAGTGTTTGAAGGAATGACCAGACGTCATCCGAGAAATAGATCGGTAGTTTCTTTGACATGTTTGACTCCTACGCTACGAGGCGTGTTTGGAACTGAACTCTTTTTTTAGGATAGTCGGTGGCAAATTAAATTTCAAATTTAAAAGCTGTGGATAATCAATGCACCTTCAAATTAAATTAGGTTGAGCATCGTTTTCAGATAAGCGGGATTTAGGGAAGGTGATGTACTCATCCTGCATTTCAAAGAAGAACTCATGCGCCTCTTTAAAGCTGCAATTCAGCCATTCTTCGCGGTATTCATCAGGGATTACGATGATCGAGCGCTTTTCATCATCTGGTTTATGGAATTGCCTCATGAAAGGGTGTTTATCGGCATTAATGGTGAGCATACTCATCGATCTGATTTGCTCTCCATCGATTACGGCATTCTCATATATGGCCGCCACGGTAAATGGCATACCATCCTCACGCGCAATGCCATACCAATAAGATTTCCCATCAATGTATTTGGGTTCAAAGATGGTTTCGACAGGGATCAAGCCAAACTGAGACTTATGCCAAGCTTCCCTAAAACTGGGCTTCTCGGCTACCGTTTCAGTCCGGGCATTATATGTGTACTTGCCGAAACTTTTTTCTTTGGCCCACTTAGGAATCATCCCAAAATTGACCGATCGCCATTCGATCTTGCCGTCATTGGAAAAGATCAAAGGAGAGGGATAATTAGGGAAAATATCTTCAGGGAATTCCAATTGATCAGGCTCAGGAAGATCCAATAGAAACGCACGATTCTTTCTGATCGCTTCAAAGTTTGCGCACATAGACTTATCCCTTTTTATTCTTTGTAATCATCGCTCAAATAATAACCCAACTAAGAATAAAATGATTTCAAAACAATTTAGTATCGTCAACGCAGTGCTCACATAAGAATTTGCAGTATTAAACCTAAAAACAGTGAGTTTTACATATCTATAATTGATACTCAGCTCTACAAGTCATATTTATTTATATAAGCTATACTGGTGATGGAATCGCTATGACTAATAAACAAACGCAAGAGTCCAATCCTCAAAAAGAATCAAACGATGACAAGGGTGATCAGAAAACCTATCAGAATCCGGATCCCCAAAAAAAACCTAATGAAGAGCCCGAGAACCCGCTTAAAGAGCAGAAGTAGATCAAAAAGCCCTCGACAAGGGCTTTTTGAAATCAAATGCTTACACTACTTTTAATCTCAAATAAATTCATGCTGGAATAGCTGCGACAACTTTTTCTCTATCCCACAAACGGTGATTTTGAATAGCTTGTTTGAATTGATCTTGGATCTCTTTAAAATTTTGAGTAGAGAATAGAGCTGCATCCTTAGTGAGTTGAAACTCATCTATTAAAGCGCATTTATCACCGAGGAAAACAATAGGTTTGAGATGCTTATATGTCTCTAATACATAATGTTTAGAAACTCCATCAGCCTTAAATACTTCTAAATTATTCCCATCAATCACGATTACGGCATCATAAGTCACTGAAGGCTCGCCATTTTGTCTTCCATCTACTGGTATTTCATTGCCATCACTAGATTTAACAGGGGCTGCGTTCGGTGCTAAAGTTTCCACAATAGCTTTTTCTGCTTCAGCCCATATTTTAATATCATCTATTGATGACGCATTTACACCGTTATGAACGAGTAAGGCAATTTTTCGCTGTTTAATATCAGATGCAGGAAAAGATGAGGTACTTAATCTTTTCGAAGATGCAATTACGGGTTGGTGCAGACTATCTTGCTGTTTAGGGGGAGTTTTAATACCTAACTCTTTCGCAACATATTCAGCTAAGTCCAAGTCAATATTAGCTAAGACAGCGTAAACTACACGTCTGCGGATATCTTCCGATTTAACCTTAGATAATTCAAAAGAATATGCATCCTTAATATGCTGTTGTTCATGATTTTCCAAACTATGGTAGTGCATTGTGGCTTGCGAGAAATGATCAGCGAAACTTTCTGGTCGAACTCGTAGTTTGCTGCCTTGTACTTCTTCAGGATGTGTCTTAAAGGCACCACTGTCATTAGGTGATTCTCTTGGCCAATTTTCATCAACAGAATTAGGTTCATAATTTGCCTTTCCTTTATAAACTTCGTGATTAGCATAACCACCTCGTCTATTCGTATGAAAAGGACAAACGGGTTTGTTAATTGGAATTTGATTAAAATTTACCGTACCTAGTCTGTGTAAGTGAGTATCCGTATAGCTAAATAGCCGTCCCTGTAAAAGGGGATCGTTACTAAAATCTATACCTGAGACAATATTTGCAGGACTAAAAGCAACTTGTTCTGTTTCTGCGAAAAAATCATCTGTATTTTTGTTTAAAACAAATTTACCTAGTGGAGTGACAGGTACAAGTTCTTCTGGGATTAATTTTGTAGCATCTAAGACATCAAAGTCCCATTGTTTTGCATCTTCTTCAGAGAAAATTTGTGCGCCTAATTCCCATTCCGGGTAATTGCCACGCTCAATAGCATCCCACAGATCACGTCTGTGAAAATCGGGATCTTTGCCATTAATTTTTAGGGCTTCATCCCAGACGACTTGAGCTACCCCTTGCTTTGGAGTCCAATGGAATTTCACTAAGAATGCTTCATTATTCTTATTAATCAATCTAAATGTATGAACACCAAAACCTTGTATAGAGCGTAGATTTCTTGGAATTGCTCTATCAGACATTATCCAAGTAGTCATATGTGATGCTTCGGTGTTTAAAGAAATAAAATCCCAGAAAGTATCATGGGCAGATTGACCAGTTGGAACTTCATTGGCATCTTCTGGTTTTACTGCATGAACAAAGTCCGGAAATTTAATAGCATCCTGAATGAAGAAGACAGGGATATTATTCCCCACCAAATCATAATTTCCTTCTTCAGTATAAAATTTTATAGAAAAACCTCGTACATCTCGAACGACATCAGCCGAACCTCGCCCACCTTGAACTGTAGAAATACGGACAAAGATAGGAGTTCGATTATTTGTGTCCGTTAGGAACTTAGCTTTAGTCCATTTTTCATTACCTGCATAAGCTTGAAAGTAACCATGAGCACCGACCCCTCGAGCATGTACAACACGTTCTGGAATACGCTCACGATCAAAATGAATAAGTTTATCCCTTAGAAGAAAGTCCTCGAGAAGAGTAGGGCCTTTCTCATTAATTTTTAGACTATTTTGATTATCAGCTACGGGAACACCTAAAGAAGAGGTAAGGGTTTTACCTATAGGATCCACGTATGCTTCCTCAGAAAGTTGGTCGATTTTTGGTGTATTTGGTTCTTTCATATCACATTCTCTTATACATTTGCTTTATAACGTTTTATGAAAATAAGTATTTATTTTCACGTAAGTTAATGGCTTATTTGTTGACGGATATTTTGTGCTTATACAATTTAATAGGTTATCTACAATCGAATATGAGTTACTTGCAAGAAAACTCTTTTTTGGATCAAAGATACCCATATAAACTTTAAGTATTTACTCTTTGAGTAAGGTAAAGAAATGTGTATTTTTTGTTCGCTTAAACTTTTCATTTTAAATAATATTGAATTAATCTAAGTCAAAACAAAAGCTTATTAATTTTGATATTCCTCGCAATACAAACAGGATTTAGCCCATTTGGTATTTTGACAGCGTGGGCATTCTTCATTTAAATGATTTAAATGTTGGGTTTGACCACACAACATACAAGAATAAAAGTGATCTACATTGTGATGATCTGCGATTTGGTATTCATCGGGAAATAGAGGAAGGCCCCATTTTATATTTTCTTTAGAATATGGGATCACGCTTAGGCAGCCATCAGTCTCAAGCAGTGCCATTTTAACTTGTCCAAGATGCTCTATCTTCTTTTGGCGCATTTCAGCAAAGAACTCATCATATGAATACTTTTCTTGCTTAATATCCTCAACAATCAGTAAACCATTTTTGACGATGTATATAGGTCGACCTTCCAATACGGTCTCAAAAGCATCGGATTTCATCATTAAGTAAGTTGTTAAGCGATATAAAGCTATAATTACTGCAAAAACGATGACAGCATGAATGATAGGAACTTCTTCATAGAACATAGCATCGCCAGCAGCAGATCCTAAACTAAGAATAATTGCGATTTCAAAGATGGAAAGTTGCCTAACACCACGTTTACCAGAAAATCTTAAAACTAAGATAATCAGGAAGTACATCAAGACACTACGAAGTACAATTTCTGCTGCAAAAGTAAATGTAGTATCAGCTAATAGTATTTTTATAAAGTCCATTTTACACCTATTTAATTATTATTTAGATGTGCTGATAATGAGCCTAAAAGGCTCATTATCATTATATTGGCTTACATTTTGTCCCATGCATCTTTAATCGCATGTTTGGCTTGTTCCCACTTTAAGCGTGATTCAGCCTTTAGTTCTTCCCATTTTACTTTCAAATCACTTTCGGAATCTTCAAATCGTGCATCAGTACCACGCTCATTACGGGCATGCTGACCTAGTTCATAGGCTGAACGAAGATCACGGTCATAATCCACATCAGGAAGTTCTCTTTGGATATCGCCGTAATATGGGCGGTTTGAATAATCTGTACGCCAATCATGCTTGATTGGGTTTTCGTCTTGATGGTCATTGATAGTCATAATGAACTCCAATTCCATCCAACTAAGAATTCAAAAAATAATTCTTAGTTGGATTTAATTAATGAATGAGTTTTAGAATTTAATAATATTATTCAACATGAAAAACTATTATTTCTGTTGAGCGTGTTGGTCATTTTGCTGGTTTTGGTTCGGTTGTTTTTGATGATTTGGATTTTTTTGCGGTTGGTCTGGTTGCTGTTGCTGTTGTTGCTGCTCTGGCTTTTTTTGCGGTTGATTTGGCTGCTGCTGTTGCTGATTTTTCTGCTGTTGATTTTGATTAGTCATTTTACTGAACCTCATAAGATTAGAATTAATCTACATTAATTAATCAGTAGATTTATTATTAATATCATAATTTTTTTTAAAAAAAACATCAGAGATGTTACATTTTAATTTTTGAGTTAAATTGTGTTTGTTTAAAAGTTTAGGTATTGATAATAAATGGAAATATATATTTTGTTTTTTACAAAAGGCTAACAATGTTTAATTTTATTCTTAATTCAGATTTATATCTTTTTGATTGGAGTTGTGTTTGTAATTTATTGATTTTTTTGAATTTGAAAAACAATAAAAATCCGTTTAGAATCAATGGAATAACGACAGGAATAATAACGGTTCTTGTGCTTTCAATAAATAAAGTTAACAATTTTATAAAATAGATAAAATGCTTTTTACTAATTTTAAAAACCATAATTTTTTTAATTACAATGAGTGTGATTTATATCACAGATTGTGAAATTTATATTTTTTATAAAAATTATAAATATTTAATTAAGGTGTTGTATTGTGATGTTAAATAAATTAAAGGATTACATTTATTAACGTTTCTTTTCAAAGTTGTTAATTAATTAAGTATAAGTGTCAATTATGTTGGTATAAGTTATTTACCGCGAGAGAATTATAATGCCTACTGCAGTAAAAGAGAGAATTTTAAATCTAATAACCGATGCCCATCAGAAATATTTTGAAATAACACAATTTTTTTTAGATCCATCAATGTCACGTTCTTCAAAAGAGTTGAAAGCTTATCATTTCCTAGAAAACGAAATACTTCATTTGGATAGTGATTTCTCTGATTTTCCTACTAGTGTTGATCAATTGGCAGTCTGGGTACAGAAACAAAATAAAACACAATGCTTGCATTACAAAGAGTACTTAGAAAGGCGTGAAAATGGGAGTGCAAGGGAGTTTTTTGGAACTACAAGTAAAGCTTATGAATTTTTATACAAAGTAGCACCGACCAAACGTGTAGACGGTGCTTGGCTTTATAGCTTTACGCAGTACTGGAATGATCCAGCTTTTAGAGACTTTATACAAATATATGTTGAGGAGTTAGGATTAGGTTCTAGCCAAAGTAACCATGTAAAACTTTTCAATAAATTACTTCTATCACTTGGTCTTCACCAATTTTCAATGAATTTACCTGATGAATACTATCACCAGTCAGCAATACAATTGGCTTTAGCTTATGCTCCATCAGATTTTATACCCGAGATTGCAGGTTTTAATTTTGGATATGAACAACTACCACTTCATTTATTGATTACAAATTATGAACTTAAAGAGTTAGGCATTGATTCCAAATATTTTAACCTACACATTACAATTGATAATTTTGATAATGGACATGCTCAATTAGCTACAAATGCTATTAAATGTTTAGCCAAACGCTACCCAAATCAATCCGAATTTATTCGTAAATTAAAGATAGGCTTTTTATTAAATAATCGGGGAGTTAGCTCAGTTCAAATAATAAAGAACCTAAATACTGAGCGAGTGGTTCTGGAGATTTTCAAGAGCAAAGCTTTAGTTGGAAAGCACATGCATAATGAGAAATGCAAGTTTAAGAATAAGTCTGTAAATTCATGGCTATCAGAAGAAGATCAGGTTGAGGAATTCATTCTTGAGCTAACAAAAATAGGATGGATTAAGCTTAACGAAGATCCTGAACATAGCCGATTTTGGAAAATGATCAATGAAGAAGATGGGAAAATGTTTGGAGTTTTCTCTGCTGCAGAAAAAACTTTTATTTATGATTGGATTGCGGGTGCTAATTTAAGTAGACGCATTAATCCAGTAAATTCAGAATATATAAAAAACTTTATCGAACTAAATGATTTTAGTTATTTGTCAGAAAATGAATTATTGCTGTTACAGCAGCAAATTCAGATATCTACAAATACTGGCCATAAAATTAGCAAATTGATGCCATATTTAGCTCCACATCAACATCACCAAGAGATTGGTTTATGGGCTACTCAAAAAGTAGTTGAGTATATTTTCCCATTCTTAGGCAGTAATTTTAAATAAGAGTAGGCTAACTTATTAATTTATAGAGAATAGATGTAGTCTATGACAAATAGATTGCATCTAGCTATTTTTTACAAGTATGAAATGAAATACCTATGACTCAAACGGACATTGCGAAGGGTTAGGGCTTTTTTGAAATTACTTACAAAGAAATAAAGAGTACGATCAAAGTCTAGCCGTACTCTTTACTTTAGGATAATTTAAATAGCTTGCCATTGTTGCTTAACTTCTTCTGAATTTTTAATCAGAACTATTTTGTCATCTTTGACTTCACCAATCCATGCCGTTGGGATCAGATGATGCTGATCATTTTCATCACGCGTCAGCTTGAGTTGGCTATCACCTTCGAGATGATCAACTGTTCCGACTTTGGTACCACAAGAAGCAATTACATCTGAATGTTTTTTAATATCTTGAATATTTAAAGTACTCATTTCTTAAACCTCTTTTATAAACATTACAACACGGAAGCCTTTAAGCTACTGCTTATTTCCTCATAATTGTTGGATTTTAAATAAACCTTACATGATGATTTTATAGATTCACTTAAACCTACTATTTAGTTAACAATGAAACAAAAAGAAATAAATAGTTAAATAATTACGAATAATTATCTCTTCATTACAATTTATCTATTTAACTAAACAGATTATTTCAATTATTATTTAAATAAACTCATTTGAATTAACATTTTAAGAATGAATAGAAAAATATTTATAAAAAGCTCAACTTTAGACATATTAAATCGCTTTGAGCAGTATTCAGCTGAAGAAAAGCTAACTCAACGTCGAATTGTGTTGAAACAGTTGATTCATTCTGTTGGACGATTGCCTGACCCTGCTTCGGGACAAACCTATCAACGCTGGCAAATTTTTGCTCAGATAGCTGGCTTTGACCTAAGTTTAGCCAAGCTTTTTGAGTCCCATTTTGATGCTTTAAGTATTTTGCATGAACTCGGTTATCAACATGAAATCGATGAGGAGACATGGGCTGTTTGGGCTGCCGATGGTGGACCCGTGCCGTTACAGGTCGAAAATGGGCTTTGTCATGGAATTAAGCCGTGGTGTTCAGGCGCTGAATTTATTCATAAAGCATTAATCAGTTTTAAAGATCAACAGGGGCAATCTCAGCTCTGCATTATTGACCTCAACCAATCCTTGATCACCATTGATCTGGCTCACTGGCAAGCTATAGGCATGCAGGGAACACAGACCGCAAGAGTCAATTTTCAGGGGATAGCAGTCAAACTCATTGGTCATCCCAATGACTACCTTGATCGGGTTGGTTTTTGGCATGGTGCTGCGGGTGTTGCAGCTTGCTGGTACGGTGCCGCGGTGCGGTTAGTGGATGAGCTACAACAAAGTTGCCTTAAAACCCCTAATCCTTTTAAGAAAATGTATTTAGGTCAGTTGGCAACTCGACTTGCTGTAACCCGACAATATTTCCAATATATCGCGCAACTGATTGATAGCCAACCCAAACTTAGCCATGAACGGGATGTACGGATCTTGCGTGCGCAGGCAGAGCAAAGCTGTTTGGAGGTTATTGAAGGGGTAGGAAAAGCGCTTGGAGCACGGCCTTTTTGTGAACAAGCAACTTTTGCCAGCCTAATGGCTGATTTACCTGTATTTATTCGGCAAAGTCATGCGGCATTTGATGATGAGCAAATTGCTGAACGATGTTTACAGGAGCAAATATCATGGCAGATCTAAAACATCCTTTAGTCGAAGATCGTATTATTGAAGGGCATGGGACCTCCCGAGAACAATGGCTGCATGCATTTGAGCATCAGCCGCTTTCTCTACTCAATTTTAAAAAATTTCAATCCAAAAGAATCTTGATTGTCGCACCCCATCCCGATGATGAGATACTGGGGTGTGGCGGCTTGATGCAACAATTAATTATGTTGAATTGTCAGTTGGTGATCGTTGCCGTCAGTAATGGGACACAAAGCCATCCACATTCAACCAAATACAGCCCAGATCAATTAGATCAAATTCGCCCACAAGAAAGCTTGGCGGCTTTACAGTGTCTAGATATTTCTGAATATGTTCAACGTATTGCATTAAATTTACCAGACGGGCAGATTCATTTGCACAGGGAACATCTGTGGCAAGAATTAGACAAGTTGGTTAAAGCGGAAGATATTTTAATTTGTAGCTATGCACAGGATGGGCATCCAGATCATGAAGCGGTAGGAAAAACTGTACAGGCATTTGCTCTAGCTCATGACATATCATATTTACACGTGCTGATCTGGGCTTGGCATTGGGCGCGACCACTAGATCCGCGTATCAACTGGCAAAAGGCTAGAGCTTACAACTTAACTCAGGCCCAATTAATCAAAAAACGTCAGGCCATCATGCAGTTTAAGAGTCAGATTGAAGCTGATGAAAGTACAGGCAATGCTGCGATTTTATCTCCAGCAATCATCGAACGTTTGTTAATGCCTTGGGAGGTTTATCTTTGTGAATGATTCTAGTCAATATTTCGAAGCCTTATATCATCACAATAATGACCCTTGGGGCTATGATTTACATTGGTATGAAGCTCGTAAAAGGCAGATTTGTTTGGCATTGCTTACTCAAGAGCGTTATTCATCAGTGTTGGAAATCGGCTGTTCCAATGGACATTTAAGTGTACATTTAGCCAAACGCGCTGATCAGCTTTTATGTCTAGATTTTTCTGAACATGCTGTTCATTGGGCCTCTAAACGTTTAGAGAGTTTGAAGCATGTGAGCGTTCAACACCAAAAAATTCCTGAATATTTTCCTGAACAGAAATTTGATCTGATTGTCATCAGTGAAGTGGCCTATTACTTATCACGCAATGAACTGCATGAACTGATCGATCAGCTCCAAGACAGTTTAACGCCACAAGGTGAAATCCTGTGTTGTCACTGGCGTCACGCCATTCAGGATTTTGAACTAGATGCTTCTCAAGTCCATCATCATTTAAAACAATCTTTGTTGTTCACTCATTATTTAAGTCTGAATGATCCAGATTTCATTATTGATATCTGGACGGTAAATCCTTCATCTTTGGCAAAACAACAGGGCTTAATATGAAAATAGGTATTGTTATCCCAGCCCATAATGAAGAACAGAATTTATCCGCTTGTTTGCAGTCAATTGAACAAGCTACACAGTATATAGGTCACGGTCAGGTCAAGATTCTAGTGGTTTTAGACAGTTGTACTGACCAGTCCCTCATGATTGTAAAGTCACATCAGATGAACTGGGTTGAATGTAATTTTGCTTGTGTGGGCAAGGCCAGAGACCTTGGTATTAGGCAGCTAATCGATCAAGGAGTTACATGGGTCGCTTGCACGGATGCTGATACAATTGTAGATCCAGATTGGTTACTATGCCAAATGCGACATCAGCCAACAGATGCCATTTGTGGTATCGTTATACTGGATGATCTTAGTCACTTATCAATACAACAACAGCAGAAATATCTGACGCATTATCAGGACATGATGGATCATCAACATATACATGGGGCGAATTTAAGCTTTAGTGCCGAAGCCTATATTCAGGCAGGAGGCTTTGAACCTATTCCTTGTCATGAGGATGTCTCATTAATTGAAAAATTTATTAAGCAATGTTGCAAAATCACTTGGAGCAATTTGGTTCGGGTCACCACTAGCAGTCGATTAAATGGACGTGCACCTGAAGGTTTATCGTACTTTTTAAAACATTTATAAAATTGACCTAATTCGAGAGAGAAAGTTAATCCACAGCTTTAGCGGGTGACATATATTATTCAGCTTTATAAATGAGCTATTTAATTCTGTCATCTTTACAAAATTTAAGTAAATTCATATCTTTGCCTAATTAAATTGAAAAGCTAAGAAGAAAAAGGGTTAAAAATAAATGCTTTAATTTTATTTGGATAATTAATAATAAGTTATTGATATATATAAATTTTATTTTTGTAAAAAATACTGTTTTTAGATTGGTTTTGTGTATAATTTCGTCATAAAAGCCTCTGTGGATTTATAGAACTTCTCTATAGATTAGCAGGGGTTTTTCTATGGCGATTTATCCGAGATGGACGCTCTGAGTTAATTTGTGTGGATGGTATTAAATGATCCTTTTTTCCAGAACTGCTCTTATTGATCCTGAAATTCAATTAAGTGCTCAACGTCTTTCAACTCGTTTTAGCTTTTTCGGTCTGGGTTTCGCCACGGCTGCATGGGCGCCGCTGATTCCTTTTGCCCAGCAACGTTTACATTTTAATCATGCCGATTTTGGTTTGTTGCTATTATGCAGCGGCTTAGGTGCAATGCTAGCTATGCCTGCAACAGGTAAAATTGTTCAGCGTGTTGGTTGTCGTGTGCCGATCGGTTTCGCTTTACTCTTGCTTGCCGTTTTATTGCCAAGCCTAAGCTTATGGACCACGCCGTTAATGATGGCGATCACCTTATTCTTATTTGGTACAGCAGCAGGAAGTCTGGGCGTTGCACTCAATATTCAGGCCGTAGTGGTTGAGAAAAATAGCTTAAAATCATTGATGTCTGGCTTTCATGGTATGGCGAGTCTAGGCGGATTAGCTGGGGTACTGACGATTACTGCATTGCTTGCTTTAAGTATTTCGGCTGTTATGAGCGCATTTGCTGTGAGTTTACTGTTGGTAATTATTGTTTTTCTTTCAGTGCCATACAGCATAAAAGCTGTAGAAAATACCAGTCTTGAAGCATCTTCGAAAGTGAAAAAGTCGATACGCCAGCGCCTGCCACAACCTTTGATTATATTAATTGGTATTGCCTGCTTCATCATTTTCATGGTGGAAGGCGCGGCGATGGACTGGAGTGGTATTTATTTAACGCAACAATATGGAGTTAATACCGCTTTTGCGGGATTGGCGTATACCTTCTTCGCGATTGCCATGACCACAGGACGTTTTACGGGGCATTATCTGATCCGTTATTTTGGTGAAAAAAAGCTTTTAACCTATAGCGCGATTTGTGCAACTTTAGGTTTAGCTTTGGTCAGTATCGTGCCTTATTGGTGGCTGGTTTTAGTGGGTTATACACTGGTTGGGACAGGTTGTTCTAACATCGTCCCGATCATGTTTTCCCGTGCTGGACGTCAGACGGTGATGCCGAGCGCAGTTGCATTGTCTTGTGTTTCGACCATGGCTTATACGGGTATTCTGGTTGGACCGGCTTTCATTGGAATGGTGAGTGAGCTGATTGGCCTAAGTACAGTGTTTATGGCACTATCTGGTCTATTATTATTGATTGTGGCTTTAAATCGGTTTACTTATGTGAAATAAGTATCATAGTGAATTGAACTGGCAATATCTGGATACTGCCAGTTCCTTACAAATCGAAGTACTATAAATTTTGATAAATAGGGTTGACGTTACGTATTCCCAGGAATCTGAAATCCTGCATAGCGGTTTTGTTCTGTAAGTCGTTAAGAAATGCATTGCGCCAGTCATTAATATCAAAATCTTTTAAACCTTTCATTAGTTGTTTGTAGCGTGAAATACGTTCTTGTCGTGGCATTTCCAGTGCTGTTTTTAAAACATCGACCATTGCCGTTTTATCGGTAGGATCAACCAGTAGTGCTTCTGACATATGCTCTGCAGCACCTGCATATTTGGATAGAATAAGTACACCAGGATTTGATGGATTTTGCGCGGCAATATATTCTTTCGCGACCAGATTCATCCCGTCTCGTATTGAACTGATCCAGCACACATCGGCTTGACGATAGATTTGCATCAAATGATGATGTTTTATTGCATCATAAATACATTCCACGGGTTGCCACTCTTCCTTTGCAAATTCCTGATTAATCATCTCGATCTTAATCTTGAAACGCTCAAATAAACGTTGATAAGCTGGAACTTCCAAACGACATGGGCAAGCAATTTGTAAATGTTGAATATGCTGCTGATACTCAGGATATTTCTCTAAGAACTCTGCATAGGACAAAAAGCGTTCCAGTAAACCTTTTGAATAATCAATCCGATCTACGCCGATAATGGTTTTTGCAGCATTCAGCTCTACTGGGCGGGTAAGGAAGTCTTGTACATCAATAAACTTATGGGCCGCTTTTTGAATCGCTGTTGGATTTACACCAATTGGGTAGCATTTAATTATGGTTAAACGTTGATGGTAGCTTAACAAAGTTTGTTGAATTTTCTGTGCGTTCAATAAAGATGTGCATACTTGCATACACACTTTTTGATCTTTATCTGTTTGTAGACCCACCACATCGTATTGGCATAGATCCTCAATCAATTGTTGAGCACATGGAATTTTTTGCCAGATAAATAAAGGTGCAAAAGGAATGTGCAGGAAAAATCCAATTTTATTCTGCATACCGAGTTCACGGCAATATTTCGCCACACTTAAAAAATGATAATCATGAACCCAAATGGTATCGTCTGGATCTGCAATTTCGGCAAGTTTTTGAGCGAATAAAGAATTTACTTTTTGATATCCTTCGTATTCTGATGTTTTAAACTCAATCAGGTCTGAACGATAATGCATGGCAGGCCAAAGTGAATTGTTGGCAAACCCTGCATAATAATCTGAATATTGAGAATTTGTTAAAGGGCAGGTGACATAATCAACTTTATCCTTCCGAAAAATATTAAAATGTACTTCCTCTTGCTTATGAACTCGTTCGCCATTCCATCCGAGCCATATACCACCAATATCATCTAATGCATCTTGTATAGCGACTGCAAGCCCACCTGCGGTAGTTTTTTGCCCGTTGGGAATAGTGACTCGATTCGATAAAATAATTAATTTAGACATGTTTTCTCTCCATCTAAGTTGTTGTTACCCTTAAAATTGTTATCATGGTTTCGAATATGGTCTAAAAATAATTCTAAAAAATCATATACTTGCTTTGTGTCTCTAAGCTGGTATTTGGCATGGGTAAGCCCTTGACCGACTTTGATTGAGATGCCATCTTCCAACTGATTCACAAAATAAAAACCATCTTCGTCCGTAACGTCATCACCAATGAAAATTGGTGTGTAAACCTCATACTGGTTTAAATGAGCTAAAACTTCCTTGATTGCCAAGCCTTTATTGGCTTGAGCGGGTATTAATTCATAAACGAATTTCCCTTGAATTAATCTTAGGTTGGGGAATATCTTTTGAGCTTCTAACATTATTTTTTTTGCTATATCTTCGAGCTCTGGAGCTTTCCTATAATGCAACGCAATTGATGATTTCTTGTTTTCAATCAGTAAACTTGGATAGGCGATACATGCTCGAGCTAAAATTTTGTAAATATTTGAAATTTCTAAGAAACTCTTTGGTGTATGTAATTTTTTTTCATTTCCTATATATATTTCTAATCCATGCAATGCGGCAATTGGAAGATCAATGGATTCAAATAATTTACGTGCAGAATCAATATCTCGTCCAGTCACAGCTATAACAGGAATCTTCTTTGAAATAATTTGTCTTAAAATATTTAAAGTCTTAGTCGGAATATAACTATCGATAGGATTTAATTGAAAATCAGATAAAGTGCCATCTATATCTAAAAATAGACATGGCTTATTGTAATTTGAGCTAAGCTTATCTCTTAATAAAGAGTTCAAGTATTCTAATTGTGAAATTGATTTATCTATTATGTCTCTCAATTTTTAATATCTCATATTGCGATTATATTTTATTATAGATCGATATTTTTTTTATAATACTTAAGTTGTCAATAAGCAAACACAAGCAGAACGTAATTTACATTATTAATGCTTATAATACATCGTAAACCTTTCTTACATGTTTAATAAGAATTCATTTTTTATATTTATTATGGCTTTGTTACACAAAGATGTATAAGTTGAAGTCGCTTTATTGCATAAATTTCTTCTTGAATATTTTTCAACAATATAAATTCCAAATGAAGAAGCCTGTACCTAAAATCTATCGTACAGTGAATTGGTCCACCAATAACCGAGCTTTAATAAATCGAGGAAATATCTCGATTGGTTTTGATCTTACAACTTAATGGTAGACTCCTCCCAAAGGCAAACATGATTGAAATTAAACTTATTCGAACACATCCATCCAAATTATTAACTTATTATTCCTTAAATGTCTCATTCAAAGCTTGTTGTACAGCATCAACACGTGTTTTACAGGCTTTGTATGCCACCATAGACTCTTCAACGATTTTCATTAAATTGTCGATGTCTGGCTCTTCGTGTGACTCCAATAGCTCGGCATTCTTTTTAAGGACTCCATAGCCTTCCTTGAAAGAGAGTTCTTTTTTACTCATTACCAATTACCTTCGTTACATTTGCTTGAATGGTACCATCCTGTAATTCGACTTGGATGTTATCACCTGAGATTTGTTGGATAGATCGAATAGCTTTACCTTCGCTACGAACTATTCCATAGCCTTTAGCCATCACGTTTCGCGGATTCTGGATTAGGGTTTCACGCATCAGCGATTCGACTTGATTCGTTGCCAGTTTGATCTGTTGCTGGGCTAAGTAATGTAGGGTGCTTCGCATCAAATCTACGCTTTTATTAGCTTCATTGATCTGCCCATGTGCAAGTGTCTTAATCATTCTCATGTATTGATCATTTTGGCTTTGGTACGCCGTGATTTGATGTTGGGATAATAGCTTAATGGTTTGGAATGAATCTAAGACACCCTGAGTCCGTTCAGCGATAAGATTACGAATACCACCAATTACCTTACTTGGTGTGTCAAATGAACGGTTTGCAACTTCATCCAATATCGTACGGTCTTTCTCGTGACCAATACCGACCCAAATCGGAACGGTTCGTTTGGCCAACAATGCTGCCAGTTCGAAATCATTTAAATAGGCAAGGTCGTTCACGGTACCACCACCGCGGATAATCACAATGAGATCAGGTGGGGTATTGAAATCAGTAGCCCATTGTCTCAGACCATTACTTAAAGATGTGATGATACTCTGTGCTGCTGTGTTTCCTTGGAATGTAGCTGAATAGTATTTGAAATGACATACACCAGCTTTTTCTAAAGCATCAGCATCTTTTTTGAAGTCACCTAAACCTGCAGCATTTTCAGGAGCAATTACCAGGACATTCTGAATATCAAATGGAGTAGGGATGAGCTTATTTTTATTTAACAGACCTTCAGTGGTTAGTCTTTCTAATATTTGTTGATAACGCCGTGCAATGTCTCCAAGGGTATAGCTTGAATCAATATCTTCAACATTCACCGAAAAGCCATACTGAGGATCAAACTTGGCTCTAACTTTTACCAAGACATTTAAATCCTTTGAAAGCTCTACACCGCTTTCTCTTTCAAACTTAAGCACCATTTTCTGAGCTGTAAATTTCCAGATGGTCCCTTTGCAACTTGCTATAACTTTGTCGGTACTTTCATCCTTTTCAGCTAACTCAAGATAGTAATGCCCACCCTTAATACTAAGATTGCGGATCTCAGCTTTAACCCATACAGGTTCATTGAAAGTAATTTGAATTACTTCCTGTACTGTGGATAGATAATCACTGAGAGAAAACTGAGGTTCAGACATTAGGTCAATTATTTTAAGTGCTTAGATGAATAGTATTAAAGCAAAGCCAGAAGTGCAAATTGAGAATATGCTCACTTGACCCTGATCAAGGTATATGGCATATTTCTGCTATAGTGGACGTACATATGGAAATTCACTTAATTACCGTAAAAAGCTCATCATTTGATGGGCTTTTTTTGTTGCTAGATAATTTGGAATAAAATGTGAATGAGGTCTCAATATAAACCAAGTATATTAGTTGGTATTAAGTTCTCCATGATAGTTAATATCAGTTTATACCTGCACCTTCCCCAAGTTGCAGGTTTTTTTTCTTCATTTTTTATTCGATTAATGATTTAATTATTTTGTTGTAAATAAAAACAACGATTCCTTGTTTCGGCGCAAAAGACCAAGGGGAAAGCCTTACAGAAATGTAGGGCTTTTTTAATAGGAGCTTAACTTAAATCGTATTGGTATAAATTTTTAATTTTTTATCAGATGCTTAGTCGATAAAGTGCGTTCAAATAATTGCGCTTTTTTGTTGTGATATATTTTAATCATTACTTACAACAAGAAGAATAGAAATGAATATTTATATCGGTGGTGATTTAGATGGCAGGGTAATAGTGCTTGATAAACCATGTTTTAATGCTAAAAAAGTAAACAAGACTAAAGCAGCAAACTACATTAAGCAAATGTATGTCATACATGGTGACGTCTATTATTTTTGGCGTGATGCTGAGCTTAAATTATTGGAAGTTACTCAACGTATAGAGATCTTACTGGCAAAGACTAAGCGAAAATCTATTTAACTGTCCCTGATAGTAAGTTTTTTATTGTCTTTATCCGTAAAAGAAATTAGTTTAAATTGAACCAATTGTTAAAATAATTATGAGAACGGAAAAAATGAATAGAAAATTTGAACTACATGTGATTAGCCAGATCTATGACTTTTTAGTTGAAAGAGAGGCGTTTACCTCACTAAACCTTGATCGGAAAGTTACGGAGTTTTTTCGGGAAGTACATGTAGGGCGAGAAGAAGATTTTACAATTCGTGAATCAAATAAAATCTCAGGAAACTTTGGTGAAGTTTCCTATATCAATTTATTGAATGTCCCTAATTTCAACGATAAAGATAAATTTCTGAAATGGGCACATAAAGCTTTAAATTTATAAGTTGTAATAAATCAGTGTAATTTAATAGGAATTGTTTCATTGTTTAACAAATTCAATTACATAAATAATAATGTGGTTACATTATGAACAGTAATTCATCATAAGGCGGTTAGATAAATACAAATCACAGTGTTATGTTTGAATCAAAAGTTCTACATGGATGGAATTAAAGATGAAATTCTTAACTTTGGTGAGCATAGGTGCGGTAGCAAGTTTCTGTTTATTGTTAAAGAGTCACACTACTGAAAATTCATTTCATTCAAACTTCGATAAAGTTGTTCGAAATGCTGTCTTACAGGGATTCATATAAATATAGATGCCTAAGACATATACTTTTTAGGTACTTAAAGGAGGAATAAGATGATCAGATTATTAATGTGTATATTTGGCCTTCATGGTGCTAGAGAGATTGATTACACAAATGACCATAAAGAAATTTGTGTATGCCGAGAGTGCTTGAAGAAATTTAAAAGTCCTCATGATTAGGTATAATTTCTTTTTATGAAAAGACTGCCTAAAAAATCTGAGCATATAACCTCAAATTGGACAACCGAGCAGGATATTTTCTTAATTGAAAATAGTGTTATGGCGATTGAGGAGCTTATCAATCATCTGCCTTTTACTAAAGATGAAATTATTAAGCGCAAAGAGGTACTAGGTCTCACTAGAAGACATAGACAGATGCGTAAATTTTTAAGCAATCCATCTTAAGAGAGTTCTAAGCCTCTATTTTTTTAAATGGATCAGACATAAAAGACCCTGTTCGATATCTATTATTCGCGGAGGTTTTTTCTCTCTTATGAAATGTTGTTATACAACTTTATACACTTAATCAACGTCACAGTTACTTTTATAAAACCTCTTACATGTCTATCCCTAGAATTTGTGATAATTGTTTGCATTTAGAGTCAAATGCATTCTTAATGACTAGAGCATTAAATAGAACAATAGAAGGAGATGGATATGACCTCGCAAGAAGTACTCGTATTTTCAGCCTCAGCATTTGGTCTCACATTACTCATTTATGAGTTTGGACAGATGTCAATGATGTTTAGTTAAACCACCTTCGGGTGGTTTTTTATTGCAAGATATAACTACATCACAATATGGATAGAATATGTAAACTGGTTAAATTTTAGTGTAATTGTGAATTTACAATATTTACTGGAAGTTTCATTTACGTAACAAACGAGTAATTAATTATTGATTATGTATTCACATAATAGTTTAGGTATGATTTATATAAAGGAAATTATCATGCCACAATATCTAGCTTTGGCTGAAAAAGTCATAAAAGACATTAAGGAAGAGGTTGGTATTGAAAGGGATCAAAAAGGCCTTTTCACATTGATAATCCTCAAAGTTAGAGAGTATACCCACTCAAGCAATTTAAAAGTTGATCATGAAATTTGTGCGACCATTTTTGATGATGAGAATAAAATTGAGGGTATTAAAAGGTTGGATTTAACCCTAATTCCTCGAATCTCAAATGAAGATGAGTTTCTGTTATGGTTAGCAGGTTTCATACAACATATTACTATTGATGAGAGTAAGAAAGACCAGATTTCTTTATCCATTGTTATGAAACAAAGTAAAAAATCCAGCAAACATACTTTGTTAGATGATGTTAATTATGAGTATGAAATTTATAAGTATTTCAGAGAGCCATCTAAGGAAAAAATTACTGATGAATAATAAGTTCTAATAATAAAATAGAACTCATAATAATTATTTCTAGATATTTTAACCACCTTAGGGTGGTTTTTTAATAAGCGTACCATGTGTAAGCAGACGACTACTTCCAGAAAAACAAAAAGCGGCCACCCAACTGCTATCAGGCTGTGCAGCATATTCGATTTCGACAAAGGTACATGTCCTAGTTTGTGTGCAGTGTGTGAATTGAGAAAAAGGAGGTAAAACTGATTTATTGAATGACCGCAATCCAGTCAACGTCACACTTTTCACCATTTTTAAAAATTAACTGATTTGAGTATGAATATTTATCGTAAATCAAAATAGCTTCCTCTCCATAAATATATTCATAGCAATATTTAGTTTTAATAATTAGTTTTGCTTGGGTATCCATGTAGATGTTGCTATCGTCTCTTTTAATGTAAACTTTATAGTATTCCGCATTCGCTAAGGTGGAAAATAGTGAGAGTGCGAAAGCCCCAGAGATTAAAAAGCTTTTCATATTTAGAGTTGTGTCCTAATTTTTTAAAGGATTATACATAAATCAATAAATTAGGGCCTAATTTTCTAATAACCTTAGCACCTTTCCACGTTGTTTTAATAAGGAGGAACTGGCAATCCCTCTAGTGTTAAACATTTTTGTTGTCAACCTAAACCTTTCTTTGACACCTTTCACAGCAAGCTGTAGCTTTTCATTTCGTTCTATCGATTCAACATTAGTAAGCAAGGCCAGGTTGTATGCAGCCTTGTTCTCGATACATATTAAAATCACACAGCACTTTTTAAACTAAATTCCTTCTTGAAACAGCTCATTCGAGTGCGATTTCCCATTAATGTATTGGGGTTCAAAGATGGTTTCGAAATGGATTAAACCAAATTGAGACTTGTGCCGAGCTTCTCTAAAACTGGGTTTCTCAGCAACCATCTCTGTCCAGGCATTATATGTGTACTTTCCAAAAATTTTTTCTTTTGCCCATTTGAGAATCATTCCAAAATCAACTGATATCTATTTGATCTTGACGTCATTGGAAAAGATCAAAGGTGAGGGGGAGTTCGGAAATATGTCTTTAGGGAATTCTAATTGATCTGGTTCAGGAAGGTCTAGCAAGAATGCGCGATTCTTTCTGATCGCTTCAAAGTTTGCGCACATGAGAGAAATATTCAGTAATATACAATTTTTTGATCGTTTACACCAAAGCCAGTATAAAACGCACTCCATCTTGAGACCGAGGGAGATATGTTAATTTTTTCTTTTTCGATTAGCTTTCCAAATAACTCCCAATCAATCACTAGAACCGATTTTACTTTCATTACTTATCTAGTGCATTAGGTAGTTAGTTGGGTGTTATATCTGATATTTTCATAATTCATGTGCTCCAGCTATCTACAATATTTGCCCAATCCTGAAGCATCTTTCTACGATCAGTCAAATATTTCGCATGGTTATATGAAGCGCGGGTCTTATTTACTTCGGCATGGGCTAGTTGTGTTTCAATCCAGTCAGTATTATAGCCAAGGCCATTTAATTCAGTTGAGGCTGTAGCCCTAAAGTCATGAGCTGTTACTTGATTTAAGCCAATATATGTAAGCATTTTGTTTAGAGTAGTTCTAGAGATCATGCAGTCTCTTTTTTGCGGGGAAGGGAATACATATTTTTGATCTTTAGTAAAAGCATATTGTTCATTCAAAATATTAAGTAATTGATTGGAAATGGGAACGATATGAACTCGATTTTTCTTCATTGTTCGTTCTTGCTTTAATCGTCTAGAGGCTTTAGGAAATTTGATAATCTTCTCTTCAAAATCTACAAAACTCCATTCCATTTTTCTTATTTCAACAGTCCTGAGCATAGAGTAAAGCATTGCCAAACATGCATTCTTAACGGTTGTAGAACCTCCATAACTATCAATATTTTGTCGTAGTGCATTCTTCTCATGCTTTTCAAGTGGTCGAGCATGTTCTACCTCAGGGGATTCAATGGCCTCCCTTACCGCGTATGTGGGATCGTTATCAGCGCGTAAAGTCACAATTGCATAGCGCATAACTAAACCAATGAATCTACGATTAAGGTTGGCAGCAGACTCACCAGTGCCATGCTTCCCTTGACTTAATACACGTTGAACAGTGTTCTTCATAATGGATAAGATATCTGCAGAGCTAACGTCATTGATTGGCTTATTGCCAATGGCTTTGTAGACATCCTTTTCCATAGAATTATTAAAACGGCCGATATAGTCCTCTGATTTGTACTTCATTCTCTCTTGAACATATTCTTGAGCAATGGCCTTAAATGTATTGTTAACAGCCAATTCTTTTTCAATTCTATCTTTTTTCTTTTCTTCAACAGGGTTCAAGCCTTTAGCAAGTTTAGCTTTAGCCTCGTCTTTAAGCTTACGAGCATCCTGAAGTGATACTGCAGGGTATTCGCCAAAACTAATAGTCCCTTCTTTTCCATGTAAGACAAATTTGAATCGCCAAATTTTTTTACCAGTCGGGCGCACTTCAATATATAAACGTTCAGCATCAAGTATTCGGTAAGATTTTTCTAGTGATTTTAAAGTTCTGACTTTTGCATCTGTGAGCATACGGGTATCTTGTTAATAGAAATATGTTACCCGTTAAGATACCCGTTTTTATTGAGGATTAAAATAGAATAAAAAAGACTAAAATAGAGTGTAAGTTTTGTTTTGTAAAGGTTTTAGTGGTTTTGATTAGATTGTAACGGATTGATACAGACTCATATTATCAGCATTATTCAGGATGACGATTTTCATAGTCAATAACTTCTGTAATTACATAAAATAAGAAATATCAAGATTTATTTAATAGAGAAATGTAGTTATTTCTCGTATAAATCTCAAAAACAGCGGAATTCGATTAAGCTATTATGCGATAAGAAGAGTGGAAAGTATTGTCTATCGGCAATTATTTTTTAAATTTGCCAATTATAATAAAAGGGAGCGCCTGCAAAATGGGTTATCAGAAGATCATCGTTCCTGCGGATGGTAGTAAAATTACCGTAAACGCAGATTTATCCTTAAATGTTCCAAATCAACCGATTATTCCTTTTATTGAAGGCGATGGTATTGGTGTCGACATTACACCAGCTATGAAAACTGTAGTTGATGCTGCAGTACAAAAAGCATATGGTGGTAAACGCTCGATTGAGTGGATGGAAGTCTACTGCGGTGAAAAAGCCAATAAAATTTATGGCTCTTATATGCCAGAAGAAACTTTTGATGCGCTACGCGAGTTTGTGGTTTCAATTAAAGGCCCCTTAACCACACCCGTCGGTGGGGGCATTCGTTCTTTGAACGTGGCGCTACGCCAAGAATTAGATTTGTATGTCTGTGTACGCCCTGTACGTTGGTTTGAAGGGGTACCATCACCTGTTCAGCATCCTGAACTGACCGACATGGTCATTTTTCGTGAAAACTCAGAAGATATTTATGCTGGAATCGAGTGGAAAGCTGACTCTCCTGAAGCGAAGAAAGTGATTAAGTTTCTCAAAGAAGAAATGGGCGTGACTAAAATCCGATTTGAAGATAACTGTGGTATTGGGATTAAGCCCGTATCGAAAGAGGGAACGCAGCGCCTTGTGCGTAAAGCCATTCAATTTGCGATTGATAATGATAAGCCGAGTGTGACCTTGGTTCACAAAGGAAACATCATGAAATATACCGAAGGGGCGTTTAAAGAGTGGGGCTATGAACTTGCGATGGACCGCTTCGGTGGTGAGCTCATTGATGGCGGGCCATGGGTAAAAATTAAAAACCCAAAAAATGGTAAAGACATTATTATTAAAGATGTGATTGCCGATGCATTCTTGCAGCAGATTTTAATGCGTCCTGCGGACTATTCAGTGATTGCAACTTTAAACCTGAATGGTGACTATATTTCTGATGCACTGGCTGCAGAAGTTGGAGGGATTGGTATTGCGCCAGGTGCGAATATTGGTGGGGCGATTTCTGTTTATGAAGCCACGCACGGAACAGCACCAAAATATGCAGGCCAAGATAAAGTCAACCCAGGCTCTATTATTCTTTCTGCTGAAATGATGCTACGGGACATGGGCTGGGTTGAGGCGGCAGATTTGATCATTAAGGGGATTTCAGGGGCAATTGAGGCGAAAACAGTCACTTATGATTTTGAGCGATTAATGCCAAATGCAACCTTATTGCGTTGTTCAGAGTTTGGTGAGGCTATCATTGCAAATATGGAATAAGTTTTAAGCTGAATTGGTAGAAGCCCGCACATACTGCGGGTTTTCTTTTGTTGTGTTGAAAATAGCTCTGGAAATAGGTTTGCAATGTAAAACTAGGTTAAAGGATTTGTGCTTTCAGTGAGTATAGGTAAGGTTAAATAAAAAGGAGAGTTGATTCTTAACCACAATTTATATATGTAATTACAATGAAGTACTTTGATACAGCTTATAGCTTGGGTTTTTAGCTGAGTGATGTATGGTGGTCTTTGTCGAATGTTACGGCAGATGATAAAGGAGTAGTCTCATGGCTAATCAACAAAATCAACAGCAGAACAATCAGCAGCAACGTCAACAACAACCAAATCAACCACAAGAACAACCAGACCAGCAACAACAGCAACAACAACCCAAACCAAATCAAGGTCAGCAAAAACAGCCGAATCAAAACCAACCGAACCCAGATCAGCAACAACGCTAGGCGTATTGCTATTTCATGAACGAATGTTAAAGGCATTTCAAGGAAGAATCGATCAAAGGGAGTTGAACCAAAGGAGGACCCTATGTCGAATAATGTTGTGAAAACATTAAAACAGAAGATCAAAGCACGTTTAAAAAAGATCTCTAAGCATCAGTCTAAGCTGAAAGCCTTAGAGAAAAAACTGAAGAAGCGTAAGTAGTTTTACGTGGTTTATTTGAAGCAAAGCCCTCATTTTATATGAGGGCTTTGCCGTTACATATATAAGATATCTTTCAATATATGAGGCATTTAGTATGAAAAGGTAACTTTATCTTATTTTAATATCTAAAAATTAGCTGAGTAGTTGAATCATGTCTCGTTTAGTTCTGAGTGGAGCTATTTTAAGTACAAGTCTGCTGATGAGTGGATGTCAGCCACCCGCTTCGGGTGAAGCAGCAGGTTTGAGTTATCCATATTTATATTGGCAGTTATATAAGACACCTTTAGAGAAAAACTTAAATGTGCCTGTACAAGGTGTAAGCCATAAGCAGATACAGGACACTTGGGGGGCTGCACGTGGTCAGGGCCGAAAACATCAAGGTATTGATATCTTTGCCAAACGTGGTACGCCTGTCTTAAGCGCCACATCAGGCATTGTCTTGGATGTCGGCCTCAATAGTCTAGGTGGACAAGTAGTATGGGTAATGGGACCAAACTTAAGCCGTCACTACTATGCACATTTAGATGCTTATGCGCCTAATATTCAAACGGGTGATTGGGTTGAAGTGGGAGAGGTATTGGGCTATGTCGGGAACACGGGCAATGCCAAGAATACGCCACCACATTTGCACTATGGAATTTATAGGACTGGGAAAGGAGCTGTGAATCCTTATCCGTATTTAACTTTAAATGCATTGAAATAACCGAGCTTTGATTTACAGCTGTAAAAGTTTGAATGCGTGAATTGTATTGGTTATAGAAGGCACATCAATTGGGTTCTTTTCTTATACTTACACAGTACATTTGTATTATTTAGAGGTAAGTTAAAAATATCACAGGTATTTAACATGGACGGCCCTTTATAACGGAACCTACAATTCTTTTTCGATTTCCTTCTATGTGAAGGATTAAAAGGCCTCTTTTTTAGTTGTTGAATTGGAGCTGGATGTCGTACGGGTAAAGTAAAATAGTTGCAGTGTTCCTAAACCGAGAACTCCCGCAGCAAGCATAAACTGAAAGTGATATGACCAACCCAAATGTTGCAAGGTACTAAAACTTAAACCACCGAGCAGCTGGACCGTTGCAAAGCTGAGTGTTGCCATACTCCACAACTTTTTATAGGCCAAGCCGTAGAGTTGTAAGATGGTGTAGGAAGTGAGAAAAACCACCGCAGGGTTCAGTAGGCCTGTGAGAAATGAGGACATGAGCGTAAATACGGGCGAAAAACTCAGAACCGCAATAAAAACTGCCGCAATATAGACACTGTATAAAATCTTTAAAGCCAGAAAGTTGCCAAATTTACGCGCTAAAGCATAAGCTGTCGCTGCACCCAAAGCGCTGCCTAAGCCATATAAAATCCAGTTAAAATTGATCCAATATAAATTTAGCGTTAACACATGGCTTAAGTAATCAATCCAAAACAAAGAATGGGGAATATACGCAAAGGCGCTGCAGGCATAAACAATGAGTAAGCTATAGTAAATTTTATTCACTGTATAAGTCTGGGGCTGGCTTGTAGGGATACTGTGCAGTTGTTTTTGGAAAGGGTGAACAAGTATCCATAATAACCATGTAATGACAAATGCAAAGCCACAGAGAATGAACCATGCGCTACTGATTGCAATACGGTCTAAATACGGCATAAACAGCGTGGCTGCCAATACACCAATTCCTATTCCGCTAAATCCAATGAGATTAATTTTAAAACGGTGCTGTAACTCACTGCACTGTGCCACAATACTGGGCGATAGAATCATCAGCAAACCACCGCCGATACCTGAAATGATGCGCCACACCAAATACCAGACTTCATTAAAATGCGCAAATGCACAGGCAAACAGGCTGATTGAACCAAAGAGCGCAGCAAAAATGATATAGGTCGGCATTTTTGCATTTTGTGGCAACTTCATCGCCCAGAACGCGCCGATCAGATAACCCAGCAGATTGGCACTACCGAGTAGACTGGCGAAATTGTGTGACCATTCATAGGCTTCGCGAGTGGACGGCAGTAGCGCGGTATAAGAAAAACGTAAGATGCCAATTCCCAAGCACATACTCAGGCAGAGAAAGAGACTCAGTTGTACGGTGCTTGAGAACGTCCTGTTCATCATAATTTGACTATTTGTTTAAAAAACACACTTGAACTATAAGATGAAATTTACAATAAAACAATCGGGTGATGTCCACCTTTAGTCGAGCGGAGTAAAGGCGCAGTCAATTTAATCAGTATCTTTGAGTTGATTGATATCCACTGCATCACCAATGGTATAAAAATGCCCGCCTGCAACATGATGGATACTTTTCCATTCATCTGCGGCTTCATGGTAGTACCAATGGCCATCTCTAAAAACACGATCATCTGCATAAGCGGCAATGACTTTGCCAATAAACAAGTCATGCTGCTGCTGATTATGCGGTTCAGGAATGAGTTCACACAGAATCCATGCACTACAGCCTTCAACCACTGGAATTGGGCTGTGACCAAACTGAAAAAGTTCGACCCCACATTGACGTAACTTTTCAGGAGCATCATATTGACTGATCATGCCCAGTGCGTAGACCATTTTCAGCTGTTTAAGTGTAGGGACTTGCAGCGCAAACAAACCCGATTTTTCAATAATACTGCGGGTTTTTGTCGATTTATCGAGTACCACCGTCACTTTGGCTGGGCTAAACTCTAGAGCGCATGCCCAAGCCGCGGCCATGACATCGGTGCTTTCATCATCTTGACTAGAAACCAGCACGGTTGGGCCGTGGTTGAGTAGCCGATATGCTTTTTCTAAAGGGACGGGCAGAATGTGAGGATTAAGCAAAGATTGATTCATGTAAAAGAACACTTTAACAGCCGTTTAAATGCTTTATACCACATTCTAAAACTGCCAATTCAGTCTAAATTTGTACATTCAGCGTGGAATATGGCGCAAAACAGTAAGCCCGTTTAAATTTTGATTTATAATTATGACAGCATCATTTAGGGAAACAATATGAATATCCCCTTAATCGTCAATGTCATCATTTTTATTGCATTGCTTTTTTTACTGGGCCGAACCCGTAAAACCGATTGGAGTTTAGCGAAGAAAGTACTGGCGGGTCTCTGTCTTGGTATTGTTTTTGGTCTCGCTTTACATGGGTTTTATGGTACGAATTCGCCTGTACTGCAAGAGTCGGTACAGTGGTTTAATTTGGTCGGCAAAGGCTATGTCAAACTACTACAAATGGTGGTGATGCCTTTGGTATTTGTTTCCATTTTAGGCGCTGTGATTAAGCTGCACGATGCGGGTTCATTGGGTAAAATTAGTTTTATCAGTATTGGGACTTTGTTATTTACCACAGCGATTGCTGCATTTGTCGGTGTGGTGGTGACCAATCTGTTCGGCTTAACTGCGGCAGGTTTAGTGCAAGGGGCACAAGAAACAGAACGTTTAAATACGATTCAAACTGACTATGTCGGGCAAGTGGCTGACTTGCAAGTGCCTGATTTATTTCTGTCATTTATTCCGAGCAATCCTTTTGCCGAGCTGACAGGGGCACATCCAACCTCAATTATCAGTGTAGTCATTTTTGCAGTGTTTTTAGGCATTGCAGGCTTGAACCTCATGAAAGCGGATGCTGAGAAAGGGCAAAAACTGTTGTCTGCAATTGACATCTTGCAAGCGTGGGTCATGAAGTTGGTGCGTCTAATTATGATGCTCACGCCTTATGGTGTGTTCGCACTCATGACCAATATTGTGGCCAACTCTAAAATGGCGGACATCTTAAACTTAGGTGGCTTCTTGGTTGCGTCTTATATCGGCTTGGCGATTATGTTTATCGTGCACGCCGTGATTTTGGCGCTCACAGGCGTGAACCCAATTCAGTTCTTTAAAAAGGTTTGGCCTGTGCTGACCTTTGCGTTTACTAGCCGTTCAAGTGCTGCGAGTATTCCTTTAAATATTGAAGCGCAAACACGACGTCTGGGTGTACCTGAGTCGATTGCCAGCTTTTCAGCATCATTTGGTACGACCATTGGGCAAAACGGCTGTGCGGGGCTGTATCCTGCGATGTTGGCTGTTATGGTTGCACCGACAGTTGGCATTAATCCACTCGATCCACTTTGGATTTTGACTTTGGTTTGTGTCGTGACCTTGAGCTCGATTGGGGTGGCAGGTGTAGGTGGTGGTGCAACATTTGCAGCGCTGATTGTCCTGCCAATGTTGGGCTTGCCTGTGACTTTGGTTGCACTGCTCATTTCAATTGAGCCTTTAATTGATATGGGTCGCACAGCTTTGAATGTGAATGGTTCGATGACCGCAGGTGTCGTGACCAGTCAAGTCTTAGGTCAAACAGATAAGCGCATTTTTGAGCAAGACAATGTGGACTTAAAAGAAGTCTAAGCTGAGAAATATATAGCTTATGAACTGAAAAGAAGCCTATCTTCATGATTAGGCTTCTTTTTATTGGGCGTGTATCCATAAATGACGAAAAACTGTATCTACTTTTTTGCGCAGTTTTTTGCAAAATAAAGCTTCAATTTAGGAGAAAAACGATGAAAATGTATCAAGTCGATGCCTTTACAACTGAATTATTCAAAGGTAATCCTGCAGCTGTGATTGTGCGTGATGAATGGTTAGCAGTAGATTTGATGCAGAATATTGCCCTGGAAAACAATTTGGCAGAAACGGCTTTTGTGAAAGTGATTGATGCTGAAAACTTTGAAATTCGCTGGTTCACTCCTCAGGTTGAAGTAGACTTTTGTGGGCACGCGACTTTAGCCAGTAGTTTCGTCCTGTTTCGCGATTATACCGATGCTAAACGTATCCAGTTTCATGTAAAAGACTTGGGTATTTTTATCATTGATCAAGATGCTGACGGCAAGATTCATATGAATTTTCCAATTCGTGCACCGCAAAAGTTAGAAGACTATCCTGCGGAAATTCATGAGTTGGTCGATTGTGAAATTAAAGAAGTCTATTTAAACCCACAGGCTTATATTTTAGTCTGTGAGTCTGAGCAGGCCGTTAAGGATGCCAAACCGAACTTGGATAAAATTCGTCAAATGGCAGAAAAGCACAAAGTCAGTACTGCTATTACCGCTGAAAACTTGGATGTTACCCTGACTTCAACGTCGCAAGACTATGACTATATCGCGCGTTATTTCGCACCGCATAAAGGCATCAATGAAGACCCTGTGACAGGCTCCATGCATACAGGTCTTGCGCCCTTGTGGGCGGAGAAGTTGGGTAAAACCTCATTGATTGCCTATCAGGCATCGAGCCGTGGAGGATTGCTTTACTGCGATCTTCAGTCTGAAACACGGATCCAAATCTCAGGCTATGCCAAGTTATATATGACGGCTGAACTTTACTTAGATTAAGTTGTAATTCTCTTAAATTAAAACTACTGGTGAAAAATAAGCATTGATTAAAATGCTATTTTTCACCAAATTACTATAAAAATAATTTCACTTTCCTCTATGATGTTGAGAATCATTCATATTTTGTCGAATTATTTGGAAAAATAATGTTAATGCGTTTTAAAACATTGAGTTTGTCGGTATTGCTACTTGGCTTTGGGGGCACAGTATGGGCACAACCCGTATTGGTAAAATCGGAACAGAAAATTGAAGAATATAAATTAGATAACGGTTTACGTATTATTCTTGCGCCAAACGATAAAGAAAATAAAGTGTATATGAATATGGTCTATTTGACTGGTTCATTGAACGATCCCAAAGGTAAGGGCGGTTTGGCGCACCTACTGGAACATTTAGCGTTCAAGGGAACTAAAAATGTTCCAGGGGACGAGTTTCAGCGCCGCTTAGATCAGTACGGTTTAATGAATAATGCCAGCACGGACTATTATTCAACCAAATATATTAATGTGGTTCGTCCTGAACAAAATGCGATTAATGAGCTGATTCATCTTGAAGCTGAGCGTATGGACGGCTTGGTGCTCCAAGAAAAATATGTACTGTCTGAAATCGCGATTGTAAAACGCGAGCGTGAAGTCCGTATGGATCAGCCTTTTTCGGTACTCATGGATCAGATGTGGAAGTCTGCTTATGGTAATCAATATTTAGGGCGTTTACCGATTGGTGATCTAAATGAGTTACAGTCAATCAAAATGGCTGAACTGAATAAGTTTTATCGTGACTGGTATGCACCGAATAATGCGGTATTTGTTATTTCAGGTAAGTTTGACCAAGCAGCTGTACTGAAGCAGATTGATGAAAAGTTTAGTGCGATTAAAGCGCGCGCTGTGCCTGCGAAAGTTAAAGTGCCTGTCTTAGATGCCAGTAAGATTAAAGAACGCCAGTTTGTGGTGAAAAAAGGCAGTAACTTAGCCAAATATAATATTTACCTGAATGGTAAAAACGAGAACATTAAGACCGCGTTGGCGGTGTCACCGTATTTATATACCATGCAACCCAGTGGACATTTGTACCAAAGCATCGTAGAAACCGGAACGGCGACAGCAGTTCAGTCGACCACATGGTTAGACCAAGATTTCAATATGGTGTTTATGGGTGCAGTTTATGCACCCAACCATGATGTGAAAAAAGTCGAGTCGGCTTTGGTTACTGGGGTAGAAAAAACACCAAGCTTCAACGAGGTTGAGCTCAACCGTGTGAAGAGCATGATTAAAAATGCTCAAGAAAGCATGTTCAGCAGTGCAACAGCAGTCGGTGGCATGCTCAGTGACTATGTGGTTTCTGCCAATGGTGATTGGACACAATACTTTAAAGATCAGCAACAGTTACAACAGCTCAGCGTTACTGATGTGAACCAACGTTTAGATGACTTTTTAGTGCCTGAGCATCGTATTTCAGGCACTATTTTACCAACCCCAGAAGATCAGAAAAAAGCACTTGAACAAGCGGCAGCAGCGACCCCAGCAAAAACTTTAGACCAACAAGCAGTGGCTGAAGAACCATTGAAAGATGTCAGTGCGTATAAGGCAGAAGTGGCTGGATATGTAAAAAGCTCAAAGCAGTATTTAGAAAGTGCTGAAAAACAAATTCAGCGTGGTAAGTTAAAAAATGGCATGCAATATGCGCTGTACCCAAGTACCACGCGTGATGATAAGACTTATGCCACCATTTCGATTGATTTCGGTACTGCAGAAAGTTTGTTTAATAAAGCAGAGTTATTAGATTTAACTTCTTATTTACTGCTCAGAGCTTCAACTCAATATAGTTTGCAAGATATTGCCGATCACTCGATCGATGCGGGCGGTGGAGCAAGTGCCTCAAGTAATGGCAATGGGATTAATATTTCAATCGTGGCGAAGAAAGAAAAATTTGATGAATTTTTTAACTTCGTGATTGATGTCCTTAAAAATCCAACCTTTGAACAAAGCCAGTTTGATTTGATTAAGTCACAAAGCTTAGCAAGTCTAGATCGACCGTATACTGAACCTGAAACTGTAGCGGCTTTAACCATTGCTCGTTTACTTGAAACTTATCCAATTGGGGATATTCGACATCACTTCGAGCCTGAATATGTCAAGAAGCAGTATCAGGCCGCAACACAAGCTCAGGTTAAACAGTTGTATCAGCAGTTTTTTGCGATGAATCATGCACAAATTTCGGTAACGGGCGTGATTGATACGAAAAAGATGAAAAAGACTTTAAATCAGGCTTTTGCGAACTGGAATTCGGCAGCGCCTTATCAGCGGATTACTTCTGACTTTACTGCATATAAAGCGCAGCGTGTACATGCACTGTCAGAGCAGCGTGAGTTTGGTAGCTATCAGAGTATTATGACGTTCCCTGTGGGCACATACCACCCAGATGCACCTGCTTTACAGGTACTCGAGCACATTTTAGGTGAGTCGCAGTTATCTTCTCGTTTGGCACAAGAGCTGCGTGAAAAGAATGCCTTGGTCTATGGTTTCGGCAGCAGCATTTCGTTGGATGACTGGACGGAGTCAGGAGCGCTGACGATTGATGCAAACTATAGCGCAGGCAAATCGGCTCAAGTGTCTCAGGCGGTCTATAAAGTGTTGAATGAGTTACTGGCAAAAGGCGTTACTGAACAGGAAGTGGAAGCTGCCAAGGCTGATATTTTGAAAAAGCGTGTGACTGCACTTGAAGATAGTCGCAATATCCATCGTATGTTAATTCCTCAAATGAAGCGTAATCGTACTTTACTGGATCGTGAACAACGTGATTTAGCATTGGCAAAAATTAGTAAAGCCGATGTTGATGCGGTGATTCAGAAGTATATTAAGCTGGATCAGTTGGTTGAAGTGATGGCTGACCAATATGGCAAAGCGCAACCAGCGCTGAAAAAGTAAAGATTTCAGTTTTCATTTAAAAAGAACCCCTCAAAATTGAGGGGTTCTTTTTGTTATAGCTTTTAGAAATTAGTTTTCTTATTTTTTCAATTAAAGCCGATAAAACTGTTTGGCATTGTGATGGAATACGCGTTTTAAAGCATCAGGGTCATAGGCTGCGACGACATCGCTAAAGGCATCGATAATATTCACCAACGATGTACTGACCGAATCCATCGGAAAGTTAGAGGCAAACATCACCCGATAGGTGCCAAAACAGGCGAGGGCATGTGTAATCATGGGATGTGCAAAGTCAAAGACTTCTTGTTTGGAAGCCAGTCGGCCTTCTTTATGAAAACGATGTCCTAATACAGGCATGAAAAGCCCTGACATTTTGGTATAGACATTCGGATAGCTTGCAAGTTCAGCTAAGTCATCTTTCCAACGGAAGAAAATATTTTCCCGTGCCGTCTGCGTCATGCCTGTATTTGCACCAATTGGACCAAATAAACCTGCGGGTGTACCCAAATGGTCTAGCACAATGGAAGTTTCAGGGAACTGCTTGGCCAGATAAATCACATCTTCAAGCTGTGTGGAATAAACCCAAGCATCAAAACTCAAGTTGTATTGGGACAGCACTTCGAAGCCTTTGAGAAATTTTTTATTGCGATATAAGTGTGGCTCATCTGTCCACGCATGGATTGCTTTGTCTTCATGAAAAGACGCCATTTTACGTATACCACGAAAGTGTGGTGAAGCTTTATGGTGTAATTTTAGGATCTTTTTAAAGTTACGATCACGTGGGTCAGCTGTTGCGACAATGCCACCCAATTTGACCGTATCGGCCCCAAAAGCTAAAGACTCGATAAACTGAGTTTCCTCAACCACACCTTTGCCTTTGCTGTGATGCCAACTGGCTTCAACATGTACCACTTGTTCTATTGTGTATGGGCCAGTATCGTGTTTATAGTCTTGGGGCAAATAAGGACGTGTGATATGACGGGTTAGGCCTAGGGTTTCAATCAGATCTTTAGGTTTCACCAAACGAACCATTTTGTCCAAAAGCTTAGGATGCTTACCCAATAATTTGACTGCCAAAGCCGCTGCATGTGGCGTGTTATAGGGGTCCCACTGATGGATGTATGGATCGATGAGTGCAAAGTCCAAATGCTGCATGTTCTTCCCTAAGTCATATTCCTTAGCGATTACCTTACTGTAAATTGAGGTGTTGCAACATTGTATTTCGTTTCAAATACGACGAAATGAAAAAAGCCTGCACGAGGCAGGCTTGGATTGATCAGTGATCGTGTTTGTGGTCATGCTTGTTGGCATGAAATTCTTCGTTATGACGGAAACGAAGGTAGTTCTCAAACTGTTCACAATATTCGTCATAGTTGTCTTCAAGCATCATTTGGAACTGCTGCAAAATATAAGACATCACTTGTTCTTTGGCATCACGCATTTCATCGCCATCTTTAAAGTTGTTGGCTGCCACCCATGTGTTAAAACGGGCTGTACCAAACAACATCGCAGCACTCACTTGGCCACGTATTTCAGCAGGTTTCACTTGTGAACCTTTTTCAGTGCGACAAAAATCGTTGGCTTGCTTAATAAATTCATCTGCACGTTCAAAAAAAGCAGCATTCAACGCTTCTTCTTCGGTTACATCTGTTGCTTCAATCTTCTGAACCATGAACTTGTCCTAAAATACATAAATAACTCAGACTGCATTATAGGCAAAGCCTTGCAGAAACTAAACCTTTGCCTTAATCTAAAAATAGCCTAAGCAATAAAATAGAGAATATCCATGCAAGATGCGATTGCGGTACAAAGTTTAAAAAGTGATATTGCCTTATTGCGTCAAAACATTTGGCCACCACAAAATTTAGCCAATGTTGAAGGCTTACCAATCTATTACGGCACGAAAGCGGAAGTCGAGGACTACTATCTTCAGTGGACGGGTTTGATTGAGCGGGCACAAGACTTGTTCCAACCTTTTATGGAAGATGAAGTGTTGGATGCAATTCATTTACCTAGTCATTTGAACTTACCGCTGTTTTATTTTCACGTCGATCGTATTCGG
Organism: Acinetobacter sp. LipI_23; assembly: GCF_058243045.1. Classification (NCBI taxonomy): domain Bacteria; kingdom Pseudomonadati; phylum Pseudomonadota; class Gammaproteobacteria; order Moraxellales; family Moraxellaceae; genus Acinetobacter; species Acinetobacter sp. LipI_23. The sequence continues at coordinate 1,911,658 of NZ_JBZAYJ010000001.1, read as the reverse complement.
ATTAATAAGACCCGCGCCAAAGAGTCTAAAAGTTTTCGCGGCATTGCGAGCTTAATTGAAAAATGCGGACAATTTGAACCAGAGCAAGTCCAAGCCATGCGTGCTTGGTTAGACAGCGATGATAATGCCGCCTTGGTTGCGCATAGGGAATTTATTGACCTCAGAACCTATGTGTTTCAGCATGGGCAGAGTGAATATACCCGTACCCGATTTTATGTAAATGGTATTGTGTTAAGTACCGAAGCACATTTTGAGTTGGTCGATGCTCGAGACAAACCACGTAAACAGCGCAGTGATAGCTATAACGACCCCTTAGCAGATAACAATATGTGGAAAGTGTATGGAAAGTATCGTTAACTTAGGTATAGACAGGAAATTCACTTATAGAAGAACTTTTCACTGTTGGTGGATATTTTGGTTTAAAGGTTATTTCAGCTTTTGGGTTTGACTGAACAACATCAGTTGTTGTTCAACCAATTTCAGCATTCTATTTTTTTCCGCAGCGATCCAGCCTGCGGCAAAACTATAAGCGGCTTCTGGTTCAGGGGCTTGTTGAAATAAGGCGTCTGCAACCACCAAATCATTATAGTGCCCTAAGCTTTCCTGAACTGCTTTGAGTTTTTTTAAATAGGTTTTTAATGCTTTTGCATCGAGTAAAGACGCCACAAACTCAATGCTATAACGCAGTTGTTTGACTTGCTTACGAACGCGGTGTTTTTCCTCATCTTCAAGCTGGCTAAAGTGCTCGGCATGTGCGCATATTTTATGGTGTAAAGCTTGTATCACTTTGAGTGCATGTTTTTTCAGTTTGCTTTTTGAAGGCGAATCTAGTTCTTGCTCTGTAAATAAAATTAATTCAAGCCAAAGTTGAGTCGTTTCTGGTCGTTGGAATAGAGCGCAGACATCAGTGATGGCTTCTGTACTTGGAGCAAGATGGTCTAATGGATAACCTGCCTCAATTAGCTGAGGAAGTAAATCCTCGTTCAGCGCATCGATATCACGTGTTCCACTTAAGGCTTGAAAAATAGTGGTGAGTTCCGTTTTCCAGTGCGGTTGCGTAGCCTCCGACCATGCAGCAAAACTTTTTAGTGCACTACGTAATCGGCGGATTGCCACGCGTGCTTGGTGCACATGCTCACTGGAGTACTGCTGTCGAGCAATTGAACTGGCATTCGGAAGTAAGTGCTGTAAGCAATTGGCCACTATGCTTTGTAGCGCTTCAGCTTCACTTGAGGTTCTGTTCAGTACAAGAGCTGTTTGATACTGCGCAGGAAAGTAGGTCTGTTGGTGAACCACTTGAAGACCATAGTCTGACTTGCTATGTATGTCGAGAGTCAGTTGGTATTTTTGAACCCAAGGTCGTATAAATGCGATCAAATCCTCTGTTGATCCTTGTTTTAATTCAAATTCGATCTCGAAAATATCAACACTGTTTTGTTCTTTAAAAATTTTGCCAATATCGAGAGCAATTTCAACTGTACTGCTTCCAACATCCTGCAAAACGCGTAAACGTTGGATGTTGGTTTCAAAGAGCAATTCAAGGGTTGGAAGTGGAAGCCCCAAAGCGCGTTTTAATTTTTTGTAGATAGCGGAATAATCTTTATAGTTATCTAAGTCGAGTGTAGTCGTTTCAGGTAGTGAAATATCAAATTCAAGTTCAAAGCGACTCAATGCTTTTGCGCTGTTCACTGCTTTGAAGGTTTGTTTCCATGCATCATTTTCCAGACGCCGTCGAATCTCGATGCAATGCTTAGCAAGCGTTTGATCGACTGTATCAAAGTATTGGGCTGCCAAATGAATCGGCTCAGCCTTGAGCAGTGTAAAGGCTTTTTGCAAGGCCTTACGCTTCTTAACTGGAACTTGAAACTTAAATTCAATCTCTTGCATAGCCCTGACTCATGACAATCTACGTTTTACTATATGCTAAATTGAGCAAAAAAAGACCAGTTTTGAATAGGTATAAGCTAAAAGAGCAGAAATAGTGGGCTAGATGTCACTTTTAAAATAAGATCGTGGTTGAGAAACATGCAGGGTTAATAAGTATGGATTGTCGCCGTGAAGTGACTATAACTCGACGTTAAGTAGGGGTGCATAGCTATATCTTCTTAAAGAATAAAAATGAATATAAAGCCTGTATTGTTCTGATAATGTTTTTTTATCACAGATAAATTGGTGACATCCATGCCACCAACCACGATTGTCTATCGTGGTTTTGGGGCTTATCAAGCCTCATGGAGAGTCGATAGCAGTCATGTATTTAACATGACTGCTATGGGATACAGAGCGTTATTTTAAGAATTTACGGCTAACTAAGAACTGTTCTGTCGCTTCTAAAAGTTTATCGGCATAAACTTCAAGCTTTGCCGTGAGCCAACCCAAAACAAACCAATCACTGGCTTCAAGTTCGGTCTGTTGAATGTATGTAGCTGAAGTCGCCAAGATTTGATATTCATGTGCGGCTTGTTGGGCATCATTTAACGCTTTACTGTATTTCTGCAAATTTTTCACATCATAAATGGATGTTAAAATAGGAAAGCTAAACTTCAATTCCTTAATTTTCTGCGCCACAACATCTAAGCTTTCAAAGTGGCTAATATCTGCAGTATTTAAGCTTTCTTGTAGCTGTCGATATTGGTTTTGCAGGGTGTTGTGTGCATAGGTTTTTAAATCCTGCTTTTGCACCTGATCATGTGAACTTAAACTAAAGGTCAATAATTCAAGATAATGATGTACGTTTTGGGTCGATTTAACTAAATTTCCAAGCTTTTCTTGAGCATATAAAATGTCTTTGGCAAGATTTTCAGTAGTGGTTGGGTTTTGAAGAAAAGCACCTAGGGTACTTTGCATATGCTGCAAATGTTGTAAATGATCAAACTGATGCTTAAATGCAGCAAGTTGCATCGCCCATTTATCAGAAATATTACTATTCCAGTCTTTAAACAAAGCTAAGGTCAGTTGTAAGTGCTCTAAAGCGGTTTGAGCCTGATCAATATGGCTTTGCTCAGCAACACCTGCTGAAATTGCAGCAATATTCGGCAGTAAATGCTGCATTTGCTGACCAATCAACAAACTCAGGTTATGTGCTGCACTTTCTTTTTTCGATAAGACAAACTCTTTTTCAAAACGTGCTGGACTTACGGTTTGCTCAAGTGCCAGTAGATTACCCATTTCGGCTTTGCTGCGGACATCTAACCACAGTTGATACTTCTTCACCCATTCAAAACTAAAAGCCAAAAGCGACTGAACAGAGCCTGATTTGAGTTCAAACTCTACCTCATGGATGGTCTGTTCTCGACCAGATGCACGAACCACACCAACATCTAAACAGACTTCAATTTCAGCGTCTTCAAACTTAATGACGCGATAGGTACGTTGGATGTCCGTTTCAAAGGTGAGCTTTAACGCAGCTGCATCTGAGCCTAAAGCTTGGGTTAAAATTTGCTGAGCCTCTGGAATAGTTGCATAAATGCTTAAGTCCAGTTCAGGAGATGACTCTAACTCACCCAAATGATGATTATGTTCAAAACGGTGTAAATGACTTTTACCTGCGGCTTTGAGTGTTTGAATCCAGCAAGTACCTTCAAGACGCTGACGCAAAGCAGCGCCGTGTTGGGCCAAGAGGCGATCAGGCGTGTCAAAATACTTGGCTTGAAGTTGAATCGTTTCAGATTTTTTAGGATCTAAAGCTTTAAGAAGGGCGGTACGTCGTGCTTCGCTAATCTGAAATTTTAATTCAATTTCAACCATGAAAAATTCCTAATTTGAGGGGCTAGGTCAGTGCCAAGCCTTTATGTATTTAGATGCATGATCTGTAGTTTGTTTTTATGTGCGCTAAAGGCACAACAATGGACCACTGGATTGTAGCGAAAAAGAGACAGTATGTAAGACTTGACGACACAATAAAACAAAGTTGCAGTGCGAGATTGATCAAAAAACAATTCTGTTTTTAGTGGACGCGCGCCCAGAGGCGATTGCACTTTGCAGATTGCATATTTTCAGTTATGTTGATAGAAAAACATCAGGATGATGACAGATGAATGCTCAGGTTGAACCGAAACAGGAACACGACGCTGAACCTAATTTTCAATTGCCGATTAAGGACTATCACCAGTTTTATCGTTTTTATCTAACAGAGCACCGCAACATCATGAGTCGTCGGCTACACGTCGCGGGTAGTTCAATTGGACTGTACTTTTTCTCTAAAGCCATACTTAAACGCAAGCCGCGTTATTTTATATACGGCTTAGTCTCTGGCTATGCCTGTGCGTGGGTAGGTCATTTTGTTTTTGAAAAAAATAAGCCAGCTAGTTTTAAACAGCCTTTGTATAGTTTTATTTCTGACTGGCGCATGTTTTCCGATGTTTTACGTGGAAATTTAAGCTTACAAGATCGTGCTTTGGATAAAATTCCAAGTTAGTGAAGCACTTTGTGACTTCATCATGAAAGTTTTATGAAAAGCTTGAAATTAACAGTTGCAAAGTATGAATTAATGTTCTAATAATGAGGTAGTTGATTATATTTTCATCAAATAATATATAAGTACTTTGAACTTTAAAGTGCTTTTAGTTTTCCAAGCCTAGAGCGACCTTCTCTAGGCTTTTTTTATATGGACGTTAATTAAAATATGCGGCTTTTTAGCTTTTATGATGTTATTTCAACATCACTGGTTTAAAAAGCTAAAAAGCCGTATCAGATCGCTGTGTGTCTCTTATTCTTGTTATAAAGTTGTTATTTTTATTTTATTCTTGTTGCTTTCTGTATCCATTAAACTGCGAAAGCGGTGGGGCGACTATCACTGAAAATAGGTATTTTTATATAGCCTGAACTTGGCCGCGGGATTTTTGTGCAAAGCAAAGTATTTTCGGTCCCAATTCATTAAAGAATTAGTCACCATTAGCTTTATAATAGAATGACATAACCCAAAGGTAGAGTTAAATGCGCGGTTTATATTTAATTACAAATGATGATCCTTTAGAGCTACTTTTGGCTAAGCTAGAAGGTGCAATGGCAACACGTGAAGTTGCCATTTTGCAGTATCGCCGAAAAAAAGTACCCAAAGAAGAACAGGCTTACGAAGTTGAGTATATGAAAGCGATGTGCGCTGAGTATCGTGTTCCTTTTGTGATCAATGATGACTTAGAAATGGCCGTTAAATACGGCGTTGGTGTGCATTTAGGGCAAGGTGATGGCGAAGTTGCCGAAGCTGTCGCACGCCTGCCAAAAGATACGGTGATTGGTCGTACGTGTTTGAACTCGATTGAGCTGGCTGAAAAGGCGATTACTGAAGGTGCAACTTACGTCGCTTTTGGTGCAATTTATGCAACTGAGACCAAACCAGAAGCTGGCAATATTGGCTTGCAGACTTTAAAAGAAGCCAAAGCCAAATTGGATGTGCCTATTTGTGCGATTGGTGGCTTAACAGTTGAAAATTCAGGTGAAGTGATCGAAGCTGGTGCCGACCTTTGCGCAGTGATTAGTGATATATTAGGGCTATCAATGTCTGCGATTCCTGATCGTATAGAACAGTGGGCTGATTTATTTGCATCTAAAGCTTAAGCGTTTTTAGATGTTTTTTTATTTTTTGAGTTGAGTAACTTCATGAGCTTATCTCCAAAGCAAGAACAATTGTTTAAACAAGCAAGCAAACATATTCCGGGTGGTGTGAACTCACCTGTACGTGCATTTAATAGCGTAGGCGGAACGCCTGTCTTTATTGAAAAGGCGCAAGGTGCATACTTGTACGATGTGGATGGTAAGCGCTATGTAGACTATGTGGGCTCATGGGGACCAATGATTTTAGGTCATGCTCATCCTGAAATTATTAAAGCAGTTCAGAATGCTGCAGTGGATGGTTTAAGTTTCGGTGCGCCTACCGTACATGAAACGACTTTAGCCGACATTATTTGCGAAATTATGCCGTCAATTGAGCTGGTTCGTATGACCAACTCAGGTACTGAAGCTACCATGACAGCTATTCGTCTTGCGCGTGGTTATACAGGTCGTGACAAGATTGTAAAATTTGAAGGCTGTTACCACGGTCACTCAGATTCACTGTTGGTCAAGGCAGGCTCTGGTTTGTTAACCAGCGGCGAAGGCGAAGCAACTTCAGCAGGTGTTCCTGCCGGCTTTGCCAAACACACACTGACTCTTCCATATAACGATATAGCCACTTTAAAAGAGTGCTTTGCTAAGTTTGGTTCAGAGATTGCAGGCGTGATTGTGGAGCCTGTGGCAGGGAACATGAACCTAGTCAAACCAATCGACGGCTTCTTACAAGCGATTCGTGACGTATGTGATGAACATGGTTCTGTTTTTATCATAGATGAAGTGATGACTGGTTTCCGTGTTGGATTGGGTGGTGCACAAGCTCACTATGGCGTGACTCCAGATTTAACCACCTTGGGTAAAATTATTGGTGCAGGCTTACCCGTGGGTGCTTTTGGTGGGAAACGAGAAGTGATGGAGTGTATTGCGCCACTGGGTAAAGTTTACCAAGCTGGAACACTGTCGGGGAATCCACTTGCAATGCGTGCAGGGATTGAGATGTTTAAACACCTGCGCCAAGATGGTTTCTATGAAAAATTGACAGCGCAGCTAGAAAAACTTCTTGTAGGTTTACAAGCCGCAGCTGATGAAGCGGGTATTGCTTTTAAAACACAACAAGTAGGCGGTATGTTTGGTTTGTACTTTACAGATCAAGAAGACATTACCAGCTTCGACTCGATGCTGAAGTGTGATATCGATGCATTCCGTAAGTTCTTCCACGGTATGTTAGACCGTGGTGTGAACCTTGCACCCTCCGCATTTGAAGCTGGCTTTATTTCAGCTGCTCACTCTGATGAAGATATAGAATTTACGCTGCAAGCAGCGAAAGAAGTTTTTGCAAGCATGAAGTAAGTATTTGTCCTTGCTAAAAAGCCCATCTCATTTGATGGGCTTTTTATATGATGGGTATTTTGAATAAAAAAATACTATATCTCAAATACTTTGTGTTAATTTTAGGAGTACATGAAAAAAATGAATAATTAAATAAGATGACTTATGATTTTAGATTTTCTTAGAAAGCCGATTCAGCTAAAACATTTTTTGATCTTTATACTATTGTCACCAATCATTATCGTCATTTTGAGCGTTATTGTTAGCGTATTAGAACCAAGTGATATACCGAGCTTAAAAGAAAAACCTTATGAGTGCGGAAGTTTTGGCGATCAGAAAATGCGTATAGATCGACGATATTTATTTTTTGCAAGAGTTGAATATCAAGATGTCAGTTACTGGGAGAAAGGCTATAGAGAGCTGCATAATACCAAAGATTGTAAGGATCAAATCGGTAACGCCACATTTCTTGTGAAATGGCCAGAAATGCATCCTTCAGAAGGTTTTAGGCTTTCCTCAAATCAACACAGTGACATCGCTTTCACTCTATTACAACGTGGTACTTGGAAGGATGAGTGGGGAGACGACAAAACGTTTTTTGATTATACGCCTTCATTGAAATTTTATTTAAGTAAACGAATGGGTGCTCGAAAAGATATGAGCATAAGTGAGATTAATTCAGAGAAGAAATTTAATTCAAGTTTGTCACTTTATGAAATAGATTTGGGGGAGCAAGATAATATTTCTAAAAAAATTTACTGGAAAGAAGAAAACGGGAAAGGCATTGGTGTAGTCATTGCGTGTGCTTCATATCCAAGTGGTGCTACGGCGTGTGAATTAAATAGTCATGTACCAAATTATGGTTTTAATACTAGTAATTTGGATATAGATTTCCATGCGGAGCTTCTGCCACATTGGGAAAAAATTCAGCGTGATTCTTTAAAATTATTTAATTCTTTTCAGATAGAAGAAAATAAAGTAAATGCTTCCAAGTAAGAATATTGAAGTAGCATAAGAACTATTGAGTAGTAAGAAAATGCGATATAACGCAATCAAGCCTAAAATTTAAAGACTTCGAATAATGGTAAAAGTGGGGGAGGAAGAATGGATAAATACTTACTGGTGGCCTTGGTGGTTGGTGCATGCATACTGTTGGTGATTTATACCCAACTTGCACCATCAGGTGGACAGAAAAATTTTAAACAAATCGTACAGCAGGCATTTGGTCGTTATAAAGTGATCGAAAAAAACTACACTATTATGATTTGTGAGATCAACCATCGCAATGAGCCAGAAGAATTGGTCTTTATCCGTATCGATCCTGCTCAAAAGAAAAATTTACGCATTTCGGGAAGAATGCTGATAGCAACTTATCCCAAAGCACCGTCAGTATGTGAAATGCGTAAAGACTTTAAAAACCATCTCACTTAACACTTAGCTTAGCGTCGACGAGAGCTACTACGGCTGCGTCCGCGCGCCATACCGCCGAGAGCATTGAGTACAGCAAGCTTGGTCATACTGCCTGAAGCATGTGCATGACAAATAGCAGCAGCGAGAGCATCGGCGGCATCTTGCTGTGGTTTGATGCTCAGGTTTAGGAGTCTCATCACCATCATTTGTACTTGTTCTTTGTCCGCAGCGCCATAACCGACCACCGACTGTTTAATCTGGCGTGCGGTGTATTCTGCAACTTGTAGGTCAAGGTTTACCAGTGCAGCAATAGCAGCCCCGCGTGCTTGCCCTAGCTTCAGTGCGGAGTCAGGGTTTTGTGCCATAAATACTTGCTCAACTGCGGCTTCGGTTGGGCCATGAAATTTTACAATACGATCAATCCCTGCAAAAATACGTTTTAGCCGTTCAGGCATATCAGCAGCTTCGGTACGAATGGTGCCAGCATCGACAAAAATTAGTTTTTGACCTTCTTTTTGAATAATACCGTAGCCTGTGAGGCGAGAACCGGGGTCAATACCAATAATTAATGACATGCTTGCCCTTTAAAAAAAATAATATGCCCATATTGTTACATAAGCGTATCAAAAAAGCTTGATGTAGATTGAGCACTTGATTCTTGCACCTTATTCATTTTGTTGAGATTAGATTAATTTTCATGAAATTATTTCTTTTTATATTAGCTGGTGTCATTCTCGAAGTCTTCGTATGGATTGGCGTGGGCGACCTCGTTGGTAGCATGTGGTACGTGTTCTTCTGGTTTATTGCCGCTTTCTTTATTGGTATGAGCCTGATTCGTAAGTATTCAGCAGGTTTAATGCCACAAATGCAGCAAATGCAAGCGGGCCAGATGGGTGCAGATCCTGCATTAACAAACAATCTGCCAAAAATCATTGCGGGTTTTCTTTTATTGATTCCTGGCTTGGTGACAGACGTGGTTGCCGTGTTATTGCTTATTCCTGCGGTACAAAAAGCCATGACGGGCGCGCTGATGAACGTGATGATGAAACGTCAGCAAGCGATGATGGAAAAAATGATGGGTGGCATGATGGGGGATATGAATGGCATGGGCGGTGGTACCCAAGGTCAAAACCCATTTGCAGATATCATGCGTCAGATGCAAGAAATGCAGCAACAGCAGGGCAGTTCAGCTTATCGTGACTCGAGTATTATTGATGGCGAAGCACGAGAAGTTACGCCAGAGGCGAAAAAAATTGAAATGAAAGATGTGAATAAATAATTTCATACCTAATTTTAAAGCCGAGTTCTAATTCGGCTTTTTTATCTTTATGAAAATGTTTTAAGTGCTTATGATTTAAAATAAATATAACAAACGATATAATTATTTTTTAAAATTTATGCCGCTTTTTTATGTCATTGCTTTTCACGATTTGCGCATTGCATTTTGTTGCGCAGCTAAGTCCTGGTCCTGATGTTTTGCTGATTGCTAAAAGTTCAGCTTCGGTCACACAAAAAAATACTTTAAAAACGATCTTAGGTATTTCTGTTGGAATCGTCGTTTGGGTGGTTTTAACCTTGTTAGGTTTTACCGTACTCATCGACAAAATGCCGTGGATTCAACAAGTATTGATGGTGGTTGGTGGGGTGTTCCTTGCACGTATGGGTTGGCTTATGTTGAAAGCAGGCCTCAGCGCAATGCAGCAAGAAGCCTTGCTAGATGATGGTCAAAAACTGCCTCCACCAAAGGCCAACCATTATTTCATGTCAGGTTTGCTGACTAACTTGTCTAACCCGAAAACGCTAATTTATTTCAGTAGTGTGTTTTCATTGGCACTGAGTTCTAGCGCAAGTCCCTATTTAAAAATGCAACTTGCGGTCATTATTCCCATTCAAACTTTTATGACTTTTGCACTACTGATGTTGCTTTTGTCATTACCTAAAATTAAGGCGGCATACCAACGTTCAGGAAGTTATATTGACATTTTTTCTGGCGGGCTGTTCCTAATTTTTGCTTTATGGCTTTGGTACGATGCTCTCGCAATCTACATCTAAGTCATTTTTAAGCTCTTTAGATGATGGAGCCTGTTCCAAGATAGAAACTTCGTCTTTTTTACTTTGCTCATAGCGGTTGGGCTGCAATGTCGCTTCGGTATTTTCTGAGCCCTTATAGCTACGACTGCGGTTGGCACGTTCGCGTAAACCGCCTTTTTTAATCAACTGAACCATTCTTTCTTCCTCATCGTTGCATCTTATTTTAATAAACAATCGCGAGAAAACTAAAGGGTTTTAAGCAAATACTTTGGAATACGTCAAAAACTATTATGTTACAAAATGAAATTGTCATGATTCGGTGTTATAAAGAGGAATATGCGTTAAATCAATTGATTGATCTTTCAGTGTAAGCCGTTGCTGACATCACTTCAGGTGAATTGCGCTTGAGTCTCAACAAATACTCACATAAGATAAATGAATCTAACATTCTGTGAGGCAGGGTGATGGACAATAAAAACAAGAAAGGACAAAAACAAGGGGGGTAAAGCCATGCTCTATCAATACCACTGCGCATGTTGTGAAACAGTTGTCGCATCAACAGATAAAGACTGTCCAAACTGTGGATCACATAATATTCGAAGTCCTTTTGGATTTTGGATTTTCTGTATTGTTGCATGTCTTGCAGCAGCGATTATCGTTAAATCTGTACAAGTCTATTTGGCTGACCGAAACAGCGAACCAGCTGCCGTGACTTCGCTCTTTGATGTACTTAACCATGACAACAAACCCAAGTAGTGAGGTTCAATGACTTCACGACTGAACTGATGGAAAATAGTCCATCAGTTAAAATAAAAAAACCCGCATTAAGCGGGTTTCTTTTTGGATCAAACTTATAGACCAGCTGAAGCTTTAAGCGCTTCCACTTTGTCTGTTTTTTCCCAAGTAAATGCAGTATCTGAACCTTCACGACCGAAGTGACCATAAGCAGCAGTTTGCTTATACATCGGTTGAATGAGGTCAAGCATACGAGTGATCCCGTATGGACGTAAGTCGAAGTGTTCACGGACTAACGCAATGATCAGCTCTTCAGATACTTTTGCTGTATTGAAGGTATTGATCGAAATAGATGTTGGCTCAGCCACACCAATGGCATAAGACACTTGAATTTCACATTTGTCTGCAAGACCCGCTGCTACGATATTTTTCGCAACATAACGACCTGCATATGCAGCAGAACGGTCAACCTTAGATGGATCTTTACCAGAGAAAGCACCACCACCGTGACGCGCCATGCCACCGTAAGTGTCTACAATGATTTTACGACCTGTTAAACCACAGTCACCTACTGGACCACCAATCACAAACATTCCTGTTGGGTTGATGTGGAATTTGGTGTCTGCATGGAACATTTCAGCAGGGATCACTTTTTTCACGATTTCTTCAATCACAGCTTCTTTTAAGTTGCTTTGAGAAATTTCAGGATCGTGCTGAGTAGATAATACGACTGCATCTAAACGAACAGGCATGCCATTTTCATAAGCAAAAGTCACTTGGCTTTTTGCATCTGGACGTAACCATGGTAAAGCGCCACTACGACGTAGCTCAGCTTGCTTTTCCATTAAACGGTGTGCATATGAAATTGGAGCAGGCATAAGCACGTCAGTTTCACGGCTTGCATAACCAAACATTAAGCCTTGGTCACCTGCACCTTGATCTTCAGGCTTTTGACGGTCAACACCTTGAGCAATCTCTGGTGACTGTTTACCAATCATGTTGATCACAGCACATGTTGAACCATCAAAACCAAGGTCAGAATGGTGGTAACCAATGCCATTTACGGTTTGACGAACAATCGCTTCGAAGTCAACATTTGCAGTTGTTGTGATTTCACCTGCAAGTACTACCGCACCCGTTTTTACAAGCGTTTCACAAGCAACCCGCGCATATGGGTCTTCTTTTAAGATCGCATCCAAGATAGCATCACTGATTTGGTCAGCCATTTTATCTGGATGGCCTTCGCTTACAGATTCCGAGGTAAATACAGCGTACTCGCGCATAAGTCCTATCACAGTTAATTTAAAAGACGCAATATGGTACATCGACTTAGCCGTTTGAGCCAGTTCTACACGACCAAAATGACTGAATTTATTTCAATTCAACGACTTTTTATCTGATATAAGCATCTAAAAAATTGATATAGCGTTTATTTTTAGTTCGAAATGACAAAGTAAAGGCTTGTTATTCAAAGTTTATGGGTGCGTATCATGAGATTTTGTGCTTTGGTTATATCTAATTGTAAAACAATAGTTTGTTTGAGTATTTTTTGGCTTGGGTGTTAAGTGGATAAATAAAAAATGCTCAAAATAAGTATCATAAAATCATCTATAATTTGTACTAATTCATGAAAAATCTAAAAAAATGAATAAAATTCACTATGGATGTTTAATTGTATGTAAAAAATACAAATGTATCCTGTGATGTGTTTGATACTCAAGGATAACGGTTTGTTCTGATTAGTGAATAGGGTAGCCGAGCTTTGTTTTTAAAAAGTTGGCCATTCTATCGTGTGGAATTTGAACTAGAAGAAGCTAGAGAGACATTTCTGAGTGAAATTGTTGTGATTTTAGGCAATGCCCGCATTTATTAGACATTGATGATGAATAAATAGCGAAATATTGTCCATTAGGCTTTACCCATTCCTCTTTTTTTAAGACAATACACCTATCTTTGAATTCTATTCATCTTACTCTTTAAATCATTTGTTTGGACTCTGACCTATGACAACCCCGCTTAACGAACGTCGTATTGCAAACGCAATTCGTGTATTGGCAATGGATGCTGTGCAAAAAGCAAACTCTGGACATCCAGGTGCGCCAATGGGGATGGCTGATATCGCTGATGTGGTATGGCGTGAGTTTTTCAACCATAACCCGACTAACCCGCAATGGGCGAACCGTGACCGTTTTGTATTATCAAATGGTCACGGCTCTATGCTGCAATATGCGTTATTGCACCTTACGGGCTATGATTTATCAATTGAAGATTTAAAAGCATTCCGTCAACTGCACTCTAAAACGCCGGGTCACCCAGAATTAGGTTATGCACCAGGTATTGAAACGACAACTGGCCCGCTTGGTCAGGGGATTGCAAACGCAGTTGGTTTTGCTCTAGCTGAAAAAACCTTAGCAGCGCAGTTCAACAAAGATGAGATGAGCGTTGTTGATCATTTCACTTACTGTTTCTTAGGTGATGGCTGTTTAATGGAAGGTGTTTCTCACGAAGCATGTTCACTTGCAGGCACACTAGGTCTAGGTAAACTGATTGCTTACTATGACGACAACGGTATTTCGATTGATGGTGAAGTAGAAGGTTGGTTCTCTGACGATACAGAGCAACGTTTCTTGGCGTATGGTTGGCAAGTACTTAAAGCTGATGGTCATGATGCAGATGCATTACGTGCTGCAACTTTGCAAGCAAAAGCTGAAACGAAAAAACCAACGATCATTATCTGTAAAACGATTATTGGTCTAGGTTCACCAAATAAGCAAGGTAAAGAAGACTGCCACGGTGCACCGCTAGGTAATGACGAAATTGCATTAACACGTGAGGCATTGGGCTGGACTGAAGGTCCATTTGAAATTCCTGCTGACGTTTATGCAGCATGGGATGCAAAAGCAAAAGGGACGGCTTCTGAAGCAGCTTGGAATGAATTATTTGCTCAATATGCAGCAAAATATCCAACTGAAGCAGCTGAATTGAAACGTCGCCTTTCAGGTGAATTGCCAGCTGAATTCCTTGCTCAAGCAGATGCGTTTATTGCTGACACCAATGCAAAAGCGGAAACCATTGCTACACGTAAAGCAAGCCAAAACACATTACAAGCTTTCGGTCCATTATTGCCTGAATTATTAGGCGGTTCTGCGGACTTAGCTGGCTCTAACTTAACACTTTGGAAAGGTTGCCAAGGCGTTCAAGACAATCCAGCAGGTAACTACGTACACTATGGCGTACGTGAGTTTGGTATGACTGCCATTGCAAACGGTGTTGCGCTTCACGGTGGTTTCATTCCTTACGTTGCAACATTCCTCATGTTTATGGAATATGCGCGTAATGCAGTACGTATGTCTGCGTTAATGAAACAACGTGTAATCCATGTATATACACATGACTCAATTGGTTTGGGTGAAGATGGTCCAACGCACCAACCTGTAGAGCAAATTGCGTCTTTACGTGGTACACCAAACTTAAATACTTGGCGTCCATGTGACACAGTTGAAGCAGCGGTGTCTTGGAAATCTGCACTTGTACGTTCAGAAGGCCCAACTGCGTTGATCTTCTCTCGTCAAAACCTACCATTCCAAACACGTACAGATGCACAAATTGCAAATGTAGCGAAAGGTGGTTATGTATTGGCTGAAGAAAAAGGCGAATTAAAAGCGATTATTATCGCGACGGGTTCTGAAGTATCTTTAGCAATGGAAGCACATGCTCAACTTGAAGGTGTGCGTGTCGTGTCTATGCCATGTGCAGAAGAATTTGTGAAGCAAGATGCAGCGTACCGTGAAGCGGTTCTTCCATCAAATATTCGTGCGCGTGTTGCTGTTGAAGCAGCGCACGTAGACTACTGGTGGAAGTTTGTAGGTTTAGACGGTCGTGTAATTGGTATGACGACTTATGGTGAATCTGCACCTGCGAAAGACTTATACCAATACTTCGGTATTACCACTGAAGCAGTTGTTGCTGCGGTAAAAGAATTGACAGCTTAATTTTTAAAATTAACTGTTTGAAGGACGCTCCAGTTTAGGGGCGTCTTTTATTTTGAATGGCGTATATAATATGCAAGCTGCTGCTGAAGTAGCTGCATAAATTTTAGGTGATGATATGAGCTTGTACGATCAAATTCATGATGAAGTTGTATTGATGGATGCGGGCGAACAGAAGTGGATTGGACCAGATCTACCTTTGGAGGCGATGGTTGCTGTTGAACTGTTATTGCAAGATTTAGCAGAAGATAAGCAAATTAAGATCCGTCGTAAAAACCATGAAAAGCAGACAGGTATGAAGTTGATTGATCGGATTCTGATTGAAAAACTATGATGGTTGTCACGTCTAAAAGAAGTCTTATTGAAGCGATTCAATAAGGCTTTTTCTTTGTGGTGATTTTAGCTTAAATATAAGCCTTACAAAAATAAATAGTACTTTGAGAGCCAAATGGAAGTACGAAATATTCAAATTGTGCCACTGACAGAAATCGATCAGTCGATCTGGGTTACACTATGGCAAGCTTATCAGGCATTTTATCAGGTTGATTTATTGGAACAGATATCTGAAAACACATGGCATAAACTGACTGATTCTAAGCGTGAATATAGTCAAATCATTATAAAACAAATACAAATAAGTCGATGAATTATTTAGAGTTTTCTTATAATAATGTATGGATAATAAAGTAGTTTGACTATATATGTATGGTTTGCTGCACTTATATAGCAGGTCGGCTTGTAGGCATTGTGGATGTGATAGAGCATGATAGTACGCATACTTACAAGATGTGTTTACCCATGAGGACTATCATGGGCTAGGAATTGCAAGAGCTTTAATCGAACACGTCAAAATGCATACCGAAAAGCGAGCCTGTGATCGGGTTTATTGGCTCACCCATCAGGACAATTTGGTCGCACAACAACTTTATAATAAAGTCGTGAAGAAGACGGGTTTTATTCAATATCAGGTGTAGGTAAGTCGCTACATTTAAAAACAATTATATCGTTCTAAAGTTGCAACATATCGTTTTATCTTTATAGATGTATTCGTTGTAGAACTCTATAGACTAAGCAGTATTCCAATGTGAGATAAAAACATGAACTTTAAAGCTTTAACAATCGGTTTGGCTGTTGCAACTGCGACTACATTTGCTATGGCGAAACCTGTGGCCTATCAAATTGACCCTACACATACAGCAACAGTTTTCACATGGAGCCACTTTGGTTTTTCAACTCCATCTGCTAACTTCAGCGACATTCAGGGTGTAATTAATGTTGATAATGCAAAACCTGCAAATTCATCGGTGAATGTAACGATTCCTTTATCTAGCTTAAACACCAACGTAAAAGCTTTAGATGAGCACTTGCAAGGCGGGGATTTCTTTGATGCAGCAAAATATCCAAAGATCACTTTCAAGAGTACAAAAGTACAAGCGGTTGGTGCAAACAAATACAAAATCACAGGTGATTTAACCATTAAAAATGTGACAAAGCCTGTCGTTTTAGATGCCGTGTTGAATAAGCAAGGTGAGCACCCAATGACCAAAGCACAGTCAATTGGTTTCAATGCAACCACTTCATTTGACCGTTCTGCTTTTGGTGTAGGCGCATACGTGCCAAACGTGGGTGATAAAATCACTGTGAATATCACCACTGAAGCATCAGTTCCACAGCCTAAAGCTGCTGCAAAATAAGCGATATCTACCAAAAAAGCACCTCATAGAGGTAATGCTGATCAGTTAAGACAAAATAGCTGAAATGCGGTAAAAATGAGCGTATCCAGATACGCTCATTTTTTTATGACTTTTTCTCAGAATTTAAGTTCAGCATTTCAGCAGACAGCTCCTTCACTTTCTAATTTTAGCGAATTAATTGATTTAAACTGGATTGAAGACTGTTTAAAACGGACCGGGAAAGCATCGGTCAGAAAAAGAAAACTCCCCGCAGAGCATGCTGTATGGCTAGTTATTGGACTTGCATTGTTCCGCGACCAGCCCATCTGGTATGTTGTTCAGCAGCTGCAGCTGGTTTTTGGCACGGCTGAAAGCTGCGCCCCAAGCGCATCAGTGCAGGCCAGACAGCGCTTGGGTCTGGAGCCTTTAAATGTCCTGTTCAATACACTGAGTCAGACATGGTTTGAAGATTCTCAGCCGCAATATTCCGCCTTTCATGGCCTAAGCATCTGCGCTGTAGATGGAGCCGTCTGGTCCATGCCCCACACAGATGAGAACTTCAGGCACTTCGGTTCTTCCAAAGGCAAAACGATAGCAGCACCTTGGCCGCAAGCCAGAGCGGTTTGCCTGATTAACACCAATACTCATGAAGTGATTGATGCCGGGATTGGAAGTATGGATCAAGGCGAGCTGACTTTAGCGAAGAAATTGAAAGTGCCTGCAAATAGCCTGACTTTATTTGACCGGGCCTACTTCTCTGCTGATTTCTTATCAGGGTGGCAGTCTCGGGAAAACTGCCATTGGCTTATGCGGGCTAAAGACAATCTGCGCTATGAAATTATCAGGAAAAACTCAGCGCATGACTTTCAAATCAGAATGCCTGTTTCTCCAAGAGCGAAGAAACTGAATCCGGATTTAGGTGACTATTGGGAAGCCCGCCTGATTGAAACTGAACAGTCTGGAAGGGTTAGACGATACGTTACATCATTATTAGATTCAAAGGCTTATCCTCTGGAAGAGGTCAGTACGCTGTATGCTCAGCGCTGGGAAATCGAGATGTGCTACCGTGAAATCAAGAGCGACCTGCAAGATGGGATGCATTTAAGAAGCAAGCAGCCTGAATTGGTGTATCAGGAATTATGGGGTGTATTGATTGCTTATAATATTCTTAGAAGGCAAATGAAATTTATGGCTCAACGGGCGAAAGTCAGCCCTTTGCGTATCAGTTTCCATATTGCTTCAATCAGCATTATCAATATATTAAGGCATACTCCGCTGGAATCGGCAGGGAATTTGCCCAAGCATTTAGAGCGTTTGCTGGAACAGTCTAAAATGTTTGTTTTGCCTGAAAGAAGATCAAGGCAATGCCCTAGAGTCGTCAAAATAAAGCCTCAAAAGTACCCAAGAAAATGCCAGTCAATTTCTTAACTGACTGGCATTACCTCATAGAGGTGCTTTTTTATGTCCGCTGTAAACTTAAAAGTTAGAGCAATAGGCGCATTGAGCGGATTATGGCTGAATTATTAAACCAGTGCTTTTAAATACGCTGCCAAAACTTGTCCAGAGACATGCTCTAGTTGAGCTGCAAAGCGTTGGTTATCTGCACGCAATGCTGGAATATTGATGTTCGCTTGACGAAGCTCAGCAGTATGCCCGATGAGCCATTTTTCTAAACCGTCCGCTGCGACTTCAGGATGGAACTGTAAGCCAAGAATATTTTTGCCTACACGAAAAGCTTGGTTGGGATAAACTTCTGAGCTGGCCAACAGTTCAGCTTGAGCAGGGAGTTCAAAGGTGTCGCCATGCCAATGTAGCACTTCAGTTCCTACCAGTGCTTGTAGCGGGTTATGTTCAACGGTATTGAGCTGTAACTGACTCCAGCCAATTTCTTTGCTATGACCTGCATATACTTTTGCACCGAGTGCGTGTGCAATTAATTGTGCACCTAAGCAAATGCCTAAAGTCGGTAAATTCTTTTCTAAACGAACTTTTAGTAAGTCTATTTCTTTTTGTAAGAAAGGGTAATCTTCAGTTTCATATACCCCAATCGGGCCACCTAAGATGACAGTTAGACCTGTGTAGTTCAACGCTTTAGCTAAGTCATCTTTGCCTGCTTCGAAATATCGTACCCGATAACCCAATTGATATAACACATCTTCCCATGCGCCCAAATCTTCAAAAGCAAGATGCTGAATCGCGTAAATGGTGTCGGGTAGTGTCGTCATAGCTGGCTCGTTCACAGGCGTTAAAGGAGTGTAAAAATGTACAGGGAAATGCACAGAAGTTGAAGGCAATAAATCAGAAAAGATGCAGAAAAAAACTATAAATTCAATCCAAGCTTTCACTTGCGCTGCAGCATGTTTTTAATCATCCATTTGCTTGAACTTAAAATTTCTCTTTGTAGATGTTCATCCGCCATGCTGCGCGCCATGACGATTGCGCCGACCAGTTGACATAGTACCGCCCAAGCTTGTGTTTCACTGCCTAGATGTTGTGTAAAGAGTGCGTGACCACGAAGCATTTCCTGTTGAAAACACAGTTTTGTTGTTTCACTACTACGTGCTACTTCGGCTGCAAGAGAGGGAATAACACAGCCTTGATCTGGACGTTGCACATGAGACAGCGCTAAATAACGTTCAAGTTCGAAGTCAATCCACTCTTCGAGGTTGTCATGCGGATTGGCTTGCCATGCTTGAAAGCTGTGTTGTAACTCGGACTGGATCAGTGCTTCAAATAATTCATGTTTTGATGAAAAATGCGAATAAAAAGCACCGCTGGTCATTTGAGCCGCTTTCATAAAACCGTCGACACCTGTATTGGCAAAGCCTTGCTTCTTGGCCAGTTGAGCACTGATTTTAAGCAACTCTTGACGTTTTTCTTCTTTATAGCCTGTTTTATAGCGCATAGGGGTTTCATCAAAATAAAATTGACTGATGCTGAAAACTATAACATAGTGATCGTTATGATAACGATCGTTATTTTATAAAGGGAGTGGATTTATGGATGGATTACAGCCAGAACAGCAGTTGCAAAAGACTGATGCTGAAAAGAAAGTCGCGTTAGTGATTGGCGCAGGAGATGCTACAGGGGGCGAAATCGCAAAACGGTTTGCACGTGGTGGATACATCGCCTGCATGACGCGAAGAAATGCCGAAAAACTCCAGCCTTTAATTGCAGAGATAGAAGCTGAAGGTGGTCTTGCATATGGCTTTGCTTCTGATGCACGTAAAGAAAATCAAGTCATCGCTTTGGTGGAAGAAATTGAAGCCAATATTGGTGAAATCGATGTTTTAGTGTTTAACATTGGGGCGAATGTGCCGTGTAGTATTTTAGAAGAAACTGCACGTAAGTATTTTAAAATTTGGGAAATGGCTTGCTTTGGTGCGTTTTTGACTGGGCGTGAAGTGGCGAAGCGTATGGTCATACGTGAACATGGGAGCATTATTTTCACGGGTGCAACCGCAGGCATAAGAGGTGCAGCAAACTTTGCCGCTTTTGCAGGGGCGAAACATGCACTGCGTGCCTTAGCCCAAAGTATGGCACGTGAGCTCGGCCCGAAAAATATTCATGTGGCACACGTGGTGGTGGATGGGGCAATTGATACTGATTTTATTAAAGACACTTTTCCTGAAATGTACGCGCGTAAAGAACAGGATGGCATATTAAATCCCGTGCATATTGCAGAA
Source organism: Acinetobacter sp. LipI_23 (assembly GCF_058243045.1). NCBI lineage: Bacteria > Pseudomonadati > Pseudomonadota > Gammaproteobacteria > Moraxellales > Moraxellaceae > Acinetobacter > Acinetobacter sp. LipI_23. The sequence goes on along the minus strand of NZ_JBZAYJ010000001.1, from coordinate 1,891,258 downwards.
GATTATTGGCATTTGTCGCAGCAACCGCGCGATGCATGGACGCATGAGTTAGATTTAAGACCTTGGATGGAAACGTGGTAAAAGGACAAAGCATGAAAAGCGTAGAATTTTATTTTGATTTGGGCAGCCCATATAGCTATTTGGCCTACTATCGTTTACTGCAAATGGCAGAGCAACAAGAGATTCAGATTGTGTATAAGCCTATTTTATTGGGCGGGGTGTTTAAAGCAACAGGCAATCGTAGTCCGATAGAGATTCCTGTCAAAGGGGTCTATTCAATCTTAGATATGCAGCGCTGGGCGGAGTATTACCATATCCCAATGCAAATGAATCCGCATTTTCCGATGAATACTTTAACCCTAATGCGCATTTTGACAGGCGTTCAATTGTTGCATCTAGAAAAGTTTGAGCAAGTTTTGAAACTTTTATTCGATGCGATGTTTGGTACACCACAAAATCTCAATGAACCTACTGTCTTGGCAGAAGTGTTAAAACCGAGTGGCTTTTCTGTAGAAGATATTATGAGTATGGTTCAGTCGGATGTGGTGAAACAAAAACTGATCACTGAAACAGAATTAGCCATTCAACGTGGCATTTTCGGCGCACCGACATTCTTTGTGGGTGATGAAATGTATTGGGGCCAAGATCGCCTACATTTTGTAGAACAAGCGCTGAATAAAGCGAGCTAAAATACAAGTTAAAAGAACACACCATTTAAGATCAGCCATAAAATTACGGCTGATCTGCTTCAAATTAAAATAAACGCTTAGGCGCATGTTCCGTGTCTAGACTGACCATTTCATGTTCATCTTTTAAGTCTACACCTGAGTAACCGAGTTTCTTAGAGCCACGCATGAGAGACAGTAGTCGTTGTACTGCAACAGGAATGCTTAAGCCTGCAGGTCGAATATTTGAAATACAGTTGCGTTTAGCATCCAAAGTGCCTGAGGCTGCTTTCCATGTATAGTAAATGCCCATACTATCAGGTGAGCTTAGGCCAGGCCTTTCGCCAATCAGCATCACGAGCATAGTCGCCTGTAGGCACTCTGCAACTGGATCACCCAAAGCGACTCGGCTTCCAGTAGCAATAACCATCGGTGCAATGCTCCAGTGTTCTGCTTGCAGCTGCGGGATAAGGTGCTGAATAAAAGGAACTGTATTTTCTTCAATCGCCCGTGCAGATAGTCCATCACCAATCACAATACAGACATCATAGTTTTGCGGGTTACTGGCTTTAAAAACCTCTAAGCCATGTTGTGAAGCTGGACTTAACAGGCGACCTAAGTCAGGACGTTTTAAGTATTCTTGCTTATTTTCAGCTTGACTGTGTACCGTTAAACTATCCAAACCTAGTGTATTAAGACTCGCAACTAAGTGTTCGACATCTAAAGGTTGATGTACGGCATCTTGCGCTTCCGCATGCGCCAGTTGAAATTTCAGCAGTTCATGGGTCGGGATGCTACAACCAGCGCGACCAATGGCAATACGTGCATCGGTAAATTTTTTTAAGTTTTCCCAAACATCCTGATGCTGTTCAGATTGATAGTTTTCTAGAGGAACAAGTGACATAAGTTGCTCCTTATATATGCAAAAGTTTTTCAAATTGTGGCGGAATATGTTCCGGCCAGAGAATGTGTTGCTGCTGTTGTTTAAAAATGCCTTGTTCAGCCAACCAAAGATCAAACTCAGGTGCGGCTTTTAAGCCCAGAAGTTGCCTTAAATACAGCGCATCATGAAATGACGTGGTTTGATAGTTCAGCATGACGTCATCCGAACCCGGAATGCCCATAATAAAGTTCAGACCTGCTGCACCGAATAGGGTGAGTAGTACATCCATGTCGTTTTGGTCGGCATCGGCATGGTTGGTATAGCAAATGTCACAGCCCATAGGTAAGCCTAAGAGCTTTCCACAAAAATGGTCTTCCAAGCCTGCACGGATAATTTGTTTGCCATTGTATAAATACTCTGGTCCAATAAAGCCAACCACAGTATTTACCAGTAGTGGGTTAAATTTACGAGCTACTGCATAGGCACGGACTTCTAAGGTTTGCTGATCTACGCCGTGATGTGCATTACTAGATAAAGCACTGCCTTGACCTGTTTCAAAATACATCACATTTTGTCCCACAGTCCCACGCTTGAGAGCCAGTGTTGCTTCATAGCCTTCACGTAATAATTCAAGGTTAATGCCGAAACCTTCGTTGGCGCGCTGTGTGCCTGCAATCGATTGAAACATTAAATCAATCGGCACATTTTGCTCAGCCAGTTGAATCCCTGAACTGATATGCGTCAGCACGCAAGACTGGGTCGGAATGTGATGCTCTTGGATCACATGATCGAGTAGTTTGAGCAGCTCCGATAAATTTTGTAGGTTATCGGTTGCAGGATTAATCCCAATGACGGCATCACCATTGCCATACATCAAGCCATCTAAAATACTGGCCGATATCCCCAAGAGATCATCAGTCGGATGATTCGGTTGTAAACGGGTCGAGAGATGACCTTTTAAACCAATGGTGTTGCGAAATTGGGTGATGACTTCACATTTACTTGCAACCAAGATGAGGTCTTGGTTGCGCATAATCTTACTCACCGCAGCCACCATTTCAGGGGTTAAACCGAGCGCAAGTTGTTGTAATTTCTGCGTAGTCGCATCTTCACTGAGTAGCCAGTTACGAAAGTCTCCTACGGTAAAATGTGAAATTGGTGCAAATAAATCACTACGGTGCTCATCGATAATCAGGCGGGTTATTTCATCCTGTTCATAGCTGATCAGCGCTTCAGTTAAAAACTGCTTTAATGGAACATCGGCCAGTGCCATTTGTGCAGCAACACGTTCCGTGGCATTTTCCGCTGCAACACCTGCAAGTTGATCACCTGAGCGCAGCGGGGTTGCTTTCGCCATTAAAGTTTTTAAATCATTAAACACATAGTGCTGATGTCCAATCAACGTTTTATAAGCCATGTCATAGGTCCTTTTATAAGTCTTTTTCGGCCTTACGAATACTTTCAAACTCTTCTTCAGGTGTACCTTGAACGAGTCGATGGCGACTATGGAAAATAAAGTAGGCAATAAAGACCGCATAAATAGCGGCAGCCATAAACCAAACTTTAGGATCCACCACAAAACCAGCTATCACCGCAATACTGGCTAAAATCAAAGCAATTGATGAGGTGACAATCCCACCTGGGGTTTTATAGGGACGATGTAATTCTGGACGGCTGATGCGCAGTTTAATGTGAGAAAGCATCATCAAGACATAAGAAATGGTCGCACCAAATACCGCCATCAGGATGAGCAGATCACCTTCACCTGTTAGGGACAATAAAAAGCCAATGATGCCGGGAATAATAATCGCTAAATAGGGCGCTTTGTTTTTATTGGTCAGTGATAACGAGGTCGGTAAATACCCCGCACGGGATAAGGCGAAAATTTGACGTGAATAGGCATAGATGATGGAGAAGAAACTTGCAATTAAACCTGCCAGACCGACAAAATTGACAAAGCTGCCTAACCAGCTGTTTTGACCATAGACGGCTACCAGTGCATCAACTAAGGGTGCGCCTGATTCTTTAAGTTGTTCTGCACCAGCAGCACCAGCACCTAAGAACAGAATAAGTAGGGCAAAAGCGGCCAAAATCAGCATCGAACCGATCAAACCACGCGGTAATGATTTAGATGGATCTTTAGCTTCTTCTGCTGCAAGTGGAACACCTTCTACCGCTAAAAAGAACCAAATGGCATAGGGCACCGCCGCCCAAATGCCGATATAACCCATCGGGAGGAAGCTACTTGCACCGATATTTTCAGTCGGTGCAATGTTAAATAAGTTGGCGCTGTTAAAATGTGGTGCCATTGCGATGATAAAGACAAAAAGAGCTACGGCTGCAATGGCGGTAATGACAAACATGATCTTGAGGGCTTCACCTGCACCTTTAAGATGAATACCCATAAAAACCAGATAGCAGATGAGATAAATGATCCATCCACCGACACCAAATAAGGACTCGCAGTAGGCACCAATAAAGCATGCGATGGCTGCAGGGGCGATGGCATATTCAATTAAAATCGCCGTGCCAGTGAGATAGCCGCCAAATGGACCAAATGCGGTACGCGCAAAGCTATAGCCACCGCCCGCAGTGGGCAGCATGGTGGCCATTTCAGACATCGACAGGCACATGCATAAGTACATGATGGCTACGACAACCGTTGCGATAAACATACCGCCCCAGCCACCTTGAGCAAGACCGAAGTTCCAGCCAGCAAAGTCGCCTGAAATGACATAAGCCACGCCTAAACCGACTAATAATAGCCAGCCTACAGCACCTTGTTTCAGTTGCCTTTTTTCAAAATAGTCGTCAGATGTGCTTACTGTTGAAGTAGAGAGCGGAGTCGTTGAGCTGTTAATGGGAGAATCTGTCATGTGAAGCTCCATATCTTGAGTTTTTATAGATGGCTTGATGGATGCAATATTTATGCAATTTCAGTACCAAGCGACTAGACGTCCTGTCTAATATTTATATGACACAGTTTTGAATTATTGTTTTGATGTTTGATGTTTGATGTTTGATGTTTGATGTTTGATGTTTGATGTTTGATGTTTGATGTTTGATGTTTGATGTTTGATGGAGAAATGTTTAGGGTAACGAATCACCCTAAACACATAGAGAACTGTATACGAATAAGCTAAGTGCTTAGAAGAAGCCCATAGGCTTGGTTGCATAGCTCACAAGTAAGTTTTTAGTTTGTTGATAATGTTCTAACATCATCTTGTGGTTTTCACGACCAATCCCTGACTTTTTATAGCCACCGAAAGCGGCATGTGCAGGGTAGATGTGGTAACAGTTGGTCCAAACGCGACCCGATTGAATTGCACGACCTGCGCGGTAAGAGGTATGTGCTGAACGTGACCATACACCAGCGCCTAAACCATAAATAGTGTCGTTGGCAATTTTAATTGCATCGTCAAAGTCTTTGAATGTTGCCACTGAAAGTACAGGCCCAAAAATTTCTTCTTGGAAAATTTTCATGTCATTGGTGCCTTTGAAAATGGTTGGTTCAATATAGAAACCAGAACCCACTTCATTACGCTCACTACCACCTGTTAGTACTTGTGCACCTTCACCGCGACCTGTTGCGATACAACCCAAGATTTTCTCTTGTTGTTCCAGTGAAGCTTGCGCACCAATCATCGTTTCTGTATCGAGCGGATGACCCGTTTTAATGCGTTTTACACGTTCAACTGCCATTTCAAGGAATTTATCCGCAATGCTTTCTTGAACTAAAGCGCGCGATGGGCACGTACAGATTTCACCTTGGTTAAGCGCAAACATAGCAAAGCCTTCGAGTGCTTTGTCTAGGTAGTCGTCATCTTGCGCCATAACATCTTCAAAGAAAATATTTGGAGATTTACCACCAAGCTCCAAAGTCACTGGAATGATGTTTTCAGTGGCGTATTGCATGATCAATTGACCGACCTGAGTCGAACCTGTGAATGCAATTTTGGCAATACGTGGATTGGTTGCCAATGGGCGACCAACTTCTACGCCGTAACCATTGACTACGTTTAGTACGCCTGCAGGCAATAAATCTTGAATGAGTTCAATTAAAACCAAAATGCTCGCAGGGGTTTGTTCTGCAGGTTTAAGTACAATACAGTTACCCGCAGCCAAAGCAGGAGCAATTTTCCATGTTGCCATCAAAATTGGGAAGTTCCATGGAATGATTTGTCCTACCACGCCTAATGGTTCGTGGAAGTGATAGGCAATGGTATCTTCATCAATTTCAGAAATGCCACCTTCTTGCGCACGGATACAACCTGCGAAATAGCGGAAATGGTCAATGGCTAAAGGAATGTCCGCTGCAAGTGTTTCACGAATCGGTTTACCGTTATCCCATGTTTCAGCCACAGCCAATTTTTCTAGATTTTGTTCTAGACGATCTGCAATTTTAAGGAGTAAATTTGAACGTGTAGTAGGAGAAGATTTGTTCCATTGTTCTTTGGCTTTATGCGCAGCATCCAGTGCAAGTTCGATGTCTTCTACAGATGAGCGAGGGACTTTTGTAAAAACTTTACCGTCGACAGGAGAGATATTTTCAAAGTATTCACCTTTTACTGGAGCAACCCACTCGCCACCAATAAAGTTGTCATACTGTGCTTTAAATTCTACTTTAGAACCAGATTGGTTAGGGTCTACATAGCGCATATTGAAGTTCCTTTGCTTATTGATTTTTTAAAAGCATCTACAGCTTTGGTATAAGGTACATCTGTACAATATTTAAGTAGCATAACTAATATAAGGTTGGAAAAAGGTTGGAAGGAAGGAGGTTTACACGGCTTTGACAAATGTTTACAACCAAGTAATACAGTGGACGTATATCAGGAATTGTTTTGAGTATAAGGAATGATGGCAATGCAACATTTAATACAGAAAAGACAAGAAATAGAAAAGCTAAGAACCAGTAGCAGTATTTCGACGGTACAAGCTGAACAATTGGGAAAAAGTATTGCAAGTTCATGGCAGCGCTCTAACTCCGCAGAAATTCCAAAAGATCGCTTTGCTGCGCCCATTTCTGAGGGTTCCATGTCACAAGGTTCAGCGTTGCAACATGCTTTGAGTTATTGCGCAGATGAACTGAGACATATTGCACAACAGTCGTCTATGGTGGTGGCTGTAGGCGATATTGGTAGTACCATTATTTGGAGTGCATCTAGCAGACAAATGCGTAATGCGGCAGAAAGTGTACATTTTGTTGAAGGCGGGCAGTGGCGAGAGGAATTGGTGGGGACCAATGCATTGGCCTTATCCTTAAAAACCCAACAATCCAGTTGTGTCTTTTCAAATGAACACTATATGAGCTCCATTCATGATTGGGTCTGTTATGCGGCGCCGATCATTGACCCTTACTCAAAACACGTCCTTGGGGTAATTGATTTATCCACCACATGGAAAAACCACAATAGCCTTGGTCTACTCGCAGCAGAGCGCTGTGCATCTATCATCCAAACGGCACTCTTAGAATATCAGCGTCAACAGTTGTATATCCGTGCTTTTGGTGTTCCACAAGTACATTTCAATGGCAAAGTGATGGTCCTCACACCGCGACAAATTGAAATTTTGACCATCTTGGCGCTGTGCCCACAGGGCATGACGTTAGATACTTTGCATCAGGCCTTATATGGTGAGCGCAAGGTGAGTGTGGGAACACTTAAGGCCGAAATGTCACAATTGCGTGACTTGCTTGGTGGTATGTTGGGATCTCGTCCCTATCGGATTTTGGCGCATATTGAGGCCGATTTTTTACAAGCTGAGCAAGCCTTAGATGCTGCATATATTGAGACCGCATTAAAACTTTGTTCAGGGGTTTTACTGCCTAAAACAGAAAGTCCATTTCTATGTGCATGGCGCGACTGCTTGGAGTCACGTTTAAGCAGTGCGATTTTTAAAGCCAATGAAACCGATATGTTGTTTAAACATGTCGCACGTTACCCAGAGGCGATTGATGCTGTTGAGCGACTCATTGAGCTGACACCGAATGGACATCCTGCGCATCAGCTACTTGAGAAATATAAAATTTAAAAATTATGAATTGTGTTGGAAAGGTGTAGTTACACTATTTTTTGCTCGAGCCACTGGAACAGCTCAGCATAAACTTCAGCACGAACTTCAGGTGCAGAGAGGACTAAGTCGTGTAAACCATTTTGAATGGTCACGACACTGACGTCACCTTGTAAATTTTTAGCCTGCTTTTCAATGTCTTTAACATCTAAAATCACATCACTGGTTTGCGCGGCTACGCCCCATTTCTTTGGGTTAAGCGTTTGATGTGAATGCATGATGAGTGCAGGGACGGAGAGCTTCAAACCACCACGATGAATTTCTTTCTGTGCTTCATGGATTGCACGTACAAAGCTGATCCGAACCATAGAATAGCGTGGTTGTTTCCACTTCAAATCAAAGTTCCATTCACCATGCTCATTTTGATGTAGGCTCGGTACATACCATTTATTCAGTTCACTTGGAAACTTGAGGTCAGGAAAATGCTTTGCGAGTCGACTGAGCTGCGGCACGCCAAGTTTGCGCTTAATGGGATGCATATTAAAATCATAAAAAGGGCTATTGGCCCAAAGTGCTTTGATCAGCGGATGCTTAGGATTGTGCGCAGCGTATAAAGTCGTGATTAAGCCACCGGTAGAGTGTCCTGCAAGCAGCACCGCAGTATGGCCTTCATTGCCAATGGTCTCTAAGGCTTGGGTAATCTCAGCATCATATTCGTTGAGATCACGGACGTTATAATATTTTTGATGGCTCAAGTGAGAACGACCATATTTTCTTAAATCGAGCGCATAAAAATCATAACCATGCTGATTAAATTGTTCAGCCATTTCGGTTTGGAAAAAGTAGTCAATAAAACCATGGATATACAGCACAGCTTTTTGAGTATTTTGCGGTGCTTTTTTGCGTACGAGGGTTGCGCATACAGCACCTTCATAATCGTCTGGAAAACTGAGTTTTAATTGTTCATAGCCTTCACCGAGGACATCAGTTGTATACGCAGGATGAGTCTGAGTTGCTGACATAATTTGCTCTGGTTGTTATTGTCATGAGTTTTCTTATCCTTGATGAAGTGCAAAACTTTGTCAACCACAAATAAAAAAAGACAATTTAAGTGCACAGGTAAGCAAGGATTAGGCTTACCTGAATGAAACAGTATGGACGTCTGTTTCATTTCACTTAAATTGTCAAAGCAAACAAAAAGTTAAGAAGAGAACTTAGACCGCTGCTTTAAAATCGACCACTGAAGCACTAGATGTGAGTGCAGCTTTGAAGATGTCGACCACTTGAGCATGGTTTGCTTTACGTGGGTTCGTCAGCATGCAGGCATCTTTTTGCGCATTTTCAGACATAACACCCAAATCTTGCTCTTTCACACCCAGTTCAGACAAGCTCGATGGAATACCAATCGATGCAGATAGTTCACGAATTGCGTCAATGGCAGCATATCCAGCTTCTGTCACAGTTAAACCTGTGGTGTTAACTCCCATCAGTTCAGCAATTCGTGCATAACGGTCAGGGCAGGCAATTAAGTTGAACTCACAGACGTGTGGAAGTAGGACTGCATTACATACGCCGTGAGGTAGGTTATAGAAGCCGCCGAGTTGATGTGCCATTGCATGGACATAACCTAGAGATGCATTATTAAATGCCATACCTGCTAAATATTGTGCATAACTCATGGCATCACGTGCTTCTAAGTTTTCGCCGTTCGCAACTGCTGGACTTAACCATTCGCTAATCATTGAAATAGCTTTTTCAGCACAGGCATCAGTGATTGGGTTTGCGGCTGTTGAAACATAAGCTTCTACTGCATGGGTTAAAGCATCCATACCTGTTGCTGCTGTTAAGCTTGCAGGTTTTGCAATCATCAGTTTAGGGTCATCAATTGCAATTAGTGGAGTGCAGCGCCAGTCTACAATTGCCATTTTTACATGGGTATCTGTATTGGTAATAATACAGAAGCGTGTCATTTCTGACGCTGTACCTGCCGTGGTGTTGATGGCAATAAGAGGGGTCATTGGAACCGTACTTTTATCGATCCCTTCGTAGTCACGAATATGACCGCCGCCCGCAGTCACAAGTCCAATACCTTTAGCGCAGTCATGCGAAGAACCACCACCTAAGGACACAATAAAGTCACAACCTTGTTCGTTATACGCAGTCACGCCGTTGTGGACATTGATGTCAGTTGGGTTCGGTTCTGCACCTGGGAAGATGTGGCTATCAACACCTGCATCTTTGAGATATCCTGCAATGGTGTCGGCTACGCCAAATTTAAATAAACCTGCGTCGGTTACAATCAGTGCTTTCTTTGCACCGAGGTTTTGTGCTTTACCACCAATTTCTTTGGCACAGCCTGGGCCAAAAAGTGAAACACAAGGGATATAAAAACCGTTCGTTTGATCTGCAATATTTTTAAAAGCCATGGTGCGATTCCTTCTACCATTATTTATGTTGTTATCGGTGCTCATTACCGTTTTTAGAGTATTGAATGATTCCAAAAACTTGTGTACCTACCAAATACCTACCATGAGTAAGGGAATGAGGAAAAATGGCTTCACCGAACAAAATGGCTATCGATAAAAGGCATAGCCTGTGGTTCAGGATTTGTTTATATTGGTTTTGAAGTTGTGGTGAAAATAGCCAAATTCAAAGAGGGCCAGCCGTGGAGAAAAACGATAAGCTTAAGCAATATCAAAGTCTTGCTATACAGTTAAGACAAGTTGTTCCGAGTATTCAGCAGCTTTATCACGAGCAATTCGCTTTTCTTTCCACACTCAATGTGCAAAACGTTTTAAGTGTCGATGCAAAACAACAACGGATTCAAATTTTAAATCATTGTTTTCATATTCAGTTTTATACACCGACGGAACAGGCGGAGCTGTGTGTTCCACAGTTTATCTATCAAGGGCACTATGCAGAAGCGCTCGAAGAATTTTGTTTACACGACATTGTGTTTTTAGTGGGTGATCAGTCCCCACAACATTCTTTGTATTTGCGCAATAAAGTTAAACAGCTGCGTCAGCTGATTCTTCAACAAGTGTTTGTTTTGTTCGATGGACCGAGTCGCGTGCACATGATTTTGCCTGAAATACGGGAAACACAATCAGAACTCTTTCAACAGTTATGCCAGCAAGTTGAATTCAATACAGCTGATCCAGCTTCTGAGCGAAGTTTGCTGGCCGAGTTGCAGCGCTTATGTAACTTAGATGCAGATCAGGCGGAAGATATTTTACCGCTACAGTCTTTGATGAGTAGTTATGACGAGCTGTGTTGTAGTGCTAGTCAACTCTTAGATCCGTATGTTTATCGCATTGTACAAACGGCATTTCCTGAACGGTTTTCTTTACAAGAGTTGGTGGATCATACGCATGACATTCACTTGTTATATCCGCATGCTAAAGAGCAGCCCAATATGCTTGGCTTTGTGCGGCTTATGCATCGGGATCTTTGGACATCGCGTGATTTGTTGGCAAAGCGCCATTTTTTAAAAACTGAGGCCAAGACATGGCAAAAGAAGGTTGCCAAACTCCCAATTTTTGATGAAAGCCGTACCGTAAATTGGCTATTCAAACAAAAAGCAGTGGTGACAGACTGGGTTAGTCAAAATATTCAGCATAGTAGTATACGCGTTGCCGTAACGGCTTTAAGTTATCTCGATACACAGTCTTATCATCCCGAAATTATTGTCATGACCCTAAAGTACTTCCAACATGTGGCGGCTCGCTTATTTATACAAAGTTGCTATGAGTATGCCTTACAACAGCATTGGTTTGAGCTGGAGGCTAACCAGCATGTGGTCTTAAAAAATAGACGCCAAGATATGGATGATCAGCGGATAGCGATCAGTCCGTCTATTTTGTATTTAGATGAATGGCTCGAACTGCTGCGCCGTGTGGTCGAACAACAGCCCGAATGGGGGAAACGGGTCTACACAAAATTGAGTCGTGTAATGCAGGCCTATATTCAGCATCTAGATAAAATTGCGCAGACACTTCCTGAAGACTTAGTGGTTTATTTTAGCGAAGATAAGCAACAACACCGTGATTTTTATCTTCAGTTAAAGCAACATAAAATGCATATTGAAAGCTTTCGACAGTTGTTTTATTTAAATCGGCCTCCTTTACGAGTTTCGGTGTTTGATGCCTATGTGCGCGATTATTTGCCTGAACATTTTGAGACGCAAAAGGAGGTTTTAAAAAATGTCACATGGAAGAGCCTATTTCATCAGGCTGTGCAGTGGCATGATCAATTGCATAGCCAAGAGTTACTCGCTGAACTGAAACGAAAGCTTGGTTGTGTCTCATGGCAACCGATCAGTCATGAAGCTTATTATTTTATTGAGAGTTGGGTGCTTGAGGAGCTCAAAGATATTGATCGCATCATTGCTGAGTCACGTCGCTTTCAACATTGTTTAGCAGCCAGTTTTGCTGAGCGAATCATTGTACGTGAATATGCTGCATTTCATATGAGTCATACCGACGCACAGCGGCACTTGACGCTCGGTTGTCACTATATTGCAGGACAACTGTTATTTGATCAGCTTGAATATCCAAATAACCAAAAAGCACTACCCGATGATGTTGTCGTCGCTGAACAATTCATTGCCATGCTGAATCAAACCGAATAACCAAACCCTTAAAAATTAAACAACAATGGACCTAATTTGTCGCACATCATTTACTGTGTGACGAGATCTGCTTAACTTTTTTGCAAAAACTCGGTAGGCTATAGCCGTTCATCAATGGTATAGGTCTTATGAAGCAAGAAACTGCACTCAAACTCTTAAAAGCGGGCGAAAATGTCTTTTTAACCGGTTCCGCTGGTGCAGGAAAAACCTATACGCTGAACCAATATATTAACTATTTAAAAGCTCGTAAAGTGCCTGTGGCGATTACCGCTTCTACAGGTATTGCCGCGACGCATATGAATGGTATGACTATTCATACTTGGGCTGGCATTGGAATTAAAGATGCGTTGGGGGAAGATGAACTCAAACGCATGAAAGAACGTAAATACTTAAAAGAGCATTTAGAAAATGCCCAAGTCTTAATCATTGATGAAATTTCGATGCTACATGCCAAGCAACTCAATTTGGTCAATAAAGTCCTTAAGTTCTTTAAAGAAAGTGAAGAGCCATTTGGCGGGATTCAAGTGATTGTTGCAGGTGATTTCTTCCAGTTACCGCCAGTTGGTAAAAATGAAGAGCGCAACCGCGATAAATTCTGTTTTATGTCTGATGCTTGGGTCGAAGCCAAGTTTCGTGTGTGCTATTTGACCGAGCAGCACCGTCAGGGCAATGATTATCTCAATGATATTCTAAATGCTATTCGCAGTCAGAGTATTAACTCTGAGCACTTGCAGGCTTTACAAGCCACACGTCAGCAAGATATTGGGGAAATCTTTACACGTTTATATACGCATAATATGGATGTGGACACCATCAATTTCAAACATTTGAATGAAATTGAAAATGAAGGTCGCCAGTTTGAAGCGGTGTGTGATGGCAATGACAAGCTTATTGAAACCTTAAAGTCTTCTGTGCGTGCACCTGAAAACCTAACCCTCAAGAAAAATGCCAAAGTGATGTTTGTAAAGAACAACTTCGATGTGGGCTATATCAACGGTAGCTTAGGCGAAGTAGTGGGCTTTGAAGAAGATGATGACTTTGGGATCTTGCCGAAGGTCAAACTGACTGATGGTACGGTACTGGTGGTTGAGCCTGAAACTTGGTCAGTGGACAATGATGCAGGCAAAACCATTGCCAGTTTTCAGCAAATTCCATTGCGTTTGGCATGGGCTATCACTATTCACAAGTCACAAGGGATGACTTTAGCGGCAGCAGAAATTAATCTTAGTCATACTTTTGAAAAAGGACAGGGCTATGTGGCTTTGTCGCGCTTAAAGACTTTGGAAGGTTTAAGGTTGTTAGGTTTTAATGAACAAGCGTTGGAGTTAGATAGTCTTGCCATTAAGGCAGACCGCCGCTTCCAAGAACTGTCCGATGAAGCCGAAACACATTTTGAGGCCATTGATCTTGAGCCACAGCACAAGGCCTTTATCCGTCACTGTGGCGGAACGCTCAATGAAATTGAGATTGAGCGAAATGAAAAGAAAATTGCTCGTAATGCAGGTAAAGCCAACTATGCGTCTGCAACACTCGATGAAACACGTGAATTGTTTGAAGGTGGTTATGAAATTGCAGATATCGCACAAGAGCGCGGTTTGACGGCTGCAACTATTATCAACCATTTGGCAAAGTTGCATAAAGAGCAGGGCTTAGATATTTCCGTGGCGCATCCTGGAGAAGAAGTGGTAGAGCAAGTGCGGAAAATTTATAAACGCTTAATGAAGCGTCAGCAAACAGAACACTTTAGTGAAGATGGTGCGATTAAGCTTCGTCCGATTGTAGAGTTAACCAATCCGCGTATGGGTTATGACCAAGTACGCTTGGCTTTACTCTATATTGAATAATGCCGCCGCAGTTGTACGATTCGTACCGAAATTTCTTACTTACTTTGCTGTTAAGTTCGGTTAAACTGAATTTTAAGGGATAAGAATAACTTAGAATCGTAATGAAATTGACAGCTTGGTACACGCTACGCAAATTTGTTTATAACAATTTACATAATGAAGACTATGAGACACCCTTAAGCCGAGGGCTGAACTATTTCCTCATTGTACTGATTATGAGTAATGCTGCTGCTGTGCTGTTGGAGTCGGTACAGAAGTACTATGTGTTGTATCAAGACTTTTTTTATTATTTTGAAATCTTCTCGATCATCGTTTTTACGATTGAATATCTCTTACGTTTTTGGTCAGTTGCTGAAGCTAATAGTTTTGAGTCGGATTGGAAAAACCGCCTAAATTGGGTCAAAAGTGGTGGAGCGATTATCGACCTTTTGGCTATTCTACCTGCGTATTTAAACTTCTTTGTTCAGTTCGACTTACGATTCTTAAGAATTGTTCGTTTGCTTCGACTTCTCAAGCTCACCCGCTATTTTGTCTCTCTACAAATTTTATTACGTGTCATTGAGCGTGAAAAAGGCTCATTTCAAGCGGTTATTTTCATCTTAATGATTATGATCATTATGGCGGCTGCGGGGGTATATTTGATTGAAAGTCAGGCACAACCTGAAGTTTTTAGCTCTATTCCAGCTTCAATGTGGTGGGCCGTAGTCACACTGACCACCGTCGGTTATGGTGATGTGACACCTATTACGCCGTTAGGACGCTTTCTTGGAGCGATTATTACCATCTTAGGTGTAGGTTTGGCCGCATTACCTGCGGGTATTTTGGCGAATGGTTTGGCCAATGAACTTGAGCAGCGTAAAGAAAAACTTGAACTTAGATTTCGAGAATTAATCCAAAATAGCGATATTGATTTTGTCTTAGAGACAGAAAAAATTGAAGAAGTTCGTAAAGAAGTTGGGCTGACCAAAGAGCAAACACACGATATTATTTTACAGCTCATTCGTGAACAAAAAGAAGAGTCTTTAAGGCAAGAGCGTGAAGAATATGCCTATTGTCCACACTGCGGGAAGAAACTACCTGAATGATTATGCCAGTCAGTTAAGGAGTTTCGTATTTAACTTCTTAATGCGGATGACGTTATCGCGTATCGAATAAAACCTAGAATTTAAAAAAATGCCAGTAAGATTCTTAACGGCTTGATATTAATCTAAATGATGGATTGTAAAAGCGTGCATAACAATACGATTGAATTTTTATGCACGCTTATTGTTTTTAGATAAAAGTCATTTATAGGGGGTTAACAAGTCTGGTTTGCATCGCTTTTACATGCTGATATCGACTTTTTCTCATGCTGAAAAGCCAACAATAAAATCATCAGCCCACCCAAACTTAGTAAAACTCCGACCCAGATTGGAGCTAACCAACCAAAACCTTGGCTAATTAACCAGCCGCCCAGGAAGGCACCGAAAGCATTGGCAATATTAAATGCAGAATGATTCAGCGAAGCTGCTAAGCCTTGTGCATTACCAGCGACATCCATTAAGCGGGTTTGTAGTAAAGGCCCCAAGCCTGCAATACTGAAGCTGACCAAGAAGAGTGCAATAAAAGCAGCGGCAAGGTGATCCATAGATAGGGCACAAAGCACATAAGAGCAGGCATTGGAAACTAAGACCCAAATAATCGCCTTGTTTAAGTTTTTATCGGCAAAGTGTCCTGCGACAACACCGCCGACGACCAACCCGAGCCCAATACATGCCAGTGCAAACGGAATGACTTGAATGCTAGCATGAGTATATTCAGTCAAAATAGGCGATACATAACTATATACAGAGAATAGTCCACCAAATCCAATTGCACCGACAGCAAGCGTGATCCACATTTGTGTATTTTTAAGTCCACGTAGTTCATTTTGAATGCTGGCTGTGTGATCCAGTTGCATTTTAGGTAGGCCAAAACAAATCGCGACCACGGTCAAAAATGCGATAGATGCAGAAAACTCAAAACCTGCACGCCAACCATACAGCTGACCCAGCCATGTCGCAAAAGGCACACCAATCACGGTCGCGACATTCAGACCCATCATGAGCATGGCGACCGCCGAAGCGCGCTTTTGTTTTCCTGCAAACTCTGCAACCACCAAAGCGGCAATACCAAAGTAAGCGCCGTGAGGGAAACCTGCAATAAAACGTGAGACCAACATAGACTCATAGCTGTTTGCGAGTGCTGTACTGGCATTGGCGATACCATAAAACAGCATGAGGCCAATTAAGAGCGTTTTACGCGGAACCTTTGCGGCCAAAATGGCAATCACAGGCGCGCCTATAGTCACACCTAAAGCGTAGGCACTAATGAAATGCCCTGTGACAGGAATACTGAGCTTGAAACTTTGTGAGATCTCTTGGATGAGTCCCATCGCAACGAACTCAGTAGTCCCAATACAAAAACCACCGAGTGCCAATGCCAAAATAATGACAGATAAGTGGCTTGTTGGAGAGATGCTATTTTCTTGAGAGCACATAAATAGAGGAGTAAATGAAAAGTATTATACGTTCTTTATCACATGAAAATTTGGTTGTTCAAAAAAGTTATAAGTGAACTAAGCAATCGTAATATTCATATGAACTCTGAAGATTCTGTACGATGAATATTTATTCATAGCGCTATATTGAGTGGACATTCTATAAAAGAAGTCAAATTTAAAGGTAGCAAATACAGATTAATTCGACCTAGCTTGAGAATTTGGATTTGTTAGGCTATGGCTGTCCTGTACCAATGATTAGGGTAAGTAAACCAGCCGCAATGAGTGGGCCAACTGGAACGCCACGCAGTAAAGCTACCCCTGCAACGGTTCCAACCAGTAAGCCTGCAACAACATCGGGTTGGTTTGACATCAGTTTTACGCCGCGCCCACCTAGCCATGCAACCAAAACACCAATGGCGATAGCAAGTAACGATTTAACACTTAAAAAAGATTTAAAAATACTTTCACCGCTAATTCTGCCACTTGCAATAGGCACTAAAACTGCAATGGTTAAAATGATGATACCGATATTTAATCCATGTTGTTGAATTAGTGGAAAGTATTCACTCAGTGGTGTCATCCGCAAAATAATGAGTACTGCAGCAGCAATGGTTACCGCAGAGTTGTGACTGAAAATACCACAAGCCAGTAGGATTAGGAGGACGATCAGATTCAAATCTAAGTTCGGCATAGGGGAGAGACTGGTCAAAAAAACATGTGCATTGTAACGTTTTTTTAGCCGCTCTGCTGAATGATCCGAGTCCTTTGATTGATGTTCCTGTATTTCAGTATAAAATGAGCCTTTATTTAAAAATGTGGTGTGCTGATGCTGTTGGAAAAAATGTTGCAGTCGCAAGGATTTGGTTCGCGAAAGCATTGCCAACAGTTGATTAAAAATGCAGTCATTGAAATTGATGGGAAGATCATTACTGACCCTAAACATAAACTCAAATTGGATGCGCTGCACTACAAGGTACACGGCAAGAGCTTTGAATACCGTGAAAAAGTCTATATCGCCTTAAATAAACCTCAAGGCTATGAATGTTCACATCAGGCGACACATCATTTTAGTGTTTTTGATTTGTTTGACGATGTGCTCTTAAATCGTGGTATTCAGTGTGTAGGTCGTCTAGATCAAGACACCACAGGTTTATTGTTACTCACCGATGATGGTCAGTTTTTACAAGCGATGACACACCCTAAAAAGCATGTGGCAAAGGTGTATCGCATGCAAACGGCCGACCCTGTTACAGATGAACAAATTCAACAGCTGGAGCAAGGAGTGGAGCTGCGAAATGAAAAAGGAAGTTTTGCTGCAACAGATGTAAAACGCTTAGCTGAATGTGAACTGCAAATGACTGTGCATCAGGGGGTGTATCATCAAGTGAAACGTATGCTTGCGGCAGTGGGAAATAAAGTTGAGAGTTTGCATCGTCAGCAAATTGGAGCGCTCGACTTAACGGGGATACCAGATTTAGTCGAGGGACGTTGGATCTATTTAAATGCTGAACAAGTGGCTTTAGCCAAGACACGCAATGTTCTTGAGAGTGAAGGTCTTTAGACGCTGAATGCTATAGAAAGCAATGATAGGTCTTAAACTCATTATCCGCTACAAAGCCCATGGCTTCATATAAGCTGTGGGATTGATAATTATTTTTTTGCGTTTCAAGCGTAATACGAATGGCTTTTTCGTGTCGCGCAAACAAAATAGCGGTATCGATCAATTGTTTTGCTGAGCCATGGCGACGATGCGGTGGAGAAACATAAACATCATCTAAAATATAATAAGTTGCACAGGCCACAGAAGAGAAACCTAAATACAGCAGCACAAAACCTGTAATCACATCGTCTTTGACATGAATGAAGATGACGCTTTGTTCGTTTTCAAGGCGAAGTTTAAGGAACTTTTGGGAAAGCGCTAAGTTGGACGATGCACCATAAAATTGGCGATATTCATCAAATAATACAGCAAGTTTTTCTAAGTCTTTTAAAGTGGCACGTCTAACGATCATGTATTACTCCATGCTGTATTTATAGTGTTTACATGAAGCATACCTAAGTTTTGAAAGGGATATTTCTAAAATTTGTTTAGAAATGCAACACTGTTAAGTTTTGTCACTTTCTCCCAAGATTGCAGCTAATTCCTCAAAAAGATCAATATGTTCATCATCTGCAAATAAATCATTGGTTGCTGTTGAGTCTGCACTAGTGATGTGTTCAACCGCTTTTTGTTCTTGCTTGAGTTTACGTAGTTTAATCAGTTGTTCAATATTGATGTTCTGGTTTTCGATTGAGAAAGGGATGGATTTGGTTAAAACCACTTGTTTGAAGAACAAACGAACGGCTTGCGCAGGCGTAATTCCCAGTTGTTTAAACACTGCAAAAGCTTGTTTCTTTTCTTGGGAATCGAGTCGAATTTGATAGACTTCTGTTTTTCTCATGATTTTTTAAATAATTTGAACGACTTAAGGGTAGAAGTTATTTTAATCAATTTCATTGTAATTTCAATATTCATACAATGGAATTTTAAATTATTTTGTAATGACAAGCAGATTACAATGTCAATTCAGAATTGGAGCTAAACTGCATAAGCTGTTGAGTTATTGGGTCTTTAAATGAAAGATGCTTAGCTAAGAGTTGTAAAGGCTGGCTAAAATCATCGTCGGCTTTATGTACAACTTTAGGATAGAACGGATCATTTCTAATCGGGAGACCTAAGAAGTTGAGGTGTACACGGAGTTGATGTTGCTTCCCTGTCTTGGGTTTAAGCTCATATTTTGCCCCTGTTGCATCATGCTCTAAAAGCAAGATCTCGGTTTCACTGTTCGGTGCTTTGTATAGGACTTGCATGGTGTAGAACGGTTCACCTTTTTGCATATGCAACTTTACAGTATGTGGAAAGCTGAGTTTGCGATGAAAAGGAGCAATTGCATGGTAGGTTTTTTGAACCTGTCGATCTGCAAACATCTGCTGATACATCCCTCGACTGTGAATGCATTTGGAAAACATCACTAAGCCAGCGGTTTCACGGTCAAGGCGGTGGATGGGCGTTAAATGCTCAATGCCTGTTTGTTTTTTCAGGCGCACCAATAGGGTTTGTTGAACATATTGCCCCGTTGGACTGATGGTCAAAAAGTGCGGCTTATCCACCACTAAGAAATGATCATTTTCAAATAAAATGCCGTGTTGAAATGGAACTTCAATTTCATGCGCTAAAAAGCGGTAATAAAACACATGCTGATTTTCAAGATATGCCGAATCTTTATGGAGTACATTACCTACAGCGTCATAGACCAAGCCATCATGAAAGCGTTGCTGCCACTCAGTTGCTTCAATATGCGGAAATTGGTCAGATAAATAAGCCAATACGGTGTGCGGTGCTGGCTCTAATGTAGGCAGAAACACTTTACTTGCGCTCACGCCATTGAGCATGGGTGGGCAAAATTCAGCAGTTTTTATGTTGAGCATGATGTACAGGCAATATCTAATCGGTTGGCGCAGTTAAATACGAGATTTCAAGCTTGTGGCTTGGGCATTTTGTGAGTCCAGTGCTATCATAATTGTTCTTTTGTCACTTGTCGTGAGTATTATGCAGTATTCATTTAATTTAACGCTCAATAATGAACAAGATACCCAAAATTTAGCGCAAATTTTGGCACAGCATTTTACGACGGGTGTAGTGTATTTAATTGGGGATTTGGGGGCAGGTAAAACTACCTTAACGCGTCATTATTTACAGCATTTAGGCCATCAGGGTTCCGTAAAAAGCCCAACCTATACCTTAGTTGAGCCATATCAAGTTAAAGGGCGTGATATTTTCCATTTTGACTTGTATCGTTTAAACGATCCGTATGAACTGGAGCTAATGGGCATTCGTGACTATTTGGAAACGCCCAATGCACTATTTTTGTTTGAATGGCCGTCTAAAGGGGGCGATGAAATCCCTCAGGCAGACTTAATTATTGATATTCAAAAATCGGAAGATGAACTGACACGGTCTGCTACCTTAAGTTTCCATTCAGTAGCATTATTACAAGCTTTAGAGAGCCAACTAAACAATGCGTGATGATTTAAAGATACGCCGTATTCATACTTTGAATCCTGCTTTGGCCAATCAAATTGCAGCAGGTGAAGTCATTGAGCGTCCAGCGTCTGTGGTCAAAGAGTTACTTGAAAACTCGATTGATGCAGGTGCGACAGAGCTGATTATTCGGGTAGAGCAAGGCGGCAGTACTTTAATTGAAATCATGGACAATGGTCGAGGGATTCACGCTGAAGACCTCCCTTTGGCGGTGATGCGACATGCGACCAGTAAAATCCAAACCGCTGAAGATTTACATGCAATTGTCAGTTTAGGCTTTCGCGGAGAGGCATTGGCTTCTATTGCAGCGGTGTCGCGTTTAACCTTGACCAGTAGTCAAGCGGATGATGGAATTGGTTATCAAGTTGAAGTCAATGGAACTGCATTTGACCATCAAGAGATTCAGGTTGTAGCTGCACCGAAAGGTACGCATATTCGGGTACAAGATTTATTTTTTAATGTGCCTGCGCGTCGAAAATTTCTCAAAAAACCTGGCACAGAGTTTGGTCATATTGAGGAAATCGTCCGACGTTTAGCGCTGACGCATTTCGATATTCGTTTTGTGCTTGAACATAATCAAAACATCAAATTGAACTTGCCGATTGCAGACAGTGGTGAGCTACGTTTTCAGCGTGTACAGCAGTTGCTAGGGCGCGCATTTACTGAAAATGCTTATTGGATGGATGCAGATAGCATCAACATGCGTTTAACAGGTTGGTTGGGACATCCCTCCGATGCGCGGGCTCAGGCTGACTTACAGTATGTTTATGTGAATGGTCGAATTGTTAAAGATAAAACCATCTCTCATGCGCTGCGTATGGCTTATGATGGTATTTTGCATGGACATCAGCATGCGGGTTATTTACTTTTTCTGGAAGTAGACCCTGAAAATATTGATGTCAATGTACATCCGACTAAACATGAAATTCGCTTTTTAAATCAACGTGAAGTACATGAATTTGTACGTCATTATGCCAAAGAGACTTTATCGCAGTTTCAAACGGCAACCGCAGATTTATCTGATGCAATGAAGATTGCAGAGAATCAAGCTTCGATGTCTGTGCAGCCTCGTTATCAAGAGCCTTTGCAGTTGCATCGTCGTGTTGAGTCTACACAAACTGGTGAGCAAGCCCCATCGGATGTGCTCACTGACTTTAGTTCAAATCAACCGCAAGGTGTCCATTATTCGGTGCAACCTTCACGCTATCAGGGCTCACAACAGCTCAATAATGCCTTACAAAGCTATTTAGCACCTCTACGTGATACATCATCTGCTGTTGATCAAGCTCAGTCTTTGGCTGATTTTACAGTGCAAAGCCCAAAAGTCGATGAACATCCGTTGGGAATTGCAATTGCACAATTGCATGGTATTTATGTGCTGGCTCAAAATACAGAAGGGCTGATTATTGTTGATATGCATGCAGCGCATGAGCGTATTCTGCTACAGCAAATGAAGTCAGCGTGGGATAAACCAGAGTTTTGGACTTCTCAGCAGTTACTTATTCCCAAAGTGATTAATATCACGCGAATGCAAGCTACACGCGTGGAAGAGCTCAAAGATCAATTGGCGCGTTTAGGTCTTGAAATTGATCAATATGGCGATGAGCAGGTCATTGTTCGTGGTGTGCCTGCGATTTTACATAAAGCCAATTTTGAGGCGCTGGTACCTGAATTACTGAACGATTTGGATCCAAATGATGAAGCGCAGGGCTTACTGCAAAAGCGTGATCAAATTTTAGCGGGTATGGCCTGTCATGGTGCTGTTCGCGCGCATCGCATTTTAGGTCTTTCTGAAATGAATGCTTTGCTTCGTCAAATGGAACAAACTGAATTTGCCAGCCAATGTAACCATGGTCGCCCAACCTGGCGTGCGTTTCCATTGGCTCAACTAGATAAGCTTTTTGCTCGAGGAGAGTAATTGTACATGTCAACTCAATTGCCGGTCATCAATTTAATGGGGCCAACTGCAAGTGGTAAAACTGCTTTGGCATGTCAGCTCTATGAGCAAGGAAATTTTGAACTGATATCTGTAGATTCAGCATTGGTCTTTAAGCATATGGATATTGGTACAGCAAAGCCGACCAAAGAAGAGTTACTGCAATATCCACATCACCTTATCGATATTATTAGCCCATTAGAAGTCTACTCGGCTGCAAACTTTGTTGAAGATGCATGTGGTCTAATTGATGATATGCATGCACGAGGTAAAACCCCGATTTTGGTGGGTGGAACCATGCTCTATTTCAAGGCACTTTTAGAAGGTCTTTCAAGCAATTTACCGAGCGCAGATTATGCTGTTCGTGCTGAAATAGAAGCTAAAGGTGAAAGTGAGGGTTGGTCTGCGGTCTATGCTGAATTATGCAGTGTGGATCCACTGGCGGGCGAAAAATTTAAAGTGAGTGATAAACAACGTATTATTCGGGCTTTAGAAGTTTACAAGTTGACAGGGCAGCCCATTACTAAACTTCAAGCTGAACAGCCTAAAAATGTGCCTTATCGCTATAATTTTCATAATTATGCTTTGATGCCAGACCGTGCAGAATTGCACCAAAGAATTGCACAACGATTGAAAATTATGTGGAAAATCGGATTTTTAAATGAAGTGGAAACACTTATGAAAAAATACGATTTAGATGAAAATTTACCCTCTATGCGCTCAGTTGGGTATCGACAAGCACTCGAATTTTTACAAAAAGGAGATAAAACTGTCGAAAAACAACATGAAATGGAGGATAAATCACTTTTTGCGACACGACAACTTGCCAAACGTCAATACACTTGGTTAAGATCTTTGCAAGAGGCACATAAATTTACAACGTATTCTACTATCACGCAGGCACAAGAAGACTTGCGAAACTGCTACGGATAAAGCAAAATTTAGCTACTATCTTTTTTATAATTTTTAATTGAAAAATAAAGATAGTTTTTTGCGCTGATTTTTAAATTTTTTTGGAGTTATAACATGTCTAAAGGTCAAACTTTGCAAGATCCGTTCTTAAATTCTCTCCGTAAAGAACGTATTCCTGTCTCTATCTTCCTTGTAAACGGTATTAAGTTACAAGGTCATATTGAATCTTTCGACCAATATGTTGTTTTATTAAAAAATACAGTAAGCCAAATGGTTTACAAGCATGCAATTTCTACAGTTGTTCCTGCACGTAATCCACGTCCTGCTGGTGCACCTGCTGGTGCTGGTCAACAAGGTAGCTTTGGCGGTCAACAAGGCGGCTTTGGCGGTCAACAAGGCGGCTTCGGCGGTCAACAAGGCGGCTTCGGTGGTCAACAAGGCGGCTTTGGTGGTCAACAAGGTGGCTTCGGTGGTCAAGGTGGTTTCGGTGGTCAAGGTGGTTTCGGTGGTCAAGGTGGCTTCGGTAGTCAAGGTGGCTTCGGTGGTCAAGGTGGCTTCAGTGGCCAATCGACTGGTTTTGATGGCGAATCAAAATTTGAAGACACTCAAGATGACGAAAATAATCGTTAATTGATTGTTAAAAAAGCCTCTCACATGAGAGGCTTTTTTTATGTCTAATTTTTAGTTTTCGGCCAAGCGAAAAAAAGACCAGCATTAATGCTGGTCTTTTTATGTGTTCAAATTTATGACTTGTTGTTCTTACGGTCTAAGTTCGGATCTTTGATTTCGACATAAGCTCTGTTGCGTGTTTCGCGTAACCAGCTATCAAGCTCTGCATCAAATTGACGCTCACCTAAAATTTGACGGGCCATACGTTCTTGGTATTCAGCAGTCATGTCTTGTTGACGTGTTTCAGTCACTTGAAGAATATGCCAGCCAAACTGAGTTTGGAAAGGTTTGCTGGTTTGACCTACAGGCGTATTTTTCATGGTTTCTTCAAACTGAGGAACCATCACACCTGGGCTGACCCAACCCAAGCTCCCGCCATCACGTGCTGAACCTGTGTCATTAGAGTAGGTTGAAGCTAAGACTGCAAAGTCTTCACCTTTTTGAACGCGGTTATACAAGCTTTCGATCATTTGTTTAGCATTTTCAGGGCTAACCACTTCAGAGGGTTGAATCAAAATATGGCGTGCTTTGTATTGAGGTACAATTGCTTTTTGCTCAGCACCTTTGCGTTCAACTAATTTTAAAAGATGTACACCATCTCGTACTGTAATTAAATCTGTGGTTTGTCCCACTTGGAGTGGACTCACACGTGCTGCAAGCTCGCTAGGGATGTCAGAAAGTGCTCTAAAGCCCATATCTGCACCTTCAACTTTAGTGCCACCAGTACTGAACTTTTTAGCAATTGCAGCGACATCGTTGTCGTTTGCTAGTACTGTTTTAACTTGCTTCGCCACAGCGTCAGCATTGTCACCTGAAACACGCACATGTAGCACATGCACTTGGTTACCGAGTGCTGCTTGGCCTTGTGGGGTATTTAAGAAGTTTTTAACGTCTTGATCTGAAATCTGGATACGAGAGGTAACGATTTGCTGGCGTAAACGATTGATTGCCAAATCTTCAGCAACGCGACTACGCAAAGAAGCATAGGTTCCTGGTGCCATTTTATCGAGCTTTTGTTGGAATGCTTCTAGGCTTGTGCTACCAGATTGTTTTGCAACATTTAAAACCGCTTCATTCAAGCTTTTTTCATCAGGTTGAATGTTGTAACGTTTCACTTGCTCAAGCTGAGTCTGACGAATAATCAGTTGCTCTAATGCTTGTTGTGCCAAATATTGCTCTGGTGGGACTTGTTTCTTTTGGCTCTCAAGTTGATGTTTGAGCTCAGCCATACTTGCTTCTAAGTCACTCTTCAAAATGACACTGTTATCGACAACAGCAACAACTTCATCCGACGCATGTACAAAAGTTGGAATAGCGGTTGCGAGAGCTAAAGCCAAAGCACTCGCTTTAAAAAATTGTTTGAACTGTTTTGTCTTCATTAACGGTCTGTCCAAGTCTGATTAATATTGTTAAAGCCTAGAATACGATTTTCTAGTAATGATGAAAGTTTACTGTTGAGTCCGCCTAAGCCTTTAAGTGTAATTTCGGCCATAATTGCACGTTTAGGTTCTACACCTGCAGCATTGACGTCATCCAAGTCGTTATAGTACTCGCGACCATAAACGGAGATCCCCCAACAGCAAGACTCGTAATTGACACCAAGGAGGTATTCACGAGCGACATTGTTGTCTAAGTCATATTGAGCGTGGCCCATAATACGCCAGTTGTTATGGATCGGTTGTACAAAAGATGCAACCACTTGGTCGTAATGTTCTTGACGGTCTGCAATTTCTTTACGGTAGAAATAGCCAACGTTATAGAGGTTGCCTTTATCACCCGTAAAGTAAAGTTGTAAGTCGCGTTGCGCATTATCGCCATTTGCCATCCATGCTGAGTTTGCACCGAGGGTAAAGTTTTGCGAGAGCTGGCTAGATACGCTGACAATCGGACCAGAGTGATTTTCTGTGTCAAAGACATCTGCTGTTTGGTCAAGCGTTACGCGGCGGTCTTCGAAATAATAGCTTTGGCCCACACTGGCTTTTAAGCGCTCTAGACCCACCGTATCAAATAGGCTATAGCTTAAGCCCAGTGACAAGAAGTTATTGTCTTCTAGACGGTCATGGCCATAGAAGCGATTTGCACTAAATAACTGATCATAGTTTATCGATGCTGTTGCAGAGTCAAAGTTTGGTGCGCCATCTTGATTTTTATAGGGTGCATAGGCATAGAACATGCGTGGGCTTAACGTCTGTAAGAAAGTGCCTTCTTTTTCAAAAGTTAAACCTGCATCAAAAGTCACCTGTGGCACAACATAAGATTTGTCATTCGATGAGCGGTTGGTGTTGTCAAACTCATTGATGGTGTCTTGATCGTAGAATGTGTTCACATTGCGAATAGATACTTCAGGAATGGCGAAAGCCCACGGTGTACGGTAGTTATAGCGTACAGAAAAGTCATTATAGACACGGGTGCCGCTTGGTTCAAAGCTATCGTTGGTATCGCCGTCGATAGTCCCAAAGTCCTTTTTAAAGTAAGCCGTATCGTTGTTGAACTCGTATTCTAAGCCCAGTGCATTACCCGCTTTATAGTTGAGTAAGAACTGTGGTAAACGCGCATACGGACGGTCAACGTAGGGTGTGGTTTCGTCTAGTGTTTGGAAGTCTTCAACTTTTAGTTGGGCTTTTAGACCAGGAATTCCATTTTTATAGTTTAACTCCCACGCACGACGCAGGTTTAAGTCTGTTTTGGTGTTTGGGTTGTTACTTAGGTCAGTAAAGTAGTCTTTGTCTGATGCATAGTTATATTCAAGGTTGGTTGAGAACTGTTCATTGATTTGCCAGTTATGTAAAAAGTGCAAATCTTTACGGTCTTCATCGTCATATTTTCGGTCACCAGCTAAGTACCCCCCAAAAATTTGACCTGAACCAAAGTTTTCGGTCAAATAGCGAAACTCACCCTCAAACATTGGGCCGCGGTCGCTGATATAGCGTGGCGTAACGGTCGCGTCGTAGTTAGGTGCTAAGTTGAGATAAACAGGCACTGCAAGCTCGACACCACCATCATTGGTGAAGCCAAAACTTGGTGTCAAAATACCAGTAGTACGACGGTCATCAATTGGGAAGTTGAAATAAGGAACAGCGAGAACGGGTACATCTTTAACATAAAGTTTTGTACCACGTGTTTCACCACGTCCAGTTTCTTGATTTAACTTAATTTCGTCGGCTTGGATTTTCCATGTTGGCGATTGCTCTGGTGGGCAGGTGCTATAAGTTGCATTTTTTAGCGTGGTGGTCGTTTGTGACTCACGTAGGATTTGGTCAGCCCGCCCATGCGCATGTTGTTCTTCTGAAATATAGAAACTGTTTTTCAGATCGCCTTGTTGAGTTTTTAGGTTGTAATTGATTTGGTCGCTTTGCGCTAATAAGCCACTTTGCGCCATTTGTACACGGCCTTCAGCATTGGCAAAAGTCTGAGTCTGGTCAATGGTGATTTTATCGGCACGGATTTGACGACCTTCTTGATCAATCAGGACATTACCTTCAAGAACAGAGTCACCTTGTGGGTTGTAGTGACCATAGTCCGCTGTAATGGTGGATGTCGCACTGGCTGCGTCAGCAGCTTTGGTTTCAGGGCTTACAGGGGTTAACCATGTGCCTTGGCAATACGCGGAACTTAAGTAACGACCTTGGCGCTGTTGAGCTTCAGGAGATGACTTATCAACGTAGTATTGTTCGAAAAACTTTTGCCCAGGATAGCTTTCTTGTAGTGCTTGTTTTAGCGATTGTTGTTCGTCTGAAATAGACGTAGTTGGTGTTGCAGCATAGCTTGTGATTGAGCTACCACAAAGAAGGGTAAATATCGCAGTCGCTAAAGGATTAAATTTAAACTGATGCTTCATGTGTCTCATTTACCAAGTATGCTTAAAACGCAATTAATTATTGTCGCATCATAGAGAAAAAGTTGATAAGTGGCTACACTTAGCACTTTAAAAACTCAGCCTGTATTAGAATTTATCGCAAATGAATACACAACGTGAACAATTGATACAAACATGGATTTCATCTGTACTTGGTTCAGATCAATTTGAAATTAACTTTTTAGCAGGCGATGCAAGTTTCCGTCGTTATGCACGAATCAAGTTGAATAATAAAACATTTATGCTGATGGATGCACCACCAGAAAAAGAAGATTGTGTGCCTTTTGTGACGATTGATGAATTTTTTGATACGAACGGTGTTCGTGTACCACATATTGTGGCGAAAGATTTGGAGCAAGGCTTCTTATTGCTTGAAGATTTTGGTGATGTGCTACTGTCAACCCAGCTCGATGACAAGACTGTCGATGGACATTATGAGCAAAGTTTTAAGCAGTTGATTCAATTGCAATCTATTGATGGTGAAGGTCGTTTCCCTGCTTATTCTTATGAGAAGTTAATGACCGAAATGTCGCTATTGACAGATTGGTTATTGCCAAGTTTACAGATTCAACCTTCTGATGACGAGTCTGCGCTGATTAAACGTACATTTGCAATTTTAGCCAATGCTGCTTTAGCTCAGCCTCAAGTGATTGTACATCGTGATTTCCATAGTCGTAATCTCATGCTTTTGGTAGATGAGCAAGAGCAAGGCGTAATTGACTTTCAGGATGCTGTGATAGGTGCAGATACTTATGATCTAATCTCAATTACACGTGATGCGTATGTACAGTGGAATCCTGAGCGCGTTTATCATTGGTTTAAAGTGTTTTATGACCTATTGCCAGCTTCTGCCAAAGAAGGGCGTGACTTTGAACAGTTTAAGCAAGACGCTGACCTGATGGCAATTCAACGTCATATTAAAATTTTAGGTATTTTTGTGCGTTTATTTGAACGTGACGGAAAATCAGGTTATCTGAAAGATTTACCACGTGTGATGTGGTATTTACTTGAAGAAAGCAAACCATATGCAGAACTACAACCTTTCATGCAGTTTATTTGCGATAAAGTGATGCCAAAATTTGAAGCAAAATATGGCAAATATGAGGTTGTTGCAGCATGAAAGCAATGATTTTGGCAGCGGGACTTGGCAACCGCATGCGTCCTTTAACACTCTATAAACCGAAACCTCTGCTTGAAGTTGGCGGTAAGCCACTGATCGTTTGGCATATTGAAAAACTTAAGCAAATTGGGGTCACAGAAATTGTGATCAATTCTGCTTGGTTGGCCGATGTGTTGATTGGTGCGCTTGGGGATGGTTCACAGTTTGGTGTGACTATTCGTTGGACGCGTGAAGAAGAGGGGCTTGAAACAGCAGGTGGTATTATTAATGCTCTACCATTGCTGGGCACAGACCCGTTTATTTTAGTGAATGGCGATGTTTGGACCACTTTTGATTTTGCATCTTTACTTGATGTGCAATTGGACGCCGATTTTGCGCATCTCGTATTTGTACCCAACCCGACACAACATCCCAAAGGCGACTTTATCTTAAATCAAGGGCGTGCTTATACCTTTGAACAAGAGCAGTCAGGTGAAGCACTGACTTATAGTGGTGTTGCGGTTATTCATCCACAGATGTTTAAGGGCTTGGAAGCAGGTAAGCGTCCATTGGCTCCATTGCTAAAAGAAGCGATGTCTGCTGGAAAAGTTTCTGCTGAGAAAATGCAAGCCGCATGGGTGGATGTTGGCACACCTGAGCGATTAAGTGATCTAGATCTACAGATTCGTCAAGGTATGTACGTTTAAGTGCATAATCACTAAGCGTTAGCTACTGTTCCACGGCTGAGAAATCGGTATACTTCAGTTTAATTTTATTGAGATGTCTTCTTTATGCATCCTTTTTTTCAAGACTTAAAGCAAGGTAGTCAAAAGCTTGGCTTAGATTTGAGTGAAGAAGCATTAAATTTATTGCTGAAGTATCAAGACGCACTTGTGCTGTGGAACAAAGCTTACAATTTAACAGCGATTCGCGATCCTAAAGAAATGCTGGTGAAGCATTTATTAGATAGTTTAAGTATTTTAAAAGATTTGCCGAAAGGTCGTTTGCTGGATATTGGTACAGGCGGTGGTATGCCGGGCATGATTATTGCTCTATGCCAACCTGAGCGCCAATGTGTTTTGCTCGATTCCAATGGGAAAAAAATTCGTTTTTTAAAGCAGTTTATTGCAGACTTAAAATTAACCAATGTAATTGCAGTTCAAACGCGTGTTGAGAATGAAGATAGCATCCATGATTTGGGTCAGTTTGATGTTATTACCAGTCGTGCATTTGCCTCTTTAACCGATTTTATCAATGCATCGAAGCCTTATATGCACCAAGACAGCATCATTGCGTCGATGAAAGGCTTGATTCCACATGACGAAGTTGAAGCGTTCAAAAACGAATTTAGCTGTGACATTATTGCGTTAAAAGTTCCACGTTTGGACGAACAACGACACTTACTTTTATTAAAACGTATCTAAAAAAATTCAAAGGATTGGGCGGGTCATGGCACAAATTATTGCGATTGCGAACCAAAAAGGTGGTGTAGGTAAAACCACAACCGCAGTAAATTTGGCTGCATCTTTAGCAGTACTTAAAAAGCGTGTTTTATTGGTTGATATGGACTCGCAAGGCAATGCGACCATGGGGTCTGGCATTCAAAAAAATGACTTACTGTATTCAGTGACCGATGTTTTACTGGGTGAAGTACCTATAGAAACTGCAATTACCAAGGCGGAAGTGGGTTATAAGGTCTTGGGTGCAAACCGTGATTTGGCAGGAGTTGAGCTTGCGATTGCTGAACAAGAAGGGCGTGAGTTTATTCTGCGTGATGCGTTGCAAGAAATTGAACAAGCATATGATTACATCATTGTGGACTGTGCGCCCAGCTTAAGCTTGATCACAGTTAATGCACTAGCAGCGGTGGATGGTGTGATGATTCCAATGCAGTGTGAATACTATGCTTTGGAAGGCTTGGCAGATTTAACACAGACCATTGATCGCATTCAACAAGCATTGAATCCTGAGTTAAAGATTATTGGTGTTTTACGCACCATGTATGATGCACGTAATGCACTCACACGTGATGTGTCTGAAGAATTAGAACAATACTTTGGCAACAAACTCTATGACACGGTCATTCCACGTAATGTGCGTCTAGCTGAAGCACCTGCGCATGGTTTGCCTGTGATTTATTTTGAAAAAAGCTCGAAGGGTGCAGTTGCTTATTTACATTTAGCAGCTGAAATGATTAAGAAAAGCAAAGTGAAAAAAGGAAGTAACGCATGACCGTTAAAAAACGTGGGCTAGCAAAAGGTCGTGGTTTAGATGCCTTACTCGGTTCCATTCAAAAAGAGAAATTACAACTTGAAGCACAAGCTCTTGATCACGGTCAGCTAAAACAAATTGATGTGCATTTATTGCAGCGTGGTGAATATCAGCCACGTCGTTTTATTAATGAGCAAGACTTACAAGAGTTAGCGGCATCGATTGAAAAACACGGTGTGATGCAGCCGATTGTGATTCGTCCAATTGATAATGAAAAGCACCCCTATGAAATTATTGCGGGTGAGCGTCGTTGGCGTGCGGCCCAACTTGCTGGCTT
Organism: Acinetobacter sp. LipI_23; assembly: GCF_058243045.1. Classification (NCBI taxonomy): domain Bacteria; kingdom Pseudomonadati; phylum Pseudomonadota; class Gammaproteobacteria; order Moraxellales; family Moraxellaceae; genus Acinetobacter; species Acinetobacter sp. LipI_23. The sequence continues at coordinate 1,859,602 of NZ_JBZAYJ010000001.1, read as the reverse complement.
AACGCAAGTCCCAGCCATTGTTCGTGATTTAACAGACCAAGTTGCAATTGCACTGGCGTTGATTGAGAACATCCAACGTCAAGACCTTAATCCGATTGATCAAGCGATGGCATTACAACGTTTTCATGAAGAGTTTGGTTTAAGTCATCAAGAAATTGCAGATACTGTAGGCAAAGCGCGTACCACAGTAAGTAATTTGCTACGTTTATTAAGTCTAGCTGAGCAAGTTAAAGACTTTATGCAGCAAGGTTTACTAGACATGGGACATGCTCGTGCCATTTTGACTTTGAAAGGGAAAGATCAACTGAAAGTCGCAGAATTGGTGATAGAGAAAAGCTTATCTGTTCGCCAAACTGAACAATATGTTCGTGATCTCAATGCGCCTAAACAAGAAAAATCAAAAACGGAAATTGCACCAGATCTTCAACAATTGACACAGCGCTTAACAGATCGTTTTAGTGCAAATGTCAAAATTGATCATAATAAACAAGGGAAAGGCAAGCTCACGATTCATTATCATTCACTCGATGAGTTAGATGGTATTTTGAATATTTGCTTAGCTGAATAATTTTATTTTCTATTTTTAAATACTTGGGGAAGTGTTATGTGGGAATTGGTAAAAGCAGGTGGGTGGCTTATGCTGCCCCTTGTGCTCTGTTCGATCTTTACTGTTGCGATTAGCTTAGAGCGTTTGATTCGCTTGAAGAAATCCACTATTTTACCGAAAGATTTGCTATTAAATTCAGCGCAAAGCGTACAAATGGTTTTGCCTAAACTTAAACAAAATCAGGATTTACAGGCAACGACATTGGGTCGTATTTTGGAAGTTGGTTACCAAAGTAAGGCACAAGGTGAACAGTTTGCACGTGCGCAGATGGAAGCAACTGCTTCTCAGGAAATTGGTTATCTTGAAAAAAATATCAATTTTTTGGGAACATTGAGTGCTGTCGCGCCTCTTTTAGGATTATTGGGAACGGTACTCGGGATTATCGAGTCATTTTTAATGATTGATATTGGGAATAGTAGTAATCCAACACTGATGATTCCGGGGATTTCTAAAGCACTGATTACAACTGCGGCAGGAATGTTCATTGCGATTCCCGCATTATTTGCTTATCGTTATTTTCAGCGGTTAGTTCAAGAGTATGTTGCTGAATTAGAACAACAATCGACTTTATTTCATGCGGCTTTATTTTATAAGCAAACAGAAACTGTGCTTGAAAACCATGATGATGTTGTTGTGAAGCAAGCGAGCTAAGGTGAAGTATGAAATTCAAACGTTCACAAGTTGAAGATGTTCATATTAACCTTACACCAATGATTGATTGCTTATTATTTATTTTGGTGTTTTTATTGCTGACCACCACCTTCAATCAATTTAGTCGTATGAATTTAACCTTGCCTGATGCGCAAGGTGTTCCACCGAAAACATTTGATCATAAAATCGAAGTGGTGGTAGATTCCACTGGGCATTATTCAATTAATGGTCAGTCTATTGCATCGAAAGATGTTTCAGAATTAAATACCGCAATTAAACAGATTTCCAATGACCGTCGTGATCTAATGTTTGTGATTGCTGCGGATGCAAAAGCAACCCATCAGGATGTGATCCGTGTGATGGATGTGGCAGGTCAGTTGGGATTTGTAAATATCAATATTAGTACCAAAGTGCCTTCTCGAGGTTATTAGTGAAACACGATTTAAAAGTTTATCTACGTCTACTGAGCTATTTAAAACCGTATTGGGGCGTAGCGATTCTTGTGGTGATTGGTTTTGCTATGAATGCGGCGACAGAAGTTTCTGTCGCTAAATTACTTGAAAAAATTATTGAAGCGATTCAACACCGTGATCAAGGTTTTACGACATTGTTCCCAATTTTGGTTGTTGTGGTAATGTTCTTTCGTGGGCTGGGTTTGTTCATGGGAGGCTACTTTACAGCGGTCATTTCTAGAAACTTGGTCTTTAATATTCGCCAAGAAGTTTTTGCAAAATTATTGCGTCTTCCTGCACAGTATTATCTAGATAATAATAGTGGTCATATCACTGCGAAGATTATGTTTAATGTGGAGCAGCTTACCGCTGCATCTTCAGAATCATTAAAAACTATTGTTCAACAAGGCCTAATCACTCTTGCATTGCTCGGTTACCTTATATATAGCAACTGGCGTCTGACTTTGTGTATTTTGATTTTTGCGCCACTGATAGGTTTGCTTATTCGTAAAGCAGCAAAGCGTATGCGTAAGCTTTCCATTCAAGTCCAAGACACCATGGGGGATGTCAATCACGTGGTACAAGAGACAGTCAATGGTCACTTGGTGGTGAAAGGCTTTGGTGGTCAAGGGTATGAGCAACAACGTTTTAAAGATACCTCATTGGAAAATTTACGACGTGGTTTGAAAATGGTGGTTGTGCAACAGCTCAATAGTCCAATTGTACAGTTGATTATGTCCGTTGCTCTGAGTATTGTGATGTGGATCGCACTACGCCCAGAAATTCTGCAAGATACCAGCGCGGGTCAATTTGTGGCGTATATTACTGCAGCAGGCATGTTGAGTCGGCCAATTAAAGCATTGACTGATGTGAATGAAAAGATTCAACGGGGCATGGCAGCAGCACATTCAGTTTTTGAAATTTTAGATCTGCCTGAAGAAAAAAATACTGGCACTTTAACTCCAGTGTTGAAAGGTAATATCGACTTTAAAGATGTGAACTTAGTTTATGTGGATGGTTATCAAGCGCTGCATGATTTTAATCTGAGTGTCAAAGAAGGTGAGACGATTGCTTTAGTGGGGCGTTCTGGTGCTGGTAAAACGTCTCTAGTGAATTTACTGGTGCGTTTTCAAGATACGACCTCGGGCCAAATCCTCTTTGATGGTATTGATATTCACGATATTGAAATCAATAGTCTGCGTACCCAAGTGGCAATGGTCAATCAGCAAGTGGTTTTATTTAACCGCACTGTGCGTGACAATATTGCCTATGGGCAGCTTGAAAATGCCTCTGATGAAGAGGTAATTGCAGCGGCAAAAGCAGCTTATGCACATGACTTTATTATGGCTTTACCACAAGGCTACAACACCAAGTTGGGGGCACAAGGTCTCAATTTATCAGGCGGTCAACGCCAACGTATAGCCATTGCTCGTGCGATTTTGAAAAATGCGCCTGTACTGATCTTAGATGAAGCTACCAGCGCGCTTGATAATGAATCAGAGTATTTTATTCAGCGTGCCTTCGATGCTGCAATGCGAGATCGTACCACGATTGTCATTGCGCATCGTTTATCCACTATTGAGAATGCAGACCGTATTGTGGTGATGGATAAAGGGCGTATAGTAGAGCAAGGTACACATGCTGAACTTATTGCTAAGCAAGGTGCTTATTATCAACTCCATCAGCGTAATTTTGAGGAAAACTAAGTCATGTCAGGTGCACGGTTTATTCAGGATGCTTGGAACTCACAGGCAAAGTGGTTAATTGTGCTTCGTCCGCTGTCTTGGTTATATCGTGGCGGTTTTCTTTTAAACCGTAAGTTGTATCGGTGCAATATTAAAAAAGCCTATACGGCTCCTGTACCTGTCATGGTGATTGGTAATATTACTGTGGGTGGGAGTGGAAAAACCCCTCTGCTTATTCACTTGGTGAGTTATTTACAAAATAAAAATATTCGAGTTGGGGTGATTAGTCGCGGTTATGGTGCCAAAGGACCATTTCCGACGATGGTGGATCTCAACTCATTGCCTGAAAATGTAGGTGATGAACCAACACTCATCGTGCAATCCACTGATGTGCCGATGGCAGTGGGTCCAAATCGCCAAGAAAGTATTGAACTGCTTTTATCTCACTATCCCATTGATCTGATCATTAGCGATGATGGGCTGCAACATTGGGCATTGAAGCGTCAAATTGAATGGATTGTCTTGGATAATAATCGTGGTCTTGGTAATGAAAAATTATTGCCCGAAGGTTATTTACGAGAGCCAAAATCTAGACTGGATCAAGGTACAGTGATTGAACATGCAGATCAGCCTACTCGTACTATGCACATGCACTTAGAGGTTGCAGAGCCTTACTTGTTGAATAGTACTGAGGCAAAAGCATTCAATCCGCAAGATGATTTTTATGCAGTCGTGGGGATCGGGTTTCCGCAGCGCTTTTATCGTACTTTAGAGCGTATGGGAGTACAGCAATTCCAGTGTCATGAGTTTGCCGATCATTATGAATATGAGTTAGAAGATTTGGTTTTTGACGATGCCAATCCCATCATTACCACTGAAAAAGATGCAGTGAAAATTTTAGCACTGCTCAAACAAAATCCTAGTTTTGCCCGTGATATTTGGGTTGTTCCTGTCGATGCGGTGTTATCGACGGCGTGTTATGACACCTTACATCAACAGCTTGGCGCTGTAGGTATTGAAATTTCTTAAGGTCTTTTATGAAGCATATTGTTATTCCTGCGCGTTTCGCAAGCACACGTTTATCTGGAAAACCACTCCTTAAAATTCATGGCCGTGAAATGATATTACGGGTCGTTGATCAGGCAAAGAAAGTGGAAGGTTTTGATGATCTCTGCGTTGCAACGGATGATCAGCGAATTTATGACCTTTGCATGGCTGAAGGAGTGGATGTGGTGTTGACCTCAGCGGATCATCCTTCGGGAACAGACCGTCTAAGTGAAGTGGCAAAAATTAAGGGCTGGGCCAGTGAAGATATCATTGTCAATGTTCAAGGTGATGAGCCTTTATTGCCAGCGGCTTTGGTCAAGCAAGTCGCGCAACTTTTAGAGTCACAAGTCGATTGTTCAATGTCGACCTTGTGTGAACCAATTCAGCAGTTAGATGAATTTAAACGTGACAGTATTGTTAAAGTAGTGATGTCGAAGTACAAACAAGCACTTTACTTTAGTCGTGCCGCTATTCCATATGACCGTGATGCTGCAAAGCAAGTGCAACAAACGTTGCATAATCAAGCCTTCCGTCATTTGGGTTTGTATGCTTACCGCGTGAAACTACTTCAAGAGTATGTGACATGGGATATGGGTGCACTTGAAAAGCTCGAAAGCTTAGAGCAGCTGCGTGTTTTGGAGAATGGACATCATATTGCCATTGATATCGCAGAAGCGAACTTACCACCGGGTGTGGATACACAAGAAGATTTAGATCGTTTAAATGCCATGGATGTGGCTTATTTTGCATAATAGAACTTAGGTCGTCTACATGAAACAAACGCTGCCTGAGCAGATTTATCCGTGGCATCAAAATGTTTGGGAAACTTTAACCACGCGATTTCCCAATATTGGTCATGGCTTATTGTTTTATGGCAAAAAAGGTTGTGGTAAAGAGATTTTTGCTGAGCAGTTTCTTGCTTGGGTCTTATGTGCGAAGCGGCAGCCAAATCATTTGGCCTGTGGGGAGTGTGGGAGTTGTCAGTGGTTAAAGGCGGATACACACCCCAATTATGTGCACATCACTACCGATGAAGACAATAAGAAACAAAATGCCAAGATCAAAATTGAGAAAATTCGTGATCTGCTGCCTTTTGTGCAGCAAACGGTAGATGGTTGGCGCGTCATCATTATTGAACCAGCGGAAGCTTTAAATACAGCTTCAGCCAATGCTTTATTGAAAACGCTTGAAGAACCAGGTGATCGTGTTGTTATCATTTTATTGGCAGATCATTATTTAAAACTGCCTGCAACCATTCGCAGTCGTTTGCAACATTTTGCTTTGGATCGCATAAATGAACAGCAAGCAGAGCAATTTTTAAATCAGCATTTGTCCCATAGCGATTTGGCACAGCAACATTTGTTGATGAATTTGTCCAATCATATGCCGTTGCAGGCAATTACATTGTCCGAGAGTGAATGGATTCCTCAACGTGCTGAATTTTTAAAAGATTGGCAAAAGTTGGTGATGGATAAAAATATGCCGATGGCAATTGCGACCAAGTGGAATAAAGCGCTTACATTTAGTGATTTTAGTCAAATGTTTGAGTACTTGTTGTCAGATTTGATTTGTGTCAAGCTAAATCAGCAATTAAAAAACACTGATTTGGATTTCAGTGTGCTGGCAGAACGGTATTCATTTGAAACTTTGTTTTCAATTTACGCCGAGTTGCAACAGTCAAAACAATATATTGAACAAAACGTACAAACTAATTTAGTGCTCGACCAATTGTGTATTCGGTTGATGGATGTTTAAAACAGGGGAATTTTATGCAACCACGTATGGGCGGAATCATTCAAGCCAATATTCCAGATAAAGCAACATTATATGCAAGCTATATGCCTTTTGTGGTTGGTGGAGGTTTATTTATTCCATCCAAACAACCCGTAAAAATGGGAGAGGAGGTCTTTGTTTTGGCAACATTGCCAGAGCAAGCACAGAAAATTCCTCTCACCGGTAAAGTGATTTGGATTTCGCAAAAGCAAAATGGAATCAAACTCCAAGGATTTGGTATTCAACTTTCTGGGGAGAAGGGGGTTTATTACAAATCAGAAGCGGAAAAGTTGCTAGCAGGTCTTAAGTCTGAAGGGCGAACTAGTTACACTATGTAATTAAGTATATCAAGTAGGAAACGCCTGTGTTTGTAGATACACATTGCCATTTAACCATGCTAGATTTAACCCCTTATGATGGGGATTTGGATTTAGCATTAGCGCAAGCACGTGCAGCGGGCGTTCATCGCTTTATGAGTATCTCGGTTGATCTTGATGATTATATTGAGCTAGCAAAAATTGCGTCACGGCATGACGATGTGGGCTATAGCGTCGGGGTACATCCTTGTGAAGATCCTGAAACCATGGCTCGTGCGACCACAGACTATTTAATTGAGTTGGCGCAGCCTGAAAAAGTTTGGGCAATTGGTGAGACTGGGCTCGATTATTTTCATAGTACAGATTTCATCGCTGAGCAAAAAGACTGTTTTGCACGACATATTCATGCTTCACGAGCTGTAAAAAAACCAGTTGTTGTGCATACCCGTTCTGCCAAGCACGATACTGTCGATATTATTCGCGCCGAAAAATCGACCCATGGGATTTTGCATTGTTTTACCGAAGACTGGGAAACAGCCAAAGCTGTCTTAGACTGCGGTTACTATGTGTCATTTTCAGGGATTGTATCTTTTAAAAATGCGCAAGACCTGCGTGATGTGGCGAAGCAAGTTCCTTTAGATCGCCTATTAATTGAGACAGATAGTCCTTATTTGGCACCGATGCCATATAGAGGAAAGTCTAATGAGCCAAAGTACGTTCCTTATGTAGCCAAAGCCTTGGCAGATGTATATGATAAGTCCTTGGAAGAGATGGCTTTCATCACAACACAGAACTTTGAAAACCTTCTCAACATGAAGTAAATAAATTGAAACGATAAAAGCGTATAAGAGAGTACTAGGGTGAAAATGGATCGTCAGGCTCAGTTTCGAGCAAGAGAAGCGTTAATTTTCCAAGTGGCTGAACAGTTGCTTTTAGAGAATGGCGAAGCAGGGATGACCCTTGATGCATTGGCTGCAGAATTAGATCTAGCAAAAGGTACGCTTTATAAACATTTTCAAAGTAAAGATGAACTCTACATGTTGCTCATTATTCGTAATGAGCAAATGTTGCTTGAAATGATTAAAGATACAGATAAACAATTCCCTGAACATCTAGCATTTTTTATGTTACATCATTTGCATCATCCTGAACGCACCGTGTTGTTTCATCAAATAGAAGAGCGATTATCGACCACGGGTGTTGGGATCTATCATTTATTTACTGAACTTTATCAAATTCGAAAGCAACGTCTACGTTTAATTATTCGTATGACCGAGCGGTATTTGGAGTCGATAGAAAGTCAAATGACAGTTCGTGATTATTTGGCATCGATTTGGTCTTTGACGCATGGTGCCGCAGCGATTTTGAACTCTAGTTTTTATCAACGATATTTGGGGTCGCGCGATACTTTGCGCGTGGCCTACATCGACCAAGCTCTGGCGATGCCTAAACAAACGGGCGCAGCGGGATATCTTGCTTAGCGGATAGGATGTATGAAACAGAAACCACCTTCAAGGATTCAAGGATTTACACTGGTTGAATTGATGGTGGTTATTGTTATTATGGCCATTCTGGCATCATTGGTGATGTTAAATATCAATGGAGTTGACCAACGTAAAGCTGCGCAAGCCCGTGATTTTTTTATCATGGATGTACAGAAAATTGCACGTGAGGCAAATGATCAAGCACGTGTTTTGGCATTAGAAATCTATCCTGCGACTGATGTGGCTGATTTTTCTTATGCTGTCGTTGAATATAAAAACCCACAACTCATCATGCAAGCAGAACAACAAAATAATGTAATGTTGAATCATCAAAAATGGCAAAAATATAATGAGTTCCCGCAGCAAATGTTAGCTAAAAATGTTTCTTTTGCTGTGCAATCCTTAGACTATGATGTTTCCCAAGCCCAAAACGATGATTTAACCCAAGAGAATGCACCTAAACTGATTTGGTTGGGGAATGGCGAAGCCAAACCTGTTCGTATTCAATTTTATTATGCCAATGAGCCCGTGGGTGCAGAAATTGAAATTGATCATTTCGGTAAAATAAATGCGAGCTAAAGATTTAAAGAATAGTCTGCCGGCTTGCGCTCGAATGAAATGCTATTTCATTAATTCTCGTACCTCAAGCATAGCTTTTGGCCTTGCTCGAGTTAACCGTGTCTCAGGATTTACGTTACTGGAAGTGATGGTGGCGCTGGCTATTTTTGCTACGGCAGCGGTCGCTTTAACCAAAGTGGGTATGCAATATACTCAGTCTACAGCCCATGCCATCTTGCGTACCAAGGCACAATTTGTTGCCTTGAATGAAATTTCGATGACGGAAATCAATCGTGATTGGCTACAAGGCACGGCCTCTAAACAAATCACCCAACAAGGTGAAACTTGGCAAATTGATAAATCAGCGCAAGCAACGATTAGTGCTAATGTGCAACGCGTCAATGTACAGGTGAGCGTGGTGAATACTGAAACTGGAAAAGTAGATTTGGGTGTTACGAGTTTAGTTTTTTTTAACCATCGTGATGGAAGCCAACCATGACAAAACGCTCAGGCTTTACTTTGGTTGAGTTATTGGTGGCAATCGCGATTTTTGCTGTGCTTTCAGCTTTGGGTTGGAAGGTTTTTGATTATCTGATCAAGATTAAAGAGCGTAATACCCAACATGAACAGCGCTTAGGTCAACTACAAGAAGCATATCAACAAGTGTTACGTGACACTGTGCAAATTGTACCAATTACTGCCAATGTTGCGGGGCAGGTTCAACCCGCAGTCATGTTGCAAAATGGTCAGTTGACCTTTAGTAAAACTGGCGTGACTGATCCTTTAATGCAAGGTATACCGCCTGAAGAGCGAGTTGAATATATTTATAAAGCAGATGAAAAAAAACTGTACCGTTATAAATATAAAAATTTAAATCAAACAGGTAATGATCAACCTGAAACCAGTGTTTTACTTGATTCAGTTGATCAATTTCAAATTATGTTACTCAATCCCAATGAAATGGCACAATGGCCTGAGGTGGCATTGAGTGAAAATGATGTGACTCAGGCAAAAATACTACCGCGCGGTTTAAAAATAAACCTCACTGTCAATGAAGTGAGTTATGAATGGGTGTTTAGTTTATTAAATACAGACTTTTTAAAACAAAAAAATTAAGTTGCAGGATATGAAACTCACGGACTCTATGCAAAAACATTTTTCCTTAAATGTATTCGTTGTAAATAGGTGGATGTTTTGAAGCGCTCTCAGAATGGCATTGCATTGATCACCATTTTGGTGATGGTGGCTTTAGCAACTATCCTTGCGGCTACGATTGCGAAACATCAGCGTAATACCGCAGAGAGTACAGCCTATTTAATGCGACAAAACCAAGCTCTGTTATATGCAAAAAGTGCTGAAGCTTTTTTTTCTGAGTTATTGGTGGATGATGCTCAAAATGCAGCAGAGGTTGATCATCTACAAGAAACGTGGGCAAAGCCTATGCCTGCTTTTCCAGTGGAAGATGGTTTTGTTTCTGGACGTTTAGAAGATGAGTCGGGAAAATTTAATTTAAATGCTTTAGTTAAGTCGGATAAAAAGCCGAATGAGGCTGCAAAACTTTGGTTTGAAAAGCTGTTGGTACGTGTTGGATTGCCTGCACAGCTTTCAGAAGCAGTGATTGATTGGCAAGATGAAGATGATGAAGTCAGTGGCCCGATGGGTGCTGAATCTGCTTATTATCAAAGTTTAGCTCAGGGTTACTTGGCGCCAAATCGTGCTTTTTATAATGTTGAACAGTTGAAGTTGGTGCGTGGGTTTGAGGGGCGTAACTATCAACTGATTGCACCTTATGTGAGTGCTTTGCCGAGCAATGACTTAAAGGTGAATATCAACACTGCACCTGCATTGGTGTTAGCCAGCATTGATCCTAAGTTGGATGTATCTGCTATTCAAAATTTACAAAAGCAAAGACGGGCCAATTTGGAGCATTTTTCCAATATGAATGAACTGTGGGAAGTTGATCCATTTAAGCAAGTGGACGAGGCTCAGCAGGCTGCTGTTAATGATTTTCTCGGAGTTCAATCGAACTATTTTAAAGCCAGAATTGAAGTGTTGCTGAGTGAGCGTAAGCGTCAGTTTAGTAGTGATTTGGTGCGAAAAGATCAAGCGGTATATGTGGCTTATCGGAGCATGTCACCTTTTTAAAGGGTAAATATAAGACTGATATGATTTGCAAATTGGATTGAACAATAAAATAAATGAGCATAGGTTTACTTTTGCTTTATAATTAAAGTCAATTCTCAGAAAGTTTGATTGCATTACGGCATATGTTAATTCGTAAGTTATTTAAGTTTGAAAATGCCCATATTGTACGCAACTGTACATCGGATCGTTGTAAACGCTCTATTCATGGTCATAGTTATAAAGTTGAATTACTCCTCAAAGCATCGAAATTAGATCATGGTCAAATGGTTTATGACTTTGGCTTGCTGAAAGGGGTAATTAAAGACTTTTATGACTCTTTTGATCATGCGATTTGTTTTTGGCAAAACGACGATCCAGAATATATCCAAGCATGTAAAACATTTAGTGCACGTTGGGTGTCGCTGCCTGTTTCGCCATCGGCTGAACAATTTTCACGTATTTTCTTTTATCTTGCACAGGAAGTACTTGCGTCGACCGTGACTCAAAACGGTGAAGGTGATGTAGAAGTGTACTCTGTGATTGTGCATGAGACCGATACGGGCTATGCACAGAGTTTTATTGAAGATATTGAAAATACACAGATGGGGCTTTTAGATTTAAGCCAGATCGAGTTTTCAGAACAAATCCAAGCGGAATGGGCGGACACTGAAATGTATACCAAATTAAAAGAAGGTATCCAATTTCACAATCCGAATGTAGAATTGCAAGTCAAACTGTGAAATTTGTCACGGAATATACAGTAAGGGAATAAGGCGCAAGTATGTCTTTAACAGAACAACAGCAAACCAAGCTTGATAAAATTCAGCTGGATGCCAGTTGGAAACATGGATTAAGTGACTTTTTGCTTAGTACTAAGATGGATGCGTTAAAGCAGTTTCTTGTTACAGAAATAAAAGCGAATAAAGTGATTTATCCGCCAAATGCGCTGATTTTTAATGCATTTAATACGACGCCTTTGGCGAATGTAAAAGTGGTAATACTCGGACAAGACCCATACCATGGGCCGAATCAGGCACATGGGCTCAGTTTCTCTGTGCAAAAGGGGCTTGCTTTACCACCATCTTTACGTAATATTTTCCATGAGTTAAATAAAGATTTAGGAATTGATATTCCTAAACATGGGGATTTAACTCGTTGGGCGCAGCAAGGCGTTTTGCTGTTAAACAGTGTATTAACCGTTGAAGCTGGTCACCCCACATCACATCAAAAACAAGGTTGGGAAGACTTTACCGATCATGTGATTGATGTTTTAAATGAACAGCGCGAGCATATTGTTTTTATTCTTTGGGGAGCATATGCGCAGCGGAAAGGACAACGGATTGATCAAGAAAAGCATTTGGTGTTAAAGGCGGCACATCCGTCACCTTTAGCAGCAAACCGTGGTGGATTCTTCGGTTGTAAAGTTTTCTCAAAATCCAATAATTATCTTAAACAACATGGCATTGAGCCTATAGATTGGCAGCTGGACGCATGACATATTCTCCCGTTTCTAAAAACTACCATCCAGATTTGATTGTAGAAGAAGCAAAAAATGGTTGGCGCATTGTTCGTCTGAATAGACCAAAATCACTTCACGCTTTAGATGAAACGATTGTTTCAGCTTTATTTGAAGTATTTCAAGATTTTCATTGCGATGACGCAGTAAAAGCCATTTGGTTGGATTCAACCACACCAAAAGCATTCTGTGCGGGTGGTGATGTACGTAAACTTCGTCAATTGGTGATTAACGATGAAGTTGAAACAGCCAATCAGTTCTTTGAGCAAGAATATGCTTTAGATTTGTTACTACACAACTATGCTAAGCCTGTCTTGGTGTGGGGTGAAGGTTATGTCATGGGTGGTGGTTTAGGTCTGTTTATGGCAGCGCCATTCCGTTTGGTGACACCGCATTCACGTTTAGCGATGCCTGAAATTAATATTGGTTTGTACCCAGATGTGGGCGCAACGCGTTTCTTGGCGGATCGTGGAGCAATTGGTCTGTTTACAGGTTTAACGGGTTCAATCATGACAGCTGCAGGCGCATATGGTATTGGTTGGGCAACACACATCTGTGATGCGCAGCGTAATACGGTGCTTGAGAAAGTTATCAATATAGACTGGAGTCATTATCCAGCAGGTGGTTTTAGAGCCATTGATGACACATTAAACAGTATGCATCGTCCGGTAGGCCCAGGTCCATTACAGAACTCTTTGGATGTCATTCATAGTGTATGTCGTGGTGTGAACTTCGAGCATGATTATGATGCTATTGTTGGTTTAAGTGATGCGCGTAGCGATTGGCTTCGTCAAGCCAGTGAAAACTTACAAAAAGGCTCACCAACAACTGCTGCATTAACATGGTTGCTATGGCAGTGGGGCAAGCAGGTTCATTCTTGGAATGAAGTGTTCGAGCTTGAAACCCAAATTTCGGACTGGAAAATTCGTCATGCAGACTTTGTTGAGGGTGTGCGTGCGCGTTTAGTGGATAAAGACTTGTCACCAGCATGGAAACAAGGGGCTAGTAATAGCTTAAAGGGTATTTTCGCTGGTAATCCACCAACAACGAGCATTGAAAGCTGGAATGAACTCCTTAAACATTACGATGTAATCTAATCTTTATGACTGATGTTTTAAAAATAGATAGTGAATGGATGCAGCTTGCTTTAGAGCAGGCTGCTATTGCAGCGTCAAAAGGTGAAGTCCCGGTCGGGGCAGTCATTGTGAGTCAAAATAAAATTATTGGTTCGGGCTTTAATGCGCCTATTACGCTAAATGACCCTACCGCGCATGCTGAGGTTCAAGCACTTCGCGATGCTTGCCAAAATACACAAAATTATCGTTTACCTGATGATGCGGTCATGTATGTGACGCTTGAGCCTTGTACCATGTGTGTAGGTGCTTTGGTGCATGCACGCGTTTCAAAAGTGGTATTTGGTGCGACAGAGCCGAAAGCGGGTTCTCTTATAAGTGCACGTAAATTATTTGAAACGGGTTATTATAATCATCAGTTCTTGGTTGAGTCGGGTTGTTTACATGAGCAATGCTCACAGCAGCTCAGTCACTTTTTTAAAATGCGCCGCGAACAAAAGCGACTATCCCGTCTACAAGAAAAGGGATGAATGAATTCGTAAAATAATAATTTCATGTAAAATGAAATGACAATAATTATTGTCAAATAAAGCGCTGGAACCACCATGAACAATATTCAGATTAAAAAAGAATTTAATGCACCCGTAGAGCAGGTGTTTGATTTACTTTCTAAACACTCAACCTATAACGTCGCTTTTGCACCAGTTCAAGTGGTGCGAGTGAAAGATTCAGCAGATCCAGAACGTCCGGATGGGCTTGGTTCTGTGCGTCGTATGGGTTTTGGTCCAATTAAACCACTACAAGAGCAAATTACATTAATGAATGTGAATGAGCGTATTGAATACAAGATTATTAAAAATCCACTAATCAAACATCATTTGGGTGTTATTGAGTTTGAGCCGATTGACTCGAATAAAACTTTAGTGACCTATACGATTGAATTACAGGCACGTGCACCTTTTGTAAGTAAATTAATCCTTGCACAGCTTAAATCTGCGATTAAACTAGGTTTTTCGAAACTCGCTAAATCTGTATAACAAACTTTGGGTAAGCAATGACAGTTCAAATAATCACAATTGATGGTCCAAGTGGTTCGGGTAAGGGCACACTGGCTGCAAAAATAGCAGCTCATTATCAATTTCATTTACTTGATTCGGGAGCGTTATATCGCTTGTTGGGCCTGTCATTGCATCAACAGGATTTGTTGGATGCTTTGTCAAGCGAACTGAGTCAATGTGTCGAAATCGCTAAACATTTAGACATACAATTTTTAAGCTCTGCACAAGGCACACAAGTCTTGCTTAATGGTGAAGATGTTAGTCAAACCATTCGAACAGAACGAATTGGTGAGTTTGCATCAAAAGTTGCAACAATTCCTGAGCTTAGAGCTGCGCTAGTCGATCGTCAGCATGCTTTTGCACAAGCACCAGGCTTGGTTGCAGATGGCCGAGACATGGCAACATCCATCTTTCCAGAGGCTCAAGCCAAGATTTATTTAACCGCTTCAGCCCAATCTCGTGCTGAACGCAGAGTAAAGCAGTTGCAGGGTATGGGGCTGGATGCTAAAATAAACGATATTTTAGCTAATATTGAGGCGCGTGATAAACGTGACATGGAGCGCGAAGTTGCTCCACTCAGACCAGCAGCTGATGCCTACATCATTGATAGTTCTGAATTGAACATTGATGAGGTATTTCAGCTTATGACGGCTTATATCGATAAGCAATTAGCAAACTAACGAATTTTTATATTCAGCAGAAGCATAGCTTGATCAGTTCAAAATGGACTATGTAGACGCTTAACTAAACCGGCCTTGTCTGATCCAAGACCGCTGACTTTATCAGGTATATCATGACCGAATCTTTTGCAGCCCTCTTTGAAGAAAGCGAATTAAACCTCAACGTTGAAAAGGG
Source organism: Acinetobacter sp. LipI_23 (assembly GCF_058243045.1). Classification (NCBI taxonomy): domain Bacteria; kingdom Pseudomonadati; phylum Pseudomonadota; class Gammaproteobacteria; order Moraxellales; family Moraxellaceae; genus Acinetobacter; species Acinetobacter sp. LipI_23. The sequence goes on along the minus strand of NZ_JBZAYJ010000001.1, from coordinate 1,844,402 downwards.
TGCTGTCATCCAAGGCGTTGTAGTAAACATCGATTCTGATTGGGTAACAGTTGACACTGGCCTTAAATCAGAAGGTATTGTTGACCGCGCTGAATTCTTAAATGAACAACGCGAACTTGAAGTTCAAGTTGGCGACACTGTTGATGTTGTTGTTGAAGCGCTTGACAACGGCATGGGTCAAACAGTTTTATCACGTGAAAAAGCGAAACGTGCTGAAACTTGGACTAAACTTGAAAAAATCTTTGAAGACGGCGAAATCGTTACTGGTGTTATCTCTGGTAAAGTTAAAGGCGGTTTCACTGTTGACATCGGTCCAGTTCGTGCGTTCCTTCCAGGTTCTTTAGTTGATACTCGTCCTATTCGTGATACTACTCACTTAGAAGGTAAAGAGTTAGAATTCAAAGTAATCAAACTTGATGCTAAACGTAACAACGTTGTTGTATCTCGTCGTGCTGTTATGGAAGCTGAATCTTCAGCTGACCGTGAAGCTCTTCTTGCTCAGCTTGAAGAAGGTCAAACAGTTACTGGTACTATCAAAAATCTTACTGACTACGGCGCATTCGTTGACCTTGGCGGTATTGATGGTCTTCTTCACATCACTGACATGGCTTGGAAACGTATCAAGCACCCATCAGAAGTTGTTGAAGTTGGTCAAGAAGTTACTGTTAAAGTACTTAAGTTTGACAAAGAACGTAACCGCGTATCTTTAGGTCTTAAGCAATTAGGCGAAGATCCATGGTTAGCGATCATGAACCGTTACCCTAAAGGTTCAATCGTTAAAGCTCGCGTAACTAACTTAACTGACTACGGCTGTTTCGCAGAAATCGCTGAAGGCGTTGAAGGTTTAGTACACGTTTCTGAAATGGACCACACTAACAAAAACATCCACCCATCTAAAGTTGTTCAGATTGGTGATGAAGTTGATGTTATGGTTCTTGAAGTTGACGAAGAGCGTCGTCGTATTTCTCTTGGTATCAAACAAACTCGTGCTAACCCATGGGAAGAGTTTGCTAAGAACCACGACAAAGGTGAAAAAGTTTCAGGTACGATCAAGTCAATCACTGACTTCGGTATCTTCATCGGTCTACCAGGCGGTATCGATGGTCTAGTTCACTTGTCTGATATTTCTTGGAACGAGCAAGGCGAAGAAGCTATCCGTCGTTACAAGAAAGGTGACACAGTTGAAGCGGTTATCTTGTCTGTAGACGCTGAAGGCAACCGTATCAGCCTTGGCATCAAGCAAATGAACAGCGATCCGTTCAACGATTTCTTAGCTGCTAACGAACGCGGTGCACTTGTAAAAGGTACTGTAACTGCTGTTGACGCTCGTGGCGCAACACTTAAGTTAGCTGACGAAGTTGAAGCGACTCTTAAAGCATCTGAAATCAACCGCGACCGCGTTGAAGATGCAACTAAGTTCCTTGAAGTTGGTCAAGAAGTTGAAGCGAAAATCATCAACGTAGATCGTAAATCTCGCTCTATCAACTTGTCTATCAAAGCGAAAGACGAAGCTGAAGAGAAAGAAGCAGTTGCTAACTTGAAGACAGCAACTACTGGTCAAGACAATGGTCCTAAGACTATTGGTGATTTGATCAAAGCTCAAATGGGCAACTGAGTAGATGTTTGAATTGTATTGTTAATGTAAGTTAACTAATACTTTTTACACAAATACAATAAACGGTGGCGTAGTATTCACTTATTACGCTACCGTTTTGTATTTAAACAGGTTATTATCAATCTATCTACAAGGTAGCTTGATAATTAAAGAGGTCGCAGATGACTACTGAAGCACTTAATAAGTCTGACTTAATAGAGCGTATTTCTCTTAAAAACCCGCACTTAGCAGAGCCATTAGTGGAAGAAGCTGTTAAGATTATGATTGATCAAATGATTGCATCTTTGTCTTCAGATAATCGTATTGAAATTCGTGGTTTTGGTAGTTTTGCACTCCATCACCGTGAGCCTCGTGTTGGGCGTAATCCTAAAACGGGTAAGTCGGTAGAAGTGGCTGCTAAAGCTGTTCCACATTTCAAACCAGGTAAAGCATTACGTGATGCAGTAAACGAGACTGCAGGCGAATAAAATTTATTGGGGTGCTTATGCGTTACGTATTATTCGCATTATTAATTGTACTGTTTGGCTACTGCTTAGCTTTGGTATTACAAAACGGAACTGAGCTAACCGTTGATCTGTTGTTTATACAGGTTCCAGCAATGCGTTTAGGTCTATTGTTATTATTGACAATGGCTTTAGGGATTGTGTTGGGGTTATTAATTGGTGTTCAGGTATTTCGTGTATTCCAGAAAGGTTGGGAAATTAAGCGACTACGTAAAGACATTGATCACCTTCGTAAAGAGCAGATTCAATCCGCTCAGCTGGCTGCTGCTGAAGCTGCAGCACATACAAGACATGAAAAAACGGTGTTAGATATCAATCCTAATGATCGTCCATCTACACCGCTTTAAGCCACAATATGAAGTAAGATTTTTATCTTAGAAGTATTGAAGCTAGTTTGATTTAAATGCCTTTGGTTATATAGCCAAAGGCGTTTTTTATTGTGATTTAAAATATTGATAACTATATAAAAAGTATATGAATAAAGAACTTAGTTTGAATTTTAAATAGTTTTTAGAAAAATAGTCTTGGTCGTTTTAGGCTTAATCCGTATAATGCCATAATTTTGTGAGTTTGAAGGGTCTCCCCATGAGTATTATTGTTGCCTTAGACGCAAAAAGTCATTATGACGCAATGACGATTGCTGGGCAATTAGATCCTCAATTATGCCGTGTAAAAGTCGGTAAAGAATTATTTACCCATGAAGGCTCATCTATTGTTAAAGCTTTACATGGTGAAGGCTTTGAAGTCTTTCTAGATCTAAAATTTCACGATATTCCAAATACGACTGCGCAAGCGGTATGTGCTGCTGCAGATATGGGTGTTTGGATGGTAAACGTCCATGCTTCAGGTGGCCGTAAAATGATGGAAACCTGTGTTGAGCGCTTAAAGGCTGGCAACTATAACACTCAACTAATTGCAGTAACGGTGTTAACCTCGATGGGACGTGAAGATTTAGCCGATATTGGTCTGGATATTGAACCATTTGAACAAGTCAAACGTTTAGCAAAATTGACTAAAGATAGTGGTTTAGATGGTGTGGTATGTTCAGCCCAAGAAGCAAAAATGCTGCGTGAGACTTTGGGTTCAGAGTTTGCATTAGTGACACCAGGCATCCGCCCTGAGGGTTCAAGTGCGGATGACCAAAAGCGTATCGTAACGCCAAAACAAGCAATGTTAGACGGTGCAACACATCTAGTGATTGGTCGACCAATTACGCAGTCTGCAAATCCGTGTCAGATGCTCAAAGATATTTTAGCGACGCTTTAATCGACTAGAAATCTAAAAAGCCTTTCATTCGAAAGGCTTTTTTTATGGATTAAATTTTAAAAAGAATTGTTGGTGAGCGAAGTGGCAATAGCAAAATAAAAAGACGGCATCGAATAGAGCGCTATGCTTTACAGAGCAGCCAAGACACTCACAACAATCGGCGCCAAAACTGATAGGATGAAACCACTCACCATAGCATGTGGAATAAAGTCATTCCCACAGGCTTGTTTGACCATCGGTAGAGTGACATCCATAGCTGTAGCTCCTGCAGATGAAATCGCAGAGCGGGGGTAACGCCAGCCAATGATATACATAAACACAATCGCAAAGATTTCTCTGAACAAATCATTCATCAGAGCAATACTGCCTAAATGAGTATTTTTTAACTCCGTGACCACAATGCCAGTCATAGAGTAGAAACCATAACCTTGAGACAACATAATCAGGTCTTTTAATTGAATGCTCGGTACAAAATAGGCAGTTACAAACGCCCCAATAATTGAACCCAGAATACAACCAAGTGGAACGAGTAGGATTTGCCAGTTCAACCATGAGCGATCGAGTGGGGAATAGGCTAAATCAAGCCCGATCAGGAACATGAAAACCAGTAACAAGTTCCATGTGCTGATATGAAGGGTATAGTCGAAACTTGAAGATAGCTCTGCCAAACCATACCCCAAGGCCAGTGCGATAAATGCATAACTGATATTGATTAATGATTTGCTCACAAGGCTCATGGACACTTTGCCATGACTGGGTTGATAGCCCAACAGTTTAAATAATATGTAACAACAGACAAAAGCGCCAATACTGGTCATAACTGCTAAAAGCGCTGCATGATTGAGTATCTGCCAAGGTTCGGCAATACTATGCAACGTCGTTGAAAACTCAATCGCAATTGCGATTAAGAGAATATACGTAAAATAGGGCAAGATTTGAAAGGCAAGTCGTTCAAGCCATTTGGGTAAACGACGCGCCAAAACAAATCCAAGTGCTAAACAAATAAGAAGCTGAAAAATCAACCAAAACGATTGCATGTCAAATAAAGTGTGAATAAATACTAACTTATTATGACCGCGATCTTAATTTATTGCTTGACTATCTTGCTTAGAATTTAAAAAACGATAGTCTGCAGGATTGGCTTTTCGTATTTTTAGCCAATACTTCCATGTATAGCTGGGCCATAAAGAGAAATTTTTCCCGTCCGCTTGTTGATACCAGCTGACGCAGCCAGATTGCCAAATGGTATCTGTAAATTGACTTTGTAAATGCTGATTAAATTGGTCTTGAATATCTGCTTTCACAACGATTGCTTGAGATTGGGTTTTTTGTGCCATCTCGATGAGCTGTAGAATGTAATTTACTTGTGACTCAATCATAAAAATAACTGAGTTATGACCTAAGACTGTATTGGGCCCTAAAAGCTGAAATAAGTTTGGGAAACCTTTGGTGCTAATTCCATAGTAACTTTCGGCCCCATCTTGCCATACGTCTGTAAGCTCAATATGATTCAGCCCTGTACAGCTAAAGGATTTAAGATAAATACGTGGGTCAGTCACAAAACCTGTGCCATAGATGAGGCAGTCAATTTTACGCTTTTTCCCATCTTTGGTGATGATACTGTCCTCAGTTAACTCCAAAATATCATCGGTAACCAATTCAACATTTTTACGGTTAAAGCTTGGATAATATTTGTTGGAGACCAAGATGCGTTTGCAACCCATAATATAGTTGGGAATTAACTTATCTGCGGTTACAGGGTCTTTGACTTGATGGCGAATATACGCTTCTGCTAGTTTTTGTGCGTATTTCATGACCTGTGGTTTCATAATGGGAACTACACGAGATTCATTTGTCCAATACAGACGAGCTCGATGAAGTTTTCGAAACCAATCAAATCGATTAAACAGTGCTTTTTCAATGGGTAAATAACGACGTTCATCCCGAGGAATAACCCATGCAGCTGTTCTTTGTAGTACGTAAAGTTGTTTCACTTGTTCTGCAATTTCAGGAATATATTGAATCGCGCTACCCCCAGTGCCAATGGAGGCAACATTTTTATGACTGAGGTCATAGTCATGATCCCACTGTGATGAATGGAAAACTTTGCCTTTAAACTTCTCGATACCCGCAATACGCGGAATTTGTGGTACATGCAGCGGACCAGATGCGAAAATGACAAATTGAGCGGTCAGAGTTTCATTTTGATTAAGGGTGAGTTGCCATAAACATTGATTTTCTAAGTAATGTGCAGCACTGACTTCGGTGTGAAAGCGGATATAAGGCTGCAATTGATTTTCAGTGGTAAGTGTTTGGATGTATTGATAAATTTCAGGTGCTTCAGCATAACGTTTAGACCAGTCGGTCTTGGGTGAGAAAGACAAGGAATAGAGATGAGACTGTACATCACAAGCAGCACCGGGATATTGGTTTTCACGCCATGTGCCACCTATTTCACTGGCTTTTTCCAAAATGACAAAATCACGAATATTGTTTTGTAAAAGACGAATAGCCATCGCTAAACCACCAAAGCCTGCACCAATAATGGCGATTTTTACCTGCGGGGTTGTTGAATTTGCTGCCTGCATTTGTTTTTCCTTTTTGTTTTACTTTATTGTAGAGCAACTATCCAGAAGGTCTATGATAGCCCTGACAAGAAAATTGATAGATTCGGCAATTGTTGTACGCTAGGTGGCTGTAGTAAAACATAGGCCAATATTTTGCTTTTAATTGATTATGAAACGTTCTGTACTTGGCTTGATGTATTTGATTCAAGGAATGCGTAAAGCAGGAGTCGCAGTCGATCAAAAGTTACAAAGCATTGGCTTACGTGTGGAGTCGCTTGATCCGAATGCGATCATTCATCCTGCTCTAGAGTGGGATATTTTGAAAATCATTGCAGAGGATATTGAGCCTGAGCAAGGCTTGTTTATTGGTCAGCATTATGTTTTGGCAGGATATGGCCCCTTACTGATGTTATTGATGACCAGTCCAACGACACACACCGCTTTAGAGCAAGGTATTCGTTATCAAAGTTTGACGCATTTGAGTGGCTTATTGGGTTTGAAAAAACAAAATGATCAAGTCGCACTGTGTTATCTACCGAGAGACTTGCAAACCCCTGTGGGACAGTTGCGTGCACATTCTGAAATAGCGGGAACCTATAAGTTTTTACAAGATATTTATAAGATGATTGGGCTGGAGATGCCTGAGATTCGAATTACTTTACCTGTTGCACGACCTGAAGATGCGAAAAAACTGGTGCTCTATCAGCAGGTTTATGGTCAGCAAGTGAGTTTTGGTACGCAGCAAGCTGAATTTTGGTTTGATGAGTGGGTTTTAAATGTACCAATTCCTTCAGCAGATTTGATGACATTTAACGTTTATGCAGGCAAATGTCAGGCGGAATTGCAGCGTTTGGAAGAAACGGCGGAGCAGCCGAGCTTGATTCAGCGGGTGCAGGATTATTTGGAGTTGCAACGTGGTTTACTGCCGACCATGGCTGAAACCGCTCAAGCGTTGAATTTGCCAGAGAGAACCTTAAGACACCAGTTGCAACAGTTAAATAGCAGTTATAAACAAATTCGTGAGCAATTAATGAAAGACCGTGCACTACATTTGATGGAATATCAGGAATATTCCATTGAAATGATTGCAGAGTTATTGGGTTACTCGGAGCCTGCAGCCTTTAATCATGCATTTAAACGGTGGTTTGGTTACAGTCCACGGCAATATGGGAAATAGCCTAAGCATAATTATGCCAAAGTGTTATATATTAACTTTTCCACTCCGCTATAATTGATATAGCCTAAAAACAGTATTAAATGATATGTCAGATTTTAATTCACCTACCGCATTCAGTCCTTTATCTCCTGCAGAGCGCTATGCGCAAGCCTTAGCATCCGGCCAGTTCATGTCTGATGAAGCACAAGCTCAGGCCGTTCATGAGTTGGATCGCGTTTGGCATGAATTAATTCAACGTTTTAAGGCATCTAAAAAAGCATTTCGTCGTTTCCGCCGTCAAACTTCTCCACGTGGTGTATATATGTGGGGTGGTGTAGGCCGTGGTAAAACATGGTTGATGGATCAGTTTTACGACTCAATTCCATTTCGTCGTAAAACACGGATGCACTTTCACCATTTTATGCAACATGTACATCGTGAGCTCAACAAGCTTTCAGGTCAGCGTAACCCTTTAGATGCGGTTGCGGATCAAATTTATAAAGAAGCAGTGGTCATTTGTTTCGATGAGTTCTTCGTCTCGAATGTGACGGATGCCATGATTCTCAGTGATTTGTTCCAAAAGCTTTTTGCACGTGGCATTACCTTGGTGGCAACCTCAAACATTGCGCCAGATGGTTTATATAAAAACGGCATTCACCGTGATCGTTTCATTCCAACCATTGAAATGGTGAAACAGCAGTGTGTGATTTTAAATGTAGATGCAGGCGTGGACTACCGTTTACGTGTTTTAAAACAAGCGCAACTCTTTAAATCTCCTTTAACACATGAGCATCAACGTTGGATCGCACAGCGTTTTAGCGCCTTGACACAAACTCAAACCATTTCAGATGAGCCGATTATTATTAATAATCGTATTGTAGAAACGGTCGGGCATACTGAAGATGTTTTATGGTGTGAGTATTCAGAGCTGTGTTTAAAACCTCGTAGTCCTGCTGACTTTATCGAAATTGCAAATATTTATAATACTGTATTGGTGAGTAATGTTCCGCATTTGACTGATTATCTTTCTGAAGGGACACGTCGTTTTATTTATCTGGTCGATGAGTTTTATGACCGTGGGGTAAAACTGATTTTAACCTCAGAAGATACAATTATTGATTTGTACTCTGGTGATAAATTAGCCTTTGAAATTGAACGCACGCGTTCACGTTTATTGGAAATGCAATCAGATGATTACTTGAATGAAGCACATCGACAAATACAAGCTGAAGCAAGTAAACAACAAGAAGAAATTTAAAAATATAAGCACCCAAAAGGGTGCTTTTTTTATGTGCATTTTCATCGATTAATTTATCGACTTTTTTGAATAATCATGGCTTAATCAGGATTGAAAATAGGGAGAATATTGGTTTTAAGTGTAAAAAATATACAAAACTGCACTTAAGTCTAATTTCGGCATTTCAAAAACTTAATAAACTACTAAAGAGCATTTTGTAAATTGATAATGCTTGTGCCTTGAGCAGTATTTTATTTGGTAGTTTGTATACTTTATTAAATAAAAAATGATCACTATTTCGCACGGTGATATTACTATTCAGCCAAGTTTAAATCGGTATACTAGAATCTCTTGTATAAAAAGTAGCAATATCAGGAAAGACAATGACTGCACGTATTCAAAAAGGCAAGTTAGCGATTGCTAAAGAACTTTACGATTTCATCGAAAATGAAGCACTTCCAGGTTCAGGTTTGGACAGTGAAACTTACTGGAAAAACTTTGAACAAGTCGTTGTCGATCTTAGCCCAAAGAACAAAGCACTATTGGCTAAGCGTGACGACATTCAAGCGAAGATCGATGAATGGCACCGCAACAACAAATTTGAACTTGGAGCTTACAAAGCTTTCCTTACTGAAATTGGCTACTTAGTACCAGAAGTAGAAGATTTCCAAATCAGCACAGAAAATGTAGATGAAGAAATCGCATTATTGGCTGGTGCGCAATTGGTAGTGCCTGTGCGTAATGCACGTTACTGCTTAAATGCTGCAAACGCGCGTTGGGGCTCTTTATACGATGCACTTTACGGTTTTGACATGATCCCTGAAGACGGTGGCGCGGAAAAAGGTAAAGGCTATAACCCTGTGCGTGGCGACAAAGTTATTGCATTTGCTAAAAACTTCTTAAATGAAACCTTCCCATTAGCGAATGGTTCGCATGCTGAGGCGACAAAATATGCAGTTGAAGGCAAAAAGTTAGTTGTGACGTTAAAAGACGGTTCGACATCGACTTTGGCTAAAGAAGCACAATTTGTTGGTTTTAATGGCGAAGAATCTGCTCCAACAGAAATCGTACTTTTAAACAACGGCCTACACGTTGTGATTGAAGTTGATGCAAACAGCCCAATTGGTAAAACAGATGCTGCTGGCGTAAAAGATTTAGTTCTTGAAGCTGCTGTAACGACTATTCAGGATTTAGAAGATTCGATCGCTGCCGTAGATGCAGAAGAGAAAGTTGAAGGCTACCGTAACTGGTTAGGTTTGATGAAAGGTACACTTTCAGAATCTATCGAGAAAAATGGTAAAACCGTTACGCGTACTTTGAATAAAGACCGTACGCACAAAAACTTGATTGGTGGTGAAACGAAACTTCATGGCCGTTCATTGATGCTTCTTCGTAACGTGGGTCACCTCATGACCAACCCTGCGATCTTGGTAGATGGTGCTGAAATTTACGAAGGTATCATGGATGCATTAATCACTCCGCTTTTGTCTTTTGCAGACATTAAAGGTGAAAACGAAAACAAGAACTCCCGTAAAGGTTCTATGTACATCGTTAAGCCAAAAATGCATGGTCCTGAAGAAGTTGCTTTTGCAGTTGAATTATTTGAACGTGCAGAGCAAGCATTAGGTTTACCTGAGAAAACGTTAAAAATCGGTATTATGGATGAAGAACGTCGTACATCTGTAAACTTGAAAAACTGTATTGCGCAAGCAAAAGACCGTACCATCTTCATTAACACTGGTTTCATGGACCGTACAGGAGATGAAATCCATACCTTTATGGAAGCAGGTCCATTTGTTCGTAAGGGTGAAGTGAAATCACAAATTTGGTTCCCAGCATATGAAAATCGTAACGTGATGATCGGTCTTCAAGCGGGCTTACGTGGTAAAGCACAAATTGGTAAAGGCATGTGGCCAAAACCAGATATGCTTTTAGACATGTACAAAACCAAGATTGAACATCCAGAAGCGGGCGCAAGCTGTGCATGGGTTCCTTCTCCATCTGGTGCTGTCATTCATGCGATTCACTATCACCAATGCAACGTGTCTGAGCGTCAAAAAGAATTATTGAATACAGAGCCTTTATCATTAGATGATTTGTTAACACCACCTTTAGCGACAGATACCAACTGGACTGAAGAAGAGAAAACCAAAGAGCTTGAAAATAACCTTCAAGGGATCTTGGGTTATGTTGTGCGTTGGGTTGACTTGGGTGTAGGTTGTTCGAAAGTTCCAGACATCAATAACGTGGGTTTAATGGAAGACCGTGCAACTTTACGTATTTCATCTCAACACGTTGCAAACTGGTTACGTCATGGCATCGTATCTGCGGCGCAAGTTGAAGAAGTGATGCAGCGTATGGCGAAAATCGTTGATGAACAAAACGCAAACGATCCGCTTTACACGCCTATGGCACCAAGCTTCGATGGTTATGCATATAAAGCAGCGTATGACTTAGTGTTTAAAGGTGGTGAGCAGCCATCAGGTTATACAGAGCCACTTCTGCATGCTGCACGCTTGAAGTTAAAAGGTTATACAGGTGACTAATCTGTAAATCTAAAAAAGCCTCTTCGGAGGCTTTTTTATTGGACGAAATAAGTCGTACTGTATCCTTAGAGTAAATCAATAAGACTGATTTAATTTTGGGTAATAGCAGTGATCTATAGATTGGACTTATTCAAGGCTATGAATGGTTTTAAGCGTAGTGCTAAATAAGTATCTCAACTAGACGCCGCAGATAAAAGCCTTATACAATTCGCTATATAAAGCTCTTCATACTATTGTTAACCACCAAGTTGGATGAAAATCCATGTGCGCTAATTTTAAGCCTCTAACCTTTGCTCAAGTACAACAGTTTGGTCTACCTGAAATTCCTTTTGATTATGTCGAAGAAGTCTATCCTGGTTATGAGAGGTGGTCCCACATGTTTGAACAACTAAAAGCTTATTTATAAGTGATACTCTGCTCTAGTTAAGCTACCTTATTTTGTTGTGGTAGCTGGTCATAGTAAAACTCATCTGGAGTCATTTTGTCCAGACTCGAATGAGGTCGTTTCAAATTATAAAATTCAAAATATGCGTTTAATTGCTTCTTCGCATCCAAAACATTGCTGTAGGCTTTGAGATACACCTCTTCATATTTAACGCTCCGCCATAATCGTTCAACCATCACATTATCAACCCATCGACCTTTACCATCCATGCTGATTTGGATGTCATTTGATTTCAATACATCAATAAATGCATCACTGGTAAACTGACTGCCTTGGTCTGTATTAAATATTTCAGGTCGACCATATTTTTCAATAGCTTCATTTAATGTTTCTATGCAAAATGTAACCTCCATACTAATCGATACTCTATGCGCAAGTACCTTGCGGCTATGCCAATCAATCACAGCACATAAATAAACAAAGCCTTTTGCCATAGGGATATACGTTATATCCGTAGACCACACTTGATTACTGCGCTGAATAGCCAATCCTTTGAGCAGATATGGATATTTGCGGTGAGCTTGATTAGCCTGGCTTAAATTTGGTTTGCAATATAACGCATTAATGCCCATTTTCTTCATTAAAGTACGTGTATGACGTCGTCCTATATGATGTCCTTGACGATTCAACAAATCACGCATCATACGGCTACCTGCAAAAGGGTATTGCATATGTAATTCATCAATACAGCGCATCAGCTTCAGATCTGATGCACTCACAGGTTTTGGGCGATAGTAATAACAACCACGGGAGACTTTCAGCAGCTGAGCTTGCTTAGATACTGAAATCTGAAGTGAGTCATCGATTAACTTTTGTGGTTGAAGCGGCCCAGTTTCTTCAACACACCTTCTAAAAAATCAATTTCTAATGCCTGCTCACCGATTTTTGCATGTAGTTTTTTTAGATCGATGGGTGGTTCTGTTGGAGCTTTTGATTGATCGAAAGCTTGCGAGGAAGCTGAAATCAGTTGATTTTTCCAGTCGATAATTTGGTTTTGATGAACATCAAATTCAGCACTCAATTCAGCAAGTGTTTTTTCTGCTTTAATCGCAGCAAGTGCTACCTTAGCTTTAAAATCATTTGAATGATTTCTTCTTGGTCTACGTGCCATAAAATACTCCATATATTGATGTTTATAACATCATTTGGGGAGCAAAATATCACTTATAAGTGTTGTTCAAATTTCCTGATCCACCTCTATGAGCTGCCTTTATTGTTCAAATCAAATATAGGTTTTGAGTGGCGTAAGGTACATTTTGGTTTAATACCGAAATGGGCCGAAGATAAGAGTATTGCAACGAAAACCTATAATGCTCGAAGTGAGACACTCTTGTAAAAGGCTAGTTTTATTGAAGCCACTTCCAAATATCAGTTTGGGGTGATCCCAGTTTTTGAATTTTATGAGTCAAAATATATAGAACAAAAGCCGCAGAAATGGGGTGTTAGACGACAGGATGGGCAGGTTATTTTTGTTGCTGCACTTTATGAAATCTGTCGTATAGCAGGCGAGGTAGTCTGTTCAGCAACGATGCTTACGATGGATGCCATAGACCACCCAATGATGCGGGAGTTTCATGAGCTGGGGGATGTGAAGCGCTCAGTGATCGTGATTCCACATGAACGCTTAGAGGAGTGGCTCAGCTGGAAATCACCGAATATTCAATCCTTTGTACAAGGCTTTCCTGTTGAAGAGTTTGAATGTTCACATGTGCCGAAAATAAAAGTCGAAAAAGAGAGTCCCCCAACTCAACTTTTTCGACTTTTAAACGGTTTAGCGAGCTAAATTTTTAAAAACGTGTTTTAAGCTTTCCATCATTTTTTCAATTTGCAAAGGTGTTAAGCCTTCAAATGATTGCTCAAGTACAACACTGGTGAGATCATTGATCTTATTGGTCATTTCAACACCTTTTTCGGTGAGAAGGACACGGGTAATACGGGCATCGTCTTCACAAGAATAAGTTTCAACCAATCCTTCATCCTTTAACCGATAGACAATTTTGGTGGTTGTCGACATTTTAGAGACCACCATGTCAGACAAATCAGAAACACTGGCATGTGGCTTTGAGTCTAGAGCCAGTAAAATACGACGACGTGAGTTATCTAAACCATACTTTTTTAAAGCGTGATCGACATTGAGTACATACTGTGCATGTACTTGCGTTACCCAGTAAAATGGAAAACTTTCTAAAGAAAAATCTTCAGAACCTGGTAGGAACTTACTGTACTTTTTGGTCATGTGACGGATTCCCCGTGAATCGTATTTTTATTTTATAGATCATTTGAACACATTTTATGTGAACACTCATACACTTATCAATACAAAATTACTGGATTTATCACCATAAACGAAATTTGTTAATGGATAACCTTGGCCAGTAATCAAGAAAAGTTAAGCGTGGCTGTTTAGATGAGACAGGGTATAACCGTCTTTATCTTGATGGAAGCTCACAATGCTTTGTGCAAATTGTACAACTTCATCTTCGACTTCAGCATTCTGGTGAGAATCTAAAGAGAGTTTAGCCATGGGAACACCGTCCTGTAGAACGATAGGCAAGTGCATTTCAAACTTTTGGTTATTATGCGAAACCACAACTTTAACTTGATGCTGATCAAATGAGGAGTCTAAATGCAGATATGCGCCTTCATAGCTAGTATTGGTAAGCATTTTTGACGTCTTATTGAAGGTCAATGCTTTTTCATTGTTCATAGCGATGAATCCTGTCTTCGATTACTTTGATCGGATTGTCAATCCGCGCATCCTTGGTTTGGGTGATTGACCACTTTTACAACAATGTTGGTCGTGTTTCATTTTAGTGAAAAAAATGGATTTGTGAACTAGTGTTTTTAACAAAAAGTGTCATTCGTGGAAATCATAAATGTAGTGAATTGATATTTTTTAACTATTATTAAAATAAATAATTAAATAAAAACAATTATTTGGTTTTTATTTGCGATGGATTTAATTAGAAAAACTAAAAAATGACCGTGGAGTCTAATCTTTATAGAATGCGACAATTGGCATTAAGTGACAAAATTGCGAACAGAGATTTCGATATTTTTATGTATTTTTTGCATAATAAGTGGTCGAATATTAGGGCTTGTTGAGAATTAACAAAGGCTACTGATTAATTTATAATAGTACTATGGATAGATACATACTTACTGATGCCCAATGGGCAAAAATGGAACCTTTTTGCCTAGGTAAAGTGACCGATCGAGGTCGTAGTGGAAAAGATAATCGATTATTTTTAGAAGCAGTCCTATGGATTGCCCGTACAGGCAGTCCATGGCGTGATCTACCTCCTCATTTTGGTAAATGGAATACCGTCTTTAAAAGATACCGTGATTGGGTGAAAGCTGGTGTATTTGAAACTATTTTTGCATCTGTAAATGAAGATGTTGATTTGGAATACGCCATGATTGATGGAACGATTGTTAAAGTTCATCGACATGGGCAAGGTGCAAAAGGGGGACTTTCAAACAGTCTATAGGTAAATCTCGAGGTGGAATGACCTGTAAAATTCTTGCCTTAGTGGATAGTCTAGGCAACCTTATTAAGTTTCGATTAATGCCTGGTCAATATCACGATTTAGTAGAAACCAAACCTTTAATTGAAGATGTTGATTTTCAAGCATTACTAGCGGATAAAGCATTTGATGCAGATTGGCTCATCCAAGAACTCAATGAACGTAAAGTGAAAGTGGTGATCCCACCCAAATCTAATCGAAAAGTAATGAGAGCCTTTGATACGATTATGTATAAATGGCGTCATCTCATTGAAAACTATTTCTGTAAGTTAAAAGAATTTAAACGTATAGCGATGCGTAGTTGTAAAACAGATACGAGTTTTGAAGCCATGATTCAACTGTGCGCGAGTTTAATTAACTCTCGGTAATTCTCAACAGACCCTAAAATTTTGTTAAAAACCATAAAAAAATTATTACAAGCCACACATCTCAGGCATAATTATTTCATCTTTAGTTGAACAGGTCACAAATATGGATCCGTCGCCGTGCAGGTCTATGCTTTTAAAACAGAAACATAATTCTGGGGTAATAAAATAATGGAATTTTTATTAGATCCGGGAATATGGGTAAGTTTACTTACGCTTATTATATTAGAAATTGTTTTAGGTATTGATAACCTAGTCTTTATTGCCATTTTGGCTGAAAAACTTCCCCCTGAGCAACGCGATAAAGCGCGTGTCATTGGTCTTTCGCTTGCACTTTTAATGCGCTTGGGCTTGTTGTTTATCATCACTTGGTTAGTCACGTTGACTCGACCGCTGATTACTGTCTTAGATTGGACATTCTCTGGGCGAGATCTGATTCTTTTATTTGGTGGCTTATTCCTAGTCTATAAAGCCGTTACCGAATTGCATGAAAAAATTGAAGGTAAGCCCGAAGTTAAGCTGACCACCAATGTGGTCTACGCAGGCTTCACCGCAGTTGTGGCACAGATTGTGATCCTTGACGCGGTGTTCTCACTGGATTCGGTGATTACCGCGATTGGTATGGTCGACAACATTAATGTGATGATGGTGGCTATGGTCGTTGCCATGGTGGTCATGCTGTTGGCGTCGAAACCATTAATGACTTTTGTAAACCGTCATCCGACTGTGGTCATCTTGTGTTTAAGCTTCTTACTGTTGATTGGTATCAGCCTGATTGCGGAAGGTTTCGGCTTCCACATTCCTAAAGGTTATATCTATTCGGGTATTGGTGTTGCCATTGCGATTGAAGCCTTTAACCAATTTGGTGAGCGCAATGCGGCAAAACATGAAGCGAAAATTCCACTACGTCATCGTACCGCGGATTCTATTTTGAAACTCATGGGTGGTAAGCTCCAAGCTGAAGATCCTGATCAGCTTCAAGCGCAAGAAACTTTTGCGGATGAAGAGCGTTATATGATTGGCGGTGTACTGACATTGGCTGAACGTTCAGTCGCGTCGATCATGACACCGCGTAGTCAAATTTCGTGGGTCAATCTTGATGATTCACCTGAGAAAATTCGTGAACAGGTACTGTCTGTGCCGCACAGTTTATTTCCTGTGTGCCGCGGTAGCTTGGATAAAGTGATCAGTATTGCGCGCGCCAAAGAATTGCTCGATGTCTTAGATGATGAAGAGCAATTGAAAGACCTGATCAAACGTCATCGTCCAATTTACATTTTTGAAAAAATGAAAGTCATTGATGCGATAAATACGCTAAGAACGTCGAAAGGTTCATTGGTCTTGGTGAGCGATGAGTTTGGTAATGTGCAGGGCCTTGTTTCACCGCTTGACGTATTTGAAGCGATTGCTGGTGAATTCCCCGATGCCGATGAGCAACTTGATTTGGTGAAGGTTGATGATCAGACGTGGAAGGCGACAGGCATGCTGGATTTATATCAGCTTGAACTAGAACTTGGGATGATCGATTTGGTTGAAGAAGATGCGGGCTATATTAGTGTTGCCGGTTTAATCCTAGATAAAACTCATGGTGATGTACACGTTGGAACTCAACTGGACTACCGTGGTGTTCACTTTGAAGTGCTTGAGTTGGATTCAAATCGAATTAAGACAGTCAATATCACCTATCGTACTGCTTAATCATTGCAAAACTAGATTGTGAGAAAAATGTCAGCCTCGTGCTGGCATTTTTCTGCTTATAAAATAAGCGCTATGCACTTAAATAAAAAGCAGTTATTCTATGCCCGCAATTGGGCTGTCGTATTTGGTCCTTGACCTTATCGGTTTGGTGAAGACATTTTTTCTATCCCTATGGTCGTCAAAGCATTGCATTTAGACCATGACAGTAAAACAAGTGATCAAAATAAGAATGGAAACACTTCATGCAACTTTTGGAAAATGTCGTTGATTTTAATAAGCTTTCAGTAGAGAAAAAATAAGTTCTATTTGAAGAGCTTGAAACTTTTGATCGACAGATTTTCCCAAATGCAATCCCAGCAGAACTGTATCAATTGTTGTATAACCCTGATGTAGTGGCATTACCTATTATTCGTTTTTATCATCGTGGAAAAATAGTGGGGCAAAATATTATTGCCATCTTGAAGCTTAAGACAACGCATCAACCCTTATATATTCTTAGCTCGCGTGCAGCTTTTTTACCTGATTACCGAAATCAAAACAGAACACTTTTATCTGCAATTCGCGTGACCTTAGGTTATCGTTTAAAATATCCTACGCGTCAGTTATGGTTTGTTTCGAGTTTGATGCAGCCAAAAGTATATCGGCTGTTTGCTTCACGTTCAAAACGTTTTTATCCACGTGCAGAAGTGCCAATGCCTGAGGATTACTTACAGGTACTTGATCTCATACAAAACCGTCATGTGAATGTGCAACAGTGCAGTGATGATGTGTTTGTGCATCCTTGTGTGCTGCCACAGACCACGCCTGAACAATTGATTCGGCTTCGAAATCGAGCCAGTCGTCATATCAACTTTTATATGCAACATACGCCTGATTATTTTATTGGTATGGGTTTAATGTGTATCTGTAAATTAGATTTGTTGACTCTGCTGGAAGCGGCGATGAACCTGTTTTTAGGGCGAGAAGTTGCCTAAGCAGAAACTCTCGCCATACTTTATTTAGGCTGAGGTACGGATAAGCTGTATATCTGCATATTCATAAATGGTTTCAGCTTTCATTTGATGAATGTGATCCATAAACGCTACATTAAAACTTCCTGTGCTTTGGCTTTGGGTATAAGCAAGTTGCCCCGCAATGGCAAAGTGGACATGGGCAGACAGTGCAGCAATGACAGGATTGGTGACTGCGCTATAGGCTGTAATTAATGCACCAAGGGCGCAACCCGTAGCAGTAACTTTAGGTTGTAAATGTGAACCACCATTGACTTGGATCACAGCATCAAGCTGTTTCGAGAGAATGTAGTCAGACTCACCAGAAATAGCAATGACTTCAGCCTGCGCTAAAAGTGTTTTTGCTTGATGGTAAACATCGGCACTGCTTGCCGTACTGTCAACGCCTTTGGTTTCGATCTGGTTTCCCGCAAGTGTGCTGATTTCAGATGCATTACCACGAATAACGGTAGGTTGAAAAGCCAACAGCTGATCGACCATTTCAGAGCGCCATTTTAAAAATGGCCCATATCCTACAGGGTCTAATACCCAAGGTATGTTTTGCTGCTGTGCGGTTTGTGCCGAGATTTGCATGGCTTGCATCTGTTCAGAGGTTGGCGTACCTAGGTTAATACTGAGCGCTGCACTAATGCGGGTGAAACTTTCAGCTTCAAAAGGATTATCAATCATGGCAGGTGAGGCGCCCGCAGCCAATAAAACGTTGGCTGCATAGTTGGCAGCCACACTGTTGGTGATACATTGCACCAAAGGTTGTTGCGTTTGCAGGGCAGTCCAAGCTTCAGCAACATATGCCACCAAGACATCGGTTTGGTCTTGAATCGATTGTTTTGTGTTAAGCAAGGACAGGTCTAAAAGCTGGGTCATAGTGGGTGCCCTTATTTGGTGAAATAGTGGTCTTGGTGCTTACATTTGCGACAAAATAAAGTCACATATTGGTCAGCATCATAGTCTACGGTGAGCTCATTTGAACCGCAGTACATACAGCGTTTTTGTGAGTAGAAGCTCAAACGCGGCTCAATTTTTTGCCATGAACGAGAGACGGGCTGGAAGAAAATAGCTTCGTCATAGCCTAAAAAGCGGAAAAATAAGACTTCGCTCATTTTGCTGAATGGTAGGTTATGTGGTCGAGGCAGAGTTGATGTTTCCCATTTTTCAGCCACACTGCGTTCACGGTATTGTTGTAGAGTTTTTTTCAGTAAGTTGGTGTTAATAAAGTTTTCATTTCTGGGTTGTAAGGCTTTACGTTCATATAAATACTCCAATGCAGTTTGGATTAAATAATAAATTTGTCCGACCGCGAGTACATCGAGTAAACGATAACAAAACACTTGGAAACTGTTATTTCCTGCAATTTGAATGCCCCAAGTACGACAGTAAAACTGCATAAATTGGATAATTTCCTGATAGAGCAATTGGTACAAGGCATTTTTGACTTCATCCGCGGTCTTAAAAGGCACACCAAGGCTAAGGTTTTCATAAAACCAATAGCGTAACTGCTGCGTAACACTAAATAGGCTGGGTTCAGAGTAGCCGTCTAAACGCACATTAATATAATACTGATGGGCTTCACTGGCAAAATCTTTGGCAACGAGAATTTGTTCTTTTACCAGTTGTTTGATGAGACTATTTTGAAACAGATAATTGGGGGTAATGCTAAAATATTTGATCTGTTCCCAATCAATAAACTCTTGATGCTGGGTATGTTCTTGTGCGTAGTCATCTAATAGAGCTAATAAAAATAATTTATGCATAAAACTGAGCTGGCCCAGCTCAAACTCATAAATGTCTTTTTGATTTTTAGTTTTACGCTGTTCTTGCTGACGAGTTTCTTTCAATATTTTTTTGCGCTGGGCTAAACAACTGTCGCAGTGGCAATTTAGATTTGAATTGCTAAAAACACGATGTTGGCAGTGGCTACATTCATGAAAGTTAATTTCTTTGTCGTATTGTTCAGCATCCACCCAAAACATGGCCGCCTGACAAAGTGGACAAGGCGTGCTTTCATCAAGTTGTTTGTGCAAAATTTGAAGCGACATAAGATGAATTTGAGACTCAGGATTTTCTCAAATTATACACGCTAAAATTTCAGAAAGGCGTTGTAAATTGCAGTGTAATTGAACAAGCAGAGGTGCTTTGTAAACGCTAGACGGGTGAAGCAACGCAGTGGCGAATATAGGGCAAAAAAAATACGGCATGCACCGTATTTTTTGTAGAAGTAGAATTTAAACGGGGCAAGGTAGAGAGTCATCTTCCATACCTAATTTTTTAGCTTCAATCATGGCTTGAACTTTTTTGCTCGGCAACTTTTTACTCCCTAGTGTGTCGTAGTGATTTAAAATGCTACTGACATCATGTGCTTGTAAAGGCATTCCTTCACAGCTCATGAACAGGGCAATGACATTATGATCAATTTTTGCAGCATGCATTGCTTGCAGCATTTTTATATTTTCGACGCGGACGATATGGTCTTTTAAGTACATCTCACACCTCTATTTGTTTTGCTTAGGTTTTATCATGCGCTATGCATATCTAGATACAAGCAAAAACTGTGCACAAAATGTAGCCGATTTGAAAATTAAGTTAGATATTTGAAAAGAGATGGCTTTATATCTTATCGATGTCTTTAAGTTTCTCAGCGTTTGAATGGTAGAGAGCTAATGGCACGGTGCAAGTCTAAAGTCTGGTGCAAATATTGCTAGACAAGCACGGCACGATGTGAGGAGTTGTTTGTTTATTATTCACTTGGTGCAGTCATATGCGCGGGATAAGAACAATAGAATTGAAAAGCCTGTTCAACGTGCCCATATAAATATCATTCAACATACACAGACAGTACGGCAAACTTGTCGTATGATCAAAACATACACAATATAAAGCTGTAGACCAATAGCATTAGGACATGACATGAATATTGCGGCAAATCCAATTATTGAAGCAGATCAAACCGTCTATTTAAAAGACTATCAAAAACCATCTTTTTTAGTAGATAGCATTCACCTCGATATTCAGGTCTATGATGAGCATAGCCAAGTTGATGCTGTACTGGAGCTGACGCGCCAAACTGAGGGTGATTTGGTTTTACTTGGGCGTGATTTAGAGCTGAAAAGCTTAGTGCTGAATGGTCAGCAACTCAGCCAAGAGCAATATACACTTGATACTGAGCAGTTGGTGATTCGAAATGCACCAAATCAGATCAAGCTTGAGACATCGGTGATCATTCATCCTGAGTCAAATACACAACTTGAAGGCTTATACCAAGCCGCATCAGATTTGTTTGTTACCCAAAATGAGCCTGAAGGATTTCGTAAAATTACCTTTTACCCAGACCGTCCTGATGTCCTTTCAGTTTTCACCACACGTGTAGAAGCCGATAAAAAATATCCAGTGCTCCTTGCCAATGGTAACTTGATTGAAGCGGGCGAGGCAGGCGAAGGTCGTCACTATACCATTTGGCAAGATCCAACCAAAAAACCAGCGTATTTGTTTGCTTGTGTGATTGGTGATTTGGCGGTTTTAAAAGACCGTTATGTGACCTCTGAAGGCCGTGATGTGGCTTTGGAAATTTATGCCGAAGAAAAAGATATTCCGAAATGTCATATTGCGATGGAAGCCTTAAAGCATTCAATGCGTTGGGATGAAGAACACTATGGTCGTCCCTATGATTTAGACAACTATATGATTGTGGCTACCAGTGCTTTCAACATGGGTGCGATGGAAAATAAAGGTCTCAACATTTTTAACACGTCATGTGTTTTGGCAGATGAAGAATATACGACAGATGCCGCGATCATGCGTGTACAGTCGGTCATTGCCCATGAATACTTCCATAACTGGACAGGTAACCGCATTACTTGCCGTGATTGGTTCCAATTGTGTTTAAAAGAAGGCTTAACGGTTTTCCGTGATCAATCTTTCTCAGAAGATTTGCAGTCTGCTGCGGTTCAACGTATTGACGACGTTGCGGTACTCAAAGCGCATCAGTTCCCAGAAGATTCAGGCCCATTGTCTCATCCACCGCGTCCAGACCATTTTGTGGAAATCAATAACTTTTATACTGCAACGGTCTACGAAAAAGGTGCAGAAATTAACCGCATGATGGCAACCTTATTAGGCAAAGAAAAATTCCGTAAAGGAACTGATGAATACTTTGAACGCCATGATGGTCAGGCCGTGACAGTTGAAGACTGGGTAGCCGCTTTAACCGCAGGTTCAGGCGTAGATTTATCCAATTTCTTAACATGGTATAACCAACCGGGTACACCAAAGTTAGAAGCGGAAGGTCATTATGATGTTGCTGCACAAACTTATACCTTAAACTTTAAGCAAAGTTTAAAAGCACATCCTAAGTATCCGAATCTAAAAGCTGTGCCAATCCCTGTCGCTTTAGCGCTGTTCGATGCTGCAACAGGTGAGCAATTGCTTTTAAACTCAGACAGTTTATTTGAAAATGCAGTCAAAGACGGTGTGTATCTTTTCGATCAAGATCAAGCCAGCATTGTGTTTAGCGGTTTAAGCACGAAACCTGTCGTGTCATTACTGCGTAATTTTTCTGCGCCCGTCAACTTAGAATTTAACTATACCGATGAAGAGTTGGCGTTCCTGATTCAATACGAAACCAATGGTTTTAACCAATGGCAAGCAACGCAAACACTGCTTGAGCGTATTTTACTCAATGGTCATGATGCGCATATTTATATTCAAGCCATTAAAAACACGCTACCAGATCTTGTTGAACAAGATCCACTCTTGGCATCACGTTTATTTGATGTGCCAAGTGAAGGTTATTTAGGTAGTCGCATCGACACTGACTACGAACCAGCGAAGATCCAAGAACAGCGTAATGCTTTGATTGAAAAATTAGCACGTGAGTTAGGTGAGTTCTGTAAAGACACTTATTTAGCTTTAGACCCAGATTTGCAAAAAGAGTTCTCACAAGCCATGGGTGTCCGTGCGCTGAAAAACATCATGCTTAGTATGATGGCACGTCAAGGCGATGAAAGTGCTTTTGAGCTGGCATATCAGCAATACGAAGCTACAGGCAATATGTCTGAGCGTTTAGGTGCACTACGTGTCTTGGTGTGGAACGATGCACCGCAAGTAGAAGCGGCTTTACATGATTTTTATCAACGTTTTAAAGATGAGGCTTTGTCACTAGATCAGTGGTTCACACTTCAAGCGGCACATCCTTGTGCTACAGAAGAAACCATTCAATACCTCACTTCTCATGTCGATTATGATTTGGGCGTGCCGAACCGTATTCGTTCTGTGAGTGGTGGCTTAAATGCAAACCCAGTGAACACATGGAGTTTTGGTGTGGATCATTTCATTGGACTGGCAAAATATTTAGATGAGAAAAACCCAATTGTTGGTTCTCGTATACTTCAAGTTTTGTCTCGCTGGTATAGCTTGGCAGAGCCACAGCGTAGCGAAGTGAAAGCAAAGCTTGAGGGGTTAAAACCACAAGTGAAATCTAAAAATGTCAGTGAGACTTTGAGTAGCATGTTAAGTATTTAACTGATCTATGCATAAAAAAAGCCAGTCAGTAGACTGGCTTTTTTTATGCAAACTGAAGAATTACGGCATGAAGAGCTCACATTGGTATTTTTCTAAATAATGAACATTTATGTGAATAGTGTGAAATGAATCGCATTTTATGGGTATAATGTTATGGCATAACAGATGATTAGCTCAATATTCTGTATTTTTTTCGGCTTCTGTATACAGGCTATTGGGCAGACAAACATGTAGAGTGTAAACAGATATGTTAGTTAAAATTGAAGATGGGTTTTATTTAAATACCGTTCATATTATTGCTATTCGTATTGCGAAAAGTGCTGAATTGGGAACATTTCAAGTCAATGTTGAGTATAGCCCGCATAACCATCAGGCTTCGGGGTTATTTCAAAAAACTTTTATGCAACAGTCGGCAGCAGAGCATTATTTGCAAAATTTGCATCAGCAGATTAGTAAAAACTAATGACGTGAACGAGTTCTGCCAAATAAAAAAGACTGCTTCGGCAGTCTTTTTTATTTAAAACAATACTTAAACTTTTACGATTAGCACAGGTATCGGAGACTGCGTGAGAACATTTTGCGCCACACTGCCTAACATCATCTTTTTAAAACCTGTACGGCCATGTGAGCCCATCAAAATCAGATCTGCACCGACTTCATCGGCCACATGAATAATACCTTCAGAAGGAGAGATGCCGCGGATCACTTTGGTATCCACCTCAATTTCATCACGGTCAAATGAGAGCTTTACTTCGGCTAAACGCTCTTGAGCGACTTTTTCAGCATGTAGGAAATAGTCGGTGATGGCTGGTGCAACTTTATAGAAGTCGACTCCGACAAATGGATCGACTGCAATCACACTCATGAGCGTCACACGACTATTTAAATCTTTGGCCAACTCAAGTGCTTGTTCAACAGCAGCATAAGACATCGGGGATTCATCGACGGCAACCAAAATGTGTTTGTAGCTCATTATCTTCTCCTTAAGGGTGCGTCTTTATGCGGATCATTTGCAGTACATGCGAAATCAGCTCACATAAAGACGCGTTATGGTTGATTAAGCTTTAACAATGAGAACTGGGAGCTCAGTAGACTTGAGAACATCTTGAGCAAAGCTACCTAATAGGAATTTTTGAAAGCCTTTACGGCCATGTGAACCCATCACAATCAGGTCATTTTTCAGTGAAGTTGCTGTTTCGACCACAGCATCTTCAGAGACTTCACCTTTAATGATTTTAGACTGAGCAGTTACACCTTGTTCTTGTGCAATTTGAACCGCATCCTGAAGGGCTTTCTCAGCATTGTTGTAGGCTTGTATGAAATAGTCTTTCATGATTGGAGAAGTATAGTAAAAATCAGCATCTTTGAGTGGGTCTTCAGCAACTAAGCTAATCAATGTAAGTTGACTGCCAAAAACTTTGGCAATTTCAGCCGCTTGTTTAACCGCAGAAAAAGAAATTTGTGAACCGTCAACAGGGACTAAAATATGTTGGTAAGCCATCAGAGGGACTCCTTTTTGTATAAGATTTAGTTCTTAATTTATTGATAACACACTGCCATTAAATGTTCAATTTTGATCGGGCTAAAAATTGAAAATTCATGAAATTTAAAGAAAATAATTCAAAAAAAAGCCGATTTACGTGTCCAAAATCTTGAGTGAAAAACTCAAGTTTCAGATTTAAAGCAATATTCTTTAAAAGGTGCTTCTAGTGTTTAAATAAGGCTGAAATGAGACCTGTTTAATCATGCGATGTAATAGAGATTGTATTAGAATCATTTGAAAAAAGGGTGGAGCCGAACAGTATGATTTTTCAATCAATAATAAAAGTACTTAGTACTGTTTTCATGATTGTGCTATTGAGCGCGTGTCAAAGTGTAGAAAAGAACACCAAACTGATTGCGGGTACATTTAACACAGCAACCAATATTCAAATGAAAATGCTGGATCGCTTTGCGCCTCCCGATGTCATCATACACAATAATATTCTATATCAAGCCAGCCCTGAGCTGAATGTTGACATCTATCAACCCAAAAATATTGAACAATTAAACGCAGTGCCCACGGTGGTTTGGATTCATGGCGGCGGATGGGTTTCGGGCTCAAAAGAGCATGCACGAGGTTATTTCAAACTTTTGGCCAATCAAGGCTTTAACGTGGTCTCTGTACAGTATCAGTTTGCACCTGAGGCGATTTATCCCACTCAGTTACAGCAAGTCGATCATGCACTGAATTTCTTACAATTGAATGCTGCTCAGTATCATATTAACCCGAACCAACTGTATTTAGCAGGAGACTCTGCTGGAGCCAATATTGCCAGTCATTATGCTGCACTTTTGACGAATCCCGCATTTGCTCAAGCATCCAATTTTAAGCCGAGCATTCAGCCGAAACAGCTTAAAGGGCTAATTTTGCACTGTGGTATTTATGACTTATATCGCTTTGTGAATACCGCTCCTGAGGAACTCAGGCTTATTGAATGGGGTGTCTATAACTTGGTTCAAGCGTATACAGGAGAGCGTAAAGAGGATGCAGCATTTTTAAAGTCGATTTCAACCAGTGAACATATTACGTCACAGTATCCACCTGTCTTTATCAGTGGGGGAAATAAAGACTTTTTAACCAAGAGCCAGTCTTTACCTTTCGTCGAGGTGTTGAAGCTGCATCAAGTTGCAGTCACGGAAGCTTTTTATCCAGACTCTAAGGAGTTTTTGGTGCATGAATATCAGTTCATGATGAGCAAACAAACGAGTCAGATCACCTTTGATCGAACCATTGATTTTATAAAGCAAACCTCAAGGCCGACTGAAACAAAATAAAAAAGTATACAGAAAGACTTGTTTAGTTTTTGCTATTTTAATAACATACCGACCGATCGGTATGTTTATTGTTGAGTTTCTGATGAATCCTATATTAATGGCTTATGCTTTGCTGGCGATGGCAATTATTTCTGAAGTGATTGGTTCGACTTTTTTGGTAAAGTCGGAAGGTTTTACCAAGCTATTGCCTTCACTGGCGGTAGTAGTTTTATTTTCGTTGGCATTTTATTTATTGTCTCAAGTGATTAAAGTGATTCCATTGGGTATTGCTTATGCGATTTGGGCGGGTGTTGGTATTGTTTTAACCGCTCTGATTGGTTACTTTGTTTTCCGACAAAGTCTAGATTTCGCAGCAATGATCGGTATTGCACTGATTGTTTCTGGTGTGGTCGTAATTAACTTATTTTCAAACTCAACAGGGCATTAAGTTCGATGCAACAAGCAAGTCCACGTAAAAAGGCACCGGAACAGGTTCGCCAAAGTATTCTACAACATGCGATCTGTTTGGCTGCTGAAAAAGGCGTGACTGGGGTTTCCATACAAGCAGTGGCTGATTTGGTTGGCGTGAGTAAGGGTGGTGTTTTTCATCATTTTCCAAACAAACAAAAGCTACTTGAAGCGATGGTTGTGGAAAAGCTTGAACAATTAGATCGTGTTATTGATGAGTTGATTAGCCAAGACCGTGATCATTATGGTTGCTTTACCCGAGCCTATATCGAGATTACTTTGGAAAAGCAGGTGCTAGGCTTGGAGCATTCTTGGTCAGCTATTTCGATGATTATGCTGACGGATCGGACCTTTAATGAGTATTGGATTGAGTGGCTAGAAAAACGTTTAGCGCGACATCAGGATACAGATAATGATTTGGAGCTTAAAATTTTGCGCTATGCTGCAGATGGCATTTGGCTCACGGCATTTACTGAGGTGGAAAATTTGTCTGAGACCATGCAACTTAAGCAAGAATTGATTCAACGAAGTTATCAGCATTAATTTTTCAATTTAGCAATATTTGAAAATAAAAAAGCACCCATCGAGGGTGCTTTTTTATATGAGGGCCTAAACTTTTTTAGCTTTAAACTTAAATATAAGCATAACTGCAAAACCAAAGAGTAGTCCCCAAAAGGCAGAGCCAATACCAAAGAACTGTACACCAGATGCGCTAAATAAGAAGGTCATGAGGGCTGCTTCGCGGTCTGATACCGCTTCAAATGCAATCGCGATGTTATGACTAATCGTGCCAAACAAAGCAATACCAGCCAAGGCTGTAATAAAAATCGCAGGGAAAGACAGCAAAAGACTGGTCAGGGTGGCTGCGAATAGTCCCATTAAGATGTAGAAGAAACCGCAGCTCATGCCCGCAATATAACGTTTTGATGGATCAGGGTGAACTTGTTCATCTAAACTGACGGCTGCACTAATTGCTGCGGTATTGACACTATAACAGCCAAAAGGTGCGAGTAAGGCTTGAGCGGTACCCGTCCAACCAATCAGTTGATTGACATGTGGGTTATAGCCATAGCTTTTAATCATGGCAATACCCGGTAAGTATTGCGATGCCATATTGATCACAAACAAAGGCAGCGCTAAACCTAAAATAGCAGACATGCTGAACTCAGGTGCCATCCAAACAGGTTGCGCTAGGCTCCATGTGATTTGAGGAGTATGGAAGTCTAAGAATAACGGGCAGAGTAACAAGCCTGCAATCACTGTAATGACAATGCAATAACGTGGAGTAAGTCGCTTAGAAACAATATAGGCCGCTAGCATGGATAAAATAAAACCCCAATGATCTTGCATACTGGCGAACAATGAAATACCAAACTTCAATAACACACCTGCCAGCATGGCACTGGTTAGGCTTTGAGGGATATACGTCAGTACTTTTTCAAAGATACCGAAAAAGCCCAAAATGGCAGTAACCAAACCACAGACCAAAAATGCGCCAATCGCTTCATGCAAACTATAACCACTGCCTGTCGCAATAATTAAGGCCAGTGCTGCCGTAGACCATGAGGTCGATACAGGATATTTAAGTTTCCAAGATAAAAGCAGGCCACTCAAACCAATACCTAGACCTAAAGCCCAGAACCATGAGTTGATTTGCGCGGTATTTGCACCTAAGACTTGGGCGGATTGAATGACCAAGACTGAAGACACACTAATGCCAATGAGGAAGGTAATAAAACCTGCGAATACAGCTGGAACTGAGAAATCTTGAAATAATTTTTGCATGAAGATCAAAACATAATTTGAATGAGTGAAAATTACTATTGTTCAAGGGTCATACGCTGGTCCTTGAAAAACAAAACAGCACATGATAGATTTTTTATCGAAAATAATGAGATTATTCACGAAAATTACAGTGTAGAAAGTGCCAGTTTTAAGCCGAAGCCACAAAACAGCAGACCGACGGTCGCCACCGCAACGGCTGCAACTTTAAACTGACGATTGAAATAGCTCGCCAGCTTAATACCTGAAAAAATCAGGATACTAAGATAGGCCATACTGATGATTTGTAGAATAATGGAAAGTAAGGCAAAGCTCAGTGCTGGGTAAGCATAATTTGGGTCGACAAACTGAACAAAAAAAGACAGATAAAACAAAATAGCTTTTGGGTTTAAAAGGCTAATGGTCAGCGCTGAGCGAAAAGGATGCAAGCTTTGTAAAGTACTCTGGCCTGTACTTGCTGCAAGCTGTTGTGGGCTGGACTTCCAGGTTTTGACTCCTGCAATCAAGAGTTTTATACCTAAATATGATAGATACAGTGCACCAACAATTTTTAATAAAATAAACAGCCAAGGAAAAGCATGTAAAAGAGATGCTGCACCCAGCACGGTACATAGAATGAGGATCAAATCGCCTGTGAAAACACCTAATGCACCCCAGTAACCTGTCTTAATACCAAATCGTGAGGCAATGGACATCACATAAAGAGAATTTGGGCCTGGCAAAATCACAATTAGAATTGTACCGATGATATAAGTACCGATATCGATAATACCAAACACAACGTATTCTCAATAAAAAAGCCGATGTTGCATGATAACAAAATCGGCTTTTAAAAGAAGAAAAATCAAGTTAAGCTGAAATTTCTTCATCTAAACCAAAAGACTGACGTAAGAGTGTGTTCAGTTGTTGACGAGCTTTAATAAATCCATCAATCCCCCCTTGTAGCAGTTGCGTTGCCATGAGGTCATGTTCAATTTGATCTCTAAACTCAGTTTCACCGAGTGGGTCAAGTGGTGCTGTCGCAGGCATAACATCACTTGCAGACAGTTGTGCTTTGACTTCACGCGTATCTTGCTCAAGTGCAGCCAATAAATTAGGTGCAACAGTGAGTAGGTCGCAGCCAGCTAGTCCCAACACTTGGTCAATGCTCCGGAAGCTTGCGCCCATAATTTCTGTTTTAACCCCATGAGCTTTATAGAACTGGTAAATTTGCTTCACAGAAAGTACGCCAGGGTCTTTTTCAACGGGATAGCTTTCCACGCCTTCGACCTTTTTGTACCAATCTAAAATACGTCCAACAAAAGGTGAAATTAAAGTGACATTCGCTTCCGCACAAGCATGTGCTTGATGCACACCAAACAAAAGCGTTAAGTTGGTATGGATGCCTTCAGCTTCCAGCACTTTCGCTGCTTGAATGCCTGCCCATGTCGAAGCAATTTTAATTAAAATACGATCCTGATCTACGCCGTAGTTTTTATATAGCGCCAGCAGCTCTTTGGCTTTTTCAATGGTGGCATCGGTATCATAAGACAGCGCTGCATCTACTTCTGTGGAAACACGACCTTCGATCAACTTGAGAATTTCAACACCAAATTTGACGGTAAGAATGTCGATTGTGCGTTCAATAAGTAAGTCATCTTCTAAGCCTTCAGCTTTGGCTTGGGCGAAAGCATCTTCAATCAACTCTTTATTTTCAGGTTGACTTGCAGCGGCTGTAATTAGAGATGGATTGGTGGTTGCATCGAGCGGACGAAATTGGTTAATCGCCGCTAAATCGCTACTGTCGGCAACAATGGTGGTTAAGTTTTTTAATTGGTTTAATGCTGTTTGTGTCATTGATCGTTCGTTCTTAAAGTTATTACCCGTAAATTATTTATAACACAAACTGCTTTTAACCCAAGTAGATTCGGACGTTTTAACAGCAGTTATTATACTTTTTTACGCTGATTTCGGATGTATTGGATTAAAAAACGCGCAGCCGCGCCCAATTCACTTTCGCGACTCCAGACCAAGTCCACAAAATATTCAAACTTCGGGGTGAAATCTAGCAGATCTAATATTTTGAGCTGTTTTTTGAGCTGAGGGTTTTCATTCAACATTTCTAAGGGTAAAACACCCCAACCAAAGTTTTGCATGATTAAAGCGCAAGCTGAGTGATGGTTGTCTGTCCGCCAATACTGTTTGGAATACAGCAATTCTGGCTTAATGCTTTTATCGCGACTGGCAACCACGATTTGACGGCTATGTTGAATTTGTTCAAAGCTGACTTGTGGAAATTGAGCCAGAATAAAGTCCTTATTGGCGACGGGAACTAAAGTTTCGAGTTTTAATTCTACAAACTGTTCGCTGCTTTCCAGTTGCTCACGTTCAAACATTAGCGCCAGTTGTGCTGTGCCGTTGAGTAACATTTTCTGCGCATCTTCTTGAGGTGCAGAAAAAATATTGATTTGTAGACTGGGAAATTCGGCCTCTAATATCGCGATGTAGTCGATCCATTGCATATGTAGAAGCTCAGATACCACTACAATGTTGAGCGAGGACTCCAAACCATGGCTTAGGGCATAGGCATGCTGTTTCCATTGATTCATTTCGGTCAGCAGTTGCTCGGTCTTTTCGTACAAAGTGATTGCTTGTGCTGTTGCTGTGGGCTCACGTCCTTCACGTAAAAAGAGTTGTAAGTTTAAGTCTATTTCCAAGTTAGCAATTGACATACTCACGGCCGATGGTACTTTACCCAACTTGCGTGCAGCAGCTGAAAATGAGCCTGACTCAATCACGGTTTTAAAAATAATCAGTTGCTCTTGATTGATATTCATAATTCTCTATTTTTCAATTTTATTGAAAGAACCTAACTCGATTAATCAATATTATAAAAATAAAATAGCCAACATCCAATCATGAAAGAGTAATTAAAAATGTTGATTTCCAAAAGAAGGATTATTCATGCGCTCAGCTATGAAATCATCCTATTGGTGATCATTGCTGTTGCCTTAAGTTTCATATTCCATATGCCTTTAGAAGTCACAGGTGTACTCGGTATTGCCATGGCTGTCACTTCGGTCATATGGAATATGGTGTTTAACCATTTTTTTGAAAAGTTTGAAGCGAAAAGAAAGCTAAAAAGAACCATCGGCGTGCGTGTTCTTCACGCGATTGGTTTTGAAGGTGGTTTGATGCTTGCAACCATCCCAATGGTCGCATATGCAATGCAAATGAGTATTTGGCAAGCCATCGTGCTCGACTTCAGTTTAACCATGTGTATTTTGGTTTATACCTTTATCTTCCAGTGGTGTTATGACATGCTGGAAGCGAAATTGGGTATTCAACCTGAAGCACAATATTCAAATTAAAAAATAAGCCACGCAATGTCGTGGCTTATTTTTTAATGTGCAGTGATTCTTATGTGAATTTTCTAACATTGAAAATATAAGGGGTCATCAAGGCAAAAAGAACCGTGAGGGCATAGTGTAAGCTATTCACTACAGCGATAATATACGGATGAGCAAAGCCTTTTAGATAGACCATGGTTGCGCCTTTCTTTGTACTGGAATCTGTGTATGGGATTTCATCACTGATCAAAAACCAGCTTAAGCAGAAAAAGAGCAACATAAAAATAAAAAACAATAAGCCTAACGGGCTAAACATTGAACGTTGCTGTGTATTCAGTTTTGCGTAGTGTAGTTTAATGTGCTGGATTTGTTGTCTGTTGAGCTGTACTCGAAAATAATTGATAAAAATAAGGGCAATGCATATGAAAGTACATATACCAAAAAAGTCATTGAGAAATTTATGTGGACTGGATAAGTTGGATGCGATGGTACTTGGAAACACGCCTTGAAAGTGAACATCAAAACTGACCATAAGGAGTGCTAGTCCTAAGGGAATGAGGTAAAAATAATAATAGCGAATGGGTGTATTGAGGTAAGCCAATAATGGGAATGAATTTCGCATATTTTTGTATTTGGTTATTTTATTTTTTATCTATAGAGCAAATTGATGGTTTTGACCAGTTAAAAAGCACCTCAAAAGAGGTGCTTTTTAACGGCGAAGGCGAGATTATTTTTCAATAATCGCTGTTACACCTTGACCACCTGCAGCACAAATTGAAACAAGTACGCGACCTGAACCTTTTTGGTTAATCAGCTTCGCAGCAGTAGCAATGATACGGCCACCCGTTGCAGCAAATGGGTGACCTGCTGCGAGTGAAGAACCTTTTACGTTGAGTTTAGTGCGGTCAATTGAACCGAGTGGAGCATCTAAACCTAAACGGTCTTTACAGAATTTTGGATCTTCCCAAGCTTTCAATGTTGAAAGAACTTGCGATGCAAATGCTTCATGAATTTCGTAGTAGTCGAAGTCTTGAAGTTTAATGCCAGCACGCTCAAGCATACGTGGAACTGCATAAGCAGGTGCCATCAATAAGCCTTCTTTTTTCTCAACGAAATCAACAGCAGCTGTTTCTTGGAAGGTTAAGTAAGCAAGCACTTCGTGACCGTTTGCTTTCGCCCATTCTTCAGACGCTAAAAGCACACAAGATGCACCATCCGTAAGTGGTGTTGAGTTGCCCGCAGTCATGGTACGTGCATCGCCTTTACCAAAAGCTGGTTTGAGCTTAGCAAGTTTTTCAACAGTAGAGTCAGCACGTAAGTTGTTGTCACGCTCTAAACCTAAAAATGGTGTGATCAGGTCATCGAAGAAGCCTTCTTCGTAAGCCGCAGCCATTTTTTGGTGTGAAGATGCAGCAAGTTCGTCTTGTGCTTCACGTGCAATACCCCATTCAAGCGCAGTAATCGCTTGGTGATCACCCATAGAAAGACCTGTACGTGGCTCACCATTTTTCGGCGCATCCATCAAGTCTTTTAGGTTGATTTTAGTTAAAGCTTTTAAACGGTCTTTACCCGTTTTTGCAATGTTGAGTTCAAGCAATGCTTTACGTAAACCATCACCAAACGCAATTGGTGCATCAGAAGTCGTATCTACACCACCAGCCACACCCACTTCAATTTGGCCCAGTGCGATTTTGTTCGCAACTAAGAATGCTGCTTGTAAGCCCGTACCACATGCTTGCTGAATATCGTAAGCAGGTGTTTCTGGTGCAAGTGCCGTGTTTAGTACACATTCACGGGTCATGTTAAAGTCACGGCTGTGTTTAAGTACCGCACCAGCAACCACTTCACCAAGGCGTTGACCTTGAAGGTTAAAACGTTCAACAAGACCGTTTAGCGCTGCTGTGAACATATCTGTATTTGAAGCGGTGAAATATGCGCCATTTGAGCGAGCGAAAGGAATACGGTTACCACCGATAATAGCCACGCGGCGAACAGTGTTTTGACTCATGGTTTGATCCTGTTGAACAGCAGTTTGAGTTTTTGGTTTTGAAGCATTTGTAGAAGAAGCGGGGCTTTTACTACGAGTTGACGCAGCACGAGTGCGAGTCGGCTTAGTCGTGTTATTTACTGATTGGGTTGTTGTGCCAGTACTTTTAGTTCTACGAGATGTACTTTTTGATGTATTTGACACAGTTTCCGTAGCAGAATTTTCCACTGCTGGATTTTCTTGAGTTGTTTTGCTCATAAGGCTTTTCCAAGCATGTTAATCTATTCTTAGGGTGTACATTAGCATATTATAAAAAGGGCTGAATTGACTAGAATGACATTGCAACAGGCTTTCAGGTCAAGACATATCATCTATAACTCAAGTATGATTCTATAGAAACCGATGGAACTATTGAAATATAAGACTCTAGACATCACTTTGAAGTTAAAAGGATATCTTTGAATCCATCAACAATTAATTTGTATGAGAGATAAAAACATGACTGATCAATACCAAACATTCGCAAAATCTCCGATTGGTAAATTTGTCATTAAAAATTTGGGTTTACCTGCACCAACTTTTTTAGACCGTTTTGAGTCAGCAACGCCTGTGATTAAAGGTGCTGTTTTACTGGGTGCAGCAACAAACAGTTCATTGTCTGGTGCAATTGCGCAAGTTTTGGCAAATGTTCACGCCAATAGCTATGCAGGTAACAATGCACAGTTACAGCAAGCTGCTGCTCAAGTGGGCTTAAACTTAAGCGCATTTAATGCAGGCGACAAAGAGTCTAAATTCAAAGTTGTTATTTTTGATGCATCTGGCATTGAGTCATCAGAACAACTCAATGAGTTATATAACTTCTTTAACCCTATCGCACGTCAAGTGGCTGCTTCTGGTCGTGTGATTGTGATAGGTACGACACCTGAAACTGCGGGTAGTGTGAAAAAAGCGATTGCACAGCGCGCGCTTGAAGGCTTCGTGAAGTCTGTCGGTAAAGAGTTTAAAAAGGGTGTTGCAGCACATTTGATTTATGTGGATGCAGGTGCAGAGGCAAATCTTGAGTCAACTTTACGTTTTGCAGCATCACCACGTTCTGCTTATGTTTCTGGTCAAGTGATTCGTGTTTCTAAAGCTGCTGTTGTAGATGTCGACTGGGCTAAACCATTGGCAGGTAAAACTGCTGTAGTGACAGGTGCGAGCCGTGGTATTGGTGAAGCGATTGCACATGTCTTGGCACGTGATGGTGCGCATGTGATTTGTTTAGATGTGCCACAGCAACAAGCAGATCTTGACCGTGTTGCAGATGAGATCGGTGGTTCAACACTGGCAATTGATATCACAGCAAACGATGCAGGTGAAAAAATTAAAGCTGCGGCAGCTGCTCAAGGTGGTTTAGACATCATCGTGCATAACGCAGGTATTACCCGCGACAAAACGTTGGCAAATATGAAGCCTGAGCTTTGGGACTTGGTGATTAACATTAACCTGTCTGCAATTGAACGTGTAAATGATTATTTACTTGCGAACGAGGGTTTAAATGCCAATGGTCGTATTGTTTGTGTATCATCTATTTCAGGTATTGCAGGTAACCTAGGTCAAACCAACTATGCTGTGTCGAAAGCAGGTGTAATTGGTGTAGTTAAATTTACTGCTCCAACTTTGACGAATGGCATTACCATCAATGCGGTTGCGCCAGGTTTCATTGAAACGCAAATGACCGCTGCAATTCCATTTGCAATCCGTGAAGCGGGTCGTCGTATGAACTCGATGAGCCAAGGTGGTTTACCTGTAGATGTTGCTGAAACCATTGCTTTATTTGCAGCGACAGCATCGACTGGTTTAAACGGCAACGTGGTACGTGTTTGTGGTCAAAGCTTGTTGGGTGCTTAATTTAAAAGCTTGAATTTATCTCTCCTTTAGAGGGGGATAAATTCTTTATATTATAAGTGGGATGGTATTTTTCCCTCATCCTAACCTTCTCCCTGAGGGAGAAGGAGCTTTCAAAAATATTGAAATAAAAACTTCTCAAAGGTTCAGTATGAAGACTCGCCATTTTAGTCAACTTCCAAAACCATATATGGCTTATCCGAAAGTCATTCAAGGTTTGATCTTTAAAAAGCCAAAAGGTGAAAAAGTCTTACCGCAGGTTGAGTATGTGGTGGATTCTTTTAACGTCGATCAAAAGCATTTGAAAGCTTATAACCAAGTGTGTGGCTTTAAAAATAATGGTTATATTCCTGCGATTTATTTAGCCGTATTATCACAAAGCTTACAAATGCACATGATGGGGCAAGAGCCGTTTCCATTTCCTGTGCTAGGTTTGGTACATATTCGCAATCAAGTCAAACAAATGCGTAAAGTTGGCGTCAATGAAACCCTCACTTTATCATGTAAATATGGCGCGCTTGAGCCACATGATAAAGGTGTTCAGTTTGATTTTATTACCACGGTGAAAGTTGGCAATGAAGTGGTGGTTGAAGCATTGACCACGTATTTAGCACGTCAAAAGACCGATGGTAAAACAGCACCAAAATTAGTTGAAGCAACGACTCCAGATTATCAGCCGAATGCAGTCTGGGAAGTCTCTGAAAACACAGGCCGTCGTTATGCAATGACCTCGGGCGACTTCAACCTCATCCACATTCATGCGGTGACAGCAAAAGCCTTTGGTTTCAAACAAGCCATTGCGCATGGCATGTGGAGTAAGGCGCGAGCGTTGGCTTCGATCACATTGCCTGATGCTTATGAAGCGGATGTTTGGTTTAAACTGCCGATGTATTTACCATCAACAGTCGATTTTATGACTGCTACAGATGGTGTAAATACCGCTTTCTTAATTCGAAATAGTAAGAATCAAAAACCGCATGTGACGGGACAGGTCAAAGCACTATAATTTTAAAAAGCCCAGTTTAGATTACACTGGGCTTTTTTATGTCCGCTTAAAAATACAAGGATGTGTAAATGAAAATTTTAAAACAATATTTACAAGCGAATCCGAACCATTACCAAGGCTATGTTGACCCACGTTTTCAAAGTGTTGCCCATCTGTTTAGCCGTTTACAGGATGCTCGTTCAGCATATGGCGGTGCAGCCTGTGTTTTATATTTTCAGGGTGAAAAAGTTGTCGATATCTATACGGGTTTGGCAGCGGTAGATTCTCCTTGGCAGGCCAATACTATGTCGGTGTGTTATTCGACGGGCAAAGGCGTGCTCGCAACCTTGGCACATATTTTAGTCAGTCAGGGTGTACTGAGCTACGACCAACCGATTGCGGATTATTGGCCTGAATTTGCCCAAAATGGCAAAGGGAAGATGACGCTAAGACACGTGCTGAGTCATCAAAGTGGATTATTTGATATTCGTAATAACATTGCCGATGCGACAGAAATGTTGGACTGGACGCATATGTTAGACGTATTTGAAAGGGCGCAACCACGCTTTGCAATTGGTGAAGATGCTGCCTATCAACCTTTGTCATTTGGTTGGCTGGTCGGTGGTGCTTTAGAAAAAGCAACGGGGAAACCTTTAACTAAACTCTTCCAAACCTATTTAGTTGAGCCACTTGAGCTAGATGGGGCTTACTTTGGTGCACCCAGTGCTGAATTAAAACGTATCGCACGACCCATTGTCCGTCCTGTATCTATCCAACCAAATCAAAAAAGTCCAACGAAAGTGCGTAAAGTTTCATTGCTTGATAAAGCGATGCAGTGGTCAGGGCAAGATCCACAAGACTTTCAAGATGGCATGATTCCCAAAGGTATGAAAAAGGTCAGCTTTTATCAGGATGATGCGATTCAGGCGATCATTCCCGCAGCAAATGGTGTATTTACAGCCAATAGTTTAGCCAAAGTGTATGCGATGCTATCTCAAAAAGGAATTTGGAAAGGTCAGCAGTTGATTCGTCCTGATGTGTTTTCTGAGTTGAGTCGAGTGCAATATACCGATCGAGATCGGGTGATGCCGATACCTATGCATTGGCGCTTGGGTTATCACCGTATATTAACCTTAGGAAAAACTGCAGAGCAGGGTTTTGGTCATATGGGCTTTAATGGTTCAGGGGCTTGGGGCGATGGTGAGCGAGGCTTGAGTTTTGCTTATACACATAACTTTGCTACAGGTTCTTTGACTGGGGATTATCGACTTTGGGCTTTGAGCCAAGAAAGTTTACGCTGCGCAGATGCGGTTTTAAAAGGCAAAAAAGGCTGGTTTTGACGGGGCTGAGATTTAGTCATCGTCTAAAATATGTTATGTTCGTCGCGGTTTAGGTTTTGAATATTTGTGACATGAAGGCTCCCATTCTTATCCCGCTGGTTGCTACAGGATTACTCTTAGGTTGTTCCGAGGCCAATCAAACGCAACATGATCAGTCTAAACTCCAAGTGGCAGAACAAAAGCAGATTATTCCTGCGTGGGTTGGGAGTTATCAGGGGACAACGCCGTGTATGGGGTGTTTGTCCCGTTGTGAAGACTGTCCGGGTATGGCAGTTGCACTTGAGCTGCATGAAAACATGACCTACACCCTAAAACGAGAAAGTTTGAGTGGCCATAATGAAATCGAAACTTTGACTGGACCACTTCGTTTTAATGCTCAAGATCAGCACAAGGTAGAGTTAGTGAACGTGACAACGCGAAACTTGCTATATGTCGATTTAGAAGATCGTGTTTTAGAAATACGTGAAGATGTGACTGGAAAAAAATATCAAATGCAGAGTGATTTTGTTTTGGTGAAACCAGCTTAATTTTCTAAATATCTGTATTTTAGAAATTCATTTTAATATTTACATCTTTTTACTTTTCCAAAGCTCTCACTTTATTTCAAATCTATAATCTAAATACATAAATAGCTTGAGATAGGGAGTGGGATAAAAATGGAGCTAATGGTTTTTGAATTATTGATCTAAATCAGCTTTATAGCTTAGAAATGCGAGAACGGGGTGAAGTAATTCATTCACTCTTTGGCAAAAAAACAGTATGCTTAGGCCTATAAAAAGGAGCATACATGTATCAAGTACTTGCACGGAAATATCGTCCTCGCAATTTTAATGAGCTAGTGGGTCAAAACCACGTTTCTCGAGCACTAACCAGTGCTTTAGAGCGCGGGCGTTTGCACCATGCTTATTTATTTACAGGAACGCGTGGGGTCGGAAAAACCACCATTGCCCGTATTTTGGCGAAGTGCTTGAACTGTGAAACAGGTGTGACTTCGACACCATGTGAAGTTTGCCCAACCTGTACCGCCGTGAATGAAGGCCGTTTTATTGACTTGATTGAGATTGATGCGGCATCACGGACTAAAGTTGAAGATACGCGAGAGCTTTTAGACAATGTGCCTTATGCGCCGACGCAAGGTCGTTTTAAGGTCTATTTGATCGATGAAGTACATATGCTGTCTACGCATTCTTTTAATGCTTTACTCAAAACATTGGAAGAACCACCTGAACATGTAAAATTCCTTTTTGCAACG
Source organism: Acinetobacter sp. LipI_23 (assembly GCF_058243045.1). Taxonomy (NCBI): domain Bacteria; kingdom Pseudomonadati; phylum Pseudomonadota; class Gammaproteobacteria; order Moraxellales; family Moraxellaceae; genus Acinetobacter; species Acinetobacter sp. LipI_23. The sequence continues at coordinate 1,805,127 of NZ_JBZAYJ010000001.1, read as the reverse complement.
ACAGATCCGCAAAAGCTCCCAATTACTGTGATCTCGCGCTGTTTGCAATTTACACTACGCCCTTTGGCTGTAGATGAAATTACCGAGCATCTGGCTAATATTTTAAATAAAGAGAGCATCCAAGCCGAACAAGATGCAATTTGGCAAATTGCAGAGTCTGCCCAAGGCTCATTACGTGATGCACTTTCTTTGACTGACCAAGCGATTGCTTACGGTCAGGGCGCTATCCAGCACCAAGATGTCAAAGAAATGTTGGGTTTAATCGACCGTACCATTATTTATGATTTGATCCTTGCGATACATCAAAACCAAAAACAACGGGTGAGTGAGTTGCTGATGCAATTCCGCCAGCAAGCACTGGATGTATCTTTAGTTTTGGATCAGCTGATTTCGACTTTACATGAATTGGCATTACTACAATATTTGCCAGAACTTAGTCTCAAATATAGTGCTGAAATTAATAAAAAAATCATGCAATTGTCTCAGCAAATTGCGGCACAAGACTTACAACTTTATTACCAAATTGCATGTAAAGGACGTGCTGAATTACAGCTAGCAGTCACCCAAGAGCAAGGCTTTGAAATGTCGGTGCTGCGTATGTTGGCGTTCCGTCCATTACAACCGAATGAAGTGCTGGTGGCTCAGGCCAATAGCGCTGTAGTTGAATCTGTACAACAAATGGCAATACCGAGTGCTGATCCGAAAAAAGCTTTGCAGCAAGATGCTCAAGGCACAGACCTTAACGAGGCATTTGAAAATGCTGCAATAACTCAGAATGCAGAACCTGAGTTTAAGCCTGAACTTGATGATGTCGATCTTTCAGAAAGCGCCGAAGATAATAAACCACCAGTGGACTCATCTCAGCAATCTGATCAAATCGTTTTCGATCCTTCTAGTGATGAAGTGCTGTTCGACTTAGATGAGGCAGACGAGTTTAATGCGCAAAGCAATGACGATGAACCAAATAGTGATGATTTCTTATTTGATGAAATTGTACCGCTAGACCTAGAAACTCAAAATGAAGCATCAGTTGAACCTGCCGCAGTAATAGCTGAACCCGCTGTGCGAGCAGAGTCTTCTGATTTAGCAAATGAAGTGCTGTCTGCTGATAGCGTACAGGACACCCAAGTTGTAGAAAATGAAAGCCTGCAAACTGTTGCTGCTATTGTAGAGCCCGTTCAACCTAAACAGGTTTCAACTGCATCAGGCGATTTAATGCCGCAAGATATTTTGCAACTTCAACCGCAGCAGTTAGTCGGTGAGTGGACGGTGGAGAAGTGGGAGTACTGGTTCAGAAGCAGCGGCTTATCGCCCGCGGTACAAGAATTGGCTCAGCAAGGTTTAATGGCTGGGCAAATTAATGCCGAGTCTGTGTTTATGATTCCGCAGCGTTATGAGCAACTCCTCACCCAATTACGTCATGTCTTGGAAGAAGCGCTTAAAGCTGAATGGCCTCAGACGCGTTTTGATGTGAAATATGCAGAAGTTGAAACGATTACCCCGTACACCATGCAGGCGCAGCGCAAGCAAAAAGCATTTCAACGTGCACATGAGTTACTGCAAAACGAAGACACGGTCAAAGGTCTTGTACAAACTTTTGATGGTGAATTACACAATATTCAACTTAAGTAATGTCATGGCTTAAGTAGTGGCGCAAAGCACTCCGCATTTCAGAGGGAATCGGGGTGCTTTTTCGTGTTTCACGGTCTACAAAGACATGAACAAAATGTCCTTGAGCTGAAGCAGTTTCTTGACCAAATTTGAAAATGGCAAGTTCGTAAGTGAGTGAAGAGTTCCCTATTTTGGCAATAGTCACACCAACATCAATAATCTCAGGATAAGACAACTCATGTAAGAAACTACATGCTGAGTTGACCACTAAACCAATAATAGGTGATTGGTGGATATCAAAATTTGCTTTTTCAATCAGTAAGGCATTTGCGGCAGTATCAAAATAACTATAGTAGGTGACGTTGTTGACATGGCCATAGAGGTCATTGTCCGACCAACGTGTTTGAATCGGTAGAAAATAATGAAATTGGTCACGTGTCTTTGCAGCTTGTCTCATCGTTATTATCCTTAAAATCGTCTTATAAATAGCCTAAGTTAATTATATGGCTTAGCTGTAAATGGCTTGATAAATCTCGCGTGCCTGTTGCCACTCCAGTTCTCTTGGGTTGTTTTGTAGTAGGCGTGTTTGTAACATAGCATCGGTTGCAAGCTGGTCTAGACTATGTTCAGAAACATTCAACGCTTTGAGTTTTAAGGTTAAACCACTGCGGTCTAAATGGTTTTGCATATGATCGACAAAAAGATCAGAAAGACCATCGGTACAGCCTGTACTTTTTGGGTCGAGCCAGCAGATCAGTTCTGCATAATGTTGCTTAGCTAGTGGAAGATTAAACTTTAAAACCTCTGTCAGCACTAAGGCATTGCTGTGTCCATGAGAAATGTGAAAATGTCCACCCAATGGATAAGCAAGCGCATGAACAGCACCGACAGGGGCATTGGCAAAGGCTTGTCCTGCCAACATTGAACCGACTAACATATTTTGTCGAGCTTCTAAATTTCGACCATCTTCTAGCACCAAGCTGAGGTTCTGATTCAGCAGTTTTAAAGCCTGTTTCGCTAGCATGTCGGCATAGGGGTTTTTCTTGATTTTAGAGGTATAAGCTTCAATCGCATGTACCATCGCATCAATGCCTGTAGCAGCACTAATATGACGCGGTAGGTTTTCAGTAAATGTCGCATCCAAAATCGCCACATCGGCAAAAAGAACGGGTGCTACGATGCCAGTCTTTGTCGTTTCACCTGTGGTGACAATCGAAATCGGTGTGACCTCAGAGCCTGTCCCTGCAGTGGTTGGGACCAAAATTAAGGGTAGGCGAGGTGCTTGGGCATTATTTACCCCATAAAGATCTGATAACTGTTGCTGCTGTGCAGGATGGCTGAGGATGGCAATAATTTTTGCAACATCCATAGAGCTGCCGCCACCAAAGCCTATAACGATATCTACCTTTTGCTGTTTGGCATAATCAACCGCATTTAAAACAATTTGCTCACTTGGATCTGCTTCAACCTCACTGTAAATACTGTAAGTCAGAGAGAGATCTTCTAAAATTTCCAAGATGGGAAGATGGAGCTGATGCTTTAACATGCCTGCATCTGTAACCAATAACAGATGCTGATAAGGACGTGCTGTTAAAATGCCTCTGAGTTGCTGAATGCTGCCTAAGCCTGAAATAATATTCGGCACAGTTTGAAATTGAAATTGGTTCATATCAGCATCCTTTTTTATATCTTATCCAACAATATTGTTTTGTACTTCTATAGGATTCATCCTCTAAATAACTTAACATAAGACACTTGAAAATAAAGCTGTTTCGAGGTGGTTATGTCATTCACAGCGCCCTATAAGGTGTTATGTGTCTGTTTAGGAAATATTTGTCGTTCTCCCACGGCAGAAGTTGTTCTCAGACATTTTTGTGATGCACATCAGCTCAACATCGAAGTCGATTCGGCGGGAACCAGTAATTACCATCCCAACAAAGCACCTGACTTGCGTAGTCAAGAACATGCTTTAAAACGGGGCTATGATTTATCCAGCTTACGCGCACGACAGTTACAGACCCGTGATTTTGTCCATTTCGATTTAATTCTGGCAATGGATCATCGTAATTATGATGATATTCAAGCGTTGTATCAAACTGCGCAAACTGAATTTGGTGCTCAACCTCTCCGCGCTAAAGTTGCACTGATGTCTGAACATGACGCGCAGTATCCGCAGCAAGCATTACCTGATCCTTACTATGGTGGCTTTGATGGTTTTGAACGTGTTCTTGACCAATGTGAGTCGAGCAGCCAAGCGTGGATCAGTATTTTTAAACAACAATTTGAACAGTAATTAAGGTTCGTGCATGCAAATCGAAACACAAAAACAGCTTAAACCTTTTAATACGTTAAGCTTAAATGCGATAGCCTCTCATTATGTTCAAATTCACAGTCCAGATGAGCTTGTAGAAGCATTGGATTATGCACAGCAACACGCTTTGAATGTCATGATTCTATCTGGTGGAAGTAATATGCTGCTTCCCGCACAAATTAATGCTTTGGTTGTGCATATGAACATTCTAGGCGTAGAAAACCTGTCTGAAGATGTAACGACCAAAACTATACGGGTCGGTGCGGGTCAAGTTTGGCATGACTTTGTGCTTTGGACGACAGAACATTATTTATTTGGCTTACAGAATTTGGCGTTGATTCCAGGGCTCGTCGGTGCATCTCCTGTACAAAATATTGGCGCTTATGGTGTAGAGGCCGGTGAGTTCATCGAAAGCGTGCAAGTCTATGACCGACAGTTGAAAACATTTAGCGATATTCAAGCTAAAGACTGTGCATTTAGTTATCGTCATAGTATTTTTAAAGATGATCCAAATCGCTATGTGATTACACATGTGACTTTCAAGTTATTGAAAAAAGAAGATTTGAAAATTAGCTATGGTGACTTAAAACAAGCCGTGGGGGATGAGCTCACTGCTTTTAATTTACAACAACAAGTGATTCAGATTCGTCAAAGTAAATTGCCTGATCCGAAAGAATTTCCTAACGTAGGCAGTTTTTTTAAGAACCCAATTATTAGTCAGCAAGCTTATGACCTTTTAGCCCAACAATTTGAAAAATTGCCACATTATCCGCAGCCGAATGGTGATGTTAAAATTGCAGCAGGTTGGTTGATAGATCAATCAGGCTGGAAAGGTAAGCAGCTCGGTGTTGTCGGGATGTTTGCCAAACAAGCCTTGGTTTTAGTGAATTATGCCAATGCAGATTTGAACGATGTACAGAGCACATACCGTGCAGTACAGCAGGATGTGTATAATAAATTTAAAGTTTTGTTGGAACCTGAGCCTGTGCTATTTAATTCGGCGGGTCTCATCCAATCTCATCAGGATCGTTAAAAGTATGAGTAAAACCCATAAAATGGTGCGTTTAATGCAAATCACTTCGGTGCTGTTTGCATTTTTCGGCTGTTTAATGATTTTTATTTATACACCTTTTTATTCTAAGCTGATTGTGGCGACATTGAATGCCTTTGTCCCTGTAGATGTCAATGAAGTTGCAGCACAAAGTCAAAAAATGGCGGCACTCAGTGAGCAAGAGAGCTTAGAACCAGGTTCTGATTTGTGGATTGCCCGTCAAGCGTATTTACAGTTGATGGAAGAACAAATTAAAGAACATAATTCGCAAAACCTAACCACGATTCAGGCACGTTATAAAGCACTGCAACAGTTAATTATTTCTGAACAGCGTGAAGAGCAAGAAAAAGAGCAAAAGCCTCAAATTCCTTTGGTGGTTGAGACGGCAAGTTCTGAGGTTGACCCGACTGAAAATGTCAAAGAACTGCTAGAGCTGAATAGCAAAGAAAATAAAGCCCTGATGGAACATTATCTCGACTTTTTAAAAACGCATAAAGTAGAGACTGTAGAGGAAGAGCCGATAGATGAACAAATCTATCAGGACATTGCACAAATACATGCACAAAATGAAGAAAGAAAAGCGGCATTAAACATGCCGAATGCCATAGTTGTTTTGGGTGGTGGATTAACTTTAGACAAAAATCGTAAAGATATTGTGGTGAATGAATATACACGATTACGTCTTGAAACCACATTACAAGTAGAACAACAGTTCAAGTTGCCCATTGTGCTTAGCGGTGTCGAAGCCCCGTATATGCAAAAATGGTTAAAGGCGCGTGGAGTCGATGCGAAACTATTGGAGGATCGTAGTATGAATACCTGCGAAAACTCGCGCTTTAGCTCTTTGCTGTTGCAGAAAAAAGGTGGTGCGCCTAGAGTGATTTTAATTACAGATCAATATCACATGCCACGTACACGCCGTTTATTTGCTTTAAATGGTATCGAAACACAGCCGATTGAGGCACCTATGCCGACCCAATTAACCCAATGGCGTCCAAGTGAACAAAATTATGATCATAGTCGCCGTGCCAATTATGAAATGCTCGCAACGATACGCGATGTACTGTTGGGTTCGAGTGACTGTAGGGAGATTCCATAATGCCTGAACTTCCTTTTTTAAATCCTTCCGTACTCAAACAACTTGAACTTCCTGTGCCGAGCCGTGAGACGACACCACAGCTTTTAATGCCTTTGAATCTAAACCAGCCGTATGAAGCATCGGTGGAGATGGTGTCTTATCGTCGTTTATATGGTTTAGATGCGTTGGACTGTGATCACTGGCAAGGTTATGTTCAAATGCCTTTGTTTAAGCTGCATGTCCAAGTTTTTGCACCAAAAATTGAAAAAATCAAAGGTTCAGTCTGTCTGTTGCATGGTTATTTAGAGCATAGCGGAATTTATCAACCCATTATTAAAGAGTTGCTTGAACAAGGCTTTAGTGTACTGACCTATGATCTTCCGGGGCATGGACTCAGTGATGGATCACCTGCGAATATCCAAAATTTTGATCATTATCAAGATGTGTTACATGCTGTGGTACGTTATGTTAAACATGCCGAGCAGTTGCCACAACCATGGCTAGGCATAGGGCAGAGCACGGGTGGTGCAATTTTGATGCATCATTTGCTTGAATTTGCTGAGCGCCGTGAAAATCCTTATGTGCAACGTGTTTTGTTGTTGTCACCACTCATTCGACCTGCAAAATCCGCTTGGTGGCATAACTCGGTTGGATTAGGCATTATTCGTCGAATTAAACGTCAAGTGCCGCGTCATTTTAGGCGGAATAACCATAACCCTGAGTTCTTACGTTTTGTCCGTTTAAAAGATCCACTACAACCTCGTATGATGGGTATGGATTGGATTTTGGCTATGTCCAAATGGATGTTGGAAATGGAGCAGCGCCCAGCCTGCCGCATTCCTGTCTGGTTAGCCCAAGGTGCGCTGGATCAGACGGTAGACTGGCGTTATAACATTGAGTTTATTCGTGAGAAGTTCCGCTTACAAACTTTATTGATGTTGGAGGAAGGTTCGCATCAATTGATTAATGAACGTTCGGATATTCGCGCGGCCTTAACAGGTTTAATTCCTGCCTTTTTACATGCGCAGGGTTCATCGAGTGGATATTACTAACATTCTGTGATTTCTCTTATCGAAAATAAAAAGGAGGCTGATAGAGCCTCCTTTTTATTTAGAAATGTTCTAATTTGGACATATTCCACATACGGAAATAGAAGTTCTCTTCATCTTTATTTTCACAAGATAGCAGTTCACCATCTTTTAACCAAAAATGCAGCTGCGCATAGTTTCGAATTTCTCGGTCATTAATGCGCTGTGCTAAATGGCGTGCTTTAATTTCTGCTGGATGTTTTAAGCCCGCTGAAGCAATCATTTCTGAAAGTGCCTTTAATGTGTTGTCATGAAAATGCAAAACGCGTTCGGCTTTTGTGGGCACATGTATTGCTTTTTGACGCTCTTTGTCTTGTGTCGCAACACCGACAGGGCATTGGTTGGTATGACAACTTTGCGCTTGAATGCAGCCCACCGCGAACATAAATCCTCGTGCAGAATTGACCCAATCTGCACCAATTGCCATGGTACTGGCAATATCAAAGGCACTAACCAATTTGCCACTGGCACCAATTTTGATCTGGGCACGTAAACCCGCACCGACCAGTGTATTGTGTACAAAAAGTAAGCCTTCACGTAGTGGTACGCCCATATTGTCTATCAGCTCGATAGGCGCTGCACCTGTACCGCCTTCTGAACCATCTACCACAATAAAATCGGGAATAATTTGAGTATGTAGCATGGCTTTGACAATACTCATAAACTGCCAAGGTTGACCAATACACAGCTTAAATCCGACTGGTTTGCCTTCAGATAATTCACGCAGTTTTTGAATAAAATGCATCATCTGAATTGGCGTTTTGAAGGCAGAGTGACTTGAGGGGGAAACACAGTCATGATCTCGACTGACGCCCCGTATTTCGGCAATCTCTTCAGAAATTTTATCTTTTGGTAGAATCCCTCCATGACCGGGTTTTGCTCCTTGAGATAGCTTGATTTCGATCATTTTGACTTGAGGTCGTTTGGCTTGCACAGCAAATTTCTCAGGGTCAAATTGACCATCTAGAGTACGGCAACCGAAATACCCACTGCCTAACTCCCAAACAATATCGCCTCCATACTCAAGATGGTACGGACTTAAACTGCCTTCGCCAGTATCATGGTAAAAACTACCCATTTGTGCTCCTTTATTTAAAGCGCGAATAGCATTGGCACTCAAGCTGCCAAAACTCATGGCTGAAATATTGAAAATAGAAGCACTATAAGGTTGTGAGCATTGCGAATTGCCCACCAAAATACGGAAGGTTTTAGGGTCAGCAGGTGTACATGGGCTCAGTGAATGAGTCATGAAGCGGTAATTGTCTGCATAGACATCGATAATGGAGCCGAATGGTTTATCTGCATTTTGGTTTTTTGCACGTTGATAGACCAAACTGCGTTGCATCCGTGAAAAAGGCAGTGCGTCTTGATCTGCCTCAATAAAATACTGGCGAATTTCAGGGCGGAAATCTTCAAAAATAAAACGAAAATGTCCCATAATCGGATAGTTCTTTAAGATCGAATGTTTATTTTGTAAAACATCATGCAAGCCAACAAGACTTAGTAAACCTGTGATCAGCCAAATACTGTTCAGTAAAGTGTCCGAAATAAAATAATTAATATAGATGGGCGTATGGCTATAATGAAAAAAAGAAATGCTCAAGAAAATAAAAATACACAGTAGCCAAATGGAGTGCCGTGAAAAAAAAGTATTGAGTAATTTATGCCGTATGGATTGAGCAGGGCTAGACATATGGCTGGGCATCCTTCCTGGTTGTTTAGACCTAATGTGCCAAGTCTCTATTTCATCTACAAGTAATAAATTGTTGTTAAGTCCGTTATTATTCGCAGGGGCAATCCAATATTAAAATTACGGATAAATTTTATACAGATTGATATCTTTCAGAATTTAAAGTATATAAAATGAATATGAACAAGCGCTTATTGTTCAAAAGAAAAAATTATAAATTACTTACTTCTAGGGATAGGTTAGGCCAAGCTTGCATCGGTATAGTGTGGTTGAAGAATGATAAGAAAAAGGGGAAGCTTCAGTGAAAAATAAGGAAACTGTTTTGCCTGCACCTGTTTTAATCGTGGAAGATGAAGCCATGATTCGCTCGCGCCTAGATCTGATCCTGTCGGAGCTGGGCTATAGTCAAGATATGCTGATTTTTGCTAAAAATTTAGCTGAAGCCATGCAAATCATTGCATCACAACCGATTTCTTTAGCCTTAGTTGATTTAGGGTTGCCCGATGGGAATGGTATTACCTTAATTGAAAAACTTAGAGAGATAGACGAAAGCGCCTTAATTCTGGTGATTTCGGCATGGAGTACACAGCAAAGTTTATTTGCCTCGATTAAGGCAGGAGCGAATGGCTATGTACTGAAAGAACGTGATGATGCTGAAGTGCTAATGTCGATACGGAGTATTTTGCGCGGCGGAGCGCCGATTGATCCCTTTATTGCTCGCGAAATTTTAAATCAAATCTCAACCTCAAATACCCCCCAAACTGAGCGTGTAGAGCAGTTGGATGGTCAGGACTATGATCAACTGACCAATCGAGAAACTGAAATTCTAAACTTGGTGGCACAAGGCCTGAGTAACCGCGAAATTGCTGAGCAATTATTTGTTTCGCGCTATACCGTTGAAAGCCATATTAAGCATATTTACCGCAAGCTTTCTGTTTCAAAAAGAACCAAAGCAGTCAGTACTGCGCGTTCTTTAGGTATTTTATGAGAAATGGCTGGCTGAGCATTTTTGTCACACTGTGTTTGTGTGCGCTTAGTTTTGCCAGTTCCGCACAAACGAACTTTGCTGTTAGTCCAACCTGTAAAGTGAATGTCGATAAAATTTCTGCGGTGAAAACAAGTTCTATCGATGTTGTTCCGAAGACGGGATGGGTAGAGGTTAAAAACCCTGACGTGTGGACAGAACGCTGGCCACATTACGATGGCGGCGTTTGGTACCATTTTAATTGGCATTGGAGTTGTAACGACAGTAATGAACTGAAGCAGCCTTTAGCATTTTCTGTGGAAGGCATGAGTAGCGCAGGCGCTGTTTTTTTAATCGAAACCTGCTTTGGAAAGATAAGCATTTAGTTGAACCCCTATCAAAAAGTTGGAATACTCCGCGTTTTTGGATCCTTCCTGTCGAAAGCTTAAAACAAAAAAACAATGACATTTGGGTCTATGTGGTTGGTAATAGTTATGAAAGTCCGGGTTTAGGCAAACTAGAATTTTCTGATATCACAACAGCATATGATAAACAACAAAAAAGAATTTGGAACAAGAGAGCACTGTTTCAAGTCAATTTAGTCATTTCCACCACCTTAGGTTTGGTGTGCTTTGTCATTTGGTTTTTTAGACGCAATGAAACGACATTTCTGTGGTTTTCTGTTAGCTGTTTGTTTTGGGTCTTGTTTATTTGGAATGTCATCAACCGAGAAGTGTTTCCATATCCAAACTCCTTGTGGGTCATGAAAACTAACCTGACTTTTTTTGTTTTATACAATGTTTGCTTTTGCATTTACTTACTGCGTTTTGTGAAGACAAAGTTTGCTGAGTTAGAGAAAACCTTATTTTTAGTTGCTGCAGTGTGTATTGTCACCATCTTGTTTATCCCGAGCTTGATGGTCAATATCGTATTTGCTGTGATTTTCCTGTTATGTATTGCATTATTTATCGCATCATTCTGCTTTGTGATTTATCGTGCTTATAAGACCAAGCGCCGTGATTATATCTTGTTGGTGGTTTGTTTAAGTGTGATTCTTATCGTCATGCTTTACGATATTTCACTACTTTTTGATGGGCATATTAATGACCATCAGCCTTTGTCGCCGTATACCTCACCGGTGATCACTTTTTTTATTGTGATTATTCTCGCAACACGTTTAGATAAAAATATTAAAAAAATACAAAGATTTAATAGTGAGCTTGAGCAACGAGTGAGCTTTGTGACCAGTAATCTGTCCTCTAGTTTATATGCTCGACATCAATTAGAGCTTGAAAATGTCCGTCTACAAGAGCGTATTCATTTAGCGCATGATTTGCACGATGGTTTGGGTGCATCTTTGGTTCGTTCCATGATTTTAGTGGATCAGAGCTCCAGCACCATGTCGAATCAACAATTTTTATCCATCCTCAAATTGCTTCGAGATGATTTAAGACAAATTATTGACAGCGGTTCTTTAACCAATAACAAAACGCCAGATAATCCTGTGTTATGGATTGCTCCTGTTCGGCATCGGTTTAGTCAGATCATGGATGAGTTGGACATTGAGGCGACTTGGAGCATTCCTGAAGCATGGGAAATACAACCGACAGCACTACAATGTTTGACTTTAATTCGTGTGCTTGAAGAAAGTTTGACCAATATTATGAAGCACAGCCAAGCACGGCATATTGATGTAAAAATGTATTATCCAAGTACAACTCACTTGGTCATGATTATTCAGGATGATGGCGTAGGTTTTAATGTGGAGTGTGTGCTTAACCACGGGATGGGCATTGGTATGCGCAGTATGAAAATGCGTTTAGAAAAAATTGGTGCTGAGCTCAATATCGAATCTGAAAAAGGCTGTACCAAAATTATTGCCAGTTTAAGGTTTGGTGAGGGAGAAAGTGCTGAGTAGATTCCTCAGCACTTGGTTTGCTTAAGCTTCGTCAGGTGGGAGTAGCATTAAGACGGATTCGTTCATCAGCATTGCAATGTCTTCTAGAATATCGGCATCATATAAGCTTTCATCAAGTAAGAGTGCTTCACCATCTGCTAAATTCTTGAGTAATGGTGCAAATTGCTCCGAAATGCATAGCCCTTCACCGTTGGCCCAAAATAAGAATTCAACTTCATCGTGAGTATAAAGTAGGCGAGAAGCGGGTTCTAAGATCAGCTGATAGCCTTGGTCTAAAATACCTTCTAAATCTCCTGTGCCAATTTCTTCAGCTTCAGGAATATTTTCAGGGTATTTCGGCTCTGACATCAAGGTCATAATAGCATCTTCAAGCAAAGTTGAATTTTGTAGCTGCGCCAAAATTTCTGCTTTTAAATAATCCAATTCGTTTTGTGTTAATTGGCCGATCGGGCTTTGTTGGTCACGAACAATATCGAGCAAAGGATTACGCAATAGCGCGTTATCAGACAGTTTATCGCCTACACGGTCTACCATGTCGGTGACGTTTGGCATACGGAAGCCAAAAGAGAAAGTCAGGCAGTCATCTTCGGCTACACCAAAATGTGATAAACCTGGTGGTACATAAAGTAGATCACCTGGCGCTAATACTTCGTCAAAATGTACGTCAATTTCAGGCAGTAATTTTAAAGGTTGGCCTGCAACAATCTCAGATTCAGCATCGCACATTTGACCCAATTGCCAACGACGGTGTCCATAACCTTGAACTAAAAAGACATCGTAAAAGTCAAAATGCTTTCCGACAGAGCCACCCTTAGGCGCATAAGACACCATGATGTCATCACGGCGCCACTGCGGAATAAAAGGAAATTTTTTCCACAGTGCAGCTAAGTCAAAAGAGTAGTGATCTACGGCTTGAACCAATAAAGTCCAGAGTTTTGGCATCTTTTGGAAATCAGCTTTTAACAGCGGTGAAGACTTTACCGACCACTGATTTGGGTCACGGTCTTTTTGTTTGATGAGACGAGCTGTGACATTTTCATCTAAAGCCAGTTCCATAATATCGCTAGGTTCTAAAATATTGATAATTTCAGGCAGCGCGTTGCGGACCAATAATGGTTTTTTTTGCCAATATTCGGCAAGGAATTGTTCAGCTGTAATACCGCCAAGAACATCAAGAGATTGGGACATGAAAATAGCCTAAGCAAATTTAAAACAATATTGTGACTATTGTCTTATGATCGAAGGCCTATGTGCAAGTATCGTTAGATTTATTTAAATGCGCTTGGTTGATTTAAATAAATTAAGTTTGTCTGAGTCGTTATGATTGCAGGCATCAAAATTTTTACAGCATAATAGGTCTAAAATATAGTGAAGAAAAATAATGTTAAGTAAAGAAGACGCCGAGAAAATGGCGAATGAGATATTGCAAAAAGAAAGAGAGAAAAGTCAGTCCAAATTAGCGAAAAATCATCCTCAATCGATAGGATATACAAAACAAAAGATTTGGCTAAGGTGCCGCAATATCAGCATATCTTACTTTTTAGACAAGCCAAAAGTCTCGCTGAAGATCATCCGCTATATAATAAAATGTGGTATGGCTATTTGGTATTGGCATTGTTATTTGTCAAATATCTCTTTAGACAGAGGGAAAGTGTGAGTAGCTTTGACCCTAATAATATTGGTCTATTTTCATTTCTTATTCTTTTTATGGTCATTACGCTATACCGTAGTTTATTAATTCGAATGTACTTTAAACGACTCATTCAAGCTTATCTCTCAGCAAATTCGTTTAAAAAGCTTTGAGCGATTGGTCATATATTATATTAATGCTGTTGTTACATTTAATGCTCAAAATTGAACAGCAACATCTGCTGCTGTTCAATTTATTGAGGAACCAACTAAAAATACTTCTAATAATTATGGCACAAGCACTTTTAATTCACGCAGAATATGACACAACTGAATCATAGGCATACCCATCAACGTGGTTTGATCTTGTCCTATCATTTGTTCAAATAAGCTGATACCAAGACTTTCACACTTGAAGCTTCCAGCACACATCAGTGGCTGTTCAACTTCAACATAACGCTGGATTTCATGTAGGCCCAGTTTACGGAATTTGACTTTATAGTGTTCAACTAGACTACGTTCAAAGCCAGTTGAGTGTTGCTGCACGCTGAGTGCGGTACTAAAGTACACAATTTTATCCGAATTGGCTTGTAGTTGTTTAATGGCTTTTTCAGTACTCAATGGCTTACCAATAAAAATATCGGGTGCACCTTCACGCCATGCTACTTGATCTGAGCCAATCACGATTGCTTCAGGGTTCTGTGACGCAATGACGTGCGCTTTTTCATAAGCCAATCGTTTGGCTAAATCATCGGCATGGATTTCACCACGAGGCGATTCGTCTATATCAGGGACAACGCAGCGGTAGTCTAGACGTAAACGATTCATGAGGTCTTTACGAGTTTGACTGCTTGATGCCAAGATAATTTCTGAAGTATTCATTCGACAGCATATTCCATAAGCACATTTAGGGGTACGTAAGACAGTACAGCTTGATGGCAAGCTTGAACTTTAACAGGAGGCGCAAAACCGGCCTGATAAGCTTCTACCCAACGGGTCACACAGATACACCAAAAATCACCAGGTTGTAGACCTGGAAAGTCAACTTCAGGCACAGGGGTAATAAGATCATTACCCACTCGCTGAGAAAAATTTAAAAACTCAGAGGTCATTTCGACACAGATCGTGTGTTGTCCCAAATCGGAAGGTGCTGTATGACAAAAGCCATTACGGAAATATCCCGTGATCGGGGAATAACAACAGCTGGCTAAAGGTTCACCCAAAACGTTTAAACGGTTTAGATTTGGATCAGGATGAATAGACATAAATGCTAAATCTAGTGAGACTTTTCACTATGATAGCAAAACTTTGCCTTTCGTTTGCTTTTCTGCAAAAGAAGCTAACCTTTTTCTGCATAATCATTTAAAATCGACGCGATTTTTATATATAGAAAGAGAGCTCTACATGAATTTTCAGCGTATGACTGACCTCGATTTAACGGGTAAACGTGTTCTTATTCGCGAAGATTTAAACGTTCCTGTTAAAAATGGTGTGATTACAAGCGATGCACGTTTACGTGCCGCTTTACCAACAATTAAAGCAGCGTTAGCACAAGGCGCAGCCCTAATGGTTTATTCTCACCTTGGTCGTCCAGTTGAAGGTGAGCCAAAACCAGAACAATCATTAGCACCTGTTGCTGCGTATTTGACTGAAGCATTGGGTCAAGACGTTCAATTAGTGACGGACTACCTTGACGGTGTTGAAGTTGCAGCAGGTCAAGTGGTACTCCTTGAAAACTGTCGTTTTAACGCAGGTGAAAAGAAAAATAACCCAGAACTTGCTGCAAAATACGCAGCACTTTGTGATGTATTTGTGATGGATGCATTCGGCACAGCACACCGTGCAGAAGCATCAACTGAAGGCGTGGCACGTTTAGCGAAAGTTGCAGCTGCTGGTCCTTTATTGGCGGCTGAGTTAGATGCACTTGGTCGTGCATTACAAACACCTGAAAAACCAATGGTTGCGATTGTTGCAGGCTCTAAAGTATCGACTAAGTTAGATGTGTTGACATCACTTTCTGATATTTGTGATCAATTGATCGTGGGTGGAGGTATTGCCAATACGTTCTTGGCAGCAGCAGGCTTCAATGTTGGTAAATCATTGTGTGAAAATGATTTGATTGATACAGCAAAAGCAATTGCGGCAAAAGTTTCTGTACCGCTTCCAACGGATGTTGTAGTAGCTGATGCTTCTGAAATCGATTTTGCAGATTTCTTGGGTTCATTGGCTGCTGCTAAAGCAGTCGTGAAAAAAGTTGAAGATGTGACTGACAATGACATGATTTTGGATGTAGGTCCAGAAACAGCAAAAGCATTTGCAGACATTTTAAAAACGTCAAAAACGATTCTTTGGAATGGCCCAGTGGGCGTATTTGAGGTTGATCAATTTGGCGAAGGCACTAAAACATTATCTTTAGCAATTGCTGAATCTGCTGGCTTCTCTATTGCAGGTGGTGGTGACACTTTAGCTGCTATAGATAAATACGAAGTTGCTGACAAAATCGGTTATATCTCAACTGGTGGTGGTGCTTTCCTTGAGTTTGTCGAAGGTAAAACACTTCCAGCAGTTGCAGCGCTCATAGAGCGTGCACAATAATTATTGTGTGCTCATGCTGTTGTAAAAAGGTTGACTTCGGTCAACCTTTTTTTATGGGCTTAACAAATCTATTCATCATTCAGTCATGAAAATGAAATAATGCTGAAATAAACTATAGGGCATTAAATCATCTGTTCTAGGAAAACATTATGAATTTAAAAATGACCCTTGCTGCACTTTTGTTAGCACCATTGGCACTGACTGCTTGTAAGAAAAATGAAGCACCAGAGCAAACCGCTGCGGCATCTGAAACAGCAGCAGTTGAAGAAGCTGTAACGGCTGAACAACAAGCGGCAATTGATGCGATTGATCAGCCAGAGTTGGATGAAAAGAACAAAGACATTCCAGCTGAAGTTGCAAATGCACCAGCAGATGCTGCAACAGCGGATCCTGCGGTAGAGGCTTCGGCGGCTACAGCACACTAAATACACGCGAATTTTGTAAAAAGTCCCTGCAATTGCGGGGATTTTTTTTAAATAGTGTTATTTGTTGCTGAATTGAAACCTTTGAGCATGTAGAATATGTCGCATCAACTGGGAGGACATTATGGCTCTTATTTCATTGCGCCAGCTCTTGGATCACGCCGGCGAACATGCTTACGGCGTACCAGCATTCAACGTAAACAACTTAGAACAAATGCGCGCAATCATGCTTGCAGCAGATGCGACAAATTCACCTGTTATCGTACAAGCATCAGCGGGTGCGCGTAAATATGCAGGTGCTCCATTCTTACGTCATCTTATTTTGGCTGCAATTGAAGAATGGCCACACATTCCAGTGGTAATGCATCAAGACCATGGTACAGATCCAGACGTTTGCCAACGTTCAATTCAATTGGGCTTCTCATCTGTGATGATGGATGGTTCATTGGGTGCAGACGGTAAAACACCAACAACGTATGAATACAACGTTGATGTAACTCGTCGTACAGTACAAATGGCGCATGCATGCGGTGTTTCAGTTGAAGGTGAAATCGGTTGTTTAGGTAGCCTTGAGACTGGTTTGGCAGGTGAAGAAGATGGTGTAGGCGCTGAAGGTGTTCTCGATCATTCTCAACTTCTCACTTCAGTTGAAGAAGCACGTCAGTTCGTTGCAGATACCAATGTCGATGCACTTGCAATTGCAGTAGGTACTTCACACGGTGCATATAAGTTCTCTCGTCCACCTACAGGCGATATTTTGGCGATTGATCGTATTAAAGAAATTCATGCGGCGCTGCCAAATACCCACCTTGTGATGCACGGTTCAAGCTCTGTACCACAAGAATGGTTAGCGATCATTAACCAGTACGGCGGCGACATCAAAGAAACTTATGGTGTTCCTGTTGAGCAATTGGTTGAAGCAATCAAGCACGGTGTTCGTAAAATCAACATCGATACAGACTTGCGTTTAGCATCGACTGGTGCAATGCGTCGTATGATGGCTGAACAACCAAGTGAATTTGACCCTCGTAAATTCTTCGCGAAAACTGTAGACGCAATGAAACAAATTTGTGTTGACCGTTATGAAGCATTTGGTACTGCGGGTAATGCCGATAAGATTCGTCCAATTTCTTTAGAGAAAATGGTTGATCGTTATAAATAATTCTTTTTGAATCATTTATATTGGAAAAGCCCACCCTGATGTGGGCTTTTCTATGTGTGTTTATATTCGAGGCGACAATAATAAGAGTGTGCTATGGAACTGATATTTGCTGCGGCCTGTTGTAGTGTGGTGGTCTCCATTCTTTTAAAATGGGGTAAAAACAAAGGATTTGATCCGATCCAGATGATTAGCTGGAACTATGCTTCAGCCAGTTTACTGTGTTACTTCTGGTTTAAACCTGATCTAAGCCACGTTTCTATTTCAAATACTCCGTGGTGGCTGATTGTCGCGCTTGGTGTCTTGTTGCCGAGTGTATTTTTATTTTTAGCTAAATCTTTACAATATGCAGGCATTGTCAAAACAGAAATCGCACAGCGTTTGTCGGTGATTTTGTCTTTATTCGCGGCTTATTTTATTTTTCAAGAACAGTTTAATCAGCTCAAAATTGTTGGGGTGGTCTTGGGGCTTTCCGCCGTGATGTGCATTTTATTTACCAATACCTCTGGTGGTGGAGAAGGTCAAAAACAGGCCGTATGGTATTTAACACTAGTCTGGTTTGGTTATGCGCTGATTGATGTCTTGCTCAAATATACAACAGGGCTGGGTGTACAGTTTTCCGTTGCGTTAAACCTGATGTTTATTTGTGCGTTTTTATTGTCAGTCGGTTATGTTGCTGTGACCACGAAAAATATCGGTTTAACCAAGAACGTCGTGGCAGGCCTATGGCTTGGCGTGTTGAACTTTGCCAATATCGCACTTTATGTCAAAGCTCATCTGCTACTCAAGGACAGCCCAGCGGTGGTCTTTGCAGGCATGAATATTATGGTGGTGCTGTTAGGCGTATTCAGCGGACTACTTTTCTTTAAAGAAAAGCTCAAACTCGCAACAGCCATCGGACTGGTGTTGGGTATCACAAGCGTGGCTTGTTTAGCTTACGCAATGTCTGTTTAAAATAGTTCTGCACAAAGGAAAAAGGGTGTTTGAGCAGATCTTCAATTACTGCAATCCCTAATAACAGCCCTGGTTGCTCACATCTAGGGCAATCGGGATAGTGAGGGCGCATGATATGTTGATACTGACCTAAATAGATTTTATTGCAATGTGCACATTCAAATTTCATCGGTATATTGGGCTTAACAGACATCAGCAACCTCACTTTTTTTGTTTTTGACATTGAACATGATGAAGCAATTTTCAGGCCCAAAATATAAAAGGGACTGAAGTCCCTTTTATATACAAATAGCATTACAGCTGTGTGAAAATATCTTCTTTGCTTAAACGAGACTTTGGCAATTTTGCATTGAAGTCGGCATCACTCCGATAGCCTAGTGTGAGCAATACAGAAGGGACTAGACCTTGTTCGGTTAAACCTAGCTCTTCACTAATAATGGATTCATCAAAACCACCAATCGGTGTAGCATCAATTTTTTCAATACCTGCAGCCAATAGAATTTGACCTAAAGCAATAAAGGTTTGGTTTTCAGCCCAACGCTGTACATCACCTTTTTCATTGCGGTAATAGTTGACATAACCTGAACGACTGTCTTTTTGGCCTTGCTTAGCGGCATCATCTTTAAAACGACCATGTAGGTCATCTTGATGCAATAAATTTTCCAAATGTTGCTCAGAAATATCGGCTTTGGTACAAAATAAAATTGTATGTGATGAATCTAGTACTTTGGGAGCATTGTATGCGTATTTACCCACCAGTGCTTTTGCAATTCGTTCTTTGGCGTTTGTGTTTTCTGCAATGAAAAAATGCCAAGGTTGGATGTTGATAGACGATGGCGTTAAGCGGAGAATTTCTAATAATCGAGTAAACTGTTCATGAGGGATCTTTCTATTTGGGTCATAAGCTTTGGTGGTGTAACGACTTTTTGAAATATTTAGAAGATCCATAATCACGCTCGATTTATTGTTGATGTCTCATTCTAACCGATGAAAGGAGACTTGTGATCACGCTACAACTCGAACAGACTTAGATTTTAGTTGAAAAAGGCATACAGACTTAGTTCGTTATCATTATTGAATAACGAGTGTGTTACTCAATTTCTACGGGGGAGGCAGTTAGTATGTAATCAAAGCTGGGTGTAAGTTACTCGTTTTGTCTTTATGTGACATTGAGATAGTAATTGCGTTGCAATCAAATCTATAAAGTGGTTGAATTACTTCATTTAAAATAATGAACATACTGTATAAATGTTTGATCTAGAACCTAAAAATATCAAAGCTAAAATCCGACAACAGTCTTTAACGAAAGTTTTTACGGTGTTGATTTTTGGTTTGAGTATTTTAATTATTGTGTCGGAATATCAAAAATATAGTGAATGGAATTTTAAGTTTCTAGTGATTGCTGTGGCTGTCATGGTTTGGAATTATAAGTTGGCTCGTGAAATTAAAAATTTAAAAGATCAAAATACCGATGTGCCTTAAACAAATCATTTTCTGGTTTATGCTAGTATTTACCCAAAGTGAGCTACTTTTGCTTAAATCTTGACAACCTAGTATAATGAAGACTACGAGTAGGTATTGTTCCTACTTTTCTATGATATAGCTGATTGTGATCTATCTGAGTTCAGGCATTTGACTTGAATATCATCATTGTAACTACAGAATTATTATTCAAAACCCGTTTTATTAATCTCTTTGTTCCATCACAAAAAGCTCACTTAGTGAGTTAAAATTTTGACAACTTTAAATACATGGCGTGTTGCTACAGCCGTAAATGGTAGTGAAATCAATGTAAAATTGGTGCCACTTAAACGTCAACAGAATACAAATCACGGTTTAATCTGGGTTGAAGTGGGGCATATGATTCAACTTGAATCTGGCGAAACTCTTCCAATGAACTTAGATGGTTTGAGTTTTTATACCGGTGTTAATCAATTGTATCGTCTAAATGAGTTGAACTAAGACGATAAGTACTTGAGTTAGCATTATGTATAATATTGATTGGTATAGTAAAAAAATGGCATTAATACTGCCATTTTTTTAATGCCAAATTTTGTAGATGATCATTCGCATTAATTTCTAAAATCTGAGCGGAATCTTCTTTCCAGTCACCGAGTACAATTCTCTTTTTCCCATCAATATCATGAATATTGGCACGATGCGTGTGTCCGTGAATCAGTAAATCCGCATTGCTTAATGCTGCTTGAACAGCATCTTGATTCACATCCATGACTTCATAGCTTTTAAACTGTTGTGCTTGACGGCTTTTTTTACGGAACCCATTGGCCAGTTTTTGTCTAAAGCCAAGCGGTGTACTTTTTAAAAACTTCAGCAGAAGTGGATTGCGGATAATTTTACGAAAACGCTGATAGGATACGTCATCCGTGCAGAGCAAATCACCATGTTCAATACGAATGGTGTGATCTGAAAGTTTGAGTGTGCAAACTTCAGCTAACAGTTGGCCATTAAATTGGTCGAGGAACTGCTGTCCTAAGGCAAAATCACGGTTACCTGTTAAGAAATAGATGTGATTGCCTGTATTTGAAAATTGCTTTAAAGCGCGAATGATTTCATTTAGCCAAGGGGCTGTGTAGTCGTCGCCAATCCATGCATTGAACCAGTCGCCTAAAATATACAGTTGGGTATTCTTGTTCTTATAAGCCTCTAATAAATCTAAAAACCCCCGAACGAGTCGAGGGTGATCGGGTGACAAGTGTAAATCAGCGATAAACAAATAGGTCACGGAAGTTTCCTTTTAAAAACCCCTCCCGACCTCCCTTTAAAAGGGAGGATAATCTCATGTTCGAATGAGAGTCTAGCTCCCTCCTTTATCAAAGGAGGGCTGGGGAGGATTTAAAAATTACTCAGAAATGATCTTAGCAGATTCAATCACAACGTTTTCTAGTGGAACGTCAGCGTGGTAGCCACGGTTACCAGTACGAACACCTTTAATTTCGTTTACTACGTCTAGGCCTTCAGTTACTTTACCGAAAACTGCATAACCCCAACCTTGTGCATTTTTGCCAGAGTGGTTAAGGAAAGAGTTGTTACCCACGTTAATAAAGAACTGAGCAGATGCAGAGTGAGGTGCTTGTGTACGCGCCATTGCAATTGTACCAAGGTCATTGGTTAAGCCGTTATCAGCTTCGTTTTCAATTGCATCACGTGTTGCTTTTTCTTTGAAGTTTTCATCCATACCACCACCTTGGATCATGAAACCATCGATCACGCGGTGGAAAATTACGCCGTCATAGAAACCGTCACGTACGTATTCTAAGAAGTTAGCAACAGTAATTGGTGCTTTTTCGTTGTTAAGTTCAAGAACAATACGACCTTTATTGGTGTTTAATTCGACTTGAGGAAAACTCATTGTGTAATCTCCTAATCATGGACATCAAAGCCATGGGTTTTTTGGTTGTGAGAAGCATAAGCAAACTGTAAACTACAAGGCAAGTAAAAACGTTATTTTCTTTGTAAAATAGATCAAATATCGTTTAAGGGGCTGTAAAATATTCATAAATCGACTGATAGATCAGTTAGAATTATGCTCGTATAGCAGGACCCTATTTTTCCTTAATTTTTTTCATCAAAGTGATTTTTAAACTATGAAGCCGAATGATGTTGTTTCAACACTGCCAAATAACCCGACACCAAGTAACAACGCCTCTGTCGCAGCGCAGCAAGAACAACAGCCAGGCTTAGATTTTGTTCGCCAAGTGATTACCGAAGATTTGGCTGAAGGTCGTACGCAAAAAGTAGTCACGCGTTTCCCGCCAGAGCCGAATGGTTATTTACACATTGGTCACGTGAAAGCAATTTGCTTAAACTTTGGTATTGCCAACGAGTTTGATGGTTTTTGTAACCTACGTTTTGATGACACCAACCCAGATGCAGAAGAACAAGAATATGTAGATGGGATCGCCAATGATGTTAAATGGTTAGGTTTTGAGTGGAATGGCGAACCGCGCTATGCGTCAAGCTATTTTGATCAACTCCATGCATGGGCGATTCAACTGATTAAACAGGGTGATGCTTATGTTGATTTGCAGTCCCCTGAAGAAATCCGTTTGAACCGCGGTAACTTTATTGAGCCGGGTAAAAACTCGCCTTACCGCGATACTTCAGTTGAAGAAAACCTTGCGCGTTTTGAAAAAATGAACAATGGCGAGTTTGCGGAAGGTGAAGCTGTTCTGCGTGCCAAGATTGATATGGCATCTCCAAATGTGCATATGCGTGACCCTATTTTGTACCGTGTACTCCATTCAGAGCATCACCAAACAGGTGATAAATGGAAAATGTACCCAATGTACGACTATGCGCATCCATTATCCGATGCAATCGAAGGCATTACTCACTCACTGTGTACTTTGGAATTCCAAGACCACCGTCCGTTTTATGACTGGGTGGTTGAGAAAGTTCACTCGGAAGCAGTACCACGTCAGTATGAATCTAGCCGTTTAAATATCGACTACACCATTACCTCTAAGCGTAAATTGCGTAAATTGGTTGAAGGTGGTTATGTCAATGGATGGGATGACCCACGTATGCCAACCGTTGTAGGTATGCGTCGTCGTGGTTTTACCCCAGAAGGCCTACGTGACTTCTGTAAGCGTGTTGGTGTGTCGAAGTCAGATGGTATTGTTGATGTTGCAATGCTTGAATACTGCATCCGTCAGTCTTTGGAAAATACAGCTGCTCGTGGTATGGCAGTATTGAATCCACTCAAAGTCACACTCACAAATTTGCCTAACGATATAGATTTAACTCATTCACGTCATCCAAATGTAGACATGGGTGAGCGTGTAATTCCGTTAACCTCTGAAATTTACATTGACCGTAAAGACTTTGAAGAAGAACCACCAAAAGGCTTCAAGCGTTTAATTCCGGGTGGTGAAGTTCGTCTACGTCATGCTTATGTCATTAAGTGTGATGAAGTGATTAAAGATGAAAACGGTAAAGTGGTTGAGTTGAAATGTTCAATCGACCCTGAAACTTTGGGCAAAAATCCAGAAGGTCGTAAAGTTAAAGGGGTGATTCACTGGGTATCTGCGACTAAAGGCATTCCTGCTGAAGTGCGTATTTATGATCGCCTGTTTACAGAGTCGGACCCTGAAGTGGGTGATGACTTCTTAGCGAACTTGAACCCTGATTCGTTGAAAATTGTAAACGCGGTGATTGAGCCTGCATTGGCGCAAGCACAGCCTGAAGACCGTTTCCAATTTGAGCGTGAAGGTTATTTTGTTGCAGATCAATACGACCATACAGCAGAGAAACCTGTGTTTAACCGTATTTTAGACTTAAAAGACAGCTTTAAGCCTAAATAAGCGCTGTTTGCTTGATGTGGATAGATATAAGGCTCAACTTCGGTTGAGCCTTTTCGTAGCGAAACCAATAGGAATACACTGTGATTGTTCGAGATAAAACCAATAGCTTTGCATTACTTTTTGCTTGGCGCGGCACCATTTTACCGAAAGTATTTCCGGCACTGATGGTCGGTGTTTTAATTTCAACTCTTTTGGTTTATCTAGCGACTCAACATTACGTGACAGCTCCTGCAGTGCCTGTCATTGGGTTTACTGTATTTGGTGTGATTCTTTCGATTTTCTTAAGCTTTCGAAATACAGCGTGTTATGACCGCTGGTGGGAAGGGCGTAAGCTATGGGGCGCAATGATTGCCAACGCACGGCATATGATCCGTGATAGTTATGTCTTAAATGATGCAGAGCGTACAGTTTTGATGTATCGCGTGATGTTATTTAGTCATTTGCTTCGAGATCGTTTACGGCAGCAAAGTCATACCTATGACCACTATCAAGCCAAAGTACAACTGACAGTAGAGCAGTGGGAGGTATTGGCTACGCATATTAATCCACCGCAATATCTATTAGAGCTTACGCAGAAAGATCTGGCGGCGTTGTATAAGCGTGGTGAGATTAGCGATATTATTTACAGTATGTTGACTAAGCATACGGTGGCAATGGGCGATATTCACGCTGGTTGTGACCGTATCTCATCTACACCTCTGCCATTTTCTTATTCGGTTTTGTTACACCGTGCCGTGTACTCTTTCTGTCTCATTTTACCTTTTAGTTTGAGTTCCAGTCTCGGTTTTTGGTCACCGGTGATCGTGGCCTTAATTGCCTATCTATTATTGGGTTTAGATGCACTAAGTGCAGAGTTAGAAGAACCCTTCGGGCTTCAGGAAAATGATTTGCCTTTAGATGCTATTGTGCGGGGCATAGAGCGCGAAATGCTCAGTTCTTTAAATGAATCTTTGCCAGAACCAGTAAGTGCGCATAGAGCCAATTTAAGTTAAAGCAGTGAACAAATCCATAACAGAAAATGAGCGGATTGCCTGAGCCATAACAAATTTTCGATATGATTGGTTTGTTGAGATGTGCTATCACTAAGTTTAAAAGTGATAGGGATATAACAATGACTACCGTGATCGAAACTCAGATGTTGATTCGCCGTTCTGTCAATATTGTGTTTAACGCTTTTGTTGATCCACTTATAACCACCAAGTTTTGGTTTAGTCAGTCTTCGGGCTATTTAGAAAAAGGCGCAATGGTCGATTGGACCTGGGATAAATACCAAATTACACACTCGACTCATGTCCTACAAGTCGTTGAAAATGAGTTGATCTGCATCGAATGGGGCACGCCTAAAACTAAAGTGGATTTTGTATTTGAAAAAATCGACAGCATGAATACCTATGTGATCATTCGAAATTATGACATTGAGTTACAAGGTAATGAGCTGATTCATTATGTGATGGATGCAACAGGTGGCTTTACTACAGTGCTAGATGGTGCCAAGGCATGGCTTGAATACGATATCCAGCTCAACTTGGTTGAAGATAAATTTCCGCCTTTTCAACTGCGTTCACATCAGTGATCTTTTTTAGAGCGTTCCTCTTTAAACTCAAAATAGTTGCCAAGCTGTTGTTTGGCCTTATCACGTAATTTCTTTTTGATATAAAGCACCAAGGCAAAACAGGTGGTGGTGAGCGTTAACATTAGGCTGTTCATGAAACTCATCATTGAGCTTACATAGCCAATGGTGGTGAGCCGGTTCATCATTTTGATGACTTGGGGGCTACTTTCAATGCCTGTAATGGCCCACGTACACAAGTGTTCACAGTTATTGATAATAAGATGGTAGTTGTTTTCATGCATGCGTGAGCGCATACGGCGAACCACTTTACGGCCTTTATATTTGGGGTCTTGGTACTGATTCACTGTAATTTTGCGTCCGTGGCTAAAGTTCTCGATGGAGGTGATTTCAATCGGATGCTTTTTAAAAAGATGCGCAAAACCTGAATAATGAATCACACGTCCACGCCCAGCATATATGCCGTGATGCGTATAGCCAAAATGTTTGACTATAAGATGAGCCCCCAAGGGGTAGTGGACTTTTTGTTGTTGCATGCCTAATACGTGCTAATTCATTACAGTTGTCTTTTATCTGTATTTTAAAGCTTCTGCTGGGAATTAGCGACTGTTTAGTGGGTTTCGGTTATTTGAGTTTACGATGATAGAAATAAAAGAGACCGATTGGAAAGGAGTATCTAGCTTTTGTGATCGCATTAAAAAAGGATGCAAGCATCCTCTTTTAAGATGAAGTAGTGTTTATTGATCCACTAGACCTAAAAGTGAATTTTGGGTACTGCACATGCGTGTTGCTTCTTCAGTGTTCATCGCTTTCACGTCTTCTTCAAATTTCTTTTTTTGTTCTTTGAGTTGTTCTTCAGGCAAACCCATCTGCTCGGCAAGTTTTTCCATTTTTTCCCAAGACTCAACACAAGCTTTCGGCATCTTGCTACATGCTGTTAAAGATAAAAGGGTAATACATGTGCTGATTATGAGTAGTTTTTTCATTACTTAACCTTTTAATTTTCAAACATTATTGATTTTTGTATTGAGCCTGTAAGGTAACAAAAAATTCAGGCTTTGTATAATATTTAAACGTGCAAAGTGTGCTGTGCTTCATATATCTTGGTTTTTTATAAGGCGAATGATTTACAGACATTAAAAAAGGCACTTAGATCAATCTAAATGCCTTTTTGATGAATATTCAGTGACTCTACTACTGTAGAGGTCGATGCTGAAGTTCATTTAACTCCTTACGGCCATAGCCACGAGAAGCTAATACTTTTTTAATCCCAACAATCACGTCTTCATCGGTCGCTGTTTTAAGCTTTTCGATGAGCTGTTCATTGGTTTTACAAGAGCAGTCATTTTCAACACAAGCAATTTGATTTTTATGCTCGTTTTGCTGTTCATTCGAAAACAGCTTTTGCCAAAAACTCATATAGACTTCATTTACAACCTAACATAGGGTGAAATATAGCCAATCTGTAAAATAATGCAAGTCAGCGTGAGAGATAAAAGCAGCGATCGATGTCGAAAAATTCCGATTATAGCGCCAGGTATTAACGTTATTATGACAGTTGAAATACTTGCATTTTATATAAGCTTATCTTTTTTCATGAAAATTAAAAAAGAAGCTCATTTGAGCTTCTTTTTTATACGGTTTAAGTTGCAACAAATTGTTTAAATTTTTTCCAGCAAAACCCCAGATTCGACATGGTGGGTATAGGGGAATTGGTCAAACAGCGCAAACTGTGAAATTTTATGGGTTTGGCTGAGTGTTTTTAAGTTCTCATGCAAGGTGTCCGGATTACACGAAATGTAGATAATCCGTTCAAAACGCTGAATCAATTTTAAGGTTTCATCATCAATACCCGCACGCGGTGGGTCAACAAACACCGTATCGAACTCATAGCTGCTCATGTCGATATTCGCTTCTTGTAAGCGACGGAATTCGCGTTCGCCGTTATAGGCTTGCGTGAAGTCTTCTGCCGATAAACGCGCGACTTGAATATTATCGATGTGGTTTTGTTCGATATTCCACTGTGCTGCATATACTGAAGACTTTGCCAGCTCAGTGGCTAAAACACGGTTGAAGCGGGTGGAAAGCGGTAGGGTGAAGTTACCATTGCCACAGTAAAGTTCTAACAAATCTTTATTTGATTGCTGTGCAGCGTTGCAGGCCCATTCGAGCATTTTTTGGCAGACCTGCGCATTAGGCTGCGTAAAGCTGCTTTCAATTTGTTTGTACTGATATTTACGCTCAAAAACTTGCAGTTCTTCCACCACAAATTCATCGGTGAGTACCACTTTTTGACCACGGCTACGACCAATCAACTTAATATTTAATTTTTCTGACAGTTGTTTGGCTAAAACCTGCCATTGTTCATCGAGTGGGCAGCGATAAATCAGCGAAACCAGCATTTCACCTTTTAAGGTCGCTAAGAAATGCACTTCAAATAGGCGTTTTGAGAGGAGATCATTGCTTTTTAATTCTGCCAATAAAACAGGCATGAGCTGATTAATACTGGCATCAGCGATTGGGAAGTCATCAATACGAATGACTTTTTTCTGATTTTCTTCATCGCGTTCAAACATGGCATAAAACATATCATCTTCGGTATGCCAAATACGGAATTCTGCACGCATACGAAAGTTTTTTTCAGGAGATTGAAAAACTTCAAGCGAAGGTGGAGTGAATTCAGAAAATTGAGCTGTAATTCGTTCAATTTTGGCGTCAAGTTGTTGTTGATAAGAAGAAGTCATATGCAGTAAAAATCGCAAACATATAGAAAAAAGAGATGGTAACAAAGTTTGCCGAATTAGCCTAAAGATATTCAGCAAAAGCGTGGGGTTTATTCATGCTACAGATGGTTTGATACTTTGCTATATCGGAAATTTTCGAGCAGATTGAGTCAAACTGAGTCGCATAAAAAATGCCAAGTAAACAGACCAGGAGATGTTGACTTGGCAATAGAGGAAACACAGTAATAAACCAGCAGTCCCGATGAGGACTGCTGGTTTAAATTGGGCTTAGTTCAAAGTCATAAGACTTGCATTACCACCAGCGGCTGCAGTGTTAACACTAATAGCGCGCTCAATCACAAAACGTTCCAAAGGAATGGTAGTTTGGGACGGGCTGAGGTGAGTAATACCTACAATCGCCCCTTGACGCTCAGCAATCTGCTGTTGCAACGCTAAAAGCTGCGCTGTCGTACCATGATGCAATACCGCATCAAAAGCATCAGTTTTGATGTCTTTAATGACATGGAACGCTTGAGCCAATGCTTTCGGCATGCTTGGCATGTGTTTTAACACAAAGCTGTTATCTGCAAGCACCGCTGGACGGCTACCAACTGCAAAAATCGCATTCAACTGTTGTAACTGATCCACTTCTTGTTCAGCTAATGACAACACTGCATGACGCGGAATCACCATGTATTGGTTGCTTTCACCAGTCGGACCTTGCAGCTCGTAATGATGACCTGAACAGAAGTTCTCAATTTTTTCCAATTTCACTGCTGGGAAGGTTTTAGCTGCCCATTCAATGAACAATGCAGAGTTGCTGAACTCGACTTGAGGGTTCAAATCAGCACCTGTTGCAAATGGTTTATTCAACTTTTTCGCAGAACAGTTTTGCATTAGGCGATATAGATAAATTGGACCACCCGCTTTAGGACCTGTACCTGATAAACCTTCGCCACCAAAAGGTTGTACACCGACAACTGCACCCACAATGTTGCGGTTGATGTAGAGGTTACCTACTTCAGCATGGGTCATTACAGTTTGAATGGTCTCATCAATACGGGTATGTAGACCCATCGTCAGGCCATAGCCTTTGCTGTTGATGTGCTCAAGTAATTGTTTGAGTGAACCTTGGTTAAAGCGAATCACGTGCAGCACAGGACCAAACACTTCGCGCTCTAAATCATTGAGATTTGGCAGTTCAATCAATGTTGGTGTAATGAACGTTCCTGCATTTATCTCAGTGTCTTGAGCATCATTACGCATCAATTGGTGTACGCGATGACCTTTTTGGCGCATTTTGTCGATGTGCTTTTGAATGTTTTCTTGCGCTTCAGCATCAATGACTGGACCAATATCTGTTTTAAGTAGATATGGGTTGCCCACTTGAAGTTGCTGCATTGCACCTTTAAGCATTTGAATCACAGCATCGGCATTGTCTTCTTGTACACACAGTACGCGAAGAGCAGAACAACGTTGACCTGCGCTGTCATAAGCTGAGCTGACGACATCAAGTACAACTTGCTCAGTCAGTGCTGATGAGTCAACGATCATGGCATTTTGACCGCCTGTTTCAGCAATCAGTGGAATGCTTTCACCATTTTTGCTTAGACGCTTCGCCACAGTTTTTTGCAAAATCTTAGCAACTTCAGTTGAACCTGTGAACATGATGCCTTGAACTTGCTCGGATGCACTGAGTTGTGCACCCACAGTTTCACCGCGACCCGGCATCAGCTGTACAGCCGCTTGAGGCACACCGGCTTGCCATAAGATCTGAATTGCTTGCGCTGCGATCAATGGCGTTTGTTCAGCTGGTTTAGCAATCACTGTATTACCTGCAACCAATGCAGCAGCGACTTGACCTGTGAAGATGGCCAATGGGAAGTTCCATGGACTAATGCATAGCATCGTGCCTAAAGGCTCAACTTCTGCGTTTGCATCTAGATCAATCATTTGCGTTGCATAGTAGCGTAAGAAATCTACAGCTTCACGAACTTCTGCAATAGCATTAGCATACGTTTTACCACTTTCACGGCAAAGTAAAACCATCAGTTCTTCTAAGCGAGCTTCCATTAAGTCAGCAGCGCGAAGTAGGTAACTTGCACGGGTGTCTTTAGCCGTACGTGCCCAAATGTCTTGAACAGCCTGCGCATTGTTTAATGCTTGCTCAACTTGTTCAGTTGTTGCTTCTTGTACATAACCCACCACATCTGAGTGACGTGCTGGGTTGATAATGCTTTGCGGAGCAACGGCGTCATTGGTCTGAATGTGCTCACCCATTGGTGCAGCAGACCATTGGTGCTTAGCAAACTGTTGAGCTGTTTGGTTCAGTTGAGCTAATGCAGAGTCATTTGCAAGGTCTAAACCTTTAGAGTTTGCACGTAGCTGCCCATAAAGCTCAGCAGGAAGTGGAATCGAAAGGTGCTTTTGACCCACGATATTTTCACGTTTTGCACTGCTTAAAATGGTTTGAGTTGGGTTTTCAATCAAATCATCAATTGCGAGTGACTTGTCTGCAATACGGTTTACAAAAGAGGTGTTTGCACCATTTTCAAGTAAACGGCGTACAAGATAAGCCAATAGTGTTTCATGGTTACCGACAGGTGCATAAATACGGCATGGTACACCCAGTTTTTTATCTTGCTTTTCACCGACTACTTGTTCATAAAGTGGCTCGCCCATGCCATGTAAGCATTGGAACTCATACTGACCCACATAGTATTTCTCTGGGTTGGCCATTTCATAAATGGTCGCCAAGGTTTGCGCATTGTGCGTTGCAAACTGTGGGTAGATTTGTTCTGGTGCAGCCAATAATTTTTTCGCACATGCGATATACGACAAGTCTGTATGTACTTTACGGGTAAATACAGGATAGTCGGTCATTCCTTCGATTTGTGCTTTCTTGATTTCGCTGTCCCAGTACGCGCCTTTCACTAAACGAATCATTAAGCGTTTTTCGCTACGTTTAGCCAAGTCTACGATGTAGTCAACCACGTAGAAACAACGTTTTTGATATGCTTGGATAACGAAACCAATGCCTTTCCAGTCTTTGAGTTCTGGTTCAAAGCATAGGCGTTCGAGCATTTCTAAAGAAATTTCTAAACGCTCAGATTCTTCAGCATCAATATTTAAACCGATGTTATAGCCGCGTGCTAATTTAGCAAGCGTAAAGACTTTACCGTACAACTCTTCATGCATACGTGCAACTTGTGCGCGTTGGTAGCGAGGGTGTAGAGCAGATAATTTAATTGAAATACCCGGGCCGTCATAAACATCTTTGTCTTTTGACGCTTGACCAATGGCATGAATGGCATCGGTATAGTCTTTCATATAACGATCAGCATCATGATCGGTCAGTGCTGCTTCACCCAACATGTCGTATGAATAACGGAAGCCTTTTTCTTCAAGACGTTCAGCGTGTTGTAATGCTTCACCAATGGTTTCGCCAGTCACAAACTGTTCGCCCATCATACGCATAGCTACATCAACTGCTTTACGGATGATGCCACGACCACTACGTGCCAATAAGCCTGTTAAAGTGCCTGATAAGCTATTTTGCTTTGGCGTTTCCATCAGTTTGCCAGTCAACATGAGGCCCCATGCAGCCGCATTGACAAACATCAGGTTACTTTGACCAACGTGTTCTTTCCAGTTGCCTTGGTTGATTTTGTCTTTAATCAATAGGTCACGTGTCGCCATGTCTGGAATACGAAGCAATGCTTCAGCTAAACACATCAGCGCGATGCCTTCTTGAGAAGACAGTGCAAATTCTTGTAAGAGACCCTGTACAATACCTGCTTTACCGCTGCCGCTTTTACGTTCACGTAAAGTATGAGCCAAATCAAACGCAAGTTCATGAATGCGTTGATTCATCTCGTCAGAGATTTTGCTGTGGTCTAATAAATTTTGAACACAGTCAGTTTCGGCACGTCGCCAAGCGGTATTGATTTCAACTTCAAGCTCACTTTTTTCTTTGAATTCGGTAATATATTCAAATTGAGTTTGAGCGTCGTTGAAATGCGTATTGCTTTCCATCATATTCATGCCTACATCCTGTGCATACAATAATGTGTTGAGAGATCTATAGTAATTAATTTATGATTACAGAAAGAATGCCGAATAACTCACTATAATTTGTATGCTATTTAGAGATTAATTCAGATGACGAGCCCAATTTTTAGTTTGGACCGAACAGATATCAAAATATTGGATATTCTTCAAAGAGATGGAAAAATATCGAATATTAAACTTGCCGAAGAAGTGAACTTGTCAGCGACGGCTGCTTTGGCTCGAGTACAGAAATTAACCAAGGAATGTTTTATTCTGAGTTATGAAGCACGCTTAAATCCGAACATGCTCAATGCCAGTTTTGTGGTTTTTGTTGAGATACTTTTGGATAAAACCACCCCACATGTCTTGGAAGATTTTCGCCATGCCGTGCTACAGCATGATGAAATTGTGGAATGTCATATGACCAGTGGAGGCTTTGATTTTGTGGTGAAGATTCGCTGTGCCAGTATGGATGAGTTCCGAAAAATCTCAGGTCAAGTATTGTGGCAACTGCCGGGTGTTAAAGAAACGCGCAGTTATCCAGTGATGGAAGTCATCAAAGAAAGCTCACGTATTCAACTTAAATACAAACCCTTGTCGAAATAATTGAGTAAATTAGATGCAAAAAAGGGGCTTAAAGCCCCTTTTTTTTTGGTCTACACGTTCAATTAACGTTGTGTAGATTCTTCTTTCATTTCAGCCATCGCTTGTTTGTACATGCTGTCTGCTTGTTCAAAGCGTTGTACCACTTCAGCTTCAGGGGCTTTACCCATTAAGCTTACCACTACAATGCTGATCCAAGAGAAGATGAAACCTGGAATAATTTCATATAGACCTAAGTGTCCTAATGCATTTTTCCACACAATCACGGTTACCGCACCAACAATAATACCTGCAATAGCACCATTCAAGGTCATGCGCTTCCAGAACAAAGACAAGATAATCAGTGGACCAAATGCCGCACCAAAACCTGCCCATGCATAAGCTACAAGGCCTAGAACTTTACTGTCAGGGTTGCTTGCTAAGCAAATTGCAAGAACAGCAACTGCAATAACCATGAAGCGACCCACCCAAACCAATTCTTTTTGAGAAGCGGTTTTACGGATGAAGGCTTTGTACATGTCTTCTGTCAATGTTGTAGAACAAACCAGTAACTGACAGCTTAATGTACTCATCACTGCAGCTAAAATTGCAGCTAAAATGATACCCGCAATCCAAGGGTTGAATAAGAGTTTAGTCAGTTCCATGAACACAGTTTCAGGGTTTTGAGAAACCACAGCCGCTAGTTCAGGGTGTTGTTGGAAGTACGCGATGGCAATAAAACCAGCACCTACTGCACCACCTAGACATAAAATCATCCATGTCATACCAATGCGACGCGCAGCAGGAATCGTTTTCACAGAATCCGCAGCCATGAAGCGCACTAAAATGTGTGGCTGACCAAAATAGCCTAAGCCCCATGCCAATGATGACAGGATGGCAACAGTGCTGAGTTCAGAAACAATATGCAATGCTTGTGGGCGAGCCGTTTCAAGTAAGACTGTGAACTGTGCAGCATTACCATCAATCGCAAGGTAAGTCATGATTGGGGTAAGCAGCAGAGCAAAAATCATTAGACCTGCTTGGAAGGTGTCTGTCCAGCTAATTGCAAGGAAGCCGCCGATACATACATAGCTGATGGTTGCAATTGCGCTAATCCAAAGTGCAGTGGTGTAGTTCCAACCAAAGATACTTTCAAATAGGCGCGCGCCTGCGACCATGCCTGAAGCACAGTAAATCGCGAAGAATACTAAAATAACGACAGCTGAGATCATACGTAAGATACGTTTGCGATCTGCGAAACGACCTGTGAAATAATCAGGTAGGGTGAGGGCATTGTTTTGGACTTCAGTATGCACACGTAAACGTCCTGCAACCAATAGCCAGTTGAGCCATGCACCAATGATTAGGCCTACGGCAATCCACGCTTCAGACAAACCAGACAAATAAATTGCACCCGGTAAGCCCATCAGTAACCAGCCACTCATGTCTGATGCACCTGCAGAAAGCGCAGTAACTACACTTCCTAAGCTACGACCACCTAAGATGTAATCATCAAAGTTGTTTGTGGACTTGTATGCATACAAACCGATGCCAACCATGGCAATGATATAAACTAAAAATGTGACGAGGGTGGGGTTAATTTGACTCATAGGCATTCCTTGGCAAAATCCGACTTGGGAGATTTTTTAATCGCTTTGTTTGAGACGGCGATTCAAGCATAAAAATAAAATTACAATCTGTAACAGTTGTAAGGTGTTTTTGTATACTTTGTGTAATTATTAATTGTTTTTTAAAATTAAACAATAAGTTGTTGAAAATATGTTGTTTATTGGTCAATTATTATTCTTTTTTTATAGGCTGGATGCAATTCTAAGCTTTTATTTCGTAAAATCAGCGGGCTAGTTATAATTTATGATTTTTTATTGCTTATGAAAAATTACATTACCTACAAAACAGGTGTATTTACATATAAAGTGTTTCATTTATGAAATGTATTTACAGCCGTGAAATAGGTAGAAAAGACGAATATTTCACCATTGAACTAATTTTGTTAAGGCATTCATACTTTGAGTGCATTGGAAAACTTTCATATTTCTAATTAGAAAATAGGAATTCAATGGCATTTTCTGCTTGCTTTGGCACAAGTGAAAATAGAGTCGGTATAAATTAACTGCACATTTGGCAAAATCTCTCCTGAAATTGTGCAGACCATTGCGGTGGTATGTGATCAATTGAGCCAAACTATTGAAGGTTAGACATACGCTTTTCCCTATAGATGTCTATCAAGATAGAGCGGGCACCACAAATTAATATGAATAGCAACGAAGTGTTGACCAATTTTGCATTAAAGCATGTATTCCTTTCTTAAGGTAAATACGAGGTTATTCATCCAAATGACCTTGTCAATAAATCTCAATCGACCAATGATGTTTATCCAACGGCGCTGCGTTTTAGCCACTTATTAATGGTATTGCAGCCTTAAATACCAAATGTATTCAAGCCAATCAACAAGTATGCTTGGATATAGTCATGCGTAGTGTTGGCATTGTGACTTTGTTTGAGCCATTTTAGGTCATGCGAAATGTGATGAAATGGGTAAGCAGTGTATCGCTGAAAATAAAAAAATCAGCAAGTGGTACTGGAGAAAGGGTTGTTGACTTAATAACCCTTAGGTCACATTTTCTCATTTGAAACTTGGCTGCTGAGGCGACGCCTACGGTTGTACCTTTAGCATAAGTTCGCTAAGACATTTATAACTATATATAGGTATAAAAGTAGTCAATGCGCTGCTTTTATACTTTTTAGCCGATACACGCTAACAAAAGGTAGCAGTTAGAACTACAATAAGCTTGAGTGAAGAACCATGATTAGATGTCTATGTTGAGTAAATTAAGCCAATTATTTAAATTAAAGAAAGATGCGCCAGAACAACTTTTTTTGCAGCAGCATCAGATTGAATATGATGATGAAAAAGGCTTTATCATTGAAGGTATTGTGCTAAATGCCATACATGCTGAACGTTTGGTCTATTTTTCAAATCGTAGAATTAGTGAGTTTGATGATCTTAATGCACTTTTTTATAGTGCTATGCTAATCAATGAGAAAATCGACTTAGAAATTGCCAATGAACGATTTGTCGCACGTTTAGGTAATAATCTAGAAAACTTAACTGAGCTAAAGCAAATGATTAAGCTACTTAATGACTATTACTACCAGTTTATACGTGACAAAAAATAAGTCTTTTGAAAGCCATAAATTTGAGTTGTAAAAAGGACTTAGCGCTAGATTGATGTTGTTCTTGTCGTGAAAAATAACATGCAGCGAGAGGACATCATGCTAGTATATGACGCATGTTTTTAAACGCTAAAGCCATGTCCATGTTCCAAGAAGAAATCTCCCAACTGAATGTGCAACAACTAAAAGCAGGCGAAAAACGTTGGCTGGGAAATTTGCTCGGCTCTTCAGCTGCATTATTCATTCAAACGTTAAGTACACAAAATAAAAAGCTCTTTGTGGTTGTGGCGAAAAATAATCAACACTTAGCACAACTCGAAAGTGAATTTGAATTTTACGGTATTCGACCGACCATTTTCCCAGACTGGGAAATTCTGCCTTATGACCGTTTATCTCCTCATCAGGATATTGTGTCTGAGCGTCTCGCAATTTTATCCAATATGCCGCAAACAGGCGTCTTACTGATTTCTGCTTCGACCTTGGCGCAGCGTGTAGCACCGACTTCGTGGGTGTTGGGAGAACACTTTGATATTCACGTTGGTCAAAAGTTTGAATTGGAACAGCAAAAGAAGCGTTTGATTCAAGCAGGCTATCATTTGGTCGACACAGTATATGACCATGGTGAATTTGCGGTTCGGGGTAGCATTATGGATATCTATGCCTCAGGTCAAGCCGCACCAATTCGCATAGACTTATTTGATGATGAAATTGAAACCCTTAAATTTTTTGATCCTGAAACACAGCGCACTACGCAAAACTTAAAACAGTTTTCCGTATTACCGGCTAAAGAGTTTCCGCTGAAAGAGGCACGCAGCATATTTCGTGATCGCTATGCCGAAATGTTTCCGACGGCAAATCCAAAGAAAAATCCAATTTATCAGGATGTGTTAGAAGGGATTGCATCACCAGGGATTGAGTTCTATTTCCCGCTATTTTTCAGTGCTGCGCAGATGGAAGCTCAAAGTACACTGCTTTCGTATTTACCAAGTCATTCCATTGTCATTACAGATAAGCAAGTTGATGATGGTTTAGATACTTTTTGGAAAGAAATCGATCGACGTTATGAAGATCGTCGCCATAATGTTGACCAGCCAATTTTAGCCCCTAACCATCTTTTTATTTCGACCAATCAAGTTTTAGAACAGCTCAATACCTTTCCCCGCATTATTGCCTCAGTCGAGGCTTTTGATCTAAAAGCGGGTGTGATTAATTTAAACACGGAGCTTCCACCACGTTTAGCGGTCGATCCTAAACATGAAAAGCCCTTTCATGCGGTTAAACAGTATATTGATGCTGCTAATCATCCAGTATTACTGGTTGCTGAAAGCGCTGGGCGTCGTGAAACTTTAAAAGATGCATTGCGCACCACATTGGGAGAGATTCCTAATGTTGAGAATTTTGCTGAATTTCAAAAATCCTTGCATGCCATTGCAATTACCAGTGCGCCATTAGAGCGTGGCTTGGTATTAAAAGACAGCATTAGCATCATTTCTGAAAATCAGTTGTATGAGCATCGCGTTGTACAGCGTCGTCGTAAACGTCAGCAAGAGGTTTCGGAAGAGTTTCTCATCCGTAGTTTGACTGAACTGAGTATGGGTGCGCCGGTGGTGCATATCGACTATGGTGTGGGGCGTTATGCGGGCCTAGTCACATTAAGCATTGATGAGCAAGACTATGAGTTCTTGCAGCTCGATTATGCCGATGCGGCCAAAGTTTATGTTCCTGTCACCAATTTACATTTGATCAGCCGTTATAGTGGCGGCGATCCAGACTTAGCACCCTTGCATAAGTTGGGTACTGATGCTTGGAGCAAAGCAAAGCGTAAAGCATTAGAGCAAATCCATGATGTAGCAGCGGAGTTATTGCATATCCAAGCCCGTCGCCAAGCCAAACCAGGTTTTGGTTTTGAGCTAGATCAAGGTCAATATATGCAGTTTGCTAGTGGCTTTGCCTATGAGGAAACACTCGATCAAGCCAATGCGATTGAGGCGACTTTGTATGATATGCAACTGGCTAAACCGATGGATCGCTTGGTCTGTGGCGATGTGGGTTTTGGCAAAACCGAAGTTGCGATGCGCGCAGCATTTTTAGCGGTACAGAACAATAAACAGGTAGCTGTTTTGGTGCCGACGACGTTGCTGGCTCAACAGCATTATGAGTCTTTTAAAGACCGTTTTGCAGACTGGCCTATTCGCATCGAAGTTTTATCACGTTTTGGCAGCAGTAAATCACATACGAAAACGATCGAAGACTTAGCT
Organism: Acinetobacter sp. LipI_23; assembly: GCF_058243045.1. NCBI lineage: Bacteria > Pseudomonadati > Pseudomonadota > Gammaproteobacteria > Moraxellales > Moraxellaceae > Acinetobacter > Acinetobacter sp. LipI_23. The sequence goes on along the minus strand of NZ_JBZAYJ010000001.1, from coordinate 1,766,955 downwards.
GAGGGCAAAGTCGACATCGTGATTGGTACACATAAAATTCTACAAGAAAGTGTCCAGTTTAAAGACTTGGGTTTAATGATTGTGGATGAGGAACATCGCTTCGGTGTACGCGATAAAGAGCGGATTAAAGCGATGCGTGCAGATGTGGACATGTTGACTTTGACTGCAACTCCAATTCCTAGAACTCTAAACATGGCCTTTAGTGGCATGCGCGATTTATCAATTATTGCCACACCACCTGCACGACGTTTAGCGGTAAAAACTTTTGTGCAAGAACATACGGGTGATTCAGTTAAAGAAGCCATCTTGCGTGAGTTACTGCGTGGTGGACAAGTTTATTTTCTACATAATGAAGTAGAAACTATTGAACGTGCAGCGGAGAGTCTTCGAGAACTGGTCCCTGAGGCACGTGTGGCTGTTGCACATGGTCAAATGCGTGAACGCGAGTTAGAACAAGTCATGCAGCAGTTCTACCATAAAGAATATAACGTGCTGGTCTGCTCAACCATTATTGAAACAGGGATTGATGTTCCGAATGCCAATACCATTTTAATTGAGCGGGCAGATAAGCTGGGTTTAGCGCAGTTGCATCAACTACGTGGGCGTGTAGGGCGCTCGCATCACCAAGCTTATGCCTATCTGTTGGTGCCATCCATCAAAGGATTAAAAGGTGATGCTGAAAAACGTCTGGATGCGATTCAGCGGGCATCGACATTAGGTGCGGGCTTTATGTTGGCGACAGAAGACTTGGAAATTCGCGGAGCGGGTGAGCTACTTGGCGAGCAACAAAGTGGTTCAATGCAAGCCATTGGCTATAGCTTATATATGGAGATGCTCGAAAAGGCGACCAAAGCCATTCAAAAGGGCAAAACCCCAAATTTCGATGCGCCACTCTCACTGACCGCAGAAATCAATTTACATATGCCGGCCTTGATTCCAGATGAATATCTGGGAGATGTCCATCAGCGTTTATTGTTCTATAAGCGTATTAGTAATACGGACAGTCAGGAAAAACTCGATAACATTCGTATGGAGTTGATTGACCGTTTTGGGATACCACCACAACCTGTAAAGCAGCTTTTTGCTGTACATCAGATGCGTTTGAAAGCAGAAACACTGGGCATTACCAAAGTGGATATTTCTGCCAATGGTGGTACGATTGAATTTTCACCAGATACTCCTGTTCAGGCAATTAGTATTATTCAGATGATGCAAAAACACCCGACCTTTTTTAGGATGGAAGGTGGTCAGCGCTTAAAGGTCATGGTCATACTAGAGGAATATGAAAAACGGATTCAATTTATCAATGACTTATTGGAAAGTTTGTTGAAAGAGTTGCATTAAAATTTAGTTTTAATTTGCTGTGATTTCATACAGATATCTGGTCTTTCTTGCGCACTTGCGCTATAAAAAGAAAGACTTGATTTTTTGATGAAATTTATTAAAGTAATAAATGTGATGTGGTTCAAAGTAAAACGTAGTTTATTTGTGTTGAAACACATTGCTTACAATATTCACCTCTGATTGGATGTGATAGTATTAGCCATTATTCTAATTTGCATCATTTATAAAGATATGTTTAGTTTGCATCCACAACTTGCTCAAGATACGTTTTTTGTAGGCGACTTTCCACTTTCAACATGTCGCTTAATGAATGATATGCAATTTCCGTGGTTAATTTTAATTCCACGCGTGCCAGGCATCACTGAGTTATATGAACTCAGTCAAGCCGACCAAGAACAGTTTTTACGTGAGTCAAGCTGGTTATCAAGCCAATTGGCTCGTGTATTCCGTGCTGACAAAATGAATGTTGCTGCTTTAGGTAATATGGTTCCGCAGCTCCATTTTCACCATGTTGTACGTTATCAAAACGACGTCGCATGGCCAAAACCAGTTTGGGGTACTCCCGCTGTTCCTTATAGCAATGAAGTGCTTGCGCATATGCGTCAAACTTTAATGCTTGCACTACGTGGCCAAGGTGATATGCCATTCGATTGGCGTATGGACTAATACACGTGAGAAATCAAATCAGGGATGATTTGATCGTGCGCATAATGGGGAACGAGCAGTGCCATTAGATCATTGGTTATCTAAAGAGCCCAAACAATTTGTGTATTTCCATCGTGCGATGGGATATGGCATGCTGTCTTTAATAACCATCGTCTATCATTATACGATGGCAGATACTCAATATCAGATTTACGTGCCGCTGCTGTTGCTCATTGTATTATTGATCACCCCCCCATTTTCAAGGTGGTTAGGTTATCGCTTCAATAATAAGATGCGACGCGGTGTAATGTTTGTTATTGATATTGTCATTACTGCGATCATTTTAGCCGCTGTACATCTCAGTATCGTACTCACATTTTTAACCATTTTTGCTATGCTTTACACGGCTATTAGCAATAAAATTTCTTTTTTGATGGTGTCTTTGGCCAGCCTGATTGGGGTGGTTGTCTTTTATATCTCAATTATCTTTGTCTTCGGTTTTGGTGAGTATTTCGAGGCTACCAGTACCGAACTGATCGTATTGGGTTTTTTGTGCCTCACCACTTATTTTGGCGTGGGTAGCTATTATCAGCGCAACCAAATGCAAGACATATACCGCCGCAAAAATCACTATTTTGATCAGATGAACCGTTATATGGAGTTTGCCAATCAGCTGAGTCGCTATGCACCAGTTCAGTTGTGGCAATCGATTATGAAGGGTGAGTCTGAAGCGAAAATTGAATACAAGCGTAAGAAACTGACAGTTTTCTTTTCAGATATTCAGGGCTTTACAGAGCTTTCTGAAAGCTTAATTCCGGATGATTTAGCATTCCTACTCAATGATTATTTAAAACACATGACCGAGATTGCGAAGCAATATGAAGGTACTGTTGATAAATTCATGGGCGACGCAATTTTAGTGTTCTTTGGTGACCCTAATTCCGAAGGTGTGGAGCGTGATGCTCAAAACTGTTTGGAAATGGCTATGGCGATGCGTCAGCAAATGAAAATCCTGCGCGAGCGTTGGGTGAAAATGGGTTATCCACCATTGCATATTCGTATGGGGATTTCTACAGGGTATTGTCACGTAGGGAACTATGGCGCATCACACCGTATGGCCTATACCATTGTTGGTCGTGATGCAAACCTTGCTGCACGTTTACAAAGTGCAGCGCAAGTGGATGAAATCTTAATTTCGGACGATACACATAATTTAGTAAAAAATGATTATCTTTGTGCACCGAAAGCGCCAATTTTCCTTAAGGGAATTAAAGGTGCTGTAAAGACGTGGCAAGTCGTTGAAAAATATACCTCGCAAAAATCAGACTATCAACGCTGGTTTGATTATGAATATAAAGGGTTTCATTTACTGCTGAACTTAGATGAAGTGCAGAATTTTGAATATCCGCAGTTGATTCAAGTCTTAGAAAAAATGATTCAACGCATTCAAACCCAACAAAAGATGACCAATTCACAAGGTATCGTCAAACTCAATCTTGAAGATGAAGTAATAGAGCCTGTTCAGAAAAATGAATATCATTAACTTGATGGTGTGAGATACAAAAGTAAGAAGCGTAAAAAAGCCACTACAATGAGTGGCTTTTTTACGCTTTGAAAAAAATTAGTGATTTTCAGACGCGTGGTTAATCGTGTATTTAGGAATTTCAACTTCTAAGTCTTCATCCACTAACTTTACTTGGCAAGACAAACGAGAGTCGGGTTCTAAGCCCCAAGCACGATCCAGTAGATCAGCTTCAACATCATTCATTTCTTCTAAACTGTCAAAGCCTTTACGTACGACAACGTGGCAAGTTGTACATGCAGCGGACATATCGCACGCATGTTCAATTTTGATTCCATTTTTCAGTAAGCTTTCACAAAGATTCGCATTCTGTTCAACTTCAAACTCAGCACCTTCTGGGCAGATTTGCGCATGTGGGAGAACTTTAATACGTGGCATAGTCTTTACCTATAAATTAGTTTGAGTTTGACCAGTCGTCGAGTTTTGTGCCTTTCAGCGCTGCATCGATATGCTGATTCATACGTGCTGCTGCAAAAGCATCACTGTATATTTTAAGCTGTTCAACAGCAGATTCAATTGCTTTGATTTCTGTTGTTTCAAGTGTTGCTTCTAATGAAGTTTTGGCCGCATTTAATGCAACTTGTTGTTCACTCGTGAGCAGGTGAGCATCCACTTTTAGGGCTTGCTCTAAAGCTTCGAGTTCGCGTTTTGCTTCAACTTTGGTTTCTTGTAAGTGACGAAGATTTTTATCTTCTTCAGCAAACTTGTAACCATCGAGCAGTAAGCGTTCCATATCGCTATCAGCCAAACCATATGATGGTTTGATATCAATTTGTGCATGTACGCCAGAGGTTGTTTCTTTAGCTGAAACCGTCAGTAGGCCATCGGCATCCACTTGGAAGGTCACTTCAATACGCGCTTGACCCGCAGTCATTGGTGGAATGCCGCGAAGGACAAAACGACCTAAGCTACGGCAATGCTCAACCAAATCACGCTCACCTTGAACCACATGAATCAGCATCGCGGTTTGGCCATCTTGGTAGGTGGTGAACTCTTGGCGACGTGCAACTGGGATTGCGGTATTACGTGAAATAAGGCGCTCAACCAAGCCGCCCATGGTTTCCAGACCGAGAGAAAGCGGAGTTACATCAAGCAGTAATGCGCCATCGGCTGTGTTTCCAATCAACTGATTGGCTGTAATCGATGCACCAATAGCAACAACTTCATCTGGGTTGATGGTACATAATGGCTCTTGAGCAAACACATCGCGTACAGCGTTTTGTACAGCATAAGAGCGAGTTGAGCCACCGACCAAAACTACGTTTTGAATGTCGTTGAGTTCGAGTTTGGCATCGCGGAGGACACGTTTGCAGACACTAATCGTTTTATCTAAAGCAACTTTGATAATGCTTTCAAATGTCGCACGATCAAGCGTTAAGCTGTGCTCTAGGACGTGTAAATGAACGCTTTCTACATCAGTTAAAGCTTCTTTGGCTTTACGTGCAGCAACTAAAACGTGTGCATATTCAGTGTCATCGAATTGGTCGATATTGAGTTCTTTTTTCGCCCATTTTACGATTAAACGGTCAAGATCATCACCACCTAATGCGGTATGGCCACCCGTTGCTAACACTTCAAACACGCCTTGTGAAAAGCGTAAAATTGAAACGTCAAAGGTACCGCCACCCAAGTCATAAATCACATAGTTGTGATCATGCGCAAGATTGGTTTCTTGGTCCAGGCCATACGCAACCGCAGCAGCAGTAGGCTCATTTAAAAGACGCAATACGTTTAAACCAGCAAGTTGTGCGGCATCACGTGTCGCTTGACGCTGAGCTTCATCGAAGTATGCAGGAACGGTAATTACTGCACCATTGACTTCATTTTTTAAGCTCGCTTCAGCACGATCTTTCAGTTGCTTTAAAATTTCAGCGGACACTTCAACAGGGGTTTTGCGGCCCTGAGCAGTTTCAAAAGCAGGCATTTGATTATCTTCACCCACTAAAGTGTAGGGGTGTTGAAACTTAATGTCGGCTTTAGAGCGCCCCATAAAACGTTTGACTGAAACGATGGTATTTTTAGGGTCAGCAGTCAAAAATGGTTTTGCTTCGTCGCCATATTGGGTTTGGTTTACACCATAATGCGCGATCGATGGGAGTAAGACACGACCTTGTTCATCATGCAAAACCTTTGCTTTGCCTGAAAGTACAGTTGCAACTAGAGAGTGAGTTGTACCTAAGTCGATACCAATGGCAATACGGTGTTCATGTGGCGCACTTGATTGTCCAGGTTCTGCAATTTGCAAGAGAGCCATGTGTTACATCCTTTGAGCGTCAAAAATTAAAAATAAGTTAAAATTCATCATCTAAATCAAAGCTATCGTCATCTTCAAAACGATCTTCAGCTTTATCAATGTCATGCATGACTTTTACAAAGAAGCGAAGTTTGCGGACATCATCACGTGCCTCAGTCCAATCTTCCTCTTCAAAATCAATTTTGAATTCGCGGACTAAACCATCAATCCATTGTTGAACGTCTAATTTGAGTGATTGTAATTCATCTGCTGAACGTGCTTCATCAAGTTGTTCACGGATTTCTAAGGCGGACTGGAGAAATTCAAAATCATTGATGGATTGATCAAGATGATAATCTTGTTTTTTTAATCCTAATAAATATCCTGCACGGCTATCAACCTGAGATAAAACTTTAAATGCTTGATTGATCTCACTTGATTTTATGAGGGCTTGATCTTTATCGAGAGCTTTATCTGGGTGATATTGTTGCTGCAACTTTAAAAATTCTGATTTTAAGGTTGCTAAATCAATATCGAGTGCTACTGGGAGGTTAAACAACTCAAAATGATTCATAGGAGAGGGATTCCGCGCTAAATTGGGGGTCATTGCGAAAGCAAAAACACTCTATGTAAATGCAATTAAAACAGTGTGATACACACTGTTTTAATGTTGAAAAGCAAGTTAATGAACTGTTATACGGTGAAAGATTCACCACAGCCACATTCGCCTTTTTTGTTTGGGTTGTTAAACTCAAAGCCTTCGTTTAAACCATTTTTTACGTAGTCCATCTCCATACCATCGAGATAAACCAAGCTTTTTGGGTCTACAAATACTTTCACCCCAAACTGCTCAAAGGTGGTGTCATGTGCATCAATTGAATCGACAAATTCAAGCACATAAGCCAAACCAGAACAGCCTGAAGTTTTCACGCCAACGCGAATACCTTCACCCTTACCGCGATTTTTTAAATAATTGCTGATATGAGTTGCAGCATTTTCAGTTAAGTTGATCATGAAAACTCCCTAATCTTTCTTTAAAATGCGAAGCAATTAAGCTTTAGATTTTTTGCTGCGGTAGTCTTCAACAGCAGCTTTAATAGCATCTTCAGCCAGTACAGAACAGTGTACTTTTACTGGAGGAAGAGCAAGTTCAGTTGCGATATCAATGTTTTTGATCGCTTGAGCTTGATCTAAAGTTTTGCCTTTTAGCCATTCAGTCACTAAAGAGCTTGATGCAATAGCAGAGCCACAACCATAAGTTTTGAAACGTGCTTCTTCAATCACACCGTTGTCATCTACTTGAATCTGTAAACGCATAACGTCGCCACATGCAGGTGCTCCGACCATACCTGTACCTACGTTTTCAGCATTTTTGTCTAATACACCTACATTACGAGGGTTTTCGTAATGGTCAATTACTTTTTCGCTATAAGCCATGATGCGTCTCCAAACCTCGGGGTCAGCGTTAATATTAAATATGGGGTCAAAACTTGATTTTTCAATGAAGTCATCCAGTATGTGGATGACTTCAATGGTAAAAATTAGTGTTCAGCCCACTCAACTGTAGAAAGGTCGATACCGTCTTTGTACATGTCCCAAAGTGGAGAAAGTTCACGAAGTTTCTCGACCGCAGTACGCGTCACTGTAAGTACATGGTCAATGTCTGCTTCAGTGGTGTATTTACCAAAACTGAAACGAATTGAACTGTGCGCAAGTTCGTCAGACAAACCTAGTGCACGTAATACATAAGAAGGTTCTAATGTTGCTGAAGTACAAGCTGAACCCGAAGATACAGCAGCGTCTTTCAACGACATCATTAACGATTCACCTTCAACAAAGTTGAAACTTACGTTTAAGTAGTTCGCAACGTTTTGTGTCGGGTGGCCGTTTAAGAAAATTTGTTCTAAGTCTTGTAAGCCATTCCAAAGCTTGTCACGAAGTACGCGAATGCGTGCTTGTTCAGAAGCTAAGTTTTTACCTGCAAGTTCAAATGCTTCACCCATACCAACGATTTGGTGTGTTGCAAGTGTACCAGAACGCATACCGCGTTCATGACCACCACCATGCATTTGCGCTTTTAAACGAACACGTGGAGTACGACGTACATAGAGTGCGCCAATACCTTTAGGGCCATAAATTTTATGAGCAGAGAAGCTCATAAGGTCAACTTTCATTGTTGAAAGGTCAATTTCAACTTTACCTGCAGCTTGCGCAGCATCGACATGGAAGAAGATCTTGTGTGCACGAGTAATTTCACCAATTGCTGCAACATCAGTCACAGAACCAATTTCGTTGTTTACCATCATAAGTGAAACAAGAATAGTGTCTGGACGAATAGCTGCTTCAACCATTTCAGGGGTAATTAAGCCCGTGTTTGGAAGTGGCTCAAGGTAAGTGATTTCAAAACCTTCAGACTCAAGCTCACGGCAAGTGTCTAAAATAGCTTTGTGTTCAATTTTACTTGTAATAATGTGCTTGCCTTTAGACGCATAGAATTGTGCTACGCCTTTAAGAGCTAAGTTATCTGATTCAGTTGCACCAGAAGTCCAAACAATTTCGCGTGGATCTGCTTTGATCAAGTTCGCAACTTGTTCACGTGCATATTCTACTTTTTCTTCTGCCTGCCAACCGTAAGCATGAGAACGAGATGCTGGGTTGCCAAATGTGCCGTCAAATGTCAGACATTCCATCATGCGTTCAGCGACTTGCGGGTCTACAGGAGTTGTTGCTGCATAATCAAGATAAATTGGACGTTTCATGTCAAATACCTGTTACCGATAAAAGGGCTGAATCTGAAGGTGCTGTATTTTGGCGAATGGCAACTTTTTGAACGTTGTCACGTGCTACAAGGTCAGCAAGAGTGATTTTAGCGAGATAGTCGGCAATGTGATGGGAGAGTTCTTGCCATAAATCGTGAGTTAAGCACATTGCACCATTTTGGCAGTTGCCTTTATGGTCACAGCGAGTGGCATCAACTGTTTCGTTTACAGCTTCAATAACTGCTAATACCGTGATTTCATCAGCGCGACGAGCTAAATGGTAACCACCGTTGGCACCACGAATACTAGAAACTAAGCCGTGGCGCTTTAATTTCGCAAATAACTGCTCAAGATAAGCAACAGAGATAGTTTGACGAGCTGCAATTTCTGCAAGCGTGATCGTTTGTTCAGTTGGCTGCAAAGCTAAATCAAGTAGAGCAGTCACTGCGTAGCGTCCGCGAGTTGTTAAGCGCATGATTCGATACACATGATTAGACTAGATGTGCCGATTTTAAGAATCCTGACTAAAATAGTCAAGTTTTTTTAATAGGGATTGTGTGTATTTAATTTGCTTGAAATATTATGTAGTTATGCAAGCCAAATATTATATACCAATAAGCTAATCAAAAGTATAGAAAACACAAAAAATGTGACATTTATACGTTTTTGACGTTGCTCGATACGGCGAATACGATTTTTGTATTGTTTTACTTCAACCTGTAGGGTATTGATTTTAGAACGTTGTTCTTCAATTTTCTCTAACAGTGGTGCAATACGCTTTTTGGATGCAACCACATTTTGTGGATCAGTCGGTTCGGTTAACCAGTTTTTCCAGTCGGCAAGAACTTTAGGTGCACTAAAATGTAAAACTAAATCTCGAAACTCATCTTTTAAAGTGATGTCGCCATCAATACGCATGGTTTTGATACTACGACGGTTTCCGAAGACGAAAATTTTAATTAAATCCATCAATGTGGTGCGTACATCTAAGTCGACCGGTTTTTCTGGTGCTTTGGCGTCAAATAAAACACCTTGAGCGGTAAAGGTGATATAGAAGTCGAAATAAGGCAGGTAGCTATTTATTTTAATCGCAATATTTTGCTCAACAAATTTTTTAGAGTGAAGTGCAACCACGCGGTCGTGTTTTAAAATAAGAGAAAAGATCGTCTCAAGAACAATCATCACCATAGTGAGTAGCATATGTGTTTGATTGTGTTCTTTTTGAGAATCACTCATAAGTAGTAACCTAAATCCTGACCTGAAATGAGCATCCTGCTCGCAAAAACTTCAGACTTAAAAATAAAAATGTAATAAAGATGCTTTGTAGAACAGTTTTACAAATCGATCAAGTCTAATATTTGCTAGTATAGTGCAATCTATAAGATTTTTTGGATGTTTTTGCACATAAATCATGCAGGAGATGGTGCTAATGGAAAAAGCAGATATAGAGTTAGATGATATTTCGCAAGAAGATGAAACACTAAAAAAAACAAAAACTAAGCATCATTTTCATCGTAAAAATAGTTTGGATTTTAGAAAGTATACCAAGCAAATCTGGTTAGCCGGTTTGGGTGCTTTTTCACGTGCAGAGGAAGAGGGGAATAAATTATTTGACTCGTTGGTCCAAGTCGGCGAAGAGTTAGAATCTAAAACCACTGAGATTGCTGACCAAACGGTTGAAAAGGTATCTGAAAAAGCGCGTGAATCGGTGACGGATACTAAAGACAAGGTTGAGAAGATTGTAGATCGCGGGGTAAATCACTCCTTAAACCGGATTGGATTGGTCACGGTGAAAGACATTCAGTACTTAGAAAACCTGATTCTTCAACTGAATGATAAAATCGATGTTTTGATTGAAGAAAATAAGAAGTTAAACGAAAAAGTGAATAAAAAGTGATCTGGTTGTGCTTTTGTACCTTTTTTAACGTTTTTTTGTGATTTATTTTCCAAAAAAGCATATACAGAGTATTGCGTTTTCACCTAAAGCATTGCTATAAAGGCGTTACGGTAATTTATACTAAATTTTTGGACCTTAAATAAACGATATTAAGAGGACGCGATCCACATGAATAAATCAGAATTAATTGATGCAATTGCAGAGAAAGGGGGATTGTCTAAGACTGATGCTGGTAAGGCCTTAGACGCTACAATTGCTTCAATCACTGAAGCGCTTAAGTCTGGTGATACAGTTACACTTGTTGGTTTTGGTACTTTCAACGTGAAAGAACGTGCTGCACGTACTGGCCGTAACCCACAAACTGGTGCTACTTTAGAAATTAAAGCAAGCAAAGTACCAAGCTTCAAAGCTGGTAAAGGTTTAAAAGATTCTGTTGCTTAATCTTTTAAATAAATACTAAACGCGCCTTTTCGGCGCGTTTTTTATTAAACATTAGAAAATGTGTCGATAACACATTCATTCATTGCTGCTTTTCAGTTAAAATCTCGGGCAAATAAAATATTGGAATACTTATGGAATCTTTTCGTAAAGTTATTAAGGGTTGGTTGGGCAAAGCTTTGCTCATTTTGTTTTTGACCCCTTTAGCACTTGTAGGTATTGAAGGATATTTTAGTAGCGGATCAAAAGACGCTGTAAAATCAGTCAATGGCCAAGATATTTCTGAAAAGGAATTAGAGACCTTAACCGCTTCCTTTAAAGAACAATTCTTAGCTTATGCCAATGGGGATGAAACTTTACTCAACCAAAGCTTTATTAAAGATAAAGCGATGGACCAACTGATCGCAAATACTTTGTTATTACAACAGGCTGAAAAGCTGGGCATTTCACTCAGTGATACTCAAATTGAACAGATGATTGCTCAACAGCCAAGTTTTCAAGAAAATGGAAAATTTTCAGAAACGCGTTATTCAAGCTATTTGCAGTCTGTGGGTATGAGTAGTGATGCGCTCGTTGCAAACTTACGTCAAGACCATGCATTAAAAATGATGCGTTCGACTTTTGTTGATTATGCATTGGTGAGTAAATTAGATATTCAACAAATTGCTAACTTACAAACAGAACAGCGTACTGTACAGTTTGCCAATGTAAATCTTGATGAATATAAAAAGAACGTCAAGGTTTCAGCACAAGAGATTGAAAACTATTACAAGCAACACCCAGCTATGTTTAAACAAGTGGCAAGTGTAGATGTTGACTATGTGTTGTTAACACCAGCCAATGTACCTGCTGCTTCACCTGTAACAGATGCCGAGTTGCAGCAAGCCTATACACAGTTTGTTGAAGCACAAAAAGATAATGTTGCACCTTTGGTTAAACATATTCTGATTACGACAGATGCACGTACAGATGCTGAAGCGAAAAAACGTGCAGAAGAAGTTGTTGCAAAAATTAAAGCAGGTACAAGCTTTGCGGCAGCTGCGGCTCAATATTCTGAAGATACTGCATCTAAAGCGAATGGTGGTACTTTAGTAGTTTATAACAAAGGCACTTTTGGTGATGCTTTTGACCAAGCTGTAGCATCACTTAAATCAGGTCAAGTATCAGCGCCTGTAAAAACTGAATTTGGTTACCATGTCATTGAAACTGATGCGCCAGTTGTGAAGTTGCTATCTTTTGAAAATGAAAAAGCACGTTTGACGGCGGAAGTTCAAAAGAATAAAACAGCCAATGCATTCTCTGATACTGTAAACAGTTTAAATGAACTGGTTGTAGACTCAGATGCTTTAGATGTGGTGTCTCAAGAAGTTAAAGGTGTACAAGTTCAAACTGTAAAAGGCATGACCTTATCTACACAGCATCCTGTATTAAGTAATGCTGCGGTAAAAGTGAAACTGTTTAACGATGACGTTAGAAACGGTGATCGTAACGCGACCAGCAGCATTCAACTTCCAAATGGGGATGTGGTTTGGGCAAAAGTACGTGATTATCATGCGGCAGGTGTCCAAACGCTTCAAGAAGCAACACCACGTGTGAAAGCAAAATTGGTTGAACAAAAAGCTTATGATGCTGCTAAAGCCAAAATTGCTCAAAGTTTAAAAGACTTTAAAACTCAACCAGCAGTATCAGTTGTTGCCAAGAGCGGTTTGACCTTTACTCCACCACAAGTGTTTATTCGTTCACAAGGCTTACCACGTGCAGTTGAGCGTGCGGCATTTAGCCAAGCGGCACCAAAAGCAGGACAGTGGTCTGTAACAACAGCATTATTGCCAACAGAAATGGTGGTGGTCGCGGTATCAAATGTAAATAAGACGACGTCTAGTGCATTGACGGATGAGCAGTTAGCCGAACTTTCGAAGCTATATCAACAACTTCGTGGTCAGCAAGAAGCTGAAGATTATGTGCAATACTTAAAAGCACATGCGAAAATTAAATAATCTCATGCCATAAAAAAACCTGCATTCGTGCAGGTTTTTTTATGTGTGTAGATAAACAAACTTTATTTAAGGGTAAGTAGGTTTAGGCACGAATTTTGAGCTCATAACCTGAATATTTACGAATATTAATTACGCCTGTATCTAAAATCAGGTACTGACCTTTGATCCCTTGTAACTTACCGCGAATAACTGGGGTTTTATCCAGATTGTGAGATTTAATTTTCTCAGGATATTGCTCAACTGGATAAACAAACTCGCGCGGCTGTTCAGTTTCCAAAAGCTCAACCGTTTCATTGAATTCAAGGTTTTGACTAAATTCCTCACGAATGGTTTGGATTTTAGGTGCAAATTCTTCGATGAGTTGTTCGCGAACTTCAATCAAGTCGAGTGGTTCTGCTTCGCCCTTGAGCAGTTTACGCCAATCGGTTTTGTCTGCCACTTGTGTGCCAAACATAATTTCGAGCTGACCTGAAAGACGACGCGAACCGACTTTCATAATTGGAAGGGCTTGGGTTGCACCTTGATCAAGCCAACGGGTTGGCATTTGGCTAATCCGTGTAATCCCAACCTTTAGGGCACTTGAGTTAGCTAAATAAACAATATGTGGCTGGAAACAAACTTCATGCGCGAAGCTGTCTTCTCGGCAGGTGCCTAAGTGGTAGTGACAGGTTTCAGGTTTCATAATACACATATCACAAGAGGCTTTGGTTTTAAAGCACTTAAAGCAATGGCCTTGTGAAAACGATTTAGATGTTTTAGCACCACATGAAACACAGAAGATTTTACCAGTCCATTCAATCTCAATTTCTTGACCCAAGTTAAAAGGAAGGTCAACTTCTGAACGATCTAGGATAAATTTATATTCAACATTTGCCTTGTGTGTATGTTGATCAGTTACACTAAGGTCCTTAAGACCTGCATGCATTTTATGGCAAATGCCTTGAAGTTCCATACAGAATTACTCACTCAATATTAAGGATGCGGTTATGGCTGAACTGAACGTCATTACTTCTATGCTAGACGATTTATCTCAAGAACAGCCTATTTCAACTGCATTGTGCATTGGGCAGGATCTCAGCCCAAATCATCATCAATCTATTCAATGGCAATATTTTAGCGTATCTGACTTTTTAAGTCTGCCTTTTACCCAGCGCTATGATTTAGGTTTTGTGCTTTTTGACACGGCAGAAATGCAAAATATAAGCTCACAACAAAAATCACAACTATTGGTGCGTTTAAGAGATTTGATGGCAAAGCGTATTGTGGTTGTGAGTCAATTGCAGGATGAACAACTGCTTCGTGCTTTAGGTTTTACTCAACTGATTGATAAAACGACGCATGATAAAGACTTTGCTCTATGGCAATTTAATATTTTGACCTATAAGCATGTGCCTGACTGGTTCAATTCAAAATTTTGGGCGAATCCTGAAAACTGGAATAAATTCCGTTGGTGATTCGACTGCGACTCTATTTTTTCATTCATAGCAAAAATTAACAATTTATCTCTATAGGGTTTTTTTAAACATCGTATGCTGTTTAAAAACCTAGAAAGGATAGAGTGATGACGAACCTGAATAATATTATAGAAATTTTAGCAAAGCAGGCCATGGGCGGTCAGCAACAGTCAAACCAACAAAGTGGTTTGGGTGGAATTTTGGGTTCGGTGCTTGGACAACTCGGAGCGGGTGGTACAGGCCAAACACAACAGGGTGGTCTGGGTGATATTTTAGGCTCGGTGTTGGGTGGTTTGACTGGTGGGCAGTCGCAGCAGGCGCCAAACTCGCAGAACTCAGGATTCGCAGGCGGTGGAAAAAGTTTATTGATTGCAGTATTGCCTTTGATTTTGGCATGGATTCAACAGCAAGGTGGTTTGCAGGCAGCTTTAGATAAACTCAAAGGGCAAGGTTTAAGCAGTCAGGTTGAGGACTGGGTTTCTACAGGACCAGGAGAAAACGCCAGTGTAAATCCAGAGCAAGTGCAAAACTTGTTTGATGATGCCGCGGTGGAGCAAGTTGCAGAGCAAGCGAATGCACCTAAACAAGATGTATATAGTGCTATTTCACAAGTATTACCGCAAATTATTGACTCACTCACCCCGCAAGCAGGACAAACCAACCCTCAAGAAGCCAACGCGGATATTCAACAGGTATTGAACTTAGTGTCAGGGTTTTTAAAGCGTTAAATTTAAGAAAAAATAAAAGGGCATAAGCCCTTTTATTTTTAGAATTCACTTTAATCTTAAGATTAGAAGTTATATTCCATTCCTAAACCAAATACTGTTTTGTTATCTTCTTCAAGATCTACACCAGTAATATCAAGTTTCTGTTGTGCAAGCACACCGTAGAAACGAGTTTGTTTATTTAAGTTGTAGTCAACACCGATACCATATTGGTCAATGGTGATATCATTAAATGCATCAGCTGTAGTTTCAGCAGTTTGGTATTGAGCTTTAACAACCCATGGTGTGTTGCCAACTTTATATGTTGAGCTAATTAACCATGCTTTCTCTTCAAGACCTTCTAAGCCATTAATATCATCAGTAGGTTCAGCTTGTTGATAAAGAGCACCTAACACTAGACCATTTGCGCCGATTTTACTAAAATCGTAAGAACCAGTTACGCGTACAGCATCTGAATATAGTTTTTCATCATCTAATCCAGCGTATTTACCTTGAACGCCAAAGTTACCAGCTAGTGCAAGAGCAACACCAACCTCTTTATTTTCATAAGTTAAAGAAGTAGAGATGGAATCACCAAACCCATCACGTTTTCCTTTTTGACCAGATGTGGCATAGTCTTTAGTTGCATCTTCACCTTGTTGCGCGAGGATATTAAATTGTAAACCACCTAGCATTTTCTTGTCTGTTTCAAACCCGATAGAGTTTTTAAGACGATCTTCACCATACATCATGTTTGTGATATCAAGGGTGTGATCATTAAAGATATCTTGATATTTTCCAGCAGCATTTTTGAAATAAGAGTCAAAAATACCAGCTTTTAAAGTACCTACATTTGTAAACTTTAAACCACCAAAAAGATTACGTTTTTTGAAAGTTTGAGCATCACTTTCATCACCATCTGCACTGATTTCCCATTCAGCCACATAAACTGCTGACACATTGTCAGTTAATTTTTCTTCGCCTTTAACCCCAATACGAGAAGCGTTAGAATTTAGTTCAGTGAAATCTTCATCTTTTTCAAAATCATTATTTTGAATTTGATCAACTGATAGATTGATTTTACCATATAAAGTTGGTGCTGCTTGTGCTGCGCTTACACCCATTGCTGCAACAGTAGCTGCTAGAAGCAATTTTTTCATCAAGATTTCTCCAAAACACTTTTAAAAATGGCATTCGCCTTGCTTTCTTATTTAGTTAGCTTGTGTACAAAAAGTTACACAAGCTCACCAACTTGCTAAGCAGTATCTGCAAACTTTGTGACATTGAAGTGAAGAAAAAATTACAATTTGATGACGGGTAATAAAATGTAATAAATAGACGTCTTGCGTTAGTCACGTTTTAAGCACCTGAAAGCTATATTTTATGAGGTTTTAGCCAATTCAAAAATTAGATAAAAATATACTTTCGCAAGAGGTCTAATAATTGTGATTTATTTTTAAGTATTTTAATTGTATTTAAATAAAAAAAGGAGCCGAAGCTCCTTGATTGAATGGATGGAATTACAAAGCAGCGCGAATTTTTTCTGCTTGTGCTTTGATTTTTTCTTGATCACCCATTTGTAACGCATGCTTACCTAGCTCATGTACCGAACTCGGAATGAGGTGGAAATGTACATGGGGAACGGTTTGCCCAGCAGCCGCTCCAGACAATTGCATGAGCACAATGCCTTTGGCATCCAAACCGACTTCAATGGCTTTTGCTACTTTTTGTACCACTTGAATGGTGTAGGCAGCAGCATCGGCAGGGAGGTCGAGTAAAGTTACCGCAGGTGTTTTGGGTATGACTAAAGTATGACCGTCTGCTTGAGGCATAATATCCATGAATGCAAGAACTTGGTCATCTTCATATACTTTAATGGCTGGAAGTTCACCACGTAAAATCCGTGCAAAAATGTTTTGCTCATCGTAAGCCATGTCTATTCCTTAAGTTTTGCTTAAACTGATTTACTTACAGTTCAATTCTTTTTGACGTTCTTTAATGGCGTCAAGACGTTGCTGCTCTTTTTCAGAGAATTTCGGTTTAGTGGTGTAGCAATTATCATTGCCAAATTTTGCTTTCGCTTCAGGGTCCTTAAAACAGAAACCTTTAGATGCATAAATGACATCATGATCATCTTTTAATTTTTGACACTCTTGCTCAGGTGATGCCGCAAAACTTTGCGCCCCGATTAATGTTGCAAGACTGGCAAAAACCGCTACAGTCAACTTTTTCATGAGAATTTCCTCAGTTTGTAACATTGTATGTAGTCACACTATTACTTTATAGGGGTTTGTTCTGTTTATTCAATGGTGAGTTCTTACTCAATTGTAATTTTACTTCATAATTGCTGCATATAATACATAAAATTTATATATATCAATAGCTTTTAAGATGGTAGATATAAATGGATATTTAAGTTTTTTATGTAGTTTAGTCTATTTTTTACAACTTTTCTTAGGCTCTAACATTTTTAGATTTCATTGATAGGGCCACAGTGCTTCGGTGCGTCAGCTTTTTTAACCTTTAATATTCGCCTCATCTCAAATTCTATTTCAGGAATTTTCTACGATTAGCAATGAATTTTTTTAAGTTATTCATTATTGGAGAGCTGAGTATGCAAAGGCTATTAGAACAGACGCCGATTTTAGATTATTACCATCCATCGATTCAAAATTTGATTGAACAACGCAAATGGAGAGATCTTGATGAAGTTAATAAGGTGAGGAATATTTATAACTTTGTTCGTGATGAAGTTCAATTTGGCTATAACACAGGAGATACGATACAGGCATCTCAAGTCTTAAGCGACGGTTATGGTCAGTGTAATACCAAAGCAACGTTATTGATGGCGTTACTCCGAGCGGTGGTTGTAGCCACTCGGATACATGGGTTTACCATCGATAAAGCCTTACAAAAAGGTGCAATCAAAGGCATTTGGTATAAGTTATCGCCCAAGAATATTTTGCATAGTTGGGTCGAAGTTCATGTGAATGGACAATGGTATATTTTGGAGGGTGTAATTCTTGATCGACTTTATCTAGAAAAATTACAAAGTATAAATAAGCATTAAACAAAAACTTTTTGTGGTTTTGGGGTATTTACCGAGAACTTTGAAAATCCACCTACGATTGGAATTTGAATGATACTTTTATTCAAGACAAGGGGATTAATCAAGATTTCGGTTTATTTGATAGCCCAGATGATTTTTATAATATGCATTAACAGGAACTTAGCCCGATACAGCGTATGGCTTTTAAATATGTAGTCAGACACTTAATGAATCAAAATGTCAATAAAATTAGAAATATACAAAAAGCCTCTTTATGAGGCTTTTTGTTCGGCCATAGAAATAGCTTAACTTATGATTAAAGTTAAAGTATGACTGACTATGATAAGCATTACTCTAAAGTAATTTTGCTCCATGACTCATATAGTTTAACTGCGGAAGAAAAATCGCTGTCTGCTGCAGATAAATCACTGGCAGTTTGAATTAAACTTTGAGCCAGCTCAATCACAGGTGCGGATAGTTTTGCTTCGCGGACTAAATCCACTGCAATGCTCGTATCTTTGGCTAATAGAGGGAGTGCAAAAGTAAGCGGGAAGCTGCGGTTGAGAATGCGCTGTGGTAAAACAGTTTCAGTGACGCCACTTTTACCACTAGACGCATTAATGCAATCTAATGCTTCGTTTAAGTTTACGCCATGGGCTTTTAGGGTGGTAAACCCTTCGGCAACAGCACAGAGGTTCACAGCCAAAAGCATATTGTTTACGGCTTTAACTGCAAAACCAGCACCTGATTCTCCTACATGTTTAATCAGTTTGCCAAACGCTTGAATAGCTGGTAGTGCGCGTTCAAAAGCTGCGGCATCACCACCGATCATAACCGTAAGGGTTGCATTATCCGCACCAATGGTTTGACCACTCACAGGTGCATCTAAAAAGTCCACACCGTGTTGTTTAAGCTGTTCAGCTACTTTTTTTGCAGAAGAGGGTACACCGCTGGTGCAATCGACCCAAATACTGCCTGCTTTAAGCTCAACTTGCGCAAGTAAGTCTTCAATATCTTGACTGGTTGGAAGGCAAGAGAAGACTACATCGGCCTGAACTGCTTGCGCAAGTTCCACCGCCTGCGTGCCATAGGCTTCTGCATGTTGTTTTGCTTTATCAAAATTGCGATTCCATACCCACACGTGTTCAAAGTGTTTAGGTAAGTGTGATGCCATGCGATAACCCATGGCGCCTAGACCGATAAATGCAACTGACTGAATCATGTCAAACCTTAGTATTTAAATTTTACTTGAACGTTCACTTAACCACTGAGCCAGCTGTGGCCAAAATTCATCGGCACTACGTTTACTCGACATCAGTCCTAAATGTCCCCCTGGGATAAGAGTAAACGTGACATCGGTGCTACTTGTCAATTGGGTTAATGGCTGAGCTGCCTCTGCTGTAACAAGTTGGTCTGTTGTCCCTGCAGCTACAAGCAATGAGCACTGTATATTTTTTAAAGCTATGCTTTTCTCATTTAATGTGATTAGTCCAGTTTTGAGTGGATTACGCAGCCAAACATTAAAAAGCATGTCTTGGTTAATGCCGCCGGGATAATCAATCATACGATTGAGAAAACCGCCGATGGTGGCATGCTCATACAAGGTTTCATGGTCATCTAAATTAAGTAGCAGATTCTTATGACTTTGAAACCAGCCGATAGGATCAATGATTTTAAAACCAAAAGTATTTAACCCTCCAGAAGTATGAAGTAGACGCTTTGGTATTTTGCCCTGATAAATTTGCTGTTGTAATGCTTTGCTTTTTGAAATGATTCGATTGAGGTATGCAAAGAACTGGCCATTTCGCCCAGATTTATAACTGTCAATTGGACTCCCCAAAACCATTAAATTTTTCACAAAATTGGGTTGATGTAAGGCGGTATACAAGGTCACGAAAATGCCAGCCATACTCCACCCATGCAGGGAAATTTTCTCGCTGCGGCTATGTTTTAAAATGCTTTGTATACAGAGTGGAATATAATGATCAATAAACGTCAAAAAGTTAAAATGACGGTTATGAATATTTAATTTCCCCCAATCAATCACATATACGGCAAAGCCTTGCTGTTGGAAGTACTTCACCAGCGAGCGATAAGGATAAAGGTCGTAAATAGACATATTGATGGCTAGCGGGACCACAAAAACTAAGGGTTCTTTATACTTACGCACTTCAGGTGCGTAATAGCGAATTTGGGTCAGATCAAATGTTTCAATCACTTCATAAGGTGTGCTTTGTGACAAAATGAGTGACTTTCCATTAAAAATGCGCGTAGAAAGATTCTTTAATTTATTTTGATGTGTTGAAATTTTAGTTTTTAAAGAGTGCATATAGGTCTTAGATCTCAAATAAGCAGAAAGTTTGATCGAAGTCTAATCAATATTCGCGTATTTTACCTTGACCTTAAATAGCCTAGACGCTCAAAATGTTGGCAATTCTTTACAAAGGCAGTCTGTCGACTGAACCAGAGCCATGAGCCTACAAGACGAATTTGAATACCAATTAGATACCTTAGCCATTCGTACTGGGCATACGCGTAGTTTCGAGGGAGAACATGGCGAACCTATCTTTCTAACTTCATCATTTGTCTATGAAAATGCAGCAGAGGCCGCAGCAAAATTTTCAGGTCAAGAGCCAGGGAACATCTACTCGCGTTTTACCAACCCAACTGTTGCAATGTTTGAAAAACGCCTTGCAGCTTTAGAAGGTACAGGACGTGCAGTGGCAACCAGTTCAGGTATGGCCGCAATTATGGCCGTGGCAATGTCATTTTTAAAACTAGGCGATCATGTGATTTGTTCACGTGCAGTATTTGGTTCGACCGTATCTTTGTTTGAAAAATATGTGGCTAAGTTTGGTGTAACTGTCGACTTTGTCGATTTAACAGATTTAGATGCATGGAAAAATGCCGTTAAGCCTGAAACTAAATTGCTCTTTGTTGAGTCTCCGTCGAATCCTTTGGCTGAAGTGGCAGACGTTCAAGCACTTGCTGATATCGCACATGCCAATGGCGCACTTTTAGCAATTGATAATAGTTTCTGTACGCCAGTATTACAGCGCCCAATTGAGTTTGGTGCGGACTTGGTGATTTATTCAGCGACGAAGTATTTGGACGGTCAAGGTCGTGCTCTCGGTGGAGCAGTGGTTGGTAGTCATAAACTACTCGAAGAAGTGTTTGGTTATGTACGTACCACAGGGCCTTCAATGAGTCCTTTTAATGCATGGGTATTCTTAAAAGGCTTAGAGACTTTACGTTTACGTATGCGTGAGCATTCAGCAAGTGCGCAAAAGCTGGCAGAATTCTTAAATACACATCCGAAAGTCGAAAAAGTGTATTACGCAGGTTTACCAGAGCATATTGGGCATGAACTTGCAGCGAAGCAACAAACAGGTTTTGGTGGAATCGTTTCTTTTGAAGTGAAAGGCGAGCGCGAAGGGGCATGGACTGTTATTGACAATACTCAGTTTATTTCAATTACAGGCAACTTGGGCGATGCCAAATCGACCATTACCCATCCTGCAACGACTACCCATGGCAAACTTTCACCAGAAGCGAAACAAGCCGCAGGAATTCGTGAAGGTTTAATTCGTGTTTCTGTTGGTTTAGAAGATATTGATGATATTATTCGCGATATCACACGTGGTTTAGACTTAATCTAATTTTTTAATTTTATGTTCGGAGATTTTAATGAACATTAATATGTTAATGCAGCAAGCTCAACGCATGCAAAAAGACATGGAAAGCAACATTAAAAAAGCTAAAGAAGAGCTTTCGCAAACTGAAGTGCATGCTGAAGCTGGTGGTGGTTTGGTTAAAGTGACGATGACTTGCCGTAATGTGGTAAAACGTATCGAAATCAATCCTGAATTATTGCAAGATGATGCAGATATGATTGAAGACTTAATTGCTGCGGCAATGAATGATGCTGCACGTCAAGCAGAAGCAATCACTGAAGAACGTATGAAAGCTGCGAACTCAGGTGCAGGCTTACCACCGGGTCTTGCTGGTTTATTCTAATTAAGGAATACGTATAGTGTTTAGCGATCGTTTTGATCAATTGGTACAAGCTTTACGTATTTTGCCAAGTGTTGGGCCGAAATCGGCTCAGCGCATGGCGCTTCATCTGATTATGAAAAATCGTGAAGGGGCTGTGGGTCTTGCACATGCTTTGAACGAAGCCACCAGCTATATTCACGAATGCAGTTTGTGTCACTCACTGACTGAAAACGAAGTTTGTGATATTTGCATGTCGCATGAACGTGATGATCAACTTCTCTGTGTGGTTGAGTCACCCGCAGATGTGATGGCGATTGAGCAAAGTGGCAGTTTCAGTGGTAAGTACCATGTATTGGGTGGGCATTTATCTCCACTTGACGGTGTTGGGCCTGAAGAGATCGGCATTCCTTATCTAATCCAGCGTTTGGGCGATGGTAAAGTAACGGAAGTGATTTTGGCGACCAATGCAACGGTAGAAGGTCAGGCCACAGCGCACTATTTGGTCGAGGCAACGAAACATTTACCGATCCAAATGACGCGCATTGCACAAGGCGTACCACAGGGTGGTGAACTTGAATATGTCGATAGTCATACCTTAAGCCAAGCTGTACATAATAGAATGCGAATGAAATAAGTATTTCGATACTTGTTTCATTTTTTAGTTGAGCTACAAGATTGAAATCTTGAGTAAGATAAAAAAAATATTAATTTGAATCTAGTTGTATAAAAAAAATCACAAAAAACGGCAAATAATTAAAAAACCCTTAGAAATCTTGATAGCTAAATGATCTTATTCAGGTAAGATAGCCCAAAGAGCATCTAGCACTAGACGCAGTAGGATATGTTTCAGTTTATTCAGCAGCAACAAGACTTAACACCAGTCTTAGAAAAAATGGATCGTAACGAAGTCTATGGACTCGATACAGAATTCATCAAAGTCGATACCTTATGGCCGAAGTTAGGCGTATTTCAAATCAATGTCGAAAACAATGTCTATTTACTCGATGGTACGACACTCGATTTAACTGAATTTTGGAATAAACTTTTTCGCGCACAGCAAAATGTCTTTCATGCTTGTAGTGAAGATATCGACCTGATTTATCACTATGCACAGCATAAAACCTTAAACAATGTATTTGATACCCAAGTGGGTATGTCTTTCTTAGGACATGGCTTACAAGTGAGTTATCAAAATGCCCTAAAACAAATGTTGGATGTTGATATCGATAAAGGGGAAACGCGCTCAAACTGGTTGGCGCGACCATTAAGCCCTGCACAACTGAGCTATGCGGCAAACGATGTGCTGTACTTGATGAATCTTTCAGAAAAAGTTAAACAAGAATTAGATTCAAAGTCACTCCTAAACTTTGCTCTTGAAGACTGTCAGCATCTGACGCAAGAAATCGCGACAGAAACGCCTTTGCATTTGCTCTATCAAGATATTGGTAACTATCGACATTCACGACGTCAGTTGATGCAGTTGCAGCAGTTGGCTGTATGGCGTGAACACATGGTGAAAGCGCTAAATACACCACGTAGTTTCATTTTGAAAAACTCAAGCATGATTGATTTGGTTGAGAAAAATCCGAAAAATGTGTTTCAGTTATCGGGTGTAAAAGACATACGTCAAAATGTTGTCCGTGAGCACGGCAAAACCATTTTAGATTTGGTGAAGTTCTTGCCTGAGCAAGCAGATTGGCCACTACGTATGGCACGTCCGATCCGTCATTCTTCAAAAGATGTGGGAGAGAAGATTGATCACTTAATTCAAAATGTGGTCAATGAAACCAGTATTCCTAAAGAAGTATTGATGCGCAAAAAGTGGATGAACGCACTGCATCAACATGTGGTTTTTCATAATGATGAGCAAGACTTGCCTGATTATTTATTAGGTTGGCGCTATGATTTGTTAACCCAACCTTTAATTCAACTCCTACGCCGTGATGAAAGCTATCTTTCGACGCAAATGAAAGTCATGGATTAATAATTAGTCAATTGGTCTGAAGTTTGAATATTTATACAAAATCACGACTGATGCGTTAATCATGACTAATGTCAGCTGCTTTTATTTGATGTATCCTGTGGCTTGAGTTATTTGAGTGCTGTTTTAGATATGCAATGTTCTATTTATAAATCAAGTAAAAAAGATGAAATGTATCTTTATATTGCTTGTCCAACTGAAGCTGATCAAGCCGCTGAAGATTTTAGCCCATTGAATGTTTTGCCTGAAGCTGTTCGTGTTGCATTTGGTCGAGCGACTTTTGTGATGTCATTAGAGCTGAGTGAAGCGCGTAAATTGGCTCGTGTAAATGTATTGCATGTCATGGATTCGATTCAAACTCAGGGCTTCTTTCTACAAATGCCGCCAGAAGGATTAATCAATCCGAATGCTGCGGCACCAGAAGGCCTTCGTGGCGCATAAAGCATAATTCAGGAGTTGCACCGTGGATAGTTTTCTTTCAATGCTCGATTCAATTCCTGAAGATAGTATTGCTGTCACAGTTTATCTTTTGGGCAGTTTGCTGATTTTGTGGTGTTGGTATTCCATTGCTACACGCCTGCCGAAGCTGTTGGGTGGCATTACATGGATGATGATCTTTGCCATTTTATTGACACCAACGGTTTCCGAAGGGCCAAACTCATCGATTGCACCGGCTATTTTTGGCTTGCTTTTCGGTGTGTTAACGAAAGAATCAGCACTCATTTGGTCAAATTTGTCACTGATTCTCTTTGTCATGGGTGTGGGGCTTGTGATCGGTTTCTTTTGGTCAAAATATGTGGCTAATAAAACCAAAGTAGTTGTCAGTAACAATCATTCACCGCTGTAATTAATAAAAATAAGGTTTAATCATGTCTGTTGAAACACAACAATTTACGGGTACAGATCAGTACATCGCTACCGATAGTTTAAAACTTGCTGTAAAAGCTGCACGTAGCTTACAAAAGCCTTTGTTGGTCAAAGGTGAGCCGGGTACAGGCAAAACTTTACTGGCTGAACAAGTGGCTGAAAGCTTAGGCTTAAAATTATTGACTTGGCACATCAAGTCAACCACAAAAGCCCAGCAAGGTTTATATGAATATGATGCGGTTTCACGTTTACGTGACAGCCAACTGGGTGATGACCGTGTTTATGACATTAAAAACTATATTAAACCGGGTAAATTGTGGGAAGCGTTCATCAGTGAAGAACGTTGTGTTTTATTGATTGATGAAATTGATAAGGCGGACATTGAGTTTCCAAATGACCTGTTACATGAATTGGACAAGATGTCTTTCTATGTCTATGAGACGGGCGAAACTATTACTGCATCACAACGTCCTATTGTGATTATTACTTCAAATAATGAAAAAGAACTTCCAGATGCATTCTTGCGTCGTTGTTTCTTCCACTATATTGAATTTCCAGATGACGCAACCATGCGTGAAATTATTGACGTTCATTTCCCGCAAATTTCAACGGCATTGGTCAATGAAGCATTGCAAGTTTTCTTCAAATTACGTCAAGTTCCGGGTCTAAAAAAACCACCATCAACTTCTGAATTGATTGACTGGTTAAGCTTGCTGATGGCCGATGATATGCCAGAAGATGTACTGCGCAATCATGATAAGTCTAAAGCCATTCCACCTTTATATGGCGCACTCATTAAAAACGAACAAGATGTACAGTTGCTTGAACGTTTAGCCTTTATGTCGCGTCGCTAAAGGAGAAACACGCATGTTTGTGCGCTTGTTTTATACCTTACGCAAATACGGTGTTCCCGTCTCGACGCGTGAACTGATCGATCTGAATGAAGCTGTTGCTTCAGGTTTGGTCTTTGCCGATCAAGAAGAGTTCTATCAACTCGCCAAAATTATTATGGTGAAAGATGAACGCTTCTTTGACAAATTTGACCGAGGGATGAAAGACTATTTTGATGGGATTTCAACTTTTGATTTGGATGATTTACTCAATAAAGTTCAAAAGTTACCGAAAGACTGGTTCGATTTAGAACTCTTAGAAAAGCATCTAACTCCTGAGCAGCGTGAAGAATTAAAGAAAGCAGGTTCATTAGAAGAACTCATGAAAATGCTGGAAGAACGTTTACGCGAGCAGCATAAGAAGCATCAGGGTGGAAACAAGATGATCGGCACTGGAGGAACTTCTCCATTTGGTGCTTATGGTGATCATCCTGAAGGGGTACGTATTGGTGGGCCGGGACGTAAACGTTCTGCTGTAAAAGTTTGGGAACAACGTAAATATCAGAATTTGGATGATGATCAAATTCTCGGGACGCGCCAAATGCAAATGGCATTGCGTCGTTTGCGTAAGTTTGCCAGACAAGGTGCTGCTGAAGAGTTAGATATCGACGGTACAATTCGTGAAACAGCGAAGCAAGGCATACTCGATGTGCAGCTCGTGCCTGAACGTCGTAATCGCATTAAGGTGCTGATGTTGTTTGATGTGGGTGGATCAATGGATTCCCATATTGCACAATGCGAAAAACTGTTTAGTGCGGCGAAAACTGAGTTTAAAACTTTAGAGTATTTCTATTTCCATAACTGTTTATATGACTATGTTTGGAAAGACAATGTACGCCGCTCAAGTACCCGTATGAATACGTGGGATTTATTTAATACCTATGGACGCGACTATCGTGTAATTGTGGTTGGAGATGCCTCTATGGCACCTTATGAACTCAATTCTGTGGGTGGTTCAGTTGAATATATGAATGATGAAGCAGGCAATGTCTGGCTACAGCGCTTACGCAATCATTTTGAAAAAACAGCATGGTTGAACCCAGAAGAAGACCGTTATTGGCATTACACTCATACGATTGGTTTGATTAAGCAAATTTTTGAAGACCATATGTACCCAATGACCCTCAAAGGCGTTGAGGATATGACTAAGTATTTAGCACGATAAAGCTGGAAAGAAAGCACATTTTAAGAATAAGGATCATAAAAAATGGATCATCAAATTAATGGTATTGCTTTGCCTAATGAAGCGGGCTTTTTTGGGAAATATGGTGGTCAGTTTATTCCACCTCACTTAAAAGCGGCAATGGATGACATTAAAGTCGCTTACGAGCAAATTCGTGTAACAGAAGAATTTCAAACTGAACTTGCTGAACTGTTTGCACACTATGTTGGTCGTCCAAGTCCGTTGTTTTATGCAAAACGGTTATCTGAACAGTTGGGCGGGGCAAAGATCTATCTAAAGCGTGAAGACTTAAACCACACAGGCGCACATAAAATTAATCACTGTTTGGGTGAAGCGCTGCTTGCAAAATATATGGGTAAAACCAAAGTGATTGCAGAAACGGGTGCAGGTCAACACGGCGTTGCATTAGCAACAGCCTGTGCTTTGGTGGGGATTCCATGTGAAATTCATATGGGGCAGGTGGATATTGAAAAAGAACATCCCAATGTCGTCAAAATGAAAATCCTTGGAGCAACACTCATTTCAGTGACACGTGGTACTGCAACATTGAAAGATGCTGTGGACAGTGCTTTTGAAGAGTATTTAAAAGATCCAACCCATTATATCTATGCTATTGGTTCGGTTGTTGGGCCACATCCATTTCCAATGATGGTGCGCGACTTCCAGTCGATTATTGGTAAAGAAATTAAAGAACAAACCTATGAGCGCTTTGGTGCGAACCCAGATTATGTGGTTGCATGTGTCGGTGGCGGTTCAAATGCTATGGGGGCTTTTACCGCATTTTTGAACGATGCAGATGTGAAATTGATTGGTGTCGAACCAGCAGGTCATGGTCTAGATACCGACATGCACTCGGCAACCTTAACTTTAGGTAAACCAAGTCAGATTCATGGTATGGCGTGTTATGTACTTGAAAATGATCAGGGTGAACCGTTACCAGTACACTCGATTGCTTCAGGTCTAGATTATCCTGGCGTCGGGCCTCAGCACAGTCTGCTGAAAGACTTGGGTCGTGTCGAATATACCACTGCGACTGATCAAGAGTGCTTGGATGCGTTTATGCGGTTGTCACGTGTTGAAGGGATTGTCCCTGCACTTGAAAGTTCACATGCCGTAGCATGGGCGCTTCGTGAAGCTCCAAAGTTGGCCAAAGATATTAAAATTGTGGTGAATGTATCTGGACGTGGCGACAAAGATGCAGACTATGTCGCTGAAAAATTAGGTCTGAATTAAGGTTCAAGTTTTTCATATTTACATATAAAAAATCCCTGTTTAGAGCAGGGATTTTTTATGATCTTGTTTTTATCATTAATAGCCAATGCTGAGTATATGTTTAAACACCTAAACATTAAAACTTAACCTGAAATATACTGTTGTAGTTGCTCAATCAGTTTCTTTTGATCATCCATTGCCGCTTTCACCAAGTCACCAATAGAAATGAGTCCCAATAATTTATCTTGCTCAACAACAGGCAAGTGACGAAGGTGGCGGTCTGTCATCAGGTCTAAACATTCTTCAACCGTAACTGCTGTTGTGACCGTCAGTACTTTTGCTGTCATAATTTCATTGACTGTGGTTTGCTTTGAAGTACGTTCCATCAACATGACTTTGCGCATATAGTCACGTTCGGACAATATACCTACAACGCGTTCTTCGTGTGTGACCACAAGTGCACCAATGCCTTTATCTGCCATAAGTGAAATTGCTTCAAGAACCGTGGCTTCAGGGCTGATGGTGTAGATTGCTTGATGTACTTTATCTTTTAATACTTGAGCAACATTGGTCATAGGGCATATCCTCGGTTGTGGTTATTGTTTTATATTTAAATTAGCGCGATTTAAAAAAAAGCAAATACTTTACAGTCAGAGCTCTCAATAAAATAATAAGTTAATTACGTCTTATTGTTCTTAATGAGCCTTAAGCTGGCGACAGAATACGGTCATTGAAGAAAAAGTGACGCATTTGAGACGTGCTGAGCTTCATACGCTTTGTGCCATTACATAGCGCAGGGGTGACTTTTAAGCGTGACAGAGTAGGCAGTAATGCGCTTTGGAAATCTTGTGGCGTGATTTTTTTAGGAATATAGTTTGGCCAGTGCAATTGAGCATATTGGTGTGCGTGTAAACCATTGAGCCAAAAAGGGAAAACATAGTCATCATGATCTGAGGTCATCGCCCAGCCTTGCTGTTCAGCGTTGTAAAGCCCCCAAAGAATACCGCAGTACATCATGCCTCTTAGAATATTGATTTTTAAATATAAATGATTTGAAATCGGTTGTAGTTTCAAAATTTTGTACATAGCGTTATGTCATTAAGGAACATGACGCTATTTTAAATAATTAAGATGAAAGTTCAGTGTAAGCTTTGCATAACTATGTAAATAAATATGTCATATCAAAATGTTAGGCTCAAAAAAACGCCACCTAGGTGACGTTTTATTATGCTTTCATGGTGGCAAGCTGTTGCCAGTATTGTGCTTTCAGCGAGTCGCGTTCTACGCGGAAACCTTGATAATAAAGTTCTGCCAAAAACAGTGCTGCTTTACCGTGGCCAGCGCGTGCAACGCTTTCTAACTGTTGTACTGCTTCTACAAAGTTCATTTGTGATTGAATGGTGTTTACTGCATCCGCATACGCATGTTCTAAGTCATGATGAGAGATTTGTTGAATCATATTAAGCTCCTTATTCTAATTATGATCACTTAAAGGTATTTTTACCTTTAGATATAAATATCACGCTAATGTTAAATATTTATTACAAATTGCTGGAATTGTCAAATATATTGTCGAGTATTCTTCATCTTATTTTGTTTACATGATTAAACAATGAACAATCAAAAGATTGAATATGATAATAAAACAGGAAACTGTATTTTATAAGGAGAATAACATGACAAATACATTAGACGGTTTTGATTTTGATATGCCTCCAACTGTTTCTCAAATTGTAGCGTTGGCGCAATATCACCGAACACTATTAGATGAAGCAGTTTTCCATCAAGAAATTCATCTTGGGGATTTTTGTTTGGCACAACGTAAACGAGTTTATGATTTCACACGTCAGCTTGATGAAAATCAACGGGCTGATTTTTATGAAACATACAATGGGGAGCTAAGACGTATTGCAGATGACGATCCTGCACACCCTGCAGATGCAGAAAATGGTGTTGGGGCTTTCGCCATTATGATTGCATTGGGGGTAATTGCCTTGGTGCTCTATTTTGCAGTTATTCGTAGCATTGTTGGTTAGACTTCTGCTTTACAAACAATCTGACTTGCTGAAATTATGTCCTCTTTAGCATTAATGGGGACATTTTTCAGCATTTCACCTTGTGATTATGCAATTCGCTACTTACACTAGTTTCACTAGAGGTAGGTTATGCACATTGCGATCCAAAAAATTCTTAAATTAAAATCACAGATTACGCTTGTACAAATTTATAATGGTCTGATGGCATCGATCATTATGCTTATTGTCATTTTATCGAGTATTGCTTTATCTCGGCCCATTTCTCCAAGCCATTTTGAAAATGTAAGTCGCTTATCTCATCAAGCGACTTTTCCAGAAACACAAGAGATGGCTCAAGATCTGGTTTTGGAAAACCAGATTTCCTATATTGATTACTTTAGATTAATGCAGGCTCATCAGTTTGAGCAGAATCGGGCGAAGCAGCTTCCGGCATTGGCTCCGGAGGTTCAATAATCGCAGGAATTTGATCAGGATGCGGCATGCTTTGCTTAATATTCGGGTCAAGATTCAATTCTAAAATATGTCGAAGTTGCTCTTTATCTAAAGCATTACTGACAATCACAAGGGTAAGACTTTCAGGGTGAATGTGTTTACGTATTGCATTTTGAACATCTAAAGGCGTGATTGTAGCTAAACGTTTTGGGTAGTCTGCTAAATAATTCGCATCTTGCTGATAAAACCCTATAGAGCCGAGTTGTGCATTGATGTTTGCATTGCTGCTATAGCTGTTAGGTAGGCTGCGTAACATACCGGCTTTAGTTTCTTCTAACTGCTGTGCATCAATTGGTTGATGGACAAAGTCAACTAGGGCTTTATGCGCCACTTGTATGCTGTCCATGAGCTGATCTTGCTGGGTTGAATAACTTAGACTAAAACTTCCAGCCGCTTGACTAAATGTAAAAGCACTGTTTGCTCCATAGGTGTATCCACGTTTAACGCGTAGTTCTTTCATTAAAATGGAGCTAAATCCACCCCCACCCAACATACGGTTAGCCAGTTCGAGCGCCAAACGATCAGGATCATCCCGCGTGGTTGATAGATGTCCCATGGTGACGTGGGCTTGAGTTGAATTAAATACAATATGTTGAATATCAAAGTTAGGTTTATCTTGTGGTACAGCAAGTGGCTTTGCTTCTTTACCTTGCGGAAGGGCTGCACTTATTCGTTCAGCCAGTTTCTGCGCTTGTTTAACACTGAGTTGGCCTGTCAGTGCAATATTCATATTTTGACTAACCAGAAATTCATCTCTGAATTTTTTTAAGTGCTGAGTCGTAATTTTTTTAATACTGCCATTGGTTCCCGTAATCGGTTCCGCATAAGGGTGTGAACCGTAGAGCGCACGATAGAAACGAATGCTCATCAATCGACTCGGGCTCTCTTTCAATTGCTTCTGACCTACTTGAGTATTGCTCACCATCAAACTAATACTGTTATTTTTAAAAGTAGAGTCTTTTAATACTTCAAGCATCGTACTTACCGCAGCATCTATTTTTTTAGGGTCAGACAACGAACGCAGTCGAACCACAAACATGTCACGGTGTGCAGCTACACTAAAACGAGCCCCGACTTGTTCAAAGGCATTCGCGATTTCAACTGCATCACGTTGCGTAGTGCCTTCATCGATGAGTTGTGCCGCCATATTGGCAACGCCATATAGTCCTTTTTCTACTTCTATATCTCGTGCAGAGCCTGCATTAAAGGTAAGTTGAATATCCACCATAGGTAAGGCGGGTGACTCAACAAATAGACTTCGAACTTTGTATTTGTTTTTAAGTTCATGTACATGTGGTGCTGTATAAAGGTCGCTAGTTTGAACTTGTTTTAAGCTTTGTAGAGAAGCAATAGACTGTAATGTACGTGGGTCATCATTGCTAACACTACTTGTACTTACATCTGCAATTACATTGGTAGTGCAAAAGGTAGACATGGTAATAAACAAGAGGCGAAAGATGGTCTTTTGATTTTTCATTATTTTGTGGCCTTCTTTTCTGGTTGAAGGTACAAGGTACTTAAGTTATCTCGTACAAAAGCGGTTTGGGCAACATGCTGAATATCTTCTGGTGTAACCGCTTCAAAATGCTGTGGAAGCTGATCCATTAGCCGATAATTCAAGCCATTCACGGCTAAGTTTCCAATCATCTTTGCTTGCCCGACAATGTCATCTTGACCATAAATTAAGTTTGCAACAAAGCGTGTGCTAATCCGTTCTAGCTCTTGAGGTTGAACAAGTTCTGTTTGGAGTCGCTCAATTTCATGTTCAATGGCTTTTTGTAGCTCCGGAAGTTCCACGCCAGTGACTGGAAGTGCGGAGATACTAAATAAACTGTCTCCACGGTTATAAGGGTCATAACTCACACTCAGTGCGGTCGCTAATTTTTTGTCGCGTACAAGGCGCTGTTGTAATCGAGAGCTGATCCCGCTATCTAACAAGCTTCGAATAAGTGTGAGCGCGTAAACATCTTCTGGATTGGTTGTTGTTGCAAGTGATTTCACATTCCAAGCCATATATAAATTTGGCACCTCAACATTGGTATTTTGTTCCATGTGACGGTAACCAATGTTCTCAAACTCAGTCACATCATTGCGTACAGGTGTTGGATGACTTTTGATGTCGCCAAAGTATTTTTGAACTTGTCGGAGCGCGGATTCTGCATTCACATCACCCACAATCACCAAGATCGCATTGTTTGGGCTATACCATTTTTGATACCACTGTTTCACATCATTTAGACTTATGTTTTGCAAGTGTTTCATGTGCCCAATGACGGGTTGACGATAGTGACTTGTGGGATACGAAATCCATTTGAAACGTTCGAAAGCGAGTGAACGTGGGTTGTCATCGGTACGCAGGCGTCTCTCCTCCATCACCACTTTAATTTCAGGGTCAAAGTCTTGTTTCCGTAGTAAGAGATTACGCATACGATCGGCTTCAAGTTCTAAAGCCATCGGAAAGTAAGTTTTAGGATAAAGCTGATAGTAATTGGTGTAATTGGTAAATGTTGCGGCATTTACTGTACCGCCATAGATTCGGCTTAAGCGACTGAATTCGTCATTGGGAACTTTGGATGTGCCTTTAAACATCATATGTTCCAGTACGTGCGAAATACCCGTTATATTTCCAGACTCATCGGTGCTACCGACTTTGTACCAAATTTGGGTCATGACCATTGGGGAGCGGTGGTCTTCACGGATAATCACCTGCAAGCCATTGCTTAAAGTAGTTTCAAAACTACTGCGGGTAAGTTCGCTGCGTATTTGTGCGTGGGTAGTTATAGGTAAACAAAGTAGAGTTAAACCCAGTGCAACTAAACTTTTTTTATAAGAATGCGTGACTAATAAGTGATGCATATAAAATTTGGGCTCAGGTTGAAGTGAAAGCATTTCAATAAATAACCATTCTTAAGAAAAATACGAACTAGATCAAGCGCCAGAAGTATTGATTTGTTAAGTGTTTACATAAAGTATTGTTGCTAAGCGAAAGCCTATCTTTTATGGTAGAATCTGTCTTTTTTAACGCAGTGCTTTTCAAGGATTCGGCATGCAACAGCAATCTAATGAGCAGAACAAATTTTTGATTGATGCTGATATCGGGGATGACGATGTCACACTACCAAGTTTACCTGTGGTCAATGTGCCAATCGTTGAAACAAAAGAGCAAACAGTTGTTAGTCCAGTTGTGGTTGCTGAAACAAGCGCAGAAGAAGCAGAGGCATCTGCAAAAGGCGGTTTCTTTAGCCGCATGAAAGAAGGGTTAACCAAAACCCGTAAAAACCTTGCTGATGGTATGGTCAATATTTTGATCGGTGGTAAGGAAATTGATGACGAACTGCTTGAAGAAGTTGAAGAGCAGCTTCTCGTGGCCGACATTGGCGTTGATGCAACGAAAACCATCATTACCAACTTAACTGAACGTACTGCACGTGGCGATTTAATTTACTCGCACTCGCTCTATAAAGCGCTTCAAGAAGAGTTGGTGGCTTTACTTGTGCCACGTGTGAAACCTTTACACATCGATCCGAACAAAACGCCTTATGTGATTTTGGTGGTGGGCGTAAACGGTGTGGGTAAAACCACAACCATTGGTAAATTGGCAAAACGTTTACAAGGTGAAGGCAAGAAAGTGATGCTTGCTGCGGGGGATACTTTCCGTGCGGCAGCGACTGAGCAGCTTCAAATTTGGGGTGAGCGTAATAATATTGCCGTAATCGCACAAGGCCATGGTGCTGACAGCGCTTCCGTAATTTTCGATGCTTTTGAAAGTGCACGTGCGAAAGGTGTTGATGTCTTGATCGCAGATACCGCAGGTCGTTTACATAACAAAGGTCATCTCATGCAAGAGTTGACCAAAGTAAAACGTGTCATGCAAAAAATCGATGCGACTGCGCCACACGAAGTTATGTTGGTGGTCGATGCAGGAACAGGTCAAAATGCGATTAATCAAGTAGAAATGTTTGATGAGGCAGTTGGCTTGACAGGCCTTACGATTACTAAACTCGATGGTACTGCGAAAGGTGGTGTACTATTCAATATTGCCAGTCGTACGCATGTTCCAATTCGTTTTATTGGTGTTGGTGAGAAAATTGACGACTTACGTCCTTTCTCTGCAAAATCCTTTGTTGCTGCTTTGTTCGAAACAGAGAAATAAGACTCAACAATACTGTTTTTAAAGTGTTAGATCAGTCACATAAACTCCGCTAAATGCGGAGTTTATTTTTTTATTCAATTTGTTTATTTTAAAAACAAGCATTTAGAAATCACGTAATGAATATAAGTGATTCTCCTGAGATTACACTAGCGCCTAACACAATAGGCAACACTGTACATTTGGGGGAACACGGTATGGCTTTATTACATAAAATTGGACAAGTTCTAACAACGGATTTAACCAAAGACTTAAAATTTAAAAAAAATCACGAAGAAGACCTAAAACAAACCACATTTATCGATCAACTAAAAAAGCGACGTAGTATTTATGTTTTAGGGAAGCGTGTACATTTAAGTCAGATGTATTTAGCTGAATTGATCCAAGAGGCTGTGCGAAGTTGTCCTTCGGCACATAATTCACAAAGTACTTGTATTGTGATTTTAATGGGCGATTCACATCATCACTTTTGGAATGTCGTAAAAGAAGTGCAGCGCAAGTTAGTCCCCGCGCATATTTTTGCTGGTGTAGAACTGAAGGTTGATCAATGCTCGGCAGGATTTGGTACAGTTCTATTCTATGAAGATCAGCAGATCATTCAAAAATTACAAAAGAAAATTCCTTTTGATGCGGCAGAATTTCCAGTTTGGTCAGAGCAAGTTTCAGGTATGGCCCAATATGCTGTATGGACTTGTTTAGCAGATGCAGGTTTGGGTGCGTCATTACAACATTATAACCCGAGTATTGATGCTGATATCTCCAGGGTTTTTGAGATTCCAAAACATTGGCTGTTACGTGCGCAATTGGTCTTTGGTTCGATAGAAGAAAAAGTCGCTGAAAAAGAACATTATAAAGATGAAGAGCGCTTTATGATCTATGCATAATGACACGAGATAATCTTTAGAGGTTTCTAGATCAAGTTTTGTATTGCTATGGCATATTGTTCTATTTTTAAGACACTATGTCGCTGAATTAAGCATGTTCAAATTTGAAATTATAGCTATGATGAATATGAATCTGCATATAACAAGATCGTGAGATCGCTGAGGAAAATAACATGTCATTTTTAGACCACATCAAACAACGCCGTACCATTTATGCTGTTGGTAAAAATGTAGCATTAACACCAGAACAAATTGAATCTGTAATTAAAGAAGCGGTAAATCACAGTCCTTCTGCATTTAACTCACAGACTTCTCGTATTGTGACTTTGTTTGGTGAGTCGCATTTACAGTTTTGGAATGTGGTGCGTGAAACTTTACGTAAAATTGTTCCAGAAGCTGCTTTTGAAGGCACAAATGCAAAAATTAATAGCTTTGCTGCAGGCTATGGTACGGTTTTATTTTATGAAGACCAAGATGTTGTAAAATCATTGCAGGAACAATTTGCGCTTTATGCAGATAATTTCCCAGTTTGGTCTGAACATTCTTCTGCAATTGCTCAATTTTCCGTATGGACTGCGTTATCTGAACAAAATGTTGGTGCGTCATTACAGCATTACAATCCAATCGTAGATGCTGAGATTGCAGAGATCTTCGATATCCCTGCGAATTGGAAACTTCGTGCACAACTTGTTTTTGGTTCGATTGAAGTACCTGCGGGCGAGAAAACATTTATGGCGGAAGCGGACCGCTTTAAAACATTCAATTAATAGCTCGTTGTTCAAATAAAAAAGAGCAGAGTAAGTCTGCTCTTTTTTTATTTTGAGATTTATCTTTAAAATATCAAAGCTTAGCAATATATATTGTAGTTGCGAATTGGTTCTAAGCTCAGAAATTGTCATAAAATTGTCATTTATAAACTGCATAGTGCAACACTTTAATAAACCATCGATAGAGTGTAAAAATGACCTTACGCATAACCCTTGCAACAGCAGCATTGATGTTGAGTACTTCAGTATTTTCAGCAGTGACTATTACTGCCCCAGAGGAAATAAAAATTGAAGGCTTGAATGGGCAAGAGGTTAAGAGTCGTTTATTCAGTTCTGACAATAAATATAATATTGATGCAGGTGAGAATATTATCAGTGTTCGCTATACCCAATTTTTTGAAGAGCATCCGGGTATTGGCTCACACGATATCGTTCGCTCAGGGATTGTGAATATTAAGACCCCAATTTTACAAGACCAACAGTCTTACCGTTTGGCACTGATCAATCCTCCGCAAAACCATGATGATGCCAAAGCTTATGCCAAGCAGCCGATCTTTGGTCTCTACAATGCCAAAAATCAGTTACTGGTTGAGCAAAAGGGCAGTAAAACTCAAAATGCAGGCATTCTTCAAAATTTATTTAGCGATGCACCAACCGATCTAACTCAAAAAGCAACGACAGTGGTACAACCTGCACCGGTCTATACGTCACAAGCTGTTGTTGCGAAAGCTGGGATAGAGAAACAAAAAGATTTAACAAGTTCTGGCAATGCTCAACAATTAATTAATACTTGGAAAAGTGCATCTAAATCTGAACGCCAAGCGTTTATGGCTTGGCTTGCTGAACAAGCACAGTAGCTGGTACATTCTAAAAAAAACAGCGTTAGCTGTTTTTTTATTTAAATAACACATTTATATAATGGATAACTTGATAAAATTGACTATAATTTAATCTAAAACGTATTTTTTTGCTTTAAAAATAACCAGTCAAATGGTTTTTTTGAATTATTTATTTAAATGCACTTGCGCTGCAAATAAAACTGTATAGAATACGCAGCACACCAACGTAATGTAGTGAATAACTTAAAGCGAAGGTCTTGCTGATGACGAATCAGCAAGAAGATCATTAAGAGATTATGAAGAACAACTTGTGTGGATTTTTACTGATTGATCGATCGAAAATATTTCATTGATTGAATGGTAAAAATTACTCGAAGTTTATTTGAGAAATATTTGTCAGAAAATTGATGAGCCAAGATTTGTAGCCATAAGCTACTAATGATTTTTAACTGAAGAGTTTGATCATGGCTCAGATTGAACGCTGGCGGCAGGCTTAACACATGCAAGTCGAGCGGGGAAGGGTAGCTTGCTACCTGACCTAGCGGCGGACGGGTGAGTAATGCTTAGGAATCTGCCTATTAGTGGGGGACAACATTCCGAAAGGAATGCTAATACCGCATACGCCCTACGGGGGAAAGCAGGGGATCTTCGGACCTTGCGCTAATAGATGAGCCTAAGTCAGATTAGCTAGTTGGTGGGGTAAAGGCCTACCAAGGCGACGATCTGTAGCGGGTCTGAGAGGATGATCCGCCACACTGGGACTGAGACACGGCCCAGACTCCTACGGGAGGCAGCAGTGGGGAATATTGGACAATGGGCGAAAGCCTGATCCAGCCATGCCGCGTGTGTGAAGAAGGCCTTTTGGTTGTAAAGCACTTTAAGCGAGGAGGAGGCTACTTGGATTAATACTCTAGGATAGTGGACGTTACTCGCAGAATAAGCACCGGCTAACTCTGTGCCAGCAGCCGCGGTAATACAGAGGGTGCGAGCGTTAATCGGATTTACTGGGCGTAAAGCGTGCGTAGGCGGCTTCTTAAGTCGGATGTGAAATCCCTGAGCTTAACTTAGGAATTGCATTCGATACTGGGAAGCTAGAGTATGGGAGAGGATGGTAGAATTCCAGGTGTAGCGGTGAAATGCGTAGAGATCTGGAGGAATACCGATGGCGAAGGCAGCCATCTGGCCTAATACTGACGCTGAGGTACGAAAGCATGGGGAGCAAACAGGATTAGATACCCTGGTAGTCCATGCCGTAAACGATGTCTACTAGCCGTTGGGGCCTTTGAGGCTTTAGTGGCGCAGCTAACGCGATAAGTAGACCGCCTGGGGAGTACGGTCGCAAGACTAAAACTCAAATGAATTGACGGGGGCCCGCACAAGCGGTGGAGCATGTGGTTTAATTCGATGCAACGCGAAGAACCTTACCTGGTCTTGACATAGTAAGAACTTTCCAGAGATGGATTGGTGCCTTCGGGAACTTACATACAGGTGCTGCATGGCTGTCGTCAGCTCGTGTCGTGAGATGTTGGGTTAAGTCCCGCAACGAGCGCAACCCTTTTCCTTATTTGCCAGCGGGTTAAGCCGGGAACTTTAAGGATACTGCCAGTGACAAACTGGAGGAAGGCGGGGACGACGTCAAGTCATCATGGCCCTTACGACCAGGGCTACACACGTGCTACAATGGTCGGTACAAAGGGTTGCTACCTAGCGATAGGATGCTAATCTCAAAAAGCCGATCGTAGTCCGGATTGGAGTCTGCAACTCGACTCCATGAAGTCGGAATCGCTAGTAATCGCGGATCAGAATGCCGCGGTGAATACGTTCCCGGGCCTTGTACACACCGCCCGTCACACCATGGGAATTTGTTGCACCAGAAGTAGGTAGTCTAACCGCAAGGAGGACGCTTACCACGGTGTGGCCGATGACTGGGGTGAAGTCGTAACAAGGTAGCCGTAGGGGAACCTGCGGCTGGATCACCTCCTTAACGAAAGATTGACGATTGGTAAGAATCCACAACAAGTTGTTCTTCATGACGATGTATCTGAGGGTCTGTAGCTCAGTTGGTTAGAGCACACGCTTGATAAGCGTGGGGTCACAAGTTCAAGTCTTGTCAGACCCACCAAATCTGACTAACAAGCATTGTTAAATGCTGAATACAGAAACAGAAACATTGACTTATTGATAAGCTGGGGACTTAGCTTAGTTGGTAGAGCGCCTGCTTTGCACGCAGGAGGTCAGGAGTTCGACTCTCCTAGTCTCCACCAAATTTCAAGACAAGAAAACTTAAAGCACTGCTTTAAGGCTTTTCCTTGAAATTTAAGCAAGAAGCTATGCTTCGCGCAGATAGGTTGGATTATAGAATTTAGTAAGTTGAAGCTTATTAACTTCTGTGATTTATCACAGTTTCCTGACCTGACGAAGGCTGGAAAAATCATTAACAGAATATATTTGAGTTGAAATAATTTGTTCATACTCGTTTTAGTTAACTTAACAAGCAATTGTTAACGTTGAATGAAATGAGTTACTAGCGAAATTAACTGAATCAAGCGTTTTGGTATGTGAATTGAATTGAAGCTGTACAGTGTTTAAGTACACAGAACAACAAACTGTAAGGAAGTGATGAGAAATCATCATAGACTGTCTTAATCCTACTTGTAGGGATTAACGACTGTTTGGGGTTGTATAGTCAAGTAATTAAGTGCATGTGGTGGATGCCTTGGCAGTCAGAGGCGATGAAAGACGTAATAGCCTGCGATAAGCTCCGGGGAGGCGGCAAATATCCTGTGATCCGGAGATTTCTGAATGGGGAAACCCACCTGTCATAAGGCAGGTATCGTATGATGAATACATAGTCATACGAGGCGAACGAGGGGAAGTGAAACATCTCAGTACCCTTAGGAAAAGAAATCAATTGAGATTCCCTCAGTAGCGGCGAGCGAACGGGGAAAAGCCCATTAAGTCATATCAGTTTTAGTGGAATGCTCTGGGAAGTGCAACCATAGTGGGTGATAGTCCTGTACACGAAAGGGCTGATATGATGATGTCGAGTAGGGCGGGGCACGTGAAACCTTGTCTGAATATGGGGGGACCATCCTCCAAGGCTAAATACTCCTGACTGACCGATAGTGAACCAGTACCGTGAGGGAAAGGCGAAAAGAACCCCTGTGAGGGGAGTGAAATAGATCCTGAAACCGCATGCATACAAGCAGTGGGAGCCGACATGTTCGGTGACTGCGTACCTTTTGTATAATGGGTCAGCGACTTACATTCAGTAGCGAGGTTAACCGCATAGGGGAGCCGTAGAGAAATCGAGTCTTAATAGGGCGTTTAGTTGCTGGGTGTAGACCCGAAACCGGGTGATCTATCCATGAGCAGGTTGAAGGTTGGGTAACACTAACTGGAGGACCGAACCCACTGTCGTTGAAAAGCCAGGGGATGACTTGTGGATAGGGGTGAAAGGCTAATCAAACTCGGTGATAGCTGGTTCTCCCCGAAAGCTATTTAGGTAGCGCCTCGGACGAATACCATTGGGGGTAGAGCACTGTTTCGGCTAGGGGGTCATCCCGACTTACCAAACCGATGCAAACTCCGAATACCAATGAGTACTATCCGGGAGACAGACTGCGGGTGCTAACGTCCGTAGTCAAGAGGAAAACAATCCAGACCGCCAGCTAAGGCCCCAAAATTATAGTTAAGTGGGAAACGATGTGGGAAGGCATAGACAGCTAGGAGGTTGGCTTAGAAGCAGCCACCCTTTAAAGAAAGCGTAATAGCTCACTAGTCGAGTCGGCCTGCGCGGAAGATGTAACGGGGCTAAAACTATATGCCGAAGCTGCGGATTTGCAATTTATTGCAAGTGGTAGGGGAGCGTTCTGTAAGCCGATGAAGGTGTATTGAGAAGTATGCTGGAGGTATCAGAAGTGCGAATGCTGACGTGAGTAACGACAATGCGAGTGAAAAACTCGCACGCTGAAAGACCAAGGGTTCCAGTCCAACGTTAATCGGGGCTGGGTGAGTCGACCCCTAAGGCGAGGCCGAGAGGCGTAGTCGATGGGAAATTGGTTAATATTCCAATACTTCTATGTAATGCGATGAGAGGACGGAGAAGGTTAAGTCAGCCTGGCGTTGGTTGTCCAGGTGGAAGGTTGTAGGCATGTATCTTAGGCAAATCCGGGGTACTGTATGCTGAGAACTGATAGCAAGCTGTACTTGTACAGTGAAGTGGCTGATACCATGCTTCCAGGAAAAGTCTCTAAGCTTCAGTTACATAGGAATCGTACCCGAAACCGACACAGGTGGTCAGGTCGAGTAGACCAAAGCGCTTGAGAGAACTCTGCTGAAGGAACTAGGCAAAATGGTACCGTAACTTCGGGAGAAGGTACGCTGCCGACGGTGATAGGATTTACTCCTTGAGCTATTGGCAGCCACAGAAACCAGGCCCCTGCAACTGTTTATTAAAAACATAGCACTCTGCAAACACGAAAGTGGACGTATAGGGTGTGATGCCTGCCCGGTGCTGGAAGGTTAATTGATGGGGTTAGCGTAAGCGAAGCTCTTGATCGAAGCCCCAGTAAACGGCGGCCGTAACTATA
The DNA here is from genome assembly GCF_058243045.1 of Acinetobacter sp. LipI_23. Taxonomy (NCBI): domain Bacteria; kingdom Pseudomonadati; phylum Pseudomonadota; class Gammaproteobacteria; order Moraxellales; family Moraxellaceae; genus Acinetobacter; species Acinetobacter sp. LipI_23. Next base: position 1,724,964 of record NZ_JBZAYJ010000001.1, on the reverse strand, counting down.
ACGGTCCTAAGGTAGCGAAATTCCTTGTCGGGTAAGTTCCGACCTGCACGAATGGCATAATGATGGGGGCGCTGTCTCCAGCAGAGACTCAGTGAAATCGAATTCGCCGTGAAGATGCGGTGTACCCGCGGCTAGACGGAAAGACCCCGTGAACCTTTACTGCAGCTTGACATTGAACTTTGATCTTACTTGTGTAGGATAGGTGGGAGGCTTTGAAACCGAGACGCTAGTTTCGGTGGAGCCAATCTTGAAATACCACCCTGGTAATATTGAGGTTCTAACTCTGTCCCGTTATCCGGGACGAGGACCATGTCTGGTGGGTAGTTTGACTGGGGCGGTCTCCTCCTAAAGAGTAACGGAGGAGTACGAAGGTGCGCTCAGCGTGGTCGGAAATCACGCGTAGAGTATAAAGGCAAAAGCGCGCTTAACTGCGAGACCCACAAGTCGAGCAGGTACGAAAGTAGGTCTTAGTGATCCGGTGGTTCTGTATGGAAGGGCCATCGCTCAACGGATAAAAGGTACTCTGGGGATAACAGGCTGATACCGCCCAAGAGTTCATATCGACGGCGGTGTTTGGCACCTCGATGTCGGCTCATCTCATCCTGGGGCTGAAGCAGGTCCCAAGGGTATGGCTGTTCGCCATTTAAAGAGGTACGCGAGCTGGGTTTAGAACGTCGTGAGACAGTTCGGTCCCTATCTACCGTGGGCGTTGGAAATTTGAGAGGATCTGCTCCTAGTACGAGAGGACCAGAGTGGACGAACCTCTGGTGTACCGGTTGTGACGCCAGTCGCATCGCCGGGTAGCTATGTTCGGAAGGGATAACCGCTGAAAGCATCTAAGCGGGAAGCCTACCTCAAGATAAGATTTCCCTAGGACTTTATGTCCTCTAAAGAGCCGTTGAAGACTACGACGTTGATAGGTTGGATGTGGAAGCATAGTGATATGTGAAGCTGACCAATACTAATTGCTCGTGAGGCTTGACTATACAACACCCAAACAGTTGGTGTTGTGGTTCAAATCACTGCAAACAACTTGATTTAGTTATAAAGCTAGATAAAATATCCAACTCAAATATACCTGTTAATAACTCATTTGATGAAAGTTAGGCACGAAGAGCACTGCTCTGAGGTTAGACCCAACGAATAGTCATAAACAGTTGTGCTGGCGACAATAGCAAGAGTGAACCACCTGATCCCTTCCCGAACTCAGAAGTGAAACCTCTTAGCGCTGATGGTAGTGTGGAGTTATCCATGTGAGAGTAAGTCATCGCCAGCTCATTAATTCTAAATCCCCCTCCGCTTAAAGCAGAGGGGGATTTTTTTATGCTGAATATATTAAAACTAAAAAGAGTAGAGCGGAGAAGACTTCACTATAAGGGCTTCTAAAATTTAATAGGTAAAAATAAGAAGAAGTAATCAGATGAAAAGAGCCGGAAATAAGCTATCTATAAGGGCCTAAATAGTAAAAAACCAGCATTTTCTGGCTTTTATGTCTTATTTACAAGAGGTTATAGAGCACCTTTTAAGTTTTCTTGATGTGCTTTAACCTGTTTGGCATATTTCTTTCCTTGACGTTTCATTTTCCAGCTCGAATGGTAGCCTGTTGGACCGACATTATAATAAGCCAAAGCTTTGGGCCAACTTTCTGCTTTTTGGTTATAGTTAGCGAGAATATAAGTGCCACAATTAATATTATTAATTTCTTCAAATAAATCGCCAGGGCAGGTTTGTTGCCAATAGCGCGGGATAACTTGGGTAAGTCCAATAGCACCAGCAGGGGAAACAGCATAATTTCTATAGCTGGACTCTTGTCTTATGACCGCCGCAACTAGTAATGGATCGACATTATAGCGATCGGCACTTTGTACAATCATGGGTGCAATACGTAGTGCTGTAGTTGGTTCAACAGCATATGCCTTTTGAATGCCATTGGCTAATTTTGCTGAACGCTTTTCAACGGAACCGCCACCAAGTGATGCACAACCAGTAAATATTAAAAAAGTTGTTGTTAAAACTAAAACAGATTTAGCTTTAATATGAGATGTTGGCAAGTATCGTTGATAATTAAGCAAACTGTATATCCATTGGTATAATGTCTGAGAAGATCATATTGAGCTGTGCAATTACAGTCAAGTTGAGACAGAAGGGACTATTTTATGGTTTTGTTAAATCCGTACTTTATTTAAGCTAAATAGAGGTGATTAATCGAAATCCTAGATTTTATGCTGTGAGTAGACCCGCTTGCAAAGATAGTTTTGTCATATAAACCCATCGTATTTAGCTTCTTTATAGGTGATTGCATGGACAAGTCAAAGAAATTCCTCTTGCTTATAGCAAATAGCCTAAGCAGTATCTACATTGGTAAGACTGGCTATTCTCCAAATATTAAGTTTGAAATTATGAGGATATAAGGCCTAATGTAAAGACATGACTGAGGACTTATAAAAAGTTTCAAATTTCAAAAAAGGGTATTTCTCACATATGGAAAACAGTATTGAATATTTGTTTTATGATGCTCATCGATAATGTTTAAAAATAGAGTGGAGATACATAAAAAATTAAAAACATTTATCTAATATTAAATTTACTCAATAAATCTAAATTCTGTGATAGCGATACGTTTTTTGAAGCCCAACAAATAAGTTCAGCCGTTGTTAGATAGCATGAATCTAAGTCCAACGCTTTCTTATTTACATTACTTTCAATGTGAAGCCATGATTCTTTATTTAGAGAAACCATGGCTTCAACATGTCCGAAAGGGATGTTTTAATTTATTTCAATTCGCTTGATGACTTTCCGAGTTCACGGCGTGCAATGATGAGTTGCTGAATTTGTTGCGTACCTTCAAAAATATCTAGAATTTTAGAATCTCTTGCCCATTTTTCTAAAAGCTCATCTTCGTTGTAGCCTACTGTTGAGGCAAGTTCGACGCACTTAAGGGTAATTTCATTACAAATTCGACCAGCTTTGGCTTTGGAGATGGAGGCTTCTTTTGAGTTTGGCTTTTTGTTATCTGCCATCCAGGCGGCTTTTAAGGTCAGTAAACGAGCCGCTTCCCATTCGGCTTCCATGCGATAAATTTGGCTCGCAATATGAGTCGTTTGTAAGTATGGCGTTATATATTGAGGATCCAAACAATCGCTGAAAATCTCTTTAATGCGTTCTAGTGAGGCCTTGGCACAGCCTATAGCCATCGCTGCAACGAGCGGACGGGTATTATCAAAAGTTTCCATCACGCCAGCAAAGCCTTTAGCGATGTCAATTTCTGCATTTCCCAATAGGTTGTTAGCTGGTACTTGGCAGTCGATTAAACGAATAACTGCAGTATCAGAGGCTTTAATTCCTAGCTTATGCTCTAACCGTTCTACTGTCATGCCAGCAGTTCCTTTAGGAATCACAAAAGATTTGATCGCTGAACGACCTAATTTTTTATCCAGAGTTGCCCAAACGACGATAGCATCGGCACGGTCACCTGAAGTCACGAAAATCTTTTCACCATTTAAGATGTAATCTTCACCATCTTTTGTTGCTGTGGTGCGAATAGCAGCAGAGTCCGAGCCACAGTTTGGTTCAGTAATTGCCATGGCTGCCCATGTGTTTTTGAAACGCCCTAACTGCTCTTCATTGGCAACAGCTGCAATTGCTGAGTTTCCCAACCCTTGGCGGGGCATTGATAGAAGTAAAGCGGTGTCTCCATAACACATTTCAATTACACTTAAAGCGGTAGAGAGATTCACTCCATTTTTATTGCCTTGTTCATTGGTGCCCCGCTTACCGACAGCAGCACCCGCGTTCATACCTTCACCGCCTTCATTCATACCATCGACCAAAGATGCCAACATATCCAATTCTTTAGGATAGCTGTGTTCAGCTTTGTCGTATTTTCGGGAGATAGGACGTAGTACATTGATGGCCACTTGGTGGGCTTGATCAATCAGTAATTTAAATTTTTTAGGGTTTTGTAAATTCATGCCAGTTTTCCTTTTTATTATGCATGTAGACCAGAGTGAACAATCGCTGTTGCACGTAAATCACGATACCAACGCTCAACAGGATGTTCTTTGGTGAATCCGTGCCCACCTAAAATCTGTACACCATCGGTGCCAATTTTCATGGCTTTTTCGGCACAAAGTAAACGTGCTAAATAGGCTTCACGGTGAAATATCTGCCCAGATTCAGCTAGACTTGCGGCATTTAGAATGAGCATACGCATTGCATCAATTTCAATGGCCATATCGGCAATCATAAAAGCAACACTTTGACGGTGAGAAATTGGTTCACCAAAGGCGGTACGTTCATTGGCATATTCAATACAATATTTTTTGACCGCTTCACATGTGCCGACCGCCATTGCACACCACATTAAATTGCCGAGGTCTAAAAATGCCGTGTAGTTGAAATCTTCATCACCTAAGCGTAAAGCAGGGGTTTGATTAAAAATTAAAGTTGCTGTTTCCGTTGCTTTGAGCCCCATAGCAGGAGATTTTTTAAACTGAATACTTTCATCCCGTCTGAGAATAAAAACTTCAGCTTGGCCATTAAGTTCAGCACTGACAAGGAAAATATCTGCACCTTCAGCCAATAGTACCAGTGTCTTTTCACCTTGAATAAAATATTGACCATCACGTGAAATGGCTTTGGTTTTTAACTGGTAAGGATTAAAAGCAGGCGTAACTTCTTGGATTGCAAAGCTAGCGCGAATGCTACTGTCTTGCGCAAAACTATTTAAATATAAAGCTTGTACTTGCTCAGAACCCCATTGTGTAATGGCATTAATCACACTAAAGGTAGAGAGCATACCAGCGGCTAAACTAAAATCACCTTTGGCCAGATGTTCTGCAATAAGTACATTACTCAGAATATTTTTCTCAGCAGCGACACCACCGAGTGCCTCAGGCAAAGCATAAAAGTTCAGACCTAGCTCTTCAATATATTGCCAAAGCTCTGTTGGAAAAGTTTCATTTTGATCGGCACTTGCGGCTAATGGGTAAAGTATATCGGCGGCAAACTGAGACATGGTGTCGATGGTCATTTGCTGATCTTCTGAATAGCTCAGATCAAATAATGATTTTTCTTGATTGTTGAGCCGTTGTTTATGTAGATCTTTATTGGCTTTAAAGGCTTTTTGTGTTTTTGATAGAGTCTTATAGCCCGCTTTTGAGCCTTGATAAAGCGATTTCTCCATAAATTTTCTAAGTTTTAATTGGTCAAGTACGTCGCTACTTGCCATTTTTGTGATCAGTGATAAGCCAAATCCCTGCGCCTTATTTACCATATTTGTCATTATTTTCATCCAGCAGAATTATTCTGTGGTTTTATGCTGACATAGCGGCACACGAATAACTATGTCATGACTGACATGACGTATTGTCAAAGATAAACGGTATGTGGCGTATTTTAAATTATTCTAATATTTTGTTTTTTAAGTTTTTTATTGAATCGTTTGGAATTGAAATGATTGATCAATTGACCAAAATGACATCGCGTCATTTTGGTCAATGTACTTTTAGATAAATTTTTTCACCATTGCGCGAACATTAGTTTTCGCTTCAATCACAGTCATAAAGGTATAAGCACCGATGAATTTACGGCTGATAAACATAAATTCTTTCGGTGGAACACTAAAATAGCGAGACGCCATCGACTTTGAGGCTTGTTGCATTACACGGCTATGAAGCTGACTGGCTTTCCAGTCATAAGCAAAGTGTTCATCCATAACACCAGCAGGTAAGTCTGGGTTGTTGCTTGGGCTGCTGAATGCTTCAGTTGCGAGTAAGAAGACTTTAGCCATATCGGGTTTAATGCTTTGAGGGATAGAGTCGAAAAACTCATAGCCTGTCATCGCTTGAACCATTTCTTCACTACTATGATTAAACCCAGCATGAATGAGCTTGCGTGCAACACCAAGTAAGTGTTCATCAAACTGTCGTATTGCGCCGAAATCAAGCAGAACGATTTTGTCCAAGATGTCATTGCCATTACCTAAGCGAACGAGGTAATTACCAAAGTTCGGGTCGGTCTGCATTTCACCCCATTCAAAAATCTCACGTACCGCAATTTCAAGTGATGCTTCGCCAAGTTTGTTGCGACGTTCTTGCGGCAGAGACAGCATGACAGGGCTGTTAATCGGCACGCCACGTTCAAATGTCATACACAATACTTGGTCTGTGCAGTAGCCATCTATAATTTGCGGCACGATGTAGCGTGGGTCTTCTTTTAAGCGAGCAGCAAAGCGGCGTGTGGTTGCAGCCTCAATTTTATAATTCACTTCACGGTGCATCATCTCACGAACTTCATCGAACCATTGGTCGAACTCGCGTGTTTGCGGCACCATACGTGTCAGTTTAAGCATGTTTTTAAACAGGCTCATGTCTGAGTCAATGGCTTCAGCAACGCCAGGATATTGAATTTTCAATACCATCTCTAAACCATCAGACTTACGCGTTGCACGGTGGACTTGTGCCAGTGATGCAGTGCCCAGTGGCTCATGATCGATGGTTAAATCATCTAGTTTAGAACCCAACTGGTTGTGCAGTTGCTGTTTTATCGCAGGCCACGCTAAAGCGACTGTTTGGTTATTTAAAGTATTTAAGGCTTGCGTGATTTCTTCAGGTAGAAAGTGTTCACCATAAAGTGCCATCATTTGGCCAATTTTGACGATAGAACCTTTAAGTTTGCCTATTTCAGAAACAAGATAATCGGCCTGTTCTTTCATTGCTTTTTTGCGTTTCTTTTCTTTTTCTTCTTCGCTAGAAAACATAGTTGTCGCATTAGACGCAGCCCAACGTGTTCCAGCAAGCAACGAAGCTTTGGCAATCGATAAACGACGATCCATAGAGGAGGTTTTCAGTTGTTTAAGCTTATCGTTGTGATCTGACATAATTCAGTAAAATCCTTTCATCAGCAAGGGCAGCATTTTAGATTGTAACGGATAATATCGTGTATTCACGTATTAAAAAAGTTCAACTTGCTGAATCTCGAGTTAAAAAAGGCCATAAGTGTTAAGCAACCATCTAAATAAAGCCTAATCGGGATTGTTACATGCGAAATTTTACTTTAAGGGTATTTTTCTGAATCAATTCATCTTTATGCATTTGTATGTGTTGCAGGATCATTTCTTGTACCGGTTGGTGCATAAACCCATGTGCATAACCTTTAACAATGATGATGCTCGGTAGGCTAAAAAAGAAGTATCGAGCATCTTCAATAGTTGCACATTCATAGATCCCTTGTTGCTGTAACAGCTTTTGGAAATAGGCTTTTTCAGTGGCGACATGATTGTTTTCGGTGTCATTCCAATAGCGTTCACGCATCGCCATTAAATTGTTGTGTTTATAACTCATAAATTTGGGGAATATTGGCAGAAGAACTCACCTTATAATAAGGCTGTTTGATCAGGTTTCAATGCAAAGCCTGTGACTTCATGTAAAAAGCTGTGCGGTGGAAATTTTATAAGAGGCTAGTATGTTCATACAAAATAGGATGTTATATTAAAGCGCTGCAGCACGCAGATGCTGTGAATGATTAGATTAAAAAATCAATGAAGAAAATTTGCTTTGGGGAAAGGAATTGAAACAAATATTCAGTGCGTTGCTTGTTGTGGGATTATTCAGTGGTTCAGCCTATGCAATGGGCCCAACTAAAAAATATGAAGCATGCATGAAGCAAACTGGCAATGTCTTGAGTGAAATTGATGCATGCATGAGTAAAGAATATAAAGTACAAAAGAAACGTTTAAAGAAAGTATTTAAGCCGTATTTAGCGAAGGCTCCTGCAGAAGAGCAAGGACTGGTTAAACAGTCTCATCAGCAATGGCTGGCGCAGCGTGATCAGATTTGTAATAACAAACCTATCGTGAAAAATGAAAAGACTGAATTACAGCGTATTTCTTGTCTGATGCAAATGACGCAAACCCGTGCAGATATGTACGAAGCACGTACAGGCAGTATCAGCAAATAAGAGCAAAGCGTATGAAAATGTGTTTGCCGTGCATCAAAACATTATAAATCATAGAAAAACAGGGTATCATAAGGCGTTTTTATTATGACCTTGGAGACGCCTTTAGTGGATCGCCCGACTATTAGCCCTGAACATATACAGGAAGCCGCTGAAAACTTAAGCACAATTCGTGATTTTATCCGTTTTGGAGTGACAGCATTACGTCAATACGATGCACATTTAGGTCAAGGTACAGAAGACTATTTTGCTGAAAGTTCAGCTTTGGTTTTACAAACTTTATCTTTAGATTGGAATGCGGATGCTGAAATCTTAGAGTCGAAGCTACTACCAAGTGAAAAGACAGAAGTTTTAAGCTTATTAGAACGTCGTATTAATGAAAAAGTACCGACTTCATATTTGCTTAATTTGGCATATTTTGATGGCAAACCATATTATGTTGACGAACGTGTACTGATTCCACGTTCACCGATTGCAGAATTGATTCAAAACCGTTTTGCGCCTTATTGCTTGGGTGAAAATGGCCAAATGGGTGAGGCAGTCAATAACTTGCCAGAAAACCCGAATCCAAAAACGCCACAACGTATTTTAGATATGTGTACGGGCTCAGGTTGTATCGCGATTGCTTTGGCTTATGCCTACCCAGATGCCGAAGTAGATGCAACGGATATTTCTAAAGAAGCTTTAGAAGTGGCTCAAATTAACTCGGAACACCACGACAAACAGTATCAAGTCGCTCTACTTGAGTCTGACTTGTTTTCCAAAATTCCTGCTGAAAATCAATACGATCTTATCGTGTCGAATCCACCTTATGTGGATGCTGAAGACATGGCAGATTTACCTGAAGAATTCCACCATGAGCCAGAATTGGCATTGGCGGCAGGTCAAGATGGCTTAGATTTGGTTCGTAAAATGTTAGCTCAAGCGCCAGATTACTTAACTGAAGATGGTCTCATCGTGATTGAAGTGGGTAATTCTGAATGGGCAATGCGCCAAAACTTTAATACCGTTGATTTTTACTGGTTACAGTTCCAAAAAGGCGGTACAGGAATCTTTGCATTGACCGCTGCTCAATGCCGTCAATTCCGTGATTTATTCATTCAATCTGTTCAAGCATAAAAGGAGTCGTTAGACATGGCAGGTAATAGTATAGGGCAACTCTTCCGTGTAACGACTTGTGGTGAATCTCATGGTGTAGGCTTAATGGCGATTGTGGATGGTGTTCCACCGGGCCTCGAGCTTACAGCAGACGATTTACAAAAAGATTTAGACCGTCGTAAGCCAGGCACATCTAAATTTGCGACACAGCGCAAAGAACCTGATGAAGTTGAAATCATTTCAGGTGTGTTTGAAGGTAAAACGACTGGAACTTCAATTGGTTTACTCATTCGTAATACCGACCAAAAATCGAAAGACTACGGTAACATTGCACAAAGCTTCCGTCCGGGACATGCAGACTATACTTATACACAAAAGTATGGTTTCCGTGATTACCGTGGTGGTGGTCGTTCAAGTGCGCGTGAAACGGCTATGCGTGTGGCTGCGGGTGCAATTGCGAAAAAATACTTGGCTGAAAAGTTTGGTATTTTAATTCGTGGTCATGTGACCCAAATTGGAACTGAAGTTGCGGAAAAATTGGATTGGAATGAAGTACCTAATAATCCATTTTTCTGTGGCGATGTCGATGCCGTACCGCGTTTTGAAGCACTGGTGACTTCATTACGTGAACAAGGTACCAGTTGCGGCGCAAAACTTGAAATTTTGGCTGAAAAAGTGCCTGTAGGTTGGGGTGAGCCTGTTTTTGACCGTCTAGATGCTGACATTGCCCATGCCATGATGTCGATTAACGCGGTCAAAGGGGTTGAGATTGGTGATGGTTTTGCCGTTGCTGGTCAGTTTGGACATGAGAGCCGAGATGAGTTAACCACTGATGGCTTCCTTGCGAACCATGCAGGGGGCATTTTAGGTGGTATTTCGAGTGGCCAAACTATTCGTGTTGCAATTGCGCTTAAACCAACAGCATCTATTACCACACCGGGTAAAACGATCAATATTAATCGTGAAGACACGGATGTATTAACCAAAGGTCGTCATGACCCTTGCGTGGGTGTGCGTGCGGCTCCGATTGCAGAAGCGATGCTTGCGATTGTTTTAATGGATCACTTTCTGCGTCATCGTGCTCAAAATGCAGATGTCGTTGCACCATTTGCACCGATTGAATACTAGAAAATTCTCTTTATATTTAAGAGAATACACATTAAAGTCAGACTTCGGTCTGACTTTTTTTATTTACGTATGAAAGCTAATCTTAAATGTAAGAAAAGAGCTGTTGGCATATTATGCCCGCTATGGTTATCACGATACTCAGAAAACAGCATCTTACCTATTAAGTTAAGTGCCAAATTTGGTCTTACTGAGTAAGAAAATTTAGAGAGTTAATTTTTAAAAGAAAAAAGAAGGGGCGTATGAATAAAAAAATAAGCACAGCCAGACGAGGCACCATTATATTTTTATCATTACTCACAGTTTTGGTTATTTCATTGTTGATATACGGCTATGACAGTATGCATGACCCTGAAAAAGTCAAAGCGCGCTTATATGCTTGTGGAAAATTTGGTGATCGGCACATGCTTATTGATAAGCAGTATTTACTTTTTGGCAGAGTGACCTATCAAGGTGTTAATTACTGGGGGAAAAATATCAAAGAAGAACACGAGGCCAAAGGTTGTGATGATCAAATTCAAAGTATTGCTTTGAAAGTGAAATGGCCTGAAATGAGAACGTCGAGTGAAGGCTTTAGACTAGGTTCTGAGTATAAAAATGATATCACAATCGCATTAAACCAACGCTCAGTTTGGAAAGAGGAGTGGGGAAGTAAAGACTTTTTTAATGAGTTTTTACTTTTAAAACAATATTTAAGGAAAGGAATGTCTTCTGGTGGAGAAGAGGTGAGTGAAGTATGGATAGATGAAACAAAAACATTTAACTCAGATTTGGGACTCTACGAAATAGACGTAAAAAGTGATGATGGTGTTGGAAAAAAGGTGTATTGGCAGGAGCGTAAAGGTAAAGGGGTAAGCCTAACCATTAAGTGTCTTTATTTTAAGACTGGTGCAACAAGTTGTGAACTTAATGCACATCAACCCAATTATGGGTTTAATACGAGTTATATAAAGATCGATTTTCATAGCGAATTACTGCCACATTGGCAAGAAATTTATCAAGATGCAGAACAACTCATTCATTCTTTTAAGGTTGAGAAAAAATAAAATGAAACATCCGAAGAGTATAGACCGTACCTATGCTCAAAGATGTTTAGATGACCTTAGGATAGCGCTAATGTCCGACAGTACGTGTCCTCTTTTGAAGCAAAAAGATAGTCATGTTAGCCAGTATAGTGCAATGCTTGTCCTAAACTGAGGTTGTGCTTTATAAAAATAAACGAAAGATAATACTTTAAGAGCAGTTTTCAACCGGATCATTACATGGTATATAAATTGCTCATAGAATAATAAGCATTATTGCAGGAGAGAAATGTTCTGCATTCGCCGAAGGAGCAACGACCCCGGAAACTCTCAGGCAAAAGGACTGTAATAATGAAAAAACTCTGGAGAGAAGTGTTCAATCACTCACCGAAGGGGATGGTTTAAAACATCATGGGATGTTTTAGGTCGAAGCTCTCAGGTACACATGACAGATGGGGTTGACATCAAACAATAAAAAGGAGGTGTCTATGTGTCATGTCGTTGTCATTGGTGCTGGAATTACAGGCGTCACAACTGCTTATGAATTAAGTCAACTGGGTTATCACGTGACAGTTGTGGATCGTCATTTATTTCCAGCCATGGAAACTTCTTTTGCAAATGGTGGACAACTGTCTGCATGCAATGCGGAAGTTTGGAACCAAAAATCGACAGTGCTGAAAGGCATGAAATGGATGTCTCAAAAATCTGCCCCTTTATTGCTCAATCCTGCGTTTAGTGTGCATAAATATGCATGGCTGATGGAATTTCTGGGCAATATTAAACATTATGAGGCTAATACCCACGAAACAGTACGTTTGGCTTTATTGGCTCGTCAGCGCTTGTTCGAAATTGCGGATAAAGAGTCAATCGACTTCAATTTAGAAAAACGTGGTATTTTGCATTTTTATCATAATAAACAAGATTATGACGTTGCCATCCGAGTCAATGATTTACTCAATAAAGGTGGACTTGAACGCTGTGGGGTAAGCAATGAAGAAATTAAGCAAATTGAGCCGACATTGACCGGCGACTATTATGCTGGATTTTATTGTGAGGGTGATGCGACGGGTGATATTCATAAGTACACCACAGGTTTGGCTGAAGTTACCAAAAAGTTAGGTGTGAAGTATCGTTTTGGTATGGATGTGACAGATATCGAACATTTAACTTCAGGTGTTGAAGTGAAGTTACAGCCAAGTTCAGAGAATGTTGAACTGCTTCCAAATGAAGTGGAAATGTTGGCTGCCGATGCTGTTGTGGTTTGTGCTGGGGTGGGTAGCTATCAATTGGCTGAATTGGTCCAAGAACGCGTCAATGTTTATCCTGTAAAGGGATATTCGATTACGGTGATGTTAAATGACGAAGAGAGTCAGCAAAATGCGCCGTGGGTGAGTTTGCTGGATGAAAGCGCGAAGATTGTAACTTCACGTTTAGGTAAAGATCGTTTCCGTGTTGCGGGCACTGCTGAATTTAATGGCTATAACCGTGATATCCGTGCAGATCGGATTCAACCTCTTGTTGACTGGACCAATCGTAACTTTAAAGTCTCGACAGAGCATGCGGTGCCTTGGGCAGGTCTTCGCCCTATGATGCCGAATATGATGCCTGTAGTGCGCCGTGGAAAGCTAGAACGTGTGTTCTTTAATACAGGACATGGGCACTTAGGTTGGACGCTATCTGCGGCAACTGCGGCAATGATTAGTCAAGAAGTCGCGACAGCGTATCCTGTTTAATTCGAGTGCATCCTTGGAGGGATAAAAACAAGCTTGCTTCGAGCTTGTTTTTATCATTTTTGTTCAATGATGTTATAATTCTGCCTTAATTTCAAAAGATTGCTCACAAATGAATACTTTAAACTTGAGCAAAAATAAGTAGTATTGTTTCAAGCAATTGATGACTAATGTGAAGGTGCATAATGATTAACATGAAAATGGCTTTGGTGGTTTTAGCTTCTGCAACAATGCTGTCGCTTGCTGCGTGTAGTGACAAAAAACAAGAGACTGAACAAACGCCAGTGGAAAGTTCAGCGGCTGAAACACCAGTAACCAATATTGAAGTTAGTCCAGAGATGATTGATGCTGCACCTTTAGAGTCTGAAGAAGCAGGTGCATCAGCACCAGCGGCAGCTTCTGAAGCGAAATAAGTCCAAAAATAATAAAAGCCTCCCAATGTGGAGGCTTTTTTTATGGGTGAGAGTGATATCAGCGTTTAATCGTAAATATTTAGATTCAGGATATAAATCAAAAAATTATATTGAAACCATAACGAACAATCGATAGAGTTTATTTAGTAAATATTGTCAATCTGTAATACTTTTCATTAATGCATCCTTCGCAAGCAAATAGACAGTAGAAAACATGATGTTTAATCATAACTCATGTAAAAATAAGGAAATATTTTGTACGCAGTTAAGCTCACAAAAGTCTCGTTGAATTTTAAACAGCATGGCCGAGCATTTTTGATTGTTGCTACGGTGATTTTTGTCTGCTGTTTGCTTGGGATATTCACTCGACCGATTGCATATTTCGCTTATTTTTGGCCAGCTAATGCCGTACTGATCGGCTTATTTTTAAGGTTTAAGCGACTCAGAAATGTTGGTGGCTGGTTGGGCGCATTTATTGGTTATATGTCGGCAGACTTAGTCACAGGGAATCATCTTGAGCTGACGTTGGCTTTAACAATCGCCAATTTTATGACAGTAGGCGTGTCTTTATTTTTTATCCATTATTTACAAATTGACTATCGTGCATATAACAAAGGTTTAAATTTTCTTTATCTTTTCTTGGTTTGTGTTTTTCTTGGGTGTTTTTCCAGCGCGATATTTGCCGTTGCGGTCGTTCCGTATATGCCCCATACTTTTATGGGCACGCAAGACCTGTGGGCTGAGTTTTATATTTGGTGGACAGGGGAAGTGCTAAATTGTATTTCACTTTTACCCCTCATGTTGACCTTTCCAGCAGCGAAAAAATTAAAGTATCTGTGGAATAATCGTAGACAGTGCGAAACCCAGTTTGTCGATGTTTTACCCTTACTGTCAGTTTTAATTTCTGTGGCATGTACTCATCTGTTCTTTGGTCCAGGCGCCTTACTTTTCCCTTTAGCAGGGCTGATTTGGGCGGCTTTGAGTTATAACTTATTTTATGTGAGTATCATTAACAGTTTGGTTTGTTTTGTGACGTACCATAGTTTAACGACCTATTATATTTCACGTACAGCAGATAACTTCTTGGCCACTTCTATTTCGGTGCGTATAGGGCTGTGCATGTTGATGATTGCACCTTTGCTTTTATGTATTGTGAGTCGTAATCGTCATGATTTGTATAAAGAAGTGCTCTATCTGGCCAACCACGATCCCTTAACTCATGTGGGAAATCGCCGTTTTTTCTTCACTCAAACTGAAAACTTATTGAAGGAAAATCTGGTTAAATAGATGAGTATCATTGTGCTAGATATTGATCACTTTAAGAAAATGAACGATCAATATGGTCACTATATTGGTGATGTATTGCTACAAAGCTTTGCCACGACGGTGAAAAGTAATTTGCGTGAACAGGATTTATTTGCGCGTATGGGCGGTGAAGAATTTGTGGTGGTGCTAAATAATACCACTGAAATTGAATCGCAAATCATTGCAGAACGTATCTGCCGTGCTGTCGCTACTTCAAAAATCCAAGTTGCACATGCTGTTTTGAGTATGACGGTGAGTCTTGGTGTGGTGCATCAAGTTTTACCAACGCAAAATAGCCTACAGAGCTTGTTAAATCGTGCTGATCGGGCGTTATATCAAGCCAAAACTTTAGGACGCAATCAAGTACAACTTGCCTCATAGGTTAAAATTTAGTAAAAGTATAAAACAATAAAAACTATAGATACTTGGATAAAAATGAATTTTTCTGAATACCTTCGTTATGATGGGCTGGGTTTAGCTGAGTTGGTTGCACAAAAACAAATCCATCCCGCTGAATTATTACAAATTGCAATTGAGCGTAGCCAACAAACCAATCCTGCTTTAAATGCGATTATTATTCCGATGCATGATTATGCTAAGAACAGAGCACAAAATGCATTGTCTGGCCCATTTGCAGGGGTGCCTTTTTTAGTAAAGGATTTATTTCAAGAATATGCTGGTTATCCAACCTCTTATGGATGCCAAGCATTTAAGCGCACAGGCCATATTGCAGAACATAATGCAGAAATTGTAAACCGTTGGGAAAACACAGGCATTTTAACTTTTGGCCGTACCAATACCCCTGAGTTTGGAATCAAGGGTATTACGGAATCAGATGCTTGGGGAGCCTGTCATAATCCTTGGAATTTAAAACATAATAGTGGTGGCTCATCAGGTGGCTCTGCTTCTGCAGTGGCCGCAGGGATTGTTCCTATTGCGGGTGCGGGAGATGGCGGTGGTTCGATTCGAATTCCAGCATCATATTGCGGTTTATTTGGTTTAAAACCAAGTCGTGGACGTACGCCGTGGGGTCCAGATATGAGTGAGGCAATGCACGGCGCTGCGATACAGCATGTATTGAGTAAAAGTGTAAGAGACAGTGCAGCCATGTTAGATGCAACGCAGGGTGCAGAGCATAGCTCATTGTTTAAAATTGAACTACCTAGCCAAAGCTATTTGGCCTGTCTACAGCAGCCTGTAAAAAAACTTAAAATTGCATTTAGTACTCAATCGCCTATCGGAACCCCAGTGTCTAAAGATGCAATTGATGCTGTGCAGCATACTGCACGTTTGTTGGAGTCTTTAGGGCATACAGTGGTTGAAGCGCAACCTGAGATAGATGGTATGTCTTTGGCCAGAGACTTTATCACGACGTGGTTTAGTCAATTTTCTTATATGTTAGAGCAGATCAAGCAACACGTTCCGACCACAGCAGGAGATTTTGAGCTGGATTCTTTAGCTTTGGCTGCCTTTGGTGCGAAAACGACTGCGTTAGAATATATTCATAATCTGAATAATTGGGGGGTGTATGTCACCCAAATGAACCAATTCTTTGATCATTATGATCTTTATCTGACTCCTGCTACAGCTTCAGTCGCACCCAAAAATGGGCAAATTTCTACCCCATCATGGCAAAAACCAATTTTAAAAAGTTTATTAAAAGTCGGCAAAGCACATCTGTTGGCACAAGGAAAACTGGTTGATAAAATTGTGAAAGATAATTTGCGTTGGGTGCCTTTTACTCAGCTAGCCAACATCACAGGTTTACCCGCGATGTCTGTACCTTTGTATTGGAATGCTGATAATCTTCCGCTTGGTTCGCAGTTTATTGCGCCTTTTGCCCGTGAAGATCGGCTCTTACAGTTGGCTAGTCAGCTTGAACAGGCCCAGCCATGGTTTCATAAATATAGTGAAATCAAAGTTTAGAAAGTAGATTAATTAAACGGTTGTAGTTTATGGCACAGATCAGAAGAGAACTTTTTTAAGCTTGAACTTCTTTGGGTAAGTAGCGAATAAAACCCAAGCCCAGTAGCACAGCACAGCCTGCCAGAATAAAAATATATTCGCCTGACAGGCTGTGCCAATAATGTCCTGCAAGAATACTTCCAGACGCTACACCCAGTCCCCACATGGTGCTATATAGGGCTTGACCACGTCCTTGTTGTCCTAAACTAAAGTTTTGGAAAATGATACGCATGGCGATGAGGTGAAATAAACCAAAGCTAAAGGCATGGATAGTTTGTGCGAAGAATTGCATCGCGAAGATTTGTGGAAAAGAACCGACCATAAACCAGCGTAGCGCCGTGAGGATCAGACAAATAGACACCATGAGTCGCCATGAAAAACGTTTGAAAAAAATGTGCGCAATGGCAAACATAATAATTTCGGCCATGACACCGACAGCCCACAAAAAACCAATTTCTGTGGTTGAGTAACCAGCTTGTTTTAAGAAGTTACTATAAAAACTATAAAACGGTGCATGCGAAAAAAGCAGAATAAACTCGATACCGAAAAATGCAGCGACAACGGTTTTTTTTAAAATAGGTAGCAATGGCTCGAGCTGCCCTTGTGAATGGGGTGCAGTGGTCGGTTCTTTTATGCTAAATGACCAAATAAAGGCCAAAAAAGAAATACACAGCAATAAAACTGGCAGCATAGTGATGGGTAAAATCTCTAATAAGGCTCCGATACCAAAAACCCCGACAATAAAACCGACAGAGCCCCATTTTCGAACTTTTCCATACAACGCACTGCGTTGTTCCGCGAGCCAAAATAGAGTAACGCCTTCAAACTGAGCCAGAATGGCATTTTGGAAGAAGCTAAAGATCAGCATGAGCAGGGCGATAGTCTGAAAGGAGTTTGGAATGATAAAAATCATGAACCAAATACAGGCTTCCATCCACGTTGCGACTCTGACCAAGAGCATCCGTTTCCCTGATTTATCTGCAATCCAGCCCCAAATAAAAGGAGCAAAAAAACGGGTAATGATCGCAATTGAGGAAAGGATACCGATTTCACTGTAGTTAAAGCCTTGATCTTCGAGATACAGGCTCCAAAACGGCATGAATGTGCCCACAATGGAATAATAGAAAAAGTAAAAACCAGCCAGTCGGTGCCGAATGGGGAAAGAAAGCATCGTACTGTATTCCTTGCTAGGGTGAGCAAATTTTGAAGAAGACTTGAATCTAAATAAAGCTTCAAGTCGATGAAGGTTCGAGAATTTTAAAAATGGAATTGTTTAATCATGCTTATTTAGTGCTCAGGGATTAAAGCCAATTAGCCTTTGACTAAACCACCATCTACAATCAAGTTTTGACCTGTCACAGCACAAGAATATGGCGATAAGAACATTAAAATGGCTGAAGCAAATTCCTCAGGTGTAACTACACGACGCAGTGGTGTTGCACTCGCGATGAAATCAAAAACTTCATTGGGCGTGCTTTTGCTGGCATCGATGGTTTGTAGTAAACCGCCAGAGAGCATATTGATATTAATGCCGTATTGACCAAGTTCATGCGCTGAGGTACGGGTAAATGCCAACAGTGCAGCCTTCGCCGTGGTGTAGTCATGATAAGGCACCACAGGGTTCTGCACCAGATTGGTTCCGATGTTTACAATGCGCCCAAACTGGTTTTGTTTCATACCTTCAAGCGCTGCTTGGGTTGTATTCAAAGCGGCTTTAACTGCACCTTCAAATTGTTGTTGCATAGTTTCCCAGCGTAGCTCATGAACTTTTGGGCGGACCTCACCATTAAACTCGAACTGAATGAGCGCATTATTAATCACGGCATTGATATGCTGTCCAAAATGCTGAAAGCTTGCATCAAACATGTTTTTGACTTGTGCACTGTCTGTAACATCAGCTTGGTAGGTGAAAACCTGCTTTGGATACTGCTGGATTAAGGCTTGAGCTGCAACGTGGCTGTTCAAATAGTTCACGACTACACGAGCACCCTCATTGATTAAGGCGTGTGTAATCGCAAGACCTAAACCGCGTGCGCCACCTGTGACCAGTACAACTTGATTTTTAATGTGCATGATATTTCCGAGTAGATAAATGTATGTATTTTTTAGATAAAGCAAGTATATCAAAACCTTTCCGTACCTTAGGTTTTACAACTGCTACTTTTCAGGTTTTCGATGCTCATTTAGCTGGATTAGAGTATTTGGATAAAAGTCGCCTAGCAGTAGAACAGTTTTAGCATTAATGATTATTGGGCCTGAGTTTGCTCAAGGTGTAGCCTCAAAATACGACGCAATTCTAATAATGTTTCTGCTTCCTCATGCACCGAGTGGTTGCCTTTAATAATTTTTTCAGAGACTGCTTGTTCTAAATGTGAACTTGAATAGGGCACAATACCATCGCTCATGTCATGTATGTCATTGGTCTGACGGTGATTGCCAATAATAGAATGATAAGGAACTGTGGATACAGGCATGATGTTACTGGTCAAGACCATAAAGCGTGACTTTGGACTTAAGTCGTCAGGGCCAGATTGCACCATGCCTTTGGTGCTAGAGCTACCATTGAGTTGTATATCCACTTGGTTAAAGAAAGTAATCGGCAACTTCACCATTTTCTTCACCAATTCCATGTACCAGCGGTCAGACAGTTCACTACCACGGTGAGGTGTAGCAATAAAAATTGCACGTCCAATGGGTAAATCAGAATGAAATTGAAAACGTTCTTTGATTACGGGGTATTGTTGTAATCGAGTGTATTGCTCATAGTTTAATAGTGGAATCACTTGCTCAGAAATATCGTGCTCACTAATCAGTAAGCGACTAATAACGCCGCCCATACTGTGTCCAATCAGCACGGCGTCACTGGCCGAGCGAGAGTTGGGTTGAACTTGTGCAAAGGCTTGTTTAAGTAGTGCATGAATCTGATAGCGGCTTTCAACAATTGGCATATTGGTTGAATAAAACACCTGCCATACCTGAAAGTTTTCTCGTAAAACTTTATCCCCCAAAATGTTATTGGTCAGATTGACCCAAGTTTCAGGGCTGCTGGCGAGACCATGAATAAGTACAATCACTTTTTTATTCGGTTGGTAGGGTTCAAGCATATAGACATGTGGCATACGCAAGTGCTCAGTTTTATCGAGCAAGGTTAAGTAGCCTGTAGAGCCCAGTTTATTTTCTGCCAGCCAATAAGCAAAAGGCACAGAATAATTCGCCGTGAGGATATATTTTTGTTGATGTATGTCTACATACTTTTGCGTATAAGGATTAAATAGCTCAATCTCAAAAATGGCTTTGCCATTAAGCACATCTTCAATGCTGCTTTCAGGGTTTAAAGGTTGCGCTGCTGCGGTTACGGACAAATAGCGTGCAGGATGGATATTGGGATTGGTTTGATTTTGATAAAAAGATATCGTGTCAAGGATAAAATCATTTTTATGAATAGGATCCGCTTCAGCCACAACCGCAAACTCTGCGCCCGGACCATCTTGACGGTTGACTTGATAAAAACCTGAAAAATTTAAGTTATAACTGGATTGAACTCGGTCAATGGTTTTACTTTTCAGTTCAGGATAGTGTTCTAAGTTCACAATATATTGACGTTGTTGGACGTTGAGTTGCCCGGGAACTTGATGAAAAGGCTGCGTACGGTACGCCGTGGTAATTAAACGTGACAATGCGACATTGTAAAAAGTGCGGACATGCATTTGTCTTTGATCAAAAACACGGGTACTTGGGCTTTCTTGCATTTTAAATAAATACACATAGCTATAGCGTAAACTTTGGTCGAAGGCATTAAGGCTCTGTTCTAAGCAGTGATTATTTTCACTATGTGGCTTTGCGTGGGTACAGTTGCGTTGTTTTGAGAGCTCTAAAGCTTGGGCCAAATACAGTTCACTTAAAGCAGCATAGCGTTCATCTGCAGCAATATCTGTTTGTGTGTTTAAGCGCTTCAAACATGTTTCAAATTCAGCGCTGCATTGCTGTGGCGTCAGGCTGAGTAATTTGAGTAAGCTGGTGGTTTCCGCACTCAATTGGTCGTGGGTTAAGATATTTTCAGACTTGCTACGAATAGCTTGATGGATGTTATTTTCTTTGACTTTGACCAACTGGCAGGCCGGCAATAAAACAATCGTTAGCCCTAAAATGATTGGTCGCGTGAAAGCATGATGTCTCGTTAAAAGCATAGTTTTTAGCACGGACGTTATCTATATAGGCTAAAGATGTCTTTCATTTTAAGATAATTTCTAACGAGTTACATCCAAATTCGGTCCGATCTTTTGTGTCCCTAGACATAACTTAAGAACACTTATATTCAGCTCAAGCAATTTGGCGAGCAAAGGCTTTACCCAAAACATGTTTATGTATAAATCGTAATTTATCGAGGACTGGTCCTGAGAGCGTAAATGGATAAGCATCTTCTAAACCCATACTGCGATTTAACGCATTTAAGTTAAAAGTCAGTGTCATCCACTGTTTGAGTAGTACATCAAAATCTTGAGCGCCGATTGGATTTTCGTAAAAGGTTAAGTCATGGGTATCTTTTCGATTATTGCGCACAATTAATCCTGCATAGTAAGCGGTTTCCAATGTGTCCATCATGTGTAAATAGTGTGCCCATGTTTCTGCCCAGTCTTCCCAAGGATGTGTGCTGGCATAAGAGCTGACATAAAACTTGTCCCAGTTTTGCGGTGCGCCATCTTCATAGTGGCGTTGTAGTGCTGCGTTATAATCTTGACGCTCATCTCCAAAATACTGACGGAACTCGTCGACCAGCTCAGGATGTAGCGATTTAATGAGGTCAAAATAATAATGACCACTTTCATGACGGAAATGCCCCAAAAGCGTACGGTAGTTTTCACCCATTTTAATACGGGTCGTTTCCCTATAGATGACATCTGCTTCACTGGCATTGAGTGTAATGACGCCATTAGCATGTCCTGTCAGCACAGGGTGCTCTGGTTCAGGCATGAGAAAATTAAAACGGAGTCCGTAGCGATCATCATCGTTATATTTGGGCCTTGGCATAATATTCAGGCGTTGCATTAAATACAGAAAACGCCGTTTAGCATGTTCGAGCCGTGACCAATAGACGATATGATCAGGGTTGTCGAGAGTAGGAATGGTATATGTGAGTACACAAGACTCACAGTAGATGTCGTTGCTCTCTGCGGGAATAACCCAATTACAGACTTGATGATGCTGATAGTTATAACAAGGCTTATAGCGCTTCGTCTGGTATTTTTCATTTAGCGCTAACCAAAGAACAGGGCTGTGTTGTTCAAAGCTTCCCATATCTTTTTCTGATGCAATATAACCGAGTGTAGTTTGGCAGCTCACACATTGTGAGTTGGCAAAAAAGACTTGGTTTTGACAGGATGCGCAACTAAAGAATTTCATCGGCGGCTATGTCTTTGGTGAGCTTTTAGAACCAGTATAAAGGATGTTGATTCCCTTCGTCATGTTCTGTCATCTGTTTTGATAGGCTTGCAAAGTTAAGTATTCATTGAGAGCATATTAGAAAGAATACATGTGCTTGGTTAGTAGCGAGCTTTTCAGCAGGTTCTTTTCTTTCATATTTGTATAAAGAGATATAAATTTTAAAATTTATATCCTGAATGAACGAAAAAGCTTGATTTAGGTGCAGATTCGTCAAAAATAGGGACTGGGAAAAATCAAAGCTTCATTTTAGAATTTCAAAGCCTTTTAAGTTTCTGGGAGTAAATATAATGATAACGAACGTATCGCCAAAAAAATGGCTACTCATGAGTTTGGGGGCGATGTTGCTTTCAGGTTGTGCGACAACCTCTACAGACCCAAGTCGTCAAAATGTGGGTACCACAGGTTTACTCATTTGTGCGCAGAATGAGCTTTGTCCAGTGGTTACTGTGAGCTGGAATGAATCGAACAAAGAGTTGCTTAAGTTAAAAATGCATTTGAGTAGTACTTACAATAAATACGACATTCAAAAGGTCGTGTTTACCAATGGACAAAAAAGCCAAACTTTTGCTGTCACTGGGCCAACCGAGCATGATCATGTGTTAGGCACAAACCGTTCGACCAATTATATTTTAGCGCCTGTAAATTTGATGAGTAGCTTAAAAGGTACAAATTCGATCAAAATGAATATTTATACAGATCAAGGTATTATCTCTCGATATGTGTATAAAGATGGCGTCTCAGCTCCAATTTTGGGTGAGTTCCAAAAAGTTTATCAATAAAAGAAAAATCGCCATCTGGCGATTTTTTTTTGCGTATAAGTGAGAGAAAACTAAAAGTTGTGAGGACATAAGATCTCATGTCCATAAGGTGTTTTGCCTATAGGGACGTAAACATTGGGCCTTTGACGGATGAAAAGTCAAGCTGAATAGCCCGAAATGCACTTTGATGTATCAATTTTAAAAATATAAATATTTTTTGCACAAAAAATAAACTTTTTAATGCGCTATTGCTGTCAGTCTAATCAAAAAAATTGGCATGTATTCTGCTTAGCTCTAGGTATTACAAAAACCTTTTTTGGTAATACCGAAAGGAGCAGCAAATGTCTAAACAATTCAAAGATGACTTAAATGCATTCTTCACCGTATTTAAACAGTTCGTGGTTGCTATCTTAAGCGCTAGAGCGGGCACTTATATCAAGCAAGACCCATCCAAAAAAGGATAAGCACGTGCCGAAACATAAATTGGCACGGATCAGCATCACTGTGCCTGAATTAACTGTCGATGCATTGGATCAGAAAATTGTTGATCAGCACTATGAAAGCCGTTCTCAAGCGATTGTCGACATGATCAATAAACATTTGATTGCGGATCAGGAGCAACGTAACGCCGTGATGGTGGGGACGTTTACCTTGCTCTATAACGCCAGTGTTACGCCACTTAGAGTCCAATTGCTGGACTTACAGCAACAGTTTTTAGAGCAAGTGGTCAGCTCACTGCATATTCAGTTAGATGAGCAAAAAATTCTAGAAGTGATGATTTTGCAGGGCTTAACTACAGAGTTAAAAGCATTAAGCCAGCAATTGATTGCTTTGAAAGGTGTGATCAAAGGGCATTTGGAGCTGATGGATGCAGTGATGCCGCCGATTCCACAAAATGAAAAACAGAGCGCGTTGAAATCATGACCATGTTCACCGTCCTCAATGACTCACTCCATACATAGCAAGTTTAAACATTTACAGCATCGGGAAAATTTCATCATGATTAAAAAAGCGTTTTTGTCAGTCTCTATTGTTTCGACTATTTTATTGGCGGGTTGTGATAACACCGCCAAAATTCCTGAAACAAAAAACAGTGCATCTGAGAGCACAGGCACCAAAACCATCACGATTGGCTATAGTGATTGGCCGGGTTTTGTTGCATGGCAGGTGGCAATTGAAAAAGGTTGGCTCAAAGAAGCGGGGCTGAATGTTGAATTTAAATGGTTTGATTATTCATCATCGCTTTCTGCTTTTGCAGCCAATCAGCTAGATGCAGTACTGGTGACCAATGGAGATAATCTAGTCACAGCCTCTGGGGGCACTCAAGGTGTCATGATTATGGCGACAGACTATTCCGCAGGTAATGACGTGATTATCGCAAAAGATGGAATTAACAGCATTGCTGATTTAAAAGGCAAAAGTATTGCTACTGAAAAAGGCTTGGTTGACCATCTATTGCTAAGTACAGCACTGACAGATGCAAAAATTAAGACCAGTGATATTAAATTGGTCAATTCTATGACCAATGAGCTTCCACAAGTTTTTGCAAGTCCAGATATTGCTGCAATTGCGGTCTGGCAACCTGTAGCCAATCAAGCGTTGAAGTCTGTTGCAGGGTCTAAAATTATTTATAGTTCTAAAGATAAGCCTGGTTTAATTTATGACACTCTGACTGTGAATATGAGCCATCTTTCTGCCAATAAAGAAGATTGGAAAAAGATGATTCAAGTGTGGGATAAAACAGTCAAATATATTAATGACCCTGCAACACATGAAGATGCCGTGAAAATTATGTCTAACCGTGTTGGAGTCGATCCGAAACAATATGAACAATTTATTGGCGGGACGCATTTACTCGATTTGGCAGCCAATAAAACCGTCTTTAAGAAAGGTTCAGGTTTTGACTCGATTTATGGCTCAAGCTACCACGTAAACAAATTCAACGTTGAAAATGGCATTTATAAAACAGAAATGGATGTTGATGGTGCAATTTACCCAGCTTTGATTGAAGAGTTAAAATAGGACTTCGTAGAAACTAAAAGCCCAAGTTAACTTGGGCTTTTTTGTGTGAGTGTGTTTAAAAAGCAAAGAAAGATCTAATGTTAAATACAGATTAGATTTTAAGGCATGTATTTATAAATGTGTACTTTTAGAAAACACATGAATAATCACGATGCCGATAATCATAAAACTTAAACCAACAACCGCCGCAAAGTCGAGCTGCTGTTTAAAGTAAATCCAACCGACTGTAGAGATCAGGATAATGCCTGCACCTGACCACAGTGCGTAAGCTAGCCCCATAGGGATGGATTTAAACGTTAGACCTAAGAAAAAGAGCGCAATTGCATAACCAATAATAGTTAAAACAATAGGTAAAGGTGCAGTGAAACCATTGGTCGCTTTTAATGCAGAAGTCGCGAGGACTTCTGCAATCACGGCAATCAATAAATAGAGAAAAGCCATAGCTTATTAAAGCTCCCTTCTAAGTGACCACCGTTGCATGATGCATGAGGTGATGTTGTTCTTGTTTCAGCCAATGCTGACTGTCCGCCGTGGTAGATGTTACATTGTGGAAAGTGTATTCAGGTTCATACACATCCACGACGAACACCAGCTGATATGCTTCGCCACCGATCAATTTACGCTGTATAAGGGTTTTAGTATCAACGACTTCAAAACCATCTAGAATGAGTTGTTGTTGAGTCATTTGGGTGCAGCTTGAATATTGAATGAGTTGATCCTGAGTTGAAACTGATACTTCATAGCTTTCAATTTGATTTAAGTCAGAAGGACTTTGCTCCACATAAGAAAGAACCCCTAATGCGTCTACATTCTGTTGAATATGGGGTAAACGTGACTGTGCATATGCCATATGCTCACCGCACATGATGAGACCGCCATCGAGCGAAATTTCTTGTTGCGTGGCAACATGTACAGCTTTGACTAAGTGTAGTCCTAAAAATAAACCCGTACTGGCTTGTTGACGCCAGTCTTCAACATAGGCATTACTGGGTGAAAACTCCAAAATACAATTGCCAATAGTATGTAGAGTTGCTGGCTCAGGCCACTGGGTATGGTTCTGATAATTACTACTTAGCTCCCATGACAGTGATGCATTTTGTGCATCCCAATGCGTATAACCGACCCATGCTTGACGCTCTACGATAGGTGTATCTATTACTGATTTAAGACGTAGGTCAATGGTGAAACTCTTGGACTGAAACCAATACACAATCGTATTTTCATCGGTCAGGCCATTGTAAAAGCTAATACTTTTACGTCGAAATGCGCCCATTAAATAGGTTGGCACACTACCTGAAGCAGCTGTGATGGGTTTTAGTTGACTTAAAGTTTCAAATAAATTCATGGTGTGTACTCCATGTTTGACTCAGTCAGACCAAAAGAATAAAGTGGAACGGCATTCTTTAAGGCCAACTCACCACTGGCTACACGCTGTTTTAAATAATGAAAGGTTTGAGCCGTTTGATTAAACAAATGTTCTCCACCTGCCAGTGGCGCATATTTAGGTGGCTCATTTGTATTAATCGGTTGGATGACATAGTCATAGTCACAAGAAAAAAATAAAGGGAAGGAATAGCGTTCTTGTTGGACTTTTTTAACCCGATGCTTGGTGGCTAAATATTTACCATTGGACAATATTTCCATCATGTCACCTATGTTCATCACCAAAGTATTTTCAAGTAGAGGAATATCAATCCATTCGCCTTGTTTAGTGAGGACTTGTAAACCGGGCGCTGTGGGTAGTAATAAAGTAAAGCACTCATAGTCGGTATGTGCCCCGATGCCTTCTGCATCTGTCGCTTGAGGGTTATATGGATAGTGAATGAGGCGTAACTGGCTGGGTGCATGTTGAATATGCACATCAAAAAAGTCTTCTTTTTGCTCTAAAGCCAGCGCAAAACAGCGAAATAGTTGATGACCAATCGCTTTTAAGTGCTGATAGTACTGTGAGACATGGCGTTTAAATGCGGGATCATCTGGCCATTGCGTTGGGCCAAGTAAGGGATAATTTAATGCAGACCCTTGATAGTCATAATTCACATCATAAGATTCTTTTAAATCGTAGCTGTTACTCGAAAACTGTTCCTCACCTATAGGCACATAGCCACTATGATTCACCGATTTTCCAATATAGTTTTGCATTTTGAGTGCGTCATCTTGGGCAAAATAGTGCTTCGCGATGTCACATAACTGTGCAAATAATGCAGGTTGAAATTGATCACCTCTAAGGTAGAGAAAGCCAACTTCTTTACAGGCCTGATCAAGCGCTTGAGCAACTTGCATATGGTCATCTAGATTTGGGCTATTTAAAAGGCTGATATCCACCAATGGAAGGACATATTTATCTTGCATGGTAAAATCCTCGCGTTGGCCGTCCAACAGTGCATAAAACCTAAGGGTCGTCCCTCAGGCTAGATCAATGAGTTATTTATGCGTACTAACTTGGGTCATACGTGGAATTTTGGGTAAATCTTCCAGTGCTGGATCGAGTTCTTCTTCTTGTGCATGTACTAAGAAATCGACCCGTTCTCGAAGTTGCTTAAAAGCAGGGCTGGACATCAGTTCAGTGTTTCGTGGACGGGGTAAATCTACTTCAATAATTTCTTTAATTTCCCCAGGATTGGCTTTCAGCGCTACGATACGATCAGCCAGTAAAATAGCCTCATCCATATCATGGGTTACAAAAATGATAGTGATATCAATGTTTTGCCATAAGTCCATCAGGTGTTTTTGCATTTTCTGACGGGTATGCGGGTCAAGCGCACCGAAAGGTTCATCCATCAGTAAAATTTTCGGTTCATTGACTAAAGCACGAGCAATCGCAACACGTTGCTTCATCCCGCCAGACAGTTGATGTGGATATTGGTTTTCATACTTCTCTAAGCCAATAATATTGATCCACTCTCGTGCAGCCGCTTCGGCTGAGGCATGACTTGCACCTTTCATCAGTGGACCAAACATCACATTTTCTTTAACCGATTTCCAAGGAAATAAGGTATAGCCTTGAAACACCATGCCTCGCTCTGGACTAGGGCCTAAAATGGGCTGTCCGTCTACTAGCAATTCACCACTGCTATATGGGTCTAGACCCGCAACAACACGACTAAAGGTCGATTTTCCGCAACCAGACGGGCCAATCACACAAATAAACTCTCGCTTATGAATTTTCAAATTGAGCTGATTTAAAATCGTGCGTGAGTTTTTACCATGCTGAAAAACTTGACTAAGTTGTTTGGCCTCTAAAATGACAGGACGTTGATAAATGTGATCAAAATACTGACGAGCATTGAATTCTGGCGTTCTTATATCTGTAGTTATCATTATTTTGCTCCCGCTTTCCATTTAAACAGATGTTGTCCGAGTTTCATTAAAATCACATCACAGACCAAGCCAATCACCCCAATAATTAAAATCGCAGCATAGACATTGTCAAAGTTCTGGTAGCGTGCTTGCTGGGTAATAAACCAAGTGATCCCTGTGGTGGTGCCAATCAACTCAGAGACAATCAAGTAGGTCCAAGCCCAGCCCAGCAAAACACGTAAATCACGGTAAATATCGGGTAACGCCGCTGGAATGACCACGTGAAACAGACTTTTTACTTTATTCGTCCCTAGGGTATAACCCGCTTCAATCAGCCCGCGGTCCACCATACGCGTAGTATTGGCAATAATCAGAATTTGCTGAAACAGCGTCCCAATCACGATGATGGCAATTTTTGGTGCATCATTAATGCCTAATATTGCAACAGCCAGTGCACCAAAGGCAGGCGCAGGTAAGTAGCGAAAGAACTCAACAAAGGGTTCAGTGAGCTGGGAAATTTTGTTGGAAAAACCACATAAAATCCCCAATGGAATACCAACGAGTGATGCAATAAAGAAAGCACTAAATACAATCTTGATACTGTGCCAAAGACTTTGATGAAACCATGGTGCATCGGCTTGAGTGGGTGGTGTCGTAAATGCCGTCACTAAGGCTGTCGCAACTTGGTGGGGTGCTGGTAAATAAATAGGATTGACCAAATTACCTTGCGGCGGTTCAGTGCCTGCATTGACGGCATTTTGTGTTTCTGCATAGAACACGCTTTTGTCTACACGGCTACCGACTTGTAAAAAAGAGACACTGCCAGAGTTGGTGATTTGTACCTGAGGATGCCAAATAAATGGTAAATAACTCACAGCACACCAAATGAGGATTGGTATTAGAAATGATCCAAAGCCCAGCAATATTTTGCTTTGAGGACTGAGTTCTCGCGCGACATAACCCATAGTTGCTTAGCCTCGATATTACTTTTTTTATAAAACGTAATACTGTCAAGCAAAATGAATGCCACATTTGTAGGGATATTGAGTGTTCACCTGTGTACTAATTGTTTAAATAAAAACAGCCTTTGACCTAAATATGTTTTAAAATGCGCTATCGATAGATTGACGCTCAAAAGGGGCTGCATCGCATGGCACAAAAGTCACAACAATCTGCATTGAATGAATTGATTGCAGAACAAAAACTACTGTGTGAAGAATTTGACTCGGCTTATGTTGAAGTAAAAGGTGATGATGTCGTTGCTGTTGCTGTGCATACTTTGAATCAAGAACCCATTGTTGGTTTACGTAAAAAACCAGAAACTGAAGAGAATGTCGCTTGGTTTATCTATGGTGGTGAATTGGGTGAAGGCCAAGACTTTTTTACAACCATGACTGTACGTGAGTTACAAGATATCTTGCCTGATGTACTTCCATACTTGGCTTTAAGTGAAGGTTATCGTTTTATGATTGATGGTGATGACTATGAAGACGTTTGGAAAGAAGGCGATGAGTCTTAATACATGAAAAAACAGACATGGACGTTGCTTAGTCTTTCGTTATTTTTATCATCGTTTCTATCAGCCCTGAGTTATGCAGAAACAACGAAGCTAACTCAGGCGCAGTATGATCAGAAGATGGCAGAATATACAGCAACTGTGAATTCAACCAAAACCGTTTTAGATGCAAAAGATAATCCAGCGACAGCAACAGAAATGAAAACTGCATTTTGTCAGCGTATGGATGCATATCATCAAATTGCAGCGCTATCCAAGGCCAATATTGAATTAAGTACCGCTTCAGTGATGTTGATGGTGGCCAACCGTTATCTTGATCAGCAAGAAAAAAGCCTGACCGATGCCGGGATGAATGAAAGTGCCTTCTGTCCAACTACGAAAGCTTTAAAAGTTGAAGATACGAAACGAGTAAAAGTAAAGTAACCCAATAAGACAGTACGGATTTAGAGTAGGCCTTAAGATCTAATTTATTGTTTCAGGATGCTGTAGAAATAGACAATGTCCTCGATTGTGTTAAGATAAATAAAAATCAACCATCGTTTGAGTAGGAGTTGGTGTATGGCAGCTTATACCGACATTAAAGTAGGCAAATATGAGGATGATATGATTCCTAAACTTGCCATTCATGCTTTTCATGATGCTTTTCAAAAAGCAACCACTCGTTCGTCTGTGGTTTATGCAAAAGCTGAACAGTTGGTTGAACGCGATATTCATGGCAATGAAACTGTTTTACAAGACTTAAGCAGTGCTTATGTCGATGTAGGCGTTTTACCGACACTGACACGTAAAAAGAAACACGCAACCGTATAGATTGATATGCCACCTCGACAACCTAGAATAAGAATGTTTGCGGGGCCGAATGGTTCTGGTAAAAGCACTGTTAAAGATTATCTTTTGCCCCAACATATTGGGGCATATTTAAATGCAGATGAACTGGAACAAAACTTAAGACAGAGTCAACGCCTTGATTTATTGCATTATCATCCTTCCTTAAAAGCTTTAGAGTTGGTCACTTTTTTAAAAAGTAAGAAGCGTCCTAAAGCGGGACAGTTCGTGGCCTTACTTACGCATGAGCCGATGGTACTAGATGAATGGAAGATCGAGTTTAAAACCAATGAAGTCGATTCTTATCTCTGTGCACGCATTATTGATTATATTCGGCTTGAGTTTCTGCGCTTAAAAGTCAGTTTTACTTTTGAGACGGTAATGTCACATATCTCTAAAGTTGAGTTTCTCCGAGAAGCGAAACGTCAGGGTTATAAAACCTATCTATATTATGTCTCAACAGTCGATCCACAAATTAATATTGCTCGGGTCAAGTATCGGGTCAGTGTGGGCGGCCATCCTGTTCCTGAGCAGAAAATTATTGAACGTTATTACCGTAGTATGGATCTGCTCATGCAAGCCATAGAGTGCTGCGATCGCGCCTACTTGTTTGATAACTCTTCTGACGGTATTCAAGCGTCTTTTCTTGCAGAAATAGAAGCAGCTGAAACCTTAAAAATGAATGCCGCCGTGTCTAAGCTCCCAAGATGGTTTGCAGAACGCGTACTATCAGAATTCCAATAAACTGCTCAGAAAAAAGCCGATTATTTCATCATTTTTCATGTGTCTACCTGCATAAAAACATATTCAAAAGTCGTGGATGTGTTTTATAAACCTATAATAATACTCATGATGTAGAGATGTCCCCATAACACTATTCAGTATCTTTAAATAAAAACTATAATGAAATAAAACGAGATAAGTTAAGTATATCTAATCTAAAAAAGGGCTGAATACAAAATCCATCGGGGATATATTCAAGCTTTTTGCATGATTGTGAAGAATAACTATGTAAAAGAAATACTTTAATGTGTTATCTAAAAGACTAAGAGCTTCGAAAACGAACAGGTAGTGCCCATTCAAATATCTAAACCTAGATGCAAGGGCTCGTAAACAGTGG
The DNA here is from genome assembly GCF_058243045.1 of Acinetobacter sp. LipI_23. Lineage (NCBI taxonomy): Bacteria > Pseudomonadati > Pseudomonadota > Gammaproteobacteria > Moraxellales > Moraxellaceae > Acinetobacter > Acinetobacter sp. LipI_23. The sequence goes on along the minus strand of NZ_JBZAYJ010000001.1, from coordinate 1,693,367 downwards.
TCATAGACGTGCATAGCATCGGTAGATACAAAGGACGCTTGATTATTTTTTAATTTAATATATTATAAAAACATATATTGTTTTAGAGCGATTGCCAATGCATGATTTTGCGTGGTCTTTTATAGGTGGAATATTACTCGGCATCTCCGCCGTTGGATATTTATATACCAATGGACGAATTGCAGGAATCAGTGGTCTGGTCTCTCAAGTTGTAAGCTTAAAAGGGATTATAAATACATCTGCACTATGGTTTTTATTGGGCTTGTTCGTTGTTCCGTTTATATACGCAGCTTTTTTTCAGCCTAATATTCATATGGAAGCGACACCTTTCATGTTAATTATTGCGGGTGTGTTGGTAGGCTTTGGAACGCGATTAGGTTCTGGATGTACCAGCGGGCATGGTATTTGTGGTATCAGTCGTTTATCCAAACGTTCAATCATCGCTACAATGAGTTTTATGTTCGCAGGCTTTATTACTGTGTATGTTGTCCGTCATATGCTTGGAGCAATCTAAAATGAAAAATGTTTGGGCATTCATTTGGGGTGGATTATTTTCAATTGGGCTCATGCTTTCAGGAATGTCGAATCCTGCGAAGGTGATTGGCTTTTTAGATATTTTTGGGCACTGGGATGCCAGTTTAGCTTTTGTGATGATGGGTGCAATTGCGGTTGCATTTATTCCTTTTCAAAAAGCTGTACGTCAGCCAGATTCAAAAACGGTTTATGGTGAAGTTATACAGCTTCCTAAAAATACGAAAATCGACAGAAAACTGATCTTCGGAAGTCTGCTATTTGGTATAGGCTGGGGAATTGCGGGAATTTGTCCTGCGCCGAGCTTTACTTTGATTGGACTGGGCTATTATCAAGCGATCTATTTTATAATTGCGATGTTCGTTGGTGTACTGCTACATCGTAAAGTAATGGAGAAAATGCCATGATGCAAATTGCTCAAGTAAAAGCATTTTTTGATACACAGACCAATACGTTTAGTTATGTAGTGAGCGATCCAGAAACTCAGCGCTGCGCCGTGATTGATAGTGTGTTGGACTATAATGCAGCATCGGCAACGACCAAAACAGAGCAGGCCGATTTAATCATTACTTATATTCAAGAAAATAGCCTAAGCGTAGACTGGATTTTAGAAACACATGTTCATGCAGATCATCTAAGTGCTGCACAGTATTTAAAGCAAAAACTAGGTGGAAAAATTGCAATTAGTCATAAGATTGAGACCGTACAACAAACTTTTGGTGAGATTTATCACTTAGATATTAAGAGTTTAAATGCCAAGCAGTCATTTGATTACCTTTTTGCAGATCACGAGACTTTTTTGATAGGCAACATAAAAGCATATAATATTCCGACACCAGGGCATACACCTGCGTGTCTCAGTTATGTCATTGGTGATGCTGTTTTCGTGGGGGACACGTTGTTTATGCCTGACTATGGGACGGCACGTTGTGATTTTCCCAAGGGGAGTGCGGCGGCTTTATTTGACTCAGTGAAGACTTTGTACACATTGCCAGATCAAACGCGGATGTTCTTATGCCATGACTACTTACCCGAAAGTCGTGATCAATACCAATATGAGACATCGGTTTATTCGCAAAAGCATAAAAACATTCATATCAATACTACAACGGAAAGGGCCGATTTTGTCGAGATGCGAAACCGCCGTGATGCAACGTTAAGTATGCCAAAATTGATATTACCTGCAATTCAAATCAATATGTTTGCAGGCAAGTTCCCTCAACCAGAAGACAATGGTATTTCTTACTTAAAAATTCCGCTGAATTATTTTTAAAACAGAAAAGTAGCAAGACTTAAAGCATTCGGCATCTTTTCACTTGCTTAAAATCTGATATTAAACAGACATGCACATCATGCTTTTAAATTTAGCCTAAGCAAATATCTCACCTAAAATAGCCTAAGCAAAATTGAACTTAATATAAAAAGTCATTTGATTTATTTCCATTAAAAATTCAATATCTATAGGAATCAAATAAAGTAAGTTTCATATGATCCTAAATCATCAATTTCATCAAAATGAGCAGCCGCGTGCAAAAACATTGGTCTTTGTTCACGGTTTATTTGGCAGTTTAAGTAATTTAGGGATGTTGGCTCGGGAGTATTATTCAAGCCACCATGTATTACAGGTAGATGTACGTAATCATGGGTTATCTACACATTCAAATGTGATGAATTATGAAGTAATGGCAGCTGATCTAATTGAAACTTTAGATGAACTCAATATCGAGCACTTTTCTTTGATCGGGCATTCTATGGGTGGAAAGCTGGTGATGAAAGTGACAGAGCTCGCAGCAGATCGACTAGATCAACTGGTGGTATTGGATATTACGCCTATTGCTTATAAAGAAAATCATCATGAGCAGATTTTTAAAGCGCTCTTTGCGGTACAAAAAGCAGATATTGAAACACGTCAGCAAGCTATAGAAATCATGCGTGAATATCTCAAAGAAGAAATGGTGATTCAGTTTCTTCTGAAATCTTTTAGCAAAGGGAAGTGGTTGTTTAATGTAGACGCACTTTATGAGAACTATACCCAAATTCTGTCATGGGAAAATATAGAGACATGGCATAAGCCTGCACTATTTATACGTGGTGGAAACTCAGCATATGTAGAAAAGCCAGAATATATAGCGGCTATCCAATCGCAGTTTTCTCAAGCCCAAATTCAAACAGTTGCAGATGCAGGACACTGGTTACATGCAGAGAAAACTGAGCAAGTTCTGCAAATCATTACTCAATATTTGAGTCAGCCTTCAACCTGATTAACTCAAATTCGCAGCTGAAAGTTGTCCTTCAGAGGTCAGCTTTTCAGCCATTTCCGCAGTTTTCTTTAAATTCGGCATTCGATATTCAGTATGGCCATAGTCTTGGATCGACTTCCAACGCCCGCCCCAAGTTAAACCTACAGATTCTGCAACTTCACCATAGAGCTGATAGCCACGCATCGCCCATGGATCTCGTTCAGAAATAACGACTTTTCCATCCCGCTTAAATGCGACATCTGCCGCCAATCCAAATTGGTGGTAACTCTGATAACCACGCGCCAAAGTCGTATTTTTATTGCTGGCTAAAGAATTCTGACGCTGTGGGCTACGATAACCTTCCAGTAAAACCAGTTCATATCCATGCTGCTCACGCATTATTTTAAATACCATCAGTAGACGTTGTTTATAGCGTGGGTTCATTTTATGCCACTTACGATCAGCCGTTGCTAAATTGTCATGTGAATGATTTGAATGTACATCCTGAATACTCGGATCGTAACTCGAAGCGCTGGCTTGAATAGAATTATTATTAAAATCCGCTTGCTCAAGCAGACTTGCTTCAACTATGGCCGCAGCAACTAAGGATTCTTCGATCTCTGGTGGTGGGGACAAAATTTGTCCATCAAGTAGGGCATAAATTTGTGGATCCGATTGTCTTAAATAATCGGCTTCGATTTTAGTGGGCGTGACGGGTCTGGTAAAAGCAAACATTAAGATGCTAGCAAATAAAAATAGACCTGCAACCAATATCCACCACTGTTGAATATGCCAATGCGATTGCAATTGCTCGGGTGCAGCAGCATGATTTATATGCTGTGCAAAATGACGAGCGGTTTGAAATCTTTGTTTTCCTTGAGGAATTAATCCCACAAAAAAACCAGCTAATTTTGCTCTAAGTTCATAGGACAGTGCCAAACTTAGCCCTAGTGCAAGGATTAGAAAGATCGAAAAAAGAGCATAAATCATAGTCTGATAGTGGTTGGCATGGGAGCTTCGACAGTACGAGTTGTAATCTTGGTTTGTACACTCCCTGTGGGAGATTCTTCGGATTTTTCCACTGCCTGTTCTGCTTTGGCTACTTTGTTGTGATCTTTATCTTTCGGTGCGGCCGAACTTTGCGCTGACGAGTTTTGTTTCTTATTTTCTTTTGGTAAGGGCTGCGGACTAGCACTCTTCATCGATGGTGCAGAAACTGTTTCAGCTGGACGAAGAAATGCTTTGCTTAATTCATCTTCTTTGGGTTGAGGAAAATCAGAAGGCGGCTCAGTTACATTTGAAGGTTGAACACTTTTAGAAGGGATGACTTTAGTCGCTTCAAAAATAGCTTCGGGTTCCCGCGTCGGGGCTTCATTATCGACTGAGGGTTCAGTGACATCGACGCTAGAACTTTGACTAACCTGTATTGAATCATTTTTTTGTTGTGTAAAAAAGTAAGTAAAACCAAGAGTAGCCATTAATAAGACACCACTCAAAAAACCACCAAATGCATAGAGCATAGGTGAAATATTTTTCTTTTTTGTAGACGTCAAAATTTTGACTGAAGTCCGTTTTTCATGAGCCATGGAGTTAGTTCTTAGGGTAAATGAATAGTAATATGTGCCTGTTCTGTTGGCGTAGAAATGACATTTTCATATGTGGCCAAAGAATTCGTACTTTGATTTGATAACATATAGCGTAAGCCCGCAAAGGATAAGAGCGCGAATACGATTAGAAAAAGTAAAATCCAGTAAAAAGGAAGCTCACGGTGAATCATGTGTTTAATTTGATCTGGGAGCGATGCAAAAGGGGAAAAGGCCGCCTTTTTCCCTTTCAAATAATCAATTTCATCGCCCACACGTGCCACCAAATGGTTTAAATTTTCTATAGATTCAATACGATATCTACCATGAAAACCCAGAAGCATGCAGTAATGATAAACTTCAAGTGCGGCTAATCGACTATTTCCTTTATGGCGTAACTCTTCTAAAATTTCGAAAAAACGATAACCCGCAAGTTGTGAGCCAAATAAACTAAGCTGTAAGGGACTGATTAACCAACTATTTTGGAGCTCGAAAAATTTTGCATCTTGCTGAGTCACAATGGTTTCATCTAATAATGCACAGTAAGCATATTTAGCATCTTGAATGTCATCGGATGAAAATTGTAATTTTCGGGCTTGGTTTTCAAAACGGTTGAGTAGGGCAATGATTTTTTCGCGAAATTCAGTCGAACTACTCGGTATATATTTGTTTTTCAATAAAAATACAATATAAAACCCGTCATGGAGTAAGTCTACCAAGTTGGTTGTGCTAGTGGCTTTGGCGGTCATGGGCTGAGAAATTGAACCAGCTCCAATTTGTCCATCATCAAAAAGTGAAGGGGCATTATTCATGATTCATTTCCTTAGCCATTCATCACAGCAATCAATTCAACAGCAATATCTTGGAAACCCGCTGGAATATAAATACAAATCGACTCGGCATCCAACATGCGTTGGTATAAGTCATTATTTGGTTCAATTTCAAAGTAACTCACACCAGATCGCACTGGAATAGCGGTTGGAACCTGCATTAAATGATGCAAAGGAACTGCAGGAAGTGCTGCAATGACGCGTTGTTCAACATCTACGGTATTACCGACTTTAAATCGTAACGGAACCAATTGAATTAGTTCGTGGCTTTGCATCACACTGCTAGAAACAGCCAAGTAAAGTCTTGAATCTCGGGTAATTTTATCTGACTCTAAACTGCCTAACCAATAAGATGGTCGCGTTTCTTTCAATTGAATACTGATATATCGGTTTGAAATAATCGTATCTAATAACTCACGTAGAATGACATCGAGCTGACTAAAACTTTCTTGTAAATTATGGTGTTGATAGCGAGGTAAATGATCAACCTCATGAGCCGTTGAAAAGGTCAGTAATGAGCCTGTTAAGCGTAATAATTCAAAAAACAGTCGCTCTGGATGGATATGCGGATATTGCATTAAATGATTCAACGTCGCGTGTGCTGTGTTGAGTGCATTGACCAACCAAAATGACACAATGTCGCCAGAGCGAAACTCAATAAGTTTTTGCTCATTTTCTCGATTATTGCTTTGAATGGTCTTAATTTTCGCTTTGATGACATTTAAGCTGCGTTTCAAACTCGAGATAAGATTTTCAGAAGATTCGATATGCAAGATAGGCGGAATAAAATGACGATCAAATTCAAATTGGCCTGAGCTTTGACGTTTAATTTTTGCTAAAGCTAAATACAAAAAGCCATCAAGCTCTTGATTCGGTTCTGCGTTGACCTCTAACAAGCGAAACTCTGCACGGCGGCGCAATAAGGTGATATCTGCCGCAGTAGCATCTGTAAATAAATCGTGGGTTGAAGTTAGATAAGAGTGGTAGCGACCGAACTGCGCACTATTTTCAGCGCTCACATTTTTCTTATTGGCTTGTACAATAGGTAAAGCCAAATAAACCAAGATTTCGCCACGTAAATTCAGTTCATCTAATAACACTGGCTCTGGCAGTAAATCACGTGTCGGCGCTTGATAGATTTCACCATCTTGCCAAATCATACTAATACTTTCGAGTGCCAAGATATGTGTGTGTAACTGGGCTTCATCAAATTGAATATTTTGAATGCCATAGGCAAATGGAATCGTGGAACGAATGGTATGATTCAGACGTTGTTCATGATACGCATCTTGTAATTGAAAATGTTGAGGACGTAAAAATAGACCTTCACCCCAAAGTATTTTTTCTGCTTTAAACATTTAGATTACCAATCGTTTGATTCATTTGCATGTTGTACGCCCAGTAGTTCTTGGACGTTATGCAGTGGATTTTCGTTTTTAATGACTTGATTTAACCATTCATGTAGTGGCATCTGACTCCACTTGATGGTTTTCTGTAACATATAGCTTACGGGACTATGCGGTTCATTGGCCTGAAAATAGTCAGAAATTTCTTGTAATACCCGCATGGCTTGTTCACGGTTTGCTAAGTGATTTTGCGGTTGAACCTGAAAGCCTTTGGATGGATGGACGGTGTTCATGTCAATCTCTTGTTCTTTGTACTGAGTAAATGAAAGTGCCTGTGTTGTTATCGTTGCGGCAGCAGAAGACTCAGACGTTTGTGTCGCCATTATAGGCTGAGTAAAAACATCAGTTTTGTAGAGCTTTTTTAAACTGGTGTGGATGTTTTCAAGCTGAGTATCAATCGCAGCAAAGCTTGGTGCATCTAAGCCCATTAAGGTATCTAACACACTTTTCAAAATTGACTATTCAGCCAGAATCGCCGAAAAATGTTGATAGTTCTGATATTGAAATGATTTTGATGTGTTGAACAAGCTCTGCTCAAACTGTTCCAAAATTTGAGAGCTATTGGCATCCTCCGTATAACTTTCTACTTGTTTCAACAAATGATTTTTTTGTCTCAGTAAGGCTTCATAATCGCTGAGTGAAAATGCAGGAACATTCACGATAGCGACTTGTTTAATCAGTGGAATCAAATGATTAATGGAACCTTGCAATAAACCTAGACGTTGATCTAAATCTTCTTCTTCAATTTCAGGATGAAGTTGTGTCCAATACTCATTTAGCGTTCGATGCATAAGCTCTAAGGCTTTTGCGGTGCCTTCGAATCCGTATAAATTTGACCACGCTTCAAGTAACCAGCCCATTAAGCGTAAATCTTTTGATTTTCCCGTGAGAAGCTCGATAGATTTTTGTTCAACGAAATGCCAGTCTGCTTGCTTAGGTTCAGCGACCCAGTCGCCTTGATCGAGTAGTGGATCATCCTGAGTTTTTGCAATTTTGATAGCGTGGAATTCATTGGAAAAAGACAAGTCTTGTCCACATGGTTGATCGCTTGAGATAGGAGACAATAAAGGCTCGATTTCTAAGCTCATAATTTTACACTCTATATTCTATTAAACTTGATTCGCTTTATTTTTAGCAGGATGTCGTTTCTTTTTAGCCGTGGTCTTTTCGACAGGGTCTAAAACATACGTAATTTCATCATCTTTGACATCAATCTGAATGACTTTAGGCAAATTGTCTACTGCCAAAGCCATCAATATTTCTGTGGCTAAAGCAGGCAATATACTGGCATTCAAAATGTGATCAACATTTCGTGCACCGCTATCGACTTCCGTGCAGCGACTTAATAACAGTTCTACCAATTCCTCTGAATATTGAACTTTGGTTTGGTACTGCTTCTCAAGGCGAGAGGTTATTTTCTTGATTTTATGATGGATAATTTGAATCAGTAAATCATCATGCAGTGGGAAATAGGGAACGATACGCATGCGCCCTAAAAAAGCAGGTTTAAATTGTTTATATAAACTTGGTTTTAACTGCTCTGCTAAGCTTTCCGCGGTTGGCCATGTATCAATCGGTTGATTCAAACACGCCTGCATAATGGCATTCGAACCTACATTCGAGGTCAAAATGTCGATATCAAGAACTTGGGAAAAGTTATAAAGCACTTCAACTGGTTGAAGAGTTAAATGCGCGAAATATTAATCATACATCATTAACAGATACTCGGTTTTTAGCTGGCGTTTCGATTGCAAATACGGCGTTAAACCATATGCGTCAAGAAGAAATGCGCTATTTATCTACAGATTTAACCTATCCGCCTGCCAAAGAGCTGTCTAATCTCGTTCGTAATTCTTTGCCTGCGCCAGATACGAGTGATGCAAAGGCTGTGGTGATCAAAGCACCAAAGAAAACCACGCGTAAGACTGCGAGTTCAACCAAACAAACCACAAAGAAAACAACGGCTCAGGTGGCAAAACCCAAAAAAGTTGAGAAAGTACAATCAACAGAAGTGGCGAGCAAACCGAATACAAATCCCTTCAATTCACTTTAAAAACTTTCATTTTTGAAATAATAAAAAACAGGATTTTCATATGGTTAAACGTGAAAGCGTCCAAAAAAAGTTACAGCGTATTCGACCACCTCGGGTACAACTGACTTATGATGTTGAAGTTGGTGATGCTAAAGAAATTAAGGAATTACCATTTGTTGTTGGTGTTTTAGGTGATTTCTCAGCGGCATCTGAAATAGAAAAAACCAAGCTCAAAGACAAAAAATTTATTAATGTTGATTTGGAAAACATTGATGAAGTCATGGAGTCTTTAGCACCACGTGCAGCCTATCAAGTTGAAAATACATTGACTGAAGAAGGTGGACGTATGTCTGTTGATTTGACGTTTAAGTCGATGGAAGATTTTCGTCCTGAAAATGTGGTTCAGCAAGTAGATCCTTTGAGAAAATTGGTGGAAGCTCGTGAACGTTTGACTGATTTGCGTAACAAAATTTCGAATAATGAGCGCTTAGAAGATCTACTTGATCAAGTTCTGCACAATACAGATCAAGTGCGTAAAATGAGTGTGGAGGCTGAAAATGAATAATGCCCAATCTGCTGCAGTTGCTCAAGATACCACTGAAGAATTTACGCTATTAGATTCAATTGTTGAACGTAGTCGAATTGCTCGAAATGAAGAAGAGCATGATCGTGCGAAAAGTTTAATTGGCGAGCTCGCTAAAGAAGTGATGGCGGGGACGATTACTGTTTCAGAAAATATGACATTATCGATTGATAAGCGTATTGCTGAAATTGATGCACTCATTTCAACGCAGCTCAGTAAAATTATCCATGACGAACAATTTCAAAAAATTGAATCGACATGGCGCGGTTTATATTACTTTTGCCAAGAAACGCCATCTAATCCATTGATTAAGATTCGTATGCTAAATACAACGAAGAAAGAATTAATCAAGGATTTTCAAGGCGCAACGGACTTTGATCAAAGTACATTGTTTAAAAAGATCTATGAAGAAGAATATGGCTCATTTGGTGGTGCACCATATGCCACATTAATTGGCGATTTCGAGTTTGATCGCACACCTTCAGACATGTATTTGCTGGAACAAATTTCACATGTTGCTGCAGCTGCACATGCACCCTTTATTTCTGCCGCAGATGCCAACATTCTTGGGTTGGAATCTTTTACGGATATTGACCGTCCGCGTGAAGTATCTAAAATTTTTGAAACCGCTGAATATGTCCAGTGGCGTTCTTTCCGAGAAAGTGATGATGCACGCTATGTTGCATTAACAATGCCACGTGTATTAGGTCGTCTGCCTTATCACCCTAAGGAAGGTACAGCGACTGAAGGCTTTAATTTTGTGGAAGAAGTCTCTGGGCAAAATCATGATGAATATTTATGGATGAATGCAGCCTATGCTTTTGGCACGCGTTTGACCAATGCTTTTGATATGCATGGTTGGTGTGCAGCCATTCGTGGGGTTGAAGGCGGTGGCCTGGTAGAGGGATTACCTGTTCATACCTTTAAAACCAGTGATGGTGAAGTGGTCTTTAAATGTCCAACTGAAATTGCGATCACCGACCGTCGTGAAAAAGAACTCAGTGATCTTGGCTTTATTCCTTTAGTACATTGTAAAAACACGGATTATGCAGCATTTTTTGGTGCGCAATCGACGCAGAAGCCTAAAAAGTATAATAGCGATTCTGCCAATGCAAACTCTGCTTTATCTAGCCAAATTCAGTACATTATGGCCGTTTCACGTATTGCACATTATTTAAAAGCCATGATGCGAGACAAAGTCGGAAGTTTTGCTTCGGCTGGAAACATTGAAACATTTTTAAATGAGTGGTTGGCTCAATATATTTTGCTTGATGACGGGGCTTCACAAGAGGCGAAAGCTCAATATCCGCTGCGTGAAGCATCTGTCAAAGTTGTAGAGAACCCAGCACAACCGGGGCACTACAAATCTGTGGTTTTCTTAAGACCACATTTCCAGTTGGATGAGTTGTCAGTATCACTGCGACTTGTTACTGAGTTACCTCAGTCCTCAAACTAATTTGAGTGCCAACACATAATAACTTTAGAATAGGAAAAGATTACAAATGAAAGACATATACGTACAGTTCAGAGGTAAATATAAGGTCGATGGCGAGTCACGTGATACAGAGCATCAAGGCTGGTTAGAGGTGAACTCTTGGTCACACAATATTCGTCAGCCAAAGTCTGCAACATCATCAAGTGTTGGCGGCCATACGGCGGAACGTGTTGAACATTCTGATATGCTGTTTGTTAAAGATTTGGATGCAACCAGTCCAAAACTTTGGGAAGCATGTTCGGCAGGTTATACCTTTGATGAAGTACAAATTGATTTTTATCGCGCAAATGGCGATAAACGTATCAAGTATCTACAAATTAAATTGAAGCATGTTCTGGTTTCAAGTGTTACACCAACAGTAAGTGAGGAAGGTGTTCCGCTTGAAGGGTTTGGTTTGAAATATGCCGCTGTGGAATGGACGTATAACCAGCAAGATATTAATGGCACACAAAAAGGTGCTGTGACCAAGAAATGGTCTCTATCAAACAATACTGCATCATACGCTGCATAAAAATAACTGAAAAAATAAAGGCTAACCATTGTTGGCCTTTATTTATGCGAGATGATTTTAATCAACATGAATCTAGATCAGCTTTATCCCTATGGGTTTAGAAAAACGCTATTTGACCGATTACTACCGACAACTGAACAGGACCGATTGGGGATGTCTCTTCAGGAGCTACGTGAATCCGTCGCGACCGACTTAGAAGATTTGTTGAATAGTCGTATGGCCAATTTTAATGATTCAATTGATGCTTTCCCGTTGGTGAAAAAGTCCATTGTTCAGTTTGGAATCATTGATTTTGTTGGATTATCGACTGCTAATCCGACCGATCGCGATAAAATTTGCCAGTCGATTGCAGCGTCTATTACAGCGCATGAGCCGAGACTAAAACAAATCAAAGTCGAAATGTTGCTTGATGGACAGAATATGGGGGCGTTGTGTTTGAGCATTCAAGCCTATTTAAATATTCATCCTTTATATGAACCCGTCATTTTTGATGCTTTGCTCAAACCGACAACACAACAATATGTTATTTCTGCAAGAGCTTAATGGGGCTGATTTGTGATTGAAGAATTATTACCGTACTACGAAAAACAATTACAAGAATTTGGGCAGCAGTCCCGTGAGTTTTCGCAAAAATATCCAAAAATCGCTCAGCGTTTATCCTTAAACCAAGAGCAAGTAGATGATCCACATATTGAACGCTTAATTCAGTCCTTTTCTTTAATTGCAGCAAGAATCGATAAGAAACTGGCGGACAGTTACGACATCTTTACCCGGTCTTTGTTTGAGGTGATGTTTCCTCAATACCTCAAACCATTTCCTGCATGTACTGTGGTCAGTTTTGAAGACTTAAATAAGTGTAAACAATTAACTGAAGCTCATCTTATTCCTAAAAATACTGCAATAAAATCAAGAAGTTTTAAATGTGTACAGTGTGAATTTAGCACCACACAAGAGCTAAAATTATTACCCATTGAACTTAGTCATCTCAATTTTAAAACCAACCCTAGTGCGCATATGCATTTAAATCAAAATGCAACGCTTAGCTTAGGATTTAATATTTTCAATCAGGCACATCGAATTTTAGAAAAAGAAAATTTGCCTATTTATTTGGATGCGATATCCAATTTTCCACTACAAGTTTTGGATGCTGTGTTCCAGTCGAGTACAGGATTTTCATTAAAGTTTGGTCATCGCGTCATCGATATCCCAAATCCGTTTAGTATCATGGGTTTTGCTGAAAGTGAAAGTCTGTTGCCCTTGGATCAACATACACATCATGCATATCGGCTGTTGATGGAATATTTCTGTTTTTCTGAAAAATTTAACTTTCTCAATATGAGCTTAGGTTTGTTAAAATATTTAGAAAAAGAGCAAAATCAGTTTGAAATTTTGATTCATCTTAAATTAAATTTAAATGATCAGGTCAATATTCGAAATTATTCTGAGTTGAATATCGCAAACTTTAAATTATATGTAGTACCAGTTATCAATTTATTTAAAAAACAGGCTGAACCTCAAAAAATTAATCATCAACAACTCGAATATCCTTTAATTACCGATGCTCATCATCCTGAGTTTTATCAAACTTATTCGATTACTAAAATGCAAATGATTCGTGAAAAGTCGAATAAAGATCAAACTACTTTTGACATTTATCCATTCTTTGCGATGAGTCATTATCAAAAGGATGAGACTCAGTTTTTTTATAGTTTGAATTCGGCACAGCTACAAAATAAATATGTTGAAACAGGTTATAGTATTATTTCAAAACATTTATCGCCTGAAACAACCAAATCCGATTTTATCAGTACGCAATTATTATGCTCCAATCGTGATTTACCCCATGAGGCATTGAGCCAAGCTAACAATATATTAAATTTGAATGACAGTAGTCTGGCACGGCGAGCTGTGGTTTTAAAAAGACCGAATAAACCCTATTACTTTGAACAAAATAAAAAAGAGCAATGGCGGATCATTTCGCATTTATCATTAAATACTTTATCTCTCACCAAGGGAGATGCTTTAAGCCATATTCAGGAATTGCTTGAACTTTATAACCTGCCTCAGCTCAAAGAAAACCACCTTATTATTAATGCGATTCAGTCGGTTAATTTTGAATTAAAGCAAAAGATGGTGGATGCAAGACCATTTCCACTCTTTATACGAGGGCTGAAAGTAAATCTAGGCATTGATTCGAAAGTGTTTCGAGGACATAGCTTATATATTTTTAGTCAGTTGTTGTCGCATGTCTTTAATCTAAAAGTCCAGATGAACAGTTTTGTCGATGTTGTTATTTCAGATGCTCAATCTCAACAGGAGTTATACCAATGCGTGCAGAACGTTGGTGGCAAGACACTTCTATAGTTGACGTACTGGTTGAACAACCGAACGCTTTTGAATTTATTCAGGCCACGCGATTACTACGTCATGCGGAAGCTCCCTATACTCAAAAAGAAGGGGATTGGGCAAAGCAGTTTAAGTTTCATAGTTCACTGAATCTCAATTTCCCGAATGCCGAAATTGAGAGTTTGACCCTTGATGAAGAAAAAATTCACTTAACCAACTTAATGATTGGTTTAACTGGGATTCAGGGCACTTTACCGTATAGCTATACCAATAAGATTAAACAAAGTGCGCGTATACAACGGAATGAAACGCTTCATTTTTTAGGTTTATTTAATCATAAGCTCACGGCGCAATATGTGGATGCATCTTTAGCTTACCATTTACCGATTCGCTATGAAATTGAGCAAGAAAACCATTACCTCGATATTCTGCATGCACTGAATGGCTATGTGAGTGCGCAGCATGAGCAACAGGATTTAGATGATTATTTTGCTGAATTCGCTGGGCTAATGCAGGGACAAAATAATACATCACATGCGCTAAAAACCATGCTGAGTTGCGTGTTTAAGCAACCTTTTAAGATTAAAGAATTTGTTGAAGAGGTCTTTCATTTGTCCCCTGAACAAAGAAGCACACTGGGGGCAATGCCAATCAATTGGGCATCAATACCTTTTGTGGAGAAAATATCCGTCAAATAGATGGAAAAATTGAAATAGAAGTTGGCCCTGTCCCATACATCGAGTATTTAAAATTTTTACCCAATCAAGCTGAGAGTATAAAACTCAAACGATTACTCGCAAGCTGGCTCAGTCCAACGCTTGGGGTGGATTTAAGAATCATCCTAAGGAAAGACGATATTCAACCAATTCAGCTGAGTTCAACGATGACCATTGGTTTATCACAAGGTGCTTTTTTGATGCCGATGCAGACCGAACACAATCATGAAACCTGTTATACATTGATGGGGATGGGGCATGCTTAAGCTCTTTATTGGTACTTTGAGCAGCTTATTGTTGCTTGTTGCAGGAATCGTCATTTTTTACTGGCGTGACATTCAGTATGAACCAACTGGGGCAGACCTGCTTAATTATTTGCTTCTATTTCCACTGATTCTGTGCGTAATTTTATGGTCTCCAGTATTTATTTATCATGGCATTAAAGCTCACCAAAAGCGCAAAGAGCAACAAAAACAAGCACAAGTAGAGCAGCATCAGGATGATGAGAACCAACAGGCTGAAGCTGTTGAAGTTCAGTGGTTAAACCTGAATATTTATTCTTCGTCTGCATATAGTGCCTTTGGGGAAAATGACGAGATTCTTGACGAGATTAAAAAATTTAAAAGCCCAGAGCTCGATACGCAATTACAAAATGCCTATGGCTTACCGATGCTGTCTTATCGCATACATGCACTAGATCATGTCATTACAAATCAGGACGATGATGAAGTCGTTGATCATCCGCGCCATCTACGAATTCAAGCCCTGATCGAGCATCAACTAGAGCAACATGCAGAAACATTGTGGCTAATCTCACAGCATTTAAAGCAATCGGCCTTATTTTATGACAGTGAATTGGCCTATGAATATCGTATGCATCCGGCATGGATTGATCCTACGAGTGAATATGATAGCAATGAACCAGAGGAACAACCTGATGTGCAGCAGGTTGCTAAATTAAACCGTATCAATATACATATGCTGCTGCCTGAATCGATGTTACATGTTTGGAATGAAGAACAAAGCAGTGGTGTCGTACAGGATTATTTAAGTTCACTGGGCGTGATTACGCAGCAAATTCATCTTGAGCACCATTATTTCAGTCAAGAAACGGCCTATAAAGATTGGATGCTGTTATTGGAGCAAATTTCTCAGCAGCCAGAGGAAATCACGTTCATCCTGAATGTAGATTCTGAAATTGACCAAGAACTGCTCGATGAAAAAACATGGTTAACCGACCATTACTTACCTGCTGAATATGCCTCTAGTTGGTGCTTAGCATCATCTTCTTTACCTCTAATTGAGATCAAACCCTTAAAACAACTCAAGATTGCACTAAACGAGGCCAATCTTGCTAATCATTTTGCATCCCCACCGATGAAGCAATTAGAACAATTTAAAGATATTCAGCCTTTTGTGCTGATGCTCGATGATATTACAGATATTCAAACCATGAAAAAACTTAACCAAATTTTCGATCGAAGTGGGATTGAATCACACCACTTTATCCATACCAAACAAAGCTCTGGACATACACAGCATTTGGCCAAAGTATTTGGATTTATGTTGAGTATGCATTTGCCTGATGAGTTGATGGCGATGATTTATAGCACTGATCAATTGTCTACACATTGTTTTCTACATGCGTGTGAAGACAGTAATATCCCTGTAGAACCAACCATTTAAATTAAAAAAGAATAAGAGAGTATTGTGAATTCTTTATTTTATAACGTCTTAGGTTATGTTTGGCAGTATGTGAGCAACCCTAAAGCTATTATGGCTATATCGGGTTTTGTCGCACTAATGGCCATGTATAACGTCATTCCAGCCAAAATCTTTTGGCCTTTAATGATTTGTTATGTATTCGGGTTGATGCTGTGGGGGATTTATTTACTCATTGTACGTCGTCGACATACAGCACAAGGTGAAGCACTTGCCGATGCCATTGCACATGACACCAATGCAGAATATGGTATACAAAAAAACAAAGATGAACTTCATTTGATTCAGCAACAAATGAAAGAGTCTATTCAGTTGATTCGAAAATCAAAACTGGGGGATAAAAAGGGCAATGCTGCACTCTACGAGTTGCCATGGTATATGGTAATTGGTAATCCTGCTGCAGGTAAAAGTTCGGCCATTTATAACTCAGGTTTAAAATTTCCTTTTGAAGAAACCCATCAAAAATCAGTTTCTGCTGGACTCAGCGGAACGCGTCATTGCGACTGGTTTTTTTCAACAGAAGGCGTGTTATTAGATACTGCAGGTCGTTATTCTGTTTATGCAGAAGATCATTTTGAGTGGCTAGGTTTTTTAAATATTTTGAAAAAAAACCGCTCAAAAGCACCAATCAATGGCTTGATCGTGATTGTCAGTATTGCTGAGTTAGTGAGTAACAGTCCAGAAAAGTCGATCAAACTGGCAAAGAATTTACGTGCACGAATTCAAGATCTTACTGAGCGCTTAGAAGTTTTTTCGCCTGTTTATTTGGTCTTCTCTAAAATGGATCTGATAGCAGGCTTTACTGAGTTTTTTGAATGTTATGAAGTCGGTGAGTTTGATCAGGTTTGGGGGGCGACACTGCCTTATACAACCGATGGGGCCAATAATGCTGTAGAATTGTTTGAAAAACACTATTCAATTTTATATGACGGTTTAAAAGGCGTCAGTACGACACATCTCAGCCGCCGACACTCGCAGAATATTTCTCCAAGTGTCATGACATTTCCTTTAGAGTTTAAGAGCTTAAAGCCTGCGTTAAAGACATTTATCGGCACGCTGTTTGAAGATAACCCTTATCAATTTAAACCTGTTTTCCGTGGCTTTTATTTCACCAGCGCACTTCAAGAAGGCATTATTGAAAGTCCAATGACCGAGCAAATTGCTCAAGACTTTTTATTGCAAAAAGGTTTAGACAATGAAAATGGCATTCCAACGCGCTCAGTTTCGCAAAACCATGGCTATTTTTTAAAAGGTTTATTTTCAGACATTATTCTGAAAGACAAGAACCTCGTTAAACAGCATATTAACCCTAGCCGAAAGCGTCAGCGTTATATTGCCTTTGTTGCCGCTTTATTTGGTGTAGCCATCATTTTAAGTCTATGGGTGTGGTCTTATCGGAATAATCAACAATTGATTGCAGACGTACAAGCCGATTTAGACAAAGTTGTTTTACTTGAAAAGCAATCGGGTCAAGAGTTGTCTACACAACTGAGTGCACTCTTGATTTTACAGGAACGTATGCAGCAGTTGGACCAATTTGAAGAAGATCGTCCTTTAAAGCTGGGTTTTGGTCTATATCAGGGAGATGAGCTGCAGGAGAAGCTAAAAACAGAATATTTAAAGGGTGTTGAGCAAATCGTCTTGATTCCAACACAACAAAATATTGCCCAATATCTACAGCGGGTGAAAAGTAATGAAGAAAAATTGCGCACAAACCATGCAAATGTAGAGCTGACACCTGTTGCAAAAACACAGCAATATTTAGAGCCTAATGATGCAAATCCACAAGATGCATACAATGCTTTAAAAGCCTATTTAATGATGGGCAATACTCAATATATGGATGCAAGCCATTTAAGTGATCAAGTCACACGCTTCTGGCGTTCATGGTTGGATAATAATCGTGGGCAAATGCCACGCGGAGAAATGATCCAAAAGGCTGAGCAAATTTTGTCGTATAGCATGACTTTAGCTAGCGATCCTAAATTTCCAGTGCTCAGCTCAGATAGCTTAGTAGTGGATCAAACGCGTCAAGTTCTCTTGTCTGTAGTTCGTGGAATGCCTGCACGAGATCGTGTTTATAATGAATTAAAAATGCGTGCTGCTGTCCGTTATCCAGCATTAACCATAAAACAAATGCTTGGCGATGCCAATCAAAATGCAATCTTAGGGAGTTATGCCTTACCGGGTATGTTTACACATGCTGCATGGTCAGAATATGTTGAACAAGCCATCGATGAAGTTGCAAAACGTCCTACGGATACCAAAGACTGGGTACTCAACAGCACACAGTCGGATGACTTATCATTTAGTGGTAGCCCAGACCAAATTCGTAAACAGCTCACAGAACTCTATAAAAAAGAATATATTGCGGAATGGCGGAAATTTTTAGGTGCGATACATTATGCAAAAGCTAAGGATTACGGACAACAGGCGAGTTTCGTTCAAGTTTTAGGCGAGCCTGAAAACTCACCCATTCGGAGTGTTTTTGATCGCGTTGCCAAAGAAACCAGTTGGGACAATCCCGTCGTAATGGCAGAGCTGGCAGCGCCGCAAACAGGTTTTGTGGCTTGGTTTAAACGCAAAGTATTAAGACGAGATGAAACTCAGCTTGATGCCAAAGTCATGAATCAAGCGCAAGGCCCGATTTCTAAAGAATTCCAGATGTTTTATCAGTTGGTGCGTAAGCGTGACGACCAACAAAATAAGTCTTTGCTTGATGAATACATGCAATCTTTAGCTCAAGTCCGAAGTAAATTCAATGACTTGAAAAGCTCAGGGGATATTGGACCATCTGCGATGAATTTGGTTAAGTCGACCATTAATGAGCAAAATTCTGTCTTTAATACAACACAGAAGCTGGTAGATGAAAAAATGTCTGTGGGCTTGTCTGAGGTTGATCAGAAACTGCTCCAAAAACTGTTGATGTCGCCACTGACACAATCATTTGAAAGTTTAATTCTCCCTGCACAAGATGAGATGAATAAGCTATGGGTTATGCAAGTCTACCAACCTTTCAATACGAACCTGAGTAAAAAATATCCTTTTAACTCTTCAGCGACACTGCAAGCAACTAGCAATGAAATTAGCCAGATTCTTGGCGAAAATGGCAGTATTGCGCGTTATGTCAAAGAGTATCTTGATCCACTGGTTATTCGTCGTGGTTATACCTTGACTTCTAAGACATGGAAAGATTTAGGGATTAGTTTAAATCCACAATTTGTAATGAATTTTCAAAGCTATGTTGCGCCAAGTAATGGCATGGCAACAGGAGCGTTAAATCAAGCTTCGTCTGCACCTGCTGCTACGGCGCAATCCAATTTTCAATTTTACCCAATTGAAAATCCTAAGTTTTTATCCTATACCATTGATATTGATGGACAAAGAATGCTTTATGAAAACGGCATTCAACAATGGGTGAATTTTGTATGGCCAAATGCCGGAGCAATTCCAGGTGCACGTATTACAGCCATTGATTTAGATGGGAAAACGCATACGATTTTTGAGGCACCTGGTGAATATGGCATTAATCGTTTAATTGACGGTGCTGAGCGAACGCAACGTGGCGGAAGCTATGAAATGATTTGGAGAAATCAGCAAAATCCAGAGCTTGCAGTAAAAGTCAATTTCCGTTTAATCAGCGGGGACGCAAATGGTGGAGTAGGCGGGCAGCGCAGTTACAATGGCATGCAACTGGTCGATCAAATTGTTACCAATAAATCCGTACGTGTGGTGGCAGCGCAAACCACACCTTCAGCAACAGCTGCAAGTCCTAAAGCTCCAACACCAGGTATACAGGAGCCACGTTTATGATTTCTCAAAAGTGGCTAGGTTGTAAGGAGTATTGCGATGGATGAAGTGCGGACCTTAGCTTTATATTATGGAAAATGTCCTGCACGGGGTGATTTCTTAAAAACACGCGGTCAGTATGCCTTAATTCAACTGATTGATCAGTGGATTACTGAGGCATTAGAACATGCCATGCAATCAGAGGGATTTACGCAAGAATATGAAAAGCTACCTTCATTAGACTTTTTTATTGCCAATCCACAAGAAAATAATTTTCTTGTGGCAAATTTGATAGCCAGTCACGATAGTTCTGGCCGTCAATTTCCAATGGTTTTGAGTCATTTATTAGAGGTTGAAAATAGTTTTGATAATCTTATTTATGCACCATATCGCTATAAGCAAACTTTAATCGATTTATTTCAAAAGAATCGTGTGGTACGTTCGATACGTGACCCCAATATCGTGCTTGATAAATTATCTAAATTAAATAATGAGATACAAGTTTTTAATAACAGCGAAGTTTCGGCATTTTATGAACACCATACGATACATTCATTTGCTCAATTACTAAGAATGACCAGTTACGAGCTTGCACAAAGCATGATTGGACTCGGGTTATTGTTACAGCCCGTCATTCAACATGGTACTAGTCGCTTAACTAAGGTGTTGATTTTACCTATTAATAACTCTAGCTACTGCTATGAAATTGCGGCTTTTTGGGTCAATCTAATCAGTTTTTTTATTCAAAATCAAAATGCTGAGCTTCTGATAGGAATTTTACATAGCGAAAAACCCGTACTGCTTTTTGGCTTTCAAGGGGCTGATATTATGACCTTAAGTGAAATTTTCACGCAAAAGTTAGATTCAGATCACTGGGTTTCATTGGTTCAAGCCAATTGGATTGATGCATATTTAGAGCAAAATGCAGGTTTGGCAACGCTGGAGCAAGCTTTATGTGAGCGGCAATTGAGCTTAATACAAGCTGTGAAACTTTTTAAAAAAACTTTTATAGATTAATAGAATATGAAAATAAATCATAGATTTAAGCTAAATAAATGGCTGCTGACTTTAACGCTAGCCCTGAGTGGGAATGTCTGGGCTGAACCGATTATTGTTGAAGGTGTTGTTCCAAATGATGCCAGTAAGCAAATTATTTTAAACAAGATGTACAGTGTCTATGGCGCTGACCAAGTGATTGATAAAATAAAGGTTAAAGCAGTTAGCGCTCCGAATGGTTGGAGTGAATCTGTTGCGAATATGGTGGTTCCAGAGTTAAAAAAAGTTCACCAAGGTAAACTTTCTGTACGTGGTACGCAAATGGAACTTAATGGAAAAATATCGAGTTCAAATGAAGTTCAGCCAACAACAAGCTTATTTCAAAGTTTAGTAACGCCACCATATCGCTTAAATGCGCAGCTTTCTGTCAATCAGGCTGAACAGCAAATCATAGATGAAGCACTTAAAAACAGAATTATAGAATTTGAATCTGGCAGTGCAGTTTTGGCTATGAGTGGGACTCAGATCTTAGATGAAATGGCGGTGGCTCTAAATAAGGTTGGTGGGAAAAAGGTTAAAATTATTGGACACACAGACAGTTCAGGTGATGCTGCAAAGAATCTTGTTTTAAGTAAAGAACGTGCTGTGGCTGTTAAAAACTACTTGATTAATAAAAGTATTGCAGCAGAACGTTTAAGCGTCGAAGGATTAGGCTCGAACAAACCTGTTGCTGACAATGCGACTGCAGATGGCCGTAAGAAAAACCGTCGAATTGAATTTGATGTGATCTAAGTTATTTATAAAAAGCCACAATTGATGATGTGGCTTTTTATAAATAACTTAGATTGCGTATAATGTATATTATGTTAAATCATGAGTACCTAACATTTACTTCATATTTATACTTCTTCTACCTAATATCAATAACTTATAGAAATAAAATTCCTAATCAAAAATATGATATGTTGACCTAAATTTTAGTTCATGAAGTTCACTATGTTTGAAGTCAAAAGTATCCAGTTAGAACAAAAGATATCTAATGAGAATGAAATCAAATTATTATTTAATACTGAGTCGACATTCCCATGCTTATTCCCATTATTGTTTAGCTTGAGAGTGATACGGTTTCAAAGCTTATCTACGCAATATTCTGATTTGATGGCACTAAAAGACTGGTATATATTTTGGTATAAAAAATACTCTATTTCCTTCTGCGAATTTTTCTATTCTTCAAATTATAATTTTGAACTTACTTATGAAGAAATTGATAATTTTATCATTTACCTCGAAAATAATAATGACTTAAGCGATGTCACATACTTAGGAGGAAATCGTAAAGTAAGTTATATAAATATTAGCAACAAAATCCGCTCTTTTTTGAAATTTTATACTTTTCTTATGGATGACTATCTGACTGTAAGGAAACACCCTCATCTAGATAGAAAAGAAATAGAAAAAATTAAATCAAATATTCAAAAACATATCCAGATTAAGAAAAAGATTATTAAGAAATCCACTAAAACCATACATGGTGAAAAAAAGTATCTGTTTAAAAGTATGACAAATGAAATGGTTAAAGTTCTTTATGAAACTATATCACCTAGCAGTTCTAACAATACTAATGCTTTTAATCCATTTAAAAATAGACCAACTCAATTTAGGAATTTCCTAATCATTCACTTAATGCTCAATTATGGACTTCGAGTTGGTGAGCTGATGTTGTTGACCGTAAATTCGATTAAAAAGTCTGTATTGAATGACTCTTATAGTTTAATTATTACCAATACTGATGATGAACATGATGACAGACGTAGAAAACCTAAAATTAAAAATGAATTTTCATATCGAGTAATAACATTACAAGAAAGAGATTATCGATTTATAAATATTTATATAAAAGAAATTCGCAGTGATATTAATTCAGATATCTTGTTTACTTCATTAAAACCACCCTACTCTTCTTTGAGTTATTCTAGTATTAATAAAATTTTTAAAATTATAGATAAAAATATTAAATATAGAATACCGCATCACTTTAATAATAAAGCATTTGACTCAATAAATAGCATTACACCTCATGTTTGTAGGCATACATGGGCGTATTTAATGTTAAATCATTCATATAAAAAATATGAAAACATGGATAAACTAGGGAATTCGATTAATAATATAGGTCAAAATTCTTTGGATAAAGCACAAGATGATTTACGTGTGCTTGGAGGTTGGTCTCCTACGAGTTTAATGCCTTCCTACTACGGCAAGAGATTTATCGTAGAAAGAGCCAACATCTCAAATCTTCAGAGAATTATTGAAACGAGTGAGATATTTGGAAAAAGTTCATAATAAACAAATAGATATTGAACTTAATTCTTTGGGTGATGAACAGCTTTTTAAGCTATTCTCATCTGAGGATTTAAATACTATTGATAAATTAAGGATACCCCCACTAATAAATTTTGATCTTGCATCTACATTTGATACAAAATTTATTAGTACTAAACCTGATATTTGGGAGTTTTTTTATTCTGGAAATAAGATTCATTTAAATTTTGATTGTTTTGACTTATATGAGAAGAAAATTTTGAAATTTTTCTTGGTTTTTTATATACAGGTGAATACTCCTTCAGGTCTTCATTATAAGTTTAACTCATTTAAATATTTTTTAAAATATTTTAAAAATAATAAACTTAAATTCAATTTTAATAGCTTTAAAACATTATTAAATTATTTATCGAAAAATGATAAAAATGGTTTTTATTATCATTTAAAATTTTTGGTTAAATTGCTTTTTTTGGAAAATTTTTCTGGATTTAATATTGATAAAGAGTATGAGCTTGATTTCTTGGAACGCCCTAAATCATTTAACTCAGAATTATATTATCAAGAATACGAGGATCGGATTGACTACCCTCTTAAAACTATGATTCAACAAGGATTTTCTAAGATTAATAGTAATTTGGTTGATCAAGATGAGAGCATCACTAATGAAGAGCTTTTAAATTCAGCAATGCTAGGTTTGGTTTATGTATCAGGACTTAGACCCGTTCAATTGGCTAAGCTATCTGTTAGCGATTTAAAGCAGGATACTATCCGTAAAAGTGATAATTTTTGTCGTTATAGCATCCTTATTCCTTATGCAAAGCAAGCTCGTTATGTTCATGAAAAAATCACTATTAAGTTACCTGAAGAAGTTGCTGAAATTGTTATAGCTTACATCAAAAGATATAACCTCAATGATAATCAAAAGTTATTTGATATGGGCGACAAAGCCTCTCTGTTTTGCCAACAAGCGATTAATAAACAATTATTTGATTTTTCTCCGAAGCAATATAAAGAAGCAGTTCTATCTGGTGAGATGATTCAACAGAAATATTCTTGCTTAGATTTTAGACATCATGTTGGTTACAGCCTCGCAATAAGTGGAGCTACTGCAGAAGAAATTGCTTATATTTTAGGGCACTCATCGGTAGTAACAGCTAGACATTATATTTTTTCTACACCTGAAATGGCACAAATTAGAGCTAAGGCATTAGGAAGAAACTCTTTATATCAACAAATGATTGCCATGCTATTAACTGGTCGACTGGTCTATACCAAAGATTGGTCCCGCAAAAAAGTTTTAGGCAACATAGGGGCAGAAATTTACTACGATATTGGTGGTTGCTCCTATAAAGATAATTGTCTATTTCAACCTGTGAGGAATTGCTATGGCTGCATGTATTTCCACCCTTTTATCGATGCTGATCATGGAAAAGTTCTTCATAGTATCCAAAACGAAATCAATTCGTTGATTAAATTATCTGATGGGATTGGTCTATCTAGGAATCCAGTCATTAAGATTCATGAAACTACAAAGTTTGAAATTGAATCAGTGATATTACGCTGTAATGCTTTTAAGGAGTCAGATCGTGATTTCTAAAAATTATCTTGAGTTTATAAGTGAACAAAAAGAATATTTCTTAGAAAATATTCAACCGACGTTTAAAAATACTTGGAATGAATCAATATGGGTTGGAGGCTCTAATGGATCTGGATGGTTAATATCAAGATCAGGAAAAACATATCTAAATTTTGGGGTAATAAAAAGACTAAAAGGAATTGATGATGTTGAGATAGATGAAGAATTTCAAATCTTTATGAAATCTGTAATTGTTTTAAGTTATCGTCAATCCAATAAGAGGGCTTCGCCACAAAAATTGTATGCAGAAATGTTAGTTCTTAAACGTTGGTATAGCGCATTAGTTCAACATACTCAAAATCACCATGCATGTTCATTAACAACCAAGATTTTAAATATCGCTTTTGATTGCTTATTTGAAAACTCAAGTAAAACAAATCTTCCAGACCATGCGGGAAGTTTCATACGTATACAAAAGATGATCAATCATTATGGTTTTACAGAGTCACAGCTTGAATTTGTACATGATTTAAAGTACATCAATAAGAAAAATAGGACCCCAAATGCAAAAAAAACGAAAGCTTTAATTGAACAACTAGAGCTAGATGAAGATGATGTTGAAAGTGATAAATTGGTCTCAGTTCAAACTTTTATTAATATTGTTGCTCTTAGTCGTTTATGCCAAACAACCAGTGAAAAAATAGCACTTAATTTTCTATTATTATTGATCATTACGGGCTTTCGTTCAACTGAAGCTATATTATTAAAAAGAAATGCGCTAATAAAAAAGAAAATTATAGATCCCATTACACAAGAACACTTGAGTTTAGATGGTGTTCAGCAATATTCCATAGGAATTCGATATCATGGTGCTAAAGGTGCTGGAGAACGTATTCACTGGCTAGAGCCTACTGCTGGTAAATTAGCAGAAATAATTTTCGAGTCAGTAGAACAACTGACTAAAGAATATCGTGCACAAATTCAATATATAAAATCCAAGAAAATTATTGATTTTCTTCCATTAGAAATAGATGAAATTTCAGGAGATACAGTTGTTTTAGAAGATTTGATCGATACTATATTTAGAATGAGAAATATTAATGAATATAAACATAGAACTAATTATCGATCAATCCTATTGCCCTCAATCAAAAAAATCCAGGTTCACAAAATTGTCAAGCGTGGTAATAAGTTGGAAAATCATTATCTAAAGAAAGATATTAGTGATTACATAAAGTCTTTGACGCCCAATTTTAAATCTGATTTACCATTTATACATATTCTTAATGGAAATGAATTTAACGAGGAAATTTTATACGAGGATTTACTTTTTCTTCATGAATACAAGTCATTGAATCTTAGTAGAAAATTTAGCCATAAATCAAATGTAATTCCATTCACCTGTACTATAATAAATAATTTCTTAGGGGGTGGTCAGAATTTATCAGTCTTTGAGAAGTATTATCTCAAGGAAAATGATACAGAATATTCAAAATTGTCTACACATATTCCAAGGCATAATATTAACACGTTTCTTGCTTTATCCGGACTATCTGAGCATCTACAAGCTTTGCTTATGGGGCGAATAGATATTAAGCAAAATCAATACTATCAACATGTAGCAATTAAACATAGAAAAATTGCAGCTACCTTGTTGGACAAGCATGAATTGATACATTTAGACCACAAAGAAAATTATCTGCATTCTAATCCTGTAGAGTCAATTAAGCATGATGGTTATATGTATTTTTCAAAAGACCTAGATTTAGATAGTAATTTAAAAATGAATTTACAATCTTTTGATAATAAACAAGAGATCTCAGAGCACATTAAAAACTCTTTTTTTGAAGATATATTTTCTGATATTGCTGAAGCTTTTAATGAATTAAGTCATTCAGATCTTTCAAAAGCAGACTCCTTAGTCGAAAGACATGCTTACTTACATCCTTTACCATTTGGAGGCTGTATGCGTGATGTTGCCGTACACGATTGCCCAAAACGTATGGCATGTCAGTCAGGTGATAAATGTGGAAATTTCACTATTACGCATAGAAAAGGAGAACTAGACAACTTAGAATCTATGATTAATAGTTTAATCGTGAATTATCATAAAACTCTTTCCATAGTCCAGCATGATAAGTCATATACCCATATGTTAAGTGAGATAAAAAATAAAATCTCAAATTTAAATGTAATCAAAGAGAGAGCCTTGTCTATACGCAATGACTTAACACCTATTCGTATATTTGATTATATTGATGAAAGTATAAAATTACCTCGTACACTATCTGAATTATTTGCTATCGAACAGCAAAAAATTGAATCAAGTAAGGCTTAGAAAATGTTACGTGGTAAGGAATTGGATCAAGTAATAGAAAATGAACTACAACTTATGTTAGTAGAGGGTTACGATAAATCCCCTATTTCAAATAAATCTGTCCACGATAGACTTGTAGCTAAAAAACATATTTCAGGAGGTTTAAGTACTCTAAGCAACTTGAAACGTAAAAGCTTAATTAGCCGGTATATTGCTGAACAAATTTCGCCCTTAAATCTTAAAACAAAAGATCAACAATTGTTTGTAAACAGAAAAACTAGACAAGCTCTGAGTAATTCAAATAAGGATTTGCAATATCAGGTTGAAACTTTAGAAAAGCAGTTACACAAAAATACAGAATTGCTGATTAAAATCGTCGAAGAAGTAAAAGTAAAGTCTAACGTTGAGATTGAACACATTTTGGCAAGATATTTGTTTAAAAGATAAAATATTGTTTAGGGGAGTAGTTGCTTTACATCCACTTCTAATACCTTAGCTATCATATATAGCTTTTCAACAGTGAGATTCACCTCTCCACGTTCAATGCGTCCCATGTAACTACGATCAATATTACACTGTAAAGCGAGCATCTCTTGCGTTATGTCCTTCTCTACTCTCTTCTTTCGGATAATATTACCTATTTTTGAAGATATTTCTGACATTCTAATTTGTCTGTACAAAAAATAGAAATATCACTATTTGAGGATTATATATCCACGGCTTATAATCCTCTTTTTGATTTAATTTGAATTAATTTATGTTTGATTTCCAGTTACCGCTTGGTGAAGAGTTTTTAGAAATTTTAAATTTTTGCGAAATTGTCGATTGGGAGGCTAAAGACTTTTGGAGTATGCTTGAAACTCCAGGACTTGCTTATCATGAAAGAAAAAAACTGAGAAGTCAGACATATACCAGTCTTCATTTATTAAGAAAGCACGGTTATTTAGCCGTTGAACGTGCAAACTACATGAAGAAATTATTTTTATATAGTCAAACAGAAAAACTCAAAAACATAAAAAAAACATCAGTTAAAGTTGATAAAAAACATATCCTAGTTTCATTAACTGAAGAGTTAGATCTTAAAATAACAGAATTGGCATCACAAATTGAATATGCTGCAGAGCTTCTGGTTTCATTACCTGAACTTGAAAGAGAGATCCTTAATTTTAGAAATTCTTTAGAGCATCAATTGAAAAAACATCAGATTGAAACCAATACTTTACATCAGTTACTTGAGTTCATATAACGATATGATTATTTGTGTGATTCATAGTCATCATTTCAATATAATTGGTATTTACGAACAGAGAAATTCAACAACGACTCGTATGGGTTATTATTTGAAGAGACCAATGGTGCTGGCCTAGTTTGTCGGATATGTGGCAATTTTAGGCCAACGTTACGCAAATGGTTGAAACGATATTCTGAGCAAGGTATTAATAGATTAAGTGGTCATAATAATCATCCAGTAAAATCTCCAAATATTAACACTAGCACAAGTAAGTAATGCAACAGCGACCAAGCACTTGAATGATTATTAAATAAAGGATGTCTTCTTATAAAATTTGAAGGAGCTGGACATAATATCTGTTAATAATAAACTCCTATAATGATTAATAATATGATCACTAATGTATGATTGTAGTAATAATGATAAAATATTTAATCTTTATGGGGTTGAAATCTAATACAATAGAATTCTTGTGCATGAGTTCTATTTTTAAAATTAGAACTTCAGTCTCAAATTTTCGGATACTTCAGCAATTAGTTTTTCAGGAACATTTGAAGCTTTAGCTAGATCCTTCCATCCTGACACAATCTCTATAGTATGATTTAAAACCTCTAGCACATATTTAGGAGTAAATTTTCGGCTTAAAGATTCTACAGAAAGAATATCTTCTAATACATAATCTCTGCGCTTACCATTTAGTGACATCCAATGAGACTCTACCCAGATTGAACCTGGTTTATAACTAAATGCTAAGTCATAAGCAGGTGCCAACTCCCATTTCTGATCTCGAAGGATAAATGAGAAGTTTTTGGCATGATCATCGTGATTACGTGCCACAATATTGAAGATCATTCGCTTTAATAGTTGTTCAGCTTCAACTGCAGTCATTTTAAGCTCGCGAAGTACAAGAAATAGTTCTTCATAAGAAAATGATCCAGGCATCTTATAATCGACATGAGCCATTGCATTTAAAGTTTGCACATGCAGCTTTTCATTCCCGATTCTGTCATATCTTTGAGTTACGAAATGTTGTCTATCACCTTCATGCAGTAGATAACAAGGCATCATATCAATACCACAGGCAGTAGCCATTTGATAATAGACATATTCCATTGCACCATACCCTAAAGGATCACCAAATGTCTCTTTGTTGGTATTCCTCTCGGTTACACCATCAAATTTCATTAAGTAGTGTGTGTAACCCCTTGGAACATTCGCCTGCCCTGATCTGGCTTTTGTAAAATCCTCATTGAATGCTAAAACTGCTTTAGGTCTCGCTCCACCTGCACTCGTTCCTACGCTTAAGAGTGACAACATCGCTTCCTGGTCATCAGAGCCATCTGATCTTAGTTCGGCATCAAATTCGTTACGTGCCGATAAAACTTCCTGTGCAATAGCTACAAGTTCATCTATTTGAACAGATTCATTTGCATTTAATTCTCCACGAGCTTCAGCAGGTAAAAACTCTAATGCCCCCATACCACGCTTCCCTGTATAACGAAGTCGTTCAATTGGGGTAATGCTATTTGCTGCACGTCCTTTTGAAGCTAGCCAAGTATTTAAGATACGATTACCAAAATCATCTGGAAGCGAATCAGCTAGCATTCCAGGTAATCCTTTGAAAGTTTCAGGATTTAAAGCATTAAAGTTATATATGTAATTTTCCCGCAAAGGCATCGTTAAAGGCGATAACTCTATACCAGCACTAACAAATTCTGGCATATATATAAACGCGCTTTGACCTGTCGTGGGATCAAAACTTAAAGCTCCAACATCTAATTCTTTGTATACAACTTTAATTACATCAACTTTATCTACCATCCTAAATCTTCTTCTCTTCTATTTGTCTTGTCAATTTTCTTGTTCGATACTGTTTTGTTGTGTGAACCAGATGCTCTCTTTCTCATCCGACCTCTTAGCTTCAATAATTCTATAGGCGATATCTGTTGCGGTGGCATTAAGTGGTCTAATTGATCAGTGCTTTCCAAAGCAATTAAAACAGCCATCAAATCCTGAATATTACCTCGCCCTTGTTCTAAATTTTTTATAGTGTAGCGACTCACGCCTGCCGATAAGCCGACTTCTTCTTGAGTAAGATCTAAATTAAGTCGTGCTTGTTTTAGTCGATCACCTAATTCACGCCCCATCGCTTCTGGTGTTTTCAATGCTCCAAATTTCATCGCTTCACCATTTCAGAATTTTCCTAATATGAGTTTACTTTATCATTTTTAATATTTAATGTCATTAGGATGATAAAAATTATCATTAGTTCTAAAATTAACTTTATATGATTAAATATTTAGTCATTATGAATGTTATTTATAAACTGATGTTACGCACTCGATTGAAAAAGTCTTATAATTAGTAGCATGAATAAAAATTTATTAGACCTTAATTTATGAGTTTATCAACCCAAAATATTCAAAAAATAGGGTCTTAGTTTATCTATTTAACCCTATTCTTGCTCTCATCTTAATATGCCATTTTTCGACTATTAAAGTCGTGAGCTGTCAACAAAAATTCACTCTCTGCAACACCCACTATGCCACCTTTATATCTAAACTTTTCAGCGATTCGAAGTTTACGCTCTAAATCACCAATTGATTATTTAATCATTTTGAAATTGAGCAGCCAACAATCCCCTTTCGATTTCACGAAAGCTTATGAAATTTTCTTAACGAATAACTTTTTAGTGTAAAATGAACCAACATCAATATAAAAACAATGAATAGCCACCGATTTTGTAGACACCTTTTAGTTAGATAAAATGGCTAATTAACGAGGTGCTTATGAGCAGTAAACGATACCCTGAAGAATTCAAAATTGAAGCAGTAAAACAAGTCACTGAGAAAGGTCATAGTGTGGCTGAAGTTGCTACACGTTTAGGAACCACTACACATAGTCTGTATGCTTGGATCAAACGTTATGATCCACAGCAGCCCAAGACAACAGAATCTAGTGATCCAACTACAGAATTAGCGAAATTAAAAAAAGAGCTGCAAAGGGTCACTGAAGAAAGGGACATATTAAAGTGAAAGCACTGCTTTCACGCCGCTTCGCAAGCCAGTCCAAATGAGTTACGCCTTTATTCGGGACAACCAACATATATGGTCTGTTCGTCGTTTATGTTCAACGTTAGATGTTCATCACAGTGGTTATTACGCCTGGTTAAAGAAACCTACCAGTATAACTGCGAGGAAGCGGCAACAGCTTTCAGGATTAATTAAACAGTTCTGGTTGGAATCTGGCGGAGTCTACGGTTATCGCAAGATTCATTGTGATTTGAAAGACGTTGGCGAAAGTTGCGGTATCAATCGAGTACATCGACTCATGAAGGCGAATGGTCTCAAGTCACAGCGTGGCTATCGCAAACCTAGAGCTAATGTTAGTACTCCATCGATTGTGGCTCGAAATACTTTAGACAGACAGTTTAACCCCACCCAGCCCAACCAGTTGTGGGTGACTGACATCACTTACCCTTTTCGACAATCAGCTCAATCAGGCCAATATCTTCAAAATCCATCAGCACTTCGCTGTCATCGGCACGGATATACATATCCAACAAATGCCGCATTGCAGGCTCAAAACGCTTCAGCTCAACCAAATCACCACTGGCCAATTTCACCTCATCCCGAACCTTCTCATAATGAGCAACCTCATCACGGACTTTTTCAATATCTTCCACGGAATAGCCAGCATCTGGCATTTCATTGGCAATATTGGCAAAAGCACGTAGCAATTTGGCGACATTTTGATAAAGAGTCAGACGTAGTGATTCTTTTTCACTAAGCTCATCCTGATTACTACCCGATTCGCCACAGAAGTAATGAATATAATCTTGGCTGTTACGTGGAAATTTCACAGGTTCACATAATGCTCTGACCATTTCTAATGCATTGTCTAAATCCAGTCTCGCCTGTTCTAAGCGATCCTTCAGTAACCCAGCAACGTCTTCCTTATCATAGCCATCAAAAGCCCCCTGAGTGTAATCAGAGATTGCTTTATCGATGGATCTGAATAAATCTTTATAGTCGACAATATAGCCATACTCTTTATCATCGCCATCAAGGCGATTTACACGACAAATCGCCTGAAACAGGTTATGGTCGGCCATCTGCTTATCAATATACAAATAGGTAGCCGATGGTGCGTCAAACCCTGTTAAAAGT
Organism: Acinetobacter sp. LipI_23; assembly: GCF_058243045.1. Lineage (NCBI taxonomy): Bacteria > Pseudomonadati > Pseudomonadota > Gammaproteobacteria > Moraxellales > Moraxellaceae > Acinetobacter > Acinetobacter sp. LipI_23. Next base: position 1,660,972 of record NZ_JBZAYJ010000001.1, on the reverse strand, counting down.
TTATCCACCACAATCAACAAACGCATTTGTCCTGGCTCTTTGATAAAGCAGTTTTTAACTTCTTTTTCAAACTCTTCGACCCGACTCGCTGCCTGCTCTTCAGGTTGCTCGAAGTAGTCTGCTAGCATCCTACGGTAAATGTCGTACTTAAACAGCTTCTCTGTCAGTCCCTCGCCCGTTTCTTCGCCTTTGATACTCGCTGCTGTTGGCTGAAAACTGGTAACAATCGCGACTTTGCCTGCCAGATCAGTCTGACTAAACATTTCATAGGCCTTACATGCTTGATAGACGCTAGAGCACACCAACATAGCATTACCATAACCATCCATCAAACGTGGCTTGGTATCCATATCGAGTAAAATGTCGTTCACGATCTGCTGTAACCGGGATTTGCTGGAAAGCACCTTTTGCATGGTGCCCCACTTCTGTTTAAGCTGGATCTTGGCAAGCCGTGATAGCCCCCTTGTCTTTGCTTCAAACCACTCATCTACTTTTTTCTGTGAAGTAATATTCTGGTCAATATCCCTTGCTTCATAGCGCAGATCCAAGACCACGCCATCAGCAACGGCTTCATCAAATTTATAGGTATGAATATAAGAGCCAAACACCTCAATAGATTTCTTCTTATCCTTTTTCATCAAAGGCGTACCAGTAAAACCAACAAACATGGCTTCTTGAACCGTACCGGGTTTGTCGGAGATTTTTTTATTTAAGTTAGGCCACCTGACCTAACGGGTTAATCTTATCATAGTACATTGCTTCAAACTCAAAAGGCGATACATAACCCAGTGCACTGTGTACACGCTTTTTATTGAACCAATATACCCAGTTTAGTGTCGCAAGTTGTACATCTGCTAAACCTTGCCAATCTGCTTTTAAATATTCAATCACCTCTGTTTTGTATAAGCCATTCACCGTTTCAGCCAGAGCATTATCGTATGAATCACCAGTTGTACCGACTGATGCTCGTAAATTTGCAGCTTCTAAACGATTGGTATAGCGAATAGAAAGATATTGAACACCTCTATCTGAATGATGAATCACATTCTTAGGCATACCTCGATCGTGCAATGCTTGCTCCAATGCATCGAGCACCATATCTGTATTCATCCGTGTAGATACTTTCCATCCAACAATTGCTCGTGAGAACACATCAATAACAAATGCGGTATATACCCAGCCTGAATGAGTTTGAATATACGTAAAGTCACCCACCCATAGTTGGTTTGGATGATCAGCATTAAAATTACGTTTCACTAAATCATCTGCCCGTTTTTGGTCATCTCGGTTACGAGTAGTTTGTTTATTCTTACCACGCCAAACACCTTGTATACCTAGCTTTTGCATCAATCGAGCAACTGTACAGCGTGCAATAATATAGCCTTCACGTTTTAATTTTTGCCAGACTTTACGTACACCATATCGACCTGAACTTTCCTTCCAAATTCGTTTAATTTGTTCAGCATGATGCAAGTCATGTAAATCTCGTTTCGCTCGATGTTCTGGATTGTCCGCGAGATCTAAAGTCCGGTAATAGGTTGAAGGTGCGATAGGTAAAATTCTACAAATCGCTTCAACACCATATCGATCTTTATTGTTATGGATAAAATCCACCATTATTTGTGTGGGCGGTCGAGCTCCGCCTGGGCGAAAAAAGCGGCTGCTTTGCGTAGAATTTCATTGGCACGTTTTAATTCTTTAATTTCACGTTCCATTTGCTTCATTTTTTCTTGGTCAGATATCTGTTGTACTTTGGCAGGATTTAGTTGATCCAGATGCTTTAAATACCAAACACGCAATGTTTCAGGAGTACAACCGATTTTAGGAGCAATAGCTGTGATTGCTGCCCAAGTAGAAGGATAATCTTTTTCAGATTCAATTAGTAATTGAACCGCTCTTTCTCTGATTTCAGGGGTATATTTTAATTTTGTCATCGGGATAGTTTCTCAGAATATTGACTCTCCGACAAACCCGGTACGGTTCATCTGGTAAAATCGACTTCATTGCCTCATGTAGTTTTCCAGATTGTGTACGGTGACATTCATCAACAAACACAAACAAATCGCCCTTTGCTTTAAAATCTTTAGGCAATGACTGCTTTAACTCTTCAATAAACTCATCAGTTGCAGCATCATTTTCCGAATCAGACTGGCGACCAAATTTATGCACCAAAGAGCAAATCAACCACGGATTGGACATGTTTAAGGTTGAGACTAAATCCGCACCACTTTTCGTCCGGTAGATCTCTTCTTCTACGCCAGTGAAGACCTTTTCAATCTGTTCATCCAATTCAGTACGATCTGTCACAATCAGAACACGACTGTCTCTTACATTCTCACGTATCCATTTGGCTAACCACACCATCGTCAGGCTTTTGCCTGATCCCTGCGTATGCCAAATGATTCCACCTTCGCGTTTCGCCACATGACGTTTTGCAGCTTCAATGCCAAAGAACTGGTTATGACGGCAGGTTTTCTTAATACCCGCATCAAACACAATAAAGTCATGGATAATTTGTAAAAAACGCTGCTTGTTACAAATACGACTTAAATGAAAATCTAGTCGATGACTATAAGGATTACTAACCTCTTCTTTCCACTCTAAAAAATATTTTTCAGCAGTTTCTATCATGCCATAGCGAAGTCCCTGGGTATCATTCCCAGCCATTACTAACTGCATAGTCGTAAAGAAATTACGGATGAAATCTTTCTTCTGATTATCCAGATTCTGACGGATACCTTCAGACACTGAAACAGAGGAACGCTTCAGCTCAAGTACTCCTAAAGCGATGCCATTCACGTAGAGCACGATATCGGGACGTTTCTTATTCTCCCCCTTAATCGATACCTCTTCAGCAATCGCAAAATCATTTTCTTCTGGATTGTTCCAATCAATCAGCCATACGGTTTGATTAAGTTCACCTGCACCCTCTTTATCTTTCACACCATAGCGCAGTAAACGATAAACATCTTTGTTGGCATAATAGAGTTTCTTCCCTTCACCTAATGCGGCAGCTGCATCTAACTGACGAATCGCACGGTTGATGAGTGCATCACTCACTCCACGTTTTTTTAGCCAAGTGGTCAGGATATCAATCTCAATATTTTTATTGTTCTCTCGATCCTGCCAGTCCCCTAAATAGCGATAGCCAAGTTCTTTCTGAAAAAACTGCACAATACGATTTTGTGTAATGCGCTCGCGCTGACCTACATTACTCATTGTTATTTCCTTTTTCACTGTCCATTATTAATAAGGTCAGCATTTCTTCTTCATGTTGCTCTATTTGAGCTCCCCCCCAGGTACCATCTTTCTCAAGTAACCGGATCATGCGATACAGCTTAAGGGTATCAATCTTTTTGTCTGCAATCGAAACCGTAAAGTGTTCACGCTTGGCATTTGGCTGGTAATTACTTAACCGTGAATTTTTACTATGACTAATCAAACATAAATTACCAAAGCGATCTAAATATTCTCTCGGAAGGTAGATATGACCATCCATAGGGTGCTGAGGATAAAAATGCTCAACAGAACTACGGAACGTAAATTCAAACTGTTTAATCACTTCATCTGGTTGTTCTGAGCGCAACTGATCGCACCAGATTAAATAATCCAGGTAGTTGAATACAAAATTGTTTTCAATATTTCCGAAACTTAATTTTGAAGAATCAATTTCGCTAGGAATCACTACTTCATTATGATCAGCATATATCATCTTAAAGTAGTCTGCCCCGTCTCCTGATTTCAAGAAACGAGAGAATACAAACTGTCTGGCCAGTTTCTCCAATGCTGCTAAATACTCATTCGCATTCACATGATCTTGCCGATATAGATAGTACAAAGCCCCATTGGCACTGTTGCAAATAGAGATTTGAGTCGATGATGTTCCCTTTAAAAAGTACTTAGAGACCGAAAACCCTGTTGATTAGACACACTTCACCCTGAGGCTGACCATAATAAAATGACGATGCTTGTCCTTTACGTAGTGCACGCATGACTTCAATACCTTTAATTGTGGCATAAGCCGTCTTCATAGATTTGAATCCTAATGTGGCCCTGATGATCCGCTTTAGCTTGCCATGATCACATTCAATCACGTTATTTTTATACTTAATCTGCCTGTGCTCAAGGTCTGGTGGACATTTACCTTCCCGTTTTAACCGTGATAAAGCACGTCCATATGTGGGTGCTTTATCCGTGTTGATCACTTGTGGAATTTGCCACTTCTTCACATTATTTAAAATTTTTCCAAGAAAACAATATGCTGATTTGGTATTACGTCTAGAAGAAAGATAAAAATCAATGGTATCGCCACGTTGATCGACTGCACGATACAGATAAGACCATCGTCCATTCACTTTTACATAGGTTTCATCAATATGCCACGAGCTCAGATCTGTAGGATTACGCCAATACCAGCGTAAACGTTTTTCTATTTCAGGAGCATAACGTTGAACCCAACGGTAAATAGTCGTGTGATCAACATTCACACCCCGTTCGGCCAGCATTTCCTGCAGTTCACGATAGCTAATGCCATATTTAAAATACCAGCGCACAGCCCAAAGAATGATTTCGCCCTGAAAATGCCGACCATGGAAAGGATTCATATGCTGCACCTTTAGCTAAAACAGTCTTCAGCTTACCATTCGTGGTTATTTACAACAGTGCCGATTTTTTGAAAAAAGCATAGGTCTAGATAATCAAGCTAGATTTTTTAGAACTCCACATTGGTCAATTGTACATAAACCATCACAAGTACCTCTTAAATCAGATAATTGTTCAATAAGCTTTTGTTGCTTGTTTAAATTTTCTCTGATAGCACTGACATGTAAGTCAATTAATTCATTCACATCTGAACAATTTTTCTTGGGATTATCTTTATAGGTGAGTAATTGACGAATTTCATTCAAACTCATATTTAAAGTTCGGCAATTCAAAATAAACTTAATTCGCTCAACATAGCCTATATCGTAAAGGCGGTAATTTCCTTCCGTTCTTTCCGGTTCCGGAATTAAACCTTCCTTTTCATAAAACCTAATTGTTAATACTGAACATGAGGTTTTTTTAGAGAGTTCACCAATTTTTAAATGCATTGAGTTGTTATTTCCAAAAAATCTTGACTCTATAGTAACTATAGGGATTCTAATATTCAAAGTTTATAAATTTTTTTAATGGGTATAACTATGAGTGGCTGTGGATGTAGTAAAGAAACACCATGCGAAGATAAGAAATCTCAACAAGAAAATCATCCATCAATTGCAGAAGCAAGCAATTCAAAGAATTGTGATAATACGCCTAGCTGTTGTGGTGAAGAGGAAGAAGAAAAATCTTCATCTCCTTGCTGTAACACTTCAAACAGTTGTGAAGATACCGCTCAATCCTGTTGTGGTTCTGATCCCAAAGAAAATTTAAGCACTGAAAACGTTTTAAAAGATTCGCACTACATGAGTGAATACTTAGTTCCCAAAATGGATTGTTCTGCGGAAGAACAGATGGTTCGTATGGCGCTATCTTCAATTGATGGTGTTCAAAAACTCATCTTTGATTTACCTAACCGGTCTTTAAAGGTTCTACATAATCAAAAAGATGAAAATATAACTACCAAACTTGAAGCTTTGGGTTTTGGTGCAAAGCTTGTGAAGACTGAAACTTATATAAGCAATCAACAGGCTAAGCAAACAAGTACCTATACCATTCCTAAAATGGATTGCTCTGCTGAAGAGCAAATGGTCCGTATGGCTCTTGCAGATATTGAAGCAGTTAAAGGTCTTACTTTTGATCTTCCCAATCGAAAACTGAAAGTCTTCCATAATGAAGGGAGTCAGCAAATTACGGCCAAACTTGAAGGACTGGGTTTTGGGGCGAAACTTGATGAAACACAGCTTTCTTCAGGCGGTATACCTAATGAACCTGATCCTGTGAGACAAGCTAAAGTACTTAAACTGTTATTAGGCATTAATGCTCTACTTTTCTTTATAGAATTCATCAGCGGAATTATTGCTGCGTCTACAGGATTGATTGCTGATTCTCTAGATATGTTTGCCGATGCAGCCGTTTATGGTATTGCGCTATATGCCGTCGGAAAAGCTGCGAAATATCAAGTGAAAGCAGCCCATTTCGCAGGTTGGATTCAGTTATTACTTGCTGTCATCGTGATTATTGATGTCATTAGACGATTCATGTTTGGAAGCGAGCCAGAATCAACGCTCATGATTGTTATTGGCCTGCTCGCACTTATAGCTAACGTGACATGCTTATATCTTATTTCTGGTCATCGAGAAGATGGCGCACATATGAAAGCCAGTTGGATTTTCTCGGCGAATGACGTTGTGGTAAATATGGGCGTTATATTTGCCGGTGTACTCGTGGCGTGGACGGGATCAGCTTACCCAGACTTAATCATTGGCATCCTGGTTTCTTTATTCGTGCTTAATGGTGCTCGAAAGATTTTGGCTTTGAAGTAAGAGTATCGAAAATGAATCTATTTCAAGTTAAACAAAATCAGATCGTCAAAATTAGAGATCTCAAAAAAGGTAATCAATACAGTCATACCACTGATCCCGTATTGGAACGGCTCCAACTATTAGGTTTTAGAGAGGGTGAAACTCTACAAGTACTCGCTAAAGGTGTTTTTGGCGGAGATCCTGTTTTAGTTCAGATTGAAACTTCAAGATTCGCATTAAGAAAGAATGAAGCTGAAAGAATTTTTGTAGAGTTAGTATCCAATGAAGATTAAGAATATTGCATTAGTCGGTAATCCAAATTGCGGAAAAACCTCTTTATTTAATACACTTACTGGTACGCGACAAAAAGTTGCCAACTATGCTGGGGTTACCGTAGAAAGAAAAGAAGGTTCTTTTAACTTACCTTCTGGTGATGCAATACGAGTATTGGACTTACCCGGAACTTATAGTTTAAAACCTAGTAGTTTAGATGAAGAAGTCACCAGGGCAGTTTGTTTGGGCGAGCTAAAAGGTGAAATTCTACCCGACATTTTTATATGCGTCGTAGATGCCACAAATTTAAGCTTACATTTGAGCTTGGTTCTCGAAGTTCGTGCTTTAAATCGCCCTATGATTCTTGTATTAAATATGATGGATGAGGTCAAAAAGCGTGGTATTTCCATTGATAAGGATAAACTGTCTCAACTGTTAGGTATCCCTGTAGTTGAAGCTGTCGCAGTTAAAACAAAAGGAATTCAAGATTTAATTAATCAATTATAGGACTTACGCATTGACGGATTCAAAAAAGTATTAAAATACTTTATAAAGTATCTGTGATCAGACGAATTAAACATGCTTCTACAGCAACTTGTACATTACCCATTTATATGGGCTTTCTCATGACAGAACCGAACTCTATTAGCTGCACACAACTTGCCGAGACTTATAACATCTCGCATGATAGTGTAAATCGCTTTCTAGAACGTGAAGACTACACACCTCACGACCTATATCAAGAAGCAATTCAACATATTGATAATAATAAACTTATAGTCAGTATTGATGATACTGTTTTAGATAAACCCTATAGTCAACATATGGACTTGGTTAGCTATTTTTGGTCAGGCAAACACCACCGATCCGTCAAGGGTATTAATCTCATTACCTTGTATGCGACAGATCAGAATGGTCAAAATATTCCAATTAATTTCCGAATTTATGACAAATCTGAAAGTAAAACCAAGAATGATTACTTTATGGATATGTTAAGTGAAGTACTCAGTTGGGGTGCAAAGATTCAATTTATTACAGGTGATAGTTGGTATTCATCGACTGGAAATCTAAAAACCATAAGAAAATATGGTATTCGATTTATGTTTGGTATCGACTGTAACCGTAAGGTTTCCCCAGAAAAAGGACAATGGTTTCAACTGCGTTTATTGCCAAATTTCCATCAGGGTCAAGTGGTCTGGCTCAAAGATTTTGGCTTTGTACAATTATTTAAGACTCAGTTAAAAGAACAGCAGAGGTTTTATATTGTGCATCAAGATGAAGATGATTTATTGTCCTTTGAGGGTTTTCATGAATTACATTCAAGTCATTGGAAAATAGAGCAATATCACCGGGTGATTAAACAGGTTTGTCATATTGAAAAGTTTCAAGTAAGACGATCTAAACTGATTTTGAATCATATTTTTTCAGCCTTGATGGCCTACGTCGAGATACAAAAGAACCAGTTTGAGCGGATCTTTGAAAATGTATATCGTTGGCAGAAGAAATTATTTAGACCAGTTATCAAAAACTTCATTGATGACTTTATTCTCGATAAAAATCATCTGCTACCACAGAGAATCTATAAATAATAGTGCGTAAGTCCTAAATTAGATCAAAAAAATCTTTTTATTACTCCTTATCATTCTGAATTAAGTCATTTTGAACAGGTCAAACAAATCACCAAACAAGTTATTTTAAATAATGACAATGGTGATAAAAGAACCGCATTTCTAGATAAAATTTTTCTACATCCTGTATTGGGTTTAGTAATCTTAACTTTAACCATGTTTGTGATGTTCCAGGCGGTATTTATATGGGCAACGCCTTTTATTGAATTCATTGAAAATTTTGTCGCATGGTTCAGTGATTTTATTGGACCACTAATCCAACATCCTCTATTAAAAAGCTTGGTTGTGGATGGGGTAATTGCTGGTGCAGGTAGCGTGCTTGCATATATGCCTCAGATTTTGATTTTATTCTTCTTCATTTTAATGCTTGAAGAGTCAGGCTATTTACCCCGGGCAGCATTTCTTTTAGATAAATTAATGTCTAAAGCCGGGCTTAGCGGCCGTTCATTTATTCCTCTGCTATCCAGTTTTGCTTGTGCCATTCCCGGAATTATGGCAACCAGAAGTATCAGCTCTGAACGGGACCGATTAGCAACAATTATGATTGCACCCTTGATGACCTGTTCAGCAAGATTGCCAGTATATGCTTTATTGATCGCGGCATTTATTCCGAACCAATTAATCTACGGCTGGTTAAGTCTGCAAGGATTAGTCCTTTTTGGTCTTTATATGTCGGGAATAGTCTCAGCGTTATTAGTTTCAGTGTTTCTGAAATTGGTTCGAAAAGATAAAACTGAAAGTATTTTTATTTTTGAACTTCCCACATACCGAATTCCAGATATTAGAAATATTGCATTAGGCTTATATGATAGGGCAACTATTTTCTTAAAACGAGTTGGTGGCATTATCGTCGCACTGTCTATCTTGTTATGGGTGCTAGTCACGTTCCCTCAACCACCAGATAATGCAAGCATGCCGGCCATTAACTATAGTTTAGCTGGTCAGTTAGGACATTTAATTCATCCTATATTTGCGCCTATTGGGTTTACATGGGAAATATGTATTGCACTCATTCCTGCTATGGCAGCAAGGGAAGTTGTAATTGCTGCTCTTGGGGTGATTTATGCGATGTCAGGTGATGAAGATACAGTAACTCAAAGTCTGTTAAGTCAAATTTCAGGCCCGGATGGATGGGGGTTAGCCACAGGTTTATCATTATTGGTATGGTTTATTTTTGCTCCCCATTGTCTTGCTACGTTAGCAACAATTAGACGAGAAACTGGCAGCTGGAAACAGCCCATCATTATGGCAACTTATTTGTTTGCATTAGCCTACATCTTTTCATTCATCACATATCAAGTTGCGAGTAATTTTTAATTAGCAAATGAATAAAAGAGGGGAGCTAGCTCCCTTATTTTATTGAAATACTCACTATAAATGAAGTGCTTTTACAAGGAAAACTGCATAGATATCAATAATATTAAACAGCTTCCTAAGAAAACTTCTAATTTAATTATAAATTATGAAAGAGTTCCCTCTTTTTAGTGCAATTCATGAAATTAGGTTTAAATATCAAAAATTATGGCTTAATGAATAGCATGATCTTGTAGACACTTTTAGTGAAATAATAATCAAAATATTGGAATGCTCCCAGTAGCCTAGACACAAAACCGATTCTAAAATTCTTATACTCGATATGGATAATTATTCTGAAAATTTTTTAGTATTAATTTCTTGTAGATAAGTGAAGATCTCATCTACTGTAGCTCTCGCTGTTCTAGAAACGCCAATTAATGTTGCAGATGCCATACCTGTCCAATCTCCATATCCAACTAACCACAAGTTAGGTAACTTAATAGACCTTCCATTTTGAACTTCTACAAAGTTATCTCGCTCTACTATATCTATACTTTTTAGATGATTTAATGAAGCCTTAAATCCAGTACACCAAATAATCACATCAATTTTCTCTTTTTTTCCATCTGGCCAAATAACTGCATCTGTAGCTAAAGATTGAAAAGGTGGACGGCTATGTAAGACTCCTCTATTCCTTGCCTCTTTGACACTATCGATCATCACAATATCACCTAGGCCACCTATTGGCTGGTCAACTTTTCTTCCTTCTTGTTGTACTTTTAAACGCTCAGTTGCTCTTAAAAACAGTACTCGACCATCGACATCATCAGGTAAAAATTGAGGCGGAGTTTTTGTGACCCAAATGGTTTCAGCAACTTGTGAAACCTCAGCGAGTATTTGCGCGCCCGAATTCCCCCCACCCACCACGATGACTTTCTTATCTTTAAATGGATCTGCATTCAGGTAATGGGCTGAATGTAACTGCGTGCCTTGAAAGTTTTCCTGTCCCGGATAATCAGGAATAAACGGCTGGCGCCATGTCCCTGTTGCACTGACCACCACCTTGGCTCGCCAAAACTTTTCTCCAGCATATACGTCTAAATACTTTCCCTTCGATTCCACACGATCGACATGTACTGGACGAACAATCGAAAATTGATATCTCTGTTCATAAGCCGATAAATACTGGATCACCTCATTTCGTGTTGGATAGGTCTGTTCAGTGATGGGCATCATCCAACCGGATAGAGAACTCCAGGTATTAGGAGAAAAAAGACGCAATGACTCCCAGGTATGCAGCCAGGCACCCCCCGCTTGATTTTGCTCATCCAATATAATGAATGGGATTTTCTTGCGCTTTAAAAAATAAGCGGTAGATAAAGCGGCCTGCCCACCACCGATAATGATCACATCAGTTTCAGTCTGTTTCTGGTTCAAAGCCTTCACCTTTTCCTTATTTATCTCTGACTTCTTTAATGTAAAAACCCAATCATGAAGACTGGGTTTTTACAATATTCATTGTACCTTTAACAGCACTTCATCGGTACAGCATAAAAGTGTTACTGACCTGGCAATGAGGCGCAGTATTTAATACCATCCAGCATTTATAAACTGCGCTGATTTACACGCTTGGACAACTCTTCAGCCGATTCCTTGCGTTCAGAATAACGATCAGTCAGGTATTTGCTTTGACCACGAGTCAGTAGAGTGAACTTAAATAACTCTTCCATGACATCCACAATCCGGTCATAGAAAGCTGAAGGCTTCATTCGTCCATCTTCTTCGAATTCCAAGAAAGCTTTCGGAATTGAAGACTGATTTGGAATGGTGATCATCCGCATCCACCGCCCCAAAATACGCATCTGGTTCAGGCTGTTAAATGACTGTGATCCACCACTGACTTGCATCAAGGCAAGGGTTTTACCTTGGGTAGCACGGATTGCTCCTCCTGCAAGTGGAATCCAGTCTATTTGTGATTTAAAAATGGAACTCATAGAACCATGACGTTCAGGTGAACACCAGACCATACCTTCAGACCATGCAAGAAGCTCATGCAGTTCTTTTACTTTTGGATGCTCAGTATCCGCATCTTCTGGCAAAGGAAGGCCCCACAAGTGATAGATACAGATAATGAACCGTACCGGGTTTGTCGGAGACTTTTTTATTTAAGTTAAGCCACCTGACCTAACGGGTTAATCTTATCATAGTACATTGCTTCAAACTCAAAAGGCGACACATAACCCAGTGCACTGTGTACACGCTTTTTATTGAACCAATCTACCCAGTTTAGTGTCGCAAGTTGTACATCTGCTAAACCTTGCCAATCTGCTTTTAAATATTCAATCACCTCTGTTTTGTATAAGCCATTCACCGTTTCAGCCAAAGCATTATCGTATGAATCACCAGTTGTACCGACTGATGCTCGTAAATTTGCTGCTTCTAAACGATTGGTATAGCGAATCGAAAGATATTGCACACCCACCCCTGTCGGAATGATGAATCACATTCTTTGGCATGCCTCGATCGTGCAATGCTTGCTCAAGTGCATCGAGCACCATATCTGTATTCCTCCGTGTAGATACTTTCCATCCAACAATTGCTCGTGAGAACACATCAATAATAAAGGCGGTATAGACCCAGCCTGAATGAGTTTGAATATACGTAAAGTCACTGACCCATAATTGGTCAGGTCGATCAGCACTAAAATTACGTTTCACTAAATCATCTGCTCGTTTTTGATCATCTCGGTTGCGGGTAGTTTGTTTGTTCTTACCACGCCAAACACCTTGTATATCTAGCTTCTGCATCAATCGAGCAACTGTACAACGTGCAATAACATAGCCTTCACGTTTCAATTTTTGCCAAACTTTACGTACACCATATCGACCTGAACTTTCCTTCCAAATTCGTTTAATTTGTTCAGCATGATGCTCATCATGTAGATCTCGTTTCGCTCGATGTTCTGGATTGTCAGCGAGATCTAAAGTTCGGTAATAGGTTGAAGCTGCGATCGGTAAAATCCTACAAATCGCATCAACACCATATAAGTCTTATTGTTATGGATGAAATCCACCATTATTTGTGTGGGCGGTCGAGCTCCGCCTGGGCGAAAAAAGCGGCTGCTTTACGTAGAATTTCATTGGCACGCTTTAATTCTTTAATTTCACGTTCCATTTGCTTCATTTTTTCTTGATCAGATATCTGTTGTACTTTAATAGGATTTTGCTGATCTAAATGCTTTTGATGCCAGGCACGAAGTGTTTCAGGAGTACAACCAATCTTAGGCGCAATTGCTGTGATTGCAGCCCAAGTAGAAGGATAATCTTTTTCAGATTCAATTAGTAATTGAACCGCTCTTTCTCTAATTTCGGGGGTATAGGTTGGTTTTTTCATCGGAATAGTCTCTCAGAATATTGAGTCTCCGACAAACCCGGTACGGTTCATAAAGCACACATATGGAGGTGCTTTGTCACGGTTAAAATGGGAAAGAAAATGTCCACCAGATCTTGAGCACAGGCAGGTTAAGTATAAAAATAACGTGATCGAATGTAATCATGGCAAGCTAAAGCGGATCATTAGGGCCACTTTAGGATTCAAATCGATGAAGACGGCTATGCCACATGCATCTATTCAGATGGCATTAAACACCGATGATGTACAGACGAAGTAGTAGCAGCCGATCCTACTAAAAGAATAGCAAACGATAAAAACAGCGATAAGCATGTTTTTAACCACTGCATAAAAATAGACCAAAAATTAAGCTTTTTTAGTTTTACAGATTCGAAAATAAATAGTAATAATTCATGAATAGTAGCCGAAGCTACCATTCATGAATCCAAATCATACTATTTTAAAAAACTAATTCGATGCCTGCACCATATTTCCAGCCTTTTTCAGAATCCGTAGCCTCTTGCATAGAAGTGGCTTTCTGTCCTTTTTCATATTGGTAAGCAACGTCAATAAAAGGTTTAATTCGCTTAGTAATTTCATATCGGGTTTTGATCCCCGTTTTTAGTTCTGATAAACCTGATTTTGCAGCATAGTTAGAATCATCGCTAAATATTACATCTGCTTCGATATAAGGTTGAGTAATAAGTTTCTGAGTTAAAAGCAAATCACGTTCTAATTCAAAACTTGCTCCCCAAAAATTATTCTCACCGCCATAAAGATATGCTTGTGTTTCAAAGAAATAAGGAGCTAGACCTAATATACCAATAACCCCATCCACTCGATCGCTGCTGCTGTTATTTTTATCTTCACTATATCTTACCCCAGCTTGTACATCCCAAAATGGGGCTACGTTACGGCTATAAAGTGCTGATACAGCATATTTTGGATCATTACTTTCTGACTTTTCCGAATTGGCTTCAATAAATAGACGATTTTCATCTGTCCCAATCAAAGTTTCAAACTTTGTTCCTAGGTTGCCCTTACCGTCTTCATCAACCATCCATTCATTTTCAAATTTTGTCGTTTGATAAATTTGTCCGCCATGTTCTTTAAGATGATCATCATGAGATGGGGCTGATCTCTTTCTTGCGGTCAGAATAATATTATCTCCCCCATTTGCATTTTCCATTGAATAATATTCTGGATACAATTCTTGGGGGCTATATCTTAAGCCACCAGACTCCTGTAATAAGACTCTCATACCATTTGTAATATTACTTTCTTGTTCCGAAGTGCTGCTATTAGCAAAAGTTAAGTTTGATATACTTACTAATGCAATTGATAAGACTGTTTTTGAGAAGAAATTCTTAGTGATTTGCATGTGGATTTACTCCCTTCTCACTTATTGGGGGCTGAGCAACAATATTTTTTGAAACACTATCTTTGTCTACTTGGGCGACAATTAGTTTATTCATCATTCCTGCACTCATATGGTAAAGCAGGTGACAATGAATAGCCCACTCACCTAACTCATCAGCTGTGAGTAGAGTGGTTATCGTTTTCCCAGGTGGAACAATTACCGTATGTTTGTTTGGCATATTGCTTGGATCCTGACCATTCTCAAGCTGCATAAACATGCCATGTAAGTGCATTGGGTGAGCCATCATACTGTCATTGACAAATTTTAAGCGAATACGTTCACCATACTTCACCACTAGTGGGTCGGCTTCATTAAATTTTTTACCATTTATTGTCCAAATATAACGCTCCATGTTTCCACCAAGACGGATCTCTATTTCACGTTCAGCTGCACGAGTGTCTTTTTGAGGATCTAACGATTGCAAATCACTATATTGCAATGCTTTATTACCTTCAGGTGTTGAAGCATTTGCCCATCCAAATACGGTATTATCATTCTTGTCTGAAGCCGCCTTAACAGTAGCGCTATTCATCGGCATATCATGATTCATACCTTTCATAGAAGACATATCATGATCCATACCTTTCATAGAAGACATATCGTGATTCATGCCTTTCATAGAAGACATATCATGATTCATATCTTTCATTGAAGACATATCATGATCCATACCTTTCATAGAAGACATATCGTGATTCATGCCTTTCATAGAAGACATATCATGATTCATTCCCATATCTTCCATAGTCAATAAAGAACGAGGACGAGGCTTAGGCATCTCAATTTGTTTGACTGCTGGGCTGCTTTCTTCATGTAATGTTCCCACTGAAAAACCGGTACGATCAATAGATTCAGCTTCAATTTGGTAATGTGCTTGTTTTGGTTCCACAATTACGTCATAAGTTTCAGCAGTACCAATACGGAACTCATCTACAGGAACGGGCTTTACAGGTTGACCATCAGCACTGACTACAGTCATTTTTAGGTTTGGAATGCGTACATCAAAGAATGACATAGCGGAAGCATTAATAAAACGAAGGCGAACTTTTTCACCAGCTTTGAAGTTACCCGTCCAATTTTGCTGAGGTGTCTTGCCATTCATTAAAAATGTATAACCAGTCACATCGGACATATCTGTTTTCAGCATTCGCATCTGATTCCACATAGAACGGTCTTGCCAAGTCGCTTTTAGCCCATCACGTTTAACTTGTTTTAATACATCGAATACTGTTTCGCGGCGGTTCTGATAGTAGTCTGCTTCTTTTTTAATATTTTTCATAATTTGATCACTTGTCGAATTATGAAAATCAGAAAGCAAAACAACGTAATCTTTATCGGTTTTTTCAGCAGCTGTTAGTGGAGTTTTATCTTTAGGATAAATAACAAAAGCACCATATAAACCGTCTTGTTCTTGTCCTTTACTATGTGAATGATACCAATAAGTACCATTTTGGCGGACTTTAAACTTATATTCATAAGTTTTATTAGGGGCAATGCCATTAAATTTGTTAAATCCAGGTACACCATCCATAATTCCAGGTAATAATAAGCCATGCCAATGGATTGAAGAGTCCTGATTTTTTAACTTATTCTGAACACGGATAACGGCCTCATCACCTTCTTCAAATTCAAGAAGTGGTGCAACGAATTTACCATTTACAGTAATTCTCTCAACTGGTTTTCCTGTGATATTTACAGTTTGTTCAGCGATTGTTAAATCATATTCTTTAACTGCCGCCATTACCCAAGTTGATGAAAATAAACCAACTCCAATTAAGAGTATATGACTTAACTTTTTTGACATTCTATCTCACCTTTAGAAAGATCAAGATTGAAGTAATAAAGCAAATATTTAGTATAAACTTTAATACTTCTTTCTCGCTATTTATAAAATTATTTATTGCTACTAGGCATATTCATCTTTGAATGATCCATTTTAGAATGGTCCATATTCATCATAGAATGATCCATTTTTGACATGTCAGATGAGTTAGGAGACTGATGTTGACTATGATCTTGCTGAGTCTTGTCATCTTTTTCCATTTTACAAGGTTTTGTACAAGGTTCCTGTGCTTTTACCGTTTTAGTGGCACTTGAGGTTGATACATCTTTTGCCCAAGATTGAGTACCAGCAATTAAAGTTCCAGCACACATTAAAATTGTTAGACTACGACGCACTACAGTTTTCATAAGTTTCTCTAAAAGTTAATTTCTTGCTACTACAATAAAGTGAAGCATTGAACATCTAAGTGACTTGAAAATGACATTTTTGTAATCTATCTCGATCAGATGTTTTATAACGTTATTATAGTTTTAATGAATGACTTAGGATTCGGAAATGAGAATACTATTAGTTGAAGATGAACAAAAAACTGGTGATTATCTCAAGCAAGGTTTATCCGAAGCTGGCTATATTACGGACTGGGTTACAGATGGGTTAACGGGTAAACATCAAGCTCTTTCTGAAGAGTATGACTTAATTATTTTAGACGTGATGTTACCTGGACTAAATGGTTGGAATATTATCAATGATATTCGTAGCAGCGGTAAAACAATGCCCATTCTTTTTCTTACCGCCCGAGATCAAATCGAAGATCGAGTAAAAGGTTTAGAGTTAGGCGCTGATGATTATTTAGTAAAGCCTTTTGCTTTTGCAGAGCTTCTTGCTCGAATCAAAACTCTCCTTAGACGAGGGCAACAAAGAGAAGATAATAATATTATTAAGATTGCTGATTTAGAACTCGATTTGAGAAAACGTCGGGTAACACGAGCAGGTCAACGCATTGATCTGACGGCAAAAGAATTCGCGCTTATGGAGCTTTTCATGCGTAGACGAGGTGAAATTTTACCAAGAGCGCTGATTGCTTCTCAAATTTGGGATATGAATTTTGATAGTGATACGAATGTCGTTGAAGTCGCTATTAAAAGATTAAGAAGTAAAGTTGATAGTAACTTTACCCCCAAATTAATTCAGAATATTCGAGGAATGGGGTATGTACTAGAGGTAGAGGATGAATAATAACTTATTCAAAGCGATCAGTTTTCGGATCGGTATTATTTTCTCATTATCTACTATTTTCATTCTAATTATTATGGGCTTATTCATAAATAAATTGGTAATACATCATTTTGAGACTCAAGACCGTACCCAATTAGAAGGTAAAATCCAGCTGATTCAGAATCTTATCCAACAGAATCCTAAAAACTCTCCAGAACTTAATCTGTATTTGAGAGACGCTTTAGTTGGACACCATGATCTTATGGTTCAAATAGAACGACCGACAGGTAAAGTTTTATTTAGTTCAGCACCTTCAACAATTAATACTCAACACTTAACCAAGTCTGCAAATAACTCTTGGATTAAATGGCAAGTTCAAAATAAGACCTATCGTGGCATGATCTACACTACAGGTATAAATAGAAATTCTGAAATACAATCTGTACGAATTATTGTTGGGATCGATACATCAGAACATCTACATTTTCTAAAAGATTTTAAGCGTCAACTTTTGTATATTGGTTTGGCTGGTACAATTTGTTTAATGTTTTTAGGTTGGTTTGCAACCTGGAGAGGTTTAAGACCAGTGCAAAAAATGGCTAAGGTCGCAGAAGGAATTTCTGCTCAACATCTTTCAGAACGTTTAGAAGTTGAGCATACACCAACCGAACTAAAATCATTGGCAATCGCCTTCAATGCTATGCTGGACAGACTAGAGTCAGCTTTAGAAAAACTTTCCGATTTTTCATCTGATTTAGCACATGAAATTAGAACACCGATTAATAATTTAATGACCCAAACTCAAGTATGTCTCGCCCGTAACCGAGATATTGGTACTTATCAAGAAATACTATTTTCTAATTTAGAAGAATTTGAACGTTTGGCTCGAATGGTGTCCGATATGCTTTTCTTGGCAAAAGCAGAACATGGCTTAAATTTACAGAACTTACAGAATATTGACCTCATTAAAGAAGTTACCGCTTTATTTGATTTCTATGACGCTCTAGCTGCCGAAAAAAATATGACACTTCAACAAACAGGATCTGGCAATGTAAAAGGTGATCCTGCTATGTTACGTCGCGCACTCAGCAACCTATTGTCTAATGCAGTTAAATATGGAAACAAGAATTCTACAATACAGATAAAACTTCAACAGAATTTAGATAACACAATATTTTCAATTGAAAATGAAGGCCCTGAACTCTCTCCTGAACAACTATCCAGATTATTTGATCGTTTTTATCGAACAGATGCGTCTAGACAAAGAACAGAAGAAGGAACCGGCTTAGGGCTTGCCATAACAAAATCTATTCTTGATATGCTTGGGGCGACCATCCAGGCTGAATCCCTCAATGGTCGAATCATTTTTACCATTGTTTTTCAAAGTGAATCCATGCAAGGGGAATCATTTTAACTCATTTTTTGAACATCTTCCATTTACCCGAGTTGACCTTACATAAAGCTCAAACTGAGAGCCAGAGCTACGCCAGCACCTATCATGGCAATTGTGTAGCCAAATATGATAGCTCGGCCAAACTGTGCCCCCCCTGTCATCCATGCAATTGTCGCTTTGCTTAACATGTTGCTCAGTGTGGCCAGCCCTAGCGCGACAGCAGCCACATTTGTTGTTAAGCCTTCAGTACTATGCAGGCGGGCAAGTGAGATAAAATAGCATCTACGTCTGCTAGCCCAGAAATAGTCGATAATACGAAGATGCCGCTGGTGCCCAACCATTGTTTTGCTGCCGGGACCAACACTGCCATGACAGCCAGGAAAGCAGCGAAGCTGAATGCTGTCCCAAGATCAAAAGGAGCCATTGCTTCTATTGTTCGATCGTTGTTTTCAGCGCTGGTAATTTGGCGTTGTCTCCACAATGCCATACCCAGCAGAAGGATTCCCGCAATCATCATTGCACCACCAAAAGTGCTTAGCAATGCTGGCTCAATGACGCCTATCAGCACAACCATACGAAAAAACATGATGCCACAGGCAGCCAATGTTCCAGAAATAGCAGCACTGACCATGACGGGGTGCTGGCGTGTATAGCGTGCCAGTGCGACAGTTGCAGCTGTAGAAGATGCCAAACCACCCAATAGACCTGTCCAGAGTATGCCTCTTTCTGAACCGGTGAGCCGCATGGCAAAATGACCTGCCAGAGAGAGTCCGGCAATCAGGATCACTGCCCACCATAACTGGTAAGGATTTAATGCAGCAAAAGGTCCCATACCCGTATTGGGTAAGTAAGGTAATATAACGACAGAAAGTACCAGTAACTGTAGAGATGCGGTTAATTCACGATGTTCGATCAAGCGTAACCAACCATGTAAGGTTGGCTTGAGATCCAAAAATACAGCCACGATGACAGCCGCTGTTAATGCTAAAGTAACATTACCATGGGATGCATATGCACCTAAAACTAATGTCAACAGCATCGCGATCGTCGTGGTAGCGCTTAGATTACCGGAAAGTTTTGCGGTACGCGCGTAGGACACTGTTAATAATAAGGAAAGCCCTAATACGGCCGCGACCAGCGGCCAAGGCCCGAAGTTTGGTTGTAAATGACCGAGCACTCCTCCGAGCAATCCTGTCAATGTGAAGGTAGGTAGGCCTGCTACTCGGCTGCCCTCGGGCAATTCACGATCGTGCCATCCTCGTTCTAAACCAATGAGCAGGCCGATGGCAAGTGCTGCAATAAGACCTGGTACATCTGGTGGAAGAAAAGAACTCTCTATCATAACTTTTTATTTCGCAGGCGAAGGGCATTCGTGATGACTGAAGCTGAACTAAAACTCATCGCCAAGGCCGCAATCATGGGTGACAATAACCAACCGGTAAATGGATAGAGTACGCCAGCTGCGATTGGGATACCCAAGGCATTGTAAAGGAAAGCAAACATGAGGTTCTGTTTCATGTTGCCAACAGTAGCTTCCGAAAGTGAACGGGCAACCGCGATACCGCGTAAATCTCCCTTGACCAAGGTAACTTGAGCACTATTCATTGCGACATCAGTTCCGGTCCCCATAGCGATACCGACATCAGCCTTGGCTAGTGCTGGTGCATCATTGATTCCATCGCCAGCCATTGCCACGATGCGACCTTGCTTCTGCAATTTGCTGACAAGTTCGAGTTTATCTGCGGGTTTAACTTCACCATGTACCTCATCAATACCCAGACGTGATGCGACTGAACGGGCAGTGGTGAGACCATCTCCTGTTGCCATCACGATACGTAGTCCAGCTTCCTTCAGGGTGGCAAGTGCTTCAGGGGTACTTTTTTTGATGGGATCGGATACTGCAAGCAGGCCGGCCAATTCACCATTGATGGCTAGATGCATCACACTTGCACCTTCTGAACGCAGCTCTTCGGCTTGCGGAATCAGAGATTGTACCGAGATACCTAATTGCTCCATCAGTGCTGTGTTGCCCAAAGCTAACTGACGATCGCCCACTTGACCTCGAACACCAATCCCTGAGCCTGATTCAAAATTATCTGGTGTTTCAAGAGGCAGGCCACGTTCGTGTGCTGCATTTACAATCGCTTCGGCTAGCGGGTGTTCACTGCCTTGATCAAGACTGGCGGCTAAACGTAATACTTCAGATTCATCGAAACCTGATGCGGCAACCACACGATCGAATACAGGGCGTCCTTCGGTCAACGTACCTGTTTTATCGATGATTAGTGTGTCAATCTTGCGCAGATTCTCAATGGCTGCTGCATCGCGGAACAACACACCATGAGTAGCACCTTGACCCGTTGCAACCATGATAGACATTGGAGTTGCCAAGCCTAGTGCACAAGGACAGGCAATAATGAGTACTGCCACAGCATTGATTAATGCATAAACCCAGCTCGACTCTTCTGGGCCGAATAGTCCCCATCCAAAGAAGGTAAGCAAGGCAATGGTCACTACAGCCATGACGAACCAACCTGCTACCTGATCAGCCATACGTTGCATTGGTGCTCTCGATCGTTGAGCTTGCGCCACCATCTGTACGATCTGGGATAACATGGTACTTGAACCAATTTTCTCTGAACGCATGATCAATGAACCATTGGTATTCAGGGTAGCTCCAATGACTTTATCGCCGATACGTTTAGTGATAGGTAAAGGTTCACCTGTCAGCATCGATTCATCCACTGAACTACTTCCTTCAGTGATTACACCATCCACAGGCACTTTTTCACCTGGGCGAATTCTGAGTAAATCTCCTACATGGACATGCGTTAGAGGAACATCTTCT
Source organism: Acinetobacter sp. LipI_23 (assembly GCF_058243045.1). Lineage (NCBI taxonomy): Bacteria > Pseudomonadati > Pseudomonadota > Gammaproteobacteria > Moraxellales > Moraxellaceae > Acinetobacter > Acinetobacter sp. LipI_23. The sequence continues at coordinate 1,639,286 of NZ_JBZAYJ010000001.1, read as the reverse complement.
TCAGTTCCATCAGGCAGGATTCGGCGAGCTGTTTTAGGAGCGAGCCCAAGGAGTGACTTAATTGCAGCAGAAGTTTGCGAACGTGCTTTTAACTCCAATATTTGTCCCAGTAGGGTCAATGAAATGATGACCGCTGAAGCTTCAAAGTAAACAGCGACACGACCCATGGAGATAAATGAGTCTGGAAAGATTTGTGGTGCAATGGTCGCAACCACACTGTAAATAAAAGCAGCCCCTGTACCTAGACCGATCAGGGTCCACATGTTTGGGCTGCGATTCACAACCGATTGCCAACCACGGGAAAAAAATGGCCAACCTGCCCACAGTACAATCGGGAGTGACAACACTAATTCAATCCAGCTCTGAACTGCCATGTCGAATAGGTTCAGTTGATGGCCAAACATTGCCAAAAAAGTCACGACTATGGTGAGTGGCAGTGTCCACCAGAAGCGTCGACGGAAATCACGTAACTCAGGATTCTCATCTTCCTCTAACTCGGGAATGAGTGGTTCCAGTGTCATTCCGCATTTAGGACAGTTTCCAGGATGATCCTGTCTAATTTCTGGATGCATTGGGCAAGTATAGATGGTCGTGCCTGTTGTGCTTGCATCATTAACGGGTTGAACAGCCTGATGATGCTGTGTGTGTGCATCGGCATTCATAGTTCCAGATTTAGTGATGTATTGCACAGGGTTAGTATGAAACTTGGATTGACATTTATCACTGCAAAAAAAGTAAGTTTTCCCCTTGAATTCCTCATGGTATTTCGATTCTTCAGTAACTGTCATACCACAGACTGGGTCTTTCAATACGTCTGTTGTAGCCTGTGTCATATGATCCTGATTATGATTTTTTTGATCTAACATGAATAATTCTCTTATGGCAAAGTAGTTTTATGGCCGAATTTCGGAATAAATCTCGGAGTCTGTTGGGCATAGCTGTCATAGACAGCGCCAAATTGTTTACTCATTTCAGCCTCTTCCTTAATTGCCAAGCGGCTGTACATTAAGAGTAAGATTGGAAACATAATCAGTGTCAGTAAAGTTGGCCATTGCAATAAAAACCCCAGCAAGATCATTACAAAAGCTACGTATTGCGGGTGGCGTATGCGTGCATAGGGTCCGCTTACTGCCAATTGGTGATGACGTTGTGCGTGGTACAACACCTGCCATGCTTTTGATAGTAAATAGAAACCATAGCCCAAAAAAATATAACTCGCGATGTGCAGAATGCCAAAATGTGGATCACCCTTTTCGCCTAGTAGCGTTGACCATAAGTGACCTGAGTTATGCGACAGCAAGTCAAGTTCAGGAAAGCGAGTTTGTAGCCAGCCTGACAACAGATAAATTGTTAAAGGGAAACCATACATCTCGACAAACAATGCAATGATGAAAGCAGAGAAAGCGCCAAAAGTACGCCAATCTCGCGCTGTGGCGGGTTTAAAAAAACTGAAGGCAAACATAATGAAAATTGCCGAATTTATGATGACGAGCCACCACAGACCATAGGCTGATTCCGCATGATTCATGAGGGGTCTCCTGGTTCGCGTGATTTTTTATTATCTGATGTGTCTGGATTTTTCTGTTGATGATGGTGATGTCCATGACCACCATGCATAAAAATATGCATGAGTGGGCATGCTAAAAGGAGTAAAAAGGGTAAAACACCAACGACATGGGCCAAATGCTCGGTTAAGAGAAAATAGGCTGCCACACCACCAATCACGAATAGGCCGATGGCATAACGTGTAGACCAAAAGTTAGGTACTGAATTATGTTCTTGAGGTTGATGGTTCATGGTGCTTCCCTCTCTAATTCATGGGTAGTTGTGGAGGGAGGCATACAGTCCATCATCATCTGCATCATGGATTGCATCATGTCCATACGTTTTTCCATCATCTGCTGACGGTCAGCCATATTTGCATTCATGCTTTGGCCGCTCATCTGTTTCATCATGCTCATACCTCCTTGCATGAGTTTCATGTGCTCAGCCATAAGTTTTTGACGTTCTTGAGGGTTTTTTGCAGCCATCATCTTTGCATGCATGGCTTGCATTGCTTTCATGTGCTGGTCCATTGCAGCCATTTTATCTGTAGCAGTGGTGCTGGTAACTGTTTGCTTAATTGTTACTGCAGATGGTGCTGTTTTTTCAGGGTGGTGATCTTTGTGTTCATCGGATTGCTGTGCAAATGTATTCAATGACGCGGCTGCGATACATAAGCCCAAAAAAATGTTTTTGAATTTCATCATAATTTTTTCCTTTAAATAATTTGGAAGTAAAAGCTATGTTTTAGTACTGAACAGAGTCTAGGAATTTGACTACTAAACTGATGAAATTTTTGGTTATTCTCTGTCTCTCTTAAAAATTTTAGCACTATTAATTAATTATTTTTAAAAATGACAAAAATGTAATTTTGAGATCTTCTCGAAATATATAGTCTATGCTGAGATGACAAAAATTTTATTTAATATTAATCTTTTAAAACTATTAAAGTTGTTATGATTTTATGTGCTTAAAAAAATAAAAATGAAATGATTAGATGACTCCAAGGCTAGTTAGAGACACATTCTTAATGTAATTTACACTGTTATTCCTTTAAAGAAAAAATACAGTTGATCAAAATAGTTTTTTATAGAAAAAGGGTGGATAATTTAATTATTAAACTTATTGGTATATTTATTAGATAGATGGTAAAGAAGATTATTTTTAATATTAGGGTTTATAATCCAAATTTCAGAGTAAGGAATCTACTACTTATATAATAGAGATTCCATCTCCAAAACAATACTACTGTATGAATGAGTTGTATTCAATGCAGGGAAGAATGTAGATCCTTAATACTAACGGAAAATTATTTTACTGAATTTTCATGTAAAGACTCATTTAATTGATCAATCACTGTCGTCCATTCACCATCAGAGTGTAGTTTTTCTTCTAAAAAATGACGTTGAGCATCAGTCCAAAAAATTGCTTGTGTTAAAAAAACATCTCCAGCTAGCTGATGGCTCTCTATGAATTTTGCAATTGCTTCTTCAGTAGAAGCTAAACCAAGCTGTTCAAATAATTTGGTCATTCTTGGACGTGTTTGAGTCATGTGCTTAGCCCACAAATTTATATTAGATCAAATTAAACATAACATGTTTATATTTAAACTAAAATATAAAAAATTAAATAGCTACTATTTTCTTAGACAAAATGATTACTACATTTCATAAATCAACCACCTACATAATTTGTTTGTTATGACATGGTTCCGTTAATTAGACCACTCAATTCAGTTTTATAAATGATAAATCCGCTCTAAATATTTAAATTATGCTGCCATTACTTTTAGTAAATGTTGATCATAAAATTCATCCGGTGTTGCCTTATTCAAACTTGAATGAGGACGTATCATGTTATAAAAATCCAAATATTCAGCAATTGATTGTTTCGCTTGTTTAACCGTATCGTAAGCCTTCAAATAGACTTCCTCATGCTTCACGCTGCGCCATAAACGCTCAATCATCACATTATCCATCCATCGTCCTTTCCCATCCATACTGATACGGATATTTCGCAATTTTAACTCATTCAAAAATGCCTCGCTTGTGAATTGACTGCCTTGGTCTGTATTAAACACCTCAGGACAACCATATTTCACAATTGCTTCTTGCAACGCATCTATGCAAAAGTCTGTTTCCATACTGATCGATACTCGATGAGCCAGTACTTTACGACTATGCCAATCTATAATTGCACACAGATAGACAAAGCCTTTAGCCATAGGAATGTACGTGATATCTGTACACCAGACTTGATTAGAGTGATCGATGACCATGTTTTTCAACAGATATGGGAAAATACGGTGTGCAAGATTAGGCTTACTGGTATTGGGTTTTGGATACAAGGCATGTATTCCCATCAAGCGCATTAAACGTCGGACTTTACGCCGACCTATTTGATGTCCTTGACGCTGTAGCATATCTCGTATCATTCGACTGCCCATAAAGGGGTAGTCGAGATGAATTTCATCGATTAGACGCATCCAACTCAAATCAGTTGATGAAATCTCTTTGGGCTTGTAATACAACGTACTGCGATTGATTTGAATCAATTGCGATTGTTGTCGTACCGAAAGTTGATGGGTCTTATCGATCATTTTTTGCCGCTCAGCTGCCCTATTTTTCTGAGCGCACCTTCTAAAAAATCAATTTGCAATGCCTGATGTCCTATCTTGGCATGTAGAGCTTTGAGGTCAATCTCTGGTTCTTGTTGTGCTGTTGGTCGTGAAAAAATATTGACTGATTGCTCAAGCAGTTGATTTTTCCAATCGATGATTTGGTTTTGATGTAAATCGAATTGAGTAGAAAGTTCAGCGAGTGTGTGGTCGCCTTTAATTGCTGCGAGAGCAACTTTAACTTTAAACTCTGCTGAATGATTACGACGTTTTCTTCGTGTCATGGTTGACTCCAAAAACAAGCATTTCCCATGCTTATTGGGGAGTAGATTATCACTTATAGGCGTGGTCTAAAATCCTAGAACCACATCAGTTAAATGATCATTATTTTTCAATAAGATTACCATAGTTAAAGATTTTAAAATTTAAAAATGACAAAAATGTAATTTTGAAGTCATCGCTATGTTTCTGTCTCTCACTAATAATTGAAATATAAGAGGAGATGATGTGGTCTCATTAAATATAGATTTTATAAAGTCATCTCTAATGAACTAACGAATCAAGAGGAAACGTAAATGAAATTATTTCAAAATAAAATGACTGCTCTACGTAATGTTGTAGTAGCTGCAACGATGATTGTGGCTACTACAACTACGTTCGCTCATGTGAGTTTAGTGAGTGCGATTCCTGCGGAAAATGCATCTATCCTTAGTCAACCAAAGAACTTGACCCTTAACTTTGGTGCAGAGGTTATGTTGATGAATATTAAGTTACTGGATGCTCAGCGAAGAGATGTTCCTTTAAAATATAAAGTTACTCATGACTTAAAGAAATCCTTTGATGTCGCTCTTCCGAAACTGAAAAAAGGTAAATATACCGTTGTCTGGACAACAATGGGGAAAGATGGTCACAACATGAATGGTGAATATAGTTTCACTATCAAATCAACTAAATAAGAATTGATTACCTTTCAACATGTCAGTGAGGTGCTGGCATGTTGTTCTAGAATGGACAAAAATAATGATTTCTGAATATTGGATGTGGGCCACTTGGTTAACTAAGGTTATTTTATATTTAAGTGTAGCTTTTGTCGTTGGTGGAGCCTTTTGCTATTTTTTACTTAGACAATATCTTGAACTAAAAGAATCGATTCTTAAATATATTACAATTGGCGCTGGATTAGGCCTAATTTCCAGTACCTTGGGATTTTTTATTCTGATTGGTAGTTTTGCCAATACTGGTATTACAGGTATGGTGGACCCCACGTATATTAATATATTGGTTAATACTCCGACGGGGTATATATACGTTCTTCGTTCTATTAGTTTTGCTCTTTTACTTCTTCTCATGGTGGTTAAACTTAACAGGAACAAAGGTCATTTTTCTATAATTGAAAGTTCAATATTTTGTATTTTACTTATCCCGATTATTTTTAGTTTTTCCCAGCTCGGACATGTCGCTAATTTAACCTTACTTGCTCAAATTTTATTATCAATCCATATTCTAGTTATGTCGTTATGGATGGGGTCTTTATATCCGTTATGGAAAACCAGCCGGGAAATAAGTGGTTTACCTTTAAAAGATCGCATGCATGTATTTGGACGTATTGCTGCTTTCATTGTTGGGATATTAATCGCCTGTGGCGCTAGTGTAGCTCTTCTTTTAATTAAAGATTTTAATACCTTAATCAATACTGCATATGGCTATGGTTTCATGGTTAAAATGTTTTTTGTTATAAGTATTCTACTTTTAGCTGCCTTCAACAAATGGTATTTCACCCCGCGTCTTCAACATCCTAAATTCGCTAAACACCTTAGTCATGCCATTTTATTTGAGATGTTATTAGGTCTATCAATTCTATTAACAACAGGCTATATAACCACTGTCGTGGGTATTGAATAAGAGAATTTCAAAATAAGGGAATTGAGGAAATTTAACATTACTGCATTTATCTTTTGTAGCTGAGCAATAAAGTTTCTACTGGACTGTCAACTTACGACAATCAGAACAGTAAAATCGCATCATGAGGCATTATACATAAAGGTAGTCACCGGTTTTTAGCTTATCTTCAACCCATAACGGTCTCATCTATTCAGTTCACTACCATTGATTGAAATAACTAATCTTATAAATTTCAGAGTGATCGTAGATGACAAAAATGTCATTTTAAAGTCACATTAATGTTGGTTAAGTACTTTTACTGTAGTCAGTAGAACACTCTTCTTTGGAATACTCTGAAGAAAACTGTAAGGTTGTAAACAGACCAAGTTACAGCGAGTAACTGATTCAGAAAAAGGCTGGTTGTATGGTGAAAGTTTAGAGTTACTGTTCTAATGTTTTAAACAAATGTTTTGTTAAAAAGGAGCAACATATGAAATTTCACATCGCTAATATGACTTGTGGTGGTTGTGCACGCGGCATTACTACCGCAATTAAAGAGCTCGACTCGAATGCTTCACTCGATATTGATTTACAAAACCGTATCGTTGAAATCAACACAACAGTGAGTCAGGATAAAGTCATTGCAACTCTCAGTGAGCGTGGATTTACAGCTGATCCTGCTTAATCTCTGTTAGAGTAACAGTGGGAATTCCTTACCACTTTTACTCTCTCTTATTTTCCTCATCGTACAGATAAAATCTGTACTTGCTTGCAATAAAAGTAGCCCCTGAATTCCCCATAATCTTGGTTCGAGCTGATCTTCGCATATAGAACTCAGCATATCTAAATGATAGAGATCGTATATGAGTACCGAAATGACTGATACGCCACACTACAGTGAAACATTAGAGATTGAGGGGATGACATGTGCTTCTTGTGTAGGCCGTGTGGAAAAAGCTTTAAAATCTGTTGAGGGTGTTGAATCGGCTCATGTAAATCTGGCTACCGAAAAAGCAGTCATTTATGCGCATCAACCACTTGATCGCGCTACTTTAATTAAAGCCGTAGAAAAAGCAGGCTACGAAGTGGAAGCGCTGCAACCAATAGAGCTTACGATTGAGGGTATGTCATGTGCTTCTTGTGTAGGTCGAGTAGAAAAGGCCTTAAAATCTGTTGAGGGTGTGGAATCAGCTCATGTAAATCTGGCTACTGAAAAAGCGACTATTCAGGCAAGCTCATCTGTCACTCGTGACTCGTTAATTCAGGCCGTCACCAAAGCAGGGTTTGAAGCAAAGTCAGTTCATCAAACTACGGAAAGCTTTCAAGATAAAAAAAATATTGAATTAGAAAAACTTAAAAAAGATTTAATTTTGTCAGTCTTATTGACTCTACCCGTTTTTATTTTAGAAATGGGATCACACCTGATTCCCGCCTTTCATACGTTTATGATGGATAACATTGGCCAACAAAATAGCTGGTTAATGCAATTTTTCTTGACCACAGTAGCATTAATTTTTCCAGGCCGACGCTTCTTTAAAAAGGGCATCCCAAGTTTATTCCGCTTAGCACCAGACATGAATTCCTTGGTGGCTGTAGGAACATTGGCTGCTTATCTTTATTCAGTGGTTGCTACTTTCTTTCCAAGTGTCCTGCCACAAGGCACGGTCAATGTTTATTATGAAGCTGCAGCGGTTATAATCACTTTAATTCTATTAGGTAGATTTTTTGAAGCCAAGGCAAAAGGCCGAACGTCTTTAGCAATTCAACATCTAGTTGGAATGCAGCCTAAAGTTGCCAGAATACAGCTCAATAATCAGGTGATAGAAGTTCCGATTGCCGAAGTTCAAACAGGAACGATTGTAGAGATTAGACCAGGCGAGCGTATCCCTGTCGATGGTGAAGTTATTCACGGCCAAAGTTTTATTGATGAATCCATGATTACTGGCGAGCCTATGTCCGTTGAAAAAACGATAGGCTCTACTGTGGTAGGAGGAACAATTAACCAAAGTGGCAGCTTAAATATCAAAGCCACCTCTGTTGGTAGTTCATCAGTGCTTTCTCAAATCATCCGAATGGTTGAACAGGCACAGGGTTCCAAGCTGCCTATTCAGGCATTGGTTGATAAAATTACCATGTGGTTTGTACCTGTAGTAATGGGTCTCTCTCTTTTAACTTTTATTACTTGGTTTATCTTCGGCCCTGAGCCAGCCCTAACGTTTAGCTTAGTTAATGCAGTTGCGGTACTCATTATTGCATGTCCTTGTGCAATGAGACTTGCAACGCCTACATCAATCATGGTGGGAACTGGGCGTGGTGCTGAAATGGGTGTTTTATTCCGTAAAGGGGAAGCTTTGCAGCTGCTCAAAGAAACTAAAGTGGTTGCTGTTGATAAAACAGGGACCCTGACTGAAGGGAAACCAATTTTAACCGATCTGCATGTCTTAGAAGGGTTTGAATACAATGCCGTACTTTCACTTATGGCAGCCGTTGAATCAAAGTCTGAGCATCCTATTGCTCGAGCAATTGTACAAGCCGCTATAGATAAGGAATTAATCCTGTCTCCTGTTGCTGATTTCAAGTCAGTCACGGGCTATGGAATAGAAGCAACGGTGTCTGAACATTTGGTTCATATTGGTGCAGATCGATATATGGAAAAACTAGGTTTGAATCCTAATGTTTTTTCTCAATTTTCGGATCGTTTGGGAGAAGAAGGAAAAACCCCTCTCTATGTTGCGATTGACCAGAAACTTGCTGCCATTATTGCTGTAGCAGATCCAATTAAAGAATCAACATTTGCTGCAATTGAAGCGTTACATCAGTTAGGTTTAAAGGTTGCCATGATTACAGGTGATAACCGTCATACAGCTCAAGCGATTGCAAAAAAACTAGGTATTGATGAGGTTATTGCAGAAGTCTTACCAGAAGGTAAAATAGAGGCCGTTAAAAAATTAAAAAATCAATATGGTAAACTCGCATATGTTGGAGATGGCATTAATGATGCCCCTGCACTTGCAGAAGCAGATATTGGTTTAGCAATAGGTACAGGTACAGACGTAGCTATTGAAGCTGCTGATGTGGTTTTGATGTCTGGCAACCTGAAAGGAGTGCCAAATGCTATCGCTTTAAGCAAAGCGACTATAACCAATATTCGTGAAAATTTATTTTGGGCATTTGTTTACAATGCAGCTCTGATTCCTATTGCAGCAGGTGTACTTTATCCGCAATTTGGACTGCTACTTTCTCCTGTATTTGCTGCTGGTGCAATGGCTCTCTCGTCAATATTTGTACTAGGAAATGCTTTACGATTAAAACGTTTTAAAGCCCCCCTTGCAATTATTTAAGTTTAAATAAAAAAACCTGCAGATTCGATGCAGGTTTTTTTTAGAGATAATCAATCGCGTCTTATTTGGCTTTACGCTCTTTTTCAATCAGGTAATTCACCACCTGAATTACTTTGGCATCATTGCCCTGCACAATATATTTACCATTCACGGTCACCGCTGGTACACCGCTTAACTGATATTGAGCAGTCAAATTTTTTGCCTGAGCAATTTTTGACGAAATCGGGAATGATTTATAAGTCGTGTTAAATTTCTCTTCAGAAATACCATAACGGGTATAGAACTTGGCCAATTGTGCCTGTTCTAAAATTGGACGCTGCTTGTCATGAATATCATGGAATAACTGTAAATGTGCTTTTTGACGCACACCCAGGGCTTCTGAAACATAATAAGCACGTGCAGCCTGTTCCCAAAGCGGGTTCATTGCAGCAGGTGTACGTACAAAACGGATATCTTTGGGTAATTTTTTCAACCAGTCCTGCATATGCGGTTCCAACGTGAAACAGTGACCACAGCCATACCAGAAGAATTCACGTACCTCAATTTTGCCCGGTTTTTCGACTTTGACTGGTTTTGCGACCACCTGATAGTCCTGACCTGCCACAAAATTGGCCATAGCACTACCTGAAAAGGCCAAAACAGATGCGGCAACAGCTCCTAAAAGGAATTTTTTCATTGGGATTATCGTCCTCTAAATCATTATGCTTAGTGTATGGGTTCACTATAAATCAATTATGCCGGTTCCGTTTTCATGCTGCGAACTTTTGTGCTATCAGAACCGCTACATTAAAGTATGCGACTGATTTTAAGTCAGTTAATATGGCCATTCGACCGCTATGTGTTTTTAGATAATCACAAAAGTTAAACTTTGAGTAATAAAAACGGTTATAATTTCTACGATTAAAACGTAGTGGTCAAACCTACAGTAAATATTAACTTCTTACTATTCTCTTCAGTAACAGCCGCGTGGCTCTGAGAATGATCTTCTGACATACAATAGTTTCCTTATTCTATTTACGATTAGCTGAGAGACTTGAGTAAGCCTCAATATTTCTGCTAAAAATTGCTTACTATAATTGGTCAAGAAGCTTTCTTTTCATTTATCCACCGGGACAATATTGGTAATAAAACCAACATAAGAAGGGTTGATGAGATAATCCCTCCAATAACCACATTTGCTAGTGGGCACTTTACTTTTTTCTCCAATTCCAATGCCTCCCTAACTAATTAGAGAGTTTTAAGCATTATTACATGAATCTTTCCAGTACTATTGTTGCAAATATACTAAGTTGCATATTTATTCCTGCCTATGTATAGGAGCATATGTAACCCTAAAGTTTAAAATAGTCTTTTCGGATTATTTAAAAATGGTAAAGAATAAATTAAAAACAATAAATATATTTATCATTCGATTTAAAAAAATTAATTAATCTTAGTTACACCATACTAAAAATAACTAATTTTTAGTTTTCCTAGTTATATGTGCTTCATTATAATTTTGAATTAATTCTCTTCACACCCTTTGCTTTTTTCATTGTTAATTATTTCTAAATTTTTCTCTAAGAAACGAAGTCCCCCATCAGCAAAACTACTGGTTGAAAAAACTATAGTAAAAATAACTAAAACAATCTTCATATATATATTAGACTTCCTTCATAAATCATTTTTCAATCAATTTAATTGTTTATCTTTCACCCAATCTAAATTGTATATGCCAGCAAGTAAATTAAACCGCAGGTTTAATCTTTTACGACGATTTCTATATACACAAGATAAAATCTTAAAACATTTCATCCTTCCAAATACATGCTCTACTTGAATTCGTCTACGACCAATCTCTCTATTTAACTTTTTTAATTCAGAATCTAGTTTTTCAGTTTTCTTTGCTTTAGATGGCATGAGGCATCCAAAACCCAATTTCTTTATCCCTAAATACCCCTTATCAACGATAAAAAAGGGCTTAAATTTTAATTTCCTCATGCTTTTTTTAAATATTTTAAAATCATGCATGCTTCCATGACTTCCACATACACTCAGTATTTCACCTGTTGTATAGTGCATAGATAGCTGAAATTTAAAGGTATGTCGCTTTTTTTTACCGCTATACCATTTCTTCTGTTTTTTTTGGACGTTGAACTAATATTTCAGTTGCATCAATCACAACAACTTCCCAATCCACTTCATCTCGATTAGGAAGTTGTTTTGGCAAGTTAAATTTTCCAGAACCGATTAAGGTATCTTCAATAACACGTGTGATACGAATTGCACTCGTTTCAGATACACCGTAACTCATACCAAGATGGAAAAATGTTCGATATTCTCTCCAATATTCTATACATAAGAGCAAACGATCTTCCAACGGTAATTTATGCGGTCGTCCTTTACCAATATGACCAGGTAAATGCTTATTTAGCTCGGCCAACATGAGGTTAAATGTAGCCCAACTAACACCGGTAAGCCTACGAAACTTAACGTCTGATAATTTTTGAATATCTTTGAATTTCATCCAAGGATTATCTCTTGAATTAAATAATTTTGCTGATTAATTTAAGATCAAATAAATTGTGCGTTTTTTGATTTATGACGGAAGTCTATTATTGAATCTAATCATATCTTGGACCAAAAAATAATTTCTTCATATACTAATTCCTAGATATATACACCTAAATGACAACCAAATTACAAATTTGTAATTTGGTTAAGGTTTGTCCTAAAAAAAATAAATTAATACTATTTTAACAAAGATAAGTCGTTGCTGAAAAATTTGAATTGTAAGGGATTTAATTATTGCTAAATCAAAAATTTATAGGCCGGAAACTTTGTGATTCTTTGCTTTCTGCACTTATTATTTAATCAATGTTTCACGATTTTCATCGTGAAACTAAGTCTATTCGCAAATTTCAATGAGTTACTCACTGTCTTTTAAATAGCGGTATACCGCCTGGCGACTAATTCCAAATGCCTGGCCTAATGCCATTTTTGAAGGGTACTTCCCCTCCTTCCATGCCTGCCGTAAAGCTTCAGCTTGGTCGGGTTTTAATTTATGTACCCGGCCTTTGTACTTTCCTTGAGTAGAGGCTAGTTTAATTCCTTCCTTTTGCCGTTCTAAAATGATCTCACGTTCGAACTGTGCAAAAGCACCCATCAGTTGCAGCATCAAATTATCCATCGGGGTGGATTGGGCCGTAAAAGTAATATTTTCTTTTACAAACTGGATGGCAATCCCTCGTTTGACCAGTTTATCCACTTCAGTCACCAAATCTTTTAAGCTTCGCGCAAAACGATCCATGGAATGTACTATCACCCGGTCTCCTTCCCGGACATAATTCAACATTTCCTGAAATTTCGGTCGGTCGGTATTTTTACCTGAAGCACGGTCAACAAAAATCCGGTCGACTTCAATTCCCTCAAGTTGACGTCCCGTATTTTGCTCGACCGAACTCACTCGCACATAGCCTACTTTTTGGCCTTTCACTTTTTACGCCCCAATTGGATAAAAATGAACAATTTCGTAAATTATAAATCTTTAATACCAAAGTTACATGTTACTTATGATTAAAAAACATTTAAATGGTACATATTTTTAAGAACTTTTAAAATGTAATTTTAGGGTATAGTCTAAAGTAACAGAATGAATATTCTGCCCCCGATAGAAACAGCCGTACTCAGGGGGGAGATTTTTTTGATGTGCAGGTGCCGACCCTTACCAGAAGGCACTGTTGAAAATAACCACGAATCGTAAGCTGAATACTCTTTTAGCTAAAGGAGCAGCATATGAATTCTTTCCATAAAATTTAGGCTTGTATACCCAGAAAAATGTGGAACTTCTTAGGTTTCATACATGAGGATTTTGATAGGCTCACTGACTATTTTAAATTGTGTGCCTTAACTCTCTGTTCTAAAAGGCTATTCAGAATTTTTAGACTGTTTATTTTGAACATTCTTTTTACTCTGTGGTGGCGATGCCGTAATTGGACCTTGCAAGATGCATGGTCGTGTATGGGCGATGTCCAGAAAGAATTTGACTCAAAACTATTTTAGTTGGGAAGGAATGCTAAAAATTGGAGATTGATACATCTCATCGTTTGTTTAAATATTTTTTGATTAAATTTTCCCTTTAAAAATTCCATTTTTTTTAATGTCTTAACTTGTATTTAATATAGAAGATCCCCATAACAACAAAAGCACTACAGGAATACAACAATATGGCGAATCCACAAAAACACTATGCTAAGTTCCACACAAATATTCGATTAGGTCGTTATGACGAAGAAAGTACATTACGTGAAAAACGTGACCTTTTGATTAGCACCTTAAAAGATGAACTCAAAAAGGATCCAAATGGTCCTCAATTTGTTGAATACTTTAATCAAGGTAGTTATGCCTTGGGCACAGGGATTAAGCCTAAGAATGGAGATTATGATATTGATGTAGGAGTTTTATTAGATTGTGACAAAGAGGAATATGGCTCAGTAGAAATTAAAAAAATTGTTAGAGATGCTTTAACTCATTCAAATAGAACTGTAACGATCAAACGACCTTGCGTAACTGTCACTTATCTCAAAAATGGTAGTCCCGATTATCATGTAGATCTGCCCATCTACGCTGAAGACGACAAAGGCAATATGTATCTAGCTCGAGGTAAGGAATTCTCCTCTGAAGACCTTAAGACTTGGGATATTTCAAATCCTACTGAACTTACCGATACAATTTTGGGAAAATTTGAAGATGATTCAGATTTACGTCATCAGTTTAGACGATGTACTCGCTACTTGAAACAATGGCGAAATGAGAAAGGTCTAGATTTTTTTAAGAGTATTGCTATCACTACAGCTGTATATGAGCATATAACAGCTGAAGATTATGAGAATGATAATAAGGTATTACTTTCTATAGTAAATAATGTATTAGATCAATTCACTACCTTTGGCATTGATCCAGAAAATAACGAGTATTACTTCAGACTCGTAATTAATTTACCTGCACATCAAGGTGTAGACTTACTCGAAAAATTGACCCGAAAACAAATGGAGCACTTAAAATCAAAACTTGAAGATTTAAAATCATCTTTAGAAGCTGTAAATGAGGAAACTGATACAGTAGAAGCTTGCAAAATTTTAAATAAAACTTTTGGAAGTCAATTCCCTATCCCTGAAATACAAGAAGTGTCCGAACCAGTAGTACAAACTTATTACACTCAAGAAGGAAAATCTGCTTAGGAAAACTCAATGTTTTTTGATAACCCAAAGTTAGACAATATTGAAAAGCTATTAAGTGAACATGGAGCTCAAAATATCCATGTCACTTCTATTACTAAGGATTGGGTTAATCTAAAATTTGATTTTCTCATTAATACACAACAGGTTTGCCTTGGTCTAATTTTTCAAAATAGAGCTAATTGGACGATACCTCCCATTTTTAGAATATTGACACGACCAATGTCTGCCTTAGATCATGTGAGTCAAAGTGGGGAAATTTGTACTACGGATCATCAAGGTGAAAACTTTGAAGGCTATAGACATAAAGAACTTATTACTGAATTCTTTGAAAGGGCTATAGATATACTCAAGCAATCTTTTATTAATTTTCAATTAAACAACCGAGTAAGCTTGTATAACGAACTAGAAGGATATTTAGGCAGCACTCAAAATATAAATGAGGATGTAATATTACATTGCGACCCTACTTCTACATTTAATTTATATGGTTGGTTAAGAAAATCATCAAAAGGGAATCATCAAATATTAGAGCATATTGATGATGGCGATAGTTCTTACATAAACCACAACCAGCTCACAAAAGTAAAAATTCATAAGATATTATTAGAAGATGCTTCTGTTTTCCCCATACCAGATATAGGAGATTATTTTAATGAGGACTATTTTCTAAAAATTGTTAATACCCTCTCTAATGAGAACAAACGATCTTTGTTAAAACAAGGCAATCATTATGCCCTAGTGGGAATTCCAAATGAACATGGATTTGCTTATGTGATTTTTTATTATGCCATTTGGTATTCTTTCAAAGAAAAAGTATCCTTCAAAGGCTTTAAAGTCTCTTTAACACAAAGAGCGTGGATAGATTATTTATTAAATAGAACGGGGCAAGAGAAAAAAACAAGACATATAGCGATTATCGGATGTGGGGCTTTAGGCTCAAAGATTGCAGAGATATTAGCTCAAACAGGCGTAAATAAATTTTCTTTCATAGATCCAGAGCTTTTAAAAACAGATAATATTTATCGTCATTCTTTAGGTTTGCAGTATGTTAATACCTATAAATCTACTTCTTTAGCTAATAAGTTTTTAATAGAAAGGCCCGGATTAACTATTTTTCCATTCGTAAGCCATGGTGAAAGCTGGATAAAATCAAAAATTACTGAAGATATTGATACTATCATCATAGCAATTGGCCATACTCCTACTGAGATTTCTCTCGTAAAAACTATTTATGAAATAAGTGCAAACATTCAAGTAATAATAGGCTGGTTAGAACCTTATGATTTAGGTGGACATTTTATTTCTTTCAATAATAAATATGTAGGATGTTTAAACTGCTTATATTTTGATGAAAAATCAAATAAAAGTCTTACCCCTATGTATAAATATGTACAATCTGGACAGCTAATTGCTAAAAATATTACAGGGTGTGCTGGTGCATTTACCCCCTTCTCTTCTTTAAATTGCATGAAGCTAGCAAGCTATATTTCTGAATATGTCCTGAATCAACAATTAGGATTTGTTTCTATTTCTGGCGACAATCAGAATGCAAATAAAAATGGAATAATTACTACCCCTTTTTATAATTCAGTAAATAATTCAAATGGAATTAATATATTGAATTTAAAAGAAATTTATAAAGAAGTATGCCCATGTTGCAATACATAACTCAATGGAGGATTAAATGTGACACACCTACAGGCCAAGTCTTTATTATTCAAGCAAATGTTTTAAAGAGTTTAAAGCAATTTATACAATTAGAATCAGATTCTCCAGAATCGGGTGGCATTCTAATTGGAAGAACAGACATAGAAACTAAAGCTAAAATCATTGAAAGCTTTACCTCTCCTATGGAAGGAGACTGTCAAACACGTATGTCTTTCTTTAGGTCAAAGTCCCACCAATATGCTTTAATACAAGCTTGGAACGAATCTAAAAAATTCTATAATTTTCAAGGCCTATGGCATACACATCCTGAAGATGTACCAACACCCTCTCCAACCGATTTAAGGGATATAGATACTGTTCTAAATGGCATTACCAATCTTAATGACCCAGTTTTATATTTAATAATCGGAAGAGTAAAAACTGGAATCTGGATTGGTAGAAAAAATTTTAAAATCAAACTGTTAGGTTATATTGAGTTAAATTGAAAATGCAACTAGACCCATCCCTAAGTTTACAGACTTCTTTATCAGCAATAGATGATTTATCAAATGCAAATAAATATATAGAAGAAATTTTAAAGCATATTTGTATAGATTCATTAGGTGTATTAGTTGATGAAGAACGTAAAAATATAATTTTTGTCTTATTGAAAAATAAAAGCCCTGAAAGTTTTTTCCGTATAATTCTCAATTATGATGATACTTTAACTTTTGTCCGAAGATTGCTTGCCAAAAAAATTTCCATTTATGCACGCTTTCTTCAAGGTCACATAATTGATGCCCACACTCTACATGATTTTGAAAAGTTAAAAGAAACATGGAATTTAACCTCCTCTCAAGAGAGCGAAGTTAAAGATGTAGATTTTGTTCCTAGAAAGATTCCTAAACAAAAACCAAACCCTGTAAACCAATTAGAATATTTCATAAAAAGAATTTTTGATTTTGAGCATCTTACAGGTAGGGGTAACGATTTATCTGAAAAAGATAAAAACCAGATTTATCTCTCAAGTCATGGCCGATGTATGTTTAAAGGATGTGGTGCAAAATTAAACATAGATGAAATAACTGGATTTGAAGGTACATATGGCGTTTTAGCTCATAATGTTGCAGCATCAGAAAATTCTACTCGCGGTATCCCCTTCTTCTCATATCAACTATCAGATGATCCAACGAATATTTTATTATTATGTGAAAAACATCATAGGTTAATTGATAAAGTTGCTGGCGCAGAATATACAGCTTCAAGACTCTCGCAAATGAGAAGTAATTTCATAGCACAATGCGAAGATTTATTAGATTCTTTAAGCTTTACTCCTATGCCAGTGTATTTATTTTTCTGGCCCGTGAATCGCAATATTCCTCAGTCTCCTTCACGACGTGATATTGCAAGCTGCCTTCTCCCATTAAAATCTATTTTGCATAAAGATAAGACACTAATTCATGAACCATTACCAGCTCATTTAAGAGCTTCAGCTGATGAGTTCTATAAAAAGTATTTTTTAGAAGAATTTGAAGTTCAAACAGAACAATTACTTAGGGAAACTAAATTTGATGATAAGAGAGTAGCTATTTTTGGCTTCGGCCCTATGCCATGCCTAATAGCATTAGGAAGTAAATTAGGAAATAAAGGGAAATTTATACCTATGCTTATGTATAGGGATGGAAGTTGTTGGATGTGGCCTGATCTTATATGTACAACCAAAGCGTATGAAATTAATAATTTCAGTGAAATAGAAGATTGTACTGAAATTACTATTAGATTGAATCTCACTGCTGATCCAGAAACCTCTAAAAATAAGGCTGTTGAATTAGGACATCCGGTAATTAATATTACTGCTAAACCAGAATATATGGGGAATGGAGCAATAAGAAATCCTGAACGAGGACTAAGTTTCATGCAAGATATTCATGCGTTATTTCATAGTCTAACAGATAAAGGAATTACCAAAATTCATGTCTTACCATGTGCATCCAATGCTGCTTGTATATGGTTTGGACAAGCATTTGATCTGCATCATCCTGAAATGGTTATTTATGATTACTTAAATAATTCAATGGTTCCAAGACTTCAAATTCGAAATAATGGAAGCAAGAATGAAATCGCTGTAATTTAAACAGTATATTTGATAGTACTTTCATACCATTAGATTTAAATATGACATTAGTAAATGGAGTTTAGCTCTAATGGGGCTTTGTTGCATAAATATCTAAGACTATGATTTTGTTTAATTTATTTTTGGATTAAAATTTAAACAAATCCTTAAAAATCAGTATCTTGAAGAATGTTTATACAACAAAGCCACTTATCATCGGAAGAATATGCAGGCTATTCAACTCTGTGCATCAGATGAATATCACCTAAGACAACGCAATAAAATAGAAACATTATTCAGCTTATTGAAGGGGCAATACAATTTAGTGACGAGTAAAGCACGTAGTCTTCATGGATTTCTGAGTGGAATTTACGCCTCACTATGTGCATATCAATTAACCCATCGAAATAAGCCAACAATTCAAATTAAGGAATCATCGGCTTAAGCAGGATTCGGGTTACTTAAATACTTGTTCTTATATTGCTCATATGGTTAGTGAGAATGAAATCAAGACAATTTATAAGAGCTTATTAGTACTACAATTATCAAAATGATTAAGTCCATCCCTAAAATTTATAGAACAACTATTTATTATCCTCACATCTAGCCCTGATCAATCGAAGAAATATCACGATTTAGTGCTGATACCCATTCGCTGGCTTTCTACAAAGTCTAATCGAACTATGTGAATTTTGAGGAAGCACTTCTACTCGTTATTTTGCAAAAATTGAAATTTTCCAATAGGTTCATGAACCTATTTTTCAATGAAAATTAAAATGTTTTATAAATTATTAAATTTTATAGATATATCTTGTGTTTTATTTATGAACTAGACTTTTGGTGAACATAAGTTAAATGGAGTACCTAAGACTGTAGCCTACGCAACCTCAGTTGGTGCTACAGCTCGACATCGTGAATCCCAGTAAAATTATATTCACGATGCCGAGTACGCTAATGAACATAATATACGTTATGCCGAAATCTACGCGCGCAGCCTATCGATGTGATGATCTAACTTTATAAAAAACTGTTTGAGCTGATCTATTTCTTTATCGTTGTCTAATTCTGAATTTTGTAGTTGTTCTAGCACGGTCTCCAGTAGATCGCGCATGTACACATAGTCCGCCTTGGTTAAAACACCCTTTGATCTGTCATAGCTTCCAGTTTTGTGCAAATGTGGGTTTACACGCATAAATCTTTACTAGCATCTTATTTATGCCTGATCTTTAGAATACCAACTTCGGTACTTATCTAAGAAGAAATAAGTTGTTCAGGTGATTTAAAACTAAAATAAACCTTTGGATTTTCAATAGCTAATGTTTCTAAAGTCTCAGCAAACGAAGCGTAGAAATGCACTTTTATGAATGTCTCCTGCTATTTCAGCACACATCAATATTAATTACGCTTAAATTCCAACCCTCTCATTTTTCAACCAACTCAGGTTATAATGATAGCCTCCCAAAATATGGTTAATCTATTATGAACGCCTCCAATGACCCTCTACACGGCAAAAAACTTATTGACATTTTAGATGAATTATTAGATTACTACGGTGGCTTTGAAGGCTTAAGTCGTAAAATTGAAATTAGATGTTTTTGCATAGATCCAAGTGTTAAGTCATCATTACGATTTTTACGTTCAACACCATGGGCACGTGAAAAAGTAGAAAGCTTATATTTGTATGTCTTACGCCAAAAAGCCAAACAGAAATCGTAACTTTCAAAACCCCAACCTCAGCCTATATTTTATACCAAACAGTAAACTAAAATTATTGAATAGACACTGATTTTGTAGACATTTTTTAATTAGTGGTGGACTACCAAGACTCTCCTAGAAAAATCTAGTCTATACCGCTATGGTTTATTTAAAAACTTATTTTCTATCTTTACTAGGCTGTATGATCAAAATCATACTGGCACTCAACACTGTAAATTTAAGAATGAATCTGTACGTACAGACTCACTCCCTATCGCTAAAGATATTAGAAATAGCTACATAGAATTTATTTCTAGCTTATTCAAATTTGTCGTTCAAATTAGACTTTACTACGGATGAACAATAATTTTTACTGCAGACTCATTATTATGAATCAGCGTTTCAAAGCCTTTAGAAACCAGATCATCTAATGCAATACGTTGGGTAATAAAAGGTTCTAGATTAATCTTACCTTGCTCTACTAAACGGATAGTTTCCTGATGATCATTTACATAAGCAATCGTGCCACGAATATCTAGCTCTTTCATCACCACACTATGTACATTAATTGTGGCAGGATGGCTCCAAATAGAAACGATAACGACTACACCAGTTGGTTTCATTGCTGCAACGAGTGTATCCATGACTTTATTGACACTACTACATTCAAAAGCGACATCTACACCGCGGTCTTCTGTAATTTTCATTACCTCAGCAACTACATCAACCTGAGATGGGTCTAGTACATAATCGGCAACACCCGCTTCTATCGCTTTTTCTTTACGTTTTGCACTCAGTTCAGTAATGATGACCGTGAGACCTTTAGCCTTTAAAATAGCAGATAAAAGTAAGCCTATTGGGCCTGCTCCACCAACCAGTGCGATATCGCCAGCTTTTGCGCCACTTCTGACATAGGCATGATGACCGACAGATAAAGGTTCTATCAATGCTGCTTGGTCTAAAGGAATATCATTTGAAATAGGATGTACCCAACGCCGCTGAACTGCAATTTTTTCAGAAAGACCACCACCGCGTCCGCCTAAACCAATAAAGTTCATATTTTTTGATAAATGATACTTATCATTCGGGCCAGTCGGTACATCATCTGCAATAATGTAGGGTTCAACGACGACATGTTGTCCAATTTGGATATCGTCTACCCCCTCACCAACTGCATAAACTACGCCTGAAAATTCATGTCCCATTGTTACAGGTGCAGATTCTCCCGAAATTGGATGTGGATGACCACAAGGTGGAATAAAAATAGGGCCTTCCATGAATTCATGTAAATCTGTACCGCAAATACCGCACCATGCAACTTGAATTCCAACTGTGCCTGGAAGTACTTTCGGTTCAGGGATATCTTCAATTCGAATATCCCCTCGATCATAAAAACGAGCTGCTTTCATTGTGTATTCCTTATGTTGATATTAACGGTAAACCATTCCACCATCTGTCAAAATAGACTGACCTGTAATATAGTTTGCATCCTCGCTGGCTAAAAATGCAACTAATGCAGCCACGTCATCTGGTGTTTCAGCACGTCCTAAAGCAATACCATCTACATATTTTTTATACGTTTGACCAATTGGTGCACCTGTAATTTCAGAGAACCGCTGATCTATTTCGACCCACATGTCTGTCCCAACAACACCCGGACAATAGCTATTTACAGTAATTTTAGCACTGGCATATTCTTTAGCCGCAGCTTGCGTCAATGCACGAACTGCAAATTTAGTTGCCGAATAAACACCGAGTAAAGCAAAACCTTCATGACCTGCGATTGAGCATGCATTAATAATTTTTCCAGCCTGTTGGCGTTGTTTAAATTTATTTGCTGCGGCTTGAATCCCCCAAAGTACACCACCGACATTGATGTTCATAATTTGGTTAAATTCACTCGGCGTTACTTCTGCCAAAGCTTTGACTTGTGCAATACCTGCATTATTAATCATGATATCAAAACCATTAAGTGTCGATTCTGCATGATTAATAGCGTCACTGATTTGTATTGGATCTGAAATATCCGCAATAAATGTGGTGGCTTTTACGCCAAAGGCTTCAACCTCTTGTTGAACAGTATTTAACTTTTCTTGGTGAAGATCGACCAATCCAATATGAACACCTTCTTGTGCTAAACGTAAGGCAATACCGCGTCCAATACCTTGTGCCGCACCCGTAATTAATGCAACTTTATTGTTTAAACCTCTAGGCATGTTGCGACTCCTTAAATATGGATTGCACGTTGCATCGCCGACAAGACCGACTCATGCATCGCCTCAGATAAAGTAGGATGAGGGAAAATGACCTGTGCTAAGCTTTCATCGGTTGCTTCTAGATATTTTGCGATCGCAAAACCTTGGATGTGTTCGGTGACTTCATGCCCAACCATGTGAGCACCCAACAATTCACCTGTTTCCTGACTAAAAATGGTTTTAACAAATCCTGCGCTATCGCCCAAAGCCAATGCCTTACCATTGGCTTGCAAAGGAAACTTACCCACATTGATATTCAAGCCCGCAGCTTTCGCTTTCTGTTCTGTCAAACCAATACTGGCTACTTGCGGATGGGTAAAGATACAGCCCGGAATTTGTGTACGATCTAAAGCATGTACATGACTTAGGCCTGCAATTTTCTCCACACAAAGAATGGCTTCATGACTGGCTTTGTGTGCCAAACACGGTGCGCCTGCGACATCACCAATTGCATAAATGCCCACTACATTGGTTTTACACCATGAGTCGACTTTAATAAAACCATCCTCAAATTCAATTCCCAAAGCTTCTAGGCCAAGATTTTCAGCATTCGGTTTCACGCCAATAGCTGAAAGCACCTTTTCAACAGTAATGATTTGTACACCTGTGGCAGTTTCAATATGACAATGTACTTGAGCCTGATCAGTTTCTATTTTTTTTACAGTCGCTTCAGTTAAAACCTGCATACCCTGCTGTTCAAATTGCTTTTGTACATACTTCGCAACTTCAATGTCTTCGCTAGGAAGAATCTGCTTTGCAATATCAACCAAGGTGACTTGGCAGCCTAAGTCTTGGTATAGGCTTGCAAACTCACTGCCTATAGCACCCGAACCAATGACCAGTAAAGATTTTGGTAATTGTTCTGGAACTAAAGCCTCTTTATAACTCCAGACCTGATGGCCATCTACAGGAATATGAGGCAAATTGGCCGCACGTGCACCTGTTGCGACAATAATATGCGGTGCAGAAATCTGCTGTTTTTGACCATTCGCATCTGTAAGCTCTAATTGCTCTTTGGCAATAAACTGGGCTGTTGCGTTAAAAACAGTGATTTGATTTTTTTTCAATAATTGACCGATACCTTGCACCAGTTGCTCAGAAACCTGTCTGCTATGATGGACCAGTTTTTGAATGTCAAAATCAATCGCGTTAAGCGTAAAGCCAAACTGCCCTGCATGTTTGAACTGCTGCGCAAGCGCAGCCCCGCTCAATAATGCCTTGGTTGGAATGCATCCCCAATTAAGACATACTCCGCCTAAGTGTTGTTTCTCAACGATTGCAGTTTTTAATCCCAGTTGCGCTGCGCGAATCGCAGCGACATATCCTCCAGGACCAGCACCAATAACCACAAGATCAAATTGTGTATCTGACATGACTATTCCTCCTACACCAAAATTAATGCAGGATTTTCGACAAACTGCTTAAATGCCGATAAGAATTGAGCACCCAACGCACCATCAATGACACGATGATCACAAGACAATGTTGCGGTCACCATTTCACGAACAACAATCTCATCATTTTCAACGACAGCACGTTTCTCTGCTGCACCTAAGGCTAGAATTGCACCTTGAGGCGGGTTAATAATGGCATCAAACTGTTGAATACCAAGCATGCCCAAATTGGAAATACTGAAACTGCCCCCTTGAAACTCATCAGGTGCCAATTTTCCAGTTTTGGCACGTGTTGCCAGATCACGCATATCATTGGAAATTTGCGCCAAAGATTTACGGTTCGCTGCTTTAATAATTGGCGTGATCAGTCCATTTTCGATGGCTACAGCAACCGAAATATCAGCCTGTTCAAACTGTAAAATCTGCTGATTATCTTCATCAAACTGAACATTAACTTGTGGAACTTTAATCAGTGCAGCAGCAGCAGCTTTAATCAGCATATCGTTAATGGACAGTTTGACTTGCGGTACAGTACTGTTAATATGCTGACGCAAAGCCTGAACCGACTCAACATTTAAGTCTATCGTTAAGCGAAAATGTGGTGCATTGCGTTTTGCCGCTTGTAGCCGTGCAGCGATTGCTTTACGCATACCATTCATAGCTACGGTGGTGAATTTTGCTGACTCTGTTGGATGCGCATACTCAGTATGTTGAGCTTGTACAGGATTTTCCCGTTGATATACAGCTTCAACATCTTCCTTACAGACTCGTCCACGTGAACCTGATGCACGACAATCATGCAAATTAATGCCCCATTGTTTTGCCAAACGGCGGGCAACAGGTGTCGCTAGAACATCACTGTCATCTGCTTTAGATTTCGCGGCTTTCGTGCTGGCTTGATGGCGTACATCTGGCCAAGAACCACCAGCAGCTTGAACTGCGGCCTGAATATCTTGAACACTGATACGGCCTTCACATCCAGAACCCGTAATCTGAGCCAAGTTTACATTATGCTTTTCAGCCAATTTCAAGGCATGTGGCGTTGCAAAAATATCATCGCTTTGTTGGTAGCCTTGTAATTCATCAGGAATAGAATATCCGCCTTGAGTCACCGCTTTTGATCCATTACCAACACTATTCTGTTTAGGAGCAGCTTGTACTTTGGTTTCAACTTGAGCCACATCGACTTTTTCAGGAACCGCTGCTACCGCTTTATTTTCAGTTACAGCAGGTGTTCCACCTAAAGACTGTGCAAATGCTTCAACTTCTGCATCGGAAACTTGAGCGTCTGCACAAATTGCAATGATTCCACCTACGACCAGTGTGTCACCATCGTTAGCAATAATTTTTCGTAGCAGGCCATCAAAAGGTGCCTCCAATACATTGACGATTTTTGTGGTTTCAATTTCACAAATTTCCTGTCCTTTACTAAATTGGGTACCTTCCTGAATCAGCCATTGGGCAATCGTACCCTCTTCCATGGACAAACCCCATTTTGGGATTTCTAAAGTTTTAATTTCGCTCATCCTAAGCCTCCAACGTCTTGCGTACAGCCTGTTCGATGCGATCTACACTAGGTAGCCATTCTTTTTCTAGTACTGGTGAAAATGGTACGGGTGAGTGTGGTGGAGTGAACCGTACCAGGTTTGTCGGAGACTTTTTTATTTAAGTTAGGCCACCTGACCTAACGGGTTAATCTTATCATAGTACATTGCTTCAAACTCAAAAGGCGATACATAACCCAGTGCACTGTGTACACGCTTTTTATTGAACCAATCTACCCAGTTTAGTGTCGCAAGTTGTACATCTGCTAAACCTTGCCAATCTGCTTTTAAATATTCAATCACCTCTGTTTTGTATAAGCCATTCACCGTTTCAGCCAGAGCATTATCGTATGAATCACCAGTTGTACCGACTGATGCTCGTAAATTTGCAGCTTCTAAACGATTGGTATAGCGAATAGAAAGATATTGAACACCTCTATCTGAATGATGAATCACATTCTTAGGCATACCTCGATCGTGCAATGCTTGCTCCAATGCATCGAGCACCATATCTGTATTCATCCGTGTAGATACTTTCCATCCAACAATTGCTCGTGAGAACACATCAATAACAAATGCGGTATATACCCAGCCTGAATGAGTTTGAATATACGTAAAGTCACCCACCCATAGTTGGTTTGGATGATCAGCATTAAAATTACGTTTCACTAAATCATCTGCCCGTTTTTGGTCATCTCGGCTACGGGTGGTTTGTTTATTCTTACCTCGCCAAACACCTTGTATACCTAGCTTTTTCATTAATCGAGCAACTGTACAACGTGCAATAACATAACCCTCACGTTTTAATTTTTGCCAAACTTTACGTACACCATATCGACCTAAACTTTCTTTCCAAATACGTTTGATTTGCTCTGCATGATGTAAATCATGCAGAGCACGTTTCGCTCGATGTTCTGGATTGTCAGCGAGATCTAAAGTTCGGTAATAGGTTGAAGCTGCGATCGGTAAAATCCTACAAATCGCATCAACACCATATCGATCTTTATTGTTATGGATAAAATCCACCATTATTTGTGTGGGCGGTCGAGCTCCGCCTGGGCGAAAAAAGCGGCTGCTTTACGTAGAATCTCATTGGCGCGTTGCAGTTCTTTATTTTCGCGTTCGAGTTGTTTGATACGTTCTTGGTCTGAAAGCTGCTGTACTTTAACTGGATTTTGTTTATCTAAATATTTTTGATACCAAACACGTAGTGTTTCAGGAGTACAACCGATTTTAGGAGCAATAGCTGTGATTGCTGCCCAAGTAGAAGGATAATCTTTTTCAGATTCAATTAGTAATTGAACCGCTCTTTCTCTGATTTCAGGGGTATATTTTAATTTTGTCATCGGGATAGTCTCTCAGAATATTGACTCTCCGACAAACCCGGTACGGTTCAGAGTGACTAATTCGATTGGTGCTTTAAGATAATGAAAGCCTTTCTGGGCGATAAGCGCAGCCACATCATGTCCAAAACCACAACGTGCTGCTGATTCATCTACAATCACCACACGACCTGTTGAAGCTACTGACTCTAAAATGCCATCTTCATCTAATGGTGAAATGGTTCTAGGGTCAACCACTTCAACCGAAATGCCTTCTTTTGCGAGCTTATCAGCGACTTCATTGGCACGATGCACCATCAAACTTAAGGCAATAATGGTGATATCTGTGCCTTCACGGGTGTAATTTGCGATACCAAAAGGAATAGTGTAGGACTCATCTGGCACTTCGCCCTTAATGTCGTACAACAACTTGTGTTCACAAAAGACTACTGGGTCGTCATCTCGAATGGCTTGAATCAACAACCCTTTTACATCATAGGCACTTGAAGGCACCACCACTTTTAAACCAGGCACTGAGGCAAACACGTTATATGGCGACTGAGAATGCTGCGCTGCTGCGGAAAAACCTGCACCAATCATGCCACGTACAACGAGTGGCGCTTTGGCTTTGCCGCCAAACATGTAGCGAAATTTAGCTGCTTGGTTATACAGCATGTCATAACACACGCCGTAAAAATCCATAAACATTAAATCTGCCACAGGTCTTAAACCCGTTGCAGCAGCACCTGCCGCCATACCAATAATCGCTGATTCTGTAATTGGAGTATCAATGACTCGTTCAGAACCAAATTCAGTCCATAAACCTTTGGTTACACCAAGTACACCGCCAAAACCTTCCAGTTTATTGTCATCCGTATTTTTACCACCATGCCCACCACGAACATCTTCACCAACCACAATGACACTTGGGTCTCGGCGCATTTCTAATTCAATTGCTTCTTTAATCGCGTTTCGATAACTTTTATTTGGCATTTTTCTACTATTCCTTTAGTAAGAGACGTAAACATCAGTAAGTAACTGAGAGACTTCTGGGTACTTAGCTGCGCGTGCTTTTGCAACGGCATCATCTACATTGGCTTTAGATTGGGCATCAATCGCATCCAGTTTGGCTTCGTCAATTTTGCCTTTGACTTTTTCACGGAATATTTTCAATGGGTCTTTATGTTCTTTGACATAATCCAGTTCCTCTTTAGAACGGATAAGCCCCGGATCACCTTCAAAATGTCCATAAAAACGGTTGGTTACCGTTTCAATCACACTCGGACCTTCACCACAGCGGGCACGTTCAATGGCTTTTTGTGCAACTTCATACACAGCAAAAAAGTCTGTTCCATCTACTTTTTCAGCAGGTAAGCCAAAACCTGCCGCTCGACCTGCAATGTCTTTACTGCCTACGGCATAGTCATGTGCAGTACCTTCACCAAAACCGTTATTTTCAAAAACAAAAATGACAGGGAGCTTTAACACGACAGCCATATTAATGGCTTCAAAAGTTAAGCCCTGATTTGACCCGCCATCACCGGTAAATGATAGACCAATCCCACCATTTTTCAGTGTTTTAGCACTTAAAGCTGCCCCAATAGCCAAAGGTGGACCACCACCCACAATACCGTTTGCACCGAGCATGCCTTTATCTAAGTCCGCAATGTGCATTGAGCCGCCTTTACCACGACACAAACCATCATCTTTGCCAAAAATTTCTAACATCATGGCGTGAATGTCACAGCCCTTAGCAATACAATGTCCATGACCACGATGCGTTGATGTAATGAAGTCCTTGTCTGTTAAATTTTCACAGATCCCTACGGCAATAGCTTCCTCACCGCTATATAAATGGATGAAACCGGGAATATCACCTGTATTATTTTCATCGTGAAGTCGATCCTCAAATTCACGAATGTCGCGCATTCTTTTGTATGCTGCTAGCAATTGCTCTTCCGTTAATTGCATATCTTTGTTCCTTATTAACTACGCTTAAAAGAAAATCCAAAAATTAATGGTTGGATTTTTAAACCGTATATTTATATAAATATATTTTTATTTAATTTCATATTAGACTAAAAAAATATAATGCATTAAGAGATGGTAAAAATATTAAAAACAGAAGGTTATGAACTTAAAAATTTTTTAAAATTTTACAATAGTTCAATCACATATGAAAACAAACCTTTAACCAACCTTTATTTTATATGATAAGTTTTTTGCACTGTTTTAATATTGTTAAAGCACCTAAAAGAGCTTATTTAATATCGGGATCTATATTAATTATTTTAAATGATGGAGTGTTTGTAATGGATTTAAATAACACAGTATTAACTGGAAAAAAGCTACGTGGCGCTGAAAAAATGGCGCGTATTCCAATTAAAGTTGTTCCAACAGAAACGACACCGAAAAAGCCAGAATGGATTCGGACTAAAATTAGTCAACCTGAGGAAGTTCAAATCATTAAGGATTTATTACGACAACAGAAACTACATACGGTTTGTGAAGAAGCGGCCTGCCCTAATTTGCCACAATGCTTTAGCGGAGGGACTGCAACGTTTATGATCATGGGAGATATTTGTACTCGCCGCTGTCCATTCTGTGATGTCGCACATGGTCGTCCTAATATCCTAGATCCTAATGAGCCAAAGCATCTGGCTGAAACAGTCAAGAATCTAAACTTAAAGTATGTCGTGATTACTTCTGTTGATCGAGACGACTTAAAAGATGGTGGTGCACAGCATTTTGCAGATTGCATTCGAGAAATTCGTCAAACCAGTCCAGAAACTCTGATAGAAATTTTGGTTCCTGATTTTCGTGGTCGTGCAGATATTGCCCTGAAGATTCTGAGCCAAAACCCACCCGATGTTTTTAATCATAATATTGAAACCGTTCCACGTCTGTATAAAGCCATGCGACCAGGCGCTGACTATAAGCACTCATTGGATTTACTCAAAAAATTTAAACACTACTGTTCTGAAATTCCAACGAAATGTGGTTTGATGGTAGGTTTAGGAGAAGTCGAGGCTGAGGTTATTGTGTTATTAAATGATTTGAAAGATTATCAAGTGGACTATGTCACAATCGGTCAATACTTACAGCCATCTAAATCTCATGCGCCAATTCATCGTTTTGTTACGTTGCAAGAGTTTAAGCATTATCAAACACATGGAGAGCGCTTAGCGTTTAAAAATATTTGGAGTGCGCCATTAGTACGATCAAGTTATTTTGCAGACCGTCAGTATCATGGTGAAGCTGTGCCTAGCCCTTACATGAGCGAATGAATTTTCATCCTATTTACGTTTATTAACATTTCAGATGGAAATAGCCATTTTCAGCTCATAAGAACACTTTTAAAGTAACTCAAGGACTGGTAAAGCCAAAAGATATGATTTAACCAAGCAAAGATAAAAGCATTTAAAATTGAAGCAAGAAGAAATGACGTAAATGACTATAAATTTGGAAACTCATTTCTAAAATTTAAAAATATTACAGTCTGATCATAAAGGAATATGATATGAACCTGTTCAATACCGCATCTGCAAAAAATCTGCAAACAACCCATTTAATTAATCAAACTACTGTGCATGCAGCCCCTGTTTTGGCTTTGCCACAAGAAGATAAAACTTCTTTATTTCGCCGCTCTATCCAACATAATTATGCCGACTTACTCAAAATAGCTGATGATTCAGACATGGCGATTGGTCTCACAGATCATCAAGGTACTCTCTTATGGACATGGAGTAGTTCTGTAATGCTTTCTTCTGCCGAACAGGTTCATTTTATTGAGGGTGGGCATTGGTCTACACAGGCTGTTGGGACCAATGCGATAGGTATGACTTTAAACAGCCAAATATCAAGTTGTGTCTATTCTCATGAAAACCAAATGGACAGTGTTCGAGATTGGGTTTGTTATGCCGCGCCGATCTGGGATCCGACATCAGGGCAATTTCATGGCATTATTAACCTTTCCACAAAATATAAAAAACATACTCCTTTGGGGCTGCTTGCAGTTGAACGCTGTGCGGATTTAATACAACGAGCCATAAAGTTTGAACAGCAGAATTTTTTATACATTAAGGCGCTAGGCTCGCCTTGGGTTCAATTTAATGGGCATACCTTGAACTTGAGTCACCGTCAAATTGAAATACTTTGCATTTTAGCTTTGCACCCCCATGGCATTGGTTTAGACGAATTACACTATGCCCTTTATGGTGAACGTAATGTTAGTATAAAAACACTCAAAGCTGAGCTTTCACAACTTCGTAGCCTGCTTCCGCATTGCATTGAGGCTCGCATTTATAGGCTTAGCTGTGAAGTCCAATGTGATTTTTTACGTGCTGAACAATCATTAAATGCAAATCTTATTTCCAGTACATTCTCGCTATACAAAGGTAGCTTTCTCTCTAAATCAGAAAGCCCTTTACTCAGCACTTGGAGACATTGTTTTGATGCCCGTTTGAGCCAGTTGATCTATCAAATAAAGGATATCGATCAATTATTAAGAATTATTGGGCAAATACATGACCGAATTGATGCGGTACAGCGTTTATTAGAGTTATTACCACAGGACAGTATCCACCGTAATTATTTTTCAAATCTGATTTAGATTTGATCTGTTGCTTCAACTCGGCTTTGTTGCACAAATACCTAAAACTATGATTTTATTATATTTATTTTCTATTAAAATTTGGTAAACCCCTTAAAAATCAGTACCTTGCAAAATATTTATGCAACAAAGCCTATAGCCTGACCATTTTTTCCATAGTGTCCTGCGTAGATGGTCAAAATAGCTTCAATATTAAGTTTTCAATCACTAAATGGCTGAATAACCTTGTGAACGATATGTTCATGTGTCGGTACGAGGCCGGCTTTTAAGCCAAGTGGTTTAAACACCTTATCTAATACGACCTGAGTCAGTTGACCTTTGTCCTGTTCAATGTCGGTTAAAGTACGCCGACTGATTCCAACCATTGCTGCATATTTTTCTTGAGATAGCCCCAATACATTTTTACGCAAGTGGCTCAGCAGTTGCCCCAAGGTAATTTTACCGAATAAATATTGGGTATATAAACCAATAAGCAATTGTTGACGGTCAAGTGGCTGATTTTCCTGTTTCATAATAGCTCCCATCGACTCAATTTGGCTTCAATAAAGTCATATCCTAGACCAGGCATCTCTATAATCGTTTGGGGAACACCTTTATTGATTAATTGCTGCTTGAGACCAATAAGTTTGCTCGCCAATGTTTTCAATGTACTTAAAGAGATATGTGGTTCACACCAGTGTGCAAGATTTTGTGTAATACCTTCCCAGCGGTATTCCCCTCCTTCTTCATACGGGCTTCCCCATGTTGTTGATCTTGTCACAACTTCTGGATCGGCTTTCATCGGGGCAAAATCATAAATTGGAGCAAGAAATATTCGTCCTGATTTTTTTAGGAATGACGTATTACGACCGTGATTATCTGAATTACCAAAAATGATATTCAGTAGATCCCTTTGTAACCACTCACAAACGAACTGCGAAGAATCAAAGTTTTTGTCCACCGATTTTAATAAGGAACAAAGCGCGTCTATGACTTCAAAATGATTCAAATGGCTCCCTGATGTTTTATTCAATACGGAATAAACTGACTCAAGCCCGAGTCGATGCCATTGTTGATTACGCCACTCTGTGTCAAATCTCGGCAACCATAACGAAGGGTATTTCTGACCTTCAATCAGTTTCATCTGAGAAGTTTCAATTGTTGTAAATCCAAGTTCATTCAGGACATGATAAAAATGATATTCTGCTCTCAATATGTCGCAATCTATTGCACTACGCTTATTTCGAGGGAATTTAACTAGATAGTGCTGATCCGGTTCATCAAAAGAATTTTGATAGGTATCAATCCAAACTTGCTGATCCTTTGAGACGCGAATCAGTAGTTTTGGAGCCTCACCTCCTGCTCCAGTTGCACCACCACTAATTGCACCCATTTGTTGTGCGTATTCGAGAAAATCAACACTTCGTTCTGTAACATCACCAGTAGTGAACTTGCGTAAGTGCAATGTTGATTCTGAATTGATTGGTGGAACTGATTCCTTAACTCTTAGATTCCCTACAGGAGCAATTGTACCTTTTGCCAATAAAGTGAAATCTTGTTCTGCTGATGAGAGTTTTTGCAGACCTAGATATTGAACCAAATAACGTCGAGCAGCCCCAGATGGAACAATATCATCTAAAAAACTAAACCAGACTTTCGATTCATGTTGAATAAGAATTTGAACAGGAAGCGCTAAACTACATGCATGTTCATCTCTCTTATCTAGATAAGAAATGGCATATTCTAATTCGTAGGCTAACTCACACGCACTTGCAGAACCTTTGTGTGGTTCTAATATTTTAAGGTCTGCTATATCTAGCCATTCTGTATCGAGAAGAGCTTGAATCGTTAATTTTTCCATAAATATTAATGAGCAAATATTTTCTCAAAAATACCATAAAACTAAAAAAATGAGAATATATTTGCGCATTCACATAATAATTTAAATTAAATGAGCAAATATTTGCTCAATCAATAGCTAAAACTTCTTTCCATACTACAAATATAGAGCTCGTCCAAATCTGTAAGCAATTACCGAGCTACTTTTAAATGCAATACACCTAAAGCTAGATGCTATGATTAAGCACTGTTTATTATCTAATTTTCTCATGACGAATACATTTTCTGACAACAATCAAATTGAAGTAGTTTCTTCTTTTTCTGAACTTGTAAATTCCAAATTTCAAGGAGAAATGAATGCACTTTGCTGGCATAGAAATTTGGTTGGGGATTTTAAAGAAATTGTGGCTAAACTCGAATTAAAAGAAAATATTACAGAAGTTTCGATTGAAGATCTTTTAGCATTACAACTTTCAGAAAAAGGAAATTTAGCAAGGGAAATCATTTTAAAAGATATACAGCTCTTAACTGATTTCGGTGCATCTCCTGCTCTTAATTTACTAAAATGTTATGAGCGAGATGACGAGCTAGACTTTATTTCCACAGGTGTATATTCGTTTCATGTTGATCGCTCACCGATTGAAACAGATACTTTCCTCTGCACTTATCACGGCGCTGCAAGTGATATCGTACCCAATGATCAGGTGGAGCAAAAGATTCTAATTCCCGAGATCAGAGAAAAACTTAAAAAATTACATGATGGCCCTGAAGCTGAATTTGAAACCTTTCTAGAAGAATATTTTTTTGATCTGCATTATCAGCCTAAACTGAATGCAAAACCTGTGAATTTAGGCTTAGGCCATCTTTGTCGTTTGGCGGTAGATCATCCTATGCAAAAAGTCTTGCCTTGTGTACATAGAGCACCCGTTGAAAAGGATGGCGAATATAGATTACTGTTGATTTGTTAAACATTTATTCGATACAGAGTCGATGAATTTAATCTATTTATAGACGGTAAAAAAGCACCTTAAATTTTAAGGTGCTTAGCTGAAAAGCGTTACTATGCGATTTCACCATTATTGGGTTTAGTAATCCCAAAAAATGCGTTGGATTTCCTTGGCATCTTTTGTTTTTGTTAAAGCAAGTGCAGCCAGTAATTTAGCTTTTTGCGGGTTAAGATCATGTGCGACGACCCAACCATATTTGTCATCTGGTTGTTCTGCATTTCTAAGAACAAAACCTTGAGGTACGCGAGATGAACGAATAATTTGCACACCTTGTTTTTGTAAGTCAGTTAAAGTTGGGACAATATAATTGGCTACCGAGCCATTCCCTGTACCTGCATGAATAATAGCCTTTGCCCCTGCTTTAGCATAAGCCGTGTATGCATCTGGCAACATATTGCCTGAACCATAAACAATTTGTACCAGCGGTAAACTATCACCTTTAATATTTTCAATATTAAATTCGGAGCTCTTATTATGACGTTTCGCCGTGTTTCTGAACCAATATGGTTTTCCTTCAACTAAGGTTCCAAGCGCACCCCATTGGCTCATAAATGCATTGGTATGGATATTAATTGTTTTTGAAACATCTCGTGCTGCAAAAATGTCGTCATTCATGAGTACAAAAGTTCCTTTACCTTTTGCACTATCGTCGGCCGCAAGTGCAACCGCGCTATAAAGGTTCAACGGGCCATCAGCAGAAAGTGCAGTACTTGGACGCATTGACCCGACCAATACAATCGGCTTGTCTGAATGAATCACTAAATTTAAAAAGAAAGCTGTTTCTTCTAAGGTGTCTGTTCCATGTGTAATCACGACACCGTTCACATCAGGCTTTTTAAGCAAGTCATTGACTTGACGTGCAAGAGATAATAATTCTTTATCCGTAATACTTTCTGATGCAACTTGCATTGCCTGCACACCAGTTACATTGGCAATGTTTTGCATCTGGGGAACCGCATTTAGTAATGCATCTACAGGAACTTTTGCCGCAGTATAAGTTGCACTATTGGTAGAGCTTGCACCAGCACCTGCAATCGTTCCACCAGTAGCGACAACAACAACATTATTTTTGGCAAATGCTACACATGGGAGTAATAGGCTTAAACTGAGTGTCAAAGCTGAAATCGTTTTTTTCATAGGTCATCCTTTTTGAGTCATTTTATTCTTAGCATTTTTCATACCATATTATAAAATTACTTGAAAAAGATCGGATTGTATAGGTGTAGAAATTGTATTTTTGGGCCATCACATTTCTTATCTTAAATACAAATAAGCAGCTACAACATGAATGATCTGACCTATGCAATCATCCAATCACTATGAATGGGTGATATTTCCGCCCACTTTCGACTAGCTCAAGTGGGGGTATTCTAAAAGCAAAGGCTCTTAGGTGACTTCCTCACGGATTTCGCTTGTTTTCTACTTCATAGGTCGACCTTTAATGTATCTTCCTCCCACAGACAAAACGGTACATCCTACCGCTAAAATGTTGCGAGAAGCGTTTATATCCGCATTCTCGCTAAAGCCACACTCAACACAGTTAAAGTTTGCCTGTATGCCTTTATTTAAAACTATTTATTAGAAGTTCACAGTCCATGAAAATTGTGCTGTACGTGGTGTGCCCAGAAATAAATAGTCATCCCCGAAGAAGCTTCCTGCATCTCGCCAATATTTTTTATTGAACAAATTATCAACATTCAGACGAAGCATATTGTCATAACCATAAGCACGGAAGTTATAGGCTGCACCCGCATCGAATACGGTATAGCCTGAAACTTTAACCGTACCCGTTTTGTTAGCATATTTACTACTACTGTATTGCATACCTGCGAGTAGACGTAAACCTTCTACTTGAGGCATTTGATAAGACACATGACTAGCAAAACGAACCGTCGGTACGTTTTGAGTTTGATGCCCTTTATAAGCATCTACTTGTACATCTTCCAAACGTGAACGAGTCAGAGCCAAAGTCGATATCATATCCAGATTTTCCGCAACGCGACCTTGCAAGCCCAATTCCAAACCTAGGTTATGCTGTTCACCATCGGTGACATAGTAGTTGTCTAAGTTGGTATATTGATGGTCTTGTGTTAAGTCAAACAACGCGGCAGTAATCAGTAGCTCTTGCCATTGCTGTTTAAGACCTAATTCATATTGAGTTGAACGTCTTGGTGCTAAGGTAACATAAGCATTATCTGTATATGCAGGCGCTTGACTGCCGTCGCTGATTCCTTTTGCATACGAAACATACAGATGAGTGTTCTGCCAAGGCTGATACATCAACGCGAGCTGTGGTAAGAAGCGATTAAAGTCGGTGTCACGGATACTGTTGCCATCCGCAGCATAGGCACTTTCATTTAAATGTAAAAGCTTACCGCCCAGCAAAACTGACCATGCATCATTAAATTCGATTTGATCCAACAGATTGAGGGCTGTTTGTTGACTATCCAAAGATTTGTAATGATTACCTAAGGCTTTATCCGTAGGTGTATAGCTAATAGGATCATCATAAATATTTCCTGTAGATTCAGAGTCCTTAACTACTGGTAAGTATATAGCATCATATTGAGTATGGCGTTTATAAGCATGGGATAGCTCTAAACTCAGGTTATGTTGCCATGCTCCAGTGTTAAACTTTCCGTTTAAGCCTGTTTTAAATTGATTGGTTAAATAGCTATCATCTGGGCTGCGGAAGTCATAAATGTCATAGTTCCCATTTTGGTCAAAACTATTACCTAGACCAGAAGTTTGACACACACTGCTGTAACACCCCCAAACAAAGGCTGAGTAATCATCTACAACCACACGACTTTGTGAAGCAGACAGATTGCCGCTCCAGTTATCATTGATTTGATAGCTGTATTTTAAACTCGTATTTAGACTTTCATTGGTGATAGGTTTGCTCCAGCTTTGATAGCCCAGTAAACGATCCCATTTCACTCCTGTCGGTACAGTTTTACCATCAAGTAGCTGATAGCCCGGTACTGAACGCTGTTTTTGACGCTGTGATTCAAGATCAAATTCAAGTTTTGAACGATCTGAAATTTTCCAGTCTAAAGCCAAGGAACCAAACAAACGTTTTCCATCAGCATGTTCAACATAGGGGTGAATATCTTCATAAGCTGCATTCACACGATAACCAAACTGTTGATTGTCCCCAAACCATCCACCAAGGTCAGTCGCCACACGACTACCGCCATGACTATCTGCATCAAGGGTCAAAGATTGGACATCTTTGGGGCGTTTGCTCACATAGTTCACTACTCCGCCCGGCGTTGACATCCCACTTTGAATCGCACTCATGCCTTTTAGGATTTCAACTTGTTCTTTATTTTCAAACGCTACATTTTGCTCACCGCGTAGCAAATTACCGTTCAGTAAATAACTTGATCCCGCATTTAAGCTAAATCCACGCATCACAAAGTTGGCATAGTAACCAATGGGTGCATAGCCATCCCCAACGGACGCATCGTTCTTTACCACATCGCCCAGTGTTTTCGCATGTTGATCTGCGATCAGTTCAGCAGTAACGGTGTGAATAGATGCAGGAATGGCTGCAAGGTTTTGCTGACCAAACCCAGACAAATTAACCTTAGGTTGATAATAAGCCAATTGTTCAGTTTGAGCAGTGGTTGTAATGGTTGCAAGTTGTTCCACATCACTCTCTTCTGCCGCATGTACCCATACCGAGTTCAGCCCTAGACATGAAAATGAACCAACCGCCAATAATGCTTTTTGTAAACGAGAAAATGGATACGTTTTCACTGTCGTTGCTAACCCCAAAAGATAAATTTACAGCCTGAATTTTGCGGCATGAGTATTCACAATTTTTGTAGAATGAACAAGCACATTATTAAACATATCTCAGCTTTTTTTAAATTATCTGGCGATAGCTTTGAGTGTGAAGATTTAGAAATTGAGTTTATAGTTTAACCACATGCTTTTAAATTATAACGTTGATCTGCGTTCCATATCTTCAGTCGTATTTGATACAGCATATGGTATTGGGACTTTAGCTGACTTGAAGCAGTGTATTGTGGATTGCGGATTGGAACATAAAAGCTTAGGTTTATTTATTTCAATTTTTTAAACCATTTTTCGTTTTTAAAATGATTTTTTAAATACAAATTTATTAAAATGTTATAACATAACAATACGAAATCTAAACTACTCTCCTTCATGATGAATAAATTCTCCATTCTATCTTCTAGTTTATATTTAAGCCTACTGAGTTCTTTCACTTGGGCCGAAACTTCAACAGAAGTACTCCAGACCATCCAATTACAAGCCGAAACTGAGGGGGAAAACCTTCAGCGAAGTACTGCAATGACTAAGTTTTCGCATGACATTTTAGACGTGCCATTTAGTCGAAGTGTGTTATCCAAAGCGTTAATTCAGCAACAAGATGTACAACGTATTGACGATGCACTCACGCAAGTGAGCGGGGTTTATAGTCAAACTAATTATGGTGGCGGCTTTTGGGATAACTTTTCATTTAGAGGTTTTAGTACAGACCCCAATATTGGGGCACAAATCATAAGAAATGGTCTGAGTGTCAACCGCGGACTCAGTGCTCCGCGAGATATGGTGAATATTGAATCTCTCGACTTTTTAAAAGGCCCAATGGCTGCGCTCTATGGCCGCGGGGAAGCTGGCGGTCTACTGAATATCAACACTAAAAAGCCTGAATGGGAAAGTTCTTCAGAAGTGAATTTACGTGCCAATAGTTTAGAAAAATACCGTGCTAGTTTTGAACATACTGCCCCAATCAGTGATGCTGTGGCTTATCGTATTGCGGTCGCACATGAAGATAACCAAAGTTTTCGTGATCATGTGCAGAGTGAGCGTTGGTTTTTCTCCCCTCAATTCACATGGGAAATTTCAGATTCAACCCAATTAGATTTTGACAGCGAATTTACCCGACAAGATGGAACCTTCGACCGTGGTGTAAGTAGTTATCAAAAACAATTCGTGATGGACCCTAAAACATTTACAGGCGAACCTGATGATGGTGATCATATTCAAAAAGATCATTTCTATCAGCTTCGACTTGCACATCAGTTTAATGATGACTGGAAAATGAATAATGCTCTCAGTGTGAAAGATACTCAGCTCAAAGGCTTTTCCAGTGAACCTCGTCGTATTGAAAGTGATGGACGCACATTAGAGCGCCAGCGTCGCTACCGTGACAATAAAAGTGATGACATTCTCTTTCAAACTGAAGTTCTTGGGACGATCCAACAAGACTGGGCCCGTCATGAAGTACTTTTGAGCACAGAACTTGGGCAGATGAAGTATCGTCAATTACAACTGCGTCGAAACCACAGTAGTAGCGTGCCAAATAGCATTGATATCTATACTCCTATTTATGGACAATACTTACCCGAGCTTCCACTTTTCATTAACACCAAAGAACAGCAACGCTATTTTGCACTGAATATACAAGATCAAATTTTCCTCAATGATCAATGGAGTGTGCTGTTTGGTGCGCGCTTTGATCACGTCACCCAAGACTTTCAAAATAAACTTGCAGGTACATCCAGTAAAAAGGATTTACAACAAACCAGTCCACGCTTGGGTTTAAACTACCGACTGAATGATCGTTGGTCATGGTACGCCAACTATGGAGAATCCTTTGCGCTCAACAGTGGCATGGACCGAAATGGCGATATGTTTAACCCTGAAAAAGGAAAAAGCTATGAGATTGGTGGGAAATATCGGATTACCCCACAGAGTTTGTTGAGCTTAGCCCTCTTTAAAATGGATAAAGAGAATGTCTTAACCACAGATCCAGCAGATAGTAACTATCAAATTACCGCTGGAGAAGTCTCAAGTAAGGGGCTAGAGCTCGATCTAGAGACACAGCTCAATGATCAATTCTCTATACGTGCCAATTATAGCTACACAGACGCCCAAGTTGAAAAAGACCAAATTCTTGCTAAAGGTTCACGACTCAGCAATGTGCCGAAGCACAGCGGCTCTATCAGTAGCAACTATGAATGGACCCTTGCCAATGCAGACAAAGTTGGGCTGGGTGCAACGGCAATCTATGTGGGCAAACGTAGTGGACACAATACAGATAACGGATTCAACTTACCTGAGTATACTTTGTTGAATCTAAATGCTTATTATGCGCCAACAGATCAGCTACGTTATCAGTTCAATGTGCACAATCTCTTAGACGAAACGTACTATGTTGCAAGTTATAGTGATATGTGGATTCAACCCGGCGACCCTTTAAATGCATCTGTCTCGGTGCAATGGAAGTTTTAAGGTTTATACAACCAGACTTGTCTCGTTATGAGTTGAGTCTGGTGTTAGAAAAGTAAGATTCTGATTAGTTTCTGAAGTATTAGCTGCCTTAGTTTTCTTTAGCGTTACTATGTACTTACTTCAAAAAATATTCCCAAATGATAAATCCAAGAAAAAATCCAAGAAACGAATATAAAGTAATGATAAAGAATACAAACCAAGCTCTATTTTTCTTCAGTAAAAAGTTCATTTCCAATACCTCAACGCTCTATCTATATTCATTATTCTAAGGTTTCCTATACGAAAGGACAGATACAGTTCTTTGTGAAAAAAATATAACAGACTATAACAGATTTGCCATTTTTAACTCCCAAAAGCGGTCAGACTGATATTAAGTAGTATAAAAAAGTATGAGGAGATTGTTTTGCCTCCCCATACTTCAGTTGATTAAAGGATTAAACTTTCGTTTCTTTCTTTGCATTCATCCAACGATACAACACTGGCAATAGCACCAAGGTCAATAACGTCGAAGAAATAATTCCACCAATTACCACGGTCGCCAGCGGACGTTGAACCTCTGCTCCTGTGCCCGTGGCAAGCGCCATTGGGACAAAACCTAAGGACGCTACACAAGCGGTCATTAAAACAGGGCTTAATCGCAAAATCGCTCCCTGCCAAACGGCTTCATGTAATCGGTATTGCTCCCTTAGCTCTTTAATGAAGGTCAACATGACCAAACCATTTAAGACGGCAACCCCAGACAAGGCAATGAAACCAATACCCGCCGACATCGATAAAGGAATGTCTCTTAACCACAAGAAAAGCACACCACCAGTTAGGGCAAATGGAACGCCCGTGAACACCAGCAAGCTTTCTTTGATGTTATGGAAAACGGCCATCAGCAAAATAAAGATCGTCAATAATGCCAGTGGAATCACAATCTGCATTCGAGCCTGCGCCGAGGCCAGATTTTCAAACTGACCACCATATTCAATCCAGTAGCCACTTGGTAGCGGGTATTGCTTAAGCTGACTTTGTACTTCTGTGACAAAAGAGCCCAAATCACGCCCTTCGACATTCGCCGTGACAATTACACGACGTTTGCCATTTTCGCGGCTGACTTGGTTGATGCCATCCATCATTTTTACAGTGGCAATATCAGTGAGTAAAATGCTGCCACCGTTCGGAAGCTGTATGGGCAGTTGCGCGATCCCACTGACACTACGGTCTTGTTCACTGAGTCGAATCACAAAGTCAAAACGGCGGTCACCCTGTAAAATTTCACCAACATTTTGTCCGCCAATGCTTGCTGATACATAGTCTTGTATGGTTTTGACACTTAGGCCATATTGAGCTGCTAAACTTTTATCAATTTCTACATTGAGCAAAGGTAAACCCGACGTTTGTTCAACTTTAACGGCGGTACTGCCTGAAACCTGTTGAATCAATTTACTGATTTTTTCAGCTTCCGCATTTAGTACTTGCATGTCATCGCCAAAGATTTTGACACCGACATCGCTACGCACGCCCGATATTAACTCATTGAAACGCAGTTCAATTGGTTGAGAAAACTCACTGTTGTTACCGGGCAATGTAGCTAAATAGGCCTGCATACGGCTACGCAGTTCATCGAGTGTTTCTTTTGGGTTTGGCCATGCATCACGGGGTTTCAACATGACATAACCATCTGAAATATTCGGCGGCATAACATCGGTCGCCACTTCAGCCGTGCCTGTCCGCGCAAAAATAGCGTGTATTTCAGGGAATTTTTTCAGAAGTAGCTTTTCCGTATTTTCCTGAATACGAAGTGACTCTTCTAAGCCTGTGCTTGGAGAGCGCAGTTGCTGTACAGCAAAGTCACCTTCACTCAGTTGCGGTACAAACTCACTGCCGATACGCGTTGCAAGTAATCCTGTCAACATCAACAAGCACAGTGCAAATGTTAAAACCACCGCTTTATACTGATAGGCACAGTCTAAAACCCGCTCATATCGCTCTTTTAACCACAGCATCCAACGGCTTTCAGTTTCTTTGATGTCACCTTTTACAAAAAGTGCGACAGCCGCAGGTACAAAGCTGATCGACAAAATAATGGCTGCAACGAGTGCAAGCACAACAGTCAACGCCATTGGGTGGAACATTTTTGCTTCTACGCCAGTCAGTACAAAAATCGGTAAGTACACCACCAAAATAATCAGCTGACCAAAAATGAGTGGACGGCGGGCTTGGCGCGCTGCCAAAAACACTTCTTTAAAACGTTCCGACTGAGTCAAGGGTCGTTTGAGTAACTGCTGCGCATGGGCTAAACGGCGAATACAGTTTTCAACAATCACCACTGCACCGTCGACAATAATACCGAAATCCAATGCCCCTAAACTCATCAGGTTGGCACTGATATTCTGTTGTGCCATACCCGTTAAAGTAAACAGCATAGATAGTGGAATAACACAGGCTGTAATTAACGCAGCACGAATATTACCTAAGAATAAAAAGAGGATCACAATCACCAAGATTGCGCCTTCGACCAAGTTCTTTTGTACCGTTTTAATGGCTTTTTCCACCAAAGTGGTCCGGTCATAAACCGTTTCTATTGTGACACCTTGCGGTAAACTGCTTTGCACCTCTTGAATTTTGGCATCTACAGCTTTAGAGACCGTTCGGCTGTTTTCCCCCATCATCATCATAGCGATGCCGAGTACAGTTTCTTCGCCGTTATAGGTTGCTCCTGCTGTTCGGAGGTCATGATCAATTGAAACCTGCGCAATATCCGCGACACGAATTGGGTTCCCATTTGGGCTGGCAACTGTTGTATTTTCAATGTCTGCAAGACTGTTGAGTGTCCCTGGAACACGCACTGTGAGTTGCTGACCATTTTCCTCAATATAGCCGGCACCACGGTTTTCATTATTTTCCTGTAAAGCTGTTTGTAGCTGGCTTAAGGAAATATTCAACTGCTGCATACGGTTTAAATCGGGAGCAACCACATAGGTTTTGTTAAACCCACCAATACTGTTGACCTCGGCAACCCCCGCAACACGTTGCAATTGTGGACGAACGATCCAATCTTGGATCTCCCGCAAGTCCATCGCGCTATAAGCCGTACCATCCGCTTTTTTGGCATTCGATTCGGCTTTAATGACCCATTGATAAATTTCA
This sequence comes from Acinetobacter sp. LipI_23, assembly GCF_058243045.1. Classification (NCBI taxonomy): domain Bacteria; kingdom Pseudomonadati; phylum Pseudomonadota; class Gammaproteobacteria; order Moraxellales; family Moraxellaceae; genus Acinetobacter; species Acinetobacter sp. LipI_23. The sequence continues at coordinate 1,595,871 of NZ_JBZAYJ010000001.1, read as the reverse complement.
CCTAAACCCGTCGAAACTGGCGACATGGTTGGAGAAACATCACTGGGTAAATCTGCTTTGACCTCTTGTACTCGTTGATTAATCTGCTGACGTGCCCAATAGATGTCTGTGCCATCCTCAAATACGATGGTGACTTGCGACAAACCATAACGTGAAATCGAACGAGTCAACTGTAAATCTGGAATACCCGCCATTGCAGTTTCAATTGGATAGGTAATCCGCTGCTCAACCTCCAGTGCGGTAAAACCATTGGCTTGGGTATTAATTTGTACTTGCGTATTGGTAATATCGGGCACTGCATCGATCGGCAGTTTTTGATAGCTATAAACCCCGACCGCGATCCACGTGCATACAAAGAGCATGACCCAAATTGCATTTTGAATAGAGAACTGAATAATTCGTTCAAACAAACCCTCAGGCTTGGGTAAATCATGATTAGTGTGCATGATCAGCCTCGCCTTTTTCTAGTTCAGACTTAAGGACAAAGCTGCCTTGACTGACATAGCGCTGACCTTCGGTTAAGCCTGAAATCACTTCCACCCATTGCACGTCATTGGAAGCTTGCCCAAGCTGAACGGGCTGTGCTTTCAAATGCACTTGTCCTTTTTGTTCAGCGTCGACCACAAATACCGAAGTTTGACCTTCAATGTTTTGAATAGCACTTTTATGGACGCGAAGTGCTGTTTTTGAACTGGTATTGTCTAAAAAGATATTCACCAAAACATTTGGACGTAGTTCAGCCGCTTGGCTTTTTAATTTAGCACGTACCACCAAGCGTCCTGTTTGTGCATCGGCTTGAGAGGTTAAGCTTTGGATAATGGCTTCATATTTTTGCTCAGAAGCATTCGGCTTAAATGTCAGACTCTGATTGGCTTGTAACTGACCTGAGTACTGAGCAGGCAGATTAAACTCAAGCCATAACTCTTTAAATTGTTCAATCACAAAAAGCTGATCGGCCAATTGTACGTTTTCACCCACTACGATATCTTTTTGGCTAATCACACCTGAAATGGGTGCTTTAATGGCAAAACGACCATTTACTCCACCTGTTGCCCCTAGGGCGTTTAAGCGACTTTGCATCGATTGCACAGTAATCTGCGCTTGTCGGTAAGCATTTTCTGCCCGTTGGTAATCTTGCTTGGCAGAAATGCCCTGTGACCATAACTGCTGTTCACGTTGATAATCTTGACGTGCCAAATCCAAACTGGCTTGAGCCATTCGCAAATTGGCCTGTTGATCAATCAGTTCTGGGACGGACAGTACAGCCAAAGTTTGTCCTTTTTGTACGTTTTGACCAAGTTCAACATTCACTTGTTCCACATGCCCACCAAAGTTTGGCGAAATATGTGCTTGCTGATCGGTATTGACCACAAGCTTTCCGGGTAGAACGGTGACCTGAGACACCACACCTTGTTGAGCTGAAGCGATTTGAATGCCTTGCTCTGTCAGTTGCTGCGCTGTCAGTTGAATTTCACCTTCCTCGGCATGTCCTTTTTCTGCCTCGGGTTCATCCGCATGTTCAGATTCTTCATGTTCTGCATGCGCATGTTCATCAGTGGTTTTATCTTTCGAGCTAAACCAAATTACTATAGCAATAAGGAGTGTTACTAGAAGCAAAAGCCCAATCATCAATGGCTGTGATATTTTTCCAAATTGGTTTTTTAGTTGCATATTATTGTGCTCCGCCAAGGATGAGGTCTTGTATTTGTGCGATTGAATTTTTACTGATTTGACTATAAGCATCTGAACTACTGATCTGTTCATAGCTAATGCCTAGGCTGAGTGCTTCTGCGGTCAATGCGGTCTGCCAAGCTTGACGTAATAGCTGCAACTGCCCAAGGCGAATGCTTTGCAGCTGTAAGTTGGCTTGTTGAATGTCGGTAATGGACAGTTTTCCTGCTTTAAAACCTTGTAGCGTGCGGACTTGCACTTGTTCTGCCAAAGTGGTTTGTTGGCTTATCGCACTGAACTGCTGTTTTAGTCCTTTGAGCTCATGCATGGCATTGGCGATATCTAAAATCTGCTGTTTTAACTCACGCTGTTGCTGCTGATTCAACAGGCTTTGCTGACGCTGAGCCATCGGAATGCTGTATTGAACCGTACCGGGTTTGTCGGAGAGTCAATATTCTGAGAAACTATCCCGATGACAAAATTAAAATATACCCCTGAAATCAGAGAAAGAGCGGTTCAATTACTAATTGAATCTGAAAAAGATTATCCTTCTACTTGGGCAGCAATCACAGCTATTGCTCCTAAAATCGGTTGTACTCCTGAAACATTGCGTGTTTGGTATTTAAAGCATCTGGATCAACTAAATCCTGCCAAAGTACAACAGATATCTGACCAAGAAAAAATGAAGCAAATGGAACGTGAAATTAAAGAATTAAAACGTGCCAATGAAATTCTACGCAAAGCAGCCGCTTTTTTCGCCCAGGCGGAGCTCGACCGCCCACACAAATAATGGTGGATTTTATCCATAACAATAAAGATCGATATGGTGTTGAAGCGATTTGTAGAATTTTACCTATCGCACCTTCAACCTATTACCGGACTTTAGATCTCGCGGACAATCCAGAACATCGAGCGAAACGAGATTTACATGACTTGCATCATGCTGAACAAATTAAACGAATTTGGAAGGAAAGTTCAGGTCGATATGGTGTACGTAAAGTCTGGCAAAAATTAAAACGTGAAGGCTATATTATTGCACGCTGTACAGTTGCTCGATTGATGCAAAAGCTAGGTATACAAGGTGTTTGGCGTGGTAAGAATAAACAAACTACTCGTAACCGAGATGACCAAAAACGGGCAGATGATTTAGTGAAACGTAATTTTAATGCTGATCATCCAAACCAACTATGGGTGGGTGACTTTACGTATATTCAAACTCATTCAGGCTGGGTATATACCGCATTTGTTATTGATGTGTTCTCACGAGCAATTGTTGGATGGAAAGTATCTACACGGATGAATACAGATATGGTGCTCGATGCATTGGAGCAAGCATTGCACGATCGAGGTATGCCTAAGAATGTGATTCATCATTCAGATAGAGGTGTTCAATATCTTTCTATTCGCTATACCAATCGTTTAGAAGCTGCAAATTTACGAGCATCAGTCGGTACAACTGGTGATTCATACGATAATGCTCTGGCTGAAACGGTGAATGGCTTATACAAAACAGAGGTGATTGAATATTTAAAAGCAGATTGGCAAGGTTTAGCAGATGTACAACTTGCGACACTAAACTGGGTATATTGGTTCAATAAAAAGCGTGTACACAGTGCACTGGGTTATGTATCGCCTTTTGAGTTTGAAGCAATGTACTATGATAAGATTAACCCGTTAGGTCAGGTGGCCTAACTTAAATAAAAAAATCTCCGACAAACCCGGTACGGTTCATATTGCTGACGGTTAAAAATATTCAGCGGAATATCCACGCCGACACCTAATGTGGTATCGCTACTTTCATTCGGTGCTTGACTCCGTTTCATGCCGACATTTAAGGTCGGATTGGGACGCGCCTGCACTTTTAAACTTTCAATGTTTAAATTGGACTGTTGAACGTTCAGTGCATACAGCTTTTCCAACCAACCTTCAGCAATATAGCGCTGTACTATGGCTTCACTTTGATCTGGCCATGGCATGGTAGTCGCATTAAGTTGAATGTCGGCTTTGGTTTCGCCCCAAAGGTTTGAGAGTTGACGCTGTGCTACTTGTTCTGCCAATACCGCTTGTTGGTATAAGCGCTGCATATCCAAACTTTCGATTTGCGCACGTTCATAGTCAACCAAAGCAATACTGCCCGCCTGATAACGTTTTTTGGCACTGTCTAAATTGTTTTGACTCACTTTGAGTTGTGCTGCGTACAGCGATTTTTCAACTTGTGCCAAAGCCAACTGAGACCATGCAAATTTCACCACCAATTGGCTTTGTGCTGTCCACAGTTGTTGCTGTAACTGTCCTTGTTGCTGCGCTGTTTCTGCGAGTTTTTGATTGAGCTTACGCTGTCCAAACACATCTAAGGGCTGACTGATGGAAATACTGAGCTCACGATCAGTATTTGAACCAAAACCATCTTGATTGATATTTAAGCTAGGATTTTGCCATAGGCCACTGTTTTTGATGTTCAGCTCTGTAATGCTTTGACGTTGTTGCCCAATGTCACTTTGGTTTTGATAACGCTCTACTTTTGCTAAAGCTTCATCCAAAGTCTTGATCGGTTCGGCAAAACTCCATTGCATCGCTGCTGTTGTTATGCCCACAGCAAGGGCTTGGCGTATAAACGCCTTAAATTGATTCGACATGCTTTTTCCCACTAATTTTTAGAAGAAGTGGTGGGAAATGTTTTAGGCTACCCCACCAGTAGCGGGGAAAGTTCAGGAGGAGGATGTTGCCCCAATAAATCAGGGGCTTGATAAGCATTGTGCCAAAAAAACTGCGGACGCTCACGAAGTTCAAGCGCGAGCGGCAGTTGATAATTTTTTTCTTTCGGAATAATCAAATGAGCCATTGAGGGCAAATGATCTTGATGGTCTTCACCCAATTCAAACTGATCATTTGCCGTTTGAGTATGGTCATCAACACTGATTTGCTGGTGTGCCTTATCATCAGACACACACAAGGTGGTTTGATGGTGGCCAAAATGAAAACTTTGTTGTGTCACGACTTGAGCTTTTTGTTCTTCATGGACGCAAAAAACTGCCGCCACGTTCCAAAGACTTTGGAACATGAATAAAGCAACTAAGACGCTAATCCACGTGGTAGAACGCATAATGTCGTACTAAAATAAAGTGATGCTATTGTAAAGCCTAGACTAAGTCTAAGGTCAAGTCTTTTTAATGACTATGTTCATGTTGGTGTGGATGGCATTCATCTTCTTCAATCTGCAAAGTCACTTGCGTAATCCCATGCTCATGCCCCAATAACTCCACAGCTTGGTGGTATAAAGCTCTCTGATCTACATCGGGTGCAATCAAATGCGCTGTTAAATGCACATTTTTAGAGGTAATGGCCCAAACTTTAAGCTGGTGAATGCCTTGCACTCCATCTAAAGCCAGCAAGTCATTGCGTAAAGATTCGATATCAATTTCACTTGGCACACCTTCGAGCAAAATATTGATACTTTGTTTCAGTAGCACCCAAGTTCGAGGTAAGACCCAAAAGCCGATCAACACCGCAATAACAGTATCTACCCACATCCAACCTGTGAAATAAATCACCAGTGCGCCAATGATCACGCCCACAGAACCCAAGGCATCACTCAGTACTTCAAGATATGCCCCTTTCACATTTAAGCTGTCTTGGCTGCTCGACACCAAAATTTTCATTGAAATTAGGTTGATGATTAAACCCAAAACCGCGACAACCAACATACCCAAGCTTTGAATTTCGGGTGGTTGGCTAAAACGCTGATAGGCTTCATATAAAATGTAAATCGCCACCACAAACAACATCATGGCATTAAACAACGCTGCCAAAATTTCAAACCGTTGATAACCAAACGTGCGTTTATCGTCGGCAGGTTTTTGCCCAATTTTGATGGCTGCTAAAGCAATCGCTAAAGCAGCGGCATCGGTAAACATATGCGCTGCATCGGACAGTAAGGCCAAGCTTTGCGTGATAAATCCTGCAACCACTTCTACAATTAAGAAGGTAAACGTCAGGGCAAGTGCAATGGTTAATTTCTTGGCATTTTTTGCAGTCACTTCAACATGACTGTGATCATGGTTATGAGAACCACTCATGTAGGACTCCTTATCATTTTATTTAACGAAATGCTTCACCATTGAAATCGAAGCTTTTTTTAATTTAAAAATTACTCGATTTAGCATACTCGGTTAAAACGATAAAATCATCTTTCATGTGAATACGTCTTTATTTGCGGCGTTTTTTTCCTGTCAAAAAGTTCATGGCCTGCGTATAGCCTGTTGGTGTAATACGCTGTACGAGATCGATAATTTTGGCATCTGTTCCAATTAAGACACGGCGCTCATCTTTTTTCACAGCCTTTAAAATGGCCTGTGCTGCCACATCTGGCGGAGTTTTAAGCATTTTATTGAAAGAACGGCTAGCACGCTCAGGGTTCATACCTAATGCACGAATACTGTCACTCATTCGTGCACTATTGGCGATATTGGTACGTATACCACCCGGATGAACACAAGTTGCGCTAACGCCACAGTCTTGCAAATCTAACTCTTGACGCAGTGCTTCGGTAAAACCACGGACAGCAAACTTTGTCGCATTATAGGCACTCTGAGTAGGTTGAGCAGTGAGCCCAAATAGACTTGAGATATTCACAATATGCCCAGATCCACTTTGTTTTAAGTAGGGTAAAAAAGCTTTGGTTCCATATACCACACCCCAAAAGTTGATGTTGAAAATCCACTCGGCATCTTCATAGCTTAAGCCTTCAACAGTACTCGCTAACGCGACCCCTGCATTATTAAAAACGAAATTGACCTGCCCAAAGTCTTGCTGACACTGCTTTGCCCAATCCTCTACTGCCTTACGGTCTGAAACATCCAGTTTTGTGAGCGTGACTGAAACAGGATAATCTTTGACGTGATTTAAGGTTTCAGCCAAACCTTGTTCATTGACATCACTGAGTGCCAAATGTGTACCTTGTTTAGCCAGTTGAATCGCCAACTGCTGCCCAATGCCTGAACCTGCGCCTGTGATCGCTGCCACTTTATTTTCAAAATTTTTCATAATACTCTCTAAATATAGTGTTCTAAATATCGTTTTGCACTTAAACGTCATGCTGAAGGTTCAAGTACTCTAGTCTACGCAGACAAGGTGCTATTTTAGTTAATGTACAAAAATTACAGCCATGAATGAAATGATCATTTCTAATGATTCAGTATGTATAGAATTCATGAGTGGTATTTTAAATATAAGATTATTTTTATTTTTTTTGTATTTTTAAGTGATAGGACTCTAAAAACTAACGCAAGTTAATGATATCTGCATACTGTGTCCCCCACAGGTTTAAAATATAACAGTCATGAGCAATTCTGCTTCATCTGTTATATTTTTTTAATCTTGTTTTGTATCTGTTTCATCAGTCGTTTGCTTTACATAATGTACTCATCACCTCAGTTGAGTGCAGTAACCATGAAAGATCTAGACTCAAAAAAACCAGCAAAATATGCAGATAGTTCAATTTCAGATAAAGCATTTAAAAACATGATTATCTGGTTCGCGATTTACTGTGGGCTTTTTTGTATAGGTGTGATTTTCTTTGTCGGTGCAGATCAAAACTACCTTCTTCAGTAAAAATCTGAAGCTTGTTGCACTAATATCAACATCTAAATTTTGGCTACAGAATTAAATCTCACGAGAAAAACACACTTTAGAGATTAAACCTAGACATGGGTTTAGTCTCTATTTTTTGAGTTGAAGACTAGTAAAACGGCAGTTAAATTATATTTTGAATGGCTAATGTCATTACAAAAGAATGACATTAGCTATGTGAAGATCAGACTTCAAGCCCAAATCACTAAAAACGCTGCAATCACCACCAATACAATACCGAGATGTTCAGCACGTGCCAGCTTTTCTTTAAAGAAGTAGGCTGAAATTAACATACTAAAAATAATCTCAACCTGCCCCAAAGTTTTTACAATGGGCACGGACTGCATACTCATGGCACTAAACCAACCCAGTGACGCCAAAAAACTACAGAGGCTGACACGAAATGTAAGTCCAATACGCTGCCACATGGCCCATAATGTTGCACGGCGAAATATTCCCAAATACATTAAAAGTAAACAGCACTGTGTCGCAATCACCATTAAAAGCACCCAAGCTGCGCGGTGAATAAACGGTAAATTTGTTAGTTCTAAACTGGCCTCACGTACCAAGAGCGAGGTAATGGCAAAACATAAACCACTACCGATACCTATACATAAGGTTGGTACGGAAAAATCAGAAAAGTCCCGCCCTTTAGACATTAAAAATACTGCGAAGCCTCCGACAGCAACCCCGAACCAGCCTAAAAGGCTTAAATGATCGGATAAAAAGACCACGGCGATAATCGCGGCAAGTACTGCCTCACTTTTAGCAAGCCCCACTCCAATCGCATAATTTTTTTGCTTAAAAAGCTGAACCATCAAGGCTGTTGCGGCAATTTGGCTCAACGCCGCAATAAGCACATAAATAGCAAAATGGAGATTGAAATGGACGGACTCTATTACAGGTTGGAAATGGTAAAGACAATTGATGTAAATCAGTGCTAAAGGTAGAGCAAAGATGAACCGTGCTAGAGTCACTCCATAAACATCAACAGTTGTACTGAGTTGCTTTTGAAAAGCGTTGCGCCAAGCCTGCATAAAAGCGGCCATAAGCGTAAAAAGAATCCATGTTATTGTCATCAAGTACTCTATATACAGTTACTTACCTCACCTAATGTAACCCGTTGATGACAACACATGTGCTTTATTTTCATGACTTATTCTTATGTGACAAATAACTTAAGTTCTGATGAAACTTCGACTATTGCATTACATGTGCAACATCTTTTCAAAACTGAGTATCGAGTAAATTAAACGGCAATACATAAAAAGCCGAAGGAGTTATCCTTCGGCTTCTATGTGAAATTTCACTTCAAGTATTAGAAGTTATAAATCGCAACCAAGTTCACACGGTTGTCTTGACCTTTTTTACTACCATTTGCCGCAGGTGCAAACGCTTCACGCTCACCGTAGACATACTCTACGCCAAGGCTAACAGGCTGAACTGGGCTATAGAATAAATTACCCCATGCTTGCCATAAGTTTTTATTGATTTTGGTATCATCAGCTACAGCATCAAGGTAGTCCTGATTTTTATCAAAAGTCATATAACCATAAGCCAAAGTACCACGTAATTTGTCATTAAACTTCTGTGTTAAACCGACAGTAATTGAGTCAAACTCACTTTGTTCAATACTTGTGCCTGTTGCAACTACGCCAGGGTTAGTAAAGGATACAAAGCTGCTATCACCTTTGACATGGTAGTAGTCGGCTTTTACAGAAGTTACTGGGGTGATATCAAATTTGGCACCAACGCCTACGCCATACGCCCACTCTTCTTGATTTTGAATGCGTTTTTCATGTGCCATTGCACGCCCACTGACTGAAAGTGCATCATTGAACTTATGATTCAGTCGTCCTGTAAATGCAGGCATACGTTGGCTCATGCTGGCATCTTTCGGGTCTTCCACTGCCGCGACTAAGTTAGTATTTGGCGTGAATTTATGGGTATAACGCACTTGAGGAGTACGTTTAATTGAAGCACCCACATAAGCCAAAGCGTCAATCGTTTCAGGGATATAGTCTGGAGTCGCAAAGTTTGACCATGTTTGACCAATTAACCAGTTACCATAGTTTAAATACGCATGACGAATACGTAAATTATCAAGGTTTGCACCGCCTAAAAAGTCGACCTCAATTTTGGCATTTAAGTTCTGATCGGCTACAGGCGCTTTAAAGTCCAAACCTAATCGCGTTGCTGAAAGGGTTGATCTTAAACGATCGCTATTTTCAGCATTTCCTTCTAAAGGTACACTATTGATTTGGTTATAAGGCATGTCTTTGCTACCGCCTTCAGATTGATACGATGCGTCCATTCGAACATTACCGTATAAGTTGAACTCTGCCCCACCTTTGGTCAAACCTAAACCCGTTTTTTCAACCGTTTTTGGCGTCGTCAACACTTGGCGTTCAACAGCGCTCAATTGAACAGCTTGCTGCTGTTGTTGCTGCGTATTCTGTTGAAGCATTTGTTTTAACGCATTAATTTCATTTCTAAGTTGCTCAATCTCTGCCGTTGTATTGGTTTGTGCATGTAATGCTGCACTACTTAACATGGATAAAGTAACAACTAAAACGTTCTTCTTAAATTGTTTCATTTAACACGGGTCCTGTGTATTTAAGTCTGTCCTGACTTTTACTCTTTAATATTTAGCTCTCTTTTTCATCGCTGTTTTCTAACGCAATGCATTTCTTTTAATACTTTAAAATGAAACTTTTTATCGCATTAAAAATCGCGTTAAAAAACAACTTCTAAAAAGCAAATTGATTTTAACAGTTCATACAGTTTTTGAAATGAGCCTACTACTAATGCACTAGACTCATGGGTTCAATATTATTTAATTGGCTGTCGATTTAACTGCATCAAACACTTGTTTTGATTTGGTTTTTTCACCATCTACAGACACTTTCAAGTTGACCATAAACACTGCCAAAGCCGCAATTACACCAGGTATCGCAATCACGAGAAAATTCATTTGATGTGGCAACTCAAAAGTTAATAATGCACCTGTTAATACTGGTCCAACAATTGCGCCAATGCGTCCTATGCCTGAAGCCCAGCCCATACCTGTAGAGCGCACCGCAGTTGGATAGAACTGTGCAACAAAGGTATACAGTAGAATTTGTGAACCAATGGTTGCTGCGCCCGCAATTGCAATTAAACCGTACAGCACCATTTGTGGACTGTTGAAACCAAGTAGAATTAGTGCAATAGCACCCACGGTGAACATCGTCATTAAAACTGGTTTTAAGTGGAAACGGTCTGCGAGCGCACCACCGCCAATCGCTCCAACCATACCGCCAATATTTAAAGCAAATAAGAAAATCATACTTGCACCAAGCGAATAGCCCGCTTGAATCATCAGTTTTGGTAACCAGCTTCCAAGCGCATAGACCATGAGCAGGCACATAAAGAATGCCACCCAAAACATCATGGTGCTAAAGGTACGGCCTTGTTGGAACAATGCTTTTAATGGAGCATCATCACCAGCAACAGGTTCATTGAGCTTAAATGTCGTGTCAGGCTGAATCGCTTGCTCAGGTGCAATTTTTTGCACAATTTCACGGACTTTTTCAGTTTCGCCTTTTTTAGTCAGGAACATTAAAGACTCAGGTAAAAACTTCCAAAGAATCGGCAAAGCCAAAAATGGAATGATGGCGATATAGAACATGATTTTCCAACCATAGTCTGTTACTAACCATGCACCCAGTAAAGCTGAGGTCATGCCACCAATAGCATAACCACTGAACATAACCGCAACGAGTGTGCTACGAATACGCTTCGGAGCATATTCAGTCATGAGTGCGACCACGTTTGGCATCACCCCACCAATGCCAAGTCCTGCAAGAAAACGTAAAATACCAAACTCAATAGGATTGCTTGCAAATGCGCCTAGAAAGGTGAAGCCACTAAAAATAGCCACGCAAATCATAATGGTCTTTTTACGGCCCAATTTGTCAGACAACGTACCAAAGCTCATTGCACCGAACATCATGCCAAACAATGCTGTACTCGCAAGTAAGCCTGCTTGTACTGCACTGAGCCCCCACTCTTGCATCAGAAGTGGCAGTGCCACGCCATAGATGACTAAATCATAACCGTCAAAAATAATAATCAGTAGACACCAAATGAGTACACTCCAATGAAAGGGCGTAAATTTGGCTTCATCGACCACCGTGTTGATGTTAACTGGATTTGTATTCACTTTAAGCCTCCTGCTTGCGAATGTTTGTTGCTGTGCACATTGCAGCAAAAGTAGCTTTCTTGTCCAAAACCGAATAACTCTATATTTATACCTTTAAGGTCGGTTAAGGTTTTTATTGTTTTAAATAAATAGCTTATATCAGCCATAATTTCAGTAAGAGACAGAAAATAAGCAAAACCAAGCGAAAATGACTATAAAAAAGCCATCCCCAAGGATGGCTGTAATGGCTCTATTTAAAATGTAGACGTTAAAAGTATCGTGGAATTTAAATCCCCAAGCTTAGATAAATGCACGGTCATATTTGATCGCTTCAAGGTCATAGACCTGATAAATACAATCAAATAATGAACGAATGTCCTCGCTTTCATCCATGGAACGAATAGCCAGGAAAATGGGGCTAGTCGCTGCATCATCTAAGATTGGAATATAGTTCAAATGCGGCAGTTGAATGGTTCGTGCACTTTCTGGAACCACACAGATTCCTTCTCCAGCTGCAACTAACCCCAGTGCCAACTGTATTTCACGGACTTCTTTTAAATGTTTAGGTTCCAGCCCATATTCTGAAAACAGCCCTTGGACTTGGGTAGAAAAGTTTGGCTTGGGATGACTTGGATAAAGAAATAAGTTTTGATCAACCAAATCAGCCAAATACACGCCTTGTTTTTGCGCCGTCAAAGGATGACTAGAATGTGCCGCTAACATCAACGGTTCTTCACGTAGTAAAACCCGACGCACAGCAGGATCGGAAATGCGTAAACGTCCAAAACCAACATCAATCCGCCCTTCTTTTAAGGCCTGAATTTGGTCTTTGGTACTCATTTCAATCAATTCGATTTTTAAATGCGCTTGCTGTTGGCGAAATAAATACACAATTTTAGGCAATAACCCATATAACAACGATCCCACAAAGCCCATGGTCACCGTTTTTTCAACCAAGCCTACACGCTGTGTCATGGCTTTGACTTCTTCGGCATTAGACAAAAGTTTAACCGCGTGTTGATAGAAGAATTGTCCTGCTTCCGTGGTCTTGAGTGGACGGCTGCCACGTTCAAATAATTGCACCCCCAATTCAGCCTCTAGATTTTGTATCTGGCGGCTTAAAGGAGGCTGTGCAATGAATAATTTTTCAGCAGCTTTGGTAAAACTCTGCTCTTCTACAACAGCTACGTAGTAGCGGAGGTGTCTCAATTCCATGACTATTTATACCTTTAAGATATATTAAAATGCTAATTTGATCTTCGACAGTTCATATTTATTCTTTTAAGGTATATCAAATCAGGTACACAACGCAAGGCTGCGCAGAGTTAAGATGTATAAATCTATAGAAACCTTACTCGTCGAAATCCCCACTATTCGCCCACACAAAATGGCGGTAGCGACTATGCAAACGCAAACGCTTGTCTTGGTGAAAATCAGCACTGAAGATGGCTTTGTCGGTTGGGGTGAAGCGACAACAATTGGCGGACTGGGCTACGGTGAAGAAAGCCCAGAAAGTATTAAGACCAATATTGAAACTTATTTTGCACCTTTATTGAAGTCCCTTAAAGCTCAAAACATCGCACAAACCATGCGTGCTTTGAAAAAGAATATTAATGGTAACCGTTTTGCTAAATGTGCAATTCAAACTGCTCTACTCGACATCCAAGCGCAACGTTTAGATTTACCCCTTTCTGAAGTATTGGGTGGCCGCTTACGTGACAGCTTACCTGTACTTTGGGTGTTGGCATCTGGTGACACTGAAAAAGATATTGCTGAAGGCCGAAAAATGATTGAGGCAAAACGTCACAATATTTTTAAACTTAAAATCGGTTCACGCCGTGTAGAAGAAGATGTTGAACATGTTCTTGCGATTAAACAAGCGCTGGGTTCAGACATTTCCATCCGTGTCGATGTGAACCGTGCATGGTCTGAGCTAGATGCGATTAAAGGCATTCAACTCCTACAAAATGGTGGTGTTGACTTGATTGAGCAGCCCTGTGCAATCGACAACATTGATGCGATGCAGCGTTTAACACGACGTTTTGATCTTGCCATTATGGCGGATGAATCGCTCATGGGACCAAGCTCAGCCTACCGTTTAGCCAAAACCAATGCGGCCTCTGTTTTTGCAGTCAAAGTGGCTCAGTCTGGTGGGCTAATCGAAGGTCATGAAGTCGCGAAGATTGCCAACTTAGCCGGTATAGATTTGTATGGCGGAACCATGCTTGAAGGTGCAGTCGGCACGATTGCTTCGGCACATTTGTTCTCGACCTTTGAAAATTTAGCTTATGGCACCGAGCTATTCGGCCCACTGCTGTTAACCCAAGATATTTTAAAAACCCCACTTCAATACACTGACTTCGCTTTGCATTTACCCCAAGGCAAAGGACTCGGTATTGAATTGGATGAAAGCAAGATTGATCAGCTACGCCGCGCTTAAGCGACGTCTTAACCGTTTAGGAGTTATACATGCTTTTTCACGTACGTATGGATGTAAACATTCCACTGGATATGCCTGCTGAAACTGCCAGTGAAATTAAAGCAGTCGAAAAAGCATATTCGCAAGAGCTACAAGCTCAAGGCAAATGGCGACATATTTGGCGTATTACAGGTCAGTACTCAAACATCAGCATTTTTGATGTAGACAGCAATGAAGAGCTACACAACATTTTGCAAGGTTTACCCCTGTACCCGTATATGAATATTGAAGTGATGCCTTTAAACCGACATCCATCGTCTATTCGCGAAGATGATCGTTAATTGAAAAAAGATTTTATGCAATTTAATCACTGGAACCTAATGAATGATCTAGTGAAAGAAATTAACAAGGAACGTGGCAGCTAAGCTTTTCAACCTATTCATAAAGCTAGCCACCACACAGCAAACATACTTAAGGAGCAATAGTATGAATCGTCAACAGATTGATGCATTAGTCAAAACAATGAATGTGGATACAGCAACAGGTTCTGTAGACGCCCGTACTCAACAAATTGTGGTTCGTTTATTGGGTGACTTATTCCAAGCTATTGAAGACTTAGATTTGAGCCAAACTGAAGTTTGGAAAGGTCTTGAATACTTTACGGATGCAGGCCAAGCCAATGAACTTGGTTTACTTGCGGCTGGTCTTGGTCTTGAACACTACCTCGACTTACGTGCAGATGAAGCCGATGCCAAAGCAGGCATTACAGGCGGAACACCACGTACCATCGAAGGTCCTTTATACGTGGCTGGCGCACCTGAATCGGTTGGTTTTGCGCGTATGGATGATGGTTCTGAAGAAGGCAAAATTCCGACTTTAATTATTGAAGGGACAGTGACTGACACTGATGGTCAGATTATTGAAGGTGCAAAAGTTGAAGTTTGGCATGCCAATAGCTTAGGCAACTATTCTTTCTTCGATAAGTCACAATCAGACTTCAATCTACGTCGTTCAATCATGAGTGACCAAGATGGTAAATACGTTGCTCTCACCACGATGCCTGTTGGTTATGGTTGCCCACCAGAAGGGACAACTCAATTTGTATTGAACAAGTTAGGCCGTCACGGTAACCGCCCTTCGCACGTACATTACTTCGTATCTGCGCCAGGCTACCGTAAGTTAACCACCCAATTCAACATTGAGGGTGACCAATACCTGTGGGATGACTTTGCATTTGCAACACGTGAAGGCTTAGTGGCTACCGCTGTCGATATTACCGATGAAGCTGAAATTGCACGCCGTGGTTTAACTGGTCCATTCAAACACATTCAATTCAATGTTGAACTGGTGAAAGACCAAGCGGCTGCACCATCAACTGAAGTTGAACGTCGTCGCGCTAGCGCTTAATTACCCTTGGAACCGAAATAGCCACTGCAAAGTCGCATTTCGGGGACTTCCTCACTTTTGGAAAGTCGGAGAACGGACATGCCACGTATCCCAGTTATTAATACTAGCCATCTCGATCGTATCGACGAATTACTTGTCGACAACTTTGAAACAGGCGAATTCAAACTTCATCGTTCAGTGTTTACTGATCAAGCCCTTTTTGACCTAGAAATGAAGTATATCTTCGAGGGTAACTGGGTTTACTTGGCACATGAAAGCCAAATTCCAAATAACAATGACTATTACACGACGTATATTGGCCGTCAGCCGATTCTGATTGCACGTAACCGTAATGGTGAACTCAATGCCATGATCAATGCCTGTTCACACCGTGGTGCACAGCTTTGTCGTAATAAACGTGGCAATAAAGCAACTTATACATGCCCTTTCCATGGTTGGACATTTAATAACTCTGGCAAACTTTTAAAAGTAAAAGACCCAGCAGACGCAGGTTATTCAGACTGTTTTAACCATGAAGGTTCACATGATCTGAAAAAAGTTGCACGTTTTGGCAACTATAAAGGTTTCTTGTTCGGCAGCTTAAATCCAGATGTTCCCTCTTTAGAAGAGTACTTAGGCGAAACCAGCAAAATCATTGACATGATTGTGGATCAGTCTGAGCAAGGTCTTGAAGTTTTACGTGGTGCATCTACCTACACCTATGAAGGCAACTGGAAACTCACTGCAGAAAATGGTGCAGATGGTTATCACGTTTCTGCGGTGCACTGGAACTATGCAGCGACCACTCAACAACGTAAAGAAAAACAAGCGGGTGACAACATCCGTGCCATGAGCGCAGGCGCTTGGGGTAAACAAGGCGGTGGCTCATATGGTTTTGACAATGGTCACATGCTGCTTTGGACACAATGGGCTAACCCAGAAGACCGTCCAAACTTCCCGAAATCCGACGAATATTCTGAAAAATTTGGCGAAGCAATGTCGAAGTGGATGATTGAGCGTTCACGTAACTTATGTCTTTATCCAAATGTGTATTTGATGGATCAGTTCGGTTCACAAATTCGCGTACTTCGCCCAATTTCAGTCAATAAAACTGAAGTCACCATTTACTGTATCGCACCTGTAGGTGAAAACGCGGAAGCTCGTACGCGCCGTATTCGCCAGTACGAAGACTTCTTCAATGCCTCAGGTATGGCTACACCAGATGATTTAGAAGAATTCCGTGCATGCCAAGCGGGCTACGCAGGCATTGAACTGGAATGGAATGATATGTGCCGCGGTTCAAAACATTGGATTCATGGCCCAGATGATGCTGCCAATGAAATTGGTCTAAAACCAAAGCTTTCAGGTGTCAAAACTGAAGATGAAGGCCTCTACCTTGCCCAGCACCAACACTGGTTAGACATGATGAAAATTGCAATTGCCAATGAAAAAGCACTGGCTGTTGAAACTGCAAATGAACAAGGAGAAGTGGCATGAATGCTCCTACAACACTCAATACCGTTAGCATCGAACAAATCAGTCAGTTTCTGTATCAAGAAGCACGCTTTTTAGATGATGAGCAATGGGACGATTGGCTTGCATGTTATGCCCCTTCAGCATCGTTTTGGATGCCTGCATGGGATGACGACGATACCCTGACTACAGATCCGCAGTCTGAAATTTCCCTGATTTACTACCCAGACCGTCAAGGTTTAGAAGACCGTGTGTTCCGCATTAAAACTGAACGCTCTTCTGCGACCATGCCAGACACACGTACTTGTCACAATGTGAACAATATCGAGGTGATTGGGCGTGATGGCGATAAAGTTACCGTCCGCTTTAACTGGAATACGCTGAGCTTCCGCTACAAAACCAGTTATAGCTACTTTGGGATGTCACGTTATGAAATTGATTTTTCAGGTGAAAAACCACAAATTTTAAGTAAATACGTGGTACTGAAAAACGATTACATCAACCAAGTGATTGATGTTTATCACCTCTAAATTTTAGCCACACATCCTTAGTATGCTTTCAGCCAAATGGAGTTTTGGCTGAGAGTTCCAAGTTTCAACGTTTTTAAAGGATATTCAGCCATGTCAAACCACAATGTTGCACTTCAATTTGAAGATGGCGTAACGCGTTTTATTACCGTGACTCAAGGTGAGTCTTTATCAGATGCCGCTTACCGCCAAAAAATTAACATTCCGCTAGACTGCCGTGATGGTGCCTGTGGGACTTGCCGCGCTTTTTGCGAATCTGGTAGTTATGACATGCCTGAAGAGACGTATATTGAAGATGCGTTAACGCCCGAAGAAGCGGAACAAGGCTATATTTTGGCTTGCCAATGCCGTCCAAGCTCGGATGCCGTATTCCAAATTCAAGCTTCATCTGAAGTCTGCAAAACCGAAATTCATCAGTATCAAGGCACTTTAGTCGCTGTTGAAAACTTATCAGAATCGACCATTACTTTTGATATTCAGCTTGATGAAGGTCAACCTGACATTCACTTCCTTGCTGGTCAATATGTCAACGTCGGCATCCCAGAGACAGCAGAAACTCGTTCCTATTCATTTAGCTCGAAACCAGGCAACCGTTTAACTGGCTTTGTTGTACGTAATGTGCTGAATGGCAAAATGAGTAGCTTTTTAAGTGGTGCTGCCAAAGCCGGTGACAAAATGACTTTTACTGGTCCATTTGGTAGCTTTTACCTGCGTAATGTGGTTCGTCCTGTCGTCATGCTTGCAGGCGGTACAGGGATTGCCCCTTTTATGTCTATGCTGCAGATTTTAGAAGAAAAAGGGGCTGAACACCCTGTTCGTTTGGTGTTTGGTGTTACCAATGACTTCGACTTAGTTGCTTTAGAACAACTCAATGCCCTCCAAGCTAAACTGCCATGGTTTGAATACCGTACTGTGGTTGCAAGTCCAGACTCTGCACATGAGCGTAAAGGCTATGTGACTGGCCATATTGACAATGAATGGCTCAATGGCGGTGATGTTGATGTCTACCTTTGTGGTCCTGTCCCTATGGTTGATGCCGTTCGTGGTTGGTTAGATAGCGAAGGTGTAAAACCTGCAAACTTCCTGTTTGAAAAATTCTCTGCAAACTGATTGGGGCCACTTATCATGTCTGATCGTCAAAGATTTTTAAACAAAGTAGTGATTGTGACTGGTGCCGCTCAAGGCATTGGTCGCGGTGTTGCACTCCAAGTGGCTGATGAAGGTGCGCAAGTTGTCTTAGCCGACTTATCTGACTATGTCGATGAAACATTAGCAGAAATTGAAGCACATCAAGGCGATGCAATAACAGTCAAAGCCAACCTTGAAACCTTCGCAGGTGCTCAAAGTGTTGTAGACAAAGCACTTGAAGTCTATGGCCGTGTCGATGTGCTCATCAACAACGTCGGCGGTGCAATTTGGATGAAACCTTTTGAAGAGTTTTCTGAAGAAGAAATCATCAAAGAAGTGAATCGCTCATTATTTCCAACGCTGTGGTGTTGTCGTGCTGTTTTACCTGAAATGATTAAAAATCAGAAAGGTACGATTGTAAATATGTCTTCTATAGCGACTCGTGGCATTAACCGTGTGCCCTATTCGGCCTCCAAAGGTGGGGTTAATGCCCTTACTGCATCACTTGCTTTTGAGCATGCCAAAGATGGGGTCCGAGTGAATGCAGTTGCGACAGGTGGAACCGAAGCACCGCCGCGTAAAGTGCCACGTAATGCAAATCCACTGTCTGAAAATGAAAAACTGTGGATGCAACAAGTGGTCGATCAAACCATTGATCGTAGTTTTATGAACCGTTATGGCACGATTCAGGAACAAGTGAATGCGATTGTATTCCTTGCTTCAGATGATTCGTCATATATGACAGGTACAGTTGTTCCTGTCGGCGGTGGCGATCAAGGCTAATTGATCGTTACATTACTTTTATATACAGGATCATGTCTGCATGGAGGCAAATGAATGGCTACCCTGTTTAAAACTTTGAAAGAAGATTGGTCTATTTCAGCCACTGTCGCAGGATTTTTGGCGGTGCTGATTTCCTATTCAGGACCACTCATTATCTTCTTTCAGGCTGCGCAACAAGCTCAGGTTTCCCCGACCATGATGATTTCATGGATTTGGGGTATTTCTATTGGAGCAGCTGTGGCAGGGATCTTTCTATCCATTAAGTTTAAAGTCCCTGTAATTACCGCATGGTCTGCGCCGGGTACGGCTTTGTTGGTCACGCTGTTTCCGAATATTAGCCTGAATGAAGCTGTAGCCGCTTATATCACCTCAGCTGTGGTGATTCTTCTGATTGGGATCAGTGGTTACTTCGATAAATTGTTGAAATGGATTCCGCAGTCGGTGGCTGCTGGGATGATGGCAGGTATTCTATTTCAGTTTGGTTTAGGTCTGTTTAGCGCAACTAACAGTATGCCGATTATTGTGTTTAGCATGCTGTTTGTCTTTTTAGTCGCAAAACGAATTTCACCACGTTATAGCATGCTTTGGGTACTGCTTTCAGGTGTGGCCTTGAGCTTTGGGCTTGGTGAAATGAATGCGGTGAGCTTAGATGTCCAACTTGCTATTCCTCAGTTCATCAGCCCTGAATGGACTTGGCACTCAACCTTAAACCTTGCCCTGCCTTTGATTTTAGTCAGTCTGACGGGACAGTTTTTACCGGGCATGGCCATCATGAAACTGAGTGGTTATGACATGCCTGCCAAGCCGATTATCACCACCACCAGTATTGCGTCTTTAGCTGTTGCATGTGTAGGTGGCATTACCATCGTTTTGGCGTCAATTACGGCTGCACTGTGTATGGGCAAAGATGCGCATGAGTTAAAAGAAAAGCGTTATATCGCAGGCGTTGCTAACGGCATTTTCTATATTTTAGGTGGTTTGTTTGCAGGCAGTATCGTTCTGCTCTTCAGCTTGCTACCAAAAGAACTTGTTGCCGCATTGGCTGGCTTGGCCTTATTGGGTGCAATTTCAACCAATATTGCTGTAGCCATGAAAGATGAATCTCAACGAGATTCTGCCCTCATTACTTTTTTAGCTACAGCTTCAGGTATGCACTTTTTGGGTCTAAGTTCCGTTTTTTGGGGCATCGTTATTGGTTTAACTGCGCATCTGATTTTAACCAAACGTAGTCCTGACGTTTCAGCTTTAGCTTCAACTCCAAGCTCCAATCCAAGTTCTAAAAGTTAATAGGTACGCTGTGCCTAGGACAATATTATGATTGATAAAAGTTCAGCTTCTTTAACAGAAGCACTTTCACAAATAAAGGATGGCTCAACCATCATGATTGGTGGTTTTGGTACAGCAGGACAACCTGCTGAACTGATCGATGGGTTAATTCAACTCGGTATTAAAGACCTTACCATCCTCAGTAACAATGCTGGTAATGGTGACTATGGTTTAGCCAAGCTCCTCAAAGCAGGTGCCGTGAAAAAAGTCATCTGTTCGTTCCCGCGTCAGTCCGACTCTTGGGTCTTCGATGAACTCTATCGTGCAGGCAAAATTGAATTGGAACTGGTTCCTCAAGGCAACTTGGCTTGTCGTATCCAAGCCGCAGGTATGGGACTCGGTGCAGTGTTCACCCCAACTGGCTACGGCACCTTATTGGCCGAAGGCAAAGAAACCCGTCACATCGACGGGAAAGATTATGTACTGGAATATCCAATCAAAGCTGACTTTGCTCTGATTAAAGCACAGAAAGGCGACCGTTGGGGTAACTTGGTCTACCGCAAATCAGCACGTAACTTCGGCCCGATTATGGCCATGGCCGCAGGCGTGACTATTGCACAAGTGTCTGAAGTGGTGGAACTGGGGGCTTTAGACCCTGAACACATCATCACCGCAGGTATTTTTGTTCAACATGTGGTGCAGGTTCAGCCTGAACCAGTTGCTGTGTAATCGGGAGACTTTCATGAGCTATCAAAAACTCAGCCGTAACCAAATTGCAGAACGTGTCGCACAAGATATTCCAGATGGTGCGTATGTCAATCTCGGGATTGGCTTACCGACCAAGATTGCCAGTTACTTACCAAGTGACAAAGACGTATTCTTACATTCTGAAAATGGCTTATTGGCTTTTGGTCCACCACCTGAAAAAGGTCAAGAAGACCCTGAGTTGATTAATGCGGGTAAAGAATATGTGACCATGCTCGAAGGCGGTGCTTTTTTCCACCATGGCGATTCTTTTGCCATGATGCGTGGTGGTCACTTAGATATTGCAGTATTAGGTGCCTTTCAAGTGGCAGCCAATGGTGACTTGGCCAACTGGCATACCGGTGCACCCGATGCGATTCCTGCCGTCGGTGGTGCGATGGACTTAGCCGTCGGTGCCAAGAAAGTCTTTATCACCACCGACCATGTCACCAAACAGGGTGAACCGAAGATCGTGGCTGAACTGAGCTATCCAGCGACAGGTTTGAAATGTGTCGATCGTATCTACACTGACCTGTGTGTGATTGATGTCACCGCAGACGGTTTAAAAGTGATTGAGAAAGTCGACGGTCTAAGCTTTGCAGAATTGCAGGCGATGACGGGTGCTCCATTGGTGGATGCGACACAGTAAATTTCAGAAAAATTTGCTAGAGCTTATAGTCATCAACAACCTGTCGAGCGCTTTAAAAATATTGTTTTTGCAACAGCAGTGGAAAATTGCTGTGAGTGAACAGGTTTTGTTGATGACAAAGTTTTTGGTCCCTTTTTTAAAAAAGGGACGAGAACGAGTTACTGCTATTTGACTGAACACGATAAGACTCCGTCGTGACTAGATACAGTTGATCTATCAGCAGAGTCCCGTTTTAAAGGACAAGATTAAACATGAAAGACGCATATATTATCGATGCCATTCGTACCCCATTCGGCCGTTATGCAGGTGGACTCGCTCCGATCCGTGCCGATGACTTGGGTGCAGTGCCAATTCAAGCCTTAATGCAACGTAATCCAAGTGTAGATTGGACCCAAGTCGATGACGTGATTTATGGTTGTGCCAACCAAGCCGGTGAAGATAACCGTAATGTGGGTCGTATGTCTGCACTCCTTGCAGGTTTACCTGTTGAAGTTCCTGCCACGACTGTGAATCGTTTATGTGGCTCATCACTCGATGCGATTGCCATGGCAGCCCGTGCGATTAAAGCAGGTGAAGCGGATTTAATCATTGCAGGTGGCGTCGAAAGTATGTCTCGTGCACCTTTTGTGATGGGTAAGTCAGAAACCGCCTATGGCCGTAGCCAGAAGATTGAAGACACCACCATGGGCTGGCGTTTTATCAATCCGAAGCTCAAAGCGATGTATGGTGTAGAGACCATGCCGCAAACCGCGGAGAACGTGGCACAACAATTTAATATTGATCGTGCAGATCAAGACCAGTTTGCCTTGACGAGTCAAGAGCGCACCGCAACCGCGCAAGCTCAAGGCTTTTTTACACATGAGATCATTCCTGTGAGTATTGCACAGCGTAAGGGTGATCCGATTGTGGTCGACACGGATGAACATCCACGTGCATCGACCACCTTGGAAGGTTTAACCAAACTCAAGCCAGTCGTGACAGCAGAAGGCACCGTCACTGCGGGGAATGCGTCAGGCATCAATGACGGTGCGGCTGCTGTACTGATTGCTTCGGAACAAGCGATTCAGCAGTACCAACTTAAACCGCGTGCTAAAATCATTGCTTCAACAGCAGTGGGTGTAGAACCGCGCATCATGGGCTTTGCACCAGCACCTGCCATCAAAAAGTTACTCAAACAAGCCAATCTCAGCATCGAGCAGATGGATGTGATTGAGTTGAATGAAGCTTTTG
This sequence comes from Acinetobacter sp. LipI_23, assembly GCF_058243045.1. Classification (NCBI taxonomy): domain Bacteria; kingdom Pseudomonadati; phylum Pseudomonadota; class Gammaproteobacteria; order Moraxellales; family Moraxellaceae; genus Acinetobacter; species Acinetobacter sp. LipI_23. Next base: position 1,572,784 of record NZ_JBZAYJ010000001.1, on the reverse strand, counting down.
CGGCACAAGCACTGGCCGTTACTCGTGATTTAGGTCTGGCAGATGACACAACACAAGTGAATCCAAACGGTGGTGCGATTGCGATCGGTCATCCATTGGGTGCATCGGGTGCACGTTTAGTCACCACAGCTTTAAACCAACTCGAACAAAGCGGTGGAACTTATGCCTTGTGTTCAATGTGCATTGGTGTCGGTCAAGGTATTGCAATGATTATTCAGCGGGTTTAACCCTTCTTCTGATCTGACGAGGTGTTTCTGCTCATAACACGTTTTGCTGATAACAACAGTAGAGACACTCAAAAATTTTTAATGAATTAAGGAAAAGTATATGCCAAGTTTTACTTCAAATAATGCCGAAATTCACTATCAGACCTTTGGTGACCCCAAAAATCCTGCGATCGTTTTTTCAAACTCGCTAGGCACGAACTTCAACATGTGGAAACCACAAATTACTTTTTTCCAGAAAAATTATTTTGTGATTTGCTATGACACTCGCGGGCATGGCCAGTCTTCTGCGCCTCAAGGGCCTTATGATATTGAACAACTTGGTCTAGACCTGATACATTTATTGGACCATTTAAATATTGAGAAAGCCATTTTTTGCGGTATCTCAATGGGCGGGCTTACAGGTCAGTGGTTAGTCATTCATAAACCTGAACGTTTTCACCGTGCCATTGTATGTAATACCTCAGCCAAAATTGGCAGTGAACTGGCATGGAATGATCGTGCATCGTTAGTACGTACCCATGGTTTAGAACCAATTGCATCAACGGCTGCGAGCCGTTGGTTTACCGAACCCTTTATCCAAAGCAACGCAGCAACTGTAGCAGCGCTTTCAAACGACTTAGGTGCTGGCAGCCCAGAAGGTTATGCGAGTTGTTGTGAAGCTTTGGCTAAAGCGGATTTACGTGAAAAACTCGAAAGCATTCACGTACCTTTACTTGTTATTGCAGGGCGTAAAGACCCCGTAACAACAGTCTCAGATGCACAGTACATGGTGAATCACATCCGAAGTAGTGCCCTATTTGAAATCGATGCCTCTCATATTTCAAATATCGAACAGCCCAAAGCCTTCAATCAGGCCATCTTAGACTTTATTGCTTAATGCTCTAGATCTGATCCAATAACAGCCCAACATGGGCTGTTTTTTTCTTACCTATTTAAAGAAAGAGATAGGAATGCGTAAAACTCAGCATTAGAAATATGTTGGCTTAGGCTCATTCTATTGTTCATCTTAAAATCATCAAAACTCAAAAATTGTATACAAAACAAACTGAAATTATTATGATTTCAAAATCATATCTTCGAAATTTCACTTATTGCCAATCCTAAACTCACTAGATCCCATCATGTAAAGCCGAATCTACCCAGTTAAAATGAGCAAAATAGCCAATCGTTTTGTTTTATAAAATCTTCTCGCTCAGCAAATGCCCATACGCAATAGGAGGATATTTTTCCAATACAATCTGCTACTCAGCAATTTTTCTACAGTCTTTTGCTTATTTAACGGAAAATTTATCAGCAAGGAGGATGCTGAAAAGCCCCTTAGAAACCTGAGTTTTCCTCTTACTGTTTCAAGTTTTTCAGTTTTTTGCTAAAAGTTAATGACGTCAGCTAAATAGATGTTAACAACAGACAAAAGCGTCCATCTACACTTTAATGTAACAAGTTAATGTTTTAATTGATGAAAGTGATACTTTCCAGTTCAATGTTGATCCAATAAAGCTTAGCAACTGAATTGATCATGGTCGTCAAGCCAGCCAAAATAGCTAGAATAAATTGATCAGATCATCTACCGATACAAACCATATCAGACTTCAGTTTTATTTTGATATACAGTTTAGCCATATAAGAATTGATCTAGATCTGATGCAGAGTGAGCTACCGACTAAGAAGTCTGAGCTGCCCTCTTTTCAAGACTTGAGTTGTACCTGTGGCACAAAACGAAAACAAATCTGCTGCTTTTGGTCAATTTGGCTTACAATGTAAAAAAGAGTAATAATCCGAAAATTTGTAATCTTTTAACATTGCCAATTCCTTGCAAAATTTACATTATATTGCCGAAGTTTGGCACTAAGCATCTACGTCAATTCAAACAAACTATAAAAAAAATGTAGAACTTTATGCCATAATACGCAAACTTTGCAGCCATCTTGCAAAGATTTATTGCAATTTATAAATGGAGCAAGCTAAATGAGTTCGACCATTTTGGTTATTCATGGACCGAATCTAAATTTGCTAGGAAAGCGCGAACCAGAAGTATATGGTTCTCTAACGCTGAACGACATCAATCAGCAACTCATTGCACAAGCTGAAAATGCTTCAATTTCTCTCGACACTTTTCAAAGTAATTGGGAAGGTGCCATTGTCGACCGTATTCATCAAGCTCAAGCGGATGGCGTCCAATTTATTATTATTAATCCAGCTGCACTCACGCATACCTCTGTTGCTCTACGTGATGCCCTGCTTGGTGTAGCCATCCCATTTATTGAAGTTCATTTATCGAATGTTCATGCGCGCGAAGCGTTTAGACATCATTCATATTTATCAGATAAAGCCGTTGGCGTTATTTGTGGCTTAGGTACTCAAGGTTATAGCGCTGCACTCAATTACGCTCTCACTAAAATTCAACCCTCTACGCAATCATAATTAGGAATACTGTCACATGGATATTCGTAAAATCAAGAAACTCATCGACCTGATGATTGAATCTGACTTACAAGCGATTGAAGTTAAAGAAGGCGATCAATCGATTGCGTTGACTCGTCGCAGTCCAGTTGTTGCAGCTGGTGCTGCTGTTGCTATGGCAGCTCCTGTTGCTCAAGCACCAGCGGCTAAAACACCACGTGGTGCTGTAGAAACATCTCCAATGGTTGGTGTGTTTTACGCGGCACCAAGCCCAGGTGAAGCGCCATTTGTTAAAGTCGGTCAAACCATCACTGCTGGTGAAACACTTGGTATTATCGAAGCAATGAAAATCATGAACCCGATTGAAGCAACGCAAAGCGGCGTGGTTGAAGAAATTTTAGTGAAAAACGGCGAAGTGATCCAATTCGGTCAACCATTATTCCGCTACCGCGCGTAATAGACGGGGACTTATAATGTTGCAAAAAGTTTTAATTGCAAACCGTGGTGAAATTGCCCTGCGCATCACCCGTGCCTGCAAAACTTTAGGGATTAAGACTGTAGGGATCTATTCAGATGCCGACAAAGACTTAATGCACCTACGTTTTGTAGATGAAGCAGTATGTATTGGACCGGGTGCAAGCAGCGAAAGCTACTTGAATATTCCTGCCATTATTACAGCAGCTGAAATTTCAGGTGCAGATGCCATTCACCCAGGTTATGGCTTCTTATCAGAAAATGCTGAATTTGCTGAAATTGTAGAAAACTCAGGTTTCATTTTTATTGGACCACGCCCTGAACACATCCGTTTGATGGGTAACAAAGTTTCTGCAATTACTGCAATGCGTAAAGCAGGTGTTCCAACCGTACCGGGTTCTGCAAATGCGGTTACACCGCAAAATGCGCTGGCTGAAGCTAAAGAAATTGGTTTCCCATTGATCGTGAAAGCTGCTTCTGGTGGTGGTGGTCGTGGTATGCGTATTGTAGAACGTGTCGATACCCTGCTCGAATCCGTTCAAGCCGCACAGCGTGATGCTGAAATGTGGTTTGGCGATGACACGGTGTATATGGAACGTTTCCTACAAACACCTCGTCACGTTGAAGTCCAAGTTCTTGCCGACGGTAATGGCCACGCAATTCACCTCTATGACCGCGACTGCTCTTTACAGCGTCGCCATCAGAAAGTGTTAGAAGAAGCGCCAGCGCCAAATTTACCTGAACAAGCACGTGCTGACATTTTAGAAGCTTGCGTAAATGCTTGTAAATTAATGCAGTACCGTGGTGCAGGTACATTCGAGTTCTTGTTTGAAGATGGTGAATTCTTCTTTATTGAGATGAATACACGTGTTCAAGTTGAGCACCCTGTAACTGAAATGGTGACAGGTATCGACATTATTGAACAACAGCTCCGCATTGCTGGTGGCTTAGGTCTTGAAATTGAACAAGATCAAGTTGAAGTCAAAGGACATGCGATTGAATGCCGTATCAATGCTGAAGATCCAACGACCTTCTTGCCTTCACCAGGTAAAATTGAGAATTTTTATGTGCCAGGTGGTGCAGGTATTCGTCTTGATTCGCATATCTATCAAGGCTATAGCATTCCGCCATACTATGACTCGATGATTGCAAAGCTGATCGCACACGGTAAGGATCGTAAAACATCACTTGCTCGAATGCGCCAAGCGCTTGATGAAATGATTCTGACCGGTATTAAAACCAATATTCCATTGCATAAAGATTTGATTCTTCAAGATGAAAAATTCTGTGAACAAGCGATGGATATTCACTACCTTGAAAAGCATTTATTAAAGCAAATTGAAGGAAATCAAGATAAATAATTGTCTTGATCCTTAAATAAAAAACCGCGATTTATCGCGGTTTTTTATTTATAAAAGAATTAATTAAGGCAGTACACGACGTAGCGTTGCAAAGCATTGTTGTGCTTTATCATTGGCACAAAAATTAATGGTCGATGGACTTTGCCATTTCACGAAATACTGAGACATTTCACCAGTCTGATCTTCTTGAGACCCAGAACAATCCACTTGGTTATTATCAAATTTGACTTGTAAAATCAAAGCAGGTAATTGCACATTTTTGTCGGTTGATGGCTGGTAATCATAAATTCCCGTAGACCATTCTTCCCCACTTTTAATCACAACATCACTATTACTTTTAAAATTATAGTATTCAACGCATTTACGATTATTTGGAATTTCCATTCCCCATAAGCCCACAATTTCAGGGCGTGTCGTTACACGAATATTATTTTGATTTGATGCTTGAGTATCCTCAGGCTGACTTGGCGTATTTGCCATAAGCACTGATGAAGTTAACATGAATAACATGCCGAGTAATGTTTTTTTCATACAAGCCATAATGTTTTTAAGCGTCTCACTAAATTAGCATATTTTGATTCAAAACATCATTTTATAACCATTTCATAACAATCTATTTTTTGTTATGGGTTGCAATCTCGATTTAACAAAACGATTTATTGTCAGCACTAGATAAATTCTCCTTTCAGAATCGAAAAAAGACCGCTTAAGCAGTCTTTTTTGTATTTCTTGATATTTGAATTTAGGCTACAGGTGCCAGTGTAAACAGCACCTGACCTGTTTTTACCGTTTGCCCTTTTTCAATGGTAATGGCTTCAACCTTCATCCGCTCAGGTGCAATAATGGGAATTTCAATTTTCATGGCTTCAATCACGGCCAAAGTTGCCCCTTCTTCCACAATGTCTCCAGAGGTACATTCAATTTTCCAAATAGAACCCGGCATATGCGACTCTACTGCACAACCACCTTCAGGAATTTGAATTTCACTATCATCTAACACCGTATCTATACTTTCAGAAACATGTTCAGCCAAACCTGCCTCATGCCAACGACGGCGTTCATCTTCAAAGTTCGCTTGCTGTACCGCTTTAAAACTTGAAATGGATGCCGCATTTTCAATGAGGAAGTCATTATATTCTTTTAGGTTTAAAATCCCATCTTCTACACGAAGCTTTAAGCGTCCCGCTTTAAAGTCTTCCCGCATTTGCATCAGTTCTGTTTCAGACACTTCGTAAAATTTAATTTGATCAAAGAAGCGCAGTAGCCATGGCTTATCCTGTTCAAAGTCGGGGTTTTTGCGGTAACGACTCCACATTTGGGTTGTACGTCCAACAAACTGATAACCGCCCGGGCCTTCCATGCCATAGACACACATATACGCGCCACCAATACCGACTGCATTTTCAGGCGTCCATGTACGTGCAGGATTATATTTGGTAGTTACTAAACGATGACGTGGGTCCAGCGGCGTTGCCACAGGTGCACCCAAATACACATCTCCCAAACCCATCACCAAATAATTGGTGCTGAATACGATATCCTTCACTGCTTGCTTTGAGTCTAAACCATTGATACGACGAATAAACTCTACATTGTCAGGACACCACGGCGCATCTGGACGGACTGTTTGCATATAACGTTCAGTCGCCAACTGAGTTTGTGAGTCCTCCCAAGCCAAAGGCAAATAGACTGTGCGCGACGGGACTTCCATTGCGGTCACATCAGGCAATTCACTTTCTGCTTGTTGTAAAAGGCACAATAAATGTTTTTGATCTAGCACTAATGAATCAAAATGAATTTGCAGTGAACGAATACCCGGTGTTAAATCAATAATTCCTTCGATACTTTGGTCTTTAACCCATTGCATTAAAGCATGAATACGGAAGCGTAAATTGAGATCTAAAACCAACTCTCCATATTCAACCAACAGATAACTATTACCTGCGGGACGATAGATTACATCGGGTGCAGCGCTCTCACCTTTTTGGGTCGCTAAAACGGCATCTGATAAGGTCTCCATTTCAGCATGAAAGCTTGGAGAAAATTCTACATTTTCAGTCGTATCTGCGGTTAACGCTGCGCTATATTTTTGATTCAATACTTGAGCTTGATCATAAGAAATTGGGATAAATTTAACTTTATCGCCCGCTTTAAGCTGACCAATTTTCCATAGTTCTGAGCTAACCACCACCGCTGGGCAAACGAAACCGCCCAAGCTTGGACCATCGGGTCCTAAAATAATTGGCATATCTCCAGTGAAGTCAATCGCGCCAATGGCATAAGCATTATCATGAATATTCGAAGGATGTAGTCCTGCTTCACCACCATCGGTACGCGCCCATTCAGGTTTTTCACCGACTAAACGAATGCCTGTACGACTTGAGTTAAAGTGAATTTCAAATTCTTGCTCAAAGAAGCACTCAATATCTCGTTTGGTGAAAAAGTCAGGCGCACCATGCGGTCCATACATCACTGCAATGTTCCAGGTCTGGCTAAAGCTCGGCACCTGTGCTGCACTGAGTGCAACAGTTTCTGCCGATGAGTACGCCGTAATGGGCAACATATCTCCAATCAGTAAATTGCGTCCTGCATGACCACCAAACTGACCTAAAGTAAAAGTTGCTTGTGAGCCTAAGTAGGTAGGGACATTGAACCCGCCTTTAATGCCAATATAACTACGACAACCTGTGGTGATTTTACCTGTTTTAAGAATTTGCCCTTTTTTAACATTAAGGGTCTGCCACATAGCAACGTCGACACCATCCAATGTCGCAAGCATGTCGCCACCCGTAATCACGATTTGGCTATCACAGTGAAACTTTAAAGTTGGGCCTTGTAATGTACATTCGAGCCCTGCGGTATTAAATGGATTTCCCAATAGTTGATTAGCAACATTTAACGATAGTGGATCAATCGCACCTGATGGTGGCACTCCAACATCCCAGTACCCCAAACGACCATTGACGTCTTGTATTGACGTTTGAATACCAGACTGTAATACCTCAATTTTTTGAGTTTTCCACTCAAAAGTATTTAAGAAACGTGTAGTCTGTGTCCCTGCTTTAAACACTTCACAGTCAATAATATTTTGTAAATACTCAAGATTGGTTTCAATTCCTGCCACTGAGGTTTTTGCCAAAGTATCGCTCATGGCCTGAATTGCACTTTCACGGTTTTCGTGAGTCACAATGATTTTGGCAATCATTGGATCATAAAAGGAAGACACGTTTGAACCAGTTTCTACCCATGTTTCATTACGCGCTTGCGGATCAAACTCGACATAAGTCAATAACCCAGCACTGGGTTGAAAATTCTTAATTGGATCTTCAGCATATAAACGGACTTGGATCGAATGGCCTTTAGGTGCAAGTGTATCTGTTGGCGCAGTCCAGTCACCGCTACCTAAAGTAACCATCCATTCCACAAGGTCTACACCAAACACTTGTTCAGTCACGCCATGTTCAACTTGTAGACGTGTATTCACCTCTAAGAAATAGAATTGCTGGGTGTCAGTATCCATCACAAATTCAACCGTACCTGCCGAACGGTAATTCACTGACTGCATCAACTCAACGGCAACAGCTTGAATATAAGCACGTTGTTCATCATTTAAATGTGGTGCAGGAGTTTCCTCGATTACCTTTTGGTTACGGCGCTGTACTGAACAGTCCCGCTCTCCCAAAGCCAGAACCAAACCTTGGCCATCACCAAAAATTTGGACTTCAATATGACGCGCATTTTCCACAAACTTTTCTAAATACAAACCTGCATCTTTAAAGTTCGCTTGTGCCAAATAAGATACCGTTGCATAAGCATCTTTAAGCTCTGCTTCATTCCACACCAAACGCATACCAATACCGCCACCACCTGCGGTACTTTTCAGCATCAAGGGATAACCGATACGATTCGCCTCTACCAGTGCTTCCGCTTCATCTGCTAAAAGTTGGCTCCCCGGTAACAATGGCACGTTCGCCTGAATGGCTAGTTCACGCGCAGTATGCTTTAAGCCAAAACTCCGCATTTGCGCTGAATTCGGCCCTAGAAACACAATGCCCTGTGACTCACACAAATCACAAAACTCCGCATTTTCAGACAAGAAGCCATAACCAGGGTGAATGGCCTCAGCACCTGCTTCTTTCGCGACCTGTAAAATTTTTTCAATATTTAGATAACTTTGGCTGGCTGGACTATCACCAATAAATACCGCTTCATCAGCTAACGTTACATGTAAGGAATCACGGTCTGCTTCTGAATACACCGCAACAGACTGAATGCCTAAATTCTTTAATGTACGAATTACTCGGCAGGCAATTGCCCCACGGTTGGCGATGAGAACTTTTTTAAACATGCTGCTTACTCCTTGCCTTCACGTACAATCAGTTGAATTTGGGTCGGGTTATAGGCATTACATGGGTTGTTCAGCTGTGGGCAGTTTGAAATCAGCACGATGAGATCCATCTCTGCTTGAATTTCAACATATTTACCCGGCGCCGATATTCCATCGTCAAACTTGAGATGCCCATCACTACTCACGGGTACATTCATAAAGAAGTTAATATTCGGCCCAATATGACGAACATTTAGTCCATACTTTTTTGCGATAGGGTGCAAAGCTAAAGCTGTCATAAAGTTATTACGGCAACTGTGCATCGGAAATGTGTCGTGTGCATAACGTACGGTGTTACTCTCACATGAACAAGCACCGCCTAAGGTGTCATGGCGACCACAGTTATCATCATGGATCGTGGCGATTTTGTTGCCATAGTTGGTATATAGAGCTGTGCCTTTTTCTAGATAAATCTGCTGATTAATGGCTAGAGTATCGGTTGCGCTGTAACGTTCTTCAGGATTGCTCGCAGAAATCAATAAAGTATCGACTGCTTGGTTGCCTTCGAGGTCAATAATACGGAAATATTGCCCTTTCTGGACTTCACACATCCATGCCTCACCCGCTGGACAGACTTCATTTAAAACGGTTTTATCAAATGCTTGTAAACTGGTCATGCGTATTCTCCTCGGGGTTAAGCAGCATCAAATGCGTAATAACGTGCGTTGTTTTGAAAACCGCGTTGGTTTTGTGGGCATGAATCACGACAGACATCGTGTACTGCTAAAGCGGAGGCTTTGAATAAGCGCATTTGAATATCGGCTGGCTGATACTTTGCTGCTTGGCTTAAACCATGTGGCGCGGCAGATAGGAATACCAGACAGTCCATCTCAAAACGCAGTTCAATAGTTTGATGGGTATTGTCAGTATCAACATAAGATAAGTTGCCTGCATCATCAGGGCGAACTTTAGAGAATAGGTTAACCGTAGCTGACAGATCGGCTTGACCTAATGAGAACTTGGTCATTTCAAGTAACAGGCTGTCGCGTCCACTCCGATACATCTCATTTCGTGCATCTTGAAAGGTTTGAGTGCCAAATTGTTTTTGAATTTGTTCTGTACGACTTGGACCACACAAGGAATCATTCCAACCATGTTCGTCTTGAATGATTGAAGCCATAACCCGACCTAAGTCTGAATACAACACATGCCCTGTACTTAGAAATGCCGTATGCTGTGCCTTTAGGCTATCTGGCATATTAAAACGTTCGAGCTTGTCTTCGCTGCTGACACAGAAAAGAGAAACGTTGGCTTGTGCCCCCAAGGCTTTAAACTGTAACACTGTGCCGCGTTGAATACGTCCAGACCAGTGATGCCCACCCGGTAAAAGTTCAGTCCATAGTGCGTTATCGTCGTGATAAATTATTGTGCTCATGCGCTTCTGCCTAAATCGTAACTGTTTACCTCCCGGGCTTTTATCCCTCCGTGTAGCTCTTTCGAACCGTGAACTCTCGGTCGCAGACATACATAAAATAGATATGTATCGGAACCCTAGATCACTCTTTCAGATTAGACGATGCAAAGGCTGTGCCAATTTAGTATTACGATTTTTAAACTTCGTAATACTATTTATGAGCAATAAATGGGCACTTTAGATTTTAAGCACGCATATTTTCGCTATGCGCACTAAAAAGCATCAAATTTTAAGAATTACTTCATTAAAATTTCATGAAACATGTGACGCAGCCACTGATGACTGGTTTTGTGATGACAAGACATATGCCAATACTGTTTCACCCCATAACTTGGGAAGGCAATTGGCGCATTGAAGATCTTTAAATTGCCACGTGAAAGCAGCACTTCACTTAAATAATACGGGACTGTCGCAATTGCATCGGTTTCTTGTACCACCAAGCCGACGCCTAGATAGCTCGGTAAACGCATTAAAATGTCACGTTTTAGTTCTAAATTAAGCAGTTCATTTTCAATATGGTAATGTCCCATGCCTGCATCAATATCGATATGTGACTCAGCCAAGTACTGCGCTGTGCTGATACTGTCACCTGTCAAACGCGGATGATCTTTGGCAGCAATCACCACATAATACTGCTCGAACAGTTGCTGTTGATAAAAGCCATTTTCCAGTTGAGGTAAAAAACCCAGCGCCAAATCAATCTCACCATTTGCCATTTGATAACTGGTTTCAGAGGTGATCGGACGGATATTCAAACGAATATGCGGCGCATGTTTCTTTAAGTATTGCGAAATTTTCGGCAACAGCACCAAATGCGAAACATCGGTCATAGCCAAAGAAAACTGTTGCTGTGAAGTGGCTTGGTCAAAATCAATCGTAAAATTATTAATGATTTCAACCTTGTTTAAAGCCTCACTGACCAATGGAAATAGCTGTTTCGACAGCTCAGTTGGCACCATTTCATTGCCAATCCGCAAAAATAGCGGATCATTATAATGTTGGCGAATTTTATTCAGAATGTTACTCACCGTCGGTTGACTCATTTCTAAATGATCAGCCGCCAGTGACACACTTTTAAACTTATAAACGTAAAAAAAGATACTGAGTAATTTACAGTCCAGTTCAAACACGAAAAAAATGTTCCTTATATGCATGTGATGGTAGACGATCCATCATCTACCCATTATAGCGATGATCCAATGCTCAAAACTTACTTTTATAAGCATCTAGGTCTAATATCAAACGTTTCAGCAATAAAAGCACATTAATTATACCTTTAGCTGTACTGAACAATCGACGCTTTCCCTGAAAATTTATGTCGCTTAATCTGCATGTATTTTACATAACAAAAAAGGCCCGAATCAATCGAACCTTTGATGAAATCAACCATGCCGAATTATAGATAATTAAATCATTTTCTTCACAGGCACAGCTAAGGATATTACAGCTTTAGTTCAGCAGCTCGACGGCAATAGCAGTCGCCTCACCACCACCAATACATAAAGCAGCTACACCCTTTTTCCCACCAGTACGTTTCAAAGCATGCAGTAAAGTCACGATAATACGTGAACCAGACGAACCCAATGGATGACCAAGTGCACAAGCGCCCCCATTCACATTGACTTTAGCAGGGTCTAAATGAAAACTATCAATTGCAAGCATTGTGACCATCGCAAATGCTTCATTGACTTCCCACAGATCCACATCACTCGCAGACCAGCCTGCTTTGGCTAAAACTTTCTCAATGGCACCTACAGGGGCAATGGTGAACTCAGATGGATGCTGGGAATTACTTGCATAAGCCACAACTTTTGCCAATGGCTTGAGACCACGTGCGTCAGCAACTTCGGATGAAGTTACAACCAGTGCCGAAGCACCATCCGAAATAGAGCTCGAATTTGCCGCAGTAATCGTGCCGTCTTTTTTAAATGCCGGACGTAAAGTTGGAATTTTATCTACTTTGGCATTGAGCGGTTGTTCATCTTGATCAACCACAACATCGCCTTTACGGCTACTTACCGTCACAGGCACGATTTCATCTTTAAAGAAACCACCTTGAATCGCAGCAACGGCTTTATTTAAAGAACCAATGGCATACTGATCTTGCTGTTCTCGGGTATAGCCTTTTTTATCTGCCATTTCTTGAGCAAGTACACCCATCGACAGACCTGTTTCAGCATCTTCTAAACCTTCTTGGAACATGTGATCGGTGGTTTTACCATGTCCCATACGATAGCCCGCGCGTGCTTTTTCAAGTAAGTACGGCGCATTTGACATCGACTCCATACCACCGGCCACCACAATCTCAGCTGAACCCGCTTTAATCGCATCAGCCGCTTGCATGACGGCTTTCATACCAGAGCCACAAATTTTATTGATGGTTGTTGCACCCGTTGAGTCAGGTAGACCCGCCATACGCATTGCTTGACGTGCAGGGCCTTGTTTTAAACCTGCTGGAAGTACACAACCAAAGATCACTTCATCCACATCGGTCGGCTGTAAGCCTGAACGGTTTAACACTTCTTTAATTGTCACCGCACCAAGTTCAGGTGCGGTGCAGCTTGACAGTGAACCTTGAAAACCACCCATTGCTGTACGTACACCATCTACAATAACAATCATTTTCTATTTCATCCTTTTTTTGCGGTTTATTTGCTTTAAGCCCAATTAAGAACCTTAAAGACATCCCTATCTATTTTTTCATATTACAAAGGGGTTAATCGTTTCAGATCTTATTTTAATGTTTTTCATAGTGCTACCGTCTCAAAGTGAGTCATCTATAAAGACATTAAAATAAATACACATGAATAATACATCGATCCATACGATAGGTGATTCATTTATCAACCCGCACTGCATTCGAGGCTTTAGTACTAAAGGTTCTCATCTCTAAGAACACAGTGGCTATACTGACAATAGTGTAAAAATCACGAAAAAGGAATGCAATGGCCCAAATTTGATCTCTAGAGATCAAATTTATTGACAACGAAATGCGAAAATGCACTTGTATTTATTTCTATTGTTGAACAAGTGGATATTTTTAAAACGATTGTAGTAATATCCAAGACCTTAGTTGAATTTTCATTTTCAACCAAGTTCAATAGCCTCTCTATAGTTCTCATGAAATACACTGGAATAAGCCAATGACTTCAGTACGCCAACAAAATTTTCTATTACGCAAAGAGAAAATTTTAGCCATGGCTGAGACTTTATTATTAGACAATAATCAAGATATCACCTTAAGCGAATTAGCAACGGAACTCGATATTGCGAAGGGTACAATCTACAAGCATTTCAAAAGTAAAAATCAACTTTATTTAGAGCTGATTATCTTGAATGAAACTCGCCTGCTAGAGATTTCTCAAAAGCATAACAATGATATTAAAACGTATGTTTCCGAATACATGCTTTATAATATGTTGAACTCGAACCGTACGATTTTACTGCACGTTATTGAAGAACGTTTAACCAATAACGAACGTAAACTCAAAGAACTTTTTGAGAAGCTCTACCAAATACGTGAACAACGTATTATCGAAATTAAAGACATGACCTCTGACTACTTAAAGTCTTTAGACAGCGCAATGTCCATTCGTGACTATTTATCTTATGTATGGACAGTGACCTACGGTGCGTCATTGTTACTCAATTCAACGCATTATCAAAAATCAATCGGTTCACGTGAGCGTCTGATTAAACTGTATGTCAACCAAGCCCTCATGACACCTGATAAAATTTCACACGCAGCCCTTTAAGCTTCTAAACGGTATAAAAAAGCTAAACATTTTATGTTTAGCTTTTTTTCATATATTTAATTAGTCTGCGGAAATATCTTCAAACAAAACTGAAGATAAATAACGTTCACCACTATCAGGTAAAATCACCACAATGGTTTTACCTGCATTTTCAGGACGTGCAGCAAGTTCAGCTGCTGCTGCCATCGCTGCACCACTGGAAATACCCACCAAAATACCTTCTTGGCTTGCTGTTTTACGCGCCCAATCAATTGCTGTTGCTGCATCAATTGGCATCACTTCATCGACCAAGTCGAGGTCTAAGTTTTTAGGAATAAAGTTAGCGCCAATGCCCTGAATTTTATGTGGTCCAGGCGTCAAAGCTTCGCCACGTTTGGTTTGACCAATAATCGGCGATTCAGCAGGTTCTACCGCAACTGAATACAAGGCTTGTTTTTTTACTTTTTCAAAATAGCTTGAAATCCCTGAAATCGTACCGCCCGTCCCTACACCTGCAACTAAAATATCGACTTTACCGCCTGTTGCGTCCCAAATTTCTGGGCCAGTGGTTGCTTCATGAATAGCTGGGTTTGCTGGGTTTTCAAACTGTTGTGGCAAAAAATAAGTGTCTGGATTTTCATCCAATAAACGCTGTGCTTCTTCTACCGCACCGCGCATTCCTTTTGCAGGGTCGGTGAGAACCAAGTTCGCGCCCAAAGCTTTCATCACTTTACGACGTTCGATACTCATGCTTGATGGCATAGTTAGAGTTAACGCATAACCTTTTGCAGCAGCAACAAATGCCAAAGCAATGCCTGTATTGCCACTGGTTGGTTCGACAATGTGCATTCCCGCTTTCAGCACACCGCGTGCTTCCGCATCCGCAATCAGCGCAGCCCCAATACGACATTTTACTGAAAATGCAGGGTTACGGCTTTCAACTTTGGCTAAAACGGTGGCTGGACTTTGTATAATTCGGTTAATACGAACCAATGGTGTGTTACCAATCGCTTCTGCATTATTACTATAAACCGCTATCCCTAAATTATTAGGCGTTGGAAAAGCTGAGTCAGTACTCATACCAATGTTTCCTATGTTGTTTTTAATGATCCACTCATTATCATACCCTGATTTTTAAATGCAAACTGACATTTGGTCGGGCTTATGTTTTTATTTGATAAATAAATCATTTAAACAGAAAAAGCATGCGTTTTCCCATGCTTTTCTCCCGCGCGACCAGCTTAAACGAGCCTTACACTATTCCACTTTTCTAACTGTGTAACTGCTGCGCTAAAGTCTACTTGTGCAGCCTGTTCTCGCTCTGTTTTTAAGAACAGTTCCTGTGTCACTTGAAAAACAGGTGTTTTCATCTGTCCTTCTTCAGCAAGATCCATCGCAATACCAATGTCTTTTTGCAACAGGTTTAAAGCAAATGTTTTTTGAAAAGTGCGGCTCAAAACTTTTTGCGCCATCACCGTTTCAGACATGGTACTTTTACCACTGGAGTGATTGATACAACTCAATGCTCTAGCCAAGTCAACGCCTTGATGCTTCAAAATAGACATGCCTTCAGACAGTGCCCATAAATGCGTTGCCATAAGCGTATTATTTACCGCTTTGACCGCAAAGCCTGTACCACTTTCCCCTACATATTCAATCAGCCCCGCAAATGCCTGAATAATAGGTTTTGCCCTTTCAAATCCAGCGATATTACCACCCACCATAACTGTCAAAGTACCGCGTTCAGCACCAACGGTTTGACCCGAAACAGGTGCATCTAAGTAAGTCACTCCACGTCCTGCCAAATCAGTGGAAATTCGCTGTGCAGATTCAGGCACGCCACTGGTACAATCCACCCATAAACTTCCTGATTTGGGTGGATGTAACGCAATTAAAGCTTCAACGTCTGCACTGGTCGGTAAGCATGAAAATATAATATCGGCTTGCATCGCTTGTTGAAGTTCAACCTGCAAAGTACCGAAGGTTTGCGCATGTGAAGACGCTTTTTCCACTGTGCGATTCCACACCCAAACAGGATAACCCAGTTTTGGCAAATGGGAGGCCATATGCCAGCCCATTGCCCCAAGTCCTATAAATGCAATATTCAGACTCAAAATGTACTCCTAACTATGTGCAATAGTGCTATTGATTTGATCTTCTGATTTTTCTACGACTTGCTCTTTTTCACTGCCTCGGTTCAAGAAAAGATTAAGAAGAATGGCTGCTAGTGTTGCGGTGCCAATACCACCTAGGTCAAAACTCCCTATTTGTAAGCTGTAATTACCAGTTCCCATAATCAGACACACGGCCCCAATCATTAAAGTACTGTTCTTGGTGAAATCAATTTTGTTATCGACCCAAATTTTTGCGCCAGCAACGGTAATCAAACCAAAAACGACAATGGATGCACCACCCAAGAGTGCAATGGGAATTGTGCTAATCACTGCGCCAAACTTAGGAGAAAGCCCCAGTAAGATCGCAAATACACCTGCAAAAACAAAGATTGTGGTTGAATAAACTTTAGTGACTGCCATCACCCCAATGTTTTCAGCATAGGTGGTCATCCCTGTGCCACCAACTGAAGCAGACAGTGTGGTACATACACCATCTGCAAAGAAACCACGCCCCATATAAGGAGACAAATTTTTCCCCATCATCGCCGACACAGCTTTGAAATGTCCTAAGTTTTCAGCCACCAAAATAATCGCAACGGGTGCAATCAACATCATGGCGTTTACATCAAAGGTTGGGCTGTGGAAAGTTGGCAAACCAAACCATGCTGCTTGACCGACTTTTGCAAAGTCAATTGCAGTGCCAAAACCCATGACATTTGTGAGTAAGAAATAAATAAAATAGGATGCAACCAAGCCTAAAAGTAGCAGTAAACGGCGCACCATACCTTTGGTAAATACCGCAATGACACTGATACAAATAATCGTGATTAACGCCATCCAAGAGTCAAACTGATTGGCTGACACACTTTTGATCGCAACTGGTGCGAGGTGTAGCCCAATAATCATCACAATGGCGCCTGTCACAATAGGTGGCATCAACTTTTCAATCCATGCCGTACCAGTGCGTATCACAATTAAGCCAATTAACGCGTACAACACTCCACACGCAATGGTTCCACCCAGTGCTAAAGAAAGATTTGGGTTTGCTCCAACACCTGTATAACCCGTAACAGCGACCACTACTCCAATGAAGGCAAAGCTGGACCCCAAATAACTTGGCATACGTCCACCGGTCATGAGGAAGAAGAGCATCGTACCAATGCCTGTAATGAAGATCGTTAGATTCGGATCAAAGCCCATCAACAATGGGGCAAGTACGGTTGCGCCGAACATGGCAAAAGCATGTTGCAACCCCAAAATAATGCTTTTTCCTGCGGGCAAGTATTCATCTGTTTGCACAGGCGTTGTATCTAAATCGCCTTGATAAGGCTTAAATTTTGGAAACCACGATTCTTTTGTTTGCATGGGTTTCCCCTCCTTGTAAAAGTAGGAATTTTTGAATTAGCACATTGGTAATGGCTCACAGTAACCACGGTTAAAATACATCAGCGCATTTAGTCCATAACTTTGCTTCATGGCTTTGACTTGACAAAACAACACATCGTGACTGCCTACAGACATAGTCTGTACAACTTCACAATCAAAGCTTACCAAGGCATCCTCCAATACTGGTGCATTGGTCAAAAGTGTGGACCATGTTCCTTGAGCAAAACGTTCAGGCATTGGGGTTTTCCCCCCAAACAAATTAGATAAATGTTGTTGCTGACTCGACAACGTGTTTACACATAACACTTGATTGCTTTTAAATGTCTCAAACACAGAGGCTGAACGGTTTAAACACACCAACAACGTTGGCGGTGTATCGGTCACACTGCATACTGCCGATGCAGTAAAGCCTGCCTGACCCGCCCCCCCATCTGTTGTAATCACATTGACAGCAGCTCCTAGATTCGCCATACCTTGACGAAATGTGTGTTGATCCAACATTGCCTCACCCATTGCCTCTGGTGCTTTATGATTCAGCAAGGTTTCAACTTGATCTTGATTCATCAGTTTTGCATTCATCGTATTCTCCATGCCCTAAAAAAATCGTATATCAGGGCATTAAAATTTGATTATTCCACTTAAGCCACATGTGCAACCGAAGCGATTTCAACCAAAGCCTCTGGCTTGACCAGTCCAGTCTGTACGCAATAGCGTGCAGGTTTATCGTTTGGAAAATACTCGGCATATACAGCATTAATCGCGCCATAATCGGCCCAATCTTTCACAAAAACATGATTAAAAGTGACGTCATCCATTGTGCCACCTGCGGTTGCAAGGACTCGTTTAATGGTTTCTAAAATATGTCTAGTCTGTGCTGCTGCATCACCAACGTGAACAACGTTGTTGTGTTCATCAAAGGCCAAGGTGCCTGATACATAGACGATATTGTCAGCCTTAGTTGCAGGTACAAATGGTGCAAGTGGTTTCGCTGTGCCTTCAGGCACAATAATTTCTTTAGGCATGAGGTTTCCTCTATCTTTCGTATGTATGACTTATGCTGTTTTTACCAGTGTTTGACTGCTTGAAGTTTGAAAGGTGTTCACAAAACTTTGTGTATCAGACACCCAACCAAAAAAGGTTTTGATGTTATAGAGACTTGCTTCTTGCGCCTCGATAGGCCCAGCTTGATAGCACGCATCCTTAAGAGCGACCCCAAAATACTCCAAGAAAAAACCATCCCTTAAAGTCGACTCGACACAGACATTGGTCGCAATACCGACAAAAACTAAATTTCGGATTCCTCGCACCCGCAACATACTGTCCAACGCAGTATTAAAGAATCCACTATAGCGAGGCTTTTCTATGACTAAATCTTGTGGTTCAGGCTTGAGTGCATCAATCAACTCAAAATCCCAACCACCTTTTGCCAGTAGCTTTCCCTGCAGCTCTGGATTTTTGCGCATGGTTTTTAAAGCATTCGACTTATGGAAGTTTGGTGAATCACTCCCTCCTGCTTCACGGTACTGGTCATCCCAACCATTTTTAAAGTAAATCACCTGAATGCCAGCTGTATGTGCAGCAGTAATGGCTTTTTGAATGTTTTCAACCACAGGTTTGGTTTTAGATACATCAAACCCAGCCAAGTCCAAATAACCACCTTCTGAGGTATAGGCATTTTGCATATCAATCACAATCAATGCAGTGTGTTCAGGTGCTAAAGCAATCTGTTCGGGTTCTGCTTTTAATGTTTTTGCGTACAGGCTTTGTTTAGTAAATTCTGCACAGACTATAGATTCATTCATGCGCTTTTCTCCAAAACAACGCGTGGCGCATCCGCTTCAACCACGATATGTTCACGGCATTTCATCAAAGGTTGTATACGCTGACCAAAGTCTTCGACCCCTTGAACAAAGTCATCAAAGGTAAGCAAAATACCTTCAGTCCCCTGAATTTCACCAATTTCATCTAACATGTGTGCAACATGTTCAAAAGAACCGACTAACGTTCCCATATTGATATTCACAGGCGAAACCGAAGATGCCATTTGGCGAATATTGGTATCTGTTCCAGATTTGGTATCTTTACCGCCTTGATTCATCAGCCAATTAATCGCCTCCATATCCGCACCAGCGTTATATGTTTGCCATTTCGCATGCGCCTCTTCATCTGTTTCTGCAGCAATCACCATAAACAACACATAGGTTTGTACATCACGCCCTGTTTTATCGGTTTGCTGTTTTAAACGCTCATTGATTTCTGCATAGGCTGTCGGTGTATTCAGCCCTTTACCGAAAACAAAGTTGTAATCGGCATATTTGGCAGAAAACTCAAGCCCTGTATCAGACTGACCCGCACAAATAATTTTCATATCCGCTTGTGGACGTGGGCTCACACGGCAGTCCTGCATAGTAAAATGCTCTCCTTTAAAATCTGAACGACCTGTCGCCCAGAGTTCACGCAAAATTTCTACATATTCAGAAAGATATTCATAGCGCTGTGCAAAATATTCATCTCCTGGCCACATCCCCATTTGTGTATATTCGGGTGCTTGCCAGCCTGTCACGACATTTAAACCAAAACGACCATTTGAAATGGAATCAATGGTTGATGCCATACGTGCCACAATTGCAGGCGGCATCACCAACGTCGCTGCTGTTGCATAGATTTGTATTTTACTGGTCACCGCAGCGAGCCCAGCCATCAAGGTAAATGTTTCTAGGTTATGATCCCAAAACTCTGTTTTCCCGCCAAAGCCACGCAGTTTGATCATCGACAAAGCAAAGTCAAAACCATAATGCTCAGCACGTTGAACAATTTTTTTATTTAGTTCAAATGAAGGCATGTACTGTGGCGCGGTTTCCGAAAGCAGCCAGCCATTATTTCCAATCGGGCAAAATACACCTATTTTCATCTCGTTTATCCTCTACACTTATTTCATTATTTGCAGAACATCAAAGGCTAAATACAGCAAGACTTTTGACCTTTAGTTTGATAAAAAAATATTTGCACAAGCCATGCCAACTATTATTTATTATTATTTTTCAATATATTGAATATTATTACTTAATTTTATTTTTTACCAAAAAGTAAAATTAGTTTTTATTTTATGCACTATCTCTGTGAGGAGTGATCAATGATTGTGCGGTAAATGATCCAAACTAGAGTTTTTATATTTTTAGCCTAAATAAAAAAGGTGTATAGATTTCAAAACCCATACACCTTCAATTTATAAAGCTAAATTAAACAATCGATAATCTAAACTAAACTTTCCAGCACTGTTAAAAAAGCCAACATTTCCTTATTCATCACGACTGTTTCGGTTACAGTCGCTGCATGAGCGCCCTGCTTTAAAAGAGTCAACTGTGCATGCGGAAACAACCGTTTTAGGTTTTGTGAGCGTTGGTAAGGCACAAGGAAATCATCTTGGTTTGCAATCAAATGCATCGGTATATTCTGTAAAGCGGCTCGTATCTCCTCGCTCAGTTGAAAGCCCATTAAAACACTTAGCCGTCGCAATACATTTTCATGCGGTGGAAAGTTTTGAATTTGTAACTGTTCTTGTTTTTGAATACTTTCTATATTTGCTGAAATCCAAGCTGGTGGATATAAAAACAAGGCCTGTGCTTTGACATAAGCCTCAGTGCCAGTGAATGTTAAAAGGTTAATTCGGGTTTCAAAGCATTTATAGGTATGCGCATCTAACGTGTCCCAACCATTTAAAATCGTGATTGACAACATCTGATACTCGGTCGATTTGCACAAGTAAGCCAACTCCGCACCAATAAAACCGCCTAGTGCATGACCGATAAAATGAAAGCGTTGAATATGTTGTTGCTTTAAAATCAGCAAAAGCTGCTGCCCCAAATCGCGTATGCAATAATCTGGTTTTAATAATGTACTGTTTTCATGGCAACCTTCTTGATCGTAAGTTAGGACATGAAATTTGGTTTGTAGGTCTTGAATTTGTGGCTGCCAAAACTGCGCATGTCCACCTAAACCCGACGACAAAACCACATAATCAGCATCTTCTATATGGGATGGAAAAATTTGTACATTCATCTCAAAGTTTACTTTTTGGTCAAAAATATTATCTAGCAATAATTATGCCTTTTAATAAATGTTTGTATTTTTTAAATTTATAATGAATTTTTTAAAAAGCTCTGTAATTATGATTTTAATGCTCTCTATATGATAAAATATTCAAAGCTTATTATAAATAATCATAAAGAATGAGAGTTTGATTTAAAAAATCGGCTTAAATTATATAAATATCTAGAACTTAAGTAACATTTTGAATAACTAATTTTGATGTAAATATTAAGTATATATAACTTTAGCTAATATTTTATTTCACTAAAAGCCATGCATATTGGACTTGAAAAGACAGCATTATGAACGGCTTGGTTTTATACTAAGCGCACAGTTGTTTTGTTTTATGAGTAGGTTTTAAATGAACACAGGACTTGAAATAACGTCTATGCGCGACTCTGCTGAAGTTGTTGTGAGTATTTTAAAATCTCTAGCCAATACTGATCGTTTATTAATTTTGTGTCATTTGTCGCAACAAGAACTTAATGTTTCTCAAATTGAAGAAATTACCGACATCAAACAGCCGACTCTTTCTCAACAATTAATGATGCTACGTAAAAGTGATGTGGTAAATACGCGCCGTGATGGTAAACAAATTTATTACTCCATTAAAGATGAATGCATGATTGAAGTTTTAAATACTTTGTATAGCTTGTACTGCCCAAAACCACGTCTCTAAACCAATCACTGCTATATTTTCTGTGCTATGAAAACGAATGCTAAGACTTCTTAGCATTTTTTATGCATAATATATCTAAATTTGTGATTTAGATTTTTTTATGTCTGATTGGAATCGTCGTCTAAGCCATTATCTACCCGCATGGCAATGGCTTAAGCACTATGACACGCCTACGTTTAAGTCAGATTTACTTGCATCTTTTATCGTCATTGCCATGTTGGTTCCTCAAGGCATGGCCTATGCCATGTTGGCAGGCTTACCGCCAATCACTGGGCTATATGCCAGCATTATCCCAATGATTATTTATGCCATCGTTGGCGGCAGCCCGACGCTTTCTATTGGCCCTGTTGCCATCATTTCGATGATGACCTTTGCGACTTTGAACTCGATGTTTGAAGTTGGTTCACCTGTTTATATACAAGCGGCATGTTTATTAGCCCTAATGGTCGGTGTCATTTCCCTGCTGTTGGGTTTATTTCGCTTTGGTTTCCTCATCCAACTGATTAGCCACCCCGTCATCCAAAGTTTCATTATTGCGTCTGCTTTGCTGATTGCGTTGGGTCAGTTGAAGTTTATTGTCGATCTGCCTTTAAAAGCCAATAATATCCCCGAGTTTGTGGTAAGTGTTTGGCAATACATCAGTTTGACTCATATAGGTACACTGCTGTTTGGACTGTGCGCAATCGTATTTTTAATTTATGTACCAAAGCTGCTGAATACTAATACCTTAAAAGGTTGGTTCGGATCGACCGTATTACTTTCGCGTACCATTCCTTTATTTTTAGTGGTTGCCTCGATTGCCTTGGTCTATTTTTTCCAACTGCAAACGCTTGGAATTAAAACCGTCGGAATCATTCCATCTGGTATGCCTCCACTCGATATTCCGTATTGGAACTGGACTTTAGTTCTGCAACTTTTGCCAGGTGCAACCATGATCGCGATGATCAGTTTTGTTGAATCACTTTCCATTGCTCAAGCCACTGCTTTACAAAACCGAAGTCAACTTAATAGCAACCAAGAACTTATCGCTTTGGGGCTAGCCAATATCAGTGCAGGTTTCAGTTCGGCCTTTCCTGTAACAGGCAGCCTTTCTCGTACTGTTGTAAATGCAGATGCAGGCGCTCAGACCCCTATGGCGGGTGTGCTCTCTTCGCTGTTGATTATTGTAGTGAGCTTATACTTTACAGGTTTCTTTCAGGACCTTCCTTTAGCTATTTTGGCTGCAACGATCATCGTCTCCATATGGAAACTTGTGGACTTTAAACCCTTCATCGAAGCATGGAAGTATTCCAAAGCAGATGGTATCGCGATGTGGATTACCTTTTTTGGTGTTGTCTGTATCGATATTTCAACTGGCCTGATCATTGGCATGATCTCAACCTTTATTTTGTTGCTTTGGCGGATTAGCCGGCCACATATTGCTGTGATTGGCTTGGTCGAGGGGACTCAACATTTTCGCAATGTTGAACGCCATCAAGTTCAGACGACGGCACAAGTACTGTCAATGCGTATAGATGAAAGCCTAACCTTCTTAAATGCCAACATATTGAAAGGTGAACTGATCAATGCCGTGAGCCAACAACCTGAGTTAGCCCATGTGGTGATTAATTGCTCCAGTGTGAGTAGTATCGACTTGAGTGCTTTAGAAATGCTGGAAGATATTAATCTAGAATTGGCCAAGCAAAACATTCAGCTGCATTTGTCCGAAGTTAAAGGCCCTGTGATGGATCGACTGCAAAGCTCAAAACTATTGAAACATTTGAGTGGGAATGTCTTTTTAACTCACTATCAAGCCATTCAGACCCTTTCACCTCAGCTGCTTAAAACTTCATAAGAGACCGAATGTCTGCTTGCACTTTTTCAATATAGTGAGAAATATCAAGCAGGCATTTATGATAAAAATCCATTAAATATGTCATTTTTATGAATTAAAATGAATAATAAAAACTGGAATTACAATAACTTAATTTTTATATCTAAATATTTTTCAGTCAGTTAGCAAATTAGGTATAAAATGGCGCACTTAAAATCCGTATTTTGTCCTCGTAATTTCAACAAGGCGCCTCTATGTTTTCTGTTTTAGCGCGAATGAGTCTAGTTACTCGAATTATTATTGCCATTATTTTGGGTATTGGTGTAGCCCTTGTTTTCCCAGGCGTTGCACCTTATTTGAGCCTGCTAGGCGACTTATTTATTAAAGCGTTAAAATCTGTCGCGCCTGTACTTGTATTTGTCTTGGTTCTTGCTTCTATTGCAAATTTTAAAGTAGGTCATAGTGCGAATCTACGTCCTATCATCATCATGTATGCCGTGGGTATGTTACTGGCTGCTTTTTCAGCAGTTGCTGTCAGCGTCATTTTCCCAAGTACTTTGTTCTTAAATTTACCTGCAAATACTGACTTACAACCACCAAGTAGCTTGATTGAAATCTTTAAGAACCTACTGCTGAGCTTTATTGCTAACCCTGTAACTGCCATTAGTGAAGCAAACTTCATTGGTATTTTAGCGTGGGCTGTGGCCTTGGGTGCTGCATTCCGTCATGCCAAAGACTCAACCAAAGACTTACTCAATGATACTGCACACGCAGTAAATAGCGTGATTCGTTTGGTGATTAACTTTGCGCCTATCGGTATTTTCGGTCTAGTGGCGGTAACCTTTGCAGAAACAGGTTTAAGCACATTAGTAAGCTATGCACACTTATTGGCTGTCTTACTCGGCACAATGGCTTTCGTTGCCTTAGTCATCAACCCACTTATGGTTGCTGTGGTAACACGTAGCAATCCATATCCATTGGTATTTCAATGTTTACGTGAAAGTGGTATCACTGCTTTCTTCACGCGTAGTTCTGCTGCGAACATTCCTGTGAACTTAGATCTTGCCAAACGTTTGGGAGTACCTGAATCTACAGCGAGCGTAGCCATTCCACTCGGTGCGACCATTAACATGGCTGGCGCCTCAGTGACGATTACGGTGCTTACACTGGCAGCAGTCAATACACTAGGTCTTAATGTTGACTTTACCACCATGATGATTTTATCTGTGCTTGCAACAGTTTCAGCTTGTGGTGCTTCTGGTGTTGCAGGTGGTTCTTTGCTGTTGATCCCTGTTGCGTGTGGCCTATTTGGTATTTCATCTGATATTTCAATGCAAGTGGTTGCAATTGGTATGGTGATTAGCGTACTACAAGACTCTACTGAAACCGCATTGAACTCATCAACTGACGTATTATTTACTGCAGCAGTTGACCGCGCTTCAAAATAATATATTGTAGAATCAGTATATTATTTCTTTTTTGAAGTTATGCCATTTCAACACTTACCACTTTGGATTCAACTGGGGGCATTCTTTCTTGCAGTCAATGCAGGAATGATTAATGTCTTAGGACTGGTGACTGTTTTACACCAGTCTGTTTCCCATATGACTGGTAATGTAAGTGTTTTGGCGATGTCACTTGTACATTGGCAACCCGAAAGCATTTTATATTTGCTATTAGTAACTGTCTGCTATGTCATCGGTTCATTTTATAGCGGTGTAATTCTGGGAAATAGTCACTTTCGATTGGGACGCCGCTATGGCGTACCACTCACGTTAGTGGCTTTTTTTATTTTTCTGTGTTGGTTCTTTCTGCCTTATTTTCCACGCTATGCTTTACTCTGGGCCTGCGTCTCAATGGGTGTGCAAAATGCCATGGTGAGCCATTATAAAGGCACTATCATCCGCACCACACATTTATCGGGTGTTCTTACCGATCTCGGCTTAGCACTTGGTTATCGTGTGCGCGGACTCGTGGTTGAGCGTCGGCGTGTAGTTTTACATCTTTTGATTTTAAGTGGCTTTTTAATCGGCGGACTCTGTGCAAGTTGGATGTATCCCTATTTAAAACTCAATTCTTTTTTAGTTCCAACAGCATTAAGCTTGATCCTTAGTGTTGTATATTGGATCATTTACTTTCGTTATCGTCGTTTTTAAACGCAGTTGTGGAATTCGCTATGGTAAAAAATGCATTACAGGCTCAGTTACTCAAAGCCGGTTTAGTTGACAACAAAAAGGCCAAAAAACTTTCTAAACAAGCAGTGCATGAGCAAAGAACAGGTCAAAGCAGTGAAGCTGAGATCAAGGCAAAAATTGCACAAGACAAACAGCAGAAACAGGCCAAAGATCAAGCCATTGAACTTGAAAAGAAAGCGATATTGCAAGAAAAAGAGCTCAAAGCGACGATCATTCAAATGATCACGCAGCATAAAATCCGTGATACCGATGGTGACGTGGCCTATCAGTTTATTGACGATGGCAAAATCAAAAAACAATACATCAATCAACAAATTTATAATGCCTTGGTTGCTGGTAGCCTCGTGATTGCACGCGATAATGAAAGTTATGCCTTCTTACCTAAAGCTTTAGCTGATCGTATTAATGCCAAACTTGAAGGCTTTATTATCGTAAATACCTCAGAGAAAAATGAGGCAGTCACCGATGAGGAAGATCCATACGCTGCGTACGTGATCCCTGATGATCTCATGTGGTAATTTGAACCATCATAAGCTTCCATATAGGAAGCTTCTTTTTTCGAATCTATTAATAAGAATAAATTTACCATTTCATTGGCCTGACATATCCCGCGACCATCAACGATCTATACTTCACGACATCCAAATAATGACTTAAAAGCTGAATCTAAGAGAGTAAATAAACAAGTCGTTGATAACATGTATAAACTTAGTGACACAATTTGCTTAATTCGTATAGCTGATTACACTATTTGCAGTGTTTTAATCAAAAGAAGATCGCATTTTGGATAATTTTCATTTTATACAGAGTTTAAAAGACTGGTCAGATCAGTATCCTTGGATCGAAATGCTGACAGGATTCTGCATACTCATTCTAGTGGCCATACTGGCATATATTATTGCCAAGCATGTTGTCGTTCGTGGTATTCGGCATCTCATCACTAAGCTAAAATTTGCCAATCACGACATCATGTCGCAACATAGCGTAATTCGTCGAATTGCGAACATTGTCCCAGCAATTGTCATTATGAATGGTATCGTTACCGTTCCTCACCTGTCTGCGAAAATGGTCAGCTTTGTCCAAATGGCGGCACAGGCCTTTATTTTCTTAACCATTGCGCTCGCGATTGGTGAATTACTGAATATCTTCAATTTGGTTTATCAACGTAATCCAAAGTCTAGAAATAAGCCCATCAAAGGCTATTTACAGCTGATCAAACTGATTATTTTCATCGTTTGTGGCTTGATGATCTTAGGGACTTTCCTGAAAAAAGATGTCTTTACCTTGCTGGCGGGCTTCGGTGCTATGGCGGCAGTGCTGATGTTGGTCTTCCAAAACACCATTTTGTCTTTGGTGGCTTCTGTTCAGATTTCATCCTATGACATGGTCCGTATTGGAGATTGGATTGAAATGCCATCTCTGAATGCAGACGGTGATGTCATTGATATGTCATTACATACCATCACCGTACAAAACTTTGATAAAACCTTTACCACGATTCCAACCAACAAATTGGTCACTGATACTTTTAAAAACTGGCGTGGTATGTCACAGGCAGGCGTACGTCGTATCAAACGCTCACTTTATATTGACCAAAGTAGCGTTCACTTTATGTCTGAAGCAGAACAAAGCAAACTTAAAGAGTTTTTATTATTAGACCAATATCTAGATCACAAGAGTACAGAGCTGATTGAGTTTAATCAGAAATTGAGCAATACATCTCCTTGTAATCAGCGACGTTTAACCAATATTGGGACCTTCCGTGCGTATGTTGAGCTGTACCTTAATCAGCATCCGAACATTTCAAAACACCAATCTTTAATCGTACGTCAGTTACAACCGACTGAAAAAGGCTTGCCACTGGAAATTTATGCATTTAGCAATCAAATTGCATGGAAAGATTATGAAGCGATTCAGTCGGATATTTTCGATCATTTAATTGCCATTCTTCCCGAATTTGGTCTCAAAATTTATCAAGCACCATCGGGATATGACATGCAAATCGCAATGTCAAACCCGTAATTTTTTCACTTTGGTATGCTAAAAGCGCTCTAGTTTTAGCATATCAAGGTCTTAAAAACGTAGAATAGGCATTTTAATATACGTTCTAAATTACCAACTATAGAATAAAAATTATAAAAATACATAACATTAGTTTCTCAACAACTGTGTTATTTACGTTGTGTATTATGTAAGTTAATTATGTGATTATTTACATGAAACATACCGCAATATCACAATATCAACCTTTTCTCTTCATTAAATTAGCCACTCCTTTTCACTTTGTAAGACTTTCTAAAATGAATACTTTAAATAAATCTTTATGTGCTGCCCTTTTAGCTGTAGCAGCGACATCTTCTTTTGCAGCAGAAACTCAAGCTGTAGAAACCACTCAAGCTGCTGTTGCAACTGAAAATGCAACACCTGCTTCAGAAGCTGCTGCATCTGATGCGGTTGCGACATCAGAAACTCAAGCAAACTAATGCTTTAAGCATCTTGGGGGATTCATTTGCTTGGATTCCCTTTTATCACTCTTCTCTATATCAGACTTTTATATCTATTCATCTACATTTCTTGCTATCAATACTGCTACAACAACGTTTAGTCTCTCTCAATTTACACAGACCACTATGGTCTTTTCATGCTAAAATTTTCAAATTCTACTTATTTATAAAACAAGTCATTACCTCATAAATGACTTATTTTTAGAAGGTTTTATTCATGTTCAAATGGTTTGAAAAACGTGTTGATCCCTATCCAGAAGAAGGTTTAAACCAACCTTTACCGACCACGTTCTTTCCGTTTGTATGGCAGGCCGCTAAAGGTGTACGTGGCTATTTGTTGATTTTGATTTTATTCACGGCTGGTGCTGCTAGCTTTGAAGCCTTGTTTTATGCCAAAATTGGTGACTTAGTAAACTGGCTCAGTAAAAGCCAGCCAGAAACATTTTTAGCAGAACATGGTTCAAATTTAGTCCTGTTATTCTGTATTTTATTGGCCAATATTTTATTTGCCAGTTTACAGTCGATTATTAAACATCAAATATTATTTAGCACTTTTCCGATGCGTCTTCGCTGGCGCTTTCATAATTTACTGCTGAAGCAAAGTCTCGACTTTTTTCACAATGACTTTGCAGGACGCCTCTCCGCAAAAGTCATGCAAACCGCACTGGCGATACGTGAGTTCTGGGTTATTTTGGGTGACATGTTAGCTTATGTGCTGATTTATTTTGTCACGGTCAATTTGGTGCTTGCCGCTATTTCCCCACTCCTAATATTGCCTTTACTGGTCTGGTTGGCGTTGTTTATCTGCGCAGCATATTACTTCATTCCACTTTTGAGCAAAGTTTCAAATGAACAAGCTGATGCCAGAGCTGTGATGACTGGCCGTGTTACCGATGCTTATACCAATATTCAAACAGTGAAGCTTTTTGCCCATGCAGGACGTGAAAGCTTATATGCCAAAGCCTCGATGCAAGAGTTCATGGTCACCGTTTATAAACAAATGCGTTTGGGTGCTAAATATGAAATCAGCATCCTGTTTTTAAACATAGTGCTTTACGCGGGTGTACTGGGCACTGCAGTTTGGTTATGGATGAATGGGCGAGTTGAACTCGGTGTTATTGCTGCTGCAACGGCTATGATTTTAAAACTGAGCAGTATTGCTGAATTTATCATGTGGCAAACCTCAGCACTTTTTGAAAGTGTCGGCACCATTCAAGATGGCATGAAAACTTTAGGTCGTTCGATCACGATTCAAGACAAACCTGATGCCAAAGACCTTGAAGTTAAACAAGGCATGATCGAATTTAAAGACGTCACTTTTGCGTATAACAGTAAAAATGTCATCGACAATTTAAACCTACGCATCCGAGCTGGTGAAAAAATTGGGATCGTAGGTCGCTCTGGTGCAGGCAAATCAACACTGATTCAACTATTGCTACATTTTTATCAATTGAAACAGGGTGAAATTTTAATTGATGGACAGAATATAGAAGATGTCACCCAAGACAGCTTACGTCGTAATATTGCCTTAGTGACTCAAGATACCTCCCTGCTACACCGTAGTGTCGCAGAAAATATCAAATATGGCCGCCCCAATGCCAGTGATGAAGAAATGTATGCTGCTGTACGTAAAGCCAAAGCCGAAGAGTTTATTCCTCAGCTGACTGACTTACGTGGTAAATCAGGTTATGAAGCCTATGTTGGTGAGCGTGGAGTGAAACTTTCAGGTGGCCAACGTCAGCGTATCGCCATTGCTCGTGTTTTCTTGAAAGATGCACCAATCTTAATTTTAGATGAAGCCACCAGTGCCCTAGACTCAGAAGTTGAAGCTGCAATTCAATCTAGCCTTGATGACTTAATGCAAGATAAAACGGTGATTGCGATTGCTCACCGTCTTTCAACCATTGCTCAAATGGATCGTTTGATTGTGCTTGATGAAGGTCGTATTGCAGAACAAGGGACACATGAAGAACTGATTCAAAAAAATGGTATCTATGCGCACCTTTGGCAGCGTCAAACAGGTGGATTTTTAACGGAACAACATCCGATCAAAAAGAAAGAAGCCTAATTTTTCTTTCCATTTTCAGCACGCTTAGATCATTATCATCAATGATTTTAGCGTGCTGATTTTGAAAAGATTTTACTTAATTTCTAGCATCATTTACTAAGTGCTGATTTTTATCGAGAGTGTTATATTTTTGCTCAGAAATTTATGATATTTATAATATCGTTCCACTAATTAAAAAATGAAAAGGATACTGAATTGCTAAGGCTCGGAGTATATTGTCCAACAATATGCTCCATGAATTTAGAATATTCATGCCAATATAACTTCAGTCAGAAAAGAAAGAAAAATGCAATGGATCGCGCATGAAAACAGTTTCACTTCGCCAAGATCAAGGAATTCCTGGTGTTTATGGCTTATTGTTGTTAGATGTAGTGTCTCGTTGGGGCTATAACGCAGAGACCCTATTTTCCCCTTTTCAACTCACGAGCGAACAACTCGCAGAGCCTGAGTTCCGCATACCCGTTCATACTGCCAATGAACTTGTGAAGTTGGCCAGTCGTCTCACTGGTGAGCCTACGCTTGGCTATCATCTGGGCACGCAAATGCGTATTTCAATTCATGGCTTCATTGGCTATGCCATTATGACAACTCATGATATTGGCGAAGCCTTGGTACTCGCTAACCGTTTTATTCAACTGCGCATGCCTTTTTTGCAGCTTTTTTTTTCCACCTTTGGCGAAAAAGCGACTTTACAATTACGCTGTGATGTCGATATAGAACCGTTGCGTACCGATATTGCGATCAGTATTATTTTTGGCATTGTTTCTATGAGTAAGGCGCTCACTGGCATTGAAAATCTGGCTGGGGAAATTGATTTCGATTTTCCAGAACCCGAAGGCTTTGATCGCTATCGTGCAAAGCTACCTAACCATAGTGTTCGCTTTGATCAACCACATTTACTTTTGAGTTTTGATAAGCATTATCTCGGTTTTAAAATGGTCAATGCTGACCCACTTGCAAGCCAAATAGCCATTAATCAATGTGAAGCTGAACTCTCAGCCATGGGTGAACGCCGAAGATTATCGATGCGTGTACGTGACATTTTGACGCGCTCAGAACAACACTATTTAAGCATCGAGCATGTGGCTGACCTCTTACACATGTCTGATCGAACACTGAAGCGCCAATTGGCTGCTGAAAGTACGTCCTTTTCAACCATTGTGGATGAAGTGCGTTACCGTCATGCCACGTCACTTTTGTCACGTACAGACTATAGCTTAGAGCAAATCGCGGATGAACTGGGATATAGTGATGTGGCAAATTTCAGCCGAGCATTTAAGCGTTGGAGTGGACGCAGCCCGAGTAATTGGCGTAAAGATCCGTATTTATAGATCTTTTGTTTTGATAGAAAAGCATGTATAAATCATGCGAAAAATGATTTTTGTATTTTAAGGAGTTATTCATGAATCATCCTTCAGAATTGAAGTATGCGAGTACACATGAATGGGTGCGTATTGAAGGTGATCTTGTTGTAACTGGTATTTCAGACCATGCACAGGATGCTTTAGGCGATTTAGTCTATGTTGAAACACCAGAAGTTGGTCAACAAATCACTGCGGGCGAACAAGCGGGTGTGGTTGAATCTGTAAAAACAGCTTCTGATATTCATGCACCAGTTTCTGGCACCGTGGTAGAAATCAATCCCAATCTGGAAGATGATCCTGACTTCGTCAATGATGACCCCTACGGCAAAGGTTGGATTTATAAAATCAAACCAGACAATATCGCAGATGTAGAACAACTCCTTTCAAGCACAGCCTATGAAGCGGGTCTATAAGCCTAGTATTCATATTTACGGCTCAAAAAATCAGTCTACGGACTGGTTTTTTACATCTATCCTCTTATTTTGATAAATTAAATCAATATTTATAAATTTATCTCGCTTAAACACCAGTATTTATTACTATAATTATACTTTTCACGTGCATTATCTTATAATTTGATTGTTCTAATTTCACAGCCGTGACCTAGCTTCTGCATAAAATAATAACAACAGTTTACGTCCTGTAGCCTCATCTTCGAGCCAAGGGTTCTGCATGTCTGCTCTCAATACATCATCACTATGGAATAAGTCTTTTATTCTTTGCTTAGCGAACAATCTGTTTTTGTTCATCTTTTACTTTGCACAGACCTCAATCCTCCCAATCTATATTTTGAATGATTTGGGTGGAAGCCTTGCACAAGCAGGCTTAGCCATGACTTTGTTCATGGCATCGTCTATCGCAGTTCGTCCTTTTAGCGGACTCATTATTGAAAAATTTGGCAATAAGAAAACGCTTTTTATCGCGAAAGCCCTATTTTCTTTGTTTTCCTTGGCCTATTTATTTGCTGATAATTTACAACTGTTGTTACTGATTCGTTTTCTACATGGCATTTGGTTCAGTATAGTCACTACAGTTGCCGTACCTATCGTCAATGAGTTTATTCCAGAAAAACGTAAAGGCGAAGGCATGGGCTATTTTGTCATGTCGATTAATCTGGGGATTGTACTTGGGCCATTCCTCGGTTTAACCCTGATCCAGTCTGTATCCTATCCAATGGTCGCAGGGATTTTAGCGTTTAGTGTCTGTCTCGGTTTCTTGTTTTGCTTCTTTATCCCAATTCAGCAGACCACTCAAAAATTGACACCCGCCGTGAAGCGCAAGCTCAGTATCCATGACTTTGTTGAAACTAAAGCCTTGAATATTTCAATTATGGGCATGATCGTTTCTTTTTCCTATGCCAGTATCATGTCGTTCATTTCAACTTATGCAGAGTCTAAACATCTGCTGAACTACGCGAGCTTGTTTTTTATCGTCTTTGCGATTTCCATGATGAGTCTACGCCCAATTACAGGCAAAATTTATGACCGTCACGGAGCAAGCTATGTGATTTACCCAGCAATTATATTATTTAGCTTAGGGCTTGTGATTCTCAGTCAGATTCAATCTTTGATGGGTTTATTGGTTGCGGCAGTATGCGTTGGCATGGGCTTTGGTTCTGCACAGCCTTGTCTACAAACTCTCGCTATTCAAGGTGCTGAAAAGCATCGGATTGGCCATGCGACCTCTACATTCTTTACAATGTATGACTTAGGTATTGCTCTTGGCTCTGTATTGTTGGGTCTACTCATTTCTAAGCAAGGTTATAGCTTTACCTATTTATTCTGTGCACTGACAACCGTTTTAAGTTTATTTTTCTATGCCTTTATCGCGAATAGAAAGAAAACCGCTTAAAACATCAATCCGTATGCCCATAGTAATGAACATACGGACTCAGAAAATTAAGCGTCGTCTTTCTCTTCTTCAGCTTCTTTGACCTTTTCAGCAACCGCTTGATCAAAAGACAAAGCACTATTTGAGTTTAACTGTGGGTTAGCACGACTACTTTTTAACTTAATCTGTAGACGTAATTCATTGACCGAGTCTGCATTTCGTAGTGCTTCTTCATAAGCGATTGCACCTTGATTGTATAAATCAAACAAAGCCTGATCAAAAGTCTGCATGCCTAGCTCACGCGACTTTGACATCACTTCTTTGAGTTCATGGAAATTCCCTTTAAGTATCAAGTCTGACATCAACGGCGTATTGAGCATGATTTCCACTGCTGCTCGGCGACCACGCCCATCTTCAGTTCGCACCAGACGCTGTGAAATAATCGCCTTCATATTGGAAGATAAGTCCATCAAAAGTTGATTGCGACGTTCGTCTGGGAAAAAGTTAATAATTCGATCTAAAGCCTGATTTGCATTATTAGCATGTAATGTGCCTAGGCATAAGTGGCCTGTTTCTGCAAAAGCTATGGCATGCTCCATAGTCTCCGTGTCACGAATCTCACCAATTAAAATGACATCAGGTGCTTGGCGCAAAGTATTTTTCAAAGCATTGTGCCAAGAGTGACAGTCCACACCCACTTCCCGATGAGTAATCATCGATTTCTTATGTTTATGTACATACTCCACAGGATCTTCAACCGTAATAATGTGCCCTGCCGAGTTTTCATTTCGATGATCAATCATGGCTGCTAAAGACGTAGATTTACCTGACCCTGTACCACCGACAACGAGTACTAAACCACGTTTTTCCATAATCACGTCTTTTAAAGACGTTGGAAGTTGTAATTTAGTAAAGTTAGGAATTTCCGCTGTAATCGTACGAATCACCATACCTACATGTAGTTGCTGCTGAAAAACATTGACACGAAAACGCGAAACATTGGGAACGCTAATTGCAAAATTACACTCCAGCTCAGTTTCGAACTCTAATCGTTGCTTTTCGTTCATTAAGCTATAAGCAAAGAGCTTAGTCTGATCAGATGGCAAATTTTGTTGACCCAATGGCTTCATAAGGCCCTGATGCTTAATACTTGGCGGAAAGTCTGCAGATACAGATATAAATAAGTCTGAGCCACCATACTCAACCACTTTGCTGAGCATGTGAAACATCATCCGACGGGCTTCTTCTAAAAGTTCTGCAGAATACATAGTGTTCTCTAAAAATTAGTGCAAATAGCTGACTTTAAAAAGCATTTCTTTTATTCAAAATACAATTTTTATCGTGTTGTTTCAGGCTTCTGATTTTGCATAAGTTTATGCTCTAGCTCAACCTAATTTATCGTTTGATAAATAACTTTTAGCTTATTTTTCAATTTATTATCTTCATTTATTGAACTGCATCACAAAAAAAAGACCTTTCATTGAAAGGTCTTTTTGGCTGCGTTGATTAAGCACTACGTTGAACAGCGTGGCTGCGTAATGTATCAGCAACCTCTAAAAGTACTTGCTCGGTTTTTTCCCACCCTAAACAGCCATCGGTAACAGACTGACCATAGACCATATCATCTGAAATTTTCTGATTACCATCAACCAAGTGACTTTCAAGCATGACACCACACACATTGCTTTGCGTGCGTTCTGCAACAATGCTACGCAGTACATTGGGTTGATTAAGTGGATTTTTACTACTGTTCCCATGACTACAGTCAATCACCAAAGCGGGTAATTCACCTTTGACTTTAACTTGCATATGACGAATATCTGCTAAAGCATAGTTAGGCCCTGAGTTTGCCCCACGTAAAATCAAATGTGGCTTCGGATTTCCTTGCGACTGAAGCATACATGCCATGCCTTGCTGCCCAATTCCCATGAACTGGTGAGGGTTTGATGCAGACTGAATCGCATCTAGAGCAATTTGAATTGAACCATCTGTGCCATTTTTGAAACCAATGCTGAATGGCATATGACTCGAAATTTCACGATGAATCTGCGACTCGCTGGTACGCGCACCAATAGCTCCCCATGCCAACAGATCGTCGAAATAAGCAGTCGCCATTGGGCTTAAAATTTCTGTAGCAATCGGCAAACCCGTTTCAATAATCTCTAAATACAATGCTCGAGACTGCTCTAATCCCAACTGCATATTGGAAGATCCATCAAGTAAAGGATCGTATAAAAAACCTTTCCAACCCACTGTTGTCCGTGGTTTTTCAATATAAGCACGCATTACGAAGAAAATCTGATCTGAAACTTTAGTTTGTAATTGTTTTAACTTTTCAGCGTATTCTAAAACCGCAATAGGGTCATGAATGGAACACGGGCCAGTAATGACCATTAAACGATGGTCTTTGCCTTCTAATATATTTTGAATGGTTTGACGCTGTTCAACAATTTGTAGTTTTAATGGCGCTGAAAGTGACAACTGCGCTTTGAGTTGCTGCGGCAAACTTAAAAGTGTTTCTTGAACTGTCGTTTGAGTACTTTGTAGTGCAGTATTTAGAGCATTCATTGGTTTGTATCCTCTGGACTGTGGTCTTCAGTCCGATCTTTTATTTGAGCGTTATGGGTCTAATGGATTGCTGGGCTAAAGTCATAAATTGACTAAAGTAAAACCAATAAAAGTTGCTAAAGTATGAATAGTTAGTTGTTTTCATGAAGTACTCCAAAATTTATTAAAACAGCAGATATAAAAAAACCTGACCAGGGTTGCCGATCAGGTATTAACTAGGTGGGCAACCTTTTGATGCCCGAACGCGTTCAGGCAATTATCTAAATTGCCAAAAGTAATAATTTGCGTTAGAGATTACAGGTTGCTTTAACATTTTTATATCTTCAAAAATATGTTATCTGAAATTTAAAATACGCTGATTTTTTTGCTTTTACAACACTTTTTTATGCAAAAATTCAGTTCTATCCCGTTTAAGCCACTGCCTTCGCCTTTAACTCAATGGCCTAATCATGTTTGAGTTCATGAGAACAATCGCTATATAAAGCCATGCCTAGTGTAGTTTCAGCAACTGCATTCTGCCTGCTGAGCACAAACAGGTGGACTAAATAAATAGCCTTGCCCAATATGGCACCCCATATCTCTTAAAAGCTGCAATTGCGTTTCAGTTTCAATCCCTTCAGCAACGATATCCATTGATAAAATCGGGCCAAGTTTGGCTAACCCTTCGACAATGGCATAAATTGATTTATCATCACTTAAACGTTGCACAAAAGAGCAGTCAACTTTAATAATATCAACAGGATAGTCACGTAAATGAGTAAGAGAAGAATGCCCTGTACCAAAATCATCCAGTGCTATTCGCACACCATTTGCTTTGAGTTTTTTTAAAGCACGAACCACATATTCATAGCCGCGTTCAGCCAAATGATATTCAGTAACCTCAATTTCAACAAATTTTGAGGGTATGCGGTAGGATTTGAGACGTTTTAAAAAGATCTCCGCAAAATTATCACGCATAAACTCAACAGGTGCTGCATTAATTGAAATGGGTACAATGTGTAAGCCTTTTGCCCACCATTCAGTAATCTGCTTGAAAACCTGATGCTGCATAATCTCACCAATACGGCTGGATAACTCATAATCATTAAAAGCTGCTGCGATTCGTGCAGGGCTTTGAATGTTATTTTGATCATCACGCCAGCGTAATAGCGCTTCATAACCAATAATTCGTTCTGAATCTAAACAGACTTTCGGTTGAAAGAAAGCCTCGATGGCAACATTACGAATAATTTGATGCGCACAATTAAGTTGTTCAGATTGCTCCCGTACCGCATTAAACATATCCTGATCAAACATGCGCATACCACCGCGGCCTTGTGCTTTAACATCATTGAGTGCTGTGTCAGCACACTTGAGTAACTCACTGAGGTCATTGGCATCATCTGGATAGAGGCCACATCCAATGCTCATACCACCATTGATGTAGTTACCCGAAAACGTAATGGGGATCTCGAGTTGTTGCAAAATCTGCTGGGCAATTTGATTGAGCTCACCTATATCCTGCACATGTGGAATAATCACACCAAACTCATCCCCACCAAGACGTGCCAAGAAAGCACGTCCTTCTAAAATTTGTTTTAAGCGTTTCGATAAAATTCTTAAAAGGTGGTCACCCGCTGCATAGCCCAGT
Source organism: Acinetobacter sp. LipI_23 (assembly GCF_058243045.1). Lineage (NCBI taxonomy): Bacteria > Pseudomonadati > Pseudomonadota > Gammaproteobacteria > Moraxellales > Moraxellaceae > Acinetobacter > Acinetobacter sp. LipI_23. The sequence goes on along the minus strand of NZ_JBZAYJ010000001.1, from coordinate 1,534,547 downwards.
GTGTCATTGATGGTTTTAAAGTGATCTAAATCCATCAGCATGACGGCTAACTTTTGTTTTTTATCACGTGCGCTGTTATACAGTTTTCTGATTTTTTCTTTAAACGCACGCCGGTTATTTAAACCGGTTAATTCATCACGTTCGCTGCCTTGTTTTAATTTTTGTTCAGTCAAATATTGCAGCGTGATATCACGTGAAACACATAAAATACTCTGGGTCTCTCCGTCAACATCAAGTACAGGTGTCAGAACATTATCCCAATAATAAACTTTACCGTCCGATAAACTCATGCCGTTAAAACGGGAAATTTGGCCTTGGCCTGCATCATGCAATGCTTTTTTGGCTTTTTTACGCACCGCAGGAGGCAAAAGTTCGACCCAAGACATACCAAAGTCCTTAACATCTGCACTTCCCAATAACATGACACATGCCGACTTATTCATATGTGTGACCGTGCCATCTGGCTCAACCGCAATAATGCAGTCTACGCTGGCATTTAACATATCCGAATGCGCACGTAACAGCGCCAAAGACTCGATATAAATTTTCATGCCCTGATGAATATCAGTGCAACTCAGCTGAAATCCAGCTGTCGAGCGATCCATTTCACCTTGGACTAAGAACCAATGATACTGGTCCTGATGATTACGAATCCGACAGGTTTTTTCAAATGTGAGCTCGGCAATTATCGGTTGATGCAAAAATTCATCTAATGCTGGTACATCTTCTGGATGAATATATTCGACCAAATTGAAGCTATCTGCAGATAAATCCATTCCTCCTACATACTGACGTAAGGGTAAATTTATATATTTGCAGAGGTCATTATGAATCCAAAAAAGCTGAGGAATAATATCAATCAGATGGTGGTCTTTTTTTGAAGTAGAACTCATTCCTGCCTGTTGATCATAAGCAATCTTTTTAGATTTATTCTTAGGCTGTGAATGGGTTCGAGACATAATAATTATCTGCAACTTAAACTTGCTGGTTTAGTCCATAACCAGACATATTGTTTAAAAAAGAAATCAAGCAAAGTCATGAAAAACAATGAAAAACAAAAAAGTAAATATAAGTATAATGACGCTGCGTGATTACCATCACAATATGCATCATATACAACTTATATAAGCGTATACCAATGAAAAATTGCAACTATTACACAAATTAGACAAATAACTGAGAGCCGTTTTCAATAGCAAATGAGTATTCATTTGAGCGACATAGCAAAGCTAAACAACTTTCACTGAAAAACCAATATTAACAATAATTTATTTTAAGTAAATACCGACTATTCACATAATGATTAAATTTAATCCGACTTACACAAAGACATCATATAGAGGGGTTTTACGCCCTACTTTTGTGCAAAAAAAAAGCAGAAACCTAATGGGTCAATATTATCCAATAAAGTTTCTGCTCTGGTACATGCTTGTGAGCTATGATTTAAAGATTTTTTTCTTCAATAAACTCAGATTGTGTTTCAGAAAAGACTGTGTAGGGTCACTTTTTTCATAACACTCATTTGGCAGTGAGTATTTAGCCAATTTCACCCAAACAGATGAAAACTGTTTGATAAAACTCGCTTCATTGTAATGAATTCCATACTCTGCGCACAGTGCTTTAATTTTGGGCGCGACTTGTGCGTAGCGATTGGCTGGCATGTCAGGGAAAAGATGATGTTCGATTTGATGACTCAAGTTCCCGCTTAAAATATGCAAGCCCTGTGTCCCACTAAAATTACTTGAGCCTCGAATTTGGCGCAGATACCACTCAGCCCGTGTTTCATTGTCGATATTGTCCATTTCAAAGTTTTCAGCGTCTTCGGTAAAGTGACCATTAAAAATCACCGCGGATGCCCATAAACTACGAATAACATTGGCTACTGCATTTCCTGCAAAGACTGGTAGTGCATTTGGCCCAGCAATGATGGGAAAAAATATATAGTCCTTAATCACTTGGCGTTTCATTTTCTGCCTAAAATCATATGACTCTACCCAGACTTCGCGCCAAGTTTTTGTTTTATAGGCCACCACATCTTCTATATGAAGATTTTGTATACCAACGTACCATTCAAAAAACACCATTAACTGTGCAGCTAAAGGTAGATTCAGTAAAAAGCGAGGTTCCCAGACCTGTGCATCGCTCACACGGACTAAGCCATAGCCGACATCATGGTCCATACCAACAATATTGGTGTAGGTATGGTGGATATAATTATGCGTATGTTTCCAGTCGGGGCCTGTGGCCATAGTGTCCCAGTCATAATTTGTCCCATTGAGACTCGGGTCATTTAACCAATCAAACTGACCATGCATGACATTATGCCCAAGCTCCATATTTTCTACGATTTTAGATACCCCCAATAAACCTGTGCCCAAAAGCCATACTGGAGGCAGCCATCCTGCAAACATAAGCAGCGCTCGTGCGCTTATTTCGCTATAGCGCACAAAATTTCGGATTTTGTAAATATACTCAGCATCTTTTTCATTGAGACTTTCCATCACTTCACGACGGATTGCTTCAACTTTCGCACCAAACTCTTCGACTTGTGCAGGACTTAAATATTTGGATTTACTGCTTTCACTAAAATAAACGGGAAGATTCATATCTATGCCTTCTTAAAGGTTGATCACAACAGGACTAACCGCCTGTGAAATGCATAATTTAATTTGTGTGTTATTGTTTTGATCAAGCTCTCCTGTGAGCAGATTCCGCACCACACCCTGAACTTTGGTACATGAACAAGTATTACAAATGCCCATACGACAACCATGTGCGGGACGTAAACCCGCCTGTTCTGCACTGTCTAATAAATTGCTTTTGGCCTGAAACTGTTGCTGAGAACGTTGAAACGTGACCACTTGAGCACTTTGGGTGTGATCGACAACAATTTGAAAGTATTCGGTATGCAGATAGTCAACTAAGTCTAGAGCCTGATAAATTTCTGTCAGGCTTTGCATCATATTGGCAGCACCACAAGCATAGCATTCACGTTGTTCAAAACCTTCAATCTTTTGGCTAAGCAACTCTTGGCTCAGATGTTGTTTATGAGTCCGTGTATTGACATGATGGTATTTAAACTGCGGATAATGTTCAGTAAGTTGTTGCAGTTCTGCATGAAAGGCATCATCCCGCGTAAAGTAAATTAAATCGATATTGGAAACTGTTTGTGGGCGTTTTAATGCAGCCTTAATCAATGCGTAAATTGCGGTAATACCACTTCCCGAGGCAATCATCAGTGCAGAGTGAGGCTGACTTTTTAAAACAAATTCGCCCTGCGGTTTGGAAATTTCAACTACACTTTTTACAGGCTGTTGAGTGAGTGCATTTGAGACTTTGCCCTGTTGTTTAACAGCAATCACAAGATTGCCATTTTCTATAATCTCGACAATTGAATAGCTGCGCTGCCAACGTACACCAGCAATGAGTACTGTCACTAAGATACTTTGCCCAGCTTGATAGTCGGTTGCTTTAAAATGATGATTTGGCTGTAACTGCATGTACACAAAGTCATCTGACAAGTGATGCTTTGCAACAATCCGCGCTTTGGCTTTTTTCCATGCCCATAGCGGATTTACTTTTTCAGTCAGAAAATCGATGAAATCTTCGCGTACCCATTCGGGACGGTATTCAACATGCTTTCCCATAGTCACCCTCTGCTTTAGTTTATTTTTATACAAGTGTGCATTATTGAGACATCAAGATAAGGTGAGAACCTATTTTCGACTATGTCATAAAAGGACAAAATCTAACGAATTGACATTTTTTATCATTTTTGTCTAACAACATGAACAGTTTTGCCAATTCACTTTTCTTCTAATCAAAAACAAAAAAACCAAGCCGCAGCTTGGTTTTTTAAACATCTTACAGCGAATTAGTCTTCAAAATGAATCACAGTACGGATTGATTTTCCATCATGCATTAAGTCAAAGGCTTCATTGATTTTGTCGAGACCCATGGTATGCGTAACAAATGGAGCTAAACGAATGTCGCCAGTCATTGCTTCTTCAACCATACCAGGCAGTTGCGAACGACCTTTTACACCACCAAAAGCTGTCCCTTTCCAGGTACGGCCAGTGACCAGTTGGAATGGACGCGTTGAAATCTCTTGGCCTGCACCCGCCACGCCAATAATCACAGACTGGCCCCAACCACGGTGTGCACATTCAAGTGCTGAGCGCATGACATTAGTATTACCAATACATTCAAATGAGTGATCAACCCCCCAACCAGTCATTTCAACAATGACTTCTTGTACAGGACGGTCATGATCTTTCGGATTTACAAAATCAGTTGCTCCGAATTCTGCTGCTAATTTATATTTGTCAGGGTTCGTATCAACCGCAATAATACGGCTGGCTTTGGCTTTTTTTGCACCTTGTACAACTGCTAGACCAATACCACCTAAACCAAAGACTGCAACGGTATCACCCTCTTGTACTTTAGCTGTATTTTTGACTGCACCTAAACCAGTGGTCACGCCGCAGCCCAATAGACAGACGTGTTCAGGGTTAGCATCTGGATTGATTTTAGCCAAAGACACTTCTGCGACAACGGTATATTCAGAAAAGGTTGAACAGCCCATATAGTGATAAATCGGTTGCCCATTATAAGAAAAACGCGTTGTACCATCTGGCATCAGACCTTTGCCCTGCGTCGCACGGACTGCAACACATAAATTGGTCTTGCCTGACTGACAGAATAAACACTCGCCACACTCAGCCGTATACAGAGGAATAACATGATCACCCGGCTGAACGCTGGTTACACCTTCACCGACCTGAACTACGATACCCGCACCTTCATGGCCTAAAACTGCTGGAAAAACACCTTCAGGATCATCACCAGATAAAGTAAATGCGTCGGTATGGCATACACCTGTATGGGTAATCTTGACTAAAACTTCACCTTTTTGCGGTGGAGCAACATCAATTTCTACAATTTCCAGAGGTTGTCCAGGTCCAAAGGCAACAGCTGCACGTGATTTCATTTTCGCTATCCTTAACAGGTCTTTAACAGATGCGCTACAGTAACCGCTCTTTATTCTCTGTTTCAACCTATAACATGTGAAATATATAACTTATAAAAATTAGGTCTTTAAAAGAAATATGGCGATACCAACTCATTGTCGACCCCTGATTTTGCTGAGCACCGTTTTAACACTCGCGGGATGCCAGCTCACCCCCAATCAGGCTAAGCCTTCAGCCCCTGTAGAGGTATATGCAGAACATTGGCTCAAGGGTCAAGATGTATCTGCACAGCAAAAACAGGGACTTACGGCTTATTTGGCGTTGGACGAAGCATTTATGAGCATTGCCTCACGCTTACACTTGATACGAGAGGCCAAGCACAGTCTAGATGTCCAATACTATATTTGGGGAGATGACTTTATAGGCCATATGATGTTGCACGAACTGCTGAATGCTGCGGATCGTGGGGTGAAAGTACGTTTATTAATTGATGACCAAAACGGCACGGCACTTGATGAAACTCTCAAAAAACTGAGCGCTCACCCCAATTTTGAAATCAAATTATTTAACCCTTACAAATACCGTCATTTACGTGTGATTGATTATGCTTTTCGCTTCAATCATATTAACCATCGTATGCATAACAAACTGATCATTGCTGATGGTGCAATTGCGGTAACTGGTGGTCGTAACATCAGCAGTGAATACTTTGATGCCAGTGAAAAATTCCAATTTACCGATTTGGACATTTTGTTTTATGGGAAAGCTGTAGAACATGCTAACAGTGTATTTCTAAATTTCTGGAATGATGATCTCAGTTATACAATTCCCCAATTAGTGGGTCTTGGAACAAAAGAAGAACTGGCTCAATTAAAACAGCACTATGAAGCGGATGCCTTAGATAAAAATGTGATTGAACGGAAAATTGATTTGGCTCGGATACAAGTCGATTCAGAACTAACTAAACATCCTGTTAACTGGGCAAAGGCTCATTTCATTGCCGATTCTCCCAATAAAATTCGCGGCGAAGCAAAGCCTGATGAAATCATTGTCAAACAAATGTTCGATTTGATGGGCAAGCCTGAAAAGCATATGGAGTTGGTCTCCGCATATTTTGTTCCAACCACAGCAGGTGTCGACTATCTCTCCAATTTGGCAAAAAATGGAACTCGAGTTCGGGTCTTAACCAATTCGTTATTGGCTAATGATGTTCCCATTGTGCATGCATTTTATAAAAAATATCGCCGTGGCTTGCTCGAAAATGGTGTCAAATTATATGAGTTTAAACCCTATATCGAACGAGAGAAATACACATGGTATGAAGTGGCAACTGGTCATGTGATTCCAGCTAAAGGTCGAAGTTCCTCACGGCTCCATGCCAAATTTTTTGATATAGATGGAAAGGTCTTTGTCGGTTCGTTTAACTTTGACCCGCGCTCAGCCCATTTAAATACAGAAGTGGGCTTAGTGGTGGAGTCAGATCAATTGCAAAATGCAATCTCACACAAGTTAGATGAATTTCTCCCGCATATTGCATATGAGTTAAAACTCAACTCTCAAGGCGATATCATTTGGCTTGAACATCAAAAAGATGGAACTGTCATTGAACATCAAAAAGAACCCGAAACTACAAAATTTCAGCGTTTTATGATGAAAGCCGTGTCATACCTCCCCATTGAATGGATGATGTAATTACAGGTGAATGACATTATCCATGTTCTCTAATACAAGATAGCTTTCTGTTTAGGCTGAGTTGGTTTGTTTTTAGGCTCAGCTTAAAAATGCTTTAGCTATTACTACTCTTAATAAACGCCATTGAATATAAGACTCGAACAAAATAATTGGATTTCATACCTAAATTCATTCAAGGGCTTGAAAGGTTTTACTCAGTACACACTTTGATTTAACATGCAGCCCTTCTTTTTATCTCTCCTTTACAAAGTTTAGTAATGCAATTTTTTGATTTAAGTCGTCAGTTTAATCTCAGCAATATTTTAACCCCCTACAAAACACTAGAAGATCTTGCACGACAAGAATGGTTTCTAAGTAAAGTGCGTGTTGAACATGACTGCTTGAGTGACAATGACATGGTTGAAGGACAAGTTGTTTTAAAATCCAATCAAAATATCCAAATCGAACTGGAGTGGCTTATCCAAGATACAGGCCATGAACTTTTGGTTCAGTTTAAAGGGATCGAAACAGCTGCAAGCGAAGAGACTTTTGTTTTGGTGAAAGGTGCACAATTGATCGATGAATCGCAACAACCACTTTCGGCAGGTGCACTCAGCCTATGGATTGATGGAACATTATTTCCTATGCTGCCACAACTACGTAAACAGATTAAAGCGCGGCTTAATCTCTGGGACTATGTTGAGTACGAAGACTAAAGTAGACCAACCATTTACGAATGCTGGAACATTCAGTTATGTGGATAATCCAAATAGTTACCTAAAGTAAGCCTATTTCAGAAAATAAGTTGTAATAAACCTCGGCTTTTTTCTCTAAAGCCAAAGGATAGGCACGAGAAGAAGATGGCATCCGATAAAGCCTCAGCTCTCGCCCAGCAAAATGTGTCTCGGACTTCATACCAATTTGTGGTTTTAACGTACCCGTAGGCATAGACAACATGAGCGTATCAGTGGCTTTATCGCCAGTGGTCATCACACTATGACATTCGGGCATTTTTTCAAGTAAATGTTGTATATTGGTTGGGGTAACAATATGCAAAAACTTATCTGAAGCATTGCCTTTTTGGCGAATCACTTCATAGGCCGTATCAAAAATCGCAATGCCCCGTTCATTTAAAAATGTACGGATCTTTTGTTCTTTAAATGTCTTCTGTTCGATATTGAGAAAATAATTTTTATCTTGGAAAAAACACAGGCCAAATATTTTCCACATATCATTTTGAAAATTTGGATAGTAAAAGTCCATTTTCCAGCGGGTCTTGGGCGGCGGAAAGCTGCCCAGCATCAATAATTTGGCATTAGCTGGGAGGAACGGTTTAAGTGGATGTTTTTCGATTTCAACTGAATGTGTCATAAGCTATAAAAAATTGTCTTTATTGCATTTTAAAAAGATTGGCGTATTTTTTCAGCCACTTGTTTACCCCAATACTGATAAATTTCTTTGCTGGGGTGGAAACCGTCTTTGGCCATAGCTAAGTTTAAAGCCAAAAACTTCTTTAGATCGTACTCTATCCACTCCATCTGTTTTTGCTGTGCGACAAATTGGCCTAATTCTAGGTTCATCGCTTTGGCATATTGACCGAACAACCATGCAAGTGGGTTTGGAAGTGCAGGAAACTGATCCATCGGCGGTACACCCGATGCAAGTGTTAGTTGTGGACTAAACTTATGTTTGAGTATGTGATAAAGCTGCTTCTGTTTTGCGATCCAAGCCTGCGGCGAAGTGAATTTTGTAATGTCATTTACGCCCACAGAAGTAATGATGACATCAAAATGCTGTGTCTCAAGTGTTTGGATGGACTGAATGACCTGATCTGTGGTGAATCCCGTCGTTGCGTGTAAATAAAATTGAATACTAAACTCAGATGACAGTTCTTTTAAAATTGAACCCAATAAGGCATCATCTTGAACATTTACACCAACACCAGCCGCCGCTGAATCCCCCAAAATGAGCAAGGAAAGCGACTTACCCACGCCTTTTTGTCCAATGCGCTCTCCTTCGGGTTCAGCCAATCTTGGTGTATTTTTTTTGACGGCATAACCTTGAAATAGAATGACTGGAATCAAAGCCAGCGTATAAATTTTTAATCGCATATTCAGTGACTGGGTCTAAGCTAGCTGAAAGATGAAAATAGTATACGTTGAATTGCACCGATACACAGACTTAAATATTCTTCAGAAATAAAGAATTAACGTTGTTCTAGCCATTTTAAGTCTTTATCTTCGGCTATTTTTCTAAGTGACAAATATAATCTACGACTTCACTTGCCATCATACTAAAGCGACTGTTGGCAGGAACATCAAAACTTTCACCTGCATGATACAGCCTCATTTCAGTCTGTAGCCCAATTTTAACTTGGCATTGACCTGAAACAATTTCAATATGCTCCGCAACATGCGTTTCAAAGGTCAGTGGTTGATCTGTAGGCAAAATAACGCCAAGGGTCTTTTGTGAACCATCTTCACATTGAATGACATGACTGATTGAGCGCCCACCAAAATGAACATTGGGCTTTTTTCTGACTGAAACAAAGTCGAATTGTGTGGACATATTGATCACCTTTTTTCTTCAATGCTACCTCGGGTTTATGACCAACTCATGAATACATTCAAATGCTCATTTGAAATAGCAGTTCTTGTTTAGAAGGCACTTGCATAGTTAAAAATAAAAAGGCTGATTCACAGCCTTTTATTTCAATCATTAGCCCAGTTTATTGACCAATTTCAGCGGTAAAATTTTCATTGCTAAACCCAGTGGTAGCCATGGCCATTTAGGAACATAGGCTTTTACAGGAGCTTTTTCAATTTCTGCGGCCAACAGTCGTGAACCTGTTTTTTCATCCACTTCAAAAGGTAGTGGTTTGGCACCCTCATTGATTTCTGTACGAATATAGCCAGGAAAAATAGTCGTGACTTTGATTGGGGTATTGAGCAGTTCTGCACGAATACCTTCGGCCATGTGTGCAACACCGGCTTTACTAGCACCGTACGCGGTCAAATGTTTTGGCATACCGCGGACTGCACTCATAGAAGAGATAACAACCAAATGTCCTGCATTTTGCTCACGGAAAATTTCAACTGCAGCTTCACACTGCGCTAGAGCTGAAATAAAGTTGGTTTCAACCGTGGCTTTATTAATCGCAAAACTGCCTTTGCCAATTCGACGCCCATCTCCAATTCCAGCATTCACAATCACACGGTCTAAATGACCAAATTCTTGTTTAAATGCACGAAAAACTTCAAACACTTGATCGTAATTGGTCACATCTAAAACTTTAGGGATGACTTTTATTCCGTACTTACTCTCAAGTTCCTCTTTTAGGCTTTCAAGGCGATCTAAGCGTCGTGCACAAATTGCCAAGTTATAGCCTTTTTGTGCAAATTCGCGTGCCATACCTGCACCAATACCAGAACTTGCCCCTGTAATTAAAATTGTTTTAGCCATGTCTTAATCCTGTCCTTAGATCCATGTCAGTAAGTTTGAGTTTTCGGCTTTAATAAAATGATGTTCATTGAGACTTAAAAGCTGCGGTTCATTGCCCACCAGTCGTAATGTGGTCATGCTGCTGTTGGCAATAGCCCAATTTAGCGCAAAAGTTTTATTTGGACTTAAACCTAACAACTTACCTGCAACCACTGAAATTACACCGCCTGAAGTAAACACCACAGCATAGCGCGGTTTGCTTTGAGCCAATTCATCACACAAATCTTGTAAAGCGACTTCAATTCGACTTTTAAATTCAGGCCATGATTCATCGTATTCATGGTGATAGTCGCCACCTGTCCAGCGTTCAATTGCCCCTTCAAATATCTTGGCCAAATAAGCACGTGGGTTCGACTCTTTAGCTACATCGGCTTTTAGTAAATGTGGCTCATTAAAACGCGGTTCGTAATGAGCAAAGACTTGCTGATGATTGAACTCATTCCATGCAGAATTTGTTAAAACATCTACTTCAGGAAAGCATTCTGCCAAAGAAATACACGCCGTTTGCTGATGTCGCTGCATAGAGCCTGACACCACCACAGGCGCTTCTTTTAAGATCTGATCAAAATATTGACCTAAAATTTTAGCTTGGAGTTCACCATTGGGAGAAAGTTGATCATAACTTTCTGCACCAAAAGATGCTTGCCCGTGGCGAATGAAATAAATAGTGGTCATTTGCCTAATATTTCCTTCATTTTAACAATGTATTTTTGAGCAACTTCATTGGCTTCAATTTTTTGTAAACCAATCGATTTAAGTGCGCGAATATGGAGAGCATGAATTAAAATCCAAAAATCTTTGAAGGCAGGGTTATTGGTCTGTTTGTGGTGATAGCGATAATAAATTTGCTGGGCAATCACGGCTAAACGGAAAATGCCAAAGACTTCATAAAAGGTCCAATTCTCTACTTCTAAACCCGTTTTTTCTAAATAATAATCGACCACTTCTTTACGTGTGAACATGCCTTTAAGATTTGTCGGTTGACGACGTGTCGCTTTAAAAAGTGCACTATCCGACTCTTCAACCCAATATGCCAAGGCCGAACCTAAGTCCATCAGTGGGTCACCGAGCGTTGCCATTTCCCAGTCTAAAACACCAATAATTTGTGTCGGATGATTCGGATCTAAAATAATATTATCAAAACGCCAATCGTTATGAATTACGCAGGTTTTTGAGTCTGCTGGAATGTTATCCTTCAGCCACTTACGTACATATTTAAATGAAGGGACGTTAATGGTTTTGGCTTTTTCAAAACGAGCGTCCCAACCTTCCACTTGACGACGGCAGTAACCATCACCTTTGCCAAGGTTCTCAAGCCCTGTGCCTTGGTAAGGCACTTGATGAAGTTCGATCAGTTTATCAATCACATTGATACACAACTCACGAACTTGGGCTTCTTTAAAATCTAGCTCTCTCGGTAAGTTGGCACTTGGAATAATGCCTTCTACACGTTTCATCACGTAGAAGTCACAGCCAAGAACAGATTCGTCCTGACACAATGCAACCATTTCGGGAAGTACAGGATAAAAAGGGGTTAAATTCTTTTGCACATGATATTCACGTGCCATGTCATGTGCAGATTTAGCTTTGGTACCTTTGGGGGGGCGGCGTAGAATTAGATCGACATTGTCGTATTTCAATCTATACGTCCAGTTAGACGCACCGCCTGAGTATTGCGTGACTTCAACCTGCCCTTGTAGATCGACACCTTGTGCTTTGAGCCAGTTTTCTACGGCTACAGCATCCAGTTCTTCACCCGCCCGAACTGTTCCACCTACATCAATCGCTGACATTCTTTTTTCCCAAACTATCAATCTTTTCTTTATAACTTAGAAGATCATCTATTCTTATTTCAACACGATGAATTAAAGAGATGATCTTCTCCTCTATTATTTTTTACGACGCGTACTATAGCCGCGTTTTGCCAGTTCTAGTTTTGCAATCATGCCTTTATGGACTTCATCTGGCCCATCGGCCAATCGTAGTGAACGTGCTTGAGCGAAGAAACCTGTCAAAGGCGTATCACGCGACACACCTGCTCCGCCGTGAATTTGAATCGCCATATCGACCACTTTTTCAAGCACACTTGGCGCAACGACTTTAATGGCAGAGATTTCAGTTAACGCTGCCATATTCCCTAAAGTATCCATTTTATACGCAGCATACAAGGTTAATAAACGTGCTTGATCAATTGCAACACGTGCATCAGCCACGCGCTCTAGGTTCCCACCTAATTTTAAAATTTCTTTGCCAAATGCAGTACGACTCATACCACGATCGATCATCAACTCTAAAGATTTTTCCGCAGCACCAATGCAGCGCATACAGTGATGAATACGACCCGGGCCTAAACGACCTTGGGCAATTTCAAAACCTTGACCTGCACCACCAATAAAGTTGGAAACAGGAACACGAACATTACTAAAGCTAATTTCACCGTGACCATGGGGTGCATCGTAGTCACCAAAGACTGGTAACATTCGTTCTATTTTGACTCCAGCCGTTTCAACAGGCACTAAAACCATCGAGTGTTGATGGTGGCGATCTTTGGTTTCATCTGGTGTATGTGCCATAAAAATAATAATTTTGGCATTGGGGTCACCTAAGCCTGAAGACCACCATTTACGGCCATTTAACACAATTTCATCGCCTTCGATCACGGCTGTTGCTTGCATATTGGTCGCATCGGATGAAGCAACAGCTGGTTCTGTCATGCAGAAAACAGAGCGAATTTTTCCATCTAAAAGCTGCGTAAGCCACTCTTGCTTTTGAGCTTCAGAGCCATAACGCCACAATACTTCCATGTTCCCACTGTCAGGCGCATTAGAGTTAAATACGGTCGGCGCAAGAAGACTACGACCTGTGAGTTCTGCAATATGAGCATACTCTTGAACCGATAGACCTTGACCCAATTCAGGACAAGGCAAAAACATATTCCATAAACCCGCAGCTTTTGCTTTGGCTTTTAGCGTTTCAAGTTGTGCGGGCCACCGCCATTTGGTCCAGTCACCACCTTGGTTCAGTTCATGTACCTCATGCCAAAAGTCAGTTTCGATAGGCTCAATTTCGTTTTGAATAAATTGTTTGGTACATTCTACATAATCTTGAGCACGTGCTGAGAGTTCAAACATGGCTACTTCCTTCGATCTATTTTGATATTTTCGCTTTACATCAACATAACCTGAAAACTAATATGAACAAAATGATTTTATTTTATAGATCAGCATGAACAACATTCATAGTAAGTCACCCATTGATATGGGCCTTTTTCATCGCATCGATATCAATTTATACCCGCTTTTTATTGCAATTTATGAGCAAAAAAGTATTTCAAAAGCAGCTCAAATCTTGTCGATTACGCAGTCTGCTGCCAGTCATGCCTTGCAGCGTCTACGTAGCCATTTAAAGGATGATTTATTTGTTCGCTCTGGCAGCCAAATGCTTCCAACACCTTTTGCAGAACAAAATTATCTGATTATTAAAAATGCTTTAATTGCAATCCAAAGTATTTCTATGCAGCAGCAAAGCTTCGACCCGAACATGGTTCAAAGCCTAAAAATTGCGATTCATGATGAAATCGAACCAATTGTTTTCCCAAAGTTAGTCGCTCACTTTCAGAAACTTGGATTAAGTATTCAGTTCATGAGTAGTAAGCTGGACCGTAAAACAGTAGATGCCGATTTAGTTTCTCAACAAATTGATTTTGTGATTGATTTGGAACAAAATTTTGGCGATAAAATTCAATTTGAGAGCTTAGTCAAAGACCAGTTTGTGGCTTGTACTCAGCTCGAGCAAATCAATGCTGAATTGTATTTGGCTGCACCGCATATTGGTGTATCTTCGCGGCGTACTGGTGTTTTGGTTGAAGATGTTCATTTAAATCGTAAGCAACTGTCTAGACAGGTTTTTTTGCGTTGTCAGCACTATTCCACTGCGCTACAAATTTTAGAGCAATATCCAAATGCAATTTTAACGATTCCTCAAAATATTTTGAGCCATTTACATGTTTCCCCTTTACTCAATATTTTTGATGTTCCTGTGAAACTGCCGCAAATGAATATTGGAATTTATTGGCATAAAAATTTAATGGAAAATAAAAGACACCATTTTTTAAGGAGTGAAATTTATAAAATTTTTGCTTAGGCTATTTTTATATCTCATAAATTTGCTTAGGCTATTTCTAAATAAACTAGCTATTTGCTTTTTTTATTTCGCCAGAACTTTGTTCCTGTTTACTTGTTTAATTAAACATCTACTTTCTTATGAAAAATAAACACTTGAGATCACTTAAAGCATTTTAAATAGTGTATCTGCCATACAATGTCTTTTTGATAATTTTATTGTCCATTGCTCTCCTCTATGTTTGATCACCTGTCCAATAGCTGGCTCATCGGTATTGGCTTCGTCCTTTGCCTGATACTGGTATGTACTTTTTATAAAATACAAAATGCTCTCAGCCAATTTCTCCATCCCTTTAAAAAAGGTAAAACCTATTGGTGTCGAATTACGGCTATAAGTGATGGTGATACGCTAACATGTTATCGGTTTAACTTTCGACGCTCAGAAACCAAATTGCGCTTTGCCTATATTGATGCGCCTGAGTCCACTCAAAGCTATGGGCCTGAGTCCAAACGCTTAATCAAAAAAATGGTTTATCGGAAAGTGGTTCGTGTTCGCATTACAGACATTGATCGTTACGGTCGTTGTGTAGGTGAAATCTACCGTTTTCGGAGAAGTATGAATGAAGAGATGGTCAAACGTGGTGCAGCATGGGTCTATGAGGACTATATTAAGGATAAAAAGCATTTGAAACATATGAATGCTTTACAAAGTCATGCGAAAAAGCATAAAAAAGGTTTATGGCGCGGCACCCGCCCTATTCGCCCGAGTGACTACCGAAAAATGAAGAAGTAGCCGATCTGTAAAAACTAAGCCGAAAAAGCCGCTCCATATAAAGCAGCTTTTTCATTGATTATTTGAAGACTTTAAAGCGTACAGCATCATCTACGAAGCCTTTTTCTTTAGCTTCGCCCTCAACTGAACCGAAGACCAGTTGCGCACGCAGCTTCCAACTGACAGGAACATCCCATTCAGCATGGACTTCTTCATCTACAATTGGATTGTAATGCTGTAAAGATGCACCTAAACCTAAAGTATGTAATGTAGTCCAAGTTGCAAACTGCGCTATTGCAGTTGAATGCTCTGCCCATACTGGGAAATTTTCAGCATAAGATGGAAATTGCTCTTGTAGGTTCTGAATTACCTCTAAATCTTCAAAAAATAAAACTGTACCTATACCTGCTGCAAAACTGGCCATTTTTGCAGTTGTTTTAGCCGTGCTTTCTTCATCCTTAGCATAAGACTTCAGTTTTTCAGCCACAAAAGTCCAGAACTTTTCATGTTGCGTATTAAACAAAATCACCGCCCGAGATGACTGTGAATTGAACGATGATGGGCTTTGTTTAATGGCAGTTTGAATCAAATCAGTTAAAAATTCAGGGCTGTGCTCGACCTTTTTACCAATAGCATAAATGGTACGACGCTTTGTGATTAAGTCGATGAACTGATTTGACATATTATAAAATCCTTACGGTTATACGGTGAATGATGACGCAATGTATTAAGCAATATTAATTCCAATATTTGACCAAATAATAAAATTTAGTGCTTTAGATGCAGTTTAAATACTTTCTTGTGCTCGCAAATACATAGTTTTGCTATCGATATAAAAAATCCTCCATTTGGAGGATTTTTAAATGACTTAAAATTTGGCTTCTAAGACTTGAGTGGAAATTTTATTTTCCCATAATTCACGAAGAATAGGTAAATAGAACTTTTCACCCAGTTCGACCAATTCTGCATCGATCAATGCATGAATCTCATGCATAAATAAATAATCAAGTTCAACTGTTTTCAACTGTTGCTGTGCTTTTGCAAAGTCTTTGCGCTTTTGTTGTGCACGTTTCACTAGAGCATCGGCAAAATCTTTATCTTTAAACTGTTTGATCGCGTTTAAACGTAGCTCAATCACGCCCCAACCACTCAACAACAGTTTGAAAAGTTCAAAGTCAGTCGTGGTCGATTCCCATGTCATTTCTTCAAGATTTTCATTTTCAGGTAGAACAGGAAGTAATAACTCCATAACACTTGGGAAAATCTTTTTGAAATTTAAAACAAATTTAACAGGATGTTCACCCGGATAATCGTTAAATTGCACGTTTTTCTGAACATCTGTCAAATAAATATCAAGCATGGTAACTCATCAGCAGTTTATCTTTAGTCGACCATTGTACCGACTTCGCCCAAAGATAAAAACTGCTGATGTTCATTTGCTCTTTAGTTGAGCATCTGGACCAAGGGCTATTTTACATTTGGGGAAATCATTTGCTCTGGACGTACCACTTCATCAAACTGCTCAGCAGTGACCAAGTTCAACTCCACAGCCACTTGTTTTAGGGTTTTGCCTTCTTTATACGCTGTTTTGGCAACTTTCGCTGCATTTTCATAGCCAATCACTGGGTTTAAAGCCGTAACTAACATCAATGAGTCATGTAAGAAGTGGTCAATTTTTTCGCGGTTTGGCTCAATACCCACTGCACAGTGATCATTAAAGCTATTACATGCGTCACCCAAAAGCTGAATCGACTGCAACAAATTAAACGCAATCACTGGCATGAATACATTCAACTCAAAGTTACCCGATGCACCCGCAACATTAATCGTGGTGTCATTGCCTAAGACTTGAGCCACCACCATGGTCATCGCTTCACTTTGAGTCGGGTTCACTTTCCCCGGCATAATACTTGAGCCTGGCTCATTTTCAGGAATACGTAACTCGCCAAAACCACAACGTGGACCACTTGCCAACCAGCGAATGTCATTGGCTATTTTGTTCAAGCTTACCGCAAGCGTTTTTAATGCGCCTGAAGCAAACACTGCTGCATCACGCCCAGCCAATGCTTCAAATTTATTTGGTGCAGTCACAAAAGGCAGTCCTGTCAACTGTGCCAGTTGCTCCGCTGATTTTTCTGCATAATCAGGATGAGCATTCAATCCTGTACCTACAGCGGTTCCACCTAAAGGCAGCTCATACAAGCCTGAAAGTGCTTGTTGTAAACGCTTTAAGCCGTGATCGAGCTGAGAAACATACCCGCTAAATTCTTGGCCTAAGGTTAAGGGTGTCGCATCTTGTAAATGAGTTCGGCCAATTTTGACGATGTCAGCAAATGCTTGAGACTTTGCCTCTAAAGTATCTCGAAGCTGTGTCACCGCAGGAATCAGTAATTCATTGATCTGAATACTTGCTGCGACATGAATCGCCGTTGGGAAGGAGTCATTGGTCGACTGAGCACGGTTCACGTGATCGTTCGGGTGTACAGGTTTTTGTGCACCTAAGGGATTGCCAAGTTTCTGATTGGCGATATTGGCAATCACTTCATTACAGTTCATGTTGCTTTGTGTGCCTGAACCAGTTTGCCATACCACCAAAGGAAACTGACTATCCCACTGCCCTGCAATCACTTCATCCGCAGCACCGACGATGTATTGCGCCAATTCTTGTGGAATTTGGTTGAGCTCAGCATTGGTCAATGCTGCTGCTTTTTTCACTAAGCCCATGGCACGAATCATTGGACGTGGTAGACGTTCACTACCAATTTTAAAGTTTTGCAAACTACGCTGAGTTTGAGCACCCCAAAGTGCTTCACTCGGTACTTCAACTTCGCCCATCGTGTCATGTTCAATACGTGTTTGCATTTTAACCTCTTCCTTTTTAAGTGAATTGCAAAATGATTATTTTGCGCTTGTTTTCCTTATCTTAATGATTAAGCAAAAATATGTAAATGATAATTGTTATCATTAAATTAATTAACGACCATCTAGACTTTGTCGGTAGAAACGCCATCCATCTTCAAGGGTTTGTTCTAAACTGCGCTTCGCTTGCCAGTGTAAAACGTTTTTCGCTTTACTACACTCGGCTGCGACCTGATCTAATTCCACGATGTTCGAATCCTTCACATCGACTGTAGCAATATCACTTTGCGTCACATTTTCAACTTTTTCAACCAACTGCTGTATCGACACACTTTGACCTGCAATATTAAAAGCATCACAAGCAAACTGTTGAGTACTTAACCATTGTAACGAAGCAGCAATCGCATCACAGGCATCGAGTATATGTAAAAAACTACGCTCTACGGTATGATCTGTGGTTTGTGCACTTTTTCTAAGTTCAATATGATCACGCTGTTTTGCAGCGACTTGCATCAACAGTGGGATAATATTTTTCGGTAAAGGCGGAAACAATTCTCCGAGCATCGCATTTTCAAATGCACCAGCAACATTGCCCATTCTTAAAATTGCAATTTTCCATTCATTATCCGTTTTTGCTGTATCTCGAATAATTTCTTCGACCATTTGCTGCGACTTGATATACGGGTTTGGATAGCCGAAATTCAGCTCCAAATCTTCTTCTAAATGTAGGCTGGATTCACCATAGACCGCAAGACTGGAAAGATGAACCAAAGTGCGTACACCTGTGCGCTGCATGGCACGCAGTAAACTCATGATACAACTGACATTGTCATTATAGTATTCCAAAGGCTTCAGTACAGATTCTTCAAGCGATTTAAAACTTGCAGCATGCACTACCGCATCGATGGAATACTGCTCAAAAACTTTGTTTAAGGCAGGGGTATTTCGTATATCAATTTTGACAAAAGGCACGTACATGCCACTAATAAATTCTAATCGTTCAAGAGTTTGTAAGTTCGCATTGGATAAATTGTCTACAATAATGACCTCTTGCCCATGCACCATAAAGCTCAAAGCAATATGAGAGCCTATAAAGCCTAAACCACCAGTCACTAAAATCATTGTATACTACCTTTTTATTATGAAGTCCGAATGTACCAAGCAAGATTTGGACATTCCTCTAGTGAAGTTTGATGAGTACTTTATTACTAATTACCTCCGCACCGAGTTCAATTCATGCATGGCATGCTCTAGGTTTAGCGCAAGCACTGCATGGGAAAAATGACCCCTTTCGAGTGTTTTTCTACCAAGATGCTGTTCAAGTTGCCAATGCCCTGCAATGGGTACCTGACGACCAACGGAATCTATGTTCTGAGTGGCAAAAACTCGCCATTCGCCTACCCGTTTGTGTAAGTGCAGCTTTGGCCCGAGGAATTACCGATGCCGAAAATGCACAGCGTCATCAGTTAGCACAGCATAATCTTGCTACAGGTTTTGACTTGGTAGGCCTAGGGGAACTAGCCGATGCCGTTCAGTCTGCAGAGCGCTTAATTCAATTCTAAGTGTTAAGTTTTCAAGAATTTGTTGCTTTTAAAAGGTATATTGTGTGAAATCTGTACTGGTTATTTTAACCCAAGCCAATTTGAACTCTTTGCAGGTACATGAAAGTCTCTCTGCAACGATGGTTCTTGCGACTTTTGGCTGTGAAGTCAAAGTCTTATTACAAGATGCTGCACTCAGCTTATTAAACAATGCTCAGTCATTTGAACCCTTAAAACATGCGTTTAAACTGGCTTCAAACATGGTTGATAGCTTTGAGTTTTATGACTTAAGCCCAATTTGGATTGAAACCAAGAATCAAGCTTCTGCTTTTGTTCAACAAACTGAGCAAGAAATTGAATGTGTTGAACTCAATGCCAATTTAATCCAGCAGTTTGACCATGTATTGTATTGGTAAGGAGACAGCTATGAGCAAAACACTTTATCTCGTGCAGTCTCCATTTTCCGCGATGGAACAAGCGCTGAGTAAATTACAAAACCTCTATCAATCAGGGGATGATGTGGTTTTAATGGGTGATGCAGCCCTGTATATACAGCATACTTTTATTCAGCAGCTAGCTTGTGTATTTGTGCTTGAACAGGATGCTGAAAATATTGCTGCTATCCATTCGAGTAACCTAGAAACCATCAGCTATGCTAGGTTTGCTGAGCTATGCTTAAACCATAGTCGTTGTATCAGTTTAAAATAATTTTGAGTGTTTAGATGAATTTAGAATTAGACCAAGATGGTCATTTGGTTGATTACACCATTTGGAATCAAGAGGTTGCAAAAGAGTTAGCAAAATCTTTAGAGCTTGAATTAACTGATTGGCACTTTGAAATCCTCATAGCAGTGCGTCAGTTTTACCAACAGTTTGGACACTCACCTGCAACACGTCCACTGATTAAGTTTTTAATGAAGACAGTCCGTGCAGACATCAATAATGCCATACTACAAGAAAAGTTTAATACTGGGCTTGTAGCGCGCCATCTGAGTCGTTTGGCAGGCGTGCCAAAACCTGCAAACTGTTTATAAACTTAAGCTTGTTTAACGTCTGATTGAACAGCTAAAGCATCGACATAAACCTGTGTCGGTATCGCTTTGATGTCTTTGGCATGTATGGCATCACTACATTCGTTACAAACCAAATGTGGCTGAATGCTATGCCCACAGGTTTTATGAATAAATTGCATGGGACGACCTAAGCCCTCGTCCATCCATTGATCGGCCCATGTTGCCATGGACATCAGCACTGGGTATAAAGCCAAACCTTTTTCAGTCAGACAATATTCAAAGCGCTCTTGGCGATCTGTATAGGGTCTTTTCTCCAAAATATCATGTTCAACCAAGCGCTTTAAACGCTCAGAAAGCACATGGCGAGTGACACCTAAGTTTTGTTGAAAACTTTCAAAACGGCGTGCACCCAAGAATGCATTTCGTAAAATCAACATCGTCCACCGATCGCCAATCACTGACAGCGTTCGTGCAATTGAACACGGTTGTTCCCCGATCTCATCCCATTTCATTGTAAAAAACCAAGTCTCTCTTAGGTCTAACGTTAAAAGATTTAAGATCATAAGAAAAGCTCTTTTTACCCAGCTTTTCTTATGTTGTTTTCACATTTTAGTCGGCCCAAAGACATCTGAACTTCATGAAGACCTAAGCACAGCTCATTTCAGTATTTTGAGGCTGGTCAGGGATCATAAAGTCTTCCATTCCCAACTCACCATTTTGATATTCATTGAGACGTTTTTGAATGACATAATACAGCGCCTTTTTGTGTGCTTTTGACAGGTTCATCTGTTGAAGTTGCTGCTTCAGATGCCCTAACAATACATCTATGGGCTGTTCCTCTTCTTCCATCAAATACAAATAGCCAAAGATCGCACCACTTAATAGCGCTTCAAAAGAAAATCCATGTGAAACATTGTATACGACCGATGAAAATACACGTTCAAATGCGCTCAGCTTACGCAATGGATCACGCCCAACCCGACTACATGGATCTTTATAGGCATACTGGCAAGACTGATCAAAACTTCGTGCTAAGCGCGTTAAATCATTTTTGCGTTTTGGCAGGTAATGCGCCAGACCCTGCGTCACTTCTGCAAGCAGTTTTTCAACATAATACTGTACTCGCGAATCGCCCATCGCTACGCCAATGGTTTGATGCCCGAGTAGGCTAGCATACCAGGCAGTCATGGCATGTACTCCATTCCATAAGCGGTTTTTAATGAGCTGAATATCTGAAATTTGATCGACCAAGATCATTTGACGCATTTTACTGAGTAAGGGACTTTTGTTTTCCACGTAGATCGGCATATCCATTTCAGCATTGAAAAGGATTAAATCCATATGCTGTAAAATATGACTCGGTTGGAAATTTTGTCTTAAATCTTCTACATATTCACTGGCACGGCGCTCTTGTTCTGCACTGAGTTTACTGACATCTTCAACCTCAATTTGATTACTCTCGTCATCAAGTTGATATTGCTTAAAAATATTGTATTTAATGCACAATTGACGATAAAGATTTTTATCGCTCAGCTTAGACACCATACGGTTCACTACCGTATCGCAGAAATAGTGTTGCTCTAAAATAAAGTCAGCTACAGCATGGTCTGTTAACTCCACCAATGCTTTACGTACTTGCTCTAGAACCAACTGCTTAGCACCAATTTTATTTAAGATAATTAACAGCGTCAGTGGAGTTTTAACTTGCTCATCTTGCGCCAGATAGCGTGCATAGAGGCCCTGTGCAATGGTTGCAGCTTCACTGGCTAATGCATTTTCAGCTAAACAAATCGCAATTAAACTCGACTCGACGTACATGGCATGCATCTGCTGTAAGTCTTCAGCATCGATAATATGCATATTTTCAATACGCTCATCATAAGACACTTGCCCATAGCGAATACAATACGCCCCAAAAGCGTTTACAGCTGAACGGTATAAACTGTTGCGTGTAGACGCATAGATTTTTTTAGGACGCGTATAGCCATCCCAATGCGACAAGATTTGTGCAATATAGCCTCCGCCAATGGCGCCAAATCCATGAATCCCCACAGTTAGTTGATTTAAAGTTTGAGGAAAGCTTTCTTGTAAATTAGGCATTTCCAGATGCGAGCTATAGATATCTAATTCCGTTAGATAATCATACATATTTTCAAAATAATAATTGGCATGTGCCAACATGCTTGCATTGGGTTCCTTAATATCTTTGAACAGTACACAGATACCACCAGCATCATGTGCCGAACGGATACCATTTTCTGAGTCTTCAAACATGAAACACTGCGCAGGTTCAAGGTTCAGTTTTTGCGCTGCACTTAAGAAAATTTCAGGATGTGGTTTCCCCTTTTCAACCTCATCACCACACACCAAGACGTCAAAAAACTTATAAACATTGGCATTGATTAAATACTCTTCAGCAATCGATCTTCGGCTAGAAGTCGCCACAGCCATACGTAATCCTGCTTTACGTAAGCGTTCTAGAACTTGTACCAAACCTTTTTTAATCGGCACACCATATTGGCGCACTGTTTCTAATTCTAATTCATCTGCCCGTTTACGAATCTCTGCATAGGGAACTTCCTGTCCATATTGCTTTTGTGCCAAGGCTTCTGCACTTCGGGCGCTTAAGCCTAAGCATGCCATAAGGTAGGCATCTGAAAACTCGACCCCAATTAGCTCTTTGGATGCCTGTTTCAAGGTTTGAAACCGTAAACGCTCGGTATCAAACATTGTTCCATCCATGTCAAAAAGCGCACCGTGCACAATATCATTCTTAAATTTAAACATTTAGCCTCCGTTTTTATGTTTGCACTTAGACTATACAAAAATCGGGCACAGAGACTTTGATCTGATTTTATGAAACATTTTTGTTTACTTATTAACCAATAAATTGGTATTTAGACATTTTTTTGTAAGCATAAGGTAACACTAGGTAATCAAAACGTAACCAGAGTGATCATTTTTTAATAAAGCGTGTCTGAAGATAAAACTTCTAAAAATGAATTTGATCTTTATATTCATCAATGATCGATAACCATGCACGTGTTGCAGGATTCATCACCACGGTTGAATTCCATGCCATATTTAAGTTCCAACGTAAGCTGGGTTGTTCCACTAAACTGACACTGAATTTTGCGCGATCTAACTGCTCACAATAAATTTGCGGCAATAAAGCAATACCGACACCTGACTCGACCATTTTGGCAATAAAGTCCCACTGGCTACTTTTGCATAACACTTTGGGTTCAAAACCAGCCGCCATCGCCGCATCTAGAATCACATGGTTTAAAGTAAAGGTGTCTGCATATAGTAAAAACGACTCTTCTTTGAGTTCAGCAAACTGCACCACATCGCGCTTTCTCCACTGTGAATCGTAGTTGGAAAGCAAACACAACGGTGAATCGATAATTTGAATACCTTGAATGCTGGGTTTTAACTCGCCCAATAGAATCCCAACGTCAATTTTTTTGGCCAAAATGGCTTCTTCAATGCCTGTCGCACCGACTTCTAAAAAGTTCAATTCAATGTTGGGGTACAATTTGTGAAATTTAACGATTAAGGAGCTCAACAATACTGAGCCTAAAGGTGGCAAACCCAATCTCAGCACACCTTGTTTCAGCCCACGAATTTGATCTGCTGCTTCAAAGATCTGTTGCTCCTGCTGCAAAATCTGCAGGGCATGCAGATAGACTTGTTCTCCCATATAGGTCAGTTTGACTTCTCGCTTGCGCCCTGCTTCGCCTTTATGAAATAGAGGCAGTCCTATCTCGTCTTCTAACTGTTTTAAAGATTTACTAATAGTGGGTTGAGTCACCGATAGTTCCTCCGCAGCAAGACTAAAACTGTGACTTTTCACCAGCTGCACAAATATTTTTAGCGCTTTAAAATCCAAAATTATTCCAATTATGCATAATTATTAATTTATTATTCATAATTATAAGATCAGGTCAAACTTAAAATAACACCAACAACTTATACCCTGTGGTCTCTTCCAATGCGTTCGTTCAAATTGCCTTATCGTTCTACTCTTCAAGTAGGTTTACTGATTGGGATTTGGTATATCGGAACGCTGATACAAGTCGCCCTGTCTTTACCGATATCAGGTGGGGTCGTGGGTCTAACGCTTTTACTTATTTCTCTGTTAGCGGGTGTATTTAAGCTGGACTGGATTAAGTCAGGTTCGGATCTACTTTTAGCTGAACTGTTGTTGTTTTTTATTCCTTGTATTATTGGCTTAATCAAATACAAACATCTTTTTCTTACCCAAGGTTGGCAACTGGTTTTCTCTATTATCCTTGGAACCATTTGCGTGATGACCTGCACTGCCTACTGTGTTTTCTTGGGCTTTAAGCTTGAAGCCAAGTTTCAAAAAAAGCCGAAGCAATCACATCAGCTGAAAAGTCAAATTTAAGGTACGATCATGCATATTCATTTCGTTGCCTTGATCTGTTTTATCGGAACGGTACTGGCCTATCTTTGGGGTAAAAAGTTTTATCAGAAACACCCGTATGTATTGCTCTCACCAGCGGTTTTTATTCCCTGTCTGATTATTATATGTCTGGTGTTTTTCAACATTCAGTATGACAACTATATGTATTACAGCAAATGGTTAGTCTGGATGTTAGGCCCTGCAACGGTCGCGTTCGCCATCCCGATCTATGAATATCGCAAAGTCATTCAACAACATGCTTTTTCGATTGCTTTGGGCATTATCGTGGGTATGTTGGTTGGCGTAGTCAGCTCTTTTTACTTGGCACGTTTATTCCATTTCGATGCTGCAACCAGTTATAGTTTGATGAGCCGCTCTATCTCTACCCCTTTTGCCATGGAAGTCACTCAAGCCGTCGGAGGCTCAGTCGAGCTAGTGATTTTATTCACTGTGATTACGGGGATCGTTGGTGGACTCTTGGCTAACAGCGTATTACTTGTTCTAAAATTGGATTCTAAATTTGCTCAAGGTGCGTCATTGGGTAGTGCCGCACATGGTTTTGGTACCAGTACTGCGTTCAGACGTCATAAAGAAGAAGGTGTCGCGGCCTGCCTCAGTATGGTTTTGGCCGGTATTTTCATGGTGCTGTTTGGCCCAAGTTTAATTCACGCTGTCGTTTATCTTCTTGGTTAAACACCATCAATAAAGGATCTCATGCCACACTACTGAGATCCTTGTTGGCTTGTATGTGTTTAAAACTAAAGTACAGCATCAGCCCCATCATCAATGCCAATAAAAAATAATAGGGTAAATGTTGATTCCACTGATATAAGCCTGTACTTAGTAAAGGTGCAAAAACGAAACTCAGTGCTTGCGTAGCTGTGCATAAACTAGCAATTTTAGTTTGTAGCGTGGTTGGTGCGGTTTGGGCTGCCCCTGTGGTAAAAGCTGGGATTAAACAGGCCACGGCGATTCCGTAAAAAATATAAGCCGCTTGGAAAGTCCAAATCTGACTGGCACTCAGTGAAAGTATTAAACCCAAAACCATCGTCACAAGACCGACCCAAAGCAATTGTTTAATCGACCACTTAAACCATTTTGAAATCGCCAATTGCATCAAAACGAGCGCTATCCCCACAATCAATGAACACTGAGAAAAATACATTGCACTCTGATAGGTATCGAAATGGAATCGATCTTGGATATAAAAACCAGCAGTTAAA
This sequence comes from Acinetobacter sp. LipI_23, assembly GCF_058243045.1. NCBI lineage: Bacteria > Pseudomonadati > Pseudomonadota > Gammaproteobacteria > Moraxellales > Moraxellaceae > Acinetobacter > Acinetobacter sp. LipI_23. Next base: position 1,508,447 of record NZ_JBZAYJ010000001.1, on the reverse strand, counting down.
TTCAGGGTGACAATAGCGACATATAAGCTAAAGCCCAGCAATAACCAAATCCCTAATTTTGACCATTGCAGCTTTTCTGTCGGGTAGTCTTGTAATTTAGCTGTGGTATCCTCCCGTTCTTGTGTCTGTGATGCTTGCTTCCTTTGAAAGCCCAGTACAATCCAAGCCGCCATAGCCGTTAAAATAGCCACTGCACCCCATAACGGTGTCAACATACTCCATGTCAGCAATAATGTCGTCGCTAAAGGGCCAATCACCACACCTAAGCTGTTCAGCGCGCCAAACTTCGCCATATTCTGACTACGTTCCTGCTCACTTTGAAAAGCCGTCATAACATAACTTTGCAGCGCAATTTGTGGCATCGCCATAAAAAAGCCAGTACTGGCACGGGTCAATATCAGTAAGCTAAACAAAACAGCAAATGAAATGGCATAACTCAGTCCATAGCTGAGTACCGCCGCAAATAAGCCCCAAGTGATTGCCATACCGATAAAACCGATACTTAACAATTGATAAATGCTGAATTTTTGAGTTTGTTTAGAAATATAAATAGCTGAAATGGCCATCACCAAAGCACCAGCCGAAACCAATGCTCCACCTTGCAGTTCCGTCAGCCCCAGTTGCCGAATAAACGGTGCAAGTAAAGGTAAAATCATCGAAAAACAAGCGCCATTGGCAAGGCTGCCTGCAATAAAGATTTTGTTATTGCTATTCATTTTATTATTTAAACCATTTCTTAAAGCGAGATTACAAAGCAAAGAGGTAGCTGAAAGCTACCTCTGGTTGTGCAATTAATATTTTAATGTATAGCTCAGACCATAGGTTCGACCTTGAGCTGCTAAGCTTGAAATGGCGCCATAGGTTGGTGCGACAGCCTGACTAAATACAGTTTTATAGTCTGCATTCCATACGTTATACACACCAAAGCCCACAGTACCAGGACCTGCTTTGGCATTGGCTATAACGTCCATTGTTGCGAAACCTTTGATTTCAGCAGGAAGCGTTGAACCATACTTTACCGCATCTTTTTTGGCTTTATCTGTACCACCGATAGCAAGAGATTGAACGCGCAGGCTCATATCGTTGTTAAACTGCCACTCAGAAAATGCCGTGCCTTTCAGTGGTGCAACACGAATTGCGTCTAGCTCTTGCCATTTTCCTGCGGTATTTTTAAACTGTCCGCGGGTATAAGCCATGGTTCCACCCACTGTCCAATTCGGTTGTAGTCGATAGGATATATTTCCTTCAACCCCATAAACGCGCTCGTCCGTATCAATTACTTCAATGTTGTAGTTTGGAATACCGTTGAACTTAACCACCTTGTCTGAATCATTATAGAAAGCTGTTAGCCCTAAATTCGTACCTGATTCACCTCGAAAACGCCACCCCAACTCATAGTTGTTGACTTTAATCGGCTCAATATTATTGCTCGTTACCACGAAAGTGGCTGGCACATCACGGAGCATGCGTTGTACATCTGGTAAGCTAAAGCCCTGTGAAAAATTCGCAAAGACTTGCTGAGCATCGGTTAAATGGAAAACACCACCGATATTAAATAAAGTTGCATCGTGCTTAATCTTTCCACCTTTTAGAGCCTTAGCATCATAGTCATAACCTAATTCTGCCAAAATATCGGCAGGAATAGCTTCTCGATATGGTGTTGAATCAGAGACTTCACTATCAATTCTTTCATGGCGAATACCTGCTTGCAGGTTGAAGCGATCTGTCAGGTTATAATCACCTTGCAAGTAGAAACCGAGTTTATTATTTTCAAAATCAGGTCCAAATTTATAATCTTTGACTGCGGTATGTTTTAAACCATTGCTATTATAGAAATCATCAAAGTCGTAACGGGTTACATACGCTTTGTTTTTTTCATTTTCATAGTCCACGCCATAATTCAAGTTTAAAATACGGTCATTCAGCGTAAAGTCTTTACTCAACATCAAACGTGTACCAGCAACATCAATTTCATTAGAGGATTGCACTACACCATAGCCATAACGAATTGCATTTAGAAAATCTGGTGACCTTGGGTCTGCATAGTTCGGATAAAGTTGTGCTAATGCACCATTTAAAGAGCTATTACCAAGTGGTGAAACTGTTGGAAACCAACGGCCTTTTTCTTTACGGTAATAGGCCTCTGCATTTAAAGCATGTCCCAAGATATCCTCATTTTGATATTGAGTATTAACACCCCATCTTTCAGTCTGTGGCTGCTCAGATAATTCTAGACCTTTGACTGCTTTTAAAGACGGCGCTGTTCTAAAAATAAGATTGGCTAAATTATAAGGACCGTATGTACCATAGTCTGGCCCATATTCGCTGTCTTGTTCATCTTTAAAATATTGCGCACCAAAACTTAAGCTTTGACTATCTGAAATATTCCACGTCAAACGACCATTGAGGTCTAATGTGTCCGTATCTTGGCGGTCTGTCTGTGCAACCTCAGGTCCTATGCGATTGCCATGGCTATCCTGAATTTCACCGCGAGTGGTGTAACTTGCACCGAAAGCTCCTTGCAATGCACCTTGATTAAATAAGACACTTTGCGATGCTTCATAAGCCATTGCATCTGATTTAAAGTTATTACCCGCCGTCACCCCAACTTTAGTTTCAAAGCTAATTGGGTCTTGACCACCACGTTTGGTAATAATATTAATAATCCCGCCCGTTGCTCCCGAACCATAAATGCTGGTCGACCCCGAGACCACCTCAATACGTTCAATCATAGACGGTTGAATGCTATTTAGTTGGCGTGAACCATCACGTGAACCCGTTTGTGGCACCCCATCAATCATGTACTGCACCACACGACCACGCATGGTCATGCCATAGTTTGAGGTTGTTCCGCTACTCGGTGTAAGGGGTGGAACCAGTGTTCCCAAAATATCGGCAATGCTCTTGCCAGCATTGGCCTGTTTTTCAATTTCAGCTTGATCGATGCTATAAACGGTGCCTGCAATGTCTGCAATACTCTTTGCAGAGCGGGTTGCTGTCACCACAATCGGTGCGAGTTGTGTGGTTTCTTTTTGTTGGGCCTCAACACTGCTCGTCTGACTTACTGAATTTGTTAGAACATCATCTTGAGCATATAACTGTGTACACACAGCCAGTGTTAAACAAGTCAACTGCATAGGTAACATAAAACGGTTCATTTCTTTTTCCTTTTATTAAATTTCTTGATTCAACAGTTTTTGTTGATTTTTTTGATGACGTGCAATGATGTATTGGCTCAGTAGTACACTGACTACAGACGCAACCGCCAACACCACATAAAAACGGCCATAGCCAAGTGATTTGGCTAAAAAGCCCGATGCGGCTCCCCCGATGAAATAAACCAGTAGCTCAAAGCACACTAAAATGGTGAAATCAGTGCCTGCCTGTTCTTTGGAACTGCTTTGCATGAAATAGGCATATAACGAAGTCATCGCGACATAACGAATCGCAAGCATGACAATGACAAATCCCCCCAACAGCAAATGCCACTGGTTTAACCAGCCTAAAATCATGGCTGCACCAATCACCCCATACAACGCTGTTCGGCACCACCCCGCCCAAATGAGCAACTGCGTAGCCTGAATTTTTTTCAATAAAATTGCGGCACTCACAGCCGCCAACAAACCAACACCAGCTCCAATCACAGACATCAGTAGCCCAATTTGGGCAAGCGTCCATTTCTGGTCAATCAGCATTGGATTGAGCATTGCCATTGCTGGTGCTTCCACCACGCGATAACACAGGATCAGTGCCAAGGCAGATAAAATTTCAGGGCGTTTAAAAGCACGGACTAAGCTTGGCGCTTGTTTGACAATATTTACCTGTTCGTTTGCATTTTCTTGAATATAAAAAACAGCAAACATAGTTAAAGCGGTCATGAGTGCTAAACACACCAATGCGCTTTCCCAGCCATAGTACTGGTAGAGCCATAATGTAGCTGCGCCCCCCAACATACTCCCCAAAGCGACCCCTATACTCTGAGCCATACTGCCTAGGCGGTACTCAGACGCTGAAAAGGTTTCTACGGTATAACCATCTATGGCAATGTCTTGGGTCGCCGCAAAGCTTGAAATCCACAAGCCAATCACAACAAACACCACCTGTCCATAAGAGAACTGAGTAAATGCCAAGGCCAATACCCCAAGTGCTAGGGCTACTTGTGTAAAAAGCAGCCATGTTTTTCGTTTCCCTAACTTCTTGATATAGAGTCGGTCAATGAGTGGTGCCCATAAAAACTTAAACGCCCATGGAATATAAAGCAGCGAAAGCATTCCAATCCAACGTAAATCTACCCCCTGATGTCGCAAAATAGCGGGCAATGCCACATTGTAAAAATACAAAGGCAAGGCATGTGCCAGATATAAAACAATGACAACGGCTAAGCTCAAAGCTGAGATTTGGCGTGTTGCTCTTTGTGTATTTAGGTTTTGCATATCCACCTCTGCACTGCCCATTGCAGTGCATCAGAATGATCAAGTGTGACGTAGTAAGGCACCCGCCATGCAGCATGCAGCGAAGGTGTATTCAGTCGTTGTTGATCGGTTGGGTCTTGTGCAATTCGAACCAGACCCAAGCAGTATTGAAAAAAAAGTTGTTTATACTTTTTGTACCAAACCGCTTGCAGTTGACGGTATTCCTCAGGAAATTCCGTACCGATATCGGTTTGCATGACCAAAACAAAGTGCTGTTTCTTTAAGAAAAAACGTTCAACTTGACTGAGCCATTGTTCAAATTCGGCAACAGTGACATGCGCTGAAAAGCGCATGTCCATGATTTGTATATGTTCTGAGCTATAGCTCATGTAAGTTCCTCAGTCCTATTGAGTGGGTTATGGTTTTGCATAAATGCATTTGAATCAGTTAAATACCCTCCAAATTTTTCATAGAATTTTTGTTTAAAGCAGTAATACAACATGGCCGTTTTTTCAGGCATCGGGATCAAGCGCTGTGCCTCATAGCACATTTCTTCGACCACTGCTGCATAGGGTTTAACGGTGTGGTCAGGCTCCCCGACAATTTTGTCTGAAGGTGCATTTTCAAAAATATAGAAACCTAATAGCCGCATCACTGGACGCAAGTAGCCTTTACCGAAAGCCGACTTTTCACCAAACAGTAAGTGCCACCCAAGGTCTAAATCATCACCATCGTAATAACGTCCTAGACGGTCACGCTTACCTTCATAGATTTCGGTATAACCCACATCCTGTCCATCCACCCCAACGATCAACAAACGATGATGGTCATCGGCCAGCATTTTTTCAAAATACACAGCGAGATCAATTTCAGACTTATTCAGCTGCCACTGTGGAATAACATGAGGCTCATGCATCCATTTATGTAACAGTGCTAAGTCCTGCGGATACTGTACTTGGCGCAAGTAAAATTGCGTCTCATTCTCATAATATTGGTAAAAATCGGGAAGTTGCTGTGAAAGTGTTTTCATGTGGAAGCCTGCTAATTTTTGAATGTTTTATGATGCGATACGCTTTGTGGTTGTATCATCAGTTGATTTGGATACCTGCTCTGACCATAGTTTTAAGGTTTCAGGGCTGACAGGATTGGTAATTGGATCTAAAAATACAGGGACAGGACGTTCTGCTTCGTCGTTATAACTGGTGGTAAATAGACGCACTCGGTTTAAACAAATTTTTTCAAATTCGGCTCTAAACATGGCAAATTTTTCAATGCGTTCTGCCAACTCTGGATGCGCCTGATGAAAAGCATCAATGACCGATGAAATGGTTTGCCAAAATTCAACTTCGCTATGCTCAGGGTAGTCTTGTAGGAATACATTACAGATATAGCGGTAATGCACCATAAACAGTCCCGTGAAAATAAAATGGCTGAGTTCATGCGCAGGATGACGCAGTAAAATTTGCCCTTCGATAGGTAAACTTGCTAATTCTGGGAAGTCTTCATCAACCAAATTGATATCATCAATAAAGTCTTTCAGAACCATTTTCTGCGGTACGCCATTGGCATGAATGAGCATGGTATTTTCCCCATGTGGAGAAAAAGCCAAGCCATATTTGTACAAGCAGATTAAGAGTGGAGTGACCGATACCTCGACAAAGCGTTTTAACCACTCTAATGGACTCAAACCCGACGCCTGAATCAACACGGCTAATATCGACTGTCCGTTGATGTCTCGATGTAATAAAGCCGCTTGAGAAAGTGCCTGTTCACCTGTTCCAATCACTGGGTCTACACTTTCACGCCACAAACATCCAAACAATTCTTTAAACTGATACGGCGCACCTTCAATCTCATCAAAACATGGCTGATGAATAGTCAAAGTTGCCACTTCACCTAAGAATGCAACGCCTGACTGTTTCAAGTCTGAATCTTGAGATTGAATCTGCTTTAACCAAGCTGTGACAGCTGGAGCTGCTAAGTTTCGTTTAGACGGTAAGCCTCGATACACCGCAGTATTGAAGATACTGACAGGCAATTTGACATAATGACGCTCAGGCTGACCGATATTGCAAAGCGTGCGAATCGACTGCATAGGTACATAGTCATCTTGCCCAACGCCTAGTTCAATAATACTCTGATCCACGATTTCATTGGCATAGGTTGGCACTAACCATTGATGCCACTGCCATGCATGTACTGGAATGAGGAAATAATCACCACAAGAGCAGCCTCTCTCATGTAACTGTTGTTCAAAGCTCTCTAACTCTTCTGCATCCAACTCATATTGATAAAGTCTCCCTGCTTGCCACTCCTCAGTAGAACGGAACTCTGCCAAATCACGATGCACTGCGAGCCACAGCACTTTGACCGTTGGCGAAAGTTCTGGAGCGGCACTTAAGTAGTCGTCATAACCAAAACCCATACGACCTTTGCTCATAATCAACCACGGATGCCCACGGAGCATACCTTCAATTTCATGATGCGATGCCGTCAATGCTGCTTCACTGCTTAAACGACTTTCATCAAATAAATGCGCCTCGGCTAACCATGTATTGTTCATTTCTTTGATGAGATATGCCTTAGTAAAAGGCTTAACTTCGGTTTGATTTGAAAACGCGCGAATAAAAGTATGTAAGTTCCATGCAGGCAGGTCTTCAGCCACACTCAACTCACGTACTGAACCCTCCTCAATCTGCCAATGTCCCAATAAATAGTTTTGTGCTTTAAAAGTATAGGTTTGATCATCCAACGTCAGCTGGTAACGATTGTCCTTTAAATGGGCCACTTGAATAATTTCTTCATATAAAAATTCAGCAATCGCCATTTCAATTAAGCGCTGTCCTGCCAAACGCCACTGTTTCTGATTCACTTGAAGTTGTGCAAAGCTCATATGATTTTCTCGAATGTATAAGGCTGCATAGAGGGATGTGACCCTGTTTGTATTTTGCGCTGCTCAATATTTTTTGATTTTGAACTAAATGATGCTAAAGCTGCTGTTCGTGTAATAGATGTATCATTCTGCACATACATTTCAGGGTTCTGCTCAGCGCTGAAATGCTGAAATGTCTGTTCATTGCTGTCCAGCTCATACAGCTGATAACCCAGTAGTTGATTGGCAATGGTCGCAGCACGAAATGCGCCTAGGCCTAAATCTGGTGTACCTACGCCATGACTATGCATTTCTTGATTTTGCACATAAATTTCACCCATTGCTGTATGCTGCAAACGATAGTCTTGGCTCACCTTCCACCGCCCCGCTTGATCTGTTGCAATCAAGGGTTTTAAGTATTTAAAAAATGAAAACTCTGGGCTGTAATAACCTGTAGATGCCACTACAAAATCAGCATCTATATAAAAACGTTGCTCGGTTACGGTATGTTCAAGGCTCAAGCGAATCTGCTGACTTTCCACTAACTCAGCATTAAGCAACTGGATTTGTGCATGCAAATGTGTTGCTTGTGTAGCAGAGGCAATACTACGGTGGTAAAGTTTTTGGTAAATCTCACGTATGGTTTTGGCACTAATACCTTTGTACAGCAAGCTTTGATCTTTCAACTGCGCTGCTTTTTGTGTTTCTGAAAGTCTATAAAAATGTTGGGTATAGTTCGGACTAAAATGTTCCAATCCCAAAGGTGCATATTCCATCGGGAAAAAACCATTGGAACGCGTCAGCCAATGCAACTTAAAGTCAGCCGTTGATACACAGTCATGTTGATACTGCTGATCGAACAAATCTAAAAAGACTTCAGCAGAAGACTGTCCTGAGCCTAAAACTACGACATTGCCTTTGAGCTTGTCTTTTTTATGGGTTAAGTACTCTGCTGAATGGATACATTTTTCAGGGACTTGTTGTTGTAACTTACGTAGACATTCAGGTAAATAAGGCTGGTTGCCCGAGCCAATCACCAAGTTTCGACACAAGTAACGAATAAAACGGCCGCCTTGCTCAACAACCACCTCAAAACCTTCGCTTTTGGCATAAATGGCCTTCACCGTTGACTGGTACTGTATATGACCCAGTTGATCTGCCACCCACTGGCAATAATGATTATATTCACGGCGTGGAATATGGGGCTGCTCAAGGAAGTAGAACTTATATAAGCGCTGCTGTGATTTTAGGTAATTCAAAAAACTTAACGGACTGGTCGGATCGACCATCGACACCAAATCCGCCATGAATGGAACTTGCAAGACCGTATTGGGAAGTTGCATACCTGCATGCCAGTCGAACTGCGCTTTTTTTTCAAAAAATAGATAGTGCAAATCAGTCTTTTCATGTAACAAACTGGCTAGGCTTAAGTTAAATGGCCCAAGGCCAATCGCAATAAAATCAAGCATAGAGGGCATCCTCTTGTTTGATATATAGCGGATTGGCTAACTGAATATAGACAGACTGATTTTCAACGGGTGCAATCAATTCATCCAGTTCATATAAACGGGTCAGTAAGTTACCCTTATAAGGCAGCGTCGGTTGATACAACAGACTTTGAATCAAACTACTCTCTGGATATTGCTTCAACAGGTCAAAGAGGTGTTGCTGTAAAACAGACAGTAAATCTTGCTCACTAACAAAACCTGTTGCACCGATGGCATTGATGATGCCAAACAAGGTATTGCCAAAGAAATAATAACTAAAGCGCTCATCGACAAAAGTCTTGGAGCCTACTGCATGGGCTTTATCATGCAGTTCTGGAAATTGTTGTAAAATTTCATCTGCGAATTCTTCGATATAATAAAAACCTTGATTGTCCCGTAGCCATAGCCACTGTGGCCAGCCATCTTTCAATTCAACCAAGACATTTTGCTGATGTGACTCAAAGGCCATACCATAACGATGGTAGACGTACATGAGTGGCCTCAGACTGATGTTTAAAAAGGTCTTAAACCAATCATGAGCGATTTGTGCTTTATCATTTAACTTTTGTTGAGAAGCAATTTGATCAAATAATGCATTAAAACGATTACGTTCTTCTACGGGATGATCCTGACACAATGAAGCAATACACGTGACTTGCTGTTCGGGAATAAAAGGCTGATCACGCACAATACAAATCGTTTCATCGATGATTTCACCATCCAACTGAAGAGCAATCCACGCCGGATCATTCACCGCTTTTAGGCTTGGACATTGTTTTAAAATACTTTGCCCTAACTCACTGTGCCAAAGCCGATGCGTCATTTCACCGCGGTGACATTCTTTTGCTAAATTGACGCGGATAGAGTTGGTAATCATCACTGAAAGCGATGGTTTCAGCATCCACGGCGCGTTAAAACTCGCCAAAGTACGTACAGAAGTGGTTGGTGAAAATATCCATGCTTTTTCGCCCAAATCGATGATTTTTAGTTTAGCCTTTAAACTTTTAAACCATACTTTGCTTTGTAAATAGCGGGCTTGCCATGGATGCAGTGGTAGCAGTTTGTAATGTGCATATGCAGCTAAGATTTCAAGTTCCGATTCAGACAAATGCCATTTGATTTCTTGTTTAAGTTGTATTGAAAAAACCTGCTCAAGCGCTGTTCCTTCTGCAATATATTCAGGTGCCACCAGCCAATAATGCAGCTGGGTCTGACCACAAGCTTCAGGTGAATATTTTTGCCAGTCCTCATGGACAAAACCTGTTCGGCTTTTCGGTGCGGGATGCATGCTATGACCTAAAATCAAAGCCTGTTCAGACGCTATAAAACCTTGCTCAACCTGTACGAGCGCATCAAAATCCTCTGCCCGAATATTTAAAAACTGTTGTAATGCATCACGACTTTGAATCCAACGCTCAACCAAGGATGCAGCATCGACAAGGCCTTCGGATTGTTGCACTAACTCTTCTAGTAACAGACTGACCATGGCTGCTGCGCTAAACTTAAGCTTTTGGCCTTTTTGAAAAATTTGCGGTAAAGCCGCAATACGATGTCGCCCAACACGACTGACATAGCTTAACGGAACAAAAAGTTGTGCTTGGATTAAACTAAGCGGCAAAGATAACAGCGTCAAACCTTGGCTAAACGCGAGTTGAGTTGAATTTTGTTGATACTTCTCAAACAAGCTCGCTTGGCCTGTTTCTTGTGAGTATGCATTGACAAGATGCTGCATCGCCAAGCGATTGGCTAGCTCTTTCATCTGACCATTTCCTCTTTTTAAAGCTTATTCCAAGCTCATTTCATGTAATTATGTTTCTTAAAGATGTTCACGTTGGCCAACGGTGCAAAAAGCATGTTAATGGTAATTATTATCATTTATCTTTGCAATTTTGTTTACTTTTGAAAATATACGCACTATACCAATATATATTATTGTTTTTTAATACTTTTAAAAATTTAATCAGTTTTTCTAATAAAGCATATACGAAATTACACCATAGCTTTAAATGATAGTTTATGAATTTATAATTGATTCGAACTATAAAATTTCCCTATATTTCATAAGGAAAAGCCCATTCAGTCCCCTGAATGGGCTTTCATTTGTGCTCAAATTAATACTCAAAAGAACTCAAGACTAAATTAATATAGATAAAGCAGCGAAGACGTCACTATTCTTTATTCATCCAGTACATCAGCAAAAGTGGCTGAAAGTACTTTTGCTAAATCCTGTGGTTTTAAACCGATATCTAAGCCGCGCTTCCCCCCACTGACATAGAGTTTTTCCAACTGTACTGCGCTTTGGTCTATCACGGTTTTTAACCTTTTTTTCTGTCCAACAGGACTAATCCCACCGACCAAATAACCTGTCAGTCGTTCTGCATCTTTAGGGTCGGACATTTTTAGTTTTTTTGCCCCCACTGCATGTGCAACTTTTTTCAAGTTTAACTGATGGTGTACAGGAAGAATCGCAACAAAATAGTTTTTTTCGTCAGTCACTAACAGTGTTTTAAACACCTCTTCGACACGTAGATTTAATTTTTCTGCGGCTTCAAGCCCAAAGCTTTTTGCATTGGCATCATGTTCATATTCATGAATAGAAAAATCGATTTTATTGGCTTTTAAAAGTTTGGTTGCAGGTGTCATTTCTGTTCAATATATTCACTACATACCCAGCATTATATGCCTATTCAAAAAGAAAGTTTAGCGGTACGCCTATCATGAGCATCGAACTTACAGGCACTCAACGAATCAATGACTGTAAGTTCGATGTCAACTATGTATGCACCTTGTTATCGCTGAAATATCACAGTTTAGTCAGCACTTAATCCAAATTTCTTAAAGATTTGAGCACGGCGTTTTGGCAAAATATTGGCTTTGGTCAAATCACCTTCGTAGTGATCGAACACACGTTGATCCATCATTTTAAACCACAGCTTTGGAATTAACGCTGGAATTAACATGGTGGCATAACCACTCGGTAGCTCTGGGGCTTCATCAAAATGTCTTAAGGCCTGAAATGGGCGGGTTGGATAGGCATGATGATCTGAATGGCGTTGTAACTGGTATAAGAATAAGTTAGTCACAATGTTGTTATTATTCCAGCTGTGTTCTGGCATGGTTCGCGCATAGCTGCCATCTTCTTTTTGGCTACGCTTTAAACCATAGTGTTCGATATAATTAATAATTTCAAACAGACTCACGCCATAAAATGCTTGTGTCACCAGATATGGCGTCACTTTTTTACCAAACAACTTCAACATGGTTGCATGAAAACCAGCACTCATCGCCCATCCATGAAACAGTTCATTTTCTTTAGAGAAGAAAGACAGTCCCTTTCGTTTTAGGCGCTTATGTTCAATTTCAACAGCCGACTTCAACCCACCGAAAACGGTACGCGGCCAAAACTCATAAAAAGTCTCCCCCATTTTCGATGAAGCAGGATCTTCTGGCGTTGCAGCACGTTTATGATGCCCATAAGGGTGCTCAATGCGGAAATGGTTGTAGACCAACGGCGCTAAAGTCATATGTGACCAATAATGATCTGATTTTTTAGGACGGTGGCACAACTCATGTGCTGTATTTACCGCTACTCCATTAATTGCCCCCATGGAAACGCCCAATAATATTTGGTCGAGCATTGATACATTTTGGCGAGTCACCACATAACCTGCAAACAAATTGGCTGCCATTTGTAGCGGAATGAACAATTTCACAATACGGTCATAGTACGGGTCATTTACCAAGACCTTAATTTCATCATCCGAAGGATTATTTTCATCTGCACCGACCAGGCCATCTACCGCAGGAATAATGACATGCAGTAACAGCGGCCCACCCAAAGCGAATATTTTCTTGGTGGGTTTCGGGCCAAAATGATAGCCCGCTAAAATGCCCATGCCAATCACAGGAAGCCCAGGACTCAATAACCAGCCAAAACGCTTTTTATCGATCCCTGCTGCATTTTTGACGACCACGCTAGCATTCGTCATTTTCACTGATGCATTCATTACCATTCTTCCAATTTTTTTGTTATGCCTTTATATTTCTAGAAATGGGACATAAAGAACAGTTGCTAAAGTCCAAGAAAACAGCGTAATCGTCCTTGGCCTGAAATGACTTAAATTGACCCTAAATCAAATATTAAGCCCAAGAAATAAAGACTAGAAATCGTAAAGTATGGATGCTTTAAGTAAAATTTTTGAAGATATACATCTCAACCAATCTGAGTACCTCTACCTTAAACCGCACGGTGAGTGGGCTTTTCGCTACACCGAGCAATCCACCATGATGGCCTATGCGGTACTTCAAGGACAATTCACCATTTGTTTAGATGCTAAACAAATTATTGTTGCTGAAGTCGGAGACTTGATCTTACTCCCTTCGGGGCCAAGTCATGAGTGTCGCTCATCAACCACCGACCAACTGTTAGAAGTATTCGATATTTCTGACTTATTTGCCCAAAACCAACATAAAGAAGTCTCTTTTGGGAGTAATGTGACACAACAAAAAACCGTGATCTTGGCCTTACATGCACATATGGACCCAATTATGGCGCGTCCGTTGGTACAGGCCTTACCCGCGTTTATTCACCTTCAACACCAAGATCTCAGCACGGTTCCTGAATGGTTGCAAATTGGGCTGCAGTTTCTCGCTCTAGAAGTCCAACGCATACGCCCGGGTCGCGACAAAATTTTGGATCATTTGGTGAGTATTTTATTAATTGAATGTGTACGTGATTATATTGACGCGCTGCAAGACTCGAACAATTGGCTGAGTGCTTTATCTCATCCTGAACTCTCCAATGCCCTTGCAAAAATTCATGCGGAACCTGCACAGCCTTGGACAGTTGAGTCCCTTGCAGAACAGTGTTGTATGTCACGTTCTAAATTTGCCACATTGTTTAGCCAAATTTTAGGCACTAGCCCTTTGGCTTATTTGCAACAACACCGTCTGCGTTTAGCCGCCCAATACCTGCGTAATGGACAAGGTAGCATTCAGCAAATAGCACATAGGGTCGGATACAACTCAGAAACGGCTTTTAGCCAAAGCTTTAAACGACAGTACCAAATGAGCCCAAGCCAATATAGAAATAATCCAAACCCAACTTAAAATGCTCGTCCGTAATGGTTTAATAGCAGTCTTCTCTCAGCTTATGTCTTTGTCCATCAAGATAAATACCCTGAACTTGCAGACAAAGATTAGCATCTTGTGAAAATCACACTATAATATCCCGCATCCTTGCTAGAGATGGCTTCAAACCACTGCTTGTTTGTTCTTTTTCGCTCTAGCCACACTTTTTTAAGTCCAGTTTTCATCCGTGATTCGGCTTATTTTTCAATATTTTATCTCTTGTATGTCCATGCTGACATATAAGAAAATTTAGGTGCCAGCATGGAAATCAAGGTTAATTATCTCGATAATCTTCGCCAAGAAGCGAAGTTCGATGATTTTACAGTCATTGCCGATCAACCGATTCGCTACAAAGGTGATGGCTCTGCACCCGGTCCATTTGACTACTTTTTAGCATCTTCTGCGCTTTGTGCAGCTTACTTTGTCAAAGTATATTGTTTAGCACGTGACATCCCAACCGACAACATTCGTTTGTCTCAAAACAACATTGTTGACCCTGAAAACCGCTATAAACAAATTTTCAAAATTCAAGTTGAGCTCCCAGCGGACATTTCAGAAAAAGATCGCCAAGGTATTTTGCGCTCTATCGACCGTTGTACGGTTAAGAAAGTAATCCAAACAGGCCCTGAGTTTATTATTGAAGAAGTAGAAAACATTGATGCTGACGCTCAAGCCCTGCTTATTCCAAGCCTTGCTTCTGAAACCAGCACCATCATTGCGGGTAAAGACCTGCCTTTAGAAGAAACCATTGCCAATATGTCAGGTATTTTGGCTGGTCTAGGCATGAAAATTGAGATTGCCTCTTGGCGTAACATTGTACCAAATGTGTGGTCTTTACATATTCGTGATGCTCAATCGCCCATGTGTTTTACCAACGGTAAAGGCTCAAGCAAAGAAAGTGCATTAGCTTCTGCGCTGGGTGAGTTCATTGAACGTCTGAACTGTAACTTCTTCTATAACGACCAGTTCTGGGGTGAAGACATTGCCAATGCCGAGTTTGTGCATTATCCAGATGAAAAATGGTTCATGCCAGGTCCAAATGGTGAAATGCCAGAAGGTGTACTGGATGAGTACACCCTTGAAATTTATGACCCTGAAGAAGAACTGTTAGGTACGCATTTATACGACACCAACTCAGGGAAAACTGAGCGCGGTATTTGCGCTTTACCTTTTGTTCGCCAGTCTGATGCTGAAGTGGTTTACTTCCCATCAAACTTGATTGAAAACTTATACCTTAGTAACGGGATGAGTGCAGGAAACACCTTAGCTGAAGCACAAGTACAGTGTTTGTCTGAAATTTTTGAGCGTGCGGTAAAACGTGAAATTTTGGAAGGTGAACTGACCCTGCCAGATGTACCGCAAGAGGTTTTAGCAAAATATCCTAGCATTTTAGCGGGCATCCAAGGTTTAGAAGAGCAAGGTTTCCCGGTACTGGTGAAAGATGCCTCTCTAGGCGGTCAATACCCTGTGATGTGTGTGACGTTAATGAACCCACGTACAGGTGGTGTATTCGCCTCTTTCGGTGCACACCCAAGCTTTGAAGTTGCGCTTGAGCGTAGCTTAACTGAGCTACTTCAAGGTCGTAGTTTTGAAGGTCTGAACGACTTACCTCGCCCAACATTTAGCTCAAATGCGGTCACTGAACCCAATAACTTTGTTGAGCACTTCATTGACTCAAGTGGTGTGGTGTCATGGCGTTTCTTTAGTACCAAATCGGACTATGACTTTGTCGAGTGGGACTTTACCAATCAAGGCCAAAACTCAAATGCTGATGAGGCTGATGAACTGTTCGGTATTTTGGAAAATATGGGCAAAGAAGTCTATATGGCCATTTACCAACATTTAGGCGCAACGGCGTGCCGTATCTTGGTACCAGGTTACTCAGAAATTTACTTGGTTGAAGACTTGGTTTGGGACAACACCAACAAAGCACTGCTTTACCGTGAAGACATCCTCAACTTACACCGTTTAGACGACGAACAGCTTCAAGCGCTGGTTGAACGTTTAGAAGAATGTGAGCTAGACGACTATACTGAAATCAAGACTTTGATCGGGATTGAATTTGATGACAATACCGAATGGGGTCAATTGACTCTGCTTGAACTTAAACTACTCATCTATCTTGCATTAGAGCAGTTTGAGGAAGCGAAAGACTTGGTTGAAGCATTCTTACAATACAACACCAATACCGTTGAACGTGGTCTGTTCTACCAATGCATGAATGTCGTACTCGAAGTGATGTTGGATGACGACATGGAACTGGAAGAATATGAAGCCAACTTCCGCCGTATGTTCGGTGATGAACGTATGGATGCGGTAATAGGCACAGTTGAAGGTCGTATTCGTTTCTATGGTTTAACCGAAACCAGTATGAAACTTGAAGGTTTAGACCGTCACTTACGTTTAATCGACAGTTATAAAAAGTTACATGCTGCACGTGCCAAAGCTGTTGGACTAAAACCTTAAAATAAAAAGAAACAACCCAAATACGTTTGGGTTGTTTCTCACTGTACTATTACTATGTTTAAAAAAAAATTAATCTAAGATACTTAAAATCGCCTCAACAGGATTTTCACTATTGCCTGCAAGTAACTGTTTATGCATGGTAATGTGCTGCATGGCTTGAATCTGTGCTGTTTCTATATTCATTAATTTCTCAATTTCAGCCGCCAATTTCTCAGGCGTTGCATCTTTTTGGATTAATTCTTGTATCACTTTCTTGCCTGCAATAATATTCGGCAATGAATAATATTGAATCTTGATCAAGAATTTCACCACATGATAGGTGAACCAATTCAACTTATAGAAGGTCACCATTGGTCGGTGTAACAGCATAGCTTCTAAAGTTGCTGTACCTGAAGCCAAAGCTACAATATTAGCGGCATTCATAACTTGACGCCCAATCTTCGACTCGGTGCCTGAGTTTTCAAGCAAGTCAATTTGATCGACCAATGCTTTTGGATACTGAGTAAGCAAAGCTTCGATTTGTTGCTTACGTGCATCATTGATTGCTGGTATCACAAAGCGATAGTTTGGATATTTGGCGTAGAGCAATTTTGCAGCATCTAAAACCAGTGGACCGAGCTTTTCAATTTCACCACGTCGGCTTCCCGGCAGTAAGGCAATATGCTTTTGGGTCAGATCTAAACCCAATTCTTCTTTGGCTTGTAAAATTGGGTTTTCCAAAGGCAATTGGCTGGCCAAAGGATGTCCTACAAAAGCAGCAGGAACATCCCATTTTTTATAAAATGCTTTTTCAAACGGAAATAAACACAGTACCAAATCAATAGAAGCTTTGATGCCATGAACCCGTCCCTGACGCCATGCCCAAACGGAAGGACTAACATACTGCACGGTTTTTATGGGCAGTTGTTTTTGCTTTAAACTTTTTGAAAGGCGCAGATTAAAGTCTGGTGCATCAATCCCAATAAACACATCGACAGGATGGGCTGTCCACTTCTCTACCAGTCCATCACGTACAGCAAAAAGCTTTTTAATGTCTTTAAGAACCTCAACCAACCCCATAACAGACAAAATATCCATCGGATAAAAGCTCTTGAAACCCTCTGCAATCATTTGCGGGCCACCAATACCCTCAAATTCTGCATCAATTCCTTGCTCACGAAAACTGCGAATAAGTTTAGCACCTAAAGTATCACCCGATACTTCACCCACTACGATTCCAATTTTAAGTTTCCGATTTTGCAAAGCATTATTCCTTATTTTTCAACCCATGCATCATAACATAGCGTCTTTTAGTTTGGCGTGGGTATGTTTAAGCAACAATGATAAAGTGCCGTCAACTTACATCAGTGGCCTTCATGAACTCTTAACCACTTCATATCGCCTCAATCAAAGATAATTTTTGATTTATTTTTTCAATTGTAAATAACTTGTAAAGCACACAAATAAACAATAAACTTATTAATAATTATTCTCATTAGTATTTATTAATGCTCAACATCTCCTCTCGCGGCTTTAAGCTCTCTATCATTAGTTTAGCTATTCTTAGCGCTCAGAATAGTTTTGCGCAAGACACGCAAAACTTAGCAACCATTACCGTACAAGCAAGTGATGATCAAGCAACACAAAGCTCTGAACAGTCTAAATCCTATATTGTTCAACAGTCCATTAGTGCAACTAAACTAAATATCCCACTCAAAGAAACACCTCAAACAGTCAATGTTGTGACACGTCAACAACTTGATGACTTCGCACTAAATAGTACACGTGAGGTTTTGCGTAATATTCCTGGCGTCATTGTGAGTAATCAGGAAACGGATCGTACAACTTATCTTGCACGTGGTTTTGAAATTTCAAATGTGAACCGTACCGGGTTTGTCGGAGATTTTTTTATTTAAGTTAGGCCACCTGACCTAACGGGTTAATCTTATCATAGTACATTGCTTCAAACTCAAAAGGCGATACATAACCCAGTGCACTGTGTACACGCTTTTTATTGAACCAATATACCCAGTTTAGTGTCGCAAGTTGTACATCTGCTAAACCTTGCCAATCTGCTTTTAAATATTCAATCACCTCTGTTTTGTATAAGCCATTCACCGTTTCAGCCAGAGCATTATCGTATGAATCACCAGTTGTACCGACTGATGCTCGTAAATTTGCAGCTTCTAAACGATTGGTATAGCGAATAGAAAGATATTGAACACCTCTATCTGAATGATGAATCACATTCTTAGGCATACCTCGATCGTGCAATGCTTGCTCCAATGCATCGAGCACCATATCTGTATTCATCCGTGTAGATACTTTCCATCCAACAATTGCTCGTGAGAACACATCAATAACAAATGCGGTATATACCCAGCCTGAATGAGTTTGAATATACGTAAAGTCACCCACCCATAGTTGGTTTGGATGATCAGCATTAAAATTACGTTTCACTAAATCATCTGCCCGTTTTTGGTCATCTCGGTTACGAGTAGTTTGTTTATTCTTACCACGCCAAACACCTTGTATACCTAGCTTTTGCATCAATCGAGCAACTGTACAGCGTGCAATAATATAGCCTTCACGTTTTAATTTTTGCCAGACTTTACGTACACCATATCGACCTGAACTTTCCTTCCAAATTCGTTTAATTTGTTCAGCATGATGCAAGTCATGTAAATCTCGTTTCGCTCGATGTTCTGGATTGTCCGCGAGATCTAAAGTCCGGTAATAGGTTGAAGGTGCGATAGGTAAAATTCTACAAATCGCTTCAACACCATATCGATCTTTATTGTTATGGATAAAATCCACCATTATTTGTGTGGGCGGTCGAGCTCCGCCTGGGCGAAAAAAGCGGCTGCTTTGCGTAGAATTTCATTGGCACGTTTTAATTCTTTAATTTCACGTTCCATTTGCTTCATTTTTTCTTGGTCAGATATCTGTTGTACTTTGGCAGGATTTAGTTGATCCAGATGCTTTAAATACCAAACACGCAATGTTTCAGGAGTACAACCGATTTTAGGAGCAATAGCTGTGATTGCTGCCCAAGTAGAAGGATAATCTTTTTCAGATTCAATTAGTAATTGAACCGCTCTTTCTCTGATTTCAGGGGTATATTTTAATTTTGTCATCGGGATAGTTTCTCAGAATATTGACTCTCCGACAAACCCGGTACGGTTCAATGTGCTTGTAGACGGTGTTGGCTTTCCTCTAGAAAGTTATAATTATAATAACGACAACCCAGACAGTTTTTTGTTTGATCGAATTGAAGTGGTAAAAGGTGCAGATGCTTTAAATAATGGCGTAGGTGACCCTAGTGCAACCATTAACATGATCCGTAAACGCCCGACTCAAGACTTACAGGTTTCATTTAATGCCAGTTATGGCTCTTGGAATACGCAACGTTATGAGGCTGATGTGTCATCTGCGCTAACCCAAGATGGTAAAATTCGTGGCCGTGTATTTGGTTATGAGCAAACGGGTGATAGTTATTTAGATAACTATGAACTTGAGAAAAATGGATTTGGTGCAATCATTGAAGCAGATCTCACTGACTCAACTTTATTCACTGCGGGTTATACCGAAACCAACAATAAATCGAATGGTAATAACTGGGGCGCAAACCCACTGATTAATACTGAAGGTGAGCAGTTAGATTATTCAAGAGACTATAACTACAGCCCTGATTGGACCTATTGGGATACCAATATCAAAAATTATTTTGCCGAGTTACAGCAAAAACTTGGTGATGATTGGGTTGCAAAACTGTCTTATGATGAAAAGCATACAACACGGAATTCAAAACTTCTGTTTTTATCGGGTAACCCAAGTGCCGATGGAACTTCAGGGGTATACCTATGGCCTGGTATATATGTAGATGATAATAAAGCTCGCCAAGCCAATCTTAATTTTTCAGGGACTTATCCATTATTTGGACAACGGCATGAAGCCACTGTCGGATATTCATGGTCTGAAAACGACAGTAATGAATTAGGCTATAGTGGTAGTTATGCTAATCACCTCACTACGGACCTAACCAGCTGGACACCTCCTGAACCGACTTGGGATTTTTCTCAAACCAGTGGTGAAATGCATATGAAGCAAAAAAATCAAAGCTATTATGCGGCGACACGTCTGCATTTAAACGATGATTTAAGGCTGCTTTTAGGTGCAAACTATGTGCAAGCTGAAAGCAAAGGCACAAGTTATGGCGCAGACACTATTTATGATGAAAATAAAGTTTTGCCTTATGCAGGCATCACTTATAATTTCACTCCTGAATATACAGGGTACATGAGTTATAGCTCAATTTTCCGCCCACAAACGACTAAAGCTGTAGATGGTGGTATTAATAAACCGATCGAAGGTGAAAGCTATGAGGTTGGTGTAAAAAGTTCGTGGCTAGATGATAAATTGACTGCAACAATGGCTATTTTCCGTACTGAAGAAAGTAACTATCCTTTACGTAATTCAGATGGCTTACCAACAACACGTAAAACTCAAGTCAGTGACTTACGTTCACAAGGTTATGAATTTGGTCTTGCAGGACAGCTCACAGATCATTTAAATCTCAGTTTTGGTTATACCCAATTAAGTTTGAAAGATTTAATTAATGGTGGTGACGCTCGTACCTTTAACCCTACTCAATCTTTTAATTTATTGACAACTTATCAAATCCCACAAATCCCTAAATTAAAATTAGGTTTAGGCATCCAGTGGCAAGATAAAACTTATTTAGATGTTCCTGAAACGACTAATGCTAGCGGCGTTGTGACTCAAAAATCAGGCATTATTCAGCAAGATGCTTATGCTTTAGTCAATGTGATGGCAAGCTATGAAGTGAATAAAAATATCACCTTACAAGCCAATGGCAATAACATCACTGATGAAAAATATTTATTTAATTTCCCAGATGCACAAGGTTTTTATGGTGCACCTGCCAACTATAGTGTTGCTGTAAAATTCAAATATTGATTCAATAGCGCCTTGTTTTCTGTTATTTAACAGCACAGAAACTGAGGCGCTTTTTTCTGGGTTAAATGATTCGTCATGCATAAATTTCAATATCCCCTATCGATCTTATATCGTTTTTTGATCTCATTTGGCTTAGGCTATTTATGTACATTCATGTTATCAGAACTGCTTACCCTTAGTTTTTACCCTCACTTAGCTAAAGCAGAATCCATTTATTTGGCGGCTTTTCTATCTCTTATTTTCTTTATCATTTTTGTCATTTTGAGCTTTTGTGTTCAATCCCTGAAAAAGTTAAGCGCTTCAACTATTTCTCTTTCCCTTTGCTTTTTTCTATTGCTGAAGTTCGTAGGTTAAACCATGCAAAAATCTGTTCGCCAGTCAATGGCATGGCTACACTCTTGGCTTGGACTAACACTGGGATGGTTATTATTTGCCATTTTTTTAACAGGTGCTGCGACCTATTACCGTCATGAAATAAATTTGTGGATGCAACCTCAATTTGCCACCATGCAGGTCAAACAAGACACAGCTATGGAGTCGGCATATCAATACTTACAAAAAAATGCCGCAGATGCGCAAAGTTGGTATATCGGCATAGCTAGTCCTAATTCACCTGTCAATAAAATTTACTGGCAAAAGGCCGATGGTGGCTACGAAAATAAGACTTTGAATGCGAACACAGGTAAAGAAGTCACCTTGTCTGCAACCCAAGGCGGTGAATTTTTTTATGGCTTTCACTACCAGCTGTATGGTGTACCCTATTTTATCGGTAGGCTTTTAGTCACGATTGCGGCCTTCTTAATGTTAATCATCCTCATTTCAGGCATCATCACACACAAAAAGATATTCACCGAATTCTTTATCCTTAGAGCCTTCAAGGGTCAACGCTCGTATCTAGACTTTCACAATGTTACCTCTGTCATTGCTTTACCCTTTTTTCTGACCATTACATTCACTGGTTTAGCCATTTTCTTTTATCTCATTCTTCCCAATGGCATGAAGAAACTTTACCCAGAGCAACCGTTCCAATATTTTGATGAAATTAGAAATATTAGCATCAGCTCTGAGGCTAAACCGACACCTGCTACGATGCGACCAATTGAATACTTCATACAACAATCTGAGCAGCGTTGGGGTAAAACAGAAATTGGCAATATTACGGTCAAACACCCCAATACCAATATCGCTCAAGTGAACTTGGTTGAGTCAACTGACCGAAGCATCACGCGAAACCAAGCCCAACTCAGCTTTAACGGCGAATCTGGTGCCCTGCTCGGTGACACTCGGAATAATAGTGCAATTGCCACACTCAATAATGGAGTGTATGGTTTACATATGGCACACTTTGCGCAGCCTCTATTACGCTTTGCGTTATTTTTCTCAGGGCTTTCAGGCTGTGCCATGATTGCATCTGGGCTTTTACTCTGGAGCTTAAAACGTCAGCTGCAAAATAAGAAACAAAGTTTCCACTTTGGACATTATGTGGTTAACCGCCTAAATACGGCTGCCATCATTGGCTTGCCGATCGCCATGCTCAGCTATCTTTGCACAAACCGTTTACTTCAGTTAGAAGCTGGTCAACCCAACTACGAAATTTACGCATTTTTCGGCACTTGGTTACTCAGCTTAGTCATTGCATTACTCACTCCACAGCAACACCTTTGGAAAACTCAACTGAAAGTCTTCATTTTACTGGCTGTTTCTTTGCCTATTTTCAATCTTTACTATTTAATCAGCCATCAATATGTGCATGACTTACATGAATATTGGTTATTTTTGCGAGTTGATCTTATGATCATCATCCTTGCGATATTGGCTGTTTTCTTACATCAAAAAATCCAGCCCATTCAACAAAAAGCTGTACAAAAAATTCAGAAAAAATATACCAATACTGCAGTTCAGGAGCCCAATTCATGATCTACCTGATTACAGGACTTCTTATCACTTTCGCATGCTATGTGTTATTTCTGGTCAGCGATAAGCAGCGCCCTAAAACCCAAAAGTCACGTTGGGCTAAGTGTGCAGAACATTATCAAATCTGCCGATATTTGGCTTTTGGTGTACTGGCCACGGCATTAACTTTATTGATTCAATGCACGGGTCGCGGTGTGGGAAGTGTCAGTTTATTTGTATTTGCAACCCCGATACTTTTTATACTGATTCTGAGCATCAATGACTTAAAACCCAAAAAAACAGCTCAATCTAAGTAAGTATTTACTCTACAACTCACACACTTTTTTATTTCGATCATGAGCCAAATAAAAAGGTGTGTAAATATATGAGCCAGAACCATCTCAACAGAATTTTAGAGACTGATCAAAATCATTTAAGTTGAAGCGCCGTGAGTTTTTAGTTATAACGCGCTCAATAATAGAACTTTTACACCTCTTTTCTCAGGGCAAACATTGCGTTCAACATTAGCTTGGTTACAACAAGAAATCATTACACCCTTTCAACAGCTCTGCAGTTGGTCGAAGCATCATTTTGGCTGGACACTTTTTATTTCCCTCATTTTCAATTTGCTTGTATTTATTTGTTTCCCAAGCAGCTGGCCCCCCTCTCAAATTCAGAGCAAAACCTTTAATCAAATCACCGCCGAAGTCGGTAAAGGACGAATCAGCACGTTGAAATTTAAACAACAGCATCATTTATGGATCGCAAACTGCGTATTAATGGGAGAACCTATTGAAACACTATGTGACCAGTCATCGCATCGTCACCAATTTACGGCAAAGCAGGTCGAGGTTTACTATTTGGAGCGTATTTTTTGGAACCTAAAAAATACCAAAACGGAGGCATTTATTCATCAGATCACATTAGCTAATCCACGTCAGCAGCACTTAGATATGACCTATAGCTCGACCGCAGCGAATTTTGAGCAATGGAAAAAGCATCAGCTAGCCCCTCTTTATGTTCTACGAACACTCATAAGTCTCAATCTATGGTGGTTACTGATAATTGTGGGCATAAAATAAAAGCGCGCCTACAGCTCAAACAATAACTTCTATATCTCTTTTTAGAATAAGTAAATCAACAATCAAGACAACGACTTATATGAAAACATCATAAGATATGCACGTTTTTTGATATTTTGGCATATAACAATGTTTGGTCCACTCGAATTTATTCTCGCAGGTGTTTTAGTCGGTTTTTGTGTGGGAATTACTGGTGTAGGTGGTGGTTCATTAATGACACCGATCCTCATTAGCCTTTTCAGAATTGAACCTCACATTGCCATTGGTACAGACTTGCTCTATGCCGCAATTTCAAAATTCTGTGGTTCATTTGTACATGCCAAAAAGCTAAATATTGTGTGGCCGATTGTGCTTTGGCTTGCAATTGGCAGTATTCCTGCTTCCTTTGCAACACACTGGGTACTCGACAACTATTTGAGCCAATCTACCCACTATAAAGCCGTGCTCACCATGATTTTAGGCTTCATGTTGACCATTACAGGTTTATCCATTGTCTTCCGTAATCAAATTGAAAAATTTTTCAACAAATTACGTAAAGATGAACTCCCAGACATGACTGAAGACTTAGAAAAAGTTCAGCTTCAAACCAGCAATAAACGTAAGTACATTGTGATGATGGGTGTGGTTCTTGGGGTCTTCGTGACACTATCATCAGTCGGTGCAGGTGCTTTCGGAATCATGGCTTTGGTCATTATGTTCCCCAACCTACCGATGATTCGTATTATTGGTTCTGACGTTGTGCATGCGGTGTTATTAACTTTCGTTGCAGGTATGGGTCATATGACTTCAGGCAACGTGGACTTCCACCTCCTTATGTGGTTATTGGTCGGTTCTATTCCAGCAATTATTATTGGAACACTGATTAGTTCACGCCTTCCTGAAAAGATCATCCGTAAAGTGTTGGGTATTACCCTGTTCGCGCTGGGTGTGAACTTCATGTTGAATCCGATCAAAGCCAAACCTGTGAAGCCTGCCGAAACTGCTCAAGTTGTTCAAATTTCAACAGTTAAGAATGCCTCAGTTTAGGCATTCCGATTTAAAATAAACCTAAGATTCATCACTTTTTTTTCAAAGATTCATTCGACTTTTTTATAACCTTTTATCAGCTAAACCGTGTTATATTCAGCTTATAAAGCAACTTAATACGATCGAACCAGTGACGGCAATGAATACTCTACAGTCAAACTCTATTACCCAAAACGACATCGATGACGTGAATTTACAAAGCATTCATCCGCTAGTTACGCCAGCGGAATTAAAAACTGAATTGCCTCTCACTGAGTCTGCATATCAAACTGTACTTCACGGTCGTGAAACGATTCGCAATATTTTAGATGGTAAAGACAAACGCATTTTTGCGGTGATTGGCCCATGTTCAATTCATGACCCAGTTGCTGCTCACGAATACGCAGACCGTTTAAAAGTTTTAAGCGATAAAATTAAAGACTCAATCTATGTCGTAATGCGTGTTTATTTCGAAAAACCACGTACCACAGTGGGTTGGAAAGGTCTAATCAATGACCCTGACATGAATGACTCATTCAACATTGAAAAAGGTTTACGCATTGGTCGTAAGCTTTTGGTTGAGTTAAATGAAAAAGGCTTGCCGTGCGCGACCGAAGCTCTCGATCCAAACTCGCCACAGTACTACCAAGACTTAATCTCTTGGTCAGCGATTGGTGCACGTACCACTGAAAGCCAAACGCACCGTGAAATGTCTTCTGGTCTTTCTTCACCCGTAGGTTTCAAAAATGGTACAGATGGTGGCTTAACTGTTGCAACCAATGCCATGCAGTCGGTCAAACATGGTCACCACTTCTTGGGTCTAAACAACCAAGGCCAAGTCTCTGTGATTCGTACTTCAGGTAACCCGTATGCACACGTGGTACTTCGTGGTGGTAATGGCAAACCAAACTACGATGCAGGCTCTGTTGCAGAAGCAGAAGCAGCTTTGGCTAAAGCAAAAGTCAGCACCAAAATCATGATTGACACCAGTCATGCAAACTCGAACAAAGACCCGTTCCTTCAACCGCTTGTTCTGAAAAATATTACCGAACAAATTATTGATGGAAATAAATCTATTATCGGCATTATGGTTGAAAGTCACCTTAAAGGTGGTCGTCAGGAAATTCCTGAAAACCTATGCGATCTTGAATACGGCAAGTCTGTAACCGATGGTTGTATTGACTGGGATACCACAGAAAAGGTATTACTAGAGATGCACGAAGCACTCAAAGACGTTTTACCGAACCGTTAAGTTTTTAAAACGCCATCTTCGGATGGCGTTTTTCATTCTAAGATTAAGAAATAATTATGAACGCTATTGAAACACACTTAAGCCAAACACTTAACTTTCAATTTATCCACGAGCATTTGTTTACTTCTGGACAACCGACTGCTGAGCAATTACAGCAAATTAAAGAGTATGGCGTAAACACGGTCATCAATCTTGCGCTCAGTAATAGCAATAACTATTTAGCGAATGAAGATCAAATCTGTTTAGAGCTCGGTTTGAACTATATACATGTGCCGATTTCATGGGATACACCATCTGATGATCAATGTTTATTGGTCTTAGATATGATTGAGCATTTGGTGCAAGAACAAACCATTTGGGTCCATTGTTCAGAAAATTATCGAGTCAGTAGTTTGATGTATTTATATCGTCAATATTATATGAATATCGATATGCCAACCGCACATGAAGCCATGCATCAAATTTGGGAACCGAATGACACATGGACAGGTTTGGCGCATGCTGTTGCCTTACAACTTCAAGGTCGTAAAGCAACACAAGAATTAAAGCTGGCTATGATCAATCCTGATCATTTTGCGTGAGAAATCAGCACTGTAGCTGTAGATAAAATACCTTCCTGACGACCCGTAAAGCCCAGTTTTTCCGTGGTCGTTGCTTTGATGCTAATCTGCGTGATTTCAACATCAAGAACGTCTGCAATGCTTTGGCGCATCGCTAAATTATGCGGTGCCAACTTTGGTCGTTCGCATGCCACAGTAATGTCTGCATTATTTAACTGATAACCACGATCTAAAATAAGCTGATAGACATGTTTGAGTAATACTCGACTGTCTGCTCCTTTAAAGCGAGGATCGGTATCGGGAAAATGCTGACCAATATCCCCTAAAGCCAACGCACCCAATAATGCATCTGTTAAAGCATGCAAAACCACATCACCATCTGAATGTGCTTTTAAGCCGTGTGTATGTGGAATTTGAATACCTGCCAGTGTGACAAATTCACCCTCTTCAAAAGCATGTACATCAAGTCCCTGTCCAATTCGAATATGTGCAACCATGCTCAGTTTCCTTTAAGAAATAAATGATTGAAATCTTGTATTCACGCTTTCTCTTTCGCTATAGTTACAAGCAGCGCAACATAGTGAAAGTATAAGCGATCATGCTGTTGAAAACCGACATAAAACTTATGAAAAAATTTAGTATTTTAGTGTGTCTAAGTTGTCTTTGTACCAGCTTTAGTTATGCTCAAGTCATTAACTGTGATGATCCGACCTCGTCTAGCTTTAAAAAGATCTGTACTGATCAATTCAAGGGCATTCGACAAAAATTAGACACACAATCAATGACTGCTTTTTTAATCAGTGATGCGCCGCAGCGTTTATTGGTCGATACCCATCAGCTATGGCTAAACCGCCTACAACAGTGTAAATCCTTAGCTTGCTATCAGCAGCAGATGGACTTCCGTATTGATGATCTCAACTTCTATACATCGTTAAATCAAAGTTTGACGCAACACTATTTAAAGTTTGAACATGGGGCCATTGCCAAGCAACCTGTGCA
This sequence comes from Acinetobacter sp. LipI_23, assembly GCF_058243045.1. Lineage (NCBI taxonomy): Bacteria > Pseudomonadati > Pseudomonadota > Gammaproteobacteria > Moraxellales > Moraxellaceae > Acinetobacter > Acinetobacter sp. LipI_23. The sequence continues at coordinate 1,480,330 of NZ_JBZAYJ010000001.1, read as the reverse complement.
CCTACAAGTGCATCAGCTGTCTAAAGATAAAATTAAAATCGAAGGTATTGCATATCGTAGTCCCAATAATCGTATAGAAACCCAAACCATTTCATTTTTGGCCTATACCACACCCGATCAAAAGCAAAACATCACGGACAATGAAAACAACTGTCACTACCAGTTCAACTTTCAAAAAGCCATTCTTTCAGTAAAAAGTGAAAGTAAAGCATGTAATCGTTTTGTTGGTGTGTACCGTGTTTATGACTAAGCTGTCAAACAGATCAAAATAATGGACATCGGGAGGCTAAAGTGGTGCAAGTACTCAAGCAATGCTGCAACCTCCTAGAACAGAAAAAATTGACCATTGCCTTTATCGAAAGTGCCAGTTCAGGTTATCTATCCAGTCAATTTTCGATTTATAAGCATAGCGGAGCTGACATTTTACTCGGTGGACTGGTGAGTTATGACCCCAGTATCAAATGTGAAATTTTAAAGATTGATCCTGCACTTATTCAGCAATATTCAGCGGAGTCAATTGAAGTCACTGAAGCTATGGCGCTTCACGGTCATCAACTATTTCGTTATGCCGATATTATTGTCTCTTGTACGGGGCTACTCAAACCTGGTGGAAGTGCGACGCCTGAAAAACCTGAAGGCACCTTTTATATTGCCATTCATTATCAAAACAGTTTAAGTACTTACCATTATTTACTACTGGGCAGTGCGCTCGAGCGACTTGATCAACTTACGAAAAACGTAGCTCAAATGGTCATTGAACGTGTTCAAAATTCTTAAATCTTTACACTAAATTTGATTTTTCTACATTTAGAACCTTTAAACTGAACCATAATCAATAAAAATGTGAAGCGCCTCATGATGATGAAAATAATCCATCCTCTACTTTTCAGCACCTTATTTTTTTCAAGCCACAGTTTTGCAACTGTAGGTGGACCACAAAATATTGAAATTTTAGGACTTGACCAAGCTGATCAAAAAATATATGTGATGCGACATTACTTAGATGGTCGGGGTCGTTTGCCACAATTGTATTATTATCAACTCAACAGCAAAACCCCCTCCAAACTGATTGAAGTGAAATCTTTATATATCAATCCAAAAACTCAAAAAATTGACTATGATCAAGACAGTCAGAAGTTTGACCGTGACATTGCAAAAATAAAAAAACGACTCAAAGCTTTAACGCCGATTCCGCCAAAGCAGGTTAAAATTCAAGTCATCAGTAAAAAGGCTTCAAAAGAACCTTCTTGGTATGATCCTAAACTCTCCATCCTGAAATTTAGCTATCAATATCAAGTGAAATACAGCAATTTGAAAAGTCCCGTACACAAGGCGGTGGACTATAAAAATGGCCTGCACATTTCTCAAAGTTATAAAGTTCCTAATCAACCAAAAGCGCTGGTGACAGTTCAATATCTCGGGATTCCTTTTGAAACAGGTTATAACATTGAAGATCCTGTTTTATTGATGCCTAAAAAATAAAACCTCAGAAGAGGGAAAGCCAGTCAGTTAAGAAGTTGCCTGGCTTTTTTTAAAATTCATGATGTTATTCGATACACGGAAACGTCATCCGCAACTGTTCGAGGCAAAACTATTTTTAAAAAGTAAGTTTTCTGCGATTAATTAATCAATAAAAGGAATTTGGCGAGTTTTGCGGATGACAAATGCTTTTGATTACTTTGGGCTTATCCAAAGTAATAGATGAGCTCCAAGTATATGATTTAAAAATATAAGACTCCCTCGTGCATAACTAAAAAGCTAAGGGCTTTATTTCTAAAACCCTTAACTGACTGGCATTACTCCGAAGAGGCTTTATTACACATTTTTCAATTTAAGCCGCTGAACGTTCTTCAATCGGCACTACTTTACGCAGTTCAGGCCCCGTATAGTCCGCACTTGGGCGAATAATACGGTTGTCTGCACGTTGTTCCATCACATGCGCTGCCCAACCTGTCACACGGCTCATCACAAAGATTGGTGTGAATAACTTGGTCGCAATATCCATGAAGTGGTATGCCGATGCATGGAAGAAGTCTGCGTTACAGAATAATTTCTTCTCACGCCACATCACTTCTTCACAGCGTACTGAAACTGGGTACAGGACCGTGTCACCGACATCTTTGGCTAAGCGCTCTGACCAGATTTTAATGATGCCATTACGTGGGTCATTGTCTTTGTAGATTGCATGTCCAAAGCCCATGATCTTTTCTTTACGTTCTAATTTGCCCAGCATTTCTCGCTCAGCTTCTTCAGGTGACGTCCAGTTTTCAATCATTTCCATCGCAGCTTCGTTTGCTCCACCGTGCAATGGACCACGTAGTGAACCAATTGCACCGGTAATACATGAATGCATATCCGATAATGTTGATGCGCATACACGTGCGGTGAAAGTCGATGCGTTGAATTCATGCTCTGCATAAAGGATCAGTGATACGTTCATCACTTGTTCATGCAGTTCATTTGGCTTTTCACCACGCAGCAGGTGTAAGAATTGAGCACCGATTGAGTCGTCATCGGTATTTTCTTCAATACGTACGCCATCATGGCTAAAGCGGTACCAGTAGCAAATGATCGCTGGGAGGGTTGCAAGAATGCGGTCTGCAACATCTTGTTGTTCTGCAAAAGATTGTTCTGTTTCTAGGTTGCCCAGCATTGATACGCCCGTGCGCATCACATCCATTGGGTGTGAATCTGCTGGGATACGCTCAAGTACTTCTTTGAGTGCTTGTGGCAGTTGGCGCAGTGATTTGAGTTTAGCTTTATACGCGGTGAGCTGTGCTGCTGTTGGTAGTTCACCAAAGAAGATCAGGTAAGCCACTTCTTCAAACTGGCAGTTTTCAGCGAGGTCTTGGACGTCATAACCACGGTAGGTTAGACCTGCTCCGCTTTTACCTACGGTTGATAGTGCTGTCTTTCCTGCGACTTGTCCGCGCAATCCTGCGCCTGTGAGGACTTTTCCTTCAGCCATTTTTAATTCTCCTGTTTAAACAGCTTGTCTAATGTATTTTCAAAGGTGTGGTAATCGAGAAATTCGTAGAGTTCTTTGCGCTGTTGCATTTTGTCGAGGACGTTGACTTGGGTGCCGTCATTGCGAATGGCATGCATGACTTCCAGTGCAGCCTTTTGCATGGCACGAGTCGGTGACAGTGGGTAAAGCACCATCGAGATGCCTTGTTCTGCCAGTTGTTCTTTGGTGTAGTACGGGGTATCGCCAAATTCGGTAATGTTCGCCAGTACTGGAACACCGACTGCATCGCAGACGGTTTTGTACATGGTAATGTCAGTCATTGCTTCAGCAAAGATCGCATCGGCACCGGCTTCTACACAAGCACAGGCACGATCAATTACCGCTTGTAGGCCTTCTTTTTGTAGGGCATCGGTACGTGCCATCACCACAAAGTTTGCATCGGTTTTGGCATCGACTGCAGCTTTTACGCGGTCAACCATTTCTTGTTGGGTGACGATTTCTTTATTTGGGCGGTGGCCACAGCGTTTTTGTGCTACTTGGTCTTCGATGTGCACTGCGGCTGCCCCTGCGGCAATCATTTGTTTCACAGTGCGGGCAATGTTAAATGCCCCACCCCAACCGGTGTCGATATCGACCAGTAACGGAGTGTCTACACGTTCGGTAATGCGGCGTACATCTTCCAAAACATTATCCAGACTGGTCATGCCTAAATCAGGCAATCCATAAGAGTAGTTGGCTACACCAGCACCCGAAAGGTAGATGGCCTTGTAGCCCACCTGTTTCGCCATCATTGCTGCATAAGCATTGACTGTACCGATAATTTGTAATGGTTTTTCCACTTCTAGTGCTTGTCTAAATCTTAAGCCTGCAGATCTTTGTTCTGTCATCGTCCGTTCCTTGAAGCGTTATGAATGAATGCGAAATGTTGTTTATTCCACGGCAAGTAAAATTGAGCCATAGGTCGCTCGTAAATCTTTTTTCAGGACTTTGCCTGTACCACCGACAGGAATACTATCGACAAAAACCACGCGATCAGGAATTTGCCATTTTGCAATTTTGCCCGTGTAATAATCTAAGAGTTCAGCTTCAGACACCTGACTGACTGCGGTCTTTTTAGCAATGAGAATAGGTCTTTCATCCCATTTTGGATGGGTCGCGGCAATAACTGCCACCATGTCAATTTCAGGATGTGCGATGGCAATATTTTCCAGCTCAACCGAGGAAATCCACTCTCCGCCTGATTTGATCAAATCTTTAGAACGGTCACTGATGACCATATAGCCATCTGAATCAATAGTTGCCATATCACCCGTATCGAACCAGCCATCTGCGGTGAGTGCATTGCTAAATTGATCGAAATAAGAATCTACAATCCAGTGCCCTTTAATTTGCAAATGTCCTGTAGTTTGTCCATCAGTAGCCAATTCAGTACTGCCCTTTTCAGCATCACAAATTCGAATGCTGACCCCAAACGGTGGCCGGCCTTGTGCGTAACGTAAGCTCGATTGCGCCGAGTCATCCAACTGCAAATGTTTAGACTTGAGTTGATTCACCACACCCAGAGGGCTGGTTTCCGTCATGCCCCATGCATGAATAGTTTCACACTGAAAATCATCTTTAAATGTTTTCAGCATTGACGGTGGGCAAGCCGCGCCGCCGACCACATTGCGTTTTAAGCTGTCGAGTTTGCTGCCAGATTGCTTCGCTGCTGTAAGCAGCCCTTGCCAAATGGTCGGTACACCTAAAGCTGTCGTCACTTTGTATTGATCAATCAGCTGAACCAAGCTTGCTCCATCTAACATCGGCCCCGGTAGCACCATACTGCAACCAACCATTGCTGCTGCATATGGCGTGCCCCATGCGTTGACATGGAACATGGGAACAACAGGTAAAATGCAATCTTGCGCTGAAAAATTAAATGAATCGGGTAAACAGGTTGCGTAACTATGTAAAATACTTGAACGATGACTGTATAAAACCCCTTTAGGATTCCCAGTCGTACCCGAGGTATAACACAGTGAACTGGCTTTAGTTTCATCCAGTTCAGGCCACTCAAAATGTTCACTTTGCTGTGCGATTAACTCATCATAAAACAGCACTTCAGGTAAAGCTTTTTGAATGTCTTCATCATAAGCATCGAGGCAGATAAAATGCTCTACATAGGGAATGAATGATTTAATTGACAATACTAGATTTAGAAACGTTTTATCAAAAATCAGTGCCTTATCATTCGCATCGTTAATAATATAGCTGAGCTGCTCAGGAAAAAGTCGTGGGTTAATGGTGTGACAAACCAACCCACTGCCTGATATGCCATACCATGTTTCTAAGTGACGATGATTATTCCATGCAATGGTGGCCACACGGTCGCTGACTGCAAAGCCAAACGACTGCAATACATTGGCAAAACGCTTTGAGTTTTTAGCAATTTGTCCCCAGTCTGTATGCAGCATCGACCCATCAGTATTTTTAGAGATAATGGCTGTATCTGCATGATAACGAGCGGCATGTTCAATCAGGCTGCTAATCAACAAAGGTTGAAACATCATATTTCCAATCATCAGAAACTTCCTTTTTAAAATCTTTTTAGACTTATTGTTTAAGATCCGCATATGATCGGTCTTGGTCATTTGTTTGTTAAAATACTGTCTTTTCCGATCTTCATTTTGTCATTTCGTTGTGTTATTTAGTCATTTGGTCACTTATGCACAAAAAACTTAAATCTTCTAATTTATTGTTTTAATTAATTATTTATACAAATATTCAATATTATAAAAAGTGATAATTAAGTCAAAACGAATCTGTGGAACATGCACCTGATTTCATATGATTTTTTAAAACTTGAATAAAAAAACACGCTGAGCAAGGTCAAGCTGGAATAGAGGTACACTCTAGAGAATTCAAGAAAAGACGTCTTATGAGGAATTTAAGGAGATAGTGCAAATGTGGACAGATGGAATGATTTTAAGCACCCATCAAATGCCGAACGCATATTTTAAGAAATAAAAATGAAGCTTAATCTGCACACTTTAAGCATGCAGATTCATCCGTCTCCAACGCCCGGGCGTGATGCCATACCAACGCTTAAATGCGCGGGTGAAATTGGCTTGATCGTCATAACCTACTTGATTGGCCACTTCTATAATCATAAGTTTTTTGTTTTTGAGTAACTCCGCTGCAATTTTCTTGCGCGTGGCTTCAAGCAAGGCTTCAAAACTGGTCTGATGTTTATTCAAATAACGATACAAAGTAAAACGGTGAATCGAGAAATATTCAGCTACACGTTCGACATTACAACTTCGATGGGCTTTGTTGCACAAAGATTTGAAATGCAAAGTGCCCCTAATTGAGCCAAATTTAAGGCGTAACTTGGGTAAGTGGTCGACCTAATTCCGTAAATCTGTTAAGGACTGCTACACGTGCATGGATTTCATTCACTTGGCTATCAAAACTCCTTGCACTGAGTTTATCTCCTAATAATTTGATGCAATGCATCTTAGTTTCAACCAAACTTCGCCGATGATAGCCTGACCATTTTTTCCATAGTGTCCTGCCTAAACGTTTAATTGTTCGAAGTAATTCATTTCGCTCTAGCGAGCTACTCTTTGTATCTTTCCATGGTTTCGCATTTTTTCTAGGTGGAATCACCGCATGCCCTTGCCGATCTGCAATGACCTGACGGCATTGCTTGGTGTCATAAGCTCCATCGGTATAAACAGAGTCAATCCGCTCATCTTGTGGAATCTGATTAAGTAAATCACCAAGCACCTGTGAATCACTGACATTATTGGTTGTAAGCTGAACTGCTCGTATTTGTAGGGTTTTAGCATCTATACCAATATGAAGTTTACGCCATTGGCGACGATATTCAGGTCCATGTTTCTTGCGTTTCCATTCGCCCTCACCTAGAAACTTCATGCCTGTAGAGTCCATGAGTAGATGCAGCCCATCGCTACTTTTTTGGTAGCTGATTACAATATCAATATGCTTTTGTCTTCTACAAAGCGTGGTGTAATCTGGAGCTATCCAATTTAATCCGCAAAGTTTAATCAGACTTTGCACAAAGCCAGTGACCATACGTAAAGACAGACGGAATAAGGATTTAATCATTAAGCAGCATTGGATGGCTGCGTCGGAGTAGGTTTGATTTCGCCCTTGTTTGCCTTTTGATGGCGCATACCATTGCGTAGCAGGATCAAACCAAATGGCAATATTTCCGCGACTCATGAGTGCTCGGTTATATGCGGGCCAATTGGTTGTGCGGTAGATTTTGTGTGTAGGCTTCTTCATTTGAAAATTATATCGCTGAAAAACCCTTTACAGATAGGTTTGTGCAACAAAGCCGGTTCAGGTAAAACATTAACTTCATTCAAAGCCAGTCAATTGATCATACGCTTGCCTGAAGTCGAAAAAGTGCTATTTGTAGTGGATCGTAGTGATCTGGACACACAAACAGTGCGAGAGTTCAATGCTTTCAAAAAGGATAGTGTTGATACCACCAAGAATACCAATACTCTGGTCAATCAATTGGGTCAGAAACATGACAAACTCATTGTAACGACCTTGCAGAAGCTCAATATTGCGATTAGTTCTGATCGCTATGCAGATAAAATTGCCTATCTGAAAGACAAGAAAGTCGTGATTATTTTTGATGAATGTCATCGTAGTCAATTTGGTGATACGCATCGTAATATCAAACGCTTTTTCAACCATGCACAAATGTTTGGCTTTACCGGCACACCTATTTTTGAAACTAACAGCCAACTTAAAATCGATTCCAAGGCTGTTACCACCAATGCCCTATTTGATGAATGCTTGCATAAATATGTGATTACCGATGCAATCCGTGATGGTAATGTATTACCCTTCCAGATTAGCTATCTAGGTAAATACACTACAAACGGTATCGAAACCAGTCACAATTATGAAGAAGATGTTGAAGGTATAGACACCAAAGAACTGTTTGACAATCCAGAACGTCTGGAGATGATCACTCGCTATATTGTCGACAATCACCACATAAAAACCAAGAATCAGAACTTCACTGCCATGTTCTGTGTAAGTTCAGTCGATGTACTGAATCAATATTATGCGCTATTTGAAAAAGTACAGCAGCAGAAGCAACAAGAGGCAGAAGACCAAGGCCGAATCTTTAAGTCTCTCACTGTGGCAACTATATTCTCCTTTGCAGCCAATGAAGAACTCAAAGTTGAAGATAGTAATGGTTTGATTGATGAAGAATCTGCTGATATCCCAACAAGAATCAGTCAATCCAATCGTGACAAGCTCGATGGCTATATTGCGAAATATAATGCTCAATTTGGACAGAATTTTAACTCAGGTGATGAGTTTTATGCCTATTACCGAGATATTGCCAATCGGGTACGCAAAAAAGAAATCGATATTCTCTTGGTCGTGAATATGTTCCTGACAGGTTTTGATTCAAAGACTTTGAATACCTTGTATGTGGATAAAAACCTCAAATATCATGGTCTGATTCAAGCATTTTCACGCACCAATCGCATCCTGAATGCAGACAAGCCATTTGGCAACATTGTCTGCTTCCGCAATCTGAAACAAGCTACGGATAAAGCCCTAGCACTGTTTTCCAACAAGGCTGAAGCAGAGAAAATTGTATTGATTCCAAGCTTTGAAAGCATCAAGGAAAAGTACAACGCTGCTGTTGCTGAATTACTTAAGATTGCCCCTGACCCAGACAAGGTACTGGAACTACCCACAGAAGAGCAGCAATTGCAGTATGTGAAGGCTTTCCGTGAAGTCATGCGGATCAATGCACAACTGGAAAACTTTGTTGAATACGATCAGGATGACACTGACTTGAACAAAGCTGAATTTCAGAAGCATACCTCACAATACAAGTACCTCTATACCAATACTCGTGTCGTACAACCGAAAGACAAAGTTTCGGTACTGAATGATGTGAACTTCCAACTGGAACTCATTCACAAAGATACAATCAATGTCGGCTATATGAACCGTACCGGGTTTGTCGGAGATTTTTTTATTTAAGTTAGGCCACCTGACCTAACGGGTTAATCTTATCATAGTACATTGCTTCAAACTCAAAAGGCGATACATAACCCAGTGCACTGTGTACACGCTTTTTATTGAACCAATATACCCAGTTTAGTGTCGCAAGTTGTACATCTGCTAAACCTTGCCAATCTGCTTTTAAATATTCAATCACCTCTGTTTTGTATAAGCCATTCACCGTTTCAGCCAGAGCATTATCGTATGAATCACCAGTTGTACCGACTGATGCTCGTAAATTTGCAGCTTCTAAACGATTGGTATAGCGAATAGAAAGATATTGAACACCTCTATCTGAATGATGAATCACATTCTTAGGCATACCTCGATCGTGCAATGCTTGCTCCAATGCATCGAGCACCATATCTGTATTCATCCGTGTAGATACTTTCCATCCAACAATTGCTCGTGAGAACACATCAATAACAAATGCGGTATATACCCAGCCTGAATGAGTTTGAATATACGTAAAGTCACCCACCCATAGTTGGTTTGGATGATCAGCATTAAAATTACGTTTCACTAAATCATCTGCCCGTTTTTGGTCATCTCGGTTACGAGTAGTTTGTTTATTCTTACCACGCCAAACACCTTGTATACCTAGCTTTTGCATCAATCGAGCAACTGTACAGCGTGCAATAATATAGCCTTCACGTTTTAATTTTTGCCAGACTTTACGTACACCATATCGACCTGAACTTTCCTTCCAAATTCGTTTAATTTGTTCAGCATGATGCAAGTCATGTAAATCTCGTTTCGCTCGATGTTCTGGATTGTCCGCGAGATCTAAAGTCCGGTAATAGGTTGAAGGTGCGATAGGTAAAATTCTACAAATCGCTTCAACACCATATCGATCTTTATTGTTATGGATAAAATCCACCATTATTTGTGTGGGCGGTCGAGCTCCGCCTGGGCGAAAAAAGCGGCTGCTTTGCGTAGAATTTCATTGGCACGTTTTAATTCTTTAATTTCACGTTCCATTTGCTTCATTTTTTCTTGGTCAGATATCTGTTGTACTTTGGCAGGATTTAGTTGATCCAGATGCTTTAAATACCAAACACGCAATGTTTCAGGAGTACAACCGATTTTAGGAGCAATAGCTGTGATTGCTGCCCAAGTAGAAGGATAATCTTTTTCAGATTCAATTAGTAATTGAACCGCTCTTTCTCTGATTTCAGGGGTATATTTTAATTTTGTCATCGGGATAGTTTCTCAGAATATTGACTCTCCGACAAACCCGGTACGGTTCAATATCCTGAATTTACTGCAATCTGTAGTCAACAACACCGATCAGAAACAAAAGCAAAAATATCGCGCACAGGTGCAAGATCTACTGGCAAATAATCATACGCTGTACAACAAACAGGAACTGATCCAAAAGTTTCTGGATGAAAATATTCCACGCATGATCACTGGGCAAAGTGTAGAAGAAGCGTTTGCACAATTCTGGGATGTAGAAAAGGAACGAGCGATTGATGAGCTTTGTCAAAAAGAAGCAATCAAGCCTGAAGTGTTCAAACAAGTGATCGGTAAATATGAATACACCAAACGTCTGCCAAGTCGTGAAGATGTGAATGATCTACCTATTACTCGCCCCAAGATTTCAGAGCGTAAGACACTCATGAATACGCTAGTGGTCAAGACCAGACAATTCATCGAGAAGTTCTACACTGGACTGTAGTTTCCATTGCCCCTTACTCAATATACATATCTAAGCAAACTCCCCAACCAAAACTGGTTTTAGCCCTATATCATCGGGCTAAGATCAGGTAAGCATAAATTCCCCATTCCCACACTAAAACTCATTTCTCTGCTCATAGCGAAACTTGATGATCAATCTTTATGATCGTTTTTTATTCATCAATTACGATACTTACATCGAAAGTGAGAATATAGTGACATGAAAATAGGCGATGTATTTTCTGATATTTGAGTTTAGCCCATCGGATTATCGAACAAATGGACCACATACGGTCTATGAAAATCCGGTGGTCTGAAATTTTCAGGCAACAAAAAACCTCATAAACCGTAAGCGTCCGCTGAACCCCATGTCTATTTTTTAATTTGAGTTGGATTTCCAGCGGTGTGGTAGCAATTCTTCTATTTGGGTCACTTTATGGGTCGGCAATCTTTTCAGCACATCACTTAAATAGGCATACGGATCCAGCCCATTCAGCTTTGCTGACTGGATTAAAGTCATGATGTTTGCCGCTCGCTGACCACTACGCAGCGAACCTGCAAATAACCAGTTCTTACGTCCCAACGCCCAAGGCCGCACCTGGTTTTCCACCCAATTATTGCAAATCGGTAGATTGCCATCATCCAGATAGCGGCTTAAAGCTGGCCAACGCTTCAGAGTGTAATTGATGGCCTTGGCGGTTGGAGAACTCGATGGCACCGTCAGTTGATGCTGGTTGAGCCATTCATACAGTTGTTGCATCACCGGTTGACTATGCTGTTGTCGGTATTCGCGGCGCTGTTCTGCTGTACCATCGGTCTTTCTCCTGAGTTCTGCTTCTATGGCATACAGTTTCTGAATCAGCACTAAGGCCTGTTCAGCGACCTGACTTTTCTTGGTCACATGCAGTTCATGGAATTTACGACGAGCATGCGCCATGCAGCCCACCTCAATGACTTGGCCTGATTTAAAGCGTGCTTTATAACCACTGTAATCATCACAGACCAGATGGCCCTGCCAGTCTTTCAGGAACGCTTCAGCATGCTGGCCTGCACGACTATCCTGAAAGTCATAGATCACGGCTTGAATTGGATTATATTGGGTTGTTGCATAGGCCCAGACATAACCTTTCTTCGGTTTTTTCTCATCATCACCCATCCGCATGATGGTGACTGGTGTTTCATCTGCATGCAGCACCCGCTGTTGCAGCACCACCTCTTTTAAAGCATTGGCCAGAGGCTCCAGTTCTACACCGCAGCGACCTATCCAGTCAGATAAAGTTGATCTAGAAAGCTCGATTCCCGCCCGCTGATAGATCAGACGTTGACGGTACAGCGGTAAATGATCTGCGTATTTCGAGACCAACACATGGCTCAGTAGTTCAGGACTGGCAATACCTTTATCAATCACATAGGCGGGCATCGCTTGCTGAGTCAGGGTGTCACACTGATCACAGACCCATTTGCCACGCACATGCTGTTCCTTATAGAACTGTGCCGGTCTGAAATGTAGTTTTTCACTGATATCTTCGCCGATACGACGCAAGGTGCAGCCACAAGCACATTGGGTTGATGTTGGTTCATGCTCGATACGGATGGTGTGTAGATGATCGGGCAGCAGTCGACGTTTAGGTTTGTTGACTGTGGCTTTGTGTGTCGCTGCATCAGTTTTATCTGCATTCAGCCGTTCCAGTTCCAGATCAACAGCGGCAATATCTTCTTCGACCGCTTCATCCCACAGATGGATTTGTTTTGCGGTGAGATGTTCGTTTTTACTGCCAAATTTGTGCTGTTTAAATAGTGCGAGCTCATGCTCGTATTTTTGCGTGAGAATGGAAAGATGTTGAACTTGAGCATCTAATTGCAGATTGGATACTTCAAGATGCTGAACTTTGGCATCTAATTGCTGGTTTGATTGTGCCAGAGACTGATGTTGCATTGCCAACTGTCTAGTAAATTCCAGCAGTTGTTCATGGGTCAGTTGGCTTAAATCAGGCAGTGTATTCATGACCGCAGTATGCCTGAGGTCATGAGAAGAATGAAATAGAACGTTTGGAGAATAGCAGAATGGACCAAGCTAGTTTAGAGCATTGTGACCAATTGCTGTCGTCCAATGCGCTGCCAAGGCAAACCCTGGATCAGTGCCTGTAACTGTTCTGGACTGAGTGCCAGGGTTTCACCCTGATGAACTTTAGCCCAGTGAAATTTGCCCTGTTCCAACCGCCGAGCACACAGCCAGATCCCCAGTCCATCATGTACCAGCACTTTCATGCGATGGCCACGTTTATTACAGAACAGGTAAGCACAATGCGGTTTAATGTAGCCAAAGGCTCTCACCACCTGAGCCATGGCCGTATCCATACCTGCACGCATGTCCATGGGCTGGGTAGACAACCAGATTTCATCGATACGGATCATGTTGTAAGTGCCTTGAGTAATTCTGCTAAAGCAGATATTTCTGATACTTGCCATTTCAAGCCAATTTCTGCTTTTGAGTGGGGTAAAGTAATTTGAACCGTTAACATGCCAGTAGAAATAGGATCTAATGGTGCAGAGCAAGATAAGGCAATAAATGCAGGTTTATTCGGTAGTAGTGAGCGATCATTCCCTGGCTTAGCATCAATTAAGCGAATCCATTTGGATACAAGATTTGTATTCAATCCATGTTGCAAAGCGACCGAAGCAATTGAAACCTCCGATGCTTTACACGCCTGAACGATCTGCTGTTTAAATTCAGCACTATATGTTCTTCGTTTTATCGTAAGAGATGCGATGGATGTCTGGTTATTTGTAGTCATAAATTTAAGTTCCCACTTGTTTTTAAGTGAGGACTAAATTAAGGCTTATAGGACGAATTCATAAGGTGTGTTTAGCGGACGCTTACCATAAACCAAAGGTTTACGAGGTTGAATGTGGTGGGCCCAGACAGACTTGAACTGTCGACCAACGGATTATGAGTCCGCTGCTCTAACCAACTGAGCTATAGGCCCTATAAGATTGCAAAGCGATTATATTCAATAGCTTGGCAGTGCTGCAATACTATCTAACATTTTCCTATTGAGCAAGTATTTTTTACTTGTAGTCCTATAGTAGACGCTAGAAATTATTGTGCTATATTGCAAAGTATTGCAATTGGTAGTGATTCTAGCGATGTCATCATCCAGAGTAAAGCTCACAAAGACACTTATTGACCAACTCGAAATGACTCCTGCCATTTATCGTGACATTGAGCTTATTGGTTTTGCTATTCGTGTCAATTCAACCTGTAAAACCTATATCGTTGAAAAGAAGGTTCTTGGTAAGACAGTACGGTCTACAATTGGTCTACATGGCAATCTAACACTTGCTCAGGCGCGAGACATTGCCCGAGATAAGCTTGCTCAAATGACGCAAGGCATCAACCCAAACGAAATGAAACGCAAAGCTATTGCGGATGAAAAAGCTAAAACCGACCTATCAAGAAGCAAACCAACATTAAAAGCAGCTTTTGATAATTACTTATTCCATAAAACCTTAAAACCAAGAAGCATTAAAGATTACACCATCGTGATTGATGACTATTTAAAAGATTGGAATAATTTAAAGCTGGATGATATTTCTCGTACTATGATTCAGGCTAAACATACAGAGCTATCACAACGAAGTAAGGCTCAAGCTAATATGGCCATGCGCGTTTTTCGTGCCATTTATAATTATTCAGTTGAGCATTATCTAGATGAAAATGATAAGCCGATTCTTGATGCTCACAATCCTATTAAAACCCTAAATGCTAAAAATGCTTGGAACAAAATTAGACGACGTAAGACTTATATCAATGAGGATCAAATGCCTGATTGGATTAAAGCTGTATTTCAATATAAAGATCGTGGCCAACAATTAGAAACTAACCGCGATTTTTTACTGACTTTAGTTTTGACTGGCTTTAGACGTGAAGAATGTGAATCCCTCCCTTGGTCAAGTGTTGATTTAAAGTATGGGCGCATAACATCTATAGATCCGAAGAATGGCGAACCTCACACATTGCCAATGGGTAATTTTCTACTTGAATTAATGAAAAAGCGCTACTCACAGGCCACTACAGAATGGGTGTTCCCTTCTGCTAAATCATCTTCGGGACATATTGTTAATATTTCTAAAGTACGACAGAAAATTAATAAATCTTGCGGAATTGAGTTTAGTTTCCATGATCTACGTCGAACATTTGGTTCTATTGCTGAAAACTTGGATTATGGTCGATACACAATTAAGCGCTTACTCAATCATAAGGAAGAAGATGACCGCGATGTAACTGCAGGTTATGTACAAGTTAGTGAAAGAAAATTACGTGAAGCAATGAATGCTATTGAGGACATTGTTTTAGGTGAATATAAATCAACTATTTTCTCAAAGATAGAAAGCTAACGGCCTACATCACCAAAGATGGTAAGTGGCTTGCATATCGAGATGCAACACAAGAAATAACTGAATATGATGATTTTTCAGATATCCAACAGGTCTATCAACCTGAATGGTTTTGGGTTGATGATAAGGATGATGCCAAAGTATTTCATGCTGAAAGTATTGCAAGTTCATTTTTAGTGCGTCGACGTGGGGAGTTTTGGAAAGGTGCTAAGGTTGTGTCGAAATAAAGCCCTCAATAGGGCCTTCTTAATTCACACACTGAACACAAACAGTGACATGCACCTTTGTAGAAATCGAATGTGCTGTGCAGCCCGATAGCAGGATGCACAACAATAATGTTTTGATCATGATATGAACAAAGCTTTTTCTCTAGCGCGACGATTTACAAGCCCTTGCATGCGTTTACCGCCTGCATTCACCCATACATCAAACTGATCTGCAGCACCACGAATATCATTGGCATTCAACTTTTTAACCAACGTCGATTTGCTAAATGCATTAGTCCCAATGTTGTAGGCAAGTGAAACCAAAGCATCAAACTGATTTTGATTAAGAGGCACCTTCACCGTATTATTTACAGCCGATTCAAACTTCTTTAAATCATGCGCCATGTATGCCTTGGCTTGTGCTTCCGTGCAGGTATCACCTTTCTTGACTTTGATGCCGTTCGGATAAACTGTGGTACCGAAACCAATCGTCCACACTCCCACCCCATCGTCATAGGCAGTAAGTCGCTTACCCTCGAAACTATAGATGAGATCTACACCAAAAGGGCTAACGGCCATCTGGTCGATCGCAATACCCAACATATCAGCCACAACAGAATCTGTAGCTGTTGCAATCACTTGATTAGCAGCATCTACCTGTTTTTGAGTAAGTGTCCCGCCGCTGATCTTTCTTAAAAAATCAAATATCTGTTTCATTTCTCACTTACTCACTTAAACATCGCTTTAAAAGCTGACCGAATTTCAAAGATTAATTCACCAATGGTTTTACCGCGTAACAGCTGGATTGCTTGATACCAGATGCCAATTAACAACATTCCGAAAATCGCAAAGATCAACATTACAAAGCCTTGCGTCATATGTGAATAGACATGCCAACCATAATATTCAATAAATGCTGAACCACCATACAGACTAATCGCCACACTAAACGTGAACTTCATAATCACACCCATCGTGATTTTAATTCGTCCCTCAGTGTCGATATCCCCCGATAACGTCAGAGCAAAGATTGCCCCAACCACTGCAGCGATAATTTTAAAAAGCCATGGTAGGCCCTTAATGCTTAACGGGTCATTCATAGACCACTCCTAATTTTTGGCAATAAAAAAGCACCCGAAGGTGCTCTATGTTGTTTTATCCATCAGCCGTGACCTGCGTGATCTCTGCTGAGTAGTTCCATGACGTTTGTTTCCACACGTCGCGTGCAGCCACACGAATGTAGTAAATCGTGGTCGAACTTAGACCAGTGATCATGCAAGCATTCTCGGTACCAGTCCAACGTGCAGCTGTGGTCTCAGGATCAAAACCTTGTGTTGTACTCACCCAAACTTGATAGTCTTTTAAGTCTGGTACTTCACTTGGAATCCATGTCACTGTAATCGATGTTTCTGCAGCTGAGGTATAAACACTGGTCAATGCAGGCGGTGCAGCATTGCTGATATTCAACTCACTGAAACCACTGATGATTGATCCATTCTTACTTGCAACTCGAATCGTGTATGCGCGCTGAACACCGTCAATCTTCGCCTCTTCCATACTGTATGAATAATCAGTATTTGTGGTTTCAACTGTACGCAGCAACACACCACCTGAGTGGATCTGAACTACATATCCAGTTGCACCCGCTGTCGCTTGCCACTGAACCTTAAAACTAGTACCCAAGAAAGCAGATTGAAGAGATAAACCTTTCACGGATGGAGGTGTACCAACTGTGACGGTGTAATCGTATGCAGCTACTTCATCCAATGTTTCTTCTTTTTGCTCCAATCCATTGAAACTGGTGAACTTCAGATAAATCTGTTTCCCAATCATGTTTGGATTGAAATCATACTCGAAGATCGCACGATCGATACGGACAAAAGGTTCACCAGCGTTATGCGTTATCGCTTGCCCATAACGACCACGTAGTGCGCCACTTAAGGTATATAAACCTGAACCATCAAGATTGGCATCTACATAGTTAAAGAACTCTTCACCGACTCGGCAGAGTGTTGCATCCACTTCTGCCTCTTCTAAGGTACCGCTGAATAACTGACTAGAAGTATTCAGTTGAACCTGCATAGAAGATACGCTGGCATTGATTGCAGATACCAAAGTACCGTAACGCGCTGAACCATAGATCGTACCAATGGCTTCATAAGTTTCGTTGTCTAAGCTTACCCATACCGTACAACCACCCCAATTCAGTCCACCAGACGCCGCAATCCAAAGCTGGTTTTTACCCCCAGTCAAGTCAAGCGGTGGTTCAAAAATAACAGGTGCATTGACGTTACCTGGTTCTTCATTGCCACCTTGATAGCCATTCGATGATTGAAGATCATACTCAACTGCAGAACGTGAACCGACTGCAAGCTCTTCAGCTGTAATCGTCAGTAATCCGTCTTCATCTTCCTCTACACGTGTAATGCGTACAGGGAATTGATCAAGACCAAGTGATTCATCAGTAATGGTCACAATGTCCATGGGCTCAAGCAGACAGTATTTCCAACCGAGCTGGAACTCATATTCATTACGAACATATAAACGGCGCTGTAACAGCAACTGAGCTGCATGACGTGCGATTTTGGGCTCACAGAAAAAGTCATACTTAACTGGATCCTGTGTCCGCAGTCCGAACATTTCGATATTTGCCTGATCTTTGGCTTCGACCGTCTCAACGTTGTACTGATTAAAGCGGTTCGCATATTCAATCTGTACATGGTTAAAAGCATCAGTATCACGACTACGGCGTACGCGCACTGGTTCTTCTTTACCAATGAAATCATCATCAGTTAAGTGATAAACCGGTGTGAGATTTGGTGCATAGGTAAGACCATTGCCAGTGACTGCACTGTCACCAAATGAACGGATTTTTAAGCCTTCAGGACTCGGCACCACAGTGCAATTTACTGCTTCAACAATTTCAGCAATGGTTTCATGTGCTGGACGTTGTTCAGTGAATACTGGGCTAATCAGCAGACCGGTTGCAGCACAATAATCCCGAAATTCAGTCAGATCAGCCATATTTAGACCAGGTGCTGCCCCATAGCGAGGATTGGTCACATAGTCTTCAATGACGTCTGCAGGGTTAGCGTCTGGTTTTGGTAGTGCATATTGGGAGTACGCTGTAGCAACTCGGCCTTTCTCAACTTGGATATTTGAAAACCCTATATTTATATTTCTATATAGATCAAATACTACATACTTTGCTCCAACTGGAGGTCTAAACTGAGCAGGCATTCCAGATAAATTGATTAGCCCCAAAGAAGCTGAATTATCTTTATTGTCACCATAAAATGCCATGTATGGACGACTTCTATATCCACTAATGGTATACCAAACACCTGCTTCGACTGGAATAAAATCGGAGCAACCTACACCTGGATTACTTACAACACCATTCGTAGCCACTGATTTATTATGTCTAACCTTTGACACATCGAATAAGTTTTTAGATTGAAATGTAATGTCACTAATTACTTCAAAATTGTGATTCGATAATACTGCGCTGCCTCCCAACTCATAATTAGGACATGCAACATATCCTAAATAAGGATAATGCAATGCCTGGTTTGGATGCTTAGAGACTAAATAACCCCATACAGGATTATAGTCGCCATCGAACAATTCAAAGCCCAGCTGATCAATCGGCTTGATCTGAATACCATTAATTGCTTTTGTGACGATCTGCTCCTTGTCACGCCAGATCGTGCTAATATCTCGAATCTTGTTTTCACAAAGTCCAAGCATCATTGATGCACTATAGGTGTAAGTAGTGGTTTTTGTTTTGACCGAGCCACCACCTTTACCACCTGATTTTTTTGTTGTGGTATGTGCCGTTGCCAGGAAATCACCATACCAAAACATATTAGCAGCTACACGATTTTTACCATATACCAAAGGCTGACAAAGACCGTACGCTGACTGTTGAATCCGCATCGAGTTAATACGTTTGTCTGTAACACTGACCGTGCTACTACCCCCAAAGACTCCACCCATAGTGTTTACTCTTTTAGTCGCTTCATACGAAAAAACCCGGCAATTCGCCGGGCTAAACTTCCTTTTGTGCCATCCTGCAGGATGACGCCGTGGTTGATATAAGAGTGAATGATTGTTGGCCACTCTACGACAATTGCGCCATGGCTGATGCATTTGCCAAAATGATAAAGAACAATGTCACCAGGCTGTGGATCATCGACTTCAAAGCACACTGATTTAACATGCTCTAGGTATTTTTGCCCCATTTGATGAAGGTGCCAGTCAGCTGGGTATGGACGTGGATCTAAATGATCCATCAAGCCCACTTTTTCATAGACTTCACAGATCAACGTTCCACAATCCACGCCCACACCCTTAACACGCCCCTGGTGATGATAAGGAGTACCCAGCCATGTCAAAGCTTCTTGTACTGCAAGTTGACTATTCATAACTTTTCAAAATTATAAAAAAAATGCCTTAATTCTCATGTAAATTAAGGCATCATTCGAATTAACGATCCTGATTATTTTAGCACCAGTAATCACCCATAACTTTCTCTAACTCTTCTCCAAATTCTGGGTTTTTCCCCGAACCTGGTGTAAATGTCATTTCACCAAAGTAAATATTATCTTCAATGATGTACCAGTCGATACGTACATAATCAAAATCATCCATAAGAGCTTTATTGTATGGAAGAATTTTAACTAACGATTTTTTCTCATTTTCTGAAAGCTGATAATTATCTCCGCCATGATGCCAAACACAATTATCAAAGGAGTTTAAATAATATCCTCGTGATTCTGTGCCGAAACGGCCATCCACTACTTGAAGAACATATTTTATCTCACCATCTTTTTGCTTAAAACAATGGAATTTATAATCCTTCGGAACATAGCCAGCAGGTGTGATTTTTTCCTCAACAACTATCCTTGGTTCAATTGAGGCATAGTGCTGCTCATTATTAACTTTTGAAAAGTCTATAGATAGCCACTTATGAGCCTCCAAAATAATCGCCTTCTTCTCCTTCTCACTTGGCTCATTATCTATAAGTTTTACATAGCTTGCGCCATGATTCGGCTTAATTACTATTCCATTCCATTTATCCATTTTCAGAAGATCTTCTGGATTCTTAGTAGTAAATAGTAAAGGTATGAGAACATGCTCGCCCACTTTATCTGCTATATATTTTCTCACTGTGTATTTATCTGATAATTCTGCATATAAAGGATTGTTATCAAAAATAACTCTATGAGTGACTTTTTCATTAAATGTCTTAGGGTTCTTTATATTGGGAAACTTTTTGTACTGCAAAAAATAATTCAGTTTAATTTGCTGAATTACTGGCAATCCCTTAATGGCAGTAAACATAATTTTTCTCATTATCTTCTTTAACATTCTTTATCTCTCTAAAATCAGCGGCTCTAAAACCAAGTGAATATATACTTTTAACATTGAGATTTAAAGAAATCACCCCCTCTTTCCAAAAAAAGAGGGGTAGATAATTAAATTTGCTTCACAGTAATCGTTCCACTTCCTAAATCTAAAGGTACTGTACCTATATTTTTAAAGTTAATACGTACAGTGTTAGCAGCACTGGCAACTGCAGAGACCTCCATCCCAGGATCATATACACTAAATGCTGCTATAACCGGAGTGCCGATAGTCACTCCCGAAAATGTCTGGAATGTCTGGGCGCTTTCTCCAGCAGGAATAGAAGGCGGGTCATAAGAAAAACTAGCTTGTTTAGTCATCATTACTTCAGACCACACTGCGGGGGGCGTAACATTTCCTGCCGCGTCTATTATCGCAGAGGTGGAGCACGTAATTAACTTCGATATAGTCGTATCAAAATAATTAAACCCTGCCTGTGCTCTCTTTGGTCTTTGTGCAGTTGTTCCGCTAAACCGGATTATTTCACCTGCGTTAGTTGCGTCCGTAATTTTTAAGTCTTGAGATTGAACTTTTACGTTAGTTGAGCCTACATTGACCACATGACCTGTAGTAGCATCTGCTAATTTCATGTTTGACCCAATGGTGACATCAGAACTATTAACTACATAAAAAGTACGGTTAGAAGTAATAGGTAGATCCACGTTATCAATCTTTACGTTTTTACAGTTCTGCGCCGTAATAAAATCAGCAATTGTGGTGACCTGGCCAACCTCATCAATATATTTAACTTTAGGAATATATAGATTATTGACACCCTGGAAAAACCCTAATGAAATACGGTTATTGATTAACTTTGCACGAATTTCGATATCTTTGAAATCAAAATCACTGTACCCAAGATCAGATGTAAACGTACTCATTAAAGCAATATTTGAGCTACCCGCATTAGTTAGGATTAACTTGTCGATAGTCAACCCATTGATCGAGCCTTTGGTTAAAGAGGCATTGCCAGGGATATTTATCGCCGTTGTTCCAGCTCCAATAACAGTTAATTCCGCTAGAGTGATATTGATATTGCCAACAGATTTGGCAACACTAGCTGGGTTTAAAGAGATTGGACGCGATGCTTTCGAAATCAGTTTCGTAACCTTTAGCCCGCTTGAGCCGTCGGATACGAATAACCCAGCATGAATCGTACCAGTATTTAAAGGATTCGACCCATAAACCTCAATATCAGCAGTACCAATTTCGGTATCTTGGCACAGGTCTGCAACAGCATAATCCATGTTACCTCGGGCTTTAACATACTCAATCCTGTTTCTATACCCTGTAAAGATGTTGGGTTCACTCAGAACCCCAACAACACCCCATGAATCGCCAGTATCAGATATACCGTCAATATAGTCGATTGATACATCCGAAGATTGAAGCTTAACCAACCGCTTTCCAAACTCCGTACCAGTTACTTTCCCCACGGTTAAGGGGATAGATAGTCCCCCTGTTGCAACATATAATCCCGCAGTATCTTCAATAATAATTTGATCAGATGCATTAATATTATGGAAGTTCTTCACATCAATATTATCAACATTCCCACCAAGCAAGTTGGTTGCCCCGTGAATGTATAATCCGTTCAAAGAACCTGCTGAATCAGTTATAGATCCATTCCCTTTTTTTAAACAATTCTCGAAATATACCCCATCAATATCTAAAAAATTACCTACTGCTGAAACTGATAAAAGCGTTGTTGCACGAGTAGCGTCCACATCTTTAAGGTTTTTAAAAGTCGTGTTTTTGAGCCTAACAGTGCCGCAATTTGGATTATAACACACAGCAGTGAAGCAGCCTTTGCCATCAAAATCGAAACTAAGATTCTCAAATTCTAAATGCGAATAAATATCAAATAAAACCACACCAGCAGCAGTGTCCGGCTTAAAGTATGCACCCTGTTCTAATACGATCTTTTTTGGATGGATTGAATTAATCGTAATTTTTCGACTTAGAATATACTCACCTTTTGGCAAAAAGATTTCGTGAGTTACATCATCATTAAGATAATGTTCAAGTTGTGACGTAACATCTAGGAATGGAACTATCCCTAGTAATTTCCCATTAACTCTAAATATACTTTTGTTTACTACTTGCTGACTAAAACCGCTTTCATCTAGTACAAGATTAGCAAGCCATCCATTCTCTCCTGCACCCGCCGCTGCTAAATCTAACAGTAAGGCATTCATTAAATCAGAAAGTATTCCTTCATTGGCATCAATAACTAATGAATTAATATAGTTTCTTATTAACTCTATATTTTCATGTAGAAGATTCCTTTGACTCTGATCTAATAACTCAACGTATTTTTCCAGACGATCGCCATCATCCTTACTAAGTACATTCTGGACCAACTGTGCTAGTCGCATTTTCATCTGCATATTCGTTGCATTTGGATCTGTTAATTCAGCTGCAGTAGGTAAAGGCATTTTCTCACCCCATAAAAAAACCCAGCATTAGCTGGGTATGGATTAATACAAATTTGGTTAAACTGCTGTTTCTGGTACCGGTATAAATGGCGCACCACGGAAACGGCTGAAGTTATTAAAACGGTTTTGACATGTCTCAAGACGTTTATCACATCCTGGATAAACTTTGATACGCTGACCAGATTGCGGTGCTTCAAGTAGAGGCAAGGTCAGCAACAATGCACCAGACTCGTGAAGCCGTACGGTACGTTTCAAGCCAGCATTCCCACCATCTAGGAATTCAATCACGCCCTGGGTAAACCAACCTTGCGGCTGATTCACCTGACATAAGATTCGAGCTGCAGTACTGCCTGATTCAATTGTCGTTTGCACCATAAAATTTTGACGCAATAAACCGCATGCAGTATCAAATAGTGTATTAGTACAGCTTGGCTGATACAGATTTCGTGGCATTTGTACGTTCAATTCATCCAGATCGGATGCAACACTGGCTTGAATCGTATTTCGATCTAAGTCAGGCTCAATGATTCGACCTTCAAAAAGCTTGATGGCCCCGGCACTGGTGTCCGTTGGCGTATTCATATCCATAAATATGCGCTCCAACTTAAATCGAGCACCATCTAGTTGGCCATTATGAAAGGCTTGAACAACATTAATGCCATTCCATTTGTTATCGTCAATACAATCAATATTGATCGATAAATTATCGACTTCAATACCGAGTGAAAGACTGATTCCATCACGGCTGATAATTGGGCCATCTGAGTTATAAACTTGGCCCGCAACCACCAGGTCAAAATCATAATTCGTGTATCGAAAAACATCGCCCTGCACCGTTGTAATGGTATAGAGATCTGCCATCACAAACTGATCAGCATTAAGTAACGCAATTAATTTTGGAGAAGCTGCTCTCATACTTTATTTCCCAATGAGCCAATCATTTCAACTTTATTGGCTTTCCATAATTTGCTCATGAAGTTGGTGTATTGCTGTTCATCGTCAGCGAAACGACAACGATAGTAATACGTTCCTTTCACCTCAAACTTATAACCTTGTTTCAAAGGCTTTGAAAGCGTAACCATGCCTGACTTGGTGACTTGAGCAGTTGTGTCATCCCAAAAAAGATCATCGTCGTTATCACTCCAAAATTGCTGATTGTCGTTTTCATTCCAAAACGTTGGATCCACTTCAAAAACTGTTTCAGCCTTTGTATGTGCCAAAGGAATCACGGATGTATGCATCTGCTTATACAGCTGGAAACTTGTCGTACTACCATCACCACTGTAAGAACATGTGTAATCGCAATCCTCAGGCATTTTGAATAGAAAGGAATCGAATGCACCACGGCGCTCATAAAAGAAACTTTCGAGTTGCTGTAGTTCATTACGTCCTTTCGACTCACGCAGAAACCCGAATGACAAAGATATTTCATACTTGGGAACAGCCTGGTAACTTGCACGAAGTTCCCGACCGTTCACCGATTCCATGATCTTTGTATTGAAAATGGGTTTCTTGCTCAGATCCCATTCCAGTCCTGGCAATTCAGGAAACAATACATCAGACACGATTTTCTCCCTTATCGACCAAAATTACGGTTGTATCCTTTCAGACCACCAGCCAATTCACGCCCATGCTTTTCCATAAAACGGCGAACGTCTTTTGAATCCCATGCCTGAATCGTGAAATTGTTAAAGGTTTGCGCTGAACTTCCACCGCCTCCACCTATTCCTCCATCGGAGGTTAAGCTTTTACCCAAGGCACGGATCGTATTGGCATGCTGTTTAGGCAAGACCATTTCCTCTTCGTGCAATTGAGTTACTGGATTCACACCTGCAGGAATGTCGTAACCTCCTCGAGCAGATTTGATTTTGCCAGCAAGACCACCGACCAATGCCAATGCTGAAGCACCAGCCGCCACAGCAAGCACTGGACCAATGTAAGGAATGGATACCATGGCTTTAAATGCACCCGCCATCGCTTCCCAGGCATACATCATGATGGACTTGATTGCTTCACCCGCTTTGATAGCCAAACGCGCTAAAGCACCTGTACTGGTTGCCATGGTCTTGGTGGTTTCCCCCGCCACTACGGCGCCAGTCTGTGCAGCTTGACCTGCAACTTCAGCAGCGGTTTCAGTTTTGATGAATCCAAGCTTTACAGCCAATCGAGTGGCTAGGCTTGCAGCGTACTTTTTCATTGGTGCTGTAATCATGTTTTGAACAAACTCAGCAGCCAATTCAGAGAATATGGCATTCATGGCACCTTTCCAGGTAAGTGTGCCATTCAACATAGCTTGGATGCCTTTATCCCAAAGGCTAGACATACGTGAAGTTAAACCACCAAACTTTTCCTCAAAATCAGCTAATTGAGCATCATCCAACTTCTTGGGTTGATTTATATCGGAAAGGCTTTTTTGATGATCTAAAGCACCTAGGTTATTACTGGCTGTAGCAATGCCTTTTGGATCACCTGTCAGTGCACCTAATTGCATCTCAAGATCAAGTCGCTCTTCTAAGCCAATCCGTTTGACTGCAGTCAGCTTATCTTGAAGTTCTTTTTCAAGATTAACCTTGTCAACATTTGAAATTTTTCCAGCATCAAACAGTGCTTGAAGCTGAGCCATTTCAATTTCGTAAATACGATCAGCTAGGATTTCACGTCCTGATATCTCAAGCTCATTCAGGCTTAATCGGTGCTCAAGATTTTCAATATCAATTGCTTTGAGTTTGTCAGAAGCTTGCTGATTGGCCATGACAATTGCATTAATTTGTTCATCACCTGAAAGTGTCGACTTTTCAATTTCTTTAATGTCATTATCAAGATCAATAGCAATCTGCTTTCGTGCATCTGCATATTTATACTGAAGTGCAAGCTTTTGTTTTTCAGCCTCGTCAGCCTTACTAACCTGCTCCTGAAGTGTTTTTTCATACGCGGATGCATCTGTTCCCGCCTCAACACCATTAACGCCAGCCATATAGCCTTTAACATTTTTGACATATTGACGGTTTACTGGACCAATACCGGTACCACGATCAACATTCCCTTCACCTGCGTGATAAGCAGAAATAGCCTTGTTGATATCACCATGCTTATCTAGCAAGAAACGCATGTATTTGGCTGCGCCTTCAGCAGCTTGTTTTGTGTCGAATGGATCAGATACGCCAAAGCGCTTGGCGGTCATATCCAGCATTTGAAAGTTGCCTTTCGCCGTGCCGTATTTAGTCTGAACGCCTTCAACATTTCGACCCTTAGTCTCTTGCATGTTAAGAGCTGATAGCATGCCACTCGGCAAGCCATACTTGGCTTCAAAGCCTGAATAGTTAAACTTTTCAGCATTCGCTTTTACACGCGCATTGACCTGTAAAATCTGTTGCTGTTTTTCAAGCTCCTTAGTTTGACGTTTTTGAGTCTCCTCAGCTTTCTTTTCAGCCTCCTCACGTGCTTCAGCTGCCTGTTTACGCTTCCAGTCAGCTTCTTCAGCCTGTTTAACAGCTTCAGGCATTGCGCCGTCTTTAGCGGTGTATCCCATACCAGCCTTATCACGTGCATCTGCCATGTGCTCAGCACGCTCACGCGACACACCACCAACTTTCATGTTGTGTTGAATATAGCGTTCTCGTTCAGACTGTTTGTTGGATTCACGAACATACTCCATTTGCTTCGCAGTCAAATTGGCTAATGCATTTGCTTTATCATTAATCGAGTCGGTATGTTCCTTATTATCCTTAGTACCTTGTGTCACAACTTGGTTATAAGTCTTTAGAACACCCTGAGCATCAATGACTGCTTTACGCTCTTTATTAACGGCAGCAGCTTTCTCATCAATCCCAGCCTTATGTTTAGACTCAACTGTTCGTAGGTTATTAATACCTGTGGCTAGTTGATCTGCATTCAGCTTGCCTTGAATATATTGATCGTGGAGCTCTTTAGCTGCTTTTTTATCAGCATCTGATGCATCGGAATGATTAACAACCGCACGCACCAACCCAAGTAATGCAATTTCCTGTTTACGGAAACCCTGCTCAGCTTTGGATAGGTCTGCCGTGGCTTGTCGCGTCAATACACGCTGTTGAGCCTTATCAAGCTTTTCATATTCCTCACGGAGTTGAGCAACACTTTTACCTTGTGTGCTGAGTGCTGGCTCTGTCTCATCACTGCTTCGTTTCATATAGAGGAATGCAGCACCTGCCGCCACCCCTTGAACAGCTAACATTGCCAAACCTGCTGGACCACCAAGCAATGCTGACGCACTACGCAGTACACCCATCGCCGTCGCGGTACGCATTGCCTGTCCTTGAAGCGCAGACAATTGCATCTGATATGCCATACCTTGGGCCACGCCGATCACAAACTCTTTAGCCAATATGGCGCATTGAACAACTAATTTGGCTGAAATAGCTGCGCCTAAAGCGATGACTACAGCTTTGATATTGTCAAAGTTCTGTGCAATGGCAGTCACTGCAGGCGTTACTGAATTAATCAGCATTGCCTGGAAGCCTTGGAACTGAAGCTCTAGTGTGTAAAGGTTTTCTTTGGCTTTACCGAGGTTATCCACCATATCTTTAGACATGATAGTGCCAGCATTCTTGGCTTCTTCACCCCATTTTTTAAAGCCTGCACCGCCGTCTTTGAGTAGTGGAATAAGCAAACTGCCATCATTGACGATCTGCTCCATGTAGGTGATAGTTTCAGCATGCGATAAGTTGGCTTTTTCCAACCCATCGTAATATGCCTGGATAACTTCTGGACCACTTAAATCTTTGAACATATCGATGGTCACACCAATCTTAGGCGCAACATTTTCAAAGAAGTCCATCATTTCACCTTCACCACGGCGTGCTTCACCGAGACGATCCAGCGCATCCTTACCCATCATGCCGAACTGTTCTAATGACAATCCAGCTGTTTGAGCACCCTTGGCAAAGTATTGGAAGTCTTCTACCGATTCACCCAGCATGTCAGACATTTTCTGAACTTCTGAAGCGGTGCTAATGGCGTTACGAGTGAAACTGACCAATCCATCTACAGCTAGTGCTGAACCAATACCAGCAGCAATTTTTTTACCCAAGCCCAGCATTTGTGTAGAGATATTGCTTGAGAGATTATCAAAGGTCTTTTGAACACCAGATACGTCAATCTGAAAGTCCACTTTTTTACCTGTGACTTCAATCTCCTGCGCCGTATCTTTAACAATACTTTCGGCTTCATTCATGCCTTTTTTAAGTTCGGAAGTCTTCGCACCAACGTGCACTTCCACTCGATTGTTGCTCATAATTCCTATCTCACAGGCATAAAAAAACCGCCGTGAGGCGGTTGATTTCATAAAACAATTCGTTATTTACGATGCAGATTCTATTGCTGCTGTGTCCGTAACTGGATGATCTACATTTTTAATTGGTTTAGGAGATTCCCATTCTAAGTTAGGTAATTTGAACTTAAATTGTTTATTTCCTTCACGATAGAATGGCAATTCAATAATTAAATTCTTAGAGGTCTTCAACTCAGATATAAATTTATTAACGTCATTCTGATGGCTTATAAACATCACTTCGCTTGAGTGATCTGCACTGCCTGCTAGTTCTATGTTTTGAATTGAACCATCATCAAATTTAACAGATGCAAAACAGCTATCAGTGATGCTATTACAGTGAAACTGACCTTTTGAAATTGCGAACATTACATCACTAGGATTATTGTCATTTTTACGCAATGTAATTTGAAGAAAAGACCCACCGTCATATGGGAAATCAAAATCAACCCGATTATCTGATTTTAAATATGCATACTGAGCCTTAGTACCTCGCATTTCATCTTTCGATTCATCATATTCCCAAGAAGTCATATCCTCAGGTTGAGAAATTTGCGATCTTGCTTTATCTAGGTCTTCAGCTGCTGCTTGTGTTTCTTTTTCCAAAATTTCTGCTTCATTATTTTTAGCACAACCCATAAGAGCTATTGTCATCACCCCAGCAATAAACAAATTTTTCATAATAATTCCAAGTTTTTATAAAGCTTAATCAAACTTTAACCAACTCAAGTATATAAATCAATCAGGGCAGCCTTAACCACCCTGAGGAAAGTTCTGCAGATCCGCAAACAAATCATCTTCATCATCGGTTTGCGGATCGTCTGAACCTGTACTGTCATCAATCCCCATAAATGCCTCAAGGATCCGACACAGACGCTGAATGCCAACATGGCTGGGAGGACACTGCTTGTGATACGCATTCAATGCTTTGACTCTTGGGAAATCCAATTCATTACGCACATAGTCGTAATCCTTGCCCAATGTCAGCACCAAATGCGTGTACAGCTCCTCCCAGTCTATTCCCCCGAATCAGTTGCCTGCTCGTCTTCACCTGTATAAACCAGACCAGAAGCCCCCATGACCGTTTCAAATACGGCGTTCACGTGACCAACATCAAGCAGTTCATCAGCAATAAATTCACGTGTAATGTCAGGATAGTTACGCTTTAAAGAGCCATAAGCAACATCTGCCACTAAAGCAAAGTCACTTGGATCAAAGGTTTTAAGCTTTGGCATCAGCTTTTCAGCAGCACCTAATGACAACGGCGCAAAAATCCAAATCTGGCCATTAATTTTAAGCGGATTACCACGTGGGTTTTCGACCTGGTTAAATTGCATCTGGTATTACTCCGAAGTAGTCCATTTGAAGACACGGCCTAAATCATCGGCCATTGGCTGGAATTCAAACTCAGGTAGATCGTAATCATCCTGTTTTGAGCTGAACGCCAATTTGTTGCTAACACAGCGGAAGAATTCCATTCCAAAGAATTTACCTTTGTAGTCACGGAACAAATCAACACTGAATTCAGGCGTATAACCCATATCCAAGTTGCTTACGATTCCAGACTTGGCACCTGCCACTGTCGCTGTGTATTTAAAGCTGATAAATACCGTTTTACCCACATCAGCTGCTGCAAAGGTATAAACACCTGTCGCTTCATCCACACTGTATTGACCTGCAACCGGTGCACTCGCCACACGCTTTAATGGAATAGCTTTGGCATCAGTCACGCCTAAATCTTTCAAGAATGTACCGCTGTTCGGAACGACTGGTGTTACAGATGCTGCAACGACTTCACCATTGATGGTTTGAGCGACTGCAGTAATACCACCTTCAGTGACCACGCCACCAAAGAAAATGGAATTCAGCAATGCGCCATTGATACGACCCATTGTCGCTTTACACTTAATCGAACCTTTACCGCGTGCGGCATCCACGGCGAACTGACCACGGCCATAGAGTTCTTTTAAGTCATAGCTGATATCAACTGACGTTGACTGCAGTACGCCCACTTCAACTGGTGTGCCGTTGGTGATTGGATTACCGTGCACATCCTGTAATGGTGTGGCAAAGATTTTACCGGCACCAAATAAATATTGAGCCATATCGACCTCTTAAAAATGAGAAAACCGCCGTATTGGCGGTCATGGAATTTATGAATTGCTTTAGATGGTGGTGAGGATCCGAATCGGAATGATGGCAATCCCTTGGTCATAGTGCATATTTTCAGCCGCCTCGTAGACCTCGATTGTGCCCTCAATCCAACAATGCTCGACCAATCCCCCTAGGGTTTGGTATTCGCAGATATCAGGATGATCGGGTGCAAGCTTCGCTCGAAATCGATCAATCATCGTGTTTAATTGACTTGAAGGTGGTTTTGTTGGATCTTCTTCATGCACATAAATATACGCTTCCGCTGAAAGTTCAACGATGGCATCCAAGCCTTTTGTAGGTGCTTCAGATTGATTGCCTTGGGTCACGAATAATGCTGGACGCTCAGTAGGTGCAACGTCATTCCATAAACGAAGTCTACGGCTCATAGTCACAAACCCATCGATACCCGATAGACGATCAAACAATGCCTGGTAAATGACTTCACTATTCACTACTCAATCCTCTTTCAATTGCAGCATCAATATTCTTCGGCACAATCTTCGCCACTTCATCCAATGAATCACGCATAAAACGGCGCTCTTTCATATCCACTTTACGTGAATGCGCAGCAATCATCGTTTGACGTGGCGTAATTGGGCGGCCAAAGACTTTCTTAATCGTACGCAAATGCGCCTTAATCGCCATTGAGCCTTTCAAGCCAAATTCATGTGCAAAGGCATACGGTACCAAAGCACCACCTGCACCGACTGTACCCTCGATCCAGTCTTTATCCTCTTCCACCTTGGATGAAACGGATCCTCTTAAACGTCCAGATTGCACATTCAAACGCTGACCTGTCAGCATGTCTTCCTGAATAGTGCGCTGAAGTTTAAGTGTGAGTGCATTTACCGTGCGCCGTATTTCAGCACGTACACGCTCATTGACCTCGTTAAAATCAACATCAGCATCAACACGGTAATCACTCATACATTACCTACTTTGCAGTAGCAGTTTCCTTTTTAGGTTCTGCTTTGGCTTCAGGTAACACACGTTTAAAACCATGCGGTGCCAAGATGTGCGCAATATCGGCATCCGACTCGATCACACCGTCTTTAACCTTATATGTGGTACCTGCAATTTCAAGCGAAGTCGCTTTGAAATTTTCAGGCGCTTGATACTTAAATGACATGCCTTGCTCCTAAACAACGAAAGCGCCAACACCCAAACGATTGGGATTAGTACCATCATTGCCGATTGGAATTGAATTTTTTAATGCCAGGTAACGCTGGCCATAAATGCTCTGGTTATAAAACGCATCGGTACCCGAACGTGAAAAACTCACGCTCTGACCTGCAATGGTCATACTCGAAGCATCTGAAAAGCTGTTACCTGACTTTGATTTGAGTGCAACCTTGAGAATATGTGCTGCATATAGACCCACAGCACGTTCTTTCAGATCACCAAATTCAAGTGACTTCACAACGAGATCCGCTTCCTCTAATGCATCTGCAATTTCTGCATCGGGTAGATTCATCAGCGCTGTGTCGTACTTAAACTTCAACTTAAAAGCATGTGGGTCCATAGATCACCTTATTCAGTGGCTTGAGCAAGTTTTTCTTGCAGCTGTTCAAGGGTTTCGTCTTCAGCAAAGGTGATTTCAAGATCGGTTAGCGCTTTACGCACATCATCAATCGTGAGCTCAGCAGGTTTGGATTCATCCTTGCCTTTACCATCGTCAGTTTTACCTGATTGAGCGCCTTTACCACGACCTGAAGCAGGTTTTGAATCACCAACTTCTGCAATTTCCTCAATAGCAAGCTCACCTGCATCAATCAGATGCTTGGCAAACTTATTCTTTTGAAGTGCTTTGTGCTGATCGGCTTCCAGTAATACGGCGATACCTGTAGGCAAAGTCGCAATACCCGCAAAAACAAAAGCGGCATTAGAGCCGCTGTATGTGTATGAATATTTAGCCATGTGGTTTTAATCCTTATGCATGGTCAAGGTAACGAAGTGAATCAACACGCTTCAGCCAAACACCTTGGTATTTGTAGTGACCAGGTATCAGCACATCTAAGCCTTTTGGTTGCGCCGTCAAGAATTCAACGCTGTTACCCTTGAACTGGATACATGATGGATCACGGCGATAGATGATCGAACGGTCTGCATTTGCAGTGCCTTTGCCATTACCACGGCCAGAACCACGGATGGTCAATGGCTTGCCTTGAGTAGCAAAAATATTCTTTTCGGTTACCCAGTCAAGGAAAGTTTTACCACCTGAATCAGCCACAATACGGTTGGCAAGATTCGAATATTGATTCGATGCCAAGATGTATGTATCTGGTTCAATTGATGCATCACCATCAAACTGATTGGTTGCATCAGCAAGCGATTTATTGAAGTCTGAAAGGACCTGTTCAATCGTTGCGGTTGCCCAGTTGTATTGCGCTGTCACACCAGTCACACCAGTTTGATTCAGGAAGCCATTGACCTGAGTAAGCTGACCGCTTGCATTCGCTGTGGTGTAGCCATACCAAGCCACATTCGACATGTGTTTTTCAGCAGCCAAATTCGCAGCCTGAACTTTGTCAGCTTCAAGTGTAAGGCTCATTGCCTGAGCCGTTGCCAATTCTACAATTGAGTATTGGTAACCGATCGTGCCAACTTTTACAGGCAATTGCACAGTGTCATATTCCACTTCTGCAAGCGGGATATCATCACCAGTACCTGCATAGTCTTTGCCGATACCCACGCCTTTTTTACGTGAAAGAATTTCGCCACCACCGTACACCGCTTGCACATCCATCACTGGAATGAATTTGGCATAGTCCAGAACCTGCTGAAGCTGTGGAGTAATTTCGTTTTGTTCTTCAAGCTTAATGAAAAGCTGTGCCAATGCGTCCATATTGAACGCATCACCCACCTGTGCCTGAATGGCGTATGAAATCGGCGTTAAACGCGCTTTCATTTTTACTAATTTGCTCATGTTCTATTAAGCTCCACGAAGATTAAGAAGGGCTAAACCATCGGCACCAGTCACAGTTTCCCATGCTGCACCTGGTAATTCGGTACCATCAGTTGCTGAGCTCGACAAAGAACCCAACGGTGCTGCTGTGGTACCGTTTGCAGTTTTTACGTAAACCGCAGCAGTAATGTCAGTGATTGGTGCTGTAGGCTTGACCCAAATTGCACCTTCAAACATCACTGGCACCATATCAGCCGCTTTATGGGCTTCTTTGCCAGCCGCCGTTTTGCCTGATTTACCAACGCCGTGGCGTACCACGACACCAAAACGTGTTGGTGTAGCACCCGCCACAGCCGTTACAGATTTGCCATCAGTCGTGCGGACAACCACATCACCGTCATTGACTAAAGTCAGACCTGAAAGCGGTAATGACAGTACAACTTCTTTGGCAGTTAAACGGCCACGCTGACCGACCACCGCATTTAATTGCTGAACCATGATTCAAGTTCCTCTTAAATTGTTTTGTATGCAGCAGACTTGTCATAACCCTTATTTTCTTTAGGGTCTTGAGCTTGGTTTTGCTGTTGTTGCTGTTGATGTAATGCATCACCGACTGCATTGCCTGGTGTGGTCGACTTCACTGCTGACAGTGCACGGAATACCGTGTCGATCTGCTCAGGTTTAGCATCACCGACGGCGACACCACCGAGTACAGCGGTCACCAATGTGTCACCCGCTTTGGCTGCAATCACATCACGTTTGATTTGCTCACATGAACAGCCTTCAGTTTTGATACCTGGTACCAAGGCAACCGCATCTGCAACCACTGACGCACGTTCAGCTACGACTTGATCAAGTTTTTCAGGTGTAATTTGGTTTTTCTCAAGATCACCGACTTTTTGCTTAAGCTGTGCATTTTCAGTCTGCAAGGTATCAACCACTGCTTGTACAGCTGGTAATTCATCACCAATGGCAAATTGCTTGTCACCGACTTTGAGTTTTGCTGCTTTTAAGTTTTCAAGCTGGTCTTGCTGGATTTTTAAGGCATCCGCTAATGGCTTGTTATCGCCAATGTCAAAGCGAATACCGTTTACTACTACTTCCATTGTTTTCCCCTCTTTTGGGTTTGGGTTTTGGTCACCGACGCGACAATCACCGCCACAGCGACCGTATTTCACCAGCGCCACGTGATTGCCTTTAAAATTGATAAATTTGGCTTGATACGGCGTACCATCTGGCGCCGTGCCTTGTTCAAGGACAAGATCAGCCGCGTAGCCCAATGAGATCTCAACGCGCTCATTGTTTTGAATAGCATTAATACTGTTCTGATCTTTGATGATCAGATCACCCAGCATGAATTCACCCTCTTGGCGCACATTCTCACAATCGCCAATGTGGTAGTCCTTCCAGTTGGACGCATTGATTTCATTTTTAGGCGGGTGATAGTCCGTTGCATCTACGCCGTCGAAGCTCTTGATCACTTCCGGTTTGAATAGATCCTCTGCTGCCACATAGACATTGATGACCTGATCCGCTGAATAGCCTTCCAAATTTGGAAATTCATAAGCGTAGTACTGACGGACTTGAGGTGCTTTGGCCAAACGTACGTTGACGCATTTCAGATACCCTTCTTGTGTAAATGAGCGCGTACTTTCGCTTGGTGCAAAGTCACCAATTTTGAGTTGGTAAATGAGTTTCATAAATTTCGCCCATAAAAAAACCACCTTGCGGTGGTTTTGAACTAGTTAAAATTAGCTAATTATCTTTCGCTTGGGGTTTTTTCGAAAAAATGGCCATCTAAAAGCTGACTTAAATCTATTGAAGCACTAACAACACTCCAATCTATTGTGTTAAGAAATAAGATAGTCCATGTTGCCATTAAAACGAGACCACTTCTGATAGGTACACGACTTACAGAATATTTTTTCAATATCAACATATTGATTATGGAATCCATCCAACCTGAATGTTTATTTATCTTAGCAATTACTTTTGTGCTTTGTTCTTTGTGACTTTCTTGATCATCGAGATTAAAAAGAGGAATGAAAGTCTCAGATCCAATAACACCTTTTAATCGTTCTTCAATCTCACTAGTCTTTAATTCCCACCATTCTTGCCAATATTTTGCTCCCGCTGCTACACCTATTTGATGCCATGAAATAAATATTCCAGCAAAACAAATTACGAACTCTACGAAAGGCTTGCTAGCTTGATTATTAAAAACTGCTGCAAGTAATACACCTTGAAATAACATGAAGAAATTATTTCTGTTAATTAACTGATGAATCTCAAAGTTTCTTGTTTCAATTGCTAATTTATATACCGCTTTTAGCTCTGAAAGCTTTTCAGCATTGTCTTTTTTTGGGTCTATCATAATGATGATCAGTAAAATTATTTAAAAGAATCTTAAAGATAAATTTTAATTTTACAACCCAAA
The DNA here is from genome assembly GCF_058243045.1 of Acinetobacter sp. LipI_23. Lineage (NCBI taxonomy): Bacteria > Pseudomonadati > Pseudomonadota > Gammaproteobacteria > Moraxellales > Moraxellaceae > Acinetobacter > Acinetobacter sp. LipI_23. Next base: position 1,444,376 of record NZ_JBZAYJ010000001.1, on the reverse strand, counting down.
TTATAGAATGTCTTTTTATATTAAAAACCCACCGAAGTGGGTCAATAATCAGCATTATTCAAGGCTTTAGATACACTCGGATTGAGTGGCCACCTCGAGCAGCATTATAACTATGTTCAACATCACGCACGGTACCTGAAACTTCGTCGCCGTTTTCAGTCGTACCATTAAATATTTCACCAATTCGAGGTACAACTTCCAAGTCCGCATCCATTGCTAAATGATCGTGATTAATAATTTCAACTTGCATAAGAAAATTCCTATCTAATGAGAATCAACTTTATGAAAGTTATAAAATTTAATCAATCAGGATATCCTCATAATTCGGCAACGCCGTGCATCGGCATCGAACCGGTTGACCTGGATGACCGCCTGAAGGTGGTTCATCCCAACGGAATGTTTGACCATTTTTAATCCGGTGATCTGTTCTTACACGCTCATCTTTTGCTGACTGCCATACATAAGTTTCAACACCCATCGATTCTTGACGCTTCTTATTGATCGCACCGTTGATCTTGCCCATCTGATCAGAAGCAATTAAGCGTGCTCGATAGTCCGTACTATGACCGAGCTTTTTAATTTCCTGAGCCAGTTCCTCATTGGTCTGCCCTGTTTGCAAGGCATTCATCACCAAGGCTTCAAGCTTGTCGGTGTACTGACTTGGAATAGACTTAATCAGCGAAACGTTTACAGCAATCTGAGTATCAATCTCATCCTGAATATCAGCGCCACGGAAAAACGGCGTCAAATCCACACCAAGAATGGTCTTGGTATGACTGGCAATCTGCTTATCCACTTCCTTGCTGGTATCCATCACCACCTTAGTGGCCAAAGATACCGACACTTCCATGGTGTACTTCACCATCTTTTCACGTAACGCCGTGAATAGATCCGTCACCCAGCCATCACCAATGTTCTGCCCTACGGTAGGTAAAACAAAATCCTTGGTTTGTTCTTGGCAATATTTAGATATTTCCAAAAGCTGACGTGTATAGAACAACTCAACACGTCGATTGACCTTAACAGCTTTAGGCTTAGCCTTGCGACCTTTCTTGCGTTTCTTGATCTGCTGAAGCTGAGGCTTAAGAATCTGTAGAATCGTCGTCATTGGCTACCACCATGGTTTCCAGCAATTTGATGTGATCTTCACCAATCACAGAATAAACGCCGTCGATATTAAGCTGACGTGCGATCTGAGGCTCAGTAATGATGCCCATATTGAGATACTTTTCATCACGCTCAGCATTGGCTTTTTCCACCTCTGAACGGACTTTCGCATCCAATTGCCAAAGAGGATTAAACACCACATCAAGCTCAGGAAATTGACGTCCAAACGTAGACTGACAGATCACGGCGAGGAACTTCATTAAGATCGGCTTAAGATCCCATTCCTGCTTAGTGGCAATCGAGTCGTAATAGTTACGCGTGTCATGCTCACCAGTGGCATTCATCCCTGCAGGTGATTGGCCAAACAGAATCGTGTAAGGGATATCTGCAGCTCCGGCCGTCTGAATCGAGAACTCACGCATCATGTCAGGCAAACCGCCAAAACTATACGTTTTGGATTCGTACTTTTCCTCAGCATCAAGGACCAACATGCCGTTTAAGCTCTTCATCAAGCCCACAGACATGAAACGCTCCATTACTCCTTTCATATCCTCTTTGATCTTATCGACCAAGTTAGGCGTTTGAATGACGTCAATCTTCGATTCATGAATCAGACTGGCTGAACCGCGTTTCACACTGGCATGATCAAGCAGATCCTCATAGACTTCTTGCAGGATACTTTGAGGTTCCTCATTCACCACATCAGCATGAGCAATACGAATCAAGCGTGAATGGTGAATGCGCTTCTTCGCCTCATTCCCCATTTTCATGTCGTAAAATTCAGGCTGTTTGAGTAATCCACAACATGCCGACGGCGGCAAATACGAGTTCTTATCTGGTGTGATGTATTTCTTTTTCACGACCGTAAAGAACTCTAATCGACCTTGGCCAAGCTTAGAAATATCTAAAGGCTGGTCTAAATTACCACCATCAGCAGTGCCAAGCAGAATGTACACAACGCCGTAGAGGCGAGAAAGAATCAGGCCTGATAAAAGCACATGCTCTAAGTGAAACGCCTTACACGCTTCCTCAAGCCGTTTTAGATCATCACCTTGAATGCCTTCATAGAACCAACCTGCACGAAGCATGTCCGAAGCAGGACGGTTGACGATACGCCGTGCAAGCCAGTTTTGGTACACCGCTTCAAGCTGTTCATCATCAATGTCTTTACGTACGAACTTTCCAGCACTGGATTTATCGCGCTCAGTACCAATATTCGATACCAAGTTGGTATATGCACCAGCATCACCAATGGCATTCATTGCCTGTTTTACTGCATCTGCCACAAGCGTTTTAATTTTACCGCCTGTATCAGACTTTTTATCTTTAGCCATAAATACCTCTAATCAAATACAGTCGGCTTTTTCGCAAGTGAATCATTAATCGCATCAATTGTTGGATCCCACTGGTCATCATGCTCATGTGACATGCTGGCAGTTAGCCCCTCGATCTCTTCCACATAGTTCAATAGCCACGGCGCACTCACAGGCAACATGACACGACCATCTTCAACGTAGAACACCACGTCCATGGTTCGCGTCAGCTTGTCTGTATCACGCTGGATTGCCTTAATCGGTAATGTGGTATCACGCGAAATATTTTGGATCAGCATCGTGCCAGATGCCTTGTCCTCGATGGCCATGTATCGAAGCTTGCCGATCTTGGTATTGCTCTCCTTATGCTTATTGATGAAAGCCTTAGCTTCCTTAATCAGTTCAGGTGCTTCCCATTTGCCACGGCGCACGTCGATGATGTACAGGCGATTGTCGTGACCAAGACCAGCACATAAGAACACTGAATAGTCGTTATGCTCTTTGGTTTTTTGCGCCGTATCTGCCCAGATCGCACGCCACTTGAGTGGAGGCAATTCGAGATAGCGACCAAACCATTCAGCCTTAACAAGATCACCACCGAGCTTTTTAGGCTCTTGCTGATACTGGCTGCTGAATGTGTAACGCGATACCGTAGCACCGTCTTTGTCCTGTCCACCTTTCTCTAACTGCAGCAATGACTGCAATGATTCTTTCAGTGGCCAATAGCTTTGACGGCCCTTTTCATCACGCTCAACATCTAAAGGCACTTTCTTGCGAATGTGCTCAGGTAGACGTTCTATGTAATCGTCATCGATTAATGCCGGTATCGAGATCTGATGCCATTTCCCTGGCACGTTGCCAGTCATCACAAAGTTAGTCGGATCCTCAACGTGTAAACGCTGCATAATCAGAATAATCGGTGTAGATGATTTGGCTTTACGTGAGTTGACCGTATTCAGAATCTTACGGTTTGCCTTGTTACGTGCCGTCTTACTAAATGCATCTTCAGGCTTGAGCGGATCGTCTAGGATAATCGCACCGGTAAATCCAGCATCTGCCAATGTACCTGCACGGCGGCCTGTAACCTGACCACCCATTGAAGCAGAATAAACGTGCCCTGCTTCATAGCCGTCTACGGTCGTTTTCCAACTTGCCTTAGCATCAGTACTGGTCGAAATTTTCACAGGCCATAAGCCCTGAAAATCGACCGATTTCACGATGTTTCGCGCCGTGGATGACACATCCTCTACAAGTGACTGCGAGAATGACAAATATAAGAATCGTGAACGCTGGTTTCTTGCGATACCACGTGCGATCAGATTAGTCAGTAATTCAGTCTTACCTGAACCAGGTGGAACGTTAATGACTAGGTTTTCAATGCGACCAGCAATGACTTCATCAATTGCCCATGCAATATATTCATGGTGCCAATTGACCGAAAACTTAAAGCCCATTCTTGGCATGAAAAAACGGCGTGTGAAAAACAAATGTTCACGTTCACATTTCTCACGTTCGATCTTTATCTCAAGCGGTCTAGTATTTACTTTCGAGTTCATCTAACACCTGCTTCACTAATTCAGGGCTAGCATCCACGTAGGTAACATTCTCGCTTTGTAATGGTCCGCCACCTGCGCCAGTCAATTCTGTTTTATTGGTGTACTTGCCACCAACATCTTCAGCCACCTGTTTAAGAATGGTCAGCTGTAAAATCGGATTGCGTTTGTTCTGTGGGTTATTCAGCAAGTTCTCATAATGACGTAAGCGCACGGCGAGATTCGCCAAGGGCATTTCATCTGTATTTTTACGGAACTGCTCCCGGGTTTTATAAAACTCGTCAGCTAGTGCTTTACTGAGGTTTTGCCCTGTCCGTTTGGTCGGGTCGTATGCCTCACACTGCTGACGTGAAATAGTGATGCCAAACTCTTGTTGGACAAGCTCAACGGTTTCAGTAGGTGTATTCCACTGCGCTAAGCTACGCACGATAAAGAGTTTGTGCTTTTGATTTAGCGTTGCCATTGCTCTTTATCCGTCCAACTTCGTCCAACTCAATGGACAAAAAAATTTAAACGACCTTCAGAAAGCAAGTACCGCACGCATGGTAAATATCGGCTCTTGAAATTTCAGGTCGCTGTTTCGCTGCATCAATCATGGTTTGAACTTCTTCGCTTGCACCATAACGGCGTACCACACCAGTGAATTCCTCCACGTCATGCCCTTTAATCTCAAGCTTAGGTAAGCCTGTTTCACGGTTAAATTGTGGAATACCCCATTCATCACGCTTATGTGCAATGTGATAAAGCTCATGCTCGACCAGTGCACAAAATGCAATATCATTAGCCACTTGGGCAAATTTGGCATCAATGGTAATGAGATATTCAGGAACTTGACCAAACCATTGCTCAAATTGTTCCTCTTGGCGTGCTTTCTTCCATCCACCCACATTGATCATGACTTTCTCAGCTTGACCAATGACAAAGCGCCCCTGTTTGATAAATCCGCCGTTTGCCCACATCACGGCGATCTGTGGCCAGTAAAATGAGTCCAGATGAATATGATCAGGGTTAAACACTTCGGAATGTTCATTTAGGAATACAGCTTTAATCCATGCCCACAGTTCTGGTGCTGGCATGAAGTTCGGTGTACCTAAATCGAATATTTCTTTTGGTGGGTATGGTCGAACTAGTATGGCTTGCCCGACTTCATTCATAAATTTCGCCCATTAAAAAACCACCCGAAGGTGGTTTAGTTTAAAACAACATCGACATCTGCCCAAACTCATAAATCGTTAATGCAAGGACAAAGGCCGAAACCGAGATTATAAGCACATCTTGTGAAGCCATACTTTTCTCCCTTTATTGTTCTTTTTTTATACTCTCACAATTAAAAAAATTATCAACACTAAAAGAATACATTTCTCACAATTTATAGGGATAGATATGTAAGAAATTATACAATAGTGGTTTATTTGTTAATTAATCGTACAGGCTTGTTCTTAGATTCTTAACCCGCTCTTTCAACTTAATCATGATGCCATCTATCGCCAGCATCTCATCCCGAGTCAAACCCGAACGGCTTAAGTTTTGGTACTTAGACAGTTCAGCACTACAAAATTCTAAGTCTTTTTTCGCTTGTACTTTGTCTGCCATAACACCACCCAATAAGAAAAGAAAAACCCCGCCAATAATGCATATTGAGCGGGGTTTATGTGCCGTAATACGTTCTGCAAAAATGCCACTGGAGTTGTGGCGAGGGTTTATTTATCCATTAAAAAACCACCCGAAGGTGGTTGAAATTATTAACCAATAGTATTAGTTCTAAATTTCATTGAAATAAGAGAGTGATCATCTGTTGGCCCATTTTTTTGTATTCGTTTTAATAAGCTCGTTGAAAAAGCAGTTGGTGAAGACATTGTATTAATTGAAAATTTTGGCTTCTTTTCCCAGAACTCATATGCTCCATCAGACATGATATTTAGCACAATTTCATTATTTTCATCAATTAATTCAGATAGCTCAATAAAGCTAAATTGAAATTCAAGATTGATGTGACTAGATAAAGCAGCCATCAAGATATTTTTACCAGGCATTTTTTTCAATTGACGCTCTGTAAATAGCCCAGCATCCAAAAGCTTTTGATGCTGTGTGTGATCTTTAGTCAGCTGTATAAGCTTTTGTTCCTTTTTTAAATATAATCTACTATCTCCGATATGAACTATATGAAGTCCTTTTTCATCAATATAACCCAATGTTAAAGTTGTAGCTGCTTTATAAAAATTTTGGTCCAATTCTTCAAGTGTACCTAATTTACTATTTAAAGTTTTTAATGTATTTTCTACATCCGAAAAAGGGTAATCATCAGATTTATTAAAATATTCAACGACTAGTTGAGATGCATTACTAGCTCCAGCATACGAGCCAACACCATCAGCGATAGCAAAAGCAAAACCATTTTTCTTTTTTACGGGTAAAAGTAATGAATCTTCATTTACCTTTTCATGTGATTTAGGAAGCGTGAATGCCGCTACAGTAATTAAATCAAGCATTCTGTTCTCCATTAAATATCAGCTTAAATACATCTAATAGCTGACTTACTGTCTGAAATCTATTTGCTGGAACATCTTCTCTACACTTATTAATAATTGGAAGTAGTTTCTCAGTCAAATATTCATCATTGTAACAAACGAATTGCATAAATGATCCAATCGCATAGATGTCTGTTTGATCACTAAAATGACCAAATACAGCTTCTGGGGCAACAAATCCTGGCGTCCCCATTCCTTGTCCAATCGCAGTAAGAGGAACAGAGTTTGGGTTTGGCACTGTATTTTTAACCAGGCCGAAATCAGCAATTTTATACTTATTGTCAACCTTAACCATATTGGAAGGTTTTATATCACGATGTAATAATTTGCGACTATGAATAAACTCCATCCCTAAAAGCAAATCATATATACATTTTAACCTTTCTTGTCTTGGGAAGTTTCCTTCTAAAATCAACTTCTCTACATCAGTTTCTCCCAATTCCATAACAAACCAAGGCTCTGCAGAGGAAAGATTACATATATAAATAGGCACAATATTGGAATGAATACATTTAGACTGTAAATGCCCTTCTCGCATAAAACGCTTGCGGAAATCCTCCGCTTCTCGAGCATCTGACTGCATGGTTTTCATTGCAAATTGCCCACACAAATGCATTTTTCTATTATAGACATTAACCTTATGTACAGCCCCGAATGAACCACCACCCATGTATTCAATCTGCTCAATTAGATAACTGCTATGCTCAATCATTTATGGGCTTCTCTATATTTTTTAGAAAAAAAGTCCAAAGCACTTTATATCTAATTGATTACTAGTGTAAACAACCATCTTAAATTTATTTAACTGTTGCTGTTTTCATCAATCAATAAGATATAAATCACATTTTATCAATATATTGGGGTCTGAAATAAGATTTGCATCTGATATCCACAAAAGCCGTATCATTTGACCGAGCTTTGATGTATGTAAAATCTGGGTGGCGGCATTAAAATTTAAACCACTACGAATAAAGTCAAGCCGCCATAAAAAAAGCCCTACATCACTGTAAGGCTTTTCCCCTTGGTCATGTGCGCTGATTCAAGGAATCGTTGTTTTTATTCACAACAAAATAATTAAATCATTAATCTCACAAAAAATGAAGCAAAAAAAACCTGCAACTTGGGGAAGGTGCAGGTATAAACTGATATTAACTATTCATGGAGAAGCTAATACCGAGCATTCTAGTCAGCTTTATGTGAATTGTCATGTAAGAATTTGTAATTAAAAAAATACCCAGCCTAGAGGAGCCGGGTATATAAACTTGTTTGGTCTCGGATAAACCGTAATACGACCAGTATAGTGAAACTATAGCCTAGATTCCGAAATAATGGAATCCCTAGGCCTTTAATTCCTTGTAAGTATTTTTCTTATACTTTTCAACCGCCTTTGACGCCTCATCAATTGCCGACTCCATAGCCAATGACATTAAGCTCTCATATGATTTCCATGTTTTTCGGTAATTCTCAGCTAGCATCTGAATTGAACTTATACCTGCATAATACAATCGACCTTGTGGGGTAAAATTAGCCTCAAGCTGGGGATCTAAAGAGAAATCTATAACCATGCGTGCAATTAAGTAAGCCAAGTGATTCATAGTAATTTGCTCAGGCTCCCGTTTCTTATCAGCCACGGCATTTTGAAGCATGATATTTACCAGGTGCATACGCACATATTCATAATCACTTTCACACTTACCATCAAAGACAATTAATGAAGTAACCGACTTCGCCAGTTGCGTATCCATTGTAGCAATGGCACCTAAACGATCTTCGTAATTCAAAGGTTTCTCCCCAGTGCCATGAGCTTGTGGCTCAAAGTTTGGTGACTTCGCAGTAATGCCATGAGTCAACCATTCAAATTGTTCAAATTTATCTGCCATAACTGCATTCATCCCAAATCCCCTACCATCTTCTCTATTTGCTCAATCGCTTTGCCGCTTTTCACTTGCTCGGTGCTAAACCGTATTACCTGATAACCCATCATTGTTGCTGCGTTATATTTCTCTAAGTCCCCTAAATACCCCTTACCCCTTGTATGCCTACCATTACTCCAGATCCCACCTTCCACTTCGACCAATATCTTTTTGTCCTTCAAATGAAAATCAGCTCTCCATTTGCGTGTGGGGTGAAACTTAAACTCCTGCTCAAACTCAATTTTTAAAGCTCTCAGAGCATTGGCCAATATCACCTCACCCTCACTCTGTACTTTTTCACCTTTAACCTTTGGGCGCTTAGATCCTCTTTTAGGTTTATTCGCACCGATCATCTTTTTGTATTCAGCAATGGAGTAGCTACTTGTCACCCCTTTACCTCAAATAACTGTTTGGCCTTTTCGGTAGCCTTAAGACTCATAGGGCTCTTGCTGTTTGTCTCCAAATACCCTTCTGCTAAAAGCTGATTTACAAACACATTGGCATTACGTGGTGATATTTCCATCCACTCAGTAACTTCTTTCAAACTGGTTCGCCCAGACTTCTGAATGATTTTCTTTAAAACCAGCACCATGCGTTCGCCTTGTTTCACGGCTTGTTTTGTACTGAATTTCTGCTGCTTCACACTTCGCCCCCAACACGCTCATCTGCCCAATTACACTCAACCACATCCAAACCATCATGCTGAAAACGAGACCAGAGACGATCACCAAGGTCTTGTTCCAATTCATGTGCTGTCATGTTTGAAATCAACATGGTTGGCTTGCCAGCGTCATAACGTGAGTAAAGAACTTTGTGCACCAGCTGGAGACGGTTTTCATGGCGGTCATGCAATCCATATTCATCAAGAATCAATAGATCGTATTCAGTGAAGCGATGAACAGCGTTTACTTCACTATCATCAGCCTTGGTCCATGCATTCGCTATTTCATTGGCCATGTCTTCAGAAGTCACATAGCGGGCATACTTTTGGGTCTCAAGGATGTTTCGAGCCACGGCGCAAGCTAAGTGTGTTTTCCCAGTACCGGTGCGACCAATCATGATCAAATTGCGCTTAATTCCCTTCGTGAAATCCTTCACAAACGTGACGCATTGAGTTTTTGCATTTTGCTGACCGCTATTCGCGACCAAGTATTCTCTGAACCCACTGTTCGCATGACGGGTTGGAAGTTTTGCGCCTTGAAAGTGTTTTTCACGAACCATCGCATTCACGGCGTTGTGGTGTTCTGCTTGAGCTTTGTTAAGCGCTTCCGTTGAGCATTGCTTGCAGAACGATTTACCACGGAAAGAAACCATTTGCGCCTGGTGCAACTGGCAAAATTCTGTTGATTTCTGAATATCAAAACTAAGCGGTGCGATTGCGTTCATAGGAGCCCCCTTGTATCCACATCACCTGTTGCTGGTTCATAGTTCTGAACTCCACCCCAAGGATCATTCACGTTGCGGTTATTTGGTTTTTCAGAAGATTTTTTGCGTGTTGGTTTTCTTCCTTCACGCTCTGTCTTGGTTACTTGCTTCTCAAATTCCTGCACCAACCAAGCTGCGAACTTTCTCGTTTTTTGGTTTTCGGTGAGATGGATTTTGTTTTCCCAGTGCGCATTGAAACTACCCAAGTGAAACTGGAAATCAGGCATGGTTAAAATTTCATTTACGCGATGGCTGAATTTTGTTTGAAGCAAAATTGTGCTTATGAAATTTTGATCAGGTTTCCATGAATCATCCTGAGCTGAATTTTCAGGCAATTCCTGTTGTGTGTTTATATCTGTAGTAATCTCTGTAGTAGTCTCTGTATTTGTCCCCTTTTTGAAATGGGGAGGGTCTGCCTTTTCAAATGGGGAGCCTCCCCCTTTTGAAAGTGGGAGGGTGGTCATTTCAAAAAGTACAGGTGTAATGAGCTCAATAAACAAAACATTGTTGTATTTCTGATTGTTAGCTTCAATTGTTCGGAAGTGACGTTTTAGCACCCCACATTTCTCGAGACGATCAAATGCCTCTTTGACTTGCTGTTTTGAGAAGCCATATTGATCAGAAAAACTCTGGTAAGAACGCTGCAAAAGATCAGATTTAAACTTCTTTTTAACGCGCACAACTTGGCCAGAATATTCATCACGCACCACTGTAGGTCGATGCCAATAAACGATTTCTGAAAGCACAACGATAGCGTTTAAATCGGGTTTTCCACTCTCTAAAACGAAGGTACTAAACCAACTGGTTGGTAAGATGTTACCCTCAAGGTGAACACTACCAACCTGATCCACGACATCATGGCCAGTGCTGAATAAACTCATTTAGCACACTCCAATTTGACTAAGCCGCGCTTTTCCAACTGACGAATAATTCGAGGTTCGACAAATTCGTTGTTGATTTTGTACCTCGTACGTGACTTTTCTTTCACCTGAACAAGTTGGGTACCTTCCTGCATTTGACGACGTATCGCTATGGCTTGCCCCCCCATTTGGGTTGTATGCTCAAGAATGAAATAAGCCTCCTGTGCCTCAATTGCTTTGTTCATGACTGACAAAGGCATAGCTGCAAGCTCTTTGGCTGAATAAATCGTCACTGGATCAAGTAAAGGGATGATTACTTCGATAGGTGCAGGAGCTTGAACATCTTTCTGCCCACGTTTAGCTGAATATCTCACTGAGCACCCCCTTTTTCGATATTTTTAATAAAGCGCCCAAACATAAAAATTCGACCTGCTCGATGCAGACTAGAAATGATTTCACCTGCATACCAAGCTGAAATGCGATGTTCATTGATCAGCATTTCCATAAACTCGTCTCGCGTTACGGCAGCATTCTTTACATCACCTTTGATTTTGCGTAGGTTCGCCCTACGGATCTCCAGCAATCCATCTAACGTGCGTAGTGCTGGCTCGTACCATGATTGAAGCTGCATCATCTGCTTATGCTCAGGCTTCTTTTGAAGAGCTTTGTTAGTAATCATGGAACCTCCGCTAAGGCTTGTTCAGCCTCTGATAAACGGCGTTTGGCTTGTAGTTCTGCTGTAGTGGCAGTACGAACATCATCTTGATGTACCAGTTCACCACCTTCGATCCAGTAGTACTGGCTTGGCTGAAATGCTGAGATTGTTAGGAGTTGTGGATCTGAATTTGGATTCTTTAAAACAACGACATCCCCAATTAGGAAATCTGTATTGTCTTCAAATACTTGTTGTGATACATTCGCGTCGTTCATGAAAGTGTACCCTCTGAATTGAATACTAAAGCCCGATCTCAACTCTCGGGCTTTTTTTTGCCTGTTTGGTGTGTTAGATTCAGATCTATGTTCAATTCCACTAGAATGTTTTTGAACTAGAAAGTCTGAGAGTCGAGCCTCAGGCTTTTTTTTGATTAATACTTGTGTTAAATTTGAATTGTTCATTATTTCCACCTCTAGGGTAATGAATCGAAAAGCCTGATCCCCAAGATCAGGCTTTTTCTTTGTGTGAATTCCCGTGAATCCCTTCCGATCCCTCAAGAAAGCTGACTTCGGTTGACAAGTCCCTTACTAAGGCTGCTAATCCCAAGCGCTCAAAAGATTTTGCTTGTAAATTAAGAACATGCCACTCACCCACGATTTCTTTTTCAAGTAAGAAAGCGAGGTACTGAGCAAGGTCTTTACCCTTAATTTCAGCGAGAGTTTTAGCTCGCTCATGTATTTCAGGAGACAAACGGACATGCGTAGATTTCTTTTCAAGGCTCATACTTTCACCACTTGTGTAGGTAGATCGCTTTGTTTATTCAAGCCAATTTTTAATATTTGCGACTTCGATAGCTCACCATCTGTTAATGCAGAAATTTGCTCCGCATAGTCGGTTTCGCCCTTGTAATCTGTATATGGAAGCGTGTTTCTTGCAATCCATTTATAGATTGCTCTTTCGGTGATGTTTATTGATTTAGCAACCACTTTCACGCCACCAGCGCATGTAATTGCACTTTTTATAGTAAGCATAACCCTAACCATTATTGAACCTATAGTTCAACTTTAACAAGAACTGATAGTTCTTTCAATACTTATTATTATTGAACCATTGGTTCATCGGTAATTTTAATGAATACTTCAACAGATAAAATCAAAGAAGATTTTGCTAAACGATTAAATGAAGCTATGGATCTGAAAGGCTACCCTGTTCGTGGTCGAGCAAGAATTCTCAGCAAAGAGTTTGAGATATCAGATAAAGGGGCTGGCAAGTGGATAAAAGGCGAAGCTATGCCTGAAACGTCAAAATTCCCTCAATTATCCAAATTTCTGGGCGTATCTGCTGAATGGTTACTCAATGGTGATGGAGAGCCCCCAACTCAAACAACGCCAGAATCAAGCTTTGGCAACGTTCGTCCTGATACATCACCTCTACGCAAAATTCCCGTATTGGATTACGTTCAAGCAGGACTGTTTCATGATGTTGGATATGATGGTCTCAATCCCAAAAGTGAGACTTACACTACTTATCAGAGTGCAAAACCTGAGTGTGTATTCTCGCTGGAGGTTTCAGGTGCAAGCATGACGCCAGACTTTAATCCTGGCGACAAATTAGTGGTTGATGCCTCAAAACCACCCTATCCTGGTTGTTATGTAATTGCTCAGAATGGTAGTCATGAAGCCACATTTAAAAAATACCGTGCAATCGGTTATGACGAACATGGGCGGGAGACTTTTGAGTTAGTTCCATTAAACCCTGACTTTCCAACCATGAACTCAACTCAGCAAGAGATTCGCATCATTGGAGTAGTAGTTGAACACCTAAGAAGCTTTAATAAATAAGAATAAACCTAAGCACATCAAAGCTTGGGTTTTAAGCTATTTAAAGCACACAAATATAAGGAAACAAAATACCAAACATGCAAAGAATTGAAGTAAATTCGCGCAATATCAGCTACGTGCTTTATCAGCACTTCTTGTTGACCGTGGTTCTTAGGACTGGTGAGAGATTTATTTATAGACTTCTTGAAGCCAGTACCTTTAACGATTTTATTGAAGCAATTGATAAAGATAAATTCTATAAAAGCCAAATTGATATGAATAAAAAATTTAAACGAATTCAACTTTTTGGGTAGTTGAGATGCTGAAGTTAAAGAAACTAAATTTTATTTTTGTGAGAGGATTTGGTTCTGTAATATAATGTAAATTGTATAAGGTGGAATGTGGTGCGTTTTATGGGTTTTGATGTAGATACTTTGGAGATTTTAAACCCCAAATTAAAGCCAATGAAAAAAGGCAAGCAGTCTAACTCAGCCTTATTTTCTTACTATGCTGGGTTTTCAGAAGAATTTACATTAAATTTACTGGAACAGTTGACCTATAAAAATAAACAATCAACAATTTTTGATCCTTGGAATGGCAGTGGCACTACAACATTTTCAGCGTATAAATTAGGTCAAAATGCAATTGGTAATGACCTAAATCCTGTAATGCTAATTATCGCAAAAGCTAGATTAATTAATATCTTAGACTTAAGCAGCTTAGATGCTATATGTAATACTATTTTTCATAATTCCAGTAGAGATAAAAACCATATACCTTACGAAAGCGACCCTCTTAAAACCTGGTTTTCAGAAAAAAGTTGTACATTAATAAGAAAAATCGAGAATTCAATAAATAAAAACTTTATTTCTTTTAACTCATATTCATCTTTAACAGAAAACAGTTCATTAAATAAATTAAGTACAATTGGTGCTTTTGTATATGTAGTTTTATTTAAAACTATCAAAACTTTATTAAAAGCTTTTATTCCATCTAACCCAACATGGGTAAAAAAACCAAAAAATGAAGAAGAAAAGTTAGAAGTAAGTTATAGCTATATAAAAAATACTTTTTTTAGCCTTCTTGACGATACAGTTAAATCACATGTCTTTAACGATTCCCTCAACACAGATGCAAACGTAAATTTCCATTTAAATAGCTCCACATCTCTGTCACAAACCAATCAAAGCGTAGATATTATACTAACTTCACCTCCATACTGCACCCGTATAGATTACGCTATTGCTACATCTATCGAACTTGCAACTATACGTGTTACGGACATTCGATCATTAAGAGAAAAATTAATAGGAACCTCTACTGTAAAAAAGAAAATTATGACCCCGAACCCTTTATGGGGCGAAACTTGTAATACTTTCCTAAGGAATGTCCAAGATCATACATCAATAGCGTCTTCAACCTATTATTATAAAAATCATTTGCAATATTTCGATGATATTTATAAGTCAATTGAACAAATATCACGAATATTAAAATTAAATGGGTTGTTTATATCTGTAGTTCAAAATTCTTTTTATAAAGAGATTAATAACGATCTCGCTAAAACTCTTAGTGAAATGTCTAAAAATTGCGGGCTAGACTTAATTAGAGAAGATCATTTTGAAACTAAAACAAACATGTCATATATTAATTCAAAATCAAATCGCTACATCTCTAAAAAACAAATCTCTGAATCAGTTTTAATCTTTAAAAATATTGGAAATATACAATGAGTGATAATACCGTTCCTGCTCTTATTAGTGAAATTGATGAGAATCTTAAAAATGTGCATACACAAAGCTTAGATATCTCATTTAATGAGTTATTAGATATGGTCACAAGTTCTGAATTAGATATTTCCCCAGACTACCAAAGAATATTTCGCTGGTCTGCAGGAGCGCAATCTCGTTTCATTGAATCACTTTTATTAGAAATGCCTGTACCCCCAATATATGTTGTTGAAATTGAAGATAATAAAAAGCTACTTATTGATGGTTTACAACGACTCTCCTCTTATCTTCATTTTAGAGGTGAGTTGAATGCCCCTGAAGAACCTGTGTGTATAAATAAGGGGGAAAAACTAACTCTCACCGATTGTGACATTATTGAGTCTCTTAATGGTAAAACGTATGATGATCTAGGAACTGCACTTCAAATTAAATTAAAACGGAGTTTTGTGCGGGTTGAGGTGGTTAGAAAATCTAGTAATCATAAATTCAAATACCATATGTTTAAACGCTTAAATACTGGTGGAACCTTACTCACCGACCAACAAATGAGAAATTGTACAATTAGGCTCCTAGATAATAAATTTAATGATTTTATAATTGCTCTCTCTAAAAATGAAAATTTCAAAATCACTACTGAAAATCTAACACAAGAACAAATTTTCGGTGCTTATGATCAAGAACTTGTTTTACGCTTTTTTACATTTTTAAATAATAGAGATGCCTTTAAGCACGATATACGGGATTTCATGACGGAATATATGGAGCAAGTTTCAGATCCAGATCATAATCGTGAATTTGATTTCATTGCGCAAGAGCAGATTTTTAATAAGACATTTGAAATTCTAGCAAAAGTATTAGGTAATCAAAGCTTTAGTCGGGCAAATATTAATCGTACAAAATTAGCCAGCATGTTTATTGTCTATCAATTTGAATCATTTGCATTAGGAATTCAAGATCATTTAGAGGCAATAGACATTTCTACTGAAAAAAAGTGTGAGAAACTAAAATCTTTTTTTACTGAAATAAAACTTGATGAGGACTATATAAATTTGACTACTGGCGGGGGGAAAAATACTCCAAATGCTTTAAATGCTCGAGTTAATTTTGTCTCTGATAAAATTCGAGGATTTTTGACAAATGGATATTAATGCTTTTAGGACTGAGCTGGAGGAAGATTGGGAATGGCGCTTAGACGAGTTGAGGCTTCTTAAAAATTTAAGTGCACCTTTGGATGATAATAAGGCAAATACTTATAGACGATCTCTTGTTGTATTCCTATATGCACATTTCGAGGGTTTTTTTCAATTTGCACTAAGTCACTATATAAAAACCGTTAATGATCAAAGTATTCCTTGTGCTCAAGCAAATACTCACCTTGTTAGTGCAACAATTCATGATGTGTTCAAAGCGCTGAGAGATGACTCAGCGAAGTGTTCATATTTTAAAGCTCATGCACCAGAAGATACGAAATTACATCGATTCTTTCGAGAAATTCAGTTTGTTGAGAATTCAACAGAGATTTACTCCACTAAAGTTCAAATTAAAATAACTAGTGTCGATTTAGAGTCCAACTTAAGCCCACTGGTTTTTAAGAAGAACCTATATAAATTAGGACTTCCACATGAAATCGACAGGGATATAGAAGTAAACCTAAATAAGTTATTAGGTATTAGAAATAAGATTGTACATGGTGAAAGGCGGGATGGGGTTAATCGAAATGATTATGAAGGCTTTGAGTTATCTGTTGCACAAACTGTGTCTCAAACTATGATCAATCTTACCAAATCATGTGTAGAAAAATTGTTTTTAAAAGAAGAGTTTCGATAAGATTTTAATTGGTTTGTCTGGTATTGTTTTCATCCACCTCAGCGGCGGGTTTCTCATTTCTGCAACATGCCTTTGCTATTATTTAATCAAGGTCACGTCGAAGGATGACCTGTAATAACAAAGAATGGCCTATCTAGCCTCGCATACGCGGGGTTTTCTTTTTACTAAATTTGACTATAATACAACTTCACATAAAAATAAGTACCTAAATATGAAAAGAATTATATTTGTTTCCGTTTTCTTAGCCATTTCTGTTACAGCCTGTCAAAAACAACCAGACTCAACCGATCCTGCTGAGCTAAAACAAGATCCAGCAACCATCAAGCAATTTGACGAAGCGGATACCAAGATCGGTAAATTTATAGATCAGCTAGATAGCCCAAACACATCACTTGAAGTTAAAAAGCAAATTTTATGTGTTGATTACCCAAATGTGTACATTCAGCAGTATGCCCCTGCTCTACTCAAGCTTTCACCAAATGACTACACGCCAGACAAGTTGGATCGTGATTTAGCAATTGCGCTGGATTACTACAAAGATAAATTTAATATCCAATGTCAAAAGTAGTCTTCTAACGCTCAACTAGCCCACCCCAATGGTGGGCTTTCTTTTGTCTATTAAAACACAAAATAAGAACCAATAATTCAATTATGCATATTATTGAACTTTTGGTTCTTGACAATATTGAACCATTAGTTCATATTTATCTCACAGACATTAAAAAAGCACTCAAGACTTCGAACCCTTTGAGTGCTTTTACAGAAACTGCGAGATCAATTATGAACAAAACCTTATCCCCTTTCAATACCATCAAGATATCTCTTGGTGTAGCTGCTGTAACAATAGGTGTGCTTAGCTGCGGGTTTAAAACTGCACCACAGGCTGCTCAACCTCTAGTTGCCAACGTAGCACCTTCTGAATATCAACTCCTTGCATTACGTATGACTGGTGATAACCACGGCGAAGCTGTTATTCGTTTAGATGGTTTCCGCGTTACAGCACGTTTTGAAGTTGAAGCATTTGAAGACAGCTACGGCGTACCAGGTAGTGAATTCACTGCAGTTGATGTGACTAGCCTTGATGAATTGACTGTTTCAGATGCCCTAGGCAATCCATACAACGACTTCACA
Source organism: Acinetobacter sp. LipI_23 (assembly GCF_058243045.1). Classification (NCBI taxonomy): domain Bacteria; kingdom Pseudomonadati; phylum Pseudomonadota; class Gammaproteobacteria; order Moraxellales; family Moraxellaceae; genus Acinetobacter; species Acinetobacter sp. LipI_23. The sequence continues at coordinate 1,426,514 of NZ_JBZAYJ010000001.1, read as the reverse complement.
AACCACATCGACCATCAGAACTTCAATGCCCTCATCAAAGGCTATATCGAGAAACATCGTTTAGTGGAGGCAGGCTAATGACTACTTCTACTAATTCACAGGAAGTTATCAAATTCGGTAAGCATAAAGGCACTGCCCTTATTGATTTGGATCGTGCATACGTACGCTGGTTGCTTAAGTTGGAAAACCTAAATGGTGATTTACGCAAAAGCTTGGAAGCTTTGCCTTGGGTTCAAGAAGAGCTAGGACGTGAGCAGGCTTTCCAACAAAGAAAAACTATGGCTGTTCGCCTTCAAAAGTCACTCACACGCACTTATCCAAAATCATTTAAACGAGCTAAAGGCTCACTGTTCTGGGCATAAGGGGAAATAATCATGGCTATACCTATTATTCCAGCAGACCAAGCGTTAAACGTAAGTGCGATTATTACTTACATTTATGCAGATCCTGGGCTTGGTAAAACGTCTTTAGGATTCACCGCAGATAAAGCCATTTCATTCGACTTTGACCGTGGTGCACACCGTACTGGTGAACTTCGTCGCGGAGCTGTTGTTCCAGTTCAGCAGTGGTCAGATATTGAAAACATTACTGAACAAGACTTAGCACCTTTCAATACTGTTGTTATTGATACCGTGGGCGCAATGCTTGAATCCATCAAGACACATTTGCTCAAAACAGCAAATAACCGTCAGCAAGATGGTGCACTCAAGTTAAAAGCCCAAGGCTTAGCAAACATGAAGTTTAAGCAGTACATCAATACGCTTTTAAGTTTTGGTAAGGATGTCGTGTTTATTGCCCATGCCTCAGAAGACCAAAGCGATGATCGGATCATCTACCGTCCTGAGCTTGGTGGTAAGAATCGTAATGAACTTTACCGTATTGCAGACATCATGGGTTATTTGACCACTGTTACTACTGGTGAAGGTAAAAATGCGAGAGTCATTAACTTCAAGCCATCCCCAACACACCATGCGAAAAATTCAGGTGCTTTAGGTGGTGAGACTGGTGAGGTTTGGGTACCTGATCTTAAGTTACACCCTACTTTTCTTGCAGACTTAATTGCAGATGCGAAGGCTCATATCAACACGCTTACCCCTGCTCAAATTGCATTAAATAAAGCACTTGAGGATTTGGATAACTGGAAACAAAGCTGCGAAGAAGCAGTTTATGCAAGCGACTTAAATCACCTGACCGAAACCCTAAAGTTGGACAAAGAACACACTTATTACCAAAACATGCGTCAAGCGATGCTTGCTCGAGCGAAAGTACTCGGCTGCACATTCGATATACCCCGCGATACATGGATAGAACCTCCTGAATTTAATGGGATATCAGAAGCTCAACGTGATGAGTTGCAAGACCTCCTTGCGCAAGTCGGCATTGATGTTATGACCTATTGTGAAGATCAAGGAATCGATAGCTTATTAGGCATTGAAGCCCAGCATTTTGAAAATGTAAAAGCTCACATCATCAATACCACCCAAGGACAAGGGAGAGCTATTGCATGAGCTACCACTACTCCACTATCACCCGGACACTTACAGTGTTCGGGGCGAAGATGACACACATTTTTAAAAATACCGGTGCTGGTGAAATTGAAGAATTAGTCACTGATGCGAAGTTTAAAGAAGCGACTTGGAGAGCTTGATGGAAATTCAAAAACAGAAGAATCTTTATTTAGCAAAATTGCTTGAACAAGAAGTCATAAAACAGGATGAGTTTGAAGACCTTGTGTTTAAGCTAGAAATCAATGCGTTTCATTCCAACTATCTATCTTCAAGATTTATGGACAACATCAACTTTGGATGGTCAGCATGGCAAGCAGCCAAAACCCAAGCGGTGCCTGAAGGGTTTGTTTTGGTTGATAAGCATCAACTTGCTCAACTTATGGCAAATATGGACAGTTTTGGTAAAAAAGCACTTGGTGACGATTATGTGAGTTTTGCAGATATTGCAGAAGTATTGGATGAAGCACGGGAGCCAGCCAATGACTAACCTCCAACACATCGCCCAAGACCTTGCTGAAGAATTCGCACCACTCGTTATAGGTCAATCAGGCACAACCAAAACATTCACGGCGGAGCAAGCCTCTGCCCTTTATCACATCCTTGTAAGTTTTGGATATAAGGATGAATGCAAGGGCTTGGATACCAAATTACCGTTTGAGTTAATTGATATTAAGAAGGAGGTGTCTTAAATGGCTCGTTTAACTAAAATCGATAAAATGTCCGCATGCGAAAAAAAAGCTGTAATTAAAGATTTTCGTAATGCGCCACCTGAAGCGGATTTTCCACCCGAAGCCATTGCACTAACCTTTCATATTTCACTGGCTTGGCTGCAAAAGAAGAGATGTGAAGGTGGTGGAATACCCTTTTCAAAACCGACAGCTAAAACAGTACTCTATCGAAAAAGTGATGTTTTAGAATTTATGGACAGCAACCGGCTCCAACACACAGCCTAATAAAAAGCCCTCAGTTGAGGGCTTTATTTTTGAATATGATTTTATATTTTAGTAAGTCTACTTAGAGTCTACAAATTGGAACCACAAGTAGACTCATTGTAGACGCTAGAGCTATTTCCGTAGATCGTAATAGATAGTCAGATATTGCAATATGCTGTAAATATAGGTGTTTGAGGATTATTTAAGATGCAGGATATTGCGAAATATTGTATGAAATTGCGAATTTTATAGGAGAATTTAGAATTATGAGTCCGCTGCTCTAACCAACTGAGCTATAGGCCCTAATATGCTGAATTTGTTATATATCAACAAGTTCAGGCGAAATGAATACTATCGAAGATTTTTTCAAAAGACAAGCTTTTTCATACATGGTTGTACACTATCCAAACAATCAGGGGAATTTACATCATCAAACTGACATATCAGGTCTTTCACGATGTTTGAGTTACATACTAAGACTCAAAAGCACTTATAAACACTACAATAATAAAATTTAATTAAATTGGATAAAAACTAAATACCGGCTTTTTCTTTTTTTCGTGACTCAATGAAAAACTCAACAATTGACCAAATAACCACCAAAGAAAAGAGAACGATTGCACATAAAAAAGTCGAAAGATAAGCCATTTTAACAATCCTGAACTTTGTTAAACCAAAGTTAAAGTGTGAAAATGCACACTTTAATCTTAGACCAAAGTCTAATCTTTCATTTCGATTATGAATAGTGGTATTTTCATTTTCACCATATTTATTTTCTATTTGATTAGATTTAAAACATCTTAATGTTCCATTTTCACCCTCCACTTCTTCAACTACTTAGGATTCAAGCCCATTCATAAAAGTGGTAAGTGCAATCAAGTAGGACTTGACTCAAACCGTAAACAAGCAGACATTAGCCTCTTTAAAAAACACTTGTATTTTTATGGTCATGTTAAAAAAATTCATTGGTGAGTCTGCGTTTAAACTCACAGGCTGGAAATATCATGTAGAACCAAACGTTTTGGAAGACAAGCAAGTCATTATTGGATTTGAACATACTTCTATGTTGGATGCTGTCTTGTCACTGGCGATTTTTCAAATCTACGATATGAAAATCCATACCCTGATTAAAAAAGAATTATTCAAAGGGCCAATGAAGCCCATACTCGAAGCCATTGGTGGCATCGCGGTCGATCGTAAGTCAAATAAAGACATTGTGTCTCAAATGGTTGAATACTTTAGCCAAAATGAAAAATTCAATTTAGTCATTGCACCTGAAGCGACACGCGCCAAAACAGGTGAAGTACGTAAACCTATTCGTACTGGGTTTTGGCATATTGCTAAAGCAGCAAATGTCCCTATTGTGCTGATGTACGCGAACTCAAAAACCAAGCAAGGTGGTATTTTTGGAAAAATCTATCCAACAGACCTAGATCATGACTTAGCGCTTATTAAAGCACTTTATAAAGAGCATGTTGGTTTAGCTATTGAGATTCCAGAACCTAAAACTGCTGCACAATAAGGTCTTTTAATTAACCTAAAAGAATGTGAAGACGCTATTCTTTTAGGTCTCTGTGAGAGTTTCCCAACAGTTAATTTTTAAAGTGAACTGCCTCACAGGGTAAATTTTAAATAACTGGCTTTATTTCAAACAATTTTAATTCTTTTTTTGTTTGTTCAGGCGATTTTCAGAAAAACACCTACTTTCGCATAAAAAAGTGCTTATGGTAGAATTTGCACAATTTGATAGGCACAAAGCCAATCTACAAGGAGCATATTTCGCATGGCGGGTCATTCCAAGTGGGCCAATATTAAGCATCGTAAAGCAAAACAAGATGCTAGCCGTGGTAAACTTTTTACCAAATTTATTCGTGAATTAACAACTGCTGCAAAGCTTGGCGGTGGTGATGCTGCAAGCAACCCACGTCTTCGTGCAGTTGTAGAAAAAGCACTTTCTGTAAATATGACACGTGATGTCATCAACCGTGCAATCCAACGTGGTGCTGGTGGCGAAGATAACGATGATTTAAAAGAAATTACCTACGAAGGTTATGGTGTTGGTGGAGTTGCAGTTATTGTAGAAACCATGACTGACAACTTAAACCGTACTGTACCGGATGTCCGTCACTGTTTCTCAAAAACAGATGGTAACTTAGGCACAAACGGTTCAGTTGCTTTCTTGTTCACAAAACGTGGTGAGATCACTTTTGAAGATGTGTCTTTAGAAGATCAAATCATGGACGTGGCACTTGAAGCAGGTGCTGAAGATATCGAAGTCGATGAAGATGAAATCTTAGTCATTACTACACCTGAATCTTTTGGTGATGTGCAAGATGCTTTGACTTCTGCAGGTTTAAAATCGGACAATGCTGAAGTGGTCATGAGCCCTTCAACTAAAGCCGAAATCACCGATATCGATCAAGCCAAAAAGATTATGAAAATGATTGATATGCTTGAAGATTTAGATGATGTACAAAACGTATATACCAACGTTGAATTCTCTGACGCGGTATTGGCAGAATTAGACGCTTAATCTACTGCTTTATAAAAATGCGTTCTCAAACATAACTTTGAGAGCGCATTTTTTATGGCTGATTGAATACACTTTCAATAAATTTGGCTTTTTAAAATCGATATTCATCCATCATTAAATGTTGGCTGTCTTGCTTTAGTTGGTTACACGCCGCCACTAATTTTTGATTTTCCAACAAGCGATCACGAAAGATCAGAAAACTTTACCACGGAGCGTTTTTCACGACCAATTGAATAGTAACATCATCCTGCTGTAGCACCTCTAACATACAGCTCATGTGCTCTTCTGGTACTAGGGCTAAAATTATGGCTGATAATATGCAAACTTTTGAAAGTAGGAAGCCTACTACTCATTAGACTCATACAAGTTCAGCGTGACTTAGACTTTGCTCAACAAACCACTACAGTTAAAAACGTTATATTCTTTAATCACAAAGCTTGAGTGCAGTGCCACCACATGTTCGATTTTACCAATGCGTTTGAGTAAAATATCACTATAGTTTTCCATATCTCTTGCCACAACTTCAACAATAAAGTCTGCCGACTGCCCTGTCACTAAAAAGGCATTGGTTACTTCAGGAATATTTTCTAGCTCTTCCAAGAACTTGGAAAAAGTGTCGGTATCATGTTTACTCAAAGATACTTGTAGCAAAACATGTAGACTAAAACCGAGCTTTTGATAATTAATATCACGCTTAACTTTGGTCATAATGTCGTTATCAATGAGGTGCTTAATACGACGATGTACTGAACTAACCGATAGATTAATACGCTCTGATAATTCGTTTAGATTGATATCTTCATTACTTAAAATTTCTAAAATTTGCTTATCAAAACGATCTAATTCCATTATTTAACTCTCATGACAACTTATGTTTATAGGTGTTTATTTCATATTAAGCATTTCAAATGAAAGATAAAGCTTATTTGCAGTTTTTTTTCATATATTTTCAGATTAATAAAAAGATATCAGCTTTTTTAGACAAAGAGTGCCATGATCTTTTACAAAGTTGCAAATCAACTGAGAAAATTTCTATTCAGCTTCTATAAATCATGATATTGAAAATACAAGAAAGGCAAAGGCTGTCTCTATCACACATCACCTTTGCCTTGTTTGGCTTAAGCTTATTTTAAACGCCGCGCCAGTCGACTCGAGCATTGCGCTCGGTTTGATAGACTCTTAAAACATACTGCCCCAAGGGTAAATTGGTTAAATAGGTTTTATAGGCACTGAATTCTTCAGATAGGCTATCCTCATGGTCTTTTTCCCAAGGAGTCCCTTTAATTTCAAGCACAGGGGCTAACATTGAACACACAGCAATATCCGCCAAACCTAAACGATCTCCCACAAAGTAACGCCCATGATTAGCAATTAACTTTTCATTCAAGACCTCAATTAAACGCTGCATTTCAACTTTCGAATGCTCTATTTTCTCTACATTCAACTCATAGCCTTTCGACATCAAAGTTTTCATTAAAGGTTTGGTGTATTTTTCAAATTTACGTAAATACCCCTTTTCACCCAACATAATCTGTAGCGATTGATCGTTATCGGACAATGCATGCGCCAATCCCCAACGACGCACATGCAATCCCAAATCATTGGCTAACGCATTAACATCTAAAGCCTCTTTACGAAGCTGTGCTTCATTACGTAACAGTCGATGTTCTGGATAACGCTCATCAAGATATAACGCAATCTCGGTGGTATCAGCGACCCATTTGTCCTGATCACGCAAAATAGGCAGTTTATTTTGCCCTGTCTTTAACTGTGCAAAAGCCCGGTGAACCCCAGGCACCACATTTTGTGCGACAAAATCTAGCTCTTTATGATCGAGCAACCAGCGAGCTTTCTCACAAAAATGAGATAAAGGAAACTGGTATAAAGTTCTCATAAATGCTCCACATTTATTTTTCTATTTTGGCTTTTCAGAAAAGCCATCTATTTCAGTTGGATACTTTAGTCACTGTATTTAGGATTTACAATGTACTTTTTACTCAAAACTGCCTAGCAAATGTTCAACAGTCTTTATCAAATTTATACATTTTTTTCTCTACAATATCTCAAATCTTGATAAGTAAGACTTTGATCATCCCATTCAGTCCTCAGTTAAATTGGTTATTCCTTATTTTTCAAATCCTTAACATATCATCTAAATGATTAAACTTAGCATATTTTATTTTTAAATTTTTAGCTGCTAAGTAATTCAAAATCCTTCATTTAATCATTCAAGCAATCCCAAGTAGCGTATAGGCATTAAGTAAAGGTGCTTTTATGTCTCATACACTCTCTAAAAATATTCACGTGATACAAAATGATCAGGATGCGATTAATGCAGCCTATCATGTCGCTGACTTTGCCTTAGAAGGTCGGGATCAACGTGATCAGAACCGTCAGCTTCCTTTTGCTGAAGTCGAGTTATTTAGCCAAAAAGGATTAGGCGGGATTCGTATTCCTCAAGCTTTTGGAGGCGCATTTGTTTCCAACAAAACCTTAGCTCAGGTTTTTCGCATTATTAATAAAGCCGACTCAAGTGTTGGCCAAATTCCACAAAACCAAATTGCGCTGCTCAACATGATTGATATCTTGGGCAGCGAACAACAAAAACAGTTTATTTTTAATGAAATATTAAACGGCAAACGCCTTGCCAATGGCGGCCCCGAACGAAATACCAAAGACACTAAAACCCTGAGTACGACATTAAGTATTGAAAATGGTCGTTACTATGTCGATGGTGAAAAGTTCTACTCTACAGGCAGTAGCTTTGCTCATTGGTTAGCCATTAAAGCCATCCACCCTGAAGGATATGTGGTACTGACGCTTGTTGATGCCACAGCACAAGGCATTGAAGTCATCGATAACTGGAACGGTTTTGGTCAGCGTACAACTTCAAGCGGCACAGTAAAATTACAACGGGTTGAAGTCGATCCACTACTTATCTTTGATGAGCGGAAACTGGCTGAAGATATCAATTATCGCGGTGCTTTCTCGCAGTTAATGCAAGTTGCAATTGATGTCGGCATAGCAGAAGCTGCATTTGAAGACACTTTGTCAGCAGTGAAAAAAGCCCGACCAATTGTCGATGCGCAAGTTGAGAAAGCCAGTTTTGAACATTACACCTTACAAGAAGTCGGCAAATCCGCCGTTCTGTTGGATGCCGCTATCCTACTGCTCGATGAAGCTGCTGAATATTTAGATGAGCTCGACCAACTGAGCGTTGTCAGTGCCGAACAAGCAGCTAAAGCTTCCATTCTAGTCGCCGAAGCTAAGGTCTATGCCAATGATGCTGCACTACAAATTTCTGAAAAACTCCTAGAGCTTGGCGGCAGTCGTTCGAGCCTAAGCCAACATAATTTAGATCAACATTGGCGCAATGCACGTGTGCATACCTTACACGACCCGATCCGCTGGAAGCTGCATGCACTAGGTAACTACTATTTAAACAACACTTTTCCTGCTCGCCACGCTTGGATTTAAGGAGAACGTCATGACTTCATTTCAACCTATTCTTCCACTTCAATCCAAAAATGCAGCGTATGCACATATTATTCAAAGCGATGCCGAAGCCTTAGAGATTGCCAAAAATTTAGCTGAGCAGTTTAAACAACAGGCTATCCAACGTGATGCGGAACGAATTTTGCCTTTTGAGGAAATCGAGACCTATAGCCAATCTGGCCTTTGGGCCATTACTGTACCGAAGGAATTCGGGGGTGCAGATGTTTCCAGCTATACGGTCGCACAAATTATCGCACTGATGAGTGGTGTAGATGGGTCTATTGGTCAAATTCCCCAGAACCATTTCTATGCATTAGAGGTTTTACGCAACAACGGTACTGAACAACAAAAGCGTAAACTCTATGCAGAAGTGCTCAAAGGGGCACGCTTTGGTAATGCCTTGGCAGAGTTTAAAACTAAAAACGCAACACAAAAACAAACTGCACTCAGCCAAACTGAACAAGGCTATGTGGTCAATGGTGAAAAGTTTTATTGCACAGGCAGTCTGTTTGCAGACCGCATCCCCACTTTAGTCAAAGATGCCGATGACAAAGAGTTTCTTGTCTTTATCCCACGGAGTAGCCAAGGACTCGAACTGATAGATGATTGGTCTGGTTTTGGTCAACGCACCACAGGCAGCGGTACAGTCAAATTCAATCATGTCGCTGTAGATGCCGAAGATATTGTTTCTTTCGATACAGCTTTTTCTAGACCGACTTTGGTTGGACCTTTTGCGCAAATTATGCATGCTGCCATTGAAACGGGTATCGCGCGTGCTGCTTTTGAGGAAACACTGGTTCGTGTGCGTCAGGCTCGTCCGTGGATTGACTCTGCTGTTGAACAGGCAACCGATGATCCTTTAACACAGTTTGAACTAGGACGCGTGGTTGCCGATGTACGCGCCAGTGAAGTCTTACTCAAACAAGCAGCTCGCTCAATCGATACAGCACGTCCTAATCCAACCATTGATAGCATTGCAAAAGCTTCTCTCGATGTAGCGAAAGTTCGTGCACATAGCACAGAAACCGCATTAAAAGCCGCTTCGAAATTGATTGAACTGGCAGGCAGTCGTGGTAGTCAGCGTGAAGATGGCCTAGACCGCTTTTGGCGTAATGCACGTGTTCACACGCTACATGATGCGGCACGTTGGAAATATTACTTCATTGCCAATTATCTTCTTAACGGTGTACTTCCTCCACGCAGAGGGACATTGTAATGACACTATCATCTCAAAATAACAAGCCGAAGCAAATCATCCTGAATGCCTTTGATATGAATAGCGTAGGTCATATCAATCACGGTTTGTGGACACACCCACGTGATGAGTCACATCGCTTTAATGAGCTCAGCTATTGGACAGATTTGGCGCAGACCTTAGAGCAAGGTTTATTTGATGGTTTATTTATCGCCGACATTACAGGTGTCTACGATGTTTATCAAAATGGTCTGGATTTAACCCTGAAAGAGTCGATTCAGCTTCCAAGCCACGACCCAAGTACCCTCGTTTCTGCCATGGCTGCCGTTACACAGCACTTAGGGTTTGGTGTCACTGTAAATTTGAGCTATGAGTCGCCTTACCAATTTGCACGACGCTTTGCGAGCCTCGACCATCTAACAAACGGTCGTATTGGGTGGAACATTGTCACGGGTTACTTAGACAGCGCAGAACGGTTAATTGGTCAAAAAGGTTTAAAAGATCACGACTTGCGTTATGAACAAGCTGAAGAGTTTATCGAACTTTGCTATAAATTTTGGGAAGGTTCTTGGGAAGACGATGCCATACAAAAAGATAAATTAAACCGTGTCTTTACCGATCCTTCAAAAGTTTATGCCATACAGCATCAAGGCAAATTCTTCCAAAGTCAGGGCATTTTTCAGGTTTCCCCATCTATACAGCGGACACCTGTACTTTATCAAGCGGGCGCTTCAAGTAAAGGCTTAGCCTTCGCAACTCAACATGCTGAAGCCATGTTTATAGGTGCTGACACGCCTGAAAAACTGAAACAGCAAGTCGATAAGATTCGTGCGCTTGCATTAAGCCATGGGCGTGATGAACAAGCCATTAAACTCTTTGTTGGCATTAGTGTAGTGACTGCAGAAACGGATGAACTCGCACAAGAAAAACTCGCCGAATATATTCGCTATGCCAGTCCAGAAGCAGGTTTGGCGCATTTTTCAAGTTCAGTTGGAATAGATTTATCACAGTTTGCAGATGATGAAGCGATTCCTTATAAACAAACCAATAGCATTGCCTCGGTCAATAACAAATTTAAAGAGCAAAAAGTTACGCGAGCGGATTTAAAAGCCCAGCATGTACTCGGTGGACGCTATCCACTGATTGTCGGGAGTGGAAAAACTGTAGCAGAAAAACTCATTCAGCTCTTAGATGAAACTGGCGTAGATGGCTTTAATCTCACACGAACCGTTGCCCCAGAGTCACATCAAGACTTTATTCGTTGGGTCATCCCAGAGTTACAAGAGCGTAGCCGTTATAAAACCGCCTATGAAACAGGTAGTTTACGCCACAAATTATTCGCTCAAGGTGACCGACTGGCCGCAAACCACCCTGTACAGCAGTATCGATGTCAAAGCTCGTGCTCTCATCCTAAAACACCGCAAAAACAAACCGCATAAATTTTAAAATACGAGAAATATCATGGCTCAAACTGCAAAAACAAAATTTACCGTTATTGGGGTAATTGTCGCTGCCATCGTCATTGCACTGGTGGCGTGGTCTTATCATAAAAAATCGAGTAACTCTGAACTGGTGATTGGGATCAGCCCACCCTTTGCCAGTCCATTAAAGGTGGCTGTGGAAGAGGCGAAACAACAAGGCATTAATGTCAAACTGGTCGAGTTTTCGGATTGGAATACCCCCAATATCACGCTCAACCATGGTGATATTGATGCTAACTATTTTCAGCATCAGCCCTTCTTAGATAACGCTATCAAAGAAACTCAATTTAAACTGAAAGCACTGGATAAAGGCGTCACCACACACGTCGGTTTATATTCAAAAAAATATGACTCGATTGATGCGATTCCTGAAAATGCACGTACAGTTATTCCAAATGATCCAGTAAATCAAGGTCGTGCGCTTTTACTGTTACAACAGGCCAAATTGATTAGCTTAAAAGCCCCAAACAATCATCTATCCAACCTGCAAGATATTGTGAGCAACCCTAAAAAGCTAAAGTTTATTGAAGTTGAAGGTCCACAAACTGCACGTGCCGTTGATGATGCTGACTTGGTCTTTAGCTATCCACATTATTTACGTCTTGCAAAAACCATCGACCCAAATGATGCGCTGATCTTAGATGACAACACCAATACCCTGTATTCGATTTTATTTGTGGTGCGTGACGACTACCAACAGCAACATCCAGAGAAAGCAGCACAGCTTGAAAAATTCATCAAGATTTATCAAACATCTGACAAAGTTAAACAGACTTTGAATAGTGAAATTGGTGAAAAACTTTGGTTCCCAGGTTGGAAGTGAGTATAAGCCATGACGCAATCTTTCACTCAAAATCGAAAAAAATGGCTGATTGGCTTAAGCATCATCATGGCAATTTTTGCTCTAGCGGGTTACCGCTATAGCAAAAGCCATGCGCAAGATGATGTCTTAACGATTGGTATTAGCCCACCTTATGCCGAATTGCTGCAAAGCGTGGCAGATGAAGTAAAAAAGCAAGGCATTCAAGTCAAACTGGTTGAATTCTCGGACTGGCATGCGCCAAATGTTGCTGTGCAAAATGGTGACATTGATGCCAATTTTTTTCAGCAAAGTGTCTTTCTGAGCAATGCGATTCGCGAAACAAATTATGATTTGCATGCATTCGCCACAGGAACAGGAAGTCATGTCGGACTGTATTCAAAAAAATATAAGTCCTTAGATGCACTACCAACTCAAGCACGTGTGGTCATCCCCAATGACCCTGTAAACTCGGCACGTGCTCTAATTTTACTGCATCGTGCAGGTTTGATTCAGCTCAAGGACATTAACAATGAACTGTCTACCGTAAAAGATATTATGAGCAATCCTAAACAGCTTCAGTTTATTGAAGTAGAAGGCCCACAAACTGCACATGCGTTTAATGATGCCGATTTAATTTTTGGCTTCCCTCATTATTTAAAAATGGCCAAGGTCACAGATCCGCATCATACCCTTTTTCTTGATCCGATGGACAAGAAATACGCCATTTTATTTGTGACACGTAAAGACTATCCAGACCAAAACCAAAAACTTGCGACTTTTGTGCAAGCATTCCAAAACTCAAAACACGTTCAAGAGATTTTAGATCGTGATTTTGGCCAAGGTCTGTGGTTTGAAGGCTGGAAATAAGGAGAAAAAGAATGGTCAGCTTTGGTTCTCATGTGGATTTTTCAATTCCACATATCAAAATTCGTAACTTAAACAAACACTATGCGGTACAAGGGCATAGCGTGCATGCTCTCAAAAATATTGACCTCGACATCCCAACAGGAAAAGTGTTTGGCATTATTGGCAAAAGTGGTGCAGGTAAATCCTCCCTGCTCCGCACCTTAAATGGTTTAGAACGTATCAGTGAAGGTCATATTCATATTCATCAGCAAGACTTGGCAGCATTGAACCACGCTGAGCTGATTCAGCTCCGCCAACGCATTGGTATGATTTTCCAGCATTTCAATTTAATGTCTGCCAAAACAGTCTATGAAAATGTTGCACTACCCCTCAAAGTGGCCAATTATCCCAAGCAAGACATCGAACAACGTGTCAACGAAGTTCTCCAATTGGTCGGGCTAAGCGATAAGGCACAGCATTACCCATCACAACTGTCTGGCGGTCAAAAGCAGCGCGTCGGCATTGCTCGTGCATTGGTCCACCATCCTGAAATTTTACTCTGTGATAAAGCGACATCTGCACTTGATCCAGAAAGCACCTCTGTGGTGCTGTCCTTACTCAAAGAAATTAATCAAAAGTTGGGTATTACCATTGTATTGATTACCCATGAAATGCAAGTGATTCGGGAAATATGCGATCAGGTCGTGGTCATTGATGGCGGTGAAATTGTGGAATCAGGCGAAGTTTGGTCTGTGTTTTCTCAACCACAGCAAGGCATTACCCAAGAACTACTGAATCTAGAACAACTCGATTTGCCCTTTCGCTTGAATGCTGAACCTACGCAGCTCGATACACATGCCATTTTCAAAATTCGCTCAACGTCAGATGCGCATCATCCCCCTGACTTAAAACATATTTTGGATCATTTCCCACAAACTGTGCATTTGTATCAAAGTCAGGTCGACACCATCCAAAACCATTTAATTGGAACATTGGTTATTGCTGTCCCCACACTGGGCTTAGAAATTCAATCACTACTACAAAAACTAAAAGCACATGTGACACATGTAGAGGTACTGGGCTATGCACGACCAACTCATTGATTTATTACTGACAGGCACTATCGACACCTTAATCATGGTCGGCGCATCTGCGTTTTTTGCCTTACTCATTGGTCTGCCAATGGCAGTGGTTCTGGTCAGTACCTCTGAGCATGGCATTTATCCTTCCAAAAGTATTAACCATAGCTTAGGCTGGTTGGTGAATATCACCCGTTCCGTTCCCTTCCTGATTTTGATGGTGGCCCTCATTCCACTCACACGTTGGATTGTAGGCACCAGTTATGGTGTTTGGGCAGCAGTTGTCCCTTTAACCTTAGCAGCAACACCCTTTTTTGCACGAATTGCAGAAGTCAGTTTACGCGAAGTAGATCAAGGGCTGATTGAGGCTGCGCAAGCTATCGGCTGTAACCGTACTCAAATCATTTGGCATATGTTGTTACCTGAAGCTCTTCCTGGAATTGTCGCAGGTTTTACCGTAACCATTGTGACCATGATTAACTCCTCTGCCATTGCAGGCGCAATTGGTGCTGGCGGTTTAGGCGATATTGCCTATCGTTATGGTTATCAGCGTTTTGATATGCAGATCATGTTGGCCGTGATTGTCGTGCTCGTGATTTTGGTGATGTGTGTGCAAGTGATTGGAGACAATCTGGCAAATCAACTCGATAAAAGGAAGGTTTAATCCCATTTCCTATATAAAGCAGAGACTATACTGTCCACTTAAGTTTTTTAGCCCTCCTTTTTCTGAGGAGGGTGTTTCAATATGAAGTTCACTACCCATTTATAATCGCTTCTGATTTATGACAGCAGTCTAATCAACATTGTTTTTCTTTGAAATTCACATAGAAAATATAGCTCTCAATATACAGATAGAAATGAATAAGCTATAACGTATCTTCAAAGCTAAATAAGAATAACTACCTCAATATGCATCATTCCCCTAAAATTAAAGTACTCGCTTTCGACATCTTTGGAACTGTTGTGGACTGGCATTCTTCAATCGTTCAAGAAGTGGAAAGTCTAGCCTTGAACATTGATGCCAACCAATTTGCATTAGACTGGCGAGCAGGCTATCGACCTGCAATGGATCAGGTTTTGTCAGGTCAGCAGCCGTGGACCTCCATTGATGATATTCACCGTCTCATTTTGGATGAGCTTTTAGTCAAATATCAAATCTCCACACTGACCGAAGCACAAAAGAATGATTTAAACTTTATTTGGCATCGTCTCAACCCTTAGCCAGATTCAGTTGCAGCACTCAATCAATTAAAACAAGATTATATTATTTGCACCCTTTCAAATGGCAACATTCGCTTATTGGTCGATCTGGCAAAGTACGCAAAATTACCTTGGGACACTATTTTCTCTGCTGAAAATTTCAAAGCCTACAAACCCTCTCCCAAAACCTATTTAGGTGTCGCAGACTTTCTCAATGTTGCACCAAATCAAGTGATGATGGTGGCCACCCATCAAGATGACCTTGCTGCAGCGCGTGGCTGTGGACTTCTGACGGCGTATATTGAACGCCCCTTTGAGAATGGTTCAGCTCAATTGAAAGACTCTAGTCCTTGCATAGACAATAATCTACATGCAACGGATCTATTAAATCTGGTTTCTTTATTAAAAGAAAAGGCTTAAAAGGCTCGTATATAGGGCTTAAATGAGGAAGTTCTGCCCACAACATGATTTACAACTTTGATTCTTCTCCCCTGAGACCTGACTTTGTCATGGCTTTCATGTAAAATCACTGGCAATTTTTATATAACACGTTGTGAGTTATTTCATGGGTTTTAATTGCGGTATTGTCGGCTTGCCGAACGTTGGTAAATCTACACTTTTCAATGCATTGACTAAAGCTGCTATTGCTGCTGAAAACTTCCCATTCTGTACCATTGAACCAAACACAGGCATCGTTCCTGTGCCAGATCCACGTTTAGACAAATTAACAGCGATTGTAAAACCTCAACGTGTGATTCCAACAACGATGGAATTTGTAGACATCGCAGGTTTAGTTGCTGGTGCATCTAAAGGTGAAGGCTTGGGAAATCAATTCCTTGCAAACATCCGTGAAACAGATGCGATTGCTCACGTTGTACGTTGTTTTGAAGATGAAAACGTCATTCACGTTAACGGTAAAATTGACCCGCTTGATGACATCGCAACCATCAATACGGAACTTGCACTTGCTGACTTAGAAACTGTGACAAAAGCAGTGACTCGTTTAGCAAAATCTGCAAAAGGTGGCGACAAAGAAGCGCTTGCAACCAAAGCGGTTTTAGACAAAATTTTACCTTTACTTGATGAAGGCAAACCTGCTCGTGCAGCTGACCTAGATGACGACGAACGTAAATTGGTTCGCGGTTTTGGCTTAATGACTTTAAAACCAACCATGTATATTGCAAACGTTGCAGAAGATGGTTTTGAAAACAACCCGCATTTAGATGCTGTGAAAAAACTTGCAGCTGAAGAAAATGCAATCGTGGTTCCACTTTGCAACCAAATCGAAGCTGAAATTTCACTGCTTGAAGATGAAGACCGTGCTGAGTTCCTTGAAGCTTTAGGCATGGAAGAACCAGGTCTAAACGTAGTAATTCGCGCGGGCTATGGTCTTTTAGGTTTACAGACTTACTTCACGGCGGGTGTACAAGAAGTTCGTGCTTGGACCGTTAAAGTGGGTGCAACTGCACCACAAGCGGCGGGGGTGATCCACACTGACTTCGAAAAAGGCTTTATCCGTGCTGAATGTGTTGCTTATAACGACTTCGTTCAATACAACGGTGAAGCAGGCGCGAAAGAAGCAGGTAAATGGCGTTTAGAAGGTAAAACATACATCGTTCAAGACGGTGATGTTCTACACTTCCGCTTTAATGTATAAGTCGTTCCGAATATAAAAAAACCCGATACCCATCGGGTTTTTTTATAAGCTTAAACCAATCTTAAAAACAGCATTAAATAACATATGAACACCTGATCCGTTTGGATCTCACACAATATTATCACTTCTATTCTTTCGTATTATCGCTAATTTAATCACAGGCACTAATGCCTTCATTGAACAAACGAAAATGAAAAAGATCAGCACATTTATTGCAGCAGGTTTATTCACAATGCTTAGCGCTACAGCATTTGCATGCCCACAAGGAACAACACTGTCGGGTGGTACAGGTGCAAATCATAAAGGTGGTAAGTGCGTCGCAACCATGAACGTGGCGAAACATGATCAGGCAATGAAACAAGACAAAACAGTCAAACACGATCCAGCCATGAAGCAAGATAAAATGGCCAAGCATGATTCAATGAAAGCCAATGATATGACTAATAAGTCCCATAAAGATGCTCATGCTCCAAGCCCGAATACACACAAAGTCGCGAAGACATCTTAAAACAGTATAAAAAAATTCAGTTAATGTGATGTCACAGAGACATGTTTATTATCCATTGCAGCACGCTGTTTGCGCGCTTCATCTAACATGCGTTGTTCGATGTCTTTTCTAAAACCAAGCATAAACACCATTTCCGCCAAAACAAATAATGGACCGATGGCGAGGCCAATCACATCATCCATAAAGGCCGGTTTTTTCTTCTCATAGAAATGCCCGACAAACTGGAACGCCCAGCCAACGACAAAAATACCAATACTGAGACCTAACCAAAGTCCCAAATCAAACTGTGCAATTTTATAAGCCAATGGATAAGCCATGACATAGATCACTAACATGATCACACCAAAAATTCGATCTAGGCTTAAGTAGTAAACAATACTCGCTAAGATCAAAACCATCGCCAAAGTAATTTCAAAACTGCCAATAGTCATGCCAGCTCTTGCGGTTAAGCACATAATTGAAAATACAATCAACGGAATACCCACAAAGTGGGTCACGATATTTTTATGATCAAGATGATAAGCTGCATACTGACTTAATAATTTTTCTAATTTGCTCATACTGTATTTCCTTATTGCATGATATTGATCACGATATAGAATAACTTTAAAGGAAAACAGCCCATAAAGTTGTCGTCGACCTGACAAGTTGCTCGATCAATCACGAAAGGACGCGGAATGCTGGAAATTCAACACCAACAACAATTACTCAATAACAATTGGTTCGCCAAATTACCACAAGCCTATCAACAGTATATTGTGCAACATGCCAAATATATTGAGGTTGCAAAAGACCAAGCTGTTTTTCGCTCTGGGGATTTATTTGATGGCATCTATGCAGTCTTGAATGGTGCCATTCGCTTAGGTCATGTCGACATTGAAGGTAAAGAAGCAGTTGCAGCAATTGCTGAACCGATTATGTGGTTTGGAGAAATTTCATTAATAGATCAGCAACCGCGTTCGCACGATGCGATTGCTATTCAAAAAAGCACCCTGCTCCATCTACCTAAACGCGATGTTGAGGCATTTATCCAAGCCACCCCAGAATTTTGGTTTCATATTGCACAGCTTGCTTCACAGAAGTTACGCCTTGCCTTTTTAGAACTGATCGCAATCCAAAGTCAAAATATCAGTCAACGACTGGCTCAACGCTTACTGTTTATTTTAAGCGGTTATGGCAACCATCTGTCGATTACAAATGATGAAATCCATTTGTCACAGGAGCAACTGGCTCAAATGCTGATGTGTTCGCGCCAAACCATCAACCAAGAACTTCAAAACTTAGAAAAACAAGGAATACTGGCAATTGCTTTTAAAAAGATTAAGATTTTAGATCCTGCAATGCTGCATAAAATGGCACATAGCTCAGAATAGACAATCATGTGTGCGCCTTAAGAGTGCAATTCACATAGAAGGAATGTATAGAAATATTGCTACACGGCCTAATGTCTTGGCTATTCGTCTCCCCGGCTTGAGACTGCTGTCACTGTGTTTGACAGGCAGCTCATGTAAACATCGCAACAACTAATTTTTTAAATGAACCCTCAAAATTCGACTCAATTCCTATATTTTAGTGCATAAGGTAATTTACTCTTTTTATTTTGTTATTGATTAAAGCCCAAACCATAAAAAAGCGAGTTTTTAAAAACTCGCCTTTGCTTATGCTATACAGGTATTAGACACCCACTTTTTTAGGGTCTGTATTGCCTAAACTTGGGTTATCAATTGCGCCCCGACATTGTGCTTTATCACGTTCATAATCGCTCTGTTTCTGTGCAACACTCGAAGAGCTATCTAAGGTCTCACGTGCCCACACTTCTAAACTGGTCAAGGCTTTACGACACAGTGCGTATTTTCCTTCGGTTACTGAGTCTGTCATTTTGACATTAATACGCCAATCCGTACTGAGTTTACGTGCAGGATGACGGACTTTAGCTTCAATTTGATCCAGTTGCTTATTATAGACCAAGCCATCTACTTCATTGATAAACACCCAAGCACGCTGGGCATATTCCGTCGCGTCATTGGTAATTTTTGGCGCAGCCTTAATTTCTACTTTTTGTTCAGGAGCTTGTTCTGACTGCCCACAAGCTTGCAAAAGTAAACTGCTTACAATGATTGCAGTCAGCCCTAAAGTACGTAATTCGAGCTTCAACATGGTTAAACGCCTCAACAAACAATTGGGCACTATGCTAGTGAATTCAGTTACAATACACAATCAATTTTGACCTATTGATAAAGTCTTCTTCAAGGTGTGTTGTGTCCGAACTTAATCCCACTCCTGCACAAGCTGCTGGCTTTTGGCAAGGGGCTAAGGATAGCCAAGCGATTATCTTTACCTATCTACCTGTTTCTTTTGCCTTTGGTGTATCTGCAACCCAATTTGGCTTTAGTGCATGGGAGGCTTTATTTTTATCCTGCTCAATGTATGCAGGAGCCAGTCAGTTTTTAGTGGTTGCACTATTGGGTAGTGGTACGTCTATTTGGATGACTGCCCTCACTGTAATCGCTCTAGATATTCGTCACTTACTCTATGGACCTGCGCTACAAAACTTAATTCAAGATAAACTGAACCTAAAGAAAACTGCTATTTGGTCATGGGGGCTAACCGACGAAGTCTTTGCCTCAGGCATGATTAAACTGTCACAACGCCGTCAAGAGTGGTCTGAGTCTTGGATGCTGGGCTTAAGCCTGTTTAGTTGGCTCGCATGGGCTACCGGTTCTTTTCTAGGTGGAATGTTTGCAGACCAAGTCAGTCATTTACCCCAGTTTTTACAAGCCGCTCTAGACTTTCTATTACCTGCACTGTTCTTAAGTTTTTTATTGGCAGCTTTTGAAAAGAAACACACTTTTGTAGTGGCTGTGACCATTCTTGTATCTGCCATTGCCTGCTATTTTATTGGCTTATCTGCTGCAATTTTTATTGGTATCAGTTCAGGTATTTTTGCAGGCTTGTTTAAGCACTATGTACTGAAAAAACCAGACCCTGAACATATGGGAGATCAAGCATGAATATCGAAATTATTTTGGTCGGCATTGTAGTGGGTATTGCAAATTTTGCTTCACGCTTTGGCCCATTCTTCGTCATTCAAAAGTTCCAGCAAGGTTCACAAAAGCGCGGTGCTCTATGGTTAAAAATTGCATTGGGTTCGATTGGTATTGCGGCGATTAGTTCAATGCTTGTGGTTGCAACTTTGCCACCACTATTAGATACACCCAATAAAAGCTTTGCCATGTTAGTCGGCTTCATCGTATTAGCTGGACTTTATTTCAAGTTTAAGCAAATTGTCCCCGCTACACTCACCGCAGCACTGAGCTATGGTTTGGTTTATACCTATATTCCTATGCCTTTTTAACCCATATCTTGCATCCATCAAAACCTGATGTGCTATTTGAAGCACTCAGCTGTGCAAGTCATTTCCAGCTTGATTGGAAAAGTTTATTTAGCATCATTTTGCATGAAAATTTTGACTTTGGAATGCGCAGCTTTATAAAAAAAATTGTTGGACAATATCATTAATTTATGTGAATGAACCCTGAACACTTTTAAGAGTTCTGCTATGCTAAAAGCCCATAAAATCAAGCATGGATGATTTACATGAGCGTTACTATTGGTACTCCACTTCAGCCTTCAGCATTTAAAGTCCTGCTATTGGGTTCTGGAGAGCTTGGGAAAGAGGTTGTGATTTCTTTACAACGTTTAGGTGTAGAAGTTCATGCTGCTGACCGTTACGATCATGCTCCTGCAATGCAAGTGGCACACTATGGCTATACTTTAAATATGGCAGATGCGACAGCGCTTAAACAACTCATTCAGGACGTTAAGCCGAATTTAATTATCCCTGAAATTGAAGCCATTGCGACACAAATATTGGTTGAAATCGAACAAGAAAATATTGCGACAGTCATTCCCTCTGCAAAAGCAGTCAATTTAACCATGAACCGTGAAGGCATCCGTCGTTTAGCTGCGGAAGAACTGGGCTTACCGACATCGGCTTACCGTTTTGCAGATACTTTAGAATCTTTCCGTGCTGCATGTGATGACATTGGTTATCCAAACTTTGTTAAACCAGTCATGTCCTCTTCTGGCAAAGGCCAATCCCGCGTAAAAGAATTCTCAGAAGTAGATGCTGCGTGGGAATATGCTCAAACAGGTGGTCGTGTAAATCAAGGGACAGTGATTGTAGAATCACAAATTGATTTTGATTTTGAAATTACGCTATTAACAGTACGTTCAAAAAACCCTGAAACAGGTGAAATTGAAACTTCGTACTGCGACCCAATTGGTCACCGCCAAGACGCAGGCGACTATGTGGAAAGTTGGCAGCCTCAAGCCATGACACCAGCGGCACTTGACGAAGCAAAGCGTATTGCCAATAAAGTCACCATCGCATTGGGTGGCTGTGGTATTTTCGGTGTAGAACTCTTTGTCAAAGGCGATAAAGTGTGGTTTAGTGAAGTATCACCACGCCCACATGACACAGGTCTTGTGACGCTTGCCTCTCAGTTCCAAAGTGAATTTGAACTACATGCACGTGCGATTTTGGGTCTGCCTGTCAATACAGCACGTCATAGCGTTGCTGCGAGTGCCGTGATCTATGCAGGTGTGGATGCAAATAACTTATCTTTTTCTGGCTTAAATCTTGCTTTGGCAAACCCAAATACTGATTTACGCATTTTTGGAAAACCAGAAGGCTTTACACGTCGCCGTATGGGCGTTGCGACAGCACGTGCTGAAACAACTGACCAAGCACGTGAACTAGCAGTACAAGCTGCTGGACTGGTTAGCGTTCATCAAAATTAAGCGTTGTTAAAATATACGGATACGGTTCATGATCAATACTTCTCCACTGCTTAACTATGTCAGCAGCAATCACGACATCAAAGCGATTAATCAATGGCGTAGTGATGTCGAAAATCAATTACAAGAAAGTTTTGATCATGGCCAATCCATCCGCGATGTCATTTTAACGCGTTCAAATATGACCGATGAAGCGCTTATTTTCCTATGGAAATATGCAAAACTCGATCAGACAGACTTAAGTTTATTTGCTGTCGGTGGTTACGGTCGCCGAGAGATGCTACCTTACTCAGATGTAGACATCATGATTTTGTCTGAGGATGAGTTTAGCGAAGAACAAGAAAATCTCATTTCTGTCTTTATTTCCTCACTTTGGGATGTCGGCAATTTCAAGCCCGGCATTAGTGTACGTACCATTGCCAACTGTGTTGAACAAGCAACCTCCGACTTAACTGTTGCTACTGCCCTCATTGAGTCCCGTTTAATTACAGGCAATGAACACTTAGCCAAATGGCCACGACGCATTGTTTCACAAACATGGACAGACAAAACCTTCTATGATGCAAAAATGGAAGAACAGGCCAAACGCTATGCACAGCATAACTTTACGGAAAGTAATCTAGAACCCGATATTAAAAATGCGCCGGGTGGCATTCGGGACATTAACCAAATTGGTTGGATTGCTAAACGGCATTTCCGCGTCAACCGTATTTATGACTTGGTGCATTTAGGCTTCATTTCGGAGTTTGAGTTAGGTGTATTAGAAGAAGCCGAAAGCTTCCTCTGGGAAATTCGTCATCACCTACACCGCCTCACTAAACGTGATGAAAACCGTTTACTGTTCGACTATCAACGTGACATTGCCGCAAAGTTTGGCTATGTGCGTGAAGAAGGTAAATCACCGAATTACCCAATTGAACAATTCATGAAACGTTATTATCGAAGCGCTCAACAAGTCACCACGCTGAATGAAATGCTGTTGGCTTATTTCAATGAATCTGTGATTACCCCACGCCTACCGAACTATGAACGTAACATTGAAGAAATCAATGAAAATTTTAAACTAGTCGACGGCAAACTAGCGGTTCAACACCATAAGATTTTCTCTGAAAACCCAAGTGCTATTTTAGAAATTTTCTATATATTGGCCAATCGACCTGAAATTACAGGCATTCGCGCGCGTACGCTACGTTTGTTAATTTTGGCGGCTAAACGCATTGACCAAAAATACAGAGATAATCCAGCGCATCAAGCCCTGTTTATGGCTATCATTCGCTCCCCGCATCGCTTATACGAAACCATGGTGGCAATGAAACGTTATGGCGTTTTAGGCAACTATATTCCTGCATTTGGGCAGATTATGGGGTTGATGCAGTATGACTTGTTCCATATCTATACCGTAGATGCACATACTTTATTATTACTGCGCAACTTAAACCGTTTCAAAGACCCTGAGTTTGCCAAAGACTTCCCTGTCGTCAGTTCAGTGTTCCAACGTCTGGCACGTCGTGACATTGTTTATTTGGCTGCCATTTTCCATGATATTGCTAAAGGCCGTGGTGGTGACCACAGTGAGCTAGGTGCAACCGATGCGATTGAATTCTGTCGTAGTCATGGTTTTACCGAACGTGAATGCAACCTTGTCGCATGGCTCATCCAAAACCATTTACTCATGTCTGTTACTTCTCAAAAGAAAGACATTTCTGACCCCGATGTGGTTAAAGCGTTTGCTGAGAAAATGGGCGACATGGAACATCTCGACTATCTATATACGTTGACAGTTTCGGATATCAATGCCACCAATCCTTCACTTTGGAATACGTGGCGCGCATCTCTGATGCGTCAGCTCTATACCCATGCACGTGACGTGATTCGCTCAGGTTTAGGCCGTCCTGTGGACTATCAAATGCTCATCGAGGACACCAAGTTTTCTGCCAGTGAACAACTAGTCGAAGAGTTTGCACTAGATGATGTCGAAAAAGTCTGGCAAGAACTAGGAGATGAATATTTCCTCAAAGAATCTGCCGATGAAATTGCTTGGCACACACGTGCTATTTTACAGCACGGTGACAACCCTGAACCGCTTGTTTTGATGCGTGCACAGCGTAAATTTGCTCAAGATGCAGTACAAATCTTTATTTATACCCAAGATCAGCCCAATCTGTTTGCAACAACGGTTGCTATTCTCGATCGTATGAATTTGGACGTACAAGATGCACGTATTATTACCGCAACCAAAGCATTTAGCTTAGACACTTATGTCGTTCTTGACCGTTTTGGTACGCTGCTAACCGACCCTGAACGTGAAGCAAAAGTGCTATCAGCATTAAAAGATGCATTAGCCAATTCAGATAAATACCCTGGGCTCATGCAACGTCGCATCCCTCGTCAGCTACGCCATTTCGACATTGAAAACACCGTTGATATTACGCTGAATGAAGCACTGCAACAAAACATGGTTGAAATTGCAACACTTGACCATCCCGGCTTACTTGCCAAAGTAGGCGGGCTGTTTATGATGCAAGGATTAGATATTCACTCTGCTAAAATTGCCACCCTAGGTGAGCGTGCCGAAGATATTTTCTTTGTCACCAAAAAAGATGGTCAACCCATGACCGAAACTGAAGCTGAAACTTTTGCTGCACAACTAAAATCAGCCTTAGATGAAGCCTCTAGTCAGGTCTGTGGTCAACATTAACAATACACACTGGTATTTTGTTTCATGAACTCGAGTTTATCCCTTTTACACCCTTATCCTTTTGAAAAGTTGAATAAACTATTTCAGGATATTACTCCCGCAGACTTACCCCTCATTCCACTCTCGATTGGTGAGCCTAAGCATCCTGCACCCGAGTTTGTGAAACAAGCCATTATCGAGAATTTTCAACATTTATCGACTTATCCAAACAGTAAAGGTATACCCGAATTACGCACGAGTATTGCAAATTGGCTGACCCGTCGTTTTCAACTCAATCAAATTAGTGCAGAAAACAATATATTGCCTGTTTCTGGCACCCGTGAAGCAATCTTTTCTTTTGTTCAAGCATTGGTAAATCGTGAAGATGCGCCTTATGTGGTTATGCCTAACCCGTTCTACCAAATTTATGAAGGTGCCGCTTTACTTGCTGGAGCAAAACCGTATTTTGTAAATTGCACCGAAGAAAATGGTTATCTCGGTGACTTTAATGCTGTGCCTGCTGAAGTCTGGGAGAAAACAGCTCTGTTATTTGTCTGTACACCGGGCAATCCAACTGGTGCGGTGTTATCAAAAGAACAATTCAAAAAATTAATCGCACTTTCAGACCAATATGGTTTTGTGATTGCATCGGATGAATGCTATTCAGAGCTTTGGTTTGATACTGCACCTGTGGGCCTACTCGAAGTTTGTGCTGAAATAGGCCGAGACGACTACAAAAACTGTGTCGTATTCCACTCACTGTCTAAACGCTCAAACTTACCGGGTATGCGTTCTGGCTTTGTCGCTGGTGATGCAGCTTTACTCAAGCCTTATTTACAATACCGTACCTATCATGGTGCGGCGATGCCTGTACAGCACCAATTGGCTTCGATTGCAGCATGGGATGACGAAGCGCATGTTGAAGAAAACCGTGTGCAATATCGTGCAAAATTTGATTTATTTCAAAAGGAATTAGGCCATATACTGCCCCTACAAAAACCAGATGCAGGCTTTTACTACTGGTTAAAAGTAGATAATGACGAAACTTTTGCAAAAATGCTCATGGAAAAAGCACATGTCAAAGTACTTCCAGGACGTTACTTGTCACGCGATACTGAGCAAGGCAACCCAGGCGAAAACCATGTGCGTCTTGCGCTAGTTGCAGATCTTGCACAGTGTGAGCAGGTGATTAAACGCTTAAAAGCGATTTTGTAAACAAGCTCATCTAAAAAAAGAAAACCTCCTATAATGGAGGTTTTCTTGTCTTTATTCGATTAAAAATCAAATGATGCACTAAGCATAAATGTCCGCGGTAAACCAGCAACTAAATAGCCATTATTAGTGTTGCTTGTATTGTTAATATTGTCATATAGACCAACAGAACCCCAATAATCCTGATCAAATACATTATTCACAAGGAAGTTAAATGTTGTTGGGGTTTGACCAAACTGAGTTCTATAACTTGCACCTAAATCAAGCGTAGTCCAATCCTTAACTTTCAAATTATTGTCCAAACTTGCATAAGTTGAACCTGTATAGTAAGCGTCCGCTGAACACACCTTATGAATTCGTCCTATAAGCCTTAATTTAGTCCTCACTTAAAAACAAGTGGGAACTTAAATTTATGACTACAAATAACCAGACATCCATCGCATCTCTTACGATAAAACGAAGAACATATAGTGCTGAATTTAAACAGCAGATCGTTCAGGCGTGTAAAGCATCGGAGGTTTCAATTGCTTCGGTCGCTTTGCAACATGGATTGAATACAAATCTTGTATCCAAATGGATTCGCTTAATTGATGCTAAGCCAGGGAATGATCGCTCACTACTACCGAATAAACCTGCATTTATTGCCTTATCTTGCTCCGCACCATTAGATCCTATCCCTACTGGCATGTTAACGGTTCAAATTACTTTACCCCACTCAAAAGCAGAAATTGGCTTGAAATGGCAAGTATCAGAAATATCTGCTTTAGCAGAATTACTCAAGGCACTTACAACATGATCCGTATCGATGAAATCTGGTTGTCTACCCAGCCCATGGACATGCGTGCAGGTATGGATACGGCCATGGCTCAGGTGGTGAGAGCCTTTGGCTACATCAAACCGCATTGTGCTTACCTGTTCTGTAATAAACGTGGCCATCGCATGAAAGTGCTGGTACATGATGGACTGGGGATCTGGCTGTGTGCTCGGCGGTTGGAACAGGGAAAATTTCACTGGGCTAAAGTTCACCAGGGTGAAAGCGTAGCCCTCAGCCCAGAACAGTTACAGGCACTGATCCAGGGTTTGCCTTGGCAGCGCATTGGACGACAGCAATTGGTCACAATGCTCTAAACTAGCTTGGTCCAAGTTGCTATTCTCCAAACGTTCTATTTCATTCTTCTCATGACCTCAGGCATACTGCGGTCATGAATACACTGCCTGATTTAAGCCAACTGACCCATGAACAACTGCTGGAATTTACTAGACAGTTGGCAATGCAACATCAGTCTCTGGCACAATCAAACCAGCAATTAGATGCCAAAGTTCAGCATCTTGAAGTATCCAATCTGCAATTAGATGCCAAAGTTCAGCATCTTTCCATTCTCAATCAAAAATACGAGCATGAACTTGCGCTGTTTAAAAAGCACAAATTCGACAGTAAAAACGAACATCTCACCGCAAAACAAATCCATCTCTGGGATGAAGCGGTCGAAGAAGATATTGCCGCTGTTGATCTGGAACTGGAACGGCTGAATGCAGATAAAACTGATGCAGCGACACACAAAGCCACAGTCAACAAACCTAAACGTCGACTGCTGCCCGATCATCTACACACCATCCGTATCGAGCATGAACCAACATCAACCCAATGTGCTTGTGGCTGCACCTTGCGTCGTATCGGCGAAGATATCAGTGAAAAACTACATTTCAGACCGGCACAGTTCTATAAGGAACAGCATGTGCGTGGCAAATGGGTCTGTGATCAGTGTGACACACTGACTCAGCAAGCGATGCCCGCCTATGTGATTGATAAAGGCATTGCCAGTCCTGAACTGCTTAGCCATGTGTTGGTCTCGAAATACGCAGATCATTTACCGCTGTACCGTCAACGTCTGATCTATCAGCGGGCGGGAATCGAGCTTTCTAGATCAACTTTATCTGACTGGATAGGTCGCTGCGGTGTAGAACTGGAACCTCTGGCCAATGCTTTAAAAGAGGTGGTGCTGCAACAGCGGGTGATCCATGCCGATGAAACGCCGGTCACCATCATGCGGATGAGTGATGATGAGAAAAAACCGAAGAAAGGTTATGTCTGGGCCTATGCAACAACCCAATATAATCCAATTCAAGCCGTGATTTATGACTTTCAGGATAGTCGTTCAGGCCAGCATGCTGAAGTGTTCCTGAAAGACTGGCAGGGCCATCTAGTCTGTGATGATTACAGTGGTTATAAAGCACGCTTTAAATCAGGCCAAGTCATTGAGGTGGGCTGCATGGCGCATGCTCGTCGTAAATTCCATGAACTGCATGTGACCAAGAAAAGTCAGGTCGCTGAACAGGCCTTAGTGCTGATTCAGAAACTGTATGCCATAGAAGCAGAACTCAGGAGAAAGACCGATGGTACAGCAGAACAGCGCCGCGAATACCGACAACAGCATAGTCAACCGGTGATGCAACAACTGTATGAATGGCTCAACCAGCATCAACTGACGGTGCCATCGAGTTCTCCAACCGCCAAGGCCATCAATTACACTCTGAAGCGTTGGCCAGCTTTAAGCCGCTATCTGGATGATGGCAATCTACCGATTTGCAATAATTGGGTGGAAAACCAGGTGCGGCCTTGGGCGTTGGGACGTAAGAACTGGTTATTTGCAGGTTCGCTGCGTAGTGGTCAGCGAGCGGCAAACATCATGACTTTAATCCAGTCAGCAAAGCTGAATGGGCTGGATCCGTATGCCTATTTAAGTGATGTGCTGAAAAGATTGCCGACCCATAAAGTGACCCAAATAGAAGAATTGCTACCACACCGCTGGAAATCCAACTCAAATTAAAAAATAGACATGGGGTTCAGC
This sequence comes from Acinetobacter sp. LipI_23, assembly GCF_058243045.1. NCBI lineage: Bacteria > Pseudomonadati > Pseudomonadota > Gammaproteobacteria > Moraxellales > Moraxellaceae > Acinetobacter > Acinetobacter sp. LipI_23. The sequence continues at coordinate 1,397,740 of NZ_JBZAYJ010000001.1, read as the reverse complement.
GGACGCTTACCCTGTATAAGTCAATTGGGCATTTAAAGAAATATCTTGCGGGAGTGGTAATTTCCAATTTGTGCCTAGGTTCGCCTGAAACTTTGGAACCCCTACTTCATAATTTCCATCATAAGTAGCTGAGCCAGTATTCTCTTGCGTCGCATGCATCCACGTTACACCACCTAAAACAGTCAAGGAGTCTGTAAGCTTTCCATAACTGCTCAGTTCTACCCCCCGATGAACGTATTCACCAGAATCACTAAATACACCATTTTGCATAATGCCACGTTGTTTATTAATATCAAATAAACTTAATGTCACCCCAAGATGGTCATTTTCATATTTGGCACCTACTTCTTTCTGTTCAGCCACAAACGGTTTAATCGATGTGGTCACACCACCAGTTGTATTTGTTAGACCTTTCGCTAAAGATTCAATGTAGTTGGCATAAACTGAAACTTCTGGAGTAATTTTATAGGTTACTCCAAGTGCAGGCGTCCATTTACTCTCATCATATGCCCCTGTTTTCACTTGAGAATAATTATATGTATCTTGGAGAATCTGCTGATAACGCGCACCCAACATGATAATTAATTTATCATCTAATGCAGTCAGATTATCCCCAATAGCAACACTTCTTAAGCGCGTCCGAGTGGTCAATTTCGGACTATCCATATCTCCACCTGAGAATGCTGGTGTTAAAGCAGCAGGTCGGTCATGTTGAATAGGATGATAAATATTAGAGTTCAATGGATTCCCTGAATCCATAAAATAGGCATTTCTCGTATTTAGTTGAAATGCTGATCCAGAAACAACTAAATTATGTTTAATTGAACCTGTATCGAACTTTCCACGTACCCCAACCTCACCTGTATTGACCATGTCTACACGAGCATTGTCAAAACGGTAGAGTGTACTAGCACCTGTTGAAGCATTTCTTAATGTGTAGCTTGCCAGTGAGTTTTGTTCTTCGCCACGACGGAAACCATATGCTGCATATGCAGTTAGTGCATCATTAAAATCATATTCCGCACGGTAACTTCCAAAAATATTCTCTTCATTTGAATAAGACCATTTTTGAGCATAATTACTAGAACTATCAATAGCCTTTGGTACCAACGTTAACCCAGCACCCAATGTTACATTTGGTCGCGTTGCATTTAAGCGATTGTTGCTATAGCCCATATCACCCGAAAGGCGTAGGCCCTCACCACTATAATCTAGTCCAATAGTAGCAAGCCCTAATGATTTCTTTTCATCATCAACAGACGTATTTCCATCATGGTAGGCGGTGTTTACTCGTACTCCAAATTGCTGATCTTCACCAAAACGTCGTGAAATATCATTTGAGATATAGCCACCATTAAAATCTGTACCTACAGTTACCCGATTTAATGGCTCATTTCCTGCTCGTTTTGGTAGAAGATTGATTGCTCCACCGATCCCACCATTACTTGGCATAGCACCGTTTAAAAACGATGAGGCACCTTTTAATACTTCCACACGCTCAAAAAGTTCTGTTGGAATATATTGACGCGGTAATATTGAATATAAACCATTATAAGCAGTGTCATCTGACCCTAAGTTAAAACCACGGATATAGTAGTTTTCTTGAAAATTACCATATCCTCGCCCAACACGTACACTCGGATCTGCTTTTAGCACATCCCCAACACTCTTTGCTTGACGCTCTTGAATATATTGATTGGTATAGCTAGTTAAATTAAATGGCGTATCAAGATTTTTTTGATTCCCAAAAATCCCAACTCGGCCGCCACTTGCAACCTGACCACCAGCGAAAGCTTCCATTAAACCATTTGCAGAAGCATCGGCACTTGCAACTATACGGATTGTTTCCAAAGCTGTAACATTACTCGCCTGAGATAATGAGTCGGATTCAACGACTACTGGAGCTTCGGCAGCATGTGAAATACTGTACCCAGATACACATGCCATCATTAACACCAATGGTTTCAGCTTAGCCATTTACTACCCTTTTTTATCAATCTAAAATTCGAGCCTGATAGTAAATGAGAATTGATCTTAATCAAACTGATAGGACTTACGCAGTATTATTTATAGATTCTCTGTGGTAGCAGATGATTTTTATCGAGAATAAAGTCATCAATGAAGTTTTTGATCATTGGTCTAAATAACTTCTTCTGCCAACGATATACATTTTCAAAGATCCGCTCAAACTGGTTCTTTTGTATCTCAACGTAGGCCATCAAGGCTGAAAAAATATGATTCGAAATCAGTTTAGATCGTCTTACTTGAAACTTTTCAATATGACAAACCTGTTTAATCACTCGGTGATATTGTTCTATTTTCCAATGACTTGAATGTAATTCATGAAAACCCTCAAAGGACAATAAATCATCTTCATCTTGATGCACAATATAAAACCTCTGCTGTTCTTTTAACTGAGTCTTAAATAATTGTACAAAGCCAAAATCTTTGAGCCAGACCACTTGACCCTGATGGAAATTTGGCAATAAACGCAGTTGAAACCATTGTCCTTTTTCTGGGGAAACCTTACGGTTACAGTCGATACCAAACATAAATCGAATACCATATTTTCTTATGGTTTTTAGATTTCCAGTCGATGAATACCAACTATCACCTGTAATAAATTGAATCTTTGCACCCCAACTGAGTACTTCACTTAACATATCCATAAAGTAATCATTCTTGGTTTTACTTTCAGATTTGTCATAAATTCGGAAATTAATTGGAATATTTTGACCATTCTGATCTGTCGCATACAAGGTAATGAGATTAATACCCTTGACGGATCGGTGGTGTTTGCCTGACCAAAAATAGCTAACCAAGTCCATATGTTGACTATAGGGTTTATCTAAAACAGTATCATCAATACTGACTATAAGTTTATTATTATCAATATGTTGAATTGCTTCTTGATATAGGTCGTGAGGTGTGTAGTCTTCACGTTCTAGAAAGCGATTTACACTATCATGCGAGATGTTATAAGTCTCGGCAAGTTGTGTGCAGCTAATAGAGTTCGGTTCTGTCATGAGAAAGCCCATATAAATGGGTAGTGTACAAGTTGCTGTAGAAGCATGTTTAATTCGTCTGATCACAGATACTTTATAAAGTATTTTAATACTTTTTTGAATCCGTCAATGCGTAAGTCCTAACTGATTTAATTCTCATTTAAATTGTAAATTCAAATGAGAATTAATTATTCCATTGTTATAACTTATGATGTCAGACAACTGATTGACTTTTACTTTAAGATTCTCATATTACTAGTCCATCTAATAGAAAAACGATTGCAAAAGAGGCAAAGCAGCACCCTGACATCTTATAAAGCAAATTGAGTCGCTGAGTTAAAAAATGATTCCAGCACTTCCAACTCAATAACTTAAGCACCAACAGATTCCATATCAGAACCACAGTCACCATCCAGAGACTCATTAAAAGCAAAGTATAAAAATCAAATTTTGCATAAACCAGCAATATCAAACTACTATAGAACATCATATTTTTAGGATTCAGCAAACTTGACTGTAAACCTTGAGTAAAACATAAAATTCTATTTTGATGAGGCGTGGAGTCATGCGCTTGAACTTCAACATTTTCATGATGCTTATAGCGGAAATACTGCATAGACAAATACAACAAATACGCAACACCTAATCCGTGTAGCAACATCAGAACAAAAGCATGAATATGCCCAAGCCACCCCAGTAAAGTAAAAATCAGCGCTAGAATAAAAGCATTCCCAGCCACTATACCGAAAACTGTATATCGAGCCCTTCTTTGACCACTGTTTAATGCCGTCATCAGAATCAGGAAAAAATCAGGGCCAGGAGAAAGCAAAGCCACAAAATGCGTCACAGCAATAACAATAAAAAGCTCCATCACTAATCTCTCTTTAAAAGTGAGACAAGCCTAACGATGGATGAAGATCAACTCTTGGATAAAATTGCGCGATGTTGCTTTTGATAGAGCTTAGGCGTAGTGCCCGTTAAATTTTTAAAAACACGATGAAAATGACTTTGGTCACTAAAGCCCAGCGTATAACTCAGTTGCGCTATATCCATACCTTGTTTTAAAAAGGTACGTGCATCATTAATTTTATGATTCAATTGATAAGCGTGCGGCGTCATACCTAAAGACGATTTAAATAGCCGAATAATGGCATACCGACTCAACTGGACTTCTTGCGACATTTGCTCTAATGATAAAAACACATCAGCATCCTGAATCATCGATAAAAGCTGCTTAAACTCTTGCTGTGCATAGTGTTGAGGAGCAAGAAATTCTAGCTGAATATATGGAAATAAAAGCTCAGTAAGTGTTGTGATTAAGGTTTGTTCTTTTTCCCAATAAGACAGTGCAGTATCAAATAATTGACTGTTAAGACAACTGAAGTCATGATACATCTTAGGCTGTTTATACAGCACGGGTTTGAACTGCGGTATGTCTTGATAAGCATCTTTATGTGCAGTTTCTTGTAATAACTGGTTCAACCAACGTGCATCTAAATGCATCATTTGGTAGCTCCAAGCTTGATCTGGAACAGGATTACACGCATGTTCAACATGTGCAGGAACCAATACCAAAGTACCAGCGTCTATTTGTTGCGTTCCACCAAAGTGGCTAGTGAAAATACTGTTGCCTTGATCCACCGCTCCAATTGAAAATGTCGGATGACTATGGGCTTTATAACAAGTACGAATTGCACACGCCCGACGTGTTTCCACATAAGGCATGCGCGGATCACTCCAAAATTCAACTGAAGTACCTTGCTCTTTCATCACTGACGACACATCAACCGATTATTGTTGTAATGCTTTTTCAATATCTGCCTGAATCGCTTCAGGCTTGGTGGTTGGCGCATATCGATTAATTACTTTGCCATCTTTACCAATCAAGAATTTTGTAAAATTCCACTTAATACCGCTGCCGAGAATCCCTTTGCTGTTATTGGTTAAATAACGGAATATGGCGTGGGCTTCTGGGCCTTTAACATCGACTTTGGAAAACATGGGAAAAGTCACCCCATAGTTTTTCTGACAATACGTTCCTATTTGCTCATTGCTACCCGGATCTTGCCCCCCAAACTGATTACAAGGGAAACCTAACACCTCAAACCCTTGTGCATGATATTGCTCATAAATTTTTTCTAATCCCGCAAATTGTGGTGTAAAACCACATTTACTGGCCGTATTGACGATGAGCAGCACTTCGCCCTCATAGTCAGCAAAGGATTTATTTTTTCCATCTAACAATTCCGCTTCAAACTGATAAATGTTGGTCATGGATAAGTATCCTCATCACTTTTTTCTTGTGTTTCTAGTTCTAATGAAGCCGAGTTTACACAGTAACGTAAACCTGTAGGCTCAGGTCCATCTGTAAAAACATGGCCTAAATGAGCATCACAGTGATGACATACAATTTCGGTACGCACCATGCCATGTGTTGTATCTTGATGCTCTTCTATCACAGTCGTATTGAGTGGCTTATAAAAACTTGGCCAGCCGCAACCACTGTCATATTTATTTTCAGAATTAAATAATGGCGTACCACAGCAACGGCATACATAAGTGCCGGCTTGTTTAGTATTCCAATATTTCCCCGTAAAAGCTGGCTCCGTCCCCTTTTGTCGCGTAATGCGAAATTCGTCAGGTGATAACTCTCTTTGCCATTCTCGGTCTGTTTTATTGAGTTTCCCCATGATCACGTCCCTTTCTATCTTGCTATTTAAAATAGGATAATCCTATATTTACGTGATTCATCTTAAAATTTCTAGTGTTTAGTTCACAATTTACAAAAGACCTATAATTCCAATAAAAGCAAAAAGAAAGCATTTTATAAAAGAGGTAAGCAATTTATTTTCTTTAATGCTTTTTTGTGAGCAAATTTAATGTTAGTCTTATTGACATTCTTGCTCAGGATTAAAAAAATGTCGCAAAAAAAGAGCGTTATTTTTAAACATCTACTGCCTGTGATTAAACAATATCAACAGGTGGGATTTACGCATGAAAAAATTGTTGCTTTACTTAGAGATGAACATGATCTCGATCTAGTGACAACTGAAACATTTAAAAGCTATTTATACCGTTATGCAAAAGTGACCTCCACTCTTTCCGAGAACATCAAAATGCCGAACACTCTCCACACCCCACGCGAAATAAAAAAATCGTCTAAGCTCGAGCATGTATGCTACGACATCCGTGGACCAGTGTTACGAGCGGCCAATGAAATGGAAGAAGCCGGCCATAAGATTATCAAACTCAACATTGGTAACCCTGCACCGTTCGGTTTTGAAGCTCCCCAAGAGATTATTAATGATGTGGCTTTAAACCTGCCAAATGCAGTGGGTTATACCGACTCAAAAGGGATTTTCCCTGCGCGTAAAGCCATCTGTCAGTACTATCAGCAAAAAGGCATCTTAGATATGCATGTCAATGACGTGTATATCGGCAATGGTGTCTCTGAATTGATTGTGATGGCCATGCAAGGCTTGCTAGATGATGGTGACGAGATGCTCGTGCCTATGCCTGACTACCCCCTTTGGACGGCTGCGGTCAATCTTTCAGGTGGTACAGCCATTCATTATAAATGTGATGAAGAAAACTTTTGGTATCCCGATATTGCGGATATGGAGAGTAAAATCACACCACGTACCCGTGGTATCGTGATTATTAATCCAAACAACCCAACAGGTGCAGTTTATCCACGCCATGTACTTGAGCAAATCGTCGCATTGGCTAAAAAGCATGATTTGATTTTGTTTGCAGATGAAATTTACGACAAAATCGTTTATGACGGTATTGAACATGTTTCTGTAGCAGCATTAGCGGGTGACCAACTCTGTATCTCTTTCAATGGTTTATCTAAAGCATACCGTATTGCGGGTTACCGTTCAGGCTGGATGGCCATTACAGGCGATAAGTCTCGTGCAGTCGACTATATTGAAGGTTTAGACATGCTCGCTTCTATGCGTTTGTGTGCCAACCACCAAGCGCAGTATGCCATTCAAACTGCTTTAGGCGGCTACCAGTCAATCAATGATTTAATTCGTCCGGGTGGTCGTTTATACGAACAGCGTAATATTGCTTGGCAAATGTTGAATGATATTCCAGGTGTATCGTGTGTTAAACCCGAAGGCGCAATGTATTGCTTCCCGAAATTGGACCCAGAAATCTATCCAGTTCAGGATGATGAAAAACTGATGCTTGATCTACTTCGTGCGGAAAAAGTACTTCTGGTTCAAGGCACAGGCTTTAACTGGCCAACACCAGATCACTTCCGTGTGGTGTTCTTACCTGCTGAAAATGAACTACGTGAAGCCATTACCCGAGTAGGCCGTTTCCTTGCGAAAATGCGTTAATTGATCACTTAAAAAAACCGTACTTTATGTACGGTTTTTTTATTTACAAAACTGTAATACTTCACTTTTTAAGTTTGGCATAAGTTTAAATTAAGCAGCCACATTGCTGTGATTCCATTTAAATGATGGGGAGTCGCTTATGGGGACAATTGCGGTAACATCTTGGAAATACAATGCTTCCACACGCTATTTAAAAATTTTCTATGCCGATGGTTCAGGCGAGCTGTACCACCCTGTGCCTGAATTTATTTATAACAACTTAGTTCGATGTAATAATAAAACAGCCTTTATTCATAAATATTTAGAATATGATTTGCACTTTACACGCTTAAGTATTCATTAATTTTTGAAGCTCAAACAATCAGGATTTATCCTGATTGTTTTTCATGATTGCATGTCACCATCAACAAGCCCGCACCAATCGCTAATGTAGACAAGTTAAACTGCTCGTCCTGCTGAATACGCGCGATGAAGTCCGTGACTTGATCTGCATGCGATAAAACATTATCAACCACCAAAACTCCGCGTGAAACACACATTAGTCGTTTCAAATCTGGCCAATAGTCGACATAAGCATCACGTTCAGCATCTAGCAATATAAAATCAAAGATGGCTTGCGACTGCTTCAAATATTCAGCTGCATCACCCACCCAAAACTCAACACCATTGGATAAATTGAAATCTGTAAGATGACTCGCGGCTTGTTGACTTCTGTCAGCATCAATTTCCAAAGTGGTTAATCGAGCATTTACTTGTTGCACTGCATAAGCCAACCATAAGGTTGAGTAACCTGTTGATGTTCCTATTTCTAATATCTGCTGAGGCTGCTGAATATGAACCAGTTGCGCCAAAAATTGTGCAGACTCAGGCTCAATATTGCGAAAGCGCGCAATTCGATCTGCTTGCGTACTGTCATGTTCTTGAAAGCGTTGATATAAGGCCGATACTTTACTCAAAAATTCTGCACGCATAATCAAATCCCCTCTACTTTACTAGCGTTGTTTATACTTCTTGAATCAGTTTAAAGCGCTCAACTTCACGGTCATCTTCTAGCATTACCGTTTCAGTAAACATGGCAAGTGGACGTACCCAAATCGAGTAATCACCATATAAACACTGATAAACCACCAGTTTTTCTTCGGTTTCACTATGCGTCGCTACATGTAAAACTTGATACAGTTGCCCTTTATAATGTTGATAGATACCGCGCTGTAATTGCATCACTTGCTTCCCTATTTTTTAATTGTCTTGATCATACCTAATTTATACGGCTTAAACTGCAAATCACTTGAAAAATCATTTAAATCCCCCATATAGCTTTATGAAATGATTGAAGAAAATATCTTTAAATCTATAAAACCGATTATTAAAATAAAAACAAACTGTTTTATCTATTTTTAGATTTACTCTATGATTCTTCTATCAAATAATTTTACAGACTGCTTTGGAGAGCTTAACAATGTTAGATCAAAATACTTCAGCTCAATTAAAAACACTTCTTGAACGCCTAGAAGGTCCGATTGAATTGGTTGCGACTTTGAACGGTACTGAGAAATCAGACAAAATCAAAGAATTGGTTGAAGAGGTTGCAGCACTGTCTCCACTGGTGACTGCACGTTTTGATGGTCAAAACTCACGTGCACCGAGCTTTGGTGTGGCAAAGGCCGGTGAAGAGCCGCGTGTGTTCTTTGCGGGTTTACCGATGGGGCATGAGTTTACCTCTTTGATTTTGGCATTGTTACAAACCTCAGGTTATGCACCCAAAGTATCGGATGAAGTTTTAGCTTCAATCAAAGGTTTAGGCATCCAGTCTGACTTTGATGTATTTGTCTCTTTAAGCTGTCATAACTGTCCAGACGTGGTGCAAGCGTTGAACCTGATTGCTATTTACAATCCAGGCACGACAGCAACTATGATTGATGGGGCATTCTTCCAAGACGAAGTTGAAGAACGCAAAATCATGGCTGTACCGATGGTGTTCCAAGACAACAACCATATCGGTCAAGGTCGTATGACCTTGGAAGAGATTGTAGCCAAACTGGATACCAATTCCGCAGCTAAAGAAGCTGAAAAACTCAATGCCAAAGAAGCTTTTGATGTTTTAGTGATTGGTGGTGGTCCTGCGGGAAATACCTCAGCCATTTATGCAGCACGTAAAGGCATTAAAACAGGGATCGTGGCTGAACGGATGGGTGGTCAAGTCATGGATACCATGGACATTGAAAACTATACCTCGATTCAAAAGACTCAAGGGCCGAAGTTTGCTGCTGAAATGGAAGCACATGTACGTGAGTATGGTGTGGACATCATGAACTTACAACGTGTTTCTAACATCAAAGGTGCAGATGAGACAGCAAATGGCTTGGTTGAAGTCACTTTAGAAAATGGTGCGAAGCTTGAATCTAAAACAGTCATCCTTTCAACAGGTGCACGTTGGAGAGAAATGAATGTGCCGGGCGAAGCAGAATACCGTACCCGCGGTGTTGCCTACTGCCCACACTGTGATGGCCCACTGTTTAAAGGCAAACGTGTAGCAGTAATAGGCGGAGGGAACTCAGGTGTCGAAGCCGCGATTGATCTTGCTGGGATTGTAGAACATGTGACTTTGGTTGAGTTTGATACCAAACTACGTGCTGACCAAGTGTTGCAAGACAAATTGCATAGCTTGCCTAATACCACAGTGATCCTGAACGCACTCTCAACTGAAGTTGTGGGTGACGGTAAGCAAGTGACAGCATTGAAATATAAAGACCGTGCAACCGATGTAGAACATACGGTTGAGCTTGCAGGAATCTTTGTACAAATTGGTTTATTGCCAAACACCGATTTCCTCAAAGAAACAGCGGTTGAGCTTTCAAACCGTAATGAGATTGTGATTAACGATCGCAACGAAACCAATGTCAAAGGTGTATTTGCCGCAGGTGACTGTACGACAGTGCCCTATAAGCAAATCATCATTGCCACAGGTGAAGGCGCGAAAGCATCTCTGTCTGCTTTTGATTATATTATTCGTTCTGGCGTGTAATCCTCTCAAACTCTTCTCTACTAAAGGCTTATAGGTAACTCAGCTTATAAGCCTTTTTATCACGCTGTTTTTTATAAAAATTTACATTTTTTTAACAATAATGCAGTCTGTTTTACATTCAAATTAGATTATATTTTGCCCAACCCCTACTTTTGGGTATAAAACGAAAAGGATATGAAAATGAATAAATTATTTATTGCTTTAGGTCTTGCTGCTGCTGTTGTTTTAGTGGGTTGTTCAAAAGAAAAAGCACCTGAAACAGGTGCAACGACAGGTGAACACCTTGAAAATGCTGCTGAACAAGCAGGTCATGACATTAACCAAGCTGCAAGTGAAGCTGTATCTGACACTCAAAAAGCTGCAGATGAAGCATCTGCAAAAATTGGTGCTGCCGCTGACGAAGCTGCTGCGAAAACTGAAGCTGCTGCTGAAGATGTTAAAAATGCCTCTAAAGAAGCAACAGCTCATGTTGCTGGTGCTGTAGAACAAGGCGCTGCTGATGTGAAAGAAAAAGCGCAATAATATTTCTAAACATAAAAAAGCCTCCCACTCGGAGGCTTTTTTATGGGCTATGCTATAGTAGATGAAACTTGCATTATTAAATAAATCATAACTTTAAAACTTTGAGGATGATCTATCGTCATGTCCTATTCTCACCATATTGAACCTCATTTAATTCATCGTACTGGTTGGCTACGTGCAGCGGTATTGGGTGCCAATGATGGCATCATTTCAGTGACCAGTTTAATTATGGGGATGGCGGCCAGTGGCGCAACCAGCCATACCTTACTCATCACGTGTATTGCAGGGCTCATTTCAGGTGCGAGCTCTATGGCTGCGGGCGAGTATATTTCGGTGAAGTCTCAATCGGATATTGAAGAAGCCGACTTAAAACATGAAGCTAGGGAATTAGATAAAAACCCGCACTTAGAACTTAAAGAACTGACTCAAATTTATATACAACGTGGACTAGAACCCGAACTAGCACATGAAGTCGCAGTACAACTCAGCGCACATGATGCACTGTCTGCACATGCTCGTGATGAAATAGGCATCCATGAAAATACCAGTGCCAAGCCACTTGAAGCTGCGGGTTCTTCTGCCCTCGCCTTTTCACTAGGTGCTCTGTTTCCCATGCTGGCCATTCTATTAAGCCCTCAAGGTTATCTGACTCAGTCAGTTGCTCTTACAGGGGTACTATCGTTGTTCGGTTTAGGCGCTTTATCAAGTTACTTTTCTGGGACTTCCATGTGGACAGGTGCATTTCGCGTGACGCTATGGGGGATTTTCGCGATGCTGTTTGCCAGTTGGATTGGTTCCCTATTTAATGTGCATGTTTAACGTTAACAACAGGATAAGCGTTAACAATCTACCTATTTAAATAGTAAAAAGTCCATGGATTGAATGGGCTTTTTACTATTTACAGCATCATTTATCATCAACTTTAAGCTTGCACATTTTTCTCTGAGCCACTACTCAGATGCACTATTACTGATGACTGAAGTTCCATTCTAAAGGTGCAACAGCTTATTTTTTAATTAGCATGAATTGCTTAACGTCTGTTCTCCTTCCCATAACAGCCCAAAACATCATAGAAAATGATGAGTCAATGCCTTACTTACATCTCGCTAGATTGTTTTTTCATTCATATAACGCGTAGCGTTTAGGAACATATTGCACATGTAGTTTGATATTTGCTCTTGCCTCGATGTTGATACTTTTAAAATAATCTTTCCATAACTGGTCATACAGCAGCTCATCATCATCTAATTCAACACTAAAGGACTGACTGCGTCCGACTTTGTGTGCAAGATCAATTTGATCCACATCCATTTCCACCTGATGGACGGCTGTCAAATCATAATAAAGTCCGAAATTTCTTCTTTCATCATAAATCAACCATCTTTGATCTTGATATCGGTTTCTAAAATGCCGTTCTATCAGCGGTAAAACATTAAAATCCGGCTGTACCAGACTTAAAAACAATCCATCCTGACATTTTTTAAAGCGGACAAAAGCTTCCATACGATGCTTTTCCCTGCCCACTTGTTTGGCCCACTGCGAAACAGCCAATACATCCGCATGCGCATAGTTACGATCTACCGCATGTGTATTTTTAAATACATAGCTACAGAAATTAAAAAGATGTTGATGTACCTGTTCCTGCTCAGACAGAAAGCAATAATAAAAAGATCGTAGACTCTCAGCCGTAATTTTTTGCTTTAACCCGCGCCAAACTCGCTCTGCGTGTTCGTCATTTGAAGCAACCTCAATACACTCATCAAACAAGCTGGCTTGGGAATTGTTAGATGCAAGCTTGACGTCAAAATCTTTAAACTGAAAGCTTCTATATACACAACTCAGTAGTCCAGTCATGGTTCGATCAAAGCGATATATCGACATACTAAAAACCGAAGCCCAGTTGAGGCGAAAGCTGTTTTTGATATTTGAATTGCCCCGATTGCAAAATGTGCTGCCGAATCTGGTTCGCTTGTTGTTCTTTTTTAAACTTTGGCGTATCTGCACAGCGAATAAAATACTGTGCCCGATTGTAAGCAATGCCCATATGCTTTAGTTGATCGATATGAATCTGCCCAAAACGACGAGCTTGCACAATTTTTTTAGCCGATTGAACACCTATACCCGGGACACGTAAAATCATACGATAATCTGCATGTTGAATATCAACAGGAAAATGCTCAGGGTTACGTAATGCCCAACTTAGCTTCGGGTCGATGTCCAAATCTAAATTCGGATGCTGATCATTCACGATTTCCTGCGCATCAAAACCATAGAAACGCATGAGCCAATCCGACTGGTACAGCCGATTTTCTCTTAATAATGGCGGAGCAGAACCCACAACAGGAAGCATTTTTTCCTGTTCATTGATTGGGATATAGCCTGAAAAATACACCCGTTTGAGCTGATACACTTTGTAATGATGATCTGCCATTAAAATAATATCTTTGTCTGTTTCTTGATGTGCGCCCACCACCATCTGAGTGGTTTGTCCCGCTGGTACAAACTTCGGTACATGCTGAATCACACGCCGCTCATCCGTCAACTGAATTAAGCGATCGCGTACAATGCCTAAGTCCTTTTGTACTTCTGCATGTGATTTCTCAGGTGCAAACTGTTTTAAACCAACTTCCGTTGGCATTTCCAAGTTAATACTCATGCGGTCTACATATAAGCCCGCCTCGGTAATAATTTCTTGGGAGGCACCTGGTATCATTTTTAGGTGAATATAACCATTAAAATTTTCTTCAAGGCGTAACTTTTTCACCACTTGTAGCATTCGCTCCATAGTGAAATCAGCTGATTTAAAAATACCTGAACTGAGAAATAAACCTTCAATATAATTGCGGCGGTAAAAGTTGATGGTTAAATCCACCACTTCTTGTACAGTAAAAGCGGCTCGCTTGACATCGTTAGAGCGTCTAGAAACACAGTAGGAACAATCAAAAATACAGACATTTGAAAATAGAATTTTAAGTAATGAAACACAACGACCATCTTCTGTATAACTATGACAGATACCGTTCCCTGTATTTCCCAAACCTTTTTTTTTGTTTTTACGATTGCTACCACTGGACGAACAGGACACGTCATATTTAGCTGCATCAGCTAGAATCTGTAGCTTTTCACGGATACGATCGGTCATGACGATCCTCGGTAAAATCTAAAATAAAAGTATAAAAAATTTCAGACTAAAAGCATTGCCAATACGCATACCCAACGACATGGCTTGTCGCTAAAAACCGAAAAATAAACGTGATTGATTTAGATATTTTTCGAGAAAATACTGAATATTATTTGCCAATTTTGCAGTGCTTGGGCAAAGTGTCTATATGTAAAAGGAGCAAGTACATGTCTTTATTATTAGAACGTCTTGAAATTAAACATCCTATCTTCCTTGCACCGATGGCTGGTGTTTCTACACCAGAGCTTGCGGCGGAGGTTTCAAATCAAGGCGGGCTAGGCTCACTTGGATTAGGTGCAAACACCGCAGAAACCGCACGTAGCCAAATTTTAAAAACCCAAGCACTGACCGAACAACCTTTTCAAGTTAATTTTTTCTGTCATCAAAGTGTCGAACTTGATCCAGCTATCGCACAAACATGGATTGATTTTGTAAGACCTAATTTTGAACAATACGATGCAGAACCACCCACGCAACTGCACTGTATTTATCCTAGCTTTTTGGACAATGATGACTTTTTAAATGTCGTACTTGAAACTCGCCCTAAAGCCGTCAGTTTTCACTTCGGTGTTCCGCATCCGCACCAAATACAGGCGCTAAAAGACGCTGGCATTTTAACCATGGTTTCTGCAACCAACTTAGCGGAAGCACGGGCCATTGAAGCAGCAGGGATTGATTTTATTATTGCTCAAGGCATAGAAGCAGGTGGACACCGCGGGATTTTTAATGAACATTTTGATAGTGCAATACGTACGATCGACCTCGTACAACTTCTGACGCAGCACTGTCGGTGCCCTATTATTGCTGCGGGTGGCATTATGAATGGTACACAGGCTCAGCAGATGTTAAGCCTCGGCGCGAGTGCGGTACAGTTGGGAACAGCTTTCGTACAATGCAAAACGTCGAATGCCAATGATGCCTACCGTCATGCACTTTTCCATGAGCACATCACACAAATAAGTGCCAGTATTTCAGGTCGCCCAGCTCGCGGCTTACTGGGTCACTGGCATACCCAGATTGATCTACCGAACCGCCCTGCTGTTGCTGCATATCCCTACTGTTATGATCTTGGAAAACAATTACATGCCGCAGCAAGTAAACAAGGCGATCAAGGCTTTGGTGCATTTTGGGCAGGTACGAATGTTTCGCAAATTCGTGCCATGGAAGCACCTGACTTAATTAACCAATTGTTGGTTGAAATGCAACAAGTCAGTTATTAAGTCTCATTATTCACTCAAAGCTCCATACGTGGAGCTTTGTTTATTTGGTTTCTAACAAATTGACCTGTTCAACCTGTACGTCATTCATGGTTTCACCATGTATGAGTAATTGGTCAAAGTAGTCAGCGACCACTTTAAATTGTTCAGTTGTACTTTCCACTTTGTACATGTTCTGGCGAAATTCATTACTTGAACGTAAACCTTTGGTGTACCAAGCAATATGTTTACGTGCAATTCGGCAGCCAGAGTATTCCCCGTAAAATGTGTACAGTTCAGCAAGATGTCCAAGTAGAACTTCTTTTACTTCTTGAATGCTTGGTGCTGCCAAATGTTCACCTGTCTCCAAATAATGTGCGATTTCACGAAAAATCCATGGACGCCCTTGCGCAGCGCGACCAATCATAATTGCATCTGCACCAGTATAATCGAGTACATATTTGGCTTTTTCTGGACTATCAATATCCCCATTGGCAACCACTGGTATACGAATGAGCTGTTTAACCTCTTTAATTAAATCATAACGAGCCGTGTTCAAATACATGTCTTCACGGGTGCGCCCATGCAACGCCAACGCGGCAATACCCGCCTCTTCCGCACGTTTCGCTACACGTAAGATATTTTCATGACCATTCAAAAAACCCAAACGAGTTTTAAGTGTGACAGGTACATCAACTGCAGCCACAACTTCATCCAAAATTCGAGCCACCAAGTCTTCATCTTTTAAAAGTGCAGAACCCGCCAGCTTATTACAGACTTTCTTGGCAGGACACCCCATATTAATGTCCACAATTTGAGCACCATTTGAGACCTGATATCGTGCAGCTTCCGCTAACTCTTTGGGATCTGATCCTGCAATTTGTGCTGAAATAGGCGCCAATTCACCATCAAAATTAGCACGATATAAGCTTTTTTTACTCATCCGTAACGTTTGGTCTGATGTCATCATTTCACTGACAGCATGCCCTGCACCAAAGTATTTGCACAGAGACCTAAATGGACGGTCAGTTACGCCTGCCATCGGAGCAACAATCAAATTATTTGACAGTTGATACGGACCAATATACATATGAATTCATCACTTTTTCGACTGGCACAGTATACTGCATCTACACTTTCGGCTCATCTTTTATCATGTGTTATGTGACTATGAAATACTCATAATAAAAAAGCCAGACGAATCTAAAAGGCAGCCATCAGATAGCCTCTAAATCACATCATTTTTTTAAAAAGCATACTTTTTAAGACGTTATCTTTGAAAATGAAGTGGTGAACCAATGCCGCACAGGCATGCAAACCCACGAGCGCAATAAAGAGATTCCCTAAAAATTTATGCGCATCTGCAATATAGTCACTCCCCCAAACAGTACTCAAAAGCGGTAAATTTAAAGATAAAACGTGGAAATTATCAGTAAAACTCGATAATGTCATCCACCCCGCAATTGGAACAATACATAAGCTTAAGTAAAGGAAAAATCTGACCGTTTTAAATAACATTATCTGGTAAGAATTAATTATTTCAGTTTTAGGAATACTTTTTCTATACAGAAAAACAAAACTCAATCTCAAGAAAAATAAAATAAATATTAAAATCCCACCTGCAACATAAATCTGGCCTTTCCAGTCTGTTATTGTGGGATCACCTGCAGTCAGATATACCATTGCAACTAAAGCAAAGGTAATCCAATGCATGATTATTATAGGTTTTGGATAGTTATTCTTCATCGCTTTTCCTAAGTTTTAAATATTTTTATAAAACGGAGCTGTTAAAAAAAAGCTTAAACGAAAAATGTAAAGAAAAATAGAATGCTCTGCTTTTTATTCAGGCTAGGCTTGACTTAAACCTTAAAAATCAATTGCCTGCCTATCCACTATTTCCAACATCTTGAAGATTAAAGTACTTTTAAATACAACATCCTTCATCGCTTCAAGTATTCCTTACATCCTTTGTAAAACTTCAGGTTGAACATTTGTGCTACATCATCTTTTCTAAACACTATGCTCTGCTACCTTTAATTTATTATGATGTATGTAGATAGCCCTAATATCCTTTAGAGTGTTCCATAAATTCATCGATAATTACATCTTCCAGTACATGGCAAAGGTAACCATATAAATAATTTTATAGACTATTGATTATATTGTATAAATCATAAACCAGCATTATTCATTAATTTAAAGTCTAATTTATGATATTAAGAAGAACAAGGAAAACAATAAAGAAACATAGTGATTCACTCCAATATGCCTCAATATTCTGAACACAAAAAATTAACAGCGACTGAATTCAATAGTTTAATGACTATGGCTATTCAGCAATCATTTAATGCGATCGTCATTACAAATGCCTGCTTTGAGAATAATGACCCACACATCCTTTTCTGCAATCCAGCATTTTGTGAAATGACAGGTTATAGCGAAGAAGAGTTAATTGGACAATCGCCCCGTATCTTACAAGGGCCTGAGACAGATCTAACCGTGATTCAGGAATTAAAAGATTGCATATCTAATGGACTATTTTTCCATAACCATACGATTAATTATCGCAAAGATAAAACACCGTACGATGTAGAGTGGAACATCTCCCCGATTAAAACTGAAACAGGTGAAATCACCCATTTTGTATCCGTTCAACGAGATATCACGGAAAAAAACGAAAGTCTTAAATATCAAGCGATGCTGGTTGCAGCAATCAATACAACACCCGATACGATAGTGATCACGGATGATCAAGCTAAAATTAAATTTATGAATCATGCCGCAGAGGAACTCTCGGGCTACACCCTAGCAGATTTAAAAGATGAACCTATCACAAAATTATATCCACATGATCAAAAGCTGATAGAACTACAAAGAATAAAAAATCAGGATATTGAAAATAAAGACCATGTATATGAAAAGCATTTCTTAGAGCTCGTTTCATCCCCTCTAAAAGACCGTAATGGCACAATTACACACAATGTGAGTATCGGTAGAAATATTAATCATCATATCGAGATCAAGAGTCAACTTGAAGAGTGGGCCAATTACGACAGTTTGACGAGTATTTTTAATCGTCGCTATGGTGAACATCTTCTAGATACCATTCAAAAAGACATGTGCAATGAAGATAACTCTTGCTGCGTGTTATTGGCTGATATCGATTACTTTAAAACCATTAATGATACTCATGGTCATGCATTAGGAGATAAGGTCTTACAACAAGTCATGCATGAGCTCTCCAAAAATTTACGTAGCAAGGACACTCTCATTCGTTGGGGAGGAGACGAAATATTAATCGTATTACCAAGTATCAAACGGCTTTGTTGCACAAAGATTTGAAATGCAAAGTGCCCCTAATTGAGCCAAATTTAAGGCGTAACTTGGGTAAGTGGTCGACCTAATTCCGTAAATCTGTTAAGGACTGCTACACGTGCATGGATCTCATTCACTTGGCTATCAAAACTCCTTGCACTGAGTTTATCTCCTAATAATTTGATGCAATGCATCTTAGTTTCAACCAAACTTCGCCGATGATAGCCTGACCATTTTTTCCATAGTGTCCTGCCTAAACGTTTAATTGTTCGAAGTAATTCATTTCGCTCTAGCGAGCTACTCTTTGTATCTTTCCATGGTTTCGCATTTTTTCTAGGTGGAATCACCGCATGCCCTTGCCGATCTGCAATGACCTGACGGCATTGCTTGGTGTCATAAGCTCCATCGGTATAAACAGAGTCAATCCGCTCATCTTGTGGAATCTGATTAAGTAAATCACCAAGCACCTGTGAATCACTGACATTATTGGTTGTAAGCTGAACTGCTCGTATTTGTAGGGTTTTAGCATCTATACCAATATGAAGTTTACGCCATTGGCGACGATATTCAGGTCCATGTTTCTTGCGTTTCCATTCGCCCTCACCTAGAAACTTCATGCCTGTAGAGTCCATGAGTAGATGCAGCCCATCGCTACTTTTTTGGTAGCTGATTACAATATCAATATGCTTTTGTCTTCTACAAAGCGTGGTGTAATCTGGAGCTATCCAATTTAATCCGCAAAGTTTAATCAGACTTTGCACAAAGCCAGTGACCATACGTAAAGACAGACGGAATAAGGATTTAATCATTAAGCAGCATTGGATGGCTGCGTCGGAGTAGGTTTGATTTCGCCCTTGTTTGCCTTTTGATGGCGCATACCATTGCGTAGCAGGATCAAACCAAATGGCAATATTTCCGCGACTCATGAGTGCTCGGTTATATGCGGGCCAATTGGTTGTGCGGTAGATTTTGTGTGTAGGCTTCTTCATTTGAAAATTATATCGCTGAAAAACCCTTTACAGATAGGTTTGTGCAACAAAGCCCCTTTGGAGTAGTGACTTGGAAAAGGAAAGAGCTTAAAACCAGTGTTCTACGAAGAGCAGACGAGCAATTATATCTTGCTAAAGCAAATGGTCGTAACTGTATATCTCCACACTCAGTACCTTAAGCTAAAATCCATTTAAAGCGATAAGTTACCCCAGTTAAAACTTTCTAAGCTCGATATTAAAACTCTAGATCCTAAAAAGTCGCATTTTCTAACCTTCATTAAAAAATGCGACTTCATACATTTTAAAATTTATAATTTAACGCAACTACAGCAGACCTGCCGTCTCCCATATAGCCAGTTTTGTAGTTTGCAATGATGCGGGTGTAGTACTGCTCATCAAATAAATTATTAATATTTAGTGACACACGGGTTTTCTCATTAAGATCATAAGCACCATACAAACTTGCTACAACATAATCTTCTTGTTCCGCTTTTATTAGGTTAGGCTGAGCTCGTGTTCCCATATTGATATAATCATAGCTTGAACCATACCAATTTAAACTACCGCCAACTCTCAATCCAGAAAGATCACCACTAAACTGGTAGTTTGTATTGAATTTAGCTGTTTGCTTTGGATTTGCGGTATTAATTTTTTTGCCTTTCGCATCCTCTGTGTCATTGTATGCATATCCAAATGTAAGCGTCCATGCATCCGTAAGTTGACCTAATGCTTCAACTTCAAAGCCTTTCGTTTTAGCACCTTTCACAGCTCTATAACGCGCTTCAATGCCATTTAACCCAGTCCCAGCGATTTGTTCAGCGACATTGTCTTTTTGAGCATAGAAAACTGCCGCATTGACGTCTAGCCGATCATCAAAGAAACTGTTTTTTAAACCTAGCTCTGTATTACTGCCCGTAACAGGATCCAAGAAATTATCATTAGCATCTAAACTCGACTGTGGTTTAAAGATTTCGGTATAACTTGCATAAATAGTGCTAGTTGGAAAAATGTTATACGTAGCAGCCACATAAGGCACAAAAATACTAGATTGCTTTTGCTTTGAAGTCGTACTGATGAGTTGGCCTTGATTGAAGTTACGGGTTTTAGTCTCCCAGTCAGACATACGTCCACCGGTGAAAATCTTGAACTTGTCTGCGATGTTCCATCGTGTATTAATAAAAGTTCCAAACATTTTGGTGTCTGTTGTTTTGTCTACACCCGTTCTTTCTGGTTTGAAATCAGGAGATGCATTTCCGTAGAAATGTTCAATATCATTAATTGTATTTCCTGCTGAGTAAGTAGGGTAAGTGAGTCCATATTCATTAGCTTCTCTATCCCAACCATTAAAACCAAAGACCACTTGATGTTCTCGGTTAAATAAATCGAATAGTCCATTGACTGTTAAATCATATGTATTTTGGTTCAAATCCCCTTCAGATGCCCAATGTGAATAACTTAAACCCGTGCCATCTTTGTTTAAGTTTCCATTGTATGCATATGATGTTTTAGCAAATGCATCCAGATCCTGTCGACTGAATGAAAGTTTAGCCTTCCATCTGTCATTAAAGTTATGGTCTAAATACACATAACTATTTTGTAATTCACGTTGCCATCTCACCCAGTTCATCGAACCAAAGTTATCTTCTGATGAAAAGCTAGTTTGACTCCCATCGCTATAGAAAATTGGTACACCTCCACCAAGACCGTGAGGGTCATCATCTTGGTAATCAATACCCAAAGTAAGTTGAGTTTGATCAGTGAGTTTAGACGTTAATGATCCTGAAATCGTTGTTGTATTCTTTTCATAATAATGTTTCCCTGTTCTACCGTCTGATGTCGCAACAATTAAACGTGCGTTAAGTTTATCATCAGCTAACAGCCCGCCACTAATATCTCCAGTAAATCTTCGCCCATCGAAAGTATCGTAACTTGCTCCAAGCTGTGCATTAAGCTCTTGTGTTGGTTTTTTATGGACCATATTAATTGATGCAGAAGGCTCACCCAGCCCAGTGTTTAGGCCATTTACCCCCTTTAAAACTTCAATGTGATCATAAATTGCCGTATCAAACACAGGCATAGCAATTACGGAACCACTAACACCTGAATAAGATGATGCAATACCATCAATTTGAATATTATCGACTGCAAACCCACGAACGTTGTAATTTGGGCGTTCGCTATCGTTATATCCAATACTTACACCAGCTACTTGTTGCATCACGTCTGTAACAGTCGCTAAGCCTTGATCCTGCATTCTTTGCTGTGTAACAACAGTCACTGTCTGAGGTGTTTCTTTCAATGCAATATTCATTTTGGCTGCTTGAGAAGACTTACTCTTTTTATATTTTTTACTGTTTTCCGTAGCATCCTCCTCGTCTTCAGTCTGTACCACAATAGGAGCTAAACTTGCTACTGGCTCAGATGCTGCTGCATAAAGAGATGAACTAAATAAAGGAGTTAAAAGAACGACAAGCCAAATTTTATTAGGTGGGAAATATTGCATACTACAAGCTACCATTTGCAAATGAGAATCATTGTATATTAATTATCATTTACATTTCTACACAAATAGAATATTTACTCAAAATGATTGAGTGTTTATGCGTATATTCTGTATTTATAGATTATGAGGACAGATCATACATATCCTCTCAAGTCCCCTAAAAATTTGTAGATTCGAAGTTTACAATCAGGTCTTGTAAGTTGCCTTCTCGTCGCGTGTAATTCGATGGGAAGTTAGTTTGAGGTATTAATCATAAAAATAATTCAGATGAGTAAAATTACATGAAAGCCATTCTAGTTCCATGAGCTCTAGAATGGCCTTGCATAAAATAATGATGTTATATGTTAAAACTTAGGAATTTAACTAAAAATGTTATCCCGATTATTTTAGATAGAATTAAAAAGTTCTACATAACATGCTTCAGGCACCATTAGTAATTAATGGCATAACTTAGTGCAAAAGTACGACCTTCCGCTGGGATCGCTAACAATGAGTTGGCATTGGTCACTGCTGCTTGTTGGGCGAATACAGTTTTATATTGATTACCGCATAGATTATAAACACCAAAGTCCATACGGCCTTTCGCTACTGGAAAATGTGCTAATACATCCATAGTCGTATAACCTTTAATCTCTGCTGCACTGTTACTATCACTCAGTCCAGCTGCTTTTAACTCTAAGTCATCTTTATAGGCTTTGTCAGTTCCTTTGATTGCAAGCATTTGAGCACGTACACCATAGCCATCTTCATTATTCCATTCTGCAAACAATGTGCCTTTCACTGGTGATACTGCAAAAGCGTTTAACTCATGCCAGTTATTGGCCACATCCTTATACTGGCCTCTTGTGTAACCTAAAGTGCCACCCACCTTATAATTTTCCATAAATGGATAACTTACTGTTGCCTCCGCACCATAAACTCGCTGATCTGTGTCGACAACATTTACAGAACGATTCGAGTTAAATTGAACGACTCTATCAGAGTTATTATAGAAACCTGTTAAGCCCAAATTTAAGCCTGTGTCTTGATTTAAGCGCCAGCCTAGTTCATAGCTATTCACAGTGATTGGAGCGATACCAGACGTGGTTAAAGTATATGCTGCAACGTCACGCAATACGCGTTGTACATCTGGATAACTATAGCCTTGAGAGAAGTTAGCATAAATTTGTTGTACATCATTTAGCTTATAAACAGCACCTAGATTAAACAGAAATTTCTCTGAATCTGTAGAGTCTGCCGCCATTAATGTATATGGCTTACGTGCAGTTAAATAGCTGTCTGTGTCTGCCTGAACATATTGGTAACGTACCCCAGCTTGAATATTAAGCTGATCAGTTACGGCATAGTCCCCTTGTATAAAGGTACCAATATTCTGAATTTCAGTATCTGGTCCTGAGCCTTGTTTTTCTCCAGTTGGGATATAAACTAAACCATTATTGCTTGGCGTGTAGTAGTCTGCCCACTGATGGTCTTTTTCCCAATCATAGTCTAAGCCATAAGTTAGTTTTAAATCACGGTCAGCAACTACAAGAGCAGACTGTAAAGTTGAACGAATCCCAGCATAGTCCACATTAGATTGACTTTGCTTTACATTCACGCCATCTGCTGAATAGCCATAAGGTACAAAGCGAGACTTCTCATTTCGATAGTATGCTTCAACATTCAAAACTTGCCCTAAAAAATCCTGATTTTGGTACTGCGTATTAAAAGCATAACGTTCAGTAAAAGGCTGATTATCTAAGCTCCAACCTTTGACCGCTTTGTAAGATGGATCTGTTTTTGTGAGTAAATAAGAATAATCAGGCCCATATTCTGTATCTTGTTCATCTTTATAGTACTGAGCACCAAAACTTAAACTTTGGTTGTCAGTTAAATTAAAGTTTAAACGACCATTCACATCAATAGTATCGGTATCCATGGTGCTGCCCTGCCAAGGACTTAATGAAATACGATCCCCATTACCATCAAATTGGGAGCCTCGATTGGTATAGTCTAAGCCAAGAAAACCGTCGACTTTGTCATTTGCAAATGAAGCTGTTTGTCCCACTTGATAAGCTAGGCTGTCACCGCGGAAATTATCGGCAGATGTCACACCCAATTTGGTTTGAAAACTGACTGGTTCTGATTTATCGGCACGTTTGGTAATAATATTAATAATCCCGCCTGTCGCACCTGAACCATAAATACTGGTCGCACCAGAAACCACTTCAATGTGATCAATCATATTTGGGCTAATACTATTTAACTGACGTGACACATCACGTGAACCCGTTTGTGATACCCCATCAATCATTACAAGTACATTACGTCCACGCATAGTTTGACCATAATTACTACTCGTTCCACTGCTTGGTGCTAAAGATGGAACCAGTTGCGCCAAAACATCTGCAACTTTACGACCTGGGCCAGCCTGTTGCGCAATTTCATCAGCAGAAATGGTTTGGACAGTTCCTGCAATTTCGGAAATACTTTTAGGTGTACGTGTTGCTGTCATCACGATAGTTGGAAGTTTAGCTTCAGTATTTTGTGTTGTAGAGTCATTTGTTGCTGTGTCTTCAGCATACAGTTGGGTACAAATAGCTGCCGTAAGTAGACAAAGACTAAAGTGTGACAAGCGCATTTTTATTTCTCTTCTGTAAAATATTTTCGAGAATGATAATTATTATTATCTTTATTGTAAAACTTTTTATTATATTTTTAATGCAGTAAATTCTATCTTGAATACGAAAAAGCAGCCTTCTGTTCAAACAGGTGTTGATCGTCATACGCTAGCATTTCTATACTTACTTTCAATGAGCTCCAATACGATATAGGTCATATTGTCATGCAGCAGACACCTATTATGAATTTGGTTTTTAAAAACCCATTTTCGGAAAACTTTCTGTGAACTCATTTAGGAGCGAATTGAGCTAGGAATATAACGAATAATAGGCAAAGGGCTGCATCGAGAAACCAATCATTGGAAGAAATTTGGAGATTAAGAATTCCTCGGGGACAAGCTAACAATCATTAAACCTATAATATTTATATAATAAAATGAATTTTTCTTGACATTCACAGAAGATTTTTTGCTAGGAATACTTTTTAGCTATGTCATTAAACTACTTATTAACAAAAGTATTCTGCCTGACATAGCCCTCTTCAAATTATCTAAAATAACTGTTCTATAATTCAAATAAATTTGAGGAGGAGTAATTGGGGTTGGTTAAGATAATTGTTGTATTAGTCATCACGACCAAATTAAAACTAATAACATTCAGATCAACTTGAAAATTTTATCGCTATTGAGACTTTGGAAGAACATTTCAAAACCAGGACGAATATCTTCGCCATCAACAGTGATATATCTTAAATTTGAATGCAACATTGTACTGCAAGAGTTTTTATCTACAGTTGCCTGAATAGAGTATTCAGTACCGAATTGATCTTTGACAGTAACATTTTTCTTTAACATTTTTTCTATACCTATAATATTAATTCATTTAAAAAACAATATAATCAAATATTTAGTTAGGCAACTTTATAGTTAAATTTAAATAATTGATTTAAAGCGGTATAGAATGTTCTACCATCTAAATTTAAGTCCACTTCGATTCCAGACTGAAGCAGCACACGCTTACCCACCTCAATAGATTTCAAGCCGTCACGGGTATTTTGCATTTTATTTAGAGGAATTAACGAGACTATAATTTCAGTACCATTTGAAGATTTAGCAATTAAGGTATTAAGTTTTTTCAATTTTCACCAGTTTTTTTCATATATTCCAACAAGGAATAAATATTTAATTAATAATTTTTAGTCATTAAAAAAGCACTGTTCAGTGCTTTTTTATATTTAATGCTTCTTATAAAGCAACAATATTTACAGCATTTGGGCCTTTTTGACCTTGCTCTATGCTGAATGACACTTGTTGCCCTTCATGCAATGTTTTGAAGCCTGAACTAGCGATTTCGCGAAAGTGAGCAAAAACATCTGGACCAGATTCTTGTTGAATGAAACCAAAGCCTTTAGTTTCATTAAACCATTTAACTGTACCGGTAACTGTAGTAGACATAATATATCCTGCTGAATTTTAATAATTTTAGTCAAAAATAAATGACTAGATGTAACTTTGAAAATAATAAAAGTGGAGCTTAAGATCTGAAACAACGGAGGATTATGACTAAAACTGCGATACTTAAAGAAGATTTACTAAACATTACTTTTTTCTAGTTAGGTCAAGTATACATGAAAAAAATAAATATTCAAGTTATTTATAGCTATCATAAATTTTAATTATATTAGGTGTTTCCTGGAATAAATTGAAACGTCCTTAAAAATAGAAGTCGTAGCATCTAAAAAAGCCCTAGTCGTGTGCTGAGCCTTAGAATAGCTTGAACCAAAATATTGAGGCTAGAGGTGAAATTTCAAACGTTTCGCATGAGGTATACTATGGGTTCATTCTGGATAAATAAAATAGCCTTTAAATAAAGTTTTTTAGGATCAATAATGAATAATAAAGTTAGATTAATCTTTTTGCATCGCCCTACTCTCAAATTTGGGAGCATGTGTTGGCAATATGAACCCTACAGGCGGCAATGGTAGGCCTGATTATCCTTATTACATCACGACACAACCAATGATCGTGAAAAAGATCAATGTACCTATAGGCACAAAACTAGAATATGAAGAACAACATTTTAAATCAGGCCAACAAGATTCATTACTGAACGAAAGAAAACTCATCAGGATTTCCTTCCCAAAAGATCAATCCATGAATTGGGCTGGTGTACCCATTGGTTTTATTCACAAATATTTTAACTCAGAAATGAAAGGCTTCAGCGTTTATGCACGTTTCAACCAACTCTCGAGCAATAAGCAGACACGATTTTCTCAACTTTGGCAGAAATGTAGTGATGACTTAGGCATTCGTGTTAAAAATACGGATGATTGGACATTCAATCTCAATAATATCGCCGATATCGATAGTTGTAGTGTGAATTATCAACGATACTTTAAAGATAACGTCCAACAACAACATTATCTTGATCAGCTTTACCAAGAAATGCAAAAAGCAGGAACAGTGAAATAGCTCTTGGGTATTCAAATAATCACAACTATACAAAATCCTCCATACTTAAGATTTTTAATACTCACAAAGCACTGTTTTGATTTAACTTAAATAAAGATAAAGCGCCACACGACGCTCTATCTAGACTTATGGTGAGGATAATATATTAAATATGCATCGTTATGCCTAATTGGAAAGCTCTACCTGGTAAGGGTGCAATATATTTTAATGGAGAGTTTTGTGGCCGTGCATCTTCATCCAGCAAATTAGAACCATTGATAAAAAGATCAAAACTGGCGTTTTTCAACGTCATTTTTTTACGAATATCTAAATCAAGCAAATTGTATGCAGGCAATGGTACTTCCTCACCCACATTTTTACCTAGGTAACGAGGTTTGTCATAATAAATACTAGACAGCCGCGCTGACCAATTCTCTAATGTCCACTCAATAT
Organism: Acinetobacter sp. LipI_23; assembly: GCF_058243045.1. Lineage (NCBI taxonomy): Bacteria > Pseudomonadati > Pseudomonadota > Gammaproteobacteria > Moraxellales > Moraxellaceae > Acinetobacter > Acinetobacter sp. LipI_23. The sequence continues at coordinate 1,370,152 of NZ_JBZAYJ010000001.1, read as the reverse complement.
TTGCACCATAGCGGTTGGTTGGCATATTGGGCAAATAGATTCCATCATTGGCTAAACGTAAACGATCAGGATCTGTCGCTTTATTCTTGACCAAATCTGCAAAACCACCTACTTTTAAATCCCCAAAGTTGCCGAGGGAAAACATATGGTTCATATCCAACTCAAAACCATTCACTTTTGTATCGGTTTGCTTCCAATACTTCAGTGGTAAACGGTTCCGCATAGAAGCACCTGAGTGGGACAAATACAAATAGTCCTCAAAATCCATTTGGTACAATGAAACCGCAATATTGGTCGAGTCCCAATTCAGGGTAGTTGTAAACTCTAAACCCTGCATGACTTCTTTGTTGAGTTGTTGATTTCCTTCTTCTTGGGTCATGACTGAATAGTGAGGGTTGCTGGCATAGAGCTCATTGATTTCGGGTGCTCGTTCAGACTCACTGTACTGAAGTCTGAAACCTAAAGAGTCTGTAACTCTAAACTCCGATCCGATATAAAAACTATTCAGATCAAAGGACTTATCTTCAAGCGTACTATTTGAAGCATTACGCGCCAACTTAAAGCTCTGATCCTGAATCTCATGTTTCACTTTCTCGACACGATAACCAGCATCAAAAGAAATTTTATTGAAATCTAGTTTTTCCTGAATGAATATTGCATGAGAAACTGTATTCACATTCGGTAAATAACGTTCTAAACCTGAGCCCTTAACCTGTCTGGCATTTATAGACGTTCCTATTTCGCCAGTCAGGTTTTTATAAGGCATGTGTTCAAATAGCAACTCCGCAGTATCAGTATCAAATTTATACTCATTAGCTTTACTTGCACCAATGTACTCCCCAGATGTGCTTGAAAGTCTAGATGTGAACCGTACCGGGTTTGTCGGAGAGTCAATATTCTGAGAAACTATCCCGATGACAAAATTAAAATATACCCCTGAAATCAGAGAAAGAGCGGTTCAATTACTAATTGAATCTGAAAAAGATTATCCTTCTACTTGGGCAGCAATCACAGCTATTGCTCCTAAAATCGGTTGTACTCCTGAAACATTGCGTGTTTGGTATTTAAAGCATCTGGATCAACTAAATCCTGCCAAAGTACAACAGATATCTGACCAAGAAAAAATGAAGCAAATGGAACGTGAAATTAAAGAATTAAAACGTGCCAATGAAATTCTACGCAAAGCAGCCGCTTTTTTCGCCCAGGCGGAGCTCGACCGCCCACACAAATAATGGTGGATTTTATCCATAACAATAAAGATCGATATGGTGTTGAAGCGATTTGTAGAATTTTACCTATCGCACCTTCAACCTATTACCGGACTTTAGATCTCGCGGACAATCCAGAACATCGAGCGAAACGAGATTTACATGACTTGCATCATGCTGAACAAATTAAACGAATTTGGAAGGAAAGTTCAGGTCGATATGGTGTACGTAAAGTCTGGCAAAAATTAAAACGTGAAGGCTATATTATTGCACGCTGTACAGTTGCTCGATTGATGCAAAAGCTAGGTATACAAGGTGTTTGGCGTGGTAAGAATAAACAAACTACTCGTAACCGAGATGACCAAAAACGGGCAGATGATTTAGTGAAACGTAATTTTAATGCTGATCATCCAAACCAACTATGGGTGGGTGACTTTACGTATATTCAAACTCATTCAGGCTGGGTATATACCGCATTTGTTATTGATGTGTTCTCACGAGCAATTGTTGGATGGAAAGTATCTACACGGATGAATACAGATATGGTGCTCGATGCATTGGAGCAAGCATTGCACGATCGAGGTATGCCTAAGAATGTGATTCATCATTCAGATAGAGGTGTTCAATATCTTTCTATTCGCTATACCAATCGTTTAGAAGCTGCAAATTTACGAGCATCAGTCGGTACAACTGGTGATTCATACGATAATGCTCTGGCTGAAACGGTGAATGGCTTATACAAAACAGAGGTGATTGAATATTTAAAAGCAGATTGGCAAGGTTTAGCAGATGTACAACTTGCGACACTAAACTGGGTATATTGGTTCAATAAAAAGCGTGTACACAGTGCACTGGGTTATGTATCGCCTTTTGAGTTTGAAGCAATGTACTATGATAAGATTAACCCGTTAGGTCAGGTGGCCTAACTTAAATAAAAAAATCTCCGACAAACCCGGTACGGTTCAATGCTTTGATTTGCGTGTTTAAATCTTCGGTATGATCGATAACATAGTCAGCCCCTAAAGACTTAACCCATGCTTTAGTCTCTTCCCTAGATGCTGTAGCAATAACTTTTAAATTTGTCTTCGCTTTGAGTAATTGAATCGCAATAGACCCTACACCTCCAGCGCCTCCAATCACTAAAATATTATCAAATTTGTCTAAATCAACATTGAAACGATCAAATAACATTTCCCACGCCGTAATAGCAGTTAATGGCAGTGCAGCAGCTTCAGCATCACTCAGGCTTTGAGGTTTTAAGCTAACAATACGCTCATCGACTGCTTGATACTCAGCATTACTCCCATCCCGAGTTAAATCACCCGCATACCAGACCTGATCACCGACTTTAAAGTGTTGCACGCCAGAACCGACTTCAACAATCTCACCCACTGCATCCCATCCTAAGATACGTGTATTGCCTGCTGCGACAGGATTTCGTCTAACCTTAGTATCGACAGGGTTAACCGAGATCGCTTTGACTCTAACCAACAAATCCCGATCTTTTAAGCTCGGCATCGCTTTTTCAATATCTACCAGTGGATTTTGAAATCCATGATCCATACCATCAATATAAGAAATAGCCTTCATTCACTTGTCCTCTTGTTTTGTTATTTGAGTTTACTTAATATTCTTTTTTGAGTTATACAGACAAATTCGTCTTATAGTTACCAAAAGGATACTATTGAAATGGGTAAGCTAAAACATTCGCGTTTTGATTGCACACCAGGATGTTCTGTTGAAGCTGCCATAGGCTTACTTGATGGTAAATGGAAGAGTATTATCTTATGGCATTTATTAGAAGATGATGTTTTAAGGTTTAATGAACTGAGAAAGAAAATTCCAAATGTCACTCAAAAAATGCTCACTAGACAATTACGTGAACTTGAAGAGGATCAACTGATTCTACGAAAGGTTTATGCCGTTGTTCCTCCTAAAGTAGAATACCGATTATCAACACTAGGCACTTCTTTAGCCCCTATTTTGGTTGCATTAAAACAATGGGGGGATAAAAATATTGGTTTATTTGGAAAACCCATTATGCCTTTAGAATCAGAATAAGACTTAAACCTGTTTTACGTCACTTACAACTCTGATGTTTTCTAGAAATACTGTGCTTTCACTGCTTACACACCATTCCAGTAACTTGTATAAAAGCACGTTCTTAGAAACCGCTATGTATAAAATTAACCAGCCATAAAAAAAGCCTAATCTGTGAAGACTAGGCTATAAACTTTGAATCTTTTTCGTTGGTAGCGGGAGCTGGATTTGAACCAACGACCTTCGGGTTATGAGCCCGACGAGCTACCAGACTGCTCCATCCCGCATCAACGAGTTAGCTTTATACGCCCTTAACACCTGCAAAGCAAACTTTATTTGTAATATAAGCAGTTATTACATAAGCAGCATACAAAATACTAGTGTTTAACCAATGCTTGCTTCAGTGATAAAAGCAGGATGTGAGGCTCTATAGACGCTTAATCTTGTTTTTTCACTGTCTAAAAATGACTTAGGCTCTTCAGACCATATTGATTTCCTAGAATCAAGACCCGAATGATTTAAAGCCCAATCAGAAACGGTACTATAAACAAAAGTATTATCAGCGAAAACTAATTTTGTCTTCCTTCCCACACTACTTATAAGAACTTTATGTGTAGGTAATGATCCAAATGTACTAATTTGGGTGTAAATGTATTTATAGGTTTCAGACATAGAAAAAAGTACTTAAATGACAGCGCTACTATACCATTTAAACTCTTGAAAAAGCCCACCATTTGGCGAGCTTTTTCTTACTGATCTTTATCCATGGAATGTGGCGTTGTAGTTTTATCCTGCTCTTTCGTATCTGTATCTCTTTTTTGGCATGCCGTTAATCCCAGCATTAAAACTAAACTTACTATTGCAAATATTTTCATCATTTTTGCCTAGCACGATTTAAAAATATAACTTATCAAAATCTAAAGATTTCAATGTTTAATTTATGAAACAACCTCATTCTCTTTCTTTACAGATGAGGTACTTAGCGATTTAAAGCTTTATGTGCCCAATGAATGAATTTTTCCTTTTCATGGAAATGTGGAATATTTAATAAATGAATATGAGTAACCTCACCGAAATTACCTGAAATTTTATTCGGGGCCAAAACAACAAAATCCCTCTTATCCCCTACATGTAACTCCCTAAAGAATTCCATAACTTTAAAATGAAGATTTAGAGCAGTGAATCCTTCTCTTTCAATTAGAAAGTCATAGATTTGGCTGAGTACATGTAATTCAAATTTTTTGTTCATGATCTTTTATTCTCATAATTATTTTAACAATCGGTATAATTTAACCTAATTTTATTTTTTGTTAAAGCAGATAAAAAACCCAGCCTTTGGAGAATCAATAGAGCTGGGTTAATGAAACATCATTGTCAAATTTTATTTTATTCTTGAAATTGATTCTAACGCACAAACCCAATAAATGCAAATAATTCTCAATTACAATGCAGTGATTTCAAATATCCCATGCCTAAAGATACATACAATTATCTACATCACCTATCAAACAGTGGGCTTACGATATAGATTAAGCAAAGAGAGTACGGGTATTGGCAGGTAGTTACCATTCACAGACACCTCTCCCCCATCTTTTCTGTGCTGTTCCCAGTATTCAATTAATAGTAAAGCAGCTTGTTTAATGGCAGATGGATATTCCGATCCAAAATTATCTGTAATAGATCTCTTTCATAAATCAAAAAATGACCACCTTTTTGATTGATATTTTCACTCTAATTTTCTTAGCATTCGTGCATAATCTGCGGATGAAATACATCAATTCAAAGAAGCTTTCTGAAACACAGTTTAAGCGATATACGGGCATCTCATGGTCAACCTTTTATTTAATGGTTGAGCAATTGCAGAAGCATGTTCCAGCTAAAGGCAGACAGCCCAAGTTAAGCCTGGAGGATCAGGTTCTGCTCTGTCTGAGCTATTGGCGGGAATACCGAACCTTATTTCACGTTGCGACGAGTTACGGGGTTTCAGAGCCCACAGCCTCACGAATTGTACGTCATGTTGAAGACTGCCTGATTCGCTCCAATCTTTTTAATTTACCCAAAGATTTGCCCGAAGGTGAAGGCATAGACTGGAATGTTGTGATCGTAGATGCCACAGAAATTCCAATCCAAAGGCCTAAAAAAACAGAAGAAAAGCTATAGCGGCAAGAAAAAGACCCATACCTTCAAAGTACAGGCCATGATTCACTACAAGACTCAGCAAATACTGAGTTTATGTAGCAGTCGCGGTGCTGTACATGATTTCGAGCTATTTAAAAGAAACATAAAGCTGATTCCTTCAGAAGCCTTTGTTCTTGCAGATAAAGGCTATCAGGGAATTTATGCATTGTATCCGAATAGCCTGTTGCCATTAAAAGCAAAAAGACGTTGTAAATTGGATCCTGAACTAAAAATCTATAATCAGGAAATCAATAAAAGAAGAATAGGTATTGAGCATGTATTTGGCAGCCTGAAAACCTTCAAGATCCTTGCCGAACGTTATCGAAATAGAGGGAAAATACTCGGTTTGAGATTCAATTTAATTGCTGGAATCTATAACTTGGAGCTGAGTAAAAAATGATTTATGAAAGAAGTCTAATATAATTTTTAATTATAGCGTCAGCAGCAACAATAAAGCTTTTTAATGAAACATCATTGCTATCATCGGCATAGTGTAAGTGGCGCTTCACTTCATGTAATTTAACAATACTCATAGATCACTCCATTTTTCCGAGTCAGCTTTTACACTTTCATCACTAAACTCGTTCCTAGAGTCTTTTACGGTGTCATAGCAAATATCACAATTTCACCTCATTCATATTCTTATATTGATTACTTGGCATTGAAATCCCTTTATCTAGGGATTTTTCTACTATTCTTAATAAGTCCTTCAAAAGATTTCTTATAGATCAATTAATATTTGTTCATATATTTTTTAAATAAGCCATTCACCGCTTAAAGATAGTGAGCGTACGACTCCTTAACAACTGAGTAGTAAATAAGCTGCCATTAAAAAACCCGCTAACTGAAGCGGGTTTTTTAATTCACAATATTCTTAGATTACTGTGATAGAGCTTGCTTGAGGGCCTTTCTTGCCAGCTACAATCGTAAACTGAACACGTTGACCTTCATTCAACACTTTGAAACCGTTTGATTGGATTTCGCTAAAGTGTGCAAAAACGTCTTCTCCAGTATCGCTAGAAATAAAACCAAAGCCTTTAGTTTCATTAAACCACTTAACGGTACCAGTTGTAATGTTTGACATAAATATTCTCTTAAATTTTGAAAAATATAAGAATTAATCTTTTAAATCATATACATCGGATAAACCGCAGAGTTGAATCAATTGCGAAATAACTTTAGTAAATACAATAAAATAAATAATTCTAATACACTATCACTATAAGCTTTTTAGCGTGCAATAGATAGACCTTAACATATTATTTTATTGCTACCACCCAACCTCACATGAAATGCTTTTTTATCCATATTGATAAGAAAATCTTCACTAAAAGCGAATAAAGCTTATTTGCCCGCTTCTAGCTAATTTTTCTTTCCTAAAATCAACTCAACTTGATGGGTGACATCCCATATTTTCATTTCTGCATGTCGCCAAAAATTAAAGACTTGATCGCCCTTAACATACTTTTGCTTGATATAGCTCGATGATTTATTTTGATCTATCTCTTTTGCATTAAATCGCATCTTATTTAAAATCACTACTTGACCATCCAAGTCACCACCAATACAGATATTCATATTGTTCTACCTGCTAAGTAACAATTAAACTATAGCACAAATAAGGAAGCCTACTCTTTGATAAGCTTTTGAACCGTACCGGGTTTGTCGGAGATTTTTTTATTTAAGTTAGGCCACCTGACCTAACGGGTTAATCTTATCATAGTACATTGCTTCAAACTCAAAAGGCGATACATAACCCAGTGCACTGTGTACACGCTTTTTATTGAACCAATATACCCAGTTTAGTGTCGCAAGTTGTACATCTGCTAAACCTTGCCAATCTGCTTTTAAATATTCAATCACCTCTGTTTTGTATAAGCCATTCACCGTTTCAGCCAGAGCATTATCGTATGAATCACCAGTTGTACCGACTGATGCTCGTAAATTTGCAGCTTCTAAACGATTGGTATAGCGAATAGAAAGATATTGAACACCTCTATCTGAATGATGAATCACATTCTTAGGCATACCTCGATCGTGCAATGCTTGCTCCAATGCATCGAGCACCATATCTGTATTCATCCGTGTAGATACTTTCCATCCAACAATTGCTCGTGAGAACACATCAATAACAAATGCGGTATATACCCAGCCTGAATGAGTTTGAATATACGTAAAGTCACCCACCCATAGTTGGTTTGGATGATCAGCATTAAAATTACGTTTCACTAAATCATCTGCCCGTTTTTGGTCATCTCGGTTACGAGTAGTTTGTTTATTCTTACCACGCCAAACACCTTGTATACCTAGCTTTTGCATCAATCGAGCAACTGTACAGCGTGCAATAATATAGCCTTCACGTTTTAATTTTTGCCAGACTTTACGTACACCATATCGACCTGAACTTTCCTTCCAAATTCGTTTAATTTGTTCAGCATGATGCAAGTCATGTAAATCTCGTTTCGCTCGATGTTCTGGATTGTCCGCGAGATCTAAAGTCCGGTAATAGGTTGAAGGTGCGATAGGTAAAATTCTACAAATCGCTTCAACACCATATCGATCTTTATTGTTATGGATAAAATCCACCATTATTTGTGTGGGCGGTCGAGCTCCGCCTGGGCGAAAAAAGCGGCTGCTTTGCGTAGAATTTCATTGGCACGTTTTAATTCTTTAATTTCACGTTCCATTTGCTTCATTTTTTCTTGGTCAGATATCTGTTGTACTTTGGCAGGATTTAGTTGATCCAGATGCTTTAAATACCAAACACGCAATGTTTCAGGAGTACAACCGATTTTAGGAGCAATAGCTGTGATTGCTGCCCAAGTAGAAGGATAATCTTTTTCAGATTCAATTAGTAATTGAACCGCTCTTTCTCTGATTTCAGGGGTATATTTTAATTTTGTCATCGGGATAGTTTCTCAGAATATTGACTCTCCGACAAACCCGGTACGGTTCATTTTGAGGCTTGTTATCGAGCCTTTGGCTGTACTCCATAACTCTTATTCATAGTTCATCGAAAATTAGAAACATCGTTTGATACCTTTGCAAGACGGTCACGTCCAAGGATGACTTGTAATGACAAAGTAAGGTCTATCCTATCTCTCAAGTATGTGAAGTTTTACTGTGCTATGAAAAAGCCACTTATAAAGTGGCTTTTTCTATTAGGAATTAGATGCTCTTTTAAAGTTGTCATCATTACTACAGTAATCCAAGCAATCTTTTAAAATGCCTACGGCTCTATATATGTGTTCAGGTTTATCTAAAAAAACTTGACCGTTATTTTGCACTTCCAATCCTGCCCGCTCTAACTCTTTTTTTCGATAGTCATCAATTGCTACTGCAAACTGAATGGTTGGTCTCTTACGATTTACATCATATCTAAATAACCAGCGATTATTTTTATTCTGAAACAGCACGCTAAAATAGCTTTCTGTGTCTTTAGCCACCAATTCAACTTCTGGAAAGAGCTCTGTCACAATACGACTTAACTCCTGTTCATCAACAGTAGTCACAATTCTTTCATTTTCAGAGTTAACAATGTCAGATAGTGTTGAGCTTTCGGGTACAATCTCAATAGTCTCCTCTACTTTTTGTTCAACTGGCTGGGCAGTAATAATTGTAGGCGAAGATAGTCCTTTAACAACGGTATCACTAATTGACTGCTCAACAGCTTGTTTTACAAAAGGCTGAATTGACTCTAAAAATTTAGTGTTTAATTGACGAGGAATACTTGCTTGTTGAGCCACATAGCGAACAAAATCAATATCAACTTCATTAATACTTCTTTTTATTACAGTTTTAAACTGCTGGATATATTGATTTTCTTCAGCAAAAAAGCGTAGCTTTTCTACATGAAAATTATCATGTTTAAACTCAGCTAGCTGTGTCAAATCCTCGGCTTTATTCTTCGTAAAATCAACTGTTAAAAATGGCTTATCATCCATCACATTTGGATTAATTAAATCAGTAAAAAATCTCCATTCTTTACCATTTGTGATCGTGCCAATCGTCACCCCTAAACTACTATTAAAATATCTAGATAGCTGCGGAGCATGATTCGTTAAATTAGCAACATAAGGTTTTGCTTCAATAAACATTACAGGTTGCCCATTACAGTAAAGGGCATAATCAACTCTTTCTGTAGATTTCACACCTGGAAAATCAGCTGCAAATTCTGCAAGCACCTTGGTCGGGTCATAAGGGCTAAAACCTAAAATATCTAATAGAGGAAGGATTAAAGCCTGCTTAGTTGTTTCTTCTGTAGTACAGTGGCCCCCTACTTTTTTCACATGCTCAATATGGCTTCTTAGTCTATTAATAAAATTTTCCATATTCCCCTCATTATTATTACAAGTATATTTTTTGATCTAATTTTAGATCTTAACCCTTTTACTTTATTTTTCAAATATTAATTTAAATTTGTTTTTAGAATCTCATTACAGTCTATTCGTTGGACTATTTTCTGTTTGATTTATTAAAAAAAGAAGTTCAAAAAATGGAAGAATCATAAGTTAAGTTCTCCTCAATCTATTACACTAATTTTGCGCCATCCGTCATAATAAAACAGATAACAGGCTGAATAACATTCATTATTCTTAATAATCGAACCCACCTGCCATCGGAACAACAATCAAATGATTTGACAGTTGATACCGACCAATATACATATAAATTCATCACTTTTTCGACCGACATAGTATACTGCACCTGCTGTTTCGGCTCACCTTTTATCATGTGTTCTCTGTTTATGAATAAAAAGCTGTTTCTTTCTTCTGGTTTAAAAACACTAAGTGTCTTGGCCATATCTATAGGCTTAACCGCCTGCGGTGATCGTTCATGGTGGACAGATGATGAGCCTAAGCTCAATGCTGAACAAATCGCACGCATCATTCCCGGACGCGTAAATGACCGCCGTTCATGGGCTGAAGATATTTACGATATTTCAGAGCAGTTTGGTATTCCGCAAAATAAAGAGAATATGTGTTCGATCATTGCCGTGGTTGATCAAGAGTCTAACTTTGTTGCAGACCCACAAGTTTACGGTTTAGGTGAAAAAGCGGTTAAAGAAGTCCAAGATCGCTTAGATGAAAAATTTAAAGATAAGCTCGGCGATGCCATTGGTGGCACCATTGCAGGCTATTTCCAACAGGTTTTAAAAGAGCAGCCAAGCCCTGAAGATAACTATTTAAGCCAAATGCGCCGCGTTAAAACAGAACGTGAACTGGATGAACTGTACCGTGAAATTTTTGACTATATGTCAAAGCACTATCACGTCAGTGCACTCACAGGTGCAGCCAAACTTGTGGGTCAAGACGTGGGCGAAAAAATGAACCCAATTACTACATTGGGTTCAATGCAAGTGCATATCGGTTATGCCAAAGACAATAAACGCGAAGGTGGCAGCATGGCTGGCCTACGTACCGACCTTTATAGCCAATATGGTGGTCTGTACTACGGCATCCACCGACTGATGATGTACCCTGCTGACTATGACAAACCGCTTTACCGTTTTGCTGACTATAACTCGGGTATGTACTCAAGTCGAAATGCAGCTTTCCAAAGTATGTTAAATGACTTAACTGAAGCTGAACTTGATTTAGACGGTGACTTGTTGCTTTATGGCAAAGATGGCTCACCTAAATCTGCAAAGAGTCAATCAGAGCGTGAACTCATCAGCGTTTTTGCTCAGCACAATATTTTGGTTACTCCACGTCAAATTCGCTCTGACCTGAAAAAAGAGAAAGAGAAGAAATTTGAAGATACAGCAACCTATCGCGCTGTGGCTAAGCTTTATCAAGAAGTCACTAAAAAAGAACCTTTCTATGCCATGATGCCAGAAGTCGTCATTTCTGGTCCGAAGCTCAGCCGTGACTATAATACCAACTGGTTTGCCACTCGTGTCAATGGACGTTATCAAACATGCATGCAACGTGCAAAGCGCATAAAAATCTAGCCTTATTTGACTTTGATGGCACCCTGTATGACAAAGATAGTTTTACGGGGTTCATCTTCTATGTACACTCGAAACGGCATATTGCCCTACAAGGCTTAAAAGTTCTGCCTTATATTCAAAGTTATTATTTAGGTTTTTATCCTGCGCATGATATGCGCTCTAAACTCTTCCATGCGATGTTTAAGCAAGCTGAAGTCAGCGAAATTGACGCTTATGCAAAACGCTATGCAGAACTCTTAATCAAAGGACTTAACCCAGCACTTTATAGCCAACTAAAGCAACACCAAAGTTTGGGCGATGATGTGGTTTTGGTCTCTGCTTCAATTGATATCTATTTAAAATATGTGTGTGAAATACTCTCAATTGATCTGATCTGTACCCAAGTTGAACAAGACCGGCAACGCTATACAGGGCGCTATCTGACTGCTGACTGTAGCTGTGACTACAAAGCGCAACGTATCCAAGAAAAATATGAGCTGGATAGTTATCATGCCGTTTATGCTTATGGAAATAGCATTGAAGATAAACAAATGTTGTCTTTGGCTGATTTTAGCTATTTGGTAGGGACAGATTTAAGTCTTCCTGACTTGTCAAATACATCAAATCAGCGCCAAATAAGCTAATTATTAAGTATAGGTTAATAATTAGCCATATTGAATTTTTAAAAATATTTATTATTAAAATTCAGTGTGTTTTATTTACCAAAAAATATATTTATGATAAATTTTGCCTAATAAAAATATTTTGAGAACCATTCCACTTAAATTATAAAAAGGCATCAGTATGGAACAGTTATCTCCACCCAAGTATGTCAAAGGTCTTTCGATCAAATTCGGTGAAAGTCCCTTTGTATTATTGGCGCAGTTCGCTTTTAATGCTTCAAAACAAAAATGGTTAAAACACGAAATTGAACATGTGCTCAATATCGCCAAACAAGGTGATTACCATCATCTGGTAAAGACATTACGTCAATTTAGTAAATAACAAAAAAAGCCACTTCAAATGAAGTGGCTTTTTTACTTACTTTTTAAAGGGAAACGCATATTTCACAATACGTTTGATGACGCTACCATACTGTTTTACTAGACTGGCATTGTTATAGTTAATGCCATACTTTTCACACACCGCTTGTACTTTCGGTGCCATTTTACGGTAACGACGCGCAGGTACATCTGGATATAAGTGATGCTCAATTTGATGACTTAAGTGCCCTGTCAAAATATGGAATGCTTCTGAACCGGTTAAATTCGACGAACCACGAATTTGGCGCATGTACCAGTGACCACGGCTTTCATTTTCCAGTACTTTTTTCGGGAAAACTTCGACATCTTTGGTGAAGTGACCACAGAAAATTACACTAAATGTCCACATATTACGGATACCATTTGCAACCAAATTCCCTGTAAAGACAGGCAACGCCGCAGGTCCTGCAATGAGTGGGAAAAACACATAATCTTTAAACAATTGTTTACCAATTTTGCGCTGCATAGGTTTCCATTCGGCTAAAGTCTGCGCTTTGCTTTTACGCCCCTTGAAGTATTTGCCTAATTCCAAGTTTTGGATCGCAACGCCCCATTGGAACAACAAACAAAATGGAATGCTATAAATCGGTTGTAATAAAAAGCCCGGTTTCCAACGTTGTTCAGGGAATAATCGAAGCAGACCATAGCCAATGTCATCATCCATTCCTTTAATGTTGGTATAGGTATGATGCTTGTAGTTATGGGTCTGACGCCAATTGTCTGCTGTACCTACGATGTCCCACTCATAGTTTTGACCATTAAACTTAGGGTCGTTCATCCAGTCATATTGACCGTGCATCACGTTATGACCTAATTCCATGTTTTCCATAATCTTGGCAAAACTCAGCAAGCCCGTGCCCAACACCCATGCAGGTGGGAACCAACCTGCAAATAAACATGCACGACCTGCAATAGATGCATAACGCACCGCTGCATAGACACGACGAATATATTGCGCATCTTTCTCGCCAATATCATCCAGTACTTCTTGCTTAATGGCATCTAGCTCACGTGCAAGTTCATCTAACTCAAATGTCGTTAACTCACGATTCTTCGGGTTTTTAAAATATTCAACTTTAACAGGCATATTCATTGTATTTATTCCCCTTATAAATCAACAATAAGATCGGTTTGTGCCGTATTAACACAAATTTTTAGAAAATTTCCAGGCTCAGAATTTTGTGCACCATTAACCAAGTTTTTAGTCGAACCTTCGACTTTGTTACAGGCACATTTATTACAGATTCCCATACGGCAGCCATGCTGAGGCTTCACATTTTGCTGTTCCAAACTTGCAAGAATGGATTGACCTTTTGGAATGCTTAAAATCTTCTTCGACTTTGTTAAGGTAATATTCACAAAACCAACATCATCATTTGCAAAGGGGCTCATGCTAAACGCTTCAGTTTTTAAGGTGTTGGCATGAGCGAAAAGCTGCTCAACCGTAGCCACAAACCCTGAAGGGCCGCATGCATATACCGTTGCATTTTCAATATGATCCAGTCTAGACACATGGTTTTGATTTAAACGCTCACCTTCATCTGACTCTTGGGTATAAAACATGCTAAATGTGAAGTTTGAATATTGTGTTGCCAACTGCTCAAAATATACTTTGAATGCAGCATCAGTATGCTTTTTCACCCAATACATCAAATGTACAGGCTGCTTTTTAAGCTTAGCGGTCTTTTCTAAACGTTTCAGTAAACTCAGCATGGGGGTAATACCACTGCCCGCAGCGAGTAAAATTAACTGTTGATCATTTACAGTCAATTGCATATCGCCATAAGGCTGACCGAACTCCAAAACATCGCCGATTTGAGCCTGCTCACAAAGCCAATGACTTGCCTTACCTTGGTCTACCATTTTTACATTCAGTAAGACATGTTGCACATCAATCTGGGTCAAACTATAGGTACGTTCATAACGTACGCCTTGAACCACGACATATACAGGATGGTGTTGTCCCGCTTGGCCCATTTGAAAGTGACGGTTGGTTTGCAGCGTCAAACTCACCATATCGTGTGCAACTTGCTCTTTTTTTACCACTTTACCCAAAGCTTGGTGTATCGACCAAAGTGGGTTGATTTTTTGAAGCCAAAAGTTAGCTGTGTGTCGGTCTATAACACTCTCAGCATACTCAGTTAAAGAAGATTTAGTTTTTTCAAGGATCTGCATAGTAAAGGACCACGCCATAGATTTTGAATTATTATACACATGTATATATATTTGTATATATACTCTGATTGTTTCGTTTCGTTTCACAATGCCGACCAGTGGGGCTATAATGAACCGATTGATTTAATTACTTGATAAATATGACACCGACCACCATTCAAACCCATACAACCAACACAGAGCATGAAGCTTCAAAAAAACATGCACCAGTGCTTGCACGTAGTGTTGGTCGAAAAGCAACGATTACAAAAGATGAACTGTTTCAAGCTGCTTTAAATTTGATTGGTCCTGAAAAAAGTATTGCATCCCTGAGCTTGCGTGAAGTCGCACGTGAAGCAGGCATTGCGCCGAATAGTTTTTATCGTCATTTTAAAGATACCGATGAACTTGCTATTGAATTGATTGAACGTGCAGGTGTTGTGCTACGCCAAATTTTGCATGAAGCACGGATTAAGGCCATTCTCCAAGAAAGTATTATTCGTAGCTCAGTCGAAGTTTTTATTGAACAACTAGATGCGGATGACGGCAACTTAAGCCTGCTATTACGCGAAGCATATACGGGTTCAGCATCTTATAAAAATGCGGTCGAAAGACAGTTGAATTATTTCCAGCAAGAGCTCAAAGACGATTTAATTCGTTTAGAACGTTTAAATAATAGTAAACTCTTCCACCCTGAATTGGTGTCCATGGCAATCACCCAATTGGTCTTCAATATGGGTGCCAAAGTGATTGATATGCCAAGTGTAGAGCGTAAAAAAATGGCTGAACAAACCATGATCATGATTCGCATGATTTTGGAAGGTTCACGCCATTTGGATGAAGCGATGATTCGCTAATCTGTGATTACACCCAACAGATTCGCTGAAATATCTTCTTATTTGTTTCGCTGTTGCTCTTTAATGAGCTGGTGCACAAATTCTGCGATCTGTTTCGGTTGTTCTAGCGGAAACATATGCCCACCTTCAAGCACACTATAGTCGATCGCATAGGTTTTTTTCATCCCTTGGGGTAAACCTTGCTTATAGAAATGGCTATCTTTTGCAGTCAACACATGAATCGGCATAGCAGGTGCTTTGCGTGGGGTACGCCACCACCATGCAGGCACTGTCCTGAAGATCTCAGCTTCAGTATGTTTGGGAATGGTTAACGTCACCCCATTTCGAGTCGGATCACTTTTTAAACCACACGCTATAAAGTCCGCAAAACACTGTTCATCAAAATCTTTAAAAATACGATTCGGTCTAAGCGCCTGACTGGCCTGCTCAATACTTTCCCAATGATCACGACGTTTGACGGTCACCGCAGCTGGGGTAAGTTTTTCAATGGACTTTGATCCCAGCTTTTGTAACGCTTCAAATAAAAAGGCCTTGGAACCAATCACAAACGGTGGATCCATGATAATCACTTGAGAAAACAACTGTGGTTTTTTATAAGCCGCCATAAGCGTAAGTAAAGAACCAAAAGAATGCCCTAAACCAATCACTTGTTGCCGTGGAAACTGCTGCTCAATATCTGAAATAACTTGGTCCACCAACGCTTCCCAACGGTATTCCACAGGATAGTGCGGATCTAGACCAATCATCGGGATCGCTTTGACATCAAAATCTTTATTTAAAAATTGGAAAAATTTTTGATAGCTGCCCGAGGGAATGCCGTTTGCATGGGTAAAGTGTAAGGCTGGTTTGCTCATGTCATTCAAATCTATTTTTATAGCCTATTTACCATAATCTTTTTTTAATCCAAACGAAATGGCGCAGGATGAATCCTAAGTCATGAACTTTGATCACTTCCGCCAATTTTTAAAAATATTCTGGGATTGATCTGAGATCACTTTGTAGAAACAGTTAAGTTCTGATTAGCTAAAAAAGTAGCGCCACAGTTGGTTTTGTCTCCTGCAATCACCACAGCACGCCCCAAGACCGTTGTACTCTGATCTGCTGCAATCGCAGAAACCACCATTCGACACTTTGGACAAAAGTGCTTCATTCCATTTAAATGCACAGCAATGCCATTGATCACAAAACTATTTTCACACTCAGTGACTATGCCACCATGTGTTGTTTTTGAACCCATTGCTACTAGAGCTTTAGACATAATTTATTGTTCGATACATTAGAGTTTTAATGGCGAAAATTCTAGCATAAGCAAGCGCTTAAAATTTCAATGAATTACTTTTCAAATACAACTTAGACATCCCTTTTTTAAGGATCCATTAAAAAAGCACCCGAAGGTGCTTTTCATACAGCAATTCCAATTATGGTTTAACCACAACCATCACTTGAATTGCTTCTGGTGTAACCGATAGGCCATCGAGCAAACCAAGACCTTCTTTTTGCAGTTTTTGTAGGCACGAAATTTCATCTTCACGAATACTCGGATTAAACTGCTTTAAGTAAGTCAGACGGTCAATTTCGTATTGCCACTTACTACCGTAGACTTCTTTCGCTTGTTGCACAAAGCTTGGTAAAGCTGCACGTGCAAGCTCTAATGCTTGTACATAACGCTGTTCAATCACTTCACGGCGTGCTTTCACGACTTGACGACAGCTATTACCATCCAAATGATGCAAGTACGGTTTTAAGATTTCAGGCGCAATTTTCTGCGACAGGTCTTGACCCTTTTCACTCAACAAAACGCGAACCAGCTGCTGCGGTAAGCTTGAAGGCAAATTCAATGCTTTCGGTGCAACCACATCGACCTTAAACCACACCTCTAGCAACACCGAACCTTGTGGTAAAGCAGCTGACTTCAACACTGCAACGTTGGTACTACCAAAACCTTGAGTGTTGATCATTTCCATCACACTTTCAGTAAATGGATGTTCAAGGGTTAAATACTGAGCATCTTCACGTATCTGAGCTTGATCGCGGTAGAAAGTCGCAGTCATACCTTCTTCGTCAAAGGTTAGGCCTTGAACTTGCATTTGATCGGTTGGTTTAATGATGACTGTACCGTTGCTTTGTTCGTCAAAATCAATGTTTGTCGACGCCATAAAACGCTTCATAAACATTGGCAAAGTGGTGTTGTCATCATAAGACTCAAGCGCTTGCACAATTTCTTGCGCCACAATTGGACGACAAGAGTTATATTCAAGCAAACGGTCACGACCTGATTGCAACTCTGCTTCTAAGGCTTCACGTTGTACGCTGACCGCTTCGAGTAAGTCATCAAACTGCTGACCTTTATCTGTCAGTAAACAATCTTTCAATTCAACAATAAAGTTTTCTTGTAAAGTTTGCGCCGTTGGCGAGATATTACTGAAAATATTTAATGCTTCGTTATACCAACGGAACATACGTTCTTGCGCTGTACCAATCAAATACGGCACATGAATTTGAATCCGATTTTCTTGACCAATACGGTCTAAACGGCCAATACGTTGTTCAAGTACATCAGGGTTTGCAGGCAAATCAAATAAAATCAGATCTGATGCAAACTGGAAGTTACGACCTTCAGAACCAATTTCAGAGCACAGTAAAATTTGTGCACCATAAGATTCTTCAGCAAAGTAAGCCGACGCTTGGTCACGCTCAAGTAAACTCATGCCTTCATGGAACATTGCAGTACGAATACCCGCATGTAAACGGAGTACGTTTTCAAGCGCTTCAACTACGGGACCACTACGTGCAATAAGCAACACTTTTTTGTGTTTTAAGTCTGTACGTAGTTTTTCCATGAGCCACATGACACGTGGGTCAGCTTCCATCCACGCACCGTCAAGCTGCGCTTCTTCTGGCCACATTTGTTCACGCAATTTACCATCTTTAGACCAGTTTTCTGGTGCAGGCAAAGGTGCAGGCTGACAGTCACGACCTGGGAAACCTTGAATGGCCTCACGGGTGTTACGGAACAAAATACGCCCTGTACCATGACGGTCTAAAAGCTCATGAATGGCACGGAAACGTTGTTCGGGTGCATCTTCAATGCGATGCCCTAGCAAACCTTCCAATGCAGCCAAATGCCCTTCTTCAAGTGGCATATCTGACATCAGTACTTCAGCAATTTTTGCAGTTTGTTGATACTGGGTTTCTTCATCCAAGAAACGATCCAGCGAACTAAAACGCTGTGGGTCAAGTAAACGTAAACGCGCAAAGTGACTTTCCACACCCAGCTGTTCTGGGGTTGCCGTTAACAGTAAAACACCTGAAGTTTTTTCTGCTAACTCTTCGATCAAGTCATAGCGGTCATTACCACCGTCTTCTTCATTCCACATCAAGTGATGTGCTTCATCGACCACCAACAGATCGAAACCAGCTTCTAGGGCTTGTTCACGCAAGTCATCATGATCAATCATCAAATCGATTGACGCAATAATGCATTGTTCAGTCAGGAATGGATTCAGTTCAGGATCATGTTCTTTGATTGAAGCCGTACGGGTTAAATCAAATAATGAGAAGTTCAAATTGAAACGACGACGCATTTCAATCATCCACTGATATTGCAGTGAATCGGGTACCAAAATTAGGATGCGTTCTGAACGGCCCGTTTTAAGCTGTTGATGGATGATCAATCCAGCTTCAATGGTTTTACCTAAGCCGACTTCATCAGCTAAAAGGACACGGGGTGCAAAACGTTGACCCACTTCGTGTGCAATATACAGCTGATGAGGAATCAGACCGACACGTGAACCAACCATACCACGCAGTGGACTCGACTTCATATTGGCTTGCATCAGCATCGCTTCAATACGTAAGTCGTACCATTCTTTATAGTCAATTTGGCTTGCCAATAAGCGATCAAGCGGTTTAGACAGCTGAATTTGAGCGCCAATGCGAGTCTCATTCAGTGATTTACGTTCTTCCGTGCCATCTTCTAAGCGACGAACAACGTTATAACGCACCACACCATGACGGTCTTCATGTGATTCAACCGTCCACTTGGTGCCTTCTTGATCTTGTAATTCATCGTTCACGTTAAAAATGATACGTGATAAAGGTGCATTATTCCGTGCATATACACGTGTTTCATCACTTTTAGGGAATAAGATGCTGACAGATCGCTCATCTACATCAATAAGAACTCCTAGACCTAGTTCCGTTTCAGTATCTGATAACCAACGTTGACCAATAGCAAACTGCTGCAATTTTTCCACCTTTATCTACAAGTTAGGACTGCAAATTTAATGCTCAAACATTGTTTAATATTTGAGCAAAATTATACACCTTTAAGCAATATATTTTGACATAAAGCTCACTAAAAAAGTGAGCAAATTTGATGATTCCACGTACTTAAAATGGTACTGGACAAATAAATTCGATACGTTCATCGGTTTGGGGATGATGAAAACTCAAACGCTCTGCGTGTAAACACAAACGCGGCATCAAATCTTGCTGGTCAGGCGCAGCATAAAGCGTATCTCCCACGATAGGATGACCTAAAAACTGCATATGTACACGAAGTTGATGCGAGCGCCCTGTAATGGGGGTGAGTGCTACACGAGTCACGGGCTGACCCTGTATTTCAAAATGTTCAATGGCTTTCCACTCTGTCACAGCAGGCTTGTTATGACTGAGCTCTGCAATATGTAACGGTGGACGGGACGGATCATAAATGACAGGCACATCGACAGTGCCCTGACCATGTAAATGACCAGCCACAATCGCTTGATACGTTTTATCGGTTTGACGTTCTTGAAACTGACGAGAAATGGATTTTTGTCCCCAACGACTGAGACCAAAAACCAAGATACCCGAGGTATCGCGATCGAGACGGTGGATCAGTAGTGTTTTAGGTTGTAGTCTGACTAAACGATTGATCATACAATCTTGTAAGTCTTCTGTCTTCCCCGGAACGGTGAGTATACCTGCAGGCTTATGGATGACCATAAAGTCTTCATCTCGATGAATCAGGTGTTCGGTTAGAAAATTACTCAAGGTTCCATTCCAAGCTGATCGCGAAAACAAGCGGGCAATAATAAAAAGCTTAAGCCAGAAATACAATGCAAAAATCGTTTTTTTTGATCATGAACCGATATTGATTGCATTATTTAACGTCAAATGCCGAATCACAGTCTGTATCGATAAGCGATACATAAAGATATCACGCTATTATGACAAACGATTTCGAAATAACCATGCAGCCAAAGGCAAGGTAATTATGGCTAATATCAACATCGGTACAAAGTCCCATTTCACTTGCGCAAAACTCGCACCTTCCAAATACACCCGTTGTACCAAGTCTATGCCAAAGCGTAGCGGGTTGGCATAAGTCAGCCAATTCAATACTTCAGGCATATTTTGTACAGGAGTTAGTAAGCCTGATAAAAGCGTTAAAGGCATGATCAAAAAGAAAGTATACAACATGGCTTGTTGCATATTGAGTGCAATCGCTGAAATCGACAGTCCCACCCCCACAACGGCAATATTAAAGGCAAATAATCCAAAATAAAGTAAGGTCAAAGAGCCATTCATCGGGATCTGAAACCAGAACAGAATAATCGCCAAAATAATGGAAGATTGAATAACCCCAATAATAATCGGCGGAATTGCCTTCCCGATCATAATCTGCGTCGGGGTATAGGGTGTAACTAAGAGCTGATCAAAAGTCCCTTGTTCACGCTCGCGTGCTACTGAAAGTGCAGAAAGTAACAGTGTCTGCATCATACTTAAAGTTGCAATCAGAGATGGCATGATGCCCCATCTCGACTCGACATTCGGGTTATACCATGTCCGCGCTTGTACCGTGATCGCGGAGTTGGTTCCCAAACGTTCTTGATTGACCTGCCCCACCACACTGCTGATGTAGGAGCCCGCCATACTTGCGGTCGATGAGTTTCGCTCATCTAGAATCACTTGAATCGGCGACGACTCTTGATTATTGAGCTTATCCTCAAAATCAGCAGGAATGGTGATGACCGCCAAGGCTGTTCGATCATTAATCACCTGTTGGATTTGTTGATTATTTTGCAAATCTGCTGTTCGTTTAAAAATTCCTGAACCATCTAAATGAGCTAAAACTTGTTGTGAACTTTGGCTTCGGCTTTGATCCAGCACGGCATAATCAACATGATTGACATCATAACTTGCGGCATAACCAAACAAGACCGCTTGGATAAATACAGGCGCGATTAAGGTCACTCGATTGGCAGGATCGACCAAAATGGCTAAAAACTCTTTTCGGATCAGCACCCAAGGATAACGAAACCAGCGCATTAACGTTGCCATAACACCATTTTTCCTTTCGTTAGCCCAAGCGCTTTTTCAGTGTACGCGCGGTCATTGCTGTGAGTAGCACGATATAAATCAATAAAATGCCACACTCTTTGAGCCACAAAGACCAATCATCACCACCGAGTAATAGAGTTTTAATCAAAGTCATATAGTGCGTTGCAGGTAAGACATTACTAATAATTTGCACAATTAGCGGTAAGTTTCGTGTATCAAACACAAAACCTGAAAGCATCAAAGCGGGCATAAAGCTGGCAAGCAGTGCCATCTGACTGGCTTGAAACTGACTTTTTGATAGGCCTGAAATCATCAGACCCAGCAGTAACGACACCATTAAATATAAAAAAGAGGCACTCATAACAGAGAACAGCGATGCGCGGATGGGTACATCAAATAAAACATGTGCTGCAACTAAGCACATCACAATATCGATCATGCCAATTACGATATAGGGCGCTAGTTTTGAAAGTACAATTTCTAGAGGACGTACGGGCGTAACATATAATGCTTCTAAAGTGCCACGCTCGCGCTCACGTGCAATCAGTAAACCTGTTAAAAATGCGCCGACCAAGGTCAAAATCAAGACAATTAAACCCGGTACTAAAAACCACGTACTATTGGCAGACTCGTTAAACCACATACGTTGTTCAACCGTGATAATGCCACCCACCGAAGCTGCATTGGTTCGGTCTGTTTGTATCAAACTGGTGGTATTGAGCGCACTGGTAATATAACCCTGCAAAGCCGAAGCAATACTGGTCGAACGGCCATTGGTAATGACCTGAACAGCACCCACTCCCTTTGCATATTGCTCCGCAAAGTTGCTGGGTATATTGACGATGGCATCAATTTCCGCATTGCCCATTGCAGCTTCAGCTTGGCTAAAGCTGGGATAGTGCTTGACAGTAATGTATTTAGAGCCGTTTAGCCCACTCATCAGTTGCTGACTCTGTGGTGTGGGTTGTTGCTCCACCACCCCGACGCATCCGTTGGTTAAGTCGAAAGACAGCCCATAACCAAACAACAAAATTAAAATAATCGGTAAAATGAAACCGATCGCCATACTGCTTTTATCACGAAGCAGCTGTTTGGATTCTTTACGTGTCAAGGCAAACAGTCGTGTCCAGAAAGCTGAGAAATGATTCATCTGACGCTCCTCAGTGGGCCTGCATGTCTGCACGGGACTGTTCAACGATGGCAATAAAAGCGCTATTCATATCGTTTACACCCTCTAACTGTGCCATCCCACGAATCTGTTGAGGTGTGCCAATCGCCAACAATTTCCCTGCATCTTGAATCGCAATCCGATCACAATATTCAGCTTCTTCCATAAAGTGTGTGGTCACAATTATGGTCATGCCTTGGTTCGCCAACTCTCCAATGGTGTACCAAAAAGAACGCCTTGCTAAAGGGTCAATACCACTGGTCGGTTCATCCAAAAATATAATTTCAGGCTGATGTAACAGTGCTGCTGCCATCGACAAACGTTGTTTAAAACCATTTGGTAGATCACCACTTTTAGCATGTGGCTTAAGTTCAAATTGGAGCAATGCTTTATCAATTTGCTGCTTTAACTGTTTGCCTGATAAGCCATACGCCCCACCAAAAAACTTTAGATTATCCAGTACGCTCAAACTGCCATACAGGGCAAACTTCTGCGATACATAACCAATTTTTGCCCTTGCCTGTGCACGAGCTGTGCGCAAATTCATGCCTGCCACTTCCAACACACCACTGCTGGCGGGCAGCAAACCACAAAGCATACGAAACGTCGTGGTCTTACCTGCACCATTGGGGCCAAGTAAACCAAAAATTTCGCCTCGAGATACATCAAACGAGGTACTAGCTACGGCGGTAAAGTCGCCAAAAGTGCGTACCAAATCCTTCACCACAATCACAGGTTTTTCGAGCTGCTGTTTTACATTCTGCTCTGTTTTCACTTGTGGTGGATCAGAGTTTTCTATCAAAGTTATTGAAGGGTCTAAAGCTAAATTTTCCTGTGCCAATACCGTTTTTTGAATATGTTTCGCCTCATGTAAAAGCAACATAAATGCATCTTCTAGATCTGCTGCTCTCGGTTCTGCAACAACGCCTTTGGGCAAAAGATCTGCTGGGAGTGATGGGCTTTCAGTTCGAGTAATAAAACGCACTACATCTCCTTTGGGAACTGCATCGGCAATATAATATTGATTATCGAGTAAATGTGCTTGTAATACCCGTGCCTTCATGTTGGGACTGGGTTTTACTTGCCATGTTTGTCCCTGTGCCTGAGCCGTCAGTTCATCGGGTGTACCTTGCTTTAAGACTTGCCCATCCAACATGACATAAACCTGATGACAGCGTTCAGCTTCATCCATATACGCAGTACTGAGGATGACACTTAAGTTCTCCTCCCTCACCAACTGTTCAATGATGATCCACAAATCACGGCGTGAGAGTGGATCGACACCGACACTTGGCTCATCCAACAGCAATAGTTCAGGTGAACGGACTAAAGTGCAGGCCAAACCTAACTTCTGCTTCATGCCTCCAGAGAGTTTTCCTGCGGGACGTTCAGTAAAGCGCGCCAAGTCGGTAATCTTGAGCAAACGTGCAAAACGCTCCTTGCGAACGTCCATTGGCACGCCATGCAAATCCGCATACAAGTCTAAATTTTCTTGAATGCTGAGGTCTTCATACAAACCAAACTTTTGCGGCATGTAGCTGATACGATCTTGCACAGATTGTGGATCTTTGGCGACATCCATTCCTAAGACTTTTAAGCTTCCAGTGGTTGGCTCATATAAACCTGCGATCAATCTTAAAAATGTGGTTTTACCTGCACCATCAGGCCCAACCAAAGCCGTTAGTTGTCCTGCCTTGATCTGCATATTTATGCCTTGCAAAGCCTGCACATCATCCAAACCTTTTTGTTCTGTTTTAAAGGTTTTGTTTAAATCCGTGGCAATTACAATGCTCTCTACTGACATCGACTTACTCCCATTCCTTAAGGATTGTTCGTGGCAGTTGGACGCGATGATTTGGCTATGTTCACTGTCACAGGTTGTCCCATCTTCAACTGGTCATTCGGGTCATCGACATAAATTCGGACTTCATACACCAAAGTCGTGCGAATATCTTCGGTCTGTACCGTTTTCGGGGTAAATTCTGCCACAGATGAGATATAACCAATTTTTCCTGTGATGGGCTGATTCGGTTGTGAGTCACGAATGACTTGTGCTGCTGCGCCCATGTTGATATATCCAAGATCCATTTCACTGGCATAAACACGCACCCATTTAGGGTGGATCAGAGCAATGGTATAGACGGACTTGTTTGAAGTCGTCATGTCGCCGACTTCTTGTAAACGTGCACGAATTACGCCATTAACAGGTGCCAGCAGCTTACTTTGAGTAATTTGGTAATCAATCAAATCAAGATTGGCCTTGGTCGATTCATATTGTGCTTTAGCCGCTTCACGATCTTCTGTGCGCGCACCTTTCAAAAGTAGCTCTAGGTTGGCTTTGGTTTCACCTACAGCCGCTTCCGCCATTTTCATATTGCTTTTTGCAGCATCAACCTCTTGCTTACTCACCGCTTGACCCGCAGTACTCCGATTTAAGACATTTAAACGCTGGTATTGTTTATCGGCATTTTCAAATTGGGCTTGGGCAGACTGTACTTTCGCTTTCGCTTGGGTAATCTCTTCAGGTCGATTGCCCGCAGCTTGTTCATTTAAGGTTTGCTGTTGAACTTGTAACTGTGCTTGGGCTTGCTGTGCTTGTATAGTCAGCGAGTCGGTATTCAGTTCGGCAAGAACCTGACCTTTTTGAACGCGATCACCTTCTTGAACAGCCAAGCTTTGAATACGTCCAGCCGTTTCAAATGCCAGCGAGACTTGTCGAATATCGACATTGCCATATAGCACCAGATGATCGGGATCGGCTTTGTCTCGACTGAACCACAAAAATGCAGCCGCTACAGCAATCAGCAATACCCCAACCAGCAGTATGAACTTACTTTTGTTCATGTACACCAAACCTTCGCTTAGTTTTAATACAAGTTTAAATTTAATTTAAACTATAACAATTCAATTAAGAAAGATATACTTCAAGTCTAAATTTTGATGCAGAGTAAATAATGTCTAGAGCTGGACGTAGCGATGGTGATTTAACCAAATCGAAAATTTTGGATGCTGCTGGCCGCCTAATTGCTCAGGATGGTTTTGCAAAAACCACGAGTAAAGCCATTGCCAAGCTGGCCGAAGTCGATTTGGCTGCCATTAACTATCACTTCGATGGTCGTGATGGCTTATATCGTGCCGTACTTGCCGAAGCACATACGCATTATATTGATGAACAAGAACTCTTGACCTTGCTTAACAGCTCTAAAACGCCTACTGAAAAACTGGAAGCTTTTTTTGAAAGCCTGATCGGTAAGCTGGTTGAAACCGATGTCTGGCATAGCAAGGTGTTTGTTCGTGAACTTTTTTCACCGACCACCCACCTATACACGTTTATGCAAAATGATGGTGCGCGAAAGTTTCTTTTGGTCAAAAAAATTATTAGCCAAGTTTCAGGCATTGATGAAAATCACCCTGCACTTTTGCCTTGTGTACTCAGCACAGTCGCGCCTTGTATGATGCTGATTTTGGCAGATGCAAATGGTCCAAGCCCACTTAAAAATGTCTCCAAGCTTGAACCTGCACTTTTGGTTAAACATCTCATGACCTTTTCAGTCGCAGGTTTACAAGCCGCTAAACAACTTTATCTTTGATAAACCAACTGTCCTTGCTTATAGGTTGCAAGAACTTTGATGTCTTTGATTTTAGATGGTTCAGTGGTGATTGGATTGGCACTTAAAATAACAAAGTCACCGTATTTACCTGTACTTAAAGTGCCTTTAATATCTTCTTCAAAATACTGATATGCAGCCCAGTCCGTCATCGTTTTAAGTGCGATATACGGGCTGACTTTTTGTGTCTCACCCAAAACTTTGCCTGTTCGTGTGGTGCGATTAACCGTTGCATCCAACACCATCATGCTTTTCGGTGGGATAACAGGAGCATCATGATGCTCAGTGAAAATCATGCCTTTTCTTAAGGCCGAACCTGTTGGTGAGATGTGTTCAGCACGCTTTTCACCTAAGGTTTGTGCCACATGCCAGTCGCCCCAGTAGTAGGTATGCAAAGAAAAAAATGAGGGAATCAAGTGAAGCTGTTTCGCCCGATCCAGTTGATCCTCTCGCATGGTTTGTGCATGAATAATCACATCTCGTCGCTGTGAGGCATCATATTTCTTTTGCGCATTGGCAATCACATTGAGGTATTGATCAATCGCGGCATCACCATTGGCATGTGCCAAAATGGGCCAATGCTGCCTGAAAGCCAAATCAATCATGTGCTGGACTGTTTTTTGCTCTGGAAATGCAGGATAGCCACGATAGTTCCTATCTTTCCCTTCAGGCGGAACCACATAGGGTTCAGTTAACCATGCTGTTTTACCTTGGGGTGAACCATCTAAGCTAATTTTCACGCCACCAATTCTAAAGTGATTGAGATAGTTTTTGCTTACTCCTTTTTCGAGCATATACGCCTGTTCTGAACTGATATCAGGATAAGAGACGACATCGATGGCTAATTTGTTTTGATTAGCCAAACTGCGCCAAAGTTCTGAAGTACCACGATCAGCTCGTCCTTCTTGTACCGTGGTATAACCATTTTTCATATAGGTCTGTACCGCAGTCAACGCCATCTGCTGCATCATTTCAGGTGGAACCGTTTTAAAAGCCTGTAACATGGCCTCAATCACAACACTTTCTTCCAGTACACCATTTGGAATATTTGTCCCCACTAGGCGTCGAATCACCCCACCACTAGGGTTACTACTTTTTTCATTAATGCCTAACAACTCTAACGCTTTATGATTTACAGAGGCCAAATGCCCTGACTGATGCAAAATCAGTACCGGTTGAGTCGTTGAAATCTGATCTAAATCTGTGGCTGTCGGATGAGCTTTCTCTTGTAGCTGGGCATCATCATAACCATTGCCAATAATCCAGCCAGAAGTCGCTTGGACAAAGGTTGGATTTTGCTTCGCCCACGCCTTCATTTCTTGGATAAGTGTGGCAATACTCACCACCTTGCCATCTGGCGGCGGATATAAATTTGCCACAGTTTGCTGCATACCGACAGAGTTTAAATGGCTATGGGCATCGATGATGCCTGGGATGACGGTCTTGTTATTCAAGTTCAAACGTTTAGCCTGTGGCGCAAGCTTTTCAGCCTCAGACAATGTACCTGTATAACGAATCTTTCCGTCTTGAATTAACATGGCATCGACATAGCTGGGCTGCATGCCTTGCATGGTTAAAATGGGGCCACCATAGACCAATAAGGCATTTTGCGTCTGTTGTTGTGTATTTGCAACGCTGCTAGACGGGCTGGTTGTACAACCACTCATCAGTACCACAGAGGAAGAAAGTAGCGCCGTAAGCACAAAAGAAACTTTATTAAAAAGCATGGGTTAAACACCTCATATTGTTCAATATTATATTTTGCTCCATACGAGCATTCGTTATAGGTATAAAACTTTAAATACAACACATTATCACTCTACCTTAGCACTTTAAGCCGGCTCTTGTCAGGCAGAATAAGGTGCTCAATATTCAACAGATTATTGCAATAACTTTAAGATGTGTTGCAAACGGACATTGTCTATATTTTCTTTATACACTGCATAAATCGGCGCAATACATGGGTTATTGGCCTTAAGCGTTTTATAAACAATCTGCTTATTCCAAAAGTCACGAATGGCCTCAGGCACGATGGATAAACCAATCCCCGCAGCAATCAAGTTTAAGCTTGAGGTTAAACGTGGCGCTTCTTGTACAATTTTGGGACTAAATCCAGCTTGGTAACAACTGGCCAAAATATTATCGAATAAATCTTGCCCCGCTAAACGTCGATATAACACAAAATCATGCGGTTCAAGATCTAGTAAATGAATCGGTTCAGCTTGTTCAGCCAAAGGATGATTGTTGGGTAAAGCCACAATGAGTGGTTCATCTAATACATGTAGACTGGTTAAACCAAGGCCAATGGGTGCAGGTTTACGTAAGAACACAATGTCATTTTTTTCATTACTAATGGAGTCTATCAGCGAGCTACTGCCATCTTCTTCCAGATGAATTGAAACACGTGGAAAAGTTTCCCGAAAGTTACGCAGCAAGGCCGGTAAAAATGGATGTAAGCCAACCGAGTTGGTAAAGCCAATATTAATCTGACCTTCGACCCCCAAAGAAATATCCTGCACACGTTTAGGAATCAACTGCGCATGCGCCAATATCGCAAGGGCTTCTTTGTACAAAACCTTACCTGCTTCTGTTACCTCAACACCACGCGGCAAACGCTTTAACAGCTGAGCATTCAGCTCTTCTTCCAAGCTTTTGATAATCCGTGTCAACGGTGGTTGTTGCATATTCAAACGAACAGCAGCATGCGAAATATTACTTTCTTCTACCACTGCAACAAATGCTCTGAGTTTATGGATATCAATCATGTCTGCCCCATCAAACATACTTTTTCAGTATATATAACGTCAAAAATAGCATTTTTCAATATATCTCTACAGGTTCATACTGGGCATATTCCACAAAAGGCGAAAGACATGAACACTGAAGTGCTCCCTGCTGAACAAATAACCCACCCGACTTCACGGGAACTATTTGCAGGCTTTATGAAGCTGGGACTCATGGGCTTTGGTGGCGTACTGCCACTTGCACACCAAATGGTTGTAGAAGAGCAAAAATGGCTCAACACGGAAGAGTTCACGCACTTATTGGGTGTCTGTCAAATCCTCCCTGGAGGAAACATCATTAATATGGCCGTTGCAATTGGTTATGAGTTTCAGGGGGTTAAAGGTGCGATTAGTGCAGTTCTCGGGTTGATTTTTGCACCGACGGTGATTGTGATTTTGCTGTATCAGCTCTATAGCCAATTTCAAAGTATCGCCGTGATTCAGCACATGATACAGGGTCTAGCAGCGGCAGCGGCAGGTTTACTGTTTGCGATGGGGTTAAAAATGTTGAAACCCATTCTGAAAAGTTACCTCACGATCTTTACTATCGCGCTGACCATCGTCTTTATGCTGATTATTAAGATTCCATTGGCATTAACGTTACTGATCTTAGTCAGCATCAATGTCGCAGTCTTAAGCTTGAACAAAAGAGGAAAAAACGCATGATTTTACTCACTCTAGCCATCGTTTTTACCCAGCTTTCTATACTGGCCTTTGGTGGCGGCAATGCCATTTTGCCTGAAATGCAACATCAATTGGTTGAAGTGCATCGTTGGCTTACTGCCACAGAGTTCAGCACCATGTTTGCCATGGCGCAAGCGGCACCGGGCCCCAATATGATGATTGTACCTTTAGTCGGCTGGCATGTGGCTGGACCTGCTGGACTGTTCGTGACTTCATTGGCAAAGTTTGGGCCCTCTTCTGTACTGACTGTATTTGCACTCAAGTTTTGGAATCAGTTTAAGGATCATCCACTACGCAGCATGTTTGAAAAAGCACTGAAACCAATTACTGTCGGCTTGGTTTTGGTTAGTGCATATATTATTGCCGCAGCATCTGCTCAGAACTGGTTACTTATCGCGATCGTTATCGTTGCGACGGGGTTAAGCTTAGTGAAAAAAATTCATCCACTGTGGGTAATGCTCTTTGGAGCAATATCAGGCGCACTGTTTTTATAAACGGTATGTCATAAAAGTTCATGTTCAATAACACATACTTTCTGTTCCACCGCTACTTTCAAATACATAGTATAAGCCTTGCATCTGAAAACAAAAAAGCTAAGGCTTTGCCGTTTGAGTCAATAGACATGAGAAAAAAGTAGGAGTTAGGAAATATTTCCACCCAAAGCAGTCATTAATTGCGCTGTATTTTTTAATTGCATTTGTTGTAACTCTAATGTGCTCTGTTCAGCTTGTAGCCTTAAACTCTGCGCTGTGACCACTTCCAAATAACTGACCAAACCCGCGTTATAACGTCGCATCACCACGTGTTCATTTTCTTTAGTCAGTTGCAGTAACTGAGCTTGCTCCAGTTGTTGTTGTTTCAAACTTGAAGTTTGCATTAAGGCATCATCGACTTCCTTCCAGCCCGTAAGTACGGCTTGCTTATAGGCTGCTAATTTTTCATCATAACTTGCCTGTGCTTGAGCAACTTCAGCTTGACGTTTTCCACCATCAAAAATAACCGAAGCCGCTTCTAATCCAGTAGACCATAAATATGCAGGGGGCTTGGAACAGCTGACCTAACACTTGGCTATTTAAACTCGCATTAAGACCAATATTGATATCTGGCAACCATGCCGTTTGTGCTAAACCTAACTGTGCATGTGTACTCGCAAGCTCCCGCTCTGCACGAATCACATCAGGACGTTGCATGAGTAAGCGACTGGGTAACTGTGCAGGAACAGTAGGAATACTCAGACCTTGCTGACGTTTCACCAGTTGAAACTGAACCACACTTTTACCCTGCAAGACCGCCAGCACATTTTCCTGTAAATTGCGTTCACGCTGCGTTTCGATCTGCTGTATTTGCACTTGTTTCAACTGTGTTTCTGCCTGTATCACATCTGCCCGCGCAATCATCCCTGCTGTATATTGGTTTTTTAAAATTTGCACCGAACGTAGGTAACTTTTTTGGGTTTGCTGCAGTACATCAAGTTGCGCATCCAAAACACGAATGCTCCAATAAGCCTCAGTCGCCAATAACTGTTGATTCAGTTTCACTGCGGCTAAGTCCGCCTGCACCGCTTCTAAATTTTCCTGTTGTCCCTCTATGGCTTTCGCCACACGTCCCCAGACATCGGGAATCCAGCTGGCCTGAACCCCTGTGCTAAACTGACTGTTTGGAGATGTATGCTTTGCGCCATTACGCTTGGCAGCACCTTCTAAGCTTAGACTGACAGAACGACTGGCTTTTTGCTGCTCAAGTAAAGCATTGGCTTGTCTATAACGTGCCTCGGCCTGTTTCAAATTTAAGTTTTCTGCATTTAACTGTTGCAGCAGTTGGCTTAAAACGGGGTCTTCATAAATATTCCACCATGCGACTGTCGCTCCTTTTAAGCCTGCTGTTTCTGTCCAATTGAGCGCAGCATATTTATATTGCTCATCCGCTTGAATCAGCGGTGTTTTATATTCGGGAGGGCGTACGACCGCCGTAGAACTACATGCAGTCAACAACAACACACAACTTAGGCTGAAGACATTTTTATAAACCAAACCTGACATTCTATTTTCCTATTTCTTTATCTATTTGCCTAAGCTTTGCAGCACAAATTTACGTTTAAATCTTGAACAAGATTCAGCCCATTTTTCAAAGAGCAAATACAAAACAGGCGTTGTGTACAAAGTTAAGAGCTGCCCAAGCGCTAAGCCGCCCACAATGACCACACCCAAAGGCTGACGTAACTCTGCCCCTTCACCCCAACTACAAGCCAGCGGAATTGCACCCAATAACGCTGCGGTATTGGTCATTAAAATCGGACGAAAACGTAGAGCCGCAGCAGACAACACAGCTTGATATGCCGACTTTCCTACCCGCCGTTCATATAAAGTAAAATCAATCAATAAAATGGTATTTTTCACCACGATACCAATAAGTAAAAACATGCCCAACAATGCAATCAGGGTAAACTCAAAGTTAAATATCCATAAGTTCAGCAGTGCACCCAAAGCCACAGCGGGTATGGTCGATAAAATCGTTAACGGATGAACCACACTTTCATAGGTCACCCCAAGCACGATATAAATCAATACAATCACCGCAAGAATCAGTAACGGTGTACTTAAGCCCGCTTGTAAACTTTCTGCTTCTACATCTTTATCCGTGGTCATAAAAACGTTGTTTGGCAACATTACTTCAGTTAAAACAGATCGGATCGCGGTATCGGCCTGTTCATAGCTATAGCCCTGTTTCACGACATAACCAATACCCATCGCGGCATATTGATTACGTCTATACACTCGATCATTGGTAATTCCATAAGACCATGTCGCAAAGTTACGTAGCGGCACAGTTTGTCCATCTTTATTAGGAACTTGTACATTGGCTAAGGATTCAGGATGTTCCGTGAAGTGCTTATCTACTTCCATGACCACATGAAACTGTTGGATTTGATCATAAATGGTTGAAATCTGGCGCTGTGAAAATGAGTTGTTCAGCACACTCGAAATGCTTTCAATATCAACGCCCAAACGACGTGCTGCTTCACGGTCTACATCTAGGGTGACATGCTGCGCGCCTTCATCCCCCATGGTTTCCACTTCCTCAAGTTCAGGTAGTTTTTGCATGGCCTGCGCGACTTTCGGTACCCATTGGCGTAGCTGTGCAACCTCGTCTGACTGTAGTAACAGCATATAATCTTGACCACTGCCACTTGAAAAAGGATCATCCAGTTCTAATTCTTGTTCCACACGTGCTGAGAAAATTGCCCCAGCCTGCCACGGCGCATTTTTTTTCATACGCTCGACAATGGCATGTGAACTTTGCCCCTCACGTTCCGATTTGGGTTTTAAACTCACCATGAAAAAGGAATTTGTGGTTCCACCTGCTCCGCCTGAAGTTCCAACCACATCTTTTACAGCAGGATCACTCAGCAAGCTTTGGCTAAAGGCTGCAATTTTGGGTTGCATAATTTGAAAGGAAAACCCGTCATCACCACGAACAAAAGCCTCAACCCGTCCTGTATCCTGCTCAGGCAATACCCGTTTAGGGAGGTGCTGATAAACATAGAATGAAGCCCCAATCGCACCTAACCAAAACAAAATCACAACATAGCCATGTGCTAGCATCCATTTTAAAGATGTTAAATAAGCATGATTGAACTGCTGCATGCAACGATGGCTAAATTGATATAAAGGCTGTTGTTGGTCGCTCTCTAGCGGTTTTAAACAGCGTGCAGATAAGCTTGGTGTCAACACCAAGGAAACAAAAACGGATAACACCACGGTAAAAACTAAGGTCAGTGAAAACTCGCGGAAAAGCCGCTCAATCACACCGCCCATAAACAGCACTGAAATGAAAATCACCACCAAAGCCAAATTCATGGCCACTAAAGTCAGCCCTACATCCTGAATCCCTTTAATAGCAGCCTGTACAGGAGAGTCTCCCTGCTCAATATGACGCTTAATGTTTTCCAGCACCACAATCGCATCATCCACCACCAAGCCAATAGCGACAATCACCGCCATAATGGAGAGGTTGTTGAGCGAAAAGCCTGCCAAATACACCAAACTACACGCCCCGACCAAAGTCACCAACATGGCAATACCCGGCACAAGAGCACTTTGAATATGCCCTAACATCAAAGCAACGACAATAATGAACAACAGCATGGAAAATAACAACGTATCACGGGCTTCCGCTAAACCTGCGCGAATGATTTCAGAACCATCCATCACTGTAGTCAATTGTGCGTCTGCGGGAATCAGTGATTTTAATTCAGGCAGTTTTTCTTTGATTTGATCAATGGTCGCCACGGTATTGGCATTGGGTTGACGGCTGATTTTGATAATCACCGCAGGTTGACCATTATGAAAACCGCTGACATAGCGGTTTTCAACAGAGTCTTGCACCTCAGCCACATCTTTTAAACGAACGATGGCTTGAGCATTACGATGAATCACCAAGTTGGCAAAATCTTGCGCTTGTTTTAAATCATTCGACAGTGCGACTTGCCAACGAAGTTGATCGGTTTCAACCACGCCCAATGCTTGTACTGTATTGCTTTTTTCAATTGCAGTACGGACTTGTTCCAATGAAACGCCCTGTGCAATGAGTGCATTCGGATTTAAAGTAATCCGCACCGCAGGCATAGACGCGCCATCAATTTCAACTTCACCGACGCCAGTCATCTGCGCAAGATTGGGCTAGAGTTGATTGCTGGCAATTTCATATAATTTACCCGCAGATAAATGCGCTGAACTCAATGCCAAATAAAAAATTCTATCTTCTTGGTAAATCTTTGATGAGCTTTATAAATTCGTCCGCATATTTCTCAGCTTGATCTTTTTGTTCAATCACAGTTATATTTTCATTATTAAATGATGCTTTCACAGTCCAATTAAAAGAACCCGTAATAACTTTCTTGAAATCAATAACACAAAATTTATGATGCATTAAATTATTGAAATTGCCATTTTTAGGTGAGATTTTATAGTATTCGATCTCAGCTTTTTCAAAGCGTATTCCCTTGCTTTCAGTCAAACTATCATCATTCACTATAATTCTTATGTTAACCCCTTTTTGATGTTGCCTATAAAGTGCCTCAGCTATCGGCTTAGAAGTAATCCATGCAACCGCAACCCATACGGAATACTTACTTGTTTTGATATGTTCTATTATTTCTTTCTCTATTTTTTCAAAAACAGGCTTGAGCTGTAAATCCTCTTGAGTAGATTTTCCACCAATTTTATAGATTTCATTCTCAGTTTTATAAAGCAATAAACCATCATGTTTCAGTATTTTATTGAGTTCACATGCAATCTCATCAGGATTTTGTGTTTGGCGATCATCAACCAAAATCTCGATCAAGGAAATTAATTTAAAAGTTCCATTTATCTCAGCAAGCTTTTTATTTGTGAAGTCCCTTCTACTACCAAATTCCCCTTTTTTATTCAACTCCCAATAATCATCACTGAACCCTAAATAATTAAATAGTTTTACAATATCAGAGCCCGATCTCCTCTCTGAAGAAAATTCACGCAAAATTACTGTTGTTAATTCATTTAATGATAAATCAGAAATTTGCATAATAAAAAGCCCCATTCAATGGGGCATATCTTAAGCAGCATTTAGCATTTTTGCTATCTCAGAAGCCGTTGGGTTGTAGTATGTGTTCACAAGAACCCCAATGGTTTTATGCCCAGTCAATTTAGCTAATATCTCAACAGGCAATTTTTGTTTATTCACAAAGCATGTAATGGCCTCATGACGTGAATCATGGAACGTAAATGCTCCAGCAAGTCCGACACGCTTTAAATTACGCTGCCAAAGCAATCTAAACGAATTGGAGTTGTGTTTGACCAGTAACCCTTCGCGCTTAGGCAGTAGATCTAATAGCGCTCTTGCCTTTGTCGTTAGTGGGACATCTCGTGAGGTACCATTCTTAGTATCAGGCAAATGAACATAATCAGGAAAGACATGTTGGTTCTCAATTCCTAATATCTCGCCTTTACGCATGGCAGTTTCCAATGCAAATAAGAAACTCCAAGCTACATAGTGCGCTGGTGTTTTCGGCACCATACCTTCTTCATAATTATCTAAACCCACCAAAACCATTTTGATTTGATCTTGGCTTATACGGTTCTTTCGTGCAGGTGGTTTAATTGGCTTCTTAACCAAATTGAATGGATTTGAAGGCAGTAAAAATAGTTCACGTACTGCAAATGTGAAAACAGAAGATCCAAGGCTCATTTCCTTATGAATAGTCCCTGCTTTCACATACTGCAATCGTCTTTCTCTATTTTCAGTGATTAGCTTTGGAGTGAGATCATAAATTGAGTATTCGGTGAGTTTGCCGTAATACCGTTCTAAATATTTGATGTGATTTTTGATGTAGACTTTACTTTTGGTAAACTGCCCAATTTTTTCGTAATAGATATTAAATAGCTGCTTTACAGTGTATTGGGGTTTATCTAAATTTTTGAGCTGCTTTTCATACTCAAGCTGTAACTCCATGAGTCGCTTGTGCGCCCATTGAATACATTCTTGTGAGGTATCTCTTGTTGCTGCATCACGAAGATGCTTGTATTTAACTTGGATGCGCCATGCATTGCCGCGTTTGACAGGTTTTTGCATATTAATAAACTCTCAATATTTGGTGCCGAAAACGGGCGCCATCCATCTTGAGATACATACGACCATCTCAAAACGGCGCCCGAAAGCGAAATATAAAGCAGTTTTTAATGCAAATTTTGGGTATTTTGATTACCCAAAGCTGACCTATTTGACAATAAAAACAGGGAAATATCGTTACAATACCCCCTTAAAATATTGATTTTACTCAATATATATCTTGGTAGGTATATCCAGACTCGAACTGGAGACCTCTACGATGTCAACGTAGCGCTCTAACCAACTGAGCTATACACCTGAAGTAAAAGCATAATATTCACTTTTAAAAAGTATGACAAGCGCTATTTCTTGTTTTTTAAAGCAGATGCACAAGTTTTAAGCATCTGTTTAAATTGTTGAATGCTTTTTGGGTGGTGTTTCAAAAAGTATGCTGATTATATTTTAACCACAATTGAAATCTCATAAAGCATTAAAAATATATAGGACTTACGCACTATTATTTATAGATTCTCTGTGGTAGCAGATGATTTTTATCGAGAATAAAGTCATCAATGAAGTTTTTGATAACTGGTCTAAATAATTTCTTCTGCCAACGATATACATTTTCAAAGATCCGCTCAAACTGGTTCTTTTGTATCTCGACGTAGGCCATCAAGGCTGAAAAAATATGATTCAAAATCAGTTTAGATCGTCTTACTTGAAACTTTTCAATATGACAAACCTGTTTAATCACCCGGTGATATTGCTCTATTTTCCAATGACTTGAATGTAATTCATGAAAACCCTCAAAGGACAATAAATCATCTTCATCTTGATGCACAATATAAAACCTCTGCTGTTCTTTTAACTGAGTCTTAAATAATTGTACAAAGCCAAAATCTTTGAGCCAGACCACTTGACCCTGATGGAAATTTGGCAATAAACGCAGTTGAAACCATTGTCCTTTTTCTGGGGAAACCTTACGGTTACAGTCGATACCAAACATAAATCGAATACCATATTTTCTTATGGTTTTTAGATTTCCAGTCGATGAATACCAACTATCACCTGTAATAAATTGAATCTTTGCACCCCAACTGAGTACTTCACTTAACATATCCATAAAGTAATCATTCTTGGTTTTACTTTCAGATTTGTCATAAATTCGGAAATTAATTGGAATATTTTGACCATTCTGATCTGTCGCATACAAGGTAATGAGATTAATACCCTTGACGGATCGGTGGTGTTTGCCTGACCAAAAATAGCTAACCAAGTCCATATGTTGACTATAGGGTTTATCTAAAACAGTATCATCAATACTGACTATAAGTTTATTATTATCAATATGTTGAATTGCTTCTTGATATAGGTCGTGAGGTGTGTAGTCTTCACGTTCTAGAAAGCGATTTACACTATCATGCGAGATGTTATAAGTCTCGGCAAGTTGTGTGCAGCTAATAGAGTTCGGTTCTGTCATGAGAAAGCCCATATAAATGGGTAATGTACAAGTTGCTGTAGAAGCATGTTTAATTCGTCTGATCACAGATACTTTATAAAGTATTTTAATACTTTTTTGAATCCGTCAATGCGTAAGTCCTAATATAGTGAATTTAATTTACTTATTTTCAATTTCTCTATTGACAGAATTAACTAGCATACTTTTTGAAACACCACCGCTTTTTGAATTCAACCTATTGGAATAACGCATTTGTTGATAATAATCACCCACCTGCTTAAATAAAACTTGCTGTTCAGGTTTAACGTCTTGAGCTAAACGCAACAACCATTTGTTTACCGTTTCGGCATCTTGTTTACGCTGCTCTGCTATTAGGCTTCGAGAAAAAGACTGAACGACAATGTCATATTCAGAAGTTTGAGCACGTTTACGCCAAGATATAACATACCAGTACAGTAAAACTAATCCACCGATGTTAATCATAATCAGCAATACCAATGAATAACTAGATTGGAGTCCTAGCTTCTGTAGCAAACCTCGTTGAGTCTCTGCATTATAACCAACCACCTTACTTTGCCATTGGTAACTTGCATAGTCGCTCCAAATGCGCATTTTGTTTAATACCGAATAGCGCTGTACATTCCATCGACTACTCTCACCCCAAACACTGGCATCTTGGCTCATTAAATCTTGCATACCCTGTTCAATACGCTGCGGTGCAATCATCGCTGTTGGGTCATAGCGGTTCCAACGTCCATCCACAAAGACTTCCGTCCATGCATGCGCATCTAACTGTCGAACTTCCCAACTTCTTGCATCTGGTGAAGGCTGACCACCTTGATACCCAACCACAATACGCGCTGGAATTCCAGCATAACGCATTAGCATCGCGAAGCTAGAAGCATAATGTTCACAAAAACCTTGTTTGGATTGAAACAAAAACTCGTCAATACGATGCTGCCCCAACAAGTCTGGCTGCAAGGTATAGCTAAAGCCATTGTTGCGATACCATTGCAAAACCTTTTGGATATAAAGTTTCGGGTTCTCGTCACTTTGCTTAAGCAGCTGCTGTGCCAATTGCTGCGCTTTCAAGTCCGTGTGCTCAGGTGCTTTTAAGTTTATGCTTCGTTGTATCTTAGATAATTCACTTTGGGAAAATTGAACATTTCCCATCCATTGCAATGCAATAGGTTCCACACGCTGCACTTGACGATAAGCCTGAATACTCCAATCCTGACGTAGCTGATAACGTCGCTCTAAGGGTTGTGAATATTCCAATGCCATAATCCATGGAATCGCGACATCAGCAGGCAAATATTGATAGTTCCATTTTTTGGATGTAGAGATTTGCGTTAATGTATCATCCGAAATACTTTGTTGATTAATAAAACTACTGGTCCACTTTTGCCCATCATATTGATCTAAGACCATCGCGCGCCAATAAAGCTCTGAACGATTTGGGAGTTGAGTGACATCACCAATAATACGAAAAGCCAAATGACTGGACTGGGATAATTGCGCAATATCTCCAGGTGACATACTGTCACTCATGCCTGTCACTGCTTTATTTTCAGGAATTGGAATATGCCAAAGTGGAGGTAAGCGCGGAAAAAAGATAAACAGCAGCACAAAAAAAGGCAGTGCAAGACCTACAAATTTAATAACGTGTTTTGCATCTTGCCTTAATGCCATACGATTCGAGTTTTCAGATGCAAAAGAATGGGTTTGCACTCGATACAGCCCCAAAAAACAACTCAATAAACAGAGTAAAACCATCACCGCCGTCATAAATGACTGACTATGTAAAAACATACTCGCCGCAACAAATAAAGCAAAGTTAAACAGAATGATCACATCACGCTGCGTTTTTGTTTCCAAGGCTTTCGCAAAGAGAAAGATGCTTAAAACGGCTACGCCCGCTTCCACCCCTAAAAAGCTTTGATAGCTCCAAAAAGTGACCGCTAGAGCAACAAGGGTCAAAATGTAAATTGCCCATTTCGGAAAATGGTTGCCCGTGGATTTCATGAAATACCATAGACAACCGATACAAATGGCGAAAATGACACTCAATAGCACAGGACTAAAACTTAGTTGTGTGATCCAAATCAAACTCAGTGTCAGTACAATGGCAATACGAATAGAAGAATGCATACTGTGCTCGCTATGCCTGCGCCAAAAGTAATTTGGCTTGAAGGTATTGTTCTCGTCCTATCCCTTTGGCTAGTTCAGCATGGGGTAAATACAGTGCATAAGCGTATTGTAACTGCTCACATTGTTCAACCAAGCCCATCATTAAGCTCAATTTTTCTTCATGTGAAGGACTCGGCATATGTGCATAGTGAATGTCTAAACTGTGTTGATCCTGATGTTGCTCAAAGACTTTAATAAATAAACCTTGTCCTTGTGCAACTTGTTTCCATGAAACCGCCTGTAAAGAGTCGCCCTCTTTAAAATTTCGTAATTCTCGAAATTCATCCATGTCCGGTTCAAAACTGTATTGTTGCTGTTTATTTTCAGCCGCTAAAGACTTAGCTTTAGGCGCTATCCACACAGGTGCTTGGATAAAAAAATAACTCCATGCACGAACGAGGCCAAATGGATAAGTCGAATATATTTTAATCTCTGGAAAACTAAACTGTCCGCGCTCTTTTGGAAAAAAATTAAAATCGACCACCTGATGGGTATCTTGAATAAACAACTGTTCTATATGATCAGCATAAGCGAGCCAAAGGTATCGAGGCTGTGAATGCTGTTGTTTGAAATGCATTTGTAATTGCAATGCACTCTCAACCTGCCCTATTTCAGGCAATACAAGATCAACACTTAACCCATGTAGCTGTTTAAAGGTCAAATAAAAACTCATACACAGCACGGCACTGATTAAAAAACAAAACGCTAAAATTAAGTTATTGGCATAATTCACCCCAGCAATAAAGGTGATTAAAATCAGCACCACATACAAATATCCTTGCTGATAAATAAACACCAGTACATCTTTTTGGGTCAGTTGTTTTTCAGCCTTAAATTGAAAGCGTTTATTTATCCAGTTTTGCCACAGCATGCGTCAGCTTATCCTATCAGTGAACTTTGACTTGCTTCATGAGCTGCTCAGTTTCGGCTTCACCCAGCCCTATTCGATGCGCGGTCACTGCGACAAATACAGCCTGTACATCATCGGGTGTAACAAATGCACGGGCTTTAACCAAAGCATAGGCTTGAGCTGCTTTCTTCAAAGCCAGTACACCACGAG
Source organism: Acinetobacter sp. LipI_23 (assembly GCF_058243045.1). Lineage (NCBI taxonomy): Bacteria > Pseudomonadati > Pseudomonadota > Gammaproteobacteria > Moraxellales > Moraxellaceae > Acinetobacter > Acinetobacter sp. LipI_23. The sequence goes on along the minus strand of NZ_JBZAYJ010000001.1, from coordinate 1,328,876 downwards.
TCGATAAACCATGTCGACCTTTACGGGTCTCAGCCGCCAAATCTAGAATATAATCCAAGACTTCCTCAGACAGATAAATCTGTGGCACCAAAGTTTGTAAGGTAAGGATATCTTGCTCTGAAAATACCGTCATCAACTGCTGAATCAAGTCATGACGGGACTGTTGCTGCAATAAAGCCTTTTCTGCCTGACGGGATGGATAACCCAAAGATAGCCGCATAAGAAAACGGTCGAGCTGTGACTCTGGTAGTGCATAAGTTCCACTTTGAAAAAGTGGGTTTTGCGTTGCAATTACCCAAAAAGGCTGCGGTAGTACATAACGACTTGCATCGATTGTCACCACACCCTCTTCCATCGCCTCTAAGAGCGCACTCTGCGTTTTCGGACTACAGCGGTTAATTTCATCTGCGAGTAAAATTTGAGTAAAAATTGGCCCTTGCTTAAACTCAAATTGATGTTCTTTTTGGTTAAACATATTCACCCCAATCACATCGCTTGCCAGCATATCATTGGTAAACTGAATACGTTTAAATTGAAGACCGGCCAAATGTGCCAAGCTACTGGCCAATGTGGTTTTGCCTAAACCGGGTAAGTCTTCAAACAAAATATGCCCACCTGCTAACAGGCTGCATAAGGCCAACTGGGTTTGTTTATTTTTATCTAAAACGATTTGATTGACTTGATTGAGGAATTCTTGGACTTTTGGATAAAAAACACTTAACTGTGATTCATCGAGCATGGCAAGTTGCTGCGTTTCTACCGTTTTTTCTTTTCCCCAAAGCACCTTATTCTCCCCAATCAAAATATAAATCAAGGTTTAACATACAGGTTTTTCAGACATACTCAAAGACGATCCTTATAAATCTTCAATGATTTGCGTATGAATGACCTACGTCACCTCAAACTATTGTTTCGCTGCAGATTTCAACTGATCTTTTAAAGCATCTGCGCTCATTGAAAATGAAGGAGATGATTTCTCTGCTTGCTTAATCAATTCTATGAGTCGTGCATTGATTGGCGCCTGTCTACCACATTGCTCTGCGAGTTTTAAAACCTCACCATTAATCCAGTCAACCTCTGTGGGGCGACCTGCAATTAAATCATCTTGCATAGACGACCGAGCCAATGGGTCAATCGCCAACATTTTACGACTTAATAATTTAAATAATGGATTGGGTAAACTCAGCAATTTGGGAATCAAATGAGTCGGAACTGCAGTTAATTTTGCAGGTGTAATTTGTGCGTAATCAAGCAGTGCTAAAGCTTCCTGCTGCGCCATTGCCACACATTGGCGATATTTACGAATCGACAATTGCTCCTTTAGTGGTTTTTTTGACAATGCATTGATTGAATTATTTAAATTAAGTAAAAGCTTGGCCCACTGCACAGCCAGCATGTCTTTTTCAGAAACAATCTCTAAACCTGCTTTTTGAAATGCATTCTCAAGCAAATTTTGATTTGGATATTGCTTAACACTTAATGCACCAGAGGTACCTTGATGATAATGCCCAGCTTCTTGCGTGGCGACGTTAAAAGGAACCATCCCCTCTAAAATCATCTGCCCTTGCAAAACTCTTTTTAAAATAGGGACATTGCTTAAGCCATTTTGAAAACTGATGATCAGCGGTGTTTTAGCCCCTAAATATTCTTTGATTTCATGTGCAACTTGTTCAGTTGCCGCTGATTTCACACAAATTAAAATAACATCGGCATCCACAACCTGAGCAGGATCAGTCGTTAGTTTGAGTTGATGAGGTGCAAGTTTGATCTTTTTGCCTAAATAATCAGTTAAGACTAAGCCAAATTGGGAAAGCTCTGCATAAATACGTGGACGCATGATAAAAGTAACATCATTACCTGCAGCAACCAATCTTCCGCCTAAATAACACCCAATGCTTCCAGCACCATAAATATATATTTTCATTCAATTTCCCTTTGCAAACATTCCAGTATTTTAAGAGCTATAACAATCAAAAGCTGTCAAATATACGACATGAACCTTTTATGCCTCACACTCCGTGTTGCGTTATGATTTAAGCCGTGATGTAACAACTTGATTCATGCAAAAAGTACACTGTCGAATCTAACACGAGCAACCGCATGTAATTGAATATTTTCACTCAATTTTTCACAAAAAAAACGGCACCGAAGTGCCGTCTTTCAACTGATTAATTATATTAACAAGGGCACTTTTTCATGCCATTCGTTGCAGATGGATAACGTGCATCCACACAATGACGATAAAAAGTTTTAGCATCCATCGCTTCTAAATCAGGATGGTGCTTTTTCATATGCTCCAAATAGTTTGGATAATCAGGCACTCCCACCATCAAGCGGAAACTTTGCTGCAAACGTTGCCACAGCGTCGCAATTCGAGACCAATTTTTAGGGTTCAGAATCAAATCTTTCTGCGACATCACGGTCATTTTAATGATTTTATAAATCATCGTTTTTCCACTTTTAGCAAATTTTAGATTCATCTGACTCTCCTTAATGCCCAGCTTTTGATGGCTGAATGTCCTCAGGATCACGATAAATGGCTTCTGCCTCATGCACAGTCGGAACTGGGCTTGCCAATGCACGACGAATCACTCTAATCGCAGCAAAGAGCATCACGATCGCCACAATCATAAAGAATCCACACAGTGCAGCATTGATCTGATTCGACATCGCAACAGTTTGCATTTCAGCAACCGTTTTTGCTGGTGCTAAAATTTCATTGTTTGCAATTGCATTGTTAAAGCGTTCAGCTTGTGCCAAGAAACCAATTTTTGGATTTTCGTGGAAAATTTTCTGCCAGCCCGCGGTCATACAGGTTACCAACAAGAATACTGTCGGGATAATCGTGACCCATACATATTTCTCTTTCTTCATTTTGAAGAGGATAACCGTACCTAAGATCAATGCCATTGCCGCAAGCATCTGGTTACCTACACCAAACAGTGGCCATAAGCTATTAATGCCCCCGAGCGGATCGACGACACCTTGGTAAACAAAGAAGCCCCACCCTGAAACCGCAACCGCTGTACCCAACAAGTTTCCGAAGAAGTTATGTGAGTTTTTCACCGCAGGAATCACAATCCCAACTGTGTCTTGCACCATGAAACGACACGCGCGCGTACCTGCATCAACTGCCGTTAAAATAAATAGTGCTTCGAATAAAATGGCAAAGTGATACCAAAACGCCATCATTTCACGGCTATTGAAAATTTCCGTAATGATGTGTGCCATACCAATAGCAAAAGTTGGCGCACCGCCAGTACGTGAAAGAATGGTACTTTCACCCACTTCTTGAGCCAGTAAAGTTAATGTTTCTGGAGTAACAACAAAACCTAAGTTACGAACAGCTTCAGCTGCGGTGTCTACACTTGTACCCAGTAAAGCGGCTGGTGAGTTAATCGCAAAATATACACCCGGATCAAGCACTGCGGCACAGATCAGAGCCATAATTGCAACAAATGACTCCATGAGCATACCGCCATATCCGATCATTCGAATATCACGTTCATTGTTCACAAGTTTCGGCGTGGTGCCTGATGACACTAAAGCGTGGAAACCTGAAATTGCGCCACAAGCAATGGTAATAAATAAGAACGGGAACATTGAACCTGCAAACACAGGGCCTGTACCATCAATAAATTGCGTGAATGCTGGCAGCTTCATTTCTGGCATTGCGAAAATAATACCGACTGCCAAACCTGCAATAACACCAATCTTTAGGAAGGTTGATAAGTAATCGCGTGGTGCAAGCAATAACCACACAGGTAGTGCTGAAGCCACGAAACCATAAATAATCAGCGCCCAAGTCAACTGAGTGCCCGACAGTGTAAAGAACGCACCCCAATATGGATGCTGTGCAATATTTTCACCGTAGACAATACCGAGCATCATCAAAACGAAACCAATAATAGATACTTCTGCAATTTTACCCGGGCGGATAAAACGCATGTAAATCCCCATAAAGAGCGCAATTGGAATCGTTGCCGCAATACTAAATACGCCCCACGGGCTATGTGCAAGTGCTTTGACCACGACCAGTGCCAGAACAGCAAGGATAATAATCATTACCCCCAATGCACCAAGCATGACCACAATACCTGCAAAAGTTCCAAGCTCTTGCTTTGCCATTTCACCGAGTGAACGTCCATCACGACGGGTAGAAATAAACAACACCAAAAAGTCTTGTACTGCACCTGCAAGCACTACACCGACAAGTAACCAAATCGTGCCAGGTAAATAGCCCATTTGCGCTGCTAAAATAGGCCCTACTAATGGACCTGCACCTGCAATCGCTGCAAAGTGATGTCCAAATAGAACACTTTTGTTGGTTGGAACATAGTCCAGACCATCATTCAAACGATGCGCGGGAGTTAAGCGACGTTCATCAAGCTCAAAAACTTTATTTGCAATAAATAAACTATAGAAGCGATAAGCAATACTATAAATACAGCCCGCAGCAAGTACGAGCCAGATGGCATTGACATGCTCACCACGACTCAGTGCCAATATCCCAAAAGAGACTGCACCGACGATGGCTACTAGTAGCCAGATGATTTTTGAAGTCAGGGTTGACTTCGGCTGAACAGATTCCATTTCAATCCCTCATATTTGTTGCATTCAATCAGCGTCTTTAATTATTCGAGGTACTGCTGTTTTCCTTTGCGACTTTACTCTGCATCTCCTTGTTTTGATCTAATACTTTGGCATAAAAAAAGGGATGATTTTCATCATCCCTTCCGATAATAGTCTACTTTTAAACCATTATGCACGTTCTAAATAATCGCCAGTACGAGTATCTACACGAACGCTTTCTTCTTGCTGTACAAATAATGGAACACGTACTACAGCACCTGTTTCCAATTTTGCAGGTTTACCACCACCGCCAGAAGTATCACCACGTACACCCGGATCAGTTTCAACAATTTTCAAAACTACGAAGTTTGGTGGGTTTACTGTTAACGGCACGCCATTGAACAACATAATGGTACATTTTTCATTTGAATCATCTTTTAACCATTTTGCAGCATCGCCCATTGCCGTTTTGTCAGCAGCGATCTGTTCAAATGATACAGGATCCATGAAATTCCACATTTCACCGTCGTTGTACAAGTATTCCATTTCTACTTCTACAATGTCAGCCGCTTCTAAAGAATCACCAGACTTAAATGTTTTTTCTAAAACTTTACCAGAACGTAAATTACGTAGTTTTACGCGGTTAAATGCTTGACCTTTACCTGGCTTTACATATTCATTTTCCATGATTGAACATGGGTTACCATCAAGCATAACCTTAAGGCCTGACTTGAAATCATTCGTAGAATAATAGGCCATGACTGGCGCACTCCAAACTAACTAACTTAAATATTTATGTCTTTATCTTAGACACCATAGCTTTGAAAAAGCAGGGCCATAATGATAGGGCATCTTTTTTGATGCCTCGTATTGTAAATGAGCAAGGTGTTATGAAGCAATGAAAATCCACTGCCTATAAGCCGAAGATCTTGATAAAATAGCCCTGTTCCGCGTGTTTTTGTGTATTGAAAAAGCCTTTTTAGACTGCATACATCCGAACAACTCGTTTCGACATCACCCGATTTGATGACCTAACTTTCTTTTGACCTAGTATTTGACCCCTTATTGCATGACTCATTATTTGTACCAAGAGCAAAATTGGCAAGCTCAACTCAGTGATTTAATTACTGACCCTTTAGAATTACTTAACATTCTAGAGCTTTCTCCTGAGCAACTGCTGTCAGGCGCACTGCTTGCATCGACCCAATTTAAACTCCGTGTTCCCCGTGCTTTTGTGACTAGAATGCAAAAAGGAAATCCGCTTGATCCTTTACTCCTTCAAGTCCTGCCCCATCATCTTGAGCTTGAAGAACATCCCGACTTTGTGACCGACCCATTGGGTGAGGAACAAGCCAACCAACAACCCGGTGTTTTGCACAAATATAAAACTCGTTTTTTACTAACACTGACGGGGGCATGTGCCGTTCATTGTCGTTACTGTTTTCGCCGACATTTCCCCTATCAAGAGAACCTGCCAAAGTCAGAAGATTGGATCAATATTCAACACTATATTCAGTCGCAACCTGACATTAATGAAGTCATTTTGAGTGGCGGAGACCCCTTAACGCTGTCTAATCGTAAAATAAAATTATGGATTGAACGCTTAGAAAGTATTACTCAACTTAAATTTTTGAGAATTCACTCACGAGTTCCCATCGTAATGCCTAACCGTGTCGATGATGAGCTAATTTCCATCTTAAAAAACAGTAGGCTGCGTATTATTCTAGTGGTACACTCAAATCATGCATCGGAATTGGATGATTTTACCTGCCGTCAATTACAGCAATTAGTCGCAGAAAAAATCACCGTTTTCAATCAGGCGGTTTTGTTGAAAGGGGTCAATGATCACGTTCAAATTTTGACAGATTTGAGCTACCGTTTATTCGATGCAGGTGTATTGCCATACTATTTACATGTTTTAGATAAAGTAAAAGGGGCTCACCATTTTGATTTAAACCCGCAAGACATTGATTTTCTATATCAAGGATTATTGGCAAATCTACCCGGCTATCTGGTTCCCAAGCTGGTCAGGGAAATTGCGGGAGAAAAGAATAAGACACCACTTTTCGGGGTTTCAACTTTTTGAGTTAAATAATAACGATGATGACGACGAGTACTTCAGATATCTTCCAAAAACCAACCGAATTAAAGTTGGATAAGCTTAGTTTTTGCCCAAGCACAGTCAAAGGCTTACAAGAATGGTTGGCAAACTTATCCATTTTACAATTGGGTGACTCTTCTCGTTCCTTATTTCAAGCATTACTTGAAGTCTCCGAGCTTCAAGTCAGCGAAACACTTCGCTTTGATTTGGTTCAAGTACTGCATCCAAATTTGGAAAATGTGCTTACCAGCTTAGAGAAACATTTTTTTAATCAGGGCCTCATCACCACTGATCGAAATGACCATATTATTGAGCTTGCCTTATTAATGCGTAGCCATTTTGCAAAAGTCTATATCGACATTGCAAAGCGTGTCTCTCAGCAAATCACTCAAAATAAGTTTTCTTTATTTGCTTTTAATCAAAAAAAGAACCTACAAACGGCTCGAACCGTATCGAGTTATTATGCTTTACAACAACTGTCACTGTTGTTGTACCAACAACACTTGCTCTATAGCTCCCCGATTCCGGGTCAGTGGCTAGCAGCTCATCAGCTCTTGGATTCTGCTATTCAAAATAACTTCTATTTGACCAACATTAATCAAATACAAGGCACGCAGCATCAACTGAACAATATTAGCCAAGCCTATGCGCAGCTCATTCTATTGGATATTTTTAATACCCACCAAATCCGTCCGGGTGAAATTCAAGGACTATTTTTGTGTAGTTTTGATTGGGCGAAACTGATTCAAATTTTACCTAAAGAAACCACCTTATCTCGCTATATTGTCGATGCATCAAAAGACTATCCACCAACTTATAATTCTCAAAAAAACAGTCACATTCAGCCGAATATTTTTATCTCGACGCAAGCCCTGCTTGATCATCTCTCAGAGATGCAAACCAAACGCGCTGAGCCACTGTCTCGCGATGAGAAGATTTTCCTTACCCCTGCTCTGCATTTTCATATTCATAACTTATTGACCAATAATATTGAACGTAAGCATGAACGTTATGAATACTCAGCCCAATTACAAATTTGTTTTGGCCTGTCAGTCGCACATTTTTATTTGTCTAAAGGCAAAAATTTTAATGAAACTTTAGAGCTAGAAGGTAACTACAACTTTCAGAATGAAAGTCACGTGATCAACTCCATGAACAGTAATATTCCTGTGGAGACGAGTTCTGCTCGTATGATTGATCGTGAATCGAAACAAATCTACCCTGCCGAAGTTTTAGATATTAGCGTGAATGGTTACCGTATTCGTTGGACTGGACCAACACCTGCACATTTAAAAACAGGTGAGTTTATTTTGGTCCAAGAAAATGCGCATAGCCAATGGCGCGGTGGTGTGATTCGCTGGATTAAACAATCAAGTGAAAAAAGCTTGGAACTAGGGTTAGAAATCTTAGCGCAAGATCTTTTCCCATGTGCCGTAATGGTAAAAACAGACCGAACCACTCAGAACTATCAACCTGCGTTATTGGTACAAACGTCCCAGCTTGATGAAGTACAGACTAGTCTTATTGTCCCAGGTTCGAATATGTACCGAGAAAAACAAACCATTCACTTACGCCTAGGTGATGAAGATCTTAAAATTTATTTCTCTGTACACGACAAAAATAGATAACTCATTGAAATAATGTCACAATAATTGTTTTCTAACGACGAATACTATGATACATCTCAATGAGTTATATCTTATCTTAAACAAATCTCTAAAATGGAACAAGTCACATTTAAAGTGCTTTGCGCTCATCATGCTTGTGATTATTTTAAAGCAAACATGTAATCTTTCTTCTGCATCTAAAGCCTTGCCCATCAAGTGCTTACCACAATCATTTTATCGACGTATGCAGCGCTTCTTTGCAGGTCAGTATTTTGATTATCGTCAAATTTCTCAGTTGATTTTCAATATGTTTTCATTCGACCAAGTGCAACTGACTTTAGATAGAACCAATTGGAAATGGGGAAAACGAAATATTAATATCCTGATGCTCGCAATCGTTTATCGTGGAATAGCGATACCTATCCTTTGGACATTGCTTAATAAACGTGGAAATTCAGATACGAAAGAGCGCATTGCTTTGATTCAACGCTTTATAGCCATTTTTGGTAAAGACCGTATTGTGAATGTGTTCGCAGACAGAGAGTTTATCGGTGAGCAGTGGTTTACATGGTTAATTGAACAAGACATCAACTTCTGCATTCGTGTTAAAAAAACTTCATTGTCACCAATCATTTAGGAAAGAATCATAAAATTAGTGATTTATTTCGCCATCTTAAAGTTGGTCAAATTGAATGTCGTAAACGACGGATTTTGGTTGGTCGGGTGAAACTATATATAAGTGCACTACAGTTAGAAAATGGAGAGCTTTTACTCGTCGTTTCTCCTCAGTTTAATGCCAATGCTATTCAGGATTATGCATTACGCTGGGAAATTGAAACCTTATTCAGTTGTCTCAAAGGACGCGGGTTTAATCTTGAAAATACGCGCTTGACAGACCCTAGACGAGTGAAAAAATTGATTGCGGTGTTAGCTATAAGCTTCTGTTGGTGTTACTTAACGGGTGAATGGCAACATGATCAAAAAAAAGCGATAAAAATAAAGAAGCATGGACGACTCTCAATGAGTTTATTTCGCTATGGTTTAGACTATGTTCAAATGGCGATTCAGCGTTTAATTGGTTTTGGGAAAAAAGAAGAGTTTAAGGAAATTTTGGCAATTTTAAGAAGGCAGAATCCTGATAGGATAAGGGTTCTGTGAAATTTGTCGTGTACAGAGAATTTATTTAGTAAAAGCACATTTAATTACACAAAGTTTTATTCGTTTTGATTATGAATTGTTGAATGACCAACAAGAACCATTGGTTCAAAGTTTTATTCAAAAGCAAATGAATGCTATTAAGAATCACGATTTATGGGAAGCATTGAAGTGAGAAATCCATTATTATCTAAAAAGTTAAAACGTACGGAAACACGTTTACTCATTATTGATGATAATCAGATCCGTTATAACCAAATTCGTGACCTTTTAACTTCTAGCGATCATCAAGTTCATGCCACTTTACTGGATGTCTTACAAAACTTTGAAAAACAGCTTCATCTGCCTTGGGATGTGGTGATTTTTGGTCGCGCTTATGACTTAAAGTATGAACAAGCACTAACTTTGATTCGCAACTCTAACCAAGTCAATTTACCGCTGATTTTATTAAAGCCCGATGAATATCAATCAACCCAATACGCAAGTTTTATTCGTAAAGGGGTCTATGATATTTTGGACTTAGAGGAAGCGGATAACTTTTACTTAGGTCTACTACGTGCGCTGTCATTAAGTCGTTTATTGCAAAGCCAACAACAACTCATGAATGAGCTTGAAACGGCTCAAAGCCAAGCACAGGCTTTAGTTGAAGAAAGTAATAAAGCCATTGCTTTAATTCAAGAAGGGATTCATGTTTCAGCCAATGCTGAATACTTACAACTGTTCGGCTTAAGCTCTGAAGATGATATTATTGGTCAACCGCTGCTTGATATTCTCCAGCCGAAAGATGTAAACGATTTCAAAATCCGTTTTAAGAAAATTTCACAAGGTCAGTTTGATTTAGGCGCTTTTGAAGTTGCTACTCTCAATAGCAATGCCCAAACTCAAAATCCTTTAAAAGTTGAGTTTTTAGCTGCACCTGAAGATGATGCTCTCCAACTGACGATTGAAGTCGAATCTGAACGCACCGCTGCTCCATCGGTCAACACTGAAAAACACGTAATAAAACCTAATACGTATCAACAAATTAACCGCGCTATGACCAAACAGCCTTCTGATCAGAATGCTTTGGTTAGCTTTGCACTCAACTCTTGTCCAGATGAAATTTTTAAAGCCAACTGGGCAACTACGCGTGATTATTTTAACAATATTTACAGCTTTTTAAATGAACAGACTCATATTCCTCTGTTTAAGGCGGGTGGGCAAACCATCGTTGGTTTATTCCAAGCAGAATCACAGGCCAAACTCGAATCTAAACTGATTGCGTTAAATGCGCTCACCAAACCGCAGCTCATCACGGTAGAAAATAATAGCTATCCCGTAAATTTACGCATTGGCTACACTCTACTGAAAGGTGAAATTTCACATCAAGATCAGTTTGAAAACTTATTGTGCTCAGCCTTTAAAACCGCTTTACCGACCAATCAAGACGATTGCGAAATTGAGCAAAAAGCCAGTATTGACATGCCTGTGATTGAGTTGATCAACCCTACTGTCAGCGATACTTTAGACACTCAAAAAACAGCAAATGAGCCTACGGTACTTAAAGCTTTACATCTAGCTTTGGAGCGTGGTGAGATTCATCTTAAATATCAACAGCTTTACGACAAAGAAGACACTAATTTATACACCTATGAGGTTACCAGTGGCTTTATTTATGGTAATACGTGGAAAGATATATCAAGCCTCAAAGAGTTAAGTGAAGACCACGAACTGTCTATTAAACTTGACCGCTGGATTTTAGTTGAGTCGTGTAAACAGCTACACAATTTTATCACTCAGTATCCTGAAGCAAAGTTGATTGTAAACTTAAACAAAGCCGTACTGTTGAATGACCGCTCTTTCCCTGAGTTTATCGCCAAACTGATTACCATTGTACGCAGTAAGTTAAGTCATCCAATTATCCTTCAGTTCTCTGAGGATGATATCAGCCAGAACATTGCTGAAGCGCAAAAATACATTGCACAGCTTCGCCAATATGGTGCTGAAGTTTCGATTCGTGACTTTGGTAATAGTATTTATAGTGAATCTATCCTACGTCAGCTCGATATCAACAATCTCACCTTACATGAAAACTTAACTCGCATGCTCAGTAGCGACGCCAACACGGAAGAGTTGCAAGAAAAAGTTGCTGTATATCATCAATTGAAAAACATTCAAATTATGCTGCGAGATCTGAATGATATGACTTCGTTTGCCAATGCGTGGAATGTCGATGCCCGCTTTATTCAAGGCGATTATTTCCAGAAGAAACTCGATCATCTGATTGATGTGCAGGATCAGTAAAGGTTAAACCTTGGATACTAGCCTCTAAATTTCAAGACCTCTATATGGGGGTCTTTTTACTATATGATCTAACTAGCAGTCCTATGACTCTGTATCAAAATCATAGGCATAAAAAAACGGGCAAATGCCCGTTTTTTTCTTTTGCTATTAGTCGCGTTTGATAGAACGTGACATGCCAGCAAAACGTTGTTTGAACTTGTCGATACGACCGCCAGTGTCAACATTCTTTTGCTTACCAGTGTAGAATGGGTGGCAAGCTGAACATACGTCTAGGTAAACAGTTTCTTTACCAAGTGCTGAACGAGTTTCGATTACGTTACCGCAAGAACATGTAGCAACTAAAGTTTGGTATTTTGGGTGAATATCGGCGCGCATCGTCGATTACTCCATAAAAATTAAAGAAGGTTTTGCTGTCATCGCAATTGATCACTCTCAAAATTGAGGAAAGGGCCACTTAATTAAATTAAGTTGCAGATCAACACCACAACAGACCATTCTTTTGGCCCACCGAGACGGATACCGTCAGAGCTAAGCACAACAAGTGGCAAATATTATACGAGATATAATATCAGATAGCCAATTATTCTTTCGTTTCAATTTCAGATTGCTTGGCCCAATAGTTGGCAATAATCCCACACACCATCAGCTGTATTTGATGAAAAATCATAATCGGTAAAACAATCATTCCCAAAGGCTGCCCAATAAAGAGAATCTGTGCCATTGGAACACCACTAGCCAAAGTCTTTTTTGAACCACAGAAAAAAATGGTTTTCTGATCGGCACGATTAAAGCCCAACCAACGTGGTAAAAACAACCCAAGTAACATAATAATCGTCAATAAGACCGAACACACAATGATCAATAGGATTAAAGTACCGACACTCACCTCTTGCCATAGACCGGCCACCACAGCACCGCTGAAAGCACCGTACACCACCATTAATATCGATCCCTGATCGAATGCTTTGACGATGCTTGGCATTTTTTGCATATACGGAAATACATATGGTCGAAGTAACTGTCCAAGGACAAACGGAACCAACAGCAATAAAGTGATTTGATGTATAGATGAGGTTGGATCAAAACCATGCTCTGACTGCCCCAAAATGAAAAAGGCCACCATCACAGGGGTAATAAACATCCCGATCAAATTTGAGAATGACGCACTACATACCGCCCCAGCCACATTGCCTTGTGCAACCGAAGTAAACGCAATTGAAGACTGTACTGTCGATGGCAAAAAGCACATAAACAAAAAACCCCAATACAACTCCTGCCCAAGTAGTGGTACCAATACAGGTTTAGCAAGCAAACCTAAAACGGGAAAAAGGATGAAGGTAAATGCAAAAACCAAAGCATGGAGTTTCCAGTGCATCATGCCCTGAATCACGGCTTCACGGGATAGTTTAGCGCCATGCAAAAAGAACAATATCGCGATCGCGACCGTCGTCAGTACACCAAATACACTGGCAGCTTGACCTGAAACAGGGACAAAGCTGGCTAAGAGCACCATAACAAATAACAATAACGTAAACCGATCGAGTGCCAATAATTTCAACATACCAACATCCTGTCATTCCTCTAAAAATGAAAAAGCCCAGTGACTAATTTACCTTTGGGTAAATTCATCTTACTGAGCTATATAAATAAAGCTAGCTTTTACAGGATATGTTCAATATTTTTTTAATTAATACTGTGCATACGCGCTGCATATGACCTAATAACGGCTTAGTTATTACGTGCATTATTATCTTGTTGAATCAGTTCAATTTTATAACCATCCGGATCTTCTACAAAGGCAATAACCGTTACACCACCCTTCATTGGTCCAGCTTCACGCACGACATTGCCACCGCGTGCTTTGATTTCCTCACAAGCTTTATATGCATCGTCTACAGCAATGGCAATATGACCATAAGCATTGCCCAATTCATAACTGTCCGTATCCCAGTTATGCGTCAGCTCTAAAACCGTATGATTTTCTTCATCGCCATAACCCACAAATGCCAAAGTAAAACGACCTTCTTCATAATCACGCTTACGAAGCAAAGTCATACCAAGCACTTCAGTATAGAACGCCAAAGATTGTTCTAAATTGCCTACACGTAGCATGGTATGTAGCATGCGCATTGGAATTTTCCTCATGATTTATTCTCAGCCCCCAATATAGGCAAAGCCGTCCTATATTTCAAACCTCAACCACAAAAAAAGCAGCCACAAGGGCTACTTTTTTCATTCGAAACAAATCGATGCTTTAACTTTGCTCAGCGGCATGCTCACGTAGAAGTTTCGCCACCCAGACCACTAAGATTAAAATTGGGATTCCAATGAGTGTGGTCAGCAAGAAGAAATTTGGATAGCCAATATTGGACACAATTGTCCCTGAATATCCACCTAGTATTTTAGGTGTCAACGTCATCAATGAACTAAAAATCGCATACTGAACAGCAGTGAAAGATACGCTGGTCAAACTTGATAGAAATGCAATAAATGCAGCACCAGCTAAACCTGATGCCAAGTTGTCGACAATAATCGCAAAATACAGCCAGTTTGAACTATATTCCTTAATCACCTTCCCTTTAAATTCTAACTGCCCATCAACTGCTTTATTCAAATTAATCGGTTGAAGATCAACATCTAAAGTTACAGATTTTGCAGCTGCGGGATCCACCTGATAATTCAGCGCAGTGTGTTGTTGCGCACGCTCATTTTGCATCAATATGGCATTCAGCTTTTTAGAGTTTGAATCAAGAAGCAGTTGAGCAGGGATTGCTGCGCTAAACACACCTTCTTTGTCTAACTTTGCATCAAAGCTTTGACCATCTAAGCTCAATTGAATCCTTTGGTTTTCAGCCAGTGTAGCAAGGTATTGACCTCGTACTACGATACTTCCTTCAGACTCTCGTTGATCAATCACATTATCAGCCGTGATCGGAAGCAACAGCAATGCCCTAGATGCACCTGTTTGGCTGATATAAGGCAATGTAACCGAGACGGGCTGTGAAGTATCATTTTGAAAACTGGCCGTTGCAGTTAGACGTTCATTTGCCTGAAGTTGCTCAACAGGAACCTTAATTGCCCATGCACCTGTCTCATCCGCTTGAGTTTTGAAACTTTGCTCACCAACATTGATCACAACATCATTTAAAGGTTGTCCTGATTTGACCAAACCAATAAAGATGAGATTGGTTGAACTGGCCAAGATTGCTCCGACAAACATCAATTTCATGATGTTCATACGCTGCGCCAGTAGTCCTCCTAAAAAACCACCAACCAAACTAAAAATCACCCCATAAACTTTCACTGCTTCAGCAATCTGCTCTTTGGTAAAGTTTAAGTCTTGATAAAACACATTGGAGATCACACCTGCAATAATGTCGGAAATACGGTAAAAACCAATCAATAATAGCAATACCAACGCCAATTTCACGCCATAACGCTTAAAGAAGTCAGCAACAGGATTCACCCATGTTTCATAGGCCATTTGTTTGTTCACAGCGCCCATTTTGACTAGGCTTGAACCCACCATAAATGCAACAGCGCCAGAGCCAATAAAACGTAAAGCTTCAAAACAAAACAGTGCAAAACTATCTTTGATCGACCAGAGCTGGATCAGCATTTCAGTTAACTTGCCTGAGTAAACATAACTCAGCACAAAACTCACCACAGATACAAAGAAAACTGCCACCAAGCGATAATAATCTACTCGTTTATATTCTTTACGTACCCGATCAACTTGTGGCTCACGTATACATAATGTGGTTGCAATCCCGACCAACATGACTGCCGCCATTGCCAAATACGTCCACTTCCATGCCTCATAAATATAGTTGCCTTTGGCTGTACCCAAATAAGCCGCTAAAAATAACGCACCCGCACCCGCAACGATCATGCCGATGCGGTAGCCTGCGTTATAGGTTGAAGCCAAAACCGTTTGCATTTGTGTTTCTGCCAACTCAATACGATAGGCATCAATCACAATATCTTGTGTCGCAGCAGAAAAACCTAAAAGCACAGCACCCGCAGCCATTTGGTAAAGATAACTCTGACCAAGAGATGGATCTGAAAAAGCCATGATAGAAATGGCACAAATAATTAAGAGTTGTGCGATCAATAACCACGCACGGCGACGACCCAATAATTTGGTCAGCACTGGTACAGGTAATTCATCGACCAAAGGAGCCCAAACAAATTTGAATGAATAACCCAGAGCTGCCCAACTAAAAAAAGTCACCGCGCTCTTATCGATACCTGCTTCCCCTAGCCATAAAGATAAGCTCGAGAAAATTAACAGGATTGGGATACCTGCTGAGAAACCCAAAAACAGCATGATCAACGCACGGCGATCTAAAAATGCAGTAAAGGCGGATTTCCATCCTGAAGATTGTGTTGTCATTACGTTTTTGTTGTCTTAAAACCAATGCTGCTATTCAAACCCTTAATACAATTTGTTTCAACCTGATTTATAAAATCAATGTTCTATTTTTGTCGACAAACACTGCGACTTTGCTTGATCTTTTGCATTAAACCTGTATACCTTTAAGTTTCTAACGCAATCTTTAGTTTCGGATTTCAAAGTGACCCAAAAACACGATCAAATGAGCTCTTCTTTATCTGTACCACCTGCATTAAATAGTCAAGAAAATCCAGAAAACAACCTTAGTTCAGCATTTGACCAACCCGAAATTCAAACGACCTTAGCAAAGACACAACTTCAAGCAGAGCAACTGACGCATACCCCTGCTCTGGATAAGATTCCAGCCTCAACGCGTCGTATTAAACCGCTCAATAATTTTTTAGGGCAAGACCGTGCACGTGCTTCAGTTGAAGCAGGCATTTCCTTACCTTATTCTGGCTATAACATTTTCGCCGTAGGGACAGCCGGCTTGGGCAAGCGCACCATGGTCAAGCGGTTACTCCAGCAACACGCCAAAAATATGCCGACACCGAACGATTGGGTTTACGTTTATAATTTTAAAAGCCCACGTCAACCGATTGCTTTAGAGTTGCCTGCGGGTCAGGCGGTAAAATTTCAAACCATGTTACATCAAACATGGCAAACCACTTTAAAGCAGCTCGAGCGTCGCTTTACTGCTGAAATCTACCACAACCATATAGAAGCCATTCGTCAACAAACGGGTGACGTTCAGCAGCAAGCCTTGATTGAATTGACCCAAGAAGGCGAAGAACTCGACCTCAAACTTGTCTCTCGGAATGATGAGCACTGCTTTATCCCTGTCCAGTATGTAGACGATAAAGTATTGGAAATGACACAGGCCGACATCAATGCGTTAAGCTCTAAAGAACGTTCTGAAATTAATGCCAATATACGCCACATGGACAAAAAACTTGAGCGTTTAGGCATGCATTTAGGCGACTTGGAGGAAGACGCCCGCGATAAAGTTCAAGTGTTGAATCGCGATATTGCCAAGCAAGTTTTATTACCTAAAGTCGAACAGTTACTGACTAAGTTTACTGAGGTTGAAGGCTTAAAAGACTATTTAAAATATTATGCTGAAGACATTATTAACAATGTCGAGGTTGTGCTCGAACAAGAAGAAGATGACTTTACCCCAGGCCTGTTTAGTCGTATCCCTTCGCGCTATCAAGCCAATGTCATTGTGTCGCATAAGCCTAATGCTGGTGCACCGGTTATTTTTGAAGACTTCCCGACTCACTACAATTTGCTTGGCCACGTAGAGCAACTGACTCAACATGGTACTATTACTACAGACTTTACCTTAATCCGCCCGGGGACATTGCATAAAGCCAATGGTGGTTTTTTAATGTTAGAAGCAGAGCAACTGCTTGAACAGCCTTATGCATGGCAAGGGCTAAAACGCGCTTTAAAATCAGGCCAGTTAAAACTTTCTTCACTTGAGCATATGCTAACGCTGACAGGAAGTATCTCAATTGAACCCGAAGCAATCCCACTGAATTTGAAAGTGGTTTTACTGGCTGAGCCTGAAATTTATTATGAAATACTTGAAGTAGAACCTGAGCTTGGCAGTGTCTTTAAAATCCGTGCCGACTTTACTGATACGTTGCAGCGTAATGAGGTGAATGAACAAGCCTATATGCAGCTGATTGCAGACTATGTACAGGCCGATAAACTACTTCCTTTCGATCGATCTGCCCTTTCTGCACTTTTGACTGATTCTAGCCGTCAAGCCGAAGACCAAAGCTCCTTATCCCTACATGCCCTCACTTTGGGTGATTTGATTCGTGAGGCGCATCATCACGCCTTCCAATCAGGCGATAAAATGGTCTCGGATCAACACATTAATATGGCATTAGATCATCGCAAATATCGCTTAGGCTATTTACGTGAGCTCTATTGGCAGGATTTATCTCGTGGTACACAGCTCATCGAAACGCGTGGACACCGCCTCGGCCAAATTAACGCACTTTCTGTCATTCACTATGCGGATGTCGAGTTTGGCTTACCGTCACGTTTAACAGCCTCCGTGTATCAAGGCGGCGGCGATATTCTAGATATTGAGCGTAGTGTCGAGCTCGGTGGCTCTCTGCATGCGAAAGGTGTGCTATTGATGTCCTCATTCTTAAAAGCACACTTCGGTCGTGAACAAACCCTACACTTCTCTGCCGCGCTTGCTTTTGAACAAAGTTATGGTCAAGTCGATGGTGATAGCGCCACGGTTGCTGAACTCTCCGCTTTAATCTCTGCAATTAGTCAGCTACCGATTGATCAGTCTTGGGCGATTACTGGCTCAATGAACCAATTGGGTCAAGTTCAACCGATTGGTGGTGTCAATGCGAAAATTGAAGGTTTCTTTGATGCATGTAAACTTCAAGGTTTAACTGGCAAGCAAGGTGTGATTATTCCACGCCAAAACATGCAACATTTAATGTTACGTAAAGATGTGATTGAAGCGGTTTCAAATGGCCAGTTCCACATTCATGCTATAGATACGATTGATCAAGCGCTTGAACTACTTATGGCTCGACCAGTCGGCACTTTAGACAAGAAAGGACGCTATACCAAGAAGTCTATTTATGCGGCGGTGATGGATCAGCTAGATTATTGGCAAGCCATTGAAGATGGTGCTGAGTTTGAAGAAGAGCCGAAGAAAAAGAAAAAAAAGAAGAAGGACAAAAAAAAGGCAAAAGCTGAAAAGAAGACAGTTGCAACTGAAAATGCAGCGGAACAAACTCCTGAAACCATAAGTACAGCAACTACAGCGGATTAACCCTTTCCCTCAAACAAAAAAAAGCGCCTCAATGGCGCTTTTTTACAACTGAAGATTAAGCTTCAGGTGCTGGACTATGCTGTTCAACTAAAGGTTGTAATTCACCTTTTTGGAACATGTCTAGAATAATGTCACTACCACCAATCAACTCACCGTTGATCCATAACTGTGGGAATGTAGGCCAGTTTGCAATTTGTGGTAACAAAGCACGAATATCTGGATTTTCAAGAATATTCACATAAGCAAACGGACGACCAATTTGACTAAGCGCTTCTACAGCACGTGCAGAGAAACCACATTGTGGAAACTGTGGGGTGCCTTTCATATAAAGAAGTACAGCGTGTTTTGCAATTTGGTCACGAATTAACGCTTCGGTATCGCGTGCTTGTTCAGTCATTGATCAATCCTCAACTAATCTAACCCGCATTATACCCAAAACGTAGAAAAACAGTATGCCTAAAGCAATATTTCGACTTTTATTTAGATTTAGGCTTTAAAACTACAAGCATAATTGCTTAATATTGGATTTCACTTCCCCTCTAACAGATAAGAGTTAGTCATGAATAACATTACCCTTGCTCCTGTACAAACTGATCAACCCTCTCATTTGATGCCAGTATTTGGCCGTCAGCCGATCAGCTTTGTCCGAGGTCGAGGCTCTTATCTGTACACAGAAGATGGTACTGAATACTTTGATGCGCTAACGGGCATTGCAGTCTGTGGTTTAGGCCATGCACATCCTGTCATTGCAGAAGCGATTGCAGAACAAGCGGCAACGCTCATTCATACCAGTAACTTGTTTGAAGTACCTTGGCAAACGGCTGCAGCACAAAAACTTGCTGAAGTTGCTGGCATGGAAGAAGTATTCTTTTCAAACAGTGGTGCAGAATCCAATGAAGGTGCAATTAAAATTGCTCGTAAATTTGGCTACATGCAAGGCATTGCCAATCCAAAAATCATTGTTGCAGAGCACTCATTCCATGGGCGTACCATGGCAACTTTATCGGCAACAGGCAACAAAAAAGTCCAAGAAGGCTTTGGCCCATTGGTTGAAGGTTTTATTCGTGTCCCATTCGGCGACATTGAAGCCATTGAAGAAGCTGCAATCCATCATCCTGACATTGTCGCAATCTTTGTCGAACCAATTCAGGGCGAAGGTGGGGTCAACACTGCTCCGCAAGGCTTTAGCTACTTGGAAGAGATTCGTCAGATCTGTAATCAGCATAACTGGCTGATGATGTTGGACGAAGTCCAAACAGGTAATGGCCGTACAGGCGAATACTTTGCCTACCAACACACCAACATCATTCCTGATGTACTCACCACAGCCAAAGGTTTAGGTAATGGTTTCCCCATTGGTGCGGTGATGACTCAAGGTCGTGGTGTAGGCGTATTGACCGCAGGTAACCACGGTTCAACGTATAGTGGCTCAGCATTGGGTTCGCGTGTGGTGTATACCATCATCGACATTATGCAAAAAGAAAACATTGTACAAAATGCAGCTGAACAAGGCGCTTACATCGTAGAACAACTGCGTAAGCAACTTGCCGATCAAAATGTGATTGTCCGTGGCTTTGGTTTGATGATTGGTGTGGAGCTACCAAAAGCATGTGGTGACTTGGTCAACATCGCTCGTGATGAATACCACACCATCATTAACGTTACTGCAGGTTCTGTGGTGCGTTTACTGCCGACCTTGAATATTACCAAAGATCAGGCGGATCAACTGATTGAACGTCTAGTGAAAATGATTAAAGCGTACTTGGCTTAAGCCAAAAAAGTCTGGTTCTAAAATTGCTTTTTGCATATTTCGGAACCAGACTTTTTGAAATGAATCGGCCAACTAAATATTAAAGTTTTGGATCACGCATTTGCACAAAATTTGCGTTGGTTTTAGTTAAGGTTTCCATCACTTTATTCATGACTGCTGGTACCAAGGCATCTGCCATTTGCGCAGCTTGTAAGCCTAACTTCTCACCTAAAGTCGGTTTCTTACGCGTTGAGATGACATAAACATCATGATCGGTCAGCAAATTAAGCAAGTAAGCATCTGAAGTTTGTAACTGATCGACCAAATTCAAATCTAAAGCATCTTGCCCATACCAATGCTCACCTGTCGCTACTTTCTCAACATTGAGTTGTGGACGGTATTTTTCAATAAAATGTTTAAACAACACATGTGTCTGTTGTAACTCTTCTTCAAACTTCGCCTTACCATCTGCTGTGTTTTCACCAAACATTGTCACTGTACGTTTATATTGGCCTGCTGTGTATAATTCAAAATCGATATTATGTTCTTTTAGCAGACGATTAAAATTAGGAACTTGCGCGACCACACCAATTGAACCGACAACTGCAAAAGGTGCAGCAATAATCTGATTGGCGATACATGCCATCATATAACCGCCACTCGCTGCAACTTTATCGACACAGATAGTGAGATTGAAACCTGCATCACGTAAACGTACCAACTGTGCAGCAGCCAAACCATAACCATACACCATACCGCCTGGGCTTTCTAAACGTACCACAACGCGATCACGCCCTGCTTTAGCTGTCGCTAAAATCAAGGTGATTTCTTCACGCAAGCTTTCTACCGCTGTTGCCGCAGTATCACCTTTAAAATCTAGAATATAAACTTTTTGATTGGCCTTTTTACGATGACGGGACTCTTTCGCTAACTGCTGAGTCAGCTGCAATAACTCCAATTTAGAGGCTGTAGTTTGCGCAATTTTTTTACGTTGTTCATTGATGCGCGCATTTAAATGTGTAATTCGAATTTCAGCGGGAAGTTTCGGTAAATGAAATAACATAGAAATTATATTCTCTAAAATAATACGTCGGTATATGACCTAGATTAGGTCAATGGCATTTTTTTTCAATAGCCATTTTTTGTTTTATTCTGTAATGCGTTATCTTTCACATTTAATCATTTATAAGATGAGTCAATATCTCAGACAGCACATCTTCGCATCTATTGTCCAATATGACTGCAATACACAATGCCCATTATCATGGCTGTTTTAGTCACTAGACTTAATATCTGCTTATAACAAAAAACAGAGCACTTAGGCTCTGTTTTTTCAAATATTTCAAGTTGTGCGTATTAACCGAAACGACCTGTAATATAGGCTTCAGTTAACTGATGATCTGGCTGAGTGAAGACTTTCTCGGTTGAGTTCACTTCAATCAAGTCACCTAAATGGAAGTAAGCGGTACGGTCTGATACACGTGCAGCCTGCTGCATTGAGTGCGTCACAATTGCAATCGTATACTGCGTTGAAAGCTCAGAAATAAGCTCTTCCACTTTCGCTGTTGCGATCGGGTCAAGCGCTGAACATGGCTCATCCATCAAAATCACTTCAGGGCTCACCGCAATGGTACGTGCAATACATAAACGCTGCTGCTGACCACCCGACAAGCCTGTGCCCGGTTGGTTTAAACGGTCTTTGACTTCATCCCAAAGGCCCGCTTTACGTAAGCTGTTTTCTACAATTTCTTCTAAGTCATACTTATCACGCGCCAAACCATGGAGTTTAGGGCCATAAGCCACGTTATCAAAAATTGACTTTGGGAATGGGTTTGGTTTTTGGAATACCATACCTACTTGAGCGCGAAGCAGTACCACATCTAGGTTTGGGTCATAAATATCTTGATTATCCAACATCACTTTACCCGTCACACGACAGCTATCAATGGTGTCGTTCATACGGTTCAAAGTACGCAAGAAGGTCGATTTACCGCAGCCCGATGGCCCAATAAATGCAATCACTTCATTTTCGTAGATATTCAAATCAATCCCTTTAATCGCTTCAGCTTCGCCATAGTAAACATGTACATCTGAAGTGCTGAGTTTGACTTGTCCTTGTGCCTGATCTTTCTTAGCAGAAGTCTGTGTATCGAACTGCGACACAAAAGAAGTACCCTGCTGACCTGAGGTCGTATTTGGGTTTGTAAATTGAGTGTGTTCTTGATTCACTGTTTGATCCTGATCTAAGGAATTTTTAACAACGGTATTCATATTTTGCCCTCACTTACCAACGGACTTCAAATTTCTTACGTAACCAAATTGCAATACTGTTGAGTCCAATCATCATTGCAAGCAGAACAATAATCGCAGCTGCTGTACGTCCTTCGAAGAAGTTACGCAGCTCATTACCTTGCCACAAGAAAATCTGTACAGGTAAAGCACTCGATTGATCAAATGGAGTTGTAGGTACACTTGCAACAAATGCACTCATACCAATTAATAACAGCGGTGCAGTCTCACCTAATGCTTGTGCTACACCAATAATTGCACCCGTTAGAATCCCCGGTAGTGCAAGTGGTAAAACATGATGGAATACGGTTTGTACACGTGAAGCACCTAGCCCTAAAGCTGCCTGACGAATTGATGGTGGTACAGCTTTCAACGATGCACGTGTCGTAATAATCACCGTTGGTAAAGTCATTAAGCTCAGCACTAAACCACCGACCAATGGCGCAGAAAGCGGTAAATGCATCCAGCCAATAAAGATCGCAGCACCGAGCAAACCAAAGACAATTGATGGTACAGCGGCAAGGTTGTTAATGTTGACTTCAATGACGTCAGTGATCCAGTTTTTAGGCGCAAATTCTTCGAGATAAATTGCAGATGCCACACCAATTGGAATCGAAATAATGATCACGATCAACATCATGAACAGCGATCCCATGAATGCCCCTGCTAAACCTGAAGTTGCAGGAGAACTACGCGAGTCTGGACTGACGAAGATGTTGGTATTGAAAGTATTTTCCATTACCCCTGAAGCTTTCATTTCATCGGCAAGTTGACGAACTTCTGGGCTCAACTGTTGCTGTTCATCAGGCAAACTACGGTCAATATTTCCTGCGAGCCACACATCAACGTTTGCATCGGCAAGTACTTTAATGTCTTCTTTTTTCCCGACTAATGATGGATCTTTCATCACCATATCACGTAAGCGATACGCTTCAGAACTGGTGTACAAAGAAGCCAAATCATCGCGTTTAGAAGCAAGTGCTGGGTCTTTTGCAATTATGGCATTCACGATTAAAGCATCCCAATCCACCATACCCATTTCAGTTTGCCAAGCAATAAAACGCTCTTCAAACTGCGCTGGAGATTCTCCTGCACGCTGTACAGGTTTTGCACCTGTCGTAATAATGGCAGGGTCAAAGTACACGGGTAAACTCATGCTACTTTGCCAAAAAGCAGGTAAGCCTTTTGATAAAATACTGCCAAAAAGTAGCGCGACAAAGAATAAACCTGCAATCACTGCCGAGAAACCAAAGAAACGAAAGGTTTTTTCTTTACGGTGACGTTTTGCCAATGAATTACTGATCGTTTGCTTACGCTTTTCTCGTAATTCTGCCGCAAGTTGTGGATCAAATACTTGATCTGCTGTGCTATTAGAAGTCGTCATTAGTCGTATTGCTCACGATATTTACGCACGATGTACAGTGCAACAATGTTCAAACCAAGCGTAATCACAAAGAGTGTCAGACCCAGTGCAAATGCCACCAAAGCTTGCGGGCTTGCAAAGTCAGTATCACCTGTCAATTGGTTTACGATGGTAATGGTCACAGTTGAAATAGCTTCAAGTGGATTGGCATGCAGTAAAGGACTGTTCCCTGCTGCAAGCACCACAATCATGGTCTCACCGATGGCACGTGATGCTGCAAGCAAGAACGCGCCGATAATGCCCGGAAGTGCTGCTGGTATCACCACCTGACGAATGGTTTCAGACTTTGTCGCACCCAAACCTAATGAGCCATCACGTAATGCACGTGGTACCTGCGTGATAATGTCATCAGACAGCGATGAAACGAAAGGAATAATCATGATCCCCATGACGAAACCAGCAGTGAGTGCGCTGGTTGCGTTGATGTGTAAACCAACGGATTCACCAAGCATTTTAAAGAATGGGCCAATGATCATCAGTGCAAATACACCGTAAACAATGGTTGGAATCCCTGCGAGCACTTCAATGGTTGGTTTTGCCCATGAGCGGAAACCAGAAGATGCATATTCAGCAAGATAGATTGCGATCATTAAACCCACAGGGACTGCAACTAAGAGTGCAATACCACTGACCATTAAGGTGCCCCAAAGTAGCGGAAGCAAACCATAGCTGCCGTCTGCACTACCTGAAGTACTAAAGCCAGGGTTCCATTCTGTACCGAAGAAAAAGTCGAGTGGACTCACAAAGTGGAAGAATCGCATCGCTTCGCTGAACATCGACATCACGATACCAATCGTAGTTAGAATCGCGACACCAGAACAGAGCGCAAGTGCAACATTGATGGCTTTTTCAACTTGGTTACGAGCGCGAAACTGAGTTGCAATGCGCTTTTTCGCAGCGACTAAACCTGCCAGTGCCGCACAAATCACCACTGCAATTTTGGCAAATGTACCAATGCTTTGAAACTTCGCCAGTTGCTCCGCAGCAGCAAGCTCATACGCGGCTGGTGTGTCTGTGACACCAAAACCTGAGGCAATCGCTTCCACACGGTTGATCAACACATCTGTACTAGCAGCATCTAAAGTTGCAGCGACTTGTGCTGGCACGTGATTTAGTACCACATGATTCAAAACATTTGGTTCAACAATATTCCAAACAATCAAAATTAAAAAAGCAGGGATACCACACCACAAAGCCACTAACGCACCGTAATACCCCGGACGTGAGTGTAATTTTGCAGAATTATTTCCCTTACCTGCTAAGTTACGGCTCTGGCTTAAGCCCATTTGATAGGCTATGGCAATCAGTGCCAATAACACACCTATAAGTAGCAGATTCATGTATTCTCCACGGTTCTTTCAATTTTCATTATTTGAAAAAACTTAATCCTAGTAAAAAACGTCAAAGGTAGGACTTGCCTACCGTTGACTGTTTCTACGCTTAATTACTTAACCGCTTTGCCTGCTTTAAAGTTCGCAAGAACTGCTGCACGCTCTTTGTCTGACATTGAGATCAAACCTGCACGCTCAAGCTTAGAGCCTTTACCTGATACTTTCTTGCTGATGAAGTATTCAGTGTATTCTTTTAAGCCTTTGATTGATTTCAAATGCTCACCCTTCACGTAGAAGAATAGTGGGCGAGAAACTGGGTATGAACCATTCAAAATAGTCTTTTCAGATGGTGCAACATTGTTCACTGTAGCTACGCGTAACTTGTCACGGTTTTGGTCATAGAAACCTAAACCAAACACACCTACTGCGCTAGGCGACGTTTTTAAGCGCGCTAAAGTTTCAGTGTAGTCACCCGCAATCTCAATCACTTTGCCGTCTTTACGGAAAGTTGAACATGCTTTCTTTTGTGCATCTTTATCCATTGCTTTGATTGCTGCATAAGTTTCGCAGCCTGCATCAACCATTTTTTCTTGGAACACTTCACGTGTACCGTGGTTTGATGCTGGAATCACTAAAGTGATTGGTTCGTTTGGAAGGCTTTTGTCAATTTGGTTCCAACGTGTATAAGGGTTTGCAACCATTTTACCGTTAGATGGTAACTGCGCTGCTAAAGCTGCATAGACGTGCTGTGGGCGTAATTTGTATGCTGCTTTGCTTGCATTTGAAGCGAACACGATACCGTCATAACCAATTTTGATTTCGATCACTTGGTTCACACCAGCTTTCTTACAAGCAGCTAATTCTGTGTCTTTAATTTTACGAGATGCGTTTGCGATATCAATTGTGTTATCACCCACACCATTACAGAACTGTTTTAAGCCACCTGAAGAACCGCCAGAACCAACAACGGGTGCTTTAAATTGTGGGAAAGTATTGCCAAACTCTTCAGCAACAATACTTGCATAAGGTAAAACTGTTGAAGAACCCGCAATTTGGATTGTGTCACGAGCTGCGTTTGCCGTGGTTGCTACAGCTGCCCCAGAAACTACTACTGCAAGTGCGATATGGTTTAAGCGCATATTTGTTATCTCACATATTAAACATTTTGGAGTACGCCACTTTTTATTCAGTCTTGTACTTTTTTGGATAACTGCATTTTGATTTCAGAATATGACAAGCAAGTTACAGCATTGTGACACTTTCATGATGTTTATTTTTATTTGTCCATGATTCGTTACACTTTGTTCAATTTCACCCAGTTTAAACACCTAAAGAATTTTTCTTATTCCGATATACCGAGAGTGCGTAATTCATTTTACATCAACATCTTTTACGCTTTTATAAAAAATAAAACACATTTAGAATCAGTACATAAAGCAAAAAAAATTCCATAGATTTTGATTTCTTTAACATTGAATAGCCCTTCTAATCTATAAAAATTTGCGTATACCCATATGCAGAATCCATATAAATTTTCGCCATTTGTCAGAATTTCATAACCTATAAATGACAAATGAGTGGTGTCATATTTAGAAAATTGAGCGTCATTTAGGTCTTAATTTTTACCTTTTATCCCCCATTTATTTCTTAGAAAATAGCATACTCATCTTGAATACGAGAGCAAATCTATGACTTTTTAGACTCAAGTACCTTTCTTATTTTTAGAAATATTTGTCCGAATAATGGGTATTTCCGAGGACACCGCTTTATCTTTTTTTCTAAAAAATTGCTTAAAGAAGGAGATTTTGGGTTTCTCCTCCCCCTTACTACCGCCTTAACCATTCATTTTTCGTAAGAAGCGTGACAAGTCATATGAGTGCGACATTTCCCATGACAGCTAGCCAAACACGTTTATTTACCCCCCAATTTTTCGGGATTATGACAAGGACTTGCCTGTCGTGCAGGTCATACCTTTAACTTGAAATTCCGTGAAGAAAATCATTTACCTGTTGAAAATCAAAAGCCCGAATATTTAGCATTAGTCTTAACTATTGAAGTTCATTTTCCTGAAAATCGTAGTTCAAGCAGATATCGACAACTACTTTATAGAAAAATAAAGCATCTCCAACATAATTAAAATTAGAAACTTAGCCAGTGATGTTATGTTCTTTAATATTTAGAACACATAAAAAAGGAGCTGATATCAGCTCCCTTTTTTACACAAACAATCGTTTAAGCAATTGCAGGTATATAGGTTCCATCCTCGATTGAACCTTTGATACGATCCGCTTCTGCAAGGACAAGACCAAGCAGGTTCTTCACGTTATCTAAAGTCGCAACTGGACTTAAAGTCGTCATTTTCAAAGATTGATTTTGACCCACTTTAGTTACACCAATATTCGCTTCACCACGTGCAAACAATTCGTCTGCAACGTTTTGGTTTAAGGTATCAAGCAATTCTACTGGGTAGCCTGCTGGAACTACACGGAACAATACAGATGCAAATTGTGGATCAACCAACATCTCTAAACCAGCAGTTGCATTGATATAATCAGCAACGTCACGAGTTAAAGTAACGCCGTGGTCAATCATAGAACCATACAGTTCTTCACCAAGCGCTTCAACAGTCATCCAAAGCTTCAACGCATCGAAACGACGTGTTGTTTGAAGTGACTTAGACACGAGGTTAGGCACACCATGCTCTTCGTCATAAGCAGAGTTTAAATACTCAGCTTCATAGTGCATGAAACGATAGTTCGCTTCGTCTTTTAACAAGAACGCACCACAAGAGATGGTTTGGAAGTAATGCTTATGGAAATCCAGCGTAATTGAGTCAGAAAGCTCAATACCATCCAACATATCGCGATGATTGTTCGATAGGATTAAAGCACCGCCCCACGCCGCATCGATGTGCATCCACGCGCCATATTTGTTGGTGATTTCACGAATTTGCTTCAGTGGATCAATTGCACCTGCATCGGTCGTACCCGCAGTTGCAACCACACACGCCACAATCTTACCTTCAGCTTGAAGGTGAGCCATGGTTTTTTCAAGTGCATCCACATCCATCTGTGCGTTCTGATTCACAGGAACGGTCACGACTGATTGGAAACCCATGCCCATCATCGCCATGTTCTTTTGCACAGAGAAGTGTGCATTTTCAGAACAAATGACTTTGACATTACGCATCGCATCGCCTGGCACGCCATCACGCTGTACAGACCACGGATTACCGTTTTCGTCTTTCCAGTTTTTCGCAATACATGCATCACGTGCAAGCAGTACACCCATCAAGTTTGACTGTGTACCACCAGAAGTGAACACACCAGCTTGACCTGCACCATAACCCACTTTTTGACGAAGCCAATCAATCAACTGAACTTCCATCAATGAACCTGCAGGACTTTGGTCCCACGAATCCATCGATTGGTTCGTTGCATTGATCAGCACTTCAGCAATTTGACTGGTCACCATAGTTGGGCAGTGCAAGTGCGCGAGCGAGTGCGGGTGATGGACTTTTAAGCTTTTGTTTAAGAAAAGCTCAACCATACGTTCAAGTGACTTTTGTACACCCAAACCTTCTTTAGAAGGATTAAATGCAATCGCACTGCGGAGCTCTTTGATGCTACCGCCCGTGTACATTTTGTCGTTTTGCAACCATGCTGCAACTGCTTTAGTCGCTTGGTCCATTGCTGACGAGTAGTCAGCAATAGATGCAGCATCATTGCAGAGTAACGCCTTACGGTGTTCTGCAAAATCAACCATGATTACGCGCCTCGAGTTGCAACAAGTGCTTCAGCAATTGCTTTCTTGAAGCGAGAAACCGCTTCAACACATTCATCATGAGTGATGATCAATGGGCAAAGTAAACGAATAACTGTGCCGTTACGACCGCCTTTTTCTAACAACAATTTGTTGTTAAAGCATGCCGCTTGAATCGCTGCTGCCAATTGACCATCTGCAGGTAAAGACCCCATATGATCCGCTAGTTTACGCTCATCAACAATTTCAACACCAATCATCAAACCACGGCCACGCACGTTACCGATACATGGGAACTCTTGGGCAAGCTTTTTAAATTCAGCTTGTAAGAAATCACCACGTTCTTGTGCATTTTGCGCAAGGTTTTGTTCTTTGATGGTCTTGATCGTTGCAAGACCAGTACCCATTGCCAATTGGTTACCACGGAAAGTACCCGTGTGACCTGCTGGCTGCCAAGCATCAAACTTACGTTTAATACCTAATACAGCAAGCGGTAAGCTACCACCAACGGCTTTAGACATCACCACTACGTCAGGTTCAATATCCGCATGTTCAAATGCGAACATTTTGCCTGAACGTGCAAAGCCTGCTTGAACTTCGTCAAGAATCAACACAATGTTGTGTTTTTCAGTCACTTCGCGGATTTTTTTCAACCATTTGGTTGGCGCTGTTACCACACCGCCTTCACCTTGAATTGCTTCAAGAATCACAGCAGCTGGCTTGGTTACACCACTTTCAACATCTTCAATGAAGTTTTCAAAGAAATACGTCAAAGCATCCACACCCGCTTCACCACCTAAACCAAGTGGGCAACGGTATTCATGCGGATACGGCATAAATTGAACGCCTGGCATTAAACCATTTACAGCATTTTTCGCAGACAGATTACCTGTCATTGCAAGAGCGCCGTGCGTCATACCATGGTAACCACCAGAGAAACTAATCACTGTGCTACGACCGGTATACGTCTTCGCTAATTTAATTGCTGCTTCCGTGCCATCTGCACCAGATGGACCACAGAACTGTAAACAATACTCTTCCTTACCGCCTGGTAATTGTTCAAGTAATGCTTCAGTAAATGCATCTTTTAAAGGTGTCGTTAAATCCAAAGTATGTAAAGGAAGACCACTTGCAAGTGTATCTTGAATACTTTGAATTACCGCAGGATGATTATGGCCCAAAGCCAATGTTCCTGCCCCAGCTAAACAATCGAGGTACTCTGTACCTTCAACATCAGTAACCCAGCAGCCTAATGCTTTGGCTATCGCTAACGGTAATTTCCGTGGATAGCTACGAACATTGGATTCCATCTGACTTTGGCGAGTCAAATAGTATTCGTTAGTAGTATTAGTGGCAGGGTTTACAGAAGAAACGCTCATATCGAATTACCATCTCTGATATGGGTTGAAAGAAATAAGTCGGGTGACTTTTGGTCCTTTGACTCGGCGCTTTATAAATCTAGTCATATGAGTTTGGATACTTCATAACTAGGAGGCGGATGATACAGAAATTTTCAATAAAATAAACAGCTTTTGGACATTATCTGCCAGAAATTTACTAAAAAAATATATCATGCCAAACCATAGCTTAAATTATCCTCTTATAGTGTGACAACGTAAAGAAAAGCCGATGAATTTATTTATTTTTCAACTTCGCCACAAAAATTCAAAATACTCACCTTGGTTGAAAAATAAGTTTTTGAAATAAATAGATTTATCTAGGTTTTTCTGAAAAATATTTTATACCTTTTTTTACAATCGAACCACAATATTTTCGCAAATTCACCACAAATTGGCTTTAAGCTTTTTACAAATGTTGCAAAACTCCTCCTAAATAAAAAAGGAATAAAAATGCGTCAATTCTTCATCCCAGCAATCGCGCTTAGTGCTTTATTTAGCTCAGCAGTTTTTGCTCAGTCTGAGAACCAATTGAACTACAATATTGTCAATGTTCAGGCCGAGGCAACACGCCAAGTATCTAATGATTTAATGAATGCAACACTTTACATTGAACGTAGTAACAAACAACCTGCCGAACTCGCTACACAAATTACGCAGCTGATGAATCAAGCCACAGCTTTAGCTCGTAAATATCCAAGCGTAAAAGTCGAAACAGGTTCTCAAACCACCTACCCAATTTACAACGATGACAACCAAAAGTTAAAAGAATGGCGTGGTCGTGCTGAAATTAATTTAGAAAGTACCGACTTTAAAGCGGCGAGCCAGTTGATTGGTGAACTACAGCAGAACTTCCAAACGCAGTCAATCGGCTTTAGTGTGTCCGACACACAACGTAAGAAAGTGGAAAATGAGCTGATTGTTGAAGCATCGAAAAACTTTCAACAGCGTGCACAATCATTAGCACAAGCATGGAGTAAGTCAGGTTATAACTTGGTTAACTTAAACATTAATACCAGCAACTACTACCCTCGCCCAGTCATGATGCGTGCAGAAAGTGCAAAATTTGCAGCAGCTGATGCACCAATGCAAGATGTAGCTGGCGGTGAATCTAAAATCACTGTGAATGCAAATGGTACTGTTCAACTTAAATAACAGATTTCATTCAAATTCATCAAAAAAGCCATGTTAATCGTGGCTTTTTTATTGTGTGTCCATCAATAAAACTTTAATTCGCCTATTAATTTTAGTGTTTTAATTGCAATAAGTGATAATGGTTATTATTTGATTTCAACAAAGTTCAGCATATGATAGCCGCGCTCTTTATTATGGATTGCGCACAAAAGAATGATTTCATCACGTCTTCATCTGCAGGATCGCAGATTATTCAAAGCCAAACAACTCAGTATTGCGATTGGACTTTCTATGAGCTGCTTGACCTATGCACAAGCAGAAGAACTCACTGAAGCAACCAGCAACAAAGTGCTTCCGACCATCAAACTTGAAGCACAAGGCAACTGGTTAGAAGATGCCAATGCAGAGAAAGTGCAAAAGCATGCAGGCGCTCGTACGATTATTACTCGCAATCGCTTAGATGAAGTTGCTGCGACTTCAATTAAAGATGCCCTCAAGCAAGTGCCTGGTGTTCAAGTCTAAGAAAATAATGGTACTGGTGGCAGTGATGTTTCACTCAATATTGGGGTCCGTGGTTTAGCCTCTCGTATATCTCCTCGCTCTACAGTACTGCTTGATGGTGTCCCGCTATCATTTGCGCCTTATGGACAGCCTCAGCTTTCTCTAGCACCAGTATCATTAGGCAATATTGAATCTGTAGATGTGGTTCGTGGTGCAGGCTCTGTACGTTTTGGGCCGCAGAACGTTGGCGGTATCATTAACTTTGCAACTCGTGCTATTCCTCAAGAGTTTGCAGGTAATGTCAGCCTAACGATCGAATATGCTTCGGGTACAGATCAAGTCAAATACAGCCCGAACTTATTTGTAGGGGAACCTTAGATAATGGTCTAGGCCTTGCTTTACTGTATTCTGGCACAAAAGGTGATGGCTACCGTGAAGCCAATAATAAAACTGACATTGATGATGTCATGTTAAAAACGGCCTATCAAATTACAGATGCGGATGCGATTGCCTTAAACCTACATCACTATGAAGGTTATGGTGAAATGCCTGAAGGCTTAACTGCCGAAAAATATGCACAAAACCCTTATCAGTCAAATAAGTCACGTAATTATTTTTCTGGTCGCCGCTCAGATGTGTCATTCCGCTATACCCATCAAGATGAAAAAAATAACTTTGAATTGCTGACCTATTATATTGACTCATTTCGCACGAGCGACTTAGAGACAGATCTTAGTGCAACGACTTCGCGTATGGACACCTCTCCACGCGACTACAAAGTTTTTGCCATTGAACCGCGCTGGTCTCGTGCATACCAATTAGGTAGCTCAAATAGCGAATTTACTATCGGCTATCGTTATTTAGATGAAGATAGTTCTGAGTTCTCAGGTCGCTCATCTACATATGCATTGAATGCACCTGTGACCGAAATTAAAGCACGTACCACAAGTGAAGGGGGCACTAAAGCACATGCAATTTATGCAGATAACCGCTTCGATTTAGGGAACTGGGTCATCACACCGGGACTACGTTTTGAATCAATTGAAACGCATAACAATTTTACTGCCTATAACCAAGGCGTAGCAGTTAATACCGTTTCTCCAAAAATTGATTCAGATGAGTTTTTACCCAGCCTATCGGTCATGTATAAAGCGACAGACAATTGGAACATTTTTGCCAATGCGGGCGTCTCATTCGGCCCACAGCAATACAACCAATTGGCACGTTTAGAAGGTGGGGTTGCGCAAAGCACAACGGATGGCTTGCATCCTGAAAAGTCCAACAACTATGAAATTGGGACGAAATATTTAGGCAATGGTCTAAATGCAGAATTAACCGCGTTTTATTTAGACTTCAAAAAAGAGTTAATTTTAGAACGCGATGCCCAGAACAATGGCATTTGGACAGACTTAGGCGCAACCAGCCACAAAGGTGTAGAACTTGGTCTGGCTTATGACTTTGCTTATTTGACCGATGCGCTTGAGGGCTTAAAACTCTATAGCAACTACACCTTCACCAAAGCTGTGGCTGAAGCAGGTGACTTTGAAGACAAAGACCTTCCTTTCTACTCACGCCATACAGCAAATGTTGGTTTAGGCTATAAAGTGAATCAATGGAGCGTCAATGCAGATATGTTTGCCCAATCTAAGCAGCATTCTCCAGGTTCGGGTGATACCTATCAAACTGACGAATCGGCTGATGGAAAATTAGGTGATATTCCTGGTTATTCCACTTTTGCCGTGCGTACAGCCTATGACTTTGGTGAGCAATTCCACGGTTTAAAAATCGCGGGTGGCGTTAAAAACGTGTTTGATAAACAATATTTCACACGTTCTACTGACTCAACAGGCGGAAAATATGTAGGGCAACCACGTACCTTCTACCTTCAAACGTCATTTGATTTCTAAAACTGAAAGCCAATTAGTTCAACTACATTGAACTGTTAAAAAAGACTACATTTTTGTGGTCTTTTTTATTTTAACAATATGACAAAATTATGACTCTCTTCCGTACTTGATAAACACAATCCACTTTCATGACTCTTTCAGAACTTAATTTATCGCTTTTTTCATGGATTAATGCTTCTCCTGAAGCCAGTAATACCAGCATTCATTTTGCCATTTTCATCGCCAATGACCTGCTCTATTGCATGATTTTACTGTTTGCTTGGTTTTGGCTACGTGGTAACTATGACACTAAAAAGCAGATATTGAAGGCGTTTATTTTTACCAGTATCGCCATTTTGATCAGTCAATGTATTTCTCATGTGTATTATCACCCAAGGCCTTTCGTCATGGAGGTCGGACGCACTCTCATTTACCATGCACGCAATGGCTCTTTCCCGAGTGACCATATGCTGATTTTTAGCAGTATCGCATTTTCTTATCTATTCTCTGCACAGCGTAAACTGGGAATTTTTCTCTTGTTCATGGCTTGGCTGGTTGCATGGTCACGCGTCTATCTTGGTGTGCACTTCCCTTTAGATATGCTCGGCGCTTTTCTATTGGCTTTTGCCTTAAACTTCTTTGGCTTAAAGCTTTGGAATCTCTATAAAGATAAAATCATGCAATGGGTACTCACCATTCACTTTTACTTATTTAAGCCACTTATTCAAAAAGACTATATCAAATAACTTTTGCTTTAAAACAAAAAATCCCGCTCGAAAGCGGGATTTCTTTAATGCGTTTAAATCAGTAGATCGCCATGTGGTTTCGATGGATCATCTCAAGTGAACGTGCTTCACCTAGGACTTGGTGAACTTTATCTGACGCCAAGCCCTTTACCAACTCCGCAGAACGCGAACTAAAGTTGACACGTCCAACCGCAACACGTCCGCCTTGGATATCAACACATTCAACCACGTCACCGCGTTCAAAATGCCCTTCCACAGCTTTCACACCAACTGGAAGTAAACTACGATGATTATCTTTAATCGCCTTGACAGCACCATCATCCAACACCAAACGACCCGCAGTTTGTAAGTGAGCTGCTAACCACTGTTGATGAGCAGTAATGCGGTCATTGTCAGTAATAAACAATGTCCCAAGCATTTCACCATCCATCAAACGTGCAAGCACATTGTCGCTTTCACCACTGGCAATCAGCGTTGGACAGCCAGACTTTGCAGCCAAGCGTGCTGCACGAACTTTGGTCAACATCCCACCACGACCAAACTTGCCGCCACCGCCAGCCATATCAAACAAGCTCTCATCTAAAGCACGCACGGTATGGAACAGTTTAGCGTCTGGATTTGAACGTGGGTCTGAGTCGAACATGCCTTGCTGATCAGTCAAAATAATTAACAAATCTGCATGCACTTGACCTGCAACCATCGCGGCCAACGTATCATTGTCACCAAAGCGAATTTCATCGGTCGAAACCGTGTCGTTTTCATTGATTACAGGAATCACATGCCATTCAATCAAGTTCTGTAAAGCGTCACATGAGTTCAAATAACGACGACGGTCTGCCAAGTCATCATGGGTTAATAACACTTGCGCAGTCTGAATGTGATGTTTTTCAAGCACACTCGACCACGTATGAATAAGGCCCATCTGACCAATGGCAGCACACGCCTGAAGACTGGGTAGATCGGTGGGTCGGCTGTCTAGCTTCATACGAACCATACCTTCAGCCACAGCTCCTGACGACACCAGAATAATCTCATGTCCGGCATTGTGTAGATCTGCAATTTGTTTCGCCCAATGCGAAATTGCATCTATATCTAGACCTTGCCCATTTGCTGTGAGTAAAGATGATCCGATTTTAACAACGATTCGTTTACAAGCTTCGAGCTTACGTTGCCCATCTACCACTTCTATCATCTTGTCCTCAGTTACTCATTACGAGCTTAACGTACGTAAAACACTTCCATTTCGCCGTCATCTTCATCATCGTCTTCATCATCATCAGCCAACAGGCCTGCAAGACGTTGTTGGCGACGCATTTCACGATATGCTTCTTTAGCGGCAATAGTTTGTTCGCGTGTTTCAGCTTCAAGCTGCTCACGGAATGCTTTCACTTCTGCTGCATAATCAGGATCTTCAAGCTCACGTTCACGTTGTTGCTCAATTTGATCCATCAGGTAATACACAACTGGTTTTGTCCCTTCAGACATCAAACCTGAAGTTTTAAATACAGGGCCATCCCACTGCATTTCATCTAAGATATGCTGACACCATTCATCACGCGTATCATCTGCAAGTTGGTCAACTTTGTTTAACACTAGAACGATAGGTAACTTTGAAAGTGTCGGAGAGAATTTCTCTAATTCACCCAAGATCGCTTTTGCATTGTATGCAGGATCAGAACCATCAATCGGCTGAACATCCACAATGTGAAGCAAAATACGCGTACGCGCCAAGTGCTTTAAGAAACGAATACCAAGACCCGCACCTTCAGAAGCCCCTTCGATCAAGCCAGGAATATCCGCCATCACAAATGAACGGTGACTGTCTGCATCAACCACACCAAGGTTTGGAACCATCGTAGTAAATGGATAGTCTGCAACCTTAGGTTTTGCTGCTGATACGGCACGAATAAACGTCGATTTACCTGCATTTGGCATACCTAGTAAGCCAACATCGGCCAGTACTTTTAGCTCTAAACGAATTTCACGGAATTCACCTTTAAAACCATGGGTACACTTACGTGGCGAACGGTTCGTCGATGATTTAAAGTGAGTATTACCCAAACCACCATCACCACCCGCTGCGACAAGCACACGCTGACCACTTTCAACCAAGTCGCCAATAATGTCACCTGAGTCAGTATCAACAATGGTTGTACCTACAGGAACCTTTAATACGGTGTCTTCACCACCACGGCCTGCGCAGTTCGCGCCACGACCATTTTTAGCTCGTTCCGCACGGAAACGGCGAGTATAACGGAAGTCTACAAGGGTACTGGTATTATCATCAGCTTCGATAAATACGCTACCACCACGACCACCATCACCACCGTCTGGACCACCAAAAGGTACGAATTTTTCACGGCGAAAACTGGCTACGCCATTGCCACCGTCGCCAGCCTCTACGGTAATGACTGCTTCATCAACAAAGCGCATGCTGCCAATCCTCTAAATACTTTAAAACCGCATATTCTGCCATATTTTACAAAATTTCTCGAATAGAATTATTGAGCGAAACATGAAATTTAGTGACAAATCACTTAAAAACGTGCATTTAGCTCTTTTTCTCTTGATTTTCTTCAGTTTTGTACCTGAAAACAATCAACCTAATCCCATGCTCAACTTACATAAATTAAGCAGCATATACTCTGTTACAAGCAAATCTATGACTTTTTGTGAAACCTATAACTCACTTAATTCAAACCATTTATTCTGCTTATTTTGATGTTAAGTCATTATTTTAAAGCTGAGACTCGCTCTTTATTTTCCAAGATCTCAGGCAAACTTTTTTCAATCCATCCAATTAGATACATGGTTTTTTCGGCCGCTTGAGAGCCAAGTATCGTCAATTGATACTC
Organism: Acinetobacter sp. LipI_23; assembly: GCF_058243045.1. NCBI lineage: Bacteria > Pseudomonadati > Pseudomonadota > Gammaproteobacteria > Moraxellales > Moraxellaceae > Acinetobacter > Acinetobacter sp. LipI_23. The sequence continues at coordinate 1,290,873 of NZ_JBZAYJ010000001.1, read as the reverse complement.
AACTTTAGGTGGAACTACAGGATAAACTGTCCGTAAAATAAAACCATCTTGCTCAAGTGTTTTAAGGGTTTGAGAAAGCATTTTCTCACTCACCCCTTCTATACGCTGTCTCAATTCACTAAAACGGTGTACGCCATCACTCAAACAACGCAACACCAGTACTGACCATTTGCTCGTAAGATGTTCCAATATGTCACGAGATGGGCACTCAGTGGATAAAACTTGACCTAATAGTTTGCTTGTTGCATAGGTGTGCATCATTTCTCTCCATTTGGTTTATTACTTACTTTTTGGTACTTACTTTCATTTAGTAAGTTATCAGATTAAGATAAAACCATCAAGTACAGAAAACAACCAATATAGGTGACTTATGAAAATTGCAATCACAGGTGCAACAGGCCAATTGGGTTCTATTGTGATAGAAAAACTTTTACTACAAACTGAGGCCAACAACATTGTTGCGCTTGTGCGAAACCCAGCCAATGCGACACATCTCACAGCACAAAATATTGAAGTGCGTGAGTTTGACTATGACCGACCTGAAACTTTAGTCCCTGCTCTATCAGGTATAGATAAATTATTACTCATTTCTGCAAATGAAGTCGGTCGCCGTACACCTCAGCACAAGGCAGTGATTGATGCTGCAAAAGTGGTCGGTGTTCCTTATCTTGCTTATACTAGCTTACTACGTGCAGATACATCGCCACTCGGCTTAGCCCAAGAACACCGTGAAACTGAAAAACTGATTCAAGATAGTGGACTACGCTACACCTTCTTAAGAAATAACTGGTATAGCGAAAACTACCTTGCAGGTGTTGCTCACACCATTGAAATTGGGACGCTTTTTGGAGCAGCTCAAGATGGTCGCATTAGCTCGGCATCACGCATAGATTATGCTGAAGCTGCAGCGAGAGTCTTAACGTCAACTGTCCATGATAATCAAACCTATGAACTAGCAGGTTCACAAAGCTTTAGCCTCTCAGAGCTTGCAACATTGATTGGTCAAGCAGCGAGTAAAACCATTAATTATCAAAACCTAAGTGCGGAAGAATACACTCAAGGCCTAATTCAGGCGAGCTTACCTGCTGGCTTAGTTGAGGTCATCGTTGATGCAGACATTCAAACTATACAAGGTGCAATGTATAGTGACAGTCAAGACCTAGAACAATTGATTGGACGTAAAACTACGAACATTCAAGATGCAATCAAAGCCTCACTTTAAGTCACTCTTTTAATCTTCACATTCAAACACCGCCAATGATTGGTGGTGTTTTTTATGGATGAATGTTCTTCACGGGTAGTGTCATATTCATCTCCAAATTCGCCGTCGTACTTCGCTCTATGTTGTACATAGTCGCATTGAAGCTTGCTATTTTTCGCATAGTCATTGGGTCATTCAAATTTAACTGTGGTGCAAACTGATGTAACACATGCAGACGCACTTGCTCATCAAACTCAAAATAGACCAAGCCATTAAACATAATTTTGATTGGGATCTGATAGTCTTGCTTTAAATGAAATGGTACAGCTAGCTTAATCGGAATATCTAAAGCGAGTGGAAATTTAGGCAACAGTTTATTTTGATAAATTAGATCTGTAGTTGTCTCCAACGGCATGTTTTGATCAATGAGTACCTCGGTTTGATAATCAACAGATACTGAAACGGGTACTTCTACTTCAAACTCTAAATTTGCCAAATATTTCCCAGTCAAAGGCAGATTGATTTTCTGATCGATTTTCAGTTGCGTATCTAAAGTCCCAACGGATTGGGTTTCTAAATAATTACCCACTTGGATTTTTGTCGGCAAGGAGTCTGATAGTTGAATTTGGGCTTCACTCGCAGACATTTGCATACTGGCTTGAATATTCATGTACAACCAAAACAGCGCACCCACTAAAATTACAACGCACACAAAACTCAGTACAAGCCGCTTCGCAGACAGGAATATCCACATACTCCCCCCTATGGCTTCACGTGTTCTTGAGGTAGAGGTTTTTCACGCAGTAATTGCAAGCTATTAAGTGGAATTTTCAACTCACCCTGCTTGATTTCAATTGGCAATGTATTTTGCACATCCACCGAAGCGTTCAACGCCGTTTTAATGGGAACGTTTAAATGTCCCTGTATTGGAATATTGGTTTTAATCACTGTATTGACTGGAATATGCAGGTTTTCTTTCAGTACGGTTTTTATAGGCGCATCAAATTTGAGGTGTACTTGCTGTTCAAGTAGCACATTGATATGAATCGGCACATCCAGCTGAATAGGAATATTACCTTTTAAAGGCAAAGTCACATCTCGCCCCATGACTTTCACCTGTACCTTGGTATCTACAGGCATATTCTGATTAATTTTCAAGGTTTCACGCACTGGAATGGTGGTTTTAATCGGAACCTGATTATCAAAATATACCCGTGGAGTCAGCGTTTGGGTCAGTGGAATATTCAGGTTTTCACGAATTGGAATTTCTGCATTGACACGCCCTGTCACATCCACATCTAAGGCATCATGAATTTTAACCTCAGCTTGTAAAGGCTCTTGCAGATCAATACTGACTTTTTGATTTTCCAAGGGAATATAAATATTAAAGTGTTTAAAAATCCAAATAGCGATAAGCACACCGCATACAGATGCCAACACAATGAATGCCAATCCACTTAGCATATGCTTCACTTGCAAATTCAAATTCCTTTTGTTTTATGTTCTTTTTATCTGACAAATATCATCCTTTTGTCAGCCTAGAAAGTCATTGGGGGCGGCATACCAACCAGACTTTTTAATTTTTATCGCCCTATTTTACACAGTACATTTTGATTATTCTAAGTAAATTACTAGGGATTAAACATTGGCAACTCTTACCACTAAAGCCAATACTTATGTCACTCCAACGCACCTGATTGGCCTCATCCACAACAACAGCGCAAAAAAAAGAGCCTCAATTGAGGCTCTTTTTAGTCGCTATTACAAATTATGCATTTGTTTCAGCTGGAATTTTTGGATAGCTTACGCCGCCCATTTGCTCTGCAATACGTAACACTTGGCAGCTATAACCTACTTCATTATCGTACCAAACATAAGCAGTTAAACGGTTACCCGAAGTGATTGTTGCTTGCGCATCAAATACACCTGCTGTACGCGAACCGATAAAGTCAGATGATACAACTTCAGTCGAGTTGGTATAACCAATCTGACCTTGAAGGCTAGAGCTGATTGAAATTTTACGAATGTATTCGTTCACTTCATCACGATCAACTTCTTTATCTAAAGTTAAGTTCAAAATCGCAAGTGAAACGTTTGGTGTTGGAACACGTACAGAGTTACCTGTCAGTTTACCTTGAAGTGCTGGAAGTGCTTTAGCTACTGCTTTAGCCGCACCAGTTTCAGTAATTACCATGTTTAACGTTGCAGCACGACCACGACGGTCTGCTTTATGGTAGTTGTCGATTAAGTTCTGGTCGTTTGTGAACGAGTGAACTGTTTCAACATGACCATTCAACACTGTATATTTGTCATGCAAAACTTTAAGTGTTGGTGTAATTGCGTTGGTTGTACAGCTTGCAGCAGAGATAATGGTATCTTCATCAAGAATGTCAGCTTGGTTCACACCAAACACTACGTTCTTCATGTCGCCTTTACCAGGTGCAGTCAAGATCACACGTGCAGCGCCTGGGCACTTAAGGTGTTGAGCAAGACCTTCAGCATCACGCCATTTACCCGTGTTGTCGATCACTAATGCATTGCTAATACCATAATCGGTATAATCAACTTCAGTTGGGTTCGACGCATAAATGACTTTAATGAATTGACCGTTTGCAATGATTGCTACGTTTTCTTCATCAACAGAAATCGTACCAGAGAATGGACCATGGATTGAGTCACGGCGTAATAAAGACGCACGTTTTTCCAAATCACCATCAGATGATTTACGAACCACAATCGCTTTTAGGTTCAAACCACGACCAAGACCAGACTGACCAATCATTAAACGTGCAAGAATACGACCGATACGACCAAAACCGTAAAGAACAACGTCACGACCTTCTACTGAAGTCGCACGACCTTCTACAGATTTAACAGCGGCTGCAACAAATGCATCAACATCGCCACCTTGCTCTTTAAACGCAACGGCTAATTTGCCTAGATCAATTTCAGCAGTACCAATATTTTCAATTTTAGCCAACGCTTCAAGAATTGGGAACGTGTGTACAACTGAAAGCTCAACGTCCATCATACGAGTGAAACGGTGCGCTTTTAAAATTTGGATAACTGAACGGTTAACTAAAGAACGTCCAAACACTGAAACCACAATATTTTTTTCACGGTAAAGCTGACCGATCAAAGCGATCATTTGTTCCGCGATTTCTTCACGGTTTTTCCAGCGACCTTGGTGTTCTGCGTGTAGGGCGATGATAGTCTCTTTGCTCACAGATACGTCCTCTAATTAATTTAATCTAAGCGTAAATTTTAAAACCCAACAATTGTAAAGGATTTAGCGCCAAGTTTGAATCGAAAGCTGTAAATGCATGATGTTTTTTGTCGTATATCCATTATTAATTTAAGAAATGATTGCATTTAGCCTTATGATTTTGCAGTATAAAAATTAAAAAAATATTTTTTTAGATAAAAAATAAACAGTTACACAAATGATGTTTTATCAAACAGTCAACTATTTTTAAAAGGCAAGAAACAAATAAGAAACATGCTTATTGCCCAAATTGCAGCGCAATGACAGCTCCGAACATCATCAAATTAGTCTGAATGTTGCTGTTTTTCAAAATGCTCAATATTTCGTTCGAGCTGTTTTTTATTTTGTTGCTTTTTATATAAATGCAACACACCTTCAATAATAAGCAATAAGACTGCGAACCAAATTGGAATATAGGTAAACCACTCACCTGCCTCTATACGCTCTCCCATGGCAACTGATGCTCCTGCCAGTAAAACAGGCTCCAAATAACTCAGCAAACCAAAGATCACAAAAGGTAAATAACGACTCGCAAGTATATAACTTCCAAGTCCCATCGCACTTAAGAATCCCAACCCAATGACCGCCAAAATCAGGTGTGGAAACTGTTGTATCAAAGCCAAACTATCGCTATGCACAAAGCCTAAATAAAACGCGACAGGTAAAATTAAAAACAGATCCCACCAGAAGCCCCCCAAATGATCCGTTTTACAAACACGGCGCAGGAAGAAATACAAAGGATAAGCCAAAGCGATATAGACTGTTTCCCATGCCATGCTACCAATACGCCAAATTTCATGTCCTACCCCTAGCACTGCAAGGGCTACCGCAGCCATTTGCCAGCGGGATAGTTTTTCCTTGTAAAGGATGCAACCAACCAACACCATGACCAAAGGCAGCAAAAAATAGCCAAGCGACACCTGTAGGCCGCGACCATTCATAGGTCCCCATAAAAATAGCCACAGCTGCGTGGTACATAAAACAGAACTAAACAATAACCAAGCAAACATCCAAGGTTGTTTAAAGATACGCTTAAACAACTCCGAAATGAGTTTTAAATCACCACTCCACCACATGAATGCGGTTAAAAAGGGTAAGGTCGAAAGCATACGCCAAGCAAAAGTTTGCTCACTATCTAAGGGCTTTAAAAAAAAGGTATAAAAATACAAAACCCCAAAAGTGACGGATGCTAAAACCGATAGTGCAACACCTTTATACATCCTTCACTCCACATTGATTTACACGATTTTAATAGGCGCCGATTATAAAGCGTTCGACTGTATAAAGCTTTATTATTCAAGTTTTAAAATACGTATATGAAACTAAAAAAGCCATGCTTCAGCATGGCTTTCAAGACTTAATAAATTTTACTTTTGCAATTGTTTGGTATGAATCAGATCATTCAAATCATAACCCACTGACTTTGCATATTCTAAGTATTCATTAATGACTTTTTGGTCTGGTTGAGGCGAGCGAGAAAGCACCCACATATATTTACGGCGTGGCTCACCCACTAAAACCGTTTCATAGTCATCATCAATTTTTAAAATCCAATAATCCCCGCGTGCCACAGGTAACCAACGCACCGCCTCAGGTAAAAAACTCACTTTCAACTTACTATTAAAAGGTGGGTTTTGTACAAATGCTTCACCTATGGACTGCATCAGCTTACCATCTTGGGCATAACAGCGGTTATCTACTGTCACATTGCCATTTTCATTCAGGGTATAGGTAGCCGAGACATTACTTCCGCATTTATTTTGGAAGTACATGGGCTTACGTGCAATTTCGTACCAAACACCCAAATAACGGTCTAATTCAACCTTATCTACCACGGCTAAGGGTTTGCTCTGGGCATAAGCCATGGTTGCCATGCCTAACCCGACTAAAACAGCACCACCTACAGCAATTTTGGCAAGCGTAAAACCCGCCTTTGGAAGATTTGCAGACATAAACTGTACCTTTAATATTTCAGAATTTATGATCTAAAAATAAACATCTCTTTAAAAAATAATGCTTTCTGCCCAAATTACTGTAGCGTTATGTAAATGCAACTTAGGTTAGAAGTTGTGCTTTTAAGCGCAAAATTTCATCTCGCAGACGCGCAGCTTGCTCAAATTGTAACTCTTTAGAAGCTTTGAGCATTTCTTTTTCCAACTTGCTTAAATGCTTGGCAAGAAGTTTCGGATCGGACAGCAAGTGCTGCTCATCTGCACTGAGCGTTTGATGTTGATCTGTGATACCACTTTCAACTTGATCATCTGTCAGCACTTCGCCTGTATCAATATCCTTTTTATTTTGTCTGATGGTGCTACGCGGAATAATGCCATGCAGCTCATTAAAGGCCATTTGTTTTTCACGACGACGGGCTGTTTCATCGATGGCTTTTTGCATCGAATCGGTAATCCGATCACCATATAAAATCGCTTTGCCTTTTACATTACGCGCTGCACGCCCAATGGTTTGAATCAAAGAGCGCTCAGAACGTAAGAAACCCTCTTTGTCTGCATCCAAGATAGCCACTAAAGACACTTCAGGCATGTCCAAGCCTTCACGTAGTAAGTTGATCCCGACGAGAACATCGTAGACACCCGAACGTAAGTCATGAATAATCTTCACCCGCTCAACAGTGTCAATATCTGAGTGCAGATAAGCAACTTTGACCCCATACTCTTTCAAATACGAGCTTAAATCCTCTGCCATACGTTTGGTTAAGGTGGTAACCAAGACACGCTCGTCTAAATCTTTACGGATATTGATCTCAGACAACACATCATCAACTTGAGTCAATACCGGACGTACTTCAATTTCGGGGTCAATCAACCCTGTAGGACGAACCACCTGCTCAGCTATTTGCTCGGCTTTTTCAAGCTCGTATTTGGCTGGTGTAGCACTGACATAAATCGTTGCTGGCGTAATCCGTTCCCATTCTTCAAACTGCATTGGGCGGTTGTCTAAAGCACTAGGAAGACGGAAACCATAATTCACCAAGTTTTCTTTACGCGAACGGTCACCTTTATACATCGCGCCAATTTGCGGCACAGTCACGTGTGACTCATCAATAATTAGTAAGGCATCATCAGGAACATAATCAAATAAGGTTGGCGGCGCTTCGCCCGCGGGACGACCGGATAAATGACGTGAATAGTTTTCAATACCGTTGGTATAGCCCAACTGCTGCATCATTTCTAAATCATAACGGGTACGTTGCTCAATTCGCTGTGCTTCAAGCAATTTGTCATGTGCACGAAAGAAACCTAAACGCTCTTTTAACTCTTCACGAATCGTGCCGATGGCGCGCTCTAAATTATCTTTCGGTGTTACATAGTGACTTTTTGGGTAAATGGTTACACGCGGAACTTTACGTACCAGTTTGCCTGTCAGTGGATCAAACCAACGAATCGAATCGACTTCATCATCAAACAACTCAATCCGAATCGCATGCTGATCCGATTCGGCAGGGAAAATATCAATAATTTCCCCACGAATACGATAGGTACCGCGTAAAAACTCAAGCTCATTACGGCTATATTGCATTTCCACCAAACGACGAATGATATCATCACGTGCAATACGATCGCCCTGTACAATATGCAGCAGCATGCTCATATAGGCATTGGGGTCACCCAAACCATAAATAGCAGAAACTGAAGCAACAATAATTGCATCGCGACGTTCTAAGAGTGAACGTGTTGCAGATAAACGCATTTGGTCAATGTGGTCATTGATCGCTGAATCTTTTTCAATGAATGTGTCTGAAGATGGCACATAGGCTTCAGGTTGGTAATAGTCATAATAACTAACAAAATATTCGACGGCATTGTTCGGAAAGAAAGATTTGAACTCACCATAAAGCTGTGCGGCTAAGGTTTTATTATGTGCCATGACAATGGTCGGACGTTGCATCCGCGCAATCACGTTGGCCATGGTATAGGTTTTACCTGAACCCGTAACCCCAAGTAACAGCTGGTCGTGATAGCCCTTTTCTATTCCAGCAACAAGCTTTTCGATGGCTTGCGGCTGATCACCTGCGGGTTGGTAATTGGTGACTAAATCAAAAGGTTGTTTCTCACTCACAGACATATCCCAAGATTTGCTTCTTCAACCGACTATTTTAACAGATTCAATCCCGAGCAATTCTTGCTTTTAGATTTTTAATGTAATTTACTGAAAATATTACAAAGATTTTTCACTTGACCCCCCCGTATTTCAAGGGCAACATGAAGTGAAGAAGAGCGAAAAATCAGAGCCTATGACTTACCAATATCATGATGAAAGCATCGTCAAAAACCTAGATGAACATACCGTATTTGTGTTTGGTAGCAACATGGCAGGTCAACATGCGGATGGCGCTGCCCGAACTGCACTTGAGCACTTTGGCGCAATCAAAGGCGTCGGACGTGGCTGGTCAGGGCAAAGTTATGCCATTCCCACCATGAACGAACATTTACAACAAATGCCGCTCTCGCAAATTCAACACTATATTGATGACTTTAAAATCTATACCAAAAATCACCCTAAAGTGACTTACTTTCTAACCTCTATCGGCTGCGGTATTGCAGGTTATAAAGTTGAAGAAATTGCTCCTATGTTTAAAGGCATTTCTCATAATGTTATTTTCCCTTCATCATTTCGCCCATTTGTGGAAAGAACACTGCCACGTCTAAGTAAAAAGTTTTTGCACACCATTTTTAACGATGCTGTGATTTTCAGTACCCAAAATGATGACATGCTGATTCAGCATTTGGCCTTAACCGATAATGAAAAAAGTTTAGCCAAAATTATCCTCAACACGCGTATGTATCCAACCGACAGTAATGGCCGTGATCGTGTTTTTGAAATTGAAGATATTTTACATGCGCTGTCTGGGAAAATATTTGATTTTGAGACCAACGCTGAAGGGCGCATGCTGTTTGGTGGCGCCATTTTAGCACTTTTGGAACTTTATAATATTAACGAGCAAGACTTCATTGAAGTTTGGCAAGGCACACGAGAAATCGCACCTCCGAAGCCTGAACATCGTGCGCGAAAAGCCTTACGTTAAATCCAGTCTTCTCAAAAAAGCCAATCTATCAGATTGGCTTTTTTAGTTAAAAATAATAGAACTGTTGAAGACTTCCCATATCCTCCAATAGCCAACTACTACAAAAAAATGTGACGGTACTGTTTCCGCTTTTCTCTTTTAGACCTTTAAAAGTTCACTTACACTCTGGATCATAATCATACTTTTCAAAAACTTAAATAAATCATGAGAACAAATAGACAGCTTGAAGCCTTAAAATCCAAAAGAAACAAGCATGCACTTTTCAGTATGGCTATTGCCGTTGTCATGCTGATTGCATTTTATCAACTGCCTCAGTTTCAGGATTTTAATTTTATAAATCTATCCCTAGTCTACTTTATCTTCATTGTATGCTTATCCTTCCTCAAAAAGACAAAGAACGAACAACCGAAAAAGAACAACCTCCTCTTAAATATTTTATTCATGACGGCACCCTTCTTCATCATTAATGTTTTTGCACTTTCCAGTCTCAGCAAATTTACTGACTATTCGGCTGTACGTATTGCAAAACATATACCTAACCCACAATACGTCGAGGGCCAAATTCTCTTAAATAGCTACACTGTGGGCTCTGGACGTAATAAATCACATTATGAAGATGTTGTGTTAAATGAGCCTTCTCAGCAGCAACCACTAAGACTGGTTTGTAATTTTATGGATCGCTTTAAGAGCTGCCCACTCTTAGAAGACTTTCAACAACAAAAAGTCAGTATCCGTTATTACGCAGACAACAGTCAGTTTATCTACCCAGAAGTTTTGGTGTTATCGGTCACAGCGGACAATACAACCATCAGCAGCCAAGACTTCCTGCAGATCTACCAACAACAACGAAACAATTTTTTGATTTATTTATTCTTCATGGTATTGATTCCAAACCTGTTAGTGATCAATTTATTTTGGCGCGACCATCAATATCAACAATCACAAACTTTTCGCTATCGACCTCAAAGCATTTAGCGCTTATCAATATCACCCTATAGGCTCTTTAGGCTCTTTAGGCTCTTTAGGCTCTTTAGGCTCTTTAGGCTCTTTAGGCTCTTTAGGCTCTTTAGGCTCTTTAGGCTCTTTAGGCTCTTTAGGCTCTTTAGGCTCTTTAGGCTCTTTAGGCTCTTTAGGCTCCAAAACCATTGGAGCTTATGCACTTTCTATGAGCAATAAATATGCATTTTTTGACTAAATCACCCCATAAACTCACATAAATTTTAAAAATAACTTTTTTTTATCACATTATTTTAAAAAGTTTTTTTAGCGCTTATACTGCTTTCAATTCCAACATAAAAACGAGATATAAATGCAATTATTGGACTCTCCTATTTTTGAATTATCTCCCATTGCCATGTGGTTAGAAGACTTTAGCGAAGTACAAAAACAATTCGATCTTTGGCGGAGTGAAGGTGTTGAAGATATTGCGTCGTTTCTGTTGGAAGACAAATCACGTATTTTAAGTTGTGCGCATAAAATTAAAGTCCTGCATGTCAACCCGCAAACCTTAAAACAATTTGAAGCCCAAAGTTTTGAAGACTTAACCGCAAACCTTGCGCAAATTTTTAAAGCAGATATGTCAAGCACTCATTTAAATGAGCTGGTCGCACTTTGGAATGGTGAAATTTTATTTGAAAATACTGCTGTAAATTATACGCTTACAGATCATCGCCTTGACATTCGCCTGCGAGGGACAGTGCTCCCCGGTCATGAACACGATCTTTCATTGGTTTTGATCACCACGGAAGACATCACGCCTTATGCCAATGCACAACGTTTAGAAGAAAAAAGTCGTTTAATTGCTGAAGCACGTTTTCAATACTCGCCTACTTCGCTTTGGGTTGAGGACTTTAGCCGAGTCAAAGCTCGATTAGATCATTTACGTCGTTTGGGGATCAGTGACTTTAAAACTTTCCTTGATGTCCACAATGACTTTATTAATGAATGCCTCAGAGACATCATGGTTACTGATGTCAACCAAGCCACACTCGATTTGTTTGCTGCACGTGACAAAGACCATTTACTTAAAAATTTGCATAAAGTCTTTCAAAACGAAACCCAACAGACCTTTCGACATCAGTTGCTCGAACTATGGGATGGCAATATTCAACATAACTGCGAAGCGGTCAACTACGCGCTTGATGGCAGTATTCGCCATGTGCTGTTACATTTTGCCGTGTTTCCAGGCTTCGAAGACGATTGGGGTATGGTTCAACTGGCGCTCACCGATATTACTGCACGTAAAAAAGCCGAGAATTATCTTGAGTACTTAGGCAAACATGATGTCTTAACCAAACTTTATAACCGCTCTTTCTACAGCACCGAAATTAATCGACTTGAGCGCAATAACCTACGCCCTGTGTCTTGTATTTTCCTAGATATGAATGGCTTAAAAGCTATCAATGACAACCTTGGTCATGATCAAGGCGATAGCTTATTACGCCGTATGGGGAATACCCTGAATCAGTTAATTGAAAATACCTAATACTCTGCTTCAAGGATCGGTGGAGATGAATTTGTGGTGCTATTACCTGCCGCCGATGAAGCCGCATTGAACCACTGTATTGAAAGTTTGCATGAGCTTTTAATGGTGGATAACCAATTTAATAATCATCAACCTATTAGTGTGTCGGTTGGCACTGCTACCAGCCAGCCAAATGAGCGGGTTGAAGATATGCTTAAACGTGCCGACACTGCGATGTATGAACACAAAAAAACCTACTATGCAGAAAATGATCGACGGGTTAGCAATTACAACCCAGCGAATGATCAATAAAAAAGCGCCCTAAATAGGGCGCTTTTTTATCTCAATGGCGAATCAACGCTTACCCATTGAACGACGGGTGCCACGTGGTGGCATCCAAGTCCGATCTGCATATTGCTCAGGTTTTGGACGAACCTGATTATGTGCAACATCGTCAGCACTTTGTTCTGCATTTGGCATTGGGAATGGGAGATTCACCAAAGGTTTTTTTGAAGTAGGCTGTTGCTTACTCATGACCATCACTCTCATCAAATTGCGCTTATTTTAAAGTTTTTTTCATAAAGATGCGAGAAACTTCCTAATTCTGTACATTTTTGAAATCATTAATTCAAAATTGAATTTTTTTTATGTTTTTTGCAGAAAATCTGTGTTTTTAAACGCCTTGCTTGAGTTTTTTAAGCTAAGATAGTGTGCTTTTTATTTTTTAAACCCTATAAGAAGGAATACTGCCGTGGACGTACGTCTCTCTGATCGTGTGAATGCCATCAAACCGTCCCCAACTCTTGCTGTTACCAACAAAGCTGCTGAATTAAAAGCGGCTGGCAAGAACGTTATTGGCTTGGGCGCAGGTGAACCTGACTTCGACACCCCACAACACATCAAAGATGCAGCAATTGCAGCGATTAACAACGGTTTCACAAAGTACACCGCTGTAGATGGTACGCCTGGCCTTAAAAAAGCGATTATTGCAAAATTCAAGCGTGACAATAACCTTGATTATGCTGCAAACCAAATTTTGGTTTCTTGTGGCGGCAAGCAGTCATTCTTTAACTTAGCATTAGCTTTGTTAAACAAAGGTGATGAAGTAATCATCCCGGCACCATTTTGGGTAAGCTACCCAGATATGGTGATTATCGCTGAAGGTGTTCCTGTTATTGTAAAATGTGGTGAAGAACAACGTTTCAAAATCACACCTGCTCAACTTGAAGCTGCGATCACAGACAAAACTCGTTTAGTTGTTTTAAACAGTCCATCAAACCCAACAGGTATGATCTACACTAAAGCTGAATTAGAAGCTTTGGCTGACGTTCTTCGTAAATATCCAGAAGTTTATATCGCTTCTGACGATATGTACGAACCAATCCGTTGGAATGACGAATTCTATAACATCGCAACTGTTGCACCAGACCTTTATGACCGCACAATCGTGTTAAACGGTGTGTCTAAAGCGTATGCAATGACTGGCTGGCGTATTGGCTATGCAGCGGGCCCTGCTAAATTGATTGGCGCAATGAAAAAAATCCAATCTCAATCAACTTCAAACCCAACTTCTATTTCACAAGTTGCTGCTGAAGCTGCGTTGAATGGTCCTCAAGACGTTCTTGAGCCAATGATTGAAGCATTTAAACGCCGTCACGATTTAGTTGTTAGCGGTTTAAACGACATCAACGGTATTTCTTGCCTACCTGCTGATGGTGCATTCTATGCATATGCAAACATCCGTCCATTAATTCGTGCGAAAGGCTTAAAATCTTGCACAGAATTCTCTGAATGGTTATTGGAAGAAACTGGCGTTGCCGTTGTTCCTGGTGATGCATTCGGCTTAGGCGGTTTCATGCGTATTTCTTATGCAACTGCAGACGAAGTACTTGTAGATGCGCTTGCACGTATCAAGAAAGCGGCTGATTCAATCGAAGGCGTAGATGCTGCGATTGCTTCAATTGCTGCTGAAAAATAATTTAACCCTTTAAAGTTAGATTAGAGAAACCCGCGAACTTCGCGGGTTTTTTATTTTTAAACAAAATCTGAAAAATTTGCTCTTAAGCCCGTTTAAATAATTTTAGAGCCGTGTAGTACCAGCAGAATCTATGGTATCTACGTCTTTATTGCGAGATGATGCCGAGATCACCAAGGCAATGCCTGCCAGAACAATCGTCGCGGAAATGATGATTCGGAAGCTCAATGCTTCACCAATAAACAATGCGCCACCCAGAATCGCCAAACATGGCACGGACAATTGCACGCTACTGGCCGTGACCCGATCAATTTTCTTCACTATGGCATACCAAAGTACATATGCCCCACTCGATGCCAAACCACCAGATAAGAGTGCCAACAGCATACCTTTTGGCTGGATAAAACTCTGTGTGTAAAACAACAAATAGACCAAGACAACAAAAGGAATCGCCATTACAAAATTTGCCAAGCTACTGGCCAGTGGATTATGCATATTTTTACCTGCGATGCTATACATCGCCCAACCTATGCCTGAAAGTACCATCAATGCAGCATAGCCTAAAGGAGGTGCCGAGGCCCCTGGTAGCAATAAAATCAAAAGACCTAAAATAGCGATCACCAGCCCCAACCCGCGTCGCAAATTGATTTTTTCACCATGACACAGGCCATAACTGACCATACTTAACTGCACTGTCCCAAACAGTACTAATGCACCTACACCCGCGTCGATATGCAAATAGGCCAGTGAAAAAGCCACAATATATAAGGCAAGAAAAAATCCATTTTTTACACTCCACTCTATTTTGGCCTTATGAGTAGAGAGCATATACAGTAGAAATAACACCATTGCACCGCTACAGACCCGAAGTAAGCTAAAACTCATCGGATCAATCTGCTGCTCAGCCAACGCTAAACGACATAGCACCGAATTGGCTGCAAAGGCCAACATTGCAATGGAAATTTTAAGCAGCATGTTTGAGCGTCCTTATTCAACAGCCTGCTTTAGATATATCGAATATTTCTTATTAAATCTAGAGAGTTTTTCTCATGAAATTTATCAGCAATATCAATGTGTAACTCAGATGATTCAGCCTGAATATCTTATTTTTTAGCATCATCTGGTGAAAATAAAGCAATCACATCCGCTTCAGTGAGCTGCTCTGTAGAATACTTAAATTGGTAAAAATCAGGCTTATTATCAATATATATTTCTGTTGTAAGCTTTAAATCTTTTGGCTGTTCTTCCATCGCAAATACATTGATATTGCAATAGCTGCCGTCCTGAGTTCGCCAAAAAAGTGACGTGCCACATTCGCTACAAAAACCACGCTCCCCCCAATCCGACGACTTGAATAATTTTAAATATTCTTGATTGTCAAACTTTAAACTACTAGGTTCGACATCAATACTCATGAGCACCCCGCTCGACTGCTGGCGGCACATCGAACAATGACAAGCATGAACATCATAATTTTTGAGTGCGGCTTGGAACTTAGTTTTACCGCATAAACAGGACACGTTCATTATGAGTTCCTTCTTCATGTGAAGACTGTGTAAAATGACTAAAACCTTGTTTATCTTATATATAAATACAAAACAAAAGAGTGTATAAATTTTGTGCACAACTTTTTATACAATGATCACATCTAGCTAGCTCAGTTCCATCAACACTCAAATCATCAAAATGAATACGCTCACACACTTTAAGTGCAATCCGTTCGCAACATCAGCTCAATCCGCGTTTATGATTTCGTTGATTTTGTACTGATCAATCCAATACTGAATATTGACGAAAAGAGTGAATTTTGTTTAATTGGATAACAAGTTTCAAAAAGGAACCCATAGATAAATATAGGAATGAACAAGATGAATCCGAAAGAAATGACAGGACTACAACTCTTAGAAGCCATGTGTACAGGAAAAATTCCACCCGCAAGTATCAGTGAAACCATTCCCATGCAGCCTTTTGAAGTTTCTGAAGGGAAAATTAGCTTTAAAGCAAAAGCGGATCATCGTCATTTAAACCCGCTTGGTGGCGTGCATGGTGGCTTTGCAGCAACAGTACTCGACTCAGTGACGGGTTGTGCCATACATACTATGCTTGAAGCTGGTGTTGGCTATGGCACCATTGATCTGAATATTAAAATGTGCCGACCGATTCCAAGAGACAAAGAACTGCTTGCCATGGGCAGCGTGATCAACATCAGTAAGAACTTAGGTATTTCTGAAGGTAAAATTGTAGATGAAGACGGTAAACTCTACGCCCATGCCACAGCCACCTGTATGATTATTCGTTCCTAAAAACGAAAGGCACTGATAAATTTCAGTGCCTTTTTTACGCCAAATTAAACTTTACTTCGGCATAACAGATCAAATTGCGGTTTTAAACGTCTTCAGCGTCTGCAATTTTGAGGCATCAGGACGCTCAACTCCTTTATAAATACAATAGTGTTTAAATGCGCTGTCTAAACTCACGTCTAAACTTTTACCTTTAGCAGCAGACCAGACTTTTGAACGATTATTAGCTGATAAAGCACTGCCTGACAACTGATACAAATACAGATCATGCTCTCGCTGCACAGTCTTTTTAAGAGTACTCGTTGATTGTTCAGAAAGGAGCTGACAAGGACTGTTGACCAGCCAACGCTCACTAAACCAAAGTTGTAATAAATCACCCAAATACAAGTCTGTACAACCGACTGGCCAAACATCAATATAGGCTGACTCTACAGGGGTATAGTATTGTTCTGGGTTTGAAATAATAGACAGATACTGATCTTGGTAATCAGCTAGGTTTGCAAAAATATCGGAAATGGTAAGCGTATTCATTCGCTTTCTCCTGTTTAGCCATTTTAGTGCTGGCAAGTTGGTTATAAATCCACACTGTTTAAGTTTTCGCTTAAACGCTCTGTTGTTGGAATCAGACTATCAACGACTTTTCAATATTGCAAGTACTTCAATACGATTTTTTTTGAAAATGATTTTTTTGTTCAAATAAAAAGCATCCAATATAAAAATGACAGCAACATGACATTTTAGACTTGACCCACTATGAAATGTCCTTATAATCGCATGCAGATTCTCCAATAGCTCAGTCGGTAGAGCGACGGACTGTTAATCCGCAGGTCCCTGGTTCGAGCCCAGGTTGGAGAGCCAAATTTAAGAAAGCCCACACTATATGTTGTGGGCTTTCTTCTTTTCTACGTCTTAAAAGTTTCGCTGCTTAAGATGTAAATCCCCCGAACTAAGTTCAACGTAAAGCTACAACAAAACTACTCTGGGAAAATAACTTATCTTAAAAACACTAAAAAATGATTCACAAGAAAAATCATGAGCACATTTAAAACACATATGGATGTTCGTTCAGATCACTTCCCGATCACAGCAACTGAAATGAAAAAATAGGAAGGATAAATTATTGGTGAACTATTAGCCCAACATCTTGCTGAACAATTCAATCAACAACAACTCGCAATCGCTGCAATTCACAATGAAGATTGAGGATACTTACTTAGTTTTAGTCATCCCACTTTATTAGATGTAATCGTTATGAGAAAAATGACAACTTATTTTTAATTTTTATTCACCCACCACAGCCAATCATTAAAAAATATTTTTTTAAGAAAATAGATCTTCAACCCAATTAAGTCATGTCTCTGAGACTTTGCGAAATACTCTTTCTGATGCAACAATTTTTCATGATGTGGAACGTGGAAGATATAAAAAAGTACAATAAATCATCGTCAAAATTCTAAGCACACCTACTCAAATAACTCATTCCACTGACTCATATTTCGCGATTTTATTGAAAGAAATTACAGCTCTCAATACATCATATCTACCCATCTTTAATTAAAAAGCCCAATCGATAAAGATTGGGCTTTTTAATGAGTTAGAATTATCTACACTGAGAATTCGCAACTTTCGAACAGTCTACAAACTGTGGCATTCACCCGCTTTATTTCTAAGCCGCTTGCACAGGCACACCACTATGGAAACGAAACACATCATCAGGCGTACTAATCAGCTCTTTTTCGACGTTACGGATATGTTCAATACGGGCTTGAATATCTTCTTTCGGATTTTTCAATTTCCCCTTTTGCGCAACCTCTAAAGCCAAAGCCAAGTAGTCTTCAAAATGGCGTGATTCAGACTTTAGCAAGTAGCGATAGTAACGACCTAATTCTTCATCTACCAAAGGTGCTAACGCGTAGAAACGCTCACATGAACGTGCTTCTACAAAAGCACCAATGATTAAAATATCAATTAAAGCCTCGGGCTCATAAGTCCGCACTTCTTTACGTAAACCACCCGCATAGCGCCCAGCACTCAGATTGCTCCACTCTAGCCCGCGCTTTTTCATAAATTCAAGCACTTGCTCATAATGCAGCATTTCTTCACGAACCAGTTGTGCCAACTTGACTTGTAAATCGGTAAAAAAGCTATAACGAAACATGAGGTTCATCGCTGTACCTGCAGCTTTTTTCTCACAATTCGCATGGTCTTGCATCAGCACATCAAGATTATTTAGTGCTTCAGTCAACCAAGCTTTAGGTGTTTCACAACCCAAGAAGTCCATGACGGGCTTCATGAGTTCATCATAATTGATATTCGACATATTCAAATCTTAAAAACTTTAAAATTAACGTGCAGCTTTAATCACTGCTTTCATTTCACGTACAGCTTGTTCCAAGCCCACAAAAATAGCATCGGCAATCAGTGAGTGACCGATATTTAATTCGTGGATCTGTGGAATTTGCGCAATTGGCGTTACATTTTCAAGGTTGAGTCCATGCCCAGCATTGACTACTAAACCCTTAGATGCCGCATATTCAGCACCTTTTACAATACGTTCAAGCTCATGTTGCTGAGCTTCAGGTGTTTCTGCATCACCATAAGCACCTGTATGAATCTCAATGGTTGGTGCACCACAAGCAACTGCTGCATCAATTTGTGCAAAGTCAGCATCAATAAACAAGGACACATCACAACCAATCTCAGACAAGGCTTGAGTTGCCGCTTTAACATCATCAAAATGTCCAACCACATCCAAACCACCTTCGGTCGTCACTTCTTGGCGCTTTTCAGGAACGAAACACACATGGTGCGGTTTAATTTCTTTGGCAAATGCAATCATTTCATCTGTAACTGCAAGTTCCAAATTCATACGTGTTTTAAGCGCTGGACGCATACGACGCACATCATCGTCCTGAATATGACGACGGTCTTCACGTAAATGCAAGGTAATCCCTTCCGCCCCTGCTTGCTCACAGATCAGCGCTGCATTGACTGGATCAGGATAAGACGTTCCACGCGCTTGTCGTAAAGTTGCCACGTGGTCAATATTTACACCAAGTAATGCAGCCATATTCATTTCCTAATTACGATTGAGTTTGAGTGTTCTGAATCCACAACTGACGGCTTTTTAACGGGCGATCGCCCAACAATGAACTGATCATTTGTCGATACAACTTGGTCAGCAATTGTAACTGTTCCAAACCAAAATCCCTACCCTTTTCATATTGGCACATGCTTAAAATTTGCTGTCCATTTAAGGTCGCTCGCGAAGCTTGTGCAGTAGGAATAAAGCCTTCATTTAGCTGGAATATATAGTTGAGTGATGCTTGAATTTCGAGTTGATTGGCATCAGTCGAAAAATCTAAGGCATAGCCCAAATCTTCCAGTAGTTCGTGCTCAAATTGTCTTAGAATTTGTTTTAAAAATTGATTGGGATCTGCTTGCTGCGCCAGTTGTTGTAATTGCGTTAGCGTATGTGCATATTGAGCAAAACTTTGCTCCATTTGTACTTCGAGCGGACATAGTCTGAGCAGAATCTCATTGAGATAAAAACCTGAAAAAAAAGCATCCCCGAAGAAAAAAATCGGCTGATTGACAATTTCAAGTTTTGTAAAATTTTTGAGTTCAGATTTACCCGAAGCTTGTAAACAAATCGGCTGATATTGTGGCGGCGGGGTTTGTCTTAGAATGCCATCAACTCGCCCATGCTCTTGGGTAAATAAATGCACAATATGACTACGTTCACGGTATTTTCTGTGGTGAATTAAATAACCATGCAGTACTTCATTGCGCATGAGGAATTAACTAATCTTTTTTATCTTTATCATTCTGTTCACTGTCTTCATCATCCCCATCTGGGATAACAGCACCAACCACCGCTGCGGTTCCTTTCACCACGCCTTTTGTGGTTTTATACGCAATCTTTACAGGAACGGTGACGATCTTGTGTATACAACCTTGCAAAAACAACATACAAGCCATTACTGCGAACACTTTGACCATAACACCATCCCTATAAAAATTTGTTTTCTTAAAACTTAGATATCGCTATAACCTAAGCTTTTCAATGCACGTTCATCATCAGACCAACCGCCTTTCACCTTAACCCAAAGTGTCAACATGATCTTTTGTTCAAACATTTTTTCCATATCGATACGGGCATCCATACCAATTTTTTTAAGCTTAGCGCCTTTTTCACCAATCACAATCGCTTTCTGGCCTGGACGGTCTACAAAAATCGTTGCATCAATGTATGTACACGCTGGTTTTGGACGACCTGTTTTTTCATTCACCGTTGCTTCTTCAGTCTTAAACGACTCAATTTGCACGGTTAAATCATAAGGTAGTTCTTCACCCAACTGACGCATAATCTTTTCGCGGATAATTTCTGATGCCAAGAAACGTTCAGAACGATCTGTCAGTTGATCCAATGAATACATCGGTGGTTGGAAAGGTAAATATTTTTCAATGGTATCGCGCAGATGGTCTAAGTTTGCACCACGTAGCGCAGAAACAGGAACAATCTCAGCAAAATTCATTAATTTTGCACGTTCTTGAATTAAAGGTAATGCATGGTTTTTATTTTCAAGTGTATCAATTTTATTGATCACAAGAATCACCGGCATCTCAGCATTTTTGAGTTTTTCCAAAACGAGCTCATCGTTTTGAGTCCACTTGTCTGCATCTAGAACAAACAATACCAAGTTGACATCACGCAATGCAGAAGACGCAGCACGGTTCATCATTTTGTTGATGGCGCGTACTTCTTTTTTATGCATCCCTGGCGTATCAACAAATACTGCTTGAGATTTTGCACGTGAATCAATTCCCACAATTTTATGACGTGTGGTTTGGGGTTTACGTGAAGTAATCGATAATTTTTGACCCAACAAATGGTTCATCAACGTAGACTTGCCTACGTTTGGACGACCTACAATTGCCACAAAGCCGCTACGAAAATCCGTTGGGATTTCTGTGCCTTGTTCGCTAAAAAACTGGCTAATTAAATCATTACTGTCGCTTTGCGACTCGTGATCAGCATCGATGTGATCGGAAGAATTTGACATGGCAGATTACTGCTCCAAAAGTTTTAAAATATCCGCCGCAGCAGCTTGTTCAGCAAAACGGCGACTGGTGCCCTCACCATTTACAACAGACAATCCATCCACTTTACATTCCACTTTGAAATGCTGATTGGGTGCATCACCTTGAATATCGACCACATCATAAACTGGGAGAGCTTTTTTTCGGGCCTGAAGATATTCTTGTAAACGAGATTTGGGATCTTTAAGTTGATCAGTTGGCTCAATATGGTCTAAATATGGCTCATACCATTTTAACACAATCGGCTCCAACACCGTTAAATCACTACAATCCACATAGATTGCACCAATAATCGACTCAACTGTATCCGCAAGAATGGACTCGCGATGATGTCCACCTGATTTTAACTCGCCTGTACTTAAAATGAGTGACTGGCTCAGTTTTAAATCATTTGCAATCTTACCTAAAGCTTCCTGACGAACCAAGGTTGCACGCATACGCGTCAAACGGCCTTCGTTTTCAGTTGGATAAGCTTTATAGAGATAATTCGCAATAATCATCCCTAACAAAGAATCGCCTAGAAACTCTAGGCGCTCATAGTTGTATTTATGGCTCACCGATCGGTGGGTCAGTGCAAGCTGAAGTAATTCAGGTTGTTTAAACTGATAACCGATACGGCTCGCTAAGCGGGCTTCACTTAGCTTGGACTGAGCTTTGATCAAAACTTTTCTCGAACTTTAATACTAAATCTATATTCAGTAAGAAGGGTTTTCTTACCTCATACTCCTTTTTCACCTGCAACCCTTCGGTATTGGTGACTTGCATAATTTCTTTAATCTTCACATCACGAATGCCATTCATATCCAAACGCTTTGAAAGCTGACTCTCAAACTCCGCGGGCTGAATATTTTTCGGGCTGCTTTGAAATACTTCCTCAATTTGGCTATTGATCATCCGATCATCAAAATAGGGAGCCCAAACTGCAATAGCCACTTTCGCCATAAATGCAAACCCCATGATTGCAAATAAAATGGCGATATAAGATGCCCCTTGTTGATTCTTACGCATTTTTTATTTTCCGAATCGATATTAGTCAATGCTACCGTTACGGTTAAATGACGGCAACTTAAAGCCAGGTTCTTTATGCATCCAAATATAAAATGCACGACCTGTTAGGTTCTGTTCAGGAACCATTCCCCAGAAACGACTGTCAGCACTTTGATCGCGATTATCCCCCATCGCAAAGTACTCGCCTTCTTTTACTTTCACTTCCCAATATAAACCATTTTCAGCAGAGTATTTACCATTTTCTACAAAGTTAATATACGGTGCTTGGCGTGCAACATTAACACCTTCTAACTCACGCATGGTAAAGGTATGCTTGCCAATCGTTTCTTTATGATATATCGAAGTAGGCGTGTCTAAACGGTCTTTTTCACGGCTAAATTCAACAGGAACTTTAGCAACTTTTTGACCATTAATGGTTAATTGCCCATGATCAAAAACAATGTGATCGCCAGGAATACCAACTACACGTTTGATATAGCTGATCGTCGGTTGCGGTGGATAACGGAAGACAATCACATCACCACGCTCAGGCTCACCCACATCAATCACTTTTTTATTCACGATCGGCAGGCGCACACCATAGTCAAACTTGTTGACCAAGATGAAGTCACCTGTTTCTAAAGTCGGCACCATCGAGTCCGAAGGAATATTAAAAGGTTCATAAAAGAATGAACGTAAGCATAGAACAATCGCAAGGACTGGCCAAAAATCATAAGCCCACGTAATGACAAAATTTTCATTTCCCTTGCCTTTTGTCGCTCGTTGTTTAAATACAAACTTATCGAGCAACCACACCAAAAAGAAAATTAGTGTGACAGGAACAAGTATCAAATTAAAATCAAAATCCATGGGCTTATATTCCTACCTTTTTATCTTTCTACTTTCAACACAGCCAAGAACGCTTCTTGTGGGATTTCTACACTTCCCACTTGCTTCATGCGTTTTTTACCTTCTTTTTGCTTCGATAGCAGTTTCTTCTTACGAGAAACGTCACCACCATAACATTTCGCCAATACGTTTTTACGCATTGCCTTTACGGTTGAACGAGCAATAATTTGTGCGCCTATGGCCGCTTGAATTGCCACATCAAACATTTGACGTGGAATTAAATCTTTCATTTTTTCAACCAATGCAATACCACGGTGACGTGCATCTTGACGGTGACAAATCATTGCCAAGGCATCGACTTTATCGCCATTGATTAGAACATCGACTTTTACCAATGATGAACTTTCAAAACGTACAAAGTTATAATCGAGCGACGCAAAACCACGTGAACACGACTTCAATTTATCAAAGAAGTCCATCACCACTTCCGCCATTGGAATTTCAAAGGTAATTGAAACTTGGTTCGCCATAAACTTCATGTCTTTTTGAACACCACGGCGTTCCACACATAAAGTCATGACATTACCCAAATACTCTTGCGGTACAAGGATATGGCACTCAGCAATCGGCTCACGTAAGTCTTCAACCGTTGAACCATCTGGCATTTTAGATGGGCTATCGATATAAATCGTTTCACCATTCTTCATCACCGCTTCATAAATCACTGTCGGTGCAGATGAAATGAGGTCTAAATCATACTCACGCTCTAAACGCTCTTGCACGATTTCCATATGTAGCATGCCTAAGAAGCCACAACGGAAACCAAAACCTAAAGCATCTGAACTTTCAGGTTCAAAGAATAACGCCGAGTCATTGATCTGAAGTTTATGCAAAGCTTCACGAAACGGTTCAAATTCACTTGAATCAATTGGGAACAAACCTGCATAAACCTGCGGCTTCACTTTTTTAAAGCCCGGTAAGGTTTTGACTTCTGGTGTGTTGGCAAGGGTAATCGTATCACCCACTGGCGCACCAAAAATGTCTTTAATCCCTGCAATTACGAAACCAACTTCACCCGCTTCAAGGATGTCTGTCTCAGTATGCTTAGGATTGAAAATACCCACAGAAGTAATGATGTGCGTTTGACCTGTTGATTTCATCAACATCTTGTCGCCCTTACGCACACGACCTTCTTTCACCCGCACCAAAGAAACAACGCCTAAGTAGTTATCAAACCAAGAGTCGATAATTAAAGCTTGTAATGGCGCATTACGATCACCAGTAGGTGCAGGAATGACATTAACAAGGGTTTCTAAAACGCTATCAATCCCAAGACCTGTTTTTGCCGAACAGGTTGGTGCTTCAGTCGCCTCAATACCAATAATGTCTTCAATTTCTTGAATCACACGTTCAGGTTCAGCCTGTGGTAAATCAATTTTATTCAATACAGGAAGGACTTCGAGACCTTGCTCAATTGCGGTGTAACAGTTCGCAACTGACTGTGCTTCCACGCCTTGTGCTGCATCTACAACCAACAATGCACCTTCACAAGCCGCCAATGAGCGTGACACTTCATATGAAAAGTCGACGTGGCCTGGTGTATCAATAAAGTTCAATTGATACTCTTGGCCATTTGGATGGGTGTAATACAAAGTAACCGACGCAGCTTTAATGGTAATACCACGCTCACGTTCAAGTTCCATGGAGTCAAGTACTTGTGCTTGCATTTCACGATCTTGCAAACCACCACAGGTTTGAATAAAGCGGTCAGCGAGCGTTGACTTCCCGTGGTCAATGTGAGCAATAATACTGAAATTACGGATATTTTTAATATCAACAGATTTTTTAGCTTGCGCCATGGGCTACCTTGAACAAAATGAAGCGTTATGCAGACAAATTTCGATGCACAACAAAAGCCGAATAGAAATTGCGAAGGATTATAACAGATGGTTTTTTTAAAGTATCCATATTAATACGCTTCCTTTTCACAACTCTGACGCTTTTTTACGTGTTTTCGCTTTTCACTGGGCTTTTTGAATAATCCATTGAAAAATCTAAGGCATTCACATCTTTTGCAAGCGGTTGGTAAGCTTGAGTAAAACTAGGTGACATACGTTTTGCACGGCCGGTTTCAATCTCTACGCAAGCCCACTTGGTTTGAGCAACAAATAAAATGCTATTGTCTTTGGGTCTATAAAACATATATTGGCGTGAAGAATATAATGCATTTATATCGTCAAACCATGTACGTAGGATTATTTCATCCTCTTCAAATGCAGCTTTTCGGTACTGCACATGATGCTCAACTGCAACCATGGCATGTTTTAACTCGATATATTCTTTTAAGCCTAAGCCCAATGCATCAATATGTGCTGTTGCGACATCCTGCATCCAATGCATATAAACCACATTATTCACATGGCCTAACTGGTCGATATGTTCTGCTTGTACCTGAAGTCTTAAGTCAAAAATACTACTCATAAACACTCTATTGAATCTAAATATCCCTATGAAGATGGCAGTGTACGCAAATAACAGACATCATCAAATTGCAAAAAATAAAAAACCACTCCGAAGAGTGGTTTTTTTCGCTTATTGGATGCGCATCCCTAAAATGGCTGGTGTGCCTTGTCGGATGATTCCAACGCGGGCAACCTGACCTTTTTTCAACTCAGACGCCGCTTGGACAAAATCATTGGTGTCTTTTACGACTTTATTATTAATGTGAGTGACCACATCACCAGCCGCCATACCTGACTGTGCTGCTGCACCGCCACGTTTCACTTCTTGAATTAACACACCACCTTTCACATTGAGCTGTGACAATTCAGCAGGTGCTAAATTTCGGATAGCAATACCTAACACAGGCCCTTTACTTTGTGTAACTGTATCTGATTTTGCAGGTGTATCATCTGGTGCTGTGGTTAATGTTGCCGATATATTACGCTTTTTATCATCACGCAGTACTTCAAGCTGTACCGTTTGATTTGGCATGGTACGATTTAAATAGTTCAACAACTCAGAGGTACGTGAAATCGGCGTTCCGTTGAATTTTAAAATAATATCGCCTGCTTTTAGTCCCGCTTTCTGCGCAGGTGAATTCGGCTGAACATTGGTAATCAATGAACCTTCAGGTTTTGGCAAATTATAAGACTCTGCCAAATTACGGTCTAAATCTTGTAGATTAAAGCCTAAATAAGAACGGGTCACTTTGCCGGTTTTCTTAAGTTGGTCAGCAATATCCATTGCGACATCAATTGGAATCGAGAAAGACAGCCCCATATAACCGCCCGTACCACTGAAGATACGCGAGTTCACCCCAACCACTTCACCCTGTTGGTTGAATAACGGACCGCCTGAGTTTCCTGGGTTGAGAGCCACATCGGTTTGAATGAAGGGTACCGATGTCTCCCCCATCATATTGCGCATTTTCGCACTCACGATTCCTGCCGAAGCCGAGTAATCAAAACCAAACGGTGAACCTATCGCAAGCACAGGTTCACCTACACGCAATTGATCAACATTGCCAGCACGGAGTGATGGAAAATTCGTACCATTCACCTTAAGCAGGGCCACATCCGTTCGTTCATCACTACCTACTACAGTTGCATCCAGTTCACGACGGTCATTAAACATAATCGTGACTTTCGATGCATCTTCTACGACGTGGTGGTTTGTCAGTAAATACCCATCTTTACTAATAAAAAATGCGCTGCCATAAGCCGTTTTTTCTTGCGGCGCTTGCTGCTGCGGAATAATGACTTGATTACCAAAAAAACGCTTCAAAATCTCAGGTATTTGCTGCTGCAGTAACTCTTCTTGAGTCATCTTTTTAACCACATTGACACTCACTACCGCAGGGCTAACTTGCTCAACTAAGTTTGAGAAATCAACAGGTGCTGCTTGTGTTTGCACCGCAGCCATTGTGCATGCAACAGCAAAAAAACCAGTTTGTATCGCGCGACTTTTCATATCAAGTATTGACCTATATGTTTGTTATCAATTTATGTATTAGCGTTTTTAGCATAATCTTTGTCTGTCTTGGGTAATAATATGTTCTATTATGTTTGTATAAACAAGAGCTTAAAATTTGCTTAAAAAATACGTTCTTTATTTATATTTCCCATCAATTGTAGAGATTTTACCCTTGCCTTTTCGTGAAAAAAGCGCTGTCATTAGCGAACTTTTTCCAAATTAGCTGATGGACATGTCTAATTTAAACACAACACATCATTTTGATGTGATTATTGTGGGAAGTGGCGGTGCAGGCCTGAGCTTGGCCTTATCGTTGCCTCAACATTTCAATATTGCTGTTCTTGCAAAATCAAACCTGACCGATGCAAGTACCTTCTATGCACAAGGTGGCGTTGCCGCTGTTTTAGATGAAACGGATTCCATCGAACAGCACATTGATGACACCATGATTGCGGGCGCTCACTTGTGTGAGACCGAAGCCGTAAAGCAAACCGTTGAAGGCGGTAAACCTTCTGTTGATTTTCTACTGAAACACGGCGTGCAGTTTACCCTTGATGATCAAGAACAATTGCATCTAACACGTGAAGGTGGACATTCTCAACGCCGTATTATTCATGCCGCAGATGCTACAGGTCGTGCCATTTCAACCACCTTAGTTGAGCGTGCGATTGAAAAAGACAACATCACCATTTTTGAGAATTACATCGCCATCGATTTAATTACCTCTCAAAAACTGGGCTTGGAAGAACAAAATCGTGCATTAGGACTCTATGCACTCGATGAAAAGACTGAAAAAGTACATACCTTTTTAGCCCCTTTTACCGCGCTGGCGTGTGGCGGTGCCATGAAAGCCTATCTGTATACCTCGAACCCAGACATTGCAACGGGCGATGGTATTGCCATGGCGTTTCGTGCGGGTTGCCGCGTGGCCAATATGGAATTTAACCAATTCCACCCAACCTGTTTATACCACCCGCAAGCACGCTCTTTCCTCATTACTGAAGCAATGCGTGGTGAAGGTGCTTATTTACGTTTACCCGATGGCGAACGCTTTATGTTGCGCTTTGATGAACGCGCAGAACTTGCCCCACGTGACATTGTGGCGCGAGCTATTGACTATGAAATCAAACGCTTAGGAATTCGTCACGTATGGCTCGACATTAGCCATAAGCCCGAAAGTTTCATTAAAGAACATTTTCCGACCTTGTACGCACGCTTACTCGAACTCGGCATCGACATTACCAAGGAAATGATTCCTGTTGTTCCTGCTGCGCACTATACCTGTGGCGGTGTAGTGGTTGATGAACACAGTCAAACTGACATTACAGGTCTCTATGCGATTGGGGAAACCTCATATACTGGCTTGCATGGCGCCAACCGTATGGCCAGCAACTCACTGTTAGAGTGTTTTGTGTATGGCATGAGTGCAGCAGAGCACATCGAAAAAAGTTTTGATTCAAATTACCAATCCCCAACTGCTCCGTCTTGGGATGACTCACAAGTGATGAATCCTGATGAAGATGTGGTGATTTTGCAGAACTGGGATGAACTCCGTCAAACCATGTGGAACTACGTCGGCATTGTGCGTACTACGAAACGTCTTGAACGTGCGCTACACCGCATTGAAATGTTGAAGCGAGAAATTACCGAGTATTACCAAGATTACCAAGTCAGCAAAAATCTGATCGAACTGCGTAATTTGGTTTTAGTCTCTGAAATGATCGTGCGTTGTGCTATGGAGCGTAAAGAATCGCGCGGTCTACACTACACTTTAGATTACCCTGAACTGTCGAATGAACTGCGTAAAACCGTACTCACCCCTTTAAATTTTAAAGTTGAAACCCCTTTAGTGAATAACTAATTTAAAAAAAGCCTGATTCGTCAGGCTTTTTTATTCAGACATTTTTTAGGATTTGGGTGGAATAGAATAAGTTCCCACCACATGTGCAATGGGTTCATCCTTACCCACTGAATACAACCACACATCCCCAACCACCAATGCTTTGCCAACTTTCATTAACTTACATTCACCGCGGATATTTGTAGATGCTGCGGGTTTACTTAGAAAGTTGACCGATAAATTGGTGGTCACGGTTAAACCGACCAACCCAATTTCCCCTAAAATAGCGATATACAATGCATAGTCTGCAAGAGTCATCATGGTTGGGCCTGAAACCGTTCCACCCGGTCGCAAATCGCGCTCATCTACCTGATACACGACTGTTGCTGCGCGCTCAGTGACAGATTCGATACGACATTTTTCTAAACTTTGCGGAAATTCCTTTTCCAAAAAAGCCACAATCTCAGTTAAGTTACTTTTCATTTTTCCTTCAACATACAGTCCTTTGTCACTGACTATAAAAGAAAAATGTATTTCACTACAGTCTGAAATAACATTTCAGGCATATTTTTAGTTTAAATATTGCAACGCTTGTGCAAAAACCTGCTCGGGTGACTGTGTTGCATCCAAGCGTTTTACTCGCTCAGGATATTGTTCCCATAACTGCTGATAACCTGCTCTGACTTTTTCAAAGAAAGTGACTTTTTCTTGTTCAAAACGATCCAAAGCCCCCCGTTCCCGCGCACGAGACATGCCTGTCTCAATCGGGGCATCGAGCCAAAATGTAATATTTGGCATATGGCTGACAAAGTTTTCATTCAGCAGTTGCAGCTTCGACTGGCTTAAACCACGTCCTGCACATTGGTAAGCAAAGCTGGCATCGGTAAAACGGTCACACAATACGGTTTTATGTTCCGTTAAAGCAGGCATGATCACTTGTTGTAAGTGCTGTGCACGAGCCGCGTACATCAGCAGCAGTTCAGTATCATTCGACATCGACTCTTCATGATTGACTGACAATAATAGTGAGCGAATTTGCTCAGCCATCGGTGTACCACCTGGCTCACGCGTTAAAACAACCTGCTGGCCTTGTTGTTCTAGATGCTCATAAATTTTGCGAATCAGTGTGGTTTTACCGACACCTTCTGTGCCCTCAAAACTAATAAACATCTATTCATCCTTCTTGGTTTTTAAAACACTGAGATATTCTTTTACAGCTTGGTTGTGCTGCTCTAAAGTCTCACTAAATGTGTGCCCACCATTGCCCGTTGCAACAAAGTAGATGTTTTTGCTGTTATCTGGGTGCATGGTAGCTTCAATGGCTTTTTTACTTGGTAAAGCAATTGGTGTAGGAGGTAAACCATTGATGGTATAAGTATTATAGGCTGTTGGAGTACGCAAGTCTTGGCGGGTAATATTGCCTGTATATTTATCGCCCATGCCATAAATCACGGTCGGATCTGTTTGCAAACGCATGCCGAGTTGAAGACGACGCGCAAACACACCCGAAACTTGCTCCAGTTCGCGGTCAACATTGGTTTCTTTTTCAATGATAGAGGCCATGATCAGGGCTTCGTATTTGTCTTTATACGGCAAATTTGCCGCACGGTTTGCCCACGCTTCATCTAAAGCTTTCATTTGGCGTTTGTATAAATCCGTTAAGATTTTTTTGTCTGACTCCCCTTTGGCGAAGAAGTAAGTATCGGGGGCAAAAAGCCCTTCAGCATGCGTATACGGAATATCTAACGCTTTTAAAAGCTGATCCATGGGTAAATTGGAGACTTCCTTTTTAACCAATGCATCCTTTTTCAATGCCTCGATCAGCTGTTTAAAGGTCGTCCCTTCAATCACCAATATACGATTCATCTCGGCATTATCGACATTGGAAATCATATCCAAAACTTGGCGAATACTCATACCTTCACGCACTTCATAAACACCGGCTTTCAACGTGTCATGAATAAATATTTTTTGATAAAGCTTTAAAATAATGGGAAAACTAGCCATGTCTTCTTTGGCTAAGCGGTCAATAAAACCGGAATAGGTATCGCCAGAGTTAATTGCCAATAACTGTTTTTTACCCTCGACAGGATAAGATTTAAACAAACTCGACCACAGTACAATCATCAATAAAACAATGATGCTCACAGCAATCAATAACAACCCTTTCATTTTTCGTTTGGGTGGTTGCGTTTTCTTTTTCGATTTGGTTTTGGCTGCGGACATACTACTGCATCTGATTAAGTTGAAGACGATGGAACAAATCTATACACGGCTGAACATCTAAATACTGATGATTCAGACTTTTGGCTATTCTCATAGGACTCAAGGCATTGCAGAAAAATAAACTTTGAAAGCGTGGAATTTCTTCCATATCAATCATTCTCAGCTCACAGCTCATTCCTTGTTGCTGCATCCGTGCCAATATTTCGGCACGCATGACACCATGCACGCCATTATAACGAAGTTCGGGACTAATCCATCGATCATTTAGCAGAATGAAACAATTACTGCTCACACCTTCAACGACAGAACCTTGCACATCTGTGACCAACGCTTCCAACCAACCGTGTTGTTCTGCTTCATGCTTGAGTAAGACTTGCTCTAAACGGTTTAAGCTTTTCACACCCACCATTTGCGGCATACTTAACCCCATCGCATGTTGCAGTACCCCTGAATCAATTTCGCTGTATGTCAAAGCCTCTGATGCTTGCGGATAGAAAAAAACCCAAATGTCAGCAGAATGTGTTGGCAAACTATAACCGCGCTGCCCTTCACCCCGACTAATAATAATTTTCAGAGTGCCGTTTAAGTGTGCATGGGTTTGTTTTAATTGCACGATGCTGTGCTGAATAAAGGCTAAATCTGCTGACAACAACAGTCTTTCACAGGCCAATTTCAAGCGTGCTATATGTAGAGACTCTAGCTCAATCACACCCTCACGGATACGCGCTGTACTAAAACAACCATCTCCATAGTGAAATGCACGATCTAATAATTCTATTTGTTTGATTTCTTGTGCATTTTTATAGCAATGCATGCCAATCTACCCTGAAACAATTTTCTGCTTTAGTTTAATGAATTCTAAGCCGAACTCTTTTTCTTTTTTATTCATATAAAATTCATTTTTTATTATTTTTTTAGCAATAAGACTCACAGTATTCTTGCCTCATGTTTAAAAACGTTTAAAATTTGAGGTCTGACATGAGCTTATCTAAATTAAAAATTGGGGTACTAGCAGCGCTAGTTTCAGTCACATCTTTTGGTATTGCAGCAAAAGATTTCCTTAACGTGTCGTATGATCCAACACGCGAACTCTATGAAGATGTCAACAAACAGTTTGGCGCTTATTGGAAACAACGCACAGGACAAGACATCAACTTCAAACAGTCTCATGGCGGCTCGGGTAAACAAGCCCGTTCAGTGATTGATGGTTTAGGTGCGGATGTGGTGACCCTTGCACTTGCAGCAGATATCGATGTGATTGCTGAAAAAGCAAAACTTTTACCGATCAACTGGCAAAAGAAACTACCGAATAACTCGACACCATATACTTCGACTATCGTGTTCCTTGTCCGTAAAGGTAACCCACAAGGTATTAAAGACTGGGGCGACCTCATTAAGCCGGGTGTTGGCATTATTACACCAAATCCAAAAACATCGGGCGGTGCACGCTGGAACTACTTAGCAGCTTGGGCTTGGGCGAAACATCAACCTGCGGGTAACGACGCCAAAGCACAAGAATTCGTACGTAAAATTTATAAAAATACCAAAGTGTTAGATTCAGGTGCACGTGGTGCAACCACAACTTTTGCTGAACGCGGTATCGGTGATGTTCTCTTAGCATGGGAAAACGAAGCACATTTAGCGATTCGTGAACAACCGGGTAAGTTTGAGATCGTGACGCCTTCGCTATCTATTTTGGCAGAACCACCCGTTGCCATTGTTGAAAAAAATGCGGAAAAAGACGGCAATCTGAATCTGGCGAAAGCATATCTCAACTATTTGTATTCACCTGCTGGACAGGAAATTGCGGCGAAAAACTTCTATCGCCCACGTAATGCAACTGTCTTGAAAAAATATGCAGCCACATTCAAACCGTTGAAGTTGGTGACCATTGATAAAGAATTTGGCGGTTGGACCAAGGTACAAAAACAGCACTTTGAAAATGGTGGTGTATTTGACCAAATTGTGAAAGCCAATACGACGAAATAAAACCGAGTCCAGTAAATAGCTGTAAGGAGCATCGACATGATTCATACTGTAATTGTACCGGGCGTGGGTGGAAGTGAACATGGCCACTGGCAATCGTGGTTACAACGTCAGCTCAAGTCATGCTCTCGTGTACAGCAGCAGGATTGGAATAAACCCGTACTCCATGAGTGGATTGAACAATTTGTCAAAACGGTTCAAGCCATTCAGGAACCGATTCAAATTGTGGCGCATAGCTTTGGTTGTTTAACGACAGTCGCTGCTTTAGCACAGTATCCTGAACTAAATCAAAACATTAAAAATTTAGTTCTGGTTGCACCGGCCAACCCTGCTCGCTTTGGTGATGCTGGTTTTGCTCGTGATAGCCAAAATGACTATCAACAGTATTTCCACCAACTCAAGCTACAAGTTCCTACCCAAATGATCATCAGCGAAAATGATCCTTGGCTCAATTTTCAAGATGCGCTGCAACTGGCAAAAGCATGGAAAATTAGGCCTAAGAACTTGGGCCAAGTCGGACATATTAATGTTGCGTCAGGTTTTGGGCCATTCCCTGAAATTTATGATTTTTTGATTTCAGAAAATGTGCTAAAAAACATTAGTTTTTACAATGAAAGCAAGTATTTATTTAAATTTGCAATTTAAACGCTGCAAATGATACTTGTGCCGAAATTCAGTTTTATTTGAGCTGACTCTTTTTAGGTCAGCTTTCTCTCTTTGAGGAGTAATCATGTCGCAGCGATCCCGAGTGCTGCCAGGATTTGGTCTTTCTCTAGGCTTTACCCTAGCATATTTGTCATTAATCGTTCTTATTCCATTGTCCGCTGTTTTTATTAAATCTTTAGGCATTGGTTGGGATGGTTTATGGGAAATTTTAAGTTCAGAACGTATTTTAAAATCTTTGCAACTCAGTTTTAGTACAGCCCTGATCGCCGCGTTTATTAATGTGGTTTTTGGTCTCCTTCTAGCATGGTGTTTGGTTCGTTATCGTTTTCCGGGTAAACGCATTGTAGATGCCTTGGTCGACTTGCCGTTTGCCTTACCCACTGCGGTTGCAGGTATTGCACTCACCTCGCTTTATGCGCCTACAGGTTGGATCGGTCAGTATCTTGAGCCTTTAGGGATTCAAGTGGCCTATACCCCAATTGGTATTACATTGGCACTGATTTTTATTGGTATTCCGTTTGTGGTGCGAACTGTACAACCTGTCCTCAGCGACTTGGAAACAGAGTTAGAAGAAGCAGCATCAGCATTAGGTGCTAACCGTTTACAGATTGTGACCAAAGTGATTTTGCCGATTTTATTTCCAGCACTCATTACTGGTTTTGCACTTGCCTTTGCACGTGGCGTCGGTGAATACGGTTCAGTTATCTTTATTGCAGGGAACCAACCGTTTAAAACAGAAATTGCGCCGCTCATGATTATTTCACGCTTAGAAGAATATGACTATGCAGGTGCAACCACAATTGCAGTCGTCATGTTGGTGCTGTCTTTTGCCATTTTATTCCTGATTAACTTGTTACAAGCATGGGCAAGCCGTCGTACAGGGAGAACAGCACGATGAATATCAACAGTAATGCGCTTGCTGAAAAGCTACAATCGCGTGATGCAACACGTGAGCCAACTTGGGTTCGCTATACCCTGATTACGATTGCCCTACTGTTCTTTTTAAGCTGTTTGATCTTACCGCTGATTTTGGTGTTCGTTGAGGCCTTTAAACAAGGGGTTGGCGTCTATGCACAAGCCTTGGTTCATCCAGACACTCTCTCCGCAGTCAAACTCACTTTATTAACCGCGGTGATTGCAGTTCCACTGAATGTCGTATTTGGTGTTGCAGCCGCTTGGTGTGTGGCCAAATTTAACTTTCGTGGTAAATCCATCTTAACCACGATTATTGATATGCCATTTTCAGTATCCCCTGTTATCGCGGGCTTAATGCTGGTACTGATTTTTGGTACGCAAGGTTGGTTCGGTAGTTGGCTCATGGATAACGACATCAAAATTCTGTATGCCGTTCCTGCCATTGTATTAGCAACGATCTTTATCACCGTTCCTTTTGTTGCACGTGAACTTATTCCGCTCATGGAAGCTCAAGGTACGGAAGAAGAAGAAGCTGCGATTGTACTAGGTGCATCAGGCTGGCAAACCTTCTGGAAAGTAACCCTACCCAACATCAAATGGGGTTTAATTTACGGCGTCATTCTGTGTAATGCACGTGCCATGGGTGAGTTTGGTGCGGTATCGGTCGTTTCAGGTCATATTCGTGGTGAAACCAATACCTTACCTCTGCATGTCGAAATTCTCTATAACGAATATACCTTCAGTGCGGCTTTTGCTGTGTCTTCACTCTTGGCGCTTTTAGCGATTGTGACCCTTGTATTAAAAACATGGGTTGAGATTCGCCAAGAAAAGCAAAACAAACATAATGATTCAACAGTTTAAAGGAATGACCTCATGAGTATTCAAGTTAAAAATATTGAAAAACACTTTGGTGCGTTCCATGCGCTGAATAACATTTCTCTCGATTTTCCTGATGGTCAATTGGTTGCATTACTCGGCCCATCAGGCTGTGGTAAAACCACCCTGCTTCGTATTATTGCAGGACTTGAGTCCGCAGATGGCGGTCAAGTCATCTTGGAAGGTGAAGATGCAACCAATGTACACGTACGTGAACGTGAAGTTGGCTTTGTATTTCAGCACTATGCCTTGTTTCGCCATATGACCGTATTTGACAATATTGCTTTTGGTCTCCGCGTTCGCCCACGTGCAACACGCCCATCTGAAGCTGAAATTAAAAAACGTGTCACGCGTTTGCTGGACTTAGTCCAATTGGGCTTCTTGGCAGATCGTTACCCAGCACAACTCTCAGGCGGCCAGCGTCAACGTATTGCACTGGCACGTGCTTTAGCAGTTGAACCACGCGTACTGTTACTGGATGAACCTTTTGGTGCTTTGGATGCAAAAGTACGTAAAGAGCTCCGTCGTTGGTTACGTACTTTGCATGATGAACTTCATATCACCTCAATCTTTGTAACGCATGACCAAGAAGAAGCTTTGGAAGTCGCAGATCAAATCATTGTGATGAATAAAGGGAATGTTGAGCAAATTGGATCACCCCGCGAAGTTTATGAAAAGCCTGCAACGCCTTTTGTGTTTGACTTCTTAGGTCAAGCAAACCGTTTCGAAGGTCAAAATAACGCAGGGACGATCCAAATTGGTGAAGACCGTATTCAATTAGACTCTTTACGCAATGCACCGTCGGGTGAAGTGATTGCCTTTGCCCGTCCAGATGAATTAAGGATCCATGCACAGCCACAAGACAACGCCATCCAAGCAACGTTCGTTCGAGAATTATGGATCGCGGGCAAGGTAGTTGCAGAGCTCCATGATCGTCAAGGCAAACTGATTGAAATATCACTGACTTCTGAAGAAGCAAAATTACACCAATTTAGACCTAATCAAACGGTATGGTTAAGCCCATCAAACTTGCATTTATTTGCAAAACCTGCGGCTTAAGACCAATTGAATGGGGCATGTTGAATGCCTCATTCATCATAAAAGAGATCCAAAACTATGAACTTTCAACAACTCAGAATTATTCGAGAAACGGTGAGACAAAACTTCAACCTCACCGAAGCCTCTGCTGCACTGTATACCTCTCAGTCAGGCGTCAGTAAGCACATCAAAGACCTAGAAGATGAATTAGGCGTACAGCTTTTTATTCGTAAAGGGAAACGCTTACTCGGTTTAACTGAACCAGGTCAAGCACTACTGGGCATTGTTGAACGCATGTTGGTCGACGCAGACAATATTAAACGTCTGGCAGATGATTTTAACCGTGTCGATGAAGGCACTTTGACGATTGCAACTACACATACGCAAGCGCGTTATGTGCTACCGCCGATTGTCAATCAATTCAAAAAAGAGTTTCCAAAGGTTCATCTTATTTTGCAACAAGCCAGTCCTGTTGAAATTACCGAAATGCTTCTACAAGGTGAAGCTGATATTGGTATTGCAACTGAATCACTGACCACAGAAGATAATCTGGCTAGCGTGCCGTTCTATAATTGGCAACACAGTATTATTACCCCACAAAATCACCCACTGGCAAGCAAACAAAATATTAGTATTGCAGACTTGGCAGAATATCCACTGATTACCTATCACGGCGGTTTCACAGGACGTTCAAAAATTGACAAAGCTTTTGAAGATGCAGGTGTGGATGTTGACATCGTAATGTCTGCTTTAGATGCCGATGTGATTAAAACCTATGTTGAACTGAATATGGGCGTTGGTATTGTCAATAATGTGGCGTATGACGTTGAACGTGACTATCGTTTAAAACAAATTCCAACTGATATTTTTGGTCTCAATACCACATGGATTGCAGTACGTAAAGGTCACCTCCTACGTGGCTATGGCTATGAATTTATCTCGCTGTGCTCACCAGATGCTGATATAAAAGCACTGAAAAGAGTGGCTTATCCAGAAGACTAAAACGCTTTTATTCTAAAAAGAGACTTCAGAGTCTCTTTTTTATTTTTAAAACCATATACTTTAAATGGGTATAGTGTATTATTTGATCAACTGATAAAAACAATAGTGAGCAATAACAGTGAGTAAAAATCTGTTGGGCTCTCCATTACTTTGTTTATGCTTCTATTCGTCGGGATCATGCTTTGCTGCTGCTTTTGAACGATCAGGTCAAACAATACAACCCTTTTTTGAACGTGGAAATTATGCAGAAATTTCTCTGGCTTATATTGATCCAGATGTTTCTGGCCAAGTTCAACAGGTCGAGACACTACAACAGTTTGGCATCACTGACTTTTCAACAGGCAATTTAAGCAATAAACAAGTAATGCTGGGAGCTGCATTAAAACTCCAACTAAATCCTCAATTCAACTTTACTGTCATTTATGACCAGCCTTTTGCTGTAGACATCGATTATCACTATCACCCAAATATTTATGGTGAAAGTCATGAAGTTGAATCTGCCGATATCGACTTTGAAAGTCATAATCTCAGCTCGCTTTTAGGCTACCAATTCAGCCCACAATGGGAAGTCTATGGCGGTTTAAGCTATCAAAGCTTTGCAGGTTCTTTAAAAGCGAAAGGTCAGGCCTATTCTGTGTTTGATGGCTATGATGCCAAGTTTAAACAAGATGAAAGCTTGGGCTGGTTAGCAGGTATTAGTTATCAAATCCCTGAATATTATTTTAGAACATCTTTGACCTATCGCTCTGCGATTAAGCATGAAATCACCACAACAGAGTCTATCGAAGTCGGCGTAGATACACCCAATGTGATGGAAGTGAAAACACCACAATCGGTAAACCTTGATTTCATGACAGGACTCCCCTATCAAAATATCTTGTATGGGACGCTACGCTGGGTAAATTGGCAAGACTTTGTCATTCAGCCACCCAAATTTAAAGCTGTGATCGATTATATTGCGATATTTTACCCTGAAGCCAAAGACGTCAAACTTATTCAGTACAATGAAGATCAATGGTCTGCAAAACTCGGCTTAGCACACGTATGGAACAAAAAGTGGCTGAGTACTATGGAACTGCTCTGGGACTCGGGGATTAATAATCCTGCATCTACCCTTAACCCAAGTGATGGGTACCAAGGTATTGGGCTAGGCAGCATATACACATATAACACTCAGTTTGATATTGCGGCTGGTCTATATTATTTACGTTTTAAGAAGTCAAAAACAGCTTACGACTCAAACCCACTGGGAAACATTACAGGACTTTCAGCGCTGAATGATAATGATGCATGGATCTTAGGACTCAAATTTGCCCATCATTTTTAAAGAATTTAGCTAAAGTCAGACATAAAAAAACGAGCCGAAGCTCGTTTTTTATGTGTTAATTACCAGTGGTAACTTACACCTAGTTTTGCAACTGGCATCCACTCGTATTTATCGTCATTCGCAATTTTACGCGCTTCATTATCAGCAGCAGTTTGACCTGAAGTTGAACCACCGACTTCTTGTAATCCTGTCGCTGTTAAATTTACAGAAGGGTTACCTGTGTAGTAAGCACCCACTTCACCAAATACACCCCAGTTTTGATTAATCTTAGGTGCTAAACCAAAACCTACATATGGAGCAATATCATTTTTATATGCTAAAGAACCATCGACAGAACCACTACCTGATGGAGCATTGAAGTTCTTACCATCAATTTTGATTGTGTCATTTGAATTATTCAAACGTTTGCTCAATGCATAATCGTTATCAATGTAACCTACACCAGCTGCAACGTATAAACCTTGAGCCCATCGATTTGTACTTGTACCCCATGGACGAATCTCAGCATTTAAATAAGCAAGGCTGTTGTCCATATCCATGTCGTATTTGGTGCCATCGATAGACAAATCATCAGACCATGAAATGTCACCACCGTTATAACCTAAAGCTAAACCCACATATGGGTTAGCTGTCCACAACAAAGCACCACCATAACCTGTTGTACCAACTTCAGCACGAACACCAGTAGGAATTAATTTATTTTGGTCAAAAGCATAACCATCTTTTACGACTGCATCATCAGCAAAAGCTGTACCTGCGACTGCTGACATTGCTGCTGCGATTGCAACTAAACGTAATGATTTCATGTTTTTTCTCCTCCAATTAAAGATTTTTATACATCATTTACAATTTTTTGATGAGCCCATCTTAAAACACCCTCTGACTGTTTTTTATTCTAGATTTGGACTGTTTTTGTTATTTTTTGATACATTTTATACTTTCTTGTTGTTGTAAATCGCAATTCTTTACTTAACACCTCTACTCAAACAGCTCTAAAAGTCTTATTTCCAATCATTCATTATTATTTCCGATCCTATGCTGTTTTTTCATCTATCCTCTGCACAATTTAGTGTAAAATCAGGAAAATTTTTTTTCTGGAAGGAAGATCATGTCTCAGCTTTCAACAATTATTGAACAAGCGTTTGAAGACCGTGCGAATTTTACAGCAGCGGACTGTCCTGCTGAAGTTCGTGCAGCAGTTGAAGAAGTCATTGCTGGTTTAGATAACGGGACATTACGTGTTGCTGAAAAAATTGATGGTGAGTGGGTTGTTCATCAATGGGTGAAAAAAGCTGTGCTTTTATCATTCAAACTAAATGACAACAAACCAATTGAGTCATGTGACCTTCAATTCTACGACAAAGTAGATACCAAATTTACAGGTTGGACTGAAGAACAGTTTAAAGCGGCTGGCGTACGTGTTGTTCCTCCTGCGGTTGCACGTAAAGGCTCTTTCCAAGCGAAAAACGTGGTGTTAATGCCTTCTTATGTCAACATTGGTGCATATGTTGACGAAGGCACCATGGTTGACACATGGGCAACTGTTGGTTCATGTGCTCAAATTGGTAAAAACGTTCACTTATCTGGTGGTGTAGGTATTGGTGGTGTTCTTGAGCCACTTCAAGCCAACCCAACGATTATTGAAGACAACTGCTTCATCGGTGCACGTTCTGAAATCGTAGAAGGCGTGATCGTAGAAGAAGGTTCTGTAATTTCTATGGGCGTGTTCATTGGTCAATCGACTAAGATTTTTGACCGTGCAACTGGCGAAATTCACTACGGCCGTGTACCAGCAGGTTCTGTTGTAGTTGCAGGTAGCTTACCTTCTAAATGCGGTACTTACAGCCTGTATGCTGCAATCATCGTGAAAAAAGTAGATGCACAAACACGTTCTAAAACGAGCTTGAACGATTTACTACGCGACGAATAATTTTTCGTTGTCGTGCGGAACTCAAGTTCCTCATCTCTACGGTTAAGACTAGCCGTAGAGATTTTTGTTTTTCTAACCTGTGGTTTAATTTTGCTATGAATACGCTTCGATCTTCTGCTATCCCTGTTTCTGATCCTTCTGCGGGTCTACGTATCACGGAGATCTTTTATTCTTTGCAAGGAGAAGCCAACACCTCAGGACTGCCAACAGTTTTTATTCGTTTAACGGGTTGTCCACTACGTTGTACATACTGCGATACGAC
This sequence comes from Acinetobacter sp. LipI_23, assembly GCF_058243045.1. Taxonomy (NCBI): domain Bacteria; kingdom Pseudomonadati; phylum Pseudomonadota; class Gammaproteobacteria; order Moraxellales; family Moraxellaceae; genus Acinetobacter; species Acinetobacter sp. LipI_23. The sequence continues at coordinate 1,249,642 of NZ_JBZAYJ010000001.1, read as the reverse complement.
CTACTCGTTTGAAGGTGGCGAACGCCAATCTTTAGATCAGATTATTCAAACCACACTTGATTTTAAAACCCCTTATGTCTGCGTGACAGGTGGTGAACCTCTTGCACAGCCCAATGCGTTGCCTTTAATGCAACGTCTTGCTGACCTCGGTTGTGCAGTCTCTTTAGAAACCAGTGGCGCTTTAGATGTGTCTAAGGTTGACCCACGTGTTTCAAAAGTATTAGATTTGAAAACCCCAACTTCAGGTGAAGTTGCACGAAATTTGCTTTCGAATCTCGACCATTTAACCCAGCACGACCAAATCAAATTTGTAATTTGTAACCGTGAAGATTATGAATGGTCAAAACAGCAAGTTGAAGACTATAAACTCAATGAAAAAGTCAGCACAGTATGGTTCTCTCCTGCTTTTGCGGTTGAGAAAGGTGCTGCTCGTTTACCTCAACTTGCGCGTGACTTAGCGCAATGGATATTAGAAGACCATCTCCCTGTTTGCTTCCAACTCCAACTCCACAAGTTGCTTTGGAATGACGAAACTGGTCGCTAATACATTGCCTATTCATCTTTAATTTATATTTGGAGAAAGTTGTATGCGCCCTCGTGCCATAGTTTTGTTATCTGGCGGTTTAGACTCAACAACTTGTTTAGCATGGGCGCAAGCACAGTATGACTGTACAGCGCTCAGCTTTATGTATGGTCAACGCTCAACCACTGAGCTCGATGCTGCACGCGAACTTGCGAAAAAAGCAGGCGTAGAACATCGTGTCATTAATATCGACTTAGGTAATTTGGGTGGTTCTGCGTTAACAGACCATAGCATTGATGTTCCAGATCATGAACAAGTCGGTATTCCTGTAACTTATGTTCCAGCACGTAACACGATTTTCTTATCTTATGCCCTAGCAGCAGCAGAAGTTTTAGATGCCGAAGCCATTGTGATTGGTATTAATGCTGTTGATTATTCAGGGTATCCTGACTGTCGACCTGAATTTATTGAGGCATTTGCCAACATGGCTCGCCTTGCAACCAAGGTTGGCGTTGAAGGAAAACCTCTTAAATTTGAAACACCTCTGTTACATTTATCCAAAGCAAATATTATTCGCTTAGGTATAGAACATGGCGTAGACTATAGTCAAACGGTGTCTTGCTACCAAGCAGATGACCAAGGACGTGCTTGTGGGAAATGCGACAGTTGCCGTCTTCGTAAAGAAGGTTTTGCAGATGCTGGCGTAGCAGACCCAACGCGTTATATACCGTAACGACAAGGTACAGTTTATGAAAAATTTAAAATCAAACATTTTGCTTTCTACATTGGTGTCTGCAGCTGCATTGTTCGCTACAGCTTCAAATGCTGCTGAATCGAACAAATTACAAGAAGCGTATAAAAGCAGCAATGTAAAATCGGCATTAATTAATGTTTGTAAAGAAGAAACTGCAAAAAGCAAAAAGCTTAGCGCAGCAGAAGTAAGTAAATACTGTACTTGTGCAGTTGAAGCTGATGGTAAGTTGACCAATGCACAAAAATGGGAAATCCAAAGTGCGATCAACCAAAAGAAAAGCCCATCTACTTTAGCTTTTGTACAAAAGCAAAATAAAGACTTGCAAACATGTTTCGGTCCACAGTTAACAGGTAAATTAAAATCTTTAACTGAAGAAGCAATGAAAGCTGCTCCGAAAAAATAATTCACTGAATGTGAATAAAGCCTGCTCTATGCAGGCTTTTTTATATGTTCAAAATAGATAGAATCTGAAAATATGCTCACCCAATGGAATACACGCGCCCAAAATCGCAAATTTGTTGCGTCATATAGTGGTGGAAAAGACAGCAGCCTTGCTTTATACCAAGCGATGCAAATGGGTGAACCTGTTGCATTAATTGTCATGTTAGAAGAGCAAGGTCTGAAATCACGCTCACATGGAATGTCTCTCGATATTATTCATGCACAGGCAAAAGCAATTGGACTTCCCATCTACAGTGCCTCTGCGACATGGCAAGACTATGAAAACCAGTTCATTCAACTGTTACGAAAAGCTCAAGCTCTTGGAGCAGAAAGTTTAGTCACAGGTGATATTGATTTAATGGCACATGCTGAATGGAATCAATCCGTTTGCGATAAAAGTGAGCTCAGCTTATGTATGCCCCTGTGGCAACGTCCACGTTCAGACATTGTGCATGAGCTTATTCAGCTTGGTTTTCAAAGCATCATCGTTACGGTCAACTTAAACTTAGGCATGAAGGCTGAAGACTTAGGTCAAGTACTTAGCCTTGAATATGTCGATAAACTGGTTGCAAGAGGCATTGATCCATGTGGTGAAGCAGGTGAATTCCACACTACGGTGATTGATGGCCCAATTTTCAAACATCCACTTTCAGTCGTTAAAGGTGATATTCTGTATCACGAAAATTATGCCTTTTTACCACTTGAATTAGAACACCGCGACATTTAAGGATAGAACATGACTGATACGATCCAACTTCCAAATCAGAACTTTCCAGCCACAACAGGTGAAATAAACTTAACTGAAGTGCCGACTGAGTGGCTAATTGTGTATTTTTACCCGAAAGATTCAACGCCAGGCTGCACAACTCAAGCCGTTGGTTTTTCATGTTTAAAAGATCAGTTTGATGCCTTACAAACCACGATCATTGGTGTTTCACGTGACTCGGTTAAAGCGCACCAGAATTTTACAGAAAAGCAGGCTTTAACCATTAATTTAATTAGCGACAAAGAAGAAGTGCTGTGTAAACACTTTGATGTGATTAAAGAAAAAAATATGTATGGTAAAAAAGTGATGGGTATTGAGCGCTCAACTTTTATTTTCCATAACGGTAAGCTGGTTAAAGAGTATCGTAAGGTAAAAGCTGCGGGACATGCTGAACAAGTTTTAGAAGACTTAAAAGCATTACAAGCTTAATGTACATAAGCCCGCAGATGCGGGCTTTGTTTTTTGTGATTTTTTAATTTATTGTTTTTTATTGCACATGCTTTTTATTTCGCAAGCAGTGAAATGGCGATTCCCCACATCACCAACGCGATGATCCCATCCAGTACATTCCACGCTTTCGGATTTGCAAAAATGGGGATAAGCACACGAGCACCATAGCCCAAAGCAAAGAAAAACAACCAAGATGCACACACAGCCCCTAGAGCAAAGTACGCAGGTTGCTCAAACTGTGTTGAAATAGAACCTAGTAAAATAACCGTATCCAAATACACATGCGGATTAAGCCAAGTCAGCGCCAAACACAGCAAAACAATATTCACTAGATGATGCTTTTCAATGGAACTTGCCTCCAAGCCCTGCTGTGATTTGAATGCCCGCAGTGCATGTTGGAATCCGTAACAAAACAGGAAAAGTGCCCCCGCCCATTTGGCAAACTGAATAATTTCAGGATAGTGCTGAAGCACTTTTGAAAAACCCGAAACGCCCAAGACAATTAAAATCGAATCCGACAATGCACAGACAAAACACACCCAAAAAACAAACTGCTTTTTAAGCCCCTGTTTTAGCACGAATGCATTTTGAGCACCAATGGCAATAATGAGGCTCATCCCGACTGCAAGCCCTTGTACATATGTACTTAACATTTTGACTTTTCAACTTAATTGATGATGTCAGGATTATCTTTCATTTTTAGTTAAATTAAGTATTATTTAGAAAATATCAATCTAACTAAAATATTTTTAGCTTAAAGTGAGTCCCGATATGCTGAATCATAAACAGTGCGACGCATTTTTAGCTGTGGCAGAAACAGGAAGTTTTGACCTTGCTGCTGAACAGCTATGCATTACTGCTTCAGCCGTCACTTTACGCGTACAAAGCCTAGAAAAAAGTTTGGGACATTTATTAATTGTGCGGGAAAGACCTTGCCGCCCGACACAAGCAGGTCAATCGCTGCTACATTATTTGCAACATAGCCGACTGTTAGAGCAAAGTTTCATTCAGAACCTCACGGGTCATATGAACACCTCTGCTTTTTATCAAATCAACATTGCAACCAATGCCGACTCCTTAGCGACATGGCTGTTGCCATTGCTACAGTCAACATTAATTGAACAAAAGATCGTGGTGCATTTTCAGGTTGATGACCAATCGCAAACCCATCACTTACTTGAAGCCGGTTTGGTGAATGCCTGCGTGACAGATGAATCACAAGCCATGAAAGGCTGTGTAGCCGAATACATTGGCGATATGAACTATCGTTTTGTCGCCACGCCAACTTTTGCACAGCAATGGTTTAAACAAGGCGTTAACCGAGAGTCTCTACGTGCAGCTCCTGCACTGATCTTTAACGCAAAAGATCAACTCCACACCTCGTATATCCAACAAAAGTTTGGACTCAATCCAACTCAATATCCACATCACTTTATTCCGTCTTCCAGTGCATTTTTTGATGCGGTTACGATGGGACTCGGCTACGGTTGGTTGCCCTATTACCAAGCCAAACCGCGTTTGCAGGATGGCTCATTGGTTGAGGTAGATCCTCAACTCAATATCGATTTGCCTTTGTATTGGCATCATTGGAAACAGCAGTCAATGCAGTTAAATCTGCTAACAGATCTCTTGATTGAACAGGCTCACGCAGCGATGAATTAAACAAGACCTGAATGTAGGTCTTTAAGATATGAAGCCTCTATTGCACTTTCCACTGCCCTGACAGTTGAATATTCACTTTTTCGCCTACACCTCCAATGGCTTTTTTCATGCCAAAGTCACTTCGGTTAATCACGGCGGAGGACTGGACATCCAGTAGATTGGCATTATTGGCACTCGGTTTTAGTGTGGTGCTAAAGCTAACTGGCTTGGTAATGCCGCGAAGTGTTAAGTTTCCGACAATATTATATTGACCACCACCCAAGTCTTTAAAACTGGTGCTTTTAAAATTGGCGCTTTTGTACTTAGATGCATAAAACAAATCTTCACCCAAAATCATATTTTTCAGTGAAGGCTTGCTCAAGCTTAGGCTATTTACATCCATGACAAAATTCGTCGAAGCATGCTGTGGTGCTTTGGCATCAAACTGCATGCTGGATTGCACCCGATTAAACTTAGCTCTTACAACGGTTACACCCAAGGATTTAATTTCAAAGCCTACATTACTCTGAGGCGTCAATGTCCATGACTGGGCTTGTACTTGAGTGCTGAATGCAAATGTAACACCTACAATCAGCAAAGCATTTTTAATGACTACATGACTTGCAATCTGATTCGTCTGTTGTTTTCTATCCATTGAACTTGATCCTTGTCGAAATTTTTTATTCGACTGAGAACCTTAGTCTAAATTGGATGGGTCCTGAGTTAAAAATTTGTGTTGTAACTGTTTATATATTTCACTTTGTTGGAATTTATGTAAAAACTCACTGGTTCCCAATGGAAATGCCTGCTCTAAAATTTCCCCACGATAATAAGCTTCACGAACGGGGGTTGCAGACATCGCATCTTGTAGGCTATCAAGCTCAACCATTTGCCACTCAGGAAAAAGCTGTAAATAATACGAGGAATCATCTTTAAAATGGCCAATCAGTCCAACCTTCGCCTCAGGTGTGACTACATGATTCACTAATTTTTTTACCAATTGCACCCATTTAACATCATTATAAACATCAATTACATGTACAAAGTGAATCCGTTTTTGATGTGCTTCTGAAAAGTTCGATAAAATCATTTCTTCACGTTCAGATACTAAAAATGGATTTTTCGTATTTCGTTCATTTTGCGCAGAGCCTAAAGCCAAAATGACATTTTGACTTTGCTCTAAAGCAATCTTGATGGTTTGCATATGTGCCAAGTGAAATGGCTGGAAGCGACCAATGAATACGAGATAATCAAATGTATATGGCATAAATCTTTTACTTTTTTATGAACTGGTCAGTTGTGTCGATCATAAAATTATGCGACATAATGAGTCCATAAAATTAAACCAAACTTTCTAGCAAGGATAGTACGATGACACTGAGCTGTATTCAACAACCTCATCAACATTTGAATGCAAAATTAGACAATGGCGTACTGACATTAGCCATTCACCGTCCTGAAGCAAAGAATGCGTTGTATGGCGAACTTTATTTATGGATCGCAAAAGCTTTAGATGAAGCAGATCTAGACAATAGTGTTCGTGCTGTCATTCTACGTGGTGAAGATGCGGACTTTACTGCAGGCAACGACATGCAAGATTTTATGAAATCTGCAGCGCAAAAAGGTCAAGCACCTGCGGCTGAAGGCCCTCCATTTATTTTACTTAAATCTGCGGCAAAATTTTCTAAACCGTTGATTGCGGCTGTACGTGGTGTGGCGATTGGTATTGGGGTAACGATCCTGTTACATTGTGACTTGGTTTATAGTGACAACACTGCCCTATTCCAGATTCCATTTGTTAGCCTTGGTTTATCTCCAGAAGGTGCTTCAAGCAAATTATTAGTAGAACAAGCGGGCTACCACAAAGCTGCTGAATTACTGCTGACCGCTCAGAAGTTTGACAGTGCAACGGCGGTTTCTGCAAACCTTGTGAACCGTATTGAAGATGATGTCTATGCAGCAGCTGCAAAAAAAGCGGCACAATTGTCTGCTTTACCCTTAGCCTCTTTAGTGCAGTCTAAGGCATTGATGAAGCACAATGTAAATGAAATTGTGGCTTGGATTGATCATGAAGCTGAAATTTTCATGGATCGTGTCGGCTCTCCAGAAATGATGGAAGCCGTATCAGCATTTATGCAAAAACGTAAACCTGATTTCACCCAGTTCAACTAATCCTTGAGCGCTGAATGACTAAAAACCACTGTGTTTCATATTACACAGTGGTTTTTTTATTTTCCGTCCCAACATATTTAAGAACCTATTCGGAAAACTTCTTATGTCAAACACTACAGAAAAAAAGCGTTACTTTGAGCCTGCGCCACAAGACATCGATGTCGAAAATTTTAAAAAAGTCATCCAAAGCCGCCGTTCGGTTCGCAAATTTACCAAAAAAGAAATTCCAACTGAAGTGCTTGATGACTGTTTAGATTTGGCCCTACTTGCACCAAACTCATCTAATCTACAGCCTTGGACTTTTTATGTGGTGCAAAACCCAACTAAGAAAAAACAACTGGTCAAAGCTTGCCTAAATCAGCTTGCGGCAAAAACCGCATCAGAACTGATCGTGTGTGTCGCGCGTACAGACCGTAATGATGAAATGGCAAAACGCAACATTACAGAGTTCCCTTTTCCTGAAGCGCCTGCAGCTGTACAGAAATATTATAAATTCATTCCTTATAACTATAAGACAGGTTACTTAAATGCACTGGGTAACTTTAAGAAAGTGGCTTTCAAAATAGCACGTAGCTTAGATAAACAACTGCCTGTAACCGCGTTTACTCAAGCCGATGCTAAACTTTGGGCAAGTAAAACCACAGCTTTAGCTTGCGAGAACCTAGTGCTAGCTTTACGTGCCTATGGTTTCGATAGTTGTATGATGGAAGGTTTTGATGAGCCTTTGGTACGTAAACTGTTAAATCTGAATGATCAACAATACCCTGTGATGGTGATTGGTGCAGGTGAGCGTGCAGAAGACGGTGTGTTTTTCCCGCAGTATCGTTTTGATCGTGAGTTATTTATTCAGAAGGTTTAATATGAGTTTTCTCAATGGAATCCTTTCATTAAAGTTTTAATTTCAGGATTAACCTTCGGTTCGACCTACTTTTCTTTCGGGAAAAGTAGGCAAAACCATTGTCATTCGCAAAACTCGTTCTATTCCGCCGTTTATCAATTTAGTCGCAGAAACTTTATCTGATCAATTAAGTCCTGCCTCAAACAGTTGCGAATGCCGTTAACGTGTCTCAAATATATTTTTAGATTCACCATTAAAGAACATCGACCATCTGAATAAACTCAAAAGCGGGTTCTTCATAGGGATGAATTAATTTTAAAGCCTTTGCCACAGCGACAGCTTTCTCCTCTGGAACAATGGTTTCTACCCGCCACTCTAGGACTTGCTCCAAAGCATCCACCTCACCTATAAACGGATTTGCTCCTTTTACAGGTTTAAACTGGCCTGTACCTAAGACCTGCCAAGCACAGTGTTCATAGTTTCCTATACCTCCGGCGCCTGCTTCAAAAATCGCAAGTTTAGTGTTTTCAAGATGGGATTCAGGGACATAGTAGATCAGTTTAAGCATTTCTATTTAAGTTGTATTTCATTAATATAAAAATAATAATATGAAGTGGTTAGTACAATGTCTAATAAAAATTCAAAAATAGATTTAGCTTTCACCGCAACTGAAAATCTTGCAGATGAAATACTCTTTAAAACTGCTAATACTTTTTTAGAAGATGCCGTTAAGTCCATTCCCTTTGCATCGCTTATTAGCAGTTCAATTCAGGCTTATACACAATTTCGAACGCTTAAGGAACAAAAACAGCTTTTAGCTTTTATTCAAGAAACAGAAACTAATAAACCTGATTTTATTAAAGATTTTTTTAAAGATAAAAACAATACTGAACTCGGTTTAGAAATACTAGGCATACTGGATCAAACCTAGGCGAATTCAAACATGAGGTGCGACAGTTTCAAAAGCCTTATGATAATCAACAAGCTGAGCAAATTTCTCTAATGGTGTAAGCCAATCTAACGCTTTTCTAGGACGAGTATTCAGTGACATGGCAACTTGATTTAAATAATGCTGATCTGCCTGATTTAAATCAATCCCTTTAGGTAAATATTGCCTAATTAAACCATTCATATTTTCGCATGTGCCTTTTTGCCAGGGTGAATGTGGGTCACAGAAATATACATCTATGCCTAAATCTTCTTCGAGTATTTTATGTTCTGACATCTCACGTCCACGGTCATAGGTCAACGTTTTACGCAGTTCTGCAGGTAAATATTTCAGAGCTTCAGTTAAAGCCTTGCGCACGGATTCTGCCTTTGCATCAGGTAATGTTGCCAAGATACAGAGCCGTGTATTTCGTTCAATAAGTGTTGCTATCGAACTTTTATTGTCTTTACCTTTAATTAAATCGGCTTCCCAATGACCCGGTATTTTTCTTTCTTGAACTTCGGCTGGGCGCTCATGAATAGTTTTAATATCCTGTAATATAGAATCTTTTTTAGGTTCACCGTTAGCTTTTCGCTTTTTATTTTCATGACGCAGACAGGATAATAAGTCTTTTTTCAACTCACCCTTTGGTAATGCTCGTATAGTTGAGTAAATCGTTGTATGGCTTACATTCATTGTTTGATCCAAATCAGGAAATGTCTTTAAACGCTTTGCTATTTGCTGAGGAGACCATAAACAACGGATCGCTTCAACAATAAATTTCCAAAGGATTGAATCGATTTTGAGTTTTCTATGACCACGTCTACGTCTAGCGAAGGTGTGATCAGAAGCATATCGGGCTTGATAAACGTCATTGATGCTATTTCTTTTAAGTTCACGATAGATCGTACTAGGATGTCTTTTAATAAGTTCAGCAAATTTTCTGGGTGAAAAGCCTTCTTTTCTTGATTCAAGCATTAATGCAGTACGATCTTCAAAGTTAAGATGATGGTATGACAATTTTATATACTCCATAAACCCTTTAAATTAATTAGGTGGTTTATGTCGCACTTCAAGTTTTACTCTGCCCTATTTAGAACATCAAGCTCGAATGATTGGACGTGCTACTTTATTAAAATATAATGGGAAAATATCTAAACAAGAATTTGATAAATATACTTATATTATTACCAAACTAAATAACCATTTGACCAATATCGTTGAAGAAACATACCAACTACATCAGCAACGTCTTTCAGATCCACTACAAACTCATTATCCTCCAAACTCGATTGATCTTCAGAATGCTAATATGGACTTACTTAGCTTCGGTTTTCTTATTTTCAATCAGCCACCTCATTGGGGTGATGAATACAAAAAATACTTGAAATCTCAATACACTGTTCAAGAGAAATTTCTTTACTTCTACCACAATATCTTCAAAGACTAATTCAAACACATGACCTGCGAAATGGATGTCGTTCGTTAGAGTGTGGGACAGGACGTCCCATCAGCCTAACAAAGTATTTTCATTCACTTGCAGAATATATTCTTCATACTTTAAAAGTAAATATCACCCTAATTAAAAAACCGCCTCACGACGGTTTCTTCATTCTTAAAATCACATCTGCAATGCATAACCCAAAATCAAAAAGATAAATTGCAAGCTTAAAATCACAGCAAACAACTTCCATCCTTTTTTACGCAACGCAGACTTATCGACTGCTTCGTATGTAACTGTTTTAATCATGTCATCACCTCATACATGAGTGTTGATACTGAAATTGTTTAGCAATCCATCTTTCTTCTATTTTGCATGATATTTGTGCATTTATTACACAATATCACTTTCACACAAATATAAAAGCAAAATCTAAACCAACATCAGCGGGAGAAATAAAAAATTAAAAAACAAAAAAAGATGATTCAATAAAAAAGCCACCCGAAGGTGGCTTTCAAAACACAGACTTCAGATTAACCAATGAACTTACGTGCATTGCGGAACATACGTAACCACGCACCGTCTTCTGTCCACTCTTCAGGCTTCCAAGAATGCTGTACAGCACGGAAGTTACGTTCAGGGTGCGGCATCATAATCGTTGCACGACCATCTTTCGATGTGACACCTGAAATCGCTTCTGGTGAACCATTCGGGTTCATTGGATAGTGCTGAGTTGGGTTCCCTTGGCTATCGACATAACGCAAGATTACTTGATTACCTGCATTTAATGCAGCCAAGTTATCCACGCTTGTCACTACACGGCCTTCACCATGTGCAACCGCGATAGGCAGGATTGAACCTTCCATACCTTCCAACAATACAGAGTTCGATTTTTCAACACGAACGTTAACTGCACGCGCTTCAAACATCTCAGAAGTGTTGCGATGGAAACGCGGCCAAGCTTCAGCCCCCGGAATCAGTGGCGCCAATTGCGACAACATTTGACAGCCGTTGCAAATACCAAGAGAGAACGTTTCGTCACGGTTGAAGAATTTTTCAAATTGGTCACGAAGTTTTGGGTTGAACAAAACTGATTTCGCCCAGCCACCACCAGCACCCATTACGTCACCGTAAGAGAAACCACCACATGCCACAAGACCTTCAAAGTCATCTAGGCTGATACGACCTGCGAGTAAGTCACTCATGTGCACATCTACAGTGTTGAAACCCACCTTGTCGAATGCTGCAGCCATTTCAACATGACCATTTACGCCTTGTTCACGTAAGATCACCATGTTTGGACGACGTTCGTTGATGTACGGCGCTTCGATTGGCTCATTCAAATCAAAGGTTGGTTTTGCAATAATACCAGCATGTGATTTGTCCGTGATCAATGCAAATTCTTGATCCGCTGTTTCTACGTTGTCACGTAGACGTTGGATTTGATGTGATACTTCAGTCCACGCCACTTGCAAGTCTGCACGTTCAAGTACTAAGCCATTTACCGTCAATTGATCGGTGTTGTTTACCGTACCAATGACCGCAATTGCATCGCGTAATGTAGATGCCGCAACTTCGTCTGCAAGTGTTTCCCAATCAGACGCGCTGATTTGAAGCACTGCACCAATTTCTTCTGCAAATAGACTTTCAGTTGATTGATCTGCTAAAGCTACACCAAGACGTGCTGCAAACATCATTTCCGCAACAGTTGCAAGCAAACCACCATCACCGATGTCGTGGTAAGCCTTAATTAAGCCGCGGTTGTTCCAGTCTTGAACCAATGCAAAGAAAGCTTTGAAGTCGTCAAAACTATCCACATCAGGTGTTACTGAACCAATGGCTTTATAAACCTGAGCAAGGATCGAACCACCTAGGCGGAACTGACCTTTAGAAAGATCAATACGGACAAGTACTGATTCTTCATTTTTCAATTCAGGCGTTAAGGTTTTACGTACATCAGTCACAGGCGCAAAAGCTGTGATTACACCTGACATCGGTGAAGTCACCGATTTGTCTTCGCCTTCATCATTCCAAGTCGTACGCATTGACAATGAGTCTTTACCCACTGGAATTGCAATACCGAGTGCAGGACACATTTCCATACCGATGGCTTTTACACCTTCGAATAAAGCTTGGTCTTCACCTTTTTGCCCTGCCGCCGCCATCCAGTTTGCAGACAATTTAATGTCACTGATCTGGTCGATTTTTGCAGACATAATATTTGAAATCGACTCTGCAACCGATAAACGTGCAGATGCCGCAGGATTTAACAAGGCAACAGGTGGACGTTCACCCATCGCCATGGCTTCACCTGTATAGCCTTGTAAGCTTGTTGTGGTTACTGCTGCATCTGCAACAGGAACCTGCCAACGACCTACAAACTGATCACGTGCAACCATACCTGTAATTGAACGGTCACCAATGGTGATCAGGAATGATTTCGATGCAACCGTTGGGTTTTTAAGTACACGGTAAATCGCATCTTTCAAATCTGTAACTTTAGATGCATTAAAGTCGTCGCCTTGACGTTCAATCGTTTCATACGAACGGCTCATACGAGGTGTGCCACCTAGCATGACTTGCATTGGCATATCCACGGCTTTGTTATCAAACAATGGATCGTTCACCGTCAATTGACGCGCTTCTGTTGCTTCACCTAAAACGGCAAACGGACAACGTTCACGTGCACATAATGATTCAAATAATTCTAAAGAACTTGGACGAATCGCCAACACATAACGCTCTTGCGCTTCGTTTGACCAGATCTCCATTGGAGACATGCCTGGCTCAAGCGAAGGAATCTTACGTAAATCAAGAATCGCACCCAGTTCGTGGTCATTCACCAATTCAGGCATTGCGTTCGAAACACCACCTGCACCCACGTCATGCACAGACACGATTGGGTTGAAGTCTTCCATACGCCAACATGCATCAATCACTTCTTGGCAACGACGTTCCATTTCAGGGTTTTCACGTTGTACAGAAGCGAAGTCTAGGTTTTCACCGAGTTTACCGCTGTCCACAGAAGATGCTGCACCGCCACCAAGGCCGATCAGCATTGCAGGACCACCAAGAACAATCAGCAAATCGCCCGGTTGAATCGCATCTTTTTCCACGTGGTCTGGACGGATGTTACCGTAACCGCCAGCAATCATAATTGGCTTATGGAAGCCTTTTAGATCACCATTTACATTTTGTTCAAATGTACGGAAGTAACCATTTAAAGCAGGACGACCAAATTCGTTGTTAAACGCAGCACCACCCAATGGGCCTTCAATCATAATTTGAAGCGGAGATGCCATACGAGATGGCTTGCCGTAGTTTTCTTCCCAAGGCTGTTCAAAACCCGGAATGTTCAAGTTAGACACAGTAAAGCCTGTCAAACCTGCTTTTGGTTTACCACCACGACCTGTTGCGCCTTCATCACGGATTTCACCGCCCGAACCAGTCGCTGCGCCAGCAAAAGGCGCAATCGCTGTTGGGTGGTTATGCGTTTCCACTTTCATCAGGATGTGAGCGGCTTGGCTCTTGTATTTATAAACGTGGTGACCAGTCGCTTCATCTTTCTTCGGATAGAAACGCTGAGTATCAAAACCAACAATCACCGAAGCATTGTCTTTATATGCTGACAATACGTCTGTCGGTGATTCTTTATAAGTGTTTTTAATCATTTGGAATAATGACAATGGTTGTTTTTCACCATCAATTGTCCATTCAGAACCAAAGATTTTATGACGACAGTGCTCTGAGTTTGCCTGAGCAAACATCATTAGTTCAATATCGTGCGGATTACGGCCGAGCTTGTTAAAAGCAGCCACTAAATAATCAATTTCTTCATCAGATAGCGCAAAACCAAACTCAGAGTTCGCCTTCACTAAAGCGTCTTTACCCTGACCTAATATGTCAATTGCGTTTAAAGGCTTTGGTGCAGTTTCAGAAAATAATGCAGCAGCGTCTTCAATTTGATTGAACACACTTTCAGTCATACGGTCATGTAAAACTTGTTTCACTGCATCCGATACTTCAGAAATACCTTTTAAAGTAAACAAAACACCGCGTTCTAAGCGGTGTATCGGGGTATTACAGTTGGCAAAAATATCCGTTGCCTTTGATGACCACGGCGAAATTGTGCCTACACGTGGCGTCACAAGGACTTGAACTTCATCACTTGTCGCTTGGCGAACTTGGAAGGTTGCGCCATCATTTAATAACTGCAAAGCAGATTGCTGTTGTTGCTCGTCGAGCGCTTGGTCGAAAAGGTAAACCCATTGGCTTTCTATTGATTGAACAGAACTAATAGACGATAGACGTATTAAAAGTTGTGTTTGCTTAAAAGAAGAGTGTGCAGGTGCACCGGCAACGATAAACATGCTGTTTTTGGCTCCACGGGCAGGTCTAGACAACCTACCTCAATGTGACTTGAAGAGAGCGCATATTCTACTGTGTATTGCCAAAATCAGCTAGTCGTCTACGACTTAAAAAAGTGAGATTTCTTTGTTTTAAAAGATCAATTTACTTTGACTTTAAAAATCAAACATGATTAGTAACAAATGTTTTAAGGGATAAATTTCAAAGATGCCCGACTTTTGGGCTTTTGTTGGGTTCTAAAAACCATTTTCAATTGATACTCAGGCTACAAATAAAGAAGTTGATAGCCTCCTTGAGAACAAACAAGACTGCTTTAAGATGTTCTATTTCCGAAAACTTCATACTGCGTAGATTAAAAGACAACTTATGTCGCAGCCCTCTAGAGCTCGTCACACTTTTTTGGCATGATGAAGCCAATAACTCACTGAATAACGATAAATGATGCAAATGCGTTGGTTAGAACTGCTCTCAACAGTTCGTATTGGAAGTAAAAAACAAAATACCGAATTGGCACGTAGCCCATTTCACAAAGATTATGATCGAATTATTTTTTCCCAAAGTTTTCGTCAACTGAACCGAAAAACCCAAGTCCATCCACTGACTCAACACGATGGCATTCATACTCGTTTAACGCATTCGCTTGAAGTCTCCTGTATTGGCCGCTCTCTTGGCATGCTGGCAGCGGAAAAGATCAAAGATGAACTACCAATGTGGATTTCCCCTGCCGATGTTGGAGCCATTATTCAAGCGGCTTGTTTAGCACATGATATTGGGAACCCACCGTTTGGTCATGCGGGTGAATATGCCATTCGTGAATGGTTTGACGATGCATCACATGGAAACTTTTTAGAGAAGCTTTCCGCAGAAGAACAAGCCGATGTGCGTCAGTTTGAAGGTAATGCCCAAGGTCTACGCTTACTGACTAAAATTGACTATCACCCTAATGATGGTGGCATGCGTCTGACTTATGCAACACTTGGGGCTTACTTAAAATATCCATGGTTGTCTAAAACCATCGAGTCACAAGGCAATACCCCTGCCAGTAAACGTGCCAAATTTGGCTGCTATCAAGCAGAAAAAGAAATCCTGCAACAAATTGCAGAGCAACTCGGACTGATTCAACTGGGTGAATATCACTATTGTCGTCATCCACTGACTTATTTACTTGAAGCCGCAGATGATATTTGCTACGCCCTGATTGACCTTGAAGATGGCATTATCTTAAACATGTTGTCTTATGAAGAAGTTGAACCGATTTTTTTAAGCTTGCTGGGTGAATACAGCGCACCAACTGAACTGTCGATGCCAGATACGACTTGGCAGCAAAAAATTGCAGCCCTGCGCGGACGAGTGATGAAACGTCTGGTTGAAGAAGTCACATCGGCTTTTGCTAAGCATCATTTTGAAATTTTAAACGGACAACTAGCTGGCAGCTTACTGCAATACTGCGCTGCTGATATTGAGTTAGGCATTAACCGTGCAAAGGATTTAGCCCGCGATAAAATATTTGAACACCCACAAAAAGCGGGTTTGGAAATTATTGCCCATCAAAGTTTACAAAACATTTTAGATGCCTTTATTCCGCTCACTACACCGCATAAAACATTGAGCTTTAAAGAACAACGCTTAATGGCTATTTTATGTCGTTCTGGTGCGCACTTTGGTAGCAACCACTATGAAAATATCATGCAGGTCTTAGATATTATTTCTAAATTTTCAGACCACCAAGCGTACAACTTGTCTCAAGAGTTACAAGGCAATAAGGCAGGATTAATTTAAATAAGTCATCAACATCCAGTTTGATGATAAAGCCATCAATCCGAACTCAATTTTCCGTGAGCCTTTTGCCTTTCTGCGCAATGCTCACTACTATGCAACCATTGATAAAAAAGTGAATCGCACAACATGATCGGATGTCTTATTGGTGAAGTCTTCGCACTAGAAGCACCCACCGTACTTTTAAATGTAAATGGTGTTGGTTATGAAATTGATACACCACTGACGACCTTCTGCCAACTACAAAAAGGCCAGAAAATCACCTTATGGACGCACCTTGCCGTGCGTGAGGATGCTCAACTGCTTTATGGCTTTTTGCATCAACAAGAAAAAATCATTTTTCGCACCCTATTAAAGGTCAACGGTGTCGGCCCTAAAATGGCTTTAGGTATTTTATCCACACTCAGTGTCGATATGCTCATTCATACTGTCGAACATGAAGATATCAACACACTGGTCAAAGTACCGGGGGTGGGTAAAAAAACCGCTGAACGCCTCATGATCGAATTACGTGATCGCTTTAAAGCGATGTCTTCAGGCACAGTACCAAGCAACTCAACTGTTGAACAAATCCAGTTCACAGGCAACTCTGCCGTGGCAGAAGCTGAAGCGGCCTTACAGTCTTTAGGGTACAAACCTTTAGAAGCACAGAAATTGGTCAATGCTGCAAAAGGTGATTTCACTGAAGCAAGCGACATCATCCGTGCTGCACTCAAATCGATGAATAAATAAAGCGCTTCAATCAAGACAACATTTGATACACGTAAGTGTCATTCGCAACTGTTCGAGTCAGGAGACATTTGCACATTAATGTTTCTGCGATATAGTCGATACGAACTTTCATTCGATGAGTTTTGCGAATGACGGTGGTTTTGCTTACTTTTGCCAAAACAAAAGTAAGGCGAACCGCAGGTTATTCCTGAGTTTCGCTTGAAAATGGAAAGACTCCGCCAAGGTATATACTTTCTTTTCTGACATTTTGCTACAAAGCATATTCACCTAAAGTTTAAATAATATATGCAAGACCGTCTCATCGGTGGTTCCGAAAAACCCGAAGATCATATCGACCGCGCTATCCGCCCGACCTCACTCGATGACTACATCGGTCAGCCCGTGGTTCGTGAACAAATGGAAATCTTTATTGGCGCAGCACGTGGTCGTGGTGAAGCCCTCGATCACACCTTAATTTTTGGTCCACCGGGACTAGGTAAAACCACACTTGCCAATATTATTGCCCGTGAAATGGGTGGAAACCTCAAGTCGACTTCAGGCCCCGTACTAGAACGGGCTGGGGATTTGGCAGCAATGCTGACCAACCTTGAAGAAGGTGATGTGCTATTCATCGACGAAATTCACCGTCTTTCCCCCGTGATTGAAGAAATTCTTTACCCAGCCATGGAAGACTACCAACTCGACATTATGATTGGTGAAGGTCCTGCGGCTCGTTCAATTAAGCTCGACTTACCCCCTTTTACTTTAGTTGCCGCAACCACACGTGCTGGACTCCTCACCTCTCCTTTACGTGACCGTTTTGGCATCGTGCAACGCCTTGAGTTCTATTCAGTCACTGACTTAACGCATATTGTGACTCGTTCAGCCAATTTGATGGATGTACCTATTACACGTGAAGGTTCAGCAGAAATTGCACGTCGTTCACGTGGTACACCGCGTATCGCCAACCGTTTACTACGTCGAGTTCGTGACTATGCGCAAGTCAAAGGTACTGGTGAAGTGACACAAGATATGGCTCAGCGTGCCCTCGATATGCTCAATGTCGATAAAGATGGTTTAGACACTTTAGACCGTCGTTATTTGAGTATGTTACTTGAACGTTTTGATGGCGGCCCTGGTGGTGTAGAAGCTCTGGCAGCAGCGATGGCTGAAGACTCAGGTACTTTAGAAGATGTGATTGAACCATATTTGATTCAACAAGGTTATGTCATGCGGACAGCCCGTGGCCGTATTGCCACCAATATGGCGTATTTGCAGTTTGGTATGACACCGCCCGAACCAAAAGAAAAATGATTAAAAAGGGAGTGAATCTCCCTTTTTCTTACTGATTTAAAATAATTTGAAGTCACTTAGATAAAGACATATAAGATATTAAAAATTGAATTGATGATCAGATTATCCTAAGTATGTTTATAGCTGTCATGTTATACACCGTTATAATTATTAGGTTCGACAATAAAACCCTGTACGACTTTTTTTGCTTTTAATTGAATGATTTTCCAATCCTGCAAATGAACACTTTGAAATATAGTAGTAACACGAGCTCTCATTTCAGGCTTCAAAACAAATTCCTGTTTACATTCACGTGCTATTGGATTTTCCGAATCTCCACATGTAATTAAGGTAAGTACCTTTCCTTTTTCATTTTTTTCAACATATAAATCATCTATATCGTATAAAGCATTAGACCCCGTATTTATAGCTATTAATTCCTTATTTCGTTTCACCCATTTAGGATGAGGAATATATTTCTGTAGACCATATTCATACTCATCACTAGGCAAATATATATCCCTAAAATTGAATTCCTCTAAATGTTTTTTTGATGTTATTTTTGTATCCAACGTTGAATTGATTAATTTCGTTGATAAATCGCCATTATAATGCCTATCTGCATATACACTTACACTTAGCCAATGATTATCAGGCAAGTTAATTTCTGCATTATATTGTTCGCTTGAATAAGGTGATGCTTTATAATAATCGACTAAAACCAATCCATCGGTATAACGCATATCAAACCCAAAGACCTGAATTTTAGATTGATAGGTCCGCGTCTTGCGTTTATATTTCTTACCTGTTACGAAACCTGAATTATCGTCATATTCAACCCAAGGCGCTTCTCTACCAAGGTTAACAGGCTTCCCTCCTAAATCGCCTACACTATAACGTGCGCCATATTGGTCGCGTGGTGTTATAAACTCTTGAGTTTCTAGTTCTTTATTAGAGTCACAAGCTATTAATATAAATGCGCTAAGAGTTATTCCTAAAAGCTTCTTTGCCATAAAACAACTTTCTCTTATTTTTTTATGTTAGTTAGTAAAGACTATGGACTTACCTTTTCCACTTCACTAAACAAGCTACATGTCTGATTTACATACTTCACCATGTCGAATATCGGAATTCAGAATATATCTGAATTGTGCAAGATACTTAAACTAGCCTTACTCTGAATCTTGTTCAATTTACATCACCCTCACCTCTTCGACCAGCATTAACTCACACGCCCCATTTCCTGTGTCTGTCCGACTCAGTGAACTGCGCCATGTCCAACCATCAGTCGATTTAACTTCAACCAGTTGCCCTTTTAAATAAACCATGTCGTCTACATCAATATCTGCAAGTTTTTGTGCAACAACTTTATTGGCTGGGATCAAATGCGTATTGGCACTACTCGAGGCAATGTCATTTACTGGAATGGGTGGATTGTTCTCATAACGCCAATAATACCAACGATTACTTTGTGTAATAGATAGTTGCTTGTAGACTTCAGGCTTCGCCATCTCGTTCCAACCCAAAGCAAAATCCACAGGACTTAGCTCTGCTTCACGACCCATCCTATAGTTTTCACGCGCCAACACACGAAACTCTCCCGCATATGGTTCTAAGGAAGTAATTGTGTAGCCTTCAACTTGCTGTACATTTTCAGTTGGTGAATATAACTCTAAACTTCTGCTTCCTTGCTCAGGCTTAAGCCAATATGTCCACAGCACAAATGCCACAGCCAAAATAAGCAGCAGCTTAAAACAACCATTCATTCCCTTATCCTTATATTTTTATAGCCATACAGCGCTTAACTCCCGCAACAGCCATGAATCACAATATTTGACATCTTGTGCCATTGGAGTGAAATCTCATAATGCTAAACTGCGACGCATTAGTACTTTGACGTGCACCAATTTTAAGACCCTGTCCTTAAATATAAAAGCGCCAAGTCAATCTAAATCGACTCGTACAACTGGAAAACGGAATACTCTCATGGCGAATAAATTTGAATTCAACATTCGTGTCTATATTGAAGATACTGATGCAGGTGGCATTGTTTACCACGCCAATCATATTCGCTTTATGGAGCGTACCCGTACTGAGTGGTTACGAGCTTCTGGTGTAGATCATTACTGGCATCAAAAAGACTATAACTTCGTTGTACACAAAATTAATGTGAAATATTCACGTCCAATTTTAATGGATGATTTAATTACTGTTACAGCAAGTGTTGTTTCGTGTAAGGCTACGTCATTTGTGTTGCAACAAAATATTTATCGTGGTGAAATCATGCTTGCATCTGGTGAGGTCGAATTGGCATGTATCAGTTCAGAAATGAAACCACGTCGACTTCCCGATGAAATCCGCGAACTGATTCTAAAAGAATTAGGACAAGACTAAAAAAATTATTGGCACATGTAGTAACTATGGCAACTCAACTCGAATCATCTCTTCAAGTTTCAGATCTAATATTACAAGCAAGCCCAGTCGTACAACTGGTAATGCTGGCTTTACTTTTGGCCTCGCTGTTTAGCTGGTATCTGATTGCCAAGTTACACATGAGTTATAAAAAAGCACAGGCAGACGATGACCATTTTCAAAAAATTTTTTGGTCAGGTGCTGAACTGAATACGCTGTATAACAATGCGCAACTTAACTCCAAACGTGTCGGCCTTGAGGATATTTTTTATCAAGGTTTAGGCGAGTTTTTAAAACTAAAAAAACGCAATGCTGCTCCAGCACAAACCATTGAAGGCACAGAACGTATTTTACGCGTCGGTCTAAGTCGTGACCAAAGCCAACTTGAACAAGGCTTAGGTGCTTTGGCCAGCATTGGTTCTGTGGCCCCGTATGTTGGCTTATTTGGTACCGTTTGGGGCATCATGAATGCATTCATCGGTTTAGCAGACGTAGATCAAGTCACCCTTGCAACGGTTGCACCTGGTATTGCTGAAGCCCTCATTGCTACAGCGATTGGTTTATTTGCAGCGATTCCTGCAGTATTGGCATTTAACCATTACACAGGAAAAGGTGAAACGGTTTACTCCGATCGTGCTTTATTTGCAGAAGAAATGGTTGCGTTATTACAACGTCAGTCTTTGGGTGAAACTAAGGAACATGACTAATGGCAATTCAACGTTCAGGACGCTTCGAGCGCATTAAGAAACCACTAAAAAGTGAGATGAACGTCGTCCCATATATTGACGTCATGCTCGT
Source organism: Acinetobacter sp. LipI_23 (assembly GCF_058243045.1). Lineage (NCBI taxonomy): Bacteria > Pseudomonadati > Pseudomonadota > Gammaproteobacteria > Moraxellales > Moraxellaceae > Acinetobacter > Acinetobacter sp. LipI_23. The sequence goes on along the minus strand of NZ_JBZAYJ010000001.1, from coordinate 1,228,330 downwards.
ATTATTAGTGATTTTTATGGTCACCGCACCCATGATTACCAGCGGCATCAATGTCGATCTTCCTCAGGCCAATGGCAACCCCATTGAATCAAAAGATGCACCTGCAATGGTCAGCTTAGATAAAGAAGGTCGCTATTTCCTTAAATATAAAACACACAGTTCAGCTGAACCTTTGGCTTTATCTGAATTGACGTCTATTTTAAGTGAAGCACAGCAACAAGCTCAGGCTGAAAATAAAACTTTAACCGTTGTTGTGGAAGGTGAACAGTCACGCTCTTATGGCGAAGTCATGTCGCTCATGAACAGCCTCCAAGAAGCGGGTCTCAGCCAAGTTGGATTACTCACAGAGCCATTAAAGTAATTTATGAAAGATTTTAAAAAGCCACCTTTTAAACAAAAAGCCATCGCGCTTGGATTTACCGTTGGTGTCCATGTGATTGCTGTTGTTGGCTTACTTTATCTTGGTATGAGTAAACCACCAGAGCCACCGAAGCAAATTAGAACTGTGCTCATCAAACCTGAGGACTTAAAGCCTGTTACGCTTGAAGAAACAGAGTTTACGGAAACAGCACATGAAAATGTCGCCAAAGAAATCACACAAACTGCCCCGCCCGCTGTAGAGCCTGCACCTGTTATCCCAACAGCACCACCTATAACACCCGTTGTGCCAAAAGTCGACTCTCAAAAAGCAGCAGCGGATGCTAAAGCTGCTGAAGCGGCAGCGCGTAAAGCTGAATTACAGCAGCAGATTCAGGCACGTGCAAAGGCTGAAGCTGAAAAACTACAAGCTCAGCAAGAACGTGCTGCAGCCCGTGCAGCGGAGCAAGCTAAAAATGCTGAGAAAACCAAAGCAGATGCAGCGGCGAAAGCCGAAGCAGACGCCAAACGCCGAGCAAACTTAGAAGCATTGAAAAAAGCAGAGGCAGTACAAAAAGCGAAGCTAGAGGCACAAAAGAAAGCGGATCTCGCTAAAAAGCAGAAGCAAGACGCTGATACAAAGGCCAAAGCCGATACGGACAAAGCGAAAGCCGCCGCTGATGCAAAAGCCAAAGCAGACGCCGATAAAGCCAAGGCAAATGCCGATGCTAAAGCTAAAGCTAAAGCAGATGCAGCGAAGACCAAAGCTGACGCTGATGCGAAACGTAAGGCTGATGCGGATAAAGCTAAAGCAAATGCTGACGCAAAAGCCAAAGCTGATGCCGAAAAAGCCAAAGCCGCCGCTGATGCCAAACGTAAAGCCGATGCCGAAGCCAAAGAGCGTGCGGCTGAAGAAGCACGTGCTTCATCTGCAAAACAAGCTGCCGAAGAAGCCGCGCAAAAGAAAGCTGAAGCAAAGCAAATTGCTTCAACAGCAAAGCGCGACTTTGAAAATAAAATTAAGCGTGCTTGGGATACCCCAGCAGGTTCAACGGGTAAAACCGCGACTGCACGTGTCACGCTTTCGGATAGTGGTGCTGTACGCTCTGTGATCGTGAGCTCCAGTGACCCGGACATGAAAGCCAGCGTTGAAGCAGCTGTTCGTTCTGCTGCACCCTATCCAATGCCTTCAGATCCAGAAGCACGCCGGCAAGCACAAAGCTTTACCTCATCCTTTACTGCGAAATAACCCAAATCCCTCTGAACAGTCAGGGGGATTTTTCCAGCCATATCCACAGTATTTTTAAGTACTCAAATGACGTATTTTAAATACGTTTAATCTGTTTTAGCTTTCAATAACAATCCGTGCAATATCTTTAATTTCAGTCGATATTTCACTCCATACAAGCGAGTCGCCACTCCCCCTTATCACACATATCTACCTATGCGTTTTTGTATTTACGCTTCAACGACTTAATTCTTACTCATTTTTCACAGTGTTATAACAGATCAGTCATAATTTCATGCTTTTAATATTAGAAAATCATGCCATTATGTAGAACAATTAAACCCACAATAAAAGCCGTTTGTTTGAGTAAATAACGAATGATGGAAATGACGCGTAAACACCTTCTTAGCCTAGCCATTTTAACTGCTTTCAGCCCAGTCTTTGTGACGCAAGCGCATGCTCAGCTTCATTTAGAAATTGCAAAAGCACCTGAAGAAGCGCCTAAAATTGCAATCGTACCTTTTAGCAATGACAGCAGTCTCTATCCCATTATTGAAACGGATTTAAACCGCTCAGGGAAATTTACCAGCGCTTCAAAAAGTTTACCTGCAACGGCCAGCATGAATAATCCGAACGCAGCCAACTGGCAAGCAGCAGGTGTTCCATATGTCGTTACAGGAACAGTAAAAACCACTGAAAATGGCAGCTATGAAGTTCATTACCAGCTGTATGATGTCCAAAAACAACAATATCTTTTAAATGAATTATTAACTGTTCCAGCATCACGCGTTCGTTCTGCTGCACACATGATTAGTGATGCTATTTATCAAGCATTAACTGGTATTCCTGGGGACTTTAGCGGTCGTATTGCTTATGTGCTACGTAATCCTGCTACACCAGAGCAACGCTATACTCTACAAATCGCGGATACTGATGGTGAGCAACCACGTACAATTTTAACCTCACGCGACCCCATTTTATCGCCTGCTTGGACACCAGATGCCAAGAAAATCGCTTATGTATCGTTTGAAACCAAACGCCCTGCAATTTATGTCCAAGACCTTTCCACAGGTGCTCGCGAAAAGCTTGCTAGCTTCCGTGGTCTAAATGGTGCACCAAGCTTTTCTCCAGACGGCAAAAGTATGTTGTTCACCGCTTCTATGCATGGCAACCCAGAAATTTACCAAATGAACTTGGAAACCCGTCAACTGCAGCGTATGACCAACGACAGTGCAATTGATACTGAAGCGCGTTATGCGCCAGATGGTAAGTCATTTATCTTTACTTCTGATCGTGGTGGTTCTGCACAAATTTACCGTTATGACTTGGCAAATAGCAGTTATAACCGTCTGACCTTCCGTGGCGCATTCAATGCACGTGGTACGCTCAGTGCCGATGGCAAAAAACTGGCACTGGTTCACCGTCCAAGCGGCAGTAACTATAAAGTCGCTATTCAAGATTTAAACTCAAGTGTCACCAATATTTTAACGCCAACCAGTTTGGATGAATCACCAAGTTTTTCCCCAAATGGGCAGATGGTAGTCTATGCAACGCGTGAAGGTTCACGTGGTTTGTTGTCGATCATGTCACTGGATGGCCGTTTCCGTATGAATTTACCAAGTGAACAAGGTGAAGTCCGTGAACCTGCTTGGGCACCCAAATAACTTTTTAATGACTAGACATTTAATAATCATCAATTTTCATGGAGATGAAGAATGAAATCGATCAAACTTTTAGCCCTTCCAATCTTAGCGACTGCTCTTGTAGTTACAGGATGTGCGAGCCGTAAACCTGCTGCAACAATTGAAGCAGGTCAAAACCCAAATGGCTCAACCACAGTCAATACTCAAGGTCTAAGTGAAGATGCAGCTTTAAATGCACAAAATCTTGCAGGTGCATCGGCAAAAGGCGTAACTGAAGCCAACAAAGCATTTTTAGCAAAACGCGTTGTACATTTTGACTATGACAGTAGCGACCTCAGCAATGATGATTACCAAACGCTACAAGCTCATGCGCAGTTCTTAATGGCAAATGCAAATTCGCGTGTGGCGTTAACAGGTCATACCGATGAGCGCGGTACACGTGAATACAATATGGCATTGGGTGAACGTCGTGCCAAAGCGGTTGAAAGTTTCTTAATCACCACAGGTGTGAGTCCGAACCAGCTTGAAGCAGTTAGTTACGGTAAAGAAATGCCAATCAATGCAGGCCATGACGAAAATGCATGGAAAGAAAACCGTCGCGTAGAAATTAACTACGAAGCAGTGCCACCACTTTTAAAATAATGCTGGTATTACAACTGAAATAAAAAAAGCGCTCCTTTCGATGAGCGCTTTTTTATGACTTAAACTCGCTCAGGCTTGGGATTTTCATCAGATTCTTCAGTATGTTGCATAGATTCAATCATGTCATGTTTATTGAACTTTTTATACTCAGCCTTTGCTTCGTAATCTTGCCACGCTTTTTTCACGCTATCGTCTGAAATATCATCTAAGTTAATCCCTTCGCTCGGCGTTGGAGTCGCATCAAATTTTTGCGTTGTCATTGTTGTGCTCCTATTTTTACCTGATATTCCTTCCATCAACATAGCACTTTCCACAAGACTTGCAAGGGTAAAATCGCAGCAAATAGTCGAGTTTAATTGTTCTTTTGTCTCGTTCTCGACTAAAATATAGCGCAATGTTGATTTTGTTACGTATTCAAGTTTTAGTGGAGTCCTCCCCCTTATGTCATATCTCAATCTGTCCCAATTTTTAGAACAACAAACGGGAAATCTTACGCCTGAATTGGCACAAGTAATTAGCACCATTGCTGCTACTTGCCAAACCATCGATCAAGCTTTACAAAAAGGTGCTTTAGCTGGTGTCTTAGGTAGCGCGCAGCATGAAAACGTGCAAGGTGAAGAACAGAAAAAACTGGATGTGATTTCAAATGATTATTTGATTGATGCTCTAAAAGTCCACCCACAAGTTGGTGGCTTAGCGTCTGAAGAATTGGATGAATTCACGCCAGCTCAAGAAAATGGCAAATATTTAGTTTTATTTGACCCACTTGATGGTTCAAGCAACATCGACATCAATATGTGTGTGGGTACTATTTTCTCAATCTTGCCTGCAAAAAATGCAGTGACACAAGCTGAAGACTTTATGCAAGCAGGCAACCAGCAAGTTGCTGCGGGTTATGTACTTTATGGCCCATCAACCATGTTGGCACTAACAGTCGGCGCAGGTACGGTGTTCTTTACCTTTGACCCAGAAACTCAACAATTCTTGCTCACCTCTGAAAATATTCAAGTGGCAGCAGATACCAAAGAATATGCCATTAACTCATCAAACCAACGCCACTGGGAAAACCCAGTAAAACGTTATATTGAAGAACTTCTCGCAGGTAAAACAGGCCCACGTGAGAAAGACTTCAATATGCGTTGGGTGGCTTGTATGGTGGGCGACATTCACCGTATTCTTTGCCGTAGCGGGATTTTCATGTATCCATACGACCTCAAAGATCCGAAGAAAGCAGGTCGCCTGCGTTTAATGTATGAAGCAAACCCTATGAGTATGCTAATTGAACAAGCTGGCGGTGCATCAACAACGGGTCGCGTTCGTATTTTAGACATCGAACCAACTGACCTACACCAACGTGTCCCTGTGATTATTGGCTCTAAAAACGAAGTCGATTTAGTGACCGGCTACCACAACTAATTTTTTTAAATGCGCATAGCCATCTGAAGCGTTATGCGCATGAGTCTCTCCCATGTCAATCGTTTTTCTTGAATCAAAAGACAACCCAAAGATTAAACATCTGCGCGGTTTAATAGAGCAAAGTAGCTACCGTAAAAAGCAAGGTCAAACTGTGCTTGAAGGGACACACTTAGGCTTAGCTTGGGTTGAAAAAAAGAAGAAACTCAATTCTATTTTCACCACTGAAAATGCACTCGAACACCCTGATATTTGCGATATTCTAGATGAATATGAGGGTGCTGTTTTTGTCATTGCTGAAAGCCTATATCGTGACTTAAGCACATTAGGAACCACTTTGCCCTTCTTGGCAGTTGTAGACTTACCAAGTTCAAGCCAAAGTGTAGACTTTAGCTTGGATACCTTGATTTTGGAAAACATTCAAGATCCAGGCAATGTAGGTACACTGCTCCGTTCTGCTGCTGCAGCAGGTATTAAGCAAGTTATTTGTACCAAAGGTTCTGCTGCGCTCTGGTCACCACGTGTATTACGCGCAGGCATGGGTGCACACTTCTCACTCAACACCTATGAAAACGTTGCCATCGAAGATGTACTCGAACGTTTTGAAATTCCAGTGTATGTGACCAGCTCACATCAGGCTGAAAGTTTATATCAAAAAGATTTAACACAAGCTTGTGTCTGGATCTTAGGCAATGAAGGCCAAGGAGTTTCTGACTTTGCTTTGGCACATGCTCAAGCACTGAGCATCCCACAGCCCGGTGGCCAAGAATCTCTCAATGTCGCTATTGCGGGTTCAATCTGCTTTTTTGAAATGGTACGTCAACGACTTTAAAATCGTTAAGTTATATTAACTAAAGTCGGCTCAGCAGAAAAAATAGATTACACTAGAAAAAATAATTACTTGTGTTGTCAACCAAACCATTATTTCCAACGTTATAGGCACATGATTGAGGAAATAATGGTGGGTATCCGATGACAGGATTTTCCATCTCTATGGATTTAGCACCCAAACAGTCTAAAACGCAAGATTCTAGTACTCTTAAGAGTACCGCCGAGTCTCGCCTAAAAAACTTCATGCAAGAAGTGACTGGTCGTGCGTTAGTAATGATGGAAAGTGCCACCCAAAACCAGCAGGGTATCGCCATGGATTTGGTGCAAGAAGCCTTTATTTCATTACATAAATCTTATTCCGATCGATCTACGGAAGAATGGTATCCCCTGTTCTATACCATTTTAACCAATAAATTACAGGATTGGCGTCGTAAAGAAGCACGTCGAGCACAACCGTTTTCTTTCTTCAAAAAAGTCAGTCTTGATGATGACGATTTTGAAGTCAATGAGGTGGTCGATGAAAGAGCCCTGAATCCTTCAGACTTTTTAAGTCAAGCTGTCACTGCGGATGAAATTCAAGAAGCCATTGCTGGTCTTCCTGTTCGTCAGCAGCAAGCATTTATGTTACGTGCATGGGAAGGTTTTGATACTGCAACCACCGCACAAATCATGAATTGCTCAGAAGGCAGCGTTAAAACTCATTACCACCGTGCGATTCAAGGCTTACGCAATGCTCTCGCACATTTGAATCCACATCTAGGAGGATCATCCGAATGAAAGATGATTTCTTAAAGCAAGTAACCTCCAAACTTGATGGGCTCGCGCAACACCACAAAAACAAACCCGTGGTGATGCAACATGTTCTTGATGACATTCAAGATCAAAAGTCCTCACGTTATGGCCTTTGGAAAATGTCTGGTTTTGCTTTAGCTGCGGCTATTGCTGGCTTTGTCGTACTTCCGAACTCTGTAACCCTTGATGAAAAACCACATAACCAAGTGGTTTCGACTCCTAAACTTTCACCTCAAATGGTTGAAGATTTAGAAATGTTATTGGTTTTAGGTGAGGACACTGTTCCACATGGCAGCTAAACGTGTCGCTTTCGCACTTTGCACGCTAGGTTTTTTACAAACCAGTTTTGCAGGTTTTGATCGTTTTTGGATTTTTTCCAAAGATGCAGATACCCAAGTGTCTGAAACATGGGAATCGTTGTCTGAAGAAGAACAGCGTGCGTTGATTGGGCGTTACCAATCTCTTAAAGAACTGCCCGATGCGCAAAGTGCAGCCCTGCAACAACGTATGGACTGGTTTACTCAGTTACCTGAGCAAGAAAAGCAAAAAATGCGTGACACTTGGCAACAGATGAGCACCCAAGAACGACGTGATTTACGTGTACGCATGCAAAAAGCAGATGCAGATGAACGTGTGAATATTCGAAATGAATATATTAATAAATACATCCATAGCAACACTGCTACACATTAAGATGCTTAGCCGAATATAAATACTATAGAAACGCTCATAAAAAATGCCTCATGTGAGGCATTTTTTATACTTACATTTATATTTTTCGTCGTTGTCTAAACCACGCTAATGACAACAATCCAAGCACCCCAAGACCACCCATTGAGCCACCACCACCGCCACTCGCCTCCGTATTGGTATTTTTAGCGGTGTTCGTAAAATACATCATCGCAGATTTAGACTCTTCAGCCTCTGCATCATAGATCACATATTCAATTTCATAAGGGAATGGACTGAAATTATTGCGGACTTCAACTTCAATATTGCCACCATAACATACATATTTTTCATATTCCCCCGGACAAGAACCTGTACGTTCTGGCTTAATATTAATGCCTGCATCCTGACGTACAATACGAATAGCTAGATCCTTTCCATTCGCATCACGGTGAAATGCTGGACGCTGATGTTCTGCCGCGACTGTACTAATCGGTCCATCACCATCATCACTATCATTTGCAAGTGGATTTACATTGAGTTTTAAAGTGCCACCATAATTCAGGGTGTATTCATCCGTTTTGGCAATCGGTTGTATATTGCTAAACTCCGCTTTTAAAATCCCCGAGGAGCTTGCCTGCGTAGCCTTACTCTTCACACTATATTGGCAATAGACATATTCCGTGCTGGTTGTAGGCTTACCATCGGTGCGATAAATCATGATTTGTTTTAAATCATCCTTCCACTCACAGCGTAAAGTTGGGTCCGCTCTAAGTTTTGAGGTATCCAGCACACCGTCTTTGGCGCTGAGTATACCCACACCTAATACCTGAGTTTCTGTAATGGTGTAATTCTCAGTGTTCATTTCTTTTAAAGCCGACATTCCATCAGCAGTGTTGACCACAGCCTCATCTTGCAAAACAAACTGGAAGGGATCGACATAAATCGCTCGGTACTTTTGATGTAGTTTGGTTGCCGCTAAAAGCTCTTTATAACGCTTTAACTCTTCATTAAACTCGATCAAAAAGTCTGGATTGGTGTTTTTATTGGCGATTAATTCTTCCAATTCCTTAATATTATTCTCATACGCCTGAAGACGTTCTGCCTGCGAGCTATTTTTCAAATCAGCAATATCAGCTGCTGCTAAACGACGCAACTCAACCGATCCGATATCACAGCTGTTAGCTTCCGCAGGTGCTAACATCAATGTTCCGTCGACAATACGGTCTAGACCACGCTGGTCACTATCATTACAGCTCAATTTACTGTTGGTATCGAGTAAATCAACTCCTCCACTATTCACTTTCGGGAAATACATTGGGCGGAATAAATTATATTTTGATGGCGAAGTTAAGGAACTGAGTAGACTTCCTATAGCCACATTTTTCACATCAACATTAGTATCTGTCGTACCATCGAGTATTCGTGCACTTGCTGCCAGTTCACACTGACTGGTCACCGTATCAAACGCATTGTAACCTGCTGTCACACCTGCATCATATTTGTCGGATAGTATCTGAGAACCGACATAGCGGCATGATGTGTTTCCATTATATGCAAGTACATTGTAATACAACGACTTCGTACCGAAATCGTCATAATCCAAAACGCTCGCTGCACTGTTTTCTACAATAGTGTTATTTGACAATAAGAAATTACTTTCAAGACTCAGATTATGATCTCGAGTATTGACGGCATAAATAATGCTTCCATTTGTCGAATTTACTGTATTTTTTGCAATGGTATTATTCGCCATAGCAACTTTTGGGTTACCACAAAAATCGAATGTATTTAGATTCGATATCTGACCATTTGAAATAATACTATTCGCTCTAAACTCTATATTGGTTTTTACATCCAAGAGCCCTGCATAGCATTGCATTGCAAGAACACTACCCACAGTCGCTTGGTTGCCTTGTAATACACTATTATTTACAGTCACCTGATGCTCACCAAGACCAACGAGATAGAGTGCTCCACCTTTTTTATCAGACTTTGAGTTTAGAATTTGTGCATTATTTAAGGTTAATGCTCCACCGACCAATAAAGCACCGCCTTCATCTGCCGAATAACCATTTTCTAAAATCACATTCTCTAGCGTCAAACTGGTCTTGGTAATGGTATTAAATAAACGTGACTTTCCACCCGCATCAATCCGTGAAGTCAACTCACCTAGGGCAGGATACTTAAAAGTGATGGGATTTTTTTCACGATCTAAATATGGGCTTTTCCCAAAAACAACCACTTTAGACTCGGGAATAATTTCCTTATTCAGTTTATACGTCCCAGCTTCTAACTGAATATAATCGGTTTGACCTGAACCGGTATTCCCAGTACTACAGCCACCATAAGCCTTGTTTAAGCTGGCTGTTTTGATTGCCTCACGGAGTGAACATTGATTCATGTTTACATTATCTTCATCTTCAAATGTGTTGACATAAATTGTTCTATCTTCTGCAGCCATTAATGTCATAGCAGCTACCACCATGACACTCAATAGTCCTTTTTTAAAGTGTTTCATGTTTGCCCTTTTCTTTTATTTTCGACGCAGCAAAATTAAAGCAAATAATCCCAGTAAGCTCAGAATACCCGTGCTGCCCCCAGAAGTTTTAATTTTGTCACTTTCCATATGATTTTGCGGTTCCTGTACAATTTGTACATTCACTTCAATGAACGGAATATGTTCATCAAAACGTGTCGTGGTTGTGACCAACTGTAACCTGAATATATCAGCACCATGCCATGCTCCATTTGGCGTGTAAGTAATATTTCCTAGTTCATCAATCACCACTTTGCCTTTGGATACCGTTTGTGTCTGCTGCACCCGCATACAACCCTGCTGCCATTCTTCACCATTTGGTGCTTTAGCCGATTTGAACAAGCTTGCACATTCGGTTTTGGACAGTAGATCACTATCACCAAGCAGATCTGCAACTGAAAGTTTAGCTACTTGCCCCGCTATCAGATCTTCACCAATTAAGCTAATGGTCGTTGGGACTTCAATCTCGATTGCGCCACGGTCACAAAAGGTATTGTTCGTATTTCGATTCACACCACGCTGATCTGAATTTTCACAGCCAATTAAAGAATCCGTTGTGTTTACAACCACTTTACCCTTGTTCACAATTGGAGAATCTAACCAATGCGTCTGACTCATTAAAATGCGTGGACGGATATAGCCTAAAAATTTTTGGTTGGGAACAATATAAGGACACAATAAACTGTCAGCATCTGCAGACATGGTTTTACACTCACCCACCACATCACTGCCTGCAATCAAAGCACCAGACCAAAACTCATTCGAATAATAACTCGCACCACTGCCACAGTCACTTTGTGTGACTAAGTTGTTCTGAAGAACTGCTTTACTTAAATCCCCAGCACAGTTTTGTGTGATGGTATTTTCAGCATTCCCTAAAACGATACTATTGGCCAGATAAGCCAAGTTTGTAGATGGATTGAAATAAATCCCTTTACTGTTTCCCACCACCGTTAAGTTATTCAAAGCCATGCCATCTCGAACATTCACGACATAACCTGTATTTTTCACAAAGGTACTACTGACCAGACGTGATGCTAAACTGGATAAGGTTGTATCTTCTTTAACAGCTGCATTATTGACAGAGTAAATATTGGCACTGCTTGCATCTGTTGTTTTATTTTCTTTGAAAACTGAATTATAAATCCGAAAAGAAGGCGCGTCCCCATACAAAATAGCACCTTGTGCCGCTTGGTTTTGCTCAACCAGAGTAGAGCGAATTTCAACTAGACTACGACTGGTACCATCTTCGAGCAAGGTTGCGACATTGTAAATCGCCCCCCCTTGCCCTGCAAAACCACCTGTTAATTTGACGTATTCAAGACCTAAATATTCATTGTTATAAATTAAACCACCTTGATTCACACCGCAGTCTTTCGCACAGCCCTGTAGAGTAACCTCTTTTACTAACACACGAATTAAAGCATTCTCAGCATTATCAACCCTTAATAAGTTGTCAGAACCATTCATTTTTAAGATGGCATTACTTAAACCTTGAACAGTTTCTTCCCCCGCAGAACTGTCATAACTTGTTCTGAGTGTTAAATCTTTTTTGATCGCAAGATGGGTATTTAGCAAATAGGTTTTATTTTTCTCAAGCATGACGGTGGAAATCGCATCTTTGCCCCCGCAGCCATAATAACCCGCCTCAGGCATACCTTGATTAATATAGTCGATAGCTTCGCGAAGTGAACATTCCGTGTCATTTTTGACAATATCGTCAGTGATGGTCACCTTAATATTGTCCGAATAGGCATGACTCGCCACCAATAGCGTAGCTACACCTATGCTCTTCTTGAGCATAACGATCTCCTTGCTTTTATTTTATCTTTTCTTTTTATTCTTAGATTGCAAAATCCCTGCAATATCTAACAATTTTTCGTACTCTGTCACAGCTCGGACAATTTCTCAAGTAATATTATGATTTACCGATATTCGTCAATTAGCGCATAAATTTGTCTGAGGTTCGCATTACTCAGTTTGGTTTTCTCACCTTTTAGCAGTTGAATTAGTTGTTCTAAACTTTGCAATAATACCGAGGTTTGATGTGGCCCATGTGCGAGTAAATAATCAATAATCTGTTGATCGATATGAATCCCACGGCGCGATAAAACCGACATCACCAATGTAGAACGATCGGCATACAAACTTCCATTTGGTACTTTCACACTTACAGCCTGCGTCAGGCGAGATTGTAAATCGGGTAGTTCAAGTTTTAATTCAATCGGCGCAACACGAGAAGAGAACACCAACTGCCCGCCTTCTTCATTGTTGTAGTTGATCAGGTGAAAAACCGCTTTCTGCCAATGCGGCACACCGCTGATGGCTTCAATGTCATCTAAAGCGACAAGGTCAAAACGCTCTAAAGAAGTAATTGCTTCTGTTGGTGCATCCAGCAACTCAAGTAATGAAACCTGAATCGCTGATTTCCCCACATCTAAATAAGAATCACAAATTGCTGAAAGCAAATGACTTTTCCCAGAACCCGCACCACCATACACATAAAAACGATTCATTAAACCTGCATGTAACTGACGAATCGCATCGATAACAGGCCCCCATCCCGGCCCAGAAAAATCACTGATTCGAGCATCGAGTTGGGGTTCAATATCTAGTTGCAATTGACGCATGCTGGTTTGTGTATCCTAAAGTTCTTTATGGTCTATCTGATCAATCTTACTTGAATTTTCAGATGCTTGCTGAGCTTTTACCGCTTGATTTTTTAGTTCAATATCGACATCGACCTGATCAGTTTCAATCGTAATTGAACTCGCGGATGAATCTTGCACAACAAAAGTAGGGGTACTATACATTGGACTATTTTCATAAAACTCACGTGCATGCCTTAATAAGACCACAATCACGGCAGCCACAGGCAACGCAATCAACATGCCTAAAATACCGCCCAATTGTGCACCAGCCAGTACCGCAAATACTACAGCAACTGGAGACAAGCCAATTTTATCGCCCAACAAGAACGGTTGTAGGATATAGCCTTCCACTGCCTGACCAATCATAAAGACCACGCCAACCAAGAGTAATTGCATCCAATCAATACCAAACTGGAACAAACTTGCAATCACTGCGGCAATAATCCCGACAGCAAAACCTAAGTACGGAATGATACTGCATAATCCAGCCACCATCCCAATAATCAAACCTACTTCAAGTCCAATCAACTGTAAGCCCATTGCATAGACCACGCCCAAGAGCACCATGACCAAGAACTGACCTTTGACAAATGCACCGAGTACACTATGACATTCTTTAACAATGACTAAAGTCTGTTCTTCATGTCGCCGTGGAATAAGACGACGAAAACTGTCCAGCATGCGATCCCAATCCAATAAGAAATAGAATGCAATAATCGGGATCAGCACAACCGTTCCACCAATCTGAATAAAGTTCAGTCCAGATTGAGCCAATTTGGCAATCATGGCCTGAATACTGTCAGCACTATAATTGGTCTGTACATATTCCATAATCGCAGCTGAAATCTGGTCAACATCCAATTCCATTGGGACCAAATTAAAACTGTCAGATAACCAAGGCAGGAATTTATAATTCGCCCAATGTATACCTGAAGGAATGCTGTTCTTCGCATACATCAGCTGTTCCCACACCAGTGGAACCAAATACCAAAATGCCAACGTAATGACAACGCCAATACCGATAAAAACAGCACTAATAGATAACCAACGTGGTAAGCCAATTTTATGCAGTTTATCGACCAGTGGGCTAAATAGATAAGCGACTAAAAATGCACCAACAAAAGGTAAAACAACAGGCTTAAGTAGATACAACACCCAGAGTATGAGCGCGATTCCTGCCAAAATAAAAATACGTTTAAGTGTACGATCTTGCATGCAATCTCGCCTTTTTCAGATTTAATCGTTATTGAGAAAAATATTTTAGTAAAGATAACATTTTAGCGCAGAAATAACATATGTGTTTCGTATATTCAGGTATAATCGCCCCGCGAATGCGGAGACTTCATTATGAGCAACTCAACTTCTACCCCAAACACTGGTTTAAGCTACAAAGATGCAGGTGTCGACATTGAAGCGGGCGACGCGTTAGTCGATCGTATCAAATCTGTCGCGAAGCGTACTACTCGTCCTGAAGTAATGGGCGGATTAGGTGGCTTCGGTGCACTTTGTAAAATCCCTAAAGGTTATGAAGAACCTGTTCTCGTATCTGGCACAGACGGTGTTGGTACAAAATTACGTTTAGCATTGAATTTGAACCGTCATGACACGATTGGTCAAGACTTGGTTGCAATGTGTGTAAACGATCTTCTTGTATGTGGCGCTGAGCCATTATTCTTCCTTGACTACTATGCAACTGGCCATCTTAATGTAGATGTAGCTGCAAACGTAGTTACGGGTATCGGTACAGGCTGTGAACTTGCTGGTTGCGCACTGGTTGGTGGTGAAACTGCCGAAATGCCTGGCATGTATGAAGGCGAAGATTACGACTTGGCAGGTTTCTGTGTAGGCGTAGTTGAGCAAAGCAAAATTATTGACGGCTCTAAAGTCAAAGCGGGCGACGTTTTAATTGGTGTTGCATCAAGTGGTGCTCACTCAAACGGTTACTCTCTACTTCGTAAAATTTTAGACGTGAAAAACGTTGACTTGACGCAAATCGTTGATGGTCGTCCACTTGCTGATGTTGCAATGGAACCAACACGTATTTACGTGAAGCCTATTCTTCAACTTTTAAAAGAAGTTGATGTACACGCAATGGCGCACATTACTGGTGGTGGTTTACCAGGTAACTTACCACGCGTATTGCCGAATGGTGCTCAAGCTGTTGTGAATGAAGCATCTTGGGAATGGCCAGAATTGTTTAAACTTCTTCAACGTGAAGGTGGTGTTGAACAGTTTGAAATGTATCGCACATTCAACTGTGGCGTAGGCATGGTCTTAGTTGTTGATGCTGCTGATGCTGACCAAACAGTTGAACGACTCAATAGCCTTGGTGAAAAAGCTTTCACTATGGGACATATCGCCGACAATGCTGAGTCAGTTGAAGGCGCAGACGAAAAAATCCGCGTGACATTCGCTTAAGTCATATGATTAAAATTGCTGTTCTGGTTTCAGGAAGTGGATCAAACCTTCAAGCCTTGATTGATGCCAATCTGTCAGGGCAAATTGTGGGTGTGATTTCCAACAAACCTGAAGCCTATGCGCTACAGCGTGCTGAAAATGCAGGTATTGCGACAGCGGTCATTGAACACAAACAGTATCCTCATCGTGAAGCTTTTGATGATGTCATGCATCAACAGTTACTCGATTGGGATGTGGACTTGGTGGTTCTTGCTGGCTTTATGCGTATTTTAAGTGCGAAATTTGTCAGTGCTTGGGAAGGGAAAATGATCAACATTCACCCTTCTCTTCTACCGCATTACAAAGGTATGCATACTCATCAGCGCGTCCTGAATACTGGCGATCAACTGCATGGCTGTACCGTGCACTATGTGACGGCTGAACTCGATGCAGGTCAAGCTTTAGCACAAGGTGTACTGAAAGTCAGTTCACATGATGATGTGAACAGTTTGGCTCAGCGTGTACATATGCTTGAGCATATCATCTACCCGCAAGTAGTAGAGTGGATTTGTACACAAACGATTCAGCAAACAGACCAAGGTGTTCTGTACCGCGACACCTTGATGCACGAGCCAATTCAGTTTTGCAAATTTTGAAAATAGAAAACGCCTCCAAGGAGGCGTTTTTTTATGGTTGCTAAAAAGTACGATTAAACACTTTCTTGAATCAGCGTCTTAATCAGAGTAACCGTTTCTTCTGGTCGCTCTAAAGGAAACATATGGCTTCCCTCAACGATTTGATAAGGAATGCCAAATTTCTTCTTCACTATTTGTGGAAACCCTGGACCAATAAAAGGACCTTTTTCAGCAATCAGCAAATGCATTGGCACTTGTGGTTTGCCCTGAGGTAGCCACCATAAAGAAGGATTGGTCCTGAAGATTTGAACTTCATCCATTTTTGCAATCGCAAGTTCAACACCACCACGGACACGATCTTCCGTTAAAGCATAGTCAATATAAGCTTGAAAACAGTCTGAATCAAAGTCTTTATAAAAACCTTTTGGACGTAAAAGTTCAGCTGCTTGCTCACGGCTTTCCCAATGGTCACGACGCCGTAAAGATAGCGCTGCTGGTGACATGGTATCAACCATTTTTAACTTCAACATTTTCGCAAAGTGTAATGCAAATGAGGCTTTGCCCATGATCAAAGGCGGGTCCATCATGATGACTTGTTCAAATAAATCAGGACGCTGTAACGCCGCCTGAAACGTTAGCACTGATCCTAATGAATGTCCCAAACCAATCACTTTACGACCCTGTGCCTGACGAACAATACTGTCAATCACTTGCTGAGTTAAGCTTTTCCAATGGTTATCAATCGGGTAGTTTTTATCTGGCCCTAATAAAGGGACATAGATCACATCATACTGATCTGACAGTAAATCAAATAATTTCTGATAGACCTTAGAAGGCACGCCATTGGCGTGCGCAAAATGAATTAAAGGTTTCATTGGAGTTTCGTAGTCTGTTCAGATTGCATTTGATTTGAAAGTGAAGATGCAAAACCAGCTCCCATCGATGTACCTAAACGGCCTAATACAGCATCTAGTGGGCTATGTACCACCGTATAATCCATCGCTTTATCGGTATTTAGTTCACGTTTTAAAGTATGTAAATTACCGATACGGTCCGCAATACCCAGTTTGACCGCCTGATCCCCCGTCCAGAAAAGACCTGAGAAAAGTGCAGGATCGTTCGACTTTAACTTTTTGCCACGACCTTGTTTCACAGCATTAATAAAATGCTCATGTACATTATCAAGTACACCTTGAACATGTGCACGCTGTGCAGGGTTAACGGGTTGTGTCATTGACAATAAAGCTTTGTTTTGACCAGAGGTCATGGTGCGGTCTTCAACACCTAGTTTTTGCATGAGGCCATTCACGCCATAGTTCGGCATAATCACACCGATTGAGCCCACTAAGCTCGAAGGATTCACCAAGATTTCGTCGGCAGCAGATGCGATATAGTAAGCACCTGATGCACCTGTATCACCAATCACCGCATACAATTTTTTATCGCTATGCGTTTTTTTCAAATATTGAATTTCTTGCCAGATTTCATCCGACTGAACCGGAGAACCACCCGGTGAATTAATATTGAGCACCACCGCTTGGCTTTGTTTATTTTCAAAAGCTTTCTTTAATGACTTAATCGTGTCATCACTGTTTACGCTTTGCTCATCAGCGGCAATGGTACCAACAATATCAACTACAGCTATGTGTTTAGATGCTGTTGCATCCGTACTACTGGTCGAACAGCTCTTGGTCATGGCAAATAGAATAAACAAAAGATAGGCAAAAGTTAGACATTTGAAAAAAATGCCCCAACGACGTGCACGACGTTGTTCCTCGACGGAAGCTAAAACTGCTTTCTCTAAAAGTTTCCATTCGTTTCCTGTCGGTTGTTCATGTACAGGCTGTTGTTTCGGCGTTTCATTTTCTGGTTTTGGTGGCCAATCGGACATATAACAATCCAAACTTGAATAAAATTGCCCTCATTATATACACTGATTTGTAGAAAACTGTCGAAACAGTTTATTTTAGCCTATAATATTTTATGTTTTTATCCACATGCACCATTGACTCTAAAGAATGACTAAAGTACAAGAGCAAAACTCGACTTATCGTTTACTGCGTTTTGTAAGCAAACAACCTATTAAATTTGCACGTTTTTTTGCTAAGGGTTTAGCAGGCTTAGTCAATCTTTTAAAAATCAGTAAAAACAATGATGCCCTCAGACTCAACTTAAAAATTGCACTGCCTGAGCTGAGTGATGAGCGACGTGAAATGATTGCGAAACAAGCAGTGCGTAATGAACTGACCACCTATTTTGAGTTTTTTAGTATTTGGGGTTCAAGCAACCAAAAAAATATTGAACGCGTCCAAAAAGTACATGGCGAACATTTGCTACATGAGGCGCTTGCTGCTCAGAAAGGTTTAGTCTTAATCGTACCTCATTTTGGGACTTGGGAAATTATGAATAGTTATGTCGCCCAATTTACTGAAATGACCATTATGTATAAACCGGTCAAGGATCCTGGTGCTGACTTATTTGTTCGTGAGGCGCGCAGTCGTGAAGGCGCTCACCTTGTACCAACCGATGAATCAGGGGTACGCCAAATTTTTAAGGCGCTCAAACAAGGAGGAACGACCGTAATTCTGCCTGATCACACCCCAAAACAAGGCGGTGAAATGATTCCTTATTTTGGCTTTCCTTTAGCTTCAAGCAACCTGAGCGCCAAACTGATTCAAAAAACCAAAGCCAAGGCTCTATTACTTTATGCTATTCGTAATGATGATGGCTTTGATATGTACATTGAAGAAATGAGCGAAAGTATTTATCAAGGTACAGCCAATGATGGCACCTTCGTCATTCACCAAGCCATTGAAGACCTGATTCGTCGTCATCCAGAGCATTATCATTGGACCTATAAGCGCTTTAAAGCCAATCCTGAGCTTCGAACGCTGTATAACCTCCCTTTTAATGAGGCTGTGACGCGTTTAGAGCAACTGCGTATGGAACAACAGATTCAGTCGACTGCAACCACTGTCGAGTCTGACGTTGTGTCGTCAGTTCAATAAACCCTGTAGGCTGCGCAATAAAACCGATACTGCCTTGTCCTGCTGTTGTTAAGAATGGGATGTTTAAAGCTTTCAAACGGGCTTGCGTTACTGTACTTGGATGTCCATAACGGTTATTGAAACCTGCTGAAGCAATTGCTAATTTTGGTCGATAGTGTTTTAAAAATGCATAGGCTGAACTATGCCGACTGCCATGATGCCCTAAGACCAATACATCAACTTTTAAGTCTGGATAATCCTGCAATAATTGAAACTCGGTTTGCCAGCCCGCATCCCCCATAATCAGAAAATACTGATAAGACTGTACATCCTTCACCTGTATATAGACCACACAAGATAGCTCATTTTGCTGATATGGCACTTGTGCCAATTGATTGGCTTTCGGTGACAAAATTTTGATTTCCACTTGTTCAGACCAGTGCCAGATCTGACCTTGTTGGCAATAGTTAAAATTTGACCTATTTGCCACATCCAATTGCTGATTGGAATAGATTTGATTGATCGACAACTCATTTTTTAATGTGGCATAACTTCCACTATGATCTTGATCCAAATGTGTAAGTATCAGCTGATCTAATTGGCTCATGCCTTGCTTCGATAAAAATGGCTGAATAATCTGCTTAGCAACGCTAAACTTCGATTCATCATAGGAGCCACCAACATCAATCATGGCATACTGTTGACCATGCTGCATATACACGGCTTGTCCCTGACCTACATCCAGTACGATTAACTCAAAAGGACGGTTTTGGCTACTGAACCCCAACAAAGGAATCAAACCTAGCACCAGCCATGATTTAGGGAGGCTGGGTTTGGGCATAAAAACAATGATTAAAAGCAAAATCAGTAAAATGACTTGCCAAGTATTGAGTGCAATTGGATATAACTTAATCGGTAGTAGTGCATCCAGTACATTGAGTATGCCCAATAAAAATACCAGCACCCAATCCGCCAACTGAAACAAAAGGCTGCTCAGCGGTTCGAAAAGATAAAAAGTTAATGCTGCCAAAACCTCTAGTGGTACAACCAACAAACTGATCAGTGGAATAGCGACAAGGTTACTGATTGGACTCATCCATGAGACTTGCTTGAAGAAAATAATCACCAAAGGCATCAGAGCCACAAATATTTTCCACTGCGACTCAACCAAAAGTTTTAAGCTAAAAACGAATTTTTTCTGCCAAGACTGCGGGCGAGTCAAATCCAGCCGAATAGTGGTTTGATAAATGCGTAAAAGCACAAAGCACGCACCATAGGACAACCAAAAGGCCGCTGATAGAATTGAAAAAGGATCAAACAGTAAAAGAAGTGATGCACTCAATAAGAGTAACGTCAAAGCTGAAATTTTCTGTCTGAGCCAAATCAACACACTTAAACAGAAACAACTGAGTAAAGTACGAAGTGCAGGAATTTCAAAACCAACAAAGGCACAATACAGCAATACGCAGCAACAAAATGGCAGTAACAATGCATAAGGCCGTGGGATTTTTAGAAAAATCTGTGGCCAATAACGATTCAGCACCTTCTGTAACAGCCAACACAGCATCACGGCAAAGATCAGCACATGTGGCCCAGAAATTGCTAATAAATGGCTAATGCCAAAGCGTTGAAAAAGTGCTGTCGTCTCCTTATCTAAGAAACTTTCATCCCCAGTCAGGAGCGCTAGAATTAGACCCTTATGACTTAAAGGCTGGTTATAAATAAAATAACGAATATTTAATCGCTGTTGTTCTATACCCAGTTGAATTTTATTGAGTATGCCCTGCTGTTTTCTTAAATAATTAGTATAGCCTAATGCAGAAATTTCTGATTCAGACAAGGGTTGTATGTGCTTGAGTTTAAAACCCGACATAAGATTACGTTGCAGATACCACTGCTCAACATCGAATACACCTTGCACCGAATAACTATGTGCAGGACGTATTTCCCCTGTCAGTCGGTAGTATTTCCCAAGTTCCAAGACCTCTTGCTCATCCGAGATCCTTTTTTGAAAACTCAACCATTGCACTGGTTTCACATGTCGGTTCAAGACCTGTATTTCTTGCTGAATAGTCTCAGCACCCAGTTGGTTAATTTTTTCTATATAAACAATGACTTCAGCATCTTCAACTTTTGTTTCTTTATAGGCTAGACGCTGTTGCAAAGCTGATTGTGCATAATGATATCCCGCAGTTAAAAACAACATGGAATAAATCAGTCCACCTATAAACTGCAAAATAAAGGCGTGTTTGTGCTGAAAGAGAAAAAGCTGTAAAGGCAAAAGGACGATGACCAAAATCAGCGCTGGATAAAAAAGGTGATTTAGAATGGGAACGGTCTGCCCCATCAATGCAATTCCTACAATCCAAGCAGCAGCATATAAAAGCTTCATTCTTTTATTCAGTTATTTTTTTTATTGGTGCCATAATAAAGCCCACCGAGGTGGGCTTCAATAGATAGTGGCTTTATCTCATATTTTTATCGGTACTCAGCCTAATCATTGACCCAAAGACCATCTTGCATATGCAAAATAGAATCGGCGGACTGAGCCAGTTGTTCATCATGTGTCACGATCAACATCGCCATATTGAACTCCTGACGTAAATCCATCAGCAGCTCAAAAATTTTACTTGCTGTTTTACGATCTAGGTTGCCTGTCGGTTCATCTGCCATCATCAACGCAGGCTTGGCCACCAATGCACGCGCTAATGCAACACGTTGCCGTTCCCCACCTGAAAGCTCACCTGGTTTATGGGTTAAACGATGCGTCAATCCGACACGTTCGAGTAAATATTCGGCTTGCTTTTGTACATCTTTAAAGTTAGTACTTTGACGTAACATCAGTGGCATTGCCACATTTTCCAAAGCGGTAAACTCAAGCAACAGATGATGGAACTGGTAAACAAAACCTAAGTGTTGATTACGTAAATAACCACGTTCAGCTTCATTTAAACTGTCAAAACGACTACCCTGCAAAAAAACCTGCCCAGAACTCGGACGGTCTAAACCGCCCAAGACATGCAACAAAGTACTTTTTCCCGAACCACTCGACCCCACAATCGAGACGAATTCACCTGCTTTGACTTGTAGAGAGAGGCCTTTAATCACCTCAACAGTCGACTTACCATCGGTAAAATGTTTTTCAATATTTTGTGCTTCTAAAACAATTTTACTCATAACGTAATGCCTCCGCAGGTTGGATTTTTGCAGCACGCATTGCAGGATAAATTGTTGCAAGGAAACTTAAAACTAAAGACAGTGACACAATGGTTAATACATCTTGCCATCTTAAGTACGAAGGTAGGTAATTGATAAAGTAGGCATCAAACAAATGAAGTCCCATCACATTGTTTAACCAACCTACAAAACCACTAATTCCAGAGGCAAAAACAATGCCGAGAATCGCACCCGATACCGTACCAATCACACCAATAATCGTGCCCTGAACCATAAAAATACGGGTAATGGTTGCAGGTGAAGCGCCAAGGGTACGTAATATGGCAATATCCGATTTTTTATCGGTCACTACCATTACCAAGGACGACACAATATTAAATGCAGCCACCAAGACAATCAGGAAGAGTAATAAGCTCACCATGGCTTTTTCCATTTGGATCGCACTAAACAAATTGCCGTGAGTATAGGTCCAATTCGAGGCATAAAAACCACTTGGCAGATCCATCACAATTTCATCAGCCACTTTAGGTGCTGCAAAAATATCATCCAATTTCAAGCGAATGCCTTGTGCACCATCAGGTAGACGTAACAAAGTTGATGCATCATTTAAGGCAATGTAGCCCATCATCGAATCGACCTCAGCACCAATGCTGAAAATGCCCACAATTTTGAAACGTTTAAAACGCGGCACTACACCCGCAGGTGAAGGTGTTGCCTCCGGTAAAACCAAAGTCACACTATCATTTAAACCTAAACCTAAGGCATCGGTCATTTGTTTGCCTAAAACAATACCAAACTCACCTTTTTTTAAGTTATCAATACCGCCTTCAACCATGTGGTCTTGGATAATCGAAACCTTTTTTTCATATTGAGGTTCGATCCCCGTGACCATAATTCCAGCCACTTGGCCTTGTGCCGTAAGCATCCCCTGCAATTGAGTAAACGGTGCTACGCCTGTGACGTGTTCCTTTGTCTCAATTTTTTTTGCAAGTTCAGGCCAATCTGTTAAAATTTGTGTTGAAGAAACAGTGGCTTGAGGTATCATTCCAAGTACACGTGTTTTCAACTCTCGGTCGAAACCATTCATTACAGATAAGACTGTAATAAGTACAGCCACACCCAGTGTTAGACCGATCATCGAAACCAGTGCAATAAAAGAAATAAAGTGGTTGCTACGCCGTGCGCGAGTATATCTCAACCCTATATACAGCGAGATTGGTTTAAACATACCATCTAGTCCGAGGTCATAATTATGGAAAATTTACAGCATCAAAACGTTCAAACAGAACGTCGTGTGATGTCACGAATCGATGCGGCCTTGAGAATTAACTATCAGATCATTTCTGATGATGTTGCCCTGAATGACCCTTACGATCCTAATTTTGTTTTACCGCGCTATTTTCTACTACTCGCAGAATTAGATCAATTTGATCATGCACTAAACTACGAATTAGAACAATTATCTGAAAAAGATCAACAAATTGCTCGAATCTTATCCCTATTTAACCAGAAATTAAACCTGATCACGGGTTCTTTGTACGACACAATTGTACAAACCATGTTACCTACGCCTGAACATGTGAATTTTTCTGAAAGTGGTTTGAGTTTCTATAGCGAAAAACAAATTCAAGATGGCACCTATATCCACTTAACCTTGAGCCACCCTGAAAACTTCTTCCATATTGCCGCGATTGCACAAGTGGTGTACAGCAATGAAGAGGAAAATGGCAAGTGCCGTACTGGAGCATACTTTATTACCTTGCACCCGCAAGATCGTGTCAAATTGGCCGACTGTATTTCTTTGACGGTCGAAGATCATTAATGCCAGAACCTTGGACTAGTTTTGGCTTTTTAACTTTTGGGCAAGTTTCCGACTTGCCTGAAGATCTTTATAAAAGTAAACGAACAAACCTAACAGTAAAACCACTGCACCCAAAATAACCATCATCGAAAGTTTTTCTTGATTCAACACAGCACCTATAAATAAAGCAATCATCGGCGTCATGACGGTAGTCAGCGATAAAGTCGTGGGTTGAATTTTCTGCACCAATTTAAAATAACAGAACATCGCAATCAATGACGCCATGATGACCGTATATAGCAGCGCCAAACAAGTTTTCAAATCGGGAATTTGCTGCGGTGCATGCTCCCAAATAAAAGGCACAATACATATAGCCGCCAATGTCGACACCAAAATTGAACCTGTCGCTTGTGCAACGGGTTCAATATTCGCATTGACTTTTTTCACCCAGAAAATAGAGGCTGCATAAGAAAATACACTAAGTAACATCAGTCCAATCCCAAACGGATGGACATGCTGTTCTGTACCTGCAAGGCAAATTATCGCAAGCCCCAGCAGTGCAATACACATCCCAAGCCACTGCATCGCACTCAAATAGGTCTTAAAGTAAAAACGTCCAATCAGCCCTGCCATAATCGGTGCTAAGCCAAACATCAATGCAATCATGCCTGAACTAATATAGTTGGTGGCAACATAGGTAAAAAACTGTGAGCCAATCAAGCTAAAAGAACCAGCCAAATAGCTATGCCAAGCGACTTTATCGGTGGGGAAATGTCGCTTTAAAACCAATAACAAACAAATCGCCAAAGGCAAAGCAATGAAAAAACGTAATACCAACGCCCACAGCATATGTAAATCGGTCACACTCCACACAATCGCTAAAGGCGTTGTGGACCAAATAAAAACCAATAATCCATAGGTTGCCATCAGATTGGCTTTAGAAGACATAATCAGCTCGATGCTAAATGGCGGTTTTGCGTTTTTGCTTTTGAATGGTTTGGTCTAAAGAACTAGAAAATTCTCGTTTATCACGTTCAGAAATAGGCGGTGGGCCACCCGTGTTTACTCCTGCTCCACGTAATGAATCCATAAAATCACGTAAATGTAGGCGCGCTTTGACATTGGCTGTAGTATAGATTTCACCACGTGGATGAATTGCGATTCCACCCTTTTCAATCACCTGCGCCGCCAGCGGAATGTCTTGTGTCATCACAATATCATTCTCTTTCATGCGTTCGATGATTTCTTTATCCGCGGCATCCGCCCCACTCATCACTTGAATTGAATTAATGCGAACGGAAGGCGTAATCCCTACATTTTGATTGGCCACAAAGGTCACTTCAAGCTGATAACGATCAGAAGCACGTAAAATCACTTCACGTAAAATTTTAGGCAATGCATCTGCATCGACCCAGAGTTTAAATGGCAGCACTGCACATCCATAAACAAAAGAAACTACCTTAGTCTAACAAACTCAGTGCTTGAGCATAATAGATAAAACCGCTCAAAATCCCTAATACAAAGCTTGTGTCATACTTTATAAGTATCACAAGGAAATGCTTTTACTATTTTGTCTATCAAATAAAGTAAGGCTTTAGTCTTTTTTGATGATTTTCCAGTAAAAATAAAATATAGGACTTGAAATATAGAAATAACCCTCGATTTAATAGGGATATATAACCTCATTCAATCGTGCATATGAACAATCAAAATAGTCCAGAAATAATCACCATTGATGACCAAAACTTTGGTAGCCACGTCGAGCATTGGAATTTACTCACCGATAACCCTGCACAAGATGTCCCTAAATGGTTAGGTTTAGCTTTAAATGCACCAATCATGCCGATGGGTTTATGCCAGACTGAACAAGATATGGATGCGGGTTGTTGGCTCATTCAAGGCCCAAGTCAAGCGGCTGTTCAACTGACTCAAGTCATCGCGGTTGAAGACAATAAACCCAAGGCCGTTAAAACTGCATTTCCAAGTTTTAATAGCCCCTATAAAGTGTCTGCTGTGGTTGAACGCATCATTCGAGGTCAATCCAACACACAAGCCGTTTTACGCTTAAACTTAGGCAATAACAGCATCGTCTACGCTTATGACAGCTTATATAGCGTTAATCATGCTCAATACCAAAAAGACCAAACCTATATTGCACATCTCAATGCATGGGCATATGAACTAGAAGCGGTCGCAGAACACGAGCAACTGGTAGTTGATGACCCTGCATCGATTAAACATCATCGTGCCTTGAACGATATTTTGGCAGCAAACAACGGCATTGCTCCTGCAAACCTGCAAGAACAGATTGATGCATGGGAACCAAAGTCGGATGATGACAAAGAACCTGTGACTGTCGATTTTTCAAAAATGGTCGCTTATTTGTATGGCGAAAAGATCGGTCAGGAAGATGAAGCATGGTTCCAAGGGAATATTGTTGGCAAAACCAGCATGCAATTTATGGAACAAGACTACTCTCTGCTTGATGTTGCCTTGATTCATGAAGACAACCAACCTGCGACACTGATTCGTATTGCTACTAAAAATCCAGAGTACGCCAACTTTAATATTGGACAATACATTCGCGGCAATATTTGGATTCAAGCCAATATTTATGCATTAAATCAATAATTTATAAAAATAAGCCAATGCAAACTATACTAGATCGATGTATAGGCTGCGTTGGCTTTTTTATTTATATCAGTACGATTTATTTTAATTTGAATTCATTTGTATAAAACTTATCCACATATTTTATTATCTCTTAGTATTTTAAATTCATTTAAAAGAACTTTTATCCACAGTTTTAAATTCAATTATCTTATTTTAACGATGAATAATAAAATCCTAAGTTCTTTGACTTTCAGATAGTTAGTTATTGGTAGCTGCTGGCTTCTAGGTTAACTCAGCATAAACTTGAATATTTAAGTGATTATGTATAGTGGAGATCTGATTATTTTTAATTAGTACTTTATTTAAGCATTTTTTTATGTTAAAAATCTCTGTACACGACAAATTTCACAGAACCCTTATCCTATCAGGATTCTGCCTTCTTAAAATTGCCAAAATTTCCTTAAACTCTTCTTTTTTCCCAAAACCAATTAAACGCTGAATCGCCATTTGAACATAGTCTAAACCATAGCGAAATAAACTCATTGAGAGTCGTCCATGCTTCTTTATTTTTATCGCTTTTTTTTGATCATGTTGCCATTCACCCGTTAAGTAACACCAACAGAAGCTTATAGCTAACACCGCAATCAATTTTTTCACTCGTCTAGGGTCTGTCAAGCGCGTATTTTCAAGATTAAACCCGCGTCCTTTGAGACAACTGAATAAGGTTTCAATTTCCCAGCGTAATGCATAATCCTGAATAGCATTGGCATTAAACTGAGGAGAAACGACGAGTAAAAGCTCTCCATTTTCTAACTGTAGTGCACTTATATATAGTTTCACCCGACCAACCAAAATCCGTCGTTTACGACATTCAATTTGACCAACTTTAAGATGGCGAAATAAATCACTAATTTTATGATTCTTTCCTAAATGATTGGTGACAATGAAGTTTTTTTAACACGAATGCAGAAGTTGATGTCTTGTTCAATTAACCATGTAAACCACTGCTCACCGATAAACTCTCTGTCTGCGAACACATTCACAATACGGTCTTTACCAAAAATGGCTATAAAGCGTTGAATCAAAGCAATGCGCTCTTTCGTATCTGAATTTCCACGTTTATTAAGCAATGTCCAAAGGATAGGTATCGCTATTCCACGATAAACGATTGCGAGCATCAGGATATTAATATTTCGTTTTCCCCATTTCCAATTGGTTCTATCTAAAGTCAGTTGCACTTGGTCGAATGAAAACATATTGAAAATCAACTGAGAAATTTGACGATAATCAAAATACTGACCTGCAAAGAAGCGCTGCATACGTCGATAAAATGATTGTGGTAAGCACTTGATGGGCAAGGCTTTAGATGCAGAAGAAAGATTACATGTTTGCTTTAAAATAATCACAAGCATGATGAGCGCAAAGCACTTTAAATGTGACTTGTTCCATTTTAGAGATTTGTTTAAGATAAGATATAACTCATTGAGATGTATCATAGTATTCGTCGTTAGAAAACAATTATTGTGACATTATTTCAATGAGTTATCTATTTTTGTCGTGTACAGAGGTTAAAAATACAAGCATGCAATAGGATTTTAACGATAATTAAATCGGAATAAAAACTTCCATGAAAATTATGCAAGAAGAAAATATACAGCATGTTGAACATCAATTAGAAAAGCGTTATCAGCTTGACGCTTATTCGTGCATGTTTTTTGTGTTAGGCATGATGATTTCTGCCTACTTCTTACATCAGTTCATCCTGTAACTGATTTCACGTCGCAGCCCAATTCAAAAAGCCAACTTTGTTGGTTTTTTTATGTCTAAAAATATCTGCTATGCCGTATCACTGGATCATTCTTTCCATGTCCTACGCTAAGAAACATGGCATCCACAAAATTACTGTATCTCATAAGCAAAGTTGCTCCCTCCCCCCTTACTTGTCACACTCACCTACCACCGCACAAATCGTTAAAAAGTTTTAGGCATTTAGATATGCCTGCAATTACAAATTAGCAATTTTAGGTATAAAAAAACCTGCAAGTCTAAACTTACAGGCCTCTGAAAATAGTATAAAAATTAGAACAAACGGTTCATACCATTTAAGGTCGCTACACGATACGCTTCAGCCATCGTTGGATAGTTAAACGTCGTTTCTACGAAATAATTGATGGTATTGTTTGGACTATTCATCACCGCTTGACCAATATGAATAATTTCCGAAGCGTTATTACCGAAGCAATGTACACCCAGCACTTCCAAAGTTTCACGGTGGAATAAAATTTTCAACTCACCCACTGTGTCACCTGTAATTTGCGCACGCGCCAAATGACGGAACGAAGCCTGACCGACTTCATACGGAATTTTTTCTTCAGTTAACTCTTGTTCAGTTTTACCAATTGAAGAAATTTCTGGAATGGTATAAATGCCTGTCGGAATATCAACCACAGGTTCTACACCCACTTCACCGCTCATGTTTGCACCTGCGCAACGACCTTGGTCATATGCAGCAGAAGCCAGTGAAGGCCAACCAATCACATCACCCGCAGCGTAAATGTTTTCCACTTCGGTTTGGTATTGATCATTGACTGTAATCTGACCACGGCTGTTTGGCGTAATACCCACATTTTCTAGACCTAAGCCATCCGTATTTCCAGAACGACCGTTACACCACAAAATAGCATCTGCTTTAATTTTCTTACCACTTTGCAAATGTAGCACCACGTGATCATCATACGTTTCAAGATGATCAATCTGCTCATTATGGCGAATCAAGACCCCTTGTTGACGTAAGTGATAAGACAAAGCATCAGAAATTTCATCGTCTAGATAACTCAGCAATTTATGCTGTGTATTAATCAGATCAACTTTGTGATCTAGTCCAATGAAAATAGACGCATATTCGCAACCAATTACACCTGCACCATAAATGATGATTTTTTGGATCGAATAATCGAGGTCTAAAATTTTGTCCGAATCGAATACACGCGGATGATTAAAATCAAGCGCCGCAGGACGGTATGGACGGCTACCCGTTGCGATCACGATTTGTTTGCACATGATCGTTTCTTTGATGCCTTCAGGGCTAAATACTAAAACCGTATTTTGGTCTTGAACATAGGCACGACCATGGTAAATATCAATTTTATTGCGGTCATAAAAACGTGAGTGTGTATCAACCTGTTGTTGAATCACTTTATGTGCATTTTGAAGCACTTGCTTCATTGTAAACTGACGCCAGTCACCCATTTTTTTAAACATCGGGTCGCGGCGATAACGGATAATACTCGATACCGTTTGACGTAAAGCTTTACTTGGAATGGTCCCCACGTGGGTACAGTTACCACCGAGCTGCTCACGCACATCCACAATCGCAACACGCTTTCCAGATTTGGCAAGTTTCATTGCCGCGCCTTCACCCGCAGGGCCTGAACCTAGAACGACCGCATCGTACTTAACGAAAGTTCCACCAACGACCTCTTTTTTACGTGGCATTCAACGCTCCTTCTTCAAAAACTTATTACTTATCTTGGGCATATTATGACGTAATTGCAGGCAATTTGCTGTATTTAGCTTACATATATTAAGTGATAACCACATTTAGTAAATGAATAGTATTTCCGCCCTATCAATTCGCATTTCCGCTATACTAATACTGCTATTTTTAGCATCTCCCCCGTCAAAAACAGTGGAATAGTTGAATATGTCTGAAAACCGTAAACCTGAGCAGGGTATCAAACTTCGTGGCGCAGAAAAGGTCGCGCGTATACCTGTAAAAGTTATTCCTACGGTTGAAACGCCACGCAAGCCGGATTGGATTCGCGTGAAAATGGCAGCACCCGAAGAAGTGCAACGCATTAAATCAACCCTACGTGAACAAAAACTACATACCGTTTGTGAAGAAGCTGCGTGTCCAAACCTACCTGAATGTTTTGGTGGAGGTACTGCAACCTTCATGATTATGGGTGACATTTGTACACGTCGTTGCCCTTTCTGCGACGTGGCACATGGCCGTCCAAATGCACTTGACGCAGACGAACCACGTCATATGGCTGAAACAATTTCAAACTTAGGTTTAAAATATGCCGTGATCACTTCTGTAGACCGTGATGACTTACTTGACGGTGGTGCACAGCACTTTGTTGATTGTATCAAAGAAGCACGTGCATTAAGCCCGAATACTTTACTTGAGATTTTGGTACCTGACTTCCGTGGTCGTATGGACATTGCTCTTCGCATTATGACTGAGTGTCCACCTGATGTATTTAACCACAACATTGAAACTGTGCCGCGTTTATACAAAGCGATGCGTCCAGGTTCAGACTACCAACACTCTTTAAATCTGTTGAAAATGTTTAAAGAATATTGCCCTGACGTTCCAACCAAATGTGGTTTAATGGTCGGTATTGGTGAAACTGAAGAAGAAGTCATTTCACTTTTAGATGACTTACATGCACACGGCGTTGACTATGTAACGATTGGTCAGTATTTACAGCCTTCTAAAGAGCATGCGCCGATTGACCGCTTCGTTACACCAGAAGAATTTGAACGCTACACTGCGCATGGTCAAAAGCTGGGCTTTAGAAATATTTGGGCAGCGCCGATGGTTCGTTCAAGCTACTTCGCTGACCGTCAATACTATGGCGAACCTGTACCAGCAGTACGTCGCAAAGCAGATCCTGCGAAAAAGATTGCTGTTCAAACGATTGAAGCTTAATTTGCTGTGGTGTTAAACAGTTAAAACGCAAAAATTAAAAGCCCTCATAGGAGTAATGCCAGTCAGTTAAGAAATTGACTGGCATTTTCTTGGGTACTTTTGAGGCTTTATTTTGACGACTCTAGGGCATTGCCTTGATCTTCTTTCAGGCAAAACAAACATTTTAGACTGTTCCAGCAAACGCTCTAAATGCTTGGGCAAATTCCCTGCCGATTCCAGCGGAGTATGCCTTAATATATTGATAATGCTGATTGAAGCAATATGGAAACTGATACGCAAAGGGCTGACTTTCGCCCGTTGAGCCATAAATTTCATTTGCCTTCTAAGAATATTATAAGCAATCAATACACCCCATAATTCCTGATACACCAATTCAGGCTGCTTGCTTCTTAAATGCATCCCATCTTGCAGGTCGCTCTTGATTTCACGGTAGCACATCTCGATTTCCCAGCGCTGAGCATACAGCGTACTGACCTCTTCCAGAGGATAAGCCTTTGAATCTAATAATGATGTAACGTATCGTCTAACCCTTCCAGACTGTTCAGTTTCAATCAGGCGGGCTTCCCAATAGTCACCTAAATCCGGATTCAGTTTCTTCGCTCTTGGAGAAACAGGCATTCTGATTTGAAAGTCATGCGCTGAGTTTTTCCTGATAATTTCATAGCGCAGATTGTCTTTAGCCCGCATAAGCCAATGGCAGTTTTCCCGAGACTGCCACCCTGATAAGAAATCAGCAGAGAAGTAGGCCCGGTCAAATAAAGTCAGGCTATTTGCAGGCACTTTCAATTTCTTCGCTAAAGTCAGCTCGCCTTGATCCATACTTCCAATCCCGGCATCAATCACTTCATGAGTATTGGTGTTAATCAGGCAAACCGCTCTGGCTTGCGGCCAAGGTGCTGCTATCGTTTTGCCTTTGGAAGAACCGAAGTGCCTGAAGTTCTCATCTGTGTGGGGCATGGACCAGACGGCTCCATCTACAGCGCAGATGCTTAGGCCATGAAAGGCGGAATATTGCGGCTGAGAATCTTCAAACCATGTCTGACTCAGTGTATTGAACAGGACATTTAAAGGCTCCAGACCCAAGCGCTGTCTGGCCTGCACTGATGCGCTTGGGGCGCAGCTTTCAGCCGTGCCAAAAACCAGCTGCAGCTGCTGAACAACATACCAGATGGGCTGGTCGCGGAACAATGCAAGTCCAATAACTAGCCATACAGCATGCTCTGCGGGGAGTTTTCTTTTTCTGACCGATGCTTTCCCGGTCCGTTTTAAACAGTCTTCAATCCAGTTTAAATCAATTAATTCGCTAAAATTAGAAAGTGAAGGAGCTGTCTGCTGAAATGCTGAACTTAAATTCTGAGAAAAAGTCATAAAAAAATGAGCGTATCTGGATACGCTCATTTTTACCGCATTTCAGCTATTTTGTCTTAACTGATCAGCATTACTCATAGGAGGGCTTTTTTTATTACGATCTTCGTTCTTTATATT
Organism: Acinetobacter sp. LipI_23; assembly: GCF_058243045.1. Lineage (NCBI taxonomy): Bacteria > Pseudomonadati > Pseudomonadota > Gammaproteobacteria > Moraxellales > Moraxellaceae > Acinetobacter > Acinetobacter sp. LipI_23. The sequence continues at coordinate 1,195,753 of NZ_JBZAYJ010000001.1, read as the reverse complement.
TTTCAATTACGTATTCATACATTTCTAACACAGTCATTGCTCAATAAACATCCTAATCTAATTCAAAGTCTAAAATAATCGTGATGCTAGACATCACATCAAATTCATTTTATTACACCTTTTTAGTCTACGTTTTGCCTTATTATCCGTGGAATTCTATAAAACGTATGACTCACCTCACGGTGTAAATAACGGGAGGTTTCAATGGGTTTCATTTTCGCCATTCTGTTTTTAATCTGTATCCTCTGGGCTATTTTTTATTTTGAACTCAGTCGCTTAATGGCAACTGCAATGATTATTTTTGCATCCCTCTTCGCTGCTATTTTTATCAGTCCGTGGTCATTACTTCTAGGTCTGCCCTTAATTATTCTCAGCCTGATTGTGGTTATTGATCCATTACGAAAGTCTTTAATCACTCAACCTGCCTATAAAGCTTTAGCCAAAGCCATGCCGAGTATGAGCAGTACCGAACGCGAAGCATTGGATGCAGGCACCAGTTGGTGGGAAAAAGAATTATTTATGGGTGCGCCTGATTGGAAAAAATTTGATGGTTATGTCTACCCAACTCTGTCTGCTGAAGAGCAATCCTTCTTAGATCATGAAGTTGAACACCTTTGTGGTTTACTGAATGAATGGGAAATTCATCATCACTTAAAAGATCTTCCTGTTGAAGCATGGCAATACATCAAAGAACAAGGCTTTTTAGGTTTAATTATTCCCAAAGAATACGGCGGTCGTGCCTTTAGCTCCTTTGCACAAAGCCGCATCATGAGCAAAATTTCTTCACGTTCACTAACCACTGCAGTCAGTTGTATGGTGCCCAACTCGCTAGGGCCAGGTGAATTACTTTTACATTATGGAACTGAAGAACAAAAACAACGCTACCTACCAGGACTCGCCAAAGGTGAAGAAATCCCCTGCTTTGGTTTAACCAGTCCCGAGGCGGGTTCAGACGCGGGTGCAATACCGGATACAGGCGTGGTCTGCTATGGTGTGTTTGAAGGCCAAGAAGTACTCGGTTTACGTATGAACTTTTCAAAACGCTGGATTACACTGGCGCCTATTGCGACTGTGATTGGTCTCGCTTTTAAACTCTATGACCCTGATGGACTATTAGGCGATGCAAGCAAAACTGAATATGGCATCACCTGCGCCTTATTACCTGCCAGTCATGACGGTGTCCAAGTCGGTGCACGACATAATCCTGGTTCACCCTTTATGAATGGCACGGTCGATGGACAAGATGTTTTTATCCCACTCGACTGGATTATTGGTGGGGTGGAAAATGCAGGTAAAGGTTGGCGCATGCTGATGGAATGCTTAGCTGTAGGTCGTGGGATTTCCCTGCCAGCGCTCTCCACTGCTTCAGCTGAAATGGCCTATTTAAGCGTCGGTGCTTTTGCCAAAGTCCGCCAACAATTTAAAATTTCTGTGGGACATTTTGAAGCCGTGCAAGAAGCCACCAGTGATATTGCCAGCGGTGCGTATATGTTAGAAGCTTTTCGCTATATGGTGACTTGTGGTTTAAATGAAGGTGGAAAACCTGCTGTGATGACAGCTATGGCCAAATACTACGCCACCGAAACCATGCGTAAAATTGTCAATCATGGGATGGATGTCGTTGGCGGACGGGCAGTACAAATGGGGCCGCGCAATTTTTTAGCACTGAATTATCAGGCCATCCCCATTTCAATTACTGTCGAAGGCGCCAATATTTTAAGTCGCTCTTTAATGATTTTTGGTCAAGGCTCCATGCGTTGTCATCCCTATCTATATGAAGAGCTTCAACTCCTTCAAGCAGAAGATACAAAGACAGCTCTAGCGCCTTTCGACACGCTACTTTTTAAACATTTGGCTTATACCTTTAACCGCACAGCCCGTTCATTCAGTTATGGCATCTTCGGTGGTCTTTCAGATGCTTCCGCACAGACAGATGCTTTTTCACGTCCTTTTTACAAAACCATTAACCGTTACAGTGCAAACTTCGCCTTAACCGCAGACCTGTGTTTAGGCTTACTTGCAGGCGATATTAAACGCAAAGAAATGCTTTCAGGACGTTTGGCTGACATTCATGCCCATCTATTTATCGCGAGCGCTATTTTGAAGTTTTATGAAAAAGGACAACGTAGTGAGGCGGAACAACAACATGCTCAACTGGCTTTAGAAAAAGCATTTGTCCAAATTCAGGATGCATTTGATGGACTATTCGCAAACTTTCCTATGCGAGCCGCTGCTTGTGTAGTCAAGTTCATCTGTTTCCCTTTTGGTCGTGTTGCCCAGCAACCAAGTGATCAGCTAAAAACGCTATTAGGACTTTCGATCATGGAGAATAACCCTTTCCGTGAACAACTGAAGCAGCATGTTTTTTACAATACCGATCCCAAAGACGTCTTTGGGCGTATGGAAAATGCCTTCCAAGCAGCATTGAAAATTGATCCGCTGTGGATGAAGTTTAAAAAAGCGGAGTCCAAAGGACAATTTGAAGGCTTAGATTTTGAATCACATATTCAACATGCACTTGAAACAGGATTCATCAGCCCTGAGGAAGTGGATCAGTTGATTCATTACAATGCTCAACGCTTCGATAGTATGCTCACCGACATTTTCGACCATAAGCTTGAACAGACACTAGATTTAAAGAATCCCTACCATAAAAAGGCTTCCGATATTCAAGCATAACCCTCTCATCGGTTTTCGAAACTCCTAATAGATAAAAGTCCGTTTACGGGCTTTTATTTTATCCACACAATATAAACCAAGACCTCAAAGCGAAGTTTTAAATCCAATACACGTTTAAACGATAGTAGAACTCTTCCACTTCCAAACGGACTTGATATCCCAGTTGGGTAAGTTCTGCTGAAAGATGACGAATATCTTCTAAGGGTAAATGTTTTGGCAATACGGTAAATACCGCAGTATTTCCCTGTTTCGCACTCTCCTCTATTAGGGATGCTAAACGTAATTTATAGACTTCAATATCTAAATACGCTTGGTTGGACATAATTTTTGCCTGTTCGGCATTAATAAAAGCAGCCATCTTTTCCTCCAAATTCGCCCAAGTATTGACTATGAAACTAACGCAGATCAAAACAGCGTATAACTTGATTTGGTAACACTGTGTAGCCATTCCTTAAAGAAATAACAATAAGAATCAAATCGATTTAAAAAGGCAGCGACTACAATCCAAATTTTTCTGTTCACCAAACTCACTTACCGTTACAGAAAAAATAAATAAAGTTACCATCTATTTTATTTAAATAATAATTGTTATCATTTGCAATATTGTTTACTAATATACCACCTCTCTTTCATGAATAGCACCACACAAATTGATGCCTTGGTTCATTCGGAAAAAGTCCATCCGAAGCCTGCCAAAAAGAAGAAAGTCGACACACCACTTAGCTACCGTCTGATGGTGTTGTATCGATTTGCACTTGCATTGCTCGGAGGTTATCTCCTTGCTGCACTCTCTGCATTAACCATTGCTAAAGTCTTTATTGCAAATCCTGTGAATGCGTCCATGAGCGCCACACTCATTGCATTTTGTCTTAACTGTGCTGCCTTTATTTGGGTCTTTATGGTTCAAAAAACCTTAAAAGCAACACTCGGCATTGCTGTGCCATGTATTGCACTGTATGCCCTACTCAAATTTCTAGGATAGTTTTTCAATGCGTGTTGATCAAAAAGCGGAAGGACCGCGCCAATCCATGTCATGGTTGCATACATGGGCCAGTCTCATTTTAGGGTGGCTGCTGTATGCAATTTTTGTGACTGGAACCCTGAGTTTTTTCCAAAATGAAATTTCTACTTGGATGAAACCAGAAACACATCAATCTATACCTGCGCAGTCTCAAGTGCAACAAATGCAGGTCGCGCTCAACTATTTACAGAAAAACCACCCTGATGCAGGCAGTTGGAACATCCAACTGCCCAACTCACGCCAAACCACAACTGAAGTAACTATTCGTGCCGTTGGTGAAGACCCGAAAGCACGTCGTGGTGGAACACGCATCACCTTAGACAGTGCGACTGGTGAAGTGATTGAACCACGGGATACGCGTGGTGGTGGATTCCTATATCGTTTCCATTTTGAATTGTACGGTTTACCCCGCCTGTGGACGCGTTGGTTGGTCGGGATTGCCACCATGTTCATGTTGGTCGCAATTGTTAGCGGCATCATTACCCATAAAAAAATCTTTAAAGATTTCTTTACCTTTCGCTCTGGCAAAGGTCAACGCTCATGGCTAGATGCACACAACGCAACCGCTGTCTTTGCATTGCCTTTTCATCTAATGATTACCTTTAGTGGCCTACTACTGCTCATGTTTATGTTCATGCCTTGGGGGATTAACCAAGCTTATGAAAATCGACAACAGTTTTTACGTGACCAACAGGCCAGCATGATTGAGCAGCCCCCAAAAGCTGAAGATGTGCAGCGCGAAGGTCGAAGTCAACGCGAAGGTGAAAGAACGGCTCGTGGAGAACGCGGACAGCAACGTGGTGAACATGCTCAAGGTCGTGGTGAGGAACGTCCAAAACCCGAACTCCGCCCTGCACCACTGACAGACTTAGCGCCAATTATGGCAGCGGTACAACAACAGTGGAAAGACAATCCAATTGCTTCAATTAATATTATTTCACCCAATACAGACCAAGCCAAAATTGAGTTCCGTGCTCTGCGTGCTGAAAGTGTCGCGCATCGCAATGTGTATGCAACACTCAACTATAATGGGGTCACGGGTCAAGACGAAACGGATAAAAATATACGAATCAAAAATCCATCGATTCCAAGTGGCATCTATAACGTGGTCACCGTCTTACACGAAGCACGTGGCCTCGACTTGGCTCTTCGCTGGTTATTATTCTGCTCGGGTATTTTAGGCACGCTCATGGTGGCTACAGGTCTGATCCTTTGGTGTGTAAAACGTGCACCCCAACAGCAGAAACAAGGCTATAAATCGTTTGGTTTCCGACTGGTTGAAGTCCTGAATATTGCGGCCATTATTGGCTTGCCTTTGGCCTGCGCGGCATATTTTTATGCCAACCGTTTCATTCCAGCAGACGTAGAAATGCGCCTAAACTGGGAGATTCGTAGCTTCTTTACCGTATGGTTACTCGCGCTGATATATGCCATTTTCCGTACCCACCGCCAAGCGTGGTTAGACTTACTTTTATTGGCAACACTCGCTTTCGTACTGCTACCAGTGGTCAACTTGATGACAGGCGGTCAGGCTTTGTGGAACAGCATTGCGCAGGGTCAATGGATGATTGCATCGGTTGATTTAGCCATGTGGGTAATGGCAGTGATCTTCTATTTCGCTTATGACAAAGTGAAAAAACATCAAGGTTTGCCGAATAAAAAAGTGAAAGCACCTGTTCAGGAGGCTGAAGCATGATTTGGTTTCTGATCATTTGGGCTTTAGCGACCTTAGGTTTTTTTGCCCTTGCCAGCAGTATGTCTAAGCACCAAAAGCAAATCTTTGCTAAAGAACTGACACTTCAGCAAACACGCTTAGCAACCACTGTGGGTTGGTTACTGTTAATTGTTTCTTTGCTCATTTGCTTAACACAAGGACATTGGAGCACCGAAATCAGTTATTGGGTCGGCGTAATTAGCTTCGCTGCACTGTTTGTTGGACTTTGCTTAAGTTATTTTGAACAAAAAATTAAGAATATCGCTGTTTCAGTTTTACTCTTATTTATATTCAGCCTAACTTTGCACCTGATCTGAGCGTAAAAGCCAATCTTCGGATTGGCTTTTTCACTTGAAAGCATTAGGCTATCCACAGTTTAAATCTTTGGTTATTTGTATGCCTAAATCTCCTAAAATTCCTGCTGAATTGGTCAATCTTGCAACAACAGGTAATAGTGACGCTCAATTTGAACTTGCTGAACTGTATATGCAAAGTGAAAATGAAGATGACATTACGCTTGCAGAAGAATGGGCGCTCAAAGCAGCAGCATTGGGTCATGTAGAAGCCATGTATTGGCTGGGTGAAGGTTATGCTTTTTATGCCAAAGAACTTCGCGAAGAAGATCCAAGCGAAGCTGAAACCTACTTTGGACATGCACATCACTGGTTAAAACAAGCCGCTGAACTCAAACACCCTTCTGCAATATTAGAATTGGCTGGTTTTTACCGTCGTGGTGATGTGGTTGAAAAGGATGGCGCTAAGTCGATTGAACTGGTACAACAAGCAGCGGAACTGGGTGAAGCTCAAGCCATGCGTGACTTGGCATTCATTTATGAAAATGCGCTAGGTGTCGATGCTGATGAAGCAAAAGCCAAATACTGGCACGACAAAGCAGATGCCGCAGAGCAAGAATAAGTAAAAAGCCCATCCTTTGATGTAATGCCAGTCAGTTAAGAAATTGACTGGCATTTTCTTGGGTACTTTTGAGGCTTTATTTTGACGACTCTAGGGCATTGCCTTGATCTTCTTTCAGGCAAAACAAACATTTTAGACTGTTCCAGCAAACGCTCTAAATGCTTGGGCAAATTCCCTGCCGATTCCAGCGGAGTATGCCTTAATATATTGATAATGCTGATTGAAGCAATATGGAAACTGATACGCAAAGGGCTGACTTTCGCCCGTTGAGCCATAAATTTCATTTGCCTTCTAAGAATATTATAAGCAATCAATACACCCCATAATTCCTGATACACCAATTCAGGCTGCTTGCTTCTTAAATGCATCCCATCTTGCAGGTCGCTCTTGATTTCACGGTAGCACATCTCGATTTCCCAGCGCTGAGCATACAGCGTACTGACCTCTTCCAGAGGATAAGCCTTTGAATCTAATAATGATGTAACGTATCGTCTAACCCTTCCAGACTGTTCAGTTTCAATCAGGCGGGCTTCCCAATAGTCACCTAAATCCGGATTCAGTTTCTTCGCTCTTGGAGAAACAGGCATTCTGATTTGAAAGTCATGCGCTGAGTTTTTCCTGATAATTTCATAGCGCAGATTGTCTTTAGCCCGCATAAGCCAATGGCAGTTTTCCCGAGACTGCCACCCTGATAAGAAATCAGCAGAGAAGTAGGCCCGGTCAAATAAAGTCAGGCTATTTGCAGGCACTTTCAATTTCTTCGCTAAAGTCAGCTCGCCTTGATCCATACTTCCAATCCCGGCATCAATCACTTCATGAGTATTGGTGTTGATCAGGCAAACCGCTCTGGCTTGCGGCCAAGGTGCTGCTATCGTTTTGCCTTTGGAAGAACCGAAGTGCCTGAAGTTCTCATCTGTGTGGGGCATGGACCAGACGGCTCCATCTACAGCGCAGATGCTTAGGCCATGAAAGGCGGAATATTGCGGCTGAGAATCTTCAAACCATGTCTGACTCAGTGTATTGAACAGGACATTTAAAGGCTCCAGACCCAAGCGCTGTCTGGCCTGCACTGATGCGCTTGGGGCGCAGCTTTCAGCCGTGCCAAAAACCAGCTGCAGCTGCTGAACAACATACCAGATGGGCTGGTCGCGGAACAATGCAAGTCCAATAACTAGCCATACAGCATGCTCTGCGGGGAGTTTTCTTTTTCTGACCGATGCTTTCCCGGTCCGTTTTAAACAGTCTTCAATCCAGTTTAAATCAATTAATTCGCTAAAATTAGAAAGTGAAGGAGCTGTCTGCTGAAATGCTGAACTTAAATTCTGAGAAAAAGTCATAAAAAAATGAGCGTATCTGGATACGCTCATTTTTACCGCATTTCAGCTATTTTGTCTTAACTGATCAGCATTAATCCTTTGATGGGCTTTTTACTACTTAAAACCTACGCACAAAAATAATATCTAAATCCTGCTTCGGCACAAAATTCTTTTCTGTCATTTGAAATTGTGTCGAACTGATCTTTTTCACCTGACCCTTCCAACAAAATGAAACCAGCTCATTCGGGTCACGCTCAATGGTCAGTTTAAAACTTTGAATAGGTTTCGCCCAATTTGCACCCGTTTTTAAGATATAGCCTAAAGCTTGATAAGGTGCATATTGCGACTTGGCCTTTTTCAAACCCGCTTTGAAGTTTTGATCCATACAATAGGTTTTTTCATCCTCTTCAGGATATAAAGAGACCGAACCACCAACCAATGGCATGTATTCATGTTGTACATGGGTCAACGCATTGGCCTTAAACTTCTGCTGCCAACTATAAATAATTTGCGATTCCCAATATATTTCACCATCCGCTTGATACGGTTTTAAAAGCTGCTGTACCGTTTTGTCCTGACAACGATACAAACGCTGATTAAGCGTAGAGTCTTGTTGCAATAACCACGGATACATCAAATCTCAATCGGAAAAACCACATTTTTTCAAACCCGTAGTCACATCGACAACTTCGCCATTGGAATTGAAGTCCCCACTTGCTGTTAAAGCGGGTAAAAATGCACGCACATGCGTTTCTGGCTGAATCTTTTGTGCATTCGCTTGTACTTTAAAGCTTTGAATCAATTGTTCGGTATGCGCAAAATCGCTATCACGCGAACTGCCCACACGCGGCAAGGGAAATAAAACAGTTCCCGTAATATCTTGAGCGGTAAGATTTTTAAATTGGTAATTCACCCGAATGATGTTTTTACTGATAAACAAATCTTCACTTTGCATACTGATTTTTGGATTTTTCAGATATTGCACACCGCCCGTTGCCACAAAACCCGTGCTGTCATTCGCACTGATCTGCATAGAGATGAACACGCATAGTCCAAGGATCTTTTTCATTTAACGTCTTCTTTTCATGTTTATTGTGCTGTTTCCATGCGAGCACTTGAATGATCAAGCACGATCACTTGTCGGCAGATGCCCTCGACTTGACGTTGCTGTTCAAATACAGATGCAGGCATCGCATCAAAACTGTCAAAGAAACAGATTTCCTGCTCATCTATAGAATAAACCAGTGAATGGTTTCCGACGCCTTCTAAAGTATCGTAATAGACAATGATAAATTTATTTTGCTCAAATGCCTGTTGAATTTGTTGGTAATTGATGGCCGCTAAAACTGGCAGTTTTAGTTGCTCAGCTTCTGCATAACTCAATTTTTCTTGTGCTTGAAGCTCTGGGTCTTCATCAGTATAAAATTGAACATCAAAGCCAAATTTCTTTAATCCGACTGCCAAGCCAATGGTTGTCGTTCCGTTTTCTGCATCATAACCACAGACCTCTATCAACTGTTCAATATCCGCATCGATATATAAATGCTGGAGTAGCATCCATACCGCATAAATACCGCCATTAGCTTCAAGGTTCATTAAGGATTCAGGGATATTCACGGCCATAACACAATTCGAAAAAGATGATTGTGTTGATAATAAACAAAACATCGTTGGAACTGAATCAATTTCCAAGTACAATACTTCGCTAGTCGAGGGATGCTGCGACTTTTTCACAGGTACATAAATGTGAAATCGCTAGGCTCGACGATCCGGTTCAAATCCCTTTTGAATCAACAACGGCATCCGCGAACTGAATGATCAATTTTTTATATTAGGAGATCGTGATGAACGCGGTTACTGCTTCATTTACAGATTACAAAGTTGCTGATATTTCACTCGCTGACTACGGCCGTAAAGAAATCAAACTTGCTGAAGCAGAAATGCCAGCACTTATGGGCCTACGTAAGCGCTATGCTGCTGCAAAACCACTTGCTGGCGCAAAAATCCTTGGTTGTATTCACATGACCATTCAAACTGCGGTTCTTATTGAAACTCTGGTTGAATTAGGCGCAGAAGTTCGTTGGACTTCATGTAACATCTTCTCGACTCAAGACCACGCTGCTGCTGCAATTGCGGCTTCAGGTGTACCTGTATTTGCTTGGAAAGGTGAAACAGAAGAAGAGTACATGTGGTGTTTAGAACAACAAATCAATGTAAATGGCACGCCTTGGGATGCCAACATGATTTTGGATGATGGCGGTGATTTAACCCTCCTTGTTCATGAAAAATACCCTGAAGTGATTGCAAAAATTCATGGCGTAACTGAAGAAACGACAACAGGTGTACAACGTTTGTATGAAATGCTTCGTGACGGTACTTTGAAAGTTCCTGCAATCAACGTCAACGATTCAGTAACTAAGTCTAAAAATGACAACAAATATGGTTGCCGCCACTCACTGAATGATGCCATCAAACGCGGTACAGATATGCTTTTATCTGGTCGTCGTGCACTTGTGATTGGTTACGGTGACGTAGGTAAAGGTTCTGCACAATCACTTCGTCAAGAAGGCATGATTGTACGTGTCACTGAAGTTGATCCAATCTGTGCGATGCAAGCATGCATGGACGGTTACGAAGTTGTATCTCCATACAAAAATGGCGTACAGACTGGTAAAAAAGAAGACATCAATGTTGACCTTCTTCAAAATACTGACCTGATCGTAACAACAACAGGTAACTACCACGTATGTGACGCTGCAATGCTTGATTCATTAAAAGCAGGTGCAGTGGTATGTAACATTGGTCACTTCGACACTGAAATCGACACCAACTACTTACGTGGTTACAAGTGGGTTGAAGTGAAGCCACAAGTTCACCAAGTTTACCGTTCTGAAAATGATAGCGACTACTTGATTCTTCTTTCTGAAGGTCGTTTAGTTAACCTAGGTAATGCAACGGGTCACCCATCACGTATTATGGATGGTTCTTTTGCCAACCAAGTACTAGGTCAAATGCACTTGTTCGCTGAAAAATTTGCGGATCTTGCTGAAGATCAAAAACAAGCTGCGATTCGTGTAGAACTGCTTCCTAAGAAATTAGATGAAGAAGTTGCTGCGGCAATGGTTGTTGGTTTTGGTGGTGTCTTGACTCAATTGACTCAAGAGCAAGCAGATTACTTAGGTGTAGCTGTTGAAGGTCCATTCAAGTCGGATGCTTATAAATACTAAGTTTCAAGCCTCTCCTAACCTCTCTTGCGCTGAACTTTAAAGCAGTGCTTAAAGTCTGCTCAGGAGAGGGACTTTCATTACAGAATGAGGTTGGCAGTGAAATCTTGTTATCTCTATTTAATGTAATGAATCTCCTTCTCCCTCTGGGAGAAGGGTGGGATGAGGTTAAGCACAAAAAATAGCATTTATAAAAAAGGATTTGAACATGTCGAAACACATTCCTATTTCTTTTGAGTTTTTCCCGACCAAAACGGATGCGGGCGCAGAAAAACTGAAAGTTGTACACCAAGAATTACAGCTGCTCAACCCAGAGTTTTTCTCAATTACCTATGGTGCAGGCGGTTCAACCCGTGAACGCACCTTAGCAGCCATTGCAGAATTTAATGGTAAAGGCACACCTGTTGCCCCTCACTTGTCTTGTATTGGTGATGACAAAGCACGTATTGCTGAGTTACTCGACATTTATAAAGATCAAGGCATTGACCGTATTGTGGCGCTGCGTGGTGACTTACCTTCAGGTCAAGTTGGCCTAGGGGAACTACCTTATGCTACGGATTTGGTACGTTTTATCCGTGAACATTCGGGCGATCACTTCCACATTGAAGTTGCCGCTTATCCAGAAATGCACCCTCAAGCAGATAGTTTTGACCTAGACATTCAACGTTTTTGCGACAAAGCAAATGCAGGTGCGAATGCGGCACTGACTCAGTTCTTCTTTAATCCAGATGCCTACTTCTACTTTGTAGATCGCATTCAAAAAGAAGGCGTGAACATTCCAGTTGCACCAGGCATTATGCCAATTACCAATGCCAGCAACTTGATTCGCTTTGCAGATGGTACAGGCGCTGAGATTCCACGTTGGATTCGTAAGCAACTGGCAACCTATGGTGATGACACTGCCAGCATCAAAGCATTTGGTCATGAAGTGATTGTTAAACTTTGCGAACGCCTGATTGCAGGTGGCGCACCGAGTTTGCACTTCTACACCATGAACACGACTGATCCAACCCGTCAGCTTGTACTAGACCTCGGTTTAGCATAAGTATTTAAACACGATTCACCCTATTTGAGAGTAAAACCGAATGCCTCGTTTTTTTATGGAAGCAGAACTCAATGTTGATCACACTGTCGAACTGACTGAAACTGTGTTTCACCACTGGGTAAAAGTTTTGCGCGCTCAAGTCGGTGAAACGGCTACTTTGTTTAATGGACAAGGCGGCGAATATGAAGTGACCTTAAGTGACGTTGCTAAAAAGTCAGCATCAGTTCAGGTCACCGCATTCAATCCAAGCAATCGTACACCTGCGTTTAACACTTTACTCGGTCAAGTCATGAGTAAAGGTGATCGTATGGACTATGTCATTCAAAAGGCAGTTGAATTAGGCGTTTCCGAAATTCAACTATTAACGTCTGAACGTTGTGAAATGCGTTTGAAATATGACCGCGACCAAAAGAAGATTGATCATTGGCAAGGCATTGCTATCGCGGCATGTGAACAATGTGGCATGAACATTGTTCCTACCATCCATGCTCCAGTCAGCTTAGACAAATGGCTCGCATCTAAATTACCTGCGACGCGACTTGTACTCGCCCCGAATAAAGAAAAAATCGACGTTTTAGCACATGCGACACCAAACATTGCATTACTCATTGGGCCTGAAGGTGGTTTAAGTGAGGCTGAAATTACAACAGCCAATGAGCACGGTTTTATCAACTGGTGTATTGGTGAGCGTGTATTACGTACAGAGACAGCACCAGTCGTCGCTTTGTCAATCCTCAACTACAATTTAGTGATTTAAATCACATAAACAGCAGAGTCACCCTTTTGTTCTGTTAATATATTGATTATGATGTACAACAATATTACCCTTGACTTATATCAAAATATAAATTGATTGTGTTTTACACAATGTATTTAAATTTGAAAAAAGACACAACACAACGCCATTGGGTCATAAAAAAAATAAGGTTTCGCGATTCATGCCAGATATTTCTACAGAAAATCTTGATCGGCACTTGCAGACTGCGCAAATATCGCATTCCATTAGCCATCTTCGTTTCCTCATCAGTAGTTTACTGATTCTAAATTTTTATATTTTCTGTGCATATCACTATAATTTTTCTCAAGATTCTTTTTATTTTAACCTGTGGTTTTTTGTTTCTGAGTTTATTCTCAGCATTTTTTGGCTCGTGAACACCGTGTATTTCAACCCGAAAAATCACTCTGCCAAACATGCGCACCGCTGGATTCAAGGCATTTGTTTAAGTATTGGTCTTTTGGTTGCAACAGGCGTCGTCTGTATCTACTACTACTTACCCAGCCTATCTGGCAATTTTAACTATACAAATGCCCTACTCTTATCTGCACTTTTAGTGATTGTCACACAGACCGTTTGCCTCACCTATTTAACGCAGCGCATTAGTTATTTTTGTTTGGTTTTTATTCCCTCCATTAGTCCTTATGTCCTCTCGCAATTTATCAACTTCGATGCCAATCACACTCTTTTTTACCTCACTGTAAACTTTATTCTGATTGTGATTTTGCTTTGTGCCAATGCCACCAACCGTATTAATCAGCACTTATCCCGCCTCTCAATTAAAAATCGAGAGTTGAAAAAAGAAGCTGAAAAACAAGTCGCTTGGACCGATGATTTATGCAAACAGCTACAAAACGAAATGAATAAATCCAAAGAAATTAAACAACAGTTACAACTGAATAATCAATTACTTGAGCAAAAAGTACGTGAACGAACCTTTGACGTAAATCAAATCAATAAAGACTTAAAAAATAAGCAAGAAAACCTATCGCTTGCCCATGAAATTTCAGGTATTCGTCCTTGGGATTGGAATATTAAAGATCGGCTCATTTCCCTGACCAATCACAAACAAGAAAAAGTACTTAAAAATTCCACAGAGCATCAACTTCAGCTTCAGTATCTGATTCATCCAAATGATATTGCCCCGTTTAAATCTGCAATGAAAAGTCATTTGCGGGGTCATTCAGATCGTTATGAAGCCACTTATCGTGTGCAACATAACAACGGGAAATGGTACTGGGTACATGACACTGGGCGTGTCATTGCTCCCGATCCAATCAATCAAAAACCGTTACAAATGGTCGGTATTCGACGAGATATTCAACATGAAAAAAGCAACCAAGAACGTCTGCGACTAGCAGCAAGCGTACTTGAACAAGCTGAACAAGGGATTTTCATCTTAGATGAAGACCTGCGTTATATCGACGTAAATCCGTTCTTTGAACGTTTGGCTGGCTTTGAAGCTGCACAAATTAATGGCAAGCATCTGTTTGATATTGTTGCAAACTATAAGTCGCATCAACGCAGCACACATAACCAAATCATTGGACAGCTCCTAAAAAAAGGCGAATACGACGGTGAACTGAATGAAAAGTTCCTATCAGGCAAAGAGCTGTGTATTTGGATGCATCTGAATGCCATTACCGATGAGCGAGATCGTGTCACGCATTATATTGGTATCGTATCCGATTTAACCGAGCGCAAACTGCAAGAACAGCGTCTGTCTTATTTAGAAAACTACGATACGCTGACCGACTTACCCAATCGTTTTTACTATAACTATCAGTTTCATCAGTATTTGGTTTCTCAACAAGACAGCATTAAACAACTGGCAATTATTCGGCTCAACATTGACCGTTTCCGCCCATTGAATGAATTCTTAAGCAATAATGGCGGCGATGAACTTCTGCGCCAAGTTGCTCAGCGCCTTCGTTTAACCAATGCTGAAGCCTTGATGGTGGCTCACTTAAATGGTGACGATTTTGCAATTGTATATGAGGTCTCTCATATTCGCCCCTCAGTTCAGGAACATATCGATCGAATTAACAAAGCCTTTAGCCTACCTTTTGATATTTTTGGTCAAGAACATATTATTACGCTTTCAATGGGGATTTCGCAGTACCCTGAACATGGTCGTCAACTGGACTACTTAAACAACTGTGCAGAACAAGCACTGAGTGAAGCAAAACGTTTAGGTGGAAATGCGACCAAGTTCTACAGCCTGAGCAATACCGTTGCATTAGAAGAAGGGATTTATTTAGAACGCGATTTAAGACTAGCCATACAAAACAATGAGTTAGTGGTTTATTACCAGCCCAAAATCAACTTTCACAATCAGAAAATTTATGGTTTTGAGGCGTTGGTACGTTGGAATCATCCAACTAAGGGTATCGTACCGCCAGATCTGTTTATTCCTATGGCAGAAAAAACCAGCTTAATTTCAGACATTGGCCGCATTGTAATTTTACAAACCGCTAAGCAAATCAAAGAATGGAATAAATTGGGTTTTGATAATATCTGCGTTTCGGTCAATGTGGTTGCCCAACAATTACAACGTGGACAGCTTTTAAAGGACTTAGATGAAGCCCTTGATCGATATAAAATCAGTGGTAGTAGCCTCGAATTAGAAATTACAGAATCCACTTTGGTTGAAAATTCGGAAGCAGTGAAAAACCTCCTCGAAACCATCAAATTGCGTGGCATTCATATTTCTTTAGATGACTTTGGTACAGGTTATTCATCACTGTCTTACCTAACTGACTTCCCTATCGATACTTTAAAAATTGATCGAAGCTTCATTTCAAAAATTGGACACTGCAAACAAGAAGCCATTGTGAGCGCCATGATTGCCATGGGGAAAGCCATGGGTATGACCGTGGTGGCGGAAGGAATTGAGACCGAACAACAACTGAGTTACCTACAAAACTTAGAATGTGATATCGTGCAAGGTTATTTATTTTCCAAACCTCTTCCGAAACTCGATGCTACCCAATATTTAAGAGATCATCTTGATACGCCCTCATATACATACTCAATATAAATCAGACTGTTTTAGCTCTAAGTTTGCTTAAAAAGCACCGGCTATCACTGGGATATGCCTGCAACTAATGGTATATTCGGTCTTGTCTACTAAAAACTACCAGCTCCGCTGGCTAACCCACGCTACAAAGAGATTCAGATGGACGATCAATCATTAAAACAGCAAGCTTTGTATTATCACGAATTCCCAACCCCAGGGAAAATCAGCGTTACACCTAGCAAGCAGCTGGTCAACCAACACGATTTAGCCTTGGCGTATTCACCTGGTGTCGCAGCACCATGTCTTGAAATTGAAAAAGATCCTTCAAAAGCAGCGCTTTATACTGCACGTGGGAACCTTGTTGCTGTAATCACAAATGGTACTGCCGTTTTGGGTCTAGGTAATATTGGTCCACTTGCGTCTAAACCTGTCATGGAAGGTAAAGGCGTTTTATTTAAAAAATTCGCAGGTGTTGATGTATTTGACATCGAAATTGCAGAAAATGATCCTGACAAAATTGTCGATATTATTGCTGCATTAGAACCGACTTTTGGTGGTATCAACCTTGAAGACATCAAGGCACCAGAATGCTTCTATATTGAACAAAAACTTCGTGAACGTATGAATATCCCTGTGTTCCACGATGATCAGCATGGTACATCCATTATCGTTGGATCTGCTTTACTGAATGCTTTGCAATTGAACGGCAAAAAAATTGAAGAAATTAAAATCGTCGCTTCAGGCGCAGGTGCTGCAGCTCTGTCTTGCCTAGATTTACTTTGTGCCATTGGTGCAAAAAAAGAAAATATTATTGTTGCAGACTCACGAGGTCTACTTACAACAAAACGTGAAGGTCTAGACGACTCTAAAAAACGTTATGTACAAGATGTTGAAGGCACTCAACTGGCTGACGTGATTGCAGGCGCAGACATGTTCCTCGGTTTATCTGCTGCGGGTATCTTAACCAAAGAAATGGTTAAGCTGATGGCGAAAGATCCGATTATCTTCGCACTTGCCAACCCAGATCCTGAAATTCTGCCTGAACATGCACACGAAGTTCGTGATGACGTGATCATGGCGACAGGTCGTTCAGACTATCCAAACCAAGTAAACAACGCACTTTGCTTCCCTTACATTTTCCGTGGTGCTCTTGATGTAGGTGCAACCACCATCAATGAAGAGATGAAAATTGCATGTGTCTATGCAATTGCGCGTATGGCACACATTGAAGCAGATGCGGCATCTTATGGTGAAAAATCTGCATCCTTTGGTCGTGATTACTTAATTCCACGCCCACTTGATCAGCGTCTGATTTTAGAAATCGCACCTGCTGTTGCACAAGCGGCCATGGATTCAGGTGTTGCAAGTCGTCCAATTCAAGACTTCTCTGCATATCGTCAACGTCTTTCTGAGTTTGTTTATAACTCAGCACTGATGATGAAACCAATTTTTGCACAAGCAAAATCTGATCCGAAACGTATCGCTTATGCTGAAGGTGAAGACCTACGCGTACTTCGTGCAGTACAAATTGCGGTCGATGAAGATCTTGCAAAACCAATCTTAGTTGGTCGTACTGCGGTTATTGAAGCGAACATTAAAAAATTAGGCTTACGTCTTGAACATAGTGTGAACATCACGATTGTCGATCAAGAAAAAAACCCTGACTACGAACTGTTTGCAGATGACTACTACACACTTATGCAGCGTAAAGGTGTAACACCTGAATATGCACAACGTGAAGCACGTCGTCGTTCAACCTTGATCGCATCGATGTTAGTGAAACATGGTAAAGCAGACGGTATGCTATGTGGTACGTATTCAAGCTACGACATTCACTTAGACTTCGTTAAAAACATCATTGGTAAAAAAGAAGGTCACAACTCTTTCTTTACATTGAATGCTTTAATGCTTGAAGACCGTAACCTGTTCATTGCTGACACTTATGTCAACACCAACCCAACAGCTGAACAGCTGGCTGAAATGACAATTTTAGCTGCTGAAGAAGTACGTCGTTTTGGTATGACACCACGTGTTGCTCTACTTTCTCACTCAAGCTTTGGTTCAGATCAAACTGATCCAAGCGCGCAAAAAATGCGTAAAGTGTTTGAAATTTTGACGCAAATCGCGCCAGAACTTGAAGTTGAAGGTGAAATGCATGCGGACGCGGCATTGGATGAAAACATCCGTAACTTTGCATACTCAAATTCGCGCTTCAAAGGTTCTGCGAATCTATTGATCATGCCAAACTTGGATGCAGCCAACATTTCATTTAACCTGTTGAAATCAACTTCAGGTAATAATGTCACCATTGGCCCTATCCTACTCGGCGCAGCGAAACCAGTTCATATTCTTACCCCGACAGCAACAACACGTCGTTTAGTGAATATGACTGCGCTGACTGTAGCAGAAATTCAAGAAGCGGAGAAAAACGGCGAATAATTGTTTGTCGTTATACTCGTATCTTCTGACTTGAGAAAACCTCTATTCTGTAGCATGATGGCTGCAAGAATAGAGGTTTTCTCATGCAAGTTTATTTAGTAGGCGGTGCGGTCCGAGATCAGCTTCTGGGTCACCCCTATCACGAAAAAGATTATGTAGTTGTCGGTGCAACGCCTGAACAACTGCTTGCCCAGGGTTTCCAACCTGTAGGTAAAGATTTTCCTGTTTTTTTACATCCTGAAACCAAAGATGAATATGCACTTGCCCGCACCGAACGTAAGTCGGGACAGGGTTATCATGGCTTTGAGTTTTATACCGACAGTACCGTTACCTTAGAACAAGATTTAATTCGACGCGACCTTACCATCAATGCCATCGCCATGGATGCGGAAGGTACACTGTATGACCCCTATGGCGGCCAACGCGATTTAGAGCTCCGTGTTTTAAGGCATGTTTCTGATGCTTTCGTAGAAGACCCGCTACGTGTCCTCCGTGTTGCACGATTTGCTGCACGTTATAAAACCCTAGGATTTACGGTGGCCAAAGAAACGTTGGCACTAATGCAGCAACTCGCAGACTCAGGTGAACTGGAAGCACTGACTCCTGAACGTGTTTGGAAAGAAACCTCTCGTGCTCTGATGGAAGATCATGCCGATGAATACTTTGAAGTACTACGTCGCTGTGGTGCTCTAAAAGTGCTTTTTCCAGAAATCGAGGCCCTTTACGGTATTCCACAACGCCCTGAGTATCACCCTGAAATTGACTGTGGTATTCATACCATGATGTCCTTACAGCAAGCCTGTCGTGCCAACTATGCACTGGATGTTCGTTTTGCTGTTTTAGTGCATGACTTAGGCAAAGCTCTGACACCTGTGGATGAGCTACCGCGTCATATTATGCATGAAGAACGTGGGGTCAAACCTGTGACTGAGATGTGCGAGCGTCTAAAAGTCCCAACGCAGATGAAACAGCTCGCAATTACAGTCTGTAAAGAACATTTAAAATGTCATCAAGCCCTGACCTTAAAGCCAGGCACTTTATGGCGCTTACTGCAACGCCTAGATGTACTACGTCGTCCAGAACGGGTTGAAGCCTTTGTACAAGCTTGTGAATGTGACTCACGTGGTCGTTTAGGGCTTGAAGATCGTGAATACCCACAGTCTGCATATATTTTAAAGGTGATGGATGTGGTGCGAAATATCAAAGCACAAGACCTGCCTGCGGATATCAAAGGCCCTGATATTGGTGAAATGCTGATTGAACGTCGAATACACGCAATTGGAGAGCTGAAGTCTCAATATAGTTAAACCTTGATCGACTCAAATAAAGCGCCACAATCGGCGCTTTATTTAATTTCACTTAAGAAATGGATGCGGGAAAGGTAATCACCTTTTCCAACTGCATGTGTTCTGTTGCAATCATTAACAAACGATCCACACCTAAAGCAATACCTGCACATGCGGTCATTTGAGGCAAAGCAGCCAATAAAAACTCATCGATCGGCATCACATGTAAGCCTAATTTTTCACGTTCAGCATTATCTGCTTCAAAACGCGAACGCAACACCTCCGCGTCAATCAATTCATCATACGCATTGGCGAGTTCCAAACCTTCAATATACAGCTCAAAACGTGCTGCAACCCATTCACCGTCTTCATCCGTTTTAGTTTTGGCAAGTGAGGCTAGCTCTGGTGGAAAATCGGTTAGAAACACGGGCGTATCAAAACCTAGGCTTGGCTCTACAAAATGTGAAAAGAGCAAATCGATATAGCCAAGTCGGTCATCACCCAAGTCCAAATTTAAACCCACGCGATTACAGCAGTCTTTTAACTCCTTCAAACTGGCTTGCAGTGGGTTCAAATCCAAGCGATCCATAAACGCATGCTTATAGCTCAAAATGGTAGGGCGAACTTCACCAAAACGCTGCGTTAATGTGACATTCAATAAGTCTGTCACTTCAAACATTAAATCTTTCAAACTGAAATTCGGTCTATACCATTCCAGCATGGTAAATTCACTATTGTGTTTACGACCATGTTCATCATCACGGAAAACTTTACAGATTTGATAAATTGGCCCACTACCGCTGGCCAATAAGCGCTTCATGGCAAACTCAGGTGAGGTCTGCAAATAATGTGTTTGTTGCTTACCTTGGACATGGCGCTGTGCTTGAACCGAAGCCAAATGCACATCGGTCACCCCAGCCTGAGATAAAATCGGGGTTTCAACCTCAAGCACTTCACGTTCAGCAAAAAACTGGCGAATTTGGCTATACATTTGCGCGCGAGCACGCATGGCTTTTAAGTCACAGGTTGGCTGATAATGGATCACGACCTGACTCATGCTTTCGGCCCTCCATGTGCAGCCCATTCACGGCGTAACCGATAGGTCTTTCTTAAATGATCAAAGGCTTTTTGGTCAATCATTCCCTCTTTTAAGCAAGCACGTAAGGCTTGGTCATCTCGTGCAATCGGGTAGATTTCCCTTAAATGCTTATGAAGTGTAGATTTCAAATCTTGCCCTTCAAAATATTGAGCACATACAGGTAACTGTGACTCGAAGCTTTTATCTGCTTCAAACTGAAAGGTCTTACAAAAGGCTTCATAAATCATTTGTGTACCACGCGCTTTACCTTCTAAGCTATAACCTGCGATATGTGGCGTCACTAGACTCACAGCTTTCAACACTTGTTCAGAAATCACAGGCTCATGTTCAAAGACATCTAATACCACTTTGCGCTGTGTTTTTTCGATGTCGGCCAATAAAGCCTGCTCTTCAATTACAGGCCCACGCGCAGAATTAATCAATATTGCTGTCGTTTTCATCGCAGCGAAAGCTTCGGCGTTGAACAAATGGTAGGTTGGATGTGATCCT
Source organism: Acinetobacter sp. LipI_23 (assembly GCF_058243045.1). Taxonomy (NCBI): domain Bacteria; kingdom Pseudomonadati; phylum Pseudomonadota; class Gammaproteobacteria; order Moraxellales; family Moraxellaceae; genus Acinetobacter; species Acinetobacter sp. LipI_23. The sequence goes on along the minus strand of NZ_JBZAYJ010000001.1, from coordinate 1,174,732 downwards.
GTTTTGGTTAAGGGCACATGCAATGAAATCGCATCAGCAGTACTTAATAAGGCATTTAAATCGACCTGCTGAATCGCATCTTGCTGTACAAAAGGATCATGACCGATCACATTCCAGCCCAATAGTTTGGCCATATAAGCTAAGCGAGAACCGACATTTCCTAGGCCAATAATGCCCAAAGTAAAACTTTCTTTAGCGTTCAGCAATACTGGATTGAGATGGAGTAAAGCCGTAATTACATATTCAGCCACCGCCTGCGCATTACAACCTGCGGCATTCGCCCATTGAATATTCTGCTTTTCAATAGCTTCAATATCTAAATGGTCTGTACCAATAGTTGCACTACCCACATATTGAAGTGTGGTGTTATTGATTAATGCTGGATTGACTTGAGTTACGGAACGCACCAACAGTGCTTTGGCATCTACAACATCGGCATGTGTTAAAGTACGCCCTGCTTTGTGCTCAATTTCACCAAATTCGGCAAAAAAATAATCGGTAAATGCGAGATTTTCATCTGCCACGATTTTCATAATGTCTTCCAACGCTTTGTTGACTCTATGATAACCGTTGCACAAGCTCAACACTATGTTGCTCTGCAATACATCTGAATAAACAGTCACGATATTTCATCTTCATGGTAAAAAACCGAATACTTTAAAGAATTGTTTAATATAGATTTACTTCGTTCAAAATACTGAAAAATATAAAGTCAACTCCGTAAACGCTATGATAGTACAAACAACTAGACAAATAATTTAATACTGTTATAAAAAAACCTTCTCCCAACATTTCAGAGAGAAGGCAAAACCTCAAGCAAGTAATAAGCGAGATAATTATTTAGATTTATAAGAGAGTTTCATCCCCACGATATAGCCTGTATTGTCCTCAAACTCGCCAACAATACGACGATCCGAAGTTTCACCTTCCGCATCACCAAACCACATATAGCGACCACCTACGCTGAAAGCCATTTTTTGACTAATATTGTATTTAGCAGCCAAACCCGCACCCCAATAACCCTTCACAGGACCTAAAGTTGGTGCGGGGTCACCTGCACCTGAGTCCCATAAACCAGAGACTGCAATTGCTAAATTTGGCGACAATTGTCTGCCTAACTCCTAAAAGTTGAGACTTTCAATCACACGGCTATTTTTTTATCAGTAATATGGATTAATTTGTGAGAAAAATATGAAAAAAAAGCCCCCTGTAACTACAGAGGGCTTTTAAAATTTGGCGGAAGCGGTGAGATTCGAACTCACGGAGGGGTATAAGCCCTCGTCGGTTTTCAAGACCGGTGCATTAAACCGCTCTGCCACGCTTCCATGTGCGCCATCATACGGAGCTTTTGTTTTGATGACAAGTAAAACTTACTGTCAAAGCAACCAACTGCATATTGTTTCATCAAAAACTTATAATTTCGAAGCGATTTCTGCACCTTCGCGAATCGCACGCTTCGCATCTAACTCAGCCGCCAGTTTAGCACCACCAATAATGTGATAATTCGCGAGTGTATTTTGCTCAGCGCTTGGCATTAAGTCTTTCACTGACTCCTGCCCAGCACACACGACGATAGTATCGACACGGAGCAATTGATCTTGTCCTGCCATATCGACCCAAAGCCCTTCATTAGTCACAGCTTTGTACTGAACCCCACGCAACATACGTACTGCATGCTTTTTCAACTGTGCGCGGTGTACCCAACCCGAGGTTTTACCCAAACCTGCTCCAAGTGCAGAGGTTTTACGTTGTAATAAATAAATCTCACGAACAGGCGGATGAACTTCTGCGGCTTGCGTGCCTCCTTCAGAAACATAATTCGGGTTTGGATCTACACCCCATTCACGTTGCCAATCTGCAAGCGGTTGTGGCTGAGGTTGATGCTCTGGTTTCAATAAATACTCAGACACATCAAAACCAATCCCTCCAGCACCAATCACCGCAACTTTTCGACCGACAGGTGCGCCGCGTAACACTTCTGCATAAGACAAGACTTGCGGTGAATCACTCCCTTCGATACGTAATGCACGTGGCACAACGCCTGTGGCAATGATAATTTCTTCAAAGCCTTCACGCTCAAGCTGCTCACGATTCACCTTGGTGTTTAAACGTAAGTCGACGCCAGTTTTTTCAATCTGTACTTTGAAATAACGAATAGTCTCATGAAACTCTTCTTTACCGGGTACAACTTTTGCCAAGTTGAACTGCCCACCCACCTCATGACTTGCTTCAAACAGAGTCACTTGGTGTCCACGACTGGCTGCAACCGTCGCTGCAGACATACCTGCGACACCACCACCAACAACTGCAACTCGTTTCGGTTGTTTCGCTTTCAAATAAACCAACTCTGTTTCAAACGCTGCACGTGGGTTAACTAAACAGGTTGCACGCTGATTTTTAAAAGTATGATCTAAGCATGCTTGGTTACAAGCGATACACGTATTGATCTCGTCTACACGATTGGTTGCTGTTTTATTCACCCAAAAAGCATCGGCCAATAAGGGACGCGCCATTTGCACCATATCAGCTTTGCCAGATGCCAAAATCTCTTCTGCCGTGTCTGGCATATTGATACGGTTTGAAGCAATCACTGGCACAGCCACGTGCTTTTTCACTTCCGCAGTATAGTCAACAAAAGCAGCACGCGGCACCGAAGTCACAATGGTTGGAATACGTGCTTCATGCCAGCCAATCCCTGTATTCAACAAGGTAATGCCTGCTTTTTCTAGTGCTTGCGCAATAGTAATTACTTCCTGCATAGTGTTACCGTCATGCACCAAATCCAGCAATGACAAACGGAAGCAAATAATAAATTTCTCACCAACTTGTGCACGTATCCCTTTGACGATTTCGACCGCAAAACGCATACGGTTTTCAATCGGCCCACCCCAACGGTCTTCACGTTGGTTCACATGACGGCTTAAGAATTGATTCAGTAAATAACCTTCTGAACCCATAATTTCCACACCGTCATAGCCCGCCTTTTTGGCAAGACTGGCACAGTTAACATAGTCATCAATGGTATTCAAAATTTGTTTTTCAGACATTTGACGCGGTTTAAAAGGCGAAATTGGCGATTTAATTGGGCTGGCAGAAACCACAAAGGGTTGGTAGCCATAACGTCCAGCATGCAAAATTTGCATGAGAATTTTTGCACCATGCTTATGTACGGCATGGGTCACTAAACGATGCGGAGCAATATCCCCCAGCGTATTCATCGTTCCACCCGCAGGAAGGAGCCAACCTTGACGGTTTGGAGAAATCCCACCTGTAATGATCAGGCCAACACCGCCTTTAGCACGCTCACCGAAGTATGCTGCCAATTTTGGATAATTATAAAAACGATCTTCCAAGCCCGTATGCATGGAGCCCATCACCACACGGTTTTTAATGGTGGTAAAACCCAAATGTAAGGGTTTTAAAATATGTGCATAGCTATTGGTTGTCATCATGAATCCTTATCTTTGGCTTTGCAACTTGTTGCATACTACTTTAGCTGTTTTTTAAATTATTGGGATGACAATTTATAAAAAATTCTTGGCATCTACGGTCAATCCGACTGAACTCTCAAAAACATACGACAATAAAAAAACCAGTGACGTTGCCCTCACTGGTTTATTTTTTTAGACCAAAGCCCTTTACTGCCAATGCTTCAGCTTACTGGTTTGACCAATGCCCACATTAAAACTATTGGTAGGATCAAGCTTTTCATAATGCGTTCGTAGTGCAGGTTTTGCTACATATAAATGTCCGACATTATGTTCGGCTGGGTATTCTGCCCCACGAGCATCCAGTAAATGCCACATTTGGTGTTCCATCGCCAAAGGATCTACGCCTTTTTTCACAATATAGTCCTGATGAAACACATGACATAAAAAGTGACCATAATAGAGTTTATGAACAATCAGATCATCCATCTCTTTGGGCAAGGTTTCCACCCACTCGCGATCATTACGACGTAATGCAATATCCAGAGCCACAATATCTTCAACTTCTGAACGGTGCGTATCCCGATAGCGAATCGCTGCACCAGCAACAGCAAAGCGATGTAAAAATGCTTTACGTCCTTCTTCCTCGCTACAGTGGAAAAAATCACCTGAGGTTTTGTCTTGGAAATAACGTTTTAAAAAGCTTTCAACTTGCTCGACATCTTGATTTTCAATTCGGATAACCAAATGATGTTCATACAAATCACGGAAGGCATTCATCCGTTTCGGTAAATGATTGGGCAGAAATTTGGTCACCAGCTGCAAAACTTTATCTGACAGTCCTTTCATACCAAATTTTTCTAAGTACGCATCGACCTTATCTTTCATTGCAAATGCAGCAGGTACTTTGGCTGTGCCGAGTTTTTCAATGAACATGAAGGTGTCTTTACCGTACTCTGCCCCAATATCATAAGCCACACGGTGGATGTATTCCCCTGCAATCGGCAATCGCGGCAAATCTTTTAGTAAAAAACGGCGGATTTCAGTCAAATCATCATGTGAGTTTGTACCGACATAGAATACTTGACTTGGAATTTTTTCAAAGGTATCCAAACGTACTGCAAAAACACACACTTTACCTGCCGAACCCGATGCTTCATATAAACGAGACGGATCGGCATTAAAACGTGCAGGTGTATTTTCATCAACTTGTTTAACATCATGTCCATAACGATGGTCCGATGCGCAGCAGCCTGAGTTATTGATAATATCGCCGATTTGATAATTTTTCGTTTCAAGCTTGCTTAGAATTTCTTCAGGTGTTTCTCCGAGATTTACCCCTAGATGATTCACCAACTCTAACTGACCATCATCATTGACACGAGCATACAATGCCAGCTCAGTATAAGCAGGACCACGGCGCACCAAAGCACCGCCTGAGTTATTACAGACGCCACCTAAAACTGAAGCTCCAATACACGATGAACCAATCACCGAGTGTGGCTCTCGATTAAAGGGCACCAATTCTTTTTCAAGTCGATCTAGTGTTGCACCAGGTAGACAAATCACTTGCTGACCGTCATTAATAACCTGAATACCAACCAAACGACGCGTGCTGATCAGAACCACAGGACGGTCATAGTCATCGCCAAAAGGCGTTGAACCACCGGTCAAACCTGTATTAGCTGCTTGCATAATCACAATACAATCTGCATCAACAGCCGCTTGTAGTACTTGCCACTGTTCCAGTAATGACCCTGGTGCAACAACAGCCAGTACTTTCCCTGCACCGTAACGACGACCTTGGCGGTATAAACGTGTGTCTTTATCGTCAGTTAAAACGTGTTGTTTACCAACAATGGTGATGAGTTTTTGAATAGTTTGCGGTGCGTCTAAATTGGATTGCATTTTATATCCTGCCCATTAGTTTTTTGAGCTTTTCAATAAAGCTAGATTATGAAATAACACATTCATTTTTTAAGCGTATTAATCACGGTATTCGATGTCGTGTGGCGGCATGGATACCGGCGTTGGGTCGGTGAGGAGTACAACTCCGCAAGAGGACGTCTTGCGAAGCTTCGCTTCTCACACCCAACAAAAGATTTTTGTTACTTTTCATCTTTGAAAAGCAAGGTATCGCCTACACAATTGAACTTAAATTTTTTAATTCAAAATGAGGCAAAGGACGCTTCTTTATATTCATTCGCTTTTATTAGAGAGTTTTACTCAGCCAACTCTCGTTCTAACTTCACTAAACAGTCAGACGTAATATCAGCAATGGTTTTTGCACCTGTTAAAGTCATTGCCACACGCATTTCTTTATCAATTAAATCAAGCAGATTTGAAACACCCTCACCGCCTGCCGCACCTAAAGCATAAACAAAGGCACGACCGAGCATACACGTGTCAGCACCCAACGCCAGCATACGTACCACGTCTAAACCATTACGAATACCCGAATCCGCGAGGATTTTAATATCACCCTTCACTGCATCGGCAATCGGCGGCAAGGCACGTGCAGAAGATAAAACACCATCGAGCTGACGACCACCATGGTTTGAAACCACAATCCCATCTGCACCAAAACGCACTGCATCTTTGGCATCTTCAGGATCCAAAATTCCTTTAATGACCATTGGCCCATCCCAAAACTCACGAATCCACTCAAGGTCTTTCCACGAAATAGACGGATCGAAGTTAGAACCTAACCAACCAATATAATCTTCTAGACCTGTAGGCTTACCTAAGTATTTGGAAATATTGCCCAAGTCATGCGGACGTCCCATCATGCCGACATTCCACGCCCAGTGTGGGTGGAAACACGACTGCATATAACGGCGCATTGCTGCATTTGGGCCACTCATACCCGAGTGGGCATCACGGTAACGCGCGCCCGGAACAGGCATATCCACGGTAAACACCAACGTTGAACATCCTGCTGCTTTAGCACGTTCCAAGGCATTTTTCATAAAACCACGGTCACGTAGTACATAGAGCTGGAACCACATTGGACGCTGAATCGCAGGTGCCACTTCCTCAATTGGACATACTGAAACGGTAGACAGTGTAAATGGAATACCCTTTTTATCTGCAGCGACCGCAGCTTGAACTTCGCCGCGGCGTGCATACATGCCTGTTAAACCTACAGGAGATAATGCAACAGGCATCGACAAAGTTTCATCAAACAGTTTGGTCTCTAAACTTAACTGTGACATGTCGTTCAGTACACGCTGGCGCAAAGCAATTTTTGATAAATCTTCTACATTACGCTTCAGGGTATATTCTGCATACGCACCACCATCGATGTAATGGAATAAAAATGGCGGTAAACGACGTCGTGCCGCTTCACGGTAGTCATTGGCAGAAGAAATAATCATGCTTATATCCTGTTTAATCGACTGGCGCGCTGACGACGAGCTTCTTCTTCATCAATCATTCGCACCTGTTGTACTACAAACTCAATGTGTCCACAGACTGCTTTACGTGCAGCTTCTGGATCACGACGTTCAATTGCATTCATGACTTGAAAGTGCTGATCATGCAATTGATCAAAACGGTGTGCTTCGCTATAGACTTTTCGACGTCCCAAAGCGACGTTGAACTGCAACAAATCAAACAAACCACGCATCATCTGAATCAAGACCAAATTATGAGATGCTTCAGCAATCGCCAAATGAAATTTAGCATCTGCACGAGCCGCCTCATCATCATTTCCCAAAGCCTGAAAATGGTTAATCTGATCATAATGATTTCGGATGTTCACCAGATCTTCTTGGGTTGCGCGTTGTGCTGCATACCAAGTTGTTCCACCTTCTAAAATAATGCGCGCCTCTTGCACATCAAATCGGTAGGCAGGATCCTCACTCATCAAATTACTAATCGGTTGTACGATTTGATAACTGGACCAAGTTGCTGGTAATTGTTTTAAAAAAGTCCCCGCCCCCACTTTGCTGACCAACATACCCATGCTGGTCAACTGCGAAATGGCCTCTCTTAAAGAAGAGCGAGAGACTTGAAGCTGTTCACACAGTTTTCTTTCAGCAGGCAGACGGTCTCCAACTTGCATATTGCTTTGTTCAATCAATACACGCAGGCTTTGTACAGCTTTATCGGAGACTTTCATCTGCTTTCCTTAACGTTGATACACAATTTGTGTTATGGAATCATCCATGGGAACACATAGGCTTGTAGAGTAATCATAATACCCATCATAATTGTGAACGTTATACTGTGTTTTAAGGTAAAACGGAATAAATCAGACTCTTTACCAACCAGTCCTACCGCCGCACACGCAATCGCAATCGATTGAGGTGAAATCATCTTACCGGTCACACCACCACTGGTATTTGCTGCCACCAGTAAAACTTCTGGCACACCAATTTGCTGAGCCGTAGTGGCTTGAAGTGCTGAAAACAGTGCATTGGCAGAAGTATCTGAACCCGTGAGGAATACACCCAACCAACCCAAGAAAGGCGAGAAGAACGTAAATGCTGAACCTGTATGTGCAAGGGCCAAAGCCAAGGTCGAAGACATACCCGAATAGTTTGCGATAAAAGCAAAAGACAACACCATACCAATTGAATAAATGGGAACTTTCAACTCATTCAGAGTTTCACCAAAAGTTACCACAGCATCTTTCGGTTTCATCTTCAAATAGGCAATGGTGATCAATGCTGCAATAAAGATCGCAGTTCCTGTTGCCGAGATCCAATCAAACTTGTAAATCGCGTCATAATCTTTAATTTCAGCAACCACTGGTGGCATTTTTTGAATCATTTGATGCAAAAATGGCACTTTGATTGAAATCACTAAATCATGCAATGCACCGTCTTTGGCAAATAAGTCCTTAAACGGTTTCACACTCCAGATCGTCACCATCACAGTTAAAATCGCGAAAGGAGACCATGCTTTTGCAATTTGTCCTACAGTGTATTTTTGCTGTTTTTGTGCAGCCACATCTTCACTCATCGTTGCGTCTTGATCTGCAAAACGGAAAATGTGCTTCGGCTGCCAGTATTTAAACAAAATTGTTAAAGAAACCAAGGATGCAATTGCAGCCGTAATATCGGGTAATTCTGGACCAACAAAGTTAGAAGTTAAGTATTGTGCAATTGCAAAGCTACTTGCACCTACCACAACTGCTGGCCATGTTTCTTTAACACCGCGCCAGCCGTCCATGATTGCCATAATCCAGAACAACACGATTGGCACCATAAATGGTAACTGACGGCCCACCATTTGGCTGATTTCCATCGTATCGACACCAGAGACTTGTCCAGCAACGATAATTGGAATACCCATCGCACCAAAAGCCACAGGTGCTGTGTTTACGATTAGACAGAGACCTGCTGCATATAACGGTTTAAAGCCTAAACCGACTAATAATGCTGCGGTAATCGCCACAGGAGCACCAAAGCCTGCAGCACCCTCTAAGAAAGTACCGAAAGCAAAACCCACCAACAGCATTTGTAAGCGCTGATCTTCAGTAATTGAGAGAATAGAAGAACGAATGATGTCAAACTGGCCTGTCTTCACTGAAATTTTATACAGGAATACCGCACCAATAATGATCCATGCAATCGGCCATAAACCGTAGAGGAAACCATAAGCCATCGATGCGAATGCCATCAGCACCGGCATCTTATAGGCAAATAAAGAGACAAGAAGTGCAAGTACAACAGTGATCGTACCTGCCACACTGCCTTTTAAACGAAATACCGCGAGCGCCAAAAAGAAAAAGATAATCGGAATCAGTGCAATTAGACTTGAAATCCAAATATTCCCCATAGGGTCATACATTTGCTGCCATTGAAGCATTGTCATCTCCTTGAAATGCTTACTAAGATTTAATTTTGAGCATATTATTGGTACTTTTACTCATATTGGACAGACCAATATAAGCAACTGTAAAGAGAAACAAACCAATAATGACTTATACTTGGCTTATTTTGATTTAAAACGAAGTAAAACTTCAATTAAAAGTTGATTTTGGTATGACCAATATTTTCAACTTTTACAAACACGATCATATTTCAATCAAATCCATATTATTGTTTTTACTTATTTTTTTATGAAAATATAGCCAATTATAGACTTTAGTCTAATAATATAAAAAATAATCACCCCACTAAAACCTAGCTTAATGCACAAAAATTGGAAAAATCACACAATATTGGTAATACCAATTTAAAATCAAACTAACCAAACCCCGTTATTGATTAATTTATAGCCCAAACACTTTCTAGAAAGACAAAAATTAAGCACACAATATAGAAACCGATTTTATCCAGAATTTTTTCAGCAGTATCAATATGTACATGAGCTTTAATATTTTTAAAGCATTATGATTTTTTAGAAAAACCATTTGGAAAAGTGCTACAATCGCGGACATATGTATTCTTTCAGGCCACCCATTCTCGGTGCCTATATTTATATCGTTAGGATTAACAATGACTGATAATGCAACTATCTTGCAGAATGTCCCAGTTGGCAAAAAAGTTGGTATTGCCTTCTCTGGTGGTCTAGATACTTCAGCTGCACTTTTGTGGATGAAACAAAAAGGCGCAGAACCTTATGCTTATACAGCAAACTTAGGTCAGCCTGATGAAGACGACTACGATGCGATTCCAAAAAAAGCGGAAGCGTATGGCGCAGTAAAAGCTCGCTTAGTTGACTGCCGTTTACAGCTTGCACTTGAAGGTATTGCTGCAATTCAATGTGGTGCATTCCACATTTCAACTGGCGGTGTACCGTATTTCAACACGACGCCGTTGGGTCGTGCAGTAACAGGGACTATGCTTGTTACCGCAATGAAAGAAGATGATGTCAACATCTGGGGTGATGGTTCAACATATAAAGGAAACGATATTGAACGTTTCTACCGTTATGGTTTATTGACCAACCCTGCACTTAAAATCTATAAGCCTTGGTTAGACCAAACGTTTATTGATGAATTAGGTGGCCGTGCTGAAATGTCGCAATTCTTGATCGACAACGGCTTTGACTACAAAATGTCAAAAGAAAAAGCGTATTCAACTGACTCAAACATGTTGGGTGCGACCCACGAAGCAAAAGATCTTGAATACCTCAATGCAGGGATCAAAATTGTTGACCCAATCATGGGCGTTGCATTCTGGAAAGACGACGTAGAAGTTAAAGCTGAAGAAGTATCGATTACTTTTGAAGAAGGCTTCCCTGTTGCAATCAATGGTCAACGTATCGAAGACCCTGTTGAGTTCATTCTTGAAGCCAACCGTATTGGTGGTCGTCATGGTCTAGGTATGTCTGACCAAATCGAAAACCGTATTATTGAAGCAAAATCTCGCGGTATTTATGAAGCACCGGGTATGGCACTTCTACATATTGCTTATGAGCGCTTGGTTACAGGTATTCATAACGAAGACACGATCGAACAGTACCGTATCAACGGTCTACGTTTAGGTCGTTTACTTTACCAAGGTCGTTGGTTCGACTCTCAAGCATTAATGCTACGTGAAACCGCACAGCGTTGGGTTGCGAAAGCCATCACTGGTACTGTGACTTTAGAGCTTCGTCGTGGTAATGACTACACCATCATGAACACAGAGTCTGAAAACCTCACTTATGAAGCTGAGCGCTTGACGATGGAGAAAGGTGATTCAATGTTTACGCCAATGGACCGTATTGGTCAGTTAACTATGCGTAACTTGGACATTACCGATACTCGTGCGAAACTTGGTATTTATACCAATACTGGTTTGCTTGCAGTCGGTACGGGTTCTGCTGTTCCACAGTTAAAAGACAAAAACAAATAAGTTTGTTGAATGTCAAAAAAACCGCTCATAAGAGCGGTTTTTTTATTTCAGTGATTTATTCCGTACAAGTCGATGTGGTTAAAGGCTGATAATAAATCTGATTACGCCCCAATTGCTTGGCACGGTATAAAGCCTGATCTGCGATCCCCAGTAACTCGACTTTGCTCAAATCGACCTCGCCTTTAAAGACTGTAATCCCTAAACTAATGGTGACAAATGGAGACACTTCAGACATTTCATGCGGAATTCCCAAACGCTCAATCGCTCGGTAAATATTTGAAGCCACCGCATAAGCGCCATGTGCATCAGTTTCAGGTAATAACACCACAAACTCTTCGCCGCCATAACGCGCCACAAAATCCATATGTCGAATCGCATTTTTAATAGATTTTGCAATCGATGAAATCACATCATCGCCCTTTTGGTGACCATAACAGTCGTTATATTTTTTGAAAAAATCAACATCGATAAACAAAATCGATAAGGGTGTTTCATCCTGACGTGATTGCTCATAATAGGTATCCATCATTTCATCAAAATTACGCCGATTTGATATCTTCGTCAGCTCATCATTCTGACTCAAATGCAGCAGTTCTGAGGTATGTATTCGATGTATTTTTTCACTGATTTTAGCACGGCGAATATTTAAAAAAATGATACGCTCACGGGCGTAAATCATACGACTGATGATAAACCCCAGTAAACAACTACCAAACATCACACGCCCCATCACGATCGCATCAAACTTGACCAAAGTCGAAATCAGGACTAAAAATGAAACCCCAGCGGCTGCTATACCAGTCATAAAAACATATCCCGGCTTTACCCCAGTCAGCAAATACCCCAAGACATAAATCATGCAAATGATCATCATCGCTTGATGACGCAAAGCTTCGGTATGCACCGACATGGTCAACCAAGTCGTCGAGACCACAGCCCAAAACACAGCAAACATGGCAGCATAGGCAAAAAAAGCCTTCAGCTTGGTAAAATGTGAAAAAATATAAAGGAACAAAAGACAGACAGCACCATTCAGCAACCCAAGTAAGCAATGAATAAAATCTTGTTTAAAATGAGACTGTTCAATAATCCAGTAATCCCCTGGAATCGTTAAAATGGCAAAAATAAAATAAGCCAAAACACCAGACCAAAGAAAGTCATTAATATTGCGACGCGCGCGCTCTAAGTTTAATCGCCAAAACTCTTGTTCTAATTTCTGAGGAAAAACCTGACCAATACGACGGTTGTGTCGTGTAATCAGCTCTTCCATTTTTTCTTTATCGTACTGAAGTTTGGCGAGGTTGTATTTATATTCCATACCAGACCAGATTTAATTCTTGTAGTTGCCTAAAAATAACACAAAATTACAAAGATAAATCATAATAATCAGACAAGATGCCTTTATTTGTCATTACCATTTTTGGCGCATATGCATTATCATCTGTTTTATTTCTTTGACAGAAATCGCCTTGAATACGATTACGATTCTCCAGCCAGATGACTGGCACGCTCACCTTCGTGATGGTCTTGCATTACAACGTACGGTTCCCGATTTAGCCCAACAGTTTTCACGCGCTATTTGTATGCCAAATACCGTACCTCCTGTTAAAACGGTTGAGGAAGCGAATGCGTACCGTGAACGCATCATGGCGCACGTACCAAAAGGCAATGCCTTCGACCCACGTATGGTGTTGTATTTTACTGACACAACTTCGCCTGAAGAAGTCAAAAAAATTAAAAACTCTGAGTTTGTAAATGCCATTAAACTCTACCCTGCTGGCGCGACCACTAACTCAGATAATGGTGTAAGCGACATTCGTAAAGTCTATGCCGTTATTGAGCAACTTGAAGAACATCAGGTTCCATTACTGTTGCATGGTGAAGTCACACATAATCATGTCGATATTTTCGATCGTGAAAAACGTTTCTTAGACGAAGTTCTTTCTCCGTTGCTAAAGCAATTTCCAAAACTGAAATTGGTTTTAGAACACATTACGACCAGTGAAGCAGCTAACTTTGTTTTAGAACAAGACCGCAATGTGGCTGCAACCATTACTCCGCAGCATCTACTGTTTAACCGTAATGATATGTTGGTTGGTGGCATTAAACCGCACTTCTATTGCTTACCCATTTTAAAACGTCAAACCCATCAGCAAACTTTGCTCGAAGTTGCGACCAGTGCCAACCCTAAGTTTTTCTTAGGCACAGACAGTGCACCACACTCTAAAAATACCAAAGAAAATGCATGTGGATGTGCAGGTTGTTACAGCGCACCAACGGCAATTGAACTTTATGCTCAAGCATTCGATCAAGTGGGTAAACTTGAACGCCTTGAAGGTTTTGCCAGCCACTTTGGTGCAGACTTCTACGGTCTACCGCGCAATACTTCAACAATTACACTCGTAAAAGAAGACCAAGTCATCCCTGAGAGTTTAGACTATTTGGATGGTGAACAAATTATTCCGCTGTATGCGGGTAAAACCATTCAATGGAGAAAAGTGTGACAAATGAAACATTGCCAATAATTGGTCAGCGTTTCCGTGGTTTTCTACCTGTTGTTGTCGATGTCGAAACAGCAGGTTTTAATGCACAGACCGATGCCTTATTGGAAATTGCTGCAATTCCGATTATTTATAATGAAGAAGGTCAATTTGTACCGGGTCCTGCACATCACGCGCATATCAACCCCTTTGAAGGTGCAAATCTAGACCGTCGCTCATTGGACTTTATTGGTATTGATCCCTTTAACCCCATGCGCATGGCCATGGCTGAAGACGAAAAAACAGCATTAAAACGTATTTTTAAAGCCGTTAATGAAGTTCGTCGCCAACAAAACTGTACACATGCAGTCTTGGTCGGTCATAACGCCCACTTTGATTTAGGCTTTGTACAAGCAGCGATTGCACGTACAGGAACCAAAAATCAAAACCCATTTCACAGTTTTTCTGTATTTGACACCGTCACCTTAAGTGCTGTGATGTTTGGCCAAACCGTTCTTGCGAAGTCATGTATTCAAGCAGGGATTGAGTTCGATGGTAGAGAGGCCCACTCGGCTTTATACGACACTCAAAAGACCGCCGAACTGTTCTGTTATATTTTGAACAAACTCGCGCCACACCTACTTGACACTCTGGTGGCGGATCAATAAGATACCGCCATCCTCGCAACGTCCCTATCGTCTAGAGGCCTAGGACATCGCCCTTTCACGGCGGTAACCGGGGTTCGAATCCCCGTAGGGACGCCATCTTATTCTATTTCTAGAACACATCACTTTTCATTTAATCGGTTCTGATTGACCACCGATATTTCATTTCAATTTTAACCATACGCTCGCTATACGATGCTTCGTATTTTTCAAGGTTGATTGCTATGCTTAAGAAATTTTTAATCTTTTTATTGATTCTATCGCCTTCTATTTTTTATCTATGGTTTGTCCAACAAGGGACCAATAACACCAAACAAGACCCTGTTGCACAAGAAATCCACTCAAGTGCTGAAAACAGCTCTTCTTATCCAACACCCGACCACTAAAAAATAGTCTTTAAGCATTTGTTTTTTAAATTGATACCGATAGTTCATCAGAAAATTTCAATTCACGTGATTTTTCATCTTATTAAAAACTAGAATATAACTTTAAGCCCATTGTTTGATTTTCTATGCAATCTGCAACGCCGCCTTCGCAATCCTCAACTGATTCATCGCAAAATACCTCATTAAAACGTGCCATGAGCACACGCCACCTGATCATGTTATCGCTTGGTGGTGCCATTGGCACAGGCCTGTTCATGGGCTCAGGCGAAGTGATCTCTCAAGCAGGCCCTCTGGGAGCTGTGCTGGCTTATATTATTGGCGGGTTGATCGCATATATGGTCATGCTTTGCCTTGGAGAGCTTGCAGTACATTTACCTGTTTCTGGTTCATTTGGAGCCTTTGCAACACGTTATATTGGCCCTGGCACAGGCTATATGGTGTCGTGGATGTATTGGCTCGGCTGGTCGGCAACACTCGGTACCGAATTTACCGCAGCAGCCATTTTGGTACAGGAATGGTTCCCACAAACGTCGATCTGGTTATGGACCCTGATCTTTGCCAGTGGCGTCCTGATTTCAAACCTCAGTTCAACCCGAGCTTTTGCAGAGTCTGAGTTTTGGCTGTCCATGATTAAAGTCGCAACTGTACTTATTTTCATTCTATTAGGCTTTGCCTGTATCTTCGGTATCATCCCTTTTCAGGGGTATGAGTCTGCACCCTTATTTAACAACTTGACTGAGCAAGGCTGGCTACCGAATGGTCTTATTCCTTTGTTTACCACCTTATTAATTGTGAATTTCGCTTTTAATGGCACAGAAATGATTGGTATTGCCGCAGGTGAAACTGAAAACCCAGAAAAAAATGTACCCAAAGCCATTCATGCCGCGGTTGGGCGCCTGATTATTTTCTTTGTTGGTACCATCATTGTCATCAGTTCGCTACTTAGCTACACCAACACAGGTTTGCAAGTAGGTGGACATGGCGGCTTAAGCAGCAGTCCATTTGTGACTGTATTCACCCAAATGGGCATTCCCTATGCCGAAGACTTTATCCGTTTTGTGATTATCACGGCATTATTATCAACCGCGAACTCAGGCTTATATGCTGCATCTCGTATGATGTGGGCCCTGTCCTCACAAAACCAACTCCCCAAGCTTTTTGCCAAAGTAAGTAAATCTGGGGTGCCTTATATTGCCATTTGGGTCACCATGATTGGTGGCTTACCAGGCTTGCTCTCTGAGCAGTTTGGTGCAGATGTCATTTTTAAGAACTTGATGGGTGTTGCAGCATTCACTATGGTGATTGTCTGGATGAGTATTTGCTGGAGTCAGTTTAACTTCCGTCGCCAATGGTTAAAGCAAGGTCATGCTTTATCGGAATTGAAATTCCGTACCCCGTGGTATCCGTTGGTTCCGATTTTAGGTTTTATCTGCTGTACTGCGACAGGTTTAAGTATGGCGGCAGACCCTGAAATGCTTTCAGGTTTTATTGGCTGCTTGCTCTTTATGGCCGCTTGCTATGCCAGTTACTATTGGCTCTATCACAATAAAAACTAAGCATCTTCAGCAAAGTGAGCTCAAGCTTATTTTTTGAGCTTACTTTTGCAACAATAAAAAATTCATTCAATTTAATTACTTGTTTTGCCTAATGTTTGAACTTTCAACCATCACAGAGCAAAAACCCTTTTGACAAATAGGCCTTTAATCCTTAATATACGCATCACCTCGCAACGTCCCTATCGTCTAGAGGCCTAGGACATCGCCCTTTCACGGCGGTAACCGGGGTTCGAATCCCCGTAGGGACGCCATATCTTGATCTTATCCGATCAACACTTATTCATAATTACTATTATTTCATTGCAGATTTGCAGTTTTTCACTACAATAGCCCGCTTCATTCCTGAACTTATTAACGCTTATGCACTCATCTCCGAATGATGCTTCGCATCAGGGCAATTCTGCGCCTTTAAAACGCGCTATGAGTACTCGACATCTGGTTATGATTTCGCTTGGCGGCGCAATCGGGACTGGCCTATTTTTAGGGTCGGGTGAAGTCATTGCACAAACGGGGCCTGTAGGTGCCATTATTTCTTATTTCCTCGGCGGGATCATTGCATATATGGTCATGCTGTGTTTAGGGGAACTTGCTGTTCATATGCCTGAGTCTGGCTCATTTGGCGCCTATGCCAAACGCTATATCGGACCAGGTACAGGTTATACCATCACATGGCTGTACTGGCTGACGTGGTCCGTCACGCTAGGCACCGAGTTTACAGCTGCTGCACTTCTCATGCAGGAGTGGTTTCCAGATAGTTCAATGTGGATGTGGACTCTAATTTTTGGTGCTTTTGTATTTAGTTTAAATATGATCTCGACCAAATGGTTCGCTGAATCTGAGTTTTGGTTGGCTTTAGTCAAAGTTATCACCGTTGTTATTTTTATTTTATTGGGTCTACTCGCTATTTTTGGCGTGATTGGCTACAGAGGCTATGAAGCTGCGCCTTTATTTAGCAACTTAACGGCTCAGGGTTGGTTCCCAGAAGGCTTGTTCCCTATCTTTACCACCATGTTGATCGTGAACTTTGCATTTTCTGGTACAGAGCTTATTGGTGTTGCTGCGGGTGAAACCAAAGATCCTGCTAAGAACGTACCCAAAGCCATCAATACCGCGATTTTCCGTTTATTGATTTTCTTTGTGGGTACCATTTTGGTCGTGACTTCACTCCTTCCGCATCAAGAGGCAGGTTTAGCGGCTGAAGGCGTGAGTAGTAGTCCATTTGTAACCGTATTCCAACACATTGGCATTCCTTATGCTGAAGATATCATTCGTTTTGTGATTATCACTGCGTTGCTATCTGCTGCGAACTCGGGACTATTTGCCGCTTCGCGTATGATGTGGTCGTTGTCTTACCAAAAACAGTTGCCAGCAGTCTTCTCAAAAATCAATGCACGTGGTGTCCCTTATGTGGCAGTCATCGTGACTATGATCGGGGGTATGCCGGGTTTACTGTCTGAACAGTTTGCACCTGAAGCTATTTTTACCAATTTACTGGGTATAGCAGCGTTTACCATGGTCGTAGTTTGGATGAGTATTTGCTTAAGCCAATTTAACTTCCGTCGCCAATGGTATAAACAAGGACGTAAAAAAGAAGAATTAGGTTTTGCAGCACCCCTGTTTCCTATTTTGCCAATCCTTGGCTTTATCTTCTGCTTTATCACCTGCGTTAGTATGGTGTTTGATCCAAGTATGCGTATTAGCTTCTTTGGTTGTTTACTGTTTATTGCCGTATGTTATGCTAGTTATTACACCTTTTATCACAAGAAATCTTAATCCTTACTGTTAAAAAGAGCGACTTCGGTCGCTCTTTTTTTATACTGTTTTTATCGAGTACATCATCGGTGCATGCACGATGAATATTGTATGGATTCATGGGATGAATCAGCAGCATAAGACTGCGCGTACCCTGCTTCAACATTGGCTTGTGATCTTACAACAGGTACTGAGCGAACTTGGCTACGCATATGACCTAACTTATCTTCAGCGGCACAGTCGGCTGGCCTTTTATGGAGAACTTCTAACACGGCAGCATTTAGAAAACACCCTCAACGCCAGCACCCTCATGCCACAGCATTGGTCTCCTTTTTCCTTTTTGTAATCCTATTCCTGACGCACACCGCCGCACCCAATATCGAACATCAAGCTGAAATTTCTAAAAACCCTCAGCTCACCATTTCAGATGAACTCTCATTCAATAATAAAATTAAATACATCAGCCTCCTCGGCAAAGATCTGGCCTTACGTGACTTAGCCAGTTTAATCAACCACTTTCCGGAGTTGCATAGCAGCTTTATTCATCGTTTTTTGATGGAAGCGTATCTATATTTATCCAATCCACACTTCATCCACACAGTGCATACGCGTCTGCATGAGCACTTATACGGTACGAAACCCAATATTGTGATTGCCCACTCTCTAGGCAGCGTGATTGCCTATAATTATTTAATTCAACACCCTGAACTTAAGATTCAAACACTGATTACCCTCGGTTCACCACTTGCCTTTCGCGTTATTCAGTGTCATTTGCAGCAACCCATTCAACGGCCCGCTGCTTTATATGGCGATTGGATCAATTTTTATTCAGATGCTGATTTTCTAAGTGCTTTTCCACTGAACCAAAAACCGTTTGCTTTTACTCCCGCGATTATCAACAAGAAAATCACCACTGATATTGCTCATCCTCATCTGATCGAAGGCTATTTACACCATCCCGAGTTCATCAACAACTTGCTAAGTTTGCTTAAAAAATCGGCTTAAATCATATGATTTTTAATCATTTTATCTAGATTGTTTTAAATTTACGCACTCAACACTTAAAACTGGAATTATTTAGAGAAAAGCGTTTGACACCCCTCTATTTTCGCCCTAATATACGCCCACCTCTGAAACGTCCCTATCGTCTAGAGGCCTAGGACATCGCCCTTTCACGGCGGTAACCGGGGTTCGAATCCCCGTAGGGACGCCAATTTCAGAAGTAAAGTTTTATTAAGTCCCTATCGTCTAGAGGCCTAGGACATCGCCCTTTCACGGCGGTAACCGGGGTTCGAATCCCCGTAGGGACGCCATTACTTAAGATCAAAAGTAATCGGTTTTAAAACATCACTTCTGTACTGTCCCTATCGTCTAGAGGCCTAGGACATCGCCCTTTCACGGCGGTAACCGGGGTTCGAATCCCCGTAGGGACGCCATATTTGAGATTGATTTTTTCTAAAGTCATCTCATAAAAAAGCCCAAGCATTATGACTTGGGCTTTTTTATTGCCGGTCTATTTACGATCAACTTCAATTAAAGCGGTCGAGGCAAAAATAGCCTGTGGTGCAATCACAGTTTCCTTCAAGGGAATGTTTTGCCCATATCGCTGTTGCATGAGTTGCTTGACTTCAGACGAACTTAAATCAAATTGCTTCAGTTTGGATAACGGAGCCAACTCAATATCTAATGCATCATGATAGGCCTTCCAGACTATTTCTGAGCAATATAGCGCACGATTGTCCCACTCAAAATAAAGATCATAAGGCTGACCTAAGTATTGTTCTGCGTTTTTGATCAGTTGCTGCTTTTGCTGAACAGTCAAATTCGCTTTAAAGCGTTTCACCACATAATGCCGCTCAACCCCGCGATCAATCCACTGCTGAAGTGCCGTATATTTTACAGGCTGAACTGCCTCTAAAACCCATACTTTTCCATTTTTATGAACAATTAAACCCATATGGCTATAACTAGACTTGGTCGCTTTTTGTATCCCTAAACTTTGTTGAGACTTCGAGACGTGAAAAATAATATCCCCTGTTTGATAGGATATATTCGCCCATAGCAGTTGAGGACTTACCAACAGTGAAACAGCACTTAAAATCACAACATTTCTATTTTTCATCCTAGATTTCCTTTATTCTTCTTTTTATAGATAAGATCAATCACTTAAAACTAAAAATATTTATGATCTTACATCATCTTCAAAACTCACGTTCACAGCGTATTCTTTGGTTACTTGAGGAACTTGAGCTGTCTTATGAAATCAAACTATATGATGCAACACAAGCCAAACAAACGAAGCTCAAGTTTCCGACCCTCGACATTCCACATCATGCTCATACGATACGACTGACGGAAAGCAGTGCAATCGTAGAATATTTATGCCAACTGCACCAGAAGTTGATTATTCCTCATGACCATACACAGTATTGGAACTTCTGTTTTTATAGCCATGCTAGTCTCATGCCCAATTTGGCATTGAAACAAGTTTTCCAACACATTAAGCAACAAACACCTTTGGTTGTGCGCTTTGTGAGTTTGGCTTTTCAAAGCGCGTTCAATCAGGCTTATTTAAATCCTGAACTACACCGACAACTTAAAAAAATTGATACCCACTTAAGCACGCATTCATACTTTGCAGGCGATGTGTTTAGTTATGCCGATATCTTGATGTGGTTTCCACTCTATGCAGCCAGTTATGCCACACCGCAGTTTGCTCAGTATAACGCCATTCAACACTATTTCACCCAAATACAAAGCAGACCTGCCTTCAATGCTGCAATGGCACATGGGCAATGGTCTGCTTCCTATTTTGAACACTATTGGTCTATCACGCAGTGAGGCTATGCTTAAGCTGACTTTCTAGAGTTGACTTGCCCTTTAATCACGGCTTTCACATTGCCTTTTAAATAATTAAAAAACACTTTAAGAGGTGACAGCTTCGGATTCGGCTGTTTACCTTCTGCGATATCCTTAAATTGCGCGGCATACCAGATCACTTCCATAATCGCCATTTTATCGATCATTGAAATGCCTGTTTTGATCTTATCGACTGCATAACGCACATCTTGACCTGCAATTAAGCGGTTGGTTACGTCAGGTTCTACCGCAAATGGACGCGCCATCCCAATAAAGTCACACGCGCCACTTTCTAAGGCTGCATTCATACCCGCAGCCGTACGAAAACCGCCTGTCACCATCAACTTACACTGGACTTGTTCACGAATTTTTTCAGCAAATTCTAAGAAGTAAGCCTCACGTGCAATGGTCGACGCTTTACGTTTTTCTTGCTTCACCCCAGCCATGGCAGGTGCTTCATAGCTACCACCTGAAATTTCAATCAAATCAATCCCAGCCGCATCAATAGCTTTAAATGTCGCAATGACATCTTCTTCCGAGATTCCACCACGCTGAAAATCTGCCGAGTTGAGTTTGACCGAAATAATAAACTGCTCTGAAGTCACTGCACGTACTGCTTTATAAATTTCTAATAAAAAACGCATACGGTTTTCAGAAGAGCCCCCCCATTGATCTTGGCGTTTATTGGTCAATGGCGATAAAAACTGACTGATGAGATAGCCATGTGCACCATGTAATTGCACGCCTTCAAAGCCCGCTTTCTCACAAATGGCAGCTGAAGTTGCAAAACGTTGGATAATATCAAGGATTTCATCTTCAAGGAGCGCTCGTGGCGTTCCAAAGCTCATTGCTAAAGCAGGGCTAAACGGTACTGCTGAAGGTGCAACCGTTTCCTTATTTAAACCCTTAGGACATTGACGGCCCGGATGTGACAACTGTACCAATTGCACCATGCCATGTTTTTTACCAATCGCAGCCCATTGTTTTAGTGGTTCTAAGTCACGCTCGGTTTCAATCACCACCACGCCTGGCTCATTTTTAGCTCGGAAGTCCACCATCACATTACCTGTAATGGCACAGCCTAGGCCTCCTTTTGCCCAAGCCTCATACAAGCCTAAGTGCAAATGATTCGGCTGGCCAGCATGATTGGCCAGTGCTTCACTCATTGCCCCTTTAATCATCTTATTTTTAAAATGGACCTGCCCAATGTCGATTGCGCTTGCAAGCTGGCTCATGAAAATTCATCCTTTAATATTTTTTAGTGTTTTTACTCTATGTATTTTTTGGCTACAGTCAAGAGAATTTGACAATTCATTTTGTCAAAATTTCTGATCTTTTATTTAGAAAATGATTTTACTGATACTGACTGGCTTGAATCAATTGACGCGTATAGTCAGACTGCGGTTGTTCAAAAAGTTGTTCAGTGGCTTGCAACTCCACCACTTTGGCATGTCGTAAGACCAAAACTTGTTGGCAGAGTGCCCGTACCACTTGTAAGTCATGACTAATAAACAAATAGCTCAGACCCTGCTCGAGTTGTAGACGGCGTAATAACGCCACAATCGAACGCTGCGTACTTCGGTCTAAGGCCGAAGTTGGTTCATCTAAAATCAATAGTTTAGGTTGAAGTACCAAGGCTCGTGCCAAAGCCACACGCTGTCTCTGTCCACCGGATAGCTCATGTGGATAATAGCTTTTAAATGTGACAGGCAACTCCACCTGAGTTAAGACATTCTCAACATGTTGTGTCCTCTCAAACAAAGACAAAGGCTTTAAAGCCAAACCTTCTGCAATGATTTGTTCAACACTCATGCGTGGGTTCAAACTTGCGAACGGGTCTTGAAACACGATTTGAAAATCACCGCGAAGCGGACGTAATGCCTTTTGCGAGAGTTG
This sequence comes from Acinetobacter sp. LipI_23, assembly GCF_058243045.1. Taxonomy (NCBI): domain Bacteria; kingdom Pseudomonadati; phylum Pseudomonadota; class Gammaproteobacteria; order Moraxellales; family Moraxellaceae; genus Acinetobacter; species Acinetobacter sp. LipI_23. Next base: position 1,151,917 of record NZ_JBZAYJ010000001.1, on the reverse strand, counting down.
GTTTAAATCATGTTCTCCAAACTGGATCTTTCCTCGACTTTCAATCAGCCTTGCTACGGCCAGTGCCAAAGAACTTTTGCCTGCACTACTTTCCCCCACCACTCCCAAAGAATGCCCTTGAGCCAAGCTCAAGTCCAAAGCTTCAACCGCAGCAAGATACTGTGTCGTGCGATTAAACCAGCCTTTTTTAATCGGAAATTTAACCTCAAGTTGTTTTAAGCGGAGCAAAGGTGCTGCATCTTGTACATTAATGGCTTGACCAAAAGAATGATTGAGTAAGTTTTGAGTATAAGTAGACTGCGACTGCTCAAAAATCTGCGCAACCGCCCCTTGCTCTACGACCTTACCTTGATGGATGACCACGGCATCATCAGCATAGTGTTTCACCAAGTTGAGGTCATGGCTAATCAAAATCATGGCCATGTTATGGCGCTGTTGTAAAGACTTCAGCAAGTCTAAAATTTGAACTTGCAGCATGACATCTAGTGCCGTGGTGGGCTCATCAGCAATCAAAATATCAGGCTCTTGCACCAGTGCCATGGCAATCATGACCCGCTGGCGTTGGCCGCCAGACAGCTCATAAGGAAAACGCTGCAACACACTTTCAGGATTTGGAATACCCACATCTTCTAACAAGGCAATTACTCGTTGCCGCGCTTGTGTTTTAGACCAACCCTGTAACCATAAAGTCTCGGCAATGATCTTTTCCACCCGATGCAAAGAATTTAAAGCGGTCATTGGCTCTTGAAAAACCATCGCGATTTTTTGCCCACGAATCGACCTAAGTTGCGCATCGCTCAACTTTAAGAGATTTTTTCCGTCTAACAGTACTGAGCCTTGCACTTGTAAAACTTTCGGCAACAAACCCATCAAGGATAAAGCACTGACCGATTTTCCTGAACCGCTCTCTCCAACCAGCGCCAAAGTCTGCCCAGCACGCAGTTCAAAACTGAGCTGATCGACTAATACCCGTTCTGAGCTGTGAATGCTCAGGGCATTCACTTCAAGTATCGGAGCTGTTCTATTGGCGTCTAGGGTCAAATGCATCGCGCAAAGCCTCCCCGATATACATCAGCAACGCAAGCACAATAGCCAAGCTAAAAAAGCCAGACAGAGCTAACCATGGTGCATTTAAATTATTCTTGCCTTGTAACAAAAGCTCACCCAATGATGCCGCATCAGGCGGTAAGCCATAACCCAAGAAATCCAGTGCTGTTAGCGCTGTAATATTGGCAGTTAAAATAAAAGGCAGTTGTGACAGGCTAGAGCTGATTGCATTGGGTAAAATATGCCGAAAGATAATAGCTCGGTTGGTGACACCTAAACTTCGCGCGGCACGGACATAGTCTAGCTGACGGGCCCTTAAAAACTCAGCACGTACCAGTGGAACTAAAATTGTCCAACTGAATAACAGCATGATTAAAAACAGCCAGTAAATATTTGGGCTAAACATACTGACTAAAATCATCACCATGAACAGCATGGGTAACCCGCCCCACACTTCTAAAATGCGCTGCCCGATTAAATCGATCCAACCACCGTAATAACCTTGTATTGCTCCAATCACTATGCCCAGTACAGCTGAACTGAAAGTCAAAATAAAACCGAACAGCAATGAGACACGTAAACCATACAACACGCGTGCCAAGACATCACGACCTTGGTCATCTGTCCCGAGCCAATTTTGCATTGTGGGTGGTGACGGTACAGGGACTGTCAAATCTACATTGGGGGTTTGATATGAATATCGAATCAACGGCCAAACAACCCAACCTTTTGCTTGAATCAGCTGCTGTACCACTGGATCTTTATATTCAGTTTCAGTTTCGAAAACACCGCCAAAAGTCGTTTCAGGATAGTGTTTCAATACAGGGAAATATAAGGTCTGATCATACTTAACCAATAGTGGTTTATCATTCGCGATTAGCTCTGAGGCTAAAGACAGTACAAAAACACAGATAAATAAAATACTACAACTAAGACCGAGCTTATTTTGCTTAAATCGTTTGAAACCTGCCTGTAAAATGGGTGACATCAGCCTCTCCCTTGCGAATCAAAATGTATTCGCGGATCAATCAGCTGATACAACACATCGCCAATCAGACGCAGCAGCAAGCCCAACAAAGTAAAAATGAACAATGTGCCAAAAATCACAGGATAGTCTCGTTGCACAATCGCCTCAAAGCCCAATAGGCCTAAACCATCCAGATTAAATATGATCTCAATAAATAAATTGCCCACAAAGAAGTAAGCGATTAAAGCTTCAGGTAAGCCTGCTACCACAATCAATATTGCATTACGAAACACATGACCATACAACACTTGAGACTCAGTCAGGCCTTTGGAACGTGCCGTCAGCACATAAGGCTTGCCTAGCTCTTCCATAAACGAATACTTGGTGAGATAAGTCACTGTGGCAAAGCCACCAATCACCATCGCCAAAAGCGGTAAAGCCATATGCCAAAAATAATCTTTAATTTTGCCCCATAGCGACAAGTCCGCAAAATTTTCCGAGACCAAACCTTGTAGAGGGAACCATTGGAAATAAGAACCGCCTGCAAAAAAGACAATCAGGAGAATTGCAAAAATAAACGCAGGAACCGCATAGGCCACTGCCAACAGTAGCGAGGTCGACTGATCAAACAACGTGCCGTGCAATCGGGCTTTTTTGATGCCCAAAGGAATGGAAATCAGATAAATCAGTAAAGCACTCCACAGCCCTAAGGACAAGGATACAGGTAATTTATCCTTAATCAGTGCTGTAACAGGTTGGTCTTTAAAAAAGCTCGTGCCGAAGTCTAGTTGCGCATAATTTTTCACCATTTCAAAGAAACGTATATGCATGGGCTGATCAAAACCATAATGTGCTTTGATCTTTGCGAGCATTTCATCACTGAGTCCTTGCGCGCCTTGATAGACATTTGAGCCTCCACCTGCACCGCCCAAATTACCCAAAGTTTGCATAGCTTCCGCTTGTTGAATGGCTTGCTCAACAGGCCCACCGGGTGCAATTTGAATCACAGCAAAATTGATCAGCAAAATCAGAAATAAGGTCGGAACGATCAGCAACAGCCTTTTGAATATATACATACGCATCTCACCCCCTATGCCAGCTTATGGCTTGGCTGCCTGACCTAAGTACTGACTCACCTTTTTCGCCTGTTTGGCATCACTCCACCAATAATCCAAACCGACATGCAACTGTGGACTCCGTGCCGGTTTTTGATACATGTTCCAATAGGCATACCATTGATCCGCTTTACCATAGGTCGGTATTTGATAATAACCTGCACGCAACAAGCGATCTAAAATACGCGTTTGCACCACCACTTGCTTACGATCAGGCGCTTGAATCAACTGTTGGATCATCTGATCGATCACCGGATTTTGAATACCCGAATAATTATAATTTCCCACCTGATGGGCTGAAGCACTGCCCCACAGTTGCACCTGTTCTTTGCCCGGTGTCAAAGACTGTGGCATCGTTTGTAGGGTCATATCAAAATCTTGAGTCCGCATACGCTCATAGTACTGCGGTGTATCAACCTGTCGAATGTTCAGCTGTATTCCTAGGCGCTTTAGATGGCGAACAAAAGGCGTAATTTCACGTACAGCATCACTCGGCTGAATCAGAAACTCAAACTGAATCGGCTTATTTTTCCGATCTAACAGTTGACCTTTTGCATTATATGTATAGCTATTTTTTAATAAAATCTGTCGTGCGATGAGTAAATTATTTCGATTATAGCCCGATCCATCTGAAGCTGAATAACGCCAATTTTTTAAAACACCATCTCGCTGCACGGGATGCAATTTTGCCAAATAAGGCTTTAAGATTTTGATTTCAGCAGCCGAAGGTAGACCCTTCGCCTCTAGTTCGCTGTTAGAAAAATAACTTTGCAAGCGTTGATATTGCCCATAGAACATCGCCTTGTTTTGCCACTCGAAGTCGTAGGCATAGGTTAAAGCTTGGCGAAAATAAATATCTTGAAAAGGCTGACGACGGGTATTAAATACAAAACTTTGCGTTGGAATTGGATTGAAATGCTTAAAGCGATATTTTTTAACGAGACCTTGTTTCGCTGCGGGAAAGTTATAGGCTGTCACCCATTGTCGTGCAGACTCTTCCTCATGCAAGGTATATAAACCCGCCTTAAACGCAGTAAAAGCAATATCTTTGCTGCGGTAATACACATAACCCACGCGGTTAAAATTATAGCGTCCTTGGTTGACCTTTAAATCTCTGGCCCAATACTTTGGATTACGCTTATAAACAACCCGCTGCCCTGCATTGATTTTCTCTAAGAGGTAAGGGCCTGAACCTAAAATCGGTTTGACCGAAGTTTGACTGAAATCTTTGCCTTGCCAGTCTTTTTTGGAATAAATTGGCATTCTGGCCACAATCAAAGGCATTTCCACATTATTTCGTGTTTTAAAATGCATTTTGACGCTGTATTTGGACAATACTTCGGTCTTGGCTAAATCCGACAAATACATCTGTAAGCCGAAATTGGACTTGCTTTGAAAGATATCAAAACTGAACTTTACATCGGCTGCGGTAACAATACTGCCATCACTGAAGCGTGCTTTTGGGTTTAAATGAAAAATGATCGCGTTAAAGTTTTTCGGGTCATAGCTGACCTTTTCTGCCAGCAATGGATACATCACCGCAGGCTCATCCAAAGAACTACTCATAAGTGAGTCAAATAAATAATTGGTTCCCTCAACCGCAGTACCGCGACCATTCATGCTGTTTAAGTTATCAAAACTCCCAATGACTGCACGTGTTAATTCGCCACCCTTTGGCGCCTGCACATTGGCATAAGGCAGATGATCCAATTGGCTGTATTTAGGCGTACCATAAGGTGCAATAAAAGGCATGGTCTGCACTGCAGACCATGCCTTTAAAGGTATCGTTACAAGGCTGAACAGCAAGAGTGTTGTTCTAACCTTCATCGGGGCTTTCTCTGAAATTGCATTTCAACTCAATATTAGTTCGGCACCTTAATTACATCGCCAATGCGCAACTGCGTATTCGGTTTTATATCATTGAGCTCAGCCAATTGCGAGGTGTCCATACCATAACGACTTGCCAGTCCAATTAGGGTATCACCACGTTTCACTGTGTACTGCGTAATCAGTTTTGGGATTTGAATGGTCTGCCCAACTTGTAAGCCCGCACGTGCACTGAGGTTATTTAAAGCAGCAAGCTCTGACACTGACATCCCAGCACGGCTTGCAATTGAGTTTAACGACTCGCCTGACTTCACTTTATAAGCTTCAGTTGCCCGACCTGAAGTTGCTTGTGGTTTTGCTGCCACTGTTTCTGTTTTGATTGGAGTTGAATCAACATCACCTTCAATTTTCAAACGCTGACCCACACGAACATTCGCAGTACGGCTCAGGTTGTTCAATTCAGCCAAATAGTTCAGTTGCAAGTGATATTTACGCGCAATGCTATTTAGGGTTTCACCCGATTTCACAACGTGAATATCCGTTGAGTTATTACTTGCAGTAGTTTGTTTTTCGACTGTTTTCGGCGTTTCAACAGCAGGCACTTCACCCGTTAATTTGAGCTTTTGACCCGCACGTAAGCCCGCTGTACGACTCATATTGTTGAGGTCAGCAATATAATCCATACCCAAATTATATTTCGAAGCAATTGCAGTTAATGAGTCCCCCGACTGAACGGTGTAAGTATCTGGCACGGTTGAACCCGCAGGGATCTTAATACTTTGACCCACTTGCAAGCCGCTATTGCTTGAAAGATTGTTGAGATCAACCAGCTCCGACAGGCTCATCTTCGACTGTGATGCAATGCTATACAATGTATCACCACGTTGTACTTTATAGCTTTCAACTTTGAACTGCGGCTCAGCTTTAACTGAAGGCATTTTAGCACTACTTGTCGCTAAGCTTTTAACATCATTAAGTGGCACATTAATTTTTTGTCCAACTAACAGGTTGCTGCCCGCATTTAAACCCGGTGTTAAATCTGCCAATTCTTGATTTGACAGCGCATAGCGGTCTGCAATCAGTTTCAGATATTCACCACGTTTCACTGTATAAAACTGGGTTGCTACTTTGGTTTGGTTAGTAGCTTTCTCATCATTGATTTTAGCACGGGATTGAGCCGTTTCTTTTAAAGAAAGCTTTTGTCCCACACGTACACCACTCGTCACGCTTAAACCGTTATAGTCGGCCAACTGTTTTAAGCTTAAACCGAACTCATCCGCGATACCGGTTAAGGTATCATTGGCACGAACAGTATAACTCTCGGGTTTAGTCTCAGCTTTCACGGTAGAACGAGCTTCGACTTTTTCAGCTTGTGGTTTTGCATCATATAAATAAATCGATGTACCGACATAAAGTGTGGCATTGGCATCCATTTGGTTCCACTTCGCCACATCACGCCAGTTCACCCCATTTTTGGCAGCAATCAGCGCCAAAGTATCGCCCGGTTGTACGGTATAAGTTGAACGTTTACCTTTTGGCGGCACAATTACGATTTCAGAGTCAGTCTTAACAAAGTTTTTGCCTTGATTACGTTTCACTTCATCTGAATCTAAGCGGGTATTGTCAGCCACAGATTTTGGATAAGCAAAACCTTTGGTTAACTCTTTGCCTTGCAGCTCAGCCACAGACTGACTGGTTTGAATTGCGGTGAGCTTAATTTTACCATCTAAAGGATCCACAATTTCTGTGCCTTGAGGGGCCAAAGCTTGAATTTCAGCTACCACTTCAGCTTGCTCTGCTTTCGTCGCAACTGGTTTCAGAACTTCATCGACAGTTTTGCTTTGACCTTCGGCTTGAATTGCCGCGGTTAACTGCTCACGCTCTGCTGCTGAAATTGGTGGTTCAACGGAAACAGGTTTCACTGGGGTCGCTGGCGTAACCGCAACTGGAATACGCGGCGCACTTGGAATATCACTATTGGCAGCAAAAGCAGCCAGGGCATTAGAACCCTTAGGCGTTGAACCACGAGACGGCGTCGCAATAGCAGTACTGCTCGACGACGTTACTGTAGACGAAGTGGCAGGCTTTCCTGTTGTGGTTTTTGTTGTTGTCGTCGCTAAAACAGGTGGTGTAGTTTTCGACGGTGTGATCGCTTTGGTGTTCAACGTTGGCGGTTCGATTTTGCTTGGTTGAATCGTTTGGTTATTTTCAGGCAGCTTGGTATTTGCAGATGCCCATAAGCCACCAGAACCACCCTGTAATTTCTTCAAACGTACATCAACAGAAGGACTCAAATCCGCAGGAATTAAAATCCGCATTGGACTTGCACCATCAATCCATTCACCGCGGTGTCCCGGGTTTAACTGATACAGCTCGGCACGACTTAAACCGGTAATCGACGCAACTTCATTTAGACTCACCGCGCCCACAGTAACTTCTCTAAAGTGTGGACGGTTGGCAATCGGTGGTAAATTGATGTTGTAGGCATTTGGATTTTTAATGATCTGCGCAACCGCCAAGAACCGTGGCACATAGTTCATGGTTTCTTCTGGCAGTTTTAACGACCAATAATCCGTTGGTAAGCCCGCTGCTTTATTACGGTTAATTGCTTGTTGAATACGGCCCGGACCTGCATTATAAGCTGCTAGCGCAAGTTCCCACGAACCAAACTGGTTATATAAACTGCCCAAGAACTCATACGCAGCACGCGTTGACTCGACCACATCACGGCGTCCGTCATATTGGCTACTTTGTTTTAAGCCATAAATGCGGCCCGTACTTGGAATAAACTGCCATAAGCCCGCAGCAGCAGCACTACTGGTTGCAGCAGGGTCATACGAACTTTCAATCACAGGCAGTAGAGCCAGCTCTGTTGGTAAACCGCGACGCTCAGCTTCTTTAACGGTGTGATACAAATAACGTGAAGCACGTGCACTTAAACGATCCAAATACGGTTGACGTGAAATGAACCACCCGCGCTGTGCATCAATACGCGGATTCCAATGATCGCTGTTCATTTTAAAGCCCACGGTCATACGCTTCCAAACGTCACCGTGCTTTAACACCAACAGGCGATCCCCTTCCACCGCACGCATGTCGGTTGCAGAAAGTAAATCTTCTAAAGAATCTAGACTATTTGCGTCTAAGTAGTTTGATCCGACTTGTTTGGATTTAGATGTTTGCGTTGCACTTTGCGTCGAGGAGCAACCAGCCAGTCCAAGTGTCGCGAGAGCTGAACCGAGTACTGTAATTTTAAATAATGTCGGTAACATCGGTTGGCCAAAAATGGCAGCTGACTTATACATAAGAAAATCCAAACAACTCGTATAAAATTTATTTTTTAGATCTGCCATTGTAGTAAAGCACGCCGCAGACACAAGGCGTTAATTTAACTTGAAATCAGTATAAATGTTACAAGAAATTAAAAAAGCTGCATCTTATACACTTCTCTAGTGCATTTGCGTTATACAATGGTGCCCGCTTAGTTTTAATTTTCAGTTTACGGAAGTTGTGTATGTCACAAACAATTACCCTGTATGTCGATGGTGCTTGTCGTGGAAACCCTGGTCTTGGGGGATGGGGCGCCTACATTATTACAGAAACTGAAGAACATAAACTGTGTGGCGGTGAAGACAACACCACCAATAACCGTATGGAACTGACCGCGGCCATTGAAGGCATTCTTTTCTGCCCAACCGACGCGAAGTTGGTAGTCTGGACAGATTCAACCTATGTCAAACGCGGCATTACCGAGTGGATTACAGGTTGGAAAAAGAAGAACTGGAAAGATGTTAAAAATCCAGATTTGTGGAAAAAACTCGATGCAGCCTGCCAAGGTCGTGATATCGACTGGCACTGGGTCAAAGGCCATGCAGGTCATGAAGGTAACGAAATGGCAGATCAATTGGCGAACCTCGGTGCTGATCAAACACAGGCTCAACATCGTCAGTCTAAAACAGTGACAATAGAACCGTCTGTAGATAAAAAAAAAGTTGAGCCAGACTGGTTATTAAACGATCCTTTTGGTTTGGGTTTCGATGACGAAGAAGCCGATGACAGCGAAGATTTAACCGAAAGTGAAATACACGTTGCAGAACAAGAACCAAGTTTAGTCGCTGAACCAGAACTGGATACAACGGTGCCTTCTATTGAACAAACGCCTGAAGTTGCAACAAGTGTCGATTTAACACAACTCAAACAACATCCACAAATTGTGATTACTCCACGTAAAGTTGAGGTCTTTGGACCTCGACAGCTCATCCTCGATACAGAGACCACCGGTTTCTATTATCAAGATGGCGATCGCATTATTGAAGTTGGTGCGATTGAAATGGTGAACCGGAAGCTCACAGGCAGCTCTATTCATATCTACATCAACCCGAAAAAACCTGTGGGCGACTCTGAAAATGTCCACGGGATCTCTGATGACTTTTTAAAAGATAAACCGCTATATCAAGAGATTGCCGACACCTTATTTGCCTATCTCAAAGGTGCGGAAATCATTGCGCATAATGCAAGCTTCGATATGAACTTCTTAGACATGGAGTTCAAGCGTGCAGGATTTGTTGCGCTTTCTGAAGTTTGTGCGGTGACAGATACCCTCGCGATGGCAAAATCTAAGCATCCGGGGCAAAAAAACTCACTCGATGCCTTAGTTCGCCGTTACGAAATTCCGCAGCGTGACCGTACCTTCCACGGGGCCTTACTGGATGCTGAAATTCTAGCCGACGTTTACTTGGCTATGACAGGTGGTCAGGTTTCCTTTGATATGGATGCCCTGTCACATAGTGAACAACAAAATGGGCAAAGTCAGCGTCAAGCACTGGATATTGAACTGGCGGTAATTCAGCCTTCAGCCGAAGAACTTGAAGCACATGAGACTTGGGTCAAACAATACCAAGAAAAACATGGCACACCCTGCCTTTTTGCCAAATAAATTCTAAAGTTTTTGTTAACTTTTGTATTACAAGATTTTTCAGTTAGGCTATAGTGATGAACAAGTTGCTATGCCTTCTTTGGGCCGCATATAAACACGATAAAACACTAGGATAGGTGCAGATCAATGTCTTACCAAACCTCTATTCATTTTGATCCAACGGCGCTGCTGATAATAAAAAATGAAGTGGATAACTCCATTAAGCTGGTTGAATCAGCTGTGAGCACCTTAGCAGAAGATCAGACTTTACCTTTTGGGATTGACGATGCATTAAACCAATTTGAGCAATGCGCTCAAGTGCTTGCATTGATTGATATGTCGAGCTTGGCCAAAATTGCTGAATATTCCGCAGAGCTTATGCGCAAGATCATAGGGAATCCTGCACAGATTAATACGCCAGATGTGATTGCACTCAGCGAAGGCACGACCATGCTGAAGCGCTATATTGAGTTCATTTGCTTAAGAGAGGTGAAAATTCCACAGTTTTTACTCGATACCTTAAACCGTCTTGAAATTGCATTAGCAAAGCCTTTAACGCAAGAAGGTCAGCACATCGAGTCCTTACTAGACTGTATCACCCCAGATTTCAACCTCCCTCAAGCGCCAAGTCTTGAAAAATCTCAATATGTTCACCGCCTGTACAAGCTGTCTTTAAGTCAAATGTTGAAACAAGAAGAAAGCGAACTTGATTTACAAGCAATGAAATTGGTGGGAACTTATTTAGCGGGTCTAGCAGAACAAACGCCGAGTAAACAGTATTGGAACTTGGTCTATGTTGCACTCAATCAAATTGAACAATTGCTCATTAATGAACCACGTTTACGTACTTTGATTAGCATCGAACGTAACATTGCACAGTTCTTTACTGCGCCTGAACGTTTCAAAGCCAGCCTCACCGATCTTGCCAACATTCTCAGCTTATGTATCAGCCAAGAAGACGAAGTATCCCAACACATCCGTGGCAAACTCAATATTGGCGATGACTTACTCACAGATACGCAGCTGCAAGTTTTCAGTCGTCATCTGTATGGCCCAGATTTCGACACGATGCATACCATCAGTGATTTGGTAACCACCGAAATGTCGCAAATCCGCAATGACATTGAGTACAACTACCAAAACATGACCCCTGAAAAGACCCAAGAGCTCCAAGCAAAACTGATCGATTTGGCGAACATCTTCAAAGTGTTGAACTTAAATGAAGCGCATAATGACTTAAACCGTCAAGCAGCATCACTTAGTCAAGCAGATATGCTGAAAGATGAAGGTTTTGCGCAGCAGTTGATGAACGTGATCTTGTCGGCAATGAACTCGATTGGAGTGTTAGAACGTCACCATACTTCAAGCCGCCTACAGCTTCGTGTGAACAACATGAATATTTCACTAGACCGTTTAGATGAAGCCCATGCTGCTTTATTGACTGAGGCTAAAACGTCTATTGACTTAAGTAGTCAAGCGTTGGCGCAATATCAGCAAGAACAAGATTTAAGTGCTCTTGAGAATACTCCTGCGCAACTACGTGAAGTTGCGGGCGCAATGTTGTTCTTAGGTGCAGAAAATGGTCAAACCGCCCTGAATATTTCAGCAGATTTTGTGCAACAACAAATCACGGCTGAAACTGCGCTCACTGCTGCTCAGGTGAATCATGTACTTGATGCACTCGCAAGTGCAGATATGCTGATTGATAACTTAAAAAACAAACAGCCTGTATTACACAGTATGTTTGATGTAGCATTGAACAGTAGCCAAAAACTAAAGACTGTTGCCTAATGTCAGAACTTTCACTTGCTTATATTTTCCACCAACAGCAATTGTTGGTGGACCATAACTTTCAATTGCCTCGTGTAGAAAAGCTAGCAAGTGATTTAAGTTTTCACTCGGGTGATCAAGTGATTGCCCGAGACCTGCTAGACAATGAGCCGATTCCTGAAGGCTTAGAACTCATCCCAATTCGCCAGTTGCTTCCACTCTGGAGCACCAAACAATTCGAACAGGCCAGCCGAGCTATTCAACTGCTAGAATGGCGTCGCAATCATAAATTTTGTAGTCATTGCGGCCACGCCACAGAAGCACATGCCAGCGAATATGCCATGATCTGCCCTGCCTGCGGTTATCATCAGTATCCACGGGTACAACCCTGTGTCATCACCGTCATTACACGAGGTGAAGATGAAATTTTGTTGGCAAAAAATGCACGGAATACCCGTAGCAATATGTATGGGTTGATTGCAGGTTTTGTTGAAGTCGGTGAAACATTAGAAGAAGCTGTACGCCGCGAAACATTGGAAGAAGTAGGCATTCAAGTTAAAAATGTTCAATACTTAGCGAGTCAGCCTTGGCCTTTCCCAAGTAACTTAATGATTGCGTTTAAAGCAGAATACGCGTCGGGTGAGCTTTGCTTACAAGAAGAAGAAATCAGCGATGCCCAATTCTTCAAGTTTGATCAATTGCCTGAAATTCCGTTCAAAGGCAGTATTGCACATGCCATGATCATGCATGCGACAGAAGGCACAACAGTCGCAGATGATACACGTGAGTGGCTGTAAGCTCACTCACCATCTCTACAACAAATACACCTTAAAACCCAATTAGTGCTTAAGCGCATCCTCGAGCGCCTGCATAATTTTTTGCTTGGTCGTGAAGTAACGACTAAATAAACTCGATACTGAACCAATCATTGAAATATGGCCGATGCGCGGCACCGTCCAAAGTTGACTGTAGTTGCCTTTTTCTTTCAATCTACGATCCAAATCAACAGCATTGCTCAACCCGACTACATCATCATTCTCTGCAACCAACAGATAATGTTTAACTGTATTCGACTCGACGAAATAATACGGCATCACTTCTTGATAAGGTCTGTTCTGATCAAAAGCATCTGCACAAATTGGATCGCCTTTATAGTCGAAATGATAAGGTCCTGCCAAACCAATAATGGCGGTAATTTGACTACGGCATTGTATTTCATACGGTTTCGGATGATAAAGCGCAGACATCACATTAAACGCACCAGCAGAATGCCCCATCAATACCACTTTTTCAGTCAAAATTTGATACTTCAGCTGATGTACATTGAGATAATTTAAAGCCAAGCTAAGATCATCAATTGAGGCAGGAAAAATATGCTCAGGCGCTAAGTGATAGTTAATCACCGCCACATCAAAGCCTTCTTTGGCAAAGGCTTCGCCAATAAAATGATAATCTTTTTTATCACCATGCATCCACGCGCCGCCATGCACAAATACAATCAGAGGCCGATGTTCACGCGGTGTTTGTGTACAAAACAGATCTAAACGGTGTCGCGCGCGTAACCCATAGGCCACATTTTCTTGGACCGAATAACCCTTACGCGGTGTTAAGCGGTTTAGGGCATAACTACCGACATCATAAATACGAAAGTCACGATACAGTAATCTTGCATACTCTACCGAACGATTCAGTCTTTGAACAAAAGGCTGAAGCTTATTGAACATTATTTGGCTCAACTTGGTCTGGGTCTATCGCAACAGGCGTTTGCTCTGTCGGTGTTGAATTAATCATTGGTGATGCAAATGCACTGGTCGTTTGCGTCTGTTGCTCTATATTATCCACCAGTGTGATAATTTTAGTCACATTCCCCACTTGCTGTAACACTTGGTTTAAATCGGTAATTTCAGCACCATTTAAACGTCCCATCACATATAACACGCCATCTTCAGTGTGAATACGCACTTTCGCATCTGAAACAACAGCAGCTTTCATGATCAAGCCACGTGTATTTGCCGTAACTGAGGTGTCTTGCATGATGGTGCTATAACTAATTTGGTTTCCAACTGTAATGTAGTTATGCACGGTTTTGACATCCGACATCGCACGTACATTGTCTTCAGCCAACTGACGTAAGTGTTGATCGGGTACTTGTCCTGTTAATAAGACATTGCCATGAAAACTTTCGATATTGACGCGTGACTGTTTAAAACGACTGTCCAATTTATATAAGTTAATTTTTGCAGTACGCTCAATTGAAGAGTCAATAAAGACCTGCCCTAATGAACGTGCACCGCTTTCTGTTCCTACAGCGGCTGTTCCTGTCCCACCCGAAATGAAACTTGCACATCCAGATAAACTTGCGACGCATAATACGGTCATTGCAATACGATTGAACACTCAGCAAGACTCCTCAACTTTTCAAACTATTTTAATTCAGCATTTCAGCTTTGATTTTGTTCAAAGATTAATAAAGTCTTGATCAAAAGTAAAAGCATTTTCTATCCATTGCTGATCATAAGTGAATTTTGAAAAATCTTGCTGTATGGTTTTTGCAATTTCTTTAAAAAAATCAAAACAAATCACATCAAAGCGGCAATAATATTGCTGGAAATGTGGATGATCTTGTAAAAATAACATGGCCGTTTTTGCTATTTTGCGTTGTTTTGAATAGGAAATTGTTTCAATAGCCTGCGCAAAACGCGTTTTTGAGCGTGCTTTGACCTCAACAAAAACCAATTCCTGCCCTTTTTGTACAATCAGATCAATTTCTCCAAAGCGCGAGTGATAATTGGACTGCACATGAACATACCCCTGTTCTTCTAGCACAGTCAAAGCTTGTTGCTCTGCCCATTGTCCCAGCTTCATCTCTTTATCTTCCCCCATTTCGTTTTTTATTTTTTAATCATCACATTTCGAAAAACTCAATTTCGATCAAAAATTTTACGTCTTGATGTTTAAAACCACTGCTGTGAGTCTCTCGAACCAAACAATTCATTTCATTTTACGTTTTAAAGCCTTCTTGGCGTTTAGATTTCAATCGAATGTCTTCCCGACTCCTGCAAATCCATCGCCGACAACATTCTAGCTCACGCCACGACGGACAATTCAGGTAGAATGCTTATCGCGGTATCGGTTGAATGCGACACAGCATCCAACCTCACCCATCATTTTATTATTTTGCAACGCGGAGAAAACCCATGAGTGCCCAGTTATTTGTAGTCGCAACCCCTATTGGGCACTTAGATGACATGACTTACCGCGCAATTGATGTACTAAAATCAGTCAAAATCATTGCTGCTGAGGATACACGAACTTCAGCACAATTACTGAAACACTTTAATATTCAAACTCCACTTACTGCATGCCACGAGCATAACGAAAGCAACAAAATTGACATCCTTATTCAGCGTTTGTTGAACGGTGAAGATATGGCGCTTATCAGTGATGCAGGAACGCCTCTTATCAGTGATCCAGGTTTTAAATTGGTTCGTGCGGCACAAGAGCATAATATCCGCGTAATCCCTGTACCGGGCGCATGTGCTGCCATTGCAGCTTTAAGCTCAGTGGGCTTACCAAGTGATCGTTTCAGCTTTGAAGGTTTTTTGTCTTCTAAACAAACCCAACGACTGGCAAGTTTGGAAAAGCTCAAAGACGAAACGCAAACCCTGATTTTTTATGAAGCACCACATCGTATTTTAGACAGTGTCAGTGACATGGCTAAAGTCTTTGGTGCTGACCGCCCTGTCGGTTTTGCCCGTGAAATTACCAAAACCTTTGAAACCATCAAGAAGATGACATTAGGTGAGTTGGTTGAATTTATTGCAAACGATCATCATCAACAAAAAGGTGAGATTGTATTGGTTGTTGGTGGCGCAACCACTGAAAAAGATATGGCACAAGAAAAACTCGACCAGCTTTTAACGCGTCTCTTACAAGATTTGTCAGTGAAAGCTGCATCACAGTTAGCGGCTGATTTGACCGGCATTAAAAAGAAAATTGCTTACCAACGTGCTTTAGAATTAACACAAGATCAGGCTGAATAAGCTTAGATAGCTTGAAATAAAAGTATTGCTATTCTTTTTGAATGAAAAAAATAAAGAGCAACAGATGTAAGTGCTTTGGCCTTTCTCTGCTGCTCTCCATGTTAAGCAGTTCCATGTGAACCGCTTAACTCAAATTATGTAGTTATGTCATTTAAAATTTATAAGCATGTGTATGGGTTGACTGATCGTCAGTTACAATCTCTATCGAATTAGCTTGCTTCTTGGTAAATACGACCGCCGGGTAGTTGGCAAAAGTATTGTTTCAATGCATCCAGACAACGATGGATCTTCATCGGCTGTTGTTCATGCTTTGAAATGATGGCATATAGCGTAAAGTTAGGGAGCTTCCACTCTGGAAGAACTTCCACTAAAGAACCGTTAACCAATTCTTTTTGCACATCCAAATATAAAATACGTGCAACTCCATGCCCATGTTGGCATAAAGTCTTTGTCACTAAAATATTATTACTGGCTACTCTTGATTTCATCTCAAGTTTAACCGCATCACCTGTCACCACATTTTTAAAATCAAAATCATGATTGTTCTTCATAATCGTGATCGGAATAAGATCATGATTTTTCAAATCTTCAGGTCGTGAAATTGGTGCAGACTGATTCAAATAGCTCGGTGAAGCAACCAAAATCTGTTCCACGCGCGCCAATGGCACGACATGTACGCTTTGATCGTCAACCGTTGGGCTCATTCTTAGGGCAATATCAATTCGCCCATTCATCAAATCCACATAATGATTATCTGCTTCAATATGAATAGATAATCCACGATGTGCAGACATCCAATGCGACAAAGCAGGAATCACATGATTGGCACCTAACTCTGGCGTAGTGGCTATTCGCAGCTCACCCACGAGATCATCGCGCAATTCATTAATACGTATTTTGCCACGTTCAGCAGCGGCGAGCATTTCTTGACAGCTGTGGAAAAAAGCCTGGCCTGCTTCAGTTAAATTCAACTTTCTTGTTGAGCGATGTAAAAGAACAACTTCCATCTCTTGCTCTAAAGAACGAATTTGCTGACTCACAGCACTTGTAGTGATGCCTAACTCACGCGCAGCACCACTAAATGAACTCTTTTCGACAACACAAGCAAAAACACCCATTGCCCGTAGTTGATCTAACATAAAATTCTCTCTGGATTCATGAGAAGTTTTCATCTATTTGATAAAAACAACTCATTGTATTATACGGTGAATTTTTTGCGTTGCATCCAGATTTTTTAATTTAATGGTAAAACTATAGTCGGATTGATTGGCTTGCCATCTAAGCGTACTTGGAACTCTAACATGGTGCGCGTTGCACCTGTGGATCCCATTTCAGCAATTTTCTGTCCTGCCGTCACATTTTGACCGCTCTTCACATTCATCGCACTGTTGTGTGCATATGCTGTGATATAACCATCAATATGCTTAACCAAAATTAAGTTCCCATATTCTTTCAATCCGTCTGCTGCATACACCACTTGGCCATCTGCTGCTGCATAAATTGGATCACCTTGGTTACCAGCATAGCGAATACCTTTCACATTATTTGCTAAATTATAACCTTGCAAAACAGCGCCATTACTTGGTTTTACCCAGCGTAAAGTTGAACTTTTCGAGCTCACAACAGGTGCGGTCGGTACTTTAGCAGGAGTTGTTGTGGTTGTGGTGGTCGTATTTTGACTCGGGAGACCAATATTTTGACGTTGAATTGGAGCGGTTTGTGTAATAGGTTGCGTCGTAGTTGTACGTGGGCTACCCGAGCCTTTTAAACGTAATGACTGCCCCACATAAATACGATACGGCGCAGCAATATCATTCATGTCTGCAACAGAGGTATAACTCAGCCCATAACGAGTTGCAATACCGCTCAGCGTGTCGCCTGAACGAACTGTATAATAGTCTGGTGCTTTCGCAAAACGTGTTGCATTGTTAACCTGTGGTTTAGAAGCACAACCACTCAAAATAACAGTTGAAACTACAGCTGTGGATAACACGACAGTTTTCAGTAGTGCTGTAGGAATTGCAATGAAACGAATTTGAGACAACACAGACATTTATCTTACTCTCTAAAAATACAAAAATTAATCAGTTTAATTTGCGCTAAGATTAGCAAAAAAGTATGTGAAAATAGTATCTCTGCGCGTATTTTCACAAAGTTATAACAAACAGCTGAATACATTCCTTGTATTGCTCAGCTGTAGCGACTTTTACGCACTTATTTGCCCTTGTAATGCATGCAAAACTTCATAGTTGGTTGCATCCATCTGAATAGGCGTAATACTGACAAAACCATTTGCCACAGCGAAAAAGTCTGACTCTACCTCATCATAGCCTCTTTTCGGTTCTGCCACAGCTTCACCTGCAAGCCCAATCCAGTACACTTGACGACCACGTGGGTCAACATGACTGGTAATCGGCTTAGACTGACGACGACGTCCTTGATAAGTAATTTTAGCGCCCTGTAACTCAGCAACATCTGGAATATTAATATTTAAAATATGGCGTGGTGGCAATGCAGGCAAACCTTGCTTCACAAAATCATGCACCCACTGTGCGGCATGATGATAATCTTCTGGGCTGTTGTACGAACGCACTTCAGGGCCCGCAAGTGATACCGCAATGGCTGGCTGTTTCATTAGACGCCCTTCAAATGCTGCTCCAACTGTACCTGAGTAGAGTACATCATCACCCAAGTTTGCCCCGCTATTGATGCCACTAACAACCAGATCAAACTCAAAGTCAAATAAGCCATTCATGGACAAATAGACACAGTCGGCGGGTGTTCCATTGACTGCCCACATGTCGGGTGCAATTTCGATTGGGCGTAAGGGTCGATCTAAAGTCAAAGCACTGGAAAAACCACTGCGTTCACTTTCGGGTGCTACAATCACCACGCGACCTAATGGACGTAAAGCATGTGCGAGCGCTTGAATACCTGGTGCAAAAACACCATCGTCATTAGCTATTAAAATATTCACTGATGGATCTTCTTAAATCTATATGAGTCGGTAAAAGCCTTATACATCTATTTTGCACTCGTCTTCGTCTTTTTAATCTGCAATTCATACAGGTAGATTTGGGGGTAGCTTTAAAAAAAACTAAATCTTTAAAGCGAAAAGAAAAGCTATAGAGTCCTCGATGCAGAACGACTATACATTGAGATCAGGCAATCTGAAAAGATGAAATCATTGATCTGGGTGAGTACTTTACTCTTGCATGAACAGAGTACAAAAGAGAGAGCTTAAAAATAGAAGAAGCTAAGCATAGGTTTAAAGTGTTTACTGGAGAGTACGCCTTCAAAAAGATAACATATAGATCTCTTGATTCTATAAAACTACTCTTCTCTTACATAAACAAATAAATATAAAGCAATGAGTTAAAAATATTTAAGAGAGCAATTCCAGCTATGACTCACTATTACAAAACATGCTTTTAAGTGTTTGGATATTGAGACAAGTTATTCGCGTTTTTTACTCATTTCGGATAACAAATCCAGTTGTATTTCTTGTATTTGGGCTAACCTATTCCACTGATGCATCAACAAATGATCTAGTTTTTCATTTAAATGTTGAATTTCTAACTCTGCCTTTAAATTAATTTTATAATCGTTTTGCGAACGCAATCTGTCTTTAGCTTCCTGTCTATTTTGGCTCATCATAATCACAGGAGCTTGAATCGCTGCAATACAGGATAAAATTAAATTTAATAAAATAAAGGGATACGGATCGGCAGGATGCGTAACCATGACTACTGTATTTACAATAATCCAAATGGCTAGGAAAGTTGCAAAGCACATGAGAAAAGCCCAACTACCGCCAAAGGTCGCAATTTTATATGCCAGCTTTTCCCCTAAAGTCCAATTTTGATCCAACTGCTTTTCAACATTTTTGGTGATCACTTCATGTTGTTGCAAACTTTTAATCACCTCATATTCAAGATCAGTCACTTCGCCCTTTTCCGACTTTAACAGTGAATGAACATACTGAATTCGATATTTGGTTAAGTCTGCTTGGCAAATATAACTTTGAGGCGACCATTCTGGAAAATCATGTGAAATTTCTTCGGTAATAGATTTTCGTATTGCCCCCATAGGAATGAGGTTTTTAATGATGAATTTCTACCCACAGACTAAACATTCATGACTTTGAGTTTTTTCGCTCATGCTCGTTCTCTTTTATAATCATTATTGGTTTTGGGGAGATAAACATCATCGAACAAATTTTAAACCAATGTCAAATTTTCAGCATCACTCAGCGTAGCTCCTCATTAAGTTTTTTCTAGACAGTAGCCATGAATAAAAAAATGCCACAGATATAATCATGATTCTGTGTCTTAAATACGGTTAAACAAGTTCATATCATCAGGCTAAAAATTAAAAAAAATCCAGCTTTAGAGCAAGGAGACAATCAATGCCTAACTCCGCAAGACCTATGCGTTTAGGTCTACTTTTTCATACCATATTGCTCACAGGTATCACCGCTAACGTAGAAGCGAATACACTACCTGTAATGTTGACTTCTCCTAAAGATTTTATATACCCAGATGTAGATCATGCTCTAAGTGAAAGTCTTTATCCAAATGAGGCCGCCACTGCTAAAGAAATCGCGAACATCATTGAAATGACGATCCGAAAACAATATGCCACAGATATCGCACTACGTGATGCGCACCCTAAAGCACATGGTTGCGTACGCGCAGAATTTAAGATAAACGAAACATTGCCTCAAAACATGGCTTATGGTGTTTTTATTCCAGGAAAAACTTATCAAGCGTGGATTCGTTTTTCGAATGGATCGAGTAATGCAAAACAGGCAGATATAAAAAAAGATGCACGCGGCATGGCGATCAAACTTTTAGCCGTGCCTCAGAAAAACCTTCTAGATGAACCTGCGGCTACGCAAGATTTCATTATGATCAATCACCCTGTATTCTTTACCAATGACCCCGCTCGTTATCTATCATTTATGCAAGATATCAATAGCGATCGATTGCTAAAAAAACTGCATGTCCCTTTTGCATTAGGAGCCAAAGGAACTTGGATTGCCTTAAACACTAGAAATAAAATTTCAAATCCACTGCAAACCAGATACTGGTCTATGGTGCCCTATCAGTTAGGAGTCGGCACGCGTCGTCAAGCAGTAAAGTACTCTGCTCGTGCATGTTCAAGCGTTGTTAGCCCGATTCCAGTTACTCCTCAAAAGGACTTTTTAAGAGCGGCTCTTCGAACGACGTTACAAGATCGTGATGCCTGCATGGAATTTCTAGTACAACCCCGGACATCCAGCACAATGTCTGTTGAAGACTCAATGACTGAATGGAAAGAAGACCAAGCTCCTTTCTATAAGGTGGCCACAATTCATATTCCTCAACAAGTTTTTGATACCACTGAGCAAAATAAGTTTTGTGAAAATCTATCCTTTACACCATGGCATGCATTAGCTGAACATAAACCACTGGGTGCGATAAACCGAATGCGCAAAGTCATATATGACCAGATTAGTCGCGTCAGACATGAGATGAATTCGGCTAAACAAACAAACGCTAACAATGTCGAAGATCAATAAGGAGTCCTATGGTTAAACTCAATGGCCTATTAATCTGTATGTCTAAAGAAGAAGTCCGTATGGTGATAGAACTCCTTCCAGCACATATTGAATTAACTCATCAAGAAGAAGGTTACATTTCTTTTGAGGTCAAGCAAAGCCACGATCCTTTTATCTGGGAGGTGCAGGAAGTGTTTGATAGCATGAAAAGTTTTAAGCATCACCAAAGTAGAGCGGCATCTTCTGTTTGGGGAGTAAAAACGCAAAATATTAAACGGCAATACGAAATATCTGAAGGTGAATAAGGTTTAAGTTTTTAGCTATAAAATGACACTTCAATGACCAGAACTTGAAATAGCCCTCAAACGAAAGCTCTCTCTATTCAGACCTTAAAATTTAAAAATGTTCTGCACTAAAAAACATGATGAAGAATAGCGGTTTTTGTATTAATCATCTTGCATTGAGCAAGTGTTAAAGCTAAGAGCTTTTTTAGTGAGCAATCGCTGCTGCTTTGGGTTTAAAAGCCACCAAACAAAAGACTATAAAACCACATAGAACAAAGGATGCGCCAAATCGACTCAGATCCAACCCTCCGTGACTAATGGGCTTATCTAGGAAATCCCCTAGTACGGCACCTAATGGTCGCGTGAGTACAAATGCAGCCCAAAATAAGAAAGTTCTAGAGATTTTGGTCCACATATAAAGCATGGTCAGCAATAAAAGTAAACCGCCAAAGATAAGTGCGGCACTGGTATAGCCCAGCCCTTGTGTATCTGCTGTCCAATCCCCTAGCGCTGTGCCCAATGTTTGGGAAAACATGATGGTCAGCCAATAAAACGCTTCACTATTGGAAGATTGAATACTTTGTACCGCAATTGACCCGCTGCTGTAGTACCACGCCAATAAAGATAAAATAAGTAAGTCGAATAAGATTAAGCTGCCACCTAAATAGCCCAGTCCTAAGGTACGATCAACATAGTCCGCTATAGTTGTCCCTAGAGTTGTTGTTGCAATAATTGTAGACCAATAAAAAAATGCATTATATTTTTTGGCCTTAATCTGTGCTGCAACGAATATTGCAAAAATAACGGCGAAGATACCCGTACTTACGATATATCCCAGATTAAGCGACATGGATAAGGCATCCCCCGCTGTTTCACCCAGTGTTGTTGCCGCAATTTTAATGATCCAAAACAACAAAGTGACTTCAGGCACCTTGCTCAGCACCTCATGCAATGTTTTTTCTTCAGTCATGATACGCACCCAAACCTTATTCTTTGTCTATGCTGAATAATAGTGCTCACAACTGAAATCAATCTTAAATTTCAAAGACCTCGCCCATAGAGGCTGTTTATGGCTTTCAACACCACAACATCTATAGACTTTTCATTCGCTTTCTAAATCGATTTAAAACCAAGCTGAGCTGAGTTAAACAGCTAAGCTCATGTTGTCGCTCGCTAGCTGTAAAGACAGCTGTAAAATAAGCCATAACAAATGTTCTATTCGCATCAATTTATTTGCGATATTTTTGAATTCACCTGATTGACCCGTCTATAAGTAAAGGGTTTAGCTTAATGGAACAATGAACGAATGATGGAAACTATGCTTACTGTATCTCGCTTAGCGAAAAAACTCGGGTTATCCAGAACGACTATTCTCTATTATGAGAAACAGGGTTTATTAAAACCAAGCTTAATCGCTGAAAATGGATACCGGTGGTACGGTGAAAGTGAAATTGAGCGTCTTAAAAGCATCATCTCTTACCGTTCTTACGGACTATCCATTTCAGATATTCGTTTGCTTTTAGAACCATTTAGCATATCCCAAGGGCAGATCTTGGAAAATCATTTTCGGGCATTGGAACAAGAGATCAATAACTTACGAGCTCATCAAAAAGCTATCATTGAGTTATTGAAAAAGTCCATTTTATTAAAGGAAAAGTTCGTGAATAAAGCCAAATGGGTAGAGATTATGATCGCAGCAGGTTTATCAAAAGAAGATATGATTAAGTGGCATCAAAAATTTGAAGAGATGGAACCTGAGGAGCATCAAAAATTCTTAGAGTCACTCAACATTACACAAGATGAGATTACGGCTATTCGAAGCTTATAGTGCTTTTTAGCTCTCAATATTTGATCATTTGAACATCAAACCCAATAGCTCTCATCTAAGGGCTATTGAGTTCACTGCTTACCTATCGTAAGCATTTTTTATCCCTAAATATTATTCCTGCACCAACAAGCAGATCATCCTAAAGACTGCCAAAACTGAAGATTAGAAGTCGTTACGATGATCATTGGCGATTAAAAAGTCCAAAACAAAAAACTTTATTAAAAAATGACTGGTCAGAACTTTTCATTGAATTCTAATTGAAAATATATATATTGAGTCTCCGCATCCACCATAAATATGTGATTTTAAAAATGATTAAAAGCTTAACATTACGTAATTTCTTCGGATTAGGCATGGCTATCATGATTTCTCAATCTGCTTTTGCACTAGAGGGATTAAGCACAGAAGAAGCCAACACCATCGTGAAAGAAGATATTGCAGCAGCGCAAGTCATGACCGAATTTTGCCCTGCTTTGGTGGGTCAAGGCCCTAAAATTGAAAGCAACATTCAAACTTTAATTCAAACCTATTTACAAGACTACTCAGATAAGTCGATGACCTATGCAAAATTACAGTCAGACAGCGAATACCAGTCGATTCTGAAAGAAGCTCGTACAGATGCAAATGGTACTGACAAAGCAGAACAAAAGTCAGTATGAACCGTACCGGGTTTGTCGGAGATTTTTTTATTTAAGTTAGGCCACCTGACCTAACGGGTTAATCTTATCATAGTACATTGCTTCAAACTCAAAAGGCGATACATAACCCAGTGCACTGTGTACACGCTTTTTATTGAACCAATATACCCAGTTTAGTGTCGCAAGTTGTACATCTGCTAAACCTTGCCAATCTGCTTTTAAATATTCAATCACCTCTGTTTTGTATAAGCCATTCACCGTTTCAGCCAGAGCATTATCGTATGAATCACCAGTTGTACCGACTGATGCTCGTAAATTTGCAGCTTCTAAACGATTGGTATAGCGAATAGAAAGATATTGAACACCTCTATCTGAATGATGAATCACATTCTTAGGCATACCTCGATCGTGCAATGCTTGCTCCAATGCATCGAGCACCATATCTGTATTCATCCGTGTAGATACTTTCCATCCAACAATTGCTCGTGAGAACACATCAATAACAAATGCGGTATATACCCAGCCTGAATGAGTTTGAATATACGTAAAGTCACCCACCCATAGTTGGTTTGGATGATCAGCATTAAAATTACGTTTCACTAAATCATCTGCCCGTTTTTGGTCATCTCGGTTACGAGTAGTTTGTTTATTCTTACCACGCCAAACACCTTGTATACCTAGCTTTTGCATCAATCGAGCAACTGTACAGCGTGCAATAATATAGCCTTCACGTTTTAATTTTTGCCAGACTTTACGTACACCATATCGACCTGAACTTTCCTTCCAAATTCGTTTAATTTGTTCAGCATGATGCAAGTCATGTAAATCTCGTTTCGCTCGATGTTCTGGATTGTCCGCGAGATCTAAAGTCCGGTAATAGGTTGAAGGTGCGATAGGTAAAATTCTACAAATCGCTTCAACACCATATCGATCTTTATTGTTATGGATAAAATCCACCATTATTTGTGTGGGCGGTCGAGCTCCGCCTGGGCGAAAAAAGCGGCTGCTTTGCGTAGAATTTCATTGGCACGTTTTAATTCTTTAATTTCACGTTCCATTTGCTTCATTTTTTCTTGGTCAGATATCTGTTGTACTTTGGCAGGATTTAGTTGATCCAGATGCTTTAAATACCAAACACGCAATGTTTCAGGAGTACAACCGATTTTAGGAGCAATAGCTGTGATTGCTGCCCAAGTAGAAGGATAATCTTTTTCAGATTCAATTAGTAATTGAACCGCTCTTTCTCTGATTTCAGGGGTATATTTTAATTTTGTCATCGGGATAGTTTCTCAGAATATTGACTCTCCGACAAACCCGGTACGGTTCAGTATGTGATGACGTTGTAAACTTTGAAGGTTAATTCAAGTTCTACATCTATATCGCAAAGAAAGGATGAATAATGGGGTTATTCATCCTTTTTTGTTGGACTGAAAAATGTAAAAACGATGAAGCGACTTCAACAGCTTCTATACATTTTTGCGCTTACATTTACTTAAAATTTGTTTAAGCTCATCCTATTATGGCAACAACATGTATGCACTTAGGGTTTAGAATGAATTTAAATGTAATGAAAAAAGTGATTTTGGCAGTTTGTGGCTCTTCTTTAATTGCCATCAGTTCGGCTCATGCAGCCAATAAAGACGAAAATATTGAAGTAACTCCATTGCAACAAGTGACGCAGCAAGAGTTGGCTGCAATTTATGTGTTATCCGAAGTTTGTCCAAGTCTCGTTTCAGACCAGAGTCAGTTTGAAAATGGATACAATACTTTGGCCAAAGAGTATCTACCGCAACAGAAAAACCCGACTGAATACCTTAAAAGCCTCAGCAAAGAGAAAAAATTTAAGCCTATTTTAGCCGAAGCTCAAGCCGATGCGAAAAAAGCAGGTAAAGCGAAAAACCAAGAAATTTGTAACGAATTGAGCACTTACAGCAAATAATACCAATTGGTTACAATATCTTTGAAATAAGCCGATTTCTCCCGTAGAAGTCGGCAGAACTTTGTCCTAAAATGCAAAGCTCTCGTGCTTATACTAAAGAAATCGGAACCCCTTAGAATGATTCAAAAAAGCGCCCTTGCTGCGGCATTACTCGTACCAAGCATTTCATTTGCAGCAACTGTCTTATCCTCACCACCAGAACTAAATAATAAATCATATGTGCTGATGGATTATGAGACTGGGCAAATCCTCGCATCTAAAAATGAAAATGAAAAATTAGCACCAGCGTCAATGACAAAAATGATGACGAGTTTCATTATTGAGCAAAAGTTGTTGGCGGGCGAGCTAACCGAAGATGAAAAAGTTCGGATGAACGAGTCTGCTTGGTGTCGTGGTAGTAGTTCGGAATCATGTATGTATGTGCCATTAAATGGTACTGCGACTGCATTAGAGATGTTACACGGCATTATCATCCAATCGGGTAATGATGCATCTAAGGCTATGGCTGAGCACATTGCTGGGAACGAAGGCACTTTCGTTCACATGATGAACACTGAAGCAAAACGTATCGGCATGACCAATACCAGCTTCATGAACTCAACAGGTATGCCTGCTGAAGGTCACTACTCCACTGCTAAAGACATGGCAACGCTTGCACAGCACATCATTCACGACAGTTCAAAATATTATCCGATTTATTCTGAAAAAGAATTTACTTTTAACGGTATCAAACAAGGCAACCGTAATGCCTTGCTTTATACTGACCCAAGTGTCGATGGTTTAAAAACTGGTCATACTGACGAAGCGGGTTATTGCTTAACAACTTCGGCTAAACGTGGCCCAATGCGTTTGATTTCTGTGATTTTTGGTGCGCCAAGCATGCAAGAACGCGCAACGCAAACACGTGAAATTTTAGCGTGGGGTTATGCAAACTTTGAAACTAAAAATGTTCAAGCTGCGAACCAAGTTTTAGCAAAATCAAAAGTGTGGTTTGGTAAAGAAAGTGACGTACAAATTGGTTTAGCTGAAACCTTTAATGTGACTATGCCTAAAGGTCAAGCCAACGCAATCAAAACACAACTGGTGGTTCAACCAAAACTGACTGCACCGTTGAAAAAAGGACAAGTGGTTGGTAAATATGTAGCAAGCCTTGATGGTAAAGTGATTGCTGAAAAACCACTTGTGGCGCTAAAAGATGTTGAAGAAGCAGGTTTCTTTGCACGTATGCTTGACCACATCAAACAATTCTTCTCAAACTTATTCTAAGCAGCAACATTTAGACTTAAGTTAAAGCATCCACACCTCGGTCTGGGTGCTTTTTTATTTTATAATGGACACCTACATAAAAGCAGAACACCAACATGGCTAAAAATATTCGCCCTTATTTGAACAGCACGCCACAGCTTGGCAACAACTGCTATATCGATGAAATGTCGGTAGTGATTGGTGATGTCATCTTGGCTGAAAATGTTTCTGTATGGCCTTTTGCCGTAATTCGGGGTGATGTAAACCATATTCGGATTGGTAAAAACTCGAATGTACAAGACCATGCAATGCTGCATGTTAGTCATAAAAAAGCGGACAAACCAAATGGCTCGCCTTTAATCATTGGTGAAGATGTCACCATTGGTCACCATGTCACCTTACATGGCTGTACCATCGGCAACCGTGTTTTGATTGGTATCAATAGCATTGTTTTGGACGATGTCATCATTCCTGACGATGTTATGATTGGTGCCGGAACACTGGTTTCCCCAGGTAAATTGCTTGAAAGTGGCTATTTATATGTCGGTAGTCCTGCCAAAAAAGTTCGCCTTCTGACAGAAACAGAATTAGCATTCTTACCATATTCAGCACAAAACTATGTCAAAGTATCGGGACATTATTTAGAGCCATGATCATTGGGAGCATTTTGCTCCCCTTTTCATATCAGATCAAATAACAAGCATCACCTTCAAAAATGCTGAATCTGCGGATTAATACTTCTCAAACTCAGTCACTAAAAAATCAATTAGTGCTTTTACCGATGGTAATAAACCACGTCGAGAGGTATAAGCCAGATGAATCAGTTCGGGTTTTGGCTCCCAGTTTGGAATCACTTTGACCAAACGGCCTTCTTTTAAATCATTATGAATAATCAGCTCTGGTAACTTGGCAATCCACGCCCACCACAATACCTGTATAGCCTAGCGGATGAAGAAGATACCAAAAGCGTGGAACTAAGCTACTAATTTTATATCCATAACATAGCCACCACCGCCTAAATTTTGTAGAATACTCCTTTTACCCCATGGTGCTTTTACATGACCGCTTGGACAGCTCACGTCACCGTCGCAACTATTGTTGAAAAAGACGGAAAATTTCTATTTGTAGAAGAGCATACTGCGGGTGTGACACACACTGTATTTAACCAGCCTGCAGGCCATGTTGAATCAGGTGAAACACTCATCGAAGCTGCCATTCGTGAAACTATGGAAGAAACTGGACATGAAGTGTCTATAGATGCGTTATTGGGCATTTATACCTATACACCACCTATGTTTCCAGATCGCACGTATTATCGTTTCTGCTTTTTAGCGCAGTCACTTCATCACAATCCAACGGCCGAACTCGATACAGGTATCGTGGGTGCAGTATGGATGACTTTAGATGAGCTGCTCGAAACGGCTCGTGCACGTAGTCCATTGGTGATTAAAGCGGTTCAAGATGCACTCGCGGGGCAAAAATATCCTTTATCGCTCGTTTATGAGCACCAAAATTCTCCCCTTATTTCAAGTTTGGATGCCTAGTCCTATGCAACAACGTGTCATCGTCGGTATGTCGGGTGGTGTAGATTCATCTGTTTCTGCTGCTCTTCTTCTTCAACAAGGTTATCAAGTTGAAGGTCTTTTCATGAAGAACTGGGAAGAAGACGACGGCACGGAATACTGCACGGCGATGGAAGACTTAGCCGATGCTCAAGCCGTCTGTGACAAACTAGGGATTAAACTACACACCGCCAACTTTGCTATGGAATATTGGGATCGTGTATTTGAGCATTTCTTAGCGGAATATGCTGCAGGCCGTACTCCAAACCCAGATATTTTATGTAATAAAGAAATCAAATTCCGTGCGTTCTTAGATCATGCTATGCAACTGGGCGCAGACTTTATTGCGACTGGTCACTATGCACGTCGCGGCGAAACTATGACCAACTCTAAAGGTGAGGAATACGCACCTTTACTGCGTGGTTTAGATAAAAACAAAGACCAGACCTATTTCTTACATGCTGTGCATGGCCGTGAAATTAATAAGACGTTGTTCCCTGTAGGGGAAATTGAAAAGCCTGAAGTACGTAAAATTGCGGAACAATACGACTTAGTCACAGCGAAGAAAAAAGACTCAACGGGCATCTGTTTTATTGGTGAACGTCGTTTTAATGACTTCTTAAAACAATACTTACCTGCACAAGCTGGAAAAATCGTCTTAGATGATGGCAAAGAGGTTGGTGAACATCACGGCTTAATGTACTATACGCTCGGTCAACGTGGTGGTATTGGTATTGGTGGTTTGAAAGGTGTAGCTGAAGGCGCATGGTTCGTTCTACATAAAGATATTGAAAACAACCGTTTGGTGATTGGTCAAGGTCATGAACATCCACTGATGCAAAGCACTGCGCTTTGGAGTGAAACGATTGACTGGGTCGCAGGTGAAATGCAGATTCCTGAAACAGGTTTCCGTTGTACCTCACGGACGCGCTATCGCCAAGATGACCAAGATTGTGTGATCTTTAATGATCCGACTACCCAAGGTGGCGTACGTGTTGAGTTCGATGAACCCCAACGTGCCGTGACTCCGGGTCAGAGTGTCGTATTCTACTCAGGTGAAGTTTGTTTAGGCGGTGGCGTGATTCATCATACCAATGCTCCTAAACCTGATTTTATTTAAAGGATTTTAAGACATGGCTGAGTTACCGTTTCAACAGCCTCAAACTTTGAACGAACGCCAAAACCGAGCTTTAGCGTTGGCGGCTGTTTTTCAGTCCGCGCAACTGACGCATATGACCGCCTTGAGCGGTCAGCAAAGTATTGGGGAAAGCGGTAACTTCTATTTAGAGCAGTTGATTAAAGCCAGTTTAAATATCCGACCAAAGGGCAACCAAAGCTGCCAAACTTTAGACTTCTTTCATCAGCTGGCGGACATCTCCTTAGGACTAAAAACCTTAGAAAGTAGCATTACCCAGCCCTTTAATACCTCACCCAAAACTCGAATTCCCAAATTATCCACTGCTAAACTTCCCATGACTTATGCCATGGCACTCTTACAACTCGAAAAGAAAGTGTATAGCAACCCCAAATTCGTTGAAATTATTGAACAGTCCCAACAAAAAATCTTAAGACAACTTTCTTTTTTCGATAATAACTATTTACATCCAAGCATTATTGCCAACTTAGCGCAAACCTACGTCGACACCGCAGGGCAAATTAACCCACGCATTATGGTGCGAGGTAATGCAGAAGCATTTAAAGATTCATCGCATACCAACCGCATTCGTGCTTCCCTCTTCACTGGCTTACAAATGGCACATTTATGGCGTCAGCTCGGTGGAAGTTCATGGGGCATGGTGTTTAGCAAACGCAAGTTGCTTAAAGATATTCAAGATCTCGCTCGTTTACAGTATCAGGTGATTTAACACATGATCGACGGGCTTTTTAGTTTTACGTTTAATTCCAAAGTTTAAGGAATCGCTATGAACGCTTTAACCGCACTTTCTCCATTAGATGGACGCTACGCTAGCAAATGTGATGCGCTTCGTCCTTTCCTCTCTGAGTTTGGTTTAATCCATGCTCGTGTGACTGTTGAAGTGCGTTGGTTACAAGCGCTTGCAAACCGTCCAGAAATCACTGAAGTGCCTGCTTTCAGTGCTGCGACCAATGCTGCACTTGATGCAATTGTTGCTGACTTTTCTGAAAACGACGCCAACCGTATTAAAGACATCGAACGTACTACAAACCATGACGTCAAAGCGGTTGAGTACTTCCTGAAAGAAAAAATTGAAGGCATCGAAGAGCTTAAAAATGCGGGTGAATTCATTCACTTTGCATGTACGTCTGAAGACATCAACAACTTGTCTCATGCATTAATGCTGAAAAGTGGTCGTGATGTATTGGTTGCATCTATGCAGCAAATCATTGACTCAATCGTGGCATTGTCTGAAAAGCATGCTGACCAACCTATGTTGTCTCGTACACATGGTCAGACGGCAAGCCCAACCACTTTGGGTAAAGAAATGGCAAACGTAGCATATCGTCTTGCGCGCCAAATTAAACAATTCAAACAAGTTGAGCTTTTAGGCAAAATTAACGGTGCAGTGGGTAACTATAATGCTCACCTTTCTGCTTACCCAGACATCAACTGGCCTGCACACTCACAAGCATTCGTTGAGTCTTTAGGTCTAAGCTTTAACCCGTACACCACTCAAATTGAGCCGCATGACTACATGGCGGAACTGTTTGATGCTTTACGTCGTTTCAATACGATTTTGATCGACTTTAACCGTGACGTTTGGGGTTATATCTCGCTTGGTTTCTTCAAGCAAAAACTCAAAGATGGTGAAGTTGGTTCTTCAACGATGCCACACAAAGTAAACCCTATTGACTTCGAAAACTCAGAAGGCAACTTAGGCTTAGCCAATGCTGTACTTGCGCACCTTGGCGAAAAACTTCCAATTTCTCGCTGGCAGCGTGACCTAACGGACTCAACTGTACTACGTAACATGGGTGTTGGTTTTGCACAAAGCTTGATTGCTTTTGAAGCTTGTTCAAAAGGCATTGGTAAACTTGAACTGAATGCTGCACGTATTGATGAAGACTTGAACAATGCGCAAGAAGTTCTCGCTGAACCAATTCAAACTGTCATGCGTCGTTACAACGTTGAAAAACCATATGAAAAACTAAAAGCATTAACTCGTGGTCAAGCCATGACACGTGACATGATGGTTGACTTCGTCAATGGTAATGAACTTGAAGCTGTCCCTGCTGCTGACCGCGCACGTTTAGCGGAAATGACACCTGCAACCTATACAGGTAACGCAGCTGAACAAGCAAAACAAGTTGCTGACTTAATTTCTAAAATCTAATTTTTAGAAATTGAAAAAAAGCGGAGCTTCGGCTTCGCTTTTTTATCTATAATGCAAACAAGAATCTCCTATATGCATAATTGAAAAACCAATAAAAATGATGACAATCTTGAAAAGTACAACAACGAAAGCTCACTTTGACTATCAACTGAAAAAGCCGCATTGGATTGCGCTCATTGTACTCGCTATCGCCATTGCTTTCGCATCGATCCACCCCCTTGAACTCAGCTCTTATATTTTGCATCAGGTCGGAACCGTATTCATGTTGGTTACGCTGATCATTTGTCTTTATAAAATGGGGCTCAGCTTAATCAGCTTTATACTTTATATTGGGTTTTTGCTGATTCATATACTCGGTGCGCATTATCTATATTCTTATGTGCCCTATAATGAATGGTCGATGCAGTATTTAAACTTCGACCTCAACCAGAGTTTAGGTTGGACGCGGAATATGTATGATCGCTTCGTACATTTAGCGTATGGTCTACTGCTCTACCCGTTTTTCTATCGTCTGTTTCAAGTGTGGCTGCCTCAACTTTCTAAACTCACCCTATTCTTGCTGGTCATTCAATTTGTGATGGCAAGTAGCCTCATTTACGAATGGATTGAATGGTTTATTGCGATGGGCTTATCACCTGAAGATGCTGAAAACTACAATGGGCAACAAGGTGATATCTGGGACGCACATCAAGACATGCTTTTAGCCACAGTTGGCGCGATCATCACAGGCATAGCCTGTCTATTGAAAAAGTAGTCCTTTGCTGCCATCCCTATAACACAACAAATCACGACTATTACAGGAATCATTTAAGCATAAGTAACTTGTACATCAGCTTTAAAAACACAATAAAAAAAACACCACGTCAGGCGTGGTGTTTTTAACTCTGTTAGTCTTTCGCAGACTCATCTGTTGGCACTTCAGTAATTCGGCCACCACGAGCAAGGAATGCAGCAACTTCGTCTTCAAGTGCTTGGCGTTGTTTTAATTTTGCAGTCACCGTAAGTGTTTCAGCTTCGGCAACATCACCATCACTTGCAGCATTATCAGAAGAATCTGATGCTCCTTTTTCCGCTGCTTGAGCTTCGTCTTCATCGACTGCTGAGTCTTCTACATCATCATAATCATTTGAATCAGTCATCTTAATCTCCCCACAAATGACATTTTAAGTTCCCATGAATTACTGGTTTCCAATTATGTTGAAATTTAACAAGCTCTCAGCTTTTCGCATAGTCTTATTCAACGGAAAATCGAATCTTTTTTAATCAAAATCGTAATCTTATTTTACGACTGCCTAAAAATTAACACTTCCGTTCTTATACTGCATAACGCGTCTCTTTGAGCAACCCTAAACCATTGGCCTGTGCCATAAAAGCATCTTTTAATACAGGCAGTTTTTCAACCTGTTTCAAACCAAAGTTTCGTGCCCACACCACAGGAAAGAGTTGTGTGGTTTCCATCCAACCGATGGCAGACATGCTATGCATCATGGCATCATTTTGTCCTTTACGGCGGTGTTCATAACGCTTCAGTGTTTGCTCATGTGCCCACACGCCACGCGCTAGATCATGTAGTAATACATCACACAGTACAGCCGCATCAAGACAACCAATATTCACACCTTGCCCCGCCAACGGATGAATCACATGAGCCGCATCACCAATTAAAGCCAAGCCCGCTTTAACATATTGTTGTGCAGCACGTGCTTTGAGTGGGAAAGTGGCACGTGGTGTCGCTTCTAACACTTCGCCTAACATGTGATGACTTTCTCGCGTTAATAGCTGGGTAAATTCAGCATCTGAAAGTGCAGCATATTCTTCTGCATAATCATCAGGAAGCGTCCATACGATAGACTGCCAATGCCCTGCTTGCTCTGGTTTTAAACTCGCCATTGGTAAAAATGCCAAAGGTCCCATTTCTAAAAAAATCTGACGTGCAACGTGTTGATGAGGCTGTGCAGTACGAATGGCGCAGCTTAAACCAGCTTGTTTGTAGTCCAGCACATCGATATCGATAAACGCTTGTTCCCGTACAAAAGAGTTTGCACCATCTGCACCAATCACCAGTTTGGTTTTCAACACCGTACCATTGGCCAAATGGATATACCATAGCCCAACACCTTCTTCGACACGAGCAACTTTAACCTGAGTTCGGTAATCGTTGAGTACAGCAAGCATCTGCTGTTGAATCGCTAAATTAAGTAAACTTGGTTCAACCATAGAACCGAGGGCTTGTTCGCCTTGTGGTTCCTGCTTGGACTCATGACCAAAGTTAATTTCACCATATCCATTTTTATTCCACACCTGCATGCCACTATACGGCATCTGGCGGGTAATCTTGTCCCAGACATCAACGGTTTTAAGCAAGTGTATCGTCGCTTGACTGAGTGCCAAGACGCGTGGGTTTGCAACACTCAAAGTTTTTTGTTCATCTAAAATAGGTGCAGCATCCAGTACGGTAGCTTGCACACCGCCTTGCGCCAAAAGCAAGGCAGTCAGTCCACCCACCAAACCACCACCAATAATCACGACATCTAAAACATCAGTTTGAACATGACTCATGCTTTTAGCCCCATGGCATAGTTGGCAACGAGTGGTTTAATGCCCGGAATCGTATCAAATGCGACCAGACCAGTATTCCGAATAAACTTTAAGATTGGATTGCTATTGCTAAAGCCTCGTACCACCGAATCACAGAACTTAATTACGCGTTGTTGATCGGTCAAACGTGAAGCCTCATAGGCTTGTAACATCTCAGCATCGCCCAAGTCGGCATTTTGCGCAATTTGCTCTGTTAAATAACGGACCAAAACGTGCGCATCTCGCATACACAGGTTAAAACCTTGCCCCGCGACGGGGTGAATGGTATGCGCAGCATTACCCATTAAGACCACCCGTCCTACGGCCTGCTTTTCGGCTAGCACTTGTGACAATGGAAAACTAAAACGCTTACCTGTTTTTTGGAACTTTCCTGCACGGTCGCCATAGGTTTCTTGCAAAGCATTTAAAAAGTGTTGGTCATTTTCATCACCCAACCATTCACCTTCAGTGCCTTTTTTCACAGGCCAAACTACTGAACGACGGTATTCTCCTGGAAGCGGCAACAGTGCCAATGGTCCTAAACTACTAAAGCGCTCGAAACCCACATGGTTGTGCGGTTTTGAAGTTTGCACTGTAGTGACGATAGCGACCTGATCATAATCATGTTCTGAAGCACCTATTCCTAAGGCTTTACGGCAGAATGAATCACGCCCATCTGCAGCAATGACAAGTTTTGCTTGCAGTGACAGTTGTTCTTCTCCACGACTCGCTTTTATGTAGGCCATATCGGCATCTTGGGTCAGTTGGGTGACTTGTAAACCATCAATCAGCTCAATGAACGGTTGTTTTTGGACTTCCGTCAGTAGTACACGACCGAGCCATGCGTTTTCGATGACCTGCCCGAAGCTTTCGACTTTTTCTTGTTCTGCTTTGAGTCGAGCTTTACCAAAGCTACCTTGTTCGGTGATATTTACTTCAAAAATAGGCGTTGCATGTTCTTGTAAAGCGCTCCATAAACCCAGTTCTTGGTAAATTTGAACTGTACGACGAGACAGTGCGCTGTTTCGTGCATCAAAACTAGAATGGTATGGCGCAAGGTTTACATCATCATAATTTGGGTATTTGATCGCCTCTAAAAGTTTCACCGCAATGTTTTGTTTGGCTAACATCAACGCCAGACTCAGTCCGACCATACCACCACCGACTATGATGACTTCTTGTTGCATGCTTCTATCCTTTTTATGGCGTACCTAAAGTCAAAAACTTCAAATACCTATAAGTTTTAATGGATTTATATTACATCAAAGATTTTCTTTTTTATAATGAAATGGATGTTTTTACGTACTTTCACCGTAAAGTGTCATGTCATGATTTCTGAAAAGACAGTCTTTTAAAGTTCCCTCAAAACTTCTTCAGGACACTGTTTAAACAGACTTATAAGAAATGTGCAACTTTAAACAAATAATGATCATGAAAAATGAATAATACATAAAAAAGCCCAACCACTTCAGATTGAGCTCTTCAATAAAACATAAGCAATTGAATTTAAAATGTAATTTAAAGGATTACGTATAAGGTGTATTATGTTAATTTTAGAAAAATTTAACATTATTGACATGACTTTATAGCCTCTTCTCTGTCCTTAAAATTTATTAAGTTATTATTTTTCAAACAAAAAAAGTTTATAAATTCATATTGTCTGAAATTTTTTTCACTTTTTAGTTCAATTCTAATTTGTGTCTCTAAAAAATCTGATTTCAAACTATTTTTTGAAAAGCAAAAAACATGTTTACTTTCTTTTTGGCTGATGTTTTTTAGACTTCTTTCATAAATTTGTTTTGATAATTCATCATTAAAGTTTCCGTTGATACTCTTAAAAGACGTATCGAACATGGAAAAATCGATAGCCTCTTTAATTTCTTCAGTTTTCAATGCACAAATATTTATGCCATCTACAATTTCGTATTTGAAATAGTCCACACGTTTTTCTTTACAACCAATTAATGATAATGATGAAAACACTAGGCTTAAAAAAATTATATATTTCATTAGGATAAAGTTCAGTAAATTAAGAAAAGTAATGGAACTACCGGAATTAAAGTAATATTTGAGACTAATTGATATCCTACAGGATTATTAATGATTGGTTGCATAACCTGTCTTATGTATTGTGCGTTATTACTTCTGTGATTCCGCCAAGCGATACTAAAATTGATTTCCTTATAACCTTCAATTATTCCAAAATAATCAGCGACTATATTCGCTTGTTGTTCAGGATTCAATTTTTTAAAGTCAGTATCTTTTGTTAAGCTATAGTCATAAGGATCATATATTGAGTCAGGTAAAGTCCACTCTAATGTTTGTAATACTGCTCCTCTACTCAGTACATTCATGCCTTTTTGAAATTGCCAAACATGAGTCATTTCATGAATGAAAGTGAGTTTGGCTCTTATTCTTAAATCACTACCATTCACTCTGATTGGATTTTCTTGAAATTGAGGATTGGAAAAATCGTCTTGATAAATATCAGATCCTGTTAATCCATCAGGATAGTGAGCATGCCCTCTTGGTGTCATAGGAACTTGCTGCTTAGGTAAAAATGCTTTGTTTATTATTTTAACCTTACTATAATCCATTGAATCTTTAAATATTTTTCTGCACATAGCTATTTCGCCAGCAGTCATTCCTCTATATTTCTTTGATTTATCTTCTCGAATAACAACTTTAGATTTTACCGTTTTATTTGTTATGATTTTATCAGTTACGAACCTAATTACTGATTTCCCCGATGGTAAATCGGGCATATTAGGCAATTTAAATCCTGGAATTTCCGGTAAGTGTAAATCAGGTACAATTTTAAAATCCATTTATTATGCTCCACAAGAACAAGATTCGTTACAATTACTATCAACAATTAGATCGATAGAAACTATTGCTAAAGCTGATTCAGTTTTTAATCTTTCAGTATTGCCATTTCTATCTGTCATACCATTGAGCGTAGAACCATCTTCAAACGTGACTAAATACTCAACATTTGCATATGGTTCACCGTTAGCATTTTCTAATTGTATTTGTTCATCATAAAAATGATTTTTATCATCAATAAAACTACTCGAGAGAGGTGCTGTTGTGTTTAAACTGGATCCACCACTCCCTAATCCATTACTCATTACAGCTAAATCAGAAATTTTTAAATATTTTGATCCACAAGTAGAGGTATCACCAACAGCAACAATACTTTTTCCACCAACAATCATAAAACCTTGATTGGAAGCAATTGCACGTGATTGAACCTTACATTTAGGGCAAAAATGAGTCATACCATCAAGATGTACTGCCTTACCTTCGACTAAAAAAGATGAGTCACCTAAAACAATGATTCCACCATGATCTGTTTTACAACCTACTGTGATTAATGCTTTCATTTATAATTTGATTATTTATTAATAATGATCACATTAAAGCATAAGAATTAAACGATACAAAATTCCAATAAATACCCTGAATATAGAGTCTACTTAACATAATGGCGCTTATACGCAACAAGAGTATTAGAATTCAATCAAAGTACCTCTAGCTCCGTTAACGCAAGCCTCAGTGTCCGAATTGCGGAAGTGCGGAAAATAGTATTAGTTCCGTCTAAAGACGGATTTTTATCTGTCCAAGCAATTGCCGCAAGACATTGAATGCCAACATAGAATAGTAATTTTATTTGAGGCACTGTCTGCTTATATGTACACTCCCAACCTTCTAAAAAAGCATTCCGTAATTCTAAATCAGAGAAATCTATATCCACCCAAACAATTTTGGCTAAATCATAAACCGCATCTCCAATACGAGCAGCGTCAAAGTCTATAATACCCGAAACCCGATTTTCACTGTCTACAAGGATATTTCGACCAATATAGTCACAATGCAGTAAATGAAGCTGTGTCGGCTCATATATCGCTTTACCGTATTTTCGTATCTCGTTCAATTGGTCACAAAATTCGTGATAATCAGATGACAATGGATTTATACGAGACATCCATTTTGAGATCATTAATTCCAATTGTTGCTTCCACAATACCCAATGTGTTGATAAGCCATCTCGATCTTGCCAAAACCTCATATTCAATAAGCGAGTCTGTGGGATTGCACGATGAAGTTCGCCCAAAGCTCGTCCTGCATTCCCAAGCAAAGAAATTTTCTGTACCCGCGTACAATTCTTTAATACTTGATCGACTTGCCTACCTTCTATGGCACTCATGACAAGGATAGAAGAACCTTCCCATTCAAACTTATTTAATACATTTGGCGTTAGTGGAAATTCTTTGAGAGCGTCTAAGATTTCACAGTAACGATCATTAGCCGTTTGATTATTTGCTATTTTGATAAAGACTTCTCCTTGAGAGGATTGCCCTTGATAAACTGAAACCCCATTTCTCTGTGTAACTAAATTTAACGTCTTTGCCTGAATCCTATGTTTTAAATCAGATAAATCCTTCATGCCGCCTAATTTCTGTTGTGAATAAAAATGATGATGAAATAATTAAGGTTTTTTATTGATAAATATTATAGGTCTCTATTCAACATAAATACCTTATAAAAAATAAAAGCCGATCTCATGATCGGCTTTTATACAGTAAATTATATTTATCGCGCCATTAACGCTTCAATCTCTTCTACCGACTTCACCACTTTCGTAGTCAAATTCAGTGGACCGCTTTTGGTTGCTACGATGTCATCTTCAATACGAATACCAATGCCACGCCATTTCACATCAACCGTTTCATCATCAGGTGCAATGTACAAGCCCGGTTCAACCGTCACTACCATACCTTCTTCATAGGTACGCCACACACCTTCTTGCTTATATGAACCGACATCGTGCACATCCATACCGAGCCAGTGTCCTGTACCATGCATATAAAACTGACGGAAACTTTCCTTTTGGATTATCTCTTCAATATCACCTTGCATAATCCCCAGATCAAGTAGACCTTGGACTAAAATGCGCACAGCAACATTATGTGGTTCCTTATACGAGTTCCCTACACGCACTGCATCAATGGCAGCAAGTTGTGCATCAAGCACTACATTATAAAGTGCTTTTTGCTCAGGGCTGAACTTTCCATTGACAGGAAAAGTACGGGTGATGTCTGAAGCATAATATTCATATTCACACGCTGCATCGATCAACACCAAATCTCCATCTTTCAGCTCTTTGTTGTTCTCTACATAGTGCAAAATGCAGGCATTTTCACCACCACCGACAATACTGTTATACGACGGCACGCAGCCATTCTGACCAAATACATAATTCAGCTCAGCTTCTAGAGCATATTCCATCATACCCGGCTTAACGGCTTGCATGGCACGAGTATGCGCTTGTGCGGAAATATCTGAAGCTGTTTGCATCAATGCAATTTCTTGTTCTGACTTAAACAAACGCATTTCATCTAAAATACGGTCTAGCTGTATCAATTGTGCAGGTGCAGCAGTCCCACGACGTGACTCACCATTGGCAGTCGTGATCCATTTTGCTACACGCGCATCAAATTCAGGCTGTTGCCCAATACGATAGAATAATTTTTCTTTGCTTAAGAGTTTTTCAATGATTTCTTCATCTAACAAATCTATCGCATACGCTTCGTCAGCTTCATAGTCTTCTACCGCCCCATCCACACCTGTGCGGTAACCATTCCAGATTTCCATCTCGCGGTCACGTTCACGGCAGAACAAACTGTAGCTATAACCATCTTCATCGTCTTCGGCAAAGGTTTCGATGACCGCCACGGCTTCGGGCTCAGCAAAACCGGTCAGATAAAAAAAGCTGCTATCAGTACGGTATTTATAGTCTGCATCACGATTACGCATCGCCACCGGGCTAGTTGCAATAATGGCAATACTGTTCGGACCCATTTGTGCAGCCAAACGGTCACGGCGTTCCTGAAAATCCACTTGCGTTAGTTTCATGTTTGATCTGTCTTTTTTATACCAGAGAATATAAGTGCCACGCGCACTCTATCATGTACGCGCAGCAAGTCTTATGCCAATCAGCTTGGGCGATGCGGCGTAAACATTTCTACAACATTGTTCGCTTCTGTTACAGAACGATCGATTTGTTGCTTGTTATGAAAGTGTTTAAGC
Source organism: Acinetobacter sp. LipI_23 (assembly GCF_058243045.1). NCBI lineage: Bacteria > Pseudomonadati > Pseudomonadota > Gammaproteobacteria > Moraxellales > Moraxellaceae > Acinetobacter > Acinetobacter sp. LipI_23. The sequence goes on along the minus strand of NZ_JBZAYJ010000001.1, from coordinate 1,111,214 downwards.
AGAGAACTTTCCTCAACCGCAATCTTTTTGCGGCCTACAGATAAGCTCACAGGAATTAAACGTACAAACTCGTATAACTCTTGATAGCTCTCTTCACCCTCTTCATCATCATCAGTTTCTTCAAACTCAACTGCCGCCACATCTTGTAAATGTTCGATCAGTTCCATTTCATCTGGACGAATATGACCAGACGCTAAACCAAAGCCCAGCACTACGCCTGCGCACCAATCAGCCAAAGCTTGTACACGGTCTGCGAGCGTATGAGTGTCATCGGGAAGTAACGGTAAATAGTCCAACTCATCATCAGAAAGTGCATGTGCGACATCTTCTGCTTCATCGGCTAACAAAGCCAAAGCTTCTTCGCTTAACTCTGGAATTTCCAAAGTCGTTAGGATGTGTTGCCACTCTTCACGGCTCGGTGCCTGAGTTACACAAATGATACCTGTGAGTAAACCATGTAACTCACTTGGGCTAGAAATCTCTTCAATTTTAGAAAAATTTGGCTGCCATTCTGACCAACCTGAAATATCGTCTTGCATTCGTTTATCCAATCTCTATACTTCTTATATATTACCTTTGTTTGCAGCACTGTGCGACCACGATATGTTAGAAGAATTACAGCGTCTACAGGCGCATATTGGCGTTTTAAAAACGCGACTTGCTCATTTTGAAAGTGAAAATAGCACTTTAAATGCAGCTAAACTGGATGCTGAAGAACAGCACCGTTCTCAAGTTGTGCAAAAAAATAGCTTAATTACCCAGAAGCAAGAACAAATTGATGATTTAACTGAGCAATTAAGCAGCGCTCAGACCCAATATCAGCACTTGAACACTGATGCGACTGCTTTGGCCGATCGTTATAGTCGTTTGGAAAAAAGTTGTACGGATTTAAAAAATCGCTTTCAGGAAATCTTGGCTGAACGTAATGAATTACGTGCAATTAAAGAAAAAATGAACAATGATCAGCGTCAAGCTCAGCAAGAAATCCAAGCACTTCAGCAAGAACGTGAAAGATTGTTACAAAAAAATGAGCATGCCAAAGCTAAAGTCGAAGCCATCATCCAACGCTTGGCTGTTTTAGGCACAGAGCAAGATCATCACGCGCAAGAAATTCAACAACTTGCCCACCCTACTGAAGCTGGCGAGGAAGTTTAATCATGAGCGAACCAATTACCGTTGAATTACGTGTCTTAGGCCATAGCTTTCGTTTAGTCACAACGGAAAAAGAAAAAGCCGACCTTGAACGTGCAGCTCTGCTTTTAAATGATAAATATGATGAGTTTCGCCGTAAAGCGCCACGGGTAGAACCCAGTAAAATTATCATTATGGTGGCACTAGAGTTAATGCAAGAAGTGTTGTCGATGAATAAAACACTACAAGAGTATGCACACGCAGAACGATTACTGGCAAATATTATCGATGACGTTGCGGAACTTGTTTAAACTCGACTTAATTGAATAAAGTATCAACACTTACTCCAGTTGTTTACAGTTCGTAGCGGTGTATGAGTTGCCATCAGCGTGAGATTCGTTATACTTAAGGCAACTCTGAGGTGTTCGCCAGCGGGTCTATTCCCCTGCCGATACTTAAACTTATGGATGTGTTCTGTATATTTAGAGTGTATGCCCACTTTCATGTGGGAAACCCAGCAAGTATACGTCGCGTCCACCTTGAACTCATCGGGTTCAGGGTAACGACACATGCAGCGGCATCTTCGGAGTACTTTATTTATTTTAATAACAATAAGCTTATAACTGAACTCCTCCCTCGCTCTGTTCACTTCAATCCGCATAAATCATCAAAAGTAGGCATTACGGTAGGCTCTAAAATTATTGTGCTATATTTCTATGTATTGTTTCAATCAGTTAAAAAGTGCAATGGGGCAAAGACATAAGCTGATAAAAACATTTATTGATAGTCTCCCTCTAGAGATATCAGGGAAAAAGTTTTTTTATCGTGACTCTATTACCATTAGCTTTAGTGTTGTTGTTACCCAATCTAAAATCTACTTTATTGAAACACTCATGCCGAATGGCCTAAATAAAAGGAAAACTATTGGTAAGCATGGTGTGTACACCCTAGAACAAGCACATACAAATGCTAAACGTGTATTATTTCGATCAAGATATTGAACCTGTTGCTCAAAAAGAGCCATTGAAACGTAATTTCATGCAAGCAAAGAAAATAGATGAATTAATCCCGAGTTTAGATGACGCTTATAACCCAAAAAATATCCCTCACTACTCATCAAAGGTCATCAGCGATTTTGTAATCCAGTAGGTCAACATCGTATCAGTAATGAATTCTGCAAGAATGGTGTAGTTGATTCAAAAAGTGTTGTTCACTTCATATCACCTCGACATGATCTTAAGAACTTTATTTAAGAAGCAACTAAATGCTTGGAAGCTAAAATGGCACGAGATGACATTAAGTTGAATAAACTGGTTCTATCAATCGTAAAACGTACCTATACTCCGACTTCTGATAGATATCGACACGAAGTTTTTCAGTCAAGTAGAACAACATGATGAAGACCTATATTTAGCCATTAATAATATTTAGCCATTAAGAATATTAATCACATAAAAACGAAAGCAGCAACCCTCAAATATATGTAGGTTGTGAACGTTTCCATAAAACGTTTCAAGGAAAAATGTGCTGTAGACGAACACTATTTGAAACGTTTCTTGATAGAAAGAAAATTTAGGCTAAAAAGAATTTAGTTCAAATTTAACCAGACAGACATATGAAAGAATGAGTAACTGCCAGCTCAGGTTTGAGCTAGTACATAAAATTAACTTTCAATACGATATTGGAAGGTATTTTTAACATTCGACACACTGGTCGGTTTGCCATCGACGAGACGAGGCTGATATTTAAAAGTGAGTGCAGCCTGTATCGAAGGTCGTACAAACATCGGATGACAATCGCCTTGTGCTTTAGGATTTTCTACCCGTCCTTTTTCATTTACGCTATACATCACTGTGCAATCCCCCTCAAGTTTACGATCCAAAGCTTGTTCAGGATAGGCTGGTGCTATTTTTGCAACAGGTTGGTAATTTTTAACATCAAATGTTTCAGGATGAGTTTGTGCTTTAGGTTCTACTGATTTCTGGGTCTTCGTCTGAGTTGGTATATCCGCCTTAGACTGCGTATCTACTGTTTTCTGAGATTCCTCTGTTGCCGTTTGCTTTTCCTTCACGACTTGCTGGGTCGGTTTAACCACTGTAGGTACAATTTTGTTGCTCTGCGACTCTACAAACTTCTTGGTGGTTTTCGGTTGGGCTTCAGCAGGTTTCTCAACCTGTTTTTTGACAGGCTCATGTAGCGGCTTTTCTTCGACTATCGGTTCAGGCTTTTTAGGTTCTGGTTGCTGTTTGGCTGGAGGTGGTATTTGCACAAATTGTAATTGAATGGTTTTCGGCTTAGGTTCCACCAATGTTTCATGCATCTCAACCGTACATAACCATGCAATTAGCGCAATATGTAATCCAGCCGTGACCGAAAGCGCTAGACCTTGATCACGAAACCTAATTTTGGAAACGGTTGCCATCATGATTGTGGTTCCTCTGTCACTAGCCCCAAGTTCGTTACCCCACTTTTTTGCAAGGATGCTATGGCCTGTGCAACCAGTTGATAATCAGCATCCTGATCGGCACGTACATAAAACTGTAAGCTTTTATCTTTTTGAATAATCGGAACGAGCTTTTGTTGCATAGTGGCTAAATCAATGGCCTGATCCGTGACTTTTTCGGTATTCACTTCCGGACCAATATTCCAGTAATACTGACCATTGGCTTGAATAGACAGAGTGACAATACGCTGCTGTTGTGACGCGGGCATGACATTGGCATCCACTTTAGGCAAATCAATTTGAATGCCTTGTGTCAACATCGGTGCAGTCACCATAAAAATCACCAATAGCACCAACATGACATCAATATAAGGAACCACATTCATTTCAGCATTGAGTTTTAATTTTTGAGGACGCTTAATCATGGCTGTTGCTCCTTAACGCGAAGCGCGCTCAGTGTGCCCCAACAAACGATAAATACGCGTTTGCAACTCATTGGCAAAACCGTAATAACGACTGGAAAGCTTGTCAGCACGTGCCGAAAAGCGGTTATACGCGACTACCGCAGGAATAGCGGCAAATAAACCAATGGCTGTTGCAATCAGCGCTTCTGCAATTCCTGGTGCAACTGTATTGAGGGTTGCCTGTTCAACGGCAGACAGTCCAATAAACGCATTCATAATGCCCCAAACCGTTCCAAATAAGCCTATATAAGGGCTGACTGAACCAACTGTTGCAAGAAAGGTGAGATTTTGCTGAAGCTTTTCTTCTTCTTCACTGATGCTGCTGAGCAAACGGCGTTCTACCCCATCAATTACATCACTTGTAGTAAGTTGCTCATCTTTGATCAATTGATGGTATTCATCAACCCCATGTTGAAAAATGCTGACAACTCCTTTTTGTTGTTCAGGCTGTTGGTAGTCTTGCTGTAAAAGATTGAGATCTTTTTGCTGTCTAAAATTCTTTAAAAAGCGGTTCCAAAGCTGCTCTTGTCCACGAAGTAACATACCGTGACGCACGATTAAATACCAACTTACTACTGAGGATAAAACCAAAATCAACATCACTACTTTCACCAACACACTGGCATGGCTAATCAACATCCAAACCGACATTTGATCCATTGTTGCTTGCATAACGCACTCCAATTTTTTTACTGCATGGTGCAGTACATATATATTTTTAAAATGGGCTGTGATTCTTTAGCAGCCCATGTACTCACTCAGGTACTAAAGCGCTATTTAGTCCAAATGCAGGGCTTGAGCGATTTTTTCCCACGGCACATATTTAAAGTTCTGATTGGTTTCAGGCATACGTTTACGTCCATCTTGCACCACCAACATGCCTTGCTTCCATTTGCCACCAAAATTTAGGGAACTCACATCTAGTCCATCTGTTTCAGACACAGCGTCAATGCCTTTGTCGATATTGATGCCTACACGAAATGCGCCACGAACCTTATAAGGTGCTGCGGCATCAAGCACCACAAAGCTGTCATTGCCTTGGCTTGAAACCACCAAATAACTTTGGTTTTTGCCGTGATAAAGTCCCATTCCCTCAATGTCATCATGCATCACCTCTCCTACTCCAATCACCTGCTGCATAGGGAGCTGAGTTTTTGGGTTGAGATCTTTTACCCACACTGCGACATCTTCTTCACCCAAGAAAATACGCCCTGTGGCATCGTCTACGACACAGCCTTCCGGTTGGGTTTTCACTGAAAAACGTTGTACTTCTTCAGCCCGTAATTTTTGCTGTGCAGCCGTGATGTGGTATTGAACAAAAGTCCCGTTTTTATCGTTGGGAATGGCATAGATTTCCCCTTGAGCGTCGCGGTACATGCAAATGCCATAAATATCATCCAATGTAGTTGCTAGCTCGCCAAGCACAGAAACCTTGCCCGTTTTAGGTTGAATCGCAAAGAGATGCAGGCTGTTATGATCTCGGTTCGATGCCACAGCCAAATCGACTGTCTGATTGCCCCATTTAAAACCGTGGCGTACATCAACATTATTCAATCGCCCTACTGGCAAATACTGCACGGTTTTGCCCTGTAAATCGTTAACCTGTAAACCACCTTGTTTATCTGTCGCTAAAATGCGGGATTGACTCGGTTGTGTAGCGTTATGCCAAATCGCAGGATCATCAGCCGCGTCACCTGTACTTGGCACACCCTCCGTCTGCACTTCTGCTGGAATGGTGATGATATTCTGAGCTTTGGTCTGGGTCTGAGTTTCCCATTCCGCATCCGTCACTTTTACGGTTTTATCATCTAAAATCAGCAAGGATTTATCGGTTAAATTACCTTGAACACTCAAAGTCTCTGCTTCTTTCACCATATCTAGTTGTAAAGGTGGCTGTGCTTTCCATTGCTTATCTTGCTTTTGATAACGATAAAGCAAAGGTTTTTCTGCGCCGAGTACAGCGATATGATCATCTACAATCGCAATTGTAGAGGGTGAACCTTGCATCGAACCAAAGGGTTGTACGAGATCCACCGCTTGACGCACCATGTCAGCTTCAGAATGAGCTGGATATACCCAAACCCCAACATTCTCTTCATTAATGAACAGCTCTGCGGTGCTATCATTCACTTTGCATACACTGCTGGCAGGTGGAAAACTGAGACGACGTACCAACTGTGGTTGAACCAAAGCCTTCTCATGCTGAGCCACCAACCATTGCTCACCAAGCCCCTCTTCACCCACTAAAAAAGCAAAACTCAACCCTTGATCGTCGGTATATAGACAAACATCTTCAGACTTAAATGAACGCTTTGGAATAAAGCTAGGTTTGTCCCATGCTTTATTTTTTAAGTTCATGCTCATCAGTTGAATTTGCTGTTGTTGCACATTTGACGCAGCAATCAATAAATGCTCCGAACCAATCCGATAATCAAAACGCCCAAACTGACCTTGAATTTGATGTAGTACATTTTGTTGATCATCTAAAATTTGTAGCCCTTTATTTTTACTGCTCAACAGTGCGGCAACTTCAGGCCATGCATTCAAGGTTAACCATTGCACATCCTCAGTTTTCGCCCCATTCATGTCGACTTCACGTAGTTGCAACTTCGCTGCCATGGGCTGATCTATTGGTATTTCAACTGGGCTTAACAATTGGCTACTCTGCGTAGGCTGAAGCACACTGTGTTGACTACATGCTGTCAGTAACAGTAAGCAACTGCTTAAGGCTGACAATTTAAAAGATGAAAATTTCATAGAGACACTCAAAATTGGGCAAGGAACCTCAGGTCTGCTTCTGCTGAGCAAACCTGGGAACTAAATTTAATTCGACTTAAAAGTGGGTGTAGGTCAGTGCAAGTTTGTATGCTGGGCCATATTCTTCATATTGCGCGTTATAAGCCTTAGAACCTGCATAGTTGTAATAAGTTTCATCGGTGATGTTTTGCACATCAAACTTCAATTGTAAGTTTTTAGATAAATTCACATGACTACTGAAATCAAGGAAGATTTGGTCGTCGGTATAAATGTCTTTTTCTGGTGTGTCGATATCACCTAATGCATACAAATAGTTCGATTTATAATTTGCTGAAAGTCGTACACCAAAGCGCTCATTTTCCCAACCAATCATGGCATTACCGACCACATCCGACTGGTTTGGTAAATGAATACGACGGCTCAGAAGTTCGCCATCTTTCATCGAATCAATATCTGCTTCTGACTTACTGAAGGTCGTATTAAAGCCCAACAAGAACCCGTTCCATGGTGCTCCTAGATGGTCAAACTTTTGTGAGTAGGCAAACTCCATCCCGTACAGTTTTGCTTCATTACCATTTTTATAGGTTATAGCTTCATCAAAGTCAGCCCATTGCCCTGTTCCTGCAATATTGGTGTTATAAATAAAGTTATCGATATCTTTATAAAATGCGTAGAAACCCACCATACTGGCTTTGCCAAAATACTTTTCCACCCCCAAATCAAAGTTAGAAGATTCTAAAGGCTTTAACATTGGGTTACCAAACTCAGCTTCATCGCCATCGATATAAACACCTGGTGCACTTTGCGCAAAGTTTGGACGTACCACACTATTGGTCCAAGCGGCACGGAGGTAAGCGTTATCGGCCAATTGATAACGTAAATGTAGGCTTGGCAACCAATGATCATAGTCATTTTTATATTTAGTCGCAGTGATCACATCATCGTTGAACTCAAAACCACGTGCTTCAAAGTTGGTATTTTCATAACGTAATCCTGCAATCACACGCAGTTGATCAATATCTATCGTATTCATGACATAAGCCGCTTGTATGTCTTCATTCGACTTAAAATCATTAATGATTGAACCGTCAGCAACCACATAGTCAGCAGCGTTTAGTCCACTAATTTTGTCCTTAATGGCGTTTTCATTAATGGTTGGACCAAACTGACCCAGTTCATAATGGCTGTTTGAATTGAAATCTGAACTTGACGTACTGAGATCTTCATATTTCCATTCATCGGTATTGTTGGTTTTTTCACGTTGACTGATTTTTCCGCCGAACTTCAATGCAGCAGCATAATTCCCCAGCATATAGTCTTTCAAAAAGTCTAATTTACCGTTGTATTCTTTATCGGTGGTTTTAGATTTTTCCCACGACACCGAATCTAACTCATAGTTGGCCGCATCATAAAAATCTTGGTCTGCCGTAATTACAGGTTTTTGCGTACTATTAAATCCAACATTACTAAAATCACCTTGGTATTTTGCCCCCGAAATTCCCCCTGGATTTTCCTCCGATGCTTCGCTATAACCGAGCTGACCTTCCACCGTCCACGTGCCAAAACCTTGCTTACCACCGAGGACAAAAGACTGTATTTCTTGTGTTTCTTCACGGCTCTTCAGTGAACGAGTCACTTCTGCATCACCACGCTGGCCTGCAAGTTGTGGATCAGAAAATTCAGCCGCCACTTCCTGACGTGATTCAGTGTCTTTAAAGCGACTATATAAAGTTCTTAAATAGTATTCGCCTGTGTCATTCGGACGGTAATCAAAGTTTAAACCCGCACCAATACGCTCACGCTCGATGTCATATTGACGCATTGCGGTTTCTTCAAGTGCGTCACCATCCCAAGCCCCACCCGTTTCAACATTGTCCGAGCCAAATTTTCGGTTTTGATAACTCAGTGCCAGTGCCACCCCAAGGTTGTCTTGCCGCTCACCAACACTGAAACGATTACTGATAGCACCAGATGCTTTAGGGCTATATTTTTCCCGTTTTTCATCATAACCACCTTCAACCGTTCCCGTATAAAACAAACCGTCATGGTCAAAAGCCGATAAACTTTCAACCTGCACCGTACCACCTAATGAGTTGGCATCCATGTCTGGTGTCAGCGTTTTCACCACAGCCAATGACTGTACTAGCTCTGAAGGTAAGACATCCAATGCTACGCCACGGCGATCGCTTTCAGGCGCGGGAACCAAAGTGCCATTGATGGTTACTGCATTTAAGTCAGCGCCTAAACCACGAACGGAAACAAAACGTCCTTCGCCTTGGTCACGCTCTGTAGATACACCTGGTATCCGTTGCAACGCTTCTGCGGCATTGTCATCGGGTAATTGTCCAATGCCATCGGCATGTACCACACTGCTGATTTGGTCGGCACGTTTTTGTTCTTTGAGTGCTTTATCCATACTTGCAGCTTGACCAATGACCTGTACATATTCCACCGTGTTATCTTCGGCATGTAGATGCGTCATGCTCAGCATTGACAGGACCAGTGTGCTGAGCTGAAAACCCGCACGCTTATGTTTCATGAAACGGCTCTGATTATTTTGCATTATGTTCTTCCCCTCAAGCCAAAGTGGCATGGTTTGAACGCACAATAGAAATTGAATGTGAACATGATGTGACAGTCTTTTTTTCTGCCTGTCCTTTTTATTTGTTTTTGGCCATTTTCAGCAAAAAGTGAGCTAATTTGATCTGTATAGAGAAAATACTGAGCATACAGAATGATGCATATTCACCTCAAAGATAGGGTTTTTCAGCATTTTTATTCTCAAAAATCAAAAATACACTGATCTATTTTGACTCTAGCCTTTGCCATCAAACTGTCATCTAAATCTGTTTAGCTTGGGCGAAAATAAATCATTTCAAAAAATGCTATGCCTAAATACTTTGCTTACTACCGCTGGCCTTTATTATGTGTAGCGACTGCCTGTAGCTTATCCCTGTGGTTGTTTATCTTACTTGGACAGAGCAAGTCGTTTGCTGAATGGAACTGGGTCGATATTTTAGGTGAAGGGGGAGCAACTGTTTTTATTGGTATTTGGATTTTCTTTATTATTAAAAGCCGTCCTTTGGGCCGTGTAACTAACTATATCTTTTATGGACTGTGTTTTATTTTTTTCCATATGTGGATGGACAGCTTAGATGAGTTTATTCGCCTACCTAAAGAAATCATGTGGGATGCATGGCTTGAGTCCATTCCTTTTCCAATTGGACTGTGCCTATTTACCATCGGGATTTATTTTTGGCATCAAGAAGAACTGGCGATTTCTAAACACATGCAAAAACGAGAACGTATTTATCGGGATCACCGTTTATTCGATGCACTCACCCCTTTGGCCGATGCGCATTACTTTAAAACACAGCTAAAAGCTGCAATTGAGCAAAACTTGCATGAACCCAGCGACATGTCCGTCATATTGTTAGATATGCATAATTTTAATCAGATTAATCAAACACATGGTTTTGATGAAGGCACATCTATTTTACAGCATGTTTCACAATTGATTAGCTTAAACTTACGACCACAAGACCTGCTCTGCCGCTTCGCAGGAGATCGTTTTATTATGCTGTTACCAGAGACGAAGCTACAACAGGCTGAAAAAATGGCAGCTCAGCTTGAGCGCATGCTTATGGTCAGTGCTTATTATCAACGTGATTTGTCCGTGCATATTCCTTTAAAAGCACTCACGACCTGCTGTTCAGTCGGGCAATACCAAACTGCTCAGCAACTTTTGAGTGCCTTAAATCAGCAATTGCTCCAAGTGAAGCAATACTACTCACCAAAGCGAGTCACCGTATGAGCTTTGAATGCGACTACAGCTACATTCCTGCGCATCATCAATTGTCTATTTTAATTGATTTAGCAGTCAGCCATGAAGTCGAACATCACGTCCTACTCAGTGGTAGCGGTATTTTCTTGGAAGATATCTTTTCAGGGCAAAAGCTGATTAGCCAGCAACAGTTACAACAGGTTTTAACAAATGCAGAGCAGTGTTTTCGCAATCAGGACATCAGTTTTTTATTCGGTCAACGCAGCCTAACCACCCCCTTTAATGACGCCATTAAATCCATGCTGTATGCATCGACCTTTGATGAGGCGCTTAGCCGTTATTTAACATTTTCCGCATCTGTTTCACCGTGGTTATGCCCTCGACTCATGTATAGTCAAAGCCATATTCATATTTATTGGTTAGATGAAAACAAGCTTGAAAATCGCTTTTTAATCGAAAGCGCAATGAGTGCAATACAAGCATTTAGCCGTCAACTGTATCAAACCAAGTTAGCGTGGAAATTCGAATTTAATTTTTCTGAACCGGATTATATTGAACAATATTGGACGCATTTAGGCAGTGCTTTAGAATTTAATCGCCCGATCAACATGATGAGCCTGCCTCGTGACTTGGTCCATGAAAAACTTCCCAATGCCTCTTCGACCTTAGCTTCAATCAGTTATCAATATGCGCTGAAAGAAATGACAGCTCAAAATATTCAACAGAGTTTTTTGCTCAGTTTGCACCAATATTTAATGCAGAATATTCAAAATAATATTCAACTTGAACAAACCGCTGACTATTTTCAAATGAGTTCTGCCACCTTAAAACGTAAACTGAAAAAGCATCAGACCCATTTTCAGGCGCAACTCGATCAAAGTCGTTTGCATACTGCCATCATTTTATATCGTGTACATGGTTTTAAAACTGAACAGATTTCTCAGTATTTACAAATTAACGATGCCACTAATTTTCGACGTGCGTTTAAGCGGTGGAGTGGTTTAACCGTACAAGCGGCACAGTCCTAAGCGCTTATTTTTCCCAAAAAAATCACGGGTATTTCTATTGTAACGTCGAAATTAAAAGTCAAAAACTCATCGGCTAATCACTAAAGTCCGCATAGTCACGTTCGCTGTATTTTTCTGTTTGTGTCCAAGGTGTAGCAACATGTTGGCCAATTTTGCGCACGGTAAAGGTTTTGGCATAGCCTGAGGTCGGTTTGAGCAATTCATATTTTTGAACCAGTTGATCCTGTTCACTCCATATAATATTCAACGTTTGCCCAGCACTGCGTATTTGATAATGCGCTAACTTCGGATCACGTTGAATCAATTGTGCTCGCTTTAAAATGTCAGGATGAATCAAACTATATTCACAGCGCCAACAGTTTTTCATCCCTAGCATTTCTTGATCGACATCCTGCAATTGCACCCGCATTTTTTCATCTGGCAAAATATAAAAACGCTGAAACGGACTTTCTACGTTTGCTTGCCCGACTACATCTTTGCGCTGCATCCACTGAATTGCACTGTCAAAACTCACATGCTCATGGGTGTCTGTTTTGGCAGACACATGAGTGTTGCTATGTGTCTGGGCTTCGTCAGCATGCGTTTGTGTGTTTAAACGTTCAATCCAAATATTTTGCTCATCTCGAATTATTTTCTCACTGTATTTTTGAATGGTCGTGACCCCATTGGCATTCAACCGTTCAATCTGATAATCAATACGATATTCATCGGCCGACCATACCCATGGACTGAGCACACTTAAAGAGAACGCCACAAACAACGTTTTGAGTTTTAAAGGTCGTATTAATGTTGTATCCATTAAAATCCAAACGCCTTTTTCAATTGCTCAAATACCCATGTATTTTCTTGTGTGCCTTTGAATAGGTTTGAATTCTTTCCTTCAGCAAACAGCATCACATCTCCACCACCATGCGTTTCGCTTTTCGTCAGTTGTACCCCGACTTCTTGTTTATAGTCGTCAGCAAAGGCTTGCTCGTTGCTAATACTGTCACGAATATCTAAACGTTTACCCGTACCATTTCCAAAAACAAGCGTCGTTCCTGTTGCCCCATTTACATCGCGGTATGGATTATGTACTTGGCCATCAGCCAGCACTTTGCTGTAAGCATTTTGCTCTTTTGCAATATTATAATCATAGCTCAGCCCCAAAATACCTGGATTAGTTTCCGTCGTTTGACCCGTTCGTGCGGCATAACCATTAAAGGTCATCACATGGTCATGGTCTGCCGTCACTACAATCAAGGTATTGCTCAAATCCACTTTATCCAGTGCAGTTTGAATTGCATCATTAAATGCCTTGGTTTCCTGCAATGCCCGTTTGGCATTATTGGCATGTAGCGCATGGTCAATACGCCCACCCTCAACCATCAAGAAATAGCCTTGTCCATGACTCTGTGCTTGCAGTGCATCAATCGCTTTACTGGTCATCGCCGCCAGACTCGGTTCAGTCTCTATATTCTTCTTGAGTCGGTCCAAATCAAAATTTAAATGCGACTGTGTGGAGAATACGCCGAAAATTTTCTGAGTATTGACCGTCTGTGCCAAATCACTTTGGCTTAAAACGGTTTGATAACCCTGCTGTTTAAACTCTGCCAATAAATCACGACCATCCAAGCGCCCTTTGGGGTTAGAGACTGCATCATAAGGCGTCCAATGATTTAAGCCGCCTCCCATAAGGACATTAATGCCATCCAATAAGTTTGGATTATAAGCTTTACCTTTTGGAACAGCTTGAAGCGCGATATCGTATTGCGCATCACGGTGACAGATATGTGCATAGGTTGCCGCAGGTGTGGCATGGGTGAGTTCGGTCGTCGTCACTACGCCAACCGCTTTACCCTGCTTTTTTGCCAGTTCTAAAATACTTAACGCAGGCATCCCTGCGACCATACTACTGCCCTGTTCTGGACAACGGTTGATGGCTTTCGCTAAGCTTTTGCCATTCGGCAATTTTCCTTCTTCAGGTTCGACCGCAACCGTTCCTGTTGTCATGGCAATCACTTCATTTTTATTTTTCTGCCCAGTCATATAGGCGCCCATAGAGGGAGCGCTATCTGTGGTTTGACCATCCTCAGAATAGGTTTTAATCCGTGCTGCGTGCTTCATGCGGTCCATGGCCAGTTTGCCATTTTCCCCCACAGCATAAATACGACTTGCCGTCACTGTGGTTGGCCCCATGCCATCGCCTAAAAAGAATATAACGCTTTTCGTTGGTGTAACTGTGGTGTCCGCAGCATACAAAGCACTTGAAGAAATCGACGCTGTAAGCAGAAGCATCATGTATGGGAGGGTTTTTAAAGTATGTTTCATGTAATATCCCTCTGCTATAAGCCTGTGATCTTACGAATGAGGTGATTGACCTCAATATTTTCAAGGCTACCTGAGAACTGATCGGCTCCCTGACCAATCGCACCTAAAAACACATCTGCACCGCCATGCGTTTCTTTATCTTTATAGCCCGTTTGAATCACAGCTTCTTGTTGGAAATCATCCGCAGCAGTGCCCGTACACCAACCCGTTTCAGCCAAAGGATAGGTGAAACTATATTTTTCACCTTGTGGTGCCTTTGGCCCTTGTACAGGATGACAGACATCAGTGTCTTTTAAGTTCAGTACCAAGTCATCCATACGGTTTTGAGTGGGGCGTTTTTTGCCCGTACCAAAACCGATAATCGGATAAGGTTGACCATGAATATCTTGAGCAAAGCCCGCTTGATCATAGTTTTTTACCAATCCAAGCACACTGGTTTCCTTACCTTCGACGTATTTTCCTGTACGCTTGGCATAACCATTTAAAACCAAGGTGTGATCATGGTCGGCTGTGATTACAATCAGTGTATTTTTAAGTTCAGGATCACTTTGTTTAAGCTTTTGAATGGTTGCTTCTAAAGCATCATTTAAGGCAATCGTGTCTTGTAAAGCACGTTTGGCATTGGTGTCATGCAGCGCATGATCTATACGCCCGCCCTCCACCATCAGGAAAAAACCTTTTTTATTTTGCGTCAGGATGTCTAAAGCAGACAGCGTCATTTGCTTGAGACTCGGCTCTGCCAAGTTTTTCTTGGTGCGATCCAAGTCGTAATTTAAATGGCTGTGATTAAATAAACCCAATAATTTTTCATTTTTCGCCAGTTGCACTTGGGACAGTTGGTTTTCATCAAAAACCACGCGGTAGCCTGCCTTTTGCATCTCGGTAATTAGATTGCGCCCATCAGTACGTTCTCCACCTGCATCTTTAGGCAAAAATTGACGCTTACCTCCACCTAAAACCACATCGACTCCATCTTTGAGTTTGAGGTTATAGCGTTGATAATCATCGCCTTTTGAACTCGGGACCAACTGTGATGCAATGTCATTTTCAGCATCACGGTGGCATATATGCGCATAAGTCGATGCTGGTGTGGCATGCGTGATCCGCGTTGTGGTCACAACCCCTGTCCCCCAGCCCTTTGCTTTGGCTAACTCAAGTAAAGTCTGTGTGTTTTGCTTATTTTTGTTTTGTGGGTTACTAGCGCACTGGTTATTCCCTACTGAGTCAGGTTCAACCGCAATTGTCCCTGTCTGCATCGAGATCACCTCGTTTTTCATCTTCACACCGGTCATGTACGCACCCATCGAAGGTGCGCTGTCCGTGACTTGCACATCTTCAGAAAAGGTACGAACAAAAGCAGACTCAGGCAGCCGATCAATCGCCAACTGACCATCTTCACCAACAACATAAATACGTGAAGCGGTAAGCGTGGTGATGCCCATACCATCACCCAAAAAAAAGATCACACGTTTCGGTTGTTGGACTTTTTCTTGTTGGAGCTGTTGCTCGGTATTGGCTTGTTGATTTCGCGTTATCTTAGTAGTTTGACAAGCGGTAAGCAATAAAGCGCTGAAACTTATACATACCACGCTGATTGTTTTTAATTGGAATTTTTCAAGAGAACCGAGCATGGCATCAACCCATCTAAAGATGGCTGAACCATACACTTCGGATATTTAAATCCGATGACATTTAAGCATCAATATTAATCGTCAAATTTGTAACGCAATCCAACGTCTTTATTCTCATTTGACAATAGTTATTATTTACTTTTTGGTAAAATTCAATCAAAATCCCCAGCCTTCTACAAACCAATCTTTTGAATTACTGCTAAAAATGAAATAGTTAAGCTTTTTTATAACGTATCTTATTAACTTTATGCACTTTTTTACAATAACCACCAATCTCGGGGATCTTAAATGAAACGCTCTTCCATGTTACTTGCTATGGGGCTCTTGATAACCACTCTTTCAGGCTGTGCTACATCACGCGGACTGATTCAAGTTCCTGCGCCTAATACTTCAGCATCCTCTCATCTAAGAAAGCAATTATCGCGCTGGTCGAAGATAATAGAACATTCCAAGACAAACCCACCACACCTGATATTCCGTCTTTAAAGGATGGTTTAGCCAAAGCAACTGCTGAAGAAAAAGCGAAAGCTGTTGCGCGTAAAAGAAATGGCTACGGAAAAGCATTAGGCGATATTCTTTTAGAAAAAGAGACCGTGTCTGAGTTATTACAAAAACGTACAGCTCATGCACTTAAACAATCAGGTTATGAAGTCATTGCAGACAATCAACTCAATCGAGCAAATGCCGATCTAATCCTCACCATTAAAATTAATAAATTTTGGTCATGGTTCCAGCCTGGATTTGCATCAATCAAAATTCACTCAGAAATAGATACAAATGTCGTGAATGCGAAAGACTTGAATACAGCCCCTCTCCACATTTATAGCAAGGTGACAAAATCAGCTCAAATTGCCAATGGTACGAAATGGGTAGAAAACATTGATGGGGTGCTTGATGATTATGAAACTAAATTAATTTCTGCATTGCCAAAAGCAAATCCGTAAATAGCTATAAAGTAAAAAAAGCCCTCTGTAGAGGGCCTTAAAAGCTAACGAATGCTATACGTTACAACATGGGCCATTCTTTAATGCCCCATGTTTTTTTAACCACAAATAAAGATAGGTACTACCACTTATGACTATAAGAAACTTTTAACGTTGCTCCATTTGCTACTAAGTTACTTGTGTTGTCACCAGATCTTAGCAATTGGCTATAAAGTGGGTAATATTTTCGGTTAAACATATTTTCTAAACCAATAGTTACAGTATCTTTTTTGTTAAGCGCAAAACTACTGATTAAGTCGGCCGTTGTATAAGATTTCACATCATAACGACCAAAACCGTTTACGCCATTCAATCTGTAGTCCTTCGCACCAAAGTAAGTTGCCTGTAGTCTATTCGTCCAAGTATCAGTTGGACTATAAGAGATGTAACCAGTCAATTTTAATGGTGGGATTCTAAAGCCCGTCATATCTTGTTCTTTATTCGTGTGTTGTGGAGTTTCAGGACCTTTCATCCACGTTACACTCCCCCCAGTCCCCCAAACATTAACATCATCAATGTAGTCAATAGTTGCTTCAACACCAGAAACTTTCTCTTTTGTTCTAGCAAGAACCAATCCATTGTTAAAAGATTGAACACCTCCAAGGTCAGAGGTTGAATGGAATACAGCAAAACTAGATGAGATATTTTTAAAATCACCCTTCCAGCCAAGCTCATAATTATCAACTTTTACAGGTTCTAAAAATGATGAAGCAAGGTTAAAACCGACTCCAGCATTACGTATAACTAAACCAACATCAGGAAGTTGAAAGCCTTGATTAAAAGAGCCGTATATCGAATGTTGATCAGTTGGAGAGAAAGTAACATTTGCATTATATAACCATGCATCAGCTTTAACTTTACCCCCTTGGACTGTATAAGGGTTTGGTTTACCTAACTGAGATAATGGGATGAAACTATCGATTTCAGCGTAACTATCTTCATAACGAGTTCCAATCTCAGCAGCCCATTGGTCATTAAATTGATGCTTAAATTGAACAAATCCGCCAAGACTTTGCGTTGTGAGCTCAGGCAAATAAATAAGATTCCCAATTTTAACAAACTCGATACCACCGGACTGATCATAAATTTGAGGGTCAAAAATATCCAAGGGCATCTCGCTCTTTTCACGACTAAAGTCACCGCCCCAAACTACAGTTGTATCACCCAAGAATTCAAGTGGAGTTGAGACTGTTAAGCGACTACCTAGGACATTATTTTCTTGGTAAATTTGATCTACTTGTTTTCCACGATTGGCATTACCGCGAGCATCAAATGGTGAGAAGCGAGTAAAGAAGTCTCGATAGTAAAGTTGTGCATCAACTTTATTTCCTAATAGATCTTTATTGATATAGGTCAAATTATAGATTTGATTTTCATTTTTATTTTGATCTTTTAATTTTAAACCTTTAATTGCTTGAGCAGGTACACTACCAAGAGGATATTTTTTTGTGCTCGTATCAGCTGCATAATCAGAATCTTGTTCTGCATTATAGTAATTCGCTGCGAGCTGTAGGTATTGATTGTCATCAATATGATAGCCAATTTTACCCCCTATGCTATAGGCATCAGCATCATAAAGATCACCTTGACTGGGTTCTGGAGCAACTCTATCACCACTGGCATCATATGGACTACCAATACGTTGATAGCCAAAGTCCAATGCATAGTCAAAATTATCCAAACTTCCCGTAAGATATTGGTGAATATCCCCACTTAATGCATCTGTACGGAAATTAGTTAAAGGGCTTTGTAAGCCAATAACAGTTTTAGCTGTAGGTTCTCCACCAGCAGCTTTAGTTGTTATAGATATAATCCCGCCTGCTGCACCACTACCGTAAATGGCGTTGCTTCCTCGAATAACTTCAATATTTTGAATACTTTCCGGATCAATAGAAGAAAGACCTCTAGAAGTATCACGCGTTAAATTCATCGGAACACCATCAACTAAGATAAGTGCATTTCGTCCACGTAACGTTTGTCCATAATCTGTAATTGTACGACTTGAATCAGATAAGCCAGGCACAGCTTTAGCTAAAACAGTTGCAATATTCCCTGAAGAACCATTTTTTAAAAGTTCAATTTGTTTTTCATCTAACTTTGTCACTTGTTTTGATTTTTCTTGGACTTCATCAGCACGTGAGGCAGTGAATGTCATTGTTTCTAACTGTTGTACAGTATTTTCTGATGGAGAAACCTTTTCTGAGTTCTCTGCAAAACTCGAATTAGAAATGAAAATTACCCCTGTTGTTGCCAATATTGGGAAAAGTTTTTTAGACATAGATATTGAAGAGGGTTTTTTCATAATTTGTAAATAGCAATAAGAATTGTTATCAAAATAATTCTTGTCTACTTTACAGTCAATTTTTTTATCAAATAACTTTAAATTATTTATTGTAAATAAATAATTTAAAGAAAAAAATATTCAGCTATTTTGATACGTAATTTTCTAATATTGAAGTAACTACCCTAATTTACTTTCTTCAATTTCAAATATCGAAAACGATTTATAAGAAAGCAGATGCTTTTGCTTAAATGAATCGGCAATGAGTAAACTCTAAATCTCAAAAAACAGTTTAATTCACCTTTTTTTATTAAATTTTACAAATAAATTTAGTAGGCAAATGGTAGGCTGAAAACATTAAAAAGTAGGCATATGGTAGGCACATTATTTATACTTCTGAACAATATGGTATTTTTTCATAGAGTTTTGTATTTTTTTGTTTAAATACAAATATTTATTTCACCTTATTATATATTTAAACTCTGTTTAATATTGTCTCATCTCGCCAAAAACAAGATTTCCCTTTAAATAACGCTTTTATTGGACTATTAAATCTTTATCGAACCATCTTTCGACTTCATTTGTCCATAAAACAAAGCTAACCAGCCCTCAATTTTTAAGAGTTTCAAAACGAAAAACCTGACTTAGCTGAATACTGCATCAGGTTCATTCACATGATTTAATTTTTTAGCAAATCGATCCAATAATATGCTCTGCGTGACAGGTCACTCCCTGCTGAGTTATCAACTGAATTACCCCGCTTTGATGTGCAAGTACAGGGACTTCCATTTTCATGGCTTCCATAATCGCCACCACTTGCCCCTCTGCGACCTGCTCCCCGTTTTCTACCTTCCAAGCGCTAATTACGCCATTGATTGGAGCAAGTAAGTGTTCGGCACTCACTGCTGTTTCTGTAGCTAGTTGGTCTTGAGCAGTGATTGTAGGATTTTGCGCAAACATACCCGCAGGTAAGCCTAAACGATGTAATTTCCCATCAATTTCAATATAGCTGAGTAACATCGGCTGTTGATGATTCGGAATACTGCGTTTCGTTGGCTTTAAGTCCTGTTTAAAATCATTTTCAATCCAACGAGTATGGACATTAAATATGTCGGTAAAATCAGCTTCATTTAATACAGCACGGTGAAAGTCTAAAACCGAAGCAACCCCTTCAATTTTAAATTGCTTCAGCGCACGTTTAGCCCGAGCGATCGCAATTTCACGGGTTGGGCCTGTGATAATCAGTTTTGCCATGAGCGAATCAAAATGACTCGACACCAACGAGCCTGTACGAACACCTGTGTCTACGCGTACGCCCTGACCAAACGGTGCTTCAAATAAACTCAATACACCAAATGCAGGAATGAAGCCACGAGCAGGGTCTTCAGCATTGATACGAAACTCAATGGCATGCCCTTGTACTTTCGGGGTTTCTTTGATTGAAAGTTCATGACCTTGAGCCACACGAATTTGCTCGACCACCAAATCGACTTTGGCCGTTTCTTCAGTAACAGGATGTTCCACCTGCAAGCGGGTATTAACCTCTAAAAATGAAAGCTTTCCATCACGGCTCAGCAAATATTCAACTGTACCCGCACCGACATAGTTGGCTGCCTGACATATATTTTTAGCCGAAGTTAAAATTTCTTCATAAATTGCATCACTGATAAAAGGCGCTGGCGCTTCTTCAATCAGCTTCTGATTACGACGCTGTAGTGAACAATCGCGTGTACCTAAAACCACTACATTGCCATGTTGATCGGCAATCACTTGCGCTTCGACATGGCGTGGTTGATCTAAGTATTGCTCAACAAAACACTCACCGCGGCCAAAGGCAGCTTGCGCTTCACGTACAGCCGAATCATACAGCTCTTTTACATCTTCCAGTTTCCAAACGACTTTTAAACCGCGACCACCACCACCAAACGCGGCTTTAATCGCAATAGGTAAACCAAACTGCTTTGCAAACTCGAGGGCTTCATCAGCATTATTTAAGGGGTCTTGTGTTCCTTGAACTAAAGGTGCACCCACTGAAGCGGCTATCTTACGTGCTTCAATTTTATCACCCAATTTTTCAATGGCGCTTGGCGATGGCCCTACCCACTTTAAGCCTGCATCAATCACTGCCTGTGCAAATTCAGCACGTTCAGATAAAAAGCCATAACCCGGATGAACCATGGTCGCTTTGGATTTTTTAGCAACCTCAAGAATGGCTGGAATATTTAAATAGGTTTCACGTGCAGTTGCACCCGCTAAACCCCATGCTTCATCCGCCAGTTCGACATGCATACTATCAATATCGTCATCGGCATATAACGCAACTGAACTAATACCCATATCACGGCAAGCATGAATAATACGAACGGCAATTTCACCACGGTTTGCAATTAATAATTTTTCAGTAGTCATCATTCATTCTCAAAATCTGTAAATTCGGTCATTTTTTTAAATTTGATTTGGCACCCTGCTGGAATCTGTGCCACCAAGTCCCAATGGTGCTTCGCCACAGCCGCTATAACGGGGTAGCCACCAGTTAAAGGATGGTCATTCATAAACAATACAGGCTGTCCACTGGGTGGAATCTGTAAGGCACCAATACAAGTGCCTTCACTTTCCAACTCATGAGTAATTTTGCGTTGCAATGGTTGTTCACCTGAAAGCCTCAGTCCAACTCGATTGCTTTCATTGGTCACAAGCCAAGCTTGCTGACATAAGCGCTCAATGCTCTCCGCTTCGAACCAATCCGTTCGCGGTCCCATCACAATGTCGAGCTCAACCACATCGCCGACTTTGGGCAAGTGTAACTTCGCAATTTCGGTATTACTGATATTTGAAACTTCAACCTGTCCTTGATAAACCATATCCCCCATTTTTAGAGGTTCTGGTCCCAATATGGCCAAACTATCAAATGAGGCGCTATTCAGCACAGGCTGCACGTCGATACCACCACGAACCGCCAGATAATTCCTCAGTCCAGCCGTCGGCGCTTGAATCTGAAATTCATCACCTTCATCAAGGGCAATCGCTTGATAACTCTCAAAGTCAGCCTTTTGGCCATCACTAAATTTCACGTGGAGGTTTGAAATTGCTCCCGTAACCGAAATGACTGCGGACTGATGCATTTTGGCTTTCAAACCACCATTTAAAACTTCAATTACAGGCGTCGGAGTTGGGTTACCAACAATTCGATTTGCACTGTGCATCGCTGATACATCCATCGCCCCTGCAACACCAACCCCTATCTTGGTCTGGTTAAAACGCCCTTCATCTTGAATCAGCATCTGTAGGCTCGGTGCAGTTACCGTAAATAAAGGCATGGATTGTTTGGGCTCAACTGTACGAGTGACTTGCTGTGCTACGCTAACCGTGGTCGGTTGATGTGTGACATCTTCAAAATGGACCGTCATCCCCGGTAACAATAGCGCTGGATTTTTACGCTCCAAATCCCACATTTTTTCAGCAGTCGTACCGATCAGCTGCCAGCCGCCCGGACTATCTTTCGGGTAAATCCCTGAATATTGTCCTGCCAGTCCCAAAGAACCCGACGGTATTTTTTTACGTGGCACAGCTAAACGAGGAATATCTGTAAAAGGTCGATCGGGACTGCTCATATAAGCAAAGCCCGGTGCAAAACCGATAAAAGCCACATTCCAAACACTTTGACGATGCTTCAAAATCACATCAGCAATTGAAAGCCCTTGTAACTCTGCAACCTGAGCAAGATCTTCGCCCGTATAGCAGATAGGAATAATCAATTCTTGGGCATTACGCTCACCGCCTGAACCAATTTTTACAGTCTGAATTGAAGCAACCAGTGTTTTAAAGGTGGTCTCGATTTCATTAAAAAATACCAAAATCGTTTTTGCAGCAGGGACTAAGTCTTTAATTCCATTCAATTGCATCGTGTGCAATTTATTGTACAACGCCAATGTTTCCTCTAAGCTGGCAAGCTCTATAAGAAAACAATCCGCGTTTACCGATAAAAAACGCATGTGCCTATCCTTTTTAATTGTTCTTTCCTGCCGCTTAACCTATCCATGCACGATCAGGAATGTCGGTAATGAACATATGACCGGGTGCATGGCTTATGGCAAAAGGAATTTTTGAGTTCATCACCGCCGCTTGTGGGGTTACACCACAAGCCCAAAACACAGGAATTTCCCCAGCCTCAATACGTGAAGCATCACCAAAGTCTGGCTGATTCACATCACGAATGCCTAAACCTTCAGGATGTCCAATATGTACAGGCGCACCATGCACACTTGGCATCCGTGCTGTAATTTTAACGGCATCCGCGATTTGATGGGATGGAATTGGGCGCATAGACACCACCATGTTGCCCGAAATACGACCCGCAGGCTGACATTGAATATTACTCAAATACATCGGTACATTGGTCTGATCATAGATATGACGAACTTCAATGCCCGCCTCCTGCAGTGCTGTTTCAAAAGAGAAACTACAGCCAATTAGAAATGTTACCAAGTCAGGATGCGCATTATAAATGTCACTCGCATCCGTTACTTCATCGACCATTTCACCCTCTTTCCAGATGCGATAACGTGGAAAGTCGGTGCGTATATCTGAGTTCTCTGCCAGTCTTGTGGCATAAACACCTTCCTCTAGCACGTCTAAAACAGGACAGCTTTGCGGATTGCGATGTGCATACAGTAGAAAATCATAAGCCCAATCTTTAGGTACCGAAATCATATTGACCTGCGTCATGCCCGCAGCCATACCCGCCGTTGGTTTGTCAAAGCCTGCACGGATTTTTAAACGTGCGGCTAAAGCGGCTTCAAGCTGCGCTGAATCGACTCGGATATCCTTATACATTGCGTACTTCCTGAGGCTTTAAGACAAAGGGACGAATTTCAATATGATGATTTAGCAGTTCAGCTTTAATCGCAGCCGACATCTCTAAAGCACCCGCGGTGTCACCATGTAAGCAAATCGTGTCCGCTTGAATCGGGGTAAATACACCATCAATCGAATCAACGCCGCCATTTTTCAACATAGACACCACACGGCGTGCCACCAAGGCTGAGTCATGTAAAACAGCCCCGTCCAAACGTCGTGAAACCAATGAGCCATCACTGTTATAAGCACGGTCTGCAAATGCCTCAGATACAACCTTTAAGCCTGCTGCACGTGCTTGCTCAACCAAGTGGGAACCTGCCAGTGCCACCAAAACCAGTTCTGGGTTATACATCTTGATAGCATCAATCACCGCAGCGGCTTGAGCGTGGTCGTGTGCAATGGTGTTATACAGTGCACCATGTGGTTTCACATATTGCACTTGAGAACCAGCCACTTTAGCTAGACCATCCAGTGCAGAAATTTGATACAACACATCGGCAATCAGCTCATCACGTGACACATCCATATTGCGACGACCAAAACCGACGAGGTCTGGATAAGATACATGCGCGCCAATCGCGACATTTAATTCAACAGCCTTACGCAGTGTTTTTAAAATCCCCAGCGGATCTCCTGCATGAAAGCCACATGCAATATTGGCACTCGTCACCACGGGTAGAATTTGGTCATCATTGCCCATTTTCCATGAACCAAAACTTTCACCTAAGTCACTATTTAAATCTACAAACATGGCTTGATTCCTTTATCACTTCACCGTCTACTGGCTTAAAGTTTGGTTAAATAATTAAAGACTGTG
Source organism: Acinetobacter sp. LipI_23 (assembly GCF_058243045.1). Classification (NCBI taxonomy): domain Bacteria; kingdom Pseudomonadati; phylum Pseudomonadota; class Gammaproteobacteria; order Moraxellales; family Moraxellaceae; genus Acinetobacter; species Acinetobacter sp. LipI_23. Next base: position 1,086,728 of record NZ_JBZAYJ010000001.1, on the reverse strand, counting down.
GTAAAGGACATATAGCCCATCCACCATGTCAACATACATGTGAGTACACCCAAAATAAGTAACCATTTTGGATAGTTATAATTCCCCATCATATCTTTACGGCAAGCGGCAACATAAACAAAAATAGTCAAACCGATTGGCAGTACCAAGCCATTAAAGCCACCAACAAAGATCAATAATCCAGCCGGTGTCGCGCCCAGTACGACATACAGCAATAAAGCTAAAGAGATAAATGTAATGGTGATGTAATTGGTTTGTTTTGGACTCAGGTTTTTCTTAAATGCAGTAAAGAATGAAACCGAAGTATAAGCGGCACCAATGGTACTACTGATCCCTGCTGCCCAGAAAATCAGACCAAATAATTTATAACCGAAAGTCCCTGCGGCATATTGAAAAGCTTGTGCTGCTGGATTGGCATCATGGCTGGCTAAATCAATGCTTGCACCACTCACCACTACACCCAAGAAAGCTAAAAACAGCACATAACGCATGATGCCTACAACCACAATACCTTTGGTTGCAGCTCTTGCGACTTCATCAATATTTTCAGGGCCAACCGCGCCTTTATCCAGTAAACGATGGGCGCCTGCATAGCAGATATAGCCACCGACCGTTCCACCAACAATTGTAGTGATAATGGCAAAATCAATCTGGTCGGGTGCAAACGTTTGATGAACAGCTTGGCCCACAGGTGGCATCACAATGACGGCAACAATGATAATCAAGATGATTTTGAGCAACCCCAAAACGATCATGCTTTTATCCATGGCCAGCGTGGCTTTTCTTGAAGCAAAAATTAAAATGGCCAAAGCACCACTTAAAATGCCGCCCCATTTAGTGTCCAAACCAAATAATGCATTGAGACCTAAAGCCGCGCCTGCAATATTACCAATACTGAAGAAGAAGCCACCCAAAATGACCAGAAAAGCCAGTAAGTAACCACTGCCCGGCAAGGCTTTGTTGGCAATATCCGAGGCACGCATTTGCGTCAGTGTTACAACACGCCAAATATTTTGCTGAACCACATAATCAATCAAAATAGACACGAGAATGGCAAAGCCAAACGCAGCACCCAATTTCACAGTAAAGACCGCGGTTTGAGTGAGAAAACCAGGTCCCATTGCGGAGGTCGCCATCATGAAGATTGAAGCAACAATGGCCCATTGGCGATCTGATAAAAAAGAAGATTTTAATAAAGACATATTTAATGCGTTCCTCGTCCATTTGAGCTTAATAACGCTATTTTCAAGTTGAACCAAGAACATCATTTTGCTTACAAATTCTGTTCTTAAATCCCTTTAACTGACAAAGATTCCCTGTTGCCCAACCAAAGCCATGGCGGATCAAATCTTCTATTTGAAATAAGAACATAGGCAAGCGCGATGAACAATACGACTTTTTACATCCATTATTAAAACTAAATAACTGTATTTTATTATTTTTTATTTATTAAAAGTCTAATGATAAATTTTACTTATCACGCACGATAAGCTGCTTTTATAGTTTTTCAAACAAATTACGTATTGAGATAAAGTAACATCACTTGTAAAAAAGCTGTGTGCGCCTCAATTATTTTTTAATTTTCTCAAGCAATCTTTTCATTGCGCTTTCAGAAACAGTGACTGCAACATCGGTTAGTTTCTCTTTCAAGGCAGCATCATTTCCTTGCATATAAATCGAGGTGAAATGAAAGGTTTTGAGTTGGATCGGTGTATTTAAAATCTCTAAACGACCATCTGTAATTTCCTTTAAGGCCGTTAAGGTCGGCACAACGGCGATCCCTAAACCTTGCTCCGCAAGACGCAATAAGGTCGCAAGCGAATAACTGGTAATAGACAGCGGCTCATCCAGTGCCTGCTCTTTCATTTTGGCCTTGAGCTCTTTATAGGGATAGGTAATTTTCGGGTAGGTTAAAATGGTATGAGACATCAATGCCTTAAATGACATTTGACCCACACCACCTTTGAAAGATGGGGCTGCCAAAAAACTCAGTTCAAAGTCACACAGCGCCTGCTCTACACACTCAAAAGCCAAAGTCGGCCCCAACAAAAAGGCCATGTCCAAATCCCCTGTACGCACACCCTCTTGCAAATTTGGAGTCAAATCCACCACAATTTCCACAGAAACTTTAGGAAACTCTTTTTGTACTTTCTCGATATATTCAACCAACCATGTATAAACGATCGTCTCAGAAACACCTAAACGAATTGTTCCTGTGAGGTGTTGGTTTTCAGTCAGCTCAGCCACCAAATCGGTTTCCAAACGCATAAACTTTTCAGCATATTTAAACAGAGTCATGCCTTTATGAGTGGGTTTAAGCTGTCGAAAACTGCGATCGAGAACTTTAAAACCTAAATCATTTTCAAGAGAGGTGATTTTTTGTGAAACGGCAGGCTGAGTCGTTTGTAATTTTGTGGCAGCCTTATTGAAACTATTTAAAGTCACCACCCAATAAAATGCTTCTAGATTTTTTAAATTCACCCTGAACCCTACCTTTACTCCATCCCGCTTATAGTACGGCAGTTGCCACTATTTTTTAAGTTGCTGTTTTATATAATTTCAAAATGACTCACAAGATGACGCTCATTCAAGCGCTATGCCTTGCCCAAACACATCTATTTTGCGTCTTTTACAACCTTACTCGGTCTAACCGGATCAAGGCTCTTTAAATCAAGTTGAATCAAAAAAGACGCTTGTAAAAAGCAATATTTATTCACGCTGAGCTTCATTCCAGCACGAATCATCATAAAAAAAGCACCTTTGTTAAAAAGATGCTTTTTTAAACTCAACTGAAAAGGGAGTGTAAAAATCTAAAAGCGCTTATTTACTCTTCTGTAAACGTAAAGCATTTAAGACTACGGACAATGAGCTCAATGACATCGCCACCGCAGCGAACATTGGGGTGAGCAATAACCCTGTTAATGGATAGAAAATTCCTGCTGCCACAGGTACACCCAAACCGTTATACACAAAAGAAAAAGCAAGGTTTTGTTTCATATTACGCACACCCAGTTTCGCCATATGCAGGGCATCGGCTGCACCACGAATATCACCTTTAACCAAGGTCACTTGCGCGGTTTGTTTAGCGATATCAGTTCCGTTCCCCATGGCAATTCCGACATTGGCTTGTGCTAAGGCTGGTGCATCGTTAATGCCATCTCCCGCCATCGCCACAATTTTACCTTGAGCCTGATATTTCTTCACGATGTCCAGTTTTTCTGTTGGTGTACAGTTACCATAGACTTGTTGAATACCCAATTCCTTAGCCACCAACTGGGCATTTTGTTCGTGGTCACCTGTTGCCATGACCACTTCAATACCATCATCAATCAGCTGCTGAATGACTTGCTGAGCATTGGCTTTAATCGCATCGTGAATAGCAATATAAGCCAGCACTTCTTGGCTATTACTTAAGAAACTAATCACATTCCCAGTCGCACGCTGCTGGTTCAACTGGCTTTGCAAAGCATCATCTAAGGTGATGCCGAGTTGCTCAAGCAGCTTTTGGCTACCAATATAGAGGGTTTGCTCGCCAATCTGACCTTTGACACCAAAGCCAGTCACATCCTCAAAGTCTGCCACTTTAAGCAATTGCTGTGCAGGCACAATTTGCGTCAAAGTCTGTGCAATCGGGTGACTTGAATATTGCTCAATCGAAGCAATCCACTGTTCCGCTTGCGCTTGGTTCACATTTGGGCTGAGCAACTGAATTTCTTTAAGGCTTGGTTTACCTTCCGTCAGAGTCCCTGTTTTATCGACAATCAGGGTATTCACTTTACTTAAAGCTTCAATCGCCTCTGCATCTTTAAATAATACCCCTTTTTGTGCCGCACGCCCTGTAGTGGCCATCACGGACATTGGCGTCGCTAAACCCAGCGCACATGGGCAGGCAATAATCAGGACCGCCACCGCACACATCAGTGCCAGATCAAATTGCGCACCACCAAACACCATCCAAGCAGCAAAGGTCAGTACACTAATCAGTAACACCACAATCACAAAATACTTGGCAAACACATCGGCCAAACGTTGTAACGGTGCTTTAGAGCGCTGTGCTTCTGCCACTGTCTGAATCATTTTCGCCAAAGTGGTATTCGCCCCGACCGCCGTGGTTTGAATACGAATACTGCCTTGTTGATTGACCGTACCGCCAATCACCGTGTCATGCATTTGCTTTTTCACAGGCACAGGTTCACCGGTCATCATGGCTTCATCGACATAGGTTTTACCTTCAACCACCACACCATCCAGTGGAATCTGCTCGCCCGAGGAAATCTGTAAAATATCGCCTTGTTTGACCATGCCGATATCCACTTCTACCACTTGATCGTTTTGAACCAACTTGGCCGTGTTAGCTTGCAGTTTCAGTAAGGCTTTGAGTGAATCTGCGGTCTTGGCACGCGCTTTCAGCTCCATGATTTGCCCGAGCAAGCTTAAAGATACGATCATACAAGCTGCTTCAAAGTACACTGCAACGCCATGCCCTGTTTTGGCTTCCATTGGAATCACACTTGGGAAAATCGTTGCCACCACACTATAAATATAGGCTGCCAAGACCCCAACACCAATGAGGCTCCACATATTTAAGTTGCGGGTTTTATACGAGGTCCAGCAACGCTCAATAAACGGTTTACCCGCCCATAGCACTACAGGAGTCGCGAGGACCAACTCAATCCACGGCTGAATATGCGGTGAAATGAAACTGTGAATATGTGAACCCATCGCCAGTACAAACACGATCAACGTCAGCGGTAAGGTCATCCAAAAGCGATGGCTAAAATCCACCAATTCAGGGTTCGGCGCATCATCTAAAGTCGGTTGCATCGGCTCTAGTGCCATACCACAAATCGGACACGTCCCCGGTCCCTTTTGTACAATTTCAGGGTCCATCGGACAGGTATAGTCCATATCCGCAGCGCCTTCAGGCACAGGACGCTGATCGGGTGGAATTAGATAAAACTCAGGATCCCCTTTAAACTTATCTAAGCAGGACGGATTACAGAAATAATAAGTCTGTTGCTGATAATCCGTTTTTAACTCTGTATTCGGATCGACTGACATGCCACAGACAGGATCAATAAACTCAGCTGACGCCGATTGAGTACTGTGTTCATGTTGATGTTTCCCACCACCACAGCAGCTACTTTTGGCAGCTTCTACTTTCGGCTTGGGTGCACAGCAACTGGATTTGCTGTCTGCTTCTATTTGCGGTTTGGGCGCACAACAGGACGTTTTTTCCTCAGCCACTTTCGAGGTCGAACCACAACAACCTGAGGCTTTAACTACAGAATCTGAACGTTCAGCCTTTACATAAGCCTCTGGGGTTGCAATAAACTTTTGCAAACATTTTTCACTACAAAAATAATAGTTCTGCCTCTGCCATTCAGTATGTGGTTTAGTTAAATCTGTTACGGTCATACCGCATACAGGATCAATAAATGTGGTCTTCTCTGTATCTGACACAGCTTTTGATCCGCAACCACAGCCCTTAGATGCAACTAATGTGCCTTCCTCTTTAGCCTGAGATGAAGCATCGCTTATATCTGTTTTCGGTTTACTGCAACAAGTGCTTGCTTGTTTTTCTGAGCTTAAGTAAGCCTCTGGGTTAGCGGCAAATTTCTTTAAACAGCCTGAGCAACAAAACAAATAACGAACTGATTGATGCTCATACACATGAGGAGAGTCCTCTGCGACCGTCATCCCACAGACAGGATCGATATTCACCACCATCGGCGCTAATTTCTGTTTGGAACAGCAAGACGTTTTGTGTTGCTCACTCATTCTGACTCACCTTTTATTTTTTGATTGTGTTAGCATAAAGTCTGTACCTAGGTACTGAGTCAAGCCTTTTGGAGATTATTTTATGCTCACTATCGGCAAGCTGGCAAAACACTGTCAGGTAAATGTGGAAACCATTCGTTATTATCAACGGATCGGTCTGATGCGTATTCCTGAAACCACACAAAACTATCGCTATTATAGTCAGCAAGATATTGAAACTTTAAGCTTTATACAAAAAGGCAAAGATGCGGGCTTACAGCTCAGTGAAATTCAAGATTTGCTGCATTTGCAGTTGGATGACCGTGAAAAAGTCCGTGAAGTGATTCAACAACGGCTGGAAAAGATTGATCAACGGATTCAAGAGCTGAATGCTTTGAAACAACGCCTTTCAATCTGGGTGGATGAATGTAAAACCACCACCGACAGTTGCTGCCCAATTTTGCAAGAGCTAAAAAAAGGTTCAACGATTGCCCCATAAACAGATACCATCTTTGAAATTTGACGATCATTTTCACACACACCTTTTCGATTCTCAGGACTGCGTTCACCATGTCGATTGAACTTGCCCAACTCAGAAAACAGCTTCGCAAACAACGCAGACAAGTTTCCGCCTATCAACAGCAGCAGTCCGAACTTCAAATTTTACAACGTTTAAGACGTGTGCCCGAATTTAAACATGCCACCCGTGTCGGGATCTACCTACATGCTTTTGGGGAAATTCAGACCCGTAAAATCATTGAATATTGTTTTCATCAAAAAAAAGCAGTGTATTTACCAATGATTTGCAATATGAATCAGCGTTTAGCGTGGGTCAAAATTTCACGCAATCAATTTCAAAATAAACGTTTTTCCCACCATCCGCTGGGTATGCAAGAGCCCATGGCAACACGTGGTCAGCACGTTTCACATTTAGACCTGCTACTCATGCCCTTATTGGCTTGTGATCCTTATGGCACACGCATTGGCATGGGCGGTGGTTTTTACGATAAAACCTTGGCTTCTGCACGCTATCACCGTCCATTTCGTCTTGGTTTGGCTCATCACTTCCAGTTGGTGCCACAGCGCTTGATTCGAGAAACATGGGATCAGCCTTTAGATGGACTGCTGACCCCTCAACAACATTTACGCTTCAAGCGCTAAAATTGACATTTGTGACTGTTGAGAATACTTAAAAATCACATGTTTAGTCATTTTTTATACAATTTATTTTGACCTGCCCTTGTATTTTTTAAAATACCCATCACTATAAAAAACATGGCAACACCGTTGTCACTCATTAGGAGTGCCCATGTCTGAAATTATTATGAATCAAGAAACCTTAGAGCCTCAGGTTCCAAGTGTATTACCACTTTTAGCGTTACGTGATGTGGTGGTGTATCCACACATGCAAATCGCGCTATTTGTAGGTCGTGAAAAATCGATCAATGCAGTTGATGTGGCTCGTAACAGTGACAATCTAGTATTTGTAGTTGCTCAAAAAGATTCTCTTTCAGAAGAAATTGATCACGACAACTTATATCAATACGGTACTGTCGCGAAGATTGTGCAAGTTGTGAATCATGAAAATGATGAAAACTGTATAAAAGTATTAATTGAAGGCTTGCATCGTTCAAAGCTAGAAAAAATCATTGATGAAAATGATTATCTAACCGCAGAACATGCGCTTAGCCCAATGTCAGTCCACATTGACGAAACCACGCAAGAAACACGTGTTCAAGAATTACGTGCTCTGTTTGCTCAATATGCTGAAGCAAAACTGCGTAATGCACGTGAACTGATTGCTGCTGCGAACAAGATTGACGATTTACTGCAATTGTTATTCTTCGTAGCGACCCGTGTTCCACTGAATATTGATGTGAAGCAAAAATTCCTCGAACACGATGAGTTTGAAGCACATCTACAAGAACTGATGACGTATTTATTGCAACAATCTGAAGAACAACAGATTGAGCAAACTTTACATGACTCAGTGAAGCGTCAAATGGAGAAAAATCAACGCGAATACTTCCTCAATGAAAAGATGAAGGTCATTCAGCGTGAGCTTTCTGACATGAATGGCGGCGCGGAAGATGACGTTGCAGAAATTGAAAAACGTCTTGCTGAAGCAGATTTACCTGAACATGTGCGTAAAAAAGCTGAAAGCGAATTCCGCAAACTCAAAGCAATGCAACCTGCATCTAGTGAAGCGGCTGTGGTGCGCAATTATATCGAGGCTATCTTAGATACGCCTTGGAATAAAGCCAGCAAAGTCAGCATTAACTTAAGCAAAGCGCAAGAAATTTTGGATACCGATCATTATGGCTTAGATGACGTGAAAGATCGTATCGTGGAATATCTCGCGGTTCAATCTCGCGTGAAAAAACTCAAAGGCCCAATCCTTTGTTTGGTTGGCCCTCCAGGTGTAGGTAAAACTTCACTGGGTGAATCGGTTGCGAAAGCGACAGGTCGTGAGTTTGTACGTATGGCACTCGGTGGCGTACGTGACGAAGCGGAAATCCGTGGTCACCGTCGTACCTATATCGGTGCGATGCCGGGTAAAATTGTGCAGTCTTTAACGAAAGTTGGTGTGAAGAACCCATTGTTCTTGCTCGACGAAATCGACAAGATGGCACAAGACTACCGTGGCGACCCTGCTTCTGCGTTGCTTGAAGTACTCGATCCATCACAGAACAACAAGTTTAACGATCACTATTTAGATCTTGATCTGGACTTGTCTGAAGTGATGTTCATTTGTACTGCGAACAGCATGAATATTCCAGAAGCCTTGCTTGACCGTATGGAAGTGATTCGTCTACCGGGGTATACCGAAGATGAAAAAGTGAATATTGCTGAGCGTTACCTTGTTCCGAAAGCAATGAAGAACAATGGCCTACGTGCGAAAGAATTGACTGTTCATGAAGAAGCGATTCGTGACATCGTACAACGTTATACACGTGAAGCCGGTGTGCGTAGTTTAGAGCGTGAAGTCTCTAAAATTGCCCGTAAAGTGGTAAAAGAAGCGGTCAGTAAAAAGGCGAAAAATTTGCAAGTCGACGTGACTTCGGCTAACCTTCCAGACTACTTAGGTCCACATAAGTTTGACTTTGGTATGGCGGAAGACGAAGCCCAAGTGGGTCGTGTCAATGGTTTAGCATGGACTTCGGTCGGTGGTGAGTTGTTGACCATTGAAGTTGCAGCGGTCAAAGGTAAAGGTAAATTCATTACCACGGGTTCACTCGGCGATGTAATGAAAGAGTCCATTACCGCAGCTATGACTGTCGTGCGTACCCGTGCAGATGAATTGGGTATCGAATCGACCCGCTTTGAAGAAACCGATGTTCACGTGCACTTACCAGAAGGTGCAACACCGAAAGATGGTCCATCTGCAGGTTTAGCGTTAACAACTGCATTGGTTTCTGCTTTCACAGGCATCCCAATTCGTCCAGATATTGCCATGACAGGTGAAACCAGTCTTGGTGGTCGTGCAATGCGCATTGGTGGCTTGAAAGAGAAACTACTGGCTGCACACCGTGGTGGAATTAAGCTGGTCTTCATTCCTCAAGACAACGTCCGTGATTTATCTGAAATCCCTGACAATGTCAAAGAAGGTTTAGAGATTAAAGCGGTGAAATCGATTGATGAGATTTTACCACTGGCGTTGACCTCTATGCCTGAGCCTTTGGTCAAAGCACCAATAGTGAAAGCGGTCGATGAAGGCAAAAAAGCTGCACGCCACTAATTCGGCATCGTAAAAAAGAGAGCTTCGGCTCTCTTTTTTATTACAATTTACTGTAGATAACACCACACATCTTTATGCTTTTATTTCCTACAATAATTTGATCAAGGGATACATGTAGGACAACTAAAATGAAAAACCCGATTGGCTGGTTTGAAATTTATGTGGATGACTTATCTCGTGCCAAACAATTTTATGAATCTGTTTTTAATATTCAATTAACTGAATTAACCCCACCAGCAGATGATAATTCACTGCAAATGTGGGCTTTCCCCTCAGACATGCAAGCCTATGGTGCTTCAGGTGCACTGGTGAAAATGCCAGGCCTATCCGCAGGAGGAAACAGTACCTTAATCTATTTTTCATGTGACGATTGTGCGAATGAAGCGAGCCGACTTGTTGAGTCTGGTGGAAAAATTCATGAAGCAAAAACTGCCATTGGTGAATATGGTTTTATTGTGCTGGCCTTTGATAGCGAAGGAAATATGATTGGCCTACATTCCATGACGTGAAACGAATGAAACTCCAAATTTTCGCTTAGTTGGTTTGAATTTTTGTATTAAACCTTTTCCTCTATCATCCATCAGACTTGAAAAATCGATAAAAAGCCCGATATAAATAATAAGAACAGATACGCGCTGTATGTTTCTTTTTATTGATGATTTGAAATTGCATGGTCATCTGATTCTCCAGACGGATGACCTTTTATCGCAGTTCTCGCTACTTGGGAACTGCGTTTTTTATGGCTCAAAATACATTAAGGTTTCAATAAATGCTGTACCAGCCCATCGATCACATTTGCCATTTTGGACAAATTCAACGTCGCTAAGCGGTCTGCTTTGGTATGGTAGTGACCATTTCGATAAAATGCCGTATCGGTAATCATGACTGCGGGGATATCAAACTCCCAATAATTCAAATGATCTGAAAAATCAAAAGCGTTGGCAAAGCTCGGAGCAACCAAACGCTGACATTCCAACAGATCAAGTTGCTGCATCGCTGTACAATAGCCTGCACCTAAATCACGTGAGCTCACGTTACTCACTGTCGCAATAAAATTACCATGGGTTGGATAAATCCACTTTAAGCCCACAGGATAGCTTTGTATGGGTTGTTCGCTAAAGAACCCGATCATTTCTAAAATATACACGCCTTTAATCTTATCTTTTTGTGACTGAACCGATTTCGCATGCACATAACTGCCCATTTGTTCAGTTTTAGAAAACGGTGGTTCTTCTAAACTATAGAACACAAAGTCCACATTGTTGGGCAATTTAGACTTCTGCTCTGCCAAAATACGCGCCGTTTCAATCACACCCGCAACGCCAGAGGCATTGTCATCTGCGCCATCCTGATCGCCAAAGACGTCATAATGCGCCCCAACAATCACGCGGTCTGCCCGTCCGACGTTTAAACTACACACTACATTTCGGTAGATTTGCTGATTGGCAGTAAAATTTTGATAGTGACATGGGACGCCCAATAAGCGCATTTGTTCCTTGATCCATGCAGAGACACGATTAAGTTCATCAAGGTTTTTATAGTTACGTGCTTTGCCCTGACCAATCACTTGCTCCAAATAAACTTGTAGGTTTTGTTCATCAGCCATTTTGACGTTGCTTGCAAATACCTGCCCTGTGAAAGTACCCAGTACAACAATCAACAAAAAAGCCTGTTTTTTTAAAGTTTTGAGCCACATTGTTATTATTCCAAGTATTTCTTATTCCTCTCATCTGTTGAATTAAGCAACATTAGTTCAGTGAATTCAATTGCATTTTGTTTCGTCTCACTGCAAAGCCTTGCTTTCACCGTTATAATGGATCGTCTCCTTATACATGACCCATTATGAAAATCCGTATTCTGACCATTGGTCAAAAAATGCCTGCATGGGTACTGACTGGTTTTGAAGATTATTTCAAACGTATTCAACCTTTTGTGCAAACGCAGATTATTGAACTGCCAATGGCAAAGCGCGGTAAAAATGATTCAGAAGCAGATATTTTAAAATACCGTCAAATTGAAGGTGATAGCATTTTAAATGCAATGAAAGGAAACGAAGTGCTGATTGCTTTAGAAGTCGGTGGTCGTGAGTTTAGCACCGAAAAACTGGCAGAAACCATGAAAGGATGGATGCTTGAGGGCAATGATATTGTACTGGCAATTGGTGGGCCTGACGGTCACTCTGAAGCAGTACGTAAAGCAGCTGCTTGGCATTGGTCTTTATCCAAACTGACCTTACCTCACCCGATGGTTCGCGTGATGCTGATTGAACAACTCTACCGTGCGATGAGTATTAATCATAATCACCCTTATCATCGTGCAGGTTAAGCTCAAGTATTGTTCTTTTTTTGGAACAATACGTTGATATTTCCCCCATTACACAGATGATAAGAATCTGACAAAATTCTTTTCATCTTCTCCTATTAGGCTTTCACAATGAACTTACAAACGCTACCCGGCTTATTCATTTCTCATGGCTCACCCATGCTTGCGTTGAATCCAGAGCAAGTTGGGCCTGCGTTGCATCGTTTGGGTCTAAACTTACCTACACCACAAGCAATTGTGATTATGTCTGCTCACTGGGAAAGTAACTCACTTGAAGTAAGTACTGGAGTACGTCCGGAGACATGGCATGACTTTCGAGGCTTTCCTGCTGAGCTTTATGACATTCGCTACCCAGCACCCGGTCAACCTGTTCTAGCCGAAGAAATTCTACATTTATTAGCAGAAGCGGGTTTTTCAGCTCATGCAAACAGTACCCGTCCGCGTGATCATGGCGTTTGGATGCCTTTACTTCATATGTATCCAGATGCAGACATCCCTGTGGTGGAAATTTCACTCCCGATGAATCTGTCGGCAGAGGAGATTTATAAAATTGGACAAACCCTTGCGCCTCTACGCGAACAGCAGGTCTTGCTGATTGGCTCAGGGAGTATTACCCATAACTTAGCCGAATTGTCTTGGCATGGTCAGTCACAAGCGGTACCTGAGTGGGCGTCGACGTTTCGTAATCATGTGGTCGCGAAACTTAGCCATCAGGACTTTGACGCCATTTTAGACTGGGAATCGATTCCTTTTGTCCGTCGTAACCACCCAACGTTAGAACACTTTGCCCCAATATTCTTTGCGATGGGTACAGGTCATCGTTTTAATATTGTGCATAGTAGCTTTACCATGGGTGCACTGGGCATGGACATTTACCGTTTTGATTAATGTATAAATTTTACTTATATATTAACAAAAAAATATTTATGGATACATTTTGAAACCCAAAAGAACTGAATGTATCCATTCTTTTAAAAATAACATCGGATAGCATGTATCTTGTTATTTTAAATCAAGAACTTGTAACCCATGAAATTAAAATATTTAGCGATTGCCCTTTTCCCTCTCGCACTGGCTGCTTGCCAATCATCTGATATTCAAAAAGTAGGAGATTTGGCTGTGTCTGTACTACAACAACAAAATGCAGATCAAACACTCGCAAACTACCATTGGAGTGCGAACACCGCAGATGCGCCTAAACCATTGGTTTTAAACTTTGACAAACAAGCAGGTCGCTTAGGCATTGCAACCAGTTGTAACGGTATGGGTACCAGTTGGAAAGTTGAGAATAATCAAATCGTGACGAGTAACCTGATGGCGACTCAAATGGCATGTGAACCAAAAGCCATGGCTCAAGAAGGCGTTGCAGCAGATTTATTTGACAACCGTAAAGCACCGTTTGTTTTAAACCTAAATGATCCTGATGCACCAACACTAACCGTGGTATCGGCAAAAGGTGAAAAAATTGTGTTCACAGGTAAGCAAACTGCTGAATCGAAATATCAAAGCCAAGGTGAAACTGTTTTCTTAGAAATTTCACCAGAAACCAAAACATGTTCTGCAGGAGTTGCCCGTATGGAATGCCTACAAGTTCGTGAAATTAAATATGCTGAAAATGGCGTAAAAACACAGGTCGATAAAGACTGGACGTTATTCTATAACCATATCGATGGTTTCACCCACAATCCGAAAGAGCGTCAAATCGTGCGTGTTAAACGTTATGAAATTGCCAACCCTGCGGCTGACCAATCAAAATATGCTTATGTTCAAGACATGATTATTGAACGTGAAGCGGTAAAAGGTTCATTGTAATCGTCAATGACCTAGAAAAAAACCGAGGCCTAAAGCCTCGGTTTTTTTATTGGAATTTTTCTAAGTGTATATAAACTTAGAATACGCCTTGAGCAAGCATTGCATCTGCAACTTTGACAAAGCCTGCAATGTTGGCACCATTGACATAGTTCACAGTACCATCTGCTTGTGTACCGTATTTCACACAGTTACGGTGAATTTCTTTCATAATCGCATGTAAACGCTCATCGACTTCTTCAAAAGTCCAACCCAAACGCAAAGCATTTTGTGACATTTCTAAGCCAGAAGTCGCAACACCACCCGCGTTGGATGCTTTACCTGGTGCGTATAAAATTTTCGCTTCAACGAATTTTTCGACTGCATCTAAGGTAGAAGGCATGTTTGCCCCTTCAGCGACACAAATTACTCCATTTGCAAGGAGCACTTCAGCATCCGCCTGATCTAACTCATTTTGAGTTGCGCATGGCAATGCGATATCACATGGAATAGACCATGGACGCTGACCCTCTAAGTATTCAAAGCCATGCTTAGACGCAAACTCAGAAATACGACCACGCTTCACATTTTTCAGTTCCATCACTTCAGCCAGTAAAGCATCGGTAAAGCCTGCTTTCACATATACTGTACCCGCAGAGTCAGACAATGAAACGACTTTCGCACCTAGGTACATTGCTTTTTCAGCTGCGTACTGTGCTACGTTACCAGAACCAGAAATCGTGACTGTTTTGCCTTGGAAGCAGTCGCCACGGGTTTTCAGCATTTCTTCAGCAAAATACACTGTGCCGTAGCCCGTTGCTTCAGGACGCGCCAAAGAACCACCAAAGGTTAAACCTTTACCCGTAAACACAGATGAAGTGTCATTACTCAACTTCTTCATCATGCCAGCCATATAACCCACTTCACGGCCACCCACACCAATATCACCCGCAGGGATATCCGTATTTGAACCAAGGTGACGGTATAGCTCAATCATTAGCGCTTGGCAAAAACGCATAATTTCGCCTTCAGACTTACCCTTAGGATCAAAGTCTGAACCACCTTTACCGCCACCCATTGGCAGTGTCGTTAACGCATTTTTAAAGGTTTGTTCAAAGCCTAAAAATTTTAGGATCGATAGATTCACCGATGGATGAAAACGCATACCACCTTTAAATGGACCAATTGCCGAGTTGTACTGAACACGGAAAGCACGGTTGACATGCGTTTGACCTTGATCATCCACCCATGAAACACGGAATTGAATCGCACGCTCTGGCTCAACCAAACGCTCCAGCAAACCGTGGTCTGCATAACGAGGATTTTTTTCAATGAACGGCCAAAGGCTGGTCATGACTTCCTCTACCGCTTGTAGAAACTCGGGTTGATGTTCATCACGTGTTTTCACGTAATCTAAAAACTCATTAAGGCTGTTATATTTCAACGCTTAATCCTCAGCAGAAAATGGATCAAAATTGGTCAAATTTTATAAACAATGTTAAATTTTGGCGCAAACAATTAAATATCTTTTACCAACAATTCACAATACATTTCTGTCAAAAAACATATTTATCATTTATATAACAATTATTTATATAAAATATACCTAGAATTTTTTAAAAAAAACACCAATAAAAACACAGGCTTAAAATCTTTTTTTGCTCAAAAATGATGCAGTCAATGAACCATTTTAGAACACAGGATTAATCAAAAAAAACATGGTAAAATTCAGTGATCTACCTATTTCTTCTAATATCTCTGCAAATTCATCTGCAGGATTGGTTTACGCATGAATTCGCACATTTCCCTGATCCAAAATATCGATGCCCTCCTTCCCCAAACCCAATGTGGACTCTGCGGACATCGTGATGGATGTCTGCCTTATGCCCAAGCCATCAGCGAAGGTGAAGCAGCCAATAAATGTGTACCCGGCGGGCAGCCTGTAGCCGATGCATTGGCTCAGTTGCTAAACCGACCAGCATTAATTGCAGAAGAAAGTATTTGGCCTATTCAAGCCGATGGCCGCCCACAGAGAATGAAAGCAATCATTCGTGAAGATGAATGCATTGGTTGTACCAAATGTATTAGTGCCTGTCCTGTAGATGCCATTATTGGCTCAGGTAAACTCATGCACAGTATTTTGACTGACCTGTGTACAGGCTGTGAACTGTGTATCCCGCCTTGTCCTGTTGACTGTATTGACCTTATTCCAGATGTAGACGGCATACCAACGGAAATCTTGCGCAAAGCTGAGCAAGATGATTTAAGACAACGCTATTACGCACATATTCAACGTGAAGAAAAACAGCGCCTACACCGTAAAGGCCCAGTGGTTCGCGCGGAAATTGATACGGCTTTATTTGCCCAGTTTTCAGCACAGAACGATGCTGTACCTGATATTCAGATCATTGAAAAAGAACCAGAAATGGCAGCAAAGCTCGATGCAAAATCCACCATTGAGCTGGCGAAATTACGCGTACAAATCAAAAAACTAGAAAAGCAGCTCAGTGTTTGTGAAGATACGAAAAAACGTCTGTTGTTAGATGACTTAACCCAACAGCTTCATCAGTTACAGGGAGCTTAAAGCATGCTCACTACAAGCGGAAAACCTGTAAAAAACATGACCAAAAAGCAAATTCAAATCTTTTTTGAGCGTTTACGCGCACAACGTCCAAACCCCAAAACTGAATTGAATTATTCGAGTCCTTTTGAGCTGTTGGTGGCTGTGACCCTGTCTGCTCAAGCGACGGATGTGAGTGTCAACAAAGCTACAGATAAACTCTTTCCAGTTGCCAATACACCTGAAACGATTTATGCCTTAGGGGTCGATGGTTTAAAAACCTACATTAAAACCATAGGCTTATATAATGCAAAGGCTGAGAATGTCATTAAAGCCTGTAAGATACTGATTGAAAAACATAACAGCATCGTGCCAAACAACCGCGCTGATTTAGAAGCTTTGCCCGGCGTAGGACGAAAAACAGCCAATGTGGTATTAAATACTGCTTTTGGACAACCGACGATGGCGGTCGATACGCATATTTTTCGTTTAGGCAATCGTACGGGATTAGCTGTCGGCAAAAATGTGCTTGAAGTCGAACACCGTTTAGTGAAAGTCATTCCGAAAGAATTTATTGTCGACTCGCATCATTGGCTGATTTTACATGGTCGATACTGCTGTATCGCACGCAAACCGAAATGCCATGAGTGTATCGTTTCAGATGTGTGTAACTGGCCAGATCGTTTTGAATTTGGTGCAGCACGTATTGCCACAACGACGATAGAAGCTGAACATTAAAGTTCAGTTTTTTATTGTTGATTTGATTTATCTTTTAAGTCTTGCTGCAACTTCGGATGCAACTGACGTTCTGGCTGCTTCTTCGACATTTTTTCTTGTTTACTGACATCGCGTAGCATTTTTACGCTGATATAAAACAAACCCACCAAGACCGCCGCAGCAACAATAATTAAAACAATGATTCCAACTTGTGCCACACGCGACTCCATTTTAACAGGATCAAGGAAAAGAGCCCTAATATGACTTAGAGCTCTTTCAATGTCAAAACATTGCCATGTTTAAAACATGCAATTATTTGTCTTGATCAAGAATCGCAAACAAATCTGCTTGTACTTCGTCAATTGGACGTAAGCCATTCAGCTTGTCATAGGTTGGTGCATTTTCACCAGACGCTGCGCGACCTTGGTAGAAACCAACCAACTGTTCAGTTTCAGTGTGGTATGAACCTAAACGTTTACGAATCGTTGCTTCTTGGTCATCTGGACGTTGTACCAGCTCTTCACCAGTTTCGTCATCCTTACCTTCCACTTTAGGTGGGTTGTAAACGATGTGATAAACACGGCCCGATGCAGGGTGCTGACGGCGACCAGAAAGACGTTGTACGATTTCTTCGTCAGGAACATCAATTTCAATCACGTGATCAATGTTGATGCCTTCATTTTCAAGCGCTTCGGCTTGAGGAATGGTACGAGGGAAACCATCAAAGATACAGCCATTTACACAGTCAGGTTGTGCAATACGTTCTTTCACTAAACCAATGATCAGTTCATCAGATACAAGACCACCATTGTCCATCACGCTTTTAGCTTGTAGACCGAGTTCAGTTCCTTCACGAATTGCAGCACGGAGCATATCACCGGTTGAAATTTGTGGGACATTGTAGCGCTTACAGATCAACTGAGCTTGTGTACCTTTACCTGCTCCAGGTGGTCCGAGTAAGATAATGCGCATAAAAAAACATCCTCATTTAAACAATGTATTTGACACTTTGTACATATCGAAAAATTCGACATATTTTTAGCATCTAATTATAAGAAAGCTACAAACAAATGTATTGTACCCGCAATGAAGCCTGTTACCCCACCCAATAGAATCAAAATCCATTCGTCTTCCTGAAATGCAGGACGTAATAAGTTTTGAAATTCTTTCGGCGTTAGCTCCCGAATACGGTCTCTAAACATTTGATAGATTTTCTGTGCACGGCTCGCATTGAACGCTGGGTCGCATACAGGCACCATCGTAATTTCAATTGAACGATCAATCAAGTCCGTCTTCAGTTTTGCGTATTCACGTGGCCCCAAAGACAGCTGCAAAGATGTTCTCACCAATGGCGTTTCCATGATTTCATTAATATGACGTTTGACAATACGACGGGTCTTGTCTTTTTTATTGCCATACATCATTTCAGTCATGATGGATTTTAACGTAATCAGGTCTTCTGTGACTACACTTGCAAACACATCAGATACTTCTTCTTGACGCTTCATGAAAGCGCCTTGCACATTATAGGTCCCAATGCGCGGAATCACAGGCTTAATCCATGGAAACTTACGATCTTTTGTTAATTCAGTCAGTTGCAGATATCGAACATAGTGTGGCTCAATTGGATTAAACACCATCCAAATCGCAATCCAGTTGGTTAAGAAGCCCCATACCGCTGCCCAAAATGGGACCGTCCAATGCCATGGCACCACAAACCAAACAATCATTTGGAAGATACCAAAGAACATCCCAATGAGAGCACTAATATGCCAAATAAAGTTGATTTCTTTCTGACCCACTTTCAAGAACATACGCACCATCAGTCTGCGGTCACCTTCCATTTGGCTGACCACCATATCGCGCATATCCACAAGTGACTCGACGTTCATAGTCAGTTCGGTCACTAATTCTCTGAGCACAGCCGGAAGCTGTTTGTGTGCCTGTGCATAAATTCGACGCTTAATCGAATAAGGTAAGTTTTCCCAAAGTACGGCATTGCGGTCAATCATGACTTCATCAATCAGGTGCTCAAGTTCAAAACCAACTTGCTCACCAATGATTCGCGCCATATCCTCAGGATCCATTGCATCTAAAAATTCACGCAAAGAACCGAGTTTGGATAAAGTGTTATCGGTAATGATGCCTGAGATACGCCCCGCTTTTCTGGGCACAATGCCCTGCCAACCCACAGGCAAAGGTCCAATATGAAAACCCCAAAAAGTAATCGGGTAAAAGACCATTTTCAGGGCCATCCAAACGTGCGCCCAAGTCACAAAAGCAGTCACAGGAATAATGCTGAGTACAGCCCAAAAATCAGGTCGATTCAAAAAGGTTTGCCACAACTGATTGACGTACTCAAGCATGCATAACTTCCATATTTAATTTTATTAACTGAATTATATAGCGTTTTAAAAAAGATATTGTGTCTATAAACCGAAACTTAGAGTATAGGAAAATTGTAGTCTCGGTTCAGTTTCTGCAACCACGTAGCCCGATTTGGCTTCGAGTTTTTCCCCTGCACCAATCCCCACACTGAAAGTGCTGATTCGCTCAGGACTCAGTAACACATAAGCAAGATCTACACCACCACCAAGGCGAGATTCGTACTCGCCATCCACTTTCTTGCTGTCAATATGCCCCGCATAAACACCGAGATAATAACCATTTTTATCTTTACCAGTAAAATGAACTGGAAATCTAAAGCCTAGCTGACCACCTACAGGGTAATCATCATTGATAAATACCCCAGCTTTTGCATATGCAATGCCATAAGGATTCACCCATTCCAAATTGGTGTGCAGTAATTTCTGCGTTACACCAGCCCCTACATTCCATGTTTGAGCACTGCCAGCAGGAATTTTTGCATCTGGCAAAAAGGAATTATCTTGAGCGTAGGCTACGTTTGCACAGGCAACAAGTGCCAACACTGGATAAATTCTTGTCATTATTGTCACCATTATCCGTAATGTTATTTTAGTAATTGGTCCCTTTTTACAGGATTTTGACTGTAGCAGAATTTATAAAACACTTATATACAGCAATTTATAT
Source organism: Acinetobacter sp. LipI_23 (assembly GCF_058243045.1). Taxonomy (NCBI): domain Bacteria; kingdom Pseudomonadati; phylum Pseudomonadota; class Gammaproteobacteria; order Moraxellales; family Moraxellaceae; genus Acinetobacter; species Acinetobacter sp. LipI_23. Next base: position 1,066,791 of record NZ_JBZAYJ010000001.1, on the reverse strand, counting down.
TTTTGATGTCTATAAAGTCAAAATTTAGGCAAAAATGAAAAGCAGAAGCCGCGATTACAAATATCAAAACAGTGTGACATGCGTTAGAATAGCGCGCAGGTATTTTCCTCTTTATCCATGTGTTTAAGTCGATTTGGTATGAAACAGCACTTTCCTTTAAAAAATGTCCAACAAGAAAAGCGCATTTTTCGAAATCGTACCTTTATTTCCATGGGTATTGTGGTTTTCTTCTTGCTGATTTTAGTCACTCGCTATGCCTATTTGCAGCTGGTTCAATTTGACGAGTTTTCAACTGCATCCGATCAAAACCGCATCCGTTTACAACCTTTAGCCCCTGCACGTGGTTATATTTATGACCGCAATGGCGTGCTGTTGGCGGACAATTATCCTGTCTTTACCGCGACGATGAGTCGAGCGGATGTGACGGATATTGATGCCACGATTGAACGTTTAACACCAATCTTAGAACTCACACCAGATGATATTGAACGCTTTAACAGTCGTATTAAAGCCTCACGTAAAACTGAACGCGTTTCCATTAAACTTAATCTCAATGAAAACGATATTGCTCGCTTTAGCGAAGTTAAATATCAATTCCCTGGGGTTAATATCGAAACCCAGATGACACGCTACTATCCACATGGTGAACTGTTTGCCCATGTGATTGGTTATGTAGGTCGAATTAACGATAAAGAATTAAAAAGTATCAATAAAGATTTGTATGCGGGCACTAACCTGATTGGTAAAATTGGGGTAGAAAACTCCTATGAAGATTTGCTACATGGTGTGCCAGGAAATGAGTCTGTCGAAGCCGATGCGCATGGTAACGTGCTACGTCATTTAGGTCGCAAAGAACCCGTTCGTGGTAATGACTTATATCTTTCACTCGATTATGGCTTGCAGACGGTTGCCTCAGAGCAACTTGCAGGTCGTCGTGGTGCAATCGTGGCGATGGATCCACGTACAGGTGAAATTCTGGCCTTGGTCTCAAGTCCAAGTTTTAACCCTAACCTGTTTGTCACTGGGATTAGTCATACCGACTATAGCGGTTTACGCGATAACCTCGATCAACCACTATATAACCGTGCTGTGCAAGGCGCTTACCCGCCCGGCTCAACCATTAAACCGATGTTTGGTTTAGGTGGTATTCATTATGGCTTAATTGATTGGGGCACGGCCATTTCCGATCATGGCTATTTCACACTTCCGGGCGATTCGCATAAATTCCGCGACTGGAAAAAGTCAGGACACGGCGTTGTCAACTTGCATAAATCACAAGTGGTCTCTTGTGATACCTTCTTCTACATTCTGTCGTTCCGTATGGGAATTGAGAAAATGAACACATGGATGCGTCAGTTTGGCTTTGGTGAAAAAACTGGTGTGGATTTACCAAGTGAAAGTACAGGTCTTTACCCCAACCCTGAATGGAAAATGCGTACCCGAGATGCCAAATGGCTCAAAGGGGAAACCATTTCAGTGAGTATTGGACAAGGTGCTTTTACAGCAACACCACTGCAATTGGCCATGGCAACAGCCATTACCGCCAACCATGGTTCACATGTGATTCCGCATGTCTTACAAACCAGTAAAGGTGCAAAACCACATAAAGACTTAAATGCGCCTGATGGCAGAATCCAGTTCAATGGCACAGATCAAGATTGGATACAAATGCGTGATGCCATGGTCGATGTCATTGAAACAGGGACTGGACGTGGCATTCGCACGCCAATGTATAAAATTGCAGGTAAAACCGGTACGGCACAGGTCAAAAGTATTGCTCAAGGTAAACGCTACAATGAAGCCCTATTGACTGAGCGTCAGTTGGATCACGGTTTATTCGTAGGCTTTGCACCTGCGGAAAACCCTGAAATTGCGATTGCAGTGGTTTGGGAAAATGGTCGTCATGGTGGTTCTGCGGCACAGCTGGCTCGTCCGATCTTAGACTACTGGCTGCTCACACGTCATAAAAATCCAATTCGTCCACAAAACCATCAAATTAGTGGTGGTTTGATGACCGCAGGGATTAAACCGGGTGAATTACCAAGTGGTAGCACTCCACCAACGACCACGACCGGGACAAGTGCAGCAGCAACAAGTACCCAAAATACAGCACCCACTTCAACAACGACAAATACAAGCCGTTCAACTACACCGCCTTCTGCACCTGTGGAGTCAGACTAATTATGAAAAACCAACTCCGCATCATTGGAGGGGACTGGAAACGTCGTCAACTGCCTTTTGCCAGTATTGAAGGTTTACGCCCTACGCCTGATCGCATACGTGAGACTTTGTTTAATTGGCTCATGTGGGATGTACAAAATACCAATGTTTTGGATATTTGTGCAGGTTCGGGTGCATTGGCATTTGAAGCCTTATCACGTGGTGCCTCAAAAGTAGTGATGATTGAACCTGACCGCAGTCAAGCACAGTTTTTAACGCAAAACTTGGAACTCCTTAAAGTACCTAAGTCTCGTGCCCAGTTAAAAGTAGCGACTGCACAGCAAACATTACCCACCTTAAAAGAACAATTTGATTTGGTCTTTTTAGACCCGCCGTATAGCCTAGAGCTATGGGAAGAATTAGCTCTCTTGGCTGATCCGCTGATTCAAAATAATGGCTATATTTATGTAGAAGCCGATCAGGATTTGAATCTGTTAAAACTTCCAACATCGTGGGTGCAAGTGAAGAGCACCAAAGCTGGGACTGTACGTGCAGGTTTATATCAAAAGAAAGTGGTGGTTTCCCTATAAATACGGCTTTACACCGTTTTGATTTAGACCATTACGAAAGAAAGTGCTCTTAGCGCATATTCGTATGGTTCTGAGCTACGCTATGTATGAAGATGAATATACATATTCAAAATCAAGCTAAGGCTTCAGTCAGTTTTCACGTCTAAAAACTATGTAGACAGATCGAAAAACCGTACATTCGCTAAAATTTTAAATATATCGCATATGACTTGGTTGATCTTTATCTTAGGTGCAATGGTGGCGGGTTTTGTACAGGGGCTCACAGGCTTTGCATTTGCCTTAATTGCCATGTCATTTTGGGTCTGGATCTTGGCACCTCAGCTCGCAGCGCCTCTGGTGGTTTTTGCCTCGGTCTGGAGTCACCTAATTTCCTTAAAGTCAGAATCTGCTTTTAAACTTGATAAAAGCCTCGTTGCACCTTATATCCTTGCAGGTCTGATTGGCGTTCCATTGGGAACCTATCTGTTAGACATCATTCAAGCACATACCTTTAAACTGGTTCTAGGAATTTTTTTGATTCTTTGGTGTCCATTGATGCTACTTAATCCCCAAATTCGCTTCATTCAAAACTCTGGAAAATACGCCGATAGCAGTATTGGTTTTCTTAGGGGTGTATTGGGCGGGCTGGGAGGTTTTTGTGGCTCACTGCCTTCAGCTTGGGTCATGTTAAAAAACCTTCCTAAAGAGCAACAGCGCTTAATTTTAAGGCATTTTAATTTCGCCATTCAGTTGTTTACCCTGCTCACCTATCTGCTCCGCGGAAATTTAAACTTGCAACATTTACCCTATATGGGCATCTTACTTTTGAGTGTGAGTCTACCAGCCATGCTCGGCGCGCAATTGTTTTATAAAATTTCTGAGCGGCAGTTCAAACATACGGTACTGGGTTTATTGTTTAGTTCAGGCTGTTTTCTATGTATCAGCTATCGCTTTCTGTAGTGCTATAAAACCTAACTCTGAACTTTGGCAATGGCTTGGATCAGCAATTGTGTATTTTGTGTCAATATAGGCTCATCTTTAAACAACTTAGCTCTAATGGGCTTTCTCCAACTCCAAAAATATTTATACAATTGGCGCACCTTAAAACCCACCGCCCACCATATATGAAACTGCCTCTTGCACTACTGAGTCTTTGCTTTATCAGTGCTTGCTCCATAAGCTCATCCAAAGAAATAAAACAAGCCGAAAAACTTCTCCAATCTTTTGACTGTCAAAATATAGAACGCGATCAGGCAGACCACAGCAGCATGACCAGTTATCATGAACAAGTGCTTGCCAGCAGCAAACAAAAAGCCCAATCCTATGTAGAAAGCTATCAACATGGCGATCAAATTTTTGACCTGCCCCTGCCCGAAGTGATTGAAACACAGCTACAAAGTTATACGGCCGCATGCCAGTCACTAGGTGGGGTTTTACCCAATCCCCAGCAAAGTCCTTAAAATACGATTAGCAATAAAAAAAGACAGCTCGAAAGCTGTCTTTTTTAATTTCATAGGACTTAAATTTGAACTTAAGATGCAGTTTAGTCGTTGTGATAGCGAGTATCGACACTGAAATCTTGAGGAAATTTAGCAGAAATTTGCGCATAAAATGCCATAATTTCAGCCATATCTTTTTCATAATCACCAGTAGGATAAATAATTTTACCCACCCCAGTTTTTTTCTTCGCATAGTCCATATAGGCTAACGCAATCGGAACACCTGCGCTGACTGCAACATGATAAAAACCTGTTTTCCATTGTTCCTGCTTGGCACGTGTCCCTTCAGGGGTAACCAACATCACCAACTTAGGATGTTCTTTAAAAAGATCACTCATGAGTTGCACCATACTTGGACGTAGTTCACCTTCATGCTTTGGACGACGGTCAATACCTATCCCGCCCATTGCACGAACAAATGGCCCAAATGGCAGTTTCATATAGCTGTCTTTAATAGTGATACGGACATGCACACCTAAGGCCTTTAATGCCAAACGAGCGTACAGCGCATCCCAATTGCTGGTATGTGGCGCTGCAATCATTACACATTGATCGATATTCAAATCCCAATGATTATCAATCTGCCACCCCATTAAGGCTAAACTTTGTTCTGCAAGCTTTTCGAACACAAAAAATACCACATTACTGAAAATCCGCGCCGATTCTAGCAATGCTGCTGATCAAATACACGGCGAGACGCTCAATAAAACAACAATTAATCTATAAACGTATATTTTATTTAATTCCAAATATTTCAAGAAAAAACAGGGTCTTTGAGATTAAAGGTAAAAATATGTGAATAGTATTCTTTATTGAATATACAGAAGCACTCACAGATCTTCACAGATTCATTTCCTGCACTACTGTAAGGTAAAACTAAACATTGAATAATATCGGGTGCTGTATATGCAAAAGACTGTTTTAGCACTATGCCTATCTTTCACCATGTTAACTGCATGCTCAAAGCCAAATGAAAACAATTCTCCACCAGATCACAATGTCACGGCATCTCTGGACGACAGTGCTAGCGCAACCGTGATGGATACACCAGACACAGCAAATGCCTTAGATTGGGTAGGCACATATCAAGGGGTTCTACCCTGTCATGATTGTTCTGGGATCGACACTGAACTTGAACTGACCTTAGATCATCATTTTGTGCTGAAACAAAAATTTTTAGGCAAATCGAATAATAATTATGTGAATGAAGTGAAAGGTTCATTTCAATTTGTGAATGGCTCTGATCAACTGATACAGCTCGACTCATCTGGTGATAGCCGTATTTATTATATTGGTGCGCAATTTATTGAAATGCGTGGCGATAAAGGTCAAGTACTGGATCAACCTGAGTCCAACTTTAAACTCACCAAATCCTTGGAATAGACACTCGCAACATTCTGAATGATTTAAATTGCTTATTTATATATCACAGCAAAAATTTCACCCAAACATCAAAAAGGTAGCCTAATTACTTCGGCCACCTTTATCAGAGTTTACTACTTTTGAGTCTGCATATTCTTAATTAGCTCGCTAAAATCAAGTGTTGCAGCTTTTTGTACCGGTGGATAATCCATCAAAGATTTAATGTGTGAACCCAGTAATGCCTGTAAGGGTTCAGAAATCCATTGCTTGGTTTGAATAATATCTGAACGGTCTCTGATACTATCAAAAGTCTCAAATGGGTCTTGGCGAAGGTTGTACATCACTGGAAATTTTTGCTTTTGATATTGGTCGTAATAATTTTCACTGGTTTCAAAATGAACTTTCCATTGATTAATACGAACTGCACGTAAAATCGATTCATGATAGTACAGAAAATTATCTCGCATACTCTCTTTTGATTTTCCCGTCCAATAGTCGATATTGTTTACACCATCAATAATTTGCTTACGATTGGTTTTCATTTCCTCGACTACATTTTTATTCCCTGCGACATTCGCCAAAGTTGTAAACAGATCCATATGCGACTGAATGCCGTGTTTCACTTGTCCCGCAGGAATATGTCCCGGCCACCGCACCATCATTGGAACACGGACTCCCCCTTCATAGGTCGTCATTTTTTCACCACGGAACGGTGTGGTTCCACCATGATTTTTTGCACTGTGCTCAGGGCCGTTATCGGTGGTATAAACAATGATGGTGTTATCCAACACTCCCATCTTCTTCATATCATCCAAGAGTTGACCGACTTGCATATCATGTTCAACCATACCACTGCCGTATAAATCATCTTCTGAGGTGGCTTTGGCAGCTAAGTAACGATGCTCAGGACGTAAATGGGTAAACATGTGCATACGACTTGGATTCAGCCACACAAAAAACGGCTTGTCCGATTTTTTACTGCGCTTCATAAAATCGACACTGGCAGCAATGAACTCATCATCGACTGTTTCCATACGTTTACGGGTTAAAGGGCCTGAATCTTTACATTTTTGTTTCCCCATTACACCAAAGCGAGGATCGATAGTTTCATCGGCATCATTAGACGAATAGCAGTGCAATACACCACGCGTTCCATATTGATTCACAAATTCAGGATCTTTTGGATAATCATACTGTTCAGGAAATTCTTCCGTATTTAAATGATATAAATTACCAAAGAATTCATCAAAACCATGTACCGTTGGTAAGCTATCGTTGCGATCACCCAAATGGTTTTTACCAAACTGACCACTCATATAACCCAGCGGTTTCAATACTTCTGCCAAAGTCGGTGTTGCAGCTTTAATCCCTAAAGGTGAACCTGGACGACCGACTGTCGTCATACCTGAACGAATCGGATACTGACCTGTAATAAATGCTGCACGTCCAGCGGTTGAACTTGGCTGTGCATAGTGATCCGCCTTCTTTGGCAATACGATCAATATTCGGCGTGTCATAGCCCATAACACCATGACTATAAGCACTGACGTTCTGCCAGCCTACATCATCGGACATAATAACCAAAATATTGGGTGGTTTCGCCATGAGTGCTGTTGAAAGTAATGCTCCACTTACCAAGGCTAAAGAGCGAGAAATTAAGTTTTTTTGCATGGTATTTTCCTTAAACACATTCGTATACAACGAATTTTCATCCTTGTTTCAAACCCAATTGGCACTACACACAGAACAATATCAGTGCCTTAAAAATTTATTTTTTAGAAAAATGTTTTTCTAAAAACTAGTGACAATACTTTCCTAATGCGGTCGTATCCGCTTAGCAACTTCATTCTTAGATAAAAGTGCAGTATGAAAAAAACGTTTTAAACCTGAGCAAAGATAATGTAGACCCGCCTCTCCATCAGGGGTTTTGAGGAACCGATCTTTCGGACAATCTCCCCAGCAAAATTGAAGATATGGACATTTTTGGCAGTATTCTGGCAGTGACTTCGATTTGGCATATGCAAATTTCTTTTGTCGCTCAGAAAAAACTAAATCGCCTTGATGAATCTCATGAATGTTGCCCAATTTATATTCGGGATAAACAAAATGATCACAAGAGAAGAGGTCGCCATTGTGTTCGACCGCCAAGGATTTCCCGCAAATTTGACCCGACACACATTTCTGCGCTCCATAGCCGAACATCATTGAAACCATGTTTTCAAACTGGTCGATAAAGACCTGCCCAAAGTCTTTCTGTAACCATTCTTTCCACACAGTTGAAAGGAATATGCCCCAATCATCGGCAGCAATCGACCAGTCTGTCACCACAGAGTCTGAGCTGCCCGGCTGCGCTGCTGAACTGCCCAATTTAGGTAAATCTTGAGGATTCCAATGGCCTAGTGCTGTCTGCTGAAACTGGGCACTTTCCATTCCCGGAATCAGTTGAATCATGCGCGGTTGCACCTGATCGCGGATAAAACGATAAACATCTAACGGGCGTTTCGCATTATCACGGTTCACCACACATAAGGCATTAAACGGAACTTGATACTGACGCAATAACGCAGCAGCCTGCATGACTTTGGCATGCGTCGGTTTTCCACCTTTGTTATAGCGATGGATATCATGCAACTCGGCAGGCCCATCTATGGATAAACCCACCAAAAAATCATGCTGTTTTAAAAATGCACACCAGTCTTCATCCAGTAACGTGCCATTGGTTTGTAAATCATTTTCTATACGCTGATGAGGTTTGGCATATTTTTTTTGCAGCTCAACCACCCGCTGGAAAAACTCTAACCCCATAAGTGTAGGCTCACCACCCTGCCAACTAAAAACCACTTCATTGCCCGTTTGCGCTTCGATATATTGCTTAATATGTAACTCAAGCATCGACTCAGACATACGCGGAACTTTCGGTTGCTGTAACATGTCTTGTTTATGCAAATAGAAGCAATAACTACAGTCTAAGTTACACTGTGCTCCAGTGGGTTTGATCATCACGTGATAGCGATAGGTTTGTCCCTGCACTTGCAGGCTTCTTAAAGGCGGAGATTCAGCTTGTATAGGTATAATTCGCATTTTTAAAGTCCTCATTTTTATTCAGCGTTCAGGCACAAATTCACAACGGTACAAAACCATGTACATAAGTCATTCTGCGAAAAGAGATTCGAGAGTTTCATTCCATTCATTGCATGAAGTCTGCTAAAGACCCAAGCCTTTGGTATTTTGAATGGATTAACCCGAGTGACTGTTGCCGCTAAACATGCAACAGGAAGGCTGCTATAAGATGACCTTGCAAATCTTTTGATAATTTCAATGTTTTATAATTCATTCTCTTCTTATCCCTAAGCTTAATTTTCATCAGCAAAACCACTGTGTAAGAGTAAAAATCAACAGCCAATTCCAATTTAGGCATACTAAAAAATACTAACCCATCTTACACAGTTGCATCGCTTGGTAGAGCACGTTATCAAACTTTGAAAATAGAAAAACCACTCAAAAGAATGGTAATTGAATTTTTTATGGTCTCTTTTTATTAAAGCTTTTTCGGATTCAGATCATGTCTTAGAAATTATTATCCTTTGTAGTACACATGATGAATAAACCATAAACCAATAATTTTAATTAATTTTATTACACATATAGTGCTTGTGCTTTGAAGATATAAAACTTATATCCCAATGATCAACTGATTGATTTAACCTTTATCCTCCCCCCACTCCCAAATAATCAATAGACTTCCTTCATAAATCATTTTTCAATCAATTTAATTGTTTATCTTTCACCCAATCTAAATTGTATATGCCAGCAAGTAAATTAAACCGCAGATTTAATCTTTTACGACGATTTCTATATACACAAGATAAAATCTTAAAACATTTCATCCTTCCAAATACATGCTCTACTTGAATTCGTCTACGACCAATCTCTCTATTTAACTTTTTTAATTCAGAATCTAGTTTTTCAGTTTTCTTTGCTTTAGATGGCATGAGGCATCCAAAACCCAATTTCTTTATTCCTAAATAACCCTTATCAACGATAAAAAAGGGCTTAAATTTTAATTTCCTCATGCTTTTTTTAAATATTTTAAAATCATGCATGCTTCCATGACTTCCACATACACTCAGTATTTCACCTGTTGTATAGTGCATAGATAACTGAAATTTAAAGGTATGTCGCTTTTTTTTACCGCTATACCATTTCTTCTGTTTTTTTTGGACGTTGAACTAATATTTCAGTTGCATCAATCACAACAACTTCCCAATCCACTTCATCTCGATTAGGAAGTTGTTTTGGCAAGTTAAATTTTCCAGAACCGATTAAGGTATCTTCAATAAAACGTGTGATACGAATTGCACTCGTTTCAGATACACCGTAACTCATACCAAGATGGAAAAATGTTCGATATTCTCTCCAATATTCTATACATAAGAGCAAACGATCTTCCAACGGTAATTTATGCGGTCGTCCTTTACCAATATGACGAGGTAAATGCTTATTTAGCTCGGCCAACATGAGGGTAAATGTAGCCCAACTAACACCGGTAAGCCTACGAAACTTAACGTCTGATAATTTTTGAATATCTTTGAATTTCATTCAAGGATTATCTCTTGAATTAAATAATTTTGCTGATTAATTTAAGATCAAATAAATTGTACGTTTTTTGATTTATGACGGAAGTCTAATATTATTGAATAGTGAAATTACTACGAACTGATTTGATTTATTATTACAATAAACATGTTCCTGCTTATATTCATCTTTATAGAACGGCGAATTCAAACATGAGGTGCGACAGTTTCAAAAGCCATATGATAATCAACAAGCTGAGCAAATTTCTCTAATGGTGTAAGCCAATCTAACGCCTTTCTAGGACGAGTATTCAGTGACATGGCAACTTGATTTAAATAATGCTGATCTGCCTGATTTAAATCAATCCCTTTAGGTAAATATTGCCTAATTAAACCATTCATATTTTCGCATGTGCCTTTTTGCCAGGGTGAATGTGGGTCACAGAAATATACATCTATGCCTAAATCTTCTTCGAGTATTTTATGTTCTGACATCTCACGTCCACGGTCATAGGTCAACGTTTTACGCAGTTCTGCAGGTAAATATTTCAGAGCTTCAGTTAAAGCCTTGCGCACTGATTCTGCCTTTGCATCAGGTAATGTTGCCAAGATACAGAGCCGTGTATTTCGTTCAATAAGTGTTGCTATCGAACTTTTATTGTCTTTACCTTTAATTAAATCAGCTTCCCAATGACCCGGTATTTTTCTTTCTTGAACTTCGGCTGGGCGCTCATGAATAGTTTTAATATCCTGTAATATAGAATCTTTTTTAGGTTCACCGTTAGCTTTTCGCTTTTTATTTTCATGACGTAGACAGGATAATAAGTCTTTTTTCAACTCACCCTTGGGTAATGCTCGTATCGTTGAATAAATCGTTGTATGGCTTACATTCATTGTTTGATCCAAATCAGGAAATGTCTTTAAACGCTTTGCTATTTGCTGAGGAGACCATAAACAACGGATCGCTTCAACAATAAATTTCCAGAGGATTGAATCGATTTTGAGTTTTCTGTGACCACGTCTACGTCTAGCAAAAGTGTTATCAGAAGCATATTGAGCTTGATAAACGTCATTGATGCTATTTCTTTTAAGCTCACGATAGATCGTACTAGGATGTCTTTTAATAAGTTCAGCAAATTTTCTGGCTGAAAAGCCTTCTTTTCTTGACTCAAGCATTAATGCAGTACGATCTTCAAAGTTAAGATGATGGTATGACAATTTTATATACTCCATAAACCCTTTAAATTAATTAGGTGGTTTATGTCGCACTTCAAGTTTTACTCTGCCAACCAACCTTTTCAGCCAAAGATTTTTCTATTTTTTTATAAAAACTGGATTATCATTTTTTCTTATTTTAAATATTATTTTATTAGCGTTATATTGTGAAAAATAAATTATATTTTCATTAGATCTCCTGCGAAAGTCATTATTGCAAGTTTATCCGGTTTACGAGTGCAGCAATTAAGTTAATGCGTAAGCCGAATCTTTTCCGTCTATTTCGATAGCGTTCACTTAATATTCTAAATGTTTTCAATTGACTATTAATGTGTTCGATCACAACTCGTATTTTTCCAACCATTTTATTGTACTTTTTCTCAACATCAAATAAAGGTAAATTCTTCTTTTTCTTTATTGGCATCAATAATTTAAAGCCATCTTGCTCTAATCCGTAGTACCCTAGATCAGTCATAACATATTCACAATGTTTGAATTTCTTAACCGTTTTTCTTGCCAATTTAATGTCATGCTGACTGCCATTCGATATATCTAGCCCTATGATTTGTTTGCTGTTCGGATGATAGATCACTTGTACTTTTAGCGTATATTTCTTCTTTTTACCACTGTAGAATTTACTCTGATTTTTTTTTCGGACGTTCTATTGAACATTCTGTCGCATCAATAATTACCCAGTTAAAGTGTTCGTCTGCCGTGGTAATGCTTCGTTTTGGCAGAGTAAAACGTCTTGATTTCATCAATGCATCTTCAACCTTTTTAATGGTTCGATTCACATTACTTTCAGCGATATGGTAATTTGCCGCTAATTCCAGTTGAGTGCTGTAGTTCCGTAAGTAATTGAGAGTTAATAACAACTGATCCTCTATATCTAAAGTATGAGGACGACCTGATTTCTTTTTGAGTGATTCTGCTTTTTCTAAAACCTCTACCATTTCAGTAAAAACATGTCGAGGTACGCCAACCAAGCGTTTGAATTCAGAATCTGAAAAACGATTTAATTTCTGATATCTCATGAAATTTATATTGAGGTGGTTTTTACTTTCGCAAGAGGTCTATTGTATATTCTAGATATATAGTAAGTATCTTTCTAAAACTACTGACTACAGATAAACCCTCAACGACTGACGAACCTTAATTCCGATCAAATACAATACAACAAAATTTACGAATAAAATAATAATTTATTCACACAAATCGTCTCCCCACTTATCATAACTATATGAAACAACATCAATATCATATTTATTGATATTCAATCTCCTACCTTTAAAATCATAACTACCACCCCAAAGTGGATTAATAATATTAACCCTATTATTCATACCTAAACAAAATGTATCTATACCAATTCCTTTTCCTTTGAGAACCCACCCATCTTTTTCCAATAAATTTATTACTCGTTCTACATTATGAGTTTTTTTCGGTAAGTCAACAGACGAATTCTGGACTTCTACTTTATTTATAGAATAGACAACATCTAAATCACTACCAAGTAATTCTTTCATTTTTATTTCAAATGGATATTGATCTTTAGGTTGTTCATAAAGTCTATTGCCACACCCCATCAAGGGTAATGTAATAAACAATATAAAATTCAGTCTGTAAATTTTCATATTTAATTCTTAATCAATCCTTTAATTTTTCAGCCTTGAGCTTCAATACCGTAGCCAAAATTAAAATCCTCACTAGGAGTTCAAACACCTACCTCCAAACCTTTCATCGTTTCAAATGTAAAGTAGGCTTTTACCATTTAGGAGTCCAGCCTAATTTATGAAGTGAAGCATGCATGACATCATAACCACTCGTATATCCAAACTTGACTTCCAAAAAGACAACTAAATGATTACTTGGACTAAGTTTTGCCTTGAGATATAGAAATAGGCAACATAAAATCAATGCTTCTACGGCTTAAAGCAGAAGCATTATTTATTTCACTCAAAAAACCATGCAAAAAAATTTAGAATGAACTCAATTACTCACAAAGCTCATCCCCCCACTTGTTATAACTATAAGAAATTATATCTACATCCGTTTTTGTAACTCTAACCTTATTTCCTTTAAAATCAGTCGCATTAAATGATATGGGGCTAGCTATATTTATGCTATTTTTTGTATCCAGACAATATGTATCGACACTCACTCCACTTCCTTTCAGTATCCACCCATCATCTCCCAACAACTTTATTATTTTCTTAGTCTTTATAGAGTTTGCTGGTAACTCGACATACGCTAATTGAACTTCTGCTCTATTTAATGAGTTAACAACTTCTAAATTTTCACCTAAAACAGTTTTCATTTTTTCATCAAACGGGTATTTATCTGCTGGTTCATCATGAATTTTATTATTACTACACCCCATTAAAATGATAATAATGCATATACAAAAACTTAAACTTCTGATTTTCATATTTAATCCCTAATTTTTTCTGTAAGAGAGCGACCTTGAGCATCAACACCATATCCAAAATTGAAATCTGCACCAGGTGTTCCAACACCCACCTCCAAACCTTTCATTGTTTTAGATGAAAAATAAGCTTTAATTTTTTCACTAGCAGATGTTGAACTTGTATCAATAGGTAGTACTACGCCAGCGCGTATACCCCACATTCCGCCGCTTGCACTACCTGCTAACCCTGTAAGGAAACTATCTGTACTTTGATCATCCCCCCTACCTTCTGGCTTATTAAAAATATAACCAGCCATACAACTCGCAGAAAACTTACCTTTTAATTTAGAAAGATCAGCAGCGCCTATTTTCTTACTACCATCTATTACCGCAATTGCATTTCTTCCAATTGCCTTAGCTCCTTTTACATCTGGTCGTGATGCAGCACCAACTTGGAAAACTTTTCCATTATGTAGGTTTGTAATTTCTGCATAAGCGAATGGTCCTACACCACCTGAACAATAAACATAATCAAATAAAGGAGCTGCCTCTAACTTACACACTTCTCCTGTCTTCATCCAACAGTCATAATTTCTATATGCTTGATATTCTAAATTAGCAGAAGCTTGTGGGCTTAACCCTATAAGTTGCCCACCATAGGTCGGAGATAAACCAAGTTCATCAACCCATAGAGTAGGATTGATTACATATGCATGATGATTTAAACCTGCATATAAGTCGATCGGATCTTTACTCACATACCGTGCGCTATGAGGCTCATAATAACGATAACGGTTATAATGTAAGCCTGTTTCACTATCGTAATACTGACCTTGAAATCTCAGGTTGGTCTGCTCAAGTAAGTTATCCGAAGCTTGGATCGCTAAAGCCGTTCCCCATGTATCCTGTGTCATTTCCCATACACATTCACCACGTTCATTGCTGAGCGTCTGCGGTGTGCCCACTTGGTCGCAGTGATAAAACGTAACTCGCTCTAATGCTACTTTTTTCTTTCTGCTGTCCGTGTTCCAGACAGGATCTTTATAGATTGAATAGGGAATGTTTTGATCTTGTTGATAATCAGGCGTTTCTATCAGTTGTATAAAACCTGCATAACCTGTTTGTAGTAATGGTATAAAGCTATTTGGTTCATAGACATAGTGTTTGGTATAATCTTGTGGATTTGAATGGTTCTGATTTTTTGAATGGTTTGAGCTTCCTTGGTTGTGTTGCGATTCCCAAATCATTAAATCACCATCCCAACCAAACAACGTCAGGCTGCTATTTTGCTGGTCATTTTTATATAACCGTCGCCCAAAAACATCATAGCCATATTCGGTAATTTGACCATTGTGATCGCTTTGAATCAGTCGGTTTAAATTATCCCAAGTCAGTTTTAGGGTTTTACCTGTTTGCGTAGTTTCTACCACGTTGCCCTGTGCATCATATTTATAGTACTTTCCTTGAAAGTGTTTAATCAGGTTATTTTTGACTTGTGATTCTTGGGTTGCAATCGGGTCTATCAAGTTACCTGCAGGGTCAAAACTAAAGCTTTCAGTTTGATGTGCACTTTGGGTTTTGATGAGGCGTCCTATCGGATCGTATTGATAATTCAATTTTCCTAAACGACTATCTTCAACTTGCGTCAATAAATAGTTTTTATCGTAGTGATAATGTCGTTCTGCTTGGTGTTTTGCTATTTGTGATGGATCGATGGTTGCATCTTCAGCACGAATGATTTGTGAGCTGAGTAAACCAACATCGTTATAGTGCTTGCTTTGTATTAATCCATTGGCAAGCCGACGTGTCGTTTCACGGTGTAGATCATCTCGTTGAAATGCCACCATGTCTTGCTGATTAAAAGCAATGCCATAAATATGCCCTGATCCATAGCTTAAATTGGCTTGAACTTGCCCATCGGGTCTGATGGTTTTGATCAGATTTCCCAATTCATCATAGTCATAACGTAACACTGCGGTCAGTGCTGTTCGCTTAGGTATTTTATAATGTTGATGTTCTCGAACAATCAATCCAATCGGGTTTCGATAGAAATCAATCTGACTTTCCGCATTTTTAACTTGGCTCAGTTGGTGATTCAAGTTGTATTCAAATGCTTCTGTTTGACTATGTCGTGTGTGGATATGAGTATAGGTTTTTGTCGCAACCGAACCGTCTGCATGATAGCCAAATTGGGTCAGAATATTGGGCTGACGGATTTGGAATAATTGCCCATTATCAGTATAGCTATAGTATTTTTCTTCACCATCAAACGCTTGTTCTCGGATCAGTTGTCCATAACGATTATAGTCAAATACATATTCAGCATGATTTTGATTAATCAGCTTTTCAATACGTCCAAGTTTGTCCCATTGGTAAGTAATTTGATGATGATTGGCATCTATGCGTTGCTCAAGTAAACCCATTTGATTGTATTTGTATTGGGTAGCTTGTCCTTTGCTATCAATATGTTTAAGTAAGCGTCCTTCTTCATCATGTTCAAATTGTTCAGTTAAACCATCAGGATAAATGATCGCTTGTAACTGTCCTTTGTCTTTACCTTGCGTGCTATAAATATATTGAACTTTTTGACTATCGGCAGATTCTTGGGCAATCAGTGTGCCTTCATCATCATATTGCCATGCGCTATTTTTTCCTGAACAATCTGTATAGGAAACCACCTGCCCCAAATCGTTATATTGGATTTTCTTGGAACTTCCTCTGGCATCGGTCACTTCTACGATTTGATGATCATTGTTGTATTTATATTCGGTTACATGCCCTAAAGGGTTGATTTCTTTGCTGACATTGCCATGAGCATCATATTCTTGTTTCCAAATATTGCCTTCTGGGTCTTTGATTTCGATTAAGTTACCCTTTTCATCATAAGCAAAAAGGATAATTCCACCATTCGGCTGGACAATTTTAATGACTTGACCCTGATTGTTGTAGATTTGCTCTGTTTCAAAACCTGCGAAATCAATCTGACGGGTAATACGCTTTTGTCCATTACGAGACAACCATGTCTCTCGCCCGTCAGCTAAACGGATGCGGTAGGTAAAACCATCTAAATCAAAATAGTAATAGGTCGGAGTATCATAAACATCGTATACCGCTACTTGGCGTAAACGTGGATGCCATTCTAATCGAGTTTTAAAACTGCCATCATCTGCCCATTCTGCAACAGCTTTGGCTTTAGCTGCAGTCGATTCATAACGGATATTTTGCCCACGTCCTGTGCGGTCTGTATAGCGGGTTAACTGGTGAGTCTGGTTATATTCATAACTTCGTGTATGTCCATTTTGATCAATGGCTTTGATCAGATTGCCCTGTGTATCATATTCATAACGTGCCAAAGCTTCCGCCTGATCATCGACAAAAGCCGCAATCACTTTGGCTTGTTCATTAAAAGCAAACTTGAGTACGTGTTTAGCACGCTTCAATTGGAAATCAATAGCTTGTAAATAAGCAAACTGTTCAAATAATAAATAAGTTAGAACAACCTTTTCATCAGTTTTATCATTAAACTGTTGAACAACATGATAATGCTTTCCGCCATTAAAACTATGGAAATGGAAATTCCATGCTGAACCAAAATTCAGTAATAAATCATTATCCTCATGAGGCGTAACCGTAAAACCTTCAAAAGGAACACTATAAGCCTCATAGCGAATGGAGGATGGCAATTGATGTTTACGCCCTTTACCATCAATAAATAAGTAACCTTGTGCATTTTGGATCATTACATTGGAAAAAGGCATCATCCAACGTGCCCCGATCATGCTGTGATCAAACTCGTCCATTTGCGAATTGTATTGGCGGTGAAATGCAAAATCTACCTTTGCCAAATAGAAATCTAAGTGATTAATTCTCTCTGCCCCAATAGCATAACTAATACTACGCCCTGTTTGCGAGTCGGCTCCATCACATGGGGGAGCATTTAATGCATCAGGCTGTAAGGTCACAAATTCTAAAATATCACCATTGATATGCTGCTCATGTTCACCCGTTTGGTTTAACGGCACACTGGCTGTGGCTTTTTTATCTTGTGTTTGTATTGCTTTCAGTGTTTCTTGAATCAACCAAGCAAGGCTATATTGAGTTCCTGCATTACTTTGTTGTTGAATCGCCGTAGCAAGCACAGATATTGCTTTAGTAGATTCTAAGTCTAATCGTGTTTTTAAGTCTGGACTCAACTTTGCTGTCATATCTGCTTGTACAGGCGCACCCAACAAATCAATCAATGGCTGTGCCCAGTTGCTAAACTGTTTGCTTGGGTCACGTTTTTCAGCTGTTGCCCCTGCTGAAGTAACGCTGGGCAATCCAACTACAGCACTGCTACTAAAAGCTTGGAGAATTGAAGTCCCCAGTGTCGTTGCACTAGACAATAAACCTGATAATTTACCTTGTGTTTCTTGTAGGAATTTTTCTAAATCACCTGCCATCTGCGCATTTAAGTGTAGCTGCATACGACGTAAATCAGCTTCTTTGATTTTGCCATTGGTTGGATATAAACATTCTGCCATTAAACCCAGCATTGGACGTAAAGCCATACGCACATGTGCTTCTGTATTCGGTTGTAAAAATAAACCGATTAAATTCATGCTCAGTAGAGCTGCTTGTTGTACGCCCGCTTCAGCTTGTTTGGGTTCTGTGGCAAATAAAACAAGGTCTAAAACACTGCCTGATAAAGCAAAGATATTAGCAACTGTCGCTACATTGGCGCTCGCTTTTATCTGTTCTAAGCTGGTATTTCCGCAAGCGTGTAAATAATTTTGAATTTGGTGCGCGATAAACTTATGGTCTTCGGTATGTGTCACGCTGGATAAGTTAAATACGGCCAACTCAACTGCTGGCTTAGTCTCTTTAGCAGCTGATTGTTGCTGGGTATTTGACCCTGTGGTCTGATTTTTACTGTCTATAAATGCCATAAACTTAACCTTAATACGTTCTAATTTTTAATCTAATTTCAATCAATGAAAATTTTAAAAATGTTAAATTATTTGTTTCACACGTTATATACATCAGATTCTTCAACTATCATTTCCGTACAGGTTCTTGTGTAGCGATATAACAGGATTCATCCAAATCCATCTGTAGGACATTTTTATCCATGTTATAAATAGACCGCGTTTTTTGCAGGCCGTGGAATATGCTGTGCCAAAGCCGAGGAAGTTTGATTCATATGATGAAGCATACTTTGTGGAGTCGTTGATGATTACGATACAGATGCCCCACCTTTTCGGCTGGTAATGCTATAGGTTAGGAATCGTGAAGAACATTCATCTTTTTTAATAACCTCATCAACCACTTTGACTGACTCATCCAACCCATTGTGAGCAGAACCCAATGACTCTGCAACAAAGCCTTGCCCCAGTGATGATCCAAACCCTGTTCCAGTAGTTAAATTAGAAACTAAACCACTGGTCTGTTGAGTAAACAATGCTGATGCTTGGTCTTGGATACTTTGTAAAGACTGACTTGGATTGGCAATCATCTGCCCCATGTTCATCATCTGTGACGGAGATAAATTTAAATTCAATGCTGAAGAGACTGAACCTAATGCACTTTGAGTAAATTGGTCTTTAAACGATCCTAAGCTTTGCGTACCTAAATCTTTTAAAGCATTTTTTCCCATATCTTTCAATGAGTCAGCATTCAAAGAGAATAAATTATTTTTGAGTTGGGACATTATATTTTGTCCCACTGAGTTTAATGCATTTTGCGCAAAACTTGTGGCACCACCGACCACTTCTTCTGACCAAGTATAATCACGATTAAAATGACTTGCTTTATCCCATGCACTCCGCGGATCAGTTTCAAATTCGACTTTGGCTGGCCCTGGAGCAATACCCGTCACTTGTGCAAAGCCATTACTATCTAATTTTCCTGAAACTTGTTTCCCAAATGAATCAATTACTTTAAAGCCAGTCTGCTTAAAGAAGTCTTGTCCACCGTAACTTTTTAGTAAGTCGAGTGCACCTTTAAGTGGATTCGATGCAGGCAATTGCGCTGATTTACTGACGCTGGAACTCGGCTTAAACATATGTTGTCCAGCATTAACCTCAAATTTCCCACCCGTTTTTGGAAAAATTCCTGAGCCATTCAAGGCAATCTGCGATGAGCCACCCGTAATCAAAACTTCTTTCGGACTACTGATTTCTATCCGATCTTCTGTAGACGAGATGGTAATTCCCAATTTAGCAAATACATCTAAAGCATCTGACTGTGCTTGAATTTCAACTTTACTTTGCGCGGCAATGGCTTTAATGCCACCTTGTGCAGCAAATAGACTCACTTTGCCTAAAGCTTGCCCCAAAATATTCTTTTGGGTACTGAGGTTAATACTATCGCCAGCAGTATGGTTAATGATGCCTGTAGCTGAAAGATGAATATCTTCAGGGGTGCTTAAGGCAATCCCATCAGCCGAACTGAGTAACATGATGGCTTTTTTATACTTGGCAACATCTTTTTCAATTTCTTCGGCAAAAGCTTTCAGTTGCTCAATGGATTCTATTTCATCAGTCTTTTGGTTTTTGGCAATATCACTTAAAGCTTTACTATTCATCTGACTAGCTTCGAGTTGCTTTTTGGCAATCTCACTATCTAAATGTTCACCTTTGGCTTGATCTTGTTTGTAGGTCGAAAGTAGTAAGCCCTGTCCTGCACGTACTGCTCCCCATTGGTCAGTACGAAGCTCAAAGCCTTCACCACGATCATCACTTTCAGCTTTGTCTTTAGGGTGACTCAGTTTGCCCAAGTTGAGTTGGCTAGCGCCATGACTACTCTGTAACTGGCTGCTGATTTGCCCTGTCGTATCGTCAAACCTAAGTTGATTGTATCCACTGCCCTGATATTCTTTACTTTTTATCCCCGCCAACTTTTTAGTATCAGGTAGCTTACCTTTGTTGTCGAACTTGGTTGGATGGCGTTGTGCTTCATGGATGCGCCCAACCACAAATGGACGGTCAATGTTGCCATCAAAGAAGTCAATGACCACGATCTCACCAATGCGTGGTAGGAATCTTACCCCATAGCCCTCACCTGCCCATGGGGTCAGTACATCGACCCAAGCAGAATCCGTATCGTTATCATTGGAACCAGCACCACCATCATGAGTGTTGTCTTCGTTACGGGTAAATAGGAATCGAACTTTGATGCGTCCCCATTCATCAACAAAGATTTCTTCTCCACTTGGGCCAACAACTTTGGCACGTTGTGGTGATGCTATCGGTCTATGTTGTAGCGGGTTGTAGTCTGGAACAGTAACGATGTTACGTCGTTGAAGCGTAAGTATGTTGGCTTGGCGTTCATCTATCTTATTAATTGCAATATTGCTTTCTTGCCAATTGCTTTGTTGAAGCAAGGCATCTACTTGATCACTCAAGTCTTTAGGTAAATTATTTTGGTTGTGAAAAGTCTTAGCAGTGATTAGAAACTGTTTGTCTGCATCTAGGTGTTGGTCTATTTCGGGGTGTTCATTGAACTCAAACCAGTATCCTACATGTGCATCACGTACTGTAGAGGTTGCACAAAATTGTTTAGCTTGTGCATTGTAGTAGTGACTTAAGGTTTGATTAAACTTTTCAATCTGACTATTGCCTGATTTGGTCGTACCGTCTTCACCGTTTAAGTCCTGTATCCATGCAGGGCTAAAGTGCCATGCCTGCTCCAAACCTAAACTGGCATTGTCATAATTTTCACTATGGTTATGCATGCTTTGAACACTTCCCGCACCTTCTTCAGTTGCCAATACATCGGCTTGCCAACGCTGTACATGTACTGAGGTCGGTTGGATTGAACGCTGACCTACAAAATGAGTAATAGAATCACTTTTTTCTACGGCACTACTGCGATGAAAGCGAATACTGCGACGGTCTAGGACGTTAAATTGCGAATTATCATCAATTAATCTTAATCTTTGCGGCTGTATCTGTTCACTAGAACTAAGCACTTTAAGCTGTGCTTCATCAATCAGCCAGTTAATACCTTCACTTCTCATCAATCGCGTCAGAAAGTCAAAATCGCTTTCCGAGGCCTGCATAATAAATGGACGAACATCATAATCTTTGGTTAAGCCGCTTTTATCCAAAGTCAAACTTAAAGCGAAGAGCGCACTACGTTGCACCCATTCTTGAAACACGATTTGGATCACGTCCACAGCCGACTTATTCATAAACACGCGACTATTACGACGATGGTTCCATAAGGCTGTAGAATCTTTGACAGTCAAACGATAGATTGTAAGAGAACCATCACTCGCACCTATATCTGCTTGGGCCACAATACCTGAAACACGAGTTAACTCAGATTTGTCTGTGACAATATCAACAGCAGTTTGGCACCCAATAAATTGTTTTAATGGAATTTGAGAGTTGGTTGAAAGACAAATCAATTGTAGATGAGCCCCCTCATTAAGGCTATGCATCCCATCAATACGTTGTAGGAAAACTTGATTATTTAGAGACGTATTTGAGAATTGCACATGGATCGCACGTTTCTGTGCTATCAGTCCAAGTTGCTCTAATGCAGCATAAATATTGTTAGACATAAGCGATTTATTATTTAATTTTAGAATGTGGTCATTTATACAAATTGGCCCGAATTCTAATCTAGTTACTTCCATATTTGAATGATAATTTATGTTTTTTATTGTTAATCTATTTGATTATATTCCTAAAACAGTGCAATCAAATAATATTAAAATGGCTTAGATAGCCATAAATAAATCCGAAAAAATGCACAAACACAGCAATAAAAAAACTTAATATGTATTTTGCTTCAATAACTTATCAATAAAATGTTAAATATAAATGATCAATAAATAGAACCATAATATTACGATCAAAGTATGATAATACTTAAAATTTATTCAGATTAAAAAATGGCTAAAAAATCAATTATTTTAATTAAACAGCCTAACTAAACCACTTGAACATTATGAGCCAAACTAATCCAACATCTACAAATAATAAAAAGGCCGCATTTAAGCGGCCTTTTTACATCTAAAATAATATGGTGCAGATTACATCATTCCGCCCATACCACCCATGCCGCCCATATCAGGCATTGCAGGCTTATCTTCTGGAACGTCAGTAATCATACATTCAGTTGTCAACATTAAACCAGCTACAGATGCAGCATGCTCAAGTGCAGAACGCGTTACTTTCGCAGGGTCAAGAATACCCATTTCTAGCATGTCACCATACTCAGAAGTAGCAGCGTTATAACCGAAGTTACCTTCACCATTTTTCACAGCATTGATCACAACTGAAGGCTCATCACCCGCATTGGCAACGATTTGACGAAGTGGCGCTTCAATCGCACGACGTAAAATGTTAATACCTACGTTTTGGTCGTCATTCGCACCATTTACACCGTCAAGTGCAGCTGCAGCACGTACCAGTGCAACACCACCACCAGCAACCACACCTTCTTCAACAGCAGCACGTGTTGCATGAAGCGCATCGTCCACACGGTCTTTCTTCTCTTTCATTTCAACTTCAGTCGCTGCACCAATTTTGATCACAGCCACACCGCCTGCTAATTTAGCAACACGTTCTTGAAGTTTTTCTTTATCGTATTCAGAAGATGATTCTTCAATTTGCGCGCGGATTTGCGTAACACGTTCAGCAATTTGAGCTGCATCACCAGCACCGTCAACAATCACAGTATTCTCTTTAGACACAGTGATTTTGTGCGCAGTACCTAAGTCTTGAAGAGAAGCTTGTTCTAAAGTCATGCCTACTTCTTCAGAAATTACAGTCGCGCCCGTCAAGATTGCGATATCTTGAAGCATTGCTTTACGACGGTCACCAAAACCAGGTGCTTTAACCGCACATACTTTGATAATTCCGCGCATGTTGTTAACAACAAGTGTAGCTAAGGCCTCACCTTCAACATCTTCAGCGATGATTAAAAGTGGTTTACCTGTTTTAGCTACAGCTTCAAGTACAGTAATTAATTCACGGATGTTGCTGATTTTTTTGTCAACAAGCAAGATGAACGGATTTTCAAGTTCAGCCGTTAATGTGTCTTGTTTGTTTGCAAAGTATGGGCTGATATAACCACGGTCAAACTGCATACCTTCAACAACGTCCAAAGCATCTTCAAAGCCTGAACCTTCTTCAACGGTAATCACGCCTTCTTTACCTACGCGTTCCATTGCTTGTGCAATGAGTTTACCTACAGTTTCGTCAGAGTTTGCAGAGATTGAACCGACTTGTTCAATCGCTTTGGTATCAGAAGCAGGTTTTGCTGTTGCTTTAATTTCAGCAACCAATGCTTTAACAGCCAGGTCAATACCACGTTTCAAGTCCATTGGGTTCATACCCGCAGTTACAGACTTGATGCCTTCATTTAAAATTGCTTGAGCTAGTACAGTTGCGGTTGTTGTACCGTCACCCGCGATGTCATTGGTTTTAGAAGATACTTCACGAACCAATTGAGCGCCCATGTTCTCAAATTTGTCTTTTAGAGAAATTTCTTTCGCAACAGTTACACCATCTTTAGTGATGTGTGGTGCGCCAAAAGAACGGTCGATCACAACGTTACGGCCTTTAGGACCTAAAGTCACTTTTACAGCATCTGCAAGCACGTTTACGCCTGCAATCATTTTAGAACGAGCTGAATCACCAAATTTTACGTCTTTAGCTGACATACTAAACTCCAAATATTCTTAAATTTTAATCAATTGTATTGCTTAAACAGCAAATGAACGTTCTGAATTAACCTTCAAGAACCGCTAAAATATCAGACTCTTTCATCACAAGAAGTTCTTCGCCTTCAACTTTAACTTTAGTGCCTGCATATGCACCAAACAGTACATTGTCGCCCACTTTTACGTCTAAAGCACGAACGCCATTGTCTGTAATTTTGCCATTACCTACTGCAATGATTTCACCTTGAGCTGGCTGTTCAGCAGCAGAAGTACTCAAAATTAAACCACCCGCAGTTTTAGTTTCCTTTTCTACGCGGCGAATCACAACGTTGTCATGTAAAGGACGAATTTTGCTCATTTCTAGCTCCATAGACATTTTCAAAATGCCATTGTTTACGATGTGAAGATGACTTCTTATTCCTAGGTCATCAACAAAATTTTGATATGACACTTTTGTGGGGATGGAATAAAACGCTTCAAGGGCAAACACAAAATATTTTTATATTTTTGCGCTCTTTTTAAGCAAACCTAAGCAAAGTTTAGACACTTAATTCAATCTGACGTATTTTGCTGCATCAACTCGAAGTGATTTGTTTCAGCGTTAAAGCTCAAATGTTGTACATCGGCATTCGGCAAAATAATATTCAGGCTATTGGGCAAACCCGCATGTAAACGATAAGATGTTGCCGTTCCAGCATGGATATCCAGCACTGGATGCGATACCCCAAGTTGATAAATCTGATTCAAATCATAAACGGCAGCGTGGTGTAAATGCCCATGTAAAAGTCCATTTAAACCATGTTGGCTCCATTGCTCCAATGCAATACGACCAAGCATCGGACAGTCTTTCACACCATGACTATGGTCTGGCGGAGTATAAAAAGGCTGATGCGCGGCGATCAGTTTAATTTTGTGCGCAGGTGCTTGCTGCAATTTTAGATCAATCTCTTGAATTTGGTTCAGTGAAATATGCCCTCGCGTGTGGTAACGCCGACGAATACTATTCACTCCAATGACATAAAAATGTTCAGTTTCTAAGGTGTTTTCCATCCCCCCAAAAAACAGTTGATAACGTGCAAAGGGACTGAAAAAACGATTCCACACATGGTACAGCGGAATATCATGATTCCCCGGCACCACCAAATACGGCAGCTTTAAACTGTCTAAAAACTGCCGACAAGCATAAAACTGAATAAACCGCGCACGTTGGGTCAAGTCCCCACTGACCACTACGGCTTCAAAAGAATGTTCCTCACATAACTGACGAATGGCCTGTAAACAGGCTTCGCGTTCGGTCCCAAAGTGTAAATCTGACAAATGTAAAATCATGCGGGAACCATGATATTCAGCGCATGCTTACGTACTGTAATTTTCAGCGGTGGTGTCATCGTGACAATTTCTCCATCTACCGCAACCGTAAGCTTATTACGCTTTGAATGAACAATCACTTCATCTGCTGCAAAGCTATAGACATCGGAAGCCTGATCCAAATTGCCTTTAATCAGCTGCCATAAGGTCTTGAACAAAGTTCGCTTATCACTTTTTGCTACTACCACGCCCGCCACTTTGCCTGCTTCCGCCGCCTCGGCAATACGTAGTTTCATTTCAGCCAGTTGAAGCTGATTATTGCCAAAGAAAATCAATGGCGTTTTCACTGGATAGCGCTGTCCATCGACTTCTACTTCAAGTTTTAACTCTTTACGGTCGCGGATGAGAACATCCAATGCCGAGGTATACGCATGCAATGGAAAACGTCCAAAATGCTTATTAAACTGTTCTCTTTTTTGAATAAATAAAGGATAAAGCCCTAAACTGGCATTGTTCAGATAGATATGTTGATTCAGCTGTGCCACATGTACAGAACGTGGCTGCCCTTCACTAATGGCTTTGGCCGCGTCTAATAGGTCCAGCGGTATATTCAGCACTCGCGCAACATAGTTAAAGGTACCTAGAGGCAAGATCCCCATGGGTATATCCGTTCCCATCAATTTAGACGCAACAGCATTTAAAGTACCATCCCCACCTGCAGCAACCACGACCCCTACATTTTCTGCTTGACGATGGCGTAGTAAAATCTCTTGCATCATCTGATCAAAGTTCATGCACTCACTTAACTCAAATGACTGTATTTCAAAACCCGCGGTACTCAGATCTGCTACCAACTGTTCATACACTTCATCTTTATTTGCGGCATGAAAACCTGATTTTTTATTATAAATAAGTGATAAAGGTTTGAGTTGCTCTGACATTTTGCACCTAAACTTGAAGTAATTACTCTATTTTTGTCCAAATATTCAACACTTAACAGTTTTGTTATGTAAAATTCAAATGACTACCATTTATTTAATCAATAATAAATCTCAATCACAAAATAAATGTAAGCATATGATTTTAATACTAATATCTTAAATGAATAATCCTCATAAATATAATAAATACACAAAATAAAAGCAAAAAATCAAACCAAACTATTGTTTTTTAATAGTTAAAATGAAGCAACCCCATCGAACTGTTCATAATTTAGATACGCCTTTGGTCTTATTTTTTTTATCAAATTATGCTTTAATACAGCCACTTTTTTTCATCTTTTCATCTCTGCAGTAAATTTTATTGCTGAGATTGTACTTTGTACAAACGTGTACATATTTGAGATAGGCCTCACCATGACCCAAGTGAACGCACCAGAATTCGTTCGTCACCCTAAGCTTATTGCGTGGGTGGAAGAAATTGCAAAATTAACAAAACCAGCGAAAATTGAATGGTGTGACGGCAGCGAAGAAGAATATCAACGTTATATCAACTTGATGATCGCTAACGGCACAATGCAAGCGCTTAACCAAGAAACGCATCCTGGTTCTTATCTTGCTAATTCTGATCCTTCTGACGTTGCTCGTGTTGAAGGTCGTACTTACATCTGCTCTGAAAAACAAGAAGATGCTGGTGCAACAAACAACTGGGAAGAGCCTGCTGAAATGCGTGCCCGCCTAAATGGTTTGTTTGACGGTTCAATGGCAGGTCGTACTTTATATGTAGTACCGTTCTCTATGGGCCCATTGGGTTCTCATATTGCGCATATTGGTATCGAATTAACTGACTCTCCATATGTAGCAGTTAGCATGTCTAAAATGGCTCGCATGGGTAAAGCTGTTTATGACGTTCTTGGTACAGACGGTGAATTTATTCCTTGCGTACATACTGTTGGTGCGCCGCTTGCTGATGGCGAAAAAGACGTTGCATGGCCTTGCAACCCTGAAAAATACATCGTGCATTACCCAGAAACACGTGAAATCTGGTCTTACGGTTCTGGTTACGGCGGTAACGCATTGTTAGGTAAAAAATGCTTAGCTTTACGTATTGCGTCTTCTATGGGTCGTCAACAAGGTTGGTTAGCAGAACACATGCTGATCCTTGGTGTGACTAATCCTCAAGGCGAAAAACACTACATCGCAGCGGCATTCCCTTCTGCTTGTGGTAAAACAAACTTCGCAATGTTGATTCCACCAGCAGGCTACGAAGGTTGGAAAATTGAAACTGTAGGTGACGATATTGCTTGGATCAAACCAGGTGAAGACGGTCGCTTATACGCAATCAACCCAGAAGCAGGTTTCTTCGGTGTAGCGCCTGGTACAAATACCAAGACCAACCCGAACTGTATGGCTACACTTCACAAAAACGTGATTTATACCAACGTTGCGGTAACTGACAACGGCGAAGTATGGTGGGAAGGTCTTACTAAAGAAGCACCTGCTAACCTGACTAACTGGAAAGGTCAACCTCACACTGGCGCAGAAAAAGCGGCTCATCCAAATGCGCGCTTCACTGTTTCAGCAGGTCAATGTCCTTCTATCGATGCTGACTGGGAAAATCCAGCAGGTGTTCCAATTTCAGCGTTCATCTTTGGTGGTCGCCGTGCGGACACAGTGCCTCTAATTTCAGAAGCATTTGACTGGGTAGATGGTGTTTACAAAGCTGCAACTATGGGCTCTGAAACAACTGCTGCGGCCGTTGGCCAACAAGGTATTGTTCGTCGTGACCCATTCGCAATGCTTCCATTTGCGGGTTACAACATGGCGGATTACTTCTCTCACTGGTTAGAGCTTGGTGAAGAAGTAGCAGCAAAAGCGAAAGCTGCGGGCAACAAACTTCCGGGCATCTACAACGTGAACTGGTTCCGTCGTAATGCTGAAGGCAACTTCGTATGGCCTGGTTTCGGTCAAAACATGCGTGTTCTTGAGTGGATTATTGACCGTTGTGAAGGTCGTGCTGATGCAGTTGAAACACCAATTGGTTTAGTTCCAACTTATGAACAGTTGAACTGGACAGGTTCTGACTTCACTAAAGCCCAGTTTGACCTTGTGACTTCTCAAGACAAAGATCAATGGATCAAAGAGCTTGAAAGCCACACTGAACTATTCGACAAACTTGGTGAACGCCTACCAGCTGCACTTAAAGCTCGTCAAAACGAACTTTTAGATGCTGTTAAGCAATCTGCTTAATCTTTAAATTAAGCCAAAAAAAAGACCGCATGAGCGGTCTTTTTTTAATCTATTTATAATTTTAAAACTATATAAGTCAACAAAACCTATCCAGCCAATCGCGACTAAAATAAGTAGCGACAACTCAGCCAACACTTCATGTTTACTCGATCAAAGACACCCCTGATTCAACTAAATTTGAGATCAAAAAGCGCATCAAAGCCGTTAGAGATTTTTCTGGCAGCGTGATTGAACTTTATCCGCGTTTTGCTGAGTGCGCACATCAAATCGGCGAAATCGAAATTTAAATCTAAAAAAGCTGCGATAGCGGCTTTTTTAATAGAACAAAATCAACTGTAGCCATTACACATACTTCACACTATGCAGCATCTCCTTGCATACGACGCAGGTGTAAATCCTGCAAGTAGAGGTCTAAAGCTTGAGCTTCTAGGGCATCAAATTTTAAATACAGTTTAGTCCGTCGTTTTAAAATATCTTCACTGCTGATGGCCCACTCACGTTTCACCATATAATCCACTTCTTGCTGATACAAACCATGGCCAAAAGACTGCCCTAAAGTTTGTACATCTTTGTTCTCAGCGAGCATATGCCACACTCGACTACCATAACTGTTTGCCCAACGATGCGCTGTTTGAGACTCTAGCCCTTTGATTTCATGCATCAACTCTGCACATAAAACCTCGACTGAACTAAAACCTTCCGCACCTGGGAGTTTTGCCGCAGCCGTCCATTCCGCCTTCATGTGTGGAAAATAACGTTTCAACTGTAGCAAAGCCGCTTCCGCCAACTTTCGATAAGTCGTTAACTTTCCACCATAAACAGATAACAATGGCGCATCATCCGCGACAGGTTTAGACATCGCCAGTACATAATCACGTGTCACTTTAGAGGCTTGTGTACTTGCATCATCATACAGCGCCCTTACGCCTGCAAAGCTTGAAATTACATCTTCTGGCTGTAATTGAAGCTTGAAGTGGTCATTAATCACATCAATCAAATAAGCCATTTCCTGCTCGGTAATGTGGACATAATTTGCATCACCCTCAAACTCTACGTCAGTGGTACCAATCAGGCTGTATTCATCTAAATAAGGAATCACAAACACAATGCGTTGATCATCATTTTGCAAAATAAACGCATGCTGCTCCAGGTATAAACGCTTCACGATAATATGACTGCCCTGAACTAATCGAATGCCTGCCTTTGGGGTTTGGGACAGTTGTTGTTGAATAAAATCTGTGACCCATGCACCCGTTGCATTAACTAAAGTTCGAGCTTTAATTTGGTAATGTTGTTTTTGATGCTCCAACGTTAGGCACCACACACCCTCCTGCTGAACCGCAGAAACGCATCGCGTTTGTGTCCGAATTTGAGCTCCTAGCTCATGTGCCTGGATTGCATTAACCACCACTAACCGTGCGTCATCTACAGTACAGTCTGAATATTCGAAACCACGTTTAATGGTGTCTTTTAAGGGGCTGTCGACATTAAAATGAACAAGCTCTGAACCCTCTAATGTTTCTCGTTTTGCCAAATAGTCATAGATAAATAAGCCTGAACGAATCAGCCACGCCGGACGTAAATAAGGTAAATGCGGCATAATAAAACGCATAGGATGGATCAAATGTGGGGCTTTTTTTAACAGTACTTCACGCTCTAATAACGCTTCACGCACCAAACGAAATTCTTTCTGTTCGAGATAACGCAATCCACCATGAATGAGCTTACTACTGGCTGAAGACGTATGACTGGCTAAATCATCTTTTTCACAGACAAAAACACTTAAACCACGCCCTACAGCATCATTTGCAATGCCCACCCCATTGATGCCCGCGCCCACAACGGCAATGTCATAAATGGCATCTGTGTCTTGCATATTCACCTCTCTCGTTGAGTTATTGTGTTATTTTTGTTCTTCCCGCTAAACTTAACATCAAAATCCAATCTTATCATATTCCAAAGCCAGTCAAATCAGAGAAAATGCGCTACTTTAAATAAATTAATAACCTTAATCTGTTTTTACAATTTAATTTTTAATTTTCACTATTTAGTGAAAAATTAACCAATTTCCAAACCAAAAAACAACTTTCTCTTTAAAAAAACAACATTTACCATAAAAGAAAAAGCACGATAACTCTTTGTATTTTAATTGACTATTCACATATTACAAAATCACAAGGCTTTGTTTTAGATAAGTAAAATGATAATTTCCCATTAAAATAAAGATATTCATTAGAAAAACTTAACAGCATACAAATCATACCAACATTTAGACTAAAGTCGAATGAAGTCCAAGGATAAGGGGCGTATAACGAAACAGAATTTTTTGTTTAATCTTAAAATATATTGTTTTAACTTTTTCTACTTAAAAAGTTAAAAGATGTATTTTCCGAACTTCTCTTTGGGAAATTTTTGTGACTGATCTATCTCCCCAAGCTGCTCCGGTAAGCATCGATAAAAAGACCCGCTTAAAATCGATTCTCGGTGGTTCAGCTGGCAACTTAGTTGAATGGTACGACTGGTATGTCTATGCCGCATTTACCTTATATTTCGCGCCACAGTTTTTCCCTGAAGGGGATGACACGGTAAAACTTTTACAAGCTGCTGCCGTCTTTGCACTGGGCTTCCTGATGCGTCCTATTGGCGCGTGGATCATGGGCATTTATGCAGACCGTAAAGGACGTAAATCAGGTCTTACCCTGTCTGTATCTTTAATGTGTGTGGGATCTTTGATTATTGCCTGTGCACCTACCTATGCCAGTGTGGGTATGCTCGCACCTGCCTTATTACTCTTTGCCCGTTTATTGCAAGGTTTAAGTGTTGGTGGAGAGTACGGTTCAAGCGCAACCTATTTAACAGAAATGGCTGGAAAAAACCATCGTGGTTTCTTCTCTAGTTTTCAGTATGTGACCCTCATTTCTGGTCAGCTCTTGGCGCTGTGTGTGTTGATCATTTTACAACGCACCATGAGCGAAGCACAGTTATCTGAATGGGGCTGGCGTATTCCATTTTTCATTGGCGCTGTACTTGCTATTGTGGTGTTCTGGATTCGTCGTGGCTTGGTCGAAACCCAATCCTCAAAAGATGCACAAGAACAAGCTAAAAATGGTGGCCCAAAATCAAGTGCACTTGCTTTATTTACCAAATACCCAAAGCAAGCGTTCACCGTAATTATGCTGACCGCAGGTGGAACACTGGCATTCAATACCTTTACTACGTATTTACAAAAATACTTGGTTAACACCTCAGGTTTTGAGAAAACCACAGCAACAGAGATCACCACAGCAGCAATCTTTGTCTTCATGCTACTACAACCTGTGGTGGGTGCACTGTCTGATAAAATTGGTCGTAAACCAATTATGATCACTTTTGGCGTATTGGGTGTACTGTTCACAATACCAATTTTCAACGGTCTAGGTTCAACCAGCAGTCCAACAACCGCATTTATGCTATGTATGAGCGGTATGGTAATTGTAACGGGTTATACCGCAATTAATGCCGTAGTCAAAGCAGAGCTCTTTCCAGCACATATTCGTGCACTAGGGGTTGCCCTACCTTATGCAATTGCTAATACCATCTTTGGTGGCACAGCAGAGCTTGTGGCGTTGAGCTTTAAAAATGCAGGACATGAAAACTACTTCTTTTACTACATCACCTTCATGATTGGTTTATCTCTACTGACCTACATCTTTATGAAAGACACCAAAAAGCACAGCATGATTACCGATTATTAATGCTTAAAGTAAGCATGTAAGTTAAGAAGCTAAACATAAAAAATGCCTTCTCGAATGAAGGCATTTTTTATGTTTGATCAATTTTTTTACCAAAACTTGATCGATTGAATTATCGTGAATTACACCCGTGTATGGCATACTAAGAACAAGAATAATGTTAGGAACTTTTTATATGAAAAATACGTATAAACTTTTAGGCTTAAGCTGTATCGTTTTAGCAGTATCTGCATGTCAAAGCACGCCTCGCCAATACAATGGCAATGTTGGTTATCAAATTGAACATCAATCAGCGTCGAGCGCTACCCTTGCTTATACGCTTGCTGCTCGTAAGAACCAGCAACTCGATGAAAACAAATTACAACGTGCTTGCCAAAAAGTTTTAGGTTCACAAAAAAATTATAAATTGGCGATTTTAAGTATTAATGAAATACCAAACACCGCAGCGGATGTTCCCGAATATGGCCGCCAAATTGGTCAAAGCCGTGCCACTTTTGGATTAAGCAATACACCCGACTTACACCAAGGTGAAAACTTTGCAACACGCGAGTCACTTGAAGCACGACCAAGCACACTCCATGTTGTACGCTATACCTGCTCTTAAGACCTTCTGATATATAAAAAAGGGCTTAGTGCCCTTTTTGAACATTCAAAGTTCGATAAAAACTCACATTGCGAAACTCTGGTGACTCATCTAGATCTGGCCAAGTTGTGGCACTACGCTCATCGAGCTTTATGTATTGCGGATGACTAAAATTTTTAACACGACTATCTGCCACCCACACATCAGGTGCAAACTTTAAAAATTCATCTAAAAAGAATCGATTACATTGGTCATATAAAACATCGGCAGCCAATAGAACATCGACCTGTTCAGATTGATACAAGTCATCCAAATACTCTAGCTCTACATTATTAAGTTCTGCATTGGCACGGCAAGCATCTAAACTAACTGCATCAATATCGCAACAAATCACACGTTTTGCACCCGCTATTTTGGCTGCAATCGCCACCACACCTGAACCTGCGCCAAAATCCAAGACCACCTTATCTTTGACATGATGAGACTCTGCCAGTAACCACTGCGCCATGGCTAGGCCTGAAGCCCAACAAAAGATCCAATATGGCGTTTCATTCCAAATGCGACGAATGATTTCATCATCCAGTTTATCGGTTGGAAATACGGGAGGAATGAGCCACAGCGAAATAGATGTTTCAGGAAGCTGTTGCGCAAGCAATTCACACTGTGGAATCACCTCATGCAGGGCTTGAAGTAAATGTTTAGGTGCTTGAGGAAATTGGAAAGTACAGCTCATGGACATTTTATATTTGTAGAATTTTTTAATAAACGCACGACGGAGTCTTACACATTAAGACGCATGATATGCATAACCTTCGGTTCGACCTACTTTTGTTTCGACAAAAGTAGGCAAAACCATTGCCATTTGCTGAACTCGACTGAAATCATCATTTATTTAATGCTTCGCAGAAACATTTTTATCGAATTTGGTCCGGCCTCGAACAGCAGCAAATGACGATGTCAAGACTCCAACACCAACATAAAACTGATTTTAGAGTCTTATAAAAATTAACCTAAAGCTTTTTCAGCAGCTTCAACTGTTTGACGAATCAACGTGGTAATGGTCATTGGGCCAACACCACCTGGAACAGGTGTGTACGCAGAAGCCACTTCTTCAATACCAACCAATTGAATGTCGCCCACACCACCACCATCACGTGGATGGAAACCAGCATCAACAACCACTGCACCTTGTTTGATCCAATCTTTTTGAATCAATTCCGCCTTACCAACCGCGCCCACGATAATATCGGCTTGTTTCACAAAGTCAGCTAAGTTCTGAGTACGTGAGTGACAGATCGTTACGGTCGCATTGGCTTGAAGTAACATCGCAGCCATTGGCTTACCCAAAATTGCAGAACGTCCTACAACAACAGCATGCTTTCCAGCAATTTCAATATTGTTTTCTTGCAAAATAGTCATAATACCTGCAGGTGTCGCAGAACCATATGCTGCCTCACCCATAGCCATACGACCAAAACCAAGACAAGTTACGCCATCCACATCTTTTGCAAGAGAGATGGCATCAAAACATGCACGCTCATCAATTTGTTCAGGAACTGGATGCTGAAGTAAAATACCGTGAACATCAGGATTTGCATTCAGTTTTTCAATTTCAGCCAACAATTGTTCAGTGGTGGTCTCTTTTGGAAGTTCAACTTTAAGTGAGTCCATACCAACACGACGACAGGCATTTCCTTTCATACGTACATAAGTTGCAGATGCGCCATCGTCACCCACCAAAATAGTCGCAAGAATTGGGGTACGACCTGATTTTGCTTTGAGCGCTTCAACGCGAGTTAACAAGTCAGCTTCAATTTGTTTTGCCAATGCACGACCATCTAAAACTAATGCCACGGCACATCTCCAAGTGTTGATATGAATCAATTTTGCACATAATACATGATAATTTTAAATATTTTTCGCTATATGCTGTTTTTATGCGCATACGAATGAAAGCACTATTGTTTTTTTTTCAGAGCTTGCTAATATACGCATCAACAAGACGCGGCGGGGTGGCAGAGTGGTCATGCAGCGGACTGCAACTCCGTGGACGCCGGTTCGATTCCGACCTCCGCCTCCATCTTGTTAAAGCCCGAGTGGTGAAATCGGTAGACACAGGGGATTTAAAATCCCCCGCCCACAAAGCGTGCCAGTTCGAGTCTGGCCTCGGGCACCATTCTTATACTTCTAAGTATGGTGCATATAAAGAACCCAGCGTTAAGCTGGTTTTTTTATGCCTACAGAAAAAGCATAATACAATGCACAAAAAAAAAGAGAGCACATTGACTCTCTTAAAAATAATATCTCATTCGTTTATCACGATAAGGGTGGTAATAAATAATGTTGCAGATCTTGTTCTAATTTTTCTTGAAAATGAGCTGGCTCAATAATTTTAATGTATGGAATCCAATAGCGCACCAAAGGTAAAAGTTGCATTTCATGGCAAATTTGACAATCAATTAACAAACCACCTGATGCATCTTCTAGTACGATTTGTTGCTCTGGCAATAATAGACGTTGCTTAAAATATAAGGCAACTTCAGGTCGCACCGATATTTTCACCGTTTGCTTATGCTTTGCAAACCAAATCCCCTCACTGAGCTCTAATTGGGTCAAGACCACTAAATGGTGCTCGAAAAGCTCCGACTCATGTACAACCACCTGATTTATTTTACTTAAACGATAAGCACGCAATTCGTCACCTACAGCCGCAGCCAAATACCAACTGCCATGATGATGAATTAATCGATATGGGTCTACATCTCGCAAACGATCATTATAAATAAAACTGATTTTTTGACGCTTGTGAATTGCATCAGCAAAAACCTGAAAATGTTCAGCAAATTGCTGCGCATTTTCATAATAATAACCTTTGGCAGAGAATACTTGATTCGCTCGCTCATCAAGCAGGCCACGTAGAAAAGACATATCTAGAGATGGATAGAGCTCACTGATCCCAGAAAGCTGCGCAAAGTTCTGAATGTCTTGTAGCTTAAAGCGCCCAAGATAAACAGGATCTAAAAAGTACTTCTTGGTATATTCATCTTGAAGTAAAGGCAAATACGTATTGAGACGATCAAAATCTCGCTCTATCGTTCGCGTACTCACCTGAAATTCATGTGCTAGTTCTGCAACCCCTAATTGATATCCAGTATTTAATTTAGTCAAAATATTTGCTAAACGCTCCGCAAGGCGTTCATGTGTTGAAGCTTTACGCTTCATATTGCCCTCGCTGCACAATCAATGTTGTGTCTTTATTTATAGTTAAATGCCTAAGCATTATATTCAATATAAGTCACTGAATAATATTAAGTAAAAGACAAACGGTTAGCTTTCAAGCTATGTCATTTTTTATCAAAAAAAAGCGTTCAATGTTTGTTAGATTTCTTCTTCTTTACAGCGGTTTGCTGATGCGCTAATCGCTCTATATAGCGCTCAAAATGAATTAAGGCTTTATACAACTTGTGTAACTCATCAGGTAAAACACTATTATAGATAACCGCCTTATGCAAGCGCTTGAGCGCACGGAAACCATGCGCATGTGTATATGATGTCGATAAAATTTTCATGACAACCCTCTTTTCTGTTTTATTTTTCATTTAAAACCACGTAAATTTGTCAGGTTTAAATTTAGTTGCAAATTTACACCACGGTTTTGACAGGTTGTGTCGAGCAGTTATCATTTTTAATCTTTGTGAAATTATTTTCTGTTTTCAGTACATTATTTTTATTTTTTGGCAAAATTTTAGGCAAAAAAAAGCTGACACTAGGTCAGCTCTACTTTTTATACTATAGAAATATTACAGAATTTTTACCACAACTTTACCCACGTGCTCACCCGTATCCATGCACGCATGTGCTGCTTGAATCTGATCGAACTCAAAAGTTTGATAAATCATTGGCAAGCACTCACCTTTGGCCCATAGCGGTGCTACATGATCTTGTAAACCTTGTGCAATCTCCGCTTTCTCAGCCGTATTTCGTGCACGCATGGTCGAACCCGTGATGGTTAAACGCTTCATCATAATTTGCCCCAACTTAACCTCTTTGGCTTTTGCACCACCTAAAAAGGCAATATAAACCAAACGTCCATCGCGGCGAAGCAAGTTCAAATTCTTTTCTAAATACGGTGCACCCACCATATCTAAAATGACATCAACACCAGCATTATCCGTTTTCTCATTGATCTCGTGTTCAAAGTCTTGGGTTTTATAATTGATGGCATCTGTCAAATTCGCAATGGCTTGTACTTTTTCATCGCTGCCGACGGTTGCAAAGGTTTTAATATCCAATGCTTTACATAGCATGAGTGCCGTGGTGCCAATACCACTGGTTCCACCATGTACCAACACCACTTCCCCTGCTTTAGCTTTACCCATTTGGAACACATTGGCCCAGACCGTGAAAAAAGTTTCAGGAATAGCCGCCGCTTCCACAAAGCTTACATTTTCTGGAATATGTAAAGTTTGGCTTTGTGGAACCACACAATACTCTGCATAACCACCACCATTGGTCAAACCACAAACTTTATCGCCTAATTTAAACTGGGTAACTTCAGCTCCAACTGCAACGACCTCACCTGCAACCTCAAGCCCCGGCACTTGTGTTACCCCAGGCGGCATTGGATATAAACCTTGACGCTGTAAAATATCTGGACGGTTAATACCAAACGCATGGACCTTAACCAGGACCTCATCTGCTTTTGCTTCAGGGATCGTCACTGTTTCATATGCCAGCTTATCCACACCACCCGGCTCTGTAATAATGACCTGTTGCATCGTTTCTTGTGACATGATTTATTCCTAACTCTTGCGATATTTTTCAAGTTTCATAGACCTATTTGATCATAGAAATAAATTGAAATGAATAACACCGTACTTATGTATAGTCTGAAGCCTATTTTGCTGCGCGATAGCGCTGATCATTGATAAAAAAAGCAAGCTGCGACATCAATCCGACTGCATTCAACATCCCTCTCAAACATCACCTAGAACCATTAGGTCCAGATAAAAAGCACAAGTATTCAGTTGCGTGGCTGATCAGGCAAAGACACAAACTGCATTAGAAATTTACGAACCAAAGGCAAAAACACCATAATCAGAGGAAATGCAATCAGCCAAGATAGACTCCAGCTTTTGAGCCAAAGATGGAAAAAATTATGCACTAAGCCTTTATTTAACAGTAAGTTAAAACCAGAAATAGAACCACTCATCAGGCCTGAAAGTAATAACGGCATTAACCAATTTAAATGTTTGATATGAATTTTGGGGAGCGTGTTGAACATAATCGACCTGAGTAAATAAAAATTAGCTTTGGCTTTGCGTTTTAACGGTTTGTTTTAAAGCTTTCATAAACTGTCCAAAATGGGGCATAAAATCTTTAAAGAGTGGAAGGTTTTTATGCTCTAGCATCACCTCACTAAAGAGCTTTAAACCAACAGTAAATGATTTCGCTGCTTCATCATCATCCAGCATTTGACTGTTTTGAATCACCTGTAACACTTTAAAAATATCGTCGTGGTTATAGGTGTTAAAACTCAAAGTATCTGTATAGTTCGACGGGTTGCCTTGAGCATCTGCAATGTGTTTGAGTATGACTTCATAAGTATGTTGTTTCATTCTGTTTTCCTAGAGACGTGCAATATTCACTGCTGCTTGATCGATTTGTTCTGCAATAGCACGAATTTGTTTAGGGCTCAGCTCACTGTATTGGATCTTGAGCTTTAAAGAAGCTTTGAGGTTTTCCATCGCACGTTTAATATCAAGATATTGTTCATTATTTTGAATTTGTTTACGCGTGTCGAAACGAGATAAAATCTTTTCCACATTTGCTTGCTCAGCCTCAAGATGCTTCAAACCCAAGGTTGTTATACGGTATTGCTTACGTTCAGCGCCATCTAATGCGACCTGAACAAACTGTTGCTCTTCCAAATAATTCAAGGTTGGATAGATCGTTCCTGCACTTGGGCAATAGCCCCCTCCCACAATTTCACCCACCTCTTTAATGAGGTCATAGCCATATTTAGGTGCAAATGAAATGAGATGTAAGGCTAAAAGTTTCATCTGACCCACTTCAAATAGGCGCTGTTTACGTAACACTGGCGCTATTTCCAAATCAGTAAAGGGTTCAACTTTTTGTGCTTTAGACATAAACAAGATACATCTTTAAATTACTAAGATATATCTTAAGTTGTTTTTTAAGAATTGCAACCTCAAGCCCTGAAATAGAACATCAAAATTTAAAATCAAATAGGTAACCGTGAAGGATTACTTGATATTTTTAGATAAGATTGCTGAACAGTTGCAATACCGCTAAAATTTAACTTATGTTGCATGCTCACCCCCTCAAGTGAACTCTGACAAAACTCCTAAAATTCAGAATTAAATTAAAATGACAGATCAACTTAGAAAAAAATTTGAAAACCTACAACTCAATGCTGGGCAAGGCAAGATCAGTGCATTTCTTTCTGTTTCCTTAGGCTTTTTGGGTATTTTTGCTGCTTTATGTTTTTTATTTCCCACTGTGCTCACCACACCAGAGCTACGCCCGCTATATAGCAAACACTATGATGTTTTCTATTATACCTTACTGTTTGGCATTGTAATCAGTGCTGGCTTTGGTACCTATAGTGCGATCATTAAACAGAATAAATATGGTTTTTATGGTTTGTGTATCACCATTTTAGCAGCTATTTTAGGCTGTGGACTGATCAAAGCACCGACATTGCCTGCTCTACCCTTTTATGCAGGTTTTGATTATTTCGTTATTACCTTAATCATCCTTGCTTTAGTTTTCATACCACTTGAAGGATTCTTTGCAAAGAACACTGAACAGAAAATTCTGCGCGTTGGCTGGGTCACAGACATGAAATATTTCATGTTTAGCCATATTGGCATTCAGCTTTTTTCATTTTTAACGGTCATGCCTATTCAGTATTGGATCACACATATTCCCAATAACCCGATTGTGCCTTATGTGCAGGCGCAGCCAATTTGGTTGCAGTTTATTGAGTTATTGATCGTGGTGGACTTCACTACCTATTGGTTACACCGTGCGATGCATGAAGTGAACTTTTTATGGCGCTTTCATGCCATTCACCATTCAACGGAACAAATGGACTGGCTAGCCTCTTCACGCTTACACATCGTTGAAGTGTTAATGACCCGTTTTATCGCAACCTTACCAATTTTTCTGTTAGGTTTTCATACCTCTGCAGTCTTTGCTTATTTGGTCTTTATTTCTTTCCATGCCATTTTCATTCACTCCAACGTGCGTTTCCGCTTTCCCTATCTGCGCTGGTTGATCGCAACACCTGAATTTCATCACTGGCATCATTCTTCTGAAAAGCCTGCGATTGATAAAAATTATGCAGCCTTTATTCCACTTTATGACGTGATTTTTAAATCGATTTACATGCCTAATCATTTGGCCAGTGTATATGGCACCGTCGGCTATAAAATTCCAAACAGTTTTGTGAAGCAGTTTACTTGGCCATTTAAACGTTATGTGAATAAACTGAAAAAGCGCTTAAACAAAGATAATGAGACTTCCTAACAAAACCAATCGATTAACAATCTCAATAATTGAAGCTTGTCTAATCCCTCACCAAAATAGAAAACCTGTATCTCCGCAGGTTTTCTTTCTTTTTCCAAGTCTTGTAAATCGAACTTAAATTACGCTCGCCCTTTAAATTCTTTGACCATACGATCACTCACGTCTTCTGGATAACACAGTGGCGCAGCACTACCGACTCGATTGTAAGCACTACGTTTACCACACCGACTTCCATTTCTTGCAGTATTGTAAGGACAAGGACAATTTCCCGAATACGCTTGTATCGATTGTTGAATAATTTCCTTCTTAATCGCTTCATCACTTTGCGTGGACTGTTTAGCATCAGCAGCAAAAGTTAAAGTTAAACCAATAAATAATAATATTTTTTTCATAATACCCCTCTACAAAAGAGGCATTCTATAGCACTGAATTTTTATTGAAATATCACATTATTTATTTGAATAATATTTATCCATCTAAAATAGAAATAAAAAACCCACCTTACGGTGGGTTCCTTCAAATCAGCTCAATCTCTTATAGACGAACCAATTCAACAATTTTATCAGCTAGCTCTTCAACCGCATCTTGAGTGAATGCGACATCTGTACCGTCGACAAGGTCAGTCACCACAACCACACCTGTTTCACGTACTAGTGCAACCTGATCAGCAGTTAGACCCGCTTTCGCAATCGCAACCACACCTTGTTGAATCAACAAGTTTTCAAGTGCTTGTGCATTTTCTAGGGCTTTCGCAGAGACAGTTACCGCAGCAGGTTTTTGACCTAAACGTGCAGCACGGTCTTCCGCTGTGACAGGGTTGCTATGCGCAGACCATTCCACAGACTCTTCCACCATACCCGCACCAATCGTCACGTTGTTTAAACGGTCGATGAAGATAAACGAACCTGTATAACGACTGTCTTGGTAGCGATCAAATACCACAGGCGCATCAAACTCAACCGTGACATTAGCAATCGCGTTCAGCTCAAGACTATCGACTTGTACTTTTTCCAATGTATTCACATTGGTACGGTAGTTAATTGCAGTCACTTTTGCAGGAACAGTTTGCGTGCCCACTTTTAAGTTATACAACTTACCAATCACCAGCGGTTGATCTGCCATCCAAACCACAGTTGCATTGACCGAACGTGAAATTTCTGGCGCAGCTTGATCTGCACGTACAAGTACGTTACCACGCGAAATATCAATTTCGTCATTCAGCGTCAACGTTACGGCTTGACCTGCAACAGCGCGCTCTAAGTTCCCATCATAAGTAACGATTTCTTTAACCGTCGACGACTTACCAGATGGTAAAGCCACGATTTTGTCACCTACTGATACATCACCCAGCGCAACCGTACCGCAGAAACCACGGAAATCGAGGTTTGGACGGTTCACATATTGCACAGGGAAACGGAAATCATTGGTCACTGAACTGCGGTTAATTTCCACAGATTCAAGCGTACCCATCAACGTTTCGCCTGTATACCATGCCGTATTTGGTGATTTATTGACAACGTTATCACCATTCAATGCTGAAATAGGCGTAAAGATAATGTTGTTTGGCTTACGGTCACCCAATTGTGCCACAAAACCTGCATACTCCGTCTGAATTTCATTGAAGCGCGCTTCAGAAAATTCAACCAAGTCCATTTTGTTAATCGCAACAATAATGTTCTTAATGCCAAGTAAGCTTGCAATATAAGTATGACGACGCGTCTGAGTTTGTACACCATAGCGCGCATCAATCAAAATAATCGCAAGATCACAGGTCGACGCACCCGTTGCCATGTTACGCGTGTATTGCTCATGTCCCGGTGTGTCAGCAATGATGAACTTACGCTTTTCAGTTGAGAAATAACGATAAGCCACATCAATGGTAATACCCTGTTCACGCTCAGCTTGTAGACCATCGACAAGGAGTGCTAAGTCAGGTGCATCGCCTGTCGTACCGACTTTTTTAGAGTCACGAGTCACCGCTTGCAATTGATCTTCATAAATCAATTTTGAATCGTAAAGTAAACGACCAATTAAAGTTGACTTACCATCATCGACATTACCGCAAGTCAAAAAACGCAATAAGTCTTTATTTTCATGTTGTTTTAGATAGCCCAAGATATCTTGGCTAATCAGTTCTGATTGATGAGACATTGCTCAAAACTCCACATATTCTTTAGAAATCGGTTTTTAATCTCTTTAATCCCTCTAAATCTCCCTTTGTTAAGGGAGACTTTCCCCTTTACAAAAGAAGGGCTTTCCCCCTCTCTTAGAAAAAGATGAGCAGCACTGCTGCGCAAGGGGAGAGATTTATCAACAGTTAGAAATAACCTTCTTGCTTTTTCTTCTCCATTGAGCCCGCTTCATCATGGTCAATCATACGACCTTGACGTTCAGAGCTAGTTGCAAGCAACATTTCTTGGATAATTTCAGGTAAGGTATTTGCCGTTGACTCCACTGCACCCGTAAGT
Source organism: Acinetobacter sp. LipI_23 (assembly GCF_058243045.1). Classification (NCBI taxonomy): domain Bacteria; kingdom Pseudomonadati; phylum Pseudomonadota; class Gammaproteobacteria; order Moraxellales; family Moraxellaceae; genus Acinetobacter; species Acinetobacter sp. LipI_23. The sequence continues at coordinate 1,023,516 of NZ_JBZAYJ010000001.1, read as the reverse complement.
GGGTAACAACCAAGTGTACGGAAGCGTACCGATTTCATTTGTGGAACTTCGCCTTCTTTTAAAGGCATACGTTCATCATCAACCATAATCAGGGTACCACTACGCTCAACCACAGGACGTTCTGCAGCTAAGTAAAGTGGAACCAATGGAATGCTTTCCAAGTAGATATATTGCCAAATATCAAGCTCAGTCCAGTTTGATAGTGGGAATACACGAATACTTTCACCTTTGTTCACTTTACCGTTGTAGAGATTCCAAAGTTCAGGTCGTTGGTTTTTTGGGTCCCAACGGTGTTTCGAGTCACGGAATGAATAGACACGTTCTTTCGCACGTGATTTTTCTTCATCACGACGCGCACCACCAAATGCCGCATCAAAACCGTATTTATCAAGTGCTTGTTTTAAGCCTTGAGTTTTCATGATGTCGGTATATTTTGAGCTACCATGGTCAAATGGGTTAATGCCCGCATCTTTCCCTTCTTTGTTTTGATGTACGATCAAATCAAAGCCATGGGTTTTTGCCATGTTGTCGCGGAAAGCAATCATGTCTTTAAATTTCCAGCCCGTATCTACATGTAGAAGCGGAAATGGTAGCTTGGCAGGATAGAACGCTTTTAGCGCCAGATGCAGCATGACTGCTGAATCCTTACCAATAGAATAAAGCATCACTGGGTTCTCAAACTCAGCAGCTACTTCGCGGATAATATGAATACTCTCAGCTTCAAGCTGTTTAAGATGAGTAAGTCTTTCCTCATTTAATGACATTGACAGCACCAACTCACAAAAATCGTGTACTTATTACACTTTTAAAAATATATATTCATTATAAAGATTTAGTTATACACACTATTGCTTGTTTTATTATATTTATATGCAAAAACCTCATATAAAACAAAATTGATAAGATCTATAAGTTTTATTCAATGATCATAAATCCCTAAATACACTCAAATATTACATCAACTTCATTCAAAGTATTCAGCCTGTTCACCCTTCCATGCTTCGATTTTTCATCTATGTTTCTGCTTGGCAATACATTTACAAAGACCTAAAGTCGGTTTCATTTAGGTTCTATGTATATGACTTACCAAACTCTCAATCTAGAAGACTAAAAATAACACTCAATACAAAACAGCTTGTTGATTTTATATATCAACATGATACCAAAGAAAGTTAAGCTAATTGCACAAGCCATAAAAAACCCGCAATAAATGCGGGTTCTATCACTCTCAAATATTAATTAGGACTTACGCAGTATTATTTATAGATTCTCTGTGGTAGCAGATGATTTTTATCGAGAATAAAGTCATCAATGAAGTTTTTGATCATTGGTCTAAATAACTTCTTCTGCCAACGATATACATTTTCAAAGATCCGCTCAAACTGGTTCTTTTGTATCTCAACGTAGGCCATCAAGGCTGAAAAAATATGATTCGAAATCAGTTTAGATCGTCTTACTTGAAACTTTTCAATATGACAAACCTGTTTAATCACTCGGTGATATTGTTCTATTTTCCAATGACTTGAATGTAATTCATGAAAACCCTCAAAGGACAATAAATCATCTTCATCTTGATGCACAATATAAAACCTCTGCTGTTCTTTTAACTGAGTCTTAAATAATTGTACAAAGCCAAAATCTTTGAGCCAGACCACTTGACCCTGATGGAAATTTGGCAATAAACGCAGTTGAAACCATTGTCCTTTTTCTGGGGAAACCTTACGGTTACAGTCGATACCAAACATAAATCGAATACCATATTTTCTTATGGTTTTTAGATTTCCAGTCGATGAATACCAACTATCACCTGTAATAAATTGAATCTTTGCACCCCAACTGAGTACTTCACTTAACATATCCATAAAGTAATCATTCTTGGTTTTACTTTCAGATTTGTCATAAATTCGGAAATTAATTGGAATATTTTGACCATTCTGATCTGTCGCATACAAGGTAATGAGATTAATACCCTTGACGGATCGGTGGTGTTTGCCTGACCAAAAATAGCTAACCAAGTCCATATGTTGACTATAGGGTTTATCTAAAACAGTATCATCAATACTGACTATAAGTTTATTATTATCAATATGTTGAATTGCTTCTTGATATAGGTCGTGAGGTGTGTAGTCTTCACGTTCTAGAAAGCGATTTACACTATCATGCGAGATGTTATAAGTCTCGGCAAGTTGTGTGCAGCTAATAGAGTTCGGTTCTGTCATGAGAAAGCCCATATAAATGGGTAGTGTACAAGTTGCTGTAGAAGCATGTTTAATTCGTCTGATCACAGATACTTTATAAAGTATTTTAATACTTTTTTGAATCCGTCAATGCGTAAGTCCTATTAATAATGAAAAACGCTTTTATCTAAAGGTATTTCTATACCAATCGATGCACCAGCATCATTACCATGTAAATCAGAATCACTGAACCAACCATTAATTTTGATTGGTACAAATGATCTTAAGTAATGTGACCAAGTTAAATCGATAGCTTTAATATCATCTGTTTCAGGAAAGGCTGCATTGGTAATACGGCCAGATTGATTAACCTTTGCAAATAATAATCGACCATTTAAACTATTCATTGGATCAAATCGAATATCTCCACCTACAGAAATCATCTCACCATCACCACCCATAGCATGCCCCAATGGGAAACCATGTTGGTAATAACCATCGGTATAAGTTGAATGATTATATGAAACCCCTAACGCGTCACGGTTGGTACGAGTATCAGCCCATTCTGTATAAAGTTGATATGGCATGTTTTTAAAAGATGACGAATAATCTACGCCAGCAAGATACATTTTTTTAGAAGGTAAGCCACCAGCTTCATCTTCACCTACATATTGCCCATACAGACTCATAGGTACATTCAACAACTGCTGAAAATTCAATCGAGCATCAAAACCAGCAACTTGGTTAGATGGATCTGGTTCTCCAGTCCCACCATTGTCTTTATTTCCGACAAAAGCATCCCATAATGAACTTAAACTTTCAGGACGACCTTCTCCGCCCCATTGAAAAGCACGGGAAGCACCTAATTCTAAATAAGGTAAAGGTTGTGCTGTAAGACGTAATCCCACTAATTTAGCATCAGGTACAGCAGAATAATCATCTAATTGACCAGCAAATGCTTGATACTGCCAAGCGCCAATCCATGACAACCATTTTGTTTCAAAAGCTGATTGATCTGCACGTTGAGCCGTAAACCCATAAACTGGACGGCTTGCATCGCCACGAATTAAGCTGCCATCATGTCCTGGGCCCCAATATGTTGGTATCTGACCTGCAACTACCCATTGATTCCACAATTTTCCTGCAATATATGAACCTTCAGCATTGACATCATGGCCATTATCAATTTGAGGGTCTTTTTCTCCATTAACTCTAAGTCGAACATCCCAATTTTCACCGCCGGCATTAAATTCCAAACCTGCTTGGTACTGTGCTTTTTCTTGATCACCAAAAGCTTGCGGAATTTCTTTTTGATCACTCTCAGCAAATAAACGTGCTTTAAACATCGCGTTCTCACGATCGAGATGAGCTCGCACTGACTCAATAACTTTTTGCTGAGCAGAAGTCGCTACTTTAGCCTGAGACAATACTCTTTGAATTTCATCACCACTCATTGGCCATGTTGATGTGCTAACTTGTATCACACCCTGCTGATTTAACCAGTTTAGATCCGTTCTTAAATTTTGATCATTTAAAACGAGACCTTGAGCAAAGATACTCGTTGTTGCACCCATTAGCACAGCGATTGCAAGTGTTTTTTTTAGAAACATTCCGTTTTATTCTCAGGACTTAAAGCTAAGTGTTACCTTATTTTTTTGGTGATGTATCAAAAAGTATGCTAAAAAAAAGCAGGTTGAATTTTGATAAAATAGAGAAATGCAAATAACTCTAGAAATCAAATGTCCAACCTGCCTCAGTGACAGTATAAAGAAAAATGGCATCAAAGTAGATGGGAAACAAAACTACCAATGCAAAGACTGCAAACGTCAGTTTATTGGTGACCATGCTCTGAGCTATCTAGGATGTAATTCTGGCATTACTCGTAAAATATTACAGTTAATGGTCAGAGGCAGCGGTATACGAGATATCGCTGAAGTTGAGCGCATTAGTATCGGTAAAGTCTTACGGACTTTAACTGAATCGGCCTATCAAATTCAGCCTAAACAAAGTCATTATGAATCTCTCGAAGTAGATGAATTCTGGACTTTTGTTGGAAATAAAAATAATAAACAATGGCTTATTTACGCTTACCATCGAGAAACAGGTGAGATTGTTGCTTATGTTTGGGGTAAGAGAGATTTAGCTACAGTCCAAAGGTTGAAGACAAAGCTTAAACAATTAGGTATTCACTACACCCGAATTGCAAGTGATCATTGGGACAGTTTCATCACTGCTTTTAAAAACTGCAAGCAAAGTATTGGTAAGTTTTTTACTGTAGGAATTGAAGGTAATAATTGCAAAATAAGGCATCGAATAAGGCGTGGTTTTAGAAGAAGTTGTAATTTCTCCAAAAAGCTTGAAAACCATTTTAAAGCCTTCGACTTAACCTTCTTTTACATCAATAATGGCTTCATTTAATGTCAGCATACTTTTTAAAACACCACCATTTTTTTTATATCTTTTTTTCAAGCTTTTCTATTTAGTAATGTTGTAAAGATCAATAAAAAACCCGCAATAATACGGGCTTTTATGTTCATATCAACTTAGTTTTTATGACGCATGTGTGGGAACAGAATCACATCACGAATACTTGCTGCATTAGCGAATAACATGACTAAACGGTCAATACCGATACCCTCACCCGCTGTCGGCGGTAAACCATACTCAAGTGCTTCAACAAAGTCTGCATCGTAGTGCATTGCTTCATCATCACCTGCGTCTTTTTCTGAAACCTGAGCTTGGAAACGTTCAGCTTGGTCAATCGGGTCATTCAACTCTGAGAAACCATTTGCAAGCTCACGGCCGCCAATAAAGAACTCAAAACGGTCCGTAATGTGTGGGTTATGATCATTACGACGTGCCAATGGCGATGTTTCAGCTGGATATTCTGTAATGAAAGTCGGTTGACGTAGCTGAGTTTCAACAGTTTCTTCAAATACGATGGTTTGAAGTTTGCCCAGACCAAAACCTGGTTTTACCTGTTCTTTCAGCTCTTCTTGCACAAATTTTGCCAAGAATTCACGATCATTGACATTTTCAGGCGTGAACTGTGGGTTGTGTGCAAGAATGGCATCAAACATCGAAATTTTCTTGAATGGACCTTTGAAGCTATAAACTTCTTCACCATAAGGCACATCAGTTGAACCCAAAATTTCCAGTGCTAAACGCTCAAGCATATTTTCGGTAAGTTCCATCAAGTCTTTATAGTCTGCATAAGCTTGATAGAATTCAATCATGGTGAATTCTGGGTTATGACGCGTCGAAACACCTTCGTTACGGAAGTTACGGTTAATTTCAAACACACGCTCAAAACCACCAACCACCAAACGTTTCAAGTAAAGCTCAGGTGCGATACGTAAGAAAAGTGGCATATCCAAAGCATTATGATGCGTTTCAAATGGACGCGCTGATGCTCCACCTGGAATCACATGCATCATCGGTGTTTCTACTTCCATGAAGCGCTGTTCAGTTAAGAATGCACGAATGCCTGAAACCACTTTGGCACGAATTTCAAAAGTCTTACGTGTTTCTTCGTTCACAATTAGGTCAAGATAACGCTTACGATATTTAACTTCAGTATCGTTTAGACCATGAAATTTATCTGGAAGTGGACGAAGCGACTTGGTTAAAAGCTCAAAGTGTTCGATATGTACATAAAGGTCACCCTTACCTGAACGACCAATATAACCTTTCACCGCGATAATATCGCCAAGATCTAAACTCTTAATGGTTTCTAAAGTTTCTGGTGATAACTCTTTACGCGCCACATATAACTGGATACGACCCGTCATATCTTGGATCACGATGAATGAACCACGGTTCAACATCACACGACCCGCTACAGACACATAAACATGCTCTGCTGCTTCAATTTCTTCTTTGCTTTTGTCTGCAAATTGATCTTGTAAGTCTTGCGCATAATGTTCACGTTTAAACGTGTTTGGCCATGGGCTAGTGCCCGTTTGTTTGGCTTGATCTTCAATCTGCTTTAACTTGGCATGACGCTGTGCAATTAAATCGTTTTCGGAAATGGTTTGTTCAGAAGTCGATTGAGCGTTTTGTTGCGTCATCTCTGCCTCGTATATGTATTAAAAAACGGAAGTTGCATAGCATAGCAGAATTCCAGACGAATGAGCATCATCAAAAACCACGCGGTATATAAAAAAGTATACATCCTGTTTATTTCAGAGCTAAGACACCCACCGTATAAAAGGTCTGTCTATTTCTTAGACCAAAAGCTAACTTCATTTCACGGTCAATCTCTCTACAATGGACATTATAAATCGTGGAAAAGTAAACTTTTCTCCACTCATAAAATAATTTAGTTTTTTAATTGAATGATAAATCATGAGCAGATGCGAATCTAAAATTTTGTTTTTGCATGGATTAGACTCCTCTCGCGAGTCCACTAAGTTCCATGCCATTGATGCAAAGCAGAAATTTTGTATCGATATCGATTATCGCTATCTCAATTTTTCTACCGTAGCCAGTTTCTACGACGATATTATTGAAAAAATAAAACCTGAGATTATTGTTGGGCATTGTATTGGTGCGTATTGGGCATTGAAAATGTCGCTGCTACATCAAATTCCATGTGTGATTGCCAACCCACGCTTAGCGCCTGACTTTCGCGATGATTACCCGAGCATTAATGAGACTGACTTAGACCACAATGTACCGCAAGTGGCCTACTTGGAGCTGGGAGATGAATTAATTGATATGTATGCAGCACAGGAAATTTTAGAAAATTATATGTTGATTCAAGCAGTTGAAGGTGGACACCACCGATTACTTAAACCTGAAAATATTAATCAACTGATTGAACATCTAGAACAACAATATTTATGTCTTGTCCTGAAATAGATTGACAGTATTCCACTTCAAACCGAGTTAAGCAATTAGCTCGGTTTTAGTTTGCTCATACATCTGATTCGGGGTGTTCATATTTAAACTTAAATGTGGTCTATAGTAATTATAAATCATGATAGATTCCGTAATTAAGTGATCTAACTCCTTCATGGTTTGACATCGTGTAGTTAAAAACTCCTGCTTTAATATTCCATTAATCCGCTCTGCTAATGCATTTTGATATGAGAAACACTGTTTCGCAAGGTATCCATCTGTCATGGAAGGACATATCCCATAATGGCGCAATGCCGATTGATATAGCTCAGAGCAATACTGAGAGCCTCTGTCTGAATGATGAATCATCCTAGTCGCTCGATCCGTCACATGCTGCATCGCCATATGTAGAGCCTGCATAACATTCTCCGCACGCATATCATTCGATAACTTATAACCTTTAATCTGACGGGTATAAGCATCTGTCACCAATGATAAATAATGTACGCCTTCAGCACTCTCAACATAAGTAATATCACTAACAAAGACTTCGTTGGCTTGCACTGCTGAATAATCCTTTAATAAATTTGGATGCTTCTTCATCCAATGCTTGCTATCCGTAGTTTTTGTATAGCGACGCTTGGGGCGAATCAATAAATTATGCTCTTTCAATATTTTAAATAACTGATCCCGTCCACACTTTAAACCACGCTGCAACAATTTGCCTTTAATAAGCCAATACAACTTACGTGTTCCGATACTTGGCATGAGACAACGATATTCCATAACCAACTCAAGTATTTGTTCAGTTGCTTGTGCAGTCATTTGAGCACGTTTTTCTGCTTGATAATAAGCTTGTCGGGTGATTCCCAACCACTGACAATAACGTGAAACGCTTAGTCCTCTTTGGCTTTGCCAATCTTTGAAACGTGCTCGGTATACTTTTTTCCAAGATCAGTCCCACATTCTTTATCAATGTGATAAATCACATCCTGAATAAATTCAGTTTTAAGCTTTTCTGCGGCTAACTGCTTTTCTAATTGGCGGATTCGTTGTTGGGGTGTTAATTGGCGTTTAGAAGAAGGCGGCATATTCGAAGTCCAGTCCTGTTGTCCGTGCTTGCGTAACCATACCAGCACAGTTGATCTTCCTTGAATACCATATTTTGCCTGAGCTTGTTTATAAGTAATTTGCCCTTTTTCTACTTCATGTACAACCATCATTTTAAAGGCAAAGCTATAATCACCTTGTGTACGTTTAACTCTTTGTTCTCGTTCATGTTCCATAAAATAAGCCTCTTAAAGGGGCTTTGTTGCACAAACCTATCTGTAAAGGGTTTTTCAGCGATATAATTTTCAAATGAAGAAGCCTACACACAAAATCTACCGCACAACCAATTGGCCCGCATATAACCGAGCACTCATGAGTCGCGGAAATATTGCCATTTGGTTTGATCCTGCTACGCAATGGTATGCGCCATCAAAAGGCAAACAAGGGCGAAATCAAACCTACTCCGACGCAGCCATCCAATGCTGCTTAATGATTAAATCCTTATTCCGTCTGTCTTTACGTATGGTCACTGGCTTTGTGCAAAGTCTGATTAAACTTTGCGGATTAAATTGGATAGCTCCAGATTACACCACGCTTTGTAGAAGACAAAAGCATATTGATATTGTAATCAGCTACCAAAAAAGTAGCGATGGGCTGCATCTACTCATGGACTCTACAGGCATGAAGTTTCTAGGTGAGGGCGAATGGAAACGCAAGAAACATGGACCTGAATATCGTCGCCAATGGCGTAAACTTCATATTGGTATAGATGCTAAAACCCTACAAATACGAGCAGTTCAGCTTACAACCAATAATGTCAGTGATTCACAGGTGCTTGGTGATTTACTTAATCAGATTCCACAAGATGAGCGGATTGACTCTGTTTATACCGATGGAGCTTATGACACCAAGCAATGCCGTCAGGTCATTGCAGATCGGCAAGGGCATGCGGTGATTCCACCTAGAAAAAATGCGAAACCATGGAAAGATACAAAGAGTAGCTCGCTAGAGCGAAATGAATTACTTCGAACAATTAAACGTTTAGGCAGGACACTATGGAAAAAATGGTCAGGCTATCATCGGCGAAGTTTGGTTGAAACTAAGATGCATTGCATCAAATTATTAGGAGATAAACTCAGTGCAAGGAGTTTTGATAGCCAAGTGAATGAGATCCATGCACGTGTAGCAGTCCTTAACAGATTTACGGAATTAGGTCGACCACTTACCCAAGTTACGCCTTAAATTTGGCTCAATTAGGGGCGCTTTGCATTTCAAATCTTTGTGCAACAAAGCCTCTTAAAGGTGTAAACTTATTTCAGGACGGGACATTATATAAATAAAAAAAGCCTTGGATGTCCCAAGGCTTTTTAATCTGCTTACGCCGCAACAGATTCTGGTTTCGATTTGTCATCTAACACTGACCAAATCTTTAAACCTAAGTCAGCATGCAAATCAGGCAAATCAAGAAAAATACTAGCACCGAGCACTTCATGATTACATTTTGCCACCAACTGTTTAACGGCTTTTAATGTACCACCCGTCGCTAAAACATCATCCACAATAATCACTTTTTGCGATGGGGTATTGGCTGCCATTTCTAAGCGGTCTAATCCATATTCCAAACTATAACCCACACCCACTACCGGTGGTGGCAGCTTGCCTGCTTTACGCACCAACAATAAACCTTTACCTAAACGTTGTGCCAATAAGCTCGCAAGCACAAAACCACGCGCTTCTACAGCAACAAAACTGTCTACTTCCGCCAACTGCTCAGCAGGAATACTTGCAATTAACGCGTCGGTTAAAGGCTCAATATTGCTCATAAACAATGGCGTTAAATCGAAAAAGCAAATCCCAGGTTTTGGAAAATCTTGGACCGTACGAATGTGCGACCACAACGTTGTAGACAAGTTGTTCATAGGAGATCAATAAAATTTGAAAAGGAATAGATGAATTTTACAGCTTTATCTGTTAAAAAAACAGTCAGGCACTGGCTATGCACCCGACTGAACAACCCAAATATTTATGTAAGTTATTGTTTTTAATTAAATCATTTATTTAACAAATATTAGGTATAGATGTACTCAATATTAAAATAGCAATTTAATTCTACATTTGCATCACGACCATAGTCTATATTTTTAAGGATTTTAAAAGACTAGCCGATTGAAAAAACACATCTTTTGACTTGCAATCATCTATATCTTTCACACATTCGCAAAATGCGATCTGGTTTTAAATGATACGTTTTGTCCTGATCATCGCTTTTAGCCGATAGATTCAATCATTAAACTCCGATATTTACTTTACATTCGTATTAGAACTGCGTAAAAATTTAGATTAGCGAAGTATGCTAACAACTCAGATGAATAGCAGCTTGCGTAATGGATTATTTTGCTGAACCCTTTCTTGTTCAGCGTTTTGGAGAGTCAAATGAAGAAGTATCAATGCATCGTTTGTGGATGGATTTATGACGAAGCAGAAGGTTGGCCACAAGATGGCATCGTGGCGGGAACGAAATGGGACGATATCCCTGACGATTGGACTTGCCCAGATTGCGGCGTGTCAAAAATCGATTTTGAAATGGTTGAAATCTAATTCATAGTGTTAAAGACCATGCTGCATGGTCTTTTTTTACGTCTTTAAAATAATCTCTGGAGAACCTTATGCATCCCATCGTCATCATTGGCTCTGGTATGGCAGGCTATGCTGTAGCACGTGAATTTCGCAAGCTGAACCCTAAACAAGAGCTGCTTATGCTATGTGCAGATGATGCGACTAATTATGCCAAACCAACGTTGTCGAATGCCTTTGTTGCCAACAAAGCGCCTGAACAAATTGCTTTGGGTGATGCAGAGAAAATGGCAACACAACTGAAAATGCAGATTGCCACGCATACTTGGGTGAAAGAGATTCATGCTGAACAACAACAGTTAACACTTGTTAAAGATGGCGCTGAATCTACACAGCCCTACTCTCAATTGGTTTTAGCGGTAGGTGCAAACCCAATTCGCTTAGCCATTGCGGGCGATGGAAGTAATGACATTCAAGTTGTAAACAATCTAGACGACTATAAAACCTTTCGTGCAGAACTTGAAAAACGTGCAGACAAACGTGTAGTCATTTTAGGTGCAGGTCTCATCGGCTGTGAATTTGCCAATGATTTACAACATACAGGCCATCAAGCTACCGTCATCGACTTGGCAAACCAGCCTTTGGGTCGTTTATTGCCAGCGCATGTTTCAAGTGCCTTTAAAGAAAACCTTGAAGCAACGGGTATTCATTTTGTCCTTGGCACCACAGTTGAAAAAGTGTCTAAAATTGAAAATGGTGACTATGTTGTGACCTTAGCCAATGGTCAGTCTTTGGTCGCAGATGTAGTGTTATCTGCGATTGGCTTACAACCAAGCATTTCCCTTGCAAAAGAAGCAGATATTCAAACTAGCCGTGGGATTTTGACCAATGCACAACTTGAGACCAATCAGCCGCATATCTACGCGGTCGGAGATTGTGCTGAAGTGAACGGACTCTTGCTGCCTTATGTCATGCCGATCATGCAGCAAGCACGCGCTTTAGCCAAAACCTTAAATGGCGAGACCACTGCGGTGCATTACCCTGCTATGCCTGTAGCAGTTAAAACACCGGCTGCGCCGCTCACTGTTTTGCCTGCGCCAATCGATGCAGAGGTGAACTGGGAAACTGAGGAATTAGACGATGGCATGATTGCCAAAGCCCTAGACAGTCAAGGTACACTTCGCGGTTTCGTACTGCTCGGTGCAACCGCAGCAAAACAACGTTTAGCATTAACAAAACTGGTTCCAGACTTGATTCCAGCACAGGTTTAGAGTTTAAATAAAAGGACATTTATAACAATAGATGTCCTTTATGTGAGGATTACAATAATGAATAGCGCACTCCAATATAATCTTTCACCCTATACCTCTTTCATGCGCGAAACTAAAGTCGACTTAGGCAATGGCATTGAACTCCATGTCGAAATCGGTGGCGAAGACCATCATCCGACCATTGTTTTGATCATGGGCTTAGGAGCGCAGCTGTTATTTTGGCCTGACTTCTTCTGTAAATCTCTGATTGATCAAGGGTTTCGTATCATTCGCTTTGATAACCGCGATATTGGTTTATCTTCAAAAATTAAACATCAAGGTCCCCGCTTAAACACCCTCAAACTGATGGGGCGTTTTGCTTTAGGTTTAGATAACCGTGGTGCACCTTATGACTTATACGACATGGCTGACGATGTGGCACTGCTTTTAGACCGTTTAGGTTTAGATGAAAGTTATGTGATTGGTGCATCCATGGGTGGTATGATTGGGCAAATTCTAGCAGCGCGTCACCCACAAAAGGTCAAAAAGCTCGGCCTAATGTTCACCAGTAACAACCAGCCTTTACTGCCGCCGCCTTTTCCAAAGCAACTCTTTAGTCTAATTGGTCGACCTGAATCGACCGATGAAGAAGGAATTGTGAGCCACTCTTTGAAAGTGTTTAAGATCATTGGCTCGCCTGATTATCACAATCCAATCGAGTCAATTCAGACTTCTCGCAAATTATATCGCCGAAGTTATTACCCTGCGGGTGTACTTCAACAGTTTTTAGCAATATTATGTACAGGTTCTTTATTGCAACTGGACAAACAGATTCAACAACCGACCCTTGTGGTACACGGTTCGCGAGACCGTTTACTCCCGCCTAGTCACGGAAAGGCCGTTGCAAAGGCAATTATGGGTGCTAAATTTGAATTAATTGATGGAATGGGGCATGATATCCCACCGCACTTCATTCCAAATCTTAGCGAATTATTTGCACAACACTTTAAATCATAATCATTAGGACACTATGGCTGCATTACCATCCTTAAGACAGCTGTCATATCTCGTTACACTGTCAGAAACGCTGCATTTTACTGAAGCTGCACGCCGTTCATTTGTAACCCAATCGACTTTGTCGGGCGGGATTATGGAGCTTGAACGCCTACTCGGTGGCATACTTGTAGAACGTGATCGCCAAAATGTGCGCTTAACTCCTCTAGGCGAGCAAGTCGTTGCTCGTGCTCGTGTTCTACTGGCAGATGCTCAAGACCTGATGCGTTTAAGCCGAGAAATGAGCGAGCCTTTAACTGGTGATTTACATCTAGGTGTTATTCCAACCATTGCGCCATTTATTCTGGCGCAATTGTTAGATGAAGTGCATAAGCAACTCCCTAAAATTCAACTACATTTACACGAAGCGCAAAGTGAGAAAATTGTAGAAAAACTCGAACATGGCAATTTAGACATGGTCGTTTTGGCTCTACCTTTTGATACACGTGGCTTAAAAGTTGCCGAAGTCGCAAAAGAAAGTTTGTTTTTGGTCTGCAATAAATCAGATATCGCAAGCCAAGCCAAATCGCTGGATGACTTAGACCTTTCGCGTTTAATGTTGCTTGAAGAAGGCCACTGCTTACGTGACCACACTTTAAGTGCCTGCCCTATTGGTGAGCGTAAAAACGATCATCGTTTAAAAGCGAGTTCTTTACCGACCCTTGTGGAAATGGTATCGGCTGATCTTGGTTTTACCTTATTACCTGAAATCGCAATTCATACCAATATGATTAAAGCGAATCCAGATTTGATGGTTAAACAAATTGAAGCTGCTCCAAGCCGTATCTTGGCTTTGGTGACACGTAAAAGCACCCCGCTACAAAGCGAGTTTGATGTGCTATTACAAATCCTGCAAAAAATTACTCAAAATCTGCACTAAGCTTATTTTTGTGCATAAAAAAGGAGTCAAACATGACCCCTTTTTTTGTGCCTAAATCTTTAGTCGACTCAAGCACAACCCCTAAAGTTATTTAATCACATCTAGCAAATAACGCTGTGCATTATGCTCGGATTCGCCTTCAGCAGGTGTCGCACGGAGCCATGTTCCATCGCCCTGTAGTAACCAAGCTTGTTGATTATCCTGCAAATAGGTCAACAAACCTTGCTGATAAATACGTTTTTTCAAAGCAGGATCTTCAATTGGGAAACAGGCCTCAACACGATTAAATAGATTTCGGTCCATCCAATCGGCACTCGAACCATAAATACGCGCATCGCCATTATTACTAAAATAGAAAACACGCGTATGTTCTAAGAAACGCCCCACGATCGAACGTACACGAATATTTTCCGAAAGCCCTAGCAAGCCCGGGCGTAGACAACAAATTGAACGAATAATGAGATCAATTTGTACACCTGCTTGTGATGCCTCATACAGCTTATTGATCAGTTGCACTTCGGTTAATGCATTCACTTTCACAATAATTTGTGCTTTCTTGCCCGCTTTGGCATTGGCAATTTCATCATCAATAAAATTGATCAGTTGTGCATGGAGCGTAAACGGCGCATGAAGTAGCTTTTTCAGCTTCGCCATTTTCCCCATACCTGTCAATTCTTGGAAAATACGGTGTACATCTTCACACAACTCTTTATCGGTCGTGAGCAAGCCATAGTCGGTATAAATACGCGCATTACCCGCATGATAGTTACCCGTTCCCAAGTGTACATAACGAACGAGTTTATTATTTTCACGGCGTACCACAAGAATCATTTTGGCATGGGTTTTATAACCCACAATGCCATAAACAACTACTGCACCCGCTTCTTGTAGCACATTTGCCACTTCGATATTTGACTCTTCATCAAAACGCGCACGCAGCTCAATCACTGCGGTGACTTCTTTCCCATTACGCGCCGCTTCTGCTAAGACCTGTACAATTTCAGAGTCTGCACCACTACGGTATAGGGTTTGTTTAATCGCCAACACTTGTGGGTCACGTGCCGCTTCACGTAACAAGTTAATCACAGGTGCGAAAGACTCAAACGGATGATGTAGTAAAATATCCTGTTTCTGCATTGCAGAGAACATGCTTTCCGACTTTTTCAACACCTTAGGAATAACAGGAATATGTGCGTCATACCGTAGATGTGGGCGTTTAAAATTGGACAATAAACGCGCCAAGTTCACAGGTCCTTCAACTTTATACAACTGCTCTTGATGCAGATCAAATTCATCTAGCAAGTAATTATAAATATGTTCTGGACAGTTTTGTGTAACTTCCAAACGTACTGCTCGTCCAAAACGACGTGAACTTAACTCACCTTTCAGTGCTTTGGCTAAGTCTTCAACATCTTCGTTGAGCGCCAAATCAGCATTCCGTGTGACACGGAACTGATAACAGCCTGTTGCTGTCATCCCTGGGAACAAGTCAGAAACATGCTCATGGATGATAGCTGAAAGCATCACATGATGCTCTTTTCCACCTGTGAGTTCATCCGGTAGACGAACCACACGTGGCAATGAACGTGGTGCAGGAACAACGGCCAAATCAATCTGACGACCAAATGCGTCTTTCCCTTCCAAAGTCACAATAAAGTTGAGACTTTTATTCACTAAACGCGGAAATGGGTGCGCAGGGTCAAGGCTAATCGGTGTTAAGACAGGTGCAACCTGTTCTTGGAAATATTTCTTCACCCATGAAGACTGTGCAGGCGTCAGTTCCCCACGGCGTAAGAAGCAAATGTCTTCCTCACGTAGTTTCGGCAGAATTTCATCATTGAGAATACGATACTGACGTTCAATTGCAGCATGTGCAGTTTGCGAAATTTGGTCGAGTACTTGGCGTGGGGTTAAGCCATCGGGGCTACGACTTTCATTACCCAGATCCAACTGTTCCATGACGCCTGCAACACGAATTTCAAAGAACTCATCTAAGTTACGTGAAAAAATCAGTAAGAAATTCATCCGTTCTAACAGCGGATGTAAAGGATCTACGGCTTGTTCCAATACACGTAAATGGAAATCTAATATCGATAACTCACGGTTAATATAGCGATCGTTATACGCGTATTCAGGTTGTAGTATCGGAGATGTGCTTGCTGCCGTATTCATAGCTAACCTTTGATTATTTGAATGCGTTTTATCATGATAAGTATGCTTCAATTTTGTGACAATTTCATAAAAAAAAGCCCTTAAATTTGGGCTTTTTCACATCAATCAAATTAAGGGATATCGCTATAGCGCATATACTTTCGAATCATGCGCTCACGGTTTTGTAACTTACGGTCATTTTGATGATCTTGGTAGTATTTCGGATTGGGTAAAATGGCCGCTAAAAAGACCGCCTGCTCTCGGCTTAAGCTACGTGAACTTTTACCAAAGTAGTGTTGGGTTGCAGCTTCCACGCCATAGATATTATCGCCAAACTCCACCGAGTTCAGATATACCTCTAAGATGCGTTCTTTGCTCCACATCCGTTCCATCATCCAAGTTGCAACAGCTTCCTGACCTTTACGAATGAATGAACGCTTGTTATATAAAAATAAGTTTTTGGCCAATTGCTGAGAAATCGTCGAACCACCCGCAACCACTTTGCCCGTGTCATTATTACGCTCAAGCGCCGCTTGAATCCCATCCCAGTCAAAACCATGATGTTGCATAAATTTGCCATCTTCAGCTGCAACAATGGCTTTTTTCATGTACTCACTGATCTCGTCATAATCACGCCATTCATGTTGAATAGGCTTAGATGGCTCAGACCAATAATCAATCCGCATAAACATGGTGGTTTCCACTGGCTTGTAACGCCACCACGCTAGGCTTGCAAAAATCCACAACTGTACCAAAAGCACTAAGCTGACAATGACTAACAAACTACGAACAATAAAAGCTTTCATGCCAGTGGCTTACTCCAAAAATCATTTTTATTCATGCTAAGCTTGGGCAAATATAGCAAAATTTTAGCAAGAATAGCATGACCGAGCTTACACCTCCGCAAATCAAAACAAAATTCGACGTACATTTATGGTGGATTACTGCCGTCATTATTGCCGTGAATGTTGGGCTGTTTTTTTGGCAAGTCCTGCATGGCATGGATGTCAGCAATCCAAGTACGGCTGATGCCATACGCTGGGGAGCAGACTATGCACCGCTCACCTTCTTGGCTGAACCAATGCGTTTATTGAGCAGTATGTTCTTTCATTTTGGCTTGGTTCACCTCATGTTGAACATGTGGGCGTTGTATATTTTTGGCAGTGTGTTGGAGCAAATGTTTGGACGTGTCTATTTTCTTGCGCTATATGTTCTTGCTGGTCTCATGGGTAGCTTGCTCAGTGGTTATATTGCCATTCAAGACAGTTATGAACTAATTCGTGTGGGTTTAGCAAAACCTGAACTATTGCCTAGTGTCGGTGCAGGGGCTTCCGGTGCCGTCATGGGACTGGGGGCAGCACTGACGGTTCTATCGCTCCTGCCGATGCTCCCACAGCAACGTTTTATTTTAGATAAAAAGACTTTGCTCATCGTGATGGGTATCAACTTAGCCATGGGCTTTATGATTTCAGGGATTAACAATGCCGCACATATTGGCGGCATGTTGATGGGTGCTGTTTTGGCGGCACTTTGGTATCTCTCCCAAAAGACGCAGCAGCGTTGGATTATGCCGCTGAGCCTTGTTTTGGCAGCCTGCGGTTCGTATTGGTTTTACTTACACTGCCAAAACCTTGTGGTCTATATTCAACCCTTATGGTCAGAAGTGTTAATGATGATGCGTCAACAGCTCAATTTCTAAGATTCAACGCTTAAGATATTAAGAGATCAATCACGATTGATTGATCTCTCTCAAACTTTGTAAAGGTGGAATCTCACTGAGATAACTTAAGCGATAACGCCCAATCAGCGCGCAGAGTAAGGTCATGAACAATGGTAAAATGAGCCAGATTTCCCAGTGTGGCTGAATGGCTAATCCCATGCGATAACATGCGACCGCACTTATCGCTTCAGCAAATAAACAAGAAACCACACCTGCCATAAAACCAATAAAGCCAATTTCTAGACTGAGCATGCTTCTGAGTTTTTGCTTGGAACCACCAAATGAACGTAATAACGCCACTTCACGTTTACGCTCATCCATAAGTAAGTTCAGGCAAGCAATTAAAACCAGAATACCTGAAATACTCACTAAAACCGCAAGGATCGTGACAATCTGCACCAACACCGTCACGATGCGCTTAATTTCATCTAAAATTAAACTGACATCAATAAAGACGGTATTGGAAAATTGTTGAATAATGCTGACCAACTTCGCTTTGTCAGAATCGGGTACATAGAAACTACCCAAATAACTGCCCGCATTTTCATCCATAGTGTGGGGCGTAAAAATAAAGAAGAAGTTTGGGCTAAAACTTTCCCATTCTACAGTTCGTAAGTTTGCCACTTTGGCGTGAATAACGCCCTCTGGTAAGCTAAAGGTCAGTTGATCCCCTACTTTTATCCCAAGCTCTGTTGCAGTATTGGCTTCTACCGAAACTTGTCCTTTTTCTGTCAGGTTTGATGCGCCAGAGATAATCACATTATCTTTAGGATAACGGTCTGCTTGAGTCAAATTTAATTCACGACGCAAGGAATTATTTTGCTTCACCAAATCCTCAGCAAAAGGCTGTCCATTTTTGGCAATCAGTCTACCTCGAATATTCGGATAGAGCGGCGTACTGTTCCAGTGATTCTGCTCAATTTGTGCTTTTAATTTAGGCATGTCAAAAGGCGGTAAACCATAGACAAACTGATTCGGGGTTCCCGCAGGAATTTGCTGCTGCCAACGCTCTAACAAATCGGTTCGTAATACAGCTAAGACCGTAATTAAACTAAGTCCCAAAGCCAAAGCGGTAATCTGAAATGCAGTCTGGTAAGGCGTGCGGACATAAGCAGAAATCGCATTTTTTAAGCCACGGATAAACTTCAAACTCAGCCAGACTACAGTGTATAACACTACACATAGAAGGATAATTGCACCAATTATCATGGCTGTCAGTACCATGTTTTCAGTCAGAACGATACTAAACAGAACTAGGCTAGCCGTTCCTGCGAGCAACATCCAAAACATAGCCGAAACCGATTTTTCTTGACTGCGAATGACACGGATCGGTGGAGTATTTAACAGTTCCCAAAAACTCGGTAAGACAAAACCCAGAAGCACTACGGCACTGGTCAACATGGCAATCGGAATCGGCCCGAGCAGCATATCCCAAGCTGAAAACGCAATACTTAAGTGTGGAATCAGTTGTAACATCAACTGTAACAGGCCATAACCCAGCCCTACCCCCACGGCACTCCCGACCAGCATCGCAAGCAAGAACACCACACCCAACAAGCTGAGATAAGCCCAGAGAATTTGTGACTTCGCCGCCCCCATACAACGCAATAGCGCAATGTGATCTTGATTTTGTTGTACAAAGCGCTGACTGGTCAAAGCAATCGCAATTCCACACAGCAAAATCGTTAAGATATTCGCCAACTGCAAAAAAGTGTCCAAATTTGCAATTGGTTTCATTAAACGGGTATTACCCTCACTGGCATTGCGTAGGCGTAAGCTGTTTTGTGGCTCTTCAGCATTGACACTTTGAGCTGCCGCATCTACGTCCATAGGTGCTGCATTTTGCTTCTTAAAATTTGCTTCAAACTGCTGGGTATTTTGTGCTGTACCTGCCATCAGTAAACGATAGTCAATGCGACTACCGACTTGTATGGCATTGGTCTTGGCAATATCTGCTTCAGAAATAATCACCGTTGGCGAGAACCCAGAAAAGCCTAACTCTTGATTGGAATCATGCTCAATCAAGCCTGTCACCTTAAAAGTACCATCTGCAATATTGAGTTGATCGCCCAGTTTAACCCGTAGCAAATCCATAGCACGCTGACTCAACCAAGCTTCACCTGAAGCAATATGCTTCGCAGCAGGCTGAATGCGTAAATCTCCACGCAGAGGGAAGGCTTGATCGATGGCTTTGACATTGACCATAACAAACTGATCATCGGTATATGCCATCGAACTAAAGACAGTGACTTCGGATTGTTTTAAATCGAGAGCTGTCGCTTGTGCTTTCCATTTCGGATCGAGTTTTTGACTGTCCGTTAGAACCAAATCCCCTGCTAGCATCTCAGCGGCTTGCAGCGCTACGGCATTTTGAATTTGCTCATTACTAAACTTCAGCGCGGTCGTTGCACTGATCGCGAGAATCAACGCAATAATCAATAAATACACACCGCTACTTTTAAAACTTTGCTTCAGCAATGGCTGAAATAGAGAATTCATTTTATCCTCCCGTTCGAGGATGTTCGATCAACTGACCATCGAGTAATTCAAAATGACGCTGGCACTGTTCTGCAAGCGTATGGTCATGCGTCACTAAAATGAGAGTCGTACCCAACTCACGGTTCAATTGAAATAATAGCTGCTCAATTTCTCGCGCAGTTTGACTGTCTAAGTTTCCTGTTGGTTCATCGGCAAAGATAATTTTTGGTTCAGCAATCAGCGCACGGGCAATTGCGACGCGCTGCTGCTCCCCACCCGAAAGTACCTTCGGTGTTTGGGTGGCCTGTCGCTCTAATCCAACCTTTTGCAACAAACTCAAAGCACGTTGCTCCGCTTCAGCGAAGTTAAATGATGGATGAAGCCGTAACGGCAGCATCACATTTTCAACAGCAGTCAGGTGTGGTAGCAGTTGAAAGGACTGAAACACAAAGCCAATATGCTTTAAACGCACCTGTGCACGCTGTTCTTCATTGAGCTTGGAAATACTTTCACCACAAACGATTAACTCACCACCGCTAGCCTGATCTAAGGTCGCCAAAATACCCAGTAAGGTAGACTTTCCTGAACCTGAACGTCCTGTAATTGCGACTTGTTCACCTGCTAATATGCTCAGACTCAAATCTGAGAAAATGGTCAGTTCTTTTTGCGGAAGTTTAATCTTTTGTGTCAGTTGCTGGGCAGAAATAATCACTTGTGGCATGATGCTTACATCACTATGAACTTGGGTCATAACATCCCTATATGCAAATATTCATGCAAAATCGCAAATTTAAAAAACGTATCAGTTCATACTTGGTTTTGCTTGCACTGTGCCTAAGCCCCACTTGGGTTTTTGCAAAAACCGTGATGGTTTTAGGAGATAGCATTAGTGCAGGTTATGGCATAGAACCACAGCAAGCATGGGTAAATTTACTGCAAAAACGGTTAGACCAACAGTATCCGAAACAACACAAAGTGGTCAATGCCAGTGTGAGTGGTGAAACCACCAGTGGCGCTTTGGCTCGTTTACCCAAACTGTTGCAAACGCATAAGCCAAATGTGGTGGTGATTGAGCTTGGCGGGAATGATGGGCTGCGTGGTCAACCACCTCAGATGATTCAAAAAAATTTAGTGCAACTGATTCAACAGAGTCAAAAAGCCAATGCCACCGTGGTTGTCTTGGGAATGAAAATGCCACCAAACTATGGCACAGCCTATAGCAAGGCATTTGAAAATAATTACAAAGTGGTTAGTCAACAATACAAAGTGAAATTACTGCCCTTCTTCTTGGAAGGTGTAGCGGGAAATAAAAGCCTGATGCAAAAAGACTTGGTCCATCCAAATGGCAAGGCACAAGCTATTTTATTAAATTTAGCTTATCCCTATATAAAAGGCGCTTTATAAAGCGCCTTTTATTCTGATCATATCCGCTGATCAGAAGTCAAAAAAAACCACTTCACCACTTTCAAGTGAGTACTCAGCGCCAACCACTTGTAACTTGCCTTTGGCAATCAAGCTTTCAAGCACAGCTGAGCCATGACGTAACTGATTTACAGAGGCAAATACATTTGAACGTACTGCGTGTTTAGACAGTTTGTATAAATCATGTTTCAGTTCAGTTTGCATCAAGGTTTCAACCGAAGGACGGACACGGTTTACAATCGACATCAAGTTTGCAGATGGTGGGCTATCTGGGTTCATCAGGGTGTCAATGGTGGCTTGAATCGCACCGCAATGGCTATGACCAAGTACCACAACTACTGCACAGTCATAACGCTCAGCCGCAAATTCAACACTGCCAACTTGCGAAGGTGCAACCACATTTCCTGCAACACGAATAACAAACAGATCACCCAAACCTTGGTCAAAGACCATTTCTGCAGGCACACGAGAATCGGAACATCCGAGTACAATGGCAAATGGATTTTGGTCTTCCGCCATCTCTGCTCGTGCTTGGTGAGACAATTGCTTATGGTGGGTTGTCTCACCCGCTACAAAACGTTGGTTACCTTGTTTTAGACGGCTTAAAGCTTCTTGAGCTGTTAGCATTCCCTTTCCCACTCGGTTGTTATTAAGTTGGACTAGTTTAATCCCAGCGAAATTGATTGTCACTTGCAAAAAACATAGCGACTTCTTTTTTTGCTTAATTTTAAATTTGCATTTTATCTCAAACAAATCGTTATGCAGTTCACACTTTATCCAAATGCAGTATATCCTTTCAAATAAATAATTAATGACATTTGCATGAAAGCTATTAGAATCAAACAGACCTGTAAATAAACATAAAAACCATTCAAAATCAGAGCATTTTTATCTTATTCGGTCAGTTTTTTCATTCATCTCCGTTTAAGGATGAACCATGATGATGCGCTCAAAATCCGTCTTGAAACAAAGTTTAAAGGCCGGTCTATTCGCCTTAGCTTTGTCATTTCCTTTCGCCAGCCATGCGGTCGAAAATACCATCATCAAAGACAAACTCAGTTTACAAAGCTACCTTCTACAAGAACGCGTCACCGCCGGCTTAAAAACCAAAACACTTAAAGTGGATGATATCGTTTGGAGCTATAACGAAGGCGGTGCCGTTGATAAGCCAACGATTTTGCTGATTCATGGTTTTGCTGGAAATCGAGACAATTGGAACCGTGTAGCACAGTTTCTAACGCCTTATTACCACGTGGTTATCCCTGACCTTCCAACCAACGGCGACACCAAAGTCCCAGATGATTTTGATCTCTCTATGCCAAATGTCACAGAGCGACTCCGTCGTTTTGTTGAAGCTATTCATATACAAGATAAGCTGAATGTTGCAGGACATTCCATTGGTGGTTCAATTGCAACTCTATATGCCGCACAATACCCTTTTGACACGCAAAGTTTGTTTTTATTGAACAGTGCGGGCATTTATAAAAACGCCAACACCAACTATGCCAAAGACCCTCAATATTTAAAGCACTTGATTGTGAGCAAGCCGGGCGATTTGGATGATGTGATGCAACGTGTCATGCAAACCCCAATCAAAATGCCCTATTATTTAAAACGCGCCCAAGAAAAACAGTTAATTACTCAGGCTGAAAAAAACAGTAAAGTGATTGATCAATTGGTGACCTTGAACCGAATTTATACCACAGACTCCTTTGCTCGAGTGACCCGAAATATTGAAGCACCCACCCTCATTTTGTGGGGTAAGCAGGACAAAATTATCAATGTCGAAGTGGCGAATGAGCTCAAATCCTTATTGAAACGTGCTGAAGCTCCTGTCATCCTTAACAATGTTGGTCATATGCCACTTTTGGAGGCAGAACAAGCAGTTGCACAGCACTACCTGCCTTTTCTTGCAAAAACACAAAAGTTAAAAAATCCATTGGCTGATAAACTGATTCCACTAAATTAATTTTGTTGAGTACGTATGCAGAAACACCCGATGATTGAGCAACTCATTGAAGCTCATCTTAATTTTTTAGATCATGAGTTTTCGCAAGCAAGTACCGTACAAAATGAATTCATCCTATTTTATCACTGGTTTAGAAAACAAACTTTGCAGCAACTGTGGAGCTTTGAAGACATCAATGCGCTTTTGCAAAAACAAATCCTAGCCACACCTGCGACCGAGCATCTAATTTCACAAATTGCAGAGCACATCAAGTTTGCTTTAATTCATCCCATCAATGAATCAACAAAAATTGCCGATGTGATTCCTGTACTTACCATCGACAAAATTGCGCAGTATGTCGCGAGTAAAAGTGGGCACCGTCAACGCCTGATTAAAACTGTGGTAAATAACCCAGCTTTTTCAGCCATGATTACCCAGCTGATTCAACACTCGATTCAAGACTATTTGAACAACTCTGTGATGACTAAACGTGTGCCGGGTGTTTCTAGTTTTATGAAAATGGGCAAGTCCGTACTGGAAACCGTCACAGACTCAAACCTAAATGACACTATTGGGCATTATTTACAAAAGAACATCTTAAAACTCAGTCAAATGAGTGAACAAGTGTTAAATCAAAACTTTAATGATGAAAAGCTATATTACTTTCAAGCCAACCTCTGGCACAAAATCAAAGATATGCCTTTATCAGTTTTGAAAAATTATATTGAAGTGCAGGACTTGCCTCAAACTGTCGCTATGGGGCACGAAATTTGGGAGCATATGCGTCAAACCGACTATCTGCAGCAACAGGTGCATGATGGTGTTTACGCTTGGTACATTCGCAACCAAGAACTTTCTCTTGATTTACTACTACGCGACTTAAATATCGACGAAGCCTTAGTCCAAAATCAACTTCAAGATTTGTTGAACCCTATAATTCAAGAGCTCATTCATTCTGATTACTTACGTGATCGAGCACGCTATTATTTAGAACAGTTTTATTATTCTGACCAAGCACAGAGTATTTTAATCCCCTAAATAAAAAGACCCGTTGAAGAAACGGGTCTTTAATTCTAATTTCTATGTATTAGAAATTAGCAACAAAACTTACACCATAGCGACGACCATCTAAAGTTTGCTCGCCATCAGCATTCTGTGCAGTTTCATCTAACACATTATAAACACCAAATTTACCTTTGAAGTTTGGTGCAAATTTATAGTTAAAACCAACATCGAGGAAGTTATATCCAGGAATTGGGTCAGACATACTTGAACGACCTAAATACGGTGTAGTTTCTCCGCGCACATGTAATCGGCTCCAAATATTCAAAGCATCGGTTAAGTCATGATCTACTGTTACATTAAATACATGTTCAGGCATGCCATTTAAAGGCTGCCCTTTAAATTGACCTGATTTAATTTCTGTATCTGTAAACGTATAATTTGCAGTTAAGGTTGTATATTCAGCTAATTTGGCATCAAATGTCACCTCTACACCACGTAACTCAGCTTTACCAATGTTTTCACGTGTGCTGATAAATGCAAATGGAATACCGTTTTCAGAACATTTCCACGTTGAAACATCATTACGGTTGTAGTCAGCATTACCCGTTGAATCACATTCACGAATTTCTTCAATTCGATCTTTAAACTGAGTTAAATAACCTGTAATAGAGGTATTAACGTAATCATTGTTCCAGTAAAAACCTAATTCTGAAGTAACAGTTGATTCTGGTTCTAGGTCTGGATTTGCTTTAATAATTCCTCGACCCGTTGTTGTTGGAGAACCACTTCCTCCTGTCACACTATAGAAGCCGTCAGTCACAGAACGAATATCTGGTTGTTTATAACCTGTAGAAACCCCACCCTTCACGGTAAATTGGTCAGTAAAGTTATAAACACCATAAACTCTCGGAGAAATATTTCCTTGATATAGTTCATCATGGTCATAACGAGCCCCAAGCGTTAAATTAAAACGATCGGTTAAACTCCATGTGTCTTCTAAGAATGCAGCAGCTGACCAGCGTGTCAATTCATCAAACTCTGGAACCAACGGATTTCGGTTTGTTGCTCGATCTAACAAACTTTCATCTTTATAATACCCACCAAAAGCCAGTGTATGATTACCTAACAACCAATTCCACTGTGTATTTGCAGTCCATGTTTCTAAATCAATACCCTTCGTTCCCACGACTGTATTTTCACGATCTGGGTTTTTAGAATTTTCATATTGAATATAAGATTTACTATCCAAATTATCGGTATATCGCCCATTATGCGTTAAGGCATAAACACTACGTATATTTCGACTTGCAGAGTCAGTACC
Source organism: Acinetobacter sp. LipI_23 (assembly GCF_058243045.1). Classification (NCBI taxonomy): domain Bacteria; kingdom Pseudomonadati; phylum Pseudomonadota; class Gammaproteobacteria; order Moraxellales; family Moraxellaceae; genus Acinetobacter; species Acinetobacter sp. LipI_23. The sequence goes on along the minus strand of NZ_JBZAYJ010000001.1, from coordinate 997,645 downwards.
TGTTGCCGCAACCGTTTTACCTGCCGTAGCCTCAGACTCTTGTGTGAAGAAATTTGCCTCTACAGCTAAGTCGTGTTGATCATTAAGCACATAAGTTAAACGTGAATTTAAACTTTCCGTTGTATGGCCTGTAAAACCACCTAAATAAGAGTCTTCTTTTCTCTCTAAACGATTTAGACCTAACTGCAAGCCAACTTTATCTTGAATAATCGGCCCTGCTAAATAAACAGAACCATTACGAATGTCTCCAGAATTATTTTTATCCTGAATAGTTGTGCCTAACTCAACATTCCCAGTCCAAACATCCGTCACCTTTTTAGTAATAATATTAATTACACCACCCATAGCATCAGAACCATACAATGTAGATGCTGGACCACGGATAATTTCAATTCGCTCAATGGATGCAACTGGAGGAAGAATATTTTTCTCCATACCATAGTCATCGCCATTTGGGTTAACGTCTTTAGAATATTGACGCTTTCCATCGACTAAGAACAAGGTGTAATTCGAAGACATTCCTCGAATACTAACTGTTTGACTTGCATTTTCACCCGTAATAACAACACCCGGAACACTTCTCAAAACATCTGTAATATCGTTATATTCACGTTTATCTAATTCTTCACGGCTAATCACAGTAATTGATGCTGGTGCTTTTGAAACATCCTGCTCATAACCCGTTGCCGATACAACAATCGTCTGTAATTGTGTTGCTTCTTTCTCTTTTGTTGTTTCTACAACGTCATTTGCCATCGCAAATGAACTCATTGCACCTACAACCGCTAAAGCTAAAGTTGATCTCGTCAGATTTTCACCCATAACGCATACACCCAAATACAAAAAAAGGAGAGATTGTGTAAATTTCGTAGGGCATTTTAACAAATGATAAACATATTGCAATTAATATTAATAATTATTCTCAGTTATATTTTAGCTTTAGATAAAATATAACCCCCTAATTTAAGGAGGTTATTTGGTAAAATGGTTTAAAAATTATTTGAAGTACGCGCCTTCTGCCTGCGTATGATCCGTCTGGTCGATAACACGACGTAACTCAGGAATGTGTTGTTGCAGAGTCGTTTCAACACCTTGTTTCAAGGTGACATCAATTGCTGAGCAACCTTGGCAACCACCACCAAATTTCAATACAGCCGTTAAACCATGCTCTTCATCTTCAACAACTTCAACCAATGCACAGTTACCGCCATGACCAGCTAGACCTGGGTTAATTTCAGACTGAAGAATGTAAGTAATACGCTCTTCAATCGATGCATCAGGACCAACGCGTGGCACTTTCGAATTCGGTGCGCGGAATGTCAATTGCCCACCAAAACGGTCTTTATTGTAATCAATCACCGCATCCAACAAATATGGAATAGACGGTGTGTCGATATATGCAGGAAAGTCTGGATAATCTTGACGATAATCAGTTGGGATCACTTCTTCAGGCGCACTATATGCCATACAACATTCAGCACGTGGTGTACCCGGATTTTCAACAAATACACGTACAGCAATGCCCGGTGTATTTTGTTTTTCTAATAAATCACGTAAATACTCTTGTGCAGTCGGAGTAATCAATAAGTTTGGAATTTCCTCTGCAACTGCAGTGCTGCTGTTCTCAGTCGACATAACAATCATTTCCTCAAGCTGAAGTTGCTATTTTAACTGAAGATGCGGGGTAATTAAAAAAAATCAACCAAAATTGTCGGATTTATTGTGAAAGTTCATCTTTTCGCTCAATTTAATGGCATTATGACCACAAGATAGTTATATGCAGAACATCTCAGAAATGTTGGATTTACCTTTTAATCATACAGTTACGATCATTATTATTACGGTGATTATTTCTATGGTGGCATTTTCAAATCAGAACGTGATGAACCGACTGATTTTCTGGCCTCCTGCGATGCAACGTGGACAATACGATCGTTTTATTACCCATGGCTTTATTCATGCCGATGGTATGCATCTCCTGTTCAATATGTTCACCCTGTTTTTCTTTGGTAGCATCATTGAAAGTTTTTACCGTCAATACTTCTATGAGTTAGGTTTTGTTTTGTTTTATTTGGGTGGCTTAATTTTTGCCATTTTACCAAGTTATTTAAAACATAAGAATGATGTGCGCTGGGCAAGCCTTGGTGCTTCTGGTGCGGTCTCTGCGGTATTGTTCGCTTATGTGTTGTTTGAACCTTGGAAGCTGATTTTTGTGTTTTTTATTCCCGTACCTGCGATTATTTTTGCAGTGTTGTACGTGGCATATAGCATCTGGTCAGGTAAAAAAGGCAACTCCAACATCAATCATAGCGCCCATCTTTGGGGAGCTGCTTATGGGGTCATCATGACCTTAATTTTAGAGCCGCGTCTTATTCCACACTTTCTGAACAAATTAACCCAGTTACCTATTTAAAACTAAACCCCTAGATTGCAAATGGATTGCATTCATACGCGTATAAGCTCAGTAACATTTTTTCACAGCAACGGGTGGTCCTAATTTTTACAATGAACATCAGGACCACAATAAACCAAGGAAATTGCGATGAAAATAATGTCTATATTTGCAGCCTTGATGATCAGCCTCAGTTTTACAGCCTGTGCGGTACACACCCCTGAAGGGAGTATCATCGTCGATCCTGATCGTTCTTATTATCCTCATGGCCAAGGCGATTTCTGCCCACCCGGACAGGCCAAAAAAGGTCGCTGCTAAACTCAAAAGCCTTCTATTCAGAAGGCTTTTTTATTACATATATTTTTACATAAATTTGGCATGAAATGCCAAGCAGGAATTTGATTTGGCATAGATAATGTTTACAACTGTATATAAATAGCAAATGCCAGTGAGATTTCTTGCATGTCCAATCCCTTAGATGGTCTTCAATTTCCAATTTACTCGAAAACAAAAAAAGTTAGTACCTCACGCACAGGGAAAGAGATTATTGCAGAGGCCTTAGCCAATGTTGATCATCAAACCTCTGTGGCCGCACTTACAGAAAAAAACTGGCGTAAACTCTATCCATGCTATTTTAAATCCTTAGTTGAATTTGGGATTCGCAATCAAATTGCACCGATTCAAATTGCGCAAGATGGGCTCAACAAAGCACAGAATGTGTTTGAGTTTTATCGCGATGGCCAAAAGCATCTCCTCAAAGATGTAATGTCACTTAAAACGACACCGCTACACACCATCAAACTCAAAGGTGAAAGTGATGCTGCACCTGAGTGGTCAGTGCCTTATAAAGGCCAACAACTCAAAGGAGGTGCTTTACTTGCACAAATCCAAACGTGGTTAGATGCAGGTGTGATTGAACCCAGTCATGCTGAAGCACTGATTGCCTGTGTGGAACATCCTGAATGGTTTGATTTATCTGACCGCACTATGGTTTTGTTCGGTGCGGCATCTGAAGCTGGTCCACTCACATGGTTAGCCCAATGGAAAGCCAATATTGTGGCGGTTGATTTACCCAATAGTCGTGTATGGGGCAAAATTTTAGACACGATCCAACACGGCAATGCCACGTTATATGCCCCATCAGTTGAAGCTTTGAGCGCGGAAACACCTGCGTCTGTGCTTAAAGAAAAACTTGGTGCGAACTTACTGACACAAGTGCCTGAAATTGCACAATGGTTAGTACAAAACCCACATCAGTTAGATTTGGCTGCGATTGCTTATTTGGATGGTGAAAAACATGTCCGCGTTTCCGTTGCAATGGATGCGATCATGCAATATGTCAGTGCACAAAAAGCAGATACCAGTTTGATGTATATGTGTACACCTACCGATGTCTATGCAGTTCCAGAGGAAGTCATTACAGCGTCTGAGCAAAAGTTCAGTGGTCGCTCTAAAACGCAGCAGATGATTAGCAAGAGTATTTCAACCCTCAGCGGGCAACTGTTCTTTAAGAAAAACTTACATGAGCTCGTCGAGTCGGATAATGACAAGTCTTATGGCATCACCGACTGTTTAGTGATTGAGCAAGGGCCGAACTACGCATTGGCTAAACGTATTCAACAGTGGCGTGCAATACTTGCTCGATCAGAAGGTCAGCGCGTCAGCATCAACATTGCACCATCAACCACCACGCATTCCGTCACCAAAAATCCACTGCTCAAAGCCGCATTTAATGGGGCGAGCTTGTTTGATGTTGAAGCCTTTAAGCCTGAAACGACCAATGCCATCATGGCAGCTTTATGGATCCATGACCTGCGTAATCCTGCGTCTGTAGCTAACCCAGAGGTCAAACTTGAACATCCTTTAGAGCTGATGATGCATGGTGCAAACCATGGTGGCTTATGGCGTGTAGCTTATTTAGCACGTACTGCACTGCCCTTTGCAGCACTTTATGGCTTTGCCGCAGATAAACTACCTTTAGACAAAGTCTGGGCGAAGTTCAAAAAGTAAAATATGAACAGCATCGTTCATAAAATACAGAGCTAAAAAAAAACGCTACCTTAGGTAGCGTTTTTTTTTATTGGTTTTTACCAATCAGATTAAACAAACTGTAGGAACAACCAAAACAAACCACCTGATAAACAGATTGTTGCTGGCAAGGTAAAGATCCAAGCCGAAAGAATGGTTCTTACTGTTGCAAAGTTCAGACCAGACTTGTTTGCCACCATGGTCCCTGCAACCGCAGAGTTCAACACGTGAGTGGTCGATACTGGCATACCAAAGCCATCCGCGGCTGCAATCGTGGTCATCGCCACCAACTCGGCTGACATGCCTTGACCATAAGTCATATGGTTTTTACCAATACGCTCGCCTACAGTCACGACAATACGCTTCCAGCCCACCATCGTACCTAGACCTAAAGCCAATGCTACAGCCACTTTCACCCATGTTGGGATGTACTGTAAGAATGAATCAAGGTTACTACGATATTCTTTTACTGTCTTCTTGCCCGCTTCAGACATCGCCGGCAATTGATCCGCTTTATCCAAACGTTTGAACGCTGTCGTGCTTAAGTACATGTCATTACGTAGTGCAGAAACTTCAGCTTCAGGAATATCTTTAAGATCTCCATAATGACCAACACGCTCACCCAAATGATCTGTCAAACTAGCTAAAGCAGGTACAACTTCTGGGGTCATTTCTTTGGTTTGAATATACTGCGTGATCACCGTACGGGCTTTTTCATCTGCAATATCGTTATGATTCGGATAAATCACAGCCGCCGTTTGATCTGAAAGTTGAGCAAATGACTGAATGTGCTGTGAATCTAAATTCTTATTTAAAGAATAAGCCAAAGGCACGATACCAATCAAAATCAGCATGATTAGACCCATACCTTTTTGACCGTCATTTGAGCCGTGTGCAAAACTCACACCGGTACAGGTAAAAATCAAAATAGCACGAATCAGTGGCGGTGGTGGTTTGTTACCTTCAGGTGGTTGGAACAGTTCCAGTTGTTTCTTAAAGATTTTTTTCACCAATAAGAACAATACTGCTGCAAAAGCAAAACCGATCATTGGTGAAAACAGTAAAGCTTTACCGACCTTAATCACCTGATCCATATCGACACCCGAAGCACCACTGCCTGAATGCATCAGGTAGTTCATGATGCCCACACCCAAGATTGAACCAATCAAAGTGTGTGAACTTGATGCTGGAATACCCAAGAACCATGTGCCCAAGTTCCACAAAATCGCAGCAATCAACATGGCAAATACCATGGCAAAACCTGCGCCTGAGCTGACATTCATAATCAACTCAACGGGCAGCAACGCAATAATACCGTAAGCCACTGCACCACTTGCGACCATAACCCCAAGAAAGTTACAGAAACCTGCCCACATCACCGCAACAGGTGCAGACAGTGCATTGGTATAAATGACCGTTGCAACCGCATTGGCAGTATCGTGAAAGCCATTTACAAACTCAAAACCCAAAGCAATAAACAATGCCGTTGCTAAAAGGATTAAAGAGTAAAGATTCAGTGCAGGAACATGCGATAAGTCAGCAGAAAGCTGAAAGCCAATATAAATTAGCGTTGAAATAATGACCGTTAAAAACACCGGCATAAAAAATTTCGGTGTAGGTACGTGCACATTCGTCGACTTGACCTGTGTCACGTGCACCTGATCTTGGACGGGAGGAATATTAGAATTCATGCAGACGGCTAAAGAGGATATCAATATCCCCTATTGTTCAATTTAATTGTGACAATTATATGACAAACGCGTGTCACATGAAGCCAATTTTTTCATAATTGGCTTATTTTAGATCAGCAGTAAATCACCTATAGGCTTTGAACGCACTGTGCTGGCTCAAAATTTAATTTTTCGGTGCGGATTACGCTGAATTATTTTCTTACATTTGGCTGTACTGTCTGTAACAATCTGCTCTAATCAATATTTTTTCATCTCTATTTATTCTGATCTATTAACATAGCGGTTCTATATTTCACTTTCGTGAAAACTAAAGCTAAATCAGCCTTTTTTATTTGCCATATAGCCAATACCACTTGAATTAGGCATCAATCAACCTGCTTTTCTGCTAAAATATTGCACGTTTTGAAAACCTGTTTGTGAGTTTTGAATGTCTACACTTGCCACCTTAAAAGCACTTCTTGCCGAGCGCATCCTTATTATCGATGGTGCAATGGGTACCATGATTCAGCGTCACAAGCTCGAAGAAGAAGATTATCGTGGTGAGCGCTTTGTAGATTGGGCTTCTGACCTCAAAGGCAACAATGACCTTTTGGTGTTGACTCAGCCACAAATTATTCAAGGCATTCATGAAGCTTATTTGGATGCGGGTGCAGACATTATTGAAACCAACAGCTTTAACGGCACACGTGTTTCGATGTCGGACTACCACATGGAAGACCTCGTTCCAGAGATCAACCGTGAAGCAGCACGTTTAGCGCGTGCAGCATGCGACAAATATTCAACCCCAGATAAACCACGTTTTGTTGCAGGCGTACTTGGCCCAACCTCACGTACTTGTTCTATTTCACCAAATGTAAATGACCCAGCGTTCCGTAACATCACCTTTGACGAACTCAAAGAAAACTACATTGAAGCAACCCATGCCTTAATCGAAGGTGGTGCAGACATCCTCTTGATCGAAACCGTATTTGATACATTAAACTGCAAAGCGGCGATCTTTGCTGTTAAAGAAGTATTCAAACAACTTGGTCATGAACTGCCGTTGATGATTTCAGGTACCATTACCGATGCATCCGGTCGTACTCTTACAGGTCAAACCGCAGAAGCGTTCTGGAACTCGGTGCGTCATGGGGATTTACTCTCAATTGGTTTTAACTGTGCGCTCGGTGCGGATGCCATGCGCCCACACGTTAAAACCATTGCTGATGTTGCTGATACATTCGTCTCTGCCCATCCAAACGCAGGTTTACCAAATGCCTTTGGTGAATATGATGAAACCCCAGAGCAAACCGCAGCCTTCATTAAAGAATTTGCAGAAAGTGGTTTGATCAATATTACAGGCGGTTGCTGTGGTACGACGCCTGATCATATCCGTGCCATTTACAATGCAGTTAAAGACATTCAGCCACGTCAGATTCCAGAAACCAGACCTGCATGTCGTCTCAGTGGTTTAGAACCCTTTAATATTTATGATGATTCCCTGTTTGTTAACGTCGGTGAACGTACCAACGTTACAGGTTCAAAAAAGTTCCTACGCTTAATCCGTGAAGAAAAATTTGCTGAAGCTTTAGAAGTTGCACAACAACAAGTCGTTGCTGGCGCACAAATTATTGATATCAACATGGATGAAGGGATGCTCGATTCGCAAAATGCGATGGTGCATTTCCTCAATTTAGTTGCATCTGAGCCTGATATCTCTCGTGTACCGATCATGATTGACTCATCAAAATGGGAAATCATTGAAGCAGGCCTAAAGTGTGTTCAAGGTAAGGCTGTCGTGAACTCAATTTCCTTAAAAGAAGGTTATGACGAGTTTGTCGAAAAAGCACGTTTATGCCGTCAGTACGGTGCAGCGATTATTGTCATGGCCTTCGATGAAACTGGTCAGGCAGATACCGCAGAACGCAAGCGTGAAATCTGTAAGCGTTCTTATGATGTTTTAGTCAATGATGTTGGCTTCCCCGCTGAAGATATTATTTTTGACCCGAACGTGTTTGCAGTGGCAACAGGGATTGAAGAACACAACAACTATGGCGTCGATTTTATTGAAGCCACAGGTTGGATCAAACAGAACCTACCGCATGCCATGATCTCGGGTGGTGTCTCTAACGTCTCCTTCTCCTTCCGTGGTAATGAACCTGTACGTGAAGCGATTCACTCGGTGTTCCTTTACTATGCCATTAAGCAAGGCATGACCATGGGTATCGTGAACGCGGGTCAAATGGCGATTTATGACGATATTCCAAAAGAACTGAAAGATGCGGTTGAAGATGTTGTACTGAACCAAAACCAAGGTGAATCAGGTCAAAACGCCACAGAAAAATTGCTTGAAGTGGCAGAAAAATTCCGTGGTCATAGTGGCGCGCAGCGTGAAGCTGAAAATCTTGAATGGCGGAATGAGTCGGTTGAAAAGCGTCTTGAATACGCACTAGTAAAAGGCATCACTACCTATATCGACGAAGATACCGAAGAAGCCCGCCTCAAAGCCAAACGTCCTCTTGATGTCATTGAAGGCGCATTGATGGATGGTATGAACGTGGTCGGTGATCTATTCGGTTCGGGTAAAATGTTCTTACCGCAAGTAGTAAAATCTGCACGCGTGATGAAACAAGCTGTGGCATGGCTGAACCCGTACATCGAAGCCGAAAAAGGCAATGCACAATCTAAAGGCCGTGTTTTGATGGCAACCGTAAAAGGTGACGTACATGATATTGGTAAGAATATCGTGGGCGTGGTCTTGGGTTGTAATGGCTATGACATCGTTGACCTTGGTGTAATGGTACCTGCGGAAAAAATCTTGCAAACCGCGATTGATGAAAAATGTGACATCATCGGTTTATCTGGTTTGATTACCCCATCTTTAGATGAAATGGTGTTTGTTGCCAAAGAAATGCAACGTAAAGGCTTCAACATTCCATTGTTGATTGGTGGTGCGACCACCTCTAAAGCGCATACCGCAGTCAAAATTGACCCGCAATATTCCAATGATGCAGTGATTTATGTCGCCGATGCTTCTCGTGCAGTCGGTGTGGCAACTACCCTACTCTCGAAAGAAATGCGCGGTAATTTTATTGCCGAGCATCGTGCTGAATATGCCAAGATTCGTGAACGTTTAGCCAATAAGCAACCAAAAGCAGCCAAACTCAGCTATGCCGAATCAATCGAAAATGGCTTTAAAGTCGATGTGAATTATGTGCCACCAATTCCAAATACAATGGGAACACATGTACTGACCAACTACCCACTTGCAACATTGGTGGAGTATTTTGACTGGACACCATTCTTTATTTCTTGGAGCTTGGCAGGTAAATTCCCGAAAATCTTAGAAGATGAGATTGTCGGTGAAGCTGCAACGGATTTGTATAATCAAGCACAAGCCATGCTCAAAGATGTGATCGAGAATAATCGTTTCGATGCTCGTGCTGTATTTGGTCTATACCCTGCTCAACGTACAGGTGCAGATACAGTCAGCGTGTTTGACGAAACAGCGCAGAAGGTTACGCATACTTTTGAACACTTGCGTCAGCAATCTGACAAAGTCACAGGCAAACCGAATTTATCTTTAGCCGACTTTATTAGCACCTCTAAAGACAATACCGACTATCTCGGTGGTTTCACGGTATCAATCTTTGGTGCAGAAGAATTGGCGAATGAATATAAAGCCAAAGGTGATGATTATTCTGCAATCTTGATCCAGTCTTTAGCGGATCGTTTTGCCGAAGCATTTGCGGAGCATTTGCATGAGCGTATCCGTAAAGAGTTTTGGGGCTATAAAGCTGATGAGACTTTGGGCAATGAAGAGTTAATCAAAGAAAAGTATGTCGGTATTCGTCCTGCACCAGGTTACCCTGCTTGTCCTGAGCATTCTGAAAAAGCAGTGTTATTTGACTGGTTAGGTTCAGAAGCGAAGATTGGTACGAAATTGACTGAACACTTTGCAATGATGCCCCCTTCTTCTGTCAGTGGTTTCTATTATTCACACCCTGAAAGTGAATACTTTAACGTGGGCAAGATTTCTCAAGATCAGCTTGAAGATTATGCAAAACGTAAAGGCTGGACACTGGATGTAGCGAAGCGTTGGTTAGCACCGAATTTAGATGATTCTATTGTTTAATTTAGAATAAAAAATCTCCCCTAGCCCCTCTTTTTCAAAGAGGGGAAATGTCATGTGATTAAATAAATTACGTGACAGTTTATCCTTGAACAAGTTTTAAAGTACTACTTTAAAACGAAGTGTAAGAAGGGAGGTTGAGAAGGATTGTTAATTAATTCCTGTTATAAACCTCAAGGTATCTTTTGCATAACCATGCAAAGTCGAGAAGTCTATACCTTGAATACAAGTATCAAAGCCATCAGCATGATGATAAGTTTTCGAAAATTCATTGATTGACTGAATTTCAGCCAATCTTTGATTTTTATCAAATAAAGGGCTTTTTACATTTTTTTCTTCTCTGATCATTGTAATCATATTTCCTAGCCAGAGATCCTCAGTAAAAGTCTTTGGAAATAGAAATCTTAAATATGCTTCAAGAATTGGCCGCAAAGATCTTGCTATTTCAGCTTTTTGTTCCTCTTTTCCAGCATGAACAAAGTCCCAAAGCTTATAATATTCCTGATAATAAGAATGTAAAACATAAGAGTCAAAATTTTGGCGCACAACTAATTTACTATTACAGACTTTATTACTATTTGCATCTAAAGGATCAAAATCTATTAATCTAGTTTCAACTTCATAACACTTCGCAAATTTTGAAATAGCACTTAATTTATTTATATCTGAAAGAAAAAATGGATCATGACTTGAACCGTACCGGGTTTGTCGGAGAGTCAATATTCTGAGAAACTATCCCGATGACAAAATTAAAATATACCCCTGAAATCAGAGAAAGAGCGGTTCAATTACTAATTGAATCTGAAAAAGATTATCCTTCTACTTGGGCAGCAATCACAGCTATTGCTCCTAAAATCGGTTGTACTCCTGAAACATTGCGTGTTTGGTATTTAAAGCATCTGGATCAACTAAATCCTGCCAAAGTACAACAGATATCTGACCAAGAAAAAATGAAGCAAATGGAACGTGAAATTAAAGAATTAAAACGTGCCAATGAAATTCTACGCAAAGCAGCCGCTTTTTTCGCCCAGGCGGAGCTCGACCGCCCACACAAATAATGGTGGATTTTATCCATAACAATAAAGATCGATATGGTGTTGAAGCGATTTGTAGAATTTTACCTATCGCACCTTCAACCTATTACCGGACTTTAGATCTCGCGGACAATCCAGAACATCGAGCGAAACGAGATTTACATGACTTGCATCATGCTGAACAAATTAAACGAATTTGGAAGGAAAGTTCAGGTCGATATGGTGTACGTAAAGTCTGGCAAAAATTAAAACGTGAAGGCTATATTATTGCACGCTGTACAGTTGCTCGATTGATGCAAAAGCTAGGTATACAAGGTGTTTGGCGTGGTAAGAATAAACAAACTACTCGTAACCGAGATGACCAAAAACGGGCAGATGATTTAGTGAAACGTAATTTTAATGCTGATCATCCAAACCAACTATGGGTGGGTGACTTTACGTATATTCAAACTCATTCAGGCTGGGTATATACCGCATTTGTTATTGATGTGTTCTCACGAGCAATTGTTGGATGGAAAGTATCTACACGGATGAATACAGATATGGTGCTCGATGCATTGGAGCAAGCATTGCACGATCGAGGTATGCCTAAGAATGTGATTCATCATTCAGATAGAGGTGTTCAATATCTTTCTATTCGCTATACCAATCGTTTAGAAGCTGCAAATTTACGAGCATCAGTCGGTACAACTGGTGATTCATACGATAATGCTCTGGCTGAAACGGTGAATGGCTTATACAAAACAGAGGTGATTGAATATTTAAAAGCAGATTGGCAAGGTTTAGCAGATGTACAACTTGCGACACTAAACTGGGTATATTGGTTCAATAAAAAGCGTGTACACAGTGCACTGGGTTATGTATCGCCTTTTGAGTTTGAAGCAATGTACTATGATAAGATTAACCCGTTAGGTCAGGTGGCCTAACTTAAATAAAAAAATCTCCGACAAACCCGGTACGGTTCAACTTAAAACAAAGGCTTGAAACTCTCTTTCAACCAAGTACTGAATTTCTTGAATCGTAGCCATCCTTCTATGCTCGTCTAATGAACTCATTGGATCATCAAAAAATATGATTGACGGTTCGAAATTTTCATCCTTAAATTTAGATAGAAAAAAAGCAAGGGCTAAGGCTGATTTATCTCCAGAACTTAAAACTCTATCGAAAATTATCTCATTATGACTTAAAATTGATAGTTCCTGATCTAAAAATGTAATTCCGTAAGATATACGGCTTGCACCTCTATGCCCTTTGTTATCTTTTTCGAACTTACTAAGCCTAATCATTGAATTAAATTTCTTTAATAATTCGTTGATTCCATCTTTATACTTCTCAATAAGAATCTGTTGTTCTTCTAGAACCAAATCTCGTAATTCAGTCATCGATTTTGTTTTAGCATCTTTATCTATCTTATATTGACTAAAATTGTCTAAATCAGAAATTACTTCATTTGAAAAACGCAACTTTGAAAACCTTAAATCTGTAATTTTTTGATTAATATCTTTACTCTCATCTTTAGATAAAGTAGCCAAATACTCATCAACTCTTTGATTAAATAACGAAACTTTATCATTATAATCAGTAAAATTAGATTCTTCATAAACAACTTTCAAAAGTTGATCGAACTTATCAAAATTAACATTTACTAAAATATCTTTTTCTTTCTTCTCGATCAGATTTCTTACTTCATGAAAGAAAAGCTTGTAAGCATTTTCCAATGCCTTTAATTCATAAGTAAAATCTAATGTCTCTATCCTATCTGCCCATATTTGCATCAGATCAATATTTGTAACTATTATTACTTTTAATTCATCAATTCGTATTCCAATTTCATATGCTTTTTTCTCAAAATTTGGATATTTTTTTAGTTCAAAATCATCACAAGCTTGTTTATACGATTCAGTTATAAACTCACTATAAAAACTAAAGATAGGTGAGTTATTTAAGTTCTGAGCACAAAATGGACAACTATTAGTATCAGTAACTAAATCTAGACCATCTTTGATCCAATGCTCATCTTCTTTTTTTAAATGTTCACTCATATGCTGAGTGACTTTTTGTTGAGCAACTTGAGATATCTTCTCTAATTTAGATTCAAATATATTTTTATCAAAAGATGGAGTAACAAAACTTAATAATGTGAGCCTTTTCCTTTGTCTATACAAATTAACTGATTTTTGATCGTGTAGTTTTTCATTTAATTTATCAATTTCTAAATCAATATTCTCTTGAAATTTAATTTTTCTTATCTGTTCTATAGTTTTATTACCAAACTGTGACTTTAGCTTTGCTTCCAATGGCTGCATTAAAGTTGTTAAAGTAGTTATTTCACTTTTTAATTTATCAACTTCTTTTTGTTTATCAACTGATACTTTTCCCAAACAAAAATCATAATAGTTTACTAACTGAGAGCTTTCCACTCCATTTGAAGAATATAAGTTTTCATCTACAAAATCTTGATTGAAAATATGGAATTCAGGAGCTTGGTCTAAAGTAGTCAATGTAATGTTTTTACCCTTGACTATAAAATTAAACAAGGGTTCTTTTTCCGTCTCCAAGGGAGCTAATTTCTTGATCTTTGCTATATCTCTTTTATTAATTAAGTCTAGAATTTTTGTTAGTGTCGATTTTCCAGCTCCATTCCTTCCGTAAATTAAATTTAACTTACCAAAATCATTCTCTGAACCACCTTTACTACCAGTATGTTGCCATTGTTTTACATTCTCTAATTTAATAATTTTCGTAAACACTGAATCTTCTCTTTTTAAAATTTTGAATTAATTCTATACAATAATTAGAAAAAAACTAATAAATTTCATTTAAATATTTTAAATCCTCCCCACCCCCTACTTTAAAAAGGAGGGAGCCTCACGTATCAAACGCCATCATCAAATTCACGACAAATCCCCCTTAGAAAAAGGGGGATTTAGGGGGATTCCAATCTTAGGTTAACAACACAATAAATCTTCTCAACCACCCCATCAATCTCAGTCAAAATCTGCCTATTATCAAACCTCAGCACGTTCAACCCCAACTGCGCCAAAGCTTGATCCCTCGCCCGATCAGCCTCCAACCCTTCTGCTGTGTAATGCTGCCCACCATCACACTCAATCACCAAATTTGCAGCAGGACAATAAAAATCGACGATAAAATTGAGAATCGGCTTCTGTCTATAAAACTGTAGCCCTAAAATCTGTTTACGTCTTAATCTCTGCCATAATAGTTGTTCAGCATCAGTCATATTATTACGTAAATCACGAGATGGCTGTTTTAAGTTCTTATTGTAGGGTTGCATTACGATGCTCTTTTTTAAATATTCTTTTAAGAATCTTGGCATAATATCTAGCAGAAAATGACAATGCACGAAACATCATCATGAATTCAACCCAACTTTTCCTCGGTGTAATCTTTAGTTCAATTGGTTTAGGCTATTTTCTCTATGGCAAAAAACAAAAAATGACCGTACCCTTTGTAGTCGGTCTGGTTTTAATGGTTTTCCCTTACTTTATTGAAAGTAACGCATTACTAGATGGTATCGGCTTACTTTTATCTGCTGCTCCCTATTTTTTACGTTTTTAATATCATTCAAAATCAAGTTGTTCGAATTGAATCTCCACCACATTCCAGTGATGCATCATCTCCCGTAGTACAATAAAATAAATCAAACTAGAAAGACCGTCATCAGCCACCTTAGACACATAGTATTCCCTGCGCTCAACAAATGTATTGAAAGCACTTTCAAGTTGCACACGGTCAATCTGCTGCTGATCTGAAAAAAATAATGCTAAAACCTTTTGGAATAATACATCTGAAGTCATGGCGGTCTTAGGTTGGGCATACTTCATCTGAACGGATTCTAAAAGCTCTTCAATCACATAAATCATCGACTCAATCGCAAGTTCATCCAGCAACCCATGACGCATACTCTTTGACTGTATAAAGCTTAAACCTTGATCTAGCAGGATACGCTGTCCATCCATTTCAAATGAAAGTTGGTCTAGTCCTAATGAAAATTTGAGTACACCATTCGGATCAGTCATTACATCAATCCTCTAAAATCAAAACACACAACCCTAGTGCATTTATACATAACAATAATCATCAGGCCCAAATACAATCACGCCATCTTCGTTTTATAAGATAGCGCGATTAAAACTGAAGGTCAGCCGTATTCCGTTAGTTTGCTTGAGTCTTCGGTAAAAAGAAGGTCGCCAAACCGAGTAAAGGCAATAACGAACACACACCAAATACCCATTCAATGCCTTTGAGGTCAGCCAAATAGCCCAACCCTGCTGCGGCAATCCCGCTTACGCCAAACATTAAACCAAACATGAGCCCTGCAATCATGCCAACTCGTCCCGGAACGGCTTCTTGAGCATAGACCACCATTGCGGCAAAGGCAGAAGACATGACTAAGCCGATGATCACCGACAAGATGGTCGTCCAAAATAGATTGGCATGTGGCATCATCAACGCAAATGGCGCCATGCCGACAAAAGACACCCAAATCACCGCTTTACGCCCAATTCGGTCTCCAATCGGTCCTCCTGCAAATGTACCTAAAGCCACCGCCGCCGAAAAGGCAAACAAATGCAACTGTGCGCTTTGTAAACTGAGCTGAAACTTGTGCATTAAATAAAAAGTGAAATAGTTACTGATGCTGGCGATGTACGTAAATTTGGCAAACATCAACACACAAATGGTCGACAGCGCGATGACGAGTTGACGCCCATGTAGTTTGCTTTGCACTTGATGCGCACGTGCTGCCAACTGTTTTTTACTGTGGCTGATGCTCCAACGGCTGACACCGAATAGCACCCAAATCGCCAGTAAGGCAAATACAATCAACCATGCCACGGCATGCTGTCCAAACGGGACAATGATCAGCGCCGCCAATAAAGGCCCAATCGCTGTACCTGTATTGCCACCGACCTGAAAAGTCGATTGTGCTGTGCCAAAGCGCCCACCCGAAGCCATTCTCGCCACACGTGAGGCTTCAGGATGAAAGGTTGAAGACCCGACACCAATCAATGCCGAAGCCATGAGCAGTACAATAAAATTCGGAGAAAAAGCCAACAGTAAAATGCCGCTAAAAGTCACTACCATGCCGAGTGGCAATAGATAAGGTTTCGGATGCTTGTCGGTATAGAGTCCAATCCAAGGTTGCAGTAGCGATGCCGTAATTTGATACACCAATGAAATCAGTCCCACTTGCGCAAAGCTTAAGGAAAAATTGGTTTTCAGCATCGGATAAATGGCTGGCAAAACGGCTTGAATCAAGTCATTGAGCAGATGTGCAACCGCCACAGCTCCCACCACTTTTATGATCATGCCTTGTTGTTGCTCATTGATCGTAGCTTCGCCCATACCTTCTTTCATTTGAATTGAAGACGACATACCTCGCAAACTCCATGTATTTTTCATCAGGCATTGATTGTAAAATGTCACTCATAAGACTATCTTCCAATAATCATTGTATAACCGACAAATTTAAACCACACATGCCAAATTCTCTGATTCAAACCGAAATGTCCGAATTGGTGATTGGACTCTCTTCTGAGCATACCTATCGAGAGATTACCCCTGCGCATACACATTCGCGGGCGCAGTTTCTGTATGCTTCGACAGGGATGATTCAAGTGTTCACCCCGAATCATGTCTGGATCGTGCCGCCGATGTGTGCGCTATGGATTCCAAACCATGTTGAGCACAGTGTGATTTCATTAAGCCGAGTTAAACTCAATACTGCATTGGTTCAAGCCGATGCGGCTGCACTGCTGGGGCAACATTGTTTTATTATTCGGGTCAGCAAGTTATTGCATGAACTGCTCATTCGGCTCAATGCGATTGAACACATTCCACCCTCCGAGCTGATCAGCTCTGATGAACTGTCTCGATCTTTACAGATTTTAATTTTTGATGAAATTCATAAAGCCAATCTGTTGCCGATTCAAATTCCGTGGCCACAAGACAAACGCTTAATGAATATTTGCCAAGCGCTGTTAAGTGCACCCGATCAGTTAAAAGATTTAAGCACATGGGCTGATGAAATTGGCACCAGCTCCAGAACCTTGATGCGCATATTTCAAAAGGAAACCGGGCTGTCTTATCGGGCATGGGTTCAGCAAATGCATATTGCCCATGCCTTAAGTAAAATTGCCAGTGGTGAATCTGTTGCGCAGATTGCAAGATCTCTTGGCTATAGCAATCCAAGTGCGTTTAGTAGCATGTTTAAACGTCATTTAGGACAGACCCCGCAACAGTTTAAATATAAAGATGAATAAAATGACACTCGTGACTAAGCACTCAGGCGATCGACAAATAAAATACCATTTAGATGGTCGATTTCATGCTGCACTATGCGCGCAGGAAAACCTTCAAAAGTGCTTTCCATTACTTCACCAGTCAAAGTGTGATACAGCACCTTAATGCTTTGCGCACGCTGTACCTGACCGCGTTCATTCGGCACACTTAAACAGCCTTCTTCACCTAAGGTCGTTGCTTGCGAAAACTCTAAAATTTCAGGATTGACCATGACCACGGCGTCCATTTCTGGTGCATCGGGATAGCGTAAATTTGGCCGTGAAGCCACAATAATGACCCGCTTTGAAATATAGACTTGTGGTGCAGCAATGCCCACACCGCTCCGCTCTAACATGGTCGCAATCATGGCAGAAGCCAACTGCATGAGCCAGTCGCTATTAAATTCTGCATCTGCGACGCGAGCAGCTTTGAGTCTTAAAATATCTTCACCACGTTGTGCAACAGGTAAAATGACACTCATACACAAATCCTAATTTTTATACCTATTTATTCTTTTTATATCATAAGCTTTTTATCTCGCCTGCGTTATAAATTTACGTTGACCGTCAAATCAACAATGTTGATTCATGTATAATTTTTAGTTCAAACCCAGTAAAAAAAGATTGATTATTCATTCAAAAAAGACTTCTTTAAAATCAAATATAAACCTTTATTCAGCTTTGGAAATATACGCATGGATGCAACACCACGTTTGACCAGAGAAGACAAACGTACCCTTGGGCTGTCATCACTCGGTGGTGCACTTGAGTTCTATGACTTTGTTATTTATGTTTTTTACGCCAAAATTATTTCTGAGCTATTCTTTCCCGCAGGGCTCAGCCCATTTTGGGCCATGCTAAATACTTACGGTATTTTTGCCGCAGGTTACTTCTTCCGTCCACTTGGCGGGGTGGTCATGGCTCACTTTGGTGACCTCATTGGTCGTAAGCGACTCTTTAGTTTGTCTATTTTACTCATGGCTTTACCCACCCTCATGATCGGGGTCATGCCAACTTTTGAAACAATTGGGTATGCTGCGCCGCTGCTTTTGCTCCTTATGCGAGTGATACAAGGCATTGCAATTGGTGGAGAAATTCCAGCGGCATGGACATTTGTTTCCGAACATGTCCCATCTGAAAAAATTGGTTTTGCCAATGGCTTGCTCACAGCAGGTTTGTCTCTCGGCATCTTGCTCGGTGCTTTAATGTCACTGTTCATTTCTCTTCAGTTTAGTGAAGCAGCTATACATGATTGGGCATGGCGTATTCCCTTTATTGTGGGCGGTATTTTTGGCTTAGTGGCCTTGTATTTACGTAGTTATTTGAAAGAAACGCCTGTATTCAAAGCCATCCAAGCACGTAAAGAGCTGTCTAAAGAAATGCCGGTGAAACAAGTCTTAGGCAGCCATAAAACCGCCGTGGTGATTGGCATGCTCTTGACCTGGTTCTTAACTGCTTGTGTGGTAGTCCTAATTTTAGCCATGCCAAACTTACTGACGGGTGCCTTTGGATTTGAACGTAGCGATGCTTTTCAAATGCAAAGTGCTGCGATCATCATGCAAATGTTGGGATGTATACTCGCTGGGACATTGGCAGATCGTTTTGGTGCAGCCAAGGTCTTGATTTTTGGCTCGCTCGGTGTCGCCGCTATCGCAACCATTTTCTATCACAGTTTAGGTGCGGTCAGTCCAACTACGGTGTTTGCACTGTATATGCTTTTGGGATTCTTTTCAGGCACGGTAGGGCTTGTGTCCTATAGCATGGTCAAAATGTTCCCTGCTCCAATCCGCTTTTCGGGCATTTCGTTTTCCTACAATGTCGCCTATGCTATTGCAGGAGGCATCACACTGCCTTTGGTTCAATGGCTCAGTCTCTATAGCAACATTGGCGCGATGTATTATATTTGGCTGGTCTGTTTGGTTTGCTTCTTCACAGCTTTGGTTTATCGAACTCGGTTCGAGACGAAGCACTAAAATGATAAAACCCTTCAATCGAAGGGTTTCTTTTTATGCAAGCTACTTTGAAAACATGAGGTCAAAGCCTTTAGCTTAAGGTTTCTGCATGCAGATTTTGGCGCAGTTCATCTTCCACAATATCAAGCTCGATTTGGCTAAACTTACGAATTTCGCCTTCAGCATGTTTTTCTAACATACCGCCAATTAATGGCACTTTCACTTTTACCTTCCATTCCAGTTGAAAGTGAATCTGCTTATCATTACCCGATACACTACGTTGGCACACAGCTTCTAAAGGTAGGTTAGGGTCTAAACGGACTTCCGAGCTGAGCACAACTAAATTGCTGACGTCGGTACGTTGTAAACGAAATGCATTTTTTAGAAATTTCTTCGCAATATCGGGAATATTGACATCCAAATTATACGCGCGCTTAAGGGTATAAATATCGCCAACTTTATTCGACTCCAAAATTTCCAACTTCTCCCCAGGAATACGACGACAAACATTTTCATGTAAGCTGATATTGGCTGCGAGTCGACGGAAGTCATCCAACGAAACACCGTTGATGGTGGCATTGACTACAAACTGATGTGCCATAACATTAAATCCTTTATTTTTTGTTTTTGTAAACATCCATGCCCTGATCAGGACTGAAAAACTGGATCTCGTCATCCTGTAGAAAGCTCAAATATAGACGATGATCCAGCACCGACTATACCGTGATCTAGATATCAATGTGCACCATTCTGTATGACAATATCATCTGCAATATAAATAAAAACCACGCGCTCAAAACAGGCCAAGCGAATATCAAAATGCTCGGCCCCATCATCCAGTCCTGTAACCGCCCAACTTGCACTGCTGGGTAAATCACCCAACCAAGTGGCCTGATAAAAATCCGCAACCGAAGCAAAGTCCAAATATTGCTTTGGACTTCCCTTTAACCGTTCGATGACCGACTCAAATTGAGCCAATTGTGCGTGTTTAAAATCAATCAACATTACCTAGCCTAAACACTTTTTAGCTGTTGTTTATGGCGTACCTGAGTCCATTGCCACCAGCCAAAAGCTGCCAAGCCAACAAAGCCTGCATATAAAGCCGCGGTTAGGAACAAATCTTTATAGATAAACATACCAACATAAACAATATCAACAAATACCCACAGCACCCACGTCGCAATATGTTTACGACTGGTCCAATAGGTCGCCAACAGACTAAACGCTGCGAGCTGCGCATCCAATAGCGGTACAGCAGCATCGGTCAAATACTTTAAGCTCAAACCAAATACTGCACCAGCCGCAGCGGCAAGTAGCATTTGCAAAATCACTTGCCGAGCTGTAATCGGTTCAATCCGAATCTCATGATCTTGTTGTTTACCTTTGAGCCAGTGATAAAAACCGTAAAAGTTCACCACTACAAAGAAAAACTGCAAAATGGTTTCGCCATACAACTTATAGGTATAAAACAAATAGGCATATAACAAGAAAGCAGCGAAGTTAAACCACCAACACCACATATTGCGCTTAATGGTCAACGTCACCCCAATTAAGCTAATGATGACTGCAAATATTTCAAGGCTAGACATGGTTCAACTGGTATTCAAAGAAGTGCTGCTATTATGAAAAAAAACTCAATAAAGGCAAGACAATTCCGCTCAATCTAAACGTCGCTCTTTTTTCGGGGAATCGGATCAAACTATCGAGTCACAGAATGAATACGCATAAGTTTTGACAGTTTTCTAACAATCGTTTAAAAACTTATAAAACGATGTAGGAATAATCAAAATGTCAGAACAACAAGGTCGTGTCAGTCGCGAAGTTCGCGGTTCGTTATTTTTAATTGGTTTAGATCGCGCAGCCAAGCGCAATGCTTTCGATAGTCATATGATTCATGACTTATCACTGGCCCTCACCGAATATGAGGATGATCCTTCACTGCGCTGTGCCGTGATTTTTGCACACGGGGAACACTTTACAGCTGGGCTTGATTTGGTTGAGTTGCAACCCAAACTCACTGCAGGCGTTTTCGACTTTCCCGCGTCACAAATTAACCCTTGGGGCACCAGTTCAAGACCTCGTACCAAACCCGTGGTTGTGGCACTCCAAGGCTTTTGTTTTACCGCGGGAATTGAACTGATGCTCAATGCCGATGTGGTGATTGCCGATGCCAATACACAATTTGCCCAAATGGAAGTGCAGCGCGGTATTTTACCCTTTGGCGGTGCAACGGTTCGCTTTGTACAAGCGGCGGGTTGGAACAAGGCTATGCGCTATCTACTCACAGGTGACAGCTTCAATGCTCAAGTAGCTTTCGATCTCAATTTAATTACCGAGGTCGTAGAAGCATCCACGCCAAATGCTGCATTAGAACGAGCATTGGCCCTTGCAGAATCAATTGCACATGCTGCTCCACTCGCCGTTCAAGCCACGCTGGCTTCTGCACAACAAGCAGTACAACATGGCGCAGACTATGCCTTTGCACATTTACAAGAGCACCTCAGCCCGCTACTCAAAACCCAAGATGTCCAAGAAGGTGTCATGGCAATGCTGCAACGCCGCCCTGCTCAGTTTAAGGGACAGTAAAGCAAGGGCAATAAAACTTAAAAGTCTGGAACCCACTTTAGTATTTAACAAAAAAGAAGAAACGATAATGCAAGCCACCGCCCATTTAGATTCGACCCCAATAGAGAAACAAACTGTAAAATTTTCAGCAACCGATGGTTATGTACTCGTTGGTACACGTTATCGTTCATCTGAGCCGATCAAAGCCAACATCATTGTTGCCAGTGCAACAGGTGTACCACAGCAGTTTTATCGCCGCTTTGCCGAGTATGCAGTAGCGCTAGGTTATCAAGTCCTAACTTTTGATTATCGTGGTGTGGGGCTTTCTGCACCGAAGCAACTCAAAGGTTTCGGCATGTCCTATTTGGACTGGGGGCAGCTAGACTTGTCGGCTGCCATTGACTCTATCCGCAAAGATGGCAAACCTATTTTTGTGGTTGGACACTCTTATGGAGGCCAAGCACTCGGTTTAACCCACAACCATGACCAAGTCACTGCGATGTATTGCTTTGGCACGGGTGCGGGTTGGCATGGCTATATGCCGTTTCGGGAGAAAATGAAAGTACATGTCATGTGGAATATTATTTTCCCCCCGATGGTTGCACTAAAGGGCTATCTGCCTTGGAGCCTGCTTAAAATGGGTACCGATTTACCTGTGGATGTCTACACACAGTGGCGAAAATGGTGTAAAAATCCGACCTACTTTTTTGCAGATCCAGATCAGCAACACTTGCAGGAACAATATGCACAGGTCAAAACTCCAATCTATGCTGTTTCAGCACTGGATGATGACTGGGCTTTACCCAACTCAAGGCACGCATTTATGCAGCATTATCAGCATGCGAACATGCATTATCTCAATATTGAAGCCAGTGACTATGGCTTGAAAGAAATTGGACACATGGGATATTTCCGCCAAGGGGCCGAAGCCATCTGGGAAGATATGCTGAACACTTTCAATGGCTATTTATCATTACCAACCACTACGGAACGTTAAAGCTCTATGCGCCCACAAAAACTGAGTAAAGAACAAATCCAGTTGCATTGCATGCAAACCTTTAAAACCCATGGTTATGCAGGCACCAGTATGGATTTACTAGCAAAGTCTTGTGGGCTCAGTAAAGCGGCATTTTATTATTATTATCCCAATAAAGAAGCTTTGGTTTTAGATATTTTGCAAGTCAGCCAGCAATACTTAAACCATAAACTGTTCAGCATTTTGTGTGATACGCACTTGGAGTATTGCGTTCGCTTTGAACACTTGCACCAGCAAGCTGTCCGCTTTTTTAGTGCGGGTGTTCAAGGTTGCTTAGTCGGAATGCTGTCTTTGGAAATCCCGCATTTATCCGAACAAATTCATCTCAAAATTCAGTCGATTTTTCAAGATTGGGAATTGGCGTTGTTACACTACTTTCAGCAAGTCATGCCTATTGCTCAAGCTGAGGTACTGGCCAAAATCAGTGTTGCCGATTATGAGGGGGCAATCTTAATGACACGCTTAAAACAGGATGACTTCTATCTAACTCATGTTGCAGAAAGAATTCTTAAGCAGTTATCCATAGCTGTGATGGACGCTGTGGAGGCTTAAGCAAGAGATCAATCCCGAGTACGATAGCTTTTTTTATGCTCGCATCCACTGCGGTCAATATGCGTATAAAACATGCCATAACGACTTACATAATATTCAAGCGACTGATCATAAAAGCTCCAAAAAATAGACCATTCATTTAAATCCATTTTGCGAATTTGCGTCTGGGTTTTCGCAGGCATTTTGACCAATAATGTGCTTTGCATTAACGTTGCATCTTCTTCGACCGTGAGCAATATCGCTTGATCTAAAAATAGAGTCGCCACGTCATCGAACAGCTCTTGTTCATAAGCATCAACTTCAATAACACGCTCAACCTGAGGTGCTCTATTGGTATGCGTTGCCATTTGCACAGATGCTGCTTCCGATTCAACCACTTTTTTTTGTCGCTTCAGAAAGCGGTGCTTTTTTTGAATTTTGATTACAATAATAGATGCCGCAACCAAAGCAATGAGTATGCAAATCATCAGTAAAAATGTCGCCATGCCCTGCTCTCGTAACCAGTATTCCCTTTTAAAATACAGCATTATCGCTCAAATAAACACCAAATTAATTAAAACAGACTACGTATGAACTCAAATGCTCAATTCGATGACTTGTAATTGGGTATTGATTCTCAGACCAATTCAAGTGATTCAACACATATTCGCACAAACGTGAAAGGCATCACGATATGTGATTTTTCACTCACAAAATCACTATAAAAAATAATTAACTTAGTGCGATTGAACAACAAAGTTACATCCGTACTAACAGTAATTCAATTTAATAAATACAGTCGCTAGCATGAAATAGCTGTTTCTATAGCTCTAAGAAGAAAAGATGATACGGGCAGCCCAACTTCAGGACATTCCTGAAATTTTAAATGTCGTGCACGACAGTATTCGATCATGTATCAAAGACCATCATCGCCATGAAAGTACGATTCAAATTTGGCTAGAAAATAAAACCCAATCCAACCTGATTATGTGGATGCACTATAACGACAGCTGGGTTTATGTACTCAATCAGCACGTAGTGGGTTTTATTATGGTCAGTGATCAAGGTCGTATTTTACTCAATTATATTTCATCCGCTGAACAACAGCGCGGTATTGGGAAAGCCTTATTAGAAACCGTTATTGAACATCTTAAACGTAAAAAAATTCACCAAATTAGTTTAGAAAGCACCCAAACAGCATGCTCTTTTTATCAAAAACATGGCTTTCAAATCCATGTCCAAGACATTCCAAATCCCAAAATGGTGACCATGGTTAAACTCTTATCCTAAGGTTTATTAACAGAAGTATGACTCAACTAAATTCACTCATTTTCATAGGATTCATTGGGCATTTTCATCTGATCACGGCCCGCTTCTTTGGCTTGATAAAGCTTTAAATCGGCCGCTTTCATAAGGTCATGAATATTGGCATAAATCGTTTCATGATCCATCCACGACACCCCCATACTCAAAGTTACATAATCTTTGCCATCTAGGCGGTTATGATGCTCAAAGCGCGCACTACGCACTGCATCTAAAACGGTTTGCATAATCTGACTAATAATCGCAATTGGGACATTATATAAAACAATGGCAAACTCTTCCCCACCATAGCGTGCTAAGTAGGCATTATGTGGCAGTACTGCACCAATCACTTTGACCAGATTTTGCAGAACTTCATCGCCCTTTAGGTGCCCATAGAAATCATTATAATTTTTGAAATAATCGACATCCATCATGGCAAAAACCAAAGTTGCATGACTATTTTGTTGTGTTTCAATAAAGCGCTGCTGAATTTCCTGATTCAATGCACGCCGATTATAGGCGCCTGTTAAGGCATCAATTTGAATTTGATATTCGAGTTTTTCATTTAAGTCATGTAATTGAGAGGTGCGCTGTTGCACTTTTTGCTCTAAAGAATCATTCAATTCAATTAAATTATTATTTAAACGTTCGGTATGGTAAGTCTGATAAGCATAGTTACGTGATTGTCGGAACATCACCAAAAGTGCATACAGACTGGTAGAGATAAAAGATAGATGAATAGAATCAATCACATGTAGCGTTAGTAAAAAGTCATGAATGACCGATATACACAGCAATACCACGGCGTATAAATTGATTTTCGAATATTTTTGTTTGGTCTTTAAAGTAAGGTAAAAACCATAGGCAAAATTAAGCAAAATAACAATACTGAAAAATGCGCTATAAAAAGCCAGCTGCTCAAAAACAACTTGCTCGGATAACAAGGTAATGACGATATTCAAGGTCAAAACCAAAATGGAAACGGTATAAATCCAACGCTGTAAATAGTACTGATTGAGCAAATACATATAGCTCAAAAAAAATATGACCGCTAAATAGATAAATAAATATTCTAAACGTATGCCCCACAACCAGTTGATATCTAGGAAGGTCGTATAAGCATATGGCGCAGTAAAAAGATTATGTAAGGCAAGAAATAAAATAAAAATACCAAAAACAAAAATACTTTTACTATTCCGTTCATCTGAACCACGGAACATCGAGAACATGATGGTGAACATTCCTACACCAAACACCACGCCACAGATCATGGCGATACTCATCATCAGTTGCTGATAATGTCGATTAATCGTTTTAGCAATGCCAATATGCATGGGGCTTTCAAGGCCGCCGCGTAAATTGTTAAAGTTTGAGGCTTGTATACTTAAAGTAAAATAGGGGCTGTCAGGGACAAAATAAGCAATCCGCGGTGCATTTTCTGTTTGCTGTGCTCCCGCATTATCCGCGACATCCCCTAAACGAACTAAAAAATCGCCATTGAGATAAACCCGATAAGCACAATTTTGATTGGGGATATGAATGGCTAGCCTTCGGCCAATAAATTCATCCGGAATTTTGAAATGACCGACAAAAGTCCCATAACCCGTATTACTGCCTGTAAGTTCTTGAAATGAAATTGGCAATTCGGTAGTTTTAGAAGGGAGTTTACGATTAGGCTGAGAAATCAGCTCTTGGTCATAATAAGACCATGTACCTTTTAAATAACTGGTGGTTTGTTCGGTGAATTGAATGTCATTGACATTTTTTTGATGCAAATAATACTGCGTGGGCTCAGCTTCATATTGTGCCCACGTCGAAGGTATCAAACTTAAAACCAGCAAACAGCTTAAAACAAACCCAAACAAAGACCGTTTGCTCAATGAGCTATACAAAAGCGACTCTTCCCTTAAATACGCTCTGCCTAATAATTAATCTACAAATGTTTTTCTTAAAAACCAAGTGTTTTTACAAATGAATCAAATACATCCTTGTAATTGACTCTTTTATTTATCAATATTTTTGATTAATCACGTGTTTTTACATCATACAACTCAATTTCAAAAATCAAATTTGAATTGGCAGGAATAATATTACCCATTTTACGCTCACCATAAGCCAAATGTGATGGCACGATGAGTTTACGTTTACCACCCACTTTCATGCCCATAATCCCTTGGTCCCAACCTTTAATGACACGGCCTGTCCCAATCACAGTTTCAAAGTAGTTCCCGCGGTCTAAAGATGAGTCAAATTTGGTTCCATCTTCTAACCAACCCGTATAATGCGTGGTGATTAAAGCACCTTTAACCGCTTCTTTACCTTCACCGACAACCAAATCAATAATTTCTAATTCTGCGCTCATGTTTTCGCTCCCAACCTGTTCAATCAATAAATCTAGTTAAACTGCATGCTTATTGCAATTTCGTCCATTCAATAATGGCTTGTGCATGGTCACCAATTAAGGTCCACTCACCATCCATCACATTCAACTGAAGTTGCATGGTACGCTCACACAGGGCCTGAACTGCTTCAGTACTTGCAGTCGACAACTGCCAAATTTCAACATTGTTCAATGTCTTCAACTTACTGTTGCGCTTATACCATTCATCGACCGCTGTGCCATAAGTGACAATCGCCACTTGCTTACAACGTGCACTGGCTTTTTTCACTTTATCTTCGTCTGGGCTGCCCACTTCAATCCATTTCACCAACTGACCCGTGAGGTCCTTTTCCCACAGCGCAGGCTCATTGGTTTCAAATAAGTCTTTGGTAAACTCTAAAGCTTCATCCGCAAAACGTGCAAACGCTAACAAACGCACCATCAAACGCTCAATGGTTTCTGAAGGATGCAATGCCAAAGTCAGTTGATAGTCCCCATATTGGTGGACATCCATATTGGCAATATTCAAATCTGCCTTATAAATTGTAGCTTTAAGCGCCATACATACCATCCTCAAATTTGCCGACTAGCATATAAGATTTCGGCTTTTTTTGCTTAAAACAATTTAAGTCATTACTCAATGCGGCATGCAAAAAGTGCACTTTCAAACCTTATCCAATCTCTTTCATTTTGAACAATCAATTCAACTCGGTTATCAATCCCTTCTTCAACATCTTGATAGTTAAATTGTTCAGGATTGAAATTAAATGCCTTCCACCCCTGATTGGTATGGAAAATTCCTTTAATCCGTCGCCAATCTTGCTGTTCACAAAGTAAATCTAATAAATCGTAAAAGTCAAAAACCCAACGCTTCGGCATTTTCCAACCTGCAACACTATAACCTTGCGCCGTTTCTACATAGTGATACGGCAACTGTTTAATCTCAGGAAAATCTTGTTGAGTCGCTTTCAACTGTTGCTGAATGTTCAGTAAAGGCTGCTTTAGTCGTTTTGTTCCGATGTACTCAAAATCGATTTGCGCAAGCTCAATCTTGCCCTGCTCTGCCATCAGCCACTGCTGAGCATAAGGCTGATATTCGGTTTGCAGTTTTTCAAGAGCATCTTGATCTGTTTTTTGCATATGAGCTTGATGCGAAACCACCACAATCTGCGCCGCTTTCAATTGATCCTGATAGAGATTTTGTGCTGTCCATGCATGATCATGTAAACGCGAACCATCCAGCACGGTGATCGGAGCACGCATGTGCAGGGTCGAGTGCCAATGTGGCTCGGTCAGTTGCTCCAGTAACTGTGCTGGATGTCCCAAGCCTGTGGGTTCAATAAACAGCCGATCAGGCTTTTGTTCTGAAAGCAAACGAGACAGTGCTATTTGCATCGGTAGTTGGCTGCTACAACATAAACAACCACCGAGTAATTCTTTCACCGCATAGCCTTCCGCTTGTGGCATGAGCTGTTGATCTACGCCAATTTGCCCAAACTCATTCATCAGTACCGCCCAAATTTCATGTTCCGGTTTCTGACCTAACAAATGCATGAGCAAAGTGGTTTTACCTGCACCAAGAAAGCCCGAAATAATATGCGTAGGAACCGCCTGCGGCATCGACATCAGTTTCAAAATTTTATACCTAGCATGGAATATGATAAAAACAGCACAATAAAATAAGCCTTTATCTTAATTTAAATAACCAATTTTCTCATCTCAAATCCATGGCATCGAACACTCAGCATTCAGTTAGCTGACATTTCATTCATTTATACCCCTATTGGACAAACTTCCTTACATTTTACTCAATACTGAAATTAGGGTTTCGCACTTAATTCGCATGCTTTGTACAGTTTATGTGAGTTTTCAAACATCCATATTGATCATTAATTCTTCTTTTTATCTCAATCTATTCACAAAAAACTTCTACTTGTTACTTAAAGCTCACTATTTTTTCATCATCTGTAGTTTTAGGTAATGTGCACTTTTCACATTGTTGCTTCGATTGAACCGCAGATATTCAGGCGATAGCATGAAGCTCAGTTCAAATTGATGTGATGATCAGTCTGAACTATTTTTATCTATAAAATATAAGGATGCCAAAACCATGAAACTTTCTCACTTAATTATTGCAACATCTTTAACAGCTGCGAGCTTTGCAACTTTTGCTGCACCTCAACAAGCGCCAGCTCAAGAAGACAAAGTTGTAGTATCAACCCAAGAAACAGCTGAAACTACAGACTTAAGTGCAAATGCACCTGCTTCGGAAGCATCAGCAGAACAACCGAATCAAGAAAAAGCTGCTAAATAATTGAAATTTTGAGAGATCCAGTGGCTTTACTCTCCTGCTGGATCGCAACAACTTTTTAGCGTCACTTGAAACCAAGATATATCCTATCTTGGTTTCTTTTTATTTATGTGCATTGACTATAGCAGTTCGAGATCAACAGGTGCAGAAAGCCAAATTTGCATAGTTTTCCCATATGAGCTTCTATTCAAAACATCAACGTCAGACATAAAAAAAAATCCCCTATGTTGGAGATCTTTTTTTTAAACTTAACTATGCGATGCTTTTTTATAAATACTGCACGAAGGATGATGGTTCTCTTGTAAGCGCGCGACCTTACGTTGTTCTGCCGCTTCAAAACGACAACGCTTCCAGTCATTGTCCAAATTCAACGCAGGAATTTGTTTTGGCTTACCATTTTCATCTACCGCAACCATGGTGAAGTAACAGCTATTGGTATGGCGTACTGTACGCTTTTGAATATTTTGTGCTTCAACACGAATACCAATTTCCATTGAAGTACGACCAACATGGTTCACACTTGCCAAGAAAGTCACTAACTCGCCGACATGAATCGGCTCTTTAAAATTAACTTTATCAACCGATAAGGTCACCACATAACTTCCTGAAAAACGACTTGCACACGCATATGCCACTTGGTCTAACAGTTTCAAAATGGTGCCACCATGCACATTTCCTGAAAAATTCGCCATATCAGGTGTCATTAAGACCGACATAGTGAGTTCAGACTGGTCATCCGCAGCCGCAGCAATTTGATCTAATGGGGACATCGCGTTCTCTAATTGGTAAGATAATAGGATATGTGACATTTATTATATCGGTTTTGAACACTAAATTTGGTAACAAAACCATCATTATTATTTATAGTGATTTAAGTATCATTCAAAAAAATATATATAAAGAAGACTAAGCGTTTGAATCTATAGGCCTTCTTTAAATTTTAATTTATTCAAAAACATTCTCGCTGTGATATTTTCGTCGCACATAAATGGCTTTGAGCCTGATCCACTGTATTTCGAGTTATAGAGATATATAAAAGCCCATTCAGGCTTTTATTTCTACATCGCGCCAGATCAATGCGTTCTTACTTGAATACTTTGAATATTCAATTTTTGCTTATAATTTTTCTGCGCAAAAACTTTTTGAATCTGTCCTAACTGTGCAACGGTTGCATCGACCCCAGCTTGCATGGTCAACTCACGTCCGCTGACATCAAAAATATGTACTTTCTCACGCAAGTCTGGCTGAATCACAATATCTGCATTTTTCAACTCTATTTGCGCAAGGTTCTTTTGCATAATATTGATATTTTGGTTAAACAGCCCCCAGACATTTGACGTTTCGGTATACAGCGGCTGCGCCAAAATATCGACCGCAATAATAATATCTGCCCCTAACTTACGTGCCACATCAACAGGTACAGGGCTGACTAAACCACCATCTACATATTCATCAGTACCAATCTTAGTTGGAATGAACATACTCGGGATCGATACCGATGCCCGAACTGCTTGCCCAGTATTGCCATAGTTAAAGACGACTTTTTTGCCTTCTTTTAACTGCGTCGCCACCACATACATCGGGATAGGTAAGCGTTGAAGTGGAATGTCGTTCACTTGTTCATTGACATAGTCTTCAACTTTTTGACCATCAAAGAAACCTTTCATGTCCAAACGGATATCGCGCACATCATTGGCTTTCATATTCAGCGCAATATCACGAATTTGATTGGCATTTTTACCGCTAGCATACAGTGAACCGACGATACTACCGGCACTGGTTCCCACGATAAAGTCGGGACGAATCCCCGACTGCTCTAAAACTTGAATTGCGCCAATATGTGCATAACCACGTGCACCACCACTCCCCAACACCAAGGCAATGATTGGGCGGTTTTGTTCTTTTTTGAGCTGTTTAAAGTTAATCTGGTTGAGTCGCTCTTGGGGTTCCCCTGACTCAGTTTCGGCTGAAAAAGCCTGATTTGGCGTTTCTTGAGCCACTTTGGGCATGCTTTGACAGCCTGCTAAAGCGAGCAATGTAAACGACATAAGGCTAAGTTTAATGTTTAACATGATTCACCGAGGTTGAGATAGAGCGAAGTTTTCCAGCAGCATAGTGTATGAAAATCAGCAGTCCAAGTACTGTTGTTTTTCGTAAAAGCGTCATATTTCTCTATTATAATCTGTTTCAATTTTTCAGTATAATTCAACATGCACACTCAGCAGCTCATTCGCATCTTTCTGCATTTTTTAAAATTGGGCTGCTTGTCTTTTGGTGGCCCTGCTGCTCATTTGGTGTTTTTTCACCGACATTTTGTACAACAACTTCGGTGGTTGAGTGATGCTGAATATGCCCAGTTGGTTGCTCTCGCACAATTGCTCCCAGGACCGACCAGCAGCCAAGTGGGTATTGCCATTGGTTATCAACTCCAAGGCTACCGCGGTGCGTGCGCGGCTTGGCTCGGTTTTACTTTGCCGTCTATGCTCCTCATGGCATGTTTTGCGGTACTGGGTCAGCAGTATTTCAATCAACTCAGTGCGATGACACTACATAGCATTCAGTTGATCGTTTTTGCTGTGGTGGTCTGGGCCTTTTGGCAAATGTTGACAAGTTTCTGCAAAACTATCTGGCAATATGTGCTGATGTTACTTAGCACCTTGTTTCTTTACTTTGTGCCATGGTCATTCAGCCAAGTCATCGTCATCTTTGTTGCTGCTCTCGTCGGTATTTATTTCGCATCAGATTCGACATCAAAGCTTCAAGACAGCAGCTTAAAATCAAAAGTCCAAGCTAAGCGGGCTTATCTTTGGCTGATTGCCTTTGTTTTGCCTTTTGTAGTTTTTATAGTGTGGCATTCATCTTCTTCACTCGTCTCACAGAGCCTGTTCAGTTTTTACCAAGCAGCATCTTTGGTTTTTGGTGGTGGGCATATTATTTTGCCACTTTTACATCAGGACTTCGTCGTCAGCCATATTTTATCTGCCGAACAATTTGACTTAGGTTATGCGCTGGCTCAACTCATGCCCGGCCCCTTATTTAGTTTCGCCAGTTACTTAGGTGCTTTATTACCTTTAACGCCATTTGTCTGGCTGAATGTGGTTCTAGCCACTTTAGCAATCTTTCTACCCTCATTCTTTTTAATCTTTGCAACCTTGCCCTATTGGTCTTGGCTTATGCAGCAAGCTGCGATCCGGAAAGCCGTGATTGGGATCAATGCGGCAGTGGTAAGTTTACTGCTGTGTTTAGTGATACAAATGGGACAAAGTTATTTCAAGCATTGGACTGACTTAGTTTTTGTAATCGCTGTTATTTTAATGCTTCGAACCAAACTCCAGATTTGGCTAAGCCTGATTTTAAGTTTTGCACTCTATCAGCTGTTGTTTTCTTTAGCGGCTAAATAGCCATAAAAAAGCCCCTATCAATGTAGAGGCTTTTTTATGTACTAAATAATTACCAAATATCTGATTTCACTTTGTCTTTAAATTTAGGATGGTTATCCAATTTAAACACTGGCTCTTTCACACCTTGTTTCAGCTGTGCCAAATAGTCTTTTAACAGCATCAATAAGAATGGTGTTAACAGCAAAATAGCAAACAAGTTAATGGTGGCCATGATACCCATGAACAAATCCGCAGTGTTCCAAATGAGAGGCACGCTCATCACTGAACCGAGATATACCATAATCAAAACAAAGATACGGAAGACGAACATCACCTTGGCATTGTTATTGATAAATTGCACATTCCCTTCAGCATAGGCATAGTTACCAATGACTGATGAAAAGGCAAACATGAACAAAATCGTTGCAAGGAAGTCATCACCCCAAGAACCAATTTGGCTCTCTAAAGCCATTTGGGTGAGCGCTACGCCTTCAAAGCCCGCATCATGATAAAGTCCTGAGGCCAAAATAATAATCGCTGTACATGAACACACCACGAAGGTATCCACAAATACACCGAGCATTTGTACCAAACCTTGGTTTACAGGGTGCTTTACATCCGATGCAGCTGCCGCATTCGGTGCTGAACCCATACCTGCTTCATTAGAGAATAAACCACGTTTAATCCCCATCATCATTGCCATAGAAACCATCGCACCGAAGAAACCACCAGCAGCAGCTTCAAACTCAAAAGCTTTAGAGAAAATGAGCTGGAAGATATCAGGTAAAATAGCGTAATTAATTACGGCAATATATAAAGCAACAGCCAAATACAACAAGGCCATCAATGGCACAAAACTTTCTGCCACTTTGGCAATACGTTTGATTCCACCAAAGATAATCATCGCAGTCAGCAAGACTAAACCTAGTCCAACCCAAGACACCACAATATGAATGCCGCCGAGTTCAAATGCTAGATTGGCTTTATCCCATCCCCATGCATGTGCTGTTGCACCTGTAATTGCATTGGCTTGTACTGCGTTAAACACAAAACCATAGGTTGAAATAAGCGCAACAGCAAAGACTACACCCAACCATTTTTGTTTCAGGCCTTGGGTAATATAGTAGGCAGGTCCACCACGGAACTGTTTATTTTCTTGGTCGCGCACCTTGAACAACTGTGCAAGAGATGACTCAACAAAAGCCGAACTCATGCCTAAAAATGCAGTGACCCACATCCAAAATACTGCACCCGGCCCACCAATCGCAATTGCGATCGCAACGCCCGCAACATTACCCACACCTACACGACTAGCAAGCCCAGTGACAAAAGCCTGAAAAGGTGTAATGCCATGATCATCATCACATTCCTTACGGCTTGATTTCATGACCTTGATGCTGTGCAAAAATAAGCGAACCTGTACTGCACCCGTAATTAGGGTGTAAAACAAACCGACCGCAACAAGGAAAATCACCAAAAAGTCCCACAGAGGTCCATTCAGTGTATTCACCCACCCGAGTAATGTTTCATTTAATTGATCATTCATCTCGATATCCTAATTATTGTGAGAGACCTGAAAGCAAAAAAGCCCTAGTTTCCTAGGGCAAATTGCATTTCCAATTAGTTAAAATATTGCAAAATAGACTGAATGACAGCCACGTTAATCAAGTCTACAAAGAATGCGCCACATAAAGGCACAATTAAGAATGCCTTGTGCGAAGGACCATACATGTTGGTAATCGCCTGCATGTTTGCAACCGCAGTCGGGGTTGCACCCATACCAAATCCACAGTGACCCGCAGATAGCACCGCAGCATCGTAGTTTTTACCCATCACACGGAATGTCACAAATGCAGCATATAAGCCCATCGTAATTGTTTGTGCACCTAAAATTACCACAAGCGGACCTGCAAGGTCAGCCAATTGCCATAATTTCAACGAAAGCAAAGCCATCGCAAGGTACAACGACAATGATGCATTACCAAATACATCAATCGCACGGTCAAAGATTTGAACTTTGAAAATACCTTCCAACACATTACGTAAAATCACACCACCTGCAAGCGCCCAAACAAAAGTCGGTAACTCAAGCATTGTGCCTTTCATATGGCCGGTCATAAAGTCAGCAAAAGCCAAACAGCCTGCAAACAAACCTAATGTGGTAATCGCATTATCCGCAGTGATTAAACGCACACGATGTGGATATTCAAACGGTACATATTCTGTTGAATTAATATCAGTCAGTGGAGTGTTATCACTCTTTTCAATTTGTTCATTGGTACGTGGTGTCGCCAATTGATAACGGTTAATAAGTAACTTCGCTAAAGGACCACCAATCAAACCACCAATAATCAAACCAAATGTCGCACTCGCCATACCCAAAGCTAATGCACCTTGGATACCATGTTTAACTTCTAGAATTTCACCCCAAGCACCCGCAGTACCATGACCACCAGTTAAGGTAATTGAACCTGCAATCAACCCAATAAGTGGGTCAATGCCCAATAAAGTTGCAAGGCTAATGCCGACAAAGTTTTGCACCACAATAAATGAAGCGACAGCCATCAAGAAAATAATCAGACCGATCCCACCCTCACGCAATTTGGCAAAGTTTGCACTTAAGCCAATTGAGGCGAAGAAAATCAGCATAAAACTTGTTTGCAATTCGCTACTGGTCGTGATGCTATAGCCCCAAAGACTATGCACAACCAAGGAGATAATCGCTGCAACTAAACCGCCTGCGACAGGCTCAGGAATGTTGTAGCGTTTCAAGAAACCAATTTTATTTACCAAGAAGCGGCCAAGTAACAAAACAATGACAGCAGCAATCAAGGTATAAAAAGCGTTAAAAGTAAATTCCATGACAATTGTCCATAAAGCGGATGCTTAGATTTTGTTATCTGGCTAATAAGCCACCGAATTCATTGATACTTCAAGAGATATTTCGTAAATCTGAGACAAACTCAGTCTTGCGTATGGAAATTCAGGCAATGGGTAAATTGGTAACAAACTAAGCGATCTGATGCATAACATGTTCAGTTCTACACAATGAGTAAACTGAAATAACGTAATGCCCAATAATGTTTGGACACAGATACGGTTTTTTGAAAAAAATCACAAAACCGCCCCATATTGGCTCAAAAACAAGCAATAAATGCACAATATGGGCGAAAGACGGACATTATGCAGATTTTTTATAGATAATCTTTATTTTTTTACAATAATTTCCAACTATTTCACTTATTTTTTTCTGACCCAATACTTAAGTCTATATTCAAAATGTATTTAGTCTGTATAAATTTCTCGACTAAAACAGAACAGGAGCCTAAAGCTCCTGTTTTTAAACTACAACTATATCACCACATGATTAGAAGCTGTATTTCGCCATTAAGCCAACACGGTTATCTTTTTTGCTTTCACCAGCAAAGGTATCACGTTTACCATTGATATATTCAACACCTAAGTCCAATGGCTTAACTGGTGAATAGATGAAGTTAATCCATGCTTGATAAACTTCTTCATTCGCAGCAGTATTTTTACGCTCGTAATTTATACGCGCGTAATCAGTACCATCATTTGCAAAGAGTGCGCCATAGGCTAAAGTTGAACGTAATTTCTCGTTGAATTTATACGTACCACCCACTTGTACACCAAACGCTTCATTTTGCTCGATATTGCCATTCACTGGATTTACATAAAATGCTGTATTGCTTCCGTATAAGTAGTTGCTATTGCCCTGTACATAGGACACATCAGCACTTAGTTTTAAAGGATCAATCACTTGATAGTTTACACCAGCAGCTAAGCCCCAACCTGTTTTATCATCACCAGATGATTCAGACTTATAGTGCTCCACTAAACCACGAACAGATGCATTCGCTTTGCCATCTGCAAAACCTTGCGTTAATTTCGCAGTTAATACTGGTAAGCTATATTTCACATCTGAACTAACAGTCTCCCTCTTAGTTACACCATCAGTCGTGGTAACTTTAAGCTGGTTTGCTGAACTATTCCCTTCTTCCGCAGCAATAAATAATTTCGTTGCAGGCGCCAAGTTAAAACCATAACGTACTTGTGGAAGACGGTTTGTACCACCACCCACGTTGGTCCCAAAGTCAATCATTTCTGGTGCATGGTTAGACAGGAAGTTAGATGTAGTTTGACCAAATAACCAGTTGTTATAGGTTAAATATGCATGACGAATACGAAGGGCTTCATTTGTTCCAGCGAAGTCGACTTCTACTTTACCGCCCAATTTGTTATCACCAGCCACATTGGTATTGAAATCTAAACCTAAACGTGTCGTTTTTGCTGTTGCACGAAGTTTGTCTTTAGTTTTACCATCTGAACTTGCAACTTTGTTAAAGTCGTCATCTTGACCTTCAATAATGTAGTTTGCATCGCCACGAACAAAACCATACAGGTTAATGTCTGCGCCAGACTTAGATTTGAACGAAGACAGTGGAGATTCAGCTTTTACAGGAGCTGGCTGTGCTTTGACTTGTTGAATCTGAACGGCTTGTTGTTGTTGAACTTGTTGCTGCTGTTGCATCAATGCTTTTAGCTCTGCAACTTCGGCACGTAACTGAGCGAGTTCTTGTTGTTCTTTGGTTGCAGCATGAGTTGTTGTCATCATCAGAGCAGCCACACTAAGTGCTAGGCTTTGAGCGATAAATGGCTTTTTATTGAGGGCTAAACGCATACACAAACTTCCTTTATTACATTGTTAATAGTGAATCAAAAATTCCATTTCAGTAAAATTTTTTGCACAAAAGACCACTCCGTTTTGGTCTTTTCATATGCAAAGTAATCTTATAAAGATGAAAAATCGCACATTTCGATGTTTTAAGATATGACCTTTTATTACTCTTGCCACTAAAGTCTAATGCACACAATTTCAAACTATAATTGATGTTATTCGCGATTGGCTTTGAAGCATCAAATTACAATTTAGACAGACTTTTGCAATAATTAAGTAACAATTCTTCATATTTTCTTAAATATAGACTGAGTTTTATTTAAGATCTATATTTTTTTCTTATAACTAAAGTCTTAGTCTAATAGATAGCCATCTATGCGCAATGATGGGTCAAAATCACAGCTTTGCACCAAAAAAGCCTAACTATTCAGACTATTATTGAGCATAGTGAATGAAATATTATCCGATACGAATACACGATTATGGCAAATAGATGTGCTCATAGGAAAACTCCTAACAAAATGTTTGAGCAAACTCGTCAAACTCAATTTAGACCGTCTGAACATCCTGAAAAAACATCTAATAATAAGAAACTTTTGCATATTATCCAGAAAAATGGATTTCGCCTTTTATTGAGCACCGCAGTGAAAATGGTTAGGGCTCGTATGGCTTGCTTAATATTCAAAAAGCTGAAAAAGCGAAAATCGCACAGCTGCAATCATGTAATGACCAATTTTTTGATACACCTGTTGGGCTATTCTTAATAGTTAATCAAGCTATGAGCATCGGCGCGAAATGAATTTGTAATGATGATGAAAAATGTCATGATTGCAGCCAAAGTACGGGGCTTAGACACTTGCCCACAAGCCGCATGGAATCATCTTCATGCTCTCGTGCTGAATATACTTGGTGCTGCACAATTTGAAGAATTGGTCTGCGGCATGACGATGGGTTATGCGGATCCTGAGCAGATCGTCAATCGCTTTATAACACCACGCGTACCAGTTGAAGATTTTGCAGTATTCTTAAACAATGAGTGAGATTTAAAGCATTTATTTAAATATAAAAAAGAGACTAAAATGAGTCTCTTTTTTATATAGTCACGACTTAAATTTTTAGGCTTTTTCGTGCTCAAGCTTAAACACATAATACAAAACCAAAGCCACAAAAATAGCCATGACAATGGCCATATTCAAAAGTGCCGACCAGAGTAGAAAATTAAGAATCACACCACAAAGTAGACCACAACCAAATTGCATACTGCCCATAATCGCACTGGCCGTTCCTGCCCGTGCACCCTGCTCAGACATTGCAATCGCCATGGCATTTGGCCCTGTAAAACCGATTGCTGCGACAGCGAGAAACATCCCTGCACATACGATATATAACGGCGCATGCGTCATGCTACCCGCTACCAACAACAACCCCACACCAGCTAACTGCAAAAAACTGCCTAATTTTAAGCGCTGAAACACACTTAACTTTTGTGCCAGACGTTTATTTAAGGTCGAGAACAGCATAATCCCAACTGCATTAGCACCAAAGGCATAGGCAAAAACTTGCTGACTTAAGCCGTAACCATCCATCAGAATGGCAGCAGAAGCACTGATATAGCAAAAGAGTACAGCCCCAGCAAAACATCCAACAAACATCGGACGTCTAAAGCTCGAATCTTGCAGAATCGCCCCGTAGAGATTTAAAACTTGGTTAAAGTTAAGCTTTAAACGGCGCTTCGGGTCTAAAGTTTCTTCAAAGAAAAAGTGTACACAGCACAGGCTTCCCAAACCAACGACCATCAAAAAGGCGAAAATACTATGCCAACTACTGAAACTCAGTACCAGCGCGCCTAAACTCGGTGCAATAATCGGCGCGATGGTGGTCACGATCATCATACTGGCAAATGCTTGGGCTGAGGCTTGCATATCTAAACGGTCACGAATCGCAGCACGGGCAATCACCACACCTACACAACCGCCTAAGGCTTGTAAAACCCGAGCGGCAATGAGACTCCACTCACTGTTTGCAAACACACACAGGAAACTGGCAATAATGTAGAGACTCAGTCCAAAATACAGCGGTTTTTTCCGCCCAATTCGGTCACTTACTGG
Source organism: Acinetobacter sp. LipI_23 (assembly GCF_058243045.1). Taxonomy (NCBI): domain Bacteria; kingdom Pseudomonadati; phylum Pseudomonadota; class Gammaproteobacteria; order Moraxellales; family Moraxellaceae; genus Acinetobacter; species Acinetobacter sp. LipI_23. The sequence continues at coordinate 957,820 of NZ_JBZAYJ010000001.1, read as the reverse complement.
CCATAAATCAGTTGTCCAATAGCCAAGCCTAAGAAGTACGCAGGTAAGCTGTTGGCCACCATTTGTGTGCTTACCCCGAAATCATCTGCCATTTGTGGCAAAGCAGGTAAATACATATCAATAGACAGTGGACCAAGCGCAGTCAGTGAGGCAAGTAAGAGAATCCAAGCGTTGGAATAGACCGCTTTTTCCTGTGTATTCGACATAGGATTAATTTATGTTTTTTGAAAGAGAGTTTGCAGACAAGTTTACACGCTCCATAGTATGATTTATACCAGAGCAGGTGAAATTTCACATATTCTCATATTTGAAAATTGTCCAACCCTAAGCGACAAACAAAGGTGCCCTTTGAAAGCATGGCTGACGAGTCTAAAACAGGCTACTTATAATACAACCTTCATGTATAACCTCCGCATGGTCATTACTTTTGCAGGGACTGCTTTTGTTCCATATTTTATGGGTTTTCAACTGGCAACTATTCCACTGACACTCGGCGCAGTTGCTGCGGGTTTAAGTGATATTGATGACCGCTTTTCCGTGCGGATCATGAATTTAATTTTTACCTATATTGGCTTTTTCATTACCGCAACGTCGATTTACTTTTTATTTCCACATCCAATTTTATTCGCACTGGGTCTAATCGTTTCGTGTATTGGTCTAATTTTACTGGGCTCACTGGGACGTCGTTATGCCACCATTTCCTATGGTTGCTTAGTGGTTTCCGTTTACTCCATGCTCGGTGTCGGACTTTTTGACAACTGGTATACACAACCATCTCTGCTGGTGATTGGAGCAATTTGGTATAGTGTTATTTCAACTATCAGTTTTCTGCTCTTTCCCGTTCGTCAGGTTCAAGACAATCTATCGAAGTGTTATTCCTCACTCGCCGATTTTCTGTTTGCCAAATCCAACCTCTTTGATGTCGATATGACAGCTAACAGCTATCAACAGAGCATGATTGAACTATCGTTGGAAAATGGTAAATTAATTGCAATTTTCAACGACATGAAAACCGCCCTACTCACCCGTTTAAAAGGTGACCGTGGACAACGAGATACCCGTCGCAGTCTGCAATATTATTTTGTGGCACAAGATATTCATGAACGTGCAGATTCAGCACATATTGACTATCAAAAACTGGCGAAAATTTTTCAACACAGCGATATTTTATTCCGCTTTCAACGAATTTTATCTATTCAAGCCAAAGCCTGTAAAGACTTAAGCAGCAGTATCTTAAACCGGCAAACCTACACCCATAATAAACGCTTTAAACATGCATTTGAAAACCTCCGTTTATCACTAGAAAAGCTCAGAGACGAACAACAATATGACCAAATTTGGGTCAATGCTCTGTTTTCGCTGTATCAAAACTTAAAGTCGATTGATGCGCAGCTACGTAACTTAGAAACTGAACGCAATATTAAGCTCGATAAAACCAAGCATATCGAAAGCCAGCTCAAAGATGATGACCTGAAAGGCTGGGATGACATTAAAGTTCGGATTAAACAACATCTCACCCCAGAATCGGTGTTATTTCGGCATGCGATTCGTTTGTCTATCGTGCTATTAGTTGGATATATCTTTGTTCAAGTCACCAACATTGAATATGGGTACTGGATTCTACTTACAGCACTATTTGTCAGTCAGCCCAACTTCAACGCAACCAAACGTCGTTTACGTTTACGTATCGTAGGGACGTTGGTCGGAATCATTTTAGGGTATGCCGTGTTGTACTTTGTACCTTCGATTGAAGGACAACTTCTCGTATTGGTCATCAGCGGAGTACTTTTCTTTGAGCTTCGCAGTAAACAATACGCTCAAGCCACCGCTTTCATCACTATCTTGGCGCTGATTAACTTCAACTTAGATGGTATGGGATATGAAGCTGCCCTTCCGCGCATGATGGATACCTTAATTGGCTGTGGTCTGGCATGGTTAGGCGTGAGTTTCATTTTCCCAGACTGGAAGTTCCGTCGCCTCCCCCGCACAATTTACCGTTCGCTTTCCGCGCAATGTGATTATTTAGCTGAGGTAATTGAACAGTATAAGTCTGGACGCAACAATGGCCTGAATTATCGCGTGGTCCGTCGTGCGGCACACAATACAGACGCCGAAGTTGCTTCACTCATTTCCACTTTAGCCACCGAGCCCGACTTTGACCCAACGCAAAAAAGCTTGGCGTTTGAGTTCTTGTGCCTCAATCATACTTTTATTAGCTATATAGCAGCGTTGGGGGCTCATCGCGAAAAAATTGACGACCCAGAAATTTTAGAATTGATGGATCGCGCTTTTGACAATATCCAAGGTGCGCTCCTGCGGGATGAAATGCCTGATTTAACTGCCCAGAATATGCTACAGACCATTCGTCAGCGTTTAAGCCAAAATAATGAGGAAGATCAGAAGGCATTGATTATTTTACAACAGCTTTCCTTGATGTTTAGCATCTTGAATCAGTTCAGTCGGTTGAAGCAAAGTTTAAGCCACGAACGGGATCATGAGGCCACAGAACTAGCTTCATTATAATTTGGGTGATTTTGGAACAATATACTCACTGAAATGCTCTAAATGATGCTAAACTTTTTGCAGTTTTAAATCTGTTACTTTCACTATGACCGCGAAAAATTTATACGCTTATACTTTACAGCCTGTGACCTATGAAATCACTGAAGCTGAACAACGCGATGCTCAATTAAAAATTTGGCGTAGCACAAACAAAATTAGCATGAAAGCTAGGATCATCATGGCTGTCGTTACAGCCCTTTCGATTCTTGGCCTAATTTTACTCAAGAATTATTCAACCATCTTTTGTTGGGTCGCAATCGCCTGCGTCGTGGTTTACCTTTTAGTCCGTAAGTTCGGTTTAGAATGGTATGTGAAACGCAAAATGAATGAATTTCCGGTTCAGGAAATTAAAGGCATTCGTTTAGGTGTACAACCTCACGGTCTAATTATGCGCCAGCAAATGGGTATACAAGAAGGTGTCGGTGCAATCGGTTGGAAAGATATCTACGAATGGTACAACACACCTGAGTTTTTGTTGATTAAATTCAAAATGAAAGGCCAAGAAGGTGCATATATTCTGCCAAAACGCATGGATAGCAAAAACTTCTCGTTTAATACGATTCGTAAACATTTAAAAGAAACAGTCGGTGAAGCGCAGCCACTTTAAGTCCTGTCTTTCTCTTCTTTAAAAAAACCTCCAACTTTTGGAGGTTTTTTTATATACCAAACCCTCGAATATAAATGATAATGAGAATAAATATTAATTGCTAAATCCATATTATCTTCTCAATCTTCAGGTATAATTTCCGCACAACAAATCGCTCACCATTAAGTATTGCCATGTTTAAAAAAACATTTTTCCAAGTGCATTGGTTTTTGGGAATCACTGCGGGTCTTATCCTGTCGCTTATGGGCCTCACAGGGGCCATCTATTCTTATGAACAACAAATCTTAAAATGGATGAACCCAAATAGCTATACCGTTCAAGCAACACAAAACCATAAATTAACTCCTGCTGAGCTGTATCTACATTTCCAAAAACAAGATCCTGCCATCAAAATCAATAGTATTACGATTGCTCAAGAACCGACCACTTCAAGTACGGTCAATATCGAGAAAGAAGGCGCACGTCGTGGTTATAACATGATGGTGAACCCGTATACTGCTGAAGTCTTACCCGAAGTTAAAGGCCGTGAGTTTTTTAACTTTATTCAACAGTTACACCGTAATTTAACTGTCGGCCCTGTCGGTAAACAAATTACTGGCGCTTGTACCCTCATGCTTATTTTCTTTGTATTGAGTGGTCTGTACTTACGTTGGCCCAAACGTCATTCCATCAAACAATGGTTTTTTATTAAACCTAAATTGAAAGGGCGTAACTTCATTTGGGATTTGCATGCTGTTGTTGGTACTTGGGTGGTGATTTTTTATCTGATCTTGGCCTGTACAGGACTGTACTGGTCTTATGATTGGTGGCGCGATGGCATGTTTAAAGTCCTTGGTGTTGAGCGCCCACAAGCACAAATGCAAGAAGGACCCCGTCCAAATGCTGGTGCAGCTCAAGGCCCACGTGGCGAACAGGCTGGTGCTCGTGGTGGCGAATCACGTGAGCAAGGTCGTGGCGGCCCACAAGGTGAGCACACTGCACGTGGCGAACGTGGGCAAAGCGAACAACATGGTGAGCGTAAAGGCTTATCTCCAAAACAAGTGCAAATTGCTTTAACCCAAACTTGGACAGGATTTAACGCACAAGTTGGTCGAGACTATTCAACCCTGACCCTAAATATTCCGAAAAAGCCTGATGGTACACTTGAGCTTTCATTTGTAGATGCAATTCCACAGCATGAGCGGGCGAGAAACTCAGCGGTCTTCAATTATCAAACTTCACAAATTGAAAAAATGGAGTTGTATGAGCAGAAGAAGCTGAATGAAAAAATCATGAGCAGTATGCTTCCTGTGCACCGTGGTAGCTTCTTTGGCCCAATTTATCAATTCTTTGCCATGTTTGCATCACTGATGATGCCACTGTTCTTTGTAACCGGTTGGATGCTATATCTAAAACGTCGTAAGCAGAAGAAACTCACTCAGCAAGCCCGTGGTGGAGCATTGAATGTTCCGGTTGATCCACATGCGAAACCATGGCTCATTGCCTATGCAACTCAAACGGGTGTTTCTGAGCAAATCGCTTGGCGTACTGCAACCAGCTTACAAGAAGCAAGACAACCTGTAAGTGTTAAAGCTGTGCAACACTTAACACAGGATGACTTAAAAGCTGCTGAGCAAGTGCTTTTTGTTGCAAGTACTTATGGCACGGGTGAAGCACCTGACTTAGCCAGTAGTTTTGAAAAGAAATTTTTAAATACAACTTTGGATTTGTCACACCTTCACTATGCCGTGTTGGCTTTAGGCTCTCAAGAATATCCTGACTCCTATTGTAGTTTTGGACATCGTATTGACCGTTGGTTAAAAGCCAATGGCGCACATGCTTTGTTTGCAACCATTGAAGTCAACAACGCAGATAACAATGATATTCAACGTTGGAACAGTGCTCTTGCCTCTGCAACCAAACTTGAGCTTCAAGCCATGAATATTGACAAAACCTTTGATCAATGGAATTTGGCACAACGTGAAGTACTCAATCCAAATAGTGTCGGAGCACATGCTTATAATATTGAGCTAAAAACCAACTTCGATGCAACATGGCAAGCGGGTGATATTGCTGAAGTTCAACCAGGTAACAGCACAGCACGTATCCAAGCATTTATGCAAAAGCATCACATTGCAGCACAGAGCATCGTTGAGTCTTTAGCCATTTCGATTGAGCAAGCGCTTGGGGATAAGAACCTCAACACAGAGATTGAGCCTTTTGCCAATTTGGAACATTTACTGGAACAGTTGAGCCCTTTACCTACACGTGAATACTCGATTGCAAGTGTACCGACTCAACAAGTGTTACGTTTGGTCGTACGCCAACAGCAAAATTCAGAAGGTGAACTGGGCTTAGGTTCTGGTTGGTTAACCCAACATGCCGAGCTTCAGCAACCTATCGCACTACGTATTCGTACCAATGAATCTTTCCACTTGATCAATGACAACCGTCCTATCATTTGTATTGGAAACGGCACAGGCATCGCTGGTTTAATGAGTCTACTCCATGCACGTACCCGCCTAGACTATACGCAAAACTGGTTGATCTTTGGTGAGCGTCAACGTGAACATGATTTCTTCTATCAAAGTACGATTGAAGCGTGGCAAACCACAGGCATGCTACAACGCTTAGATTTAGCGTTCTCACGAGATCAAGCAGAGAAAGTTTATGTACACCATAAACTACGTGAACAAGCCACTGAGCTTAAAACATGGGTTGAAAATGGTGCCGTAATTTATGTCTGCGGTAGCATTAATGGGATGGCGAGCGATGTCGATGCGGCGCTAATTGAAATCTTAGGTGAAGAAAAATTAGATCAACTCCGTCAAGAAGGTCGTTACCGTCGCGATGTTTACTAAACACTAAGTCTAAATGAAAAAACCGAGCCACAGCGCTCGGTTTTTTCATGCGTAAATTTGCTAGAATCATGCAAACGATAACCCACAAGCCTGTATGCAAAAATCAAAAAGAGTCATTAGTTTTATTATCGGGTCATTACTGTTCGCAGACGGCTTGTATTTTGTTTTACAACTACGCTTTAATTTTGGCACCCTCTTGCCCTTATTGATTGGACTAGGCCTGATCATTTATGCACTCGCTTATCCTAAGCTTATCGCCTATATTCAAACCAATACAACCAGACAATCAATATGGCGTTGGGCTTGGGCGATTTTCTTTGTTTGGGTTTTTAGCTTAGTTATTTTCTTCGTCTTTTTAGGGTTTTCAAATCAACAAAATACCCCTCATGTCGCTGCACCCGCTATTGTAGTTCTTGGCAGTGGTCTGAAGCATGGCAAACCGAGTCCAACATTGGCCAGCCGTTTAGATCAAGCGGCAAGCTATGCCAAGCTACATCCCAACAGCATTATGGTCGTCAGTGGCGGCCTATCCTTTCAGCAAAAAAATAGTGAAGCTGAAGCAATGCGACAATATCTGATTGATGTACACCATATCCCAGCACAGCGCATTTACACCGAAGATCAAAGCACCAGTACCGAGTTAAATCTGATCAATAGTAAAAAGATTTTAGCCAAGCAGCATATTTCCCTACAGCAACCGATTGCTATTGTGACCAGCGATTTTCATATCCCCCGTAGCCGTGCTATAGCCATACGTCAGGGTTATCAAACGCCTATCATGATCAGCGCTCAGACACCTCTTGCCACTCGCTATAATGCATGGTTACGTGAGTATTTTGCATATTGGAGTGGTTGGCTACTCAATGAATACTAAAATAAAATCCTCATGAATTAATGAAGACGGATTGTCCGTGGCGACGGTAATTGTAATTGTTTAAATAATTCAGGCTTCTGCATCGAAAATTGATATAAATAGTTTTTGATATCTAATAACAATTTTTCTGGTGCAACCAAGACATTTTGCCCTTCGGGGCTTAAGTTCATAGAGACCGTAGTTTTTTCTGAACGTAAGAATGGAATCACTTTTTCGACTAAATCGCTGAGACCAATACTCTGGATTTCGTAGCCCGCCCAATTATCTTTTACCAAAAGCTGCGCTAAACCTTTACTCTGCCACATCGCAAAAGAACGTTGTCCAGTCGGCGTAGCACATAAAGCCCAGCCATCTTGATATAAGGCTATAACATGACCTTGATGCACGATAGTTTCGATAAAAAGACGATAGATTTCAAGAGGATCGTAAGCAGTATTTTGATTTTTAGACGCAGCTTTGCGTTGATATGGGTTTCTCATAAATCTGTCATATTTTAAAATTATTATTGCACAGAAGTGTATGAAAACAGCTTGAGATAAGCAAGGCTTTTACGACAAGGGAATATGGTGGGCGCTGACGGGATCGAACCGCCGACATTCTGCTTGTAAGGCAGACGCTCTACCAACTGAGCTAAGCGCCCTTGAGAAATAAAAATAGCATCGCTATTTTTATGATGCAAGAAAGAAATCTTGCTTGATTCCATTTACTAGCACAAGGGATCTAGAAAATGGCGCAGCGGACGGGGCTCGAACCCGCGACCCCCGGCGTGACAGGCCGGTATTCTAACCAACTGAACTACCGCTGCAACGGTAATTGCGAATGCAATTAGGGTCATTAAGCTTTACAGCTTGAATATGGTGGGCGCTGACGGGATCGAACCGCCGACATTCTGCTTGTAAGGCAGACGCTCTACCAACTGAGCTAAGCGCCCTGATTAAGATTGTCAATCTTAGTTTTCAAATTTAAGCTCAGGGACTTAAATTTATATTTTAAATGGCGCAGCGGACGGGGCTCGAACCCGCGACCCCCGGCGTGACAGGCCGGTATTCTAACCAACTGAACTACCGCTGCGTCGTAAAATATGGTGGGCGCTGACGGGATCGAACCGCCGACATTCTGCTTGTAAGGCAGACGCTCTACCAACTGAGCTAAGCGCCCTGATTAAGATTGTCAGTCTTAGTTTTTAAACTCAAGCTCAGGAACTTAAGTTTAATCGATTCTTTGAATGGCGCAGCGGACGGGGCTCGAACCCGCGACCCCCGGCGTGACAGGCCGGTATTCTAACCAACTGAACTACCGCTGCATCGCAAAAAATCTGGTGGGCGCTGACGGGATCGAACCGCCGACATTCTGCTTGTAAGGCAGACGCTCTACCAACTGAGCTAAGCGCCCTCATTAAGGATTCTGTATAAATGGCGCAGCGGACGGGGCTCGAACCCGCGACCCCCGGCGTGACAGGCCGGTATTCTAACCAACTGAACTACCGCTGCACTTACACAAAGTCACTAATGTGGTACAAACAATATTAAAAATCTTAAGTGGCGCAGCGGACGGGGCTCGAACCCGCGACCCCCGGCGTGACAGGCCGGTATTCTAACCAACTGAACTACCGCTGCACGTAAGATCTTTAACGTAAAGGCTTGGTGGGCGCTGACGGGATCGAACCGCCGACATTCTGCTTGTAAGGCAGACGCTCTACCAACTGAGCTAAGCGCCCTTAACGTCTTTATCGTTTGTGAGGTGCATTATAGAGAATCTTTACAGGCTGTCAAACGCTTTTCGGCTTGTTTTCACTTTTTTGCAATCGAGTGATTAAAAAATAGGTCAAATGGCATAAAAACAAGTATTTTCTGTATGTTATTTAACATATTTGCGAAAATTAAAATGATTATTCGCTAAATTTATTTTCCTCAAAATACACTTTTTCTATGATTAATCCCCTTCTTCTACTCAATATTCATATTTTAAATTACAGCGTTGAATACTCAATAAAATAAGCTTGCATATTTTTTAACAGCTATTTTTAGATTTAAAGTTTATGTTCGGAAATATAAACCAGTGCATTGCAATCAATTAGTTCAAATAACTCTATGACATCCGTATTACGCATACGAATACAGCCATGCGACATCGGCATCCCCATTGGTTCGCTATCAGGTGTTCCATGAATATAGATATAACGTTGATAGGTATCGCAGCCTTCCCCACGATTGAAGCCCTCTTCTAAACCACTCAGCCATAAAATCCGAGACAAAATCCAGTCCCGTTCAGGAAACTGGTTGGCTAAATCGGTGTCGTATACTTCCCCAGTAGGCTTTCGAGCAATAAAAACGGCATTTTGCGGTTGCTCAGCACCATGCTTTTCAGCAACCAGATGCCAACCTCGCGGCGTTTTACCACTATTTTCAGTTTCACCCATGCCATTTTTTCCCGATGAGATCAGATAAAATTTATTCTTTTTAGGCAGCGTTAAAGTTTGTTCAGCCAGATCAATCAAGACGTCTGCATCAGCAATTACATAAGACATCAGTTGTCCTCTATTTGTTTTTTATCTATTGATATATTGGGTTCTGGGCGTAACCATAACCATATTGCGACAAGCAGCATGGTGGTATTGGTAAATAATTTCACTAAAAATGGTGCATTGGTCAGTAGCATGATCATTCCACTGATCAACATCATGATACTGGCAAACCATTTCGCTTTACGTGGTACAGTTCCATTGGCACGCCATGCTCTTAACGTTGCACCATATTTAGGATGGTTGAGTAACCAAGCATCCATTTGTGGCCAACCTTTAGATGCAGCCCAAGCTGCCAAGATCAGAAAAACAGTTGTTGGCATACCCGGCAACAGTGCACCGATAAAGCCTAGGATGACAAAGATCACCACTAAACAACGCCAAAACAACGTTTTCATACCACTTTCCTGAGCACCGAATTGCGGTAGTATAAAGTGTTTTTTAATTTTATCCGTTGTCCTTCTGCATATTTAGCTTCTTTTTTAAGGCACTCACATGCATCTCATTTCACAGCATCAGTTGTTCGAACCTTGGCTCCAATTCAAACATCCATTGGTTCGCCAGTTAGCTTTTGCTGTAGCAAGTCCAAACATTTTGTCTGCGTTGCCATCAGAGCTCGATATACAACATACTTTTCATTTTCATCCCTCACAGATCTGGCAACAGCACTTTCAAACCTATTTACCTCGCCTTAAACAGCTCGATCAAGGCCCTAAAGAACTTGAAGACTTTATGGCTCAGTTGAAAAGTACCCGTCTAGGTCTACGCTTTGAAATGTTCATGTGGTTTTGGTTACGGGATCATCGCTATCATGCATATGAATTATTGGGGCATAGTATTCAAATCATTGATGGGGCACGGACTACAGGTGAGCTGGACTTTTTAATTAAAAATACCGAAACCAATCAAATCGAGCATTGGGAAGTCGCGTTGAAATATTATTTGGGTGAAACAGATCTGAGCTTAACCACATGGTATGGGTTGAATCGTACCGATACTTTAAACCGAAAACTAAAACACTTTACCCATAAACAGTTTCAATTCCAGCAAGCTTTAGACACAGACATTCAGACGCGCTTTTCCGTTTTAAAGGGGCAACTCTTTCTCCCTCTAACAAATGGTTTCACGGCAGTTGATGCTTTAAATCAATACTCCCTTCCCAATTGGCTCAATCCTGACCGTCGACTAGGTACTTGGGGTAACATCATTCCAACGACCGACTTAAATTACTATCGCCTACAGCGTCAAGAGTGGATTTGCCCAAATGCGGAAGTCAGCAGCGAAAATGCACATTGGTGGACCAATGGCCTGTACTTACAAAATCAAAACAATCAGTTTTATATGTACCGAAATCCAAATTTGATTTTAACTTGATTTTGCAGAAGTTAGTTTATACAAAAATACATAACGCAACATACGCTTACTCATCTCCTGTAAAACGATGCTATTGTTTAAAGTGTTTATTTTTTAATCTTAAACAACATCAGAACAAAATCATTTGATGAATACACTAAAAATTTTGGAGACAGCGATGAAAAAAATTGTTTTAAGTTCACTAGTGATGCTTTTTGTTTTAACAGGCTGTAATACCGTCAAAGGTATGGGTAAAGATGTCTCTTCAGCAGGTAATGCTGTATCACATACCGCTGAAAAAACCCAAGATGAAATCCGCAAGTAGTTAATATTTGCATAAAAACCTTATCAATAGATAAGGTTTTTTTATTGCTAAGTTTCGCATTCCAGAGATTAATCGCCTATTATAGTGCCGACTGTTTTATTGACTTTGAAATGCGCATGACCTCTTCTGCTACTCTCGATTTAAGCCTCCAACTTTTACGTCAGCCATCGGTTACACCTGTGGACCACAACTGTCAAAATATTATGGCTGAACGCTTAAAAAAAATTGGTTTCAACATTGAGTCTATGCGCTTTGATGATGTTGATAATCTATGGGCACGAAAAGGTACTGAAGCACCTGTATTCTGCTTTGCGGGTCATACCGATGTCGTTCCTACAGGTAATTTAGATGCTTGGAACTCAGACCCATTTGCCCCTGAAATTCGTGATGGCAAGCTTTATGGTCGTGGCAGCGCAGACATGAAAACTGCCTTGGCTGCAATGGTGGTTGCTTCTGAGCGCTTTGTTGCGAAACACCCAAATCATAAAGGCTCAATCGCGTTCCTCATCACCTCAGATGAAGAAGGTCCATCGATTAATGGCACAGTCAAAGTGATCGAGACACTCGAAGCCCGTAATGAAAAAATGAAGTGGTGTTTGGTGGGTGAACCTTCAAGTACACATCAACTGGGTGATATTGTTAAAAATGGTCGTCGTGGTTCACTTAATGCAGTACTGACAGTGAAAGGAAAACAAGGTCACGTGGCTTATCCACATTTGGCGATTAACCCGATTCACATGGCCTCTAAAGCCGTTGCTGAACTTTGTGATACAGTTTGGGATCAGGGCAACGAATACTTCCCTGCAACCTCGTTCCAAGTGTCCAATATTCAAGCTGGCACAGGGGCAACCAATGTCGTCCCAGGTACCATGACCGTGACTTTCAATTTCCGTTATTCAACTGAATTGACCGCTGAAGAATTAAAAGCACGTGTTTTAGAAATTTTGGATCGTCATGGTTTAGTCTACGACATTAAATGGACACATTCAGGCTTACCATTCCTAACACCAGTGGGTGAGTTGGTGAATGCGGCTAAAAATGCCATTCGTAATGTGACTGGTGTAGAAACTGAGCTTTCAACCTCAGGCGGGACATCAGATGGTCGCTTTATTGCTCCTACAGGTGCTCAAGTACTTGAACTTGGTGTTCTCAATGCCAGCATCCATCAAATTGATGAGCATGTGAATGTCGCTGATCTTGAACCACTTGCTGAAATTTACGAAAAAATTTTAGAAGGCCTTTTGGCATAAGCATTCAAACTCACATAAAAAAGGAACTCAGTTGAGTTCCTTTTTTATTACATTCAAACTTAAGCTTAAAGACCTAAACTCGCCTGAATTTTATTTAAATTCGGTACGTGATAAGTCTCATCCCCCATACGGACTAGCTGGAAAATGGTGGGATCATTCACAGGGCTTTCATCATCAACAATTTCAGAAATACGCAAACGAATTGACTTCGGCATTTCATTACACATCAAAGCAAAGCGCTGAGAAGCATCATCCCCCTCAATCACCAGCGCCACGCCTTCCGTTTGGTCGGGACGGTTGATGGCATAAACAGGCAGATGAAGATCATGCCATTCCACCGTTTTCACTTGCGTATCACTATCGAGTGCAGATAGAACAATATTTTGCGGCAAGAGCATGGGGTTTTTACCATGACACTCAATAATATAAGCATCAATAAAACCTGTTGATACTGTAATCAGATATTGCAATTCTTGCTGACTGATTTGCTCATTCATGCTCTTTGAAACATTTGCGTTCATTTATTTACCCCTGCTTTTCAGCCAATAGTTGCTGAATGTTGGCAAGTAATTCTGCCTCTTGGAATGGTTTGCCCATGTAGTGTGTCACGCCCAAGCTGAAAGCACGTTCACGGTGTTTTTCACCCGTACGCGATGTAATCATAATAATCGGCAAGTTCTGGTGAATTTCGTGGTGACGAACCAAGTTCGTTACTTCGAAACCATCCATACGTGGCATTTCAATATCCAGCAACATCAGGTCTGGTTTAACGCTCTCAAGCTGTTCCATCGCATCGACACCGTCTTTTGCTGTCACAATATCAAAGCCTTGACGCTCTAATAAGCGCGATGTCACCTTACGTACCGTGACCGAGTCATCCACAATCATCACTAAACGACGTGTATCCTGATGGCGACCAAAGTCACGGTGATCAACTGCATGCGTCACACGCTTGGTACTTAAAATCTGACGTGCAATGTTCTGACCATCTAAAATCAAACACACATGTCCATTACCCAAAATCGTTGCACCAGCAATTGCACCAATGCTGGCAAACTGTTGCCCAACTGGCTTCACTACAATTTGCGCACGTGAACCAATCAACTGATCGACCAATAAGGCAATGGTTTGTCCACTGTTGCCTTTAATCAACAACACCGGCAATGAATGTCCAATATTACTCAAACGCGGGATCGGCTGATTGGATAAAAACTCAGATAAATAGCGCAGTTTATAACTCACACCATCAATTTTGAATTGGTCATCTTTGCTGTGGAAATACTGATCCAATGCTGTTGGAGCAATACGCACAATACGATCAATCTGCGCCAATGGAATCGCATATTGTTGATCACCTGCTTTTACCATCAAAGCATCGCTCACCGCTACCGTAGTCGGTACGCGAATAATGAAGGTCGTACCGAATCCAATTTCCGATTCAACCGTGACATGTCCACCCAGTGCTTTAATTTCACTTTGTACCACATCAAGACCAACACCACGTCCAGAAATTTGCGTCACTTCTTTGGCCGTACTAAAACCCGGATGGAAAATAAACTGTAAGATTTCCTGTTTATCTAGCACTTGATCGGCTTTAATTAAACCTAGGTTTAGCGCTTTCGCTTTAATCGTGCTTTCATCAATACCCTTACCATCATCTTTAAAGCTGACGATAACGTCTGTACCTTGACGACTAATGTTCAGTTCAATTTGACCTGTCGCTGATTTTTTCGCAGCGCTACGTTGTTCCCCATCTTCAATACCATGGTCGATTGCGTTACGTAGCATATGCTCAAATGGTGTAACCAAACGTTCAAGAATCGTACGGTCTAATTCACCTTCAGTGTTATGAACGACCAATTCCGTTGGACGGTTCAAGGTTGAGGCGGTCTGACGCACAATACGTTGTAAACGCGGCAACATACGTGAGAACGGCACCAAACGTGTCCGCATTAAGCTTTCTTGAATCTCCGCTTGAATACGGGATTGTTGTAATAACAAGCCTTCTGCATCACGAATTTTTTCAGCCAAAGTGCTCTTGAAGTCGACTAAATCCGAAGCTGATTCGGCTAAGGATTTAGACAATTGATTGAGCGATGAATATTGGTCCATTTCCAAGGGGTCAAAGTCTGCGTAGCGCGAGTTTTCAGAACCGTGCTTCGCAATAATTTGACTCTCAAGCTCGCCTTCCATTCGACGCAACTGATCCGCCAAACGCTTAATTGCAAGCTCCATCTCGTTCAAAGTATTGCCGAGTTGACCTAAGTCCATCTCGATACGCGAACGGTTAATTGCATTTTCACCTGACAGGTCGATCATTTTTTCAACCAAATCAGCTGAGATACGGATCATCTCATTACCGCCATCCAAGTGAGTCGTTTCTTTCCACTCACCCAGCATTGCTGGCGGCTCAGTACCATCACCCTGCACAAACTCAAAACTTGGTACCGCATTGAGTAAATCAATTTGAGTTACACGCGTAGGTAATTGTGCAATCACATCCACATAATCAATAGATGCTAAGCTATTTTTCAGACCATCATAATTACTAAAATCACGTTTGAAGATGGCTTGTTTTAACCATTCAAATGCGGTTTGCAATAATGGGTCATACACGTTTGAACTGAAATTATGTACAGCAAATTGCTCAAATGTGGTTTCTAATTCATAAGCAATCGCACCAACAGGTTCATTCACCGCCATACGCGCGCCGCCTTTTAAGCTGTGCGCAGCACGTTGCAATTGTAGTAACACACTACGGTCACTACGTTGTTCAGTCCACTGTTTCAGTAAGCCATCCGTAGTCGCTAAAATTTCTTCAGCTTCTTCCAAGAAGGTTTCTTCAACAATTGATAACAGACTGGCTTCTTCTTGGACAAGTGACGGAGTATCCAGCTGTTCAACGACAGTAACGTCAGTGTTTTCAACTACACTTGACGCTTCAATTGCAGTTGCTGACTCAACCGCAGCTGCCTCAGCTTCAATCGTTCTATCTATATTAGATAAAGGTTCTTCAACTGCCGCAACAAACGCTTCAACTAAAGGCTCGGATGCTGTAGTTGTAACAGTCGTACCCTCAACCAAGCTCTGAATGTTATGCAGTACATTGATAGTCGCTGTTGCTGGATAATCAACCTTCTCCGTACGAATGACCTGAATTCGGTCTGCGACGTCATCCTGTACTAAGCGTATGATGCTGATCAACTGTGGTGTTGTGGCAATTTGCTGACGAATCACACGCTCATAAATAGACTCTAATTCGTGTGCAATCGAACCAATAAAAGGTGCAGAAATCATATTGGCACCACCTTTTAAGGTGTGCAAATAACGCATTAAATTATTGAGTGCCGCGGTATCATTGCCATTTTTAGACCAAGTATTGAGATCCTGATCCATCCCCATCAATAATTCTTCGGCTTCTTCCAAGAAGATATCAAGCAAATCATCATCAAAATCGGTATTGGCTGTATTCGATTGCTTGTACTGATGATCCAATGCAATTTGCTGCGAAATCTGCGCAAGATCAAGGCTTGGTTGTAAAGTATTTCCAGAAACAATAGCCTCAGCAACAGGTTCAATTACCGTCGTCGAAGTCGATTCAACATCTTGCTGTACGAAGGCCATTAATTCATTCAGAACTTTATGCACTTCTTCAGTCAGAATGACGCGCTGGCCCGCAGCTAAAGTGTCAAATAAATGGATAAATTCTTGATGTGCCTGACCAAATAACTCGTATGCATAATCTACATTGAGTAATTCTGGCTTTTCCAGTAAGGCTTGATAACCAGCATATAGCTCAGAAGTAAAGTCATGAATTCCTTGTGCAGCACGGTTATTGGTGAATTCCAGCAATTGTTTTGCTTGTTCACCTAAGTGCTGAATATATTCAGGATATTCAACCTTAGCACGCTGATCAAACTCAAACTCGGCATCAAGCAGCAGATCAATATTTAACTCGATCAGCTTCGAGACCATACCTTGTGGGTTCAGTTCATCGTCTACGTCTTCTATACTGAAACCATAGTTATCCCAAGCCGTACTGAACGTAGCATAAATCACGTCAAGCTGTTCGTTCGTACCACGCCCAAGCACATGTAAATAGTCACGTACAAATTCAGCATATTGGGTGAGTAAAGAGATTTCCTTCGAAGTAGAAACGATCTCTTCTTGAACCAAAGTTTTAAATAGATTTTCAACTTTTGAGCTGGCATTAAAGACATGCTCAATTTGCGCCATAGACGAACTACCGCGCAATGTATGTAAAGCCCGGATTAAACCATTGTAATCTTGTACTTTGGTTTCATCTGCATTTAAGAACTGATCGATAGTCGCTAAATGGTCTTCCGCTTCTTCAATGAAGATCGCTAAAGTTTCTTCAAGGACATCATGTACTTGATCATCCTGTTCAGATGCGTCTGCAACTTGCGGCTCAGATTCAGCCACTTCGATATCTCTCAGCTCTAATCCCGTCACGACATCATTACTATTTAGATGATTAGACAGTTGTAGCAACTCTTCTAGAGCAGGTTCTAAACTTTGATTTTGTTGTAATTGTTGTCCAATTAAAACCAATGGACGAAGATCAAGATCAATTTCCTGTACCGCTTTGAATATCGGATACAGTTTAAATTGATACAGTTTGAATACTGTTTTAGCGAATTTTTGAACCGTTGCCGTGAGAGGCACAGCCCCTGAAATCACACGATTTAAGGTATCTTCAACCGCCCATGCTGTTTCACCTGCTGACTTTGCCCCCACCATACGACCAGAGCCTTTTAAGGTATGGAAGTGACGACGTATGCTCAACAAAGTTTCTTGATGTGTCGGTTCAGCGTACCACTTTTCAAATAATGGATCTAAGTCAACGAAGATTTCTTCAATTTCTTCAACAAAAATTTCAAGAATTTCTGCATCTTGATCTAGATAACTATCTTCCGGAAGCGTTGTCGTTTCAACTAAATGTTTTAATATTTCTTTCATAGCTAAGGCTTCTTGCGTTGTCAGCTACCCAAAAAAGGTGCATAAACTTCATTATAACCATCATCCCAAACCAGTCTTTTTGCGCAAACTAATTGAGTTGATGTGTATCCTGATTTTGGTATGCCACTCAGACAATGAGCAGCATACCTCCCCCAAAGCAAGCGCTTAATCAGGCAGTTTAAAGTCTGTTACAGACTCACGTAACGCTTCCGCCATGTTCGCAAGTTCAGAGACTGAACGTGCTGTATCGAAAGTCGCAGTGGTAGTTTGTGAGGTAATTTCTTGTACGACGTTCATCGTAGTTGCAATATGACCTGCAGACGCGGATTGTAGCTTTGCGGCATTCGAAATGTTTGCAATCAATTTCGCCAAATTACCCGATACGTTTTGAATCTCATCCAGTGCAACACCAGCATCCTTAGATAAGTTCGCACCACGTACAACCTCAGACGTGGTTTGTTCCATCGAAATTACAGCTTCGTTGGTATCGGTCTGAATGGTTTTTACCAGTGTTTCAATCTGTTTGGTTGCTGAAGCAGAACGTTCTGCAAGACGCTGTACTTCATCCGCAACTACGGCGAAACCACGACCTGCTTCACCTGCCATCGATGCTTGGATCGCTGCGTTTAAAGCCAAGATGTTCGTTTGGTCGGCAATATCGTTAATCAAGGCAACGATGTTACCAATTTCTTGCGAAGATTCACCCAAACGTTTAATACGTTTAGAGGTTTCTTGAATCTGCTCACGAATGATATCCATACCTTCAATTGAACGGTTTACAACGTTCGCGCCATTTGCAGCAATTTTTACTGAACGTTCTGCTACCACCGCTGATTCTTCAGCGTTTGAAGATACTTGGTCAATTGACATTGCCATTTCGTTAATCGCGGCAGATGCACCCGCAATTTCTTGCGCTTGGTGTTCAGATGCCTCAGCTAACTGGTTAGTAATCCCCTGTGTACTTGCCGTATATTGTGCAACCTCTTGAGAGGTTTCAGTAATACGCGATACAAGATCACGTAATTGGTCAATTGCGAAGTTAATCGAGTCAGCAATTGCATCCGTGAAGTCTTCAGATACCGTTGCATATGAACGTAAGTCACCATCTGCAAGATCGGCAATCTCATCCAGTAAACGTAAAATCGCGTTTTGGTTACGGTCATATTCATCTTGTAGACGAGATACACGTTTTTTATCTGATTCACCACGAAGTACAAGTAATTTAAATACACAGAATAAGAAGGCAATCAGGGCTAGAATTAGACCTAAGGCAGGAATTGCAATCGCTAAACCTGTACCAACTGACAATTTGTTCAAATTGCTTAACAATGCATCCGACTGTTCAAAAATCGATGATGACGCTTGGCGTACTTTAACGATTTGTGATGAGTTCTTTAAAACGGTTGCTGCTGCTGACTTCAGTACATCATCATATTCAGATTGAATACTGGTTAAAGAGTCACGCATTTCAGGGTCATTAATACGCTCTACACCTAAGTCCGCACTGCCATTTAACTGTGCGTTTAAGTATGACGCGAAGGTTTCTGTATCTGAGCTAAAATCATCCGCAGATTCACGCGAGTTGTCTGAACCCGTTAATACCGAACCAATTGAACGTAGGATACGTTCCGCGATGAATACTTGGTTTTTTGCAATCACGACTTGGTTGGCTGGCACATTTTGACGTGCCATTTGGTCAACCATTAAGTTGTACTCTGCCTGAATCCCCGGAATACTTTCACTAATCGCAATGTTGGTATCGTAGAGTTGGTTAATGATTTTTTGTTGCGATGCAATTAAATCAATATTTTCAGAAACTTTTTTCCACTGCGCATCTACTTCACGCAGTGCATCTGTACTCGCGTGAATATCTTTTACTGTTTCTAAGTTTTCAGCAAAAGACTTTTGTGATTCTGTCAGTTTTTTAATGGCTTCAGGGGTACCTGATGCTGTTGCTTCAGTTGCCTGACGCGAAATCGTTTGTGATAAAAGACGTAAATCACCCAAGCTACGGGTGAATTCGTTATTTCGAGGTACGCTATAGAATAGGTACAACAATAAGAAAATTGCCAGTACGATACAAAATGCCGCACCCAAAATTAATGGCTTGGACTTTTCACTATCACCAAATACACGTGAAAACTGTTCCGTCTGTGATTGAAGTTTTGCTACTAAAGCATTTCCACCTGAGCGGTTACTGCTTCCATCCGTATTTTTCTTTTTAAGTTTAAAGCCCATGCAGCTTCTCCCCGATTTACGCCCTTATAATTTCGCGCGCGACAATGATATTAATTTATAAATTTTACGCGAATCTCAACTTTTTAAGTCTTTGAAATAAAAAGGACATAACCCAATTTAATTTTCGACTAAGAAAAGCAAAGCAAGTTATGTCCATTTACGAATTTATCATTTCTGTATTTTTAATCATAGAGCAATTTTACTCAGCGATTGTCATTCAACCTTTAAGAAGTAGAGGATTTCCACCCGCTTTAAGTGATATTGAAATTCTTACTATACAAATTGTGGGAGAGTTTCTTGGCTTAGATTCTGATAAAAATATCTGGTTCTACTTTAAACACAATTGGTTTGAATGGTTTCCAAAATTAGGTTCCTATCCTAATTTTTGCAAACATTGTGCAAAATTATGGCATGTAAATCAACAGATTATGTCACAACTAAAATCTGTTTTCGGTTTAGATAATATTCATTTTATCGATGGCTTTCCTATACCTGTTTGTCGTTATGCTAGAGCAAAAAAACATAAAAACTTCAAAGAATCTGCAGGTTTTAGTTATTGTGCGGCTAAACAAGAAAAATATTATGGTTTCAAAGGACATATCGTTATTAACTTTTCAGGAATGATTACAGGCTATACTTTTGCTCCAGCTCATTGTGATGAACGTGATGTTGCACCAGAAATTACTCAAGATATTCAGGGATTACTTGGTGGTGATAAAGGATACTTAAGACCTGAATTAAAACACTATTTTAAGTACCAAGATATTGATTTACAAACACCTTATAGAAAGAACATGACTGATAGCAGGTCTAAGGAAGCTATGGCGAGGCTCATGAATGCTCGTAGAAAAATTGAGACTGTTATAGGTCAATTAACTGAACGATTTCACATTCAAAAAGTAAGAGCTAAAGATTTATGGCATTTAACGCATAGAATTACGCGTAAGATTCTTTCACATACCATTGCAGTAATTTTAAATACACGATTAGGAAATCCACCTTTACAACTGGAAAGCCTTATTCAAAGTTGAGATTGGCGTAAATTTTATAGATGCGTTCATATACTTTGGATTGTCTAATAAGCGACTGAATAAGAAAACATGCCATTGTTGGTTGTGTTGGTGAAAATACCCTTGGCAATATTCTTTTAAATTCCGATCTAAATCTTCATGTTTAGAAAAGAAACTCTTCTTATTAAAGTGCTGAATCCCCAGAACCTGATCTACAACTAAACCGACATAGTGGTCATTATGACTAATACAGAGTACTTTTTGAGTCGGTGAATACGCACTACGATGCCCAGATACATAGTGCGCTAAATCGGCAACAGAAAGTAAACGTCCTCGAATATTGGACAAACCCACAACCCAAGGTTGAGTATTTGGCACTAAGGTATATTTCGGAGGATAAATTACCTCTGCAACTTCACCTAATGGCGCAACGAAATATTGCCCCATCATCTCAAAAGCAATGCCCGACCAGCGGTTTACCTCATTTTCGTTTGAAACGTAGTTTTTATTACCACGTTTAGCAAGTCGAAGTAATTCGATAAATCCATTTGCTGCCATAGAGCTTATCCTGCGTTCAGGTGTTGCTTAATCACATCAATCAGTTGGTTTTCATCAACAGGCTTGGTTAAATAATCACACGCACCTTGACGCTTACCCCATACACGGTCTGTAGCCTGATCTTTAGTACTGACGATCACTACGGGAATGTGTTTTGTTGTTGCGCCACGCGCAATTTGACGGGTTGCTTGAAAGCCATTAACGCCTGGCATCACCACATCCATCAAAACAAGATCAGGAAGTTCAGCTTGAGCCATGGTTACACCATCGGCACCATTCGACGCTTCAATCACTTCAAAACCGTGTTTCCCCAAAATTTCTTTAAAGCGGAATGTCTCTGTAGGTGAGTCATCCACAATTAAAATACGCGCCATAATTTTTTCCCCCAATTACACTTATATTATTTATGCTGAAACGTGATTACGAATCGCATTTAATAATTCATCTTTACTAAACGGCTTTGTTAAATATTCATCTGAACCGACAACACGCCCTTTGGCTTGGTCAAATAGACCATCTTTGCTAGAGAGCATTACGACAGGAATATTTTGATAATTTTGTGAATTTTTGATTAATGCACACGTTTGATAACCATCTAGTCGTGGCATCATAATGTCGACAAATACGATATCAGGATTGGCTTGAGCAATTTTTGACAATGCGTCAAAACCATCGACTGCAGTCACCACTTCACAACCTTCACGTTGCAATAATGTTTCAGCTGTGCGACGAATGGTTTTTGAATCATCAATGACCATTACTTTTAGATTCTGGAATTTATCGTCCATTTAATATGACCCTTCCCATTTTTAGAATGTTTGTAGAAACAGATTCGTAGACGCTTTACAAGTTACGTACACTTTTAACATATATTTACTTATATTTTCAACGAACAGTTTCCGCATAAAACCACACTTCATCTTCTTTTTAAGAACGGCTTCACACTTTCCTATACCCGTCGATTTTTTTTTGACTGATTATATTTTTTATTCCTAAATTTAGGACTAATATAGCACTATTTATTGCTTGTAAATAAGTAATTTAGTCAACTTTAAACTGGGGGTATCGATGCTTAGGGAGTTTAATCACAAACTTGCTTTGATCGTAAAAAAAAGGATGACTGCGAAAGTCATTTTGCTGGCTTTGCTAAGTTTGCAGACCATCTCGATTATGGCCGATCCACCTAAAGCGGTCTGGTATCGATATTACGACAGTAAAGGCATCGCAAACGTCAGTAGCAGTGTCACCCCCAACCATATTCGTTATGGTTATGAAGCACTCGATAGCAACATGCAAGTGATTCAACGGGCACGTCCATACAACGCAGAAAAAGATGCGCAATATGCGCCACAACGTGCAGCAGCAGCCAAGCAGCGCGAGTCAGATCTTAAATTAAAACGTGCTTATACCAACAGCCAAGTCGCCACTCAAAAACGCAATACTGCCCTTTCCTATATCTTAAAACAGATTAAGTTTCAGCAAGATGAATTAAAACAATTACAGAATGACCGCATTGGATTCTTACGCCAAGAAAAAGAGAACATGCGTAAAGGCAAAAGCAATCCGAAACTACTCCAAGATATGATTGATTACAATTCCAAAAATATTGTGATGAAAAAAGAGCAAATACAATCGTTACAAAGTCACTATCGTAATACCAAGGCTGAATACGACAGAATTATTGCTCGTTTAAAAACACTTGAATAATCTGCGTCTTATTTACAGTGTGCTGACATTCGCCGCTAGACCAAAGGATTTGACTCAATGCAGGCTGCACCATGTATAAAAACTAAATTAAGCCGCCAAGTGCTCCCTATTTTTAAACTCAGTCCGCTGTGTTTGTGCTTACTCCTCTCGGCCTGCCAAAAACAAGACGAGGCCACATCTCCGACTTCATCTACAGCTAAAATCGAGCTGATCGCAGAAGACTTGGTCCAGTTCCAAGAAGGGCCTTCTATCCAACGTACAGCCTTTACTGGCACCATTCGAGCCGTCAATCAAAGTTCCATTCAGGCTCAAGTGACAGCGACAGCCACCGCCGTCTCCGCTCAAGTTGGACAAGCTGTTCAGAAAGGGCAAGTACTGGTTCGATTGAACAATCAAGATAATGCTGCGCGTCTTGCCCAAGCTCAAGCCAATCTTGCATCAACCCAAGCCCAAGCCAATCTTGCAAAAAGCATGGTTCAAAGAAAAAAACGTTTACTCGATCAGGGCTTTATTTCTAAAGTGGAATATGAACAAAGCCTTGTGGACTATCAAGCTCAATTAGAAAATGTTCATGCGCAACAAGCCAATGTTGATATTGCCGAAAAAGCGGATCGCGATGGCACTATTTTAAGCCCGATTTCAGGAGTTATTACTCAACGTCAGGTAGAACCTGGACAAACAGTATCCGCAGGACAAACCCTTTTTGAAATCATTGACCCGAGTCATTTAGAAATACAGGCCAAAATTCCAAGCGATCTACAAGCCGCTTTAAGTTTGGGAGAAAAAATTGAATATCGACTGCAAGGCAATCCTCAAAAACTGACAGCCAAACTTATTCGTATTTCCCCGATTGCTGACCCCACAAGCCGTCAAATTGAGTTTTTTGCTCAGCCAATGGAAAGTATTAATTCATTGAGTATCGGGACCTTTGTGGAAGGCGACATACTTGGTTCACAGTCCATCACAGGCCAAATTATCCCACTGGATACCATTCAAAATATACAAAATTCGCCTTATGTTTGGGTGATTCGCCACAATAAAATTGAACGTGTTCACATAAAAGTATTGGAACAACGCTATAGCAACAACAGTGCTGTGGTACAGGGACTACAAACCGGCGACCGCATCAGTCGTATAACGTTTAATGAAAAAGATTTGCATCAAATGGTGACAATCAATCCATAAAATAAGAAAAGGTTGTTGCTATGTGGTTAACCCGTATTAGTGTGAAATATCCTGTTTTTACCATCATGATGATGTTCTGTCTGATGGTTTTAGGCTTAGCCTCTTGGCAAAGAATGGGAGTTGAGGAGTTTCCTGATGTCGATTTCCCCTTCGTGGTGGTTTATACCACTTATCCAGGGGCATCGCCTGAAACAGTTGAGTCTGAAATCACCAAGAAAATGGAAGATCAAATCAATACTATTTCAGGTTTAAAACAGGTCATCTCTCAATCTAGCGAAGGCTTGTCGACCATTATTGCTGAATTTGATCTCGATGTTTCTTCCGCTATAGCCGCGCAAGATGTCCGTGATAAAATTGCACCGGTCACCGCTGAGTTTCGAGACGAAATTCAAGACCCAATTGTTGAACGTTACGACCCTTCTGCCAATGCCGTGATGTCAATTGTATTTGAATCACAAAACATGTCACTAAAAGAGCTCAGTTCTTATTTGGATCAGCGTATCGTTCCACAATTTAGAACCGTTTCTGGTGTCGGGACAGTCAACTTATTGGGTGATGCCCAGCGACAAATTCGCATACAGATTGAACCCCACAAATTACAAAGTTTTGGGATTGGTATTGATCAGATCATCAACACGCTAAAAGCTGAAAATGTCGAGGTTCCGGGTGGAACGTTGAAACATGGTAACAGTGAACTTGTGGTCGAAATTAAGTCTAAAGTGATTCATCCTTTAGCCTTCGGCGATTTGGTGATTGCCAATAAAAATGGTGTACCGATTTATTTACGTCAAGTTGCAAGCATTTCAGACAGCCAAGCCGAACTTGAGTCAAGTGCCTATTTAGATGGTAAAACCGCTGTTGCGATTGATATTTTACGCAGTTCCGATTCAAATGTAATTGACGTGGTCGACGGCACTTATGAGACCTTAGCAGATATTCAAAAACAGTTACCTGAAGGCACCACAGCAAAAGTCGTGGTAGATTCATCCAAAGGCATTCGTAACAGCATCACCGATGTTGCACGTACGATTATTGAAGGTGCAGCTCTTGCCGTTTTGATTGTCCTGCTGTTTTTAGGCTCATTCCGTTCCACCGCCATTACAGGCATGACGTTACCGATTGCTCTCCTTGGCACTCTGACGTTTATTTGGATCTTTGGCTTTAGCATCAATATGATGACCTTACTGGCACTATCACTCAGTATTGGTCTACTCATTGATGATGCGATTGTGGTCCGTGAAAATATTGTGCGACATGCAGACATGGGCAAAGACCCTGTCGCAGCAGCCCTTGATGGGACCAAAGAAATTGGACTCGCTGTTTTAGCCACTACCTTAACCATTGTTGCGGTGTTCTTACCTGTGGCATTTATGGGCGGTATTATTGGTCGATTTTTCTATCAGTTTGGCGTAACCGTCAGTACTGCTGTGCTGATCTCCATGTTTGTCAGCTTTACTTTAGATCCAATGCTATCTGCGCATTGGGCTGAACAGCAAAATCCACATAAGCCACCCAATCGAGTTAAACATTTTTTCAATTGGATTTCTGGCAAACTAGATAATCTCAGCCATGGCTATGAGAAATTACTCAAGCTTGCTCTGCGCTTCCGACTCATCACCCTCATGATTGCTGTGGCTTCACTGTTCGGTGCATTAGGCTTATCTAAACTGATTGGAACAGAGTTTGTCCCTGTTCCAGATAAAGGTGAGATTCGGATTAAGTTCGAAACACCTGTCGACGCCTCTTTGGAATATTCACAAGCCAAACTGCTGCAAGTCGATAAAATTATTCAGCAGCACCCTGACGTTCGAGCAACTTATGCGGTGATTAATGGTGTTACGGATCGTGGTAAAAACCATGTCAGTATTCGCGTAACCGTTACGCCACGTACAGAACGTAAGAAAAGCTTAACCGACTTAAACAATGAGTTCCGTCAACGCCTACAACAAGTGGGTGGCATTACCGTGACCTCAATTGCCTCGGCAGATGAAACGGTATCGGGCGGACAAAAGCCCGTAATGATTTCCATCAAAGGTCCTGACTTAGCCGAATTGCAAAAAATATCAGACCGCTTTATGACAGAAATTGCGCAAGTCAAAGGCATTGTCGACTTAGAAAGCTCACTTAAAGCCCCTAAACCGACTTTAGGCGTGCATATTAATCGGGTCTTAGCCAGCGATTTGGGGCTATCGGTCAACCAAATTGCCAATGTCATTCGCCCACTGATTGCAGGGGATGATGTCACCACATGGCAAGACAACAAAGGCGAAACTTATGACGTTAACCTGCGCCTAACTGAAAATGCGCGTAGCTTACCTAGTGATGTACAAAACCTTTACCTCACATCGCAAAAAATGGATGCCAATGGTCAAGCTTTATTGATTCCCCTTTCTAGTGTTGCACATTTAGAAGAAAGTCTGGGGGCATCGCAGATTAATCGTCGC
Source organism: Acinetobacter sp. LipI_23 (assembly GCF_058243045.1). Classification (NCBI taxonomy): domain Bacteria; kingdom Pseudomonadati; phylum Pseudomonadota; class Gammaproteobacteria; order Moraxellales; family Moraxellaceae; genus Acinetobacter; species Acinetobacter sp. LipI_23. The sequence continues at coordinate 931,366 of NZ_JBZAYJ010000001.1, read as the reverse complement.
GATCTAGCAAGGGAAGTCTTAGTCGAAGCCAACACAGCAGGTCGTCCTGCAGGCGATATTGGTGTAGATATTAAAAAAATTGAAGACAACTTTGACCTTCCAGCAGGTTATAGTTTTGACACGCAAGGTTCAAACAAAGACATGGCTGAATCCGCAGGTTATGCCATGACCGCAATCACCTTATCCATTGTGTTTATTTATATTGTGCTAGGTTCTCAGTTTAATAGTTTTATTCACCCTGCGGCGATTATGGCTTCCCTACCACTATCATTGATTGGGGTGTTTTTAGCGCTCTTCTTATTTAATTCCACCATGAATTTATTTTCCATTATCGGCATTATTATGCTGATGGGGTTGGTGACGAAGAATGCGATTCTATTGATCGATTTCATTAAAAAAGCCATGGATCACGGCGTTGATCGTTATCAAGCGATTATTGATGCGGGTAAAACACGTCTACGCCCTATTCTGATGACCACAAGTGCCATGGTGATGGGCATGGTGCCTCTGGCTTTAGGGCTAGGTGAAGGGGGGGAACAAAGCGCACCTATGGCACATGCAGTGATCGGCGGTGTCATTACATCGACACTGCTGACCTTGGTGGTGGTTCCTGTGATCTTCACCTATTTAGATGACTTTAAGAACTTTATGCTGCGTCAAGTACGTAAAACCATGTCATAATAATCAACATTTTTCTGAGGCGGTGTCGACATGCCTCCTCATTTTTTATCGTATAATCTTTGACTTTCAAAGTTTAAAATTTTAGGACAGTTTCCATGCGCGCGAGTCGCTTTTTATTTGCAACGTTAAGAGAAACCCCAAATGACGCAGAAGTGATTTCACATCAACTAATGCTACGTGCTGGGATGATTCGTAAATTGGCTTCAGGTTTATATACTTGGCTGCCGATGGGCGTTCGCGTATTAAATAAAGTTGCAGCGATCGTTCATGAAGAAATGAACAATGCGGGTTCACTCGAAGTCCTGATGCCCATAACTCAGCCAGCGTCTTTATGGGAAGAATCTGGTCGATACGTCCAATACGGCCCTGAACTGCTTCGTTTCAAAGACCGCCATGGCAACCCTTTCGTACTTGGTCCTACACACGAAGAAGTTATTACCGATCTTGCGCGCAATGAACTCAAAAGCTATAAACAATTGCCTGCAAACTTCTATCAAGTACAAACCAAATTCCGTGATGAAATTCGTCCACGTTTTGGTGTAATGCGTTCACGTGAATTTATCATGAAAGATGCTTATTCTTTCCACGCAAACCAAGAATCACTGCAAGAAACCTATGACATCATGTATGGCGCGTACTGTAAAATCTTTAGCCGTTTAGGTTTAGATTTCCGTCCAGTACAAGCCGATACAGGTTCAATTGGTGGTTCAGGCTCACATGAATTCCACGTGTTAGCATCAAGTGGTGAAGATGATATCGCCTTCTCGACTGAATCTGACTATGCGGCAAATATTGAAATGGCTGAGGCCGTTTTAGTCGGTGAACGTGCAGCGCCAACCAAAGCATTAGAAGTTGTCGATACACCAAATCAAAAAACCATTGCAGACGTCTCTAACTTCTTAAAATCTGATCCTGCACACTCTGTCAAAGCCTTGTTAGTGCAAGGTATTGCAACCGAAGAAGGCCAAGCAACACCTGTAGTGGCATTGTTCTTACGTGGCGATCATGAGCTTAATGAAATTAAAGCGGAGAAGCATCCACGCATTGCATCACCATTAACTTTTGCAACAGAAGAACAACTTGCTGCACTTGGTTTAACCGCTGGTTTCTGTGGACCACAAGGCTTGGTAGAAAAAGGCTTAACGGTCATTGTCGACCGTGCTGCATCGGTACTGTCTGACTTTGTTGCGGGTGCAAATGAGGTTGATAAACACGTGACAGGTCTCAACTGGGAACGTGATGCACAGTTCACCGAAGTTTATGACTTACGTAATGTGGTTGAGGGTGATCCGTCTCCAGACGGTAAAGGTACGCTGCAAATTAAACGCGGTATCGAAGTGGGTCATATTTTCCAACTCGGTCAAAAGTACTCAGAAGCTTTGGGCTGTAAAGTTCTAGGTGAAGATGGCAAACCATTTACGGTAACCATGGGTTGTTACGGTATTGGTGTAACACGTGTAGTTGCATCTGCAATTGAGCAAAACTTTGACGAAAAAGGCATTATTTGGCCTGCGGCAATTGCACCATTTGAAGTTGCCATTGTGCCTATGAATGCACATAAGTCTCCACGTTCTTTAGAAGCAGCTGAAGCACTGTACGCTGAACTTACGACAGCAGGTTATGATGTATTGCTGGATGATCGTAACGAACGTCCAGGCGTGAAATTCTCTGACCTAGAGCTTACAGGTATTCCTCACCGTATTGTGATTGGTGAGAAAGGCTTGGATGCAGGTACTTTTGAATATAAAGGCCGTCGCGATGCTGAATCTGTAAACATTTCTAAAGACGAGTTGTTAGCGAAAATTGCAAAATAATTCATTTTAGAATAAAAAATCCCGCGTATATCGCGGGATTTTTTTATGACGTTATATATTTAACAGAACTTTAATCCACCGTAGCAGTTCGATCGAAAGTTTTGCCCTTGTAAGCTTAAATTAGTCAGTGGGAAATCTAAAGTTGTAGAATTCATTGGAACATTACCAACTGCTAAGTCACTCCCCAAAGCACACTGAAAAAGTAAATCTCCACATGGCCGTGGATGCTCAGTTAAATCTTTATTAATGCCCGCAATGGTTTGTTTTAAGACTTCATTGGTAATTGCTACTTTAGTGGTTGGGCTTAAGCTGCCTAGCTCAACTTCATCCTCCATCGCTAGCCACCATCCTTTATTCGCACCAACTGCAGCCCCTGTCCATAAGATATCTTGTGATTGCAAGGATAGTGATGCAGGGTTGTTTAAATACAGCGCATGTATTAAACCTAAACTCTGATTCACAGTGATATCGGTTTTTAATCCCGTGATATTCCCTGTTACCTGCTTATTCAGAGGCACGCCGCCGAGTACTGTTGCAGTAAGAGGACCTGAGAAATTGATTTGTCCAACAGTACCGCTTCCTTTTAAAGTTACATCTTTCATTCGAGTTCCTGACACAATTGTCGAATTGATAGTAAAAGGTGCTGTGGTTGAACTCAGGGTTAAATTATAATTATCGGATGTGTAATCCAATGTTGTCGGAATAAATAAAATTGTTCCTGTAACCTTCCCTTTAATTTGTAAACCCGTATCTGCATACGTCATAGTACGAGCTTCTGTTACAGCAGTACCTGAAGCTGTTTTAGTTTTCATATAACCACTAAAGGTATTAATGCCGTTTGGCGTAGAAGTATTCTCTGTACCAAGGGTCATTAAACCTTTAATCTTTTCAGCACTGACACGAAAACCGAGTACTTCACGTGTTGCTGCTGAGGTCGGATTTTTAATGGCGAACTGAATAAATGGATTTGTGATTAATGCCGAAGTCGCTGCGCGCTGATCCGATGTATAGTTTGGATCATCAGGTAGTCCACTTAAACCAATATGATCAATATCAATATCACAACTGTTGGCTCGAATTGAATTATTGTCGCCACCACATCCCAATTGAAGCTTTTTAATATTGGCATTCAGCTCCAATTCCGCACTAAGGGCTAACTTATAAAAACCAATGTTCGATTGATTATATGCTTTTCCTTGTGCATCGGTTGTATTCGTCCCCTGCTGAAACTCTAGATTCATCAAAGATTGACCTTCAACTTCTGACAATTCCTCGTCATTTAAAGCGGTCATCGCATAACTTTGACTCAAACCTAAAGTCGCTGTGATTAAAATTGAAATTAAAGACTTATTCATTTTATTTATTCCTTGTCATCCTTTTTAGCGCGGTGTAATCCCTAATGTGCTACGCATAGCCCCACCCGTAATAGCAATATCGGCAACCTTCTGCATGGTACCTGTTGGAGACAATGCGACCTCCGTCCTAAAGGCTGCTCCTTGTCCACCTGCTAATGCCTTATAGTTAAATTGCACTTGATTATCTATGACCACTGAGTCCTTTTGCATATGAATTTTGCCATTCAAACCTAAGTGACCTTGCATTTTGTTCAAGTTAAAACTTGAGGTTTTTGTTGTTGTTCCATTGCTATCGGTATTACTGAGGCTAATAAAACTGCCTTTTTTACTTTCATTACTCAGGTCTGTACTACTCAACGTATTAAACTCAAAATTGGATTTAAATGACAGATAATTGCTTTGCGGTGTTCCGCCTACAGCCTCAAGTCCTGGAATAATAAAGAGTTCACCTTTACCATCCAACATAAAAGCAATCGATGCGAGAACATCATCTTTTTTGGCAAAGTTATTAATCGGTACGACTTCTTTGGCACAACTATTTACCCCTGCTGGACAGTTATATAGTGCACCCGGAAGCTGCCCGATTGCGATTTCCGCATTGGCAGCAAACAATAAGCTATCGGCTTTGATATAGATTTCATTTTCATTAAAACCAATCACACCATTGGCTTTAAAATATGAGTCAATATTACGTAAGCCTGTATAGTAGTTAACTTCTTCGCCATGCTTACTCATCGCACCATCAATGACGATAATAGACGTTGTTTTAGGGTTGCCTTGACTATCTTCACCGTAACCATCAGTTGATACTGCGATGTCATAACCCAACCCATCCTTCACTGTTCCAGCGGTATTGGTATATTTCTTGGCAAAAAATGCTGCATTGGCATTTAGGTTATAAATTGGAATACCTAAGCCCCATGTCCCTTCGTTAGTATTGTTTACCACAATAGAATTATCTGAAATAAAGCGAGCTTTACGTGCAATGGCTTGAAAATCGAGTCCACGTACAGCAATAAAAGCCATATTTGAAGCATTGCCCGTTGGTGATGGGTTATAAATCAACTCATAGTTTTGCGCACCCAATATCGTCTTAATTTGGTCATTGACTACAAAACCCATTGAGTTGGTGCGAATGTTATTGATATAAATCTGGCCAAAATCAATATAGGCATTTTGACTGTTTATTGCTGAATTGGGGTCAGTAGAAGTACGTACATTGAGCGGTGATAAATTTGAAAACTCGATGGCGTAACTGCCTGTACCAGTGTGTCCTAATTCAAACGTTGTTGGCGTGCTAGCACCAAGCAAACTATTCCCTGCACGGGTAAAGTCAGCCGATACATTTAAATGTAAGCCACCCGCATTCTTAAAACCATAACCTGCAGATGCAACCACCTCATTTTCTTGAACATTACCGTTAACACGGTTGACCGTATTAAACTTAGCAACACCAGTTTGGTCAGCATTCAACGCGATCTTGCCATTGGTTAAAGCACCCGATGCCCCTATTCGAATTAAGTTTCGATGAGTCGAGTTTACTGAGCCATAACGTAAATCAACGTTTAACCCCGGATTTGTGGCATTACCTACACGACTGTCATGCACATCAGTTTTATCTTCCACTCGACCTAAAACAACAATATTATCGCCAATACTGCCCTTTGAAGTGAGAACCACACCTTCCGTTTCATCGATATAAAGATATCCATCAGCAGATAAATTGAAGTTGAAATCTTTTAAGGTTAAATCTTGATTATTCTGTCCATAACTAATACTGGCATTCTGTAATTTAAAATCTAAATGCACCTTTGAGTCGCGGTTAAACAGACCATTCGTCGTTGCTAAGTACACTTCAAAAGGTGAAATAGTTGAAAGCTTAAAACTTCCTAAATTTTGATCCGTTTCACCCGTTGCACAATTTGGTGAACACATCAGCATGATTTGGGCAGCCGTTGCGGTAAAAGGTGACACACTTGCAGAGAGCTGAATACCAACCCCTTGCGTACCATTGGCTAATTGTGTTGTTCCCACATCAAAATCGAGTTTGGTTTTAATGTTGTTATAACCAGTCGCCGTTTTTACTTCAATATCATGTAAACCCAGTTTAATCGGTGTTTTTCCGATTTCCGCTGGATCGACCCAATTCAATTGTTTAATGTCAACTTTTGAAGCTTCATGGGTAATTGAAATACCATCTTGACCCGTCACATCACTTAAAATCTGATCATTCAAAGCTTGTAATGCATAACTTTGATTCGCTGCACAGATACACAGTGTCAGAAGGTTTAGTTTTATTATTTTATACATCTCAATATCCTTTTGAAACTATGTGTCTAACAGCGGCTACCCGCAGTGCCCGAGCAGTTATAGCTAAAGATTTTTAGATTTCCATCCAGATGTAAGTTTCCGTGAACATTTAAGCCCATAAAGCCTTGTTCCTGACCTTTATCAAAAGTTGGTACAGTTTTACTCGTACCATAACTGTTATACGTTGAGGTATTGAAATATCCATTTTCACCACTTTCTACTGAAAGGCTGGCAAAACCTAAGTTACGAATTTTAAGGGGTTTATCATCGAAAAACTTTAACAACATTGCAGTTTGTGGCTTACCTTCTTTATTCAGAATTGTGGTACCTTCCAGCGAAAATTTATCAATTTGTATGGTGCCTTGGAACTGCTTAAACACCAGCCATTTTCGTTGCCCATTTTCCTTATGATTATTTGGGGAAATGGAGATACGACACAGTTCTAATAAAGCGCAATCTTGATTTGCGCGCATTTGATAATAGGCTTCAGTGACAATAGCTCGCCCATTTGCATCTACACCATTGATCCTAGAGATCGTATTTAAACTCATATCATTGGCATATTGGTGGTTGATCGATAGGGTTAAGCTCAAATCTGCACCACCCTGTCCAGTCACACCGACCAGCTCCTTATTATCCAAATCTACCAAACCCGCTTGAGACAACATGGATACCGACATCAACATGGTTACACATAGTTTTTTTATCATGTCAGTATCCTATAACCCTGTGGTCTTAATTTTTAAGTGTTGGATCAATACACCATCTATAGCAACTGAACCGAGATTTACAGGAACTGCTGTTCCAGTCCCACGGAATACGACACCAGTAGATTGTGTCGCCGTATTGGCTTTGAGCGTATTGGTGGTCGGATCTCGTGTCACGCTACCAATCGAAATACTGCTATGTGTTGCGTTATTCCCTTGGTACTGAATCGCGGTACCCCCTGTCCCCGTTTGAACAAAATTCGAACCACAATAGGCCACATTACAGGTTGATCCTTTATAGTCAGCATTGTTTCCACCCTGTACATCTGGGTAGTAGGTATAAATCTGCTTATAAATCTCAGGCACATTCGGAATACGCGTGACTTCGAGAATAATATTGCGTCCTTCCGAACCTACAACAAAAGGCTGATACATATTACCCAAGACCAAGTTAATATTTGGGCTGTATAAATAAAGTCCCTCACTCGCATCAAAAATTGGAGCCAATGAACGATCTAATGCGGGTGTGACTGCCGTACCGTCGTTGGTCGCAGCTGTGCTCAGTCGAAGGACTTTAGCATTCAATAGCGCTTTATTTGCGTCATCGTTGGCATAGACCAATCCAGATGGATCATCATTGGTATTGATCCGAAGTAAAGCGGCCATCCCAAACGTTTTATTTTGCTGGTCTAGGGTAGATGCTTGCGTTTGAAACATACGAACCTGTGAGCTATTTAAACTCAATCCATTGGCAACCGCCTGTAAACGTATTCTTTGGTTTAAACTTAAATCAGGATCCGCAGCCGCATTGGTTGTTGTCGGTGCACCAGTGATAGGGTCCACTTTATTTTGGGAGTTCCAACTTCGTGAAAAAGCATCCCACCATAGACCTAATTTAATATTATTATCTGCGTCACTCGCTACAACCGTTGCTAAAGGCGCTTCTAGCCCTAGAAAGCTCACATCTGAACTTGCATTCGATTGATGAAACTGTTTAATCCCCGTGGCTGTGCCAGCGCGAAATAACCAAGGGTTAACATCACTTCCCCATGTGAAGCCCTGATTGCTGAAACGACTATTGGCATTATTATCAGACCGTGAAAGTGCTAAACCATAAATAAAGATGTCCGCTTTGGTTCGTTTCGTGGTCAGATCATCGGCATTGGTATATTTGGAGTAGTTCTCACCCACAGGAATAATACGAATAAAGCCCGTGTCGTATTGTTGTGGATTGGCCACGCCACGGTTATAACTAGAAGCCGTGGAGAGATCATTAGCCCCTTGAAACACCATCTTGAAGTTTTCAGGAAGTAACGCAATGCCTTCACCCGTAGTATCCGCTAGATATTCATCGGAAAGTGACTCAAGGGCAAATGTAGGCTGCGCAAGCATGAATCCGACAAGACTAGCTAAACAGGATTTTTTCAATCCTGCGGGATATATACGATTCGTCATCTCGACCATCCTTATTATTCGATGCTCCGCATCTTTATGTACTACATCCTTTGCTTGGCATTCTACTCTGCGCACTATAATTTTTATTTGCGTCAACCAAAGCACTCTATTTCATAATTGATTATGCTGAAACTCAGCACAAATGCAAAACCAACTGTCCGATAATATTTATTTTCCGATGAATGAATTGACATAAAAAAAGCGGATCAATGATCCGCTTTCTTGAATATCAAAAACTTAGGTCTTCGGTAAAGTCACACCTGTTTGACCTTGGTACTTACCACCACGGTCTTTATACGATGTTTCACACACTTCGTCAGATTCGAAGAACAACATTTGTGCAACACCTTCACCGGCGTAAATACGCGCAGGTAAATTCGTTGTGTTCGAGAACTCTAAAGTGACATGACCTTCCCACTCAGGCTCAAGTGGTGTGACGTTTACGATAATACCGCAACGTGCATAGGTCGATTTACCCAAACACACAGTCAACACATTACGTGGAATACGGAAATACTCAACGGTACGTGCTAAAGCAAATGAGTTCGGCGGAATAATACAAACATCAGCTTCAATGTCGATAAAACTTTTATCATCAAAGTTTTTTGGATCTACAATTGCCGAGTGAACATTGGTAAAAACTTTAAACTCACGTGCACAACGAACATCATAACCATAGCTCGACACACCATAAGAAATGAGTTTTTGACCATTTTCATCTAAACGAACTTGGTTTTCTGCATAGGGTTCGATCATGCCGTGTTTTTCGCTCATTTCGCGAATCCAACGATCGGACTTAATAGCCATTTATTCTTTCCAAAAAAGCTTAATTTCAATAATTGCGTTGTACTTTAACTGAAATCGCTTTCAATGAAAATAAGCGCGTTTAAGTTCGCAAAATTTCTGGCTTTAATTACTAAATTAAAAGCTTAAAATCGCAGAATAGCTCAGCGGAATCGAAAAACTCATCAAAACCAGCGATGCTGTTTTTTGCAGGTTAGATTGGTTCAGCCAACGAATTTTATTGCTCGCTAAAATTGACCCGATAAAAGTCCAAAAGAAAGCAATTGGAACAATCAAAACCAAAAACAGCGACATATGTGACAAGTAATAATCCAGTTTTGTCCACGCAATAGTCGGGAAAATGGCAGAAGCAAACAATAATGCTTTAGGGTTGAATAGTGTTGCCAAAAACAGTTCACGTGCCCGAATAGTCGGTTGATTAAAGCTCACTTCAGCATCGGCTGTACGCCATAATTTGATGGCCAAATAAATGATATAGCTTGCACTGAACAGTTTTAAAATAGTCGGCAATAAAGGCAAGTGTACGGACACTTTTCCAATAAGGAAGCCCCATGCCGTGATTGAAATGAGATAGCCAAAAGCTTCTGCTGGAATGAGACGCAAAGATTTACGAATACCGACTTGAATGCCCGAAGAGGCAAGTAAGGTATTGGTTGGTCCTGGAGTTAAAAGAATGGTTATCACTAAACCAATAAAAAACCAAGTGACCATATTCACAGACCCACATATATATAGCTATAAGCGTAATGACTTGCCTTGCTGAAAGCAATCAAATTTAGTGAACCGTGATAACAGTTTTTTAATTTTCATTCAATACTTAACATAAATAACGTATAAGCCCCTTACCCAATCTAGCTTTCATAAATATGACGCCATATGCTTTATTCTTTTTTCAAATCAATGATTTTATAAATCAAATAGACATAACTAATGAAAAAAAACTATTCAAATGATTTTTAATCAGTTACTTTTTAAATCATGCGTATTTTTATTCATCAATCTGATCACGCTAAGTCAAGGATAAAAGAGCCAAGTGAATGGCTTTGAAGATAATAAAACGAGGAAAAGTATATGAAAAAATGGACTCAACTCACGCTACTTTCAATTGCACTTGCAGGTCTAGGAGCATGCTCAAGTGACAATAAAACCACGACTTCAGGCGATGCTCAAACCGAAACCAATGCACAAGCATCCGACAAACTCCAAAGTAAATTTGTCAACATAGCGACAGGCGGCGCATCTGGCCCATACAATGTGATTGGCACCAGTTTGGCTGAAATTTATAATAAAACCTACGGTGTAAATTCAAAAACCCAAACCACAGGTGCATCGGTAGAAAATCTAAACTTACTCAAACAGAAAAAAGTCGAAATGGCTTTTGTCATGAGTGACAGCTTAACTGAAGCACTGAATGGCACAGGCAGTTTTGCCAGTGGGAAAATTGATAATGTCCAACAAGTGGCAGCACTTTATCCCAACTATGTGCAAATTGTGGCGTCAAAAAAATCAGGCATTAAAAAGCTTGAAGACTTAAAAGGTAAACGCATTGCCGTCGGTGCACAAAACTCAGGGGTTGAAGTTAATGCGCGCACCCTCTTAAATGGTTTTGGTATTACTTACAATGACGTGAAGGTCGACTATCTAGGCTATGCAGAAGCCGCGGATGCTTTAAAGGGTGGAAAAATTGACGCTGCATTCTTAACCAGTGGTATCCCCAACTCATCCTTGATGGAACTGCAACAAGGTTTCGATTTACAACTGGTCGGGATCGATCCTGAGAAAGTGAAACAAATCGCCAAAAACCAAACCTATTTCCTATCTCTAAATATTCCGAAAGGCACTTATGGTAATGCAGAAGATATTCCAACTGCGGCCATTATGAATGCTTTAGTGGTACGTTCCGATCTTTCTGAAGGTGATATCTATAAACTGACCAAAACCTTCTTTGATAGTTTAGGACAATTGGCCAACTCACATCAGGCAGCGACAGAAATTAATCTGGAAACGGCTCAAAAAGGCGTGGTTGCTCCGCTACATCCTGGGGCTAAGCGTTATTACGACGAACTCGCAGCGAAAAAATGAAGCTGAAAAAAAGTGCAGTGTTTACTGCACTTTTTCTACTCGGTTTATGCGGGCTGTTGTTCTTACCTGTTCGCTATAGCGAAGTGTCTGTTGCTCAAATGCAGTGCCGAATTTCAACAGCACAATTTAGTTTGCAGTGGAAACATTCAGTTGAAAAAACTCGTTGGATTGAAAACTATCAACGGGAGCAACAGCACTTTATATTGCGCTACACCGACCTGATTTCTTTCGGTGCAGGCACACCGAATGACTATCCCATCATCTTTCAAAAAGACGGTATAGTCAGAATGAAAGTTAATCGGCGAATTGATCAAATCAACTGGATCATTTCCAAGAATATGCAAGGCAGTATCATCATTCACCAGCGCGTCTGGCCTATTTTTCAACAATATCCAGATTACACCTTGGTGCAAATTACAGCACAACAACAGCCCTTGTGGAAAGCATGGCAGATCGGAGAATGCCGATGACTCAAAATGAAGAAAAAGTTGCCCCTGAACAATTAGACGAGCAGCAACAACAAGCCATTTTAGAAAAATTTGATCGTGAGTCAGTGACTCGTTCCCCAAGCAACAAGTCTGTAGCATGGTTCATAGCGGCGATTGCTATTTTCTATTCCTTATTTCATTTATTTATTACCTTTAATCCACTACCCGAACTGATTCAACGTTCCGCCCATGTCGCTATTGGTTTGGTTTTGATCTTTCTACTTTATCCTGCGCGTCAGTCCAGTTCACGACAAAGCATCCCTTGGTTGGATTGGTTACTTGCCTTAGCCTCTTTAGCAACCTTTTTATACCTTTGGAAAGAATATCAATCCATTATGACCACGCGTGGGGGGATTCCAAACACCTTAGATATTGTTTTTGCCATTTTAGCCGTGGTGCTGGTGGTTGAAGGTGCTCGGCGGGTCATGGGGTGGATGCTGCCTATTTTAGGTTTAGTCTTTCTGTCTTATCCGTTTTTTAGCCACTATGACTGGGTCCCTGATCGTTTATTGACACGTCCATATAGTATTAGTGATATTTTCGGGCAAATGTATTTAAAAACCGAAGGACTTTATTCTTCCGCAATCGGTGCTTCAGTCACTTTTATTTTCCTGTTTATTTTGTTTGGTGCTTTTCTGGCAAAATCAGGCATGGGAAAACTGTTTAATGATCTTGCAATGGCACTTGCAGGACATAAACAAGGTGGCCCTGCAAAAGTTGCCGTCATTTCCAGTGGATTTATGGGCAGCATTAATGGCACAGCAGTGGCCAATGTCGTAGGTACTGGTTCATTTACCATTCCCCTGATGAAAAAAATTGGCTACCACAAAAATTTTGCAGGTGCTGTTGAAGCCAGTGCCTCTGTAGGTGGACAAATTTTACCCCCGGTGATGGGAGCCAGTGCCTTCATTATGGCTGAAACTACGGGTGTAAGTTATGGCACCATTGCACTTGCAGCCACCCTTCCAGCTTTACTCTACTATTTAGGTGTGATGGCGCAAGTTCATTTCCGTGCTGGTAAAGACAATTTAAAAGGCGTACCGAAAGCGGATTTACCACGGGTTAAAGATGTCCTAAAGCAGCGAGGGCACTTGCTTATTCCAATCGTGGCTTTGGTATTTTTCCTCTTTCAATCCATTCCTGTCAGTTATGCCGCGGTCTACACCATTGTCTTAACTGTGATTGTGGCGAGTTTCCAAAAATCGACCCGTATGGGCTTCAAAGAAATATTAGAAGCGCTCGCCGATGGTGCAAAACAATCCCTTTCGGTCATGGCAGCCTGCGCTGTGGTAGGGATTATTATTGGCGTGGTGAGCCTGACCAGCTTTGGCTCTGTCATGACCTCTTCGATTATGAGCATCGGTGCAGGCAGCCTATTTCTAACGCTGTTCTTTACCATGATTGCATCGATGATTTTAGGTATGGGGCTTCCTTCGATTCCAGCCTATATCATTACCGCGACTATGGCTGCACCCGCTTTGGCAAACTTTGATATTCCCACACTGGTGGCGCATATGTTTGTGTTCTACTTTGGTCTGTTTGCCAATATTACTCCCCCTGTCGCCTTAGCCGCCTTTGCAGGTGCGGGAATCGCAGGAGGCGACCCAATGCGCACAGGTTTTCAAGCCTTGAAGCTTTCTTTAGCGGGTTTCATTGTCCCGTTCCTGTTCGTCTATAACCCTGCCATGCTGATGATTGATACAGCCAATGTCGCAGTCAATGCACGTGAGTTTGCTTTTCCTGCTTGGACGACTATTGTGAGTATTGTCTTTACCTCAGTGGTTGGGATTTTGGCACTGGGTGCAGCAGTTGAAGGTTACTTTAAAGTTGGTTTGAACTGGTTCTGGCGGATTTTCTTAGGTGCAGGTGCTTTATGTATGATTATCCCTGAAACTGTGACTGATATTATCGGGATTGTGATGGTGGTGATTGCGATCAGCATTAATATTATGCAAGCCAAAAAACAAAATCAGTCCTATTCACTCTCCTAAAAAAGCAAAAAAAAGCCCAACTTAATGTGTTGGGCTTTTTTTCATTTATGGCTGATTTAGAAAATACGGGTCTGGTCTTTTTCAGCCTGAGGCAGTGCGGCTGCAATTTTTTCAGCAATCTGCATATAGCTGTCTGCTGCACTGTCTTCCACTAAAACAGAAGGCTTGCCTGCATCCGCATTTTCACGGATTTGTACATTTAAAGGCAAACGTCCCAACAGCGGAATAGCATATTGCTCCGACAGTTTATCACCGCCACCCGTACCAAAAATTTGCTCTTCAAATCCACAATTTGAGCAAATATGGGTCGACATATTTTCCACAACGCCCATGACTGGAATGTGTACGCGGTTAAATAGCTCAATGCCTTTAGTCGCATCCATAAGTGCCACGGTTTGCGGTGTGGTGACAATCACCGCACCTGTCACAGGAATACGCTGCGCAAGCGTCAACTGAATATCGCCTGTACCCGGTGGCATATCAATCATCAAGACATCTAAGTCAGGCCATAAGGTTTGATTGAACAATTGCATCAACGCCCCTGTCGCTTTCGGCCCACGCCAAGCCACAGGAGTATTATGATCACCTGTTAAATGCCCAATCGATAACACTGCCAAACCATAGGCATCTAAGGGTACAAAATTTTCCGCTTCAATCATCGGCGTTTTGCCCGCATTGCCCAACATGGTCGGAATACTTGGACCATAAATGTCCGCATCTAAGACCCCAACTTTTAAGCCGAGCTTTTGCAAAGCAAGTGCAAGGTTTACCGTGGTTGTGGATTTGCCCACGCCCCCCTTGCCCGAGGACACCAAAATCACATTTTGAATACGCGGATGCTTCGGCACATCACGTTGTTGTGGCGCTGCTTTTTGAATGGGTGGATTGTTTGGATCAGTTTCAACGGGTTGTGCAGCAACTTGGGGTGCTGAGCCTGAAGCATCAATCACTGGGGGTAAATTGCTTTTCGGTGCAGCCTCTTTTGCTTGGCTTGAACAGCTCTCACCTTCAGCATGCTGATGTCCACAGCCACCGGACTTTTCTTTATGTCCCGTTTTTTGTTGAATCACATGCATGTTTAACTCTTTGATACCGCATGCTTCAAGCGCAACCGCCAAATCATCATGAATATGTTGTAAATCATCGGCTTCGGCAGGAAAAGTATTGATGGTAATTTGCAGAATATTGCCCTGCACATTCACTTGAGTAATGCGGTCTTTCAACGCATGGTTTGAATTGGGCAAGATATAGTTTTGCAGTACTGTTTGGATTTCTTCTTCCTTTACCTCCTGCGCAGGAGAAAAAACTGATTTAAGAGAAGAAAGCCACGACATATATGTACTCCAAATTCGAGTATTCAGCTGAATGCTATAGTTTAACCACAAAACGAACTTAGGTTAAGTTCAGTATTTATGGATTATGCCATGAAATTTAGTATTCCTAGCTTTTTAGTTGGTTTTATACGCTGAATACCAAAGGGCGAAGCTTAGTCGCTTAAGCTAACTAAAAAAATAAAATCGGTGAATTGGATCCTATTTTAACGTAAAGAATTGTAAGTACAATCCAATCTCCCCATTTAAGGTGATGTTATTGCATAGCAAAATATCTATATTCTATTGTTCTATCTTGACGCGATTTGGGGAGAAAAAAATGAAACTTTGGGCCGTGGTTGTTTTGGCTTGCACCATATCTAGCTTTAGTTTTGCAGATACATCAACCAATTCATTTAAAACCCCTGCGGGTCAAACGGTGACTATCGGTGATCAAGTTCAGGACATGCAGAAAAAAATCGATTTATCGCCAATTTCTATGTCCTCTACCCCAATCAGCAGTGCGCCGAATGGCCCACTTGAGACGGTATATGTATATGAAATTGCAAACTATCGTTACACCATTCGCACCGTGAACAATCAAATTCAGAGCATCATGTGGTTTAATTTAGACGCAGACCCTGCACTCAGTACACAGTCTACGCCATAGTATTCGCAAATTCGGAAAAATCGACATTCGCCGTTTCAGACGGATTAAGCTTGGTCGTCTTTTTTAAACTTTTGCAGTGTTTCTGTGGCTTTCTTTTTCAACTCGTCAAACTTTTCAGTGGCTTGCACCTTAAATTCTTCCAGTTTAATTTCGGCCTCATGCTTTAACTCAGTGGCTTTAAGTTTCGCCTCATCCAGTTTATGCCCTGCTTCAACTTTAAAATGATCCAATTTTTCCTGCGCGACTTGTTTCGCGTGCTCAGCTTTGGCTTGTGCAGACTCCAACTTTTGCTCAAAAGCGGCATCACCTTCGGCTTTACTTTCTGCTGCGTTCTGCTTTAAGTCAGTCAGCTGCTTTTCAGCATCAAGCTTAGCTTCAGTGGCCTGATGCTTAACATCTTCCAGTACTTTCTCGCCTTCGAGTTTTGCCTCTTGCGCTTTCAACTTCAAGTCTTCGCCCAACTCAGTCGCTTTGGTTTTTAAATCATCGAGTTTATTGTCATTCGTCATGTCACAGCCCTCTTTCGTACTTAAAGTTTTGCTTAACTCAGAGTTATACCTTGCTTTTTAAGTGCTGACGTCATTTGCATCATTTGGAAACAATAGCTGTACAGGATGCATCAATTTAAACTCCATCCTGTACCACTCAACGGAAGAGACTAACGCTTTAAAGTACTGATAAAACTGATGACCGCAAACAGCCAAATAAACAAAATGAAACTGCGTGCTTGCGTGAAATGGGTCACATCCGCACCGTGTACCATATTATGACGGCTAGCGGTGACACTCGAACTCGCATCCATTTTCAATGCTTCAAGGCTCAGAAAATACGGATTGATTTCACTGGCAATTTTAACTTTATGCCATAGGCTTTTGACTTCATGGCCTTTCAAACCCGGCACGATTTTATACACATCGACAAACTTGGTTTGATTTTGCTGTAAATAGCCATGTTCAATCAGCGCATCCGTCAAAATTCCTTCTATTTGACCATAAAGAACTGTAATACAACCGGCATAACACTGCTGTTGATACAGTTTTAAGGTTTCTTCAATCACGCTGCGACGTTGGGCTTGGAATGCTCCCAAATCCATCGCGTCGTAAGCGTCAAGCAAAGTCGTTTGGAAATAGTCCGTTTGAATTAAATTGGGCAATTGAAACTTAGTCATATCCGCTTCTTTTTCATGGGCTATTTGCCAGAAATACAACAGATTGAGCAAGTCATTGGCTATTGGTTCATCACTTTCATACTCAAGCTGATCGGCCATTATTGCAAAGTACGGATCTTCAGACTCGAGCTGACGAAGCGACTCGACCAATTGTGCATGAGCTTGACTACCCATTGAAGCAAGATATTGTTCAGCTTGTTGTAAAAGTCGATTGCCCAGTAGTTTGGTCGCTTGTGGATTTTGCGGAATTCGGGTTACGGGTTGGTCGAAATCAAAATCATCATCGATCATAAATTGATACTCTTTAATATTCTTAAGAGGTTAAAAAAGAAAACTTTTGAAATCATAGACTATTTAATTTATTGTTTTTTAATTTATCAAGCTCTAATTCAGGATCTATATTTTCATTAATCATATTTAGTAAAACTATATTAGAAAACATAATACAAAAACTTGCATTATCAATATGTTCAATCAAATTAGAATCTATAAACTTTCGTTTAGCTGCGTCATGTACAAGCTCATGTCGTAAATTAAATAAAAATTTTAGAGATTGGAGGTACTTATCTTCGTAAATGGCTATTTTTTCAGGCATATTTTTGAATCTAAATTGCATACCATTTAAAGAACTCCAAAAACCTTTTTTAAAAATTTAGAAAAAACTCTCTCTATACTTTCAATATTTTGAAAAGACAAACCATTTGTTACAAGTTCACATGGATGAATCATATTCACATGCATATCAACCAATTCATTAATATCATATTTATTTTGATGAATGTGCTTCAATGGCTCTTTGATAAATTCAGAATGGCAAAGTCTAAAAATTGTATCCACTATATCCTTATAGTAGACCTCTACTGCACTTATAAACGATATGACAATTGATCTTTCAATTAAATGACTAAATTCGTTTTCATAATTACTTTCTAATAATTGCTCACTGGCGGTAGAACATTCTATACATACATTACAGAAATTTTTTATGGGTTCTGCCCCTCTTTCTACTCGATTATTTCTATATTGTTTTATTTCTTGTATACGCATAAGGACTATTCAAAAGATTAAACTCTCGTGATTGTAGCCAACAATCTTATAAGTTTGAAAACTTTTCACCGATTCACTTGTGCAAGTCGAGGCTATCTAAGGTAAAATCGTTGACCTTATATAAAATACGAATGAGAGAGTCATATCCGTGCGTAATATTTTAGTCACTAACGCCCTACCATACGCCAATGGCCCCATCCATATGGGACACTTACTCGGTTATATCCAAGCAGATATTTGGGTTCGTGCCATGCGTGCAATGGGACACGATGTGACTTATGTATGTGCGGATGATGCTCACGGTACAGCCATCATGCTACGTGCCGAAGCGAATGGTATTTCACCTGAAGATCAAATTGCCAATGTGCAAAAAGAACACATCCGTGATTTTGACGGTTTTGGCGTGCATTTCGACCATTATGATTCAACCCATAGTGATGAAAACCGCTCTCGTGCTTCTGAAATTTATGTGAAAAACCGCGAAGCAGGCAATATTGCCATCCGTCCTGTCAACCAGCTTTTTGACCCTGAAAAAGGCATGTTCTTATCGGATCGTTTCATTAAAGGCACGTGCCCGAAATGTAAGTCGGAAGATCAATACGGCGATGCGTGTGAAGTCTGCGGTACAACATACAACGCGACTGAGCTTTTAAACCCGAAATCGACTTTAAGTGGTGCGACGCCTGTAGAAAAATCTTCAGATCACTACTTCTTTAAACTACCGAATTTCTCAGAATATTTACAAAAATGGACACGTGACCAAGGTCGCTTACCTGTCTCAATTGCCAACAAACTGGATGAATGGTTTGAAGCGGGTCTATCCGACTGGGATATTTCACGTGATGCACCGTATTTCGGTTTTGAAATTCCAGATGCACCAAACAAATATTTCTATGTTTGGGTAGATGCACCGATTGGTTATATGTCGAGTTTTGAAAACTATATCAAAGCGAAACGTCCTGATTTAAGTTTTGACGACTTTTGGAAGAAAGACTCTGACAAAGAAGTCTATCACTTCATTGGTAAAGACATCGTTTACTTCCACGCGCTGTTCTGGCCTGCAATGCTTGAAGGTGCAAACTACCGTACGCCATCAGGTTTATTCGTCAATGGTTTCTTGACGGTGAACGGTCAGAAGATGTCGAAGTCTCGCGGGACATTCATCAAAGCTGAAACGTATTTAGAGCATTTAAATCCTGAATATTTACGTTACTACTTCGCGTCTAAACTGTCTGATAAAGTTGAAGACTCTGATCTGAACTTGGATGATTTCGTTCAAAAGGTAAACTCAGATTTGGTTGGTAAAGTGGTCAACATTGCCAGCCGTTGTGCAAAATTCATCAATACCAAGTTTGATAATAAGTTAAGTGCAACTTGTGCAGAGCCTGAATTGGTACAAAGCTTTATTGATGCGGGTGCTTCAATTGCCGCTCAATACGAGTCACGTGAGTTCTCTGCTGCAATTCGTGAAATCATGGCGCTTGCAGATAAAGCCAACCAATATATTGATGAGAAAAAACCTTGGGCTTTAGCTAAAATTGAAGGCGAAGAACAGCAAGTACACGATGTATGTTCGGTCGGGATTAACCTATTCCGTCAATTGGCTGTGTACCTTGCACCTGTACTTCCAACCTTAGCAGCTCAAGTGCAAGCGTTCTTAAAACTAGACCGCTTTGACTTTGCTTCTGCTCAAACAGCATTGGTCGATCATGAAATTGCATTGTTCCAACCTTTAATGCAACGTGTAGACCCGAAAGCGGTTGCAGCAATGGTCGATGCATCTAAAGACTCTTTAGCGGCTGCGGCTGAACCTGTAAAAGTTGAGAAAAAGAAAGAGAAAAAAACTGCACCTGCGAAAGTTGAACCTAAAGTAGGTGAAGCAGAGATCATTGGCATTGAAGACTTTATGAAAGTTGACCTACGTGTCGCTGAAGTTTTAGAAGCTGCAACGGTAGAAGGTTCGGACAAGCTACTTCAATTGACTTTAAATGTCGGCGAAGCTGAACCACGCAATGTATTCAGTGGTATTCGTGAGTTCTACCAACCTGAAGACCTTAAAGGTAAATTGGTGGTCATGGTCGCTAACCTTGCACCACGTAAAATGCGTTTTGGTATTTCTAACGGTATGGTGCTTGCAGCGGGTAATGGCGAAGGTGTTTGGGTGATTTCACCTGAATCTGGTGCTAAAGCTGGTGATAAAGTTTCTTAATATTTTAAATGCTAGACAAGAAAAGCCTCTACGTTGTAGGGGCTTTTTTAATTTTAAATAGATAGCTTATTTTGAACGTAATTTTAGAAAATCTTGAATGATTTGTTGAAAACTTTTATCTTCTACACCTTTCATCGATTGAGCAATTTCATTCCAAGTTTTTTGATTAAGATCAGGATCAATTAAATTAGGTTCAAATACGCCATCTTGCATCATTTGATATTCCGCCTTTAAAATTTTCTCATCTAACCAATTAAGGTTTAGATTTAACCATTGAACTAATTCAATAAAATCCTCAGCTAAATCATTTCCAACTTTTTCTACCATATGAGTTTGTAAATCAATTGGATATTTTTGAGTTCTAGCTTCCTCCAATACATCGAATACTGTTGTTAACAACCAAGCACCTGAAAAGCATGCAACTTCACCAAGTTCACCTCTTAAACCATAATCTTTTCGGATTCTTTTTTTATGTGAGAAATACCTGATATGCAGCAATCTTGCTCTACGAACATAAGTATCAAGAATTTCGTTCTGAATATAATTCTTACTAAGAGTGACAAACTCCTCAAACGTATATAGTTGAATATTTGTATTTTGACATGCCTCAATTGCTCCAGACTGAAATCCAACTTGTGAAATAATAAATCCTTTATCTGCCCCAATATCATCAACAATTGTTCTTAAAGCTAATACTTTTTCTTTTGGAATTTTTGTCTGCCAATATTTAGCTTCTATCACCCACTTAATATTAGGTGTTTAGTCCCTAAATATTTTGAAGTTACATAAACATCTAAATCATGTTCTGTCCTTACGCCTCTGATTGTTTTGTTTGTTTCAGCTTGCACACCTAAACTTCTAAAATGTTCTGCAATTTTTTCCTGAAAATTGAACCAATCTTTTTCCATGACGTCATTATTCATATCAAATTTCAATTATTTATATATTAGACTTCCGTCATAAATCAAAAAACGTACAATTTATTTGATCTTAAATTAATCAGCAAAATTATTTAATTCAAGAGATAATCCTTGGATGAAATTCAAAGATATTCAAAAATTATCAGACGTTAAGTTTCGTAGGCTTACCGGTGTTAGTTGGGCTACATTTAACCTCATGTTGGCCGAGCTAAATAAGCAGTTACCTCGTCATATTGGTAAAGGACGACCGCATAAATTACCGTTGGAAGATCGTTTGCTCTTATGTATAGAATATTGGAGAGAATATCGAACATTTTTCCATCTTGGTATGAGTTACGGTGTATCTGAAACGAGTGCAATTCGTATCACACGTGTTATTGAAGATACCTTAATCGGTTCTGGAAAATTTAACTTGCCAAAACAACTTCCTAATCGAGATGAAGTGGATTGGGAAGTTGTTGTGATTGATGCAACTGAAATATTAGTTCAACGTCCAAAAAAAACAGAAGAAATGGTATAGCGGTAAAAAAAAGCGACATACCTTTAAATTTCAGTTATCTATGCACTATACAACAGGTGAAATACTGAGTGTATGTGGAAGTCATGGAAGCATGCATGATTTTAAAATATTTAAAAAAAGCATGAGGAAATTAAAATTTAAGCCCTTTTTTATCGTTGATAAGGGGTATTTAGGGATAAAGAAATTGGGTTTTGGATGCCTCATGCCATCTAAAGCAAAGAAAACTGAAAAACTAGATTCTGAATTAAAAAAGTTAAATAGAGAGATTGGTCGTAGACGAATTCAAGTAGAGCATGTATTTGGAAGGATGAAATGTTTTAAGATTTTATCTTGTGTATATAGAAATCGTCGTAAAAGATTAAACCTGCGGTTTAATTTACTTGCTGGCATATACAATTTAGATTGGGTGAAAGATAAACAATTAAATTGATTGAAAAATGATTTATGAAGGAAGTCTATTGTATCAATTGATCTATTAACCCAACACAAAAAATCCTATCATGATAGAAACAACCTATCCCTTTAAAACTTATAAGAAACTTATGAAGACTTTAAAACCACTTTTTCTCGCTTTAACCCTAAGCACAACAGCCATCACCACCCAAGCTGCCGAATCTTCCATCCCCCAACAAAAACAAGTCTCAGGCTATTACCAATACCAAGCAGGTGATGTACAAATTACAGCCCTGCTCGATGGCACCAACTTCATGTCACCGAAGCTATTTCAAAATACTCCAGAAAAAGAAGTACATGAAATTTTAAAGAAATACGCTGCCGATCAAGCCAAAGGCGTACAAACCTCAGTCAATGCCTTCCTCGTGAATACAGGTCATTCGCTGGTTTTAGTGGATAGCGGCGCTGCGAGCTGTTTTGGCGCACATTTGGGTTCAGTGTTAAGCAACTTAAAAGCATCAGGCTATCAACCAGAACAAGTCGATACCATCTTACTGACCCATCTACACCCAGACCATGTGTGTGGTATTAGCCAAAATGGAGCGGCAAACTTTCCAAATGCCACAGTGTATGTCTCGAACGATGAAGCCAACTATTGGCTAAACCCGAAACAGGTCGAAAAGCTCCCGAAAGAAAAACAAGCAGGTTACTTAGGAACTGTTGAAAAAATTAAACAAGCCATTGCGCCGTATCAAGCCAAAAACCGCTTCAAAACGTATCAGTTGGGCGATCAAGTTCAAGGCTTTAAAGTGATTAATACCGCGGGGCATACACCCGGACATTTTAGCTATGAGTTAAAAACCAAAGATGAAACGATGGTATTTATTGGTGACATTGTGCACTCTCATACTGTGCAATTCGACAAACCAGAAACCGCAATCGATTATGATATCGACCCGAAAAAAGCAGTACAAACCCGCTTAAAGCAATTTGCGGAATATGCAAAAGGCGGGCAAACCATTGCAGCACCACACTTACCATTCCCTGCGATTGGACATATCTATTCGGCAGATGGGAAAAGCTATCAATGGATTCCTGTGCATTTTAAGGATTAATTTATACGAAAATCGTCTCTTCTTTGGGCTGCGAGTTAAAAGTCACTTCAAACCAAATAGAAGTTTGTTAAATCATAAAAATCCCCTCATTTGAGGGGATTTTTTTACTGCTGTGGACTCATCGAGTTTTGTACAAAATGCGGAGAGCGAGGTCCATATAGCAACCCTTTTTGCTGCATCAACTGTGGAGCATACAACTGCGTACTCACACTGTTAGACAGTACATAAGCCTTGTCAGATAAGTGATTGGAAATTTGGTCAATCAAGGCACCCACCAACATCCCGACCAGACCTGCGTTGCTATTATTATTGGCTTGTTGGATTTTTTCCTGACCTTCCCATAATAATGCTCCGGTTTTTAAATCAACCAATTTCGCCTCTACCGCAACGGTCGAAACGGATTGAATCACCTGATACTTAGAACCATATTCTTTAACTTTGACATACAGCGCAGCATCCGCTCCAAAAATTTCATTGAGTTTCTGAATTGGAATTTGCTGCGCATCATAGCCATTGGTTACGCCATTTTCTTTAAATAACGTATCGACCACAGAAATAGGGAACACATAATAGCCCGCTTCTGCCACAGGTAAAGTCACGGTAGACCAATATCCATAGGTTGCCCGTGTATCGGGTGACTCATTCACAGGCGGCAACACCAAAATGGATTTTGGCATATTGGCATGATATGCAGATAAGTCACGTTTACTTTTAGGTGTCGTAGCGCAACCAGTGAAGAGTGTCACAGCAAGGCCAAGCACGCATAGCTTTTTGAAATGTTTCACTTCGCACTCCCTGCCGCAGACTGGGCTGTCATTTTTTTCAAAAGACGATCCATTAATACTGTCGACTCTGGGTAGGTTTGGCGTTCAAGTTCAAAATACTGAACGGCGCGTGGCCCATTATTGATATTTAAATTCAATAAACCCAAATGCGCATACAAGCCCGGAGGCACTGCTGCATTTTTGGCTTTGGCTTTTTCAATATCTTTTTCAAGTTTGCCAATCTGCTCTTGTGGAGAAGTCTTTTCTGGCAAACTCAACATCAAATAGGTTTGCTGCGGGTATTCGCCCCAGCTGTATAACGATTTTGGCGCTGAAACACAGCCCACCAAAGTCATGGTGTAGATCGCACCTAAAACCAATACGATTTTTTTCATTGATTCAAACCAGTTACTGCGCAGACCACTTATTGGTTTGAATATCCAACACCAAATTATTAACCGCTTCACGCACAGCCAAATCTAGAACTTTACCGTTTAAAGTTGAGTCATAAGAAGCGGTAGAGCCAAAACCTAAAATTTCACGTTCACTGAGTGCATACTCGCCTGCGCCTTGCACAGAGTGAACAATTTCAGCTGTTTTTACATCGACAATATTTAAGTTCACTTTGGCATAAGCAATTTGGGTTTTACCACGGCCCAAAATGCCAAACAATTGATGATCACCGACTTCTTTACGGCCAAATTCAGACACGTCGCCCGTTAATACATAACGTGCGCCTTTAATGGCTTGAGAGGATTTAGTAAAGCCTGCTTCTTGTTGTAATTCAGCAAGATTGTCACGATTTAGGACAGAGAAATAACCCGATTGCTGTAAATGCGTTTCTAAAATGGTTTTCGCCTGACCACCTAAACGGTCAACATTGTCTGAAAAAATGCCACGCATGTAGCTTGAGCGGTTGTCAAATTTTCCTACAGAAACAGGCGTTTTAGTGCCAGCGTATTTAACGGTCGCCACTGCCGCTGTTACTTGCGGTGATTGAATTGTTTTTGACGTTTCTGTTGTTGAACATGCAGATAATGCTAAGCCACTCAAAACGGCCAAAAATATAGATTTATTCAAAATTTATCCCTCAAATCTTTAATTTAAAAATCATTAAAAAATCAATGGGATTATAACCATTTAGCTTTTAGTTACCTATACAAAATCCAGTTTTGTTGTTGTAAACCTTATCACTTCATGCCAAAAATAAGTTTCAAACCCAACACCGTCATTACGGCCCCTGCTGCGCGGTCAAATACGGCTTTAAACTTCAAATACACACGGCGCGGCTTTTCAGCAGATAATGCCACTGCAACCAACGAACACCAACCCGCATCAATAAAGAAACATAGGATAGGTAGTACAAAATAGTAATAGGTTGGGATTTCTTTGGGTAAAAGTGCAGTAAAAATACTGGCTAGAACAATCGCAATTTTAGGGTTGGAGAGCTGAGTAATTAAGCCAGTCATAAAGGCACGGCGTAAAGTCATTGCTTTTGAGCTGGAATGATCTGCCTCAATCGGCTCTTTAGCATGTTTAATAATTTTAAACGCGAGCCAAAGCAAATAGATCCCACCACAAATTTTTAAGGCCAAATACGCTGACGGCACTGCCAACAAAAAGGCTTGTAAACCAAGTACAGCCAACAGACCAAAAACAGCTGCGCCTGTTCCAGTTCCCAATGCGGTAAAGAGGCCATGCTTTCGAGAAATCGCAATCGAATTTTTTGCTACATAAATCGACGTCGGTCCAGGGCTCATTGCGCCTAACATTAATGCAAAGGCAATCGAGCCCAAAATCCAAAATGATTCCAAGAGTGACCTCTAAATTGAGAGAATTTATCAGCTGCGATTTTACGCTAAACAAAGTTTTTACGATATTCACTTTATCAGTTATTTTTCACATTTATATCGTGATCAAGCCACAGCGTGTACATCCATTATATTTTTTAATGATAAATAAAAAGCCTATTTTTAAGGAAATTTGGCATAGGCCATAGTGAAAACAACAATAGAGCAATTACTCAACAATAAACTTCAACATCAGTTATTTAGATCATATTCAATTTTAATAAAAAGACAAATGTGTATTAAAAATAGCCATCATGTGCTTATTTTTGATTACAAAATATAATGGGGGAATTGCTTCCCTTTTCATACATTTTTCATATATAAAAAGACTTACTATTTATAAGGTTTTATTTCTAAAAACCACATTTTTTAACTTCATAATTTTTAACATCATAATTACAGGTGAACCATGCAAAATAAGAAGCGCACCCCATTAGACGCGCAACAATCCCATCTTTGGATCATTGGTGGTGGTATCGCAGGTATGGCTGCTGCTGCATTTGCGATTCGTGATGCCAAAGTTCCTGCCAAAAATATCCATATTTTAGAAGAACTCGATATTTCAGGTGGCTCGATGGATGGCGGACATACACCGCATGCCGCGCAAGCTTGGGTAACACGTGGTGGGCGAATGCTGACCGATGAAACTTATTTGTGCCTATGGGACTTATTTTCCAGTATTCCATCATTAGAAGATCCAAACGTTTCGGTACGTGAAGAATGTCGTGAGTTTAATGAACAAGTGAAAACCCATGCCAATGCACGTTTGATTGATGCCGAACATGTCATTGCGGATGCGGCAAAGCTTGGGCTGAATACGCTACATCGTGCACAGATGCTGCGCCTCTTGGCTTCAAAAGAAGAAAAAATTGGTAGCCGCCGCATTGATGAGTTTTTTGATGAGGCTTTTTTTGAAACCAATTTCTGGCGCATGTGGCGCACCACTTTCGCTTTTCAAAAATGGCACAGTGCAGCAGAGTTAAGACGCTATTTCTTGCGTTTTATTCAAGAATTGCCACGCATTCATACCTTAGCGGGTGTCAAACGTACTAAGTACAACCAATATGATTCGATGATTCTGCCCCTACAGCGTTGGCTAGTCGCACAAGGCGTCAATGTGCGTTTTGGACACTATGTTACAGATGCGGATTTCATTACCAATGCTGAAACTCAAGAGCGCCATGCCTCGCGACTATATGTACAATTGCCTGAAGGCTCAGAGCAAATTAATCTGAAAGCCAATGATTTAGCTATTTTCACTTTAGGCTCTATTACAGCAGACTCACGTTATGGTGGTAATCATGACGTGCCTGCCCTCATTCGTCATCGAGAAGACCATGGCTGGACGCTTTGGGAAACTCTGGCACAAAAAGCCCCAGACTTTGGCCGTCCAATGACTTTTTATGGCAATGTCGATGAACATAAGTGGGAGTCTTTCACGCTAACTATGAAAGATGACGTGTTGCTTAAACGTATTATTGACTATACGGGAAATGAACCAGGCACTGGCGCACTGATGACTTGGTATGAGTCAGGTTGGCATTTATCCATTGTGGTTCCTGCACAGCCACACTTTGCTGACTTACCTGAAGGTTTATATACCTTATGGGGCTACGGTTTCCAAATTGACCATATAGGCGATTACATCAAAAAACCAATGTCCGAAGCCACAGGGCAAGAAATTCTAACAGAACTGATTAAACAGCTCGGTTTTGACGACATTTTAGATCATGTTTTGGCAACCACCAATGTAACCACTGCCATGATGCCATATGCCTCTGCCCTATTCGCCTGCCGTAAACTGGGAGATCGTCCTCAGGTGATTCCTCAAGGCTCACAAAACTTTGCTTTCCTTGGACAGTTTGTGGAAATTGAAGACGATGTGGTCTTTACTGTGGAATATTCAGTTCGTGGGGCGATGCTTGCCATTTATGAATTCTTTGGGGTGGAACGTGAAATCCCTGAAATTTACAATGGTCTGCTTGATCCGAAAGTCGGTTTGAAAGCTTTGGAAACCGTGTTCCACTAAACTTCTAATCTATAGCGATAAGAGCATGCTTCTATGCTCTTATCATTTTTGAGCAAAATTTCACTTCTTAGAATTACAAAACTCGCTTGCAGCTTTGATTGCACAGAGGCAGCATAAGATTCACCTAAAACTTTAAAAACAAATCTATGAAACTAGCAGAAGCACTTTTATTGCGTAGTGATTTACAAACCAAACTTGCCTCTTTACAACAAAGGATCAACAATAATGTGCTAATCCAAGAAGGCGATGAACTGAGTGAAGACCCCAATGCGCTGATTGGTGAGGCCTTTAGTGTAAATACAGAGTTACATCATCTGATTGAAAGAATTCATGCGACCAATGCTCAAGCTAAAACCAGCACGGGTCAATCCATGCTCAGTGTTTTAAACACACGTGATTTGCTCACACAACAGCATCGTATTATTCAACAGGCCATCGACAGCTCACGACGTGAAAATGGTCGTTATAGTTCGAGTGAAATTCGCTGGGTTAAAACCATTACGGTTGCAGACTTGCAAAAACAAGCCGATGCAATTAGCCAGCAACTCAGGCAAAATAACTTAGAGATTCAAGCTTCAAATTGGCAAATCGAACTGATCTAGCCAATTTGAGCCATAACAGTTTGGGCATATTGGGCGAGTACAAGGCCTTTTATACGTTTGTAAGGCTTTAATTCAACAAACGTTTGCAGGAAGTAAGACGTCTACTTCACATTTTTACAAATCTGACGTAGCACAATGCATCTTTTATACTGCACATCGCACTTTGCACCACCATGTACTGACAATATGCCTCCCTATTTCACCTATTAGTACGTATCAGCCTGTGTAGGCGTTTTCTGATTAAAAGCCATTTCTTGTGATGGTAGTTTATAGTCACGATCATGCACAGGAACACCACCAATAATCATGGTACGAGCCTCAGTTCTAGGCTGATTCAAATCCTTTTTTGCATCACACGCGGTCAGTTGAGTGAGCAATAAAACCAATACTAGGGTAGATAAGGTTTTCATCATATCCCCCTCATTTATCATTATTGTTCTTTCAGCATAGCACTTTTATTTTTCCAATCCTATCGACTTTGTTACAACTCTTATCCATCTACATGAGGGTTCTCTGCGAATTTTCTTTATAAAATAAATATCAATCATTTATAGATAAAACAATAACATGAATGATTTAAGTTAACCCAAATTCGATCTAAATATTTATTCGATGTATTGAAAAAACTATCTTGGCGGAGTCTTATCTTGTTTTATTCAATTTCTTCATCAGCCTGCGGCTCGCCCTACTTTTGTTTAGGCAAAAATAGGCAAAACCATTGTCATCTGCAAAACCTGTTCATTTCTTGGATTTATTAAAATATAGCGAATAAAACATTATCTTATTTACACCATGCAGGTTGCAGATGACGTTTCCGAGTCGCCTATTTCTTATCGAAATTAGATTAAATTAGAAAAAGACAACCTGATTTACAAAATCTTACAGGATTGAATATTTACAACGGACACTTTTGTCCGTTAAATAATAGCACTTCCAAATTAAATGAAATAATCACCATGACCAGTCGTCAACAGCGTGCTGCACAAAACCGCGAGGAATTGCTGGAAGCCGCAGTTCAGGTTTTTCGCACACATGGGATAAATGCGCCCTTACAACAGGTAATTGATGCAGCCAATGTCGGACGGGCGACGTTTTATCGTAATTTTGATGACCGTCGTGCCTTGGTGATTGCACTCATGGAACAAGCTTTGGAACGTCTCGCAGTTCGTGCAGAAGCGTTTTCGCAGTATGAAGATGGTTTTATTCGTTTAATTGAAAACCATGTCTATAACTTACCGTATTTAACTGCGCTGATGGAATATTGGCGGGTGATTGAGCGGAATGACCCCGTCATGGTCGATATCTACGCACGCCGCGATGCGATTTTACAGCCTTTAATTGATCAAGCCATTCGACACGGCGTATGCCGCCCCGATTTGACCACTCAAGATTACGCCATGATTACGGCCATTTTAAGGACTTCATTCCAAGGGCTGACCGATATAGAGCAACAACAACTTGCACAACGTGCGATTGAGCTCTTACTCAATGGTATTCGGGCATAAAAGGTCACCACTCATGACACAGCCACCGCGTTTACTCGAACCCGCGCCAAACTGGACTGCCGAAGAAAAGCCAACCTTGCCAGGCTCTCCTGCCGTGATCGCGCACTCCACGCCTAAGCGTTTCATATATTTTTTTATTGGTTTGTTTGTCGCACTATCTGCAAGTCTCAGTAACGGTTTCATTACCGCAAATTTGCCCTTAATTCAGGGTGAATATGGACTAACACCCTCTGAGGTGGCATGGATTCCTGCGGCTTATGTGATGGCTAACGTCAGTGCTAACCTGATTCTGTTTAAAGCCCGCCAACAATATGGCCTGCGTCTATTTTCTGAAATTGGCCTACTGATTTTTATTGTAGTTTTGGTTTTACACGTCTTTGTACATACATTTGAAATGGCCGTACTGGTGCGTTTTATTAGTGGCATGGTTGCAGCACCTCTCAGTTCTTTAGGTATGTATTACATTATGCAGGCCTTTAAGCGAGAAAATTTTGGTCGCAGTATCTATTTGGCTTTAGGCTTTCAGCAGCTTGGTATTCCCTTGGCATGGATCATTTCTCCGTATCTTATTGACGTCAATAACTGGAATGTCCTGTACACCTTTGAAATTGGTTTAGCGCTGTGCTGTTTCGCCATGGTGGTGTCGCTTAAGTTGCCCCGTAGTTTAAGAATTGCTGTTTTTGAAAAGCAGGACTTCTTCACCTTTGCCCTGCTTGCGCCCGGTTTTGCCTTTTTGTGTATCGTACTGACCCAAGGGCCTATCTTGTGGTGGTTTGAAGTGAAATGGTTGGCATACCTTTTAATTGCAGGGTTCAGTCTGATTGTGATCGGTTTGGTCTACGAGCATTATCGGGTCAATCCACTGATTATGACGCGTTGGCTAGGGACATCATCCACGCTTCGTTTTATCATCGGCGCTTTTGCAATTCGCTTCTTAATGTCGGAGCAAAGTTATGCGGCCGTGAGTTTTCTCAAAACTATGGGCATGGGTCCCGATCAATTTGTCCCGCTCTATGTGGTGATCTTTTTAGGCATCGTGTCTGGTACCTTATTTAGTGCCATCACCTTTTCACGTGAACGGATTATTTGGCATCTGCTGTTAGCCGAAGCTTTGGTATTGATTGCTTGCGGACTAGATTTTCACCTCACCAGCGATATTCGCCCTTCTAACTTCTATAGCAGTCAGTTTTTGGTGGGCTTTGCCAGTGGTGTGTTTATTGGTCCACTCTTGATCACGGGTATCTTAAGCGCCATGCAAAAAGGCCCTACCCATATTGTCACATTCATTGTTTTATTTTCAGCGACTCAAACATTTGGTGGCTTAGTTGGTTCATCGTTTTACTCCACCTATCAACAAGTCCGAACCCAAAACTATCGTGCTGAGATGATTCAACAGCTACCCGAAACCAATCCATTGATTGCACAGCGCCTTTTAGCGTATCAACAAAGTTCACATACTTACACACTCGATCAGCAGTTAGAGCAACAACAAGCCTTAAAAAATCTCAATCAAGTGGTGACTCGAGAGGCTCAAGTACGTGCCTATAACGATGTGATTAGCTTTAATGGCGTTGTTGCCATGCTGTTGTTACTGTGGGGGACATTCCTGATTGCACGAAATCAATATCAACTGCGACAACAAGCGAAAGTCGGTCCCGCCTAATGCCATTGCTCCCTATTTATTGAGAAATTGTTATGTCTGAAGATCAAAAACCAGTAGCTCCCGCTGAAACCACTGCAAGGTCTGAAAATGCCTCTCAGCCTGAACAGCCCGTGGCAGCAGCAACACCGATTACGCCGCCTTCGAGTAAACTAATTCCAACTGCGAAACGCACGCTGATCTTGATGTTTTTAATACTGATCATCGGTATCGGCATCATTTTATGGGCATGGAAAATTGGGCCATTTGACAGTGCCGTTGAGTCAACAGACAATAGCTATATCAAAGGCAAAACCACGGTGCTATCTTCGCAAATTAATGGCTATGTCAAAGATGTATTGGTCAGTGATTTTGATCACGTCAAAAAAGGACAGGTGTTGATGCATATTGATGCCACGACTTATGACCAAAAAGTCACTCAAGCAGAAGCTGGCGTGGATCAAGCGCAGAATGCACTATCCAATCAAAGCCAAAGTATTGCACAGCGTAAAGCCGATATTGTGGCGGCAGAAGCCAAGGTCGAACAAGCTCGAGCAGCGTACCAACTGTCATTGGCACAACAGCAGCGCTATCAACAGTTAGGAGACTCTGGCGCAGCGTCTAAATCGGAACAAGACAAAGCCTTTGCTGACACACAAAATAATTTAGCCTTAATGCAACAAGCACAGGCCAATGTCTTGGTGGCAA
Organism: Acinetobacter sp. LipI_23; assembly: GCF_058243045.1. NCBI lineage: Bacteria > Pseudomonadati > Pseudomonadota > Gammaproteobacteria > Moraxellales > Moraxellaceae > Acinetobacter > Acinetobacter sp. LipI_23. The sequence goes on along the minus strand of NZ_JBZAYJ010000001.1, from coordinate 899,230 downwards.
AAGAAGCGCTCAAAACCGCACAAGTGGCTGAAACAGGACTCAAAGCGCAAGTAACCAATGCCGCTGCACAACTGGATCAAGCTAAAACCACCAAAAACTACAGCAGCATTATCGCCCCGATGGATGGACAACTGGGTGAAGTGAACCCACGCGTGGGACAATATGTGGCAGCAGGCACACAGTTGCTCTATCTGATTCCGCAGCAAACTTGGGTCACGGCTAACTTTAAAGAAACTCAAATTGCCAACATGAAAATTGGACAAAAAGCATGGTTTACGGTGGATGCCTTAAATCATCAAAAATTTACAGGTCATGTCGAACAGATCTCCCCTGCCGCAGGTTCAGAGTTCAGTGTGCTTAAAGCTGATAATGCGACAGGTAACTTTACCAAAGTGGTACAACGCATTGCGGTACGGATTGCAATTGATCCGAATCAAACGGGCATTGAAAATTTACGCCCAGGCATGTCCGTAATTAGTTCAGTCGATACGCATGCAGCAAAGGATTAATCCTGTGAAAAAACGCCATTTTTCACTTACACTAAGCACCCAACCTGATTGATAAAAGTCCTATGTTTGAACAGATTGCGCAGTCCATTCCCTATCAGCACATCAGTGTTGGCGGGATCAATATCAGCATCAAACGTTTAGACTTGGTCCATCCACACATTTCAGGCAATAAATTTTTTAAACTCAAATACAACCTGTTGGCAGCGCAGCAACAAGGCTATAAAAAATTGCTGACTTTTGGCGGTGCCTATTCCAATCATATTGCTGCGACTGCCTATGCAGCACAGTTATTTGGTTTTGAAAGTCTAGGCATTATTCGAGGCGAAGAACTGGCCTGTAAACCCCTGAATACAACTTTAAATACAGCACAGCAATTCGGCATGCAATTGCAGTTTGTGTCCCGTGAAGCCTATCGTCAAAAGCAAAATCCAGCATACTTAGCACAGTTACAACAAGATTATCCTGATTATTATGTGATTCCCGAAGGGGGAACCAATCCCCTTGCCATTCAAGGCTGCACAGAAATTCTCTCTGATGAAGATCGACAAAATTACGACCTGATTTGCTGTGCAGTCGGTACAGGTGGCACCATTGCAGGCCTCATTGAAGCCAGTACTTCACAACAGCAAATTTTGGGCTTCTCCGCGCTCAAAGGCGATTTCCTTACAGCAGAAGTGCAGCAACTAACCAAAAAAAGAAATTGGCAAATTACCGATCAATATTGTTGTGGCGGTTATGCCAAAACCACGCCTGAACTACTGCAATTTATTCAAGACTTTGAGCAGCGCTATCAGATTCCATTGGAACAGATTTACACAGGCAAAATGCTGTTGGGCTTAACCGATTTAATTCAAGAAGGTTCATTCCCCAAAGATCATCGTATTTTGGTGATTCATTCAGGTGGGTTACAAGGTCGTTTAGCCGCACTTTAGATAGTCCTGAAAAAGCAAAAAAGATGGTCTATAATGCCCTGCTTTATTCTCCCGTGAGTGTGTCATGTCCGCAAATCAATATGATGTCTTAGTTTTAGGTGCAGGTGCATCTGGCTTAATGACAGCCTATATGGCAGCTCAACGTGGACGTAAAGTGGTGGTGGTAGAAAAAGCCAATAAAGTCGGCAAAAAAATTCTCATGTCAGGTGGGGGTAAATGTAACTTTACCAATCTGTATGTCGAGCCAAGCAACTTTATTTCACATAATCCACACTTTGTGATTTCAGCCCTCACTCGCTATACCAATTGGGACTTTATTGGAATGGTTTGTGAGTACGGCATTGAATATGAAGAGCGTAAACACGGTCAGCTGTTCACCCTAAAAGGTGCCAAAGAAATTTTAGCCATGCTATTGAGCGAGTGTGAAAAAACAGGTTTGGTCGACATTAAAACCAACTGTGAAGTAAAAGCAATTACCGCACTCGATGAGCAAGGTTTTCAAATTGCCACGACACTAAGGTATTTTGAAGCCGAATCTGTGGTCATTGCGTCGGGTGGTTTATCTATTCCGACCTTAGGTGGCTCAGGTATTGGCTATGAAATTGCAAAGCAATTTGGTCACCATGTTTATCCAACTCGCGCAGGTTTAGTGCCTTTTACCTTTTCAGATAGCTTTAAAGAAGTGACCACACGCTTAAGTGGCAACGCGGTCGATGCGACTTTATCGAATGACTTAAACGCTTTCACCGAAGCCCTTTTATTTACCCATCGTGGGCTCAGTGGGCCAAGCTCGCTACAACTGTCGAATTATTGGGATGTAGGACAAAGCTTCAAAATTGACTTCTTGCCAAATGTGGATTTGCACGACTACTTAAAAGCCAAGAAACACAGTCAACCCAAAGCCCTACTGCGTACTTTACTGGGTGAACATTTCCCGAAAAGTGTGGTGGTTGAACTGCAAAATCTGATTTGGCCTGAGCTGGCTGAAACAGCGATTGGCCAACTGTCGGATGAAAAACTGGAGCACATTGCAACGCGCTTACATGCGTTTGAAGTCAAGCCATCAGGAACCGAAGGTTACCGTACTGCTGAGGTAACTTTAGGCGGTGTAGACACCACTGAAGTTTCATCGAAAACCATGGAAAGTAAAAAGCAAAAAGGCTTGTACTTTGTTGGTGAAATATTGGATGTGACAGGACATTTGGGTGGTTTTAACTTCCAATGGGCATGGTCATCTGCGCATGCCGCTTCGGAATATGTCTAAGCCATGTACTTAAAACTATAAATTATTCCAAATAGTCAGTGCGTAGCAGTACGCACTGCTTTTGCTTCTGCTGACGGGCAAGCGCTAAGTCCATTTTCGCAATGGCAATATGGACATGGCTCGGCTGGATTACTGAACGTTGCGCCATCAAAGTTTTTTTTAATATTTGGATCATCTGTTTTTTCCTTTTTAAACTGCAATTTATAAAAATAAATCGTGAAATGTCCATGCAGCTATAATAAAAGTATAGGCATTTAAGTATTTCTAATTTATGAAATATCCATATTCCATATGCATTAAACATACCAAATTAAAGTTCATTCAACACTATAGAATTTTGTATTATTTTTCATCAGTTTTATCCGCATCACGGCCTTCAGTTGCCACAGTCGGTATTCTTTCAGCATTGGTCTGCTTTATCTCACTAGTCTTCGGTTTTGCAAATACAAATTTATAAGCACTCACAAAAAATCCAACCGTAATACCAGCGATGATGATTGGGGCAAAGTATTTATTTGGGGCTTTTTTTGACATCGGTTTACTCCAATAAAAAACACCAACCACCATCAGTGGTCGGTGTTTAGGGTGATTAATTTAGTCTGGATCTTTGGGATGAACATCAATATCTTGCTCAGCTTCACCCGTTGAACCAAAAGGTTTATTTAAAGGTTTATGCGCAGGATCGACCTCTGCTGTAGTTGGAATATCATCTGCATGTTGATATTCCTCTGCAACCGTTGGTGTATCCATTTGCTCTTTCAGTGAGGCATGCTCTTCTTTGCCTTGTGCGGATTGTGTGCTTTCAGCTTTGGCCTGATAAAGTGGATTCGGTTGCGTACCTTCTTTTTTGGCTTTATCTAACAAATCGGTCAAAACCCGTTCCGCAGGTTGACGCCCACCGAGACCAAAAGCCAGTGCAAATGCAATGGCAACTGCCCCAAGCGTTAAGCCAAAGGCCAAATTCACAATGGAATCTGCGATACCCATTGCCCGCAAGCCCATCGCCAATACTAAGCCAATGATCAAGACACGTACAATGTTCGCCACCCAACGAGAGCTGTTGTATTCACCACGCTCAATCACCTGAGCAACCAAGTTCGCCAGCCAGAAGCCCACGCCCAGAATGACTGCACCTAATAGGATGTTTGCACCAAACTGGATAGACATCGCAATCAAACCACTGATCTGTTCAAAGCCGAGTCGATTTGCTGCTTCAGAGACCGCAAATAACATGGTAAAGAACACAATGAAATAACCCACGACGCAAGACGCTTTGGTGTTTCCTAAGAAACGTTGCAAGCCAACTTTGTTTGGAATGTCATCTACACCTGTTCCCGACAAGACTTCAACCACAAGACTTGCGACAAAACGTGACACCACATAGGCCAAAATTAAAATTAATGCCGCTGCAATGATGTGCGGAATTGCATTCATGATTTCATACAGCATGGCCGTCGCTGGTTGAGAAATTGCATCAATGCCTAAAGCTTCAAACGCAATAATCAGCGCTGTGATAATAACCATTGCAAAAACAAAAGATCCGAGCACTTTAGCCAAATCTGAGTTTTTAAACAGTCCTACTTTTTCAACCTGTTTTTGTACATCTAGGCTTCTCAATAAGCCCTCAATAATGCCCCGTACAATTTTGGCTAAAATATAACCTGCAAAAACAATTACACCCGCAATAAAGATATTTGGTAGATACAGTACGGCTTCATTGACCATATTTTGGATCGGAAAGAGCAGCCCAGTCAGACCGAGTATCGACAAAACAATGGGTAAGAATAGTAATAAAATCAACCAATAGACAATTTCACTGATGTTTTGACTCAGCGTACTGACTCCGACATCCTGACTGAGTTTTTCATCTAACTGAGTTCGATCCAATCCTTTTTGTAAACCCACTTTGACCAGCTTTGCCACAATCCAGCCAATAAAGCCCACAGCAACAGCAGCCAACAATTGTGGTATAAACAACAAGAACTGTTGAACCATATTACTAAATGGCCCACTTACACTGGTGAGATTGAGAACATTGAGTGCACCGATCACCGCAATAATCAAGATGAGCCAAAACACAACTCGAGAAATAATATTTTCAATATTCGAGCGATGGCCAGTAGCACTGGAAAGTTTTTGGTTGGTCCCGAGTTTGGTTAAAACCTTTTTCACAGCACCTGCAATCAATAATGCAATAATCCAACCAATGATCAGGATGGCGATTGCGGACAGGATTGGGTGAAACTGGTCCCAATAATACATCGCATCAAATCGACCCTGATGCCCTACATAATCATTCATTTTGTTCTCCCTCTTGTTGTGTCTACATCACAGCGACCTTTGCTCAACTACAGATTTTAGTTTTGAAGTGATTGTCTGCCATGAGGTATGAATGAGAAATGGAATACCTTTTGATGACTGCTAAAGAAAAAACCCCTGTACATTACAAGGGCTTTAGTCACATTTAGCGGTCAGTTGCAGTCGCTGTATTGCTATCGTTGGCTGTCGCTTCGTCACCTGCTGTTGCAGTGGTACTGTTATTTGGTGTTGCAGGCTCTGCACTCGGATTCGGATGACCTGGAGGCGCCTCAGTCGGATTTGGCTTGGTATCTGCAAACATATAAAATAATAATGCGATTAAGAAAATTCCGACCAATGCCAATATATACACGGGCACGCGTTTTTTCTTCTGCCGCTCCTCTGGCGTTTGTACATGGGACGGTTTATTGAAATCATGTGTCATAGCTCCCCCTCAATTTTCTATTATCAAGTTGTCGAATTCTCATACTAACAACTGCTTGTGTAGCATTGTGTTTCAAAGCATAGTGAGATAGTAAACAAGCGCTTTATCTTAAGATAAATTATTATTTTATAAGACTTTAAAAATACTCATTCATCTGTCAATTCAGTGTTAAAAGTCATATAAAAAGTATTTCACCTAGGCATAGACAAAAAGAGTCTGGCGAACAGCGCTCTTCAACTGAATTTGCGCTATAATTATGCACCTTGTTTTAGCTGTTTTTGGACTTTATGGCATATCGTCAACAAAGTGTAACGCTTGATTTAGACACTGATGTTACGCACCAATGTCATTTGCACTACACGCGAGACCAACATCTTATTGGTATTATTGAATTTTCTAAGCCTAGTTATATTCTAAAATGGGGCGATCTGGAGTTTTTCCGTCGTCGTACTGAAGAGTTTTCAGTGATGCCTTTTCCTGAATGTGTCAATGCCATGATTATTGACATTCGAAATGTGCAAGCCTTTTTAGACAATGAAACACCCATCATTCCTTGGCGCTTACTGGAAGAAGAATGTCCTGTGCGTTTAGTTGTACCTCAAGACCGTTTAGATCACTATATTGGACTGTTTGAGCCAACATGGCTGACGACGGATATTGAAACGGCTATTTCTGAAATCCGTGAATATATGGATATGTTTGTGCACTAAGCACTTCTTGATACACACCTGCTCATCTCCTCCCCTTGCGATTGTGCCCCGTCATTTGTTCATAACGTACAGTCGCTTTTATTTTTTAGTTTTTAATCCTCTGCGGAAAGCGTAGGACAGTAAAACCGAATCTAACTGACCTTTATATACTGCGTCATAAAACAGTTCATCTTCAAAATAAAGCACTTTTCTTTTTTATTGCCGTTTTAGCATGTTCTACACGAACAAAAGCCATTCTGTCATGCATGCATAACGAAACGCATAACCAACCCTATAGCATTAGACATTAGCCCAATAAAATGAATTAGAAAACTTGAAATGGCATGCATTATGCATAATTTTATTTTTTAATATCAGAGGAATATAGTGATGCACTTATTTAAAGCATGATTAACAAAATATTAAATATCCCTCTTGAGCAGCAAAAGCAATCTCGATTAAGATGCAGACTAAGCTGTAAAAAAATACCATAAAAAGAACATCTTTTGCACAGAATAAAGCTTTAACCCAATTCTGACGTTTTTGATAAAAACAATGCAATTGATGCTGCAAACAAAAGGAGTTTGTACATGACCATGCAACGTAATCTTTCTGCTCTATTTTGTGCAAGTGCACTTGCGCTGAGCCTCAGTGCATGTAGCGACAACAAAGCACCTGCAACGGATGCAGCTAGCACTGGCGCAGATGCTTCACAGTCAGGCACTTTAGATAAGATTAAAAAATCAGGAACCATTGTTTTAGGTTACCGTGATTCCTCTATTCCATTCTCCTATATCGCAGACAACCCAAATCAACCTGTCGGTTATGCACATGATTTACAGCTCAAAGTGGTTGAGGCTGTTAAACAAAAGCTGAATATGCCTGATTTAAAAGTTCGCTATAACTTAGTCACCAGCCAAAACCGTATTCCATTGGTTTCAAATGGCACAGTCGATCTTGAATGTGGTTCAACTACAAACAACAAAGAACGCCAGCAACAAGTTGATTTTTCTGTGGGCTTCTTTGAAGTGGGTTCGCGTTTACTTACTGCAACAGATTCAGGCGTGAAGGACTTTGCTGACTTAAAAGGCAAAAAATTAGTGACGACAGCAGGGACAACCTCTGAACGCTATATCCGTCAGCATGAAAAAGAACTCGGTATTGGTGAAGTGATTTCTGCCAAAGACCATGCTGAATCATTCTTGATGCTCCAAAGCGGTCGTGCTGCTGCGTTTATGATGGATGACATTTTACTTGCTGGAGAAAAATCGAAAGCCAAAGATCCAAACAAGTGGCACATTGTCGGTACAGCACCAATTCAAGAAGTTTATGGCTGTATGTTACGTAAAGGCGACACGGGCTTTAAACAAGTGGTTGATGATGCAATTAAAGCCACTTATAGCTCAGGTGAAATTAACAAAATGTACAACAAATGGTTTGAACAGCCAATTCCACCGAAAAACATTAACCTGAACTTTGCTATGTCAGACCAACTTAAAGCCTTAATTGCAAACCCACATGACCGTGATCAGTAAACGATAAAGGAAAGATTAATGTTCACTCAGGCAAAGTTTCTTTGCCTGACCTATTTTAGGGGATTGTCATGAATTATACCTGGAACTGGGGCGTCCTTTGGCAATCCACAGGCGTCGGAGATAGCACCTATCTCAGTTGGATTTTAATTGGTTTAGGCTGGCTGGTTGTTATTGCCATTGTGGCTTGGAGCATTGCAATGGTGCTCGGAAGTATTCTCGGCATTATGCGCACGCTTCCCAATAAAACCGCACGTGCTATCGGCACTGGCTACGTCACCATTTTTCGTAATGTACCGCTACTGATCCAATTATTTATTTGGTTTTATGTGGTGCCGAATTTCTTACCTGGCCCGATCAAGTCATGGTGGATTAATGATTTAAGTGCAGGAACAACAGCACTGATTTCAGCCAGTATCGGTCTTGGACTGTTTACCGCAGCACGTGTCTGCGAACAAGTCCGTACAGGCATTGAAGCCTTACCTACAGGACAAGTCAATGCAGGTTATGCCATGGGTTTTAGTACCGCACAGCTATACCGCTATGTCATTTTACCGCAGTCCTTCCGTACGATTTTGCCGCCTCTGAGCTCAGAGTTGACCAACTGCGTCAAAAATACTTCTGTAGCCTCTTTAGTTGGGGTCTCCGAGATTATTTCGCAGATGAAAACCATCAGCGAATATACGCAGAACACCATCGAAATCTATACCTATGTCACGATTATTTTCATCGTTATCAACGTGTGCTTAATTACCTTAATGACGCTGCTTGAAAAACGTTTGCGTGTCCCAGGTTTAATTGCAGGAGCTAAATAATGGAATGGCTCACCGCATTTACCCATGATTTGCAGTTATCTGCACCCGCCCTATGGCATGGTTTAAGTATCACTTTAAAAGTGGTCATCATCGCCACCATTGGTGGTATTTTCATTGGCACGCTGTTGGCACTGATGCGTTTGTCTTCAATGCGCATCTTGAATTTAATTGCCCAAGGCTATGTCAATTTATTCCGCTCGATTCCTCTGCTGTTGGTATTGATGTGGTTCTACTTTGCTGTACCGTTCATCTACACCACAGTCACGGGAAATTACCTGACCATTGATACCGCTTTGGTCTCAAGTATTGTAGCGTTCATGCTGTTTGAAGCGGCTTATTTCTCGGAAATTGTACGTGCAGGGATTCAATCAATTCCTAAAGGACAGTCTGCCGCGGCTTATGCACTAGGCATGACCTATGGTCAGTCCATGCGTTTAATCATTTTGCCGCAAGCCTTTCGTAAAATGACACCGCTGCTGTTACAGCAAACCATCATCTTATTCCAAGACTCGACCATGGTGTACGCCATTGGCCTACTCGACTTCTTCCGCACCAACTACGTGCGGGGCGATTTGATGTCTCTATTAACGCAATATATTTTATTTGCAGGCTTGGTGTATTTCAGCATCAGTATGCTAGCCACATATGCCGTAAAACGATTACAAAGGAGGTTAAGCGTATGAGCGACCAAAAAGTAATGATTGACCTCCAAAATGTCAGTAAATGGTATGGCGATTTTCAAGTATTAACCGATTGCACCACACAAATTTGCCAAGGTGAAGTGGTGGTGGTCTGTGGTCCATCCGGCTCAGGCAAATCGACCCTGATTAAAACAGTGAATGGACTGGAAGCTTTCCAACAAGGTCAAATCACCGTCGATGGAATTCCCATCAAAGACCCTAAAACAGATTTGACCAAATTACGTAGTCGCGTGGGCATGGTGTTTCAGCACTTCGAGTTGTTTCCGCATCTCAGCATTACTGAAAATTTAACCATTGCCCAAATTAAAGTATTGGGACGCTCTGAAGCTGAAGCGAAAAAGAAAGGCTTAGGCTATTTAGAACGGGTTGGGCTGAGTGCACATGCACATAAATTTCCAGCACAACTTTCAGGTGGACAACAACAACGTGTCGCAATTGCCCGTGCATTAAGCATGGATCCGATTGCCATGTTGTTTGATGAGCCTACATCGGCGCTTGACCCTGAAATGATTAATGAAGTTCTTGATGTGATGGTCGAGTTGGCACATGAAGGCATGACCATGATGTGTGTCACCCATGAAATGGGCTTTGCCCGCCAAGTCGCCAACCGTGTGTTATTTATGGATCAAGGTAAAATTGTTGAAGACTGTAGCAAAGATGATTTCTTTAACACCAAACGTGGTGATCGTGCTCAACAGTTCTTAGACAAGATCTTGCACTAGTACAGACGTCTTATCCCACCTTAAAAAAAGCAGATCATACGATCTGCTTTTTTAATTCACGCTCTAGTCTAAAACCAAGCGCGCATTGGTGGCTTGAACAGGACGATTATTCGGATACCCCATCAGTGCAGCGAAGTTTGTGATTTGCTGTGCTGATGCCTGCTGAATATCTTTTAAGACCACCCAACGTACACCTTCAGTACACGGCGGTGTCGTGAGCGAACCATTAAAGCGGTAGTACTCGCGATGTGTCGGCAGAAATTGATCTGCGTTTAAATTGAGTGCTTTTTGGGGTTGCCTATATTGCTGCCATAGTCCATCAAGTGCTTGATTCTTTTTCCCTTGTTCATACATCACCGCAACCACAGCCAGCTCGCCTTTTTCAGAAGCATGAACTAAATGTAATTCCATCGGAAAACTTTTGCCGTGGATCGTATTTTCAGAAGGGCTATGTAAATGCATTTGTAATAATTGAAATCGTTCTCCCTCTAAACTTAAATAACTGCCTTGCTGAAAATTGGCTTGTAAAGTATGAGGAAGCTTCACGATACTCGTTGCAGCCGTTTTATAATCAAAATCAAGTGGTGCAAGGTCTGCTGAAATCACATGCTCGATATTAATGGGCGATTGATTATGCCCCGCACAAGTTTGGTATTTGCTATTGAGCTGGCTCCAATACTGCGGTGCTGTTTGTGCTTGATAACTCCAATCCGAAATTACTTCACTACTGGCCCAAGCCATCACACATGGGAGACCAAACAATGTTGCTATTAGTTTTTTCTTCATCATAATCCATCAAAAAATATCAGTTTAAAACGCCCCAATATCCTCTAAGAAATCACGCTCAAGCAGCAAAACCTAAAATGCCAATTCTGCTGCTTGTCTTTGTTTTTTGTGCAAACTCTGTAATCATCACTTTTCAGCAAAAAGCCAATATTGCCCGACTATTTTTTCTCGTTGTAGATGAAAAATGCTGAAATAGGACTGATCATATATGACAATAATTACAATTAATTACATATAGTTATGTGATTATTCATGTTTTATCTGTGATAAATTAAAATAAGAATGAGAAAATACAATCATGTTTAAAATTTTTCACTGATGCACAATCAGCACGCACATCTCATGGCATGAGCGTTCCCAAAGAGAACAAAGCAACGGAGACTCAGCTAACAATAACTGCTAACCGAATTTTTTTATCATTTTTTTGTGTTGCTACTTTTTGGGTTTAACTCAAAAGATAAAATATACACCTGTATATTTGAAATAAAAAAAAATTAGATAAACATAATATATTCATAAACTTAATATTAATTTATATTTTAACCCATGCACCACTGCAATGCACAAACACCATCATGGTGCACACTTTTGCTTTATATCGAGTCTTGTTATTTTTAAGCAAAACTTAATCAATATTTCCTTTTTGCTGAGATCTTCACGAAATTACAGGCATCAGTATACTGAGTTTCTTTTTGCAAAATTTTGCACTCAAATGGAACCTAAACATGCAAAATATTGACTTACTTTTTCTTCTTCTTGGTGCGGTTTTAGTCCTTGCCATGCATGCGGGCTTTGCTTTTTTAGAACTAGGGACAGTTCGTCATAAAAATCAAGTCAACGCTTTAAGCAAAATTTTAACGGACTTTTCACTTTCCGCAATTGCCTACTTCTTTGTAGGTTATTACATTTCCTATGGACACCATTTTTTCCATATCGGGGATACCTTAGCAGCTGATCATGGTTATAACCTGATGCGCTGTTTCTTCCTGCTCACTTTTGCGGCCGCAATTCCAGCCATTATTTCAGGCGGTATTGCCGAGCGTGCCAAAATGCGCTCACAAGCGATTGCAACCGTGTTATTGGTGGCCTTGGTTTATCCTTTTTTTGAAGGAATCGCATGGAATGGCAACTTTGGTTTACAACAGTGGCTACAAGATACTTTCGGTGCAAGTTTCCATGACTTCGCAGGTTCAGTGGTGGTACATGCTATGGGAGGTTGGATCGCTCTGGCTGCTGTGGTTCTACTCGGTGCACGTGATGGTCGCTACAAAAAAGATGGTCGTGTCAGTGCGCATCCTCCTTCGTCCATTCCGTTCTTGGCTTTAGGTTCATGGATTTTGATCGTGGGTTGGTTTGGCTTTAATGTGATGAGTGCACAGCGTTTGGATGCTATTTCAGGACTGGTGGCGATTAACTCACTTATGGCCATGGTTGGCGGAACTTTAGCAGCCAACTTCGCAGGAAAAAATGACCCTGGCTTCTTACACAATGGCCCTTTAGCTGGTCTCGTGGCAATTTGTGCAGGTTCAGATGTCGTACACCCGATTGGGGCATTGGTGATTGGCGCTATTGCTGGACTGATTTTTGTCAAACTTTTCACCTACACCCAAAACAAGCTAAAAGTCGATGATGTACTCGGTGTATGGCCTTTGCACGGCGTATGTGGTGCCTTTGGTGGGCTTGCAGTCGGGATCTTTGGTCAAAAATGGCTTGGTGGTTTGGGCGGTGTTGCGATGATGTCACAGCTGATTGGTACGCTCTTAGCAATAGGTATAGCTGTTATTGGTGGATTGGTGGTCTATGGCGCTTTAAAAGCCACGATGGGCATCCGTTTAAGTCAAGAAGATGAATTTCGCGGTGCAGATTTATCTATTCATAAAATCTCTGCCAACTCAGATGACAGTATGTTCTAAACACATTTCCACTTTAATGCGGCTCACATGGGCCGCTTTTTTTATTCGTATTGAACATGATAAGAGGCTTTTAGCGCTCTAAATAATCAAAAATCTCGGACAATGCCGTGATACTCGGTGCAGACATCTGTACTGAAGGAACATGAAAGCCTGATAACCACAGTGCTTGCATTCCTGCCTGCTGTGCACCTTGTACATCATTGATAGGATGATCACCGATAAATAAACACTGCTCCACATCAACAGCCAGTTGCTGTGCGGTGTCAATAAAAATATCAACTTCGGGTTTGGCTTGGCCAAACAATCCAGAACTATTGATCACATCAAAATAATGCTGAAAACCCAAGCCATTTAATATAGACAGCCGTGTGGCATGACCGCCATTTGAAATAATGGCGAGTTTATATCCAGCTTGCTTTAGACGGGTCAGTGTTTGCTCAGCCTCAGGCATTGCCACAGCACTACGACCAAACTGTTCAAACCAAAAATTGCTTAACGCTTCTAAATGCGGAGCCACCTGCCAGTTTAACTCCTGTAGCAACGCATAAGCCACCGAAGCACCGATGCTGGGATGGGTTAAATGCTCTTTTAAGGGATAACCACCATTGTCAATCCGATTCACAATCGACTCAACCTGTTCCACATCAACGCAGTTAAGTTGGCTTTGATAGATGTCGACAAGGCTTTGACTAAAAGCCGCAACACTTCGCCCACGATGCGTCAAGGTATTATCCAAATCAAATAGAACAGCACGTATCGACATGTTTAAACCTCATGTATTTGAGAGCAAATGTAACACTGAACCGACACTTTGTATTCGCCTTAAAACGATAACCAAAGCACAGATCATGCTAAAGCAGATGAAACAGGGTTTATGTTAAGCCTTGTTTAAGCTAGCGCTGTTGGAATAGCGCTTATTTTCAGAACATGGCCTCACTTGTGTCGGATCAGCAACGTTTTTTCATCCTTCAGTTTTTTATTTTGACGCTGGGTTTTGCCGTATTGTGGCTGCTCTTCCCTGTGGCGGGCACCATCGACTTACAACTGATTCACCCCTTTATGGATCAAACTGGTCATTTTCCACTAAAGCGTGACTGGGCCTTAGCAGAACTGAATCATCGTTATGTTAAAGACATCATCATCGCAGTGTATGTAATTTATTTACTGAAATGGCTCGCTTCGTATAAATGGGCTGCGTTCAAACCCCGCCGTTGGCAAAATGGTTATTTCATTGGCTTAGTCCTCATCAGTACCAGCCTCATTGGGATTTTAAAATCACAATCCGCACATGCCTGTCCATGGGACATGACTCTAGCCACGACACATGATTTCTTTTGGGACTTATCTGCCAGCGCAGGACATTGTTTCCCTGGTGGACATGCCGCGACAGGTTTTGCGCTCTTTGTGGGATATTTCGTATACCGTCTAAATGAACCCAAACGCGCGTGGTTTTATTTGCTTGCTGCCCTGATTTTAGGCTTTGTCATGGGTTGGGCGCAAATGATGCGGGGGGCGCATTTCCTTAGTCACAATTTATGGACGGCATGGGTGATTTGGCTGGTCAATGTACTGGCATATGCGCTGTGTTATAAACAGTTTACACTGTCCAGCCCAACTCAAGCCGAAACTACAGCTTAAAGATCACTTGAACTTGTAAGCCGCCCAATCCTGCACTTTGTCCAAAGTGCAGTTTGGCGCCAATTTTTTCTGCGGCTTTATCGACAATGGACAAGCCCAATCCACTGCCGACTTCCAGATGGTGATGTACGCGATAGAAACGCTTTAAAATATGATCATAAAGTTCTGGCTCAATGCCCGGTCCACTGTCTTCAATTTGAACAATGGCTTGCTGATCTTGCTGATAAATAGAGACATTAATCACACCCTGTTCAGGCGTATATTTAATCGCATTATCCAAGAGATTATAGACAATAGAATGTAAGGCTGAACTTTGAGTTTCTAGCCAAAGTGCTTCATGCTGTTCCAAGCCTAAATCGATGCTTTTGGCTAGCGCCAGCTCCATCAGTTGCTCCATACATTCAACCGCCACATCACTTAGCCCTAGCCTTTGTGTCGGTTCTAAACTTGGTAAGGAAGCATCCTGTTTCGCCAAATTGAGCAGTTGTGACACCAAATGTTGAGTCCGAATTAAGCCTAAACTTAGGTTTTTTAAGGCTTGGTGTTCTGGAAACTCATGCAGCAAAATTTTCATTTGCAAATTCAGTGCTGTAATAGGGGTTCTGAGCTCATGCGCTGCGTCGGCAATAAATTGCTTTTGTTCTTTTTGCGACAGCGAAATGCGTTCAAATAAACGATTCATTTCATTAATGGTCGGAAGAATTTCCAGTGGATAACCGTCTGGCTGAATCTCACTCAGTTCATATGGTTCACGCTGTGCAAGTTCCGCTTTAAACTCATCTAAGGGTTTTAGACTACGTCCAATAATCCAACTCAGCCCCCATAAAGCCAAAGGCATAAACAGTAAATATGGAATCAACATATTGGCCGCCAGCTCTAAAGCCAGCTTTTGTCTTACACTGCGCTGCTGACTGACTTGAATCTGGTACTTTTCTGTTGGCAGCACATAGGTATTCCATAGCCCCTGTGCCGTGTGATGGGTATAAAATCCAGCTTTTTTAACGGGTTGTATTAATAAATCAAACCCATGTTGCCATTGTTCAGGCAGTCCATACGACCAGACATCTACAAATAAATCTTCTTCGTGATAGTGTCTGTCCGCTTCAAATTCACTCTTAATTGGAGCGGGATCATGCGCTGCAACACGCTCTGCCAAATTACGCATTTGTGCATCGAGGATCTCATTGGTCTCTTCAAGGGCAATGCGATACGCTGCAATCACCAACAAACAGCCCATCACAATACTAAATAAAGAGGTATAGGTAATTAGTTGACGCTTTAAGGAAACAGGAGTCGGCTTCGCCATTTTATGCTTCAACCTGCCCCAAACGATAGCCTAAACCTCGAATGGTACGGATAAAGTCTTTGCCAAGTTTGGCACGCAAATGGTGAATATAAACTTCAATGGTATTGCTGTTAATTTCCGAATCAAGGTCATAGAGCTTTTCTTCCAAATTGGTTTTGGAAAAAATTTTATTGGGATGACTGACCAGAGGAATTAAAATAGCCCATTCTCGGTTCGACAAATCAATGGTCTGCCCTTTGTATTTGGCTAAGTGCAAATCTTCATCTAACTCTAGACCTGCATAACTCAAAGTCTGGCTTTGTTTTTGCTGTTTTAACGCGCCACTACGACGTAATAACGCATGAATACGTGCCAGCAACTCATCAAACTCATAAGGCTTAATTAAGTAATCATCCGCACCATGGTTTAAACCATCAACTCGGTTTTGTAATTGATCTCCTGCCGAAATAATCAGCACAGGCAAAGTCGGATAAAGCGAGCGAATATTTTTTAGGACCTGCATCCCATCCATCATCGGCAGGCCCAAATCCAACAACACCACATCAAATGGATATTGTTGTAATTGCTTTAAACCATCAAAACCATTGTTGACCCATACCACATCAAACTGCTGATAACGCAGCAGCGTTTGTGTGGACTCTGCAATCATAAAATCATCTTCAATAATCAATATTTTTGACATGGTCTAAGCGCTCGCTTTGGTCGCAGTACAGTGTTCTAACATATTATTTTTTGAATCAATCACCGTACTTTTTACCCCAAGTAAACTCAGTAAGCTTGGGAACAAATGATCTTGGCTTAATTCTTGGCTTTTTTGTTGCCCTAAGCAAGCGATTTGTTGCGGATTCTGCTTTTGCCATGTTTCTGAAAACCACATCAGCATCGGTACGTGGGTCTGTTGACTCGGTGCAATAGCATAAGGTGAACCATGTAAATACAGACCGTGCTCACCAGTCGACTCACCATGGTCAGATAAATACCAAAAACCTGTTTCAAAGTTTGAGTTTTGCTTCAATACACCAATCAGTTGACTCAACACATGGTCGGTATAAACAATGGAGTTGTCATAACTATTTTTCAGCTGTTCAGGTGTGCAGGCTTGAATGGCATTGGTTTCGCACATCGGTTGGAAAGGCTGAAACTTAGGCGTTGAACGCTTATAGTAAGCTGGTCCATGACTGCCCATTTGGTGTAACACAACTAAACGTGGCGTTTTATCATCAGCCGCAATACCAGCCATATACGCTTTTAAGCTATCCACCAAAATTTCATCGGTACATTCGCCATCGGCTGAACACCATTTTTTCTGTATCGGTTCTGGAATTTTATACTGCTCAACCCGATCACAAACGCCTTTACAGCCAGAGTTATTGTCAATCCATGTCACTTTGTAACCAGCACGCTGTGCAAGATCTAATAAACCTTCACGGTGGTGCGCTAACTGTGCATCATAGTTTTCACGTGGCATGCCTGAAAACATACAAGGCACAGAAACCGCAGTGGCTGTCCCGCAAGAACTGACTTGATTAAAGTTGATGACATTGAGTTTTTCCAGCTCAGGATTGGTCTTTTTCGCATAGCCATTTAAAGAAAAACTTTCTGCACGTGCCGTTTCACCGACCACCAAAACCATCAATTTCGGCAAGTTTTGCTGTCCGACTTGCTTCACCAAATGAGCATCTTCACCATAAGTCACCAACGGTAAATGCTGCTGTGGTCGATTCTTTTTATAATACGACAGGGTTGAACTGATCGCATTTTGCGGTGAAATCATCCCTTTGAGATCACGATGCTCACGGAAAATCGCGGCATAATCAACAAAGAAAATAAACAACATGCCTGCAATCAGTAAAATAGAAACTGCACTACCGAACAGCTTGTGCAATAACACGGTTTTAAAAGGATCACGGCGGATTTTGACCTTAAATAAAACCACTAAAGGTAGTACCACCATCGCCCCAATCCACAGCACAAGACGCCATGACAACAAGTCGCGCACTTCATTTCCATCGGTTTGCATCATGTTTTGAATTTGATCTGGTGTGATCGAAACGCCTAAACTGTTGACAAAATAGGCACTCATTCCACCAATGATGATCAATAACGCAGCCAACCCTTTAGCCATCGGCCGCCACTGTAACAGCTGAAAAACCAAATGATAAAAAGCCAACACCACCAAAATGGTAGCGCCGATAAAGGCATAAGCTTTGAAACCGTGATACGGTGTAAGCAACTGAACTTGCTTGTAGAACATCACGTTTAAAACCACGGCTAACCACAGCGCCAAATAGATGTTAAAGCGCGAAAGTGAAACTTCTTTAAAAATAGACTGCAAATTGAACATTTTAAATCATGTCTTGCTGAGCGGATGCCCCAATGTAGTTTTCTAAACTTAAAACTCGCTTAAATAAAAAAGGCACTGTCTGTGCAGCGCCTTTTTTCTATCACTTAAACATTAAAATTTGTACTCGATGCCCGTACCTACTACAGGTTGTTTGGTTTCAAATGATGCTTGTTCAAGCGTCAAAATCCCTGCGTAACCATAAGCTTTAACTTGCTTAGTAAAGGCATAATCAGCACCTGCAATAAACTGCTGTGCATCAAAGTCATCTTTAGATGTTTTAAAGCTGGTTGAGTTTTGACTGTACTGCGCTTTCACTGTCCAAGCTTTGGCAGTCGGTAAGTTATATTCAGCCCCAACCAACCAGCCTTGTGCATCGTCTATGGCAGCCGCGGCAGCATCATTGCCTTGTACATCCGCCACTTCAGAAGTTTGATATAAGGCTTTCAGTGCCAAACCATTATTCAGATTTACTCGACCAATCGCGCGTAAGGTATCTGCTGCTGCAAAAGCACTGCCTGCCACCCCGCCAGTCACTTCAGGCACTGACGCATTCAAAGTGCCACGTCCTGCAAAGGTTGACGGAATGGCCTTATCATAACCAACCCCTGCAACAAACTTTTTACTGTCATAGACCACTGATGCTGACCAAGCATCGCCCAGACCACGCCCTGCAACTTTTGCCCCGCCTTTAGATTTTTCAATACCACCAGCTTCACCTGTTGCTAACAGTGCCGCAGCTTTCAGTTTACCTGCGCCCACTCCCCAAGCAGGTGTTTCATAGACCAGCACGTTATCGACTCGGTTTTCACCCGTGAAAATCCCCGCCACATCGGCTTTGTTGGCCACATAGTTATTAAAGGTATCTACCACTGAAGACAGTTGTTTAACGGGGGTATCAATTTTACCGACTTTCAATGTGCCAAGTTTCTGGTCTTGTAAGCCAACGAGTAAATTACGCGGAACGAAAGTATCCGTGCTACCACCATTGTCCACATAGAAGGTAAATTCAGCTTGGTATAGTGCATTTAAGCAATCTGTCAGCTTCTCTTCGCCCTTTAACCCCAAAAAGGAGTTGTTAGAATTCAGCTCGACCACATCGCGGTCTTTATTTGGCGAAGCATTGTCTTCAGGTAAATAATCGGCCGTGACATCAATTTCACCATAAAAAGTAGGTGCTGCGAATGTTACCCCTGCCACTAAACTTAAAGCGATTGCGGCTGCAATTTGTGTTTTCATTATCGAAATATCCTACGGTAAATTTGTTACAAATATTACCGTTCAGACATATATGACAGAACAATTAAAAAATTATTTAGTTATATTTTTTAATTGTTTATGTCACTATTTAGCACTTTTTATGATTTATTTATGAATGAATTATGAAAGGTCTGAATGCATCGCAATGCCACGCCATTTGAAGATAAACCACATGCTCAACATCGCAATGACTACAATCATACACAGATAATTAAAATAGCCGAGCCAATCTCCCAATAGACCGCTCACACTATACAAACCGCCACTGACAGTAGCCATCAGCGCCACTTGAAAAGTAAAGTCCGTACCTGCCAGATGTTTACGACTGTACTGCATCACTAGGGTGAGCATGACCACCAGCAGCATCGATGAGGTCATATCTTCAAAGGCATTAATCAGATAAATCAACCACGGCTGAATACTGTGCTGGTTTTCATATTGAAAGGCTAACCATGTATAAGCCGCCAGACTGAATATTTTAAGCACTGAATACAGCACTAAAGCCGTGGCACGGCGAATCAACTTCAAACTATAGCCCGCAAGTCCTGCACCCATTAAGGCGGCACATGCACCCAGCATGGTGACATAAAGCCCTATCTGAGAAAAACTCAGACCCAAATCGACCATTAAAGGCTTCAAAAGTGGCCCTGCTAAACCATCCGCTATTTTAAAGCTCAATAGCACTGCTAACCATGCTGTGAGTACGGGACTCTGGACAAAATAAGCCAAATAGTTTTTGATCTGTTGGAATTTAAAAGATGTGGTCTGAGCTGCTGAAACTTCTCGATGTTTTGGCTCTGGATAAATTAAAATCGGCAGCGTGTTTATAAAGACAATTGCCGCCAGCATCAAAAAAGTGGTCTGCCAGCTCAGCCAATCTAGTGCCCACAAGATTGCCCCACCACCGACAATAAAACCCAGACGCGATCCAATCACCTGAAAGGTATTGCCCCAGTTCTGTTGCTCCCCTTTTAAAATATTGACCGCCAATCCATCGGTTGCAATATCTTGCGTTGCCCCTAGCAAATTCATACTCAGGAGGCCCACAAAGAAAGCCCATAAATAAATAGGTTGATTTAATCCATCAATCGGGAGGAAAGATAGTCCGATCAGCACCAGCACCGTAAGGAACTGTAATGGAATAATCCAACTACGATAGTGGCCGAAACGGGTGATCCCAAAATGATCTAACACTGGTGCCCAAAACACTTTGATCGACCACGGCAACATCAGTAGTCCGAAGCCCCCAATCTGTGCCAGTGACACACCCTGTGCTCTTAAAATGACAGGCAAGGCATGGGTCATAAACCCAACAGGTAAGCCCTGCGCCCAATACAATGAAAACAGCAAAATATATACATTGCGAGTCTGTAGCATGCTGTTCCTATATACATGGATTGGTCAAAATGTTCATCTGAGATCGGTATCCGTTCACTTTTTTTGCCAATGAATTCAAGCCAATCAGTGCTTATGATGAGATGATATACATCTTGGTCGATTGAGTATAATAACAATGAACCAATATTTTCCAGAACTACCAGATCAAGTTCCAAGTCGTAACTCGTCTACATTCACTCGCGCTATTTTTAAGCAGCTCTTTTTAGCGCAAGGTTGGCGCTTTGTTGGCGAATTTCCCAACCTCCCCAAAGCCGTTGCAATTATTTCACCGCATACCTCAAATATCGATGCATGGCATGGTTTTACAGCTCTATTGGGCTTAGGCCTGCAAATCACCATTTTTGGCAAGAACAGTTTGTTTCATACCCCGCTGAAACCTTTACTTGAGTGGATTGGCGTCATACCAGTCAATCGTAGCCATGCCCAAGGTTTAACCCAAGACATTATCGATATTATTCACAGCAAAGAAAAAATTTGGGTCGGTATGGCACCTGAAGGCACACGTAAGCAAGCGGAATCCATCCGTAGTGGCTTTTATCACATTGCGTATGGTGCACAGATTCCAATTGTGATGTTTTCCTTTGACTATGCACAAAAAACTATCCACTGCTTGGGTGTGTTTCATCCTACTGGGGATTTTGAGCAAGACCTAGAGCATATTTTAGATCTGTATATCGGCAAATTTTCAGCGAAAAACCCAAAATGGTTGGCCAAGCCTTTACAAAAACGCTTAAAAAATAGCTAGTAAATCAAGATCGAATCTGCTGAGATGTGCACCATTATTTGTTTTGCGTTTTAGTATTTTTGACCATGAATTTTGCTCGTTTATCTCTGATTGGTGCACTCACACTGACTATGGCAGGATGTGATCTTGCATCAAAGAAAACACCAACAACAACTCCCATTCAAGCTCGCGAACCTGTGATTGCGATTGCACTCGGCGGTGGCGGTGCCAAAGGTTTTGCACACATTGGGGTGCTTAAAGTTTTAGAGTCGCATGGTATTAAACCTAAAATTGTCACGGGAACCAGTGCGGGAAGTTTTGTGGGTAGTATCTATGCCAGTGGTAAAACGCCTTTCCAGCTTCAGCAAATTGCCTTGACCTTAAAAGAATCGGACATTCGAGACTTAACCCTCAACTCCCAAGGGTTTGTTCAAGGTCAAAAACTGCAAGACTATGTCAACAAACACGTCGGCAACAAACCTATTCAACAGTTCCCTATCCGCTTTGCAGCGGTAGCAACCCGTCTCGACACCGGACGTAAAGCCGACTTTATCAAAGGCAATGCGGGCCAAGCAGTACGTGCTTCATGCAGTATTCCGAACGTTTTTGTACCTGCAGTGATTGGTGGAACCAAGTATGTTGATGGCGGTCTAGTCAGCCCAATTCCAGTCAAAACAGCCAAGGACATGGGTGCGGATATTGTGATCGCGATTGATATTTCAGCGCGCCCTGTCGGCAACAAACCCCTCAATATGTGGGGCTTGCTCGACCAGACCATTAATATTATGGGGCAGCAAAGCATCAATGAAGAATTGAGCCAAGCGACTGTGGTGATTCAACCCAAAGTCGGACACTTGGGCACTTTGGACTTAAAAGCCAGCAATCAATCTATTTTAGAAGGTGAAAAAGCTGCACAGCTCAAAATTAAATCGATTGAAAAAGCCATTGTCGATTTTAAAAAGACCCCAGCTGCTTTTAAACCTGCCCCTAAAGCCAAATTCTAAAAAATTTGATTTTTAATATTCAAAGACTTATTCATCTGCTAAATTGATATAGATGCTTCTGCATCTATATCCCTATAACGAATATATGAGTAGATGTATGGAATTTGCTTTTGAGCCTTGGCACTGGTTTGTATTGGGCGTTCTGTTAATCCTATCAGAGCTGATTCTGCCTGCTTTTGCCGCATTGTGGTTCGGTATTGCGGCCATTATGGTCGGTATTCTGTACTGGATGTTCCCCATGATGGGCGTTACCACGCAGTTTGTGACGTGGATTATTTTGTCGATTTTATGCACTTTACTTTGGTTTAAGTTTATTAAACCGCTTTCGACTGACAAAACCAAAGCAGGACTGTCTCGCGAAGCAACCATCGGTCAAATTGGCATGGTGATTCAAGCCAGCCCTGAAAATGAACACATTCGCGTTCGCTTTCCCATTCCAGTACTCGGTTCAGATGAATGGAACTGTCGTACTTTAGATAAAGTCCAAGTCGGTGACCGAGTGCGTGTCGTTGAAATACTGGGCAATGATTTAATGGTCAAAGCACACCTCTCAACCAACGAAAATAGATAAAAGTGAGTTAAGCATATGTCTGGTGGATTTATTGTCGTTTTAGCAATTTTGGCTTTTGCCGCTGTCACCATTTTTAAAGGTGTCCGTATTGTTCCACAAGGTTATAAATGGATCGTGCAACGTCTGGGTAAATACCACACCACGTTGAATCCAGGTCTCAACTTTGTGATTCCTTATGTCGATGAAGTGGCTTATAAAGTGACGACCAAAGACATTGTATTAGACATTCCCTCTCAAGAAGTGATTACCCGCGATAATGCCGTTTTGCTCATGAATGCAGTGGCCTACATCAATATCACTGCACCTGTAAATGCAGTGTATGGGATTGAAAACTATACATGGGCCATTCAAAACTTAGTGCAAACATCACTACGTTCTATTGTCGGTGAAATGGATTTGGATGATGCATTATCATCGCGCGATCACATCAAAGCTAAGCTTAAAGCGGCTATTTCTGATGACATCTCGGACTGGGGCATTACTTTAAAAACCGTTGAAATCCAAGATATTCAACCGTCGCAAACCATGCAATCTGCAATGGAAGCTCAAGCGGCGGCTGAGCGTCAACGTCGTGCGACTGTGACCAAAGCAGACGGTGAAAAACAAGCAGCGATTTTAGAAGCTGATGGTCGTTTAGAAGCGTCTCGTCGTGATGCAGAAGCACAAGTGGTCTTAGCAGAGTCTTCTCAGCGTGCCATTGAAATGGTCACTTCGGCTGTGGGCGACAAGGAAATTCCTGTGGCTTACTTGTTGGGCGAACAATATGTCAAAGCGATGCAAGACATGTCTAAATCGAACAATGCTAAAACAGTGGTGTTGCCAGCCGATATTTTAAGTACCATCCGTGGTGTTATGGGACGTAAAGACATCTAACTGATGCTTGATTTGATTGAATGAGGACAGCTTTCGAGCTGTCTTTTTTATTGTGGTTGAGGAAAAACTCAAGCCTCTAAGAAACAAGCATTAAAAAAAGAGGACAGGCTATGTCCTCTTTTTTAATCTAAACACTGAAACTTAGCTTTGGCGAGCCAATAAAAACTGTGAAATCTGATTAAGTTCTGCTGCCGCATCCATTGGGAAATAAGCCAGAGCGGCAAAGGCTTGATCATGCAAAGTTTTGGCATAGTCTTGTGCAGACTCAAGTCCCATCAAAGCTGGATAAGTCGATTTTTCGACTTGCTCATCCTTCCCTGCGGTTTTACCCAGTACATCTGTATTTGAAATGATATCTAAAATATCGTCTTGCACCTGAAAAGCCAAACCAATTGCCTGTGCATATTCGCGTAACTTTGGAATCGCTTGATCGCAACCGTCAAATACAGTCACCGCGGCCATCATCACCGCAGCAGAAATCAATGCACCCGTTTTATTTCGATGGATATTTTCAAGTGCAGTCTGATCGACACGTTTACCTTCGGCTTGCAGGTCAAGGACTTGGCCACACACCATTTTAGAGCTCGCTGTCGCTAAAATTTGCATCTGCTTCAGTACAATACCTTGATCAACCACTGGGCCAGCATCAAACAGACGGCTACCTAAAATTTCAAATGCCATGGACTGTAAGATATCGCCCGCAAGCAAAGCCGTATCTTCACCATAAGCCACATGACAGGTCGGCTGACCACGACGCAAAAGATCATTGTCCATACAAGGCAAATCATCATGTGCCAAGGAATAACAATGAATCAGTTCCACAGCTACAGCGGCGCGGCGCACGGCAGCTGCATTATTGTTTGGATTTAAATGTGCCGTGGCATAGCACAGCGCAGGACGCACACGTTTTCCACCTAACATGACCGCATGATGCACGGCACTCTTTAACGGTTCCGGAATTGAAAAAGCATCAAGTGCAGTCAATAAATCATCGTGAATACGTTGTTGAGCCTGTTGAAGTGCATTTGCTGATACGTCGGTTAGTGCTGACACATTCGCCTCGAATAACAATAGGATAAATTAATCTGGTACTCAGTTTGCCTGAGCCGATCATTTGAAATGATCTGTTGGCATGATACTGCTTTCTGCCCGCTTTCTCTATGCCGAAAGCACAAACAAGGCACAGTATTCTATTAATTTTTGCAGACGAGGTGATAAGAATGACTTTTCTACTATTTCAAGCAACCATTACACAAGCAATCAAGCTCTAAAATTCACTGCTCATGGTCTTAGTTATTTTTAGCCTTCTTATCACAGACCTAGAGTTGACATAAAAAAGCCTCTACAGAGAGAGGCTTTTACATAGCACTACTCCAAGCTTTCCGCTGGAATACGCACCCAACCTTCCATCAACACGCGAGCACTACGACTCATGACAGCTTTTTTCACTACCCACTGACCCTTTTCTTGTATCGCTTGCGCTCCCACACGTAAGGTCCCTGAAGGATGACCAAAACGAACGGCTTCACGTGCTCCACCTCCCGCGGCCAAATTGACCAAGGTTCCAGGTATCGCTGCTGCGGTACCAATGGCAACAGCCGCTGTACCCATCATCGCATGGTGTAATTTACCCATAGAAAGTGCACGAACCAATAAATCGGTGTCTTGCTCTGTAATGGTTTTACCACTCGACGAGACATATTGTTTTGGCTTAGAAACAAAAGCAATTTTAGGCGTGTGTTGACGACTGGCAGCTTCAGAAATGTCTTGAATCAGCCCCATCTGTTTTGCACCATAGGCACGAATGGTTTCAAAACGCGCTAAAGCTTTAGCATCGCCATTAATTGCGTCTTGTAATTCACTCCCCGTGTAGCCAATGTCTTCTGCATTTAAGAAAATGGTCGGAATACCTGCATTGATAAACGTTGCTTGAAAGCAACCAATCTCTGGAACCTCTAAAGTGTCAACCAAATTCCCTGTTGGGAACATTGCACCCCCATCTTCACCATCATCGGCTGGATCTAAAAATTCAATTTGCACTTCTGCAGCTGGGAACGTCACGCCATCCAGTTCAAAATCACCTGTTTCTTGAACTTGGCCCTGCGTAATAGGTACGTGTGCAATAATGGTTTTTTGAATATTCACCTGCCAAATGCGGACTGTGCAGATGCCATTTTCGGGA
Organism: Acinetobacter sp. LipI_23; assembly: GCF_058243045.1. NCBI lineage: Bacteria > Pseudomonadati > Pseudomonadota > Gammaproteobacteria > Moraxellales > Moraxellaceae > Acinetobacter > Acinetobacter sp. LipI_23. The sequence goes on along the minus strand of NZ_JBZAYJ010000001.1, from coordinate 873,327 downwards.
ATACGTGCAGCATCGACCAAACCATTTGAAATCGCAAATGAGCCTACAGCAGCCGTTAAGTTGCCACAGTTTCCGCTCCAGTCGACAAAAGGCTGATCAATCGACACTTGCCCAAATAAATAGTCGACATCATGTTCGGGCTGTTGGCTCTTCGCTAAAATCACCGTTTTACTGGTACTCGATGTTGCACCACCCATACCATCAATCTGCTTTGCATAAGGATCCGGGCTACCAATTACACGGAGCAATAACTGATCTCGAACGCGTCCAGCCTGTTGCGCAGCTTCTGGGAGATCATCTAATTTAAAGAATACGCCCTTACTGGTCCCTCCACGCATATACGTTGCTGGAATTTTGATTTGCGGTGCAAAACTCATTTTTATTGAATCCTTCATATTTATCATTGTGTTAAGTCAAAAGATCTGATTTAACTTAGGATCATCATACCTTTTTTCCCTATGCCTACGTAAAATACAGACTTAAGTCTAAAAAAACATCATTTGTGAACGTCCGGTTTCCAAATAAAATTCCCAATTTGATAATTTAAATAAAATTAATATATTGATTCGTATGTTTTTTATTTACAATTCATTACACATTATTTTTCATATGAATAATAACTTTTTTTCATGAATTTTGAGCTACTATGCGATTTCTTCACGATCTATTACAATCGGAAACACTTATCCATTGTCGGGCTGAAATAACTTGAATAAAGAGTCGTCTCAACTTCAGCGTGGCTTAAAGAACCGTCATATTCAATTGATTGCCATGGGCGGCGCAATTGGTACTGGCTTATTTTTAGGTTCCGCACATGTGATTGAATCTGCTGGCCCATCCATTATTTTGGGCTATGCAATTGGCGGTTTAATTGCATTTCTAATCATGCGTCAACTCGGGGAAATGATCGTTGAGGAACCTGTAGCTGGTTCTTTTAGTCATTTTGCAAACAAATACTGGGGCAAATTTGCAGGCTTTTTAGCTGGTTGGAACTACTGGATTCTATATGTTCTGGTGGCCATGACCGAGCTTACCGCTGTTGCGAAGTATATCAACTACTGGTGGCCCCATATTCCTGCATGGGCATCTGTTCTCACCTTCTTTGTGATCATTACCTTAGTCAATTTAGGTAATGTGAAATTTTATGGTGAATCAGAGTTCTGGCTAGCTATTATCAAAGTCACGGCTGTCGTCGCCATGATTGTTTTTGGTCTTTATCTTTTGGCTACGGCAGGTACAGATTCTACGGCTTCATTCAGCAACCTTTGGTCACATGGTGGTTTCTTCCCGCATGGTGTTGAAGGTCTATTCTATATGCTTGCCTTCCTCATGTTTGCCTTTGGCGGTATTGAATTGATTGGTATGGCTGCAGCAGAAGCTGATAATCCACAAAAATCAATTCCTAAAGCAATCAACCAAGTGGTATTTCGTATCCTCATTTTCTATGTGGGTTCATTGACCATTTTGTTATCGCTTGTACCTTGGAATGAATTGCAACTTGGCGGCTTAGATAAGAGCCCATTTGTAATGATCTTCAGTCAATTAGGTATTGGTTGGGCTGCGCATTTACTGAATTTTATTATCTTGACTGCAGCACTTTCTGTATATAACAGCGGTATGTATGCTAACAGCCGCATGCTGTTTGGTTTAGCACAGCAAGGCAATGCACCTAAAATATTCAGTAAAACCAATAAGCAAGGTGTGCCAATTCCGGCAGTCTTGTTCTCTGCATTGCTCATTTTCGGTTGTGTACTGTTGAATTATTTTGCGCCAGAAGATGCTCTCAGCAACTTAATTTATATTGTTGTTGGCGCTTTGGTATTGAACTGGGCCATGATCAGCTTAACTCATCTTCAATTTATGAAGGCCATGAAAAGCGAAGCGAAAAAACCATTATTTCCTGCACTTTGGTCGCCTTTCAGTAACTACCTTGTTCTTGCATTTATTGCTGTAGTGCTTTACATCATGTGGACTCAAGGTTTAAGCGGCGCTGTGATAATGATTCCAATCTGGATCGTATTAATGTTCGTTCTATACAAAATTTTGTATAGAAAAGCATAAAATATTCATTTTTAAATAGTTATTGTTTCGGCAATAACTATTTTTTTTGATTAAAATCAGCTACATTAACCGCACTTTTGCGCTCTTAGCTTAACTGGATAGAGCAGTTGCCTCCTAAGCGACCGACGTGGGTTCGAGTCCCGCAGAGCGCACCATTTTAAGGTCTATGGTCAGCCACCATAGTCCATAAAGCATAGTGAAATCAATTGATCTGGCGGGTTTTATATCGTTTAATAGTCCATGATAGTCCACCATAACCCAGTATTTTTCACGGTATCTTTTACGGTATGAGTGAAGATACCGCAAAAGTGATACCGCAAAAATGCCTAAAACCGTTGTGCCACTTACCGATGCAAAGATAAAAAGAGCTAAATCAGAAGATAAGCCAACCAAACTATCAGATGGCTATGGCTTGTATCTTTATATTGACAAGAACCAACAGAAATTTTGGCGTTTTGATTATTCCAGACCATTCACTAAAAAAAGAAATACTTTAAGTTTTGGGCCATATCCTGAGGTAAGCCTTGCTGAAGCAAGACAGAAACGTGAAGATGCACGCTCTCTCATAGCACAAGACATCGATCCGCATGAAGAGAAAAAGCGTATCATTCAAGAACACATTTTGTCTGAGAAAAACACCTTTGCGGGTATTGCTGCGGAATGGGTTTCTAAACAAAATTTGGCTGAGTCTACGATTAAAGGTCAAGCTCGTCTGCTTGAAGTTATTAACTCATATATCGGTAAAAAACCGATAGATAAAATTACACCTGTTGAGGTGCTTAATATTTGCCGTTTCTATGAAAAACAAGACAAGCTCGAAACCGCAAAAAAAGTAAAAGTAAAATGCGGTCAAATCTTTAGATATGGAGTTGCCACTGGTCGTTGTGAGCGTGATGTTACTCAAGACCTAAGAGGCGCATTGAAAGCACCTCAGGTAAAGCATTTATCCGCGCTTACAGAAGTATTTGACTTTGCTCAGTTGCTTTATGATATTGATTTCTACGAAGGAACTTTTATTACAAAGACTGCGATAAGAATCGCACCTCTCGTATTTGTTCGTCCGGGCGAATTACGTCATGCAAAATGGGCTGATATAGATTTAGATCTAGGCACTTGGTCCTACACACCACCAAAGACTCGCAGTAAAACTGGTGTTCAGCATATTGTCCCACTATCTAAACAAGTTGTTGAAGCGTTAATCGATCTGCAACCCATCACAAGATGCAGTGAATTCGTTTTCCCTGCGATTACCACGCAGTTAAAGCCAATGTCTGAAAATACCATCAACCAAGCGCTCAGGAGAATGGGTTATACATCTGAGCAGGTATGTGGACATGGTTTTCGTGCATCCGCTCGAACAATACTTGAAGAAGTCTTGGGCTACCCTATTGAGATTATTGAACAACAGCTTGCGCACAAAGTTAAAGATATGCATGGTCGTGCTTATAATCGAACTAAACACTTGGATAAGCGTAGAAAAATGATGCAACACTGGTCTGATTATTGCGATGAAATCAAAAATAATTACTCTAAATCTCGCGAAGTTAAAAGCCGTGAAATTATGTAAACCACATTTTTACGGCCCTACGGAATAAGATTGTAAATCCACTCCAACTACGACTATTCTTCCTCTTTTAAGCTTTTTACACCATTAACAGATGTTTTAAAACCAACGCTCTTATCAATATTATGCGCGCATTGCTCAACAATCCAATCTCCAGCAATACCCTCTCTAAAATTCACAAGTGTTATTGGCATTTCTGCCGAAATTTGAGGATTACCTGGTAAATTTAAACTTAACTTTTCCTCATCACGGCGCGCTTGATCAAGTGATGCTTGGGCAGCTGCGTATGCACTTTTCTCATCTTGATAAGTATGTCTTAATCTTTTAACTGGCTCACCATCACCAACTTTCACCTCATGCTTTTTAGCGCCCTTTTTATCATGCCAATAAGCAATCACAGTACCCGCGCTATCACTTGTACTTGATGTCATTTCCCAGTCGCTAACTTCTTCTTTTGCTAACGTCAGAGTCGGTAAATCAATATCACCACGCTTCACAAAAAGCAGTTTCCCGCCTGCGGGTTTGCAAACAGCATCATAGCGTTTGGCAATACGTAGTAAAAAGTTTAAATCTGATTCATCCGACTGGTCAAAATGAGGAAGCTTTAGAGCCGACACCGATTTACTCACAATAGGCTCTAGACCATGCTCTCTTGCGATCTTCGTCACGACAGCAGAGATCGTCGTACCTTTCGGCCATGAGCGTGTTTTTTGCGAAGATAACGATGTCATTCCGCTTTTACTTGTCAATTGAGGTACAGCACGACCACGGATCACCATTTTTTCAGGTGGTCCAGATAACGAAACTTCACTAACAATAAAAAGCCCCATATCAACCATTGCTAAGTCGTATCCCATAGAGATTCTTAACTCAGCCCCTTTTTTGGGTAACTCAATAGGGCGAATAGGATCATCAATTAAAGATATTTCACAAGTATCTGATTCATAGCCCGTGCCATCAGTAATAGAGATATATTCATACAAATCTGAAATGATGCTGGTGATATCAGTTTCATTCGCAATGACAGAGAAGCAAGGTTTTAATCCCATAATTTCACCTTCTGCTTTTCAGTTGATTGTGTTACTTCAGGCAGCTCAATCAAAACACCCGCAGGTAAAATTGCTGGATAATCTGTAATACCAAAATTCGCTTCAATGATGTTTTCCACGACTTTGTTGTTCGTGTTTCCATAATAGCGATAAGCGATTTCATCTAAAGTATCACCATCTTTCGTTGAATATTGAGCCATTTATATACCTATTGCATTCATTAGTGTGCCAAGTAAACCTAAGCGCTCAGGACTATCAGAGTATTTACGCATATTCACTGTAAATTCTTGCCGGCGAGGAACACCAAAAGCAGCAAACCTAGTCTGGCCTTCTGTAATGCTATTGATGACCCAATAACCTAAAATTCTACCTGTACCACTCACAAGTAATTGAGGTTGTCCTGTTGCAGCCAATGCTCTTAGGTCGTCAATTTGCCCCGTACCACCTTTAAACTCAGGGTAAACTACGCCTGTTAATGAAATTGCATCTTCACCCGGTCCTAAATACTGTAAGTTATCCCAACCGCCAAAAACCGCTTGTTCTCCCCACTTATAATTTGTGGTTCGATTCAGTTCTTGATATGCAGCTGTATAAATACAAAACCTAAATGTTCCCAACTTCATCATTGAGAGGAATGTACCAAAAATTTGACCGTCCATTATTGTGCATACCCCGCATCGATCATTGAGCCACGTTGGGCAACGGCATTCGCACTCTTCAGTTTTTGCATCACCAAATTGGCAATTTCATTTGGATTTTGTCCTGGTGCGGCGGTCACAGTGAAAGACTGTGTAATGTGTTGCTGTGGTGCAATACTCTTAGTATTTGCACCACGAATCTGAGGAGCTGGCCCAGCAGTACGATATGGCACGGCGCGAGATGCTTGAGGCTTCTTCTGCTCGGATGCTCCCAAACCAAAAGTACTTTTAACCGAACCAAAAAAACTTCCAACACTGGACGCCTTATTTGCCAGATCCGCGACTTGGCCAATCACCCCACCAATATGTTTATGAATCCACTCAAGTACACCCATAAGCGCTTTTGCAGGTGCCAAAGCAATGTTGATTGCTCCACCAACAATCTTGCCAAAGGATTCACCCGCACTTGTAGCATTTCTTAACTGTTCATCCGTGGCCTTTGTTGGCGCTATAAGCTTCATAAACCAGTCATAGACAATCCCAATACCATTACCAATCATTTGAATTACTGGCTCTAGCCAAGACATCGATTTATATAAATCTGTAAAAGATGCAATAACAGGTTCAAGTCCTTGTTTTAATCCAGTCCAAAAACCACTAAAGAACGCTTTGATGCGATCCCAATATTTGTAGATCAAAACACCTGCTGCGACAGCTGCTGCAGCAGCTATCCCCCACGGCGTGCGTAAAAGAATAAAACCAACCTGCTTAACTATTGGAACAACCATACCGAATGCGGATTTCAATAAACCTACTGGATTAAGTAAAGCTGTAAATACTCTCCCTGTAATACCACCAGAAGCAGACAATTTTACAAATTCACTAGATAAAGATAAAAATGGTGATTTAATAGCAAGGATTGCTAGACGAGCCGCTAATAAGCCAACTTTAAATGCACCTAGCGCTACAACTGTGGTCACTATAAATTTAGTTAGCTTAGGGTGCTCTTTAGACCAATCTGCAAATACAGAAACGACATTTCCAACACTTGCCATAATTGAATTTACTGCAGGTAAAAGAACACTTCCAATATTGACAGCTAATTCCGAACCTCGGTTTTTAAATGTTTGCCACTGCGCCTCTGTTGTCTCCATTCGAGCCTTAAATTCTCGACTCATACTTCCACTTGCATCGCTACTTGTAGAAAGGCGCAATTGTTTTTCTAACTCGGCCCTATTCTCCATTAATTTAGAGACTGTATCCCAATGTTCAGCACCAAATAAAGTTGTAACAGCATCAATCTGTGATGTTTGACCATCCTTAGCAATTTTAGGAAGCTTCTTGATCTTATCCATTACTTCAAAAATAGTGCCGATTGCATCAGTTTGCATTCCACGACCCAATTGACCAGTCGTCAAGCCTAATTCTTCAACCATCGCTCTAAATGGTTTTGATTGTGTATTTGCAGCACCAAGTTTTGAGAACACGGCATTAATTGCTGTTGCTGAAGTTTCAGCTTTTTCACCAAGTGTAAGCAATGTTGAACCCAAGGCAGCTGTATGCTTGTCTGATATTTTAACCATGGACGCTGTACCACCCACGCGTTGCATAAAATCAATAATATCTTTACCGGATGCAATCGCTTTATCATCAAGATAGTTAATGGTATCGGCTAAATCATCAATATTCTTGATTGGGATTTTATACATATTGGCAATCTTACCCATGTCTTGAGCAAGTTGATCAACCGGCAATTCAAATGCTGTCCCCATCTCAGCAACAACTTTTGTAAATTCAATTACATCTTTTTTGGCCACACCCATTTTTAATGATTCAGCAACCATAAGAGCGATTTCATTTGTGGCAATTGGTAGTTCTCGTCCAAGCAATTGAACTTCTTTCTGCATATTAAAAAAGTCTTTGGTTAGCTTCCCGCTTTCATCCCGCGCACCATCTAATTGTTTTGCGATGCCAAGCATTGCTGTTTCAAACTTAGCAGCCATCACAATAGGCGCACCGAATGAAACTGCAGTTGCAACAGTAGATCCGATTTGACTTGTGAGCTCATGAAGCTTTTGTTGATTTTCAACTCTTGATGCTTCGACTTTTGTTAATTTTTCTTGTGCACGCGTTAAGCGCTTCAATTCATCAGTAACACCAGAGTACCGTGCACGTAAATTATCAACATTTTTACCCATGCTTCCGAATGTGCGAATAGATTCGCCTAGCATAGATTGCTGTTTTTTAACGCGCTGAATTTCAGACCCAATTTTACCGAGCTGTGATGTGGTACTTCCTATCGCAGTGCGTAAAGAGCCTGCAACTTCACCACCAATCGTGATGATGGCATTTAATTTCTTATTTGACATTGCATCTGACACAATTAAACCAATGTGCCATTTTGTTATTTTTAATGCCTTTTATTCATTATTCACTTATGCAAAGAAAAACCTCCCGAAGGAGGTTTGTGTTTTATTTGCGCTTGTAATCTAATGCCATGCGTTCTGCGGGGTTTAGATGCCATTGATAGTAATCCATCCGATCACGCTGCTTCTTCAACTCGTCTTTATCTATGAAATGAAAAGCAAACATTGCACCATCCTGAAAGTGGTCATGCACCGCGCCAGCCATGTGCGGGCTAATAGTGCGAATAGCCTCACCAAACTCACGCCACCACTCACGAACCCAAAGCATGTGCCAAGCTAACCCTTGCACTGATTGATCGTAGTGTCGATCTACCGCAATCAAGTCTTGTTTTGGCTCAACAATCTTAGCCTTTAACTCCATTGTTTCTAAATAATGCACTGCTTCAGGAAAATGAATAGCTAAAAGTTCCGCATAACGTGGGATTTTAAAGTGTCGATTATGGCGACTCCACATTTCAGCATAAATCTTACGCTCACCTTTAGATCGACGATCTACAATCTCATGTAATAAAGCCTGTTGCTCAGGTGAAATGGATTTTCTATCGCTAATCTGCCATTGCATAACCATAGCATCGTAAGCACGAATAACCATTAAATGGAATTTTGCGGAGATCCACATTGCGTATGCGTAAACCATTTCCTTAACCGCGTACGTACCACGATTATTACCACCATTAATTACTTTTACAGCACTTCTCATATTTGAGAAGTGGTTGTTTTCACAAAGGCTTATATCTGAGCATTGCTCAATTTCCTTAATCAACTCCTGTGTTTGTTCAACACGCAAAAAGTTAGAAGGTTTGTGCTTAGCAAGATTACCACTCGCCTTATGCAAATCAGCAAGTGAATATCTACCTTCATCGTCTTGGCGAATAGCAAATTCACCAATGACTAAGGGCTGGTTGTTTGGACTTGAGAAATTTTGTGTTAAATTAGACATAGTTCTAATCCTATTGGTTTGGGTTAAACAACACGAAAGCGCATTTGATTTCTCAGGTCAGGGTGCGCTTTTTTGTTGTCTGCTGTTCGGTCAAATTGACCGAAGTTGATTTCATGCTTTCGCACTCTCTTTTCGTTCTTTTGCTTCAAGCCATTCTTCTATAATCAGATTTAACTGAGCCGTTACTGATCGTTTTTCATTTTTTGCATGAATTTTTACTTTATCCACGTTCTCATGTGGCATGCGGAAATTCATTTGCTTATCGGTTCTCGCCATTTCGAATCTCTGTAATATTACAGTGCTAATGCTAATACGGTGCTAATATTGATGTCAAGCACCGTACTAACATATTCTTACAACCTACAGATAACTTTTGATATTACACAATGGCTAGAACTGACCCGCAATTCAATCTACGAGTACCCGCTGAATTGAAACAACAGGTAGAAGAGGCTGCTAAATTGAGCGGTCGATCAATTAACGCTGAAGCTGTTTATCGCTTAGAGCAAAGTTTTAAAAATATTAATAAATCTCTTGATGATTTGAGTGCTGATGAACTTATATATTTTATTTTCAATAAATTAAACTCAAGAGGACTTCATCTTACGGTAGAAGAAGTCGCACGCATTAAAAAATAATTTAAATATACATCTATTGCTTTTATTCTTTGGAGACACAATGAAAATCATCCTACTTACACTGCTAATAATACTACCCGCTACAACAACCTTTGCCGCAGCGAAAAAATGCAAAGACTTTTCTACTCAACAGCAAGCACAAAATTGGTATGAAGCACGCAAAAAGTCAGGTCAAGCAGGATGGAAAAGCCTAGATCGTGACGGTGATGGTAGAGCCTGTGATTGTCTACCTGGTGGTAATGGTAAAAACTGCCCCACTAAGAAAAAATGATAGCAGATCAAAGCATTTTCTATGATGCTCAAATCTGAGCATCATTTTTACTTCTATTAAAACTATCTAATCTTGCAAAAATCCCCAGTAAACTGAGCACCTTCAAGACAAAAATTTAAAAAAGTCTCACTCCCAAGCCTATTATTAGCTGAGTACTCAGCAAACTTTAGAAAATTAAAATATGTTGTACTCCCATCACTATTAAATTTCATAAGCTCTGGGTAATTGTACTTTAGTGTATAAAGTTCACTATCATGTTTGTTGTTGTATTTATCGACTAGGGTCACATTCTGCATAACATTAAATTGTTTGAGATCGGTAACATTCTCTTTCTTTAATGCATCAATGACCTTCTTAGCATTTTCCGCAGTGTGAACGACTGTTAAATAATCTGTGGAATCATGTGCTTTCAATCGAATATTGATAATTTGATTATTAAAAAATTGAGCGTCTTGAATTTCATCTTCAATTTCATCAAGCGATTCAATAACAGCCTGTATTCGATCAATAGGCGTATTATCTGACACACTCAACTTTACTGATTCTGTAATTTTTTTGATTTTCTCAGCATTATCTGCCGCAACTTGTTCTTGCGTTTTTGGCGTCTCATCAGAGGAACATCCAACCAATACTGCAATTAGAAGTACTAGAATGCAATTATTCAAAGCCCCCATATATAACCCTATTCTTATCAAGTAAAAGTGCCAACATCATAACAAAAAACAATCATATTCAAAAATAAAGGGCCGCATCTCAAATGCCACCCTTTAAGATTTCCAAATTTCAAATGAGGAATTAGAGAAAGCACCCTAAGGTGCTTTATTCTCTTGGCAATCCATCACACCACCAAACCAATCTTGAAATTGGTAATCTCTCAATTTCAGTCAATGACCATGATGTAAATGATGATAGTGCAATTACATGCTGACGAATGTTATTTGCACTTAAGATGTAAAAAGTCGATATGAATCCTGAATGCGACCATAATCACGTAAACCCAAACCTTTAATAAAATCGGGTTCAATTTCGCAAAGATTTGCAAACATCGTAATTTCTTGTTCAGCACTGGACTTACCTTTGCTTTGTAATTCAGCTGTCAGTAAATCTTGTACTGTTGGCTCACGCATATCTACAAATTGAATGCCACCATAAGGACGACTTAATTCAATTGTGTTTTTGCCCTCACCTTCCTTAATATAATCTTTTTCTTGATTTTCCATCTTTTACATTCCTAATGCTGAGCGAATATCTGCAAGCACATCTGTACCGTTAATAATACGAACCATGTTAATCACATCAACTTCATGGATAACCTGACCACCAATCGTTTGCTTGTAATATGTCAAAGACAAGTCATATTTATCTTTAGGTGCTTCACCAGCTTTTGATGTGCCTTGGTTAATTTTGACAATTTTACCCGTCAAATTATGAACCACGGCTGTTACTGTGCCGTCAAATGACTCCATTGCCTCACGTACTGTAAATGAAGTTTGACTACCTTCTTTCACACCAAACAAAGACAAGACATCACGGTCATGCGCATTCAAAGTAAAGTCAGCAACTAACTTTTCCATCCCCATTGTGATATCAATCGGGGCATCCATACCACCAGCGCGGTATTCTTCAGTTTGTAAAGACAATTCAGGCATATTGGCTTCATCTGTATTACCAGCATAGCCACGACCATCAACAAATAAATTAAAATTCTTACGAATATCCTTTGCTACACCCATCTCAAATACTCCTTAAGAAAAAATCTCTTTGATATAGTCATTAACCAAGTGAGAACGGAAAATAATATGCTCGGCTGGATACACTGGCGTAAAGTCAAAATCGAAATAGATTTTCCCTTGTGCGATTTGATCTGCTGAATTTAGATCAGGGTCTGCCCAACAAGAACCACCCAAAATAGCACCGATGTTTGTGAGGTAACGCAAGTAAGCATTCACACCCTCAATCACATCATCTACATAAGTTTTTGTAATGCCACGATCTACAGCCCAAAGGTGTGCAGCTTTTAATGATTCATCAATCATATCTGCTGTACGTACAACACATAAGAATGCCCATTTTGAATCACTTGAAAGTGTGCGGTTGCCCCAAAGACGATAACCCTGCTGACGAATAATTGTTGTGATATTTTTTTCATTGAGCAAATTAGCACGACAATTCGCGTCGCCCATTGCAAAATCAATTGCACGAGCAGTACCAACAATACCGTTAATTTCTTGGTTAGACGGAGACCACCACCAACCACGATCATTATCTGATTTAGCAATCAGACCCGCAACACAACCACTTGCCCATTCTTGTGAAGTTTCACCGTCAACTGATTTCAAAACCTTAGGATCGACCAAAAATACACGCTTAGAACCAAAGTCTTTCGAGTATGCAATTGCATCTGCATCATTGGTATTTGGTCCATCGGCAACAATGACTGCTGTTAAACGCTCTGCAATACCAATCAATTCCGCAACAACTGGATTTGATGTAGCTGGTGTTTCACCGACTGCTTCTGTACGCGTATGTGTAAAACCAGGTGCAATTAGAATTTTAGGGACAAAGCCCGTGATGTTTTCAGATGCTAAGAATGCATGCACACCTTCATATGTACCAGTGTTTGCATCAACACCACCAATTACATTTGCTAATGTAGCTGGTGCTGTTTCCTCTTCATTAATACGCACAACAATAACCACGGCGCCAATTTGATCAAAAATTGAATCAAGCGCTTGTGGCAATGTTCCTTCTGCACCAAGCTTAGCTGCAAGCGTGCGTGACCCCGCAATTAAAACAGGTTTGTTCAGTGGAAAAATTAAAGGATCAGCTTCTGGTGCAGACCCGATCAAACCAATAGTGGAACTACGTACAGTTGTAATGGGACGTTCACCACCATCTGCCGTGGCGTTTTGAATCCCATGTAAAAATAAATCGCTCATTAACCGCAATCTCAGTTGAAGATTTTAGTCAATTTTTACGCTTTAAGCAGAGCTTTTCATTATTCACAATTGTGACTTAAAAAGTCACACACAATTCCCAAAACTCATCAATTTCTAAATCAGTTTTACCTAACATGTCACGCATAACATCAATGCTGGGGTCTGTGCGAACAAAATTCGTTGCTTCTTTAAAGCCGATCATCGTTAATTCACGTGTGTATTCATCTTCAATGAGCATGATTTGAGCTTCAATATCAGATGATTTATAGCCATATTCAAGCATGCCACGCATAAATTGATAGCGTGTTAGTTTAGGATATTGTGAACGTTTCAATTCAAGCTGTTCTTGCTCTGTCATATATTTTTCAGGAAAAAGATGGCGATCAATTTCAGCAATAGTCATTGCCGTAAATTCGTCTGTCACATGATCTAGTTGATCAACCAAAAATTCATAAATACGCCCATCTTTTTTATAAAAATGTCTCATAATTCGATCTCACTCCAAAATCTAAAACCACTTGAACCAACTGTGCCATATTCAGCTTGTGGAGGAACTATCGCGTATAGAGTTTTAAACTGACTATCCTCATTTGAACCTGTCGCATATCCCCATTGCACATTATCTACATTTAATTGCATTGCACTTGATTGATTAGACTTACCAATCGCAACAAATTTTGATCGAGGACCTGTATTTTTATAAATCGTATTAATTGCTCTGCTTGCAGAAACATCGACTCCATTTTTTCCTACAGAAGTCCAAATCAAACCTAAATGTGATGGTGTAATGACCTTAGAAGTATCTAAGCTAGCTTGTACTTCCTGATCTGTGGCAATTTGTACAATGCCTTTTTGAATAGTTGATGCATCAGTTAAATCGCTAGCTTCTAATTTTCCATCTTGTAACTCTTTGACAGTTTTTGCTGAAGCGACTTTTGTTGAATCGTTGGTTGTTAAGTTGTCTACGATTTCACTGCGCTTAATATAATTATCATCAATCCATGCCTGTGTTGCATAGATTAAAGACTCATCCAATGTCAATTCAATAACAGAACCATCAGTTACATTTTGAGTAAAACGAAGTCGATATTCACTGACACCACTAGGGTCAGCTACCTTTTCAAATGGTGCATGTGAACCATGTGAAATCAACTTTCCATTGGCAATAATGCCCATTTCACGAATTGTAAAGCCACCAACCCCAGATGGAATAATCGTTTCAATAACAAGCCAATTGGAATTTGTTACATGTCGTTCATACTTAGTAACAGCTTGACGGTGAACTTCACGAACTAAAGATGTTCGTGCCTTATTTGGCGTTGGTACTGAACCGTTACCATCACCAAAAGCAATATGAGTGATATTCAACTTTGTATTTGTGGCGATAGCATTTGCTATTTCAGCATCGCCTAAATTAGTTGTGACATTATAATACTCAGGCATTATGACCTCGGCTCACTTATATACGTTAATGCTGTTTGATGCACAATAAGGTTGCGTATCGTTAAAATTGGGTTAATTGTTACGGTAAGGTTTGCTAAATGCCGTGATGCTGCTTTTGATTCCGAAACTAAGCGATTAATTTCAGCGTATGTTTCTGCATTTAAACTTTTGCCAATGACGTTTAGCTCTAAATTAAAAGTGCCCTGCACTAAATTAGGTACCGCTTTAAACCACTCAATTAAGTTCACTTCATAACCAAAGGGTTCTAGTGCACGTTTAATTGCTGCTGGCGTGCCTTTTAAACGATGTAAAGCTCGTGATTCTTTAATGACTTTACGTTTTAACGCTTCTTGCCAGTTCTCATCCCAATAGTCGACTGACTTTTGCCATGCGATAAATGGTAAAAACTGCGCTGGTACCTGATCGATATCTTTGATGATACGAATTGATGGTAAATCAAAAGCATCTTTACCTGCTTCAGCAAATTTTCTTTCTAAGTCTGTGGAATTTGGAGGAAGTAAACTTGTCAAATCACACCTCCAACCGTAATACTTTTTGTGGTGCAATATGGATGGTGATAATTATCCATTACCAAATCTGCTGTCGGTGAAATAATTTGTACTCGCTCAATCCCATCTACATGCAATGCAGCATAAATTGCAGATAGGTAAATACTTTCACCGTTTTTTTGAGCATTTTTAATGTATTTATCTAATCGAATATTTGCAGCTTCAAGAAGCAAAACATCTTCAGCATTTTTACCCACATATAAAACTGCTTCAATTTGGTAATTTGTGGCCAAACTAGATTTTACTGTTGGTCTATCACAGATAGGACGCACATGATCAGGATCTAATGCAGCTTGAACAATTGAAACCAACTCTTCTGATGCTTGCCCATTGATACTATCAACCTGTGTAATCACAACATCTAATAAATATGGATTCTCAGGCTCTGATCGGACTTTAATACCATCTACTCGACCATCTGCCGATAATGTGAAATAACGGTACGCATTTGCAGATCCAGCCGTATTCATACCATCAAAGGACAAAATACAACGCTCACGCAATCGCTCATCAGATTCATACACAGCTTCAACTGGTGGTATTGCTGTGTTATCAGCAGGCGTGACGACTAAGCGTGTTAGCCCGTATTCTGTTAAAGCCAAATGATCTAAATCTGATTTTTCCGCATAAGCAAGCAATAAAGATCTAGCGTCAGCATTGCATTTTGCTTGATACAGCATTTCCAGATATGCATTTTCTTGCAGTAACTTCACTACTGGTTCAGATTCACGTTGCAATAACTCTCGTACTGCTTGCTGTTCAGATGCATCATATAGAGATATGAAGCTTTCTTTTCTTTTTGTGAAAATAGCTTCGTAGCTTAATTCTGTGATTAAGCTAGGCGGTAAAAGCTGTGAAAAATCGACTGTACTCATTTGCCCA
The DNA here is from genome assembly GCF_058243045.1 of Acinetobacter sp. LipI_23. Lineage (NCBI taxonomy): Bacteria > Pseudomonadati > Pseudomonadota > Gammaproteobacteria > Moraxellales > Moraxellaceae > Acinetobacter > Acinetobacter sp. LipI_23. The sequence continues at coordinate 857,907 of NZ_JBZAYJ010000001.1, read as the reverse complement.
CCACAATCCCATCCAATTGAACAGTTTTTCCATCAAGTTTGTATTTACCAGTAATTCTTAGAACAATCTGTCCTACTACTGCGCTCGTTACATCTACAGCACTAACCACCAGACGATCTTCCCACTTCATTAATGCTTCAGCTGTTTCTGCAACAATATCAACCACTGTGCTTCTGTTAATTGGTGCATCAATTAACTCAAATAATCGAGAGCCATAATCACGGCGCATCACACGCGAACCAATCGGAGTATTTAAAATGTCTGCTATGGACTGTTTTAAATGCTCCAATCCTGTTAATTCACGACCCGTTTCAGCATTCATACCCATTAGTTCACCGCCCCAGTATTACCACTGCCAGTTTGAACACCTTTATGTGAATGGTCTTTACCAATGCTTTTACCTTTATGTGTTACATCAGAACCATTAAATTCGGCTAAACCATTTACAACCAATTCGCCATTAATCACAACCTTGCCACCCGAAGAGGAAAGATCGATATTTAATGTATGACTCGCCTTGTTGTATTCGACCACAGTCCCATCTGTATAAATATGCTTTGGGTTTTCACTATCACCAGCATTCGGAAAGGCGTCTTGAGATATCGCAAATGCAATAACACCTTGCGATAAATCACCCGATGGAGATAACACCAAAACTTGCTCGCCTTTGGTATAACCACCATTCCATGAACGATCTGCTCCAGCACGTGATTTAGCCCACTCAAGACCCGATACCAACTCACCATCAAAATTTACTGTTGCAGTACCAGCGGCTAAATCAACGCTATCTACACGACCTATCTTTATAAGGTTTGCAAGGATGCGATCCATCTGTGCTAATGCATAACTCATGGCAGTATCTCCTGATAAGCACTTGAATGAGCGCTACCAATTTCAGGCGACCAACCAAACCATGCTGTAGGCGTCACACCTCCAGATTTCCAAATACTTTCACCAATATGAATAGGTATGGAAAAATCCACACGCCAAACATCAAACCGATCAAGTCCTGGGTAAAATGCATCTTCGGTCACATCTAAAAGAGTTAATGGACCTGTTTTTAATTCATGAAAATGTTTGTTTTTAAAAAGGTATTGAGCGAGTTTTAAGGCAAGTGCTCTTACCTTTAATTTTGCAAAAGTTGGATTGTCTTGTTCTTTTTCCATTGCATCAATAACAACGCGCGCTTCAATGCGAGCAAACATAGGCAATTGCTCTGTACCTGCATCTTCTTCCAGATTCAATTCAAAGTCAGGAACCTCAAGCAACAATGCTGGTAAATTTTCTTTTTTTAATGGCGAGCGTTCATTTTCACTTCGATAAAATTCAATCAACTTAAAATCATCTTTAAATTGATCTGAAAGTTTTTTTACAATGTTCTCATGCATTGCAACGATGTCTGTGCCTTCTATCGCATCTGCCATTTCAATTCATGCTCCAAAACTTTAAAAAATTGCTCTTGGTACCCATTAGAAAAAGCCTGTCCATCTAAATACGAGTCTGCTTTTTCTTTAATTTCTAACGTTTGCTTTTCAAGTGGCAAACGCCCTTTTCCTTGTCTTTTAAAAACTTGACCTTTAGCAATAAAAGCACCGTCTCGCTTATGTTTGCCAGCAGTTACGCCACGTTTAGTTTCACGTGCATTTAAATGAATCAATGATATTTCGTTTAAGCCATACCAAAGATTGATTGTCCAACCTGTACTTGTTTTTAGAATCGTCGTCTTACGCATTCTTCTGCGTAAAACCTTCTGCATAACTTGAAGCTCTGCACTCAAACCTTTTACAGTTCTCGTTTGAATCCACTTGGCCATCTTATTTAAAGTACGGCTTAATGCAGCATTAACTTGTTTTTCTGTAGGCTCTAACTCGGCAATAATTGATTCAATGCCTTGAGCACTAATATCAAGAGAAATCATGCATTCACTTCAAGTTTAAGAATGGACATTCCAGTACCGTCTTGCTGTGGATATGTCATCACGTGAAATTTGCGACCGTCGGGAAGTAACAAGTCATCACCACGCGCCACACCTTTCACATCACTTGATTTACATGTAAAGCGTGGCTGAGCATCGTCAACTTCATATTCGCCAAGCTGAGCATTTAGATATGGCTCATCAAATATGCCTGTTACCGGCTTATCATCAGACCCATCCGCAAACTGAATCGTTGCGGTAATAGCAAAGCCACCTACCGCATCAGTTTGTAGGAAAACGTCTAAATTTTCCCAACTCGGCGAAGTCATTATTCGTCTTCCGCAGCTGCTTGAATCGCTTCGATTAACGCATCCTTGGTAAGCGATGCATCAAGTTCAATTTCATATTCATGCAGTGCAAATTCAACCAATTGAGCTTTTGTCATTTTAGCCAAATCAATCTCTTCATCCCCCTCTTGGGTGAAATCAGTTGCTTCAACCAATACGCCACGACCACGCGCCAATAAATCTTTTGCAAGATCTTGATCAACTTCAACTTCAGCGCCTGCAACACGAATTTCACCATCAATTGCAACAGCGGAAGTTAAAGCGATAACTACAGTTAGTTTCTTAACCATTTTTATATGCCTATATAAAGTCTAAAGACAGGTTAGAAACCAGCATTAAGCTGGTTTCTTGCCATAGCAAATTGATGCAGTATTGCGAAGAATGAAATCAACGTCTTGGAAGCCAACAATGCGCACGCCACCTTTAGCACTTGATGAATACGGATCGACAGTAATATCAAGACCACCCCAAAGTGCGATGATTAAGTCGGCAAAGTTACCGAAGAACACATCACCATTGGCAATTTGATTGGTTACTTCTGTGCGGTAGCCGTTCATTGTATTGCCTGCTTCCCAGATTGTACTTTCTGTACCAGATCCAAAACGCGCTGTTGTTTTTGCATGACCGCGCATTGCTGCGTTAATCACATATGCCATACGGTCTGCTTCTGCATTATCAGATGCAATTTCAGACTCCATTTTCACCAATTCAGCAAAAGTAGGATTATCCGCAGCAAAATTCACGGCGTTAATGCCTGAAATGTTTTTAAGTCCTAGTGGCTGATTTGCAGACCCTGAACCGTAATAAGCAGCATGGTCAATTTTCAATGCGATTGACCGGTTTAAATCATTCCAAACCAAATCTTCTGCTGCTGGAGAGCTTTGCTGTAAAAGCTTACGTGTAATCTCAACACGGCCACCAACTGTTTTAGGAGATGCTTTTAATTGTGAAGTGGTAGGATTTGAAGCGCCAACCTCTTCATCTTCACCCAACCAATATGCTGTTGAGCCAGCGGTTTGTTTTGGAATATCAACATCACCTACCAAACCACCCATCACATAACCAAGACCCATGATTGATGTACGGTTACGAAGCATGTCAATAAACATGTCTGCACGATGGTCTTCAGCAACAATGCTTGCGCCAGAGCTTGAAGTACCGCCCTTTTCAAATGCACGATTTAATACATCACTTGGCACCAAAATACCTTGTGCAGTACGGCCATACGCTTTTTCAGCTTCACGGCTACATTCCATTTCAAAAGCAGCTGCTTCTTTATCTGCTTGTGTTGCATTTGGAAGTAATGCACGAATTGCGCGGACCAAGCTAAAACGCTGAACTTCCGAATCAGACAAGCCAAGGTTACTATCACGCGTTTGTTCGCGTAACGGTTTGCTTTGTTTTTTATGGGTTCGTTCTAAAATTGCAGCTTGCAAATCTGTTGCTGTTTTATTTTCATCAATAAATTGACGAACCAAGTCACCCGCACCAAAACGCTCACCTAAAGCAATAATATCGCTTACACGTTTGCGCTCTGCTTGCGCGCCTTGCTCTGCTGTATCATCAACAGCGCGAACCAATTCGATTGCACCAAAACGCTTACCTTCTGCGTCTACTTGTTGACGTACTTGGTTGCCCTTTTCGTCAGTAAAATATTCCCAATTCATAATGTGTGTTCTCTGTTGATGAGGAATTTGAGTATTGTTTATTTTTTCATTTTGCAAATTCGCAGGTGTGTTTTCATTATTCACAATTGCAGAACGCCCCACCCCTACTGTGATATCCGCAGGTACAGATACAAGTGAAATCTCATAAGGCTCCCAATCTGTAATGAGATAGACATCATTATCATCACGTGTTTCTTTTAACTTGGCACCGAGTACGCGATAACCCACAGATACATGCTTACGAATACCATCTTTAACATCTTGAAAAATCTCTTCTGCATGTGCTGAGCGCCCAAAACGAACTACCGCACGACCCTTACGATCTGCATCAATGCGCACAGATTCAACAACACCTACCTGATCATCCCAATCATGATTCAGCAACAAAGAACCACCAATAATGCGGTCCATACGCATAGCGCCAGCACTATGATCTAGTACCTCAAAACCAAACCAACGCTGAACCTCCACTTCACTTGAAAATGAAAGCTCTACAGTGCGCTTTTCTTCATCAATTGAAGCGCGCTCAAAAGTAAAAGAACGCGTTAATGCCTCCTTGTTAAATTCAGGCAACACAGTGTTTGAAGCATCACGTGTAAAATAGGTACCAGCCAAAGCCATCGCTAAATTGATACGGTTAATTTTCATTTACATACCTTCCTTTGGACGACCTACCGCCCCTGTTTGTTTGCGCCCCATGCTGGCAAGCACCATTTCTTCTGCGGTTTCAGCAGAAAAACCTTGATTAATGTATTCGTCTTTCATTGTTTTTAAATCACGCGCGGATTCTGCCCACACGGTTTGCGGATCTTTACCTTGTTCGCGAATTACAGAGCCTGGTGAAGTCAGCATGTTATTTTTTGCTTTTTCAGCGGCTGCTACTTCGCTTGATGGATCGATCCACGTCCAACGACGTGCTTGCCAAGAAACCTTGCTTAATCGGTCAAGCTCCAATGCCTGATATGAAGAACCATTTTTTTTCTTAATATGGCCTTTCAATAGCGAATATTTGAGCCATTCAAAAAATACAGGCTCAATCAGTGTTTCAATTAGCCATTGTTGTAGTTCTTTCCAGTGTTCGCGCTCATCCAATGTGCCCTGACGAATACTTGAGAAGTTGACGTTTTCCAAATCTGAAGCAAGGTTGTTATATAAAACCCCCATACCTGCCGCCATCGATCTAAGCATTGCTTTGTGAAATGGTAGAAATTCACCTGTTGGATAATTTGGCGACCACTCTTTTAACTCTGCCCCCTCGGGTAGCATCGGAAATTCACCCGCTTGCGATTCAATTTGAATCTCATCGTCTTCTTCAAATTTAGGACCGAAACCCTCACGCCACTGAATAAAACCCATTTTGTTAGCGGAAACACGTGCATTCACAATAGCTGAGTCTTCAAATTCTGAAATTTGATGTAATCGGAATAAGCTTGTAGAAGTCCAAGGCAAGCCACGCTTTTGCCCAACCATGTCTTCTAAAAATCCATGAATTACATCAGAAGCTTCTACACGAGTGTAATTGTTAGTCGCTGTTCGATAGTAAACATCATCACCATCTGTAGCATTAAAGTAATATGCGATTGGCTTGCCATAAGTATTAAACTCAATGCCTTGGCGAATAAATCTGCCATTTTTCAACTTAGCGTTGTAATCAATTGGACAACGTTGTGCATCAATCAGCTGTAACGAAAACCCCCACGGCCCAGCGTCACCACCGCGAACGATCCGTGCAAAAAATTCACCATCCTTGGCAGCCGAAACCACACAAGTACGCTGAATAGAGCGCCATGTTTTCTTTGATTGGATGTCGCAGTTTTCTTTTTTCGACCACTCAGACCAAGCAAACTCAAGCGCATCATTGGCTTGTGCATCAAGTTTACCTGCGGAGTTTTTAACTTGTGCTTGAAGTGTCACACCAGTAGGGCCAACAATATTTTGGTGCACCATGCGAACATAGTTTTTCGCATAGTCATTGTTTGAGCATTGCTCACGACTACGTGCCACTAAAATTCTTTGATTTCGCTCAACAACAACATCAGCACTGATTGGCATAGATGGCCATTTGCTATTTAAGCGACTTGAAACAGCGGCTTTAAAAGAGCGAACCATATTTCGATATAGTTTTTTGGGCTTGTTCACAGTTACGTCATTCAATTCTGTAACGTGTGGAGTTCTGATTTGGTCTTCTTTCTTTATTAATCCAAACATGGCTTACCCCAAACGCACACGTAATGTTTTACCGAACATGCTTTTGCCGGATAGCTTTGCTTCTTCACGGCTCACTTCTGCTCGATACTGATCACGTAGTTTCTTTAAAGTTTCTAGTGGTGTTCGATATAATTCACGGTTGTTAATTCTGTATCGTTCTTGGTCAAGAGATGCACGCCCTTCAATAGTTGCCTCAATTGCATCTAATGTTTTACGTGCATGACTTCTTAAATCTTGGCTTGTAGATATCGCTGCCAAGTCTGCTTTAATCTCAACAGCGCCAGCTTCAAGCTCGTCCACCTCACCTGTTTCAGTATGAATTGCTCGAAGTGAATAGCCGTAATGCCCCGCTTTGTATTCTTTAGTAACCAAAGCTGAAATATTGAAAATATGCATATTGCCCTGTGGCTCTGCCTGCATATCAATTGCATGAGCACCACGTAAATAGGCGTGAATTGTCCAATCGGAGGCAGGGTAAGCGGTCAAATTCAAACTAAATTTAAACGTAGTACCTGCTTTGATTTGGTTTGGAAATTGCTGACCACTCATGTATTTTTAACCAAAAATGCGTGTTTTCTTGGTCTTATCATTATTTTTTAGGCGTTTTTTTTCATTATTCACAATTGCAAAAAAAGCACCCTTTCGGATGCTTGTAAAAATTTAAACTTCTTCTTGAACTTCCGAGAGCCCCAATTCACTCAATGCGGCTTGCCAGTTCTCTTGACTATTTCCATCTAACATCAATCGTTCATACAAATGCTCAAGTGCAGGTGATAACTCAGCAGGGATAATCTGTGCTCTCAATTCATCATCACTGAATACGGCATAATCTTCAGGCTTCCACCATGAATTACAACCCCAATATATGCCATCTTCACCTTGCAATTTTACAGAGAGATTGTTAGACCCGCATCCGTACAGTTCTGCAATCTGATTAATCGCGTCTTTGTGGGCATCAGGAATGATATTTACAACGCTTAAATTAAACACTTAACGTCACCCCTGTATTTTTAGCAATAGCTTTCTCTAGTGCAATGGTTTCACTATCTGTCGTTAAACGTCCGATACCAATTAAGCTGTATATATGTCCGTTGAAAGGGAGTGAAGTTCCTGCGCGTCTGCCGATATAGAGTGGATGATTTCCGAAAGTACCCCCACTTTGGTTAGCAGTGTTCATACCTTCTAAGTCCCCGTCAATAAATTGCTTTACAAATGGGGCTGCTCTATCAGCAACACCTCGAACCACGTTGCTAATCGGTGATTGGTAGTTTGCTGAAGATTCAGCAGCAATATTATAGTTAGTACCAGTAGAGCCGAAAGTCCAGTATGGCCCTGTTGCGTTGATACTACCACCATACAGCCTAAACCCTCCCGGACTTGAGGAAGTTGTGCCCAGTTCAAGCACAACTTTTGCAAGTTCATTCAACTTTCGCACAGCAGCAATCACAGTCACTTTATCTGTGCCTGTAAAATCAATGCTATTCGTCTGCAAGAAGTCATCAACACCATCAAACTCTAAATAATTAGCACCTGTTACAGCGTTTTGACGAAGAATAGGACGCGCTGCTGATACAGTTTGGTAGGCGTGATTATTACGTCCTGACTTATCCAAAATCAAACCCACAGGCTGCCCCACAGCCGTAACCGGCACAGTCCCTGCTGCATCCTGAAACATAGTAGTTAGATCATTCGGGTCATAAGCAAAGCCTTGTTCATTGTTGGCGAATAGTTTGCGAATTAGTGAGTGTATGGTTTCATTAACAAAAATGGCAGCTTTACCAGTTTTAGGCTCAATAGCTGCTCTTGAATTGACGATAGCCATAATTAACCTCGTCTTAATAAAACATCACCACCAACAACCTTGATGTAATGCCAGCTTTGCTGTAATACAGATGAATCATTAATAGCCAAATCTACAATCTTGACCCAGTTGACTTGATCGTGACTCCCATACACAGCACTCGCTGTTGCTGTTGATTGATATGTATATAGAGATGACAAGCCTTTTATTTTGTAAATTTGACCATTTTTAAGAGTAACTAGCTCAGCTGGAGAGATTTCAGTAACCATTTTATTTACTCAAATATAAAATTTGAATGTAGTCAAAGCTAACTTTGAAATCATTATTCAGTTTTGTTGTTGGTATTTAGGACGGCTTCTTATTTCCAAATATTCGTTTTTTCTTAACCACAGCACTCTTGATAGCTGGCATGACTATTTTTGCTTGTGGCTTTTTAACAACCTTACGTTTAACAACAGTTTTAGGCTTAGATTCGGTATTCTCTTTATTTTCAATCACAGGTTGATTTGACACATCTATTGATACACGCTCAGCTACACGCTTTAAATTCGGCTGCATAATTTTTAAAGCAGCCAAAGCATATACACGACAATCCAGTGCTTCATTTCGTGCTCGATCTGGCTTATGCCATTCACGTATTGGCTGTCCTTTCACATAACGAATAATCAATTTTTCAGCTGTTAATTGTCGGTACCACTCCATTTCTCGGTCATGTGGAAAGTGACAATATCCTGGTCCTTTCTTTTCCAAATCTAAACGGCGCATGACTGTCAGTTTTGCTTCGTCGACCCCGACAATAAATAAATCAATTTTTCGTTTATCTTTACCTGACTGTTTACGCTGAGGGCTTTGCACAATCGGCATCCCCCAACCTGCACGCCCTTTAATCGCAAAGACTTTTCTGTTTCTACGGCTCTTTACATATTCATAAGCCCTTTGTGTATAGCCAGCGGTACCACCCGTATCTAAACATGCAGCCGAAACACTCAGTTGTGCACCCGATTCATGCAAATACGTAGCTTCAAGAATGTCGTCTAATTCTTCCCAGATTTCATCACCCAGCGGATCACCCCAAAGTACACGGTAATCAATAGACCAACTTTCCTCACCGACTCCCCAAGCGACAATCTCAAGTTCTAAACGATCCATCTGCATGTCGATACCACAAGTTAGATAGACACCTGCGTTCGGCACACGTGCGACATATTCCTCAGCACGCAATTGAAGTATTTCAGGATCTGCCTTATCTCCATTTTCTTCATAAGTTTCACCCAGTGACACATTTACAAATACCTGTAAATCATCAAGTGTCAATTTATCCAAATAGGATTGCACGATGTCACGCATCTTACGGAATGTAGAAAGCATCTCTGGTGCGTGAAAGCTAATATGCCCCTTAAAAGGCTTTTCGGCTTTCCAACCATGACCAAGTTTTTCAGCATTGCGAATCGATGCAATGCGCTCACCATCAGACCAAATGTCACCACAGCATTCGCAGCGATAACCTGCAGTTTCCACATCATGCTCTTGGTCTAGATCTTCTTTTGCATCTTGAATGTTAGTAGATTTACGGCCTTGCCAAGTCACATTTTCCCACCTTAAAAATTGCGCTTCATTGCAATGTGGGCATGGCACATAGTAACGGCGCATATCGCCTTGCTTAAATGCATTTTCAACACGGCTTGCACCTGCAATGGTTGGTGTGCTTGATTCAGTTCTTAATGCTTGGTCGCCAAATGTTGCTGAACGCTGAGCAAGTAATTCAATTGGATCACCTTCTGCCGTTGCCTCCATGCCGTCAATTTCATCGGCATGCGTAATTGGTGCAGAACGTGAGCGCAATGTCTTTGGAGAACCTGCCCATGAAAACATCAACCACCCGCCAACATAAGAAATCATGCGACTGTTATTCACACCATCACGGCTACGAGGCTTGGCCATCTTTTGAGAAATAGATTTGTTCGCTTCAATCATTGGACGAAGCTTAGTTTCTAGAAAAGTTTGCACATCGCCTTGTGTTGGCTGTACGAATATTTGTGATTTAGGCTCATGAGCAATGAAATAACCGGTTGCGCACTGCTGAATGGTAGTTTTACCAAGCTGTGCGCCTGTCATGTAGGTAATACGACGAACACCATATTCTTTAATGGCGTCAATCATCCCTCTTTGATAAGGTGCGTTATCAAAATTAATAGGACCCGGTATCGCATTACCCACAGGGATTTTAATATTTTTTTCTGCCCACTTGCTTGGCAAAATATCTGGTGGCGGTACCAGATGATGCATAGAGCGTTTTACAGCATCTAAAACAGATCCGTGATTACTGAATATAGATAAATCACTCAATCTCTTCCTCCTCCAGCTCCTCTTCCGCTGAAGTTTCAAGCGCCAAGACCAATTCAGCTTTTAATTTCTCTTTAAAAGCTCTTTCATCAGTTTCACCAAGTAGCTGTAAAACGGCACGCTGCGGCACATTCATAATATTTGCACGTATAGCAGCAAATACCATTGCTTGAGCACGCTCAAACTCTGCAATTAATGCAACCTCACCTTTTTTTGTGGCCAACTCTAATTCAGTAAGTTCTGTTTTTGCTTTTTGCTCACGCAATTTTAATTCTTCGAGGTCATCTGGAATGCCACCTGTTGCTCGATCAACTGCTTCGTCTTGGAGCCATGATGAAATTTGGGCTGTATTAAACTTCCATTCTTGCCCCTTTCCATGACCACGCACTACTACTGGGCAGCCTTTTTTTACCCACGAATCAACGGTTGTTAAAGCAACCCCAAAAACCTCTGCAAGCCCTGCTCTACTTACGTTTTGACCCTTTACAGCATTCGTCATGACAAGACATCATCCAAACCTATTTATATTTAAGAAGTAGTAGTATGTTGCGATTTTGAAATTCACACAGATATGAAAACCTGCGAGGTCTTTGCCCCCGCTTGGGGTGCCCCTCTGGAAGTACCTTGGGAAACTATTTTTTCTTTGGAATCAGTTGTTTCGGTCTGACCGTTGCATAAGGCTCTGTCCTGCTGGATCAGCGCTTGAGCACTCTTGAGTTGCTCTGCTACGGCGTCTGCTCTTGCGGCATACCGAATAAGAAATTCGACATCTGTGTCGTGAAGTCCGCCTGTTGTGGCTGCATGATGACTGACGGTGCTGTCGGCAACGATGGACACATCGGGACATTTCTTGGCTTTGAGTGAGTCGCGCAAGCTGAGATTGTTAGCGCGATACTCATCAATAAGAGTTGTTTCATTGTGCTGTAATTCCTTAATCTTTTCAAGGTACTTAGTCTCAAGTTGCTCTTGTTTTTTGTAACTATTACGCTCACGATTTAACGCATTATCAGCCTGTGTTTTAAGGTCTTCGAGCTGCGTCTCATAAGTCTGTATTTGTTCTGATTGAGCACTGTTATATCCATAGTCATAACAGCACCAACCAATGAAAATACTGGTCAGTAAGAAGCCAAGAGCAACAATGAGTTTGATGTTCATATCGACCTACTTCAAAAATAGGAGTTTTTCTTTAGCACGGCGGTTCACTAGCCCGTTAATGACTTTGCCATTGTCATAGATCCAACGGTCGAACTGATTGGCAGCTAATCCAAACTTTGATTGGTTGATTAGCGTCAGCATGGTGCTTTTCACAAATGCTGTCTCGCCAACGTTGTAAACGAATGAAGCCAATGCATCGAATTGGTTTTGATTGAGTTTTACTTTGATGTATTTATCAAGGCATGCATCCACCCATTTGCAATCGTTCATCAGCCATAAGTTTGCTTGGCCTTGGGTGCAGGTATCACCTTGTTTGACGGTTACACCATTTGGATACTTGATCGTTCCATAGCCAATCGTCCAAACACCGCCAGTATCTTTATAAGCTTGGTTCCGAAAGCCTTCACTTTCACGGATGATGGAATAGCCATAACCTGAAATATCAAAATGACCACTTACAATATTGGTTAATGAAAACCCGATCAGCGTTGCGAATGTTGTTAAGCCATGGCATGCAATAATTTCATCGCCAGCAATCACTTGTGACTGCTCAAGCTTTCCGCCTGACATTGATCGTAACCATGAATATGCCTGTGCAACTTGACTCGATTGATCAATACTCATCACTTACCACCCCGCTTAAACCAGTTTTTCATCATTTCTATGAAAAATGATGTAAATCCGACCTGCTTATATGCACCCGATTTAATCCAAGCGAAGAACTCTTGTAAGACCAACCCACCAAGCGCTCCAGTCAAAAAACCAATACCACCCGCATGACTCGGTGCAAGCGCCGTGTAATGCATAATGAGTAAAGTGAGGTAATGTGCCGTAAATGCACCCGACAGTAAAAACACGGCGTAGTCTTTGGGTGTTTTAAGCTGCTCTTTGTTATATCGAGTTGCCACAACCGCCCCCATCAAACCTGCAATCCAATACTGAAAATCGCTCAACAACTTCAACACAGCGACCCACCATTCATTTCCACCCATTTTTCCAAACACCTTTTTAATTTTCTTTATTGTTTAAGAGTGCAAATTATTTTTCATTATTCACAATTTAAAAGTCATCTGCTGAGTGTTTAATTCCGCTTCATAGATTCTTGATACAATTCGTTCAGTCACATTAAAAATATTTGCAAGCTCTTGAATACCCAAACCGCTTTTAATCATTTGACGAATACCATTATCTCGTGCTTTCAGAATGAGCTGTTTGCATTGAGCTAATACAAGCAACTCCCCGCCAAATTCTTTTGAGAGTTTTTCCGCATCTAGGTAGCCAAGAGTTTTTACAAGGAAATGATTCATTTCGAGCCTTTTCAGTGTTGGCACATAAAGAAATAATTGCCCCTGTCCTGCACGTTTTTCTGTTTTATATCGCGGGCATTGACTGACAAGATAAAGCGCATTTTGTCGACCAATGACCTCAGCAATACTTCTTAAATCCCCATTTAAATCATTAATGCGTTCCATATCAGTCCTTTTGGTGTCTAGCTATACGGTGAAATACCAACATTTCTGCATCACGTGTGTTTTAGCGCTGCATTAATCCCTATTCCCCTCAAAACTTCGCAAATCTTTTAAAAACCAACATAGCTGCATCACGCGCATGCTCATTCGTACGTTCAATCCAACCGGTGCGCTTTTTAAATACATCGGCCTTTGTTTTGGTTGCATTGGCTGCTGGATGAATCATTAAGTAATTCAACCCTTGCTCCTTACACCAATCTTCCCAAATCTGCGCATCACGCTTTACCGATCCAACACCTTGTGCTTTCTCACGACCACCAGTGAACCAGGTGCGCTGCCGAGCATCTTCAATGAATAAACAGACGTTTTCTTTTCCATAGTGCACAACAAACTCAAGCGTGCGACTCATGGCCTGAGTAATCGTTAAGGATCTAACTTCAAATAGTTCACCACCATTGCCTTTGTCTTCTGCCACGGCGTAGCCTGTGTTCACACCTGTATCGATGCCAATGAGATACTTAGTCATTCAATACAAACTCCCCATCACCTTTGCAAAAACACACATAGCCAACTTGAACGGTTAAATTGCGGTACCCGATGCCTTTGTCAAAATCAAAAAGCTTATCGCCGTGTATAAATCTCAAGTTTTTAAAGAATGGTTGTGCTGTAAAAAATGCTTCAAATTCTTCAGTGCGATCCACTAGTGGGATAATCTCCACATCTGCAGTAAAGCAACTAAAAGGCGTTCCATCATCTAAACGCCCAAATACCCGACCATCTTCAACACGATCCAATACACCGTACCCAGTGAAGCGTTTGCCTGAATAAATTGTTGCTGATTCACTTACGAAATCTACTTTTACGCGATCGCCTTTATTCATCCCTTCACCTCAAATAACTGTTTAGCTTTACCACTCAGGTAATATCGATTTTCTAGGCCTTCACTGTGTTTTGCATACAGAAGCCCCATCTGAACCAAATTTTTTAAATAGCGCTGTACAGCACGTTTCGTCACCTGCGGCATTACCTGTAGCTGTATTTCTGATGCTGTTGCTACTGATGTGTTTTTAACAACTAAAAGAACATCGATTCCACGCTCTAGCACGGCGGCGCTATTGAGCTTTGAAAATGCTTGATTCACGCTTCACCCCCAACACGATTAAACGTCTTCCCTATTCTTGCTGCCAGCTCAGGTGGGCAAGGAACACCAGTACGGTTTCGCTCATGATTGTCGAGCTGCTTTGGAGCCTTAGGCTTCACCCACATTTCTTGCGGCTTGCCACTAGCCTTAGCGCGGCGTAGGTAATCCATATAAATATCTTTGAAAGCGAAATGAGCCGATTTTTGCCCTTCTGCTGTCAGTACATGGCGAACTTCATCAAGTACACGCTTGGTCAGCGTTGTGATCTTCGTTTGTGGATCTGATTCAAACTGCATGGCCTTTGCCCACGCCATATCAGCAGTCCACCAATCACCGCCCTGTTCACACCAGCTGCGGAATGTCGGTAAATTCTTCGGGCACCACTCCTCAGAGTTCATACGAGTTAAACCACGTGCGATATCTGCTGGGGTTAGCCCATTTAGGACTGTGCATGCCAATTGGCGAAGTTCTTCATCCGCATAAACTTCAAAGTTTTTCGTGAATGCTGATCCGTAAAGATCACTCATGCGCTGAAGAACCATGTCCGCTACTTCAACTGGGAAATCAATCGCAAATGCTTGCTCAAATAATTGGATATTGCTCATGCGCACTCTCCTTGAACATCACGCATTGGCGCTGGTTGATTTGCTTGGTTGCCAAAACGACGGCGCTCCAAAGGTTGTTGAACTGGTGCGGGTGTATTCTTCGGTGGGTATACGCTTTGGTAGCTACCGATGATCGAAGACTCCAAGGATTGATTTGCCCCTACACCAAAACCAATTAATTTGTTGATCAGCAACTTCACGGCGTTTTCAGTCAGAGGTTTTTTGATGCTGTTGCGCATGTCCACAAACTGAATCCACAAATCACGATTTACATTCGCTGGTAACTCAACCGCTTTTGGATCGAATTGATTTTGCTTTTCCGCTTTTGGTTTTTCAGCCTTAGGTTGTTCAGGAACACTCTTACTTTTTTTATTTATTTTTTTATTTTGTAGAGTGTCTTTTGATAGTGTCTTTTGTGTGTAAAGAATTTTTACTAGCGGTGGTAAAGATTCTTTACTAGCGTAGTTAAATTTCTTTACTAGTAAAGATTTTTTACTAGTGCTTTCAGGTAGTAAAGAATTTTTACTAGGGAAAGACATTTTCCAACCAACAACGCATTCGTCATTCAACTTAAAAGTATTGCCATGAATGGTTGATCCGCACTCAATTACCAAACCTACTTGAATGAGTTCAGCAATTGCTTTTGTGACTGTAGGACGGCTCTTGCCTGTCATCTTTTGGAACTGGCTTAGAGAAATCGAATCATGCTCTTTGTACCAGCCACGTGTCTTACGACAGATGATCAAATACAGCTTTGCTGCAACATCCCCAATTTGACAAAGAACGTCGTCTACAAAGGCGTTAGGCACCTGAAAGCTGTTAGGAGTGAATTGACTCATTTGTTTAATAACCCCGCAGCAGCAACGAGTGCCGTTAATCTTGTTAATCCAAAGGCTGTAATGCGTGCTTGGGTGTAAACCTTGTCACCCTCTACACATGCAATCACCTGTGAAACCTTGTTTACCATTACCTTTTGCTCTACTCGTTGTGCATATGCACATAACCGTCGGTGACGGCTGTTTTCTCTAAATACCCAGCGCTTCTTCAACATGAAGTCAATGAGCTTTGATTCTTGAATGCCGATGGTCTTTGCTGAATCACGGATTGAATACGTGTTTACCGTGTCTGCAATCACATCCATCACCTGTGCCTTGGGCTCTAACACGGCGACATGGTCCTTAAGCGCTTGGTTTTCTTGTTCAGCAGCTAATGCCAATTGGATTAGATCCATTCGACTGAGTTCGACAGGCTTTGCAGCTTGGCTTTCCAACTCATACCAACGCTTTACCAGGAGCGCCGTGAATTGAGGGCAAAGCTGTGCAACCACGGTAATGCTGTCTAATTTCCCTTGCTCACCGCTAAAAACGTATGCATCAGAGAAGCGATTAGGGCTAAGTGACTGTTTGTTTTCAACTTTCGCCATTGGCGGTAGTTGAATTACGTCCTTATTAGCTAAACGCTCAATAGAAAGCTTCACATTGCGCGGTTCTGTATGAACAATCTGAGCAATTTCAATGTGATTGATTGAACCTGTAATTGCTTGTGGTATACTTATTGGCATATTCATAAAGATTTACCCTCTGAATTGAATACAAAAGCCTGATCCCCAAGATCAGGCTTTTTCTATTTGCAAAGCTGATAAATACTTAGCGCACTCGCCTTTCATGGCTTTGCGTAGTGATTGAATCTTGAGTTCCATTTCTTCTAGGATGTGATCCGTCTCATCCATCTCCGCGGGAGTCACAACACCGTCTTCCAATGCATTCAAAACTTGTTTGTTTGCTGCACCATTTCCAACATTCATACCTAGCAAAGACTCCAAAACGCTTAAGTGGTGCTCTTTACCATCAGTATTTTCTACAGGAACCAACATCAAACCGATTTTGTGTGCCCAAACTTTTAAAACTGCTGGATTTTCTGTGTAGGTCAGCATTGCTTCAAAAGCTTTCAGGCTTGGCAAATGCGTTTCCATATTTGGGTTTGCATAATTCAAAACAGTTTTATGCGATACACCCAATACATCTGCGACATCTTTAGGGCTTACACCTGTAGATTGATGGACCATCTTATGCAGCGCTGTTTTTGTTTCTTTACTAATGTCCATATGTGAATCCTTGAATTTATTCACGTTTACCTATTTGGTGGAATTCGTGAAAATGAGGTTATTGTGCTAATGGCTGTGCAGAAAGTTTCTCAATCACCAAGTCGAGAGCCTTGCCTTTTTCGTACTGCACACTTTGCTGGGTGTCTTTTAAAATTCGTGAAACTGAACTTTGATTGATTCCAGTTTCATCACTGATTTTTTGCTGTGTGTAGCCGTGCGCGTGTAGAAACTGAATTTTCTCTTTAAGAGTCATTACTAATTACCTGTAACTTCATTTTCATTATTTTATGCATGTTTGCATAACTGTCAATGCATAAGTGAGTTATTTCTTTTTAATTATGCTTTTCCGCATAAAATAGGTGTTAAATGATGGTTGACATTGCTATGAGCTATATAAGATCCAATATCGATTACTTCCTTGATAAGCACAGAACAAATCCAAATGATCTTGAGCAAAAGAATCCAAGGATTAAACAATCTACGCTTTTCCGAATTCAAAGCGGGGCTACAAAAGATCCGCGCAGGTCTACGCTTGAACCATTTGCTGAGTGGGCAGGAGTTTCTGTAAGCGACCTATTTGAAAAAGATTTTCGTCAATTAGGTAGCTCCACAGGATTTGATAACAATGTTGATCTATCGCAAAAAATCCCATTAGAAGGTCGCCCTATTCCAGTTATTTCATGGGTTGCGGCAGGCTCACTTTCTTCAATTGAGACCGTTTTAAAAGACACTGAAATTGATGAATGGCTTCCACCAAATAAAGATTGTGGAAAAAGTGGTTACGGCTTAAAAGTTACTGGAATGTCAATGTCACCCTTCTTTCTTCCAGATGACCGTATTTATGTAAATCCTGAGGTGCAAACTTTTGATTTACAAACTGGCGATTTAGTCATTATTGCGTGCTATGGAGAAACTGAAGCTACCTTTAAAAAATTAATTATTGAAGGTGATAACAAGTACTTACAGCCGTTAAATCCCAACTGGCCAGAGCAGATTATTAAACTTAGCGAAGATTGTAGATTGGTTGGCAAGGTTGTTGGTTTGTATCGAAAGATTTAAAAAATAAAAGCCGCTATATGCGGAGTCAAATTTGGCGTGCCGAGTAATTTAAGCAGCAAGGAAACAAAATGGATAACTCAAAACTACCTATCAATCAAATTATTGAAAAATTAAAACAAGCCTCTGAGAGTAAGCAAGGAATTACTCTAAATTCAGATGAGGTTGTTGAGTTATATGAGGAGTTTAAAGACCTTGTATACATACCTGTTTTAAGTATGGAAGAACTTGCTGAGTTAAGTAAAAAGGATTAAAAACGGAAGCTAACCCATTTTTTAATAAGCATGTAGAAAATATAACGATTCTGCATCATATTCCGTAGAGCCATAATTTTTAAAAGGACAAAGCATGCCAAATTTAGAAGAAATCAAACAACAATTATCACATGTTAGTGGTATGGAAAATCTCTTCGGTAGAAAAGAAATCAAAGAACTACCATCTATCCTATGGGATGACGAAATTGTCGAGGGTATGATTACTGGGACATACAACAATGGTTTAGGTGCCTTATTTGTTACGAATAAACGATTAATATTTGTAGATAAAGGATTGTTATTTGGTTTAAAAGTAGAGGACTTTCCTTTAGATAAAATAACATCTGTTCAGTATGAGACAGGATTATTATTAGGAAAAATTACTATCTTTGCTTCTGGTAATAAAGCTGTAATTAAAGATACAGATAAAAATTTGACTAGAATATTTGGTGAAATTGCTCGAGCTAAAATAGAAAACTTTAATAAAAAACCAGAGACTACAAATACTCAAAAATCATCAGAAAATGTTGAGCTAAGTATGGAAGATAAAATTCAACATTTGGAACGCCTATTAAAACTAAAAGAGGCAGGTATTTTGACCGATGAAGAATTAGCTACACAAAAAGCAAAAATTTTAAATTAATTGTGAACCCGACGCAGCCATTAAGACCTGATCGGGTGGAGAAAAGAATGAAAGCTTTGCTAATTTTAAAAAATCACAATTTTAACTTAAATCGTTTTAATGAGCTTGCAGGAGTCGAGTCTTCCAAAGGTTACGAGGTGTTATCAACTAGCGTTTTTCTATTCGAGCTTGAGCACGCTTCTCATCTTCTAGCAAATATACAAAGTTGGTTAAACGATCAAGAAAAGTCTTACCATGTAATATACCTTCCAAGCGAACCTGTAATGTTTCAGTATCCAAACAAGGATGTTTCAAATTTTGCAAATTTGATTGACTAGTTACCAGTTCATAAAGAGCATCAACGGATTGCTTGATCTCGTCAGGATTGGTTACACCAGCATCAATCAATTTACACATCACTTCATGTCGCCATGCCTTTAATTCTGGTGGCACATCTGTTGGAAGCACACTAGCTAAATTTTCAAAATCCATAACAAACTCCATCCAACCCACCCCAGCGGTGGGTTTTCTTTTGCTAATTAAATCATAATTAAAAAAATAATGCACATTTGCATAATTTTATATTGCATTAAATAATGCAGATATGCATAATTTATTCACACACCAACCCAATGTGAGTAAACCAAAATGACAAAACAAACCTCCTTTTGCCAAACCCTTAGCAATTTGCAACATGGTTATTCGCTTCAAGAACTTGACCAATTGCTTACAGAAGCGCTTCAAGCATCACAAGACACAGGCAAGGTCAGCAAAGTAAGTGTGACCTTGACTATCAAGCCTAATGGCGCTGGCACATACAAAATCACAGACGACATCAAGTCGACGCTTCCTAAGTTTGAAAAAGAGGCAACGCTATTGTTTACAGATGGCGAACAGCAACTTGTTCGTGAAGATCCACGCCAACAAAAATTAAAACTTGAGCAAGTTCAGTCAAGTGGCCCAATTGATCTGAAAGGCATTCCTGCCGATTCAAAACCACAAATTAAACCACTTAATTAATTTTTCCTTAACCCATCAACCTCACTATAAACAGGTGCTTTATGAATAACGAAACAAATCAAAACAACGATTTAGATGCTTATCGTGCAGGTCAGCTTTCACAACAATATGCAAATACGAATCTTCCGTTTGTTGTGGTGCCAGGCGAAGGTAAAGTTCACACCTTCCCTGAAACCCTTGATCGCCCTTTACAGCTTCAGCAAACGGTAAGCTTGCATACAGCTAAAGACTTCATTGGTTACGTAAATCGTTCGCTGATAAAAATTCAGTCATTTTCGTTAATGTCCTTGGCGGGAAAATCCAAGCTGTTCTTGATTACCACGAAGCAACACCTGTTGATGAATATGGTTCTAATGCAAAGCAACGTCTTTGCTCTCATAAAGCCATCTTCAATGTCGAACAAACACCTGAGTTCAAAAAAATCCGTGATAAATCGGGTGAATCAATGTCTCAGTCTGACTTTGCACTGTTCTTAGAAGATGTAATGCCATACATCAATCAACCAGCAGCTGCAGAACTCTATGAAATTGTCAGCACCTTGTCTGCAAAAACCAGTGTCGACTTTAAATCAGGTGTTCGTACTGACAATGGTCAAGTATCTATCACTTATAACGAAAACATTGATGCCAGCGCAGGTCGTGAAGGCAAATTGAATATTCCAGAGCAAATTGTATTTGGTATTTAGGTTCACCGTGGCGGCAGTCACTATGCCCTACCTGCTCGTTTCCGCTACCGCATTAAAGATGGCAATTTGCGCATGTGGTATGACCTTGATCAGCTAGAAAAAGCTATCGAAAAGTCTATGGAAGACACAGTTACTTATATTCGTGAAGGCAAAGTGATTGATAACGGTGATGGCACTGAAACAGCTCAATTAGGTGTTCATTCACACGTAACAATTTTGGAAGGCTCTGTTAGCTAAATAACAGACATTAAAAAGCCCTGATTACTTTGCACGGCGATCAGGGTTCTTTGTAAACACTTGCACGCTTACGGGGCTAATTATGAATCAACGCGCATCGCATAGCAAATTACCTGAATTTGGCGCAACCAAAAGCCAAACTTCTGCAATCCTCTACCAAGAACCGACCTTGGAAGAAACCAAGCCACAACATAAACCAGTTATCGAGTTCGTAAAGAACTTTGCAGCAAGCACCCTGCTGATGATCAGTATTTTCAGTATTTGTTTAGTTATTTTGAAAGGCTGTGCCGATGATGTTGAACATCAAAAAGCCATGGCTGTTAAACACCAATTGCAGTTTGCGTCTCTAAACTAATTTTCAAACATAGGAATATAACAATGCCAAACCATGTGACTAATAAGATTGAGATCACTTCTGCAAATGCAAAAGATGCACTTGATTTCATGCGTACAGATGCATGTGAATTTGACTTCAATAAAGTCATTCCAATGCCTGAAGCTCTAAATGTTGAATCAGGATCTCGTACTGATGCTGCACTCGCATATGCTTTGTCTGAAGGCTTTAAGTCAGAGATTACAGCTAATCAAATTGAGAAATACTTCGAAGATGGTTTTTTCTCTTCAAAAGAAGATGTAGTTATACGTGATCTAGCAACCGCTCAACGTCTAATTAATGACAAATCCGAAACCCCTGAAAACCTATTAAAGCTCGGGCAACAGATCATTTCGAACGTAGATAACCACGGCGCTAAAACTTGGTACCAATGGGCGATCCCAAACTGGGGAACGAAGTGGAATGCATACGATGTGAATGTGGCAGATGCCCAAGTGACTTTTGATACCGCTTGGAACTCACCTATCGTTGCTCTGGACGCATGGATTGCTCAATTTAAATTAAGTTGCACCGTTAAAGCTTTTGATGAAGGTCATAATTTTTGGTTCATTCGAAACTACAAAGACGGCGTACTTGAATCAGAAAGAGACACTTTAAAAGAAGATTGCGATTCCTTATGCAAAGAGCTCAAGGGATATGACCCATCCGAAGAAGATGAGGATGAGTGAGTCACTAAAATGAAAAAAGTCCCTAAACGACACATGGACCAATTCACGATGTTTTTATCTGTTGTTGGTTTTACCTAAAAGACAAATGCTGATGGTTCTATCACTTGTATAAATCCCAAAATGCCGAAAGAGCGCAGACAAATCGTGCTATGGCAGAACGGAAAAATGAATAAAGCATGTCAGTTGCTTTGGTGGGATTTTCTAAATCACTGGTTACTTATCGGCAAGCAATTTATTGAAGCGCTGAATAAGAAGATTGAGGTGGCGTGATAGGTATTCGCAATACTTAAAACGCGATAAATAAATATTTCGAGCAATTATTTGCG
Organism: Acinetobacter sp. LipI_23; assembly: GCF_058243045.1. Taxonomy (NCBI): domain Bacteria; kingdom Pseudomonadati; phylum Pseudomonadota; class Gammaproteobacteria; order Moraxellales; family Moraxellaceae; genus Acinetobacter; species Acinetobacter sp. LipI_23. The sequence continues at coordinate 835,890 of NZ_JBZAYJ010000001.1, read as the reverse complement.
CAATTTAAACCAAAAATCAGGATTTTGCGCAGATGTTTGCTCAGGAGAGTGTGATGGATATTCAGAAAGAAAAAATTGCTCATGAAAAACACCTGCTTTCACAAGGTGTGGATTTCAAATATTTGCCGAATATTCAATATAGCGAATTGGAAAATGTTTATGAGCTAATTGAATGGGATGAAGAATATAGCGAAGCCCTGAATGAAATTAATTCAAGCTGGTGCACATGGCAAGCAGCCAAAGCCCAAGCGGTGCCAGAGGTAAAAGATATTGGCAATGAATTGCAATCATGGGTAGCTGTATGGTCGTTTAAAGCAAGACATGATCGTGAAGACTACATTGTTGTAGACGCAAACCTTCTTGCTGAAAAAATCGAAAAACTAACTGGAGCGAATGCGTGATGGATTTGCAGAAAGAAAGAGAAGCGTTTGAGAAAGAATGCAGACTACTTTGCTACAAAGGCAACATGGTTATGTCAAACCTAGGCAGCTTTTACAATAACGAGCAAACAAACTGGATGTGGCAAATGTGGTTGTCAGCCAAAGCCCAAGCGGTACCTGAAGGGTTTGTTCTTATGCCAATTAAGCCAACTAAAACAATGGTTATGGCAGTTGTGAAAGAGCATGAAGGTGATGCCTTTCTACCGTATAGCTTGTATGACGCTTATGTGAAGCAAGCCATGATCGAAGCACAGGGGCAGAAATAATGCAGATGTATTTTGAAATAACCGATGCAGAATCTGTGGCCAAACTTGATAAAGCCTTAGAGCCAATTAATACCTTTGATTCAAAGTTACACGCATTGCAGAAAAAATATGGTGCTGACACGCCTTATGTCTTTAACTCGCTGGATCGCGGTATTGAGTTTAGTTGTTTTTGGTTTGAAAAATATCCGCTTCACTTGGACACAGAAAAAGAGTTCAAGGTTTCAAGTGAGAAATATAAAACAGGTTGGGAGATACGTCCGCGCAAAAGTAATAAGAAATTCTATTCTGAATTTATGGAAGGCTTGGAAGGTGTGAATTACAACGGTCTAAAGGCGATTTTATTTAACAATGAAAAATGCCGACCAAGTATCTCTTACACGAAAAGAGGTAATGCTTATTACATTGACTCGACTGTGAACATTGCTCTGCCACACAAGGAACTAACTGCTTCGCAATATAAAAGCTTGATCAATGAGGATGAGGCCAATGACTGAAATTCAACAAACAAATATTGCAGTAGCAACGTACATCATTGACGAGTTGTACAAAGAGAAGCCTTTTAATTTGGTGTTAGATGCAGGTCAGACAGGTTCTTTATACAACATTACAAGCGAGTCGCATCACCTACACAGCGGCTTTGTTCGTAAGCTAGAAGCAACTTTAAGACAGCGCGTAAATAATGGTACTGGCGTGATTCTTGAGATTAATTGCAATGCTGATTTGTATTACCACGTGCTGAGTAGTTATATCGCAGAGCATCAAAAGCCTGCAAACAACATCGATCAATTCATCCAAAGCGGTGAATTTGATAAGGCTTTCCGTGATGTGTTTGGGTTGCCGATTGGTGTGGTGAAGTCTTTGGGAGAGGTGTCATGAGCGATCAGTCAACAAAATTATTGCCAATTGATCAAGTTATAGCAAAACTTCAAATTGGCAAGTCAACCATTTATAAATGGATCGAGCAGTGTGAATTCCCTCAACCAATATTACTGGGTACTGGAAAGCGCAAAATAGCTCGATGGAAAGAATCTGAACTTGATGAATGGATTTTGCAACACAAAGCCAAGGCCTCCTAATAAGAGGCTTTTTAAGGTTATACGGAATAATGAGTACGTTTATTTTTTACGGTATTTTTTACGGTATATACAACCAATTAAAAATATTAATTATTAATTATTAGATTCTTAACCATATCATTCGAGTCCCGCAGAGCGCACCATTTTATATTTGTTTTCAATCTCTCTAAGCCTAATCATAAACACTAAAAATTCAATTCATCGCGCCCAGATACTAATAATCTCCTTCAATCTTGGGCGCTGATTCAACAGCCGCTCAAGTTAATGCAAAAAATTCAGCGTGATCAAACTTGCTCGCGGCGACACCTACATCTGGGTTTTCAAATCAGGTTTTAGTAAGTCAAACTATTCTTGATCTTTTGCAATTAATTTTCGTGCTCAAATCAGTTGCTTGGCTGTTTCATTTTCAAATAGCTGTTCTCAACAGATGCACGGAATGAGCCAAATTTCATACCCAATTTTTCCCTTCTATTTTAGTCCTATAGCACAGATTTCATCCTGAAATCTTGGTATAACAAAGCTCCCCTATTTTAAAACATATTTTTATGAATAATATTAATTTAATTTATAGGTCAATCGTTTACCAATTTTATTTATTGCGTAATTAAATTACGTATTGAATAATAATTTAGATCAAGTATGATGAATTAAAACTCCTACACTTGTTCACTCAACATTAAGAATGCTGCTGAACAGGTGCCCCATGTCAGACAAACGGATTTGTCTCTCTCGCTCTAGAATTGTAGCGACCAGTCCGTTGGCTCTGAAAGGAATCGTTAAAAAGATAAGCAATAGGATTGCTTAAAAAAGAAATGAGGACGTTGTATGAATGAATTAGCCAACCCATTAGAACTATGTGGATTCGAATTTATTGAATTTGTTTCTGAAGATGGTCAGCTAGATGCGGTGTTTGAAACCATTGGGTTCAGCAAAGTGGCAAAGCATAAGTCTAAAAATGCGTATTTATGGCGTCAGGGCAAAATTAATATCATTCTAAATTATCAGCCTGAATCGTATGCAGCTTATTTCTATAAAGAACATGGCCCTTCTGCCTGTGCAATGGGTTTCCGAACCAAGAATGCGGCAAAGGCATTTAAAAAGGCGATAGAAATTGGTGCTGAACCAATTTACAACCAAGTTGGTCCGATGGAGCTAAATATCCCAGCGATTAAAGGGATTGGTGGCTCTCCTATTTTCCTCGTCGATTGTGACATTTACCAAAATGACTTCATCTTCTTTGATGATGTACCATCCCATCCTGTCGGCACAGGTTTATATGAAATCGACCATTTGACCCATAATGTGTATAAAGGCCGTATGCAGTATTGGTCTGATTTCTATGAAAAGATTTTTAACTTCCAAGAAATTCGCTACTTCGATATTAAAGGTGAATATACTGGCCTGACGTCCAAGGCACTCACGGCGCCAGATGGCAAAATCCGTATTCCGCTCAATGAAGATTCGGATAAAGGAAATGGTCAGATTGCCGAATTTCTCAATGAGTTTAACGGTGAAGGCATTCAGCATATTGCCTTCATTTGTGATGACCTGATTAGCACTTGGGACAAACTCAAAGCTTTAGGTGCTAAGTTCATGACACCTCCACCAAATACCTATTATGAAATGCTAGATGAACGTTTGCCTAACCACGGCGAACCTGCTGATGAGCTACAAAAACGGGGCATCTTGCTGGATGGCAATACTAAAGACGGTAATAAGCGCCTCCTCTTGCAAATTTTCTCTCAAAATATGCTAGGCCCTGTCTTCTTTGAATTTATTCAGCGTAAAGATGACGACGGTTTTGGTGAAGGCAACTTTAAAGCGCTATTTGAGTCGATTGAACGCGATCAAATTAAACGTGGCGTTTTAGATGTATCTAAAGCTTAAACGATTTCTAGAATCTCCCTGTACATATAGTTTTATGTACAGGGAAATTTAACTTTTGTGCAAGAACTATACTCGTAAAATTAAAGTCTGCTCCGATGACAATATAAAAATAACTAAACATCATCATGGTTCAAGGCTTTATCTCACATGGATGAAGAATAAAAATGCAGCACATTGAACAAGGAAACCTGAAAAAAGGTTTAAGTAATCGTCATATTCAGCTCATCGCCCTCGGTGGTTCTATCGGCACGGGGCTTTTCCTCGGTATTTCACAAACCATCAAACTCGCAGGACCTTCTGTTATTTTAGGCTATGCCATCGCAGGCCTTATTGCCTTTCTCATGATGCGCCAGCTCGGTGAAATGATTGTGCATGAACCCGTGAGTGGTTCTTTTAGTCATTTTGCTTATAAATACTGGGGCAAATTTGCGGGATTTATGTCTGGCTGGAATTATTGGGTACTGAATATTTTAGTGTGTATGGCTGAACTCAGTGCTGTCGGCCTCTATATCCATTACTGGTGGCCTGATATTCCAACGTGGGTTTCTGCTTTGGGTTTCTTTATTTTCATTAATGTCATTAATTTACTGCACGTGAAATTATTTGGTGAAATGGAATTTTGGTTAGCCATTATTAAGGTCGTGGCAATTATTGCCATGATTGCTTTTGGGAGTTACTTGCTGGCTAGCGGTAGTGGTCATAGCCAGTCTAGCTTACAAAATTTATGGCAGCTCGGTGGCTTCTTCCCCAATGGTATTACAGGCTTAGTGATGGCTATGGCCATGATTATGTTTGCTTTCGGTGGAATTGAACTGGTGGGCATTGCAGCAGCAGAGACAGATAACCCTCAGAAAACCCTCCCAAAAGCCGTCAATCAAATTGTTTACCGCGTCTTGTTATTTTATATCTTAAGCCTAGTCGTAATTTTGTCACTTTATCCATGGAATATGATGGCTGAAGGCGGTAGTCCTTTTGTATTGATTTTCGACTCTCTAGGCAGCCAGACCGTGGCCGCTGTTTTAAATTTTGTAGTTTTGACTGCGGCTGTTTCTGTCTATAACAGCACCAATTACTGTACCAGCCGAATGCTGCTTGGTCTGGCACAACAAGGCAATGCCCCAAAATTTTTAAGCAAAATTAATCCGCGTGGTATTCCTGTAAATGCCATTATGGTTTCAGCTTTCTTTACTTTAATATGTGTTCTGATTAACTATTTATTTCCTGAAAAAGCATTTAACTTACTCATGATGCTGGTCGTAGCGGCTATTGTGATTAACTGGGTCGTGATTTCTTATACACATTTAAAGTTTAAAAAAGCCATGAATCGCATGCAGGTAAAAACTCACTTTCCAAGTGTGGCCTATCCATTTACCAATTATTTATGTATTGCCTTCATGGCGAGTATTCTGCTCATTATGAGTCGTAGCCCAGATATGCAAATTGCAGTTCTCATGATTCCAGTCTGGATTGCAATTTTACTGACGGCTTATCTCTTTAAACGGAAGCAAGAAGATCATGTTGCGTTGCTTGAAAAAAGTAAAATCACTTCCTTACCAGAAGCGTAATATCGTATTTATCATATTAGGATGTATTCATGTTTCAACATATTGATGCCTATGCAGGTGACCCGATTCTTTCTCTGATGGAGGAATTCAGCAAAGATACGCGCCAGAATAAGGTCAATCTCAGTATCGGACTTTATTATAATGAAGATAATATCGTGCCGCAGCTACAGTCGGTTCAAAAAGCCTATACTCATTTAATTCCTGACTATGACAAAGTCCGAGTCTATTTGCCGATGGATGGGCTCAAGAGCTTTAATCAGGCTGCACAAGAACTCATTTTCGGTCAGGCTAGCCCTGCCCGTCAGCAAGGACGTGTCGTCACCATTCAGACTTTGGGTGGTTCTGGTGCACTCAAAGTGGGTGCAGACTTCTTGAACAAATACTTTCCGCAGTCCGATATCTGGGTCAGTCAGCCGACTTGGGAAAACCATATTGCGATCTTTAATGGCGCTGGTGTTCAAACCCATTTCTACCCTTATTATGATGCGGACACCCATGCCGTAAATCTAACTGCGATGCTAGATACCTTAAGGCAGCTACCTGCTCAAAGTATAGTACTACTGCATCCTTGCTGTCATAACCCAACAGGTGCAGATTTAGCACCTCATGAATGGGATCAAGTGATTGAGGTTCTAAAAGCAAATGACTTGATTCCTTTCTTGGACATGGCCTATCAAGGTTTTGGTCAAGGCTTGGAACAAGATGCTTATGCAATCCACGCGCTAGATCGGTCTGGTATGAACTTTATTGTCAGCCATTCTTTTTCCAAGATCTTTTCCTTATATGGTGAGCGCGTTGGTAGCTTGAGCTTTGTCTGTGATGACGCAAACATTGCCCAAAATGTATTGGGCCAGCTTAAAGCGACAGTCCGTCGCATTTATTCTAGCCCAGCAGCCAACGGTGCGTTATTGGTGAGTCAGGTATTAAATGACACAGCGTTGTCTCAGCTATGGCAGTCTGAATTAGAAGAAATGCGTCAGCGCATTTTACTGATGCGTCGCTTACTTGAAGATAAACTCAGTCAAGCTTTACCAGATATGGACTTTAGCTATCTGACCCAGCAACAAGGCATGTTTAGTTATACAGGCTTAAGTGCAGAACAGGTCGATTTGCTGAAAGACGATTATGGTATTTATTTAGTCCGCAGCGGCCGTATGTGTACTGCTGGCCTGAATTTAAACAATATTGATTATGTGGCTGAGTCGATGGCGACTGTGCTTAAAGCGGCAAGTTCCGCTGAGTCTGTGCTTGCTTAAAATATATCATGTTCACTTAGGCTTCTCACTCTAGGGTTAGAAGCCTTTTTTATCGTTATTTTTCAGAACTTGAATCCAGGCAACCTAAGTCTAAGGGTTTCAGCTTAACTATCTATTTCATGCCCCCTTTCTTTTAGACAGTGCGGCAAAAAAAATCAAATATTTCGACTGTCTGACTCCGCAACCCCATAAAAAAATCCACCAGAGGGTGGATTTAAAACTTAATTCATCTTTTCAATGTAATCGACGCTTTTATATAGCAGCAGCTGGACGAAATAAAGCCTCGATCTGTCGCTGTACGCCAAGTACATAATCAATTGCTTGCTGCATTTGTCCTTCGGGTAACTGATCTTCTGTGCCAATACAAGTAATGACATGATCCAGTTGCTGCGTGAAATTAAAGACTGGAATACTAATCGCATTGATCCCAGCCATCATATCTCCTGTGACTGAAGCATAACCTTGACTCAGGATTTTCGCTTTCAGCTCTAAAAAATCTTCCCAATTTGCAGGATACTGCTCTGACTTAACGCTACTTTCCCATTCTTTTTCCAATAATGGCTTGATGATGTGCTCAGACTGATAGCAGGCATGCAAGCGCCCTGTCGCAGATTTCAGCAGAGGCATGCGTGAACCGACTCGGGTAATAATATTAAAGACATGGTTAGATTCTAGAGACTGAACCACGACCGCGCCATCGGCAAACCATTTACTGACATGAATACTGCAATTCAGATGTTGCTGAATGTCCTGAATATAACGCTGGCTTAATTCCAGCATATCTGTTCGTTTGAGTGCATTCACCCCAAAAGCATGTGCACGCTCACCTAAACTATAACGCCCATCCGTTAATTGCTGAGCATAGCCTTTACGAATCAAGCTCACCACATAACGGTGTACTTTAGCCGGATGCATGGATAAAACTTCGGACAGCTCTTTTAACATCATCGGTACATTATGTGCAGTTAATGCATCTAATACGGTTAATCCAACTTCCAGAGACTGAACCCCTCCCTGTATTTTTTCTTCCTCAACACTCATCGCTTTACCCTACATAGCTGCATTAGTTGTCATAACTCCATTGGTGAATTGTACTACTTAAATCAAAAATGTGAGCCATCTAAACCTGACTCTCTCATTCAGAGTAGTATAGCTCAACAATTTACACTATTCATAAATAAATTATTTATTGCGTAATTTTAAAATATAAGTATGATTCTATCTAGAACTTAAATTTTCCACGGAAAGGATCAATATCCATGAGCAAACGCCTGAAGTCATTTGTTGAAATCGCTGCACATTCAGATTTCCCACTAGAAAACCTGCCTTATGGCATTTTTAGTGAAAAACACAATTCGCAGCCTCGTGCTGGCGTAGCACTGGGAGAATGGGTAATTGATCTGGCGGTACTGGAAGCGCATGGTTATTGCAAACTAACAGATGGCAAACTGCTCTTTAATCAGCCGACACTGAATTTGTTTATTGAATCAGGTAAAGCCAATTGGTCTAAGGTCCGCGCAGAATTACAAGCTTTGTTGTCTGCAGATAATCCTGAACTTCGTGACAATCAGGCTCTGCGTGATCAGGTTTTCTTCAAACAATCAGATGTCAAAATGCATATGCCTGTACACATCCCAGAATATACCGATTTCTATTCATCTAAAGAACATGCCACCAATGTCGGTTGCATGTTCCGTGACCCGAAAAATGCGCTGCTACCCAACTGGTCAGAACTCCCTGTTGGTTATAACGGTCGTGCCAGCTCAGTTATTGTGAGCGGCACTGACATTGTCCGTCCATCAGGACAAATCAAGCTGCCAGATTCAGAACGTCCTGTATTTTCTGCTTGTCGTAAACTCGACTTTGAACTGGAAACTGGCTTTATCGTAGGTAAATCAAGTCAGCTGGGTCAACCTGTTCCAATTGAAAACGCTTGGGATCATATTTTCGGTATGGTGCTGTTTAATGACTGGTCTGCTCGTGACTTGCAGCAATGGGAATATGTACCACTTGGTCCGTTTAATGCCAAAACTTTTGCGTCGTCTATTTCACCTTGGATTGTGACGCTGGAAGCACTTGAGCCATTTAAAACCAGTTCGCCTGAACAAGAGCCGAAACCTTTGGCTTATCTGCGTGAAGACAACAGCAGCAATAGTTATGACATTCATCTTTCGGTTGAAATTCAGCCTGAGAATAACGACCAGAGCAATGTGATCTGCAAAACCAACTTTAAATATATGTACTGGTCCATGGCTCAGCAGCTGACACATCATACGATTGCGGGCTGTAACTTACAGGTCGGTGATTTGATGGGTTCAGGGACCATTTCAGGGCCAACCCCAGATTCTTATGGTTCATTGCTCGAAATCACATGGAATGCCACCAAACCTTTAACGCTATCAAATGGCGAACAGCGTAACTTCATTCAAGACGGCGATACCATCATTATGAAAGGCTATTGCGAAAAAGATGATTTGCGTATTGGCTTTGGTGAAGTCAGCGGCAAAATTCTGCCAGCAGTGGATTTTGGTTTTACCCAATAATTGCAGACTAGGATCTTGCCCATGAAACTGTATACCTATTTTCGTAGTTCTGCGGCTTACCGAGTTCGTATTGGCCTGAATTTAAAAGGTCTGAATGCTGAACATGTCCCTGTGCACTTAGTCAATAATGGCGGTGAACAGCATAGTGAAAGCTACCGTCAGATCAATCCTAGTGAGCTGGTGCCCACATGGGCAGAGCAGGATTTTGTTCTGACTCAATCGCTAAGTATTCTTGAATATTTAGAAGAAAAATTCCCAGACATGGCCTTGCTCCCTCAAGACTCGCAGCAACGTGCTTTGATCCGTGCATTTAGTTTGAGTATTGCCTGCGATATCCATCCACTCAACAACCTACGGGTACTTCAGTACCTGACGGGTACATTGGAAATAAGTGATGCGCAGAAAACAGCTTGGTATAAACACTGGGTTTTAACGGGCTTTAAGGCCCTTGAAACACAGTTGGAACAGTCAAATGGCAAATTCTGTTTCGGCAATCAGCCCACCCTAGCAGATTGCTGCCTGATCCCACAAGTCTATAACGCGCTACGTTTTAATCTTGATTTATCGGGTTATCCAAAAATTTGTTCGATCTACACCCATTGCAACAGTTTAGAGGCCTTTCAACACGCTGCACCCGAAATGCAACCTGAAGCTGCTTAAGTTTTTTATAAGGATATAAAAATGACCATTCAAATTGAAAAAATCCACCATGTGGCCTACCGTTGTAAAGATGCCAAAGAAACGGTGGAATGGTACAAAAAGAATCTAAACATGGATTTCATTCTCGCCTTTGCTGAAGACCATGTACCATCAACCAAAGCCTTTGATCCCTATATGCACCTATTCCTAGACGCAGGAAATGGTAATGTTCTGGCTTTCTTTGAACTGCCAACCCAGCCTGAAATGGGCCGTGATGAAAACACCCCAAAATGGGTGCAGCACATTGCACTCAAAGTCAAAGACCGTCAGGCACTGATTGATGCTAAAGAACACCTAGAAGCCAATGGCATAGAGGTCTTGGGCATTACCAATCATGGTATTTTCCACTCAATTTATTTCTTTGATCCAAATGGCCATCGTTTGGAATTGGCTTATGACGATGAAAAAGCACCACAAAAAATTGCCATGATTACTGAACAAATGAAATATGACATGCTGGAAGAATGGAGCAAAACCAAACGCGCGCCGCAGCATACGCATTTCCTACATGCAGATGAATTAAGCCATAACTCTCGTACCGCCAAACTAGATGCTTAAATCTGGCAATTTGATTTGTGCTGATGGTGAATGCCTTAGAGGCAAGTTCAACGATGATAAAAAAACGCAAAGCAGCTTCGGCTGCTTTTCTGATTTCAATAGATAGGTTTTCTTATTTTAATTAGCTACTTAGAGTAGCTTAAATCTCCTATCAATCATCAATAATTGCTTTCCATTTGCTTCACGGCGAATTCTATTTCCGTCCTCCTCCGTATCGAATCAAATCGAATTGTTCATGCATGAAACCTGTCTATGCATCCCTTTAAACTTATACGTTTTAGCTAGTCAAGTAGGCAGCAATTTCATCAGCCGCAGCTCTTGCTGTTCTGGACACTCCAATTAAAGTCGCCGATGCCATGCCTGTCCACTCACCATAGCCAACCAACCATAAATTATTTACTTTCATTGAACGCCCATTATGGACAGCAACCGTTTGATCAGGTTCTACCACATCAAGACTTCTTAAATGATTCAGTGAAGCTTTGAACCCTGTACACCAAATCACAGCATCTACGGCTTGTGTTGTACCATCCGCCCAAACAACTGAATGTTCTTCAAATGCATTAAACGGTTCTCGGCTATGTAATACGCCACGTTCACGGGCCTCTTTGACAGTGTCTATCATGACAATATCACCCAGACCACCTACAGGCTGATTGATCACTTTACCTTCCTGTTGGGCTTTTAAACGCTCCGTTGCCCGAAGAAACAAGACCCGCCCATCAACATCATCCGATAAAAATTGAGGTGGTGTTACTGTGACCCAAGTGGTATCTGCAACTTTTGAGACTTCAGCAAGAATTTGTGCACCAGAGTTGCCACCTCCAACCACGATCACTTTTTTATTGATGAAAGGCTCTGGATTTACGTAATGAGCTGAATGTATTTGTATCCCTTCAAATCGCTCATGTCCTTCATAATGTGGAATATAAGGTTGACTCCATGTTCCTGTAGCACTGACCACCGCTTTAGCTCGCCAATATTGTTCGCCAGCATACACATCTAAATAGTCATCTTTTTGTTCAATATGATCGATATGGACTGGCCGAATGGTCGGAAATTGATAGCGTTGCTCGTATGCCAACAAATACTCGATCACTTCATTTCGCGTTGGGTAGGTGTGTTCAGTCGTTGGCATCATCCAACCCGACAACGAACTCCATGTATGCGGTGAAAAAAGACGTAGCGACTGCCATGCATGCAGCCATGCACCGCCAGCTTGCGATTGATCATCTAAAATCACAAATGAAACTTTTTTACGTTTGAGAAAATAAGCTGTAGCAAGTGCCGACTGACCACCACCAATAATAATCACATCGATTTCTGCTTGTAATTGAGCCAAAGTATCGCTCCCATTCTTTATTATCATAATCAAACTTAAAAACCCAGCCTGCTCAACAGACTGGGCTTATTTCATACAATTTTCAAGCGTTTAAATGAGCTTTTCAAATGCTCAATTGATCAAGATACTTTTCAACATCTTTGATCATCTAAAAATTTATAAGCTACGTTGATTGACACGCTTAGATAATTCTTCTGCCGACTCTTTTCGTTCTGAATAACGGTTTGTGAGGTACTGACTCTGCCCACACGTCAGCAGAGTGAATTTATACAGCTCCTCCATAACATCGACAATTCGATCATAAAAGGCTGAAGGTTTCATTCGTCCATCTTCTTCAAATTCCAAAAAAGCTTTGGGAATAGACGATTGGTTTGGAATCGTGATCATACGCATCCAACGACCTAAAATACGCATCTGGTTTAAGCTATTAAAAGACTGCGACCCCCCACTCACCTGCATCAAGGCTAAAGTCTTGCCTTGGGTTGCACGAATTGCACCACCTGCCAGTGGAATCCAGTCAATTTGCGATTTGAAAATTGAACTCATTGAGCCATGACGTTCCGGCGAGCACCACACCATGCCCTCTGACCATGCCAAAAGTTCATGTAGTTCTTTGGCTTTTGGATGCTCCATATCCGCATCTTCAGGTAAGGGCAAGCCCTTAGGATGAAAAATTTTCACTTCAGCGCCAAACTGCTCCAAGATACGACCAGCTTCCATCACCGCCAATCGGCTGTATGAACGCTCACGGTTAGAGCCATAGAGCAGCAAAATACAGGGTGGATGATCTAGCACTTTGGCCTGTACTTTTTCTAAAGTCGGCTGATCCAAAAGATTCATATCTACATTTGGGAGAGTCATAGAAATTACACCTCTGCTTTAAAAAACTTTTTTCTAAGCCACAAAGACACACTGACTAAAGCAATCAGCACAGGCACTTCAACCAATGGTCCGATCACCGTTGTAAAAGCGACTGGCGAAGCTAAACCGAATGTGGCGATTGCAACGGCAAGTGCTAATTCAAAGTTGTTTCCAGCCGCAGTAAAAGAGATTGCTGCTGTCTTCGGATAATCATTGCCCATCCATTTGCTCATAAAGAAGCTAATAAAGAACATCAATACAAAGTAAATTGTTAAAGGAATCGCAATTCGTAAAACATCCATTGGCAGGCTTACAACATCACCACCTTTTAGGCTAAACATAGCCAAAATCGTGAACAGCAAAGCAATCAAACTTAGAGGACTGATTTTCGGAATAAACTTGGTTTGATACCACTCCACGCCTTTTTGTTTCACCAAAATTAAGCGCGTTAAGAAACCTAATAAAAACGGAATACCGAGATAAACCAAAACAGCATGGGTAATGGTCCAAAAATCAACATTGATCACTTGCCCTGCAACGCCAAAATAAGGCGGTAAGAACGTCAAGAATAACCAAGCATAAGTACTAAAAAACAAAATCTGAAAGATACTGTTAAAAGCGACCAATGCTGCGACATATTGATTATCACCACAGGCCAAACCATTCCAGACTAAAACCATCGCAATACATCGTGCTAAACCAATCAGGATTACGCCTGTCATGTATTCGGGATAACTCTGCAAAAATATGATTGCCAATGCAAACATGAGCACGGGAGCGATCAGCCAGTTTTGTACTAAGGATAAAGTTAGTGTTTTCTTATCCTTAAATACTTGCGGCAACGTCGCATAGTCCACTTTTGCCAGTGGCGGATACATCATCAAAATCAAACCTATCGCAATCGGGATATTGACTGAATCCACACTCATTTTATCCAAAGCGACAGAAACTTGCGGAAAGAACACACCTATCGCAATCCCCAACGCCATAGCAATAAAAATCCATAGGGTTAGGTTTTTATCTAAAAATGACATTTTAGAAGCAGACATAATCTTACTCAATATTTGAAATTTTATTGATTTCTGCAATCAACTCAGAACGAGAAAGTGTGTTTACATCCAATGCAAATAAAGCATCCAAACGTTTATTAATATGATCAACCGTGACTAAAAAAGCGTTGAGCTTTTCTTCTTCAGGCAGATCTAAGTGAGATGGATCAGACAAGCCCCAATGTGCCTTGATCGCTCCACCTAAATACAGTGGACATGCTTCTTGTGCTGCCGAATCACAGACGGTAATCACAACGTCAGGTTGGTATTGTTCGCAGTCATCAATCGTTTTACTCCACAAACCTTCAGTTGAAAGACCTAAGTTTTCCAGAGTTTCAATGGTCAATGGATGCACCTGTCCAGATGGTTTGCTACCTGCACTGTAAGCTTTCCACCCTTCAGGCGCACGACTATTAAACAGCACTTCTGACAGGATGCTACGACAACTGTTTCCAGTACACAAAAAAAGGAATTTCATCTTGTTCTACTCGCAATAACTATTGATTTGTTGAAATGATGGAGCAACTTTTGGCTGTAAATCAGCATTTTTAAGGGTGTTAAGTACGTCTATACACCAAGTGGGTAAATTGGGATTGAGACTGTAATACACCCATTGCCCTTGGCGACGATCTTGTAAAAGACCAGAAGAGCGTAATAAGGCTAAATGCCGTGAAATCTTGGGTTGGCTCAGCTGTAATTTTTCAGTCAAATCACAAACACACTGTTCATTATTCCCAAGAACCAACATAACAATGTTGAATCGCGTTTCATCAGCCAAACATTTAAAGAAATTGATTTGATCCATATTTTTACTCACTCAAACATATGGATATATCAATATTCACATATATCCATGAAATTTTTATTTCAATCTCTGCCCATTCGCATCAATCACTTGCTCACCGTCTTCTTTAGTGAAAGCACCCTTTTGCGGTAAAGGCAAAATCTCCAGCACAATTTCAGAAGGACGACTTAAACGAGTTCCTCGTTCAGTCACCACGAATGGACGGTTAATTAAAATTGGATGCTGCAGCATAAAATCTAAAAGCTGTTCATCCGTCCAGTCCTCACGGCCCAACTCGAGATCACGATAAGGATCAACATTCTTACGAATCGCTTCTCTCACCGTTAAACCTGCATCCGCGATCATTTGAATCAGTTCATTTTTAGATGGAGGATTGACAAGATATTCAATGATTTCAGGTTCAATATTGGCATTACGAATTAATGCTAATGTATTACGTGATGTACCACATTCAGGGTTGTGATAAATCTTAACTTTTGGAGTAGCAGACATTTACTCAAACTCAATTGAATCTTTATATATATTTATATACGAATAATCATATATATGCAAATCCATATTTAAAGAATGAAAAATGATCTTTTTGGAATATATAGTGATCGAATGAGCATGTTAAAATTAGATAAAATACAAGATTTAGAGGTCAAGCTATGGAAACAGTCATGATTACTTTGATCATAGTGATTATTTTGATTTTACTAGTCTAGGACTTACGCACTATTATTTATAGATTCTCTGTGGTAGCAGATGATTTTTATCGAGAATAAAGTCATCAATGAAGTTTTTGATAACTGGTCTAAATAATTTCTTCTGCCAACGATATACATTTTCAAAGATCCGCTCAAACTGGTTCTTTTGTATCTCGACGTAGGCCATCAAGGCTGAAAAAATATGATTCAAAATCAGTTTAGATCGTCTTACTTGAAACTTTTCAATATGACAAACCTGTTTAATCACCCGGTGATATTGCTCTATTTTCCAATGACTTGAATGTAATTCATGAAAACCCTCAAAGGACAATAAATCATCTTCATCTTGATGCACAATATAAAACCTCTGCTGTTCTTTTAACTGAGTCTTAAATAATTGTACAAAGCCAAAATCTTTGAGCCAGACCACTTGACCCTGATGGAAATTTGGCAATAAACGCAGTTGAAACCATTGTCCTTTTTCTGGGGAAACCTTACGGTTACAGTCGATACCAAACATAAATCGAATACCATATTTTCTTATGGTTTTTAGATTTCCAGTCGATGAATACCAACTATCACCTGTAATAAATTGAATCTTTGCACCCCAACTGAGTACTTCACTTAACATATCCATAAAGTAATCATTCTTGGTTTTACTTTCAGATTTGTCATAAATTCGGAAATTAATTGGAATATTTTGACCATTCTGATCTGTCGCATACAAGGTAATGAGATTAATACCCTTGACGGATCGGTGGTGTTTGCCTGACCAAAAATAGCTAACCAAGTCCATATGTTGACTATAGGGTTTATCTAAAACAGTATCATCAATACTGACTATAAGTTTATTATTATCAATATGTTGAATTGCTTCTTGATATAGGTCGTGAGGTGTGTAGTCTTCACGTTCTAGAAAGCGATTTACACTATCATGCGAGATGTTATAAGTCTCGGCAAGTTGTGTGCAGCTAATAGAGTTCGGTTCTGTCATGAGAAAGCCCATATAAATGGGTAATGTACAAGTTGCTGTAGAAGCATGTTTAATTCGTCTGATCACAGATACTTTATAAAGTATTTTAATACTTTTTTGAATCCGTCAATGCGTAAGTCCTATAGTCATATTTTATAACAAGAAAAAATAAACTATGGCTTTTGGGTTTACGGATAGACTCAGTAATGCCCCCCAATTAATCGGTAAAAAGGTAAGATAGCTTTTCGCTCTCTTCTTAGCTTAGGAATTTCTGAATTATAGCCCATAAAATCAGCAACGCCCTCTAACGCTGTCATACAGCGTTAGAGGGATAATGATCTCAAGATTGTATTGCTTCGGATGTCAAATTTGCCTTATTAGGCACCATCACCAGCCCAAACCATATCCACTTTTTTAAGCATTACTTAATGCACTGGCTAAATCCCCACTACCCTTCAAATCAGACACCTGTCCCTCCAAAGGCTGACTAAATTCAATACGCTGAATCTTTGCTGCCCGCTCTGCGGAGAACACTGGAATTTGACTCATCGCAAATTCAGACAGTGCGGTAATGGTCAGTGAGGGATTCACACCTAAATTTCCAGGTACAATCGAACCATCTAATACGCGTAAATTTTGATAACCAAAGACTTGACCAGTGAAGTCCACAACGCCATTCGACTTGTCATTGCCCATCGCGACACCACTCATAATATGTGCTGTCGTTGGCGTTCCCAGTAGAATTTCAGTAAGAGCAGAACCCGGTTCTCCACCTAACTTTTGTGCAATCATTTTAGTGGCTTCTTCGGCTGCAGGGAATGAAACGGTGAGTGGCGTGTCCCCTTCTTTTTGCACGGCAGTAATACTATTCTGGAACAGTCGATACCACTTTCTACGCCATTCAAAATGAATAAACGCTTCAGACTTTTGCATCACCAATAAAATAATAGAGTCTTTGGCTTTACCCTTATAGCGTAGTACTTTAAAAGTTTTTAAGGGATGCAACAGTGTAGTGAACACAAACTTTATAAAGCGCATAAAGCCCTGACCAGTCACCATCGGCACATATGGAATATAAATCCATGAAGCATCTGCACCTTCAGGAAAACGTGTGACCTCAATATTGGTATCCGCATCGACTGAAATAAAGGAACTGATTGCCACCCCATCATCCAGTTTTTTTCCTGTGTTGTTCACTGTGGTCAGGGTTTCCGAATTCGTCCGAACCTCCTGTCCTAGCAATGAAGAAATATTGGGTAAAGTCTTATGCTGATCACGCATTTTTAACAACATCGGTACCGTACCCATCACCCCCGCAGATAACACTACCCCACGACTGTGCAAACTATACTGACGAACTTGTTTCCCAAGGGTTTCTTTGACTATTACTTCGTAACCTGCGCTACCATCTTCATTCAGTGGTTTAATTTTCACCACTTCTGAACTTGGACGAATTTCAACGCCATTACGCTCAGCAAAATACAGGTAATTTTTCATGAGGGTATTTTTGGCATTATTACGACAGCCCAACATACAGCTGCCACAATAAATACAGGAGTTACGATCTGGTCCATCTCCATTGAAATACGGATCTTTCGCTAATTGTCCTTCTTGACCAGCTACTTGCGAAAAGAAGACCCCCGTATTCACCGTTTTAAATGAATTTGCATATCCAATTTCACTCGCAACTTCTTTTAACGTGTCATCTGCAATATTGGTATAAGTATTATTCGCTGTACCCAACATACGTTGAGCGAGACCATAAAACGGCTTTAAGGTTTCTTTCCAGTCTTTACGAATCTTGGTCCACGCCTCAGACTCAAAAACAGCATCAGGTGGAATTAAGTGTACATTGGCATAAATTTGTGACCCCCCACCAACGCCTACCCCATGCAAAATGGTGGTTTTACTGGTGAAAGTAAATTGCATCGTACCTCTGAATCCCAGTTCAGGCCACCACAAATAGTTTTTGGTGTCTAAATTTGTAGTTGGAAAATCCTTGTCTTCACGGCGTAATCCTTTCTCCAAAATCAGGACTTTATAGCCTTTTTCACTGAGGCGTAAAGCACTGACCGATCCACCAAAGCCTGAGCCGATCACGATTTGATCATAATCAAAATCTTTATTCTTCATCCTATTAACTCCTTTAATAGTTTTATTTTTCTGTTTTTAAATACACCAATCCCTTCACCTCAGGATATCCATATTGAAGTGAAAAGTGATGTTGAGGTTTTAAAATTTAGGCACTTATGATTTGATGCGTATCAATAAATTCAACAGCCAATTGGCAAATTTTCCGTAAGGCGGCGCGAGAAACTTCAAGCTTGAAAAACCCGCCTGATAAAACACAGGACGCATTTTGGAAAAAGTCAAAAAGCCTTCATAGCCATGATAGTGCCCCATCCCGCTGGCACCGACTCCACCAAATGGTAAGTCATGCTGCCCGACATGAAATAAGGCATCATTGACCGAAACCCCGCCCGACATAACTCTGCTGATATAAAATTCGACTAAGCTTTTGTTATTGCTAAATGGATAAAAGGCCAATGGACGATCACGCTGAACAATATAGTCAACCACATCTTCAGGCTTTTGGTAGGTTTTGACCATCAAGATCGGGCCAAAGGTTTCACGCGTATCAATTTCCATCTCATCATTACTGTTCAAGACCAAAGTCAGTGGAAATTTTCGTGTCGCAGCATCAGGCTCTTGCTGATTTAAATTAATCAAACTTGCCCCTTTGGCTTCAGCATCTGCCAAGCTATGCACTAAGCGTTGAAATGCACGCTCATCAATCACAGAAGTATAATCTTTGCTATGAATATCAGGCACATGTTCCTGCACCCAAACTGATGCCGCTTGAATAAACGCTTGTAACCTCGACTCATGTACAAATAAATAATCGACATTGGTACAAATTTGTCCCGCATTAAACTGTTTCACAAACATAATGCGTTCTACAGCTTTCTCAATAGGGTATTCAGGGTCAATCACCGCAGGAGATTTACCACCCAGTTCCAGAGTCACAGGGGTTAAGTTTTGTGCTGCAGCAGCCATGACTTTACGCCCTGTCGCACCAGAGCCAGTAAACATCAAGTGATCAAACGGCAGTTTTGAAAAAGTGATGCCCACTTCACCAGTCTCATCGAAAATCTGTAATTTTTCCGCTTTAAAATATTTGGGGCTTAACTCAATCAGTAATTCAGCCAAATGTCTTGAATTTTCAGACATTTTAACCATAGCCGTATTCCCCGCAGCAAACACGGCTGACAACTGTGAAAACATCAAATTGATGGGAAAATTCCACGGCACAATAATTCCAATCACCCCCAGCGGCTGCGGAATCACACGGTTTTTTGCACCAAAATACAGGCTATGATCGACATGTCTTTTTTGTACTTTAGTCCATTGCTTCAAATGTTTGATGCTGCCGTTAATGTCATCCGTGACAGTAATAATTTCTGCCAATAAGGTTTCATGACGTGAACGATTGCCATAATCACGATTCAGGGCGTCAATAATTGCTTCACGGTGATCGTTAATCAATGCTTTTAAATTCAGTAAATGTTGCTTACGTTGCGCAATCGTTTCAATGCCTTGTTGATGAAAGCTTTTGCGCTGTAATTGAAAACAATCGTGTAATATCTGTTCTATCACTGTTTGCTCGATATGAGACTGAACCGTAAGTTGCATATGCTTTTCCTTTCACGGCTAAAAATGGTGATTCAATACTTCTTTTCTATGTTGGTTGAGATAATCTCTTATCCTACTTTAACAAATGACTTGAATTACGCTTGACTTTTTAGGACACTAAATTGATCTTTTAGGACAACACGGAATGTTGTAATGGGAAGTTATATTCGTGCAGCCAGCCTCGGCGGTTTTGAAGACTTAGTCCGTAGTTATGGCATAAACCCTATAGAAATCTTGAAAGAGATCGGGATTTTACCTGCTTTACTCCGCGATCCAGATTCATTTATTCATTATGATCATTATTTAAATTTATTGGAAAAAGCGGCCTTAGCCTGTCAGGATGACTGCTTCGGTTTAAAACTCGGCGCACTCCAAAATATTAGCACAATCGGTTTGATTGGCGTCTACATGTCCCGACAAACGAGCATACTTGAAGCCTTAAGCGTGGCGCAAAAATATGTCTATTTACATGCTGAAGGCATTGTCTTCCACGTCTCGCAACATAATGCTCTGCTCTGTAAGCTGAACTTTGTTCGATTAAGTGAATACAACACCGATGTACCACAAAAATCACAACTGGCCATTTGCCTTGTCGCGAATATTTTAAAAGATTTGATTGGTCCACAGTGGCATGCAGAAAAAATTTACTTCAAGCAAAAAACACCGCAAAAAGGGGCTCAAACTTTCCAAGCACATTTTTCATGTCCAGTGGAATTTGAAACCGATGAGGATGCGCTTTATTTTCCTGCAAGCTTTTTAAGCTACAAACCCTATAATTTTAATGAAGATGCCATTAATCAACTGATCGTACAGCAGCTTGAAACACAAAGCAGCACCAAAACTGAAGACAATACCGCACTGATAGAGAGTTCAGTCCGCATGTTGATGGCGACAGGAGACTGCAGTATTGAAAACATCGCGCTATGTATGGGCATGCATCCGAAAAAGCTTCAGCGTGCCTTAAAAATACAAGGAACAACCTATCGAGATATACTTGAAAATGTCCGAAAAAAAGAAGCGCTTCGTATGCTTGATGCAGGCAATGTGAATTTGACAGATATTGCTCTACAGTTGGGCTATGCAGAGCTATCTATTTTCAGTCGCAACTTTAAAAGCTGGTTTGGCGTTCCCCCAACCGAGTTAAAAGCCAAAACTAGAAGCCATATTCTGTGACTTCTGGTTTTGCTACTTTGTTAAATCGAAAGTGCCCAAAGGATTCAAGCATCTAGTTTAAATCCGTTGCATGTCGCACTATTCAATGCATACTCAATTGATTATTTCGGGAAAACAAAGGATGCGACCAAGCGTGCCCCCCAACCTTTCGGGCTGCCTTCAGTATCATCAACCCAATATCGAGCACCACCGCCCACACTAATCGCCTGACCATTTAGGCGAATTACTTTGGTCACAGTCATATTGACAGGAACTGTGGCTTCTTCTGCATTCCAGTCATATGTCGTTTCAGTATTCAATGCCACCGTCGTACTATTTGGATAAGTGTAACTAATAAAAGGTTGCACAAAGGTGCTACTGATCGCCTCTGCATCATCTTCATGCTCTACTCCCCAAATATGGTTTGCCAATGCACCAAATGTCCAACCATGACTTTGCTTCAAAACGACAAAAGTCGGGCCAGCACCGTATTGATCTGCACCCAAGGCTTTTTCAGAAGCGGTTGGAAATAGAAAGGCCGGGCCTATGCCCCATGTAACCCCACTATCCGATGTTTTCGAAGGAGAAAAGAATAGGCTTTGCACAATGTCACCCACACCCCAATCGTCATCACGCCCCCCTTCATTATAAATTTGATAATTTACAGGTAATACAGTACGAGAGATCAGATTCCAATTTTCATTTAACTCAATCGGAATGACGGGCTGGATATTGAGTTGGTAACGCTCTATATTTTCAGCCGCACCAATGTTTTCATCATAATTTAATTGGAATAGCACACTGACCAAGTTCGCGACAGGATTTGATAACTGTTGGGCCAAATCTGCACCATCGTCGGCATAAGCCTGAGAAGCTCCTAATCCTCCCAAAATGCTAAGAAGAAGCAAGCCTTTTATTGCTCTAGGATTGAAAGAAAAATTATTCATGTACTTATCGCATCCTTCTAATCATTTATGGTTCACAGTAGAGCGATAGCGAACTAAAACTCTAACTTTTTTAATAAATTGTGCTTTTAACGGTAAACAAACTACAGTGTATTTAAGTCAAGATTGGGAGCTGATTGCACAGCTTAATGACCATCTGTCTTCATTCATCTATATTTAAAACTAAAGATTTTTGTTCTTAACATTTGATTCAAATCTATATGTTTTTTATAACACAACGCAATATAACCGCAACAATTATCATTGCTGCTGTAGACAATATTAATCATGTAAAAAACAATAACTTGATCTTCTAAAGAAAAATAATCGACAAATGATCTATAAAATATAATTTTGTATTATAAAACAGCAAAGAAAAACAGTGACAAAAGTCACAAAAATAATTTATTTTCACGCTCAATTGATTAAAATTTAATCAAAAAATAAATTTTATATTTCAAATTATATATATATATATTTCATCAACTTAAGTTATAAAAATGTGTTTTTTTAGTATAAAAACTCTATTGTGATTATTTTTTGAACTGATTAGTTATATCTAGAGCATTTACTCTTATTTTAATTGTGCTATTTTTGTGACACGGAGTAACAAATGATTTCGGTTAACCGACTTCTCCAAAAGCCAAAAAACATAAACACAAAATGAGCAACAAACATTTGCACCTCAAGGAAAGACGTAGAATGAAATTAAAGACATTAACGACAGCAATGATTTTAGCAACTGTACCAATGACGGGGGCATTTGCCGCTGCTCTAGATCGTTCAGGTCAGTCAATCTCTGCATTCTTGCAACCTGGTAACTATTTTGAAGCAGGTATTTCTGTATTAGATCCAGATGTATCTGGTAAAGCTAATGCTAATGGCTCATCACTATCTGACATGGGTGATGATTATTACTTCCCTAGCGCGGCACTAAAACTACAAGTTACTGATCACTTCTCGTTTGGTTTACTTTACGATCAGCCATTTGGTGCTGATGCTACGTATTCAACTACTGATTCAGCTTTAGCGCTAAATGGGTCAGGATTATTTCATAATGGTACCGAGCCAACTGAAGTTGAAGTAAAGTCACAAAGTATTTCAATGATATTTGGCTACCAACCAACTGAAAACTTTAATTTCTATGCTGGTCCTGTTTATCAAACCATTGAAGGTGATGTTCAACTTCGTGGCTTAGCATACGGTGGAAGTGCTACTTTTGGTGGCTATAATGCAAGTATTAAAGAAACTGGTGATATTGGCTGGTTAGCTGGTGCGGCTTTTCAAATTCCTGATATTGCATTAAAAGCATCTGTTACATATCGCTCTGAAATTGAGCACTCTGTAAATGTTAAAGAAAGTTTTAATTCAGCTGGTCTATTTGCTGGTTTAAATGCAGCACCTTCTCTAAATACAGATATCACGACCCCACAATCTGTAAACCTAGATTTCCAAACAGGCATCATGGCAAATACAGTTGCTTTTGCTAATGTTCGTTGGGTTGATTGGTCAAATTTCTCTATTCAACCTTATAAGTTTGGTTTAGCAAGTAAAAATGCACTTGTACAAAGTCAAAGTGGTAAGCCTGAATTTGATCTTGTTGCATATACTGACGACCAAATTTCTGCAACAGTAGGTGTTGGACGTAAGTTAAATGATCAATGGGCAGGTAACGTTTCTGTAGGTTGGGACTCTGGTGCAGGTAATCCTGTAACCACGCTAGGTCCAACAGAAGGTTATTGGAATGTAGGTTTAGGTGCTCAATTTAGCCCAACACCACAAACTTTCATTGCTGGCGGCGTGAAATACTTTTGGTTAGGTGATGCTAAAGCCCAAACTGGCGCTCAGTTTGATACAGCAGGTTATGTAGCAGAATTCAAAGATAACCATGCAATCGCATACGGCCTAAAAATGGGCTACAAATTCTAATTATTAATGCTGAAAAAACCATCTGTAAAGATGGTTTTTTCTTTTTCAACAATGACATCTACGCTCTTTTTTATACACTTGTGATTCATTTGAGCAACAAATAAACACTTAAACATTTTGCATAATATTCAATCAGCCACTCAGCATTTAAAAATAAATCCATATAAATCATAAAATTAATATTTTTTTTTAGTGTTTTTACTCTACACAAGTATATTTTTTAACTTTTCAGTTCATTTTACAACCGTAGTTGAGCATTTACTCTTTTTGTATTTATGTTACTTTTCGTGCCAATCACTTACTTAAAGCTACAACAAGGAATGTTCCCTATGAAGCTTACAGCTCTTAGCTCGGCTATTTTGCTCAGCTTAATCCCAACAACTTCTGTCATAGCTGGCGGTCTAGATCGATCTGGGCAATCAATGTCTGCTTTTTTTCAATCGGGCAACTATGCTGAAGCTGGTTTTACAGTAATTGATCCAACTGTAGAAGGTACCTCTACAGTTGTTAAAGATGAAAAAATCAGTGATATGGGAGATGATTACTACTTCCCTTCTGCAGCGATTAAAATACAGCCAACCGATAATATTTCACTAGGATTATTATATGATCAGCCTTTCGGTGCTGATGCAACCTACTCATCAACAGCAGGTACATTTGGTAATGGTACGGAAGGAACTTCTGTTGAAGTTCATACTCATAATCTAACAGCGCTGATTGGTTACCAACCCAACCAAAACTGGAACTTTTATGCAGGTCCCGTATATCAAACAGTTGAAGGAAAAGTTTCATTACGTGGTGCTGCATACGGTGGTACTCGTCTATTAGGTGGCTACGACATAGATCTCAAAGAAGATGATGCTTTCGGTTGGATCGCAGGTGCCGCATACTCTATCCCTGAAATTGCACTTAGAGCGGCTGTCACTTATCGCTCTGAAATCAAACATGAACTTGATACTTCAGAAACATTTGCCCTACGTGCTGTTGCTCGTCCTAACTCAAACACAGAAGTTGTTACACCTCAGTCTGTAAACATTGATTTGCAATCAGGTGTCGCTAAAGATACCTTAGCTTTTGCAAATATTCGCTGGGTACATTGGGATCAATTTGCAGTTAAGCCAACATATTTAGCTGCTGCAACACAAGCTGCAAGAGGTAAAGCACAAAATCTAATCGACTATTCAGATGATCAGTGGTCTATTACAACAGGTCTTTCTCATAAGTTTAATGATAAATGGGCTGGTTCAGCTTCTGTTGGTTATGACTCTGGTGCAGGCAACCCTGTTACGACTCTTGGCCCTGTAGAAGGAAACTGGAGTATTGGATTAGGCGCTCAATATAGCCCTGCACAAAGCTATTTCATTGCTGCTGGCGTACGTTACCTATGGCTAGGTGATGCAAATGCACAAACAGGTGGGAATGTTGTTGGTAGCTTTGAAGATAACAGTGCCCTTGCATATGGTATGAAAATTGGCTATCGCTTTTAATTAATCAATGTTAACTAACATTGAAATTCAATAAAAAATGGCGCTAATGGCGCCATTTTTTATTATTTTAAAATCAATATATTAAGCTGGAATATCACGAACTGAGGCATTACGAATTGCCTCTTTTAAAGCTTCATAACCATGAATTGCAGGGAATTGTGGGAATTCTTTAATCACATTTTCTGGTGCATCAAACAAAAAGCCTTTATCCGCTTCACCCAGCATAGTGGTGTCGTTATAAGAATCACCTGCGGCAATAACACGGTAATTTAGTCCATGCAATCCTTTAACTGCTTCACGTTTTTGGTCAGGTTGGCGCAGCTTATAGGCTGTAATCATACCCTTTTCATCAGTTTCTAACTTATGGCAAAAAATCGTTGGCCAGCCCAGCTGTTTCATTAATGGGTGCGCAAACTCATAGAAAGTGTCTGACAAAATAATCAGCTGAAAATGTGTACGTAACCATTCAACAAATTCTTTTGCGCCTGGAAATGGGCCCATCTCAGCAATGACTTCTTGAATATCATTTAAACCTAAACCATGTTCTTTTAATATATTCAAACGCTGCGTCATGAGCACATCATAATCAGGAATATCACGTGTGGTTGCTTCAAGCGCTTTAATGCCTGTTTTTTTAGCAAAGTTAATCCAAATCTCTGGAACTAACACCCCTTCTAGATCAAGGCAAACAACTTCCATGAATACTCCCTTTTATTTACGTGGAAAAATTTTGAACTATCATAGCTTAATATTTGTCTAATGCATTGCTGTTTTTTAAATCTATTTTTTTCATAAGCATTTATTTTTTAGTGATAAGTGGTTTATTTCAACTCTATTAAAATGCACAGCAAATAACGTAATATAGGTCTTGTTAGATTCCAAGCCTATTGCCAGGATACTTATGACAACCATTCCAACTATTGATCTTGTTGATGCTCTCGCAGCTGAATATGCAGACAAATCACCAAGTGAAATTTTAGCACTTGCACTGAATCAAACGGGTGAAATTGCCATCTCGTTTTCAGGTGCAGAAGATGTCGTACTTATTGATATGGCTGCTAACTTAGGTAAACCTTTTCGTGTCTTTAGCTTAGACACAGGACGTTTACATGCAGAAACCTATCAATTTATCGAAACTGTGCGTAAACACTACAACATTAATATCGAAATTTGCTTCCCAGAAGCAGATGCCGTTCAACAACTGATCAATGAAAAAGGTTTATTCAGCTTTTATCAAGATGATCATAAAGAGTGTTGTGGTATCCGTAAAGTTCAGCCTTTACGTAAAAAATTAGCGACTTTAGATGGTTGGATTACGGGTCAACGTAAAGACCAAAGCCCAGGCACACGAACTGAGATTCCAGTTATTCAAGCAGATGCAGGCTTTTCAGGCGAAGGCAAACAATTGATTAAATACAATCCTCTTGCCAACTGGTCCAGTGCCGATGTGTGGAGCTACATTCGCATGATGGAAGTGCCTTATAATCCATTGCATGAGCGCGGTTTTATTTCTATTGGCTGTGAACCATGTACGCGTCCAGTGTTACCAAACCAACATGAACGTGAAGGACGTTGGTGGTGGGAGGAAGCGACACACAAAGAATGTGGCCTACATGCAGGTAATTTGAAAAAGTAAAGATCAAAACCACTGCAAAGCAGTGGTTTTTTCGCAACCAATGGATACACACAAAGCGCTCCCATTGTTAAAAAAAATCGATATACTAGCTTTAAGTTCTATAATTCTAACAAGATTGCTCATATAGGAGCGGTCAGATATTGCAGTGAGGCAATCCAGACTATGCGTCCATTACATCCGATTGACTTTATTTTTTTATCACTTGAAAAACGCCAGCAACCCATGCATGTCGGTGGATTATTCTTATTCCAAATCCCGGAAAATGCACCTGCCAGCTTCATTCAAAATTTAGTTGCAGATATTCGTAACTCCAAATCTATTCCTATTCCTCCATTTAACAACAAACTCAACGGCTTATTTTGGGATGAAGATGAAGAGTTTGATCTTGATCACCATTTTCGTCATATCGCACTCCCACAACCGGGGCGTATTCTTGAACTGCTCACCTATATTTCACAGGAACACAGTAGTTTAATTGATCGCGCTAAACCGTTATGGACCTGTCATATTATTGAAGGGATTGAAGGGAATCGTTTTGCCATGTACTTCAAAATTCACCATGCGATGGTGGATGGTATTGCGGGTATGCGTTTGGTGGAAAAATCATTATCACAAGATCCAAATGCAAAGAGTATTGTACCACCTTGGTGTGTTGAAGGCCCTCGTGCGAAGCGTTTAAAAGAACCGAATGTTAGTCGCTTTAAGAAAATAATGAATGGCGTAATGGGCCAGCTTGGGTCAACACCACGTGTCATGTATGAGTTGTCACAAACAGTCATGAAAGATATGGGACGTAATCCTGATTATGTTTCAAGCTTTCAAGCACCCAGCTCTATTCTGAACCAACGGGTTAGCTCTTCGCGCCGTTTTGCAGCACAATCTTTTGAGTTTGACCGTTTACGTCATATTTCTAAAAGTTTGGGTGTCACGATTAATGACATCGTACTGGCGATTTGTTCAGGTGCCTTGCGTGAATATCTTTTGTCCCAAGACGCACTTCCTAAAAAGCCTTTAATTGCCATGGTACCTGCCTCTGTTCGCGATGATGATTCGTCTATGTCGAATCGTATCACCATGATTCTGGCAAATTTAGGCACGCATAAAGAAGATCCACTAGAGCGCCTCGCAATTGTTCGTCGTAGTGTGCAAAATGCCAAAGAAAAGTTCAAACGCATGAACTCAAACCAAATTTTGAACTATAGTGCGTTTGTTTATAGTGCTGCTGGTCTCAATATTGCCTCAGGCTTACTGCCTAAGCGCCAAGCGTTTAATCTGGTAATTTCGAATGTTCCTGGCCCACGTGAACCATTGTATTGGAACGGGGCACGACTCGATGCACTATACCCTGCCTCAATCATTTTAGATGGTCAGGCACTCAACATCACCATGACCAGTTATTTAGATAAACTTGAAGTTGGTTTGACGGCTTGTCGAAATGCGCTGCCGAAGATGCAGAATCTACTCACACACTTAGAAGAAGAGATTCAACGCTTTGAAGCGATTGTGGGCGTCGAAGGCCCAAAGTTGCAAGCGGTCAGTTGATGCCGCAAAAAAACGAATCAGAAATACAAGAATAATCAATAAAACTAAGGGGCTTCGATAAGCCCCTTAGTTTTTAATGCTACGACATTGTTTTAATAATTGATGACACGCAGTACGAATCATAGCAGTTGTAATTTGTACTTCTTTACCCTGATCATCCACGATATACGCATTATGCGTTACTTTCGCATCTAATAAATGTTTCAAACTAGGTTGAATAATTGCTTCTCTAACACCCATATCACACCTCATTTGCTAAACCTATTTGGGAGAATAAGCTTTGGCTATTTCCGTGTTTCTAGTATTAAAAATCTAAGATCGAAAGTAAAATTTCAGTTGTAACAACTATTTAACTATATATTGTTACAATTTCAGCTCAGAATGATATCGTATTGCTCTTGCGTATATAAATTTTCCACCTGAAATTTAATCACACGACCAATGAAATGCTCTAAATCAGCGACTGCTGGGGCTTCTGCAGTTAACAAGCGGTCAATCACTGATGGATGCGCAACGACAGTAAAGCCAGTCTGAGATTGATACGCACGTGTATATCTCATGATTTCTCGAAAGATTTCGTAACATACAGACTCAGCTGTTTTCACATAACCCCGTCCCTGACAGGTCGGGCAAGATTCACATAATAAGTGCTCTAATGATTCACGCGTACGTTTACGTGTCATTTCGACTAAACCTAACTCAGAAACCTGTGTAATTTTGGTTTTTGCATGGTCCTGCTCAAGCATCCGTTCAAACTGAGTCATGACCTCAGTTCGATGCTCCTGCTCTTGCATGTCAATAAAGTCGATAATAATAATACCGCCTAAATTGCGTAGTCTCAGCTGACGCGCAATGACCTGTGTCGCTTCCATATTGGTTTTAAACACGGTGTCTTCTAAAGAGCGACCACCCACATATGAGCCTGTATTGACATCAATAGTCGTCATAGCTTCAGTCTGGTCAATCATCAAATAACCACCGGACTTCAACGCAACACGCGTCTGCAATGCTCTTTGAATGTCTTCTTCGACATTATACAAATCAAAAATTGGGCGCTCACCCGGATAATGAATGAGGCGTTCTTTAATATTCGGGACAAATTCTTCTACGAACTCTTGGAGCTTGCCATGAATTTCACGTGAGTCGACTGAAATTTTAGCGGTCTTTTCACTCGCAAGATCGCGAATAATACGCTGGGGTAAAGGCAGTTCTTCAAAAATTAATGATGGCACCGCTATACTGATTTGCTTGCGCTGAATAAATTCCCAAAGTTTTGCCAAATAAGCCATATCTTGTGCAATAGCAGCTTCCGCAATCCCATCAGCGGCGGTACGAACAATCACTGAACCCGGAAGTTTATGTTCCGCTTGAATACGCTCAATCATCGAACGTAAACGATCACGCTCAGCTTCAGATTCAATGCGTTGAGAAACACCCGTATGATTGCCATAAGGCATCATCACTAAATAGCGAGAAGGAATGGAAAGATCGGTTGAAAGCCGAGCTCCTTTGGTTCCCAGCATGTCTTTCATGACTTGAACAGTAAGAATTTGTCCCGGCTGTAAGAGCTCAAAAACATTCGGGGTGGGTTGATTGCGTGACCAAACCATATCATTAATATGTAAAAAAGCAGTTCGTGACAGTCCAATATCGACAAAAGCAGCCTGCATTCCTGGAAGAACGCGCACCACTTTACCTTTATAAATATTGCCTACTAAACCACGTTTCACCGTACGCTCAATAAATAATTCATTGACCGTGCCGTTTTCAATTAACGCGACGCGACATTCCATAGGCGTGACGTTAATTAATAACTCGTCAGACATAACAAACTCAAAACATTATAAAAAATCTTTTGAGACAGTTAATTTAGTGCCTTAACTGCCTGTAATAACTGTACCGTTTCATGCAACGGTAGCCCCACGACATTGCTATAGCTTCCCTCTATGCGTGGAATATAACGTGCTGCAATGCCTTGTATGGCGTAGGCTCCCGCCTTGCCAAGAGGTTCGGATGTGGCCCAATATGCTTCCATATCATTCGGGCTCAAATGCTGAAACTCGACTTCAGTACGAACTACTATACTTGAAATTTGCGTATTTGTACGAACACAAACCGCAGTATATACATCATGCTTGCGCCCAGAAATTTTTCCCCACATTTCAAATGCATGCTGCTTAGATTCAGGTTTGCCTAAAATCTCTTGATCGACTCCTAAACTGGTATCGGCAGCAATCACAATTGCATCAGGATATTGAAGCTGTACTGCCTCAGCTTTGGCACATGCCAGTCGTTCCACATAATAAGCTACCGACTCGCCTGCTTGTACAGATTCATCAATATCTGGACTATAGATATCAAATACTAGACCGAGCTGCTCAAGCAGCTCACGGCGACGGGGCGAACTGGACGCTAAAATTAAACGCGCCATTTCTTCAACATGAAATAGACCATCGGGAAAGTCAGCACACTACTCAACAGCGGTTGCCAATGACGTGCAAGGGAAAACTGTGCCCCAATCATAATTTGTGCGATCCACGTAATAAACAAATGCGCGACCACAGCCAAGGTGGCGATGACCCAAATATTGGCAAAGGTCATAATCCGACGTTCACGCGTTAAAAAACGGGACACAAAAGTAATCAGAACAAAACTGAGCGCGTTTAAACCCAAAGGTGCATCAAGCAATAAATCGGTGAAAATCCCGACTGCAAAGGCAAACCAAATCCCGCTCCATGTCGGCTGGCACAGCACCCAAAACAGCATCACCATCATCATAAACAATGGACGCCAGCCAGAGAGCGCATAAGACAAAGGATAAACCATCAACACTGAAGCAATGATCACTGAAAAAATGATCGGAAATAAGGGATCACGCTGTTTGGCAGCACGAAGTTTAGCGATCGGCATGCGGTTGCTCCATCGCTAAAGAATCGGAAAATAACACAACGACATGATGCCCACCCGCTAACTGCGCAGCAGGAACAACATCAATTTGAGCAAACTCGCCTGAATTATGACGACTGATTTTTGAAATGGTGCCCACCAGATAACCTGCTGGAAAATGCTCACCTAAACCAGAGCTATACACTTTTTCACCCACTTTGATTTCGGCACTGGTCGGCACGTATTCCATTTTCAAATGACCCAAATCTCCAGTCCCTGAAACAATGGCACGCATTCCAGATCGCTCTAAGCGAACCGAAAGAGAATGTTCTTTATCTGAAAGCAACATGACGCGACTACTATGCGGATAGACATTGATAATCTGTCCCATAATCCCTTTGTCATCGAGCACGGTTTGCCCGACCTTTAACTGACTGTTGGCACCACGGTTTACCACAATAATATGACGTAGTGGATCGGCATCTGTCCCAATGACTTCTGCAATCTCCATACGACCATCGATGATCAACGGGGTATCTAACAGACCGCGTAAACGTGTATTTTCCGCAGATAATTCAGATAATTTTTGTAAACGCACCTGCGCCTGCAATAACTCGGCTTGCATCGCGGTATTTTCACGGCGCAATTGAGCTTCAGACTTGGTTTGTTGATTCAGCCACTCTCGCGATAACACGGGATAACTTGCTACGGCATAAATTGGATTATAAGCGGCATACAAGACATCTCTTGCAGGTTGAATCACATGTGGCATGCGCCAGTTAAAAAACAGCACGACCAAACATGTGATCACTGCAATGATAAATGAGCGAAAAGATGGCGGTTGTCTGGAAAACAGATTTGTTTGCACCCGCCGATTCCTTTATTAGCCTACAAATAACATGTCGTGATTTGGATTATCGAAGAATTCTAAAACTTTACCACCACCACGAGTGACGCACGTTAGAGGATCTTCTGCAACCACCACAGGTAAGCCTGTTTCTTGTGCAAGAAGTTTATCGAGGTTACGGAGTAATGCACCACCACCTGTCAACACTATACCGCGCTCAGCGATGTCTGAAGACAGCTCAGGAGGCGTTTGCTCAAGTGCAGATTTCACAGCTGAAACAATACTTTGTAATGGATCAGAAATCGCTTGCGTAATTTCGTCCGAAGTCACAGTGATCGCACGTGGCACACCTTCAGCAAGGTTACGGCCGCGAACTTCAATTTCAAGTGCTTTGGCATCAGCTTCTGGTAAAGCCATACCCACTTCTTTCTTGATAATTTCAGCGGTAGTTTCACCAATCACGCAACCATGTGCTTTACGTACATAGTTAATGATTTGTTCATCAAATACATCACCACCAATACGTAGTGAGTCAGCATAGACACAACCTTGAAGCGAAATAATCGCAATTTCAGTTGTACCACCACCAACATCGACCACCATAGAGCCGCATGCTTGTTCAACTGGCATACCCGCACCAATTGCAGCAGCCATTGGCTCTTCAATCAAACGAACATCACGCGCGCCTGCATTAAATACAGCTTCACGAATAGCACGACGTTCAACCAAAGTTGATTTGCAAGGCACACACACCACAACACGAGGTGCTGGTGGGAACAGACGTTTTTCATGTACTTTACCAATAAATTGGTTCAGCATAGTTTCGGTCACTTCAAAATCGGCAATCACACCATCCTTCATTGGACGAATGGCAGAGATATTTGCAGGTGTACGGCCCAGCATTTGCTTTGCATCAAGACCAACAGCGGCAACGATTTTTTGTGAACCACTGTGACGAATTGCCACAACCGTCGGTTCATTTAATATAATGCCTCGTCCTGGTGCATAAATAAGTGTATTTGCTGTACCTAAATCAATGGCTAGATCGGGCGAAAACAAGCCAATTAGTCTTTTTAGAATCACGGAGACGTTCTCGATTAAACTTTATGTGGACGCAAGGTGGCAACTTTAACTAAATGTGATGATTTGAACAAGTCAATCGCTTATTATAACGCACGATATTTTGAATTTTTTTAATACTGATTAGGTAATATTATGTCTACATCGGATGCTCAGCATTCTGCAGATCTAAATGCAAAAACAGTTTCAGCAATCGCACATCTGGCCCGATTGTCGCTAAATGATACGCAATCTGCTGAATATGCTCAAAGTCTAAATAAAATTTTAGGCATGATGGAAACCTTAAAAGGCATTAACACTGAAGGTGTTGAGCCGCTTAAAAGCCCATTTGACAATCCACAGCCCTTACGTGAAGACGTGGTTTCTGAAGAAAATCATCGTGAAGAATATCAAGCTGTTGCACCGGCAACCCAAGATGGCTTGTACCTTGTTCCGCGCGTGATTGAGTAATTTTTATTCAGTTAAATCATTTTATTAAATTAAACGTAAAGAAATATTTCTCATGACAGATTTACATCGCTTATCGATTCGTGAACTTTCCGAGGGTTTGGCTGAGGCTAAATTTTCGTCTCGCGAATTAACAGAACATTATTTAAAACGCATTGAAAAAATCGATGCTCAAGTACAATCTTATGTGACTGTTACGCCTGAACAAGCGCTGGCTCAAGCCGATGCGGCTGATGCAGCCATTAAAGCAGGCAATGCAAGTGCTTTAACCGGTGTTCCAATTGCGCATAAAGATATTTTCTGTACCCAAGGCATTAAAACCACTGCCGGTTCTAAAATGCTGGACAATTTTATCTCTCCTTACGACGCGACCGTTGTAGCGAAAGCTAAAGCTGCGGGCCTGGTGACTCTAGGTAAAGTGAACATGGACGAATTCGCCATGGGTTCAACCTCTGAGAATTCATTCTACGGCGCTACAGCAAACCCTTGGAACTTAGGTCATGTACCAGGTGGTTCTTCAGGTGGTTCTGCGGCAGCGGTTGCAGCGGACCTTGCTCCATTTGCGACCGGTACCGATACCGGTGGTTCAATTCGTCAGCCTGCGTCATTCTGTGGCCTTACCGGCTTAAAACCGACATACGGTCGCGTATCACGTTTCGGTATGATCGCGTACGCATCATCACTGGACCAAGGCGGCCCAATGGCACGTTCTGCTGAAGACTGTGCTTACCTGATGAACGTGATGGCAGGTCATGATGCCAAAGACTCAACATCCGTTGAAAAAGATGTTGATGACTATGTGGCGAACCTAAACGGCACATCTGTTAAAGGTCTACGTATTGGTATTCCAAAGCAATACTTCAATGTCGCTGGTTTAGACGCAGACGTAAAAGCACGCGTTGAAGAATCATTGAAAAAATTGGAAGAGATGGGTGCGACTTTGGTTGAGATTGACCTCAACATGACTGAAGCTTATGTTCCAACCTATTACTTGATTGCGCCTGCTGAAGCGTCATCAAACTTGTCTCGTTACGATGGCGTGCGTTATGGGTACCGTGCAGAGAACCCTGTTGACCTGATGGACTTATACAAACGTTCACGTTCTGAAGGTTTTGGTGCAGAAGTGCAACGTCGTATCTTGATTGGTACATATGCGTTGTCTGCGGGTTACTACGATGCTTACTATGTCAAAGCACAAAAAGTCCGTCGTCTGATTCAACAAGACTTCTTAAAAGCGTTTGAATCGGTTGATGTGATTGCGGCACCTGCTGCACCAACCACGGCTTATAAAATTGGCGCGAACTTGTCCCCAGTTGAAATGTACTTGGGCGACATTTACACCATCGCGGTCAACCTTGCGGGACTTCCTGCGATTAATGCACCTGTTGGTTTTGACAAAGACAACTTACCTGTGGGCTTACAGCTGATTGGTAACTATTGGTCAGAATCTCAACTGTTGTCTGTGGTACATCAGTACCAACAAGCGACGGATTGGCATACGAAACGTGCGGCAATTGCTGAGGAGAATGCATAATGACTAAAAATGCTGCTAAACCAAAATCATTATTGATTGATGGTTGGGAAGTCGTTATTGGGATCGAGATTCACACTCAGCTTGCGACCCAATCTAAAATCTTCTCAGGTTCTTCGACTGAATTTGGTCAAGACCCAAACACCCAAGCCAGCCTCGTTGACTTGGCAATGCCGGGTGTACTACCTGTATTAAACAAAGAAGTGGTCGATTTAGCCATTCGCTTTGGTTTGGGTATTGATGCGTACATTGACCAAGCGTCTGTGTTTGCACGTAAAAACTACTTCTACCCTGACTCTCCAAAAGGCTACCAAATCAGCCAGATGGATAACCCGATTGTGGGCTTGGGTCATATCGACATTCAACTTGAAGATGGTACGGTAAAGCGCATTGGCGTAACGCGTGCCCACCTTGAGGAAGATGCAGGTAAATCGATCCATGACCAGTTTGAAGGGATGTCAGGCATCGACTTAAACCGTGCAGGTACACCTTTGCTTGAAATCGTGTCTGAACCTGATATGCGTTCGGTTGAAGAAGCGGTGGCTTATATCAAATCGATTCACACTTTAGTGCGTTGGTTGGGTATTTCTGACGGTAACATGGCAGAAGGTTCATTCCGTGCAGACTGTAACGTGTCGTTACGTCGTCCGGGTCAACCGTTCGGTACACGTTGCGAGTTGAAAAACCTCAACTCATTCCGTTTCATTGAACAAGCGATCAATGTTGAAATTGAACGCCAAATGGAAATTTTGGAATGGGATGGCACGATTGACCAAGAAACGCGTCTATTCGATCCTGTGAAGATGGAAACACGTTCAATGCGTTCGAAAGAAGAAGCGAACGACTATCGCTACTTCCCAGACCCTGACTTGTTGCCTGTGATTATTTCAGACGCGCAAATTGAAACAGCTCGTGCTGCATTGCCTGAGCTTCCTGCGGCACGTCGTGAGCGTTTCGTAGCGGACTTTGGTGTTACTGAGTACGATGCACATGTGTTGACACTGACCCGTGAAATGTCAGACTTTTATGAAGTGGTTGTGGCTGCTGCTGGTGGCGCGGCTCAAGGTAAAGTGTCTGCAAACTGGGTGATGGGCGAATTCTCTGGTGCTTTAAACAAAGCGGGCTTAGAACTCGCAGACTCCCCTGTTTCGGCTGAAAAACTGGGTGGCATGGTTGCGCGTATTGTAGATAACACCATTAGCGGCAAGATTGCCAAGCAAGTATTCGGCTTTATGTGGGATGAAGGCAAAACTGCGGACGAAATTATTGCGGAAAAAGGCTTGAAGCAGGAAACTGATACAGGTGCGATTGAAGCGATTATTAAAGACGTGCTTGCTGCTAACGAGAAGATGGTTGAAGAGTTTAAATCTGGTAAAGAGAAAGCCTTTAACGGTCTTGTTGGTCAAGTGATGAAAGCGTCTAAGGGTAAAGCTAACCCTGCTCAAGTGAATGAATTGATGAAAAAATTGATTGGTTGATTTATTCGCTAATCAATTGATTTCGTGTTATAAAAACCTCGCTTAATGCGGGGTTTCTTATGAATCAGACTATTGCATATATATCTACAACTTCATCCTATCTAAAAGAAATAATCGATAAAAAGAGCTTAAGGATTTTTGCTGCTGACTTAATACTTTCTAATGCATCAACCGAACTTCAAATTTTTTATAAAATATTAGATAGTGAAAAACTATCTTGGTTAACTCATATCCCCTTTATAATTACAAATGAATTAGGCGACATCGGCTTTGTTGCACAAAGATTTGAAATGCAAAGCGCCCCTAATTGAGCCAAATTTAAGGCGTAACTTGGGTAAGTGGTCGACCTAATTCCGTAAATCTGTTAAGGACTGCTACACGTGCATGGATTTCATTCACTTGGCTATCAAAACTCCTTGCACTGAGTTTATCTCCTAATAATTTGATGCAATGCATCTTAGTTTCAACCAAACTTCGCCGATGATAGCCTGACCATTTTTTCCATAGTGTCCTGCCTAAACGTTTAATTGTTCGAAGTAATTCATTTCGCTCTAGCGAGCTACTCTTTGTATCTTTCCATGGTTTCGCATTTTTTCTAGGTGGAATCACCGCATGCCCTTGCCGATCTGCAATGACCTGACGGCATTGCTTGGTGTCATAAGCTCCATCGGTATAAACAGAGTCAATCCGCTCATCTTGTGGAATCTGATTAAGTAAATCACCAAGCACCTGTGAATCACTGACATTATTGGTTGTAAGCTGAACTGCTCGTATTTGTAGGGTTTTAGCATCTATACCAATATGAAGTTTACGCCATTGGCGACGATATTCAGGTCCATGTTTCTTGCGTTTCCATTCGCCCTCACCTAGAAACTTCATGCCTGTAGAGTCCATGAGTAGATGCAGCCCATCGCTACTTTTTTGGTAGCTGATTACAATATCAATATGCTTTTGTCTTCTACAAAGCGTGGTGTAATCTGGAGCTATCCAATTTAATCCGCAAAGTTTAATCAGACTTTGCACAAAGCCAGTAACCATACGTAAAGACAGACGAAATAAGGATTTAATCATTAAGCAGCATTGGATGGCTGCGTCGGAGTAGGTTTGATTTCGCCCTTGTTTGCCTTTTGATGGCGCATACCATTGCGTAGCAGGATCAAACCAAATGGCAATATTTCCGCGACTCATGAGTGCTCGGTTATATGCGGGCCAATTGGTTGTGCGGTAGATTTTGTGTGTAGGCTTCTTCATTTGAAAATTATATCGCTGAAAAACCCTTTACAGATAGGTTTGTGCAACAAAGCCGTAGCTGATTACAATATCAATATGCTTTTGTCTTCTACAAAGCGTGGTGTAATCTGGAGCTATCCAATTTAATCCGCAAAGTTTAATCAGACTTTGCACAAAGCCAGTGACCATACGTAAAGACAGACGGAATAAGGATTTAATCATTAAGCAGCATTGGATGGCTGCGTCGGAGTAGGTTTGATTTCGCCCTTGTTTGCCTTTTGATGGCGCATACCATTGCGTAGCAGGATCAAACCAAATGGCAATATTTCCGCGACTCATGAGTGCTCGGTTATATGCGGGCCAATTGGTTGTGCGGTAGATTTTGTGTGTAGGCTTCTTCATTTGAAAATTATATCGCTGAAAAACCCTTTACAGATAGGTTTGTGCAACAAAGCCTATTTGGTCTAAAAGCTAAAATGAATGAAAGATCAGATTCAGACTATCAAATTCATAGAATTAGAATCGCTGGTTCTGCTAAATCGAAAATTTTAAAAGACCTAGATCTTATAAATATTAATCTTAGAACAATTTACCCTACTTTAGAAAACACTGCAAAATACTTGCAAGACAAATACAAATGAATATCAAAAAAGTATCCTCTATTACTAAACTTGAAGACTTAGGACGTATCCAACTTTCAAAGTCTTTCTTCATGCGCGACTTCCTCTATAGCGAAATCGCCAATTGGTACGGTGTGCCTAACTTTCCAGACTATCCAGAAATTGCCGTTTGTACAGGCATAAAACTCTGCGAAGAATTGCTTGAACCACTTCAAGAAAAATTTGGTCGTGTCACCATTCGATCTGCATATCGTTCTCCAAAAGTGAATCAACTCGGCAATGAAAAAGGACATAACTGCGCTAGCAACGAGAAAAACTTTGCCAGTCATATTTGGGACTATCCTGACGAAAAAGGCTACGGTGCAACGGCGTGTATTGTCATTCCTGCATTTCTAGAACTATTTGAAAAAGACCAATCCAACTGGCAACAACTCGCCTATTGGATTCATAATAATTTGAATTACAATCACCTACAATTTTTCCCAAAACTTTGTGCATTTAATATTGGCTGGCATGAACAACCTGCTCGAGAAATTTATAGCTATATTCAACCGAAAGGCTACTTACTGCGTGGTGAAGCAGCGCATGAAAAATTTGAAAAGTTTTATCCTAATTTATTGTAATGCCCCCTCATCCCCCCTTGCGCAACAGTGTTGCTCATTCCACAAGGAGAAGGAACTTTCATTACAAATTAAATGTCATAATTAGAGTAATGAAGATTCCCTCTCTGTTAGAAGAGATAAAACTACCTCACCACACCCAACTTATTCCAAATCTCAGGTGTCAAAAACGTCGTCACCATCTTGTTTAAATCCACATAACGCAACAAACCATTCAACTGCTGCTTTACTTCAGTATTCTTTACAATTTCCTCGCCTGTAATGCGCCCCAACTGCTGAAAACTCTCGCCAACCGCTTGAATGCCATCTGCCTGAATCACGGCTTTGGTCTGTGCTGAATATTGCTCAACCAGAATTCGCTGTAACGCCTACACCACGTTTTATCTAGTAGCTACTTGCTTCCTGTATTCCATTTCAAACAAAAAACCTTTACGACTAAAGACAGCAAACCACCACTTAAAGATAACATCTGAACTGTGCTAATTTAGATCAAAAGTGAACACAAATATGCACAAACAATAAAGAGGGTTTAAAGATGTCAAAACAAATTTTAATGCTCGTGGGTGACTATGCCGAAGACTATGAAACGATGGTACCTTTTCAGTTTTTAACAGGTCTCGGTTATACCGTACACGCAGTCTGCCCCGATAAAAATGAGGGCGAAAGCATCGCCACAGCCATTCATGACTTTGAGGGCGAGCAAACCTATAGTGAAAAACGTGGTCATAACTTTGCCATCAACTACAACTTTGAAGCGTTACGCACTGTGGACTATGTCGGTTTAGTTATTCCCGGTGGTCGTGCGCCCGAATATTTACGCATGAATGAACGTATCCTTGAGATCGTACGTGAGTTTGATGCTGCGAAAAAACCTATTGCAGCAGTTTGTCATGGTGCACAAATTCTTGTAGCAGCCGATATACTCAAAGGCCGTACTTGTTCAGCTTACCCTGCGTGCGCAGCCGAGGTGAAACTAGCAGGCGGGACTTATGCGGACATTGAAGTGACAGAAGCTGTAACCGATGGACACTTGATCACAGCGCCGGCTTGGCCTGCACACCCTGCTTGGATGGCGCAGTTTATTCGAGCTTTAGGGGCGACTGTAACGATTTAATTTTGTTGTTCCTCAAATGAATCTTTTATGAGATGGCCTATCAGCCTTTAGATTCAAAAATAAAAAAGCTCCTTCGATTCAAGGAGCTTTTTTAATGGCTTTTTTTATAACATTAATGCTTTCGATTCAGTTTATAAATCGCTCTCACTATTCATAATCTTCAAAGGCCGAACTACCTCGTCACACCCAACTTATTCCAAATCTCTGGGGTTAAAAAAGTCGTGACCAATTTATTCAAATCCACATAGCGCAGCACACCTTGCAACTGGCCCTTCACTTCAGGGTTCTTTAAAATTTCCTCACCCGTAATCTGTCCAAGTTCCTGAAAACTGTCTCCAACCGCTTGTATACCTTCAGCTTGAATCACTGCTTTAGTCTGAGCTGAACATTGCTCTACCAAAATACGTTGTAAAACCTGTGCTAAGTTTTTATCTAGCTGTGTACGCTGTGCATCGGTGACATTGCTATACACCTTCAGATCTGGATGTGCAGCCAATGCCGCAAACGTCCACTGCAACACAGTAGTTTTATCTGTTGCTGTCGTTGACTTCACCAAACAATTACTCAATTGCTCGACTGTAGTACTAGCCGTTGCAACTTGGACTGAACCACACAATGCTGCTACCAAAAAAGCGTGACGAAAAAGAACAGAAGACCGACCACGTAAAACGCTTAAAACAGGCTGTGACATAAACTCAACTCCAATCAACAATTGCATTCTTTGTATCACAAAGCCCGTCAATCAGCCTGTTATGGAACTGTAAAATTACCGTGTAGTTGGAGAAAATTAATTCGCTCAACTCAAGCGATTTCTCTATTCAGCTCAGCAGTTTCAAAGGCAGTGAGCTGTGGGTGTATGGTCGGGCATGCATTCCAAAACCAATAGAAATAACCTTTGGGGTCAAGCAAAGTATGCATCTGAATCGTAGATTGATCACTTTCGCCCTTCCAACACGCTAAAGCAGCATTACGGTTATTATGTAAATCAATAAATTCCGGAGCGACTTGCTTCGGCATTTCAGGAATATAAAGTGCGTCACCATGTTCCACCCACAAGTCAGCCAAGTAAATTTTTCGGTCTTTTGGAAAATATCGTCCTGCTGAGATCACCAACAGCAAATGATTGAGATCGGTTGAAGCAAATACATGCGGAAAGTCATGATGCTCTAGGTCTGTGACGACAAAGGGGTATAAGGTTCTTGCGACTAGATTGATTTGAGTTGGGTCATAAGGAAAAAAATGGCCCGCCAACATGCCATATTGATATTCAATTTGAGACAACTTTTTCTGCGTAGCCTGCACCTCTATCGCCTGTCCAGCTTTCACTAAAGTCATACCAAATGCAGCAGCAGTTTCTGGCGTGGCTTTGAGTGGCATAAACTCAAAAGTGTTTCCCGCGAATGCTAACTGAGTCTGCTCTCCCCAATGGGTTTGGATCGTTGCTATTTCTTTGGGTACATCATAAACATGGCCCATACTCATATGGGCGTTGGTTGAGGATGCTTGGATCAGCTCAATAGCATCTGATACATCGGCTAAATACTTGGGTGTTCCGCCATTGTTGTAAAAATAAGGCTGAGCTGAAATATCAACGTCTATTTCTTGCACGGTCTGATCCAGCAAAGGCGCAGTAAAATAGGTGGCTGGTGTTTGGACATTACTCATGATGTTATTCCTTTGGTTGAGGTGCTCACATGAAGTTGGGTCGCAAACAGCCGAAAATCTTACTTCATTTGCTTGAGCATATTTTTAGCACCTGTGTGGTTATGGTTTTTGGCTAAGTTCT
Organism: Acinetobacter sp. LipI_23; assembly: GCF_058243045.1. Lineage (NCBI taxonomy): Bacteria > Pseudomonadati > Pseudomonadota > Gammaproteobacteria > Moraxellales > Moraxellaceae > Acinetobacter > Acinetobacter sp. LipI_23. The sequence goes on along the minus strand of NZ_JBZAYJ010000001.1, from coordinate 793,859 downwards.
GCAAAACATATTTTGCCTGCCCTTTCGGGTTGGAAAAACGACTGCTATAACTTGGAATACCCGTTAAACAACGTGCAACTAATATGCCCGATTCGGTATAGACATTTGAGGCATCCGACCCCGGCAAACGACCATAGTTATATGCGCGTTGTGCACTGTTACAGGCAGCGACTTGGTTGCGTCCACTGTTAATATCACGGCGTGCAGCCACATACAGTTTGGCCTGTTGCTGCTGTGGTGTTTCTAAAGCTTTGGGAGCTTTAGGTGGTACTTCAACTTTGCTTTCTTTTTTAAGCTCAACTTCTTTTTTGCTTTCTTCCTCTTTCTTCACCTCTACCTTGGTGGCAGGTGCCTTCGTCACCGCTTTTTTGCTTGGTGTAATAGGTGCCATACTCCGTGGTGCTGGCTCAGTCAGTACTTTGCTTTGTAAATTAACCACACGAGTATCATTTGAGTTAGGCAGTTTACGTTCAGACAATGCCTCAATGCTCACCGACCACTGCTCGCCATTATTGAGCTGGCAACGAAAAGCACCCGTACCCTGTTTTAAACTGTTATAGGTGCGAAGTAATTTTTTCGCCCACGGATCTTTCACTAAGCTAAAACTACTTTTTTGTGTCTGAGTAAAACGCCCACCATGTGCTTGGCAATACTGACTAAACATGCTGCGTGGATATAGCACCTCGATATCTTTTTCATTTTTTACGCCTACCGTGTGATAGACGTATTCTTTGCTGTTTTTATCGGTATCATTAATTTTTCGTTCTACGATTAATTCTTGTGGTGATGCAATATTTTTAAAAGGTGCTTGTGCTATATTTCCCAGACTGGTACAGCCCTGCAACACACTCACCAAAACCCCAAATACACATAAAATTTTATAATTCACTACGACTTTACTCTTAAACACCCGCATAAAAACATTAGCGGAAAGCACATAAAATAACAAACTTAAATAACTGTTTTTATTATTTATTTTAGCTTGACACACACATCGTTTTGCTTTGCTTTATGACAACCTCAACAACATTTCATCAATTTAATTTGACCCATATAACAAAAGTTACAGACAAAACGATGTTTGAACACATAAAAAACCTGCCGTGAAAGGCAGGTGAGATACATCAAAAATATTTAGTCATCTAAAGTCGATTCAAAAGCTTTTAGACGCTTATAAATTGAGAGCAGTTCAATAATGGTTTTCCATGACAGAATTAGATATTGAAATGACTCTCGTACTTTATCAAACACATTACCAATTTGGTTGATTAAACCTAGAGTCATTTTCCCTGCTGCAATTGCGGGAAATAACACCACCAAACTGTATAAAATATCCAGTTGTCGATACCATGTCGCGACTAAGTTAAAATAAGCATAGTGAAAATAAAGTCTAAAATAATTCTTTCTTACTCTGCTAAACAGTTCGACCAATGTTGCAGGTTGGGCACGGTCTGTATGGTCTTCCCCATACACCAACTCTTTACGGTAAGCCGCTTCAACCTTCTGATTATTAAACTCTAAACCTGGTAGTTTACTTCCCACTACCATTAACAAGACCGTACCAAAAATAGCCCAAATAATAGAAGCCCAAACTAGGGAATGTTTTACTTCACCCACAATAGGCAATTCAGGAACATGCTTTGAAAGCTCAAATAGAATTGGTAAGAAAGCCACCAACACCATCACAGCCTTGATCAACTCAACGCCCAAATCTTCTAAAATAGTAGCAAAGCGCATAGTGTCTTCTTGCACACGTTGTGATGCCCCTTCTATATGACGTAATTTTTCCCAGTGTTGGGTGTAGTATTCATTCATCGCTGTACGCCACCGAAATACATAGTGGCTGGTGAAAAAGGCATTGATCACTGCGAAAGTGACCGCAACCATCGCAATATACAAGAAGGTTAAAGTACCCATATATAGGTCTTTAATGTTCCCCCCTTTGCCAAGCATGCTTTGAATGAGATCCCAAAATGGTCCATACCATGCGTTGATGGCAACACTGACCTGTACACCAAACCAGATGTTAAACAGAATAAATGCGGACCCCCAAATCGACCAGCGTTGCCATTTATTGTCTGAGACAAAACGCCAAAATAAGGCAAAGAGTGTTGTCGCTATAAAAAACCAGAGATAGAACCACAGAAAAGCTGGAGACCAAAAACGGCTTACCCCAATAGCTAATTCAGCCGTTGCATAACCTTGCGGCCAACCTATGACACTTCCCCATGTATTTCCCCCTGTGTACCACAGTACGACATTAATCACTGACCAAAATAATACCGAAATGAAGAACCATCTAGGGTTTGGGAAAAATGACTTAAACATGAACGATATATATCCCTTTTATGTTTCAGTTATGCAATCCGTGCATACTAATCCTTATTTCTTAATTTAGTACAATCGCATTACAGCAAGTTTGTACACTTTACTTATCCTTATTGGGTTATACGTTATTTGATTTGTATGCCCCTTCACAAGAGCTCAGGACATTATTTTCCGACTTGATCAGTCACATCACTTTAAAAATTAATTATTTCAATAACTTATAAAAATAAGAACGGGCTTTGCCTCAGATTTAAAGTAATTTTTTATTGCTTATAACTTTTGGGTTTCAAACGGCTTTGTTGCACAAACCTATCTCTAAAGGCTTATTCCACAATATAATTCTCAAATGAATAAGCCCACACCTAAAATCTATCGTACAACCAATTGGTCTTCTTATAACAGTGCATTAATAAATCGAGGAAATCTCTCAATTTGGTTTGATCCCAAGACTCAATGGTACGCTCAACCCAAAGGTAAACATGGTCGAAATCAAACTTATTCAGATACAGCCATCCAATGCTGTTTAATGATCAAATCCTTATTTCATCTTTCTTTACGCATGGTCACTGGCTTTGTGCAAAGTCTCATTCATCTTTGTAGATTAGATTGGACAGCACCAGACTATTCCACCATCTGCAGAAGACAAAAGCATATTGATATTGCAATTAACTATCATAAAAGCAGTAATGGCCTCCAGCTACTCGTCGATTCTACTGGCTTAAAGTTTCTAGGCGAAGGTGAATGGAAGCGTAAGAAACACCAACCTGAATATCGTCGCCAATGGCGTAAACTTCATATTGGTATAGATGCTGAAACCCTTCAAATACGCGCTATTCAACTCACTACAAATAATGTGAGTGATTCACAAGTGCTTGGTGATTTACTCGATCAGATTCCACAAGATGAGCAGATGGACTCTGTCTATACTGATGGGGCTTATGACACCAAGCAATGCCGTCAAGTAATTGCAGACCGACAAGCACATGCGGTGATTCCGCCAAGAAAAAATGCGAAACCTTGGAAAGATACAAAGACCAGCTCGCTAGAGCGAAATGAATTACTTCGAACAGTTAAACGTTTAGGAAGAACAATATGGAAAAATTGGTCAGGCTATCATCGCAGAAGTCTGATAGAAACCAAGATGCATTGCATTAAATTATTAGGCGATAAACTCCGTGCGAGAAACTTTCAAAGCCAAGTCAATGAGATTCATGCACGTGTGGCCGTATTAAATAAATTTACAGATTTAGGTCGACCTCACACCCAAGTTGCCACTTAAATTTAGATAACTTGGAAGAAGTTTAGCTTTTGAATGTTTGTGCAACAAAGCCGTTTCAAACTAAAAAATTGCTTAGGATTTAAAGCGAATACACTAATGGTATTTCTATGACAACGATACGATTACTTGTTGATTTTATGTATAAAAGAATGAAGTTTGCACATTTTAAAATGACTTCATGCTACTATCTTTTCATTAAAAACTATTGGATCTATGACATGGAAACCCTAGTACTTGAACTGATCAAACCACTCACACTGACAAAAGAAGACTTTCCACCCATTAACTTTGAAGAAGGCACTGTGCTCAAAGTTCTCATGAAAACACCTACTGGTTACTTGGTAACGGCAGATTCTCGTTTTAATTTTACGGTGTCTTTTGATGATGAAAATCAAGTGTGGCAGAAGCTGTAATTTGCAATGCTCTTTAATAAAAGAATAATCCATTCAATAAGATAAAAATAAAAATCCATCTTTTTATTGATTTAAAACTGGTTATTTTTATTAAAATTTAGTTTTTTATACCCAATCAGCAAATGAAGCCGTGCTGAGAGTTTTCTGTAACTATGGATTTTGTGATTTCTAGGACTCATTTGTAGCATCGTTATGCATTCATTTTCTCTTTAATCTATTGATTTAATTACTCTACATTAAGCCCTTCATCCTTGGTACTTAAAATAATGAACTATAAATCAGAAAAAGAGAAAGGATTTGAAAATCTTCAGTCTATAACTCTCTATTTACCGACTCATTCACCAAGCTCACCACTTATTTAAACCTAGGTCTTTCTGCAAAATCTATCGCTATAAAAAAAGCCCCAGATACGAACATCCGAGGCTTCTCAATTTTTAAACGTGTGCTGAGCTAAGTTATTGCGCGGTATAACCACCATCCATCACCACGGCTTGACCCGTTACACCGCCCGCCTTATCACTGGCAAGAAAGATCGCATAATCCGCAATTTCTTCTACACTCAATAAGCGTTTTTGCGGCACCATCGCCAAAATCACATCTTCTAATGCACTTTGTTCACTGACATTTCGGGTTTTAGCCAAGTCATGAATTTGACCACGTACCAACGGCGTGTCGACATAGCCCGGACACAGAGCATTCACGGTGATGCCATCGCGTGCGCACTCTAAAGCCGCAACTTTGGTCAAACCAATCACGCCATGCTTAGCACTGTTATAGCCGGCCTTGCCAGCAAATCCAATCAGACCGTTAATCGAGGCCATATTAATCACGCGACCAAACTGCTGCGCTTTCATGATTGGAAATGCGTACTTAATGCCAATGAATGCCCCCACCAACATGACATTAATCAGCTTTTGATAGACTGCTGTTGGAAAGTCTTCAATCACTGCAACATGCTGAAAACCCGCATTATTGATGAGGATGTCCAACCGACCATAGGTTTTTTGAGTCAGTTCAATCGCTGTTTTATATGCTTCTTCATCGGTCACATCGCAAGGCGCAGACAATGCTTCAAAGCCTTGCTTTTGAAGTGCCGCCACAGTTTCAGCACACTTATCTGCATTCATATCAGAAATGACAACTTTGGCACCTTCACTGGCAAATTTCTTTGCAATTTCATGTCCAATACCACTGGCTGAACCTGTAATAAATGCAACTTTATCTTTTAACAGTTGACTCATGATGTACTCCGTTGTCTTCTTTTTTCATTCCAAAGTCTTAAACAATACCAAACCAAGTAAAGGCAGCAATGGCAACAAATACCGCGATGGTTTTAATAATCGTGATGGCAAAAATGTCTTTATAAGATTGTTTATGGGTTAAACCTGTGACTGCAAGCAAGGTAATCACGGCACCGTTATGCGGTAAGGTATCCATACCACCAGATGCCATCGCTACAATACGATGCATCACTTCGGGTGGAATCCCCATGGCTAGAATCGCAGCATTGTATTGATCAGCCATCGCACTTAAAGCGATACTCATACCGCCAGAGGCTGAACCTGTCACGCCTGCCAATACTGTCGTGGTGACCGCACCATTGACCAGTGGATTGGTAAAGGTATTGCCCAATGCATGACTAATGATCGCAAAGCCCGGTAAAGCCGCAATGATCGCACCAAAACCATATTCAGATGCGGTATTCATCACTGCAAGTAAAGACCCGCCAATACTGGCATTAACGCCATCTTTGAAGCCTGTATAGACACGACGGAAATCAAATGAAATTGCCGCGATAATACCCACAATTAAGGCTAAACCCACGGCCCAAATGGCAGAAGTTTTGGCAACATTGACAGTGTAAGCTGCAAGTCCAATGGCATTGAAATCAAAACCGTTTGGATACCATTCTTTAATTGCAGTGGATAAATACTTATTGGTCACGGCAACTAAAATAAGAGGTACAAAAGCCAACCATTGACGCGCGGTAGAACCATTCGAGGTTGTATCTAAGTTTTGCTTCAGTTGTTGTTGCTCGGCTTCTGTCAGCTCAATACCTGTGGCATAACCGTCGCCATTTCGAGCAGCTACACGGCGACGCCATTCTAAATAGCTCAAACCTGTAACAAGAACAAATACACCTCCAATCAAACCAAGAAACGGTGCTGCATAAATGTCCGTACCAAAAAAGGTCGTCGGAATAACGTTTTGAATTTGCGGGGTTCCCGGCAAGGCATCCATGGTAAACGTAAATGCACCAAGGGCAATGGTTCCCGGAATCAAACGCTTTGGAATGTTGGCTTGTCTAAAGAGTTGATTTGCAAATGGATAAACGGCAAAGACCACAACAAAGAGACTGACGCCGCTATAAGTTAAAATTGCACCCAACAGCACAACGGTTAACATCGCATTTTTAGAGCCAATCAGGTTCACAATAGTTTTGGCAATGGATTCGGCAATCCCTGACATTTCAACCACTTTACCGAAAATGGCACCGAGTAAAAACACCAAGAAATAATCTTTAATAAACCCAACCATTTTGGGCATAAATACGCCTGAATAAAAAGGCAAAACGTTAGCTGGGTTAATCAGTAAAACCGCTAACAGGGCACAAATTGGTGCCATAAGAATGACAGAAAAACCTCTGTAGGCTGTATACATCAGTAGCCCAAGAGACAATAAAATTACACCCAAATCCCACATATTTTTTACTCCATCCTTAAAGAAAATATGTCTTGATGTGCTGTGATATTAATGGCGAATGATGTCAAATCTAGTTGAGTCACAGTGCAATCAGCCTGTGCGGAAAGACCGAATACGCATTCATAGACCGTCTATTTTCCCTCATGACGAGATGTCTATTTGCACTCTGATCTATGTACTATATTTATCCATCAGAGCATTAATATTTCAGCTTATGAGTCAGACTATAATGCATATAAACCCACGCATTGTTTGAAAATAATCATTGAGTAAGAAGAAAAATTGATTAATATCCAAGCCCTAGCAAGACTGATAAAACTAATTGCATCAAGTTAAAGGTAAAATTTCAAAATCGCACGAAATGACTATTTTTTATATTTTCATTCAGTTAAAACATATTTTTACAGACTATCATGCTGTTCGACTTATACTGCTTTGACGACTTGATAAAAATGACACCCACTTCCATCACTTGATCTGTTTTGACCGTCTGTTGTATTTTTCATGTAAACCATTTGAGAAAAACACGTTCATCTTCATTCAACATCGTGTTGCATCATTGCTCAGGGAAGCTCATGACACTCAAACAATTAAAAGCCTTTTTGGTCCTTGTACGTACGCTTAATTATGCCAATGCAGCCAATGAACTGTGTCTGAGCCAATCCGCTCTCAGCTTAAGCATTAAAACATTAGAAGAAGAACTGGGTGGAAAACTGTTTAAACGCAATACACGTCGGGTAGAAATCACCCTTGAAGGTCAGTCCCTCATTCCCTATGCCAAAAAGCTCTTGGCCAACTGGGAGGATATGGAAAAAGATGTCAAACAGCGCTTTAAACTCAACCGTGGTACTTTAAATATTGCCTCAATGCCCTTTGCCACTCATGCGGTACTCCCCGAAGTGATGCATGATTTTGCACAGCAGCACCCCAACATCAGTTTTTCAATCCATGACATCACCAATGAAAAAATCATTGAAAAAGTTCAAGAAGGCATCTTTGAGATTGGCATTTGTTTTGAGCCCAAGGCCAATGATCAACTGATTTTTCAGCCTATATTCAATGAAGACTTTTTAGCTCTCTTGCCCAAACACCACGTCTTAGCCAAACAAAAAAGCATGACATGGCTTGAACTCTGCTCTTGTCCATTTGTGACCTTACAAAACCCCTCGATTATTCGCCATGTGATTGAGGAACATTGTGCTGCGCTTCAAGTGGTGTTGGACTTGAAAGTCGAATGCCACCAAATCAGTTCGCTTTCACATTTTGTTGCCTACGGTATGGGCGTGAGTGCTATTCCACGACACTTCCAAAAATTCATCGATCTTGAAAAAAATGTGTTGGTTGAAATTGAGGACAACCAAGCGCAACTCGCGGTGGGCATTATTTATAAAAAAGATTATGAACTGTCTAACATGTCGTCTCAATTTATTGAAACCACACTTTGGCATCATTTCTAAGCTAAGCTCTCCCCCCTTCTCTGGGCGAAACTGAAGCTAAACCTTAATAGCTCAGAATAAGCCTATGATTATTTGCATAGCTTTCACACATGCTTTGACTCTTCTTTTATCTATTTTTCTTCGTAAATATTCTGCATTAATGAGTTTTTCTTATTATACATTAGAAAGATTCAATTTCTAAAAAGTGCAGCGCAATGCTAAAAAAATAACAAGCAAGGAAGATAAGGAAATAAAAGATGAATAAAGTCGTCACAAATGCAGCCGAAGCATTGGCTGATGTGGTTGCCAATAATCAAACTGTTGCCGTGGGTGGTTTTGGCCTCTGTGGTATTCCAGAAGCATTAATTGATGCCTTAAAAGATACAGGTGTCACAGGTTTAACCTGTATTTCGAATAATGCGGGTGTGGATGGCTTTGGTTTAGGTAAATTATTAGAAACCAAACAAATTAAAAAAATGATTGCCTCTTATGTCGGTGAAAATAAAGAGTTTGAGCGTCAGTATCTCAATGGTGAACTTGAAGTTGAGCTCACTCCGCAAGGTACGCTCGCAGAAAAACTACGTTCAGGTGGCGCAGGTATTCCTGCATTTTTCACCCAAACAGGTGTAGGCACCCTCATTGCCGAAGGTAAAGAAGTCCGTGACTTTGATGGTCGTCCGCATATTTTAGAAATGTCCCTTACTGCGGACGTTGCTTTAGTGAAAGCCTACAAAGCCGATAAAGCCGGTAACTTGGTATTCCGTAAAACAGCGCGTAACTTTAACCCTGACTGTGCCATGGCAGGCAAATTCACCATTGCCGAAGTTGAACAAGTGGTTGAAATTGGTGAAATCGATCCAGATGACATCCATTTACCGGGGATCTACATCAACCGTGTGGTACTGAACACCACCCCTACAAAGCAGATCGAACAACTGACCATTAAAGCAGAGGAAGCTTAATCATGGCTTGGACACGTAATGAAATGGCGCAGCGTGCTGCCCTTGAACTCGAAGATGGTTTTTATGTCAACTTAGGTATTGGCTTACCGACTTTAGTGGCCAATTATCTGCCAGAAGGGATCAATGTTTGGTTACAGTCAGAAAATGGCTTGCTCGGTATTGATGAGTTTCCAACCCCTGATGCAGTCGATGCAGACTTGATTAATGCAGGAAAACAAACTGTCACCGCACGTAAAGGGGCTGCATTTTTCTCAAGCTCAGAATCTTTTGCCATGATTCGGGGTGGACATGTCAATATTGCTATTTTAGGTGCAATGGAAGTCTCTGAAACAGGCGACTTGGCAAACTGGATGATTCCGGGTAAAAAAGTCAAAGGCATGGGCGGTGCAATGGACTTGGTTTCTGGTGTACAAAAAGTTGTGGTTCTGATGGAGCACTGCGCCAAAGATGGCACGCCTAAAATCGTGCCTCAGTGTACCCTACCGCTCACAGGTAAAGCTGTCGTCAGCCGTATCATTACTGACTTAGGTGTGATGGATATCACTGCTGAAGGTATGAAACTGGTTGAACTGGCAAGCGATGTGAGCCTAGAACAAATCCAGAAAGCGACTGGATTAGAACTTATCATCAATGACTTTAAAGCTGCTTAAGTACAAAACAGCATCATTCAAAGCAGCTTCGGCTGCTTTCTTATTAGGCTCAGTCAAAAATATTTTCAGTTTCCAATAGGTATTTTTATGGCCTTTAAATCAAACATAAAAACCATCATCAGCTTGTTCAAGAGCATCTCTATACTCCCAAATTTAGGGAATGATGACTCCCGCGCACATCTTTTTAACCCAAATATCGGATGAAAAACCACACCGCTCGGCTACTATATTCGCATTCCACATCCAGAGGTTCCCATGTCACAACAAGATTATGAAAATGGTTTAAAAGTTCGCAGAGAAGTCATGGGCGAATCTTTTGTTAAACGTGCTCAAGACAATACTGTACCTTTCACCCAACCTTTGCAGGACTGGATTAATGAACATGCTTGGGGCTCAACATGGCAACGTGAAGGTGTATTACCGCGTAAATATCGCTCGTTAATTACCATTGCATTTTTGACAGCACAAAAAAGTCCAACTGAGCTGAAAGGTCACGTTCGTGGTGCGCTAAATAACGGTGCAACGGTTGAAGAAATTCAAGAAGTTCTTTTACACAGTTTGCCTTATTGCGGCGCACCTGCAACTCAAGAGGCGTTCCGCGCTGCGCTGGAAGTGATTCAGGAATATCAAAGCAATCCATAAATAGATTAAGCGCCCATACAAAAGCGTTTTTTGCAGTCGTATGGCGCAATTCATCTGGTTTGGCTATGCAGCATTTTTGCCTAACCAAACCATTTTTATTAAAAGGCTTTGGTCACACTCATGCCAACGCTAAAGTTTCGACCATCGGCCGGTTCAAAGAAGCGACTATTGCTGTCATTTACAATCACTGAGCCAACATAGTTACGGTCAAACAGGTTATCGACTCGGGCATAGCTGTTTACTTTCCAGTCACGGTTTACCCATAAATAGCCGACATTGGCAGCCAAAACGGTATAACTTGGTGCAGTATCTGAGTTGATATCATCGACATAAATTTTATCCATATAGCGTGCTTCTAAGCCTGCTTGGAAACCCTGTTCAGGTTGCCATGCAATACGAGTAAATGCTTGGTTTTTGGCAACTCCGGGAATCTTATTTCCTTTATTAATGGCTTTCGCATAAGTTTTTTTTGAATCATCTGGATTCGCTATTTCTGCTGTATAACTATCAAATTCAGCATCGATATAACTAAAGCTCGATTGTATGTTGAGCTGTTTCCAGATCGTTTGTTGCCATGAAAGCTCTAACCCTTGTCGCGTGGTTTGATCTGCATTACGAAAAGTCGCACGACCATCACGTGTTCCCGCTGTCACTATATCGTTTTTTGTATCTGTCTGGAAAACAGCTAAAGTGAAGAGCCCGAATGGATTCTGCGACTTTAAACCTAGCTCGTAATTATCACTACTCGCAGGTTTTAAGGCAAAATTCATACCCGATTTCTTAGGATCAGCGTTATAAGCCATTTCGGTAAAGGCAGGGGTTTCAAAGCCTTTGCCATAACTGGCATAGGCATAAAGTTCAGGTGAAATTTCCCAACCTAATGCCACAGATGGCAATAATTTTTGATAATCGGTTGAGCCACTGTCATCACCATTGCCATCTACAATGTAATGATCATCGGACTCATAATGCACATTGCTATAGCGTAAGCCTGTATCAAGATGCCACGTAGGTAAGAACTGCCATGAAGCTTGTACATACGGATCTAAATTCCATAAGGTATTATTTTCATTACGGCGTAATGCACCTTTTACACCAAAGTTACTTTCATTATCATAATTTTTATAGCCTTTCCGGTCTTCAACCATCCGGTCTAAAGCCACACCGGCAACTAAAGTTGTATTCGGTAAAAGCGCTTTACCCGTCCAACGGAAGTCTGCACCATAATAATCCCGATCAAAATCAATCACGCCACCTGCATGGCGATCATTCTCTTGAAACTCTTTTGGAATCGACTGATATTGTACAACTTGTCGGTTGCCCAAATAGAACATGCTATACAACTCTTGCTGGTCATTCAGCGGCTTAGTCCACGTCAGTCCTGTTTGGGTTTGTTCAATTTCTTTACGGACATTATAGGTATTTTTGCTATCATTGACTTGTTTGGGATTGGCTTTCCACTGCTCACGCTTTAGACCTTGTGGGTCGTCAGCATCAATATCGACACGATTCATCACCCAGTTGATTTTACTGCCATCCTCTAAGTTCCACGTCAGTTTGGCATTATTCAGTACTTTTTGTGCTGCACTATGGTCTCGAAAACCATCGGTATCAAAATAAGAGGAACTAATCACATAAGCGGGTTGATTGGCCTGTTCAGAACCCCCTTGTAATTGGATATTGGCTTGTTGCTTATGGTGGCTGCCTGCATTTAGACCCACTTGAATTGAGTCTTTGCCTTGCCCTTCTTTAGTCTCAGTCAAGATGGTTCCACCTGATGAGTTACCATATAAAGATGAAAATGGCCCTGTCACTACTTCGATGTGATCTAAACTATTGAGGTCAATATTGGAACTTTGCCCTTGACCATCAGGCATGGTCGCAGGAATACCATCGACATACATCCGAATGCCACGCACGCCAAAAGTCGAACGAGCGCCAAAGCCACGCATCGAAATCTGTAAGTCTTGCGCATAGTTTTCACGGTTATTAATTTGTAAGCCTGCAACCCCTTGTAAAACTTCGGATAGGTTCACATTGGCATTGTTTTGTACTGTAGCCGCTTGGACTTTTTGAATGGATGCAGAAGTCGATAACAACTCGCTATCGGTATGTACCGCTTGGACGGTGATGACAGGAAGTTGATATTCTGTCGCTTCTGCATAAGCATGCATAGATTGTAAAATAACCGCTGTCAATAAGGCTTGTTTAAAAGGCGCAGGCATCAAATAAGTTAATCGCACAATATTTCCTTGCTTGTTATTACCATAAAAATGGGAAGCCTATCATCTCGGCAGGCTTCCCATACAATAAAACGTTTTAATCGGCTAAGCTATACGCAACCACATAATCACCATGATCAGGCGACTGACGTGCCCCACCTGCGGAAATGACCACATATTGCTTGCCTGTTTTTGGAGAAATATAGCTCATTGGTGTACCTTGGCTACCTACGGGTAAACGCGCTTTCCATAACTCTTCACCATTAGATGAATTGAAGGCGCGCAAGTAGAAGTCTTGTGTTGCAGCAAAGAACACTAAACCACCTTGAGTTGCCATTGGACCACCAATAGTTGGCATACCAATCGGCGCTTTTAAGCCCATTTTGATGCCCATTGGACCCGTATCTTCAACCGTACCTAAAGGCACTTGCCAAGCCACTTGACGGGTTTTCATATCAATCGCCGTCATGGTTCCGAAAGGTGGTTTTTGGCATGGAATGCCCAATACCGACATAAAGCGGTTTTTATTCACTTTATACGGTGTACCCTTCATTGGCACTGCGCCCATACCAGTGTTGACCTTCTCTCCGCCACTGGCTTCAAGTTTTAAGTCTTCAGGCGTTTGTTTAATCAGCTGAATCCACAGACCTAGGCGCATGTCGTTGACAAACATATAACGATGCGTTGGGTCAAATGCGATACTGCCCCAATTCATCCCACCCAACGAACCCGGAAAACTTAAAGATATATCAGAACCCGGTGCAGTAAAGAGACCGTCATAACGCATCGATTTAAAGTTAATACGACACATCAACTGGTCAAATGGCGTTGCGCCCCACATGTCCGATTCAGTCAAAGTTTGATTGCCAATTTGTGGCATTTCAACTGAACGTGGCTGAGTTGCACTGTATTGCTCATCAGGAATATCTGCAGCTTTGACAGGTTGTTCAATGACTTTGGTTAAAGGCTTGCCTGTCACACGATCGAGTACAAAGAACTGACCAGATTTAGTGCCAATGACGACAGCAGGTTTGGTTTGCCCATTTTGCATTGGAAAATCGACCAAGCTTGGCTGTATGGGTAAATCGAAGTCCCAAAGATCATTGTGAACGGTTTGATAAACCCACTTCTCTTTACCTGTGGTTGCATCCAAAGCCAAAACAGAAGAATTGTACTTATGGTCTACAGGTGGCTTTGTTGCACAAACATTCAAAAGCTAAACTTCTTCCAAGTTATCTAAATTTAAGTGGCAACTTGGGTGTGAGGTCGGCCTAAATCTGTAAATTTATTTAATACGGCCACACGTGCATGAATCTCATTGACTTGGCTTTGAAAGTTTCTCGCACGGAGTTTATCGCCTAATAATTTGATGCAATGCATCTTGGTTTCTATCAGACTTCTGCGATGATAGCCTGACCAATTTTTCCATATTGTTCTTCCTAAACGTTTAACTGTTCGAAGTAATTCATTTCGCTCTAGCGAGCTGGTCTTTGTATCTTTCCAAGGTTTCGCATTTTTTCTTGGCGGAATCACCGCATGTGCTTGTCGGTCTGCAATTACTTGACGGCATTGCTTGGTGTCATAAGCCCCATCAGTATAGACAGAGTCAATCTGCTCATCTTGTGGAATCTGATCGAGTAAATCACCAAGCACTTGTGAATCACTCACATTATTTGTAGTGAGTTGAATAGCGCGTATTTGAAGGGTTTCAGCATCTATACCAATATGAAGTTTACGCCATTGGCGACGATATTCAGGTTGGTGTTTCTTACGCTTCCATTCACCTTCGCCTAGAAACTTTAAGCCAGTAGAATCGACGAGTAGCTGGAGACCATTACTGCTTTTTTGATAGTTAATTGCAATATCAATATGCTTTTGTCTTCTACAAATGGTTGAATAATCCGGTGCTGTCCAATCTAATCTACAAAGATGAATGAGACTTTGCACAAAGCCAGTGACCATGCGTAAAGAAAGACGAAATAAGGATTTGATCATTAAACAGCATTGGATGGCTGTATCTGAATAAGTTTGATTTCGACCATGTTTACCTTTGGGTTGAGCGTACCATTGCGTCTTGGGATCAAACCAAATTGAGAGATTTCCTCGATTTATTAATGCACTGTTATAAGAAGACCAATTGGTTGTACGATAGATTTTAGGTGTGGGCTTATTCATTTGAGAATTATATTGTGGAATAAGCCTTTAGAGATAGGTTTGTGCAACAAAGCCTATGAAAGCATATAAATATTTTAAATAGGCAATCAGGTGATTTAATTGATACTTCTTTACAGCGTGCGACACAAGCTATCATGAAAAATAATGACTTTAGTGATCTTATTTGGTTGATCAAACACTACCCCGCAAAACTATAAGTTTCAGGGTCAAACCAATATTAGACCTTGCAATATTTTAAAATAGATCGACTCTTTCCCAATATACACCCATAAAAAATCAGCCTTGAATGGGCAAGGCTGATTCTTTAACTGATGGTTACTGGACTAACTTAAACAGATAAGTCTACGCACAAATATTTCATTTCGAGATATTCGTCGATACCAAATTTAGAACCTTCACGACCTAAGCCAGACTGCTTCACACCTCCAAACGGAGCCACTTCATTTGAAATCGCGCCAGTGTTGATGCCAACCATACCGTACTCAAGCGCTTCACCAACACGCCACTGACGTGCTGTGTTTTGGGTAAACAAGTAAGTTGCTAGACCAAACTCTGTGTCATTGGCCATTTGCACTGCTTCTTCTTCGGTGTTGAAGCGGAACAATGCAGCCAATGGGCCAAATGTTTCTTCTTTCGCGACTTTCATCTCTTGCGTCACTTCGGTTAAAAGTGTCGGTTCAAAGAAAGTACCACCTAAGCTTGAACGTTGACCACCGGTTTTAACCTGTGCACCTTTGCTAATGGCATCGGCAATATGCGACTGTACTTTTGCAATCGCAGCTTCGTCGATCAAAGGCCCTTGGGTTGAAGTCTCAACTCGACCATCACCGACTTTTAAGTTGGTCACAGCAACCGCTAATTTTTCAACCAAAGCATCGTAAATACCGTCTTGTACATAAATACGGTTGGCACATACACAGGTCTGTCCGCTATTGCGGAACTTGCTGGCCATAATACCTTGTACCGCTTGCTCAAGATTGGCATCATCAAAAACCAATACTGGTGCATTACCGCCTAATTCTAAAGACAGTTTTTTGATGGTTGGCGCACATTGTTGCATCAAGATACGACCGACTTGAGTTGAACCGGTGAAGCTCAACTTTTTCACCGTGTCGCTTTCACACAATGTTTTACCCACTTCGCTTGAATCACCACTGATGTGTAATAACACGTCTTGTGGCAAACCAGCACGCAGTGCTAACACTTCTAAAGCATAAGCTGTTAAAGGCGTTTGCTCAGCAGGTTTCACAATCATTGAACACCCTGCTGCAATGGCAGGTGCTGCTTTACGTGTGATCATTGCTGCGGGGAAGTTCCACGGCGTAATTGCTGCCGTAACACCAATCGCCTGTTTGATCACCAACAAACGCTGGTTCGGCAGTGTTGGTGTTAAAACTTCACCATCGATACGGCGTGCTTGTTCAGCAAACCAACGAATAAATGAAGCAGCATAGCCAATTTCACCACGTGCTTCAGCTAAAGGCTTACCTTGTTCAGCAGTCAAAATCTGAGCCAATGACTCTTTATTTTCCTGCATCAAATCAAACCAAGCCCAAAGCACATCAGCGCGTTGTAGAGCTGTTTGTGCTTTCCACGCAGTTTGTGCCTTTTGAGAACGAGCAATCACTTGCTCAACTGACGCGCGGTCATGGGATTTCACCCATGCCAAAGTGTCATGTGTTGCGGCATCTTTGACTTCGATGTAACCGCCATTTTCAGGCATATCAAAACGAATATCTGGATGCTGTAATAAATCTTTATATTGCGCTTGAAGCATCATCATTACTCTTCAATTATGCTGCAGCAGAAAGTGCAAAACCTTGTTTTAAAATGTTTAAGCCAGCACGGAATTGTTCTGCAGGAATCGTTAAAGGATATAAGAAACGGATCACATTACCATAACGACCACAGGTCAAAATAAGCAAGCCATTTTGCATTGCATAGTTTTGAATTGCTTTCGCTTGATCCGCCGTTTCCAACTCAATCGCGACCATTGAACCCAACGCACGAATTTCTTGGACTGTAGACGAAGACTGTTTGAGTTCATTCAGAACTTCAACCAACTCTGCGCCCAATACATTTGCACGTTCGCAAAGACCTTCTTCTTCAATCACGTCCAGTACGGCATGCGCAGAAGCTACAGCCACTGGATTACCTGCATAAGTACCACCTAGACCACCTGGGTTCGGTGCATCCATCACTTCAGCACGGCCAACCACACCAGAGATTGGGAAACCACCACCAAGACTTTTCGCCATAGTGATTAAATCGGCTTTGGTCTCGTAGTGATCCATGGCAAATAACTTACCAGTACGGGCAAAGCCTGTCTGTACTTCATCTGCAATAATCAAAATACCGTGTTGATCACATAGCGCACGTAAACGCTTTAAGAATTCAGCAGGAACAACGTTGAAACCGCCTTCACCTTGAACAGGTTCAAGCACAATAGCAGCGACATCATGCGCCGCAATATCTTCAGCAAAAATATCTTCAATGCTTTCAATCGCAGCATCGACAGTAATGCCTTTTGACTCTACTGGATAGCGCGCATGGAAAACGCCTGCAGGCATCACACCAAAGTCACGTTTGTACGGTGCAGTTTTACCCGTCATTGCCATCGTCATAAATGAACGACCGTGGAAACCGTTACCAAAAGTCACAATACCGTGACGACCTGTGTAAGAACGTGCAATTTTCACTGCATTTTCTACAGCTTCGGCACCAGTAGAGAAGAATGTTGTTTTTGCTTCACCAGCAATTGGCGCACGTGCATTAATACGTTCAGCCAAAGAAACATAGCTTTCATACGGTACAACTTGGTACGCTGTATGGGTGAATTTAGTCAATTGTTCAGTAACAGCAGCAATAATTTTAGGATGACGGTGACCTGTGTTCAGTACCGCAATACCACCCGCGAAGTCAGTATATTGATTCCCTTCAGCATCCCAAATGGTGGAATTTTCTGCTTTCTCCGCATACCATTGACACATGACACCAACGCCACGAGGAGTCGCTTTTAGTTTACGTGCGTTCAGTGCAGAGTGTTTACTGTCCATTTTGTATCCTCATTCTTGATTCATACATTTATAAAATTTCAGCGTCCCGATCATGCTTTTTGCTGATATACAAAGGACGTGGGGTTTATTGCATTTTGCGCTTTTATTGGCACTAGACGAGAGCCACTTTTCATCAGACAGATGGAGCCAATTCACCCTACCCCTTTATAACTATTTTCCAGATAAAATATTTATTTATTAAAAATTAATAGTTTAAAAAATATAAATTTAAAAAAGGCATACTTATACAAGAGGGCCATTACGGTATTCAACCGAATCACCCAAAATGCTAAAGAAGCCCAAAATTCAGCAAATGACTAGGCTAACCTAGAAACCATTTATGTCCTTCTTTAGGCTTTTCTAATTGTATTTTCAAGCCGTTGTATTCGATTATGTAAATCATCTAAAAAAGCTTTTGCTTTGGATGCGACTTGTGTATATTTCCAGCCCCTTAGTCGCGGGCATTTACTCCCAACGTCTACAAGCGAAATGCTTTACAACGGCTGCCTGACGAGATAATTTTGCATTTACGGTGATCGCTCACGAAAGCCATTTTAATATTGTAGGAGAGAGCCAATTGCGTAGCTTGCTTGGAGATTATTTACTGCAACGATTACAGCAAGATATTGACGGAACCCTACAATTGCGGTTGTTTCGCTGCTTACGCAACGCCATTATTGACAGTGTGCTCGCACCCAAAACTCGCCTACCTGCATCGCGTGACTTAGCCAAAGAAATTAAAGTCTCACGCAATACCGTACTTAGTGCGTACGAACAATTACAAGCGCAAGGCTATGTTGAAGCACGTACAGGCCAAGGCACGTGGGTCGCTGAAAAACTCCCTGAATCCTTTTTGGTCAAAGCTGAAAATACCAATAATCAAACCCAAGAAAAAAAGACCCAGCAGAATTACAATTTGTCGCAGCGCGGTTCCTATCTCATCGGCTATTCAGCTGCATCGCCTTACCAATGGGGCGCGTTTGTGCCCGGTGCACCTGATGTCACAGAATTTCCGCACCATATTTTTAGCCGTATTCAGACCCGCCTCAGCCGTGAACCCGAAATTAACAGTCTTATTTATAGCAATGCGGGCGGTTGTTTAGAGCTGCGCCAAGAACTGGCAGAATACCTCAAAATTGCGCGTTCGGTGCAATGCGATGCAGATCAAATCATTATTACTGAAGGGACACACCAGGCGATCGATTTGGTTTCACGGACCTTAAGTGACCCAGGCGATGAAATTTGGATTGAAGATCCTGCTTATTGGGGGGCACGGAATATTTTACGCATTAATGGCGTGAATCTACGCTCCTTACCTGTCGATCAAGAAGGCATTATTCCTGACCTAGACCCAAAAACCCCGCCTAAACTGATTTTTGTAACGCCTTCACATCAGTACCCTTTAGGCTCTCACTTAAGCTTAGAACGTCGTAAACAATTGATTGCCATCGCGCGCCAGCATAAAAGCTGGATTGTGGAAGATGACTATGACAGTGAGTTCCGCTTCTCGGGTCAGCCCTTCCCTTCTTTGCAAGGTTTGGAACCTGATGCACCTGTCATTTATATGGGAACCTTCAGTAAAACCATCTACCCTGCGTTGCGCATTGGCTATTTGGTGGTCCCTAAAAAGTTGTTTTCACCACTGCGTATTGTGGCATCGGAACTATATCGGGGCGGGCATTTACTGGATCAAAAAGTCTTGGCAGAGTTTATCCGTGAGGGCCATTATGAAGCACATATTCGTCGTATGCGTTTACTCTATAGCAAGCGCCACGCCTTTTTAATCGACCTGATTACACGTCATCTTGGGGCAGATTTCCTGCATGAATACAATACCGCTGCTGGTTTACATTTGATTTTAAAGCTGCCGAGCAACATGGATGATGTGTTGATTGCTAGCAATGCACTTGATCAAGGCGTAAAAGTTCGAGCACTGTCACAATACTATACCAAGCATTATTCAACACGGCAGAAAGGACTACTATTGGGCTTTGCCTGTGTCCGTGAACAAGAAATATTGGTGGCTTTTGGTGTGTTACTCAAATGTCTGCGAAATGCAGGAGTTCGTACGCTGAGTTGATTATTTTTATAAATTAGATACTTAAGTTTTTTAAAACCATTCGACTTGCGACTAAAGCAGCAGTTACAAAGCTAAGTTTTGCTGCTTCATTCTATAAATTATTGAGATGAGAGTAAACATTGGCTCCCCAGCTTTTCACATTTTAGCTGCAATTGGCTCCTTCCAAATGCTAAAAAATGGCTCTCGTTTACTGAGAACAAAAAAGAGAGATTAGGTGCATACATAAACAACATGTAACCGTTTTGTAGCCAAAGTGTGATTTTTCACGCTTTGACAGAAATATCAGATTTATTCATTTTTGCCTTAATAATAATAAAGCCTCTGATCATTCGGTTACAGTTTTAAAGGATGAGTAGTCCGAAAAAGGCTTTGCCCCCTTTTGAAACTACCTCCTTAAGATTAAGGAAAATTATATGGAAGCACCTAAACAAAGCGCTGTGCCGGATGCATCTCAGGGCTTAAAAAATGGACTTAAGTCGCGTCATCTCACCATGATCTCGATTGCAGGTGTCATTGGTGGTTCACTGTTCATCGGCTCGGGAAATGTTATCTATTCAGCAGGCCCTGCTGCAGTTTTGGCCTATGCGTTTGGTGGATTACTCATTCTGTTAATCATGCGTATGCTAGGTGAAATGGCCGTTCTCAATCCAGACAGTGGGTCATTTTCAACCTATGCAGATCGTGCCATTGGGCGTTGGGCTGGTTTTACCATTGGCTGGCTGTATTGGTGTTCTTGGGCTTTGCTGATGGGCTGGGAAGCCTATGTCGCAGGTAAAATTCTCAACAGTTGGTTTCCCTTTATCCCAATCTGGGGTTACATGCTGGTCGTAATTGTGTCCTTAGTTTTGGTTAACTTACAAAATGTCAAAAACTATGGTGAATTTGAGTTTTGGTTTGCACTCATCAAAGTAATTGCGATTGTGATTTTCTTAGTGATTGGTAGCTTGGCTATCATGCATTTATGGCCATGGGGTCAAGCAACTGCATCAGGAATCACGCATTTAACTGCGGACGGCTTCATGCCGAATGGTTTCTCGGCAGTCATCACCGCCTTACTCGGGGTTATGTTTGCCTACATCGGTGCTGAAATTGTTACGGTTGCGGCGGCAGAATCAGAAAACCCTGCCCGTGAAATCCGTAAAGCGTCTAACTCGGTGGTTTGGCGAATTATGTTGTTCTATGTCGGTTCAATGTTTATTACCGTATGCCTCATTCCACATAACAATCCACTGTTAAAAGATCCAACTTGGGGAACCTATAGTGTGACTTTGTCAGCACTTGGCATTCCAGAAGCAAAACACATTGTTAACTTTGCAGTCCTGACCTCGGTATGTAGCTGCTTTAACTCGGCACTCTATACCTGCTCACGGATGTTATTTTCACTGTCCAACCGTGGCGACGCACCGAAAAGCTTTGGTTCAATCAACCGTAATGGTAGTCCGTGGATGGGCGTTCTGGTCTCGTCATTATTTGCTCTGGTCGCAACGTACCTTACTGCAACTGAAAGTATGAATGTCTATGACATCTTCATGTTAGCAACAGGTACAGCAGCGTTGTATGTCTACTTGACCATTGCCTTCTCACAATTACGTATGCGTAAAAAATTAGAAGCCGAAGGACAAGTGATTGACTTTA
The DNA here is from genome assembly GCF_058243045.1 of Acinetobacter sp. LipI_23. Taxonomy (NCBI): domain Bacteria; kingdom Pseudomonadati; phylum Pseudomonadota; class Gammaproteobacteria; order Moraxellales; family Moraxellaceae; genus Acinetobacter; species Acinetobacter sp. LipI_23. The sequence goes on along the minus strand of NZ_JBZAYJ010000001.1, from coordinate 772,278 downwards.
AAATGTGGTTATTCCCTTGGCTCACTTATCTTGCCATCGCATTTATCATTGGCGCACTCATTACCATGCTTGTGGAAGGCACCTACTTCAAAGAAGTGACTTACACTAGTTTACTTGCTCTGTTTATTGTTGGATTGGGCATCTGTGCACAGAAATTTAACTGGGGAAAGCATGCTCAAGATAAGCCTATGAATACTCAGGCGGACTTGACCAACAATCTGTAATGTTAAACTAATGTCAGATTGAGCAAAATTCAACATACACTAAAACCAATGGCCTCCCAGTGAAAGCCATTGGTTTTTTAGGCTAAACTCAGCAATAAGTTCAATTTTTACTCAAATGTTAGCCACCGTTTTTATCTATCTTTCTGTATTCATATTCTAGAAAACTGTCAGCCTGTTTGATATTGCAGAGCCCTTTCAGAAAAAAATTTTGTATAGATTGCCGCCTCACTTTTAAGTGCTTTCACTATTCCCTTTATTCTAATAATTTTTATATAACACTTGAATAAAAAGCAAACGATTATCATTTACAGATCTCGCTAGTCAGCTTATCATTTCACAAACTTACAAATTCTCCGTATTTTCTTCACATTTAACCTATACATCATTTTAAGGATCTCTTGTGTTACTCCCTCATTTCAAAAAATCAGTCCTCACCCTCTGCTTATTTCCCTCCATACTTTATGCAGCCGATACATACCCTACTGTGACGCTTAACCCGATAATTGTGCAAGCCGAAGGCAACTGGTTAGATGAAGCCAATGCACAGAAAGTACTAAATCATGCTGGAGCGCGTACAGTCATTCAGCGTGATGAGTTGATTAACCGAGGCGTAACTTCTGTCAAAGAGGCTTTACGCACTGTGCCTGGTATTCAAGCTCCTGAAAATGCAGGAACAGCAGGGAGTGATGCATCGTTAAGCATCGGTGTCCGTGGTTTAACGTCACGGTTTTCACCACGCTCACAGGTACTCGTGGACGGTGTTCCACTTTCGTTTGCCCCTTATGGTCAATCACAACTCTCCTTAGCACCCACTAGTTTAGGCAATACTGAAAGTATCGACGTGGTGCGTGGCGCGGGCTCTGTTCGCTTTGGGCCACAAAATGTAGGAGGGATTATTAATTTTAACTCGCGTACAATTCCTGAAACCTTTGCTGGAACGGTAGACCTCACTACAGAAATTGCAGAAAACGGTCATGTAAAATTTAACCCCAACTTATTTGTGGGTGGAACCTTAGACAACGGTTTAGGCTTAGCGCTGTTATATTCTGGCGTTAATGGAGAGGGTTTTCGCGATAAAAATGATGACTCTGACATCAACGATATTCGCTTAAAAGCAGCTTATGCAATAGATGAATATGCAAAAATTGAAGCCAATCTACACCGCTACGATGCAGATGTAGATATGCCTGGAGGTTTAACCCCTGCTCAATTTGCTGAAAATCCATATCAGTCCTTGCGCAATCATGATTATATGAAAGGGCATCGTACTGACGGTTCAGTTAAATACAGCTATAAAAAAGATGACAATGCCTTTGAGCTTTTGGCCTATCACACTGACACCTTCCGTGATGCAGGAATGGAACGTAGTGGATCAAAACTGTACCAAACGGCGCCACGTAATTATAAAGTGACGGCAATCGAGCCACGGTATTCGCATGCGTACCAACTTGGGACTACTGAAAATGAAGTTTCTGTGGGCTATCGCTATCTACATGAAACTAGTGAAGAGGCGGTTAATCGTGCAAGCTATAACACGGTCACAGGCCCTACAAATGAATATGCTTGGACCAAAGCAGACGGGAAAACAGATGCACATGCATTGTTCATCGACAACCGCACAGATGTGGGTGCATGGTCTCTGATTCCTGGTGTTCGTTTTGAGAAAATCAAAACCACCGAAAATATGTACAAATTAAATAAAGATGCATCGGTACTCAACGGAGTACATGCTGAAAAATCCTATGATGCAGTATTACCAAGCTTTTCAGTCATGTATAAAGCCAATGATTTGTGGAATATTTTTGCAAACTACGGTAAATCTTTTGCACCACTACAATATAGCCAAATGGCTAATACCAATGCGTCAGGTGCCTATCTGACCATGCAAGGCTTGCAACCTGAAAAAGCCAATAATTATGAAATTGGTACACACTATTTAGACCCATATCTATCCCTAGAATTCACCCTGTTTTATATTGATTTTTCTGATGAATTAAAACGAGATGATGCAACTCAAACTTACTCAAATTTAGGTGCCACTGAACACAAAGGAGCCGAGTTCGGATTTAAATATAATCTCGGTGCAATCAGTGACGAACTCAGCGGTATTTCGCTATATGCCAATACCACTTACACCAAAGCAACCGCATCTGCTGGGGAAAACAAAGGACAAGATCTCGACTTTTATTCACAATTGGTCGGCAATGCTGGAATAGACTATAAAGTTGATCAATGGACACTAAACACTAATTTCTACGGTCAATCTGGTCAAACCGCATCGGGCACCCATGATGCTACTGGACGCTATGGCAACATTCCTGGTTATGGTTTAGTGGGTGTTCGGGCATCCTATGATTTTTCCAACACACAACTCAATGGTCTCAAAGTGGGCTTCGGTGTGAAGAACCTATTTGACCGTGAATACTACACTCGTTCAGCGGATCAAGTCGGTGGAATGTATGTAGGTGCGCCACAAACGTATTATCTACAAACCTCATTTGATTTCTAGACACTCAATTCTAGAAAAGCAAATATTCAGGCAGAGACACCTCTCATTCATCTTTGCAAAAGTGATGTCCTCGCCTGAAACAACTTTCCCTTTATTTCTAGACAGCACCAAAAGCTGAAATGGATACTCTATCTGATAAATGTCAGCCCCTCGGCATAAGCTGCTCAACTCAACCTACAACCTTCAAATCTAATAAAAGATACTAGAATCCCTTAAAATAAACCGATAAAAGGTTATGCCCTATTTTTACTAAATTTTAGATTCAATATAAAAATTAAGTACTTAAATAATAAATATGTTTTCAAAAATGACTGCGAAAATTTAGCCCACTCATCTCTTTAACTTACAATCAGTTGATTGTAACAATACAGAGAAGCATAAAACCAAGCTAGTCTCACTAAATTTTTCACGATAAGATGATATTTTTACTCTAGGGATAAGAAGATAAATAAGAAGCCAACAATTATTTTAGTACATGGATTTTGGGGCGGCGCTGCCCATTGGTCGAAAGTCATTACTGACCTATCTCACCGAGGTTACGAAGCCTTACGTGCCGTTGAACTGCCGCTCACCTCTTTGGCGGATGATGTCGAAAGAACCCGTAAAATGATTGCACAAGTACAAGGAGATGTACTTTTAGTTGGCCACTCCTATGGGGGGCGGTCATTACCGAAGTGGGTAATCAACCCAATGTTGTGGGTCTAGTCTATATTGCAGCTTTTGCACCCGATGCTGGTGAAAGTCCAGGTGGCATTACGCAGCAACATTTACCCGTTGGTGCCCCCAACTTAGAACCCGACAGTGACGGATACCTTTGGGTCAAAGCCGATAAATACCATGAAAGCTTCTGTCAGGACTTAACGAATGATGAAGGACTGGTCATGGGCATCACCCAGAAAGCCCCTGTTGCGAGTACTTTTGGCGATACCATTTCAAACCCAGCATGGAAAAACAAACCATCTTGGTACCAAATTTCAACTGAAGACCGCATGATTCACCCTGAAAACCAAGCCATGATGTCTTCACGCTTAAATGCTCAAAAAGTCATTTCTTTAGATGCCAGTCATGCTTCACTCGCGTCTCAACCCAAAGTCGTTGCTGATTTAATTGATAAAGCCGCAACTTTCCTTGCGCGTTAAACTATCTATATTGAAGGGAGTCTACAAACTCCCTTTTTAGAGCTATTTTAAGTATCAAACGACTTCGAATCACAATAGATAGCGCAATATCATTATCCTGTAGGTGTAAATATTCGCACATACTCGGTTCGATGGCTGTCAGCTAGACTTCAGCTTTTACTACTGAAACTATCCTTTATAATAAAGTTCCCTCGTTAAAAGTTTTATTCAAACTACGCTATTTCAAACAAGGTGTTATGCAAGTTTTGAATAACATTTTTTAACTAATTCAGCATCAAAACTTTCTGTATATTTTAATGAAGTAATAAGAATGAATAGATCATAAAAACAGTTCAAAAAATATAACAGACTAAGTGCAATTTTCTATTTTGTTATATTTTTTCTCTCCAATTCTTGTACCTACATCTTCTAGACATCCTGATGCAAGATCATCATCAGTATTTTAAGTAGGTAGTTTTTAATGAAACGATCTATGCTTTTTTATCATTCCGATTTAGACAGCAACTGGGTATCGAACCGTCGATATTCCTGCCAGCCATGGAGGATGCAATGAGCCTCGGATTAACCGCACTTGAGTTGGCAAGAATTCAATTTGCCTTTACTGTTTCTTTTCATATTATTTTTCCTGCAACCTCTATTAGTTTAGCCTGCTTTCTTGCCATGCTGGAATGGAAGTGGCTGCGCACCCAAAATCCAATTTATAAAGACTTATTCAAGTACTGGATTAAGATTTTTGCCGTGGCATTTGCTATGGGAGTTGTTTCAGGCATTGTCATGGCCTACCAGTTCGGCACCAACTGGAGTGAGTTTTCACGCATCGCAGGCAGCGTCACAGGGCCATTGCTCACGTATGAAGTCATGAGCGCCTTCTTTTTAGAAGCCGGTTTCTTGGGCATTATGCTATTGGTTGGGGACGGGTCAGCCCCAAAGCCCACTTTTTTGCCACGTTAATGGTCGCTATCGGTATTTGTATTTCCATGTTCTGGATTTTATCCTCCAACAGTTGGATGCAGACACCTCAAGGCTTTGCCATTGAAAATGGCATTATTGTCCCCACAGATTGGTGGGCAATTGTGTTTAACCCATTCTTCCCCTACCGATTTGCCCATATGGCAGCAGCGGCCTTCCTAGTCTCATCACTTTTAGTGGTCGGCACCGCAGCATGGCATTTGCTGAAAGGTCGTCGTGATGAGTTAGTGAAAAAATCTTTTTCCATGGGCTTATGGATGGTCCTGGTCACGTCTTGCTTACAAGTTGTGATTGGGGACAACCACGGTTTAAATACCTTAAAACACCAACCTGCAAAATTGGCAGCCATTGAAGGTCATTGGGAAACCAATCGTGATCATGGCATGCCTTTATTACTGTTCGCTTTACCGAATATGGAAACAGAATCGAATGATCTTGAGATTGGTATTCCCAATCTGGGTAGTTTGATTCTGACGCATTCCCTAGAGGGTCAGGTCACTGGTTTAAAAGACTTCGCAGCTGAAGACCGTCCGAATGCACTGATTGTATTCTGGAGTTTCCGTGTCATGGTTGGCTTGGGTATGTTAATGGTTTTACTCTCATTAACAGCGCTGTGGCTGCGTAAAAAAGGCTCTTTATATGAAAGCAGTTGGTTTCATAAATTTGCCATCATCATGGGGCCTACAGGTTATATCGCGCTCCTAGCAGGTTGGGTCACTACAGAAGTTGGTCGCCAGCCTTGGGTGGTGTATGGCGTGATTCGAACTAAAGACGGTTTATCGCATACAGTCACCGCAGATCAAGTCGGCTTGAGCCTGATTATTTTTGTTCTGGTCTATACCGTCGTCTTTGGCGCGGGTATTTACTACATGCTGCGCTTGATCAAACTAGGCCCTGCTTTTTCTACGCCTTTAGATGCCGTACAAGATACTGGCCCGGGGCATTTTAAAACCCCTCTACGTCCACTCAGTGCTGTTGAAGAGTCTATCGATACCACTGATCCCTCTGCTCAAAATAGTAAGGAGAAACCACATGATTGATCTCGCTTTGGTTTGGGTCGGTATCATCGGGCTCGGGGTACTCATCTATGTGGTTATGGATGGTTTCGACTTAGGCATTGGCATTCTGTTTCCCTTTATGAACGGAACGCAAGAACGTGATGTGATGATGAATACCGTCGCGCCCGTTTGGGACGGTAATGAAACATGGATGGTCCTCGGTGGTGCTGGCTTATTCGCTGCATTTCCTTTGGTCTATTCAACTGTTTTATCGGCACTGTATTTACCCATTATTTTTATGGTAGTGGCTTTGATTTTCCGCGGCGTAGCATTCGAGTTCCGCTTCAAAGCCACGCGCACCAAATACCTCTGGGATCTTGCGTTTATCTGGGGCTCTATCTTATCGAGCTTTTTCCAAGGCGTGATTTTAGGGGCTTATATCCAAGGTATTCAGACCACCAATGGTATTTACAGCGGTGGTGGATGGGACTGGTTCACGCCATTTACATGTTTTACCGGTCTAGGGGTCGTGGTCATGTACGCCACTTTAGGCTGTGGCTGGCTCATTTGGAAAACCGAAAAAGAGATACAACAACGGATGTATCATCTGATGCCTAGACTGATTATTGCTTTGCTCATCATCTTCGGTGCAGTGAGTTTATATACGCCACTGACCCATCCTGAAATTGCGCAGCGTTGGTTCTCTCTGCCGAATCTATACTATTTTAGCCCCGTGCCAATTTTAGTTTTACTGTTTGTAGGCTTGATTCTATCGGCATGCAAAAAGCAGCATGAACTAAAACCGTTTATCTATACTTTGGCTTTAGTCTTTTTGGCTTTTACTGGCTTCGTCATCAGCTTATGGCCCAATATTATTCCGCCATCGGTCACTATTTGGCAGGCCGCTGCACCTGAGTCAAGTTTAAAGTTCACCTTGGTGGGAGCTGCAATTTTAATCCCAATCATCATTGCCTATACCTTCTTGTCCTATTGGGTGTTCCGTGACAAAGTACGTATAGGAGATCAGGGTTATCATTAATTGAGGAGATAGACATGAAAAAATTTGTTGATCGACTCAGCCCACGATTATGGTTTATTTTATTGTGGTGCTTTGGCTTTATTTCTCTCGCACTGATTGCGGGTTTCTTTAAGCTGTTGCTGAGTTTTGCTTACTAAAACCAGCCAAGCATTTTTTATGAATTAGGCACGGGACTTTCAATACATGTCCTGTGCCTTTTAATTGCAGCGAACCCATATGTATAAATCAGAAAAACTTGCGCTCAGCCTGAAACATTTGATTGAAAGTGGTTTTTGGAAAGCCAACGATAAACTACCTTCACTACGTCAACAAGCTGAAACATCGGGTTTTAGCCTGATGACGGTGATGAATGCCTATCAGGAACTCGAAGCGCAAGGTCTGATTTATTCACAAGAAAAACTCGGTTACTTTGTGACAGGCGATGCGCGCTCAGAAAGCAACTCCAATAGTGTCATCCTCAACGAAAAAATTGAAATCAACTCTAAAATTTTCAGATATTTAAAATCGATCCAATCTGAACAAATGGTTCCCTTTGGCATTGCCTTTCCCAACAGCCAACTACTCTACTCTGCCAAGCTGATGCAAACGTTGGGACAACGTGCCAAACACCGTCTCAGTTATGAACAGATGCCAAGTTTACCTCCCGGAAACTTTGAGCTGCGGAAACTGATTGCGCAGCGCTACTGTATGCAAGGGATTCCAACAGACCCGTCCGATATCGTAATTACCTCGGGCGGATTAGATGCTTTAAACCTCTCCTTACAAGCTATGACCCAACCGGGTGACTACATTTTACTTCAAAAAACAATATTTTATGGCGCATGGCAAGCGGCTGAACATTTGGGCCTGAAAGTCATTAGTATTCCTGAACATGAAGAACACGGTATTGACCTTGAAGCTTTTAAAGATGCAATTGAACGTTATCCAATTAAAGTCTGTCTGCTGATGCTCAACAGTCACAACCCAATTGGTTTTACGGTCAGTGACGACATCAAATACCAACTGGCAAAGCTACTGCACGAGCGCGATATTTATTTAATTGAAGACGATGTTTATGAAGAACTTTATTTTGATCATAAAAAACCGCTGTCGATGAAATACTTTGATCAGAAAAATTTGGTTTTACACTGCTCTTCTTTTTCAAAAACTTTAGGTGCGGGTTTTCGGATTGGTTGGGTCTATGCGGGTAAATTTTCGGAGCATATTCAGCATCTACAGCTGATGAGCACGCTTTCCGTTAACTCGTTTATTCAAAATGCTTTGGTTGATTATTTATCGCATCGACACTATGAAAAGCACTTAAAAACTTTGCGTAACACCTTAAAACGTCTCAAAAATCAGTATTACACTTATTTATCTGAACATTTGTCTGAAGATTATCAAATTCATTATTATCCATCGGGCTATTTTTTATGGATTACCTTGCCTGAGCAGATCAATGGCAATTTAATTTATGAGCAGCTCTTAGAGAAAAATATCAGCATTGCGCCCGGCTCATTATTTTATCAAACGGATAATATTCCACATCATATTCGGATCAATTGTTCATTTGAAATCAATGAACGTATTCAAAATGCCTTAGATGCCTTGATCCAATGTATTTATCCAGAAGCATTTGAATAAAAGTTGAATGGTTTAAATCCAGACTGATTTAAACCATCTTTTTATTTGAAGAGACTCACTGCCCATACTGCAAATATCACCATCCCAGAGATAAAATGACATGATCAGATCATGTCATTCCTCTCAAGTTAGGTATAGGATTTCTCAGCACTCATATTCTGAAAATAGGTGCGATAGATATAGACACAGCCGAGTGAAAAACCAGCCATCAGACCAGATGCGACAGGTAAATGCATCACACTGTCTTGTGGAAAGACGAAAACCAAAAATGGAAAGGCATATACTGCAGGAATTCGCATATCAAAGAGCTTGAGCAAAAGAAACATCAAGGGCATATATATGAGGGTGAGCAAGATCCAATCTTGAATCCACAACTGCATAAGCACGGCCATTGAAATCGACAGTGTCAACACAGCAACCTGCTTAAGATACATTTTCAACGAATACATCATCATATTTAATGATTCGTACACCACCACTGTAATCGGTGGAATCAGTGCCATCGCTTCAACCTTGAAAATAGCAGCGAGTGCAAAACCGATTAAAGTAATACTGGCATATACACCTATTTTTCGTCGATCAAAATTGCCTTTCCTCTCCACGCCTTGGTTCAGTTTAAAGAGCACAACACCCAACATCAGGATAAAACTGGTGGCAAAAATCGAAATCAAAAACGATATTTCATAGGCTTGGGTCACAATCGGCAAGAAACCCGTGGCCAGTGCGGGCGGTAATATATAGTTAAACATCCGCATCACAAGTAACATGGCACAGAGAACCAAAACCAGTTTGAACAGATATGAAATCGGCATCAAATTAACGCAGAAGCCGATTACAGCCGTCAAACTGGGTAAAATAAAAATTTTATCTGGCTGATTGAGCCACTGTTTATCTCGATAGACCCACAGCCCAACCGCCATCGCCGCCATTTCAGGCAGAATAATTTCACGATCATTCAGTCCATAGGCAGCCGCCACCATGAGTACTATAAAGACAAAGGCCGCAAGATAGCTTTTGGGGCTTAAGATTGTCTTTGCATGTGACATAGGATTCATATTCGATTCCTTATTGATTTAAAAAGATATAAAGCCAAGTAAATCCTTCGTCACTGCAATCAGCGATGGCGCAAATAGCACCATAATGATTCCTGAAATAATCATCGAGAGACTGGCAATGACGCCTTCCAATTCATGCCGCTGTCTTGCCCGAACTATGCCCATAGCATGTGCGGCATTACCCAGTGCTGCGCCAGAAGCAAGGTGATTTTTGTATTTGATCCAAAACAAAAGGAGGTCTCCCAACAACATACCGACCAAACCTGTAATCACGGTAAATAGCGGAATCAGGCTGATAGAGCCCCCCACTTTTTCGGTAAGCACCAAAGCGAAAGGAATCGAAATGGAACGCGCCAACAGGCTATTTTTAACGATGTCATCAAAATCCAATAGGCTCGCCAAAAACCAACTGCTGAAAATACCCACCAACATGGCGAGGCTAGAACTGAAGAGCAACACTTTAAAATGTTGCTGAATCATGCGGCGATAACGAAAAACAGGAATAGCAAAAGCCACTGTGATTGGACCGAGCATGGCCACCAAATATTGGGTATAAAAGTAATAGTCTTGGAACTGATGCTGTAAAAGAAAGATCAGTACGATGCTCAAGCTAGGAACAACAATAATGGGGGATAAATAGATTTTTTGTGTTCGAACAAAAAGTTGCTTTGCCATGAAATAGCACAGCACGGTCCAAACCAAGTAAAAAAGCCCCCAGCATTCAGTCATACTGATCTTCCTGTTTTGGTTCCTGATTTAGCTCTGGCTGCTTTAACAGCAACCGCACGCTATATACAGAAACCATCATCACTAAAGCGGTGCTGATTAAAATCACTAGCAGAATTTTCCAACCACTGGTGATCAATAAATCCTGATATTGAATCACACCGACCACAGGCGGAATGAAAAACAGCAGCAATTCAGCCAGCAACAGATCGGCACCGCGTTCAACGTGGGCTAATTTCAGCCACTTCATTTCAAGCAAGAACAGCAGCAGAAAAAAACCAAGTACTCCAGATGCCACAGGCAAATTCAACAACTTTTGTAAGACATAAGCACAGCTCCAAACGGCCAAAATAATGATGATTTGGTAGCTCGCAGTGTTTAACTTCTTCAGCCGAGTTCGGTCGTCCAACATCTCAATTTATGTCCGCATATGCCCGCGCTTTAAACGGCTGGATCGAAACACGTTTGTAAGTTTCTAAAAAAGATTCATGCTCCAAACGCAAATCCAGATAAGTATTTAGAATTTCTTCGAGCACATCGGGAATATCTTCCACAGGAAATGATGGCCCTAAAATATCACCGATGGATGCATCATGATCTGAGTTACCGCCTAAACTAATTTGGTAATATTCAGCGCCTTTTTTATCGACACCTAGAATGCCAATATTACCGACATGGTGGTGTCCACACGCATTCATACAACCTGAAATGTTCAAATCGACCCTGCCTAAATGATATAAAGCATCCAGATCATCAAAACGGCGAGCAATCGCCTCATACACCGGAATGGATTTGGCATTTGCCAAGGAGCAAAAATCGCCACCTGGACAGCAAATCATGTCAGTCAGAAAGCCAATATGCGCACGAGCCAAATTGCCACGATCTAAGACTTGCCACAGTTCAAACAGATCCTTTTGGCGTACATCGGTTAAGGCAATATTTTGCTCATGCGTGGTTCGCAGCTCACCAAAGGTATATTGGTCAGCCAAATCTGCAATTAAACGCATTTCATCGGAAGTCATATCCCCCGGTGCTACACCCGCCCGTTTTAAGCTGATCGTAACGATGCGGTAGCCCGCGACTTTATGTGCATGGGTATTGATATTGAACCAGTGTTTAAACTTCGGATACTGTTGGAACAACGCCTCAAAATTTTCTGCATCTAAAGGTTCATAGGCAAACGGTCGAAATACGGCATCCATTTGCGCTAAAACACTAGGCTGAACTTTGAGCAGTGTTTGAGTATGTGCAAACTCAGCTTCCACTTTTTCCGCAAAGCCCGCTGGAGTGAGGGCTTTCACTAAAATTTTAATACGCGCTTTGTATTTATTATCACGGCGACCATGCAAGTTATATACACGCATGATGGCATCTAAATAAGCAATTAAATCTTCACGGGCTAAAAATGGCTTAATCACATGTCCCGCTAAAGGGGTGCGTCCAAGCCCACCACCGACTTTAATTTGATAACCTAACTCCCCCGTTCCATTTTCTACCAGATAGACCCCAACATCATGAAAAGTTGTGGCAGCACGGTCTTGTTCAGGGTGTGCACAAACTGCAATTTTGAATTTACGCGGAAGGAATGAAAACTCTGGATGGAAAGTACTCCACTGGCAAATTAGTTCACAGGTGGGGCGCGGGTCTGTGAGCTCGCCCTCAACTACACCTGCATATTGGTCTGTGGTGGTGTTTCGAATACAGTTGCCACTGGTCTGAATAGAATGCATGTGTACTGTAGCGAGTTCCTGCAAAATATCGGGGACATCTGCAAGCTGCGGCCAATTCAGTTGAATATTTTGACGCTTAGAAATATGCGCATAACCACGGTCATACTTCTGTGCAACCTCAGCCACCTTACGCAATTGCTCTGTGTTCATTAAGCCATAAGGCACTGCCAAACGTAGCATGGGTGCATAACGTTGAACATATAAACCATTTTGTAAGCGTAAGGGGCGGTATTCTTCTTCGGTCAGTTTTCCCTCTAAATAACGCTGGGTTTGGTCGCGAAACTGTGCGACACGTTCATTCAATAAATTTTGATCAAAGTCTGTGTATAAAAACATGGGGATGACCTAGGTATATGCATCAATTGAAAGAAAAGCTGTTTTGAATGGGAGATCAAAAATGCAAGTTAGGCGAAAAAAGTCGCCGGCTTTCGGGACACGCCATGTTGTAGACAGGTCTGCATATACTCGGCATAGACCGATAACTTTTCATAAATATGCTCGGCATAGAACATATCTTCAACCAACTGGGTCGCTTGCTGCTGGTTATAACTGCCATAACTCAACAATAACTGCGCATTCAATGTGGCGAATTTTTCACATAAATCGATATATTGCTGATCTTTGTTTTTAAAGAACAATTTCCGCATATTCCATTCACTACTGTCGATGATGACATCTTGTGGATGGGTAGAAATATAGTTGATTTTGACTTTAAAAAACTGTTCCAGCTCTGCGAGTTTTTGTGTATTGAGCACCAATGATGTCACCAAAAAAATCTGCGAGACATCAGTTCGACATAGCGCTTTGATCAATGAAAAATAGAAAAAATCGACATCATTGAATACGCTATCACTCAAATCTAAATAAACATTGAGTGCCTCAAGCACGTCATCTATTTTTAGGTTTTGTTTTTGCTCTGCTTGATAGTAACGATTGAGGATATTGAGTACGGTTGGCGTGGCTGGACTGCTATAAATCACTGGATGGTTTAAATTTGCCAAGATAAAAGGCGCAAATAAAAATGCGACCTCGGCATGTTCTGCTTGAATGGCAGACTGCACGATATACTGAACTTTAGCGCTTGAAAAATCACGTAAGACTTTAGCACGCAGCAAAGTTGCTTCTAAGTTTAAATACTGCTGCGCAAGTAGATGTTGCAGTTGATCTGAAAGACCCTGCCCCTCAACCAATTCAGAAATTGTATTCAGTTGCTGTGTTATAAACATTACGCCACCATCAAGATTGTGATCCCTTCTTGAGTCAAATTTTCAGCTATTTTGGTGTGAATGAGTAGCTACAGTAAGGCTTGAAAAAACTATAACAGCGTGCCTCCTTCTCAAGTTTTATAGGTGCAAAAGGCTTTGTTGCACAAACCTAGCCTATAAGGTTTATTCAGTCCTATAATTTCAAAATGAATAAACCTACTCCTAAAACTTATCGTACAACCAACTGGTCTTCCTATAATCGCGCTCTCATTAATCGGGGCAACATTTCCATTTGGTTTGATCCAAACACTCAGTGGTATGCACAACCACAAAACAAGCAAGGTCGAAATCAAACTTACTCCGATACGGCTATTCAATGCTGTTTAATGATCAAATCTTTATTTAGACTCTCTTTACGCATGGTCACAGGTTTTGTTCAAAGTCTGATTAAACTTTGTGGATTAAATTGGACCGCACCAGATTACAGTACGCTTTGTCGAAGACAAAAACATATTGATATTGCGATTAGCTATCAAAAAAGTAGTGATGGGCTACATCTACTCGTCGACTCAACTGGCTTAAAGTTTCTAGGTGAAGGTGAGTGGAAACGTAAGAAACATGGACCTGAATATCGTCGCCAATGGCGTAAGCTTCATATTGGCATCGATGCTGAAACCTTGCAAATACGTGCAGTACAGCTTACTACAAATAATGTGAGCGATTCGCAAGTACTCGGTGATTTACTTGCTCAAATTCCCTTAGATGAACGAATTGATTCGGTCTATACCGATGGTGCTTATGACACGAAGCACTGCAGACAAGTCATTCTAGATCGAGATGCACATGCGCTCATTCCGCCAAGAAAAAATGCAAAACCATGGAAAGATCAGAAATTGAGATCTTTAGAGCGGAATGAGTTACTGAAAACAGTTAAACGTTTAGGAAGAACGCTTTGGAAAAAATGGTCTGGTTATCATCGTCGAAGTTTAGTTGAAACCAAGATGCATTGCATCAAACTATTAGGTGATAAATTAACAGCAAGGAGTTTTTCTAGTCAGGTGAATGAGATTCATGCACGCATAGCCGTATTGAACAAATTTACAGAATTAGGTCGTCCTCATACCCAAGTTGTCACTTGAATTCTGTTCAAATGAGCAGAGTGTTATCTTTTAAATCTTTGTGCAACAAAGCCCTTTTCACACCATTTTGTTCAATTTGTACTGCGGCTTGCCAGCTAGGTAGTTGGCTTAAACCTGCTACATAACGTTGGATATGGGGATAATTTCCACCTTGTCCCATATGATAAACTAAAGCATGTAGTCCAAAGCCCATCATAAAGTCAGCACCGGTTAAACGGTCTGCCACTAGAAATTCTTTATCTTTTAAATATTCATTTAAATGGCCAAATACTTTATCGAACTCAACTTGAGTATAATTTTCTAGAAATACCAACTTCGTACCCTGCTTGGTTTCTATCGCATTAAACGTTTTTAACAAAAATGGCAGCATGGCCGAGCTTTCTGAGAAATGAATCCACTGTAGATAATCGACATAGGTAGATTCATCCATATCTGGTGCTAAATGCGGCGCAAGTTTCTGAATTAATAACTCAACGATCGCACCCGACTCTGCAATAACTTTGCCATCCCATTCCAATACTGGAGATTTCCCTAAAGAATGAATGGTTTTTAAAGAGTCAGGGGCCAAATGCGTGTTTGAGTCACGATAATAGCGTTTCAACTCATAAGGCTGCTTGATTTCTTCAAGTAACCACAAAATGCGAAAAGAACGTGATTGATCTAAATGATGTAGTGTGATCATGATAATTCCTATTTTTTAAATTTTTACAACCACTTTGCCAAAGTTTTCTCCTTTCAACATACCATTGAAAGCATTGATCGTGTTATCTAAACTGAACCGTACCAGGTACGTCGGAGACTTTTTTATTTAAGTTAGGCCACCTGACCTAACGGGTTAATCTTATCATAGTACATTGCTTCAAACTCAAAAGGCGATACATAACCCAGTGCACTGTGTACACGCTTTTTATTGAACCAATCTACCCAGTTTAGTGTCGCAAGTTGTACATCTGCTAAACCTTGCCAATCTGCTTTTAAATATTCAATCACCTCTGTTTTGTATAAGCCATTCACCGTTTCAGCCAGAGCATTATCGTATGAATCACCAGTTGTACCGACTGATACTCGTAAATTTGCTGCTTCTAAACGATTGGTATAGCGAATCGAAAGATATTGCACACCCCTGTCGGAATGATGAATCACATTCTTTGGCATGCCTCGATCGTGCAATGCTTGCTCAAGTGCATCGAGCACCATATCTGTATTCATCCGTGTAGATACTTTCCATCCAACAATTGCTCGCGAGAACACATCAATAATAAAGGCGGTATAGACCCAGCCTGAATGAGTTTGAATATACGTAAAGTCACTGACCCATAATTGGTCAGGTCGATCAGCACTAAAATTACGTTTCACTAAATCATCTGCTCGTTTTTGATCATCTCGGTTGCGGGTAGTTTGTTTGTTCTTACCTCGCCAAACACCTTGTATACCTAGCTTCTGCATCAATCGAGCAACTGTACAACGTGCGATGACATAACCTTCACGTTTCAGTTTTTGCCAAACTTTACGTACACCATATCGACCTAAACTTTCTTTCCAAATACGTTTGATTTGCTCTGCATGATGTAAATCATGCAGAGCACGTTTCGCTCGATGTTCTGGATTGTCAGCGAGATCTAAAGTTCGGTAATAGGTTGAAGCTGCGATCGGTAAAATCCTACAAATCGCATCAACACCATATCGATCTTTATTGTTATGGATAAAATCCACCATTATTTGTATGGGCGGTCGAGCTCCGCCTGGGCGAAAAAAGCGGCTGCTTTACGTAGAATTTCATTGGCACGCTTTAATTCTTTAATTTCACGTTCCATTTGCTTCATTTTTTCTTGATCAGATATCTGTTGTACTTTAATAGGATTTTGCTGATCTAAATGCTTTTGATGCCAGGCACGAAGTGTTTCAGGAGTACAACCAATCTTAGGCGCAATTGCTGTGATTGCAGCCCAAGTAGAAGGATAATCTTTTTCAGATTCAATCAATAATTGAACCGCTCTTTCTCTGATTTCAGGGGTATATTTTAATTTTGTCATCGGGATAGTCTCTCAGAATATTGACTCTCCGACAAACCCGGTACGATTCAAAACCTTGCACCATATGCTCTTTATATTTGATTTTTCCGTCTTTCAACCATTCAGACATTTGCTGATAGAATTCCGGATACTGACTGCCATAATCATCAAAAATAATAAAGCCTTGCATGCGAATACGCTTTTTTAAAAGGGTGGAAATAAAGCCCGGTAAACGGTCTGGCCCTTGTGCTTGCTCGGTAGCGTTACCACACACCGGTACACGTGCCGCAGAGTTAAGCAATGGCCATACCGCATCAAACACTTTACCCCCCCACATTCTCATAATAAATATCAATACCGTTGGGAGCTGCTTGTTGTAATTGTTCTGCAAAATTTTCATCATGATGATTGATACAAGCATCGAAGCCGAGTTCTTCTACTGCATAACGGCATTTTTCAGCCCCACCTGCGACGCCAACCACGCGACAACCTTTAATTTTGCCAATCTGTCCAACCGTAGCACCAACAGGTCCTGTTGCAGCTGCAACGACCAAAGTTTCACCGGCTTTAGGCTGACCAATGTCCAACAGCCCCGTATAAGCAGTAAATCCTGGCATTCCCAAAATACCCAATGCCCAAAATGGATGTTCAGGTTGCATACCTAAGCTTTGACATGCAGTCCCATTAGAAATTGCGTAGCCCTGCCAGCCATTTCCGGAAAGAACCCACTCGCCTTCTTTGAATTTTGGGTTTTTAGAGGCCACCACTTGACTGACTGTTCCACCGACCATCACCTCGCCAATTTCAACCGGTGCTACATATGAAGGAGCATCACTCATGCGACCACGCATATAAGGATCGAGTGACAAGTAAATGGTTTTCAACAATATCTCACCTTGTTTAAGTTCATTGAGCTCAATTTGCTCAATACGAAAATCGCTGTGTTTTGGCTCACCCACTGGCCGTTTAGCTAAAACGATGCGTTGATTAATAACTGTTTTCACACATATAACTCCATGTTTTATTTAGAAATATTTCCCTTCACAATCAAAAATTATGATTAAAATTTCTTTACATCCATTGTAGATGAGTTATAATAAAAAACAATACGACTGGTCTATTTTTTACAATAGAGTAAATAATTAATATGAAGCCTACTCCTATTAAAAAGTCTGAAGCGAAGCGCTTACACATTCTTAACACCAGTTCAGACCTGATTTTGCATAAAGGTTTTACCGGTGTAGGATTACAGGAAATTTTACAGAGCTGTGAGATCCCTAAAGGCTCGTTTTATCATTATTTCCAATCCAAGGAAGCTTTCGGATGTGAATTGGTACAGCATTATGTAGATAATTACCAAGTCCGTTTAAATAATGTATGGCGTAGCGATAAATCCCCTTATCAAAAGCTGATTGAGTATTTTAATTTATGGATAGAAGATCCTGAAACACAGTGTGGTTGGGCGGATAGCTGTTTAATTGTGAAACTTGCCGCAGAAGTTGCCGATCTATCTGAAGATATGCGCTCCATTATGTCCGCTGGCGTCGATGATGTAATCGAACGTATTGCTGCTTTAATTGATTTGGGTAAACAGGATCAGTCTATCCAAGCAGATACTGAGGCCTCGACGTTGGCACAAGTACTTTACCAAATGTGGTTAGGTGCAGCATTACTGAGTAAGTTGCAAAAAGATAAAACACCATTACATCAAGCGCTGAGAGCAACTAAATTTCTATTAAAAAGTGAAGATTCATAAAAATTAAATTAAATATCAATTACATAATTAATGATAGCAGCCCAATGATTACTTATTAATGTGTTGCTATTAGATCAATTTACAATCAATGAGTATAGCGCACAATGAATTCTCCTTCTAAAGCCCTCATGACTCGTATTTTAGTTGGTTATTTAGGCTTATATCCCACACTATTACTGGTTCTCACTTTATTAAAGCCAATTACTCAGCATCAAAGTTTCCCGATGATGGTGTTGATTGAAGTCATAGTATTAGTGCCAGTAACGCAACTGATTTCTTTCCCACTGGCAGGTTGGCTCATTACCCAGATAAAAAATTTTAAGAATTTGTTTTAAGAAGAAGTTATGCTGGCAACAGCAATCCTAAGTTCTTACTTTGCCAACCATAAAGGTTGGCAAAATAACTCACTTAGTCGATATTAATCTGCGTAAGCTGGATAATCAATATAGCCTTTTTCCGTCCCACCATACATAGTGCTTGCATCTACTGCATTCAATGGCCAGCCATTAGCGATGCGATCGGGTAAATCTGGATTCGCAATAAATGGGCGTCCAAATGCAATTAAATCGGCCAGCCCTGCCTCTAAAATTCGAGTCCCTCTTTCTGCCGTATATCGACCTGCGTAAATAATCCGACCACTGAAAGTGTCTCTGACATCTCTACGAAAATCATGAGGAAGTTCTGGTGCATTATCCCAATCAGCTTCTGCAATCGATAAATAGGCAATCCCAACTTCTTCAAGTATCTTTATAGCCTCAATATAAGTCACATGTGGATCATCTTCAACTAACCCCATGTAAACACGATCTTCCTCTGTACTTTCAAATAGCGGGGCAAAACGCACTCCTAAACGATCTGCACCAACCACCTCAGCAACTGCCTGTACTACTTCACGTAAAAAACGCAAACGATTGTTTAGTGATCCACCATATTCATCTTCACGGTGGTTACTATGTGCAGAGATAAATTGATTTACCAAATAACCATTTGCACAATGAATTTCAACCCCATCAAAACCAGCAGCCAATGCATTACGCGCGGCTTGAGCATAGAGTTGCACTAATTCTTTAACTTCTGCATTGCTTAAAGCACGTGGCATTGAAGGATCAGCCAAGGCCCCTGCATTGGGCCCGGTTTCAATAAAGACTTTAACATTACTGTCAGCCCTAATAGCCGAGGGCGCGACCGGTGATGCATGATTGGGTTGCAAAGATGTATGTGAAACACGCCCAACATGCCAAAGTTGTGCAAAAATAATGCCTCCTTTAGCATGCACTGCTTCCGTCACTTTACGCCATCCAGCAATCTGTTCAGGGCTGTAAATACCAGGAGTCCAAGCATAGCCTTGACCACGTGGCTCGATTTGCGTACCTTCGGTGACCATAAATCCTGCCCCGGTACGCTGTTGATAATAGGTTGCCATCAGTTCATTTGGAATATTCCCTGGCTGAGTACTGCGCGACCGCGTTAATGGTGGCAATACAATACGGTTTTGCAAAACATACGGGCCTAAGCTTAAGTTTTGAAAAAATTTGCTGGCTTTCATTTCATTGTATCCAAGTCATCATGACTAAATTGATCTAAATTAAAAAAATACCCTTCCTTCCTGTATATAGAAAAATAAAGGAAGTAAAGCTATTCACTCAGGCCCTTCACCATTAAATGAGGGTTATTTTGCTTATTGCGCCAGTTGCTCAGAGTCAGAAGTTTTATTCACTGCTAAGCACCACAACAGGCACTCGCTACTCTTTATTTCAACAATTGAAGTAATGCTGTAGCTGTTGCAGCAGAAGAGGCTGGATTTTGTCCAGTAACCAGCAAGCCATCTACTTGAACATATACTTGCCAATCATCCACTTTAGAATAATGACCACCGTTTTCTTTAAGCATGTCTTCGACTAAAAATGGTACAATTTCAGTCAAACCTACAGCAGCCTCCTCAGTATTGGTGAAACCAGTCACTAATTTACCGCTAACTAAAGGCGCTCCATTACTCGCTTTCACATGACGTAGAACACCCGGGGCATGACACACTGCTGCAACAGGTTTGCCAGACTGAATCGCCTGTTCAATCAGAGAAATTGAAATTGGATCTTTTGCTAAATCCCACAATGGGCCATGCCCGCCTGGATAAAACACTGCATCATAATCAGCTACAGAAATTTCGCTAAGTTTATGCGTCTGTGCCAATGCTTGCATTGCAGTTGGATCAGCTTCAAAACGATGAGTGGTTTCAGTTTGTGCATCTGCTAAATTACTTTTCGGATCTAGTGGTGGCTGCCCACCTTGAGGCGACGCCAGCGTAACTTCAGCACCAGAGTCAATAAAGGTGTAATACGGTGCAGCAAGTTCTTCTAGCCAGAAACCTGTTTTCTTACCAGTATTGCCAAGTTGATCATGTGAGGTTAAAACGAGTAAAATTTTCATGTTATTTCTTCGATAATTTTCAGAATTGAGGAGCATTGTTGCATGATCACTTGCCGTGTGGCGTGACCACGACAGATACGCTTATTTAGAGGCTCGTCTCGAGAATTTGGCGACTGATCTCTAATGAAACATTTTTATGTTCGCCTAGCTGGGTCAGATTATGTGATTCGAGTTGCGTAATGATGATCTCAATATCTGTCGCCCCCAATTGATAATTGCTAAGACGAGTCGGCAATCCGAGTTGCTCAAAGAAGGTTCGAGTACGGGTAATAGCTGCATCAATACGTTGTTCTTCATCACCTTCGACAATCTGCCAGACACGAGCCGCATATTGTAGTAATTTTTCTCGCTTCTCTTGACGACGTACTTGTAGATTGGCCGGCAACACAATGGCCAAGGTACGAGCATGATCAATACCATGTAAAGCCGTGAGCTCATGCCCAATCAAATGGGTTGACCAATCTTGTGGTACACCAGCTCCAATTAGCCCATTCAGTGCCATGCTAGCAGCCCACATCAAATTCGCACGCGTGTCATAATCTGCTGAATCTTCCAAGATTTTCGGTCCAATCTCAATCAAAGTTTGCAATAGACCTTCGGCAAAACGATCTTGTACTTGTGCATTCACAGGGTAAGTTAAGTACTGTTCCATGACATGAATAAATGCATCGACCACGCCATTAGCCAACTGGCGCGTCGGCAAGCTAAAAGTTTTATTCGGATCAAGTACGGAAAATTGCGGAAAAACATAGGGACTGCTAAATGACAATTTGGCTTGGGTCGATTTTCTGGTGACTACCCCACCGCTATTCATTTCTGAACCAGTTGCCGGAAGGGTGAGTACACTCGCAAAAGGCAAAGCTTGGGTAATTTTATTACCATGGGTTTCTAAAATCTCCCATGTATCCCCTGTATAATTGACTGCTGCTGCAATAAATTTAGTACCATCAATTACCGATCCACCACCGACAGCCATCAAGAAATCTATCTTTTGTTCTCGAATCAGCTCTACAGCTTTCATGAGGGTTTCATAACTCGGATTCGGCTCAATTCCGCCAAATTCATGAATTTCTCTTGCACCTAATGCTTCACGCACTTCAGCTAAAGTACCATTCTTACGTGCACTTTCACCACCAAACAACATTAATACTTTTGCTTCTGTAGGCACATAGTCATTGATTTTAGCTATTGTATCGCCACCAAAAATAATGCGGGTCGGATTATAAAAGTTAAAATTCAGCATATTTTTATCCTAGAATGATCAGTTAATTGATTTGAAAAACCACCGTTATTCATCAAATAAACTTTTAAAAAATCGGACAACACTACGGCTTTTGCCTACACCATGTGCTAACTATACATAAAAATAGACCAGTCGTCTATTTTTATAAAAATTATTTCAGCTTGCGACTTTAGTGATGGTTAAACTAATTCAGATTTGTTCTATACCGCTTTTATTATTGATGTATTTTCACGAGCGATTGTTGGATGAAAGGTATCAACATGTATGACTATTGACATGGTCGTGAACGCATTGGCTGAAACAGTGAATGGCTCATACAAAATAGCAATGATTAAATATTTTAAAAGTAGATTGGCACGGTTTAGCAGATGTACAAATGCAACGCTAAATTAGATAGATTGGTTCAATATAAGGCATGTACATGGATTCATTCGTTTATTTACCCTGTTTTGATATTGACCCATGTAAATGATGAGATTAAGCCATTAAATAAAGTAGCCCAACTTGAATAAAAAGCCTCTGACAAACCTCACAGGGTTGAAGTGCTGCCTTTCATTCGAAATTTCAGGCAGCACCCTCATACATTTAAGCGTCGGTTTAAGCTGGTAGTTTACTCGCCAAAACATCTACTTTTTCAATAGACGGTGGCTCTGAAAATAGCTCTTCGGCCTGAGCCATCAACGCAGCTGCAACCTTGCCAGATAAATGTGCTTGGCGACCCGCCTCATCAGGAAATGCATCAAAAATACCAAATGTTGTAGGTCCAAGACGTAGGCCAAACCACGCAACTGTCGCAGGTTCTTCCATTACAATAGGTAAACCGGCTTTAAGGAAAGCTTCCACTTCGTCTTCTTTACCCGGTTTAGCTTCAAGACGGACATATAAAGCTGTTTTAAGCATGACTAAAACTCCACAATTGATTAAAATTAAAACTCATACTGACATTGATAATTTATGTATGTCAGAAAGTTTTGTTGTACAAAGATTAAAAACAATTTTCCATAGCAGAGCCAAAATTTGGATGTTTATTTCGACATAATGCTATGAATTTATTCAAGTTAAGATCATTAACATTTGAATCAAAAAATCAAGATATGAGATGATTAAATTCAATCTTAGTTATATAAGGATCAATTGATTCGTCCTTAGATTTATAAGCTGACCTCTTCATCTGGAAATTATATTGCTCAAGAAGCATTCAAGAACAACATTGTACATCCTCATATCTATGAAAGTTATTTAGCTAGGAATTTGCTGTGAAACTCTATATGTTTCTCTATAAAGCTCGCAATGAAGTAATAGCTATGGTCATACCCTTCTCTTAGGTTAAGTGCAAGAGGATATTCTTGTTCCAAACAAATATCACTAAGAAGCTTAGGCCTTAACTGTTCTTCAAGAAAATCATCAGCTGTTCCCTGATCGACTAAAATAGGTAAATGAACTTCAGTATTTTTGATTAATTCAATCGCATCATAGCTTTTCCATAAAGTTTCGGTTTCACCTAGGTAGTGTGTGAAAGCCTTTTTCCCCCAAGGTACTTGGCTAGGTGCAACAATCGGTGCAAAAGCAGAAATACTTTTATACAGCTCAGGATTTTTTAACCCAATTACTAATGCACCATGACCACCCATGCTATGACCCATAATGCTTTGGACTTGGTTGGTCGGAAAATTCAGATCAATCAGGTTTCTGAGTTCTTCCACAATATAATCATACATTTTGAAATGCTGTGACCAGGGTGCTCGTGTTGCATTTACATAGAATCCTGCGCCTTGGCCTAAATCATAATCTGCATGATCTGGTACATCTTCTCCACGTGGGCTGGTATCTGGTGCAACAATAATGACTTTATGTTCAGCCGCATACTTTTGTGCTCCGGCTTTAGTAATAAAGTTCTGTTCGTTGCAAGTCAGTCCTGATAACCAATATAAAACTGGCAACCGCTCATCTTTGTCATGAGGTGGCAGATATATTGAGAATTTCATTGAACAGTTTAGTGCTATTGACTGATGGCGATACACTTCTTGCGATCCACCAAAAGAAGCATGTTTCTCAATTATTTCCATAATCAATTACCTATGTTGAGCAAGACTTCATGAGAAATCCAGTAAACAAAGAGTCCGACATTCTCCACAGAGAATAGTGATAAAGATTTAAAATGTAGGCAGGTATGTTGAACCTATACACGATGCCTACACAGATAGATCGGTTTTACAGATAATGTGCCGTTTTAGAGGATTCCATGCATGTCATTCATGATGCACATGCATGGAAAACTATAAGGTCTGACGGAATTATTCGTAATGAATTACAGTACGAATTGACTTACCTTCATGCATTAGATCAAAGGCTTCATTGATCTGATCCAAGCCCATCGTATGTGTCACAAATGGTTCTAATTGAATTTTACCGTTCATGGCATCTTCAACCATTCCTGGAAGTTGCGTACGACCTTTTACGCCACCAAAGGCAGAACCTAACCATTTACGACCAGTAACCAGTTGGAATGGACGGGTAGAGATTTCTTGACCTGCGCCAGCTACACCAATAATTACGGATTGTCCCCAGCCACGGTGTGCACTTTCAAGGGCTGCACGCATCACATTCACGTTACCAATACACTCAAATGAATGATCTACACCCCAGCCAGTCATTTCGACAATGACTTGCTGGATTGGTTTGTCGTAGTCTTTAGGGTTCAAGAAGTCCGTTGCACCAAACTCTTTTGCCAGCGCAAATTTATCTGGATTCATGTCAACCACAATAATACGTCCTGCTTTAGCTTGACGTGCGGCTTGTACGACTGCTAGACCAATACCACCTAAACCAAAGACCGCAACAGTATCACCCTCTTGTACTTTAGCCGTGTTGTGTACTGCACCGATACCCGTTGTGACACCACAACCCAGTAAGCAGACATGTTCGTGATTGGCTTCAGGATTGATTTTAGCCAATGATACTTCTGCCACTACCGTGTATTCACTGAACGTTGAGCAGCCCATATAGTGGTAAATCGGTTGACCATTGTAGGAAAAACGAGTGGTACCATCTGGCATTACGCCTCTACCTTGAGTTTCGCGAACGGAAATACACAAGTTCGATTTTCCAGATTTACAGAATACGCACTCGCCACATTCAGCGGTGTAAAGTGGAATTACATGATCACCTGGTTTGACGCTAGTCACGCCTTCACCAACCTCAACTACGACACCAGCACCTTCATGCCCGAGAATAGCCGGAAAAACACCTTCAGGATCATCGCCAGATAAAGTAAATGCGTCTGTATGACACACACCGGTATGGGAGATCTTGATTAATACTTCACCTTTCTTCGGTGGTGCAACATCAACTTCAACAATTTGAAGAGGTTGACCAGGACCAAACGCAACAGCAGCACGTGACTTCATGGAATAATTCCTTATACAGATCTATTTTAAATATGATTTTAGAATCTTGGCGATTTCAGCCAATTCTTCTTTTCGTTGTTGTTCTGTAGTTTCACCTGATACTAAAGTGTCCTTTAAATGAACCTCCAACATTTCATTCATTAAACCATTAATAGCACCACGCACAGAGCATATTTGTTGCAGAATTGCACCACATTCCACATTGTCTTCTAACGCTTTTTCAATCGCTTGCGTCTGACCTTTGATCTTTCTGACGCGTAGAAGAATCTTTTTTTTGTCTTCAACCTGATTAGGCATCAGACCTCCTTACTTGCTAGCATTAATACTATAGTACCCCATAGTATAAAAAAAGCAATATTTTTTATAAATCGAAAATCAAAAAGACCTTTAGCGAAAATTTTCTATCCCTGTTTTTAGTTTTTTTTTAAATTAACATCGTAGAGCTGATGCTAAAGTCACAAAGAATGGGACTTTCAGCTCCCATTTTTTTATTTTGGCTCATGTTCTTTGTGATGCTGTGACCTTTTAGAATTATGTTTCAAATTTTAGCCACTTTGTAGATATTTTGAACATATCAAGCCTTGAAAATACTACCGACAGTTTAGATCAAACTGCCTTTACAGACTGTACTAGAATATTTTTAGTGAGCGGATGATATTTATTATTCATTATTTAGGAATTATTAAATCCTATAAATATCATTTATTGGATTAATTTACTTTGGTACTGTGCATATCATCCCCCAGTTAAGAATAAGGAACAACTATGAATAAGATGATGAATGCTCTTATCCTAGAAAATTTTGGTGATCATGAATTTAAACGTGTAGAACTCCCTATACCTCAACCAGAGGCTGGGCAAGTTCTAGTACGTATTCATGCTAGTGGTGTAAACCCTATTGATTATAAAATTCGTCTTGGTGAAGCACCATATGCTATGCCAGAGCTTCCTGCCGTGTTGGGAACGGATATGGCTGGGGTTGTAACTGCTGTTGGTGAAGGTGTCACCCACTTCAACGTCGGAGATGAAGTTTACGGTCTGATAGGTGGCGTTCGTGGTCTTCAAGGATCTTTAGCAGAATATGTTGTAGCAGATGCTGATCTGATCGCATTAAAGCCACGGAATATCTCTATGCGCGAGGCAGCAGTACTACCATTGACGTTCCTCACCGCTTGGGAAGGTTTAGTGGATAATGCGAAGGTCCAACCAGGGCAAACTGTACTGGTTCAGGGTGGTGCTGGTGGCGTTGGTTATATGGTGGTTCAGCTTGCAAAAGCACTTGATGCAAATGTTTGGGCGACTGGTCGTACAGCTGATCAATCACTGATTTCAGAACTCGGTGCAACACCTCTCGATTACACAACAGCATCTTCCGATGACATTATTGCTGCAAGCCCTGAGGGTCAAGGTTTTAACATTGTTTACGACACTGTGGGTGGTCCAGTACTCGAAGCTTCACTTTCCATGACAACTCACTATGGCCACATTACCAGCTGTGCTGCATTTGGTAATCATAATTTAGCGAGTTCATCTCTACGGTGTGCCACAGTGTCTGGCGTATTCGTCCTAATGCCGATGTTAACAGGCAATCGCCGTGCTCATCATGGTGATATCCTTAAGATCGCGACTCGTCTTGTTGAGGAAGGTAAACTGCGTCCTATTGTTGATCCTCGTCATTTTACTCTAAAACAAGCGATTGAGGCTCATGATGCTGTTCAAGATCGCTCTGCCAATATTAAGGTCGCGATTGATGTCATTTAACGCACTTCAGGCCAAGACTTGGCGCTTCAATAGTATTGGAGATACAGATGTTCTGACATTAGAAACACTTCCTGTTGCTTTACCAGCAGCAGGAGAAGTTCTAATCCAGATGAAAACGATCGGACTTAACCGGGCTGATGTAATGTTTCGGCGTGGTACTTATATTCAAAAGGCAGTATTCCCTTCTCGTCTGGGATATGAGGGAGCAGGCATAGTTCTGGCGATAGGTGAAGGTGTACGCCAATTTTCTCCAGGAGATGCAGTATCGATTCTTCCGACTGACAATCTAGCCAAATATGGGACATATGCGGACAAACTTCTGATTCCAGAAACTTTTTTAGTTCACAAACCCGATAGTTTAAGCTGGGAAGAAGCTTCTTCAATCTGGATGCAGTATTTGACGGCTTGGGGTGGTGTAATCCATGCTGGTGGAGTTTCGAAAGGAAAAACGATCTTGATCACAGCAGCTTCAAGTAGCGTAGGACTAGCTGCGATACAAATAGCTGAAGCAGCGGGTGCTAAGGTCATTGCAAGTACACAAACGATAGAGAAAAAGCAACGTTTACTGGATCTCGGTGTTAAAAATGTTATAGCCAGTGAAGATGAACCAGATTTGTATGAGGCGCTTGTTTCACGTTTGGGGGGAGAATATCTTGATGTCGCCTTCGATGCTGTAGGAGGGCCACATATTGAACAGATTGCAAAAGCGATGTCTTTGGGAGGAACTATGGTTATGCATGGTGCACTTAGCCCGGAGATCACACCATTTCCCCTTAAAGTTGCATTACGCAAGAGCTTAACCATGCGAGGTTTTTTGTTCCTTGAGGTTCTCCATGACCCTGTTCTAAGGGAGCAAGCCAGACGATTTATTCTTAGCAGTATAGGTGCAGGATATCTTCGTCCAGTGATCGACTGTTGCTTTAACTTTGAGGACATGCATGACGCTCAGCGCTATCTTGAATCAAATCAGCAAATAGGAAAAATTGTAGTTACTCTAAATACATGATGGTCTTATCTGATTTCTACTTTCTAGAAAAAAGGTTAGTTCCATCTGATTCAGGTTTCTATATGGCCCAACACTTCCGCTAAGTAATCAAACAATGCTCGGATTCGCAAAGGTGTCGGGCCCCGCTGTGGACGATATAAATACAGGCGCCAAACGGGAGAGGTTTCCTCATGAAGTATCTGAATGAGCTTACCACTCCTAAGCCACGGCAAAACTAGAAATCCAGGCATGTGTCCGAATCCAACTCCAGCGAGAATAGCTTGAAATTCAGCTTCTAGATCATCTGTAATAAAACGAGGCTTTGATGGCGTGAAGCTTCGACTTTCGGTGAATGTCCATGGCCAGTAACGCCCTGTTTTATGATCGAATAGTGCTGTTAGAGGGTATTTATCAAGGTCAATAATTTTTTTGGGCATTCCGACCTTATCAATTAACTCTGGCGTACCCACAGAATAAAAGTTCACTTTAGCCAATTCCCTTGCCACATATCGATTGTCCGGCAAAAATCCAAATCTGATCCCGATATCTATCCGCTCATCGATCACATCCGAGTGTGAATCTGTTAGCACACAATCCACGACAATATCTGGGTAACGTGTGGCAAATTCTGCTAGTGCAGGTACTACCAATTTACGCCCTAACACTGACGAAACAGTAAGACGGACAGTCCCACGCATTTCATCTCGTTTTTCCTTGGTGTCTTTTACAAGCAGAGCATCAATCGATCCCACCGCAAAACGTGCTTGCTTTGCCAAACGCTCACCATCAGCAGTAATTTTAATTTGTCGAGTACTCCTGTAAAACAGAATCTCTCCGCGCTGCTCTTCTAGCTCTTTTATTGCCCGTGTCACTACCTGCGGGGAAATACCGAGCTGAGTTGCTGCCTCTTTAAAATTTCGAGACTCTGCTGCGACACAAAAGATACGCATCATTTCCAATTTGTTCTGCATGTCCAATCCTGTGTTATGGTAATTATTCCGTAAATAGGAATTCTGAAAGATAATATTATTCATTTATTATACCTAATAAGGCTGTAATACTTAATCCATCAAATATGATTGACAGATAGGTTGAAGGTTACTTGTATGAATAATATAGAAAATAAAGTTATTGTTATCACAGGTGCAAGTAGTGGTTTAGGTGAAGCTACTGCTCGCTTACTTGCTAAAAAAGGTGCAAAGGTTGTACTTGGTGCTAGACGTACTGAAAAATTAGAGGCTATTGTTCACGACATTCGTGCTGAAGGTGGTCAAGCTGAATTTATTGGTATGGATATAACCAAACCACATGAAGTACAAGCACTTATTGAAAAGGCATTAAGCGCATTTGGTCAAATCGATGTATTGGTAAACAATGCTGGATTAATGTCTATTGCACCATTAAGTGAGCTAAAAGTTGATGAATGGGATCGTATGATCGACATTAATATTAAAGGTGTTCTTTATGGTATAGCAGCTACCCTACCTGTTTTCCAAAAACAAAACTTTGGACACTTTATTAATCTCGCATCTGTTGCAGGGTTAAAAGTATTTAGTCCAGGCGGTACTGTTTATAGCGATACTAAGTTTGCTGTAAGAGCCATCTCTGAAGGACTTCGTCATGAAGTTGGGGGAACAATTAGAACGACGACTATTGAGCCTGGTGCAGTTGAGTCAGAACTAAAATTCGGTTCTTCTCATAAAGAAAGTTCAGAGTTTGTTACTGATTTCTACAAACAAGCCATACCAGCTGACTCAGTCGCTCGAGCAATTGCTTATGCAATTGAACAGCCTGCGGATGTAGACATTAATGAAATTGTTTTGCGCCCAACGAGCCAAGAGTTTTAATGATTGAATAATAAAAAATGGGAGCACTTCGCTTCCATTTTTACTATATTTTTTTAAAGTTGAGGACAAATCTATGAAAGCCGTATCGTATGTTATCAATAACCATGATGATTTTAAAAATTCATTGGTAGATATTGAAAAAGCGAAGCCTACGCTTAAGGAGCATGATGTACTGGTAAAAGTTCAGGCAATCTCTGTGAATCCAGTTGATACCAAAGTGAGAAAAAATTCGTCTGAAGCAAATAATCGTATTTTAGGTTGGGATGCTGTTGGTGAAATTGTTGAAATTGGCTCAAAAGTTACCGCGTTTAAAGTAGGAGATTCTGTTTGGTATGCTGGCGATTTAACCCGAGATGGTAGTAATGCTGAGTTTCAAGCAGTCGATGAACGAATTGTCAGTCTTAAACCCATTACAGTATCTAATGCAGAAGCCGCAGCATTGCCATTGACTGCAATAACGGCATGGGAAATGTTGTTTGATCGGTTTCAAATTTCAGAAACCGATGTTGGCAGTATTTTGATTATTGGTGGTGCAGGCGGTGTAGGCTCAATCGCTATCCAACTCCTAAAAGCAAAAACCAATCTGACCGTGATAACCACAGCGTCACGAGAAGAAACGAAATCTTGGGTGAAATCATTGGGTGCCGACCATGTCATTGATCATAGCAAAGATTTAAATGCACAAATCGAGACATTAGGCATTGAAAAACCAAAATACGTATTCTCTACAAATCATACAGAAACATATATCAAGCAAATAGTTTCTCTGATTGCACCACAAGGCAAGCTTGGATTGATCGATGATCCACAAACATTTGATATTATGCCGTTTAAGACTAAATCTATTTCTATCCATTGGGAGTTGATGTTCACTCGTTCAATGTATGAAACCGATGATATTGAAAAGCAAGGTGATCTATTGCAACAGGTTGCTCAATTAGTTGACCAGCAAAAAATTAGAAGTACCCTCAACCAAAATCTAGGCAAAATTAACGCTGCAAACTTGGAGAAGGCGCATAAGTTACTTGAATCAGGTAAGTCAAAAGGCAAAATTGTACTAGAAAACTTCTAAAACAAATTAAAGGTGAAATAATGACTATTTCAGTAATTGCGAACTTTAAGGCAAAGTCAGATCAAAAAGAGACGTTAGAAGCGCTTTTAAAAAGTGTAATAGAGCCTACGCTTCACGAAGAAGGATGCTTGAAATATGAGCTTTATATTAGCGAAAATGACTCGAGTAGATATTTCTTCTTAGAAGAATGGCGTAGCAGGGAGGATTTAGATATCCATATAGCGTCTGATTATATTCAAAGTTTATTTGGTAATATCCAATCGCTCATTGAATCCAGTGATATTGTAGAAATCAAAAAAATATAGCTGTATTCGGACATTATGATGAAGTATTCTTCAAAGTAACATAGGAACTTAGAAAGTTAATATAAAAATGGGAGCTCTAAGCTCCTATTTTTTCTGGTTTTTTTCATTTTTAGGGTGTTGTTGCACAAAGATTTGAAAGGCAAAGTGCCCCTAATTGAGCCAAATTTAAGGCGTAACTTGGGTAAGTGGTCGACCTAATTCAGTAAATCTGTTGAGGACAGTTACACGTGCATGAATCTCATTGACTTGGCTATCAAAGCTCCTTGCACTGAGTTTATCTCCTAATAATTTAATGCAGTGCATCTTAGTTTCAACCAAACTTCGCCGATGATAGCCTGACCATTTTTCCATAGTGCCCTGCCTGAGAAGCACTGCTTCGCAAGATTAACTGTTCGAAGTAATTCATTTCGCTCTAGCGAGCTGCTTGTTCTTTGTATCTTTCTATGGTTTCGCATTTTTTCTAGGTGGAATCAGCGCATGCGCTTGCCGATCTGCAATGTCCTGACGGCATCGTTTTGTGTCATAAGCACCATCTGTATAGACAGAATCGATTTGTTCATCTAAAGGGATTTGAGCAAGTAAATCTTCCAGTACCTGTGAATCACAGACATTATTTGCGGTGAGTTGTACAGCACGTATTTGAAGGGTTTTAGCATCGATACCAATATGAAGCTTACGCCATTGGCGGCGATATTGAGGTCCATGTTTCTTGCGTTTCCATTCACCCTCATCTAGAAACTTCATGCTTGAAGAGTCCATGAGTAGATGCAGCCCATCGCTACTTTTTTGGTAGCTAATTGCAATATCAATATGCTTTTGTCTTCTACAAAGCGTGGTGTACGAATATCACTGATATTCGGGGCTGCTCATCCGCAAAGTTTAATCAGACTTTGCACAAAGCCAGTGACCATACGTAAATACAGACGGAATAAGGATTTAATCATTAAGCAGCATTGGATGGCAGCGTCGGAGTAGGTTTGATTTCGTCCTTGTTTGCCTTTTGATTGAGCATACCATTACATAGCTGGATCAAACCAAATGGCAATATTTACATGATTAATGAGAGCTCGGTTATATGAAGACCAAGTGGTTGTATGATAAATTTTAGGTGTAGGCTTATTCATTTGAAAATTATATTGTGGAATAAGCCTTAGATATAGGTTTGTGTAACAAAGCCGAGCTCAAATGAGACCCCATATTTAACATGGTCAAAATATTAGCTAAACGATCAGCTAATCGCTCATGAGTAGAACTATTTTGTTTCATCAATCAATAAGCAAATTTATGTGGGTACATGGACAGATTGTGTCATCGTTATCAATCTTTTACTCTTATTTATTAAAAATTTTAAATGTTGTTTAAAGTTCATTTTATTTCATTAAATAATACAAATTCTCATCTTTGCTGATCGGATAGCGTCAATTGAACTCAAAACCTAACTCATTTATTTTAAAGCTTTTTAATTGAATAAAAAAATTCATTGACCCAATTTTGACCTAAATTAGATTTAGTGCATTGAATCACTTTAAAATCTTGTTCAAATCCGAATTCAGGATTTGAAGTGGCGTACTGACATTATAGCAGAAAATTACACCTAAAAATAAATGAAATATTATAACATTACAATTAGCTCATTATGATATTAATAATCACATCCACCTCAGTATAGTTCAATTTTTTAATTTGTACTTTTGCTTAGGACTCTTAGGCTTATCAGGAAAGGTGCGTTCAATCACACCGGCTTCTAATGCTGGAGTTAAATAATTTTTTTGGAATGTTGCTCGATGGGACAAGTCTAATAGAGCCATAAGCTCAGCTAAGCTATATTCCTTCTGCTCCATCTTCTGGACGAGACGTTTAACTTGATCGCTAACTTGTACCCTAGCTTGAGCGGTATCTTGATCACTGGCATCAGAACTGAGTATTGCATCTAAAATCATCTGCAAAATAAACTCAATAAAAGGTGCTGAATCTGAGCGATCTGTGCTCGCTTGCAATGCATCGTAATAAGCTTTTTGGTTTTGATAAATCAAGCTTTCTACAGGGATATTGAGAAAAATTGGATTCCACTGGCTTAAGATTAAAGTTTGCCATAAACGTCCCATACGCCCATTGCCATCAGCAAATGGATGTATAAACTCAAACTCATAATGAAATACTGAACTCTGAATCAATGGGTGCTCATTGCCTTCAGCCAACCACTGCAATAATTCTCCCATTAAGCGATGCACTTGATTTGCAGGCGGAGCCAT
The DNA here is from genome assembly GCF_058243045.1 of Acinetobacter sp. LipI_23. Taxonomy (NCBI): domain Bacteria; kingdom Pseudomonadati; phylum Pseudomonadota; class Gammaproteobacteria; order Moraxellales; family Moraxellaceae; genus Acinetobacter; species Acinetobacter sp. LipI_23. Next base: position 738,855 of record NZ_JBZAYJ010000001.1, on the reverse strand, counting down.
ATGCACGACTCGATCCCCTGACATCACACCAACACCGCCATGGCGATACTGTCCAACCTCATCAATCAGTCCTGTCATCAATATTTGATGTGCTTTCAGCAAATGTGTTTCTTGATCAGGGTTCCAATTTTGAATTTCTTCATATGCTTTTAGGGCATTACGGACTTCTTGAACTTCTTTAGGTGGCGCGATAATGGTCTTGCCATTCAGGATCGCTGTGATTTGCTCTGTACTCAAGGTATTCCCTTCGATCGCTAAAGACCCTTGAATCGTTCGGATACGATTTGCTTTTCGCAATTTAAGGCTATCTTGAATTTGGGTTAATGCAGTCAAACGCCCTATTGATTCACTAATTTGTGCAATCAAGTGAATAATTCTAGAGGTGATCGTATAAGGCGGTTGATATCTCATGCCATTCCTCATTGATGTAAAAACAAAGCACAGTTGATTAAACTCTAAAATATTAATATTGCATAGCTTAATGAGTAATATCTGCTATTAACCTGCTTATCTTTTCTGAAACAGTGAGATAACTCATCGCTATTTCTTTTAAAATAAACCTATGCATTCTCGTTAAAATACGTAGGTTTTTTCATTACAGGACAGCATTATGTTTATTCATGCCGACTTCTCACAGCCCGTCATCATCAAGCCAGAGGATTACCATTGGGTGAAATCTCCAGGAGGTGAAGTCGATAGAATGATGCTTGATCGTATTGGCAATGAGAAAGCACGTGCAACTAGTCTTGTGAAATACGCGCCAGAATCTGCCTTTCCTGAACATCAGCATCCTTTGGGTGAAGAAGTCCTTATCTTGTCAGGCATTTTTACAGAGAATGCTGAAGATGATTATCCGGCAGGCTGGTATTTACGTAATCCCCATCATTCAACTCATCAGGTTTCCAGTAAAGCTGGTTGTTTAATCTTTGTGAAACTGATGCAAATGACCGAACATGAGATAGAGCCCACCCGAATTAATACCAATGATCCAGCGAATTGGAAGCTTACTAAACATCGGATGAGATGCCCGTTATTTCAATCGGAACATGAACAGACCTATTTAGAAAAGCTAAAACCTGCTCAGATTTTCGAAGAGAAATCAAAACAAGGGATTGAAGTGCTAATTATCAAAGGTCAATTATTTTGCGGCACTGAAATATATCCCGCAGGTTCATGGGTCCGTCTTCCCATCAATAGTGCGGCTAAATTTCAGGCAGGTCTATCAGGCGCAACGCTTTATGTCAAAACTGGTCATCTACAGCATGCAATGGGCGTATGGGGAAATGAACAATAATGGGTTTTCAAAATGAGGCTGTCTCGTGTCTAGAATATTGAAAGCCATCCAATTACTACTTTTATAATCAATACAAAATGTAATGATATATCACTACATTTCTGATATTTCTTTTTTCATGTATGATCGACTAAGATAAATTCAGGGATAAGGTTATGTTTGAAACTATTGATGATTTAAAGAAAAAATTAGATCAACATCGCCCTCTTTCTCCATCAATTGTTAAAAATTTACAAGAAGATCTTATTGTCCGCTGGACCTATCATTCGAATGCAATTGAAGGCAATACACTCACCCTGCTAGAAACAAAAGTAGTACTCGAAGGTATTACTGTTGGTGGAAAGGCATTAAGAGAACACTTCGAAGCGATCAACCATAGAAATGCAATTTACTATGTTGAAGATATCATTCGGAAAGAGGAGCCTTTTTCTGAATGGCAAATTCGTAATATCCATCAGCTTATCTTAAAAAATATTGATGATGATAATGCTGGACGTTATCGTCAGCAAAATGTCCTGATATCAGGTGCGACGTCTACCCCGCTTGATTACACGTTATTAAATGACAAGATGGTTCAATTCGTAGACTGGTATAATAGTGAAGCACATAAGCTGCATCCAATTGAACGTGCAGCCAAAGTACATGCTGATTTTGTAGGTATCCATCCATTCATTGATGGCAATGGCCGTACATCACGTCTATTGATGAACCTCGAATTGATTAAAGCTGGTTATCCTCCTTGTGTAATAACAGTTGAAAACCGATTGGCCTACTATGAGGCCCTAGATCAATGGATGGCTTATGGAAAAACTGAAGCATTTATCCACTTGGTTTCCGATGCGGTACTCGAAGGATTTAAACCGTATCAAGTTGTTTTAGGTCTTTAAAATGAAGACTTGGTTTATACTTAGTTTATACAATAGTATCAAAATTCTACTTATGCCGATCCATAATTTTATGGGCTTATAAATTATGAACAAACTCGAATTCATGATTTAATATAATCTCGTGCTTTAATTTCTTTTTCACACAATAAACATGAATTTTTTTATAGAATCAAAACCACCTACTTCCGATGATATTAATACTAGATCTCTTTCATAAATCAAAAAATGATCTACTGAACCGTACCGGGTTTGTCGGAGAGTCAATATTCTGAGAGACTATCCCGATGACAAAATTAAAATATACCCCTGAAATCAGAGAAAGAGCGGTTCAATTACTAATTGAATCTGAAAAAGATTATCCTTCTACTTGGGCAGCAATCACAGCTATTGCTCCTAAAATCGGTTGTACTCCTGAAACACTACGTGTTTGGTATCAAAAATATTTAGATAAACAAAATCCAGTTAAAGTACAGCAGCTTTCAGACCAAGAACGTATCAAACAACTCGAACGCGAAAATAAAGAACTGCAACGCGCCAATGAGATTCTACGTAAAGCAGCCGCTTTTTTCGCCCAGGCGGAGCTCGACCGCCCACACAAATAATGGTGGATTTTATCCATAACAATAAAGATCGATATGGTGTTGATGCGATTTGTAGGATTTTACCGATCGCAGCTTCAACCTATTACCGAACTTTAGATCTCGCTGACAATCCAGAACATCGAGCGAAACGTGCTCTGCATGATTTACATCATGCAGAGCAAATCAAACGTATTTGGAAAGAAAGTTTAGGTCGATATGGTGTACGTAAAGTTTGGCAAAAATTAAAACGTGAGGGTTATGTTATTGCACGTTGTACAGTTGCTCGATTAATGAAAAAGCTAGGTATACAAGGTGTTTGGCGAGGTAAGAATAAACAAACCACCCGTAGCCGAGATGACCAAAAACGGGCAGATGATTTAGTGAAACGTAATTTTAATGCTGATCATCCAAACCAACTATGGGTGGGTGACTTTACGTATATTCAAACTCATTCAGGCTGGGTATATACCGCATTTGTTATTGATGTGTTCTCACGAGCAATTGTTGGATGGAAAGTATCTACACGGATGAATACAGATATGGTGCTCGATGCATTGGAGCAAGCATTGCACGATCGAGGTATGCCTAAGAATGTGATTCATCATTCAGATAGAGGTGTTCAATATCTTTCTATTCGCTATACCAATCGTTTAGAAGCTGCAAATTTACGAGCATCAGTCGGTACAACTGGTGATTCATACGATAATGCTCTGGCTGAAACGGTGAATGGCTTATACAAAACAGAGGTGATTGAATATTTAAAAGCAGATTGGCAAGGTTTAGCAGATGTACAACTTGCGACACTAAACTGGGTAGATTGGTTCAATAAAAAGCGTGTACACAGTGCACTGGGTTATGTATCGCCTTTTGAGTTTGAAGCAATGTACTATGATAAGATTAACCCGTTAGGTCAGGTGGCCTAACTTAAATAAAAAAGTCTCCGACAAACCTGGTACGGTTCATATCTCTAAATAAGCCACAATCCTACATAGCAAAAGTGGAAAATTTCGATAGGAGGCTTGATGTTTTAGAGCTTTATGATTGGCTCAAGTGCTTAAATGTTCCAATTATTTCTTTTTTAGAAAATATTTTTTAGTTTGATTAATAATCACTTTTGAACACTTTAATTAAGATACATATAAATAATACATACTATGCATTTTTAGAAGATGATATTTATCAATTACTTATATCGCATATACACAGTATTCACTATAAATAGTTGATGGCAATGGCCGTACATCACGCCTATTGATGAACCTCGAATTGCTTAAAGCTGGTTATCCACCTTGTGTGATTACTGTAGAGAATCGTTTAGCTTACTATGAAGCATTGGATCAATGGATGGCTTATGGAAAAACTGAAGCTTTTATTCAGTTGATTTCCAAAGCAGTGGTCGAAGGATTTAAACCGTATCAGGTTGTTTTAGGAATTTAGGCGAACTCTGTCTTTCAAAGCTTTGTGCAACAAAGCCCTTAGCTTTTAAAACTTTAGTAAATTAGCTCTATAACATTGAAAAAACCGATGTATAAACATCGGTTTTTTATTTAATTATGCTGGTGTAGTTAGATTCTCAACTTTGGTTAAGTTCACTTGCTCCTGATATCTTTGCATAATAATTTTACCATTACGCACACTTAAAATAGCTTTTGTTTGATTCGCAACAACCTCATAATCATTTTTAGCCGGCATAATAATGAAGCTTGCTGGACGTCCGACCTCAATCCCGTATTGATCACCTAGACATAAAGTCTTGGCCGAATTATATGAAACAAAATCCAAGCAACGTTGTAAGTCTTCGTAACCCAGCATATGACAGATATGTAAGCCAGCATCCAGAATACGAATAATATTACCGTTTCCTACTGGATACCAAGGATCACGAATTGAATCCTGAGCAAAACAAATATTCATGCCTGCACGGTCAATTTCTGGTACACGGGTCAAACCTCGGCGCTTTGGATAGCTATCAAATCTTCCTTGCAAATGAATACTTTCTGTAGGGCACGAAATAAAGTTAATTTTAGAACGTTTTAGTAAGCGGAATAACTTGTAACAATAGGCATTGTCATAAGATCCCATGGCTGTAGTGTGGCTAGCTGTTACACGTTCCCCCATACCTCGTACATGTGCTTCATCTGCCAAAACTTCCAAAAAGCGAGATGCTGGATCATCAATCTCATCACAGTGTACATCCACCAGACAGTTATATTTTTCAGCTAAATCCATCAAGAAATGAACTGAACTTACACCTTTTTCACGGGTATATTCAAAATGTGGAATGCCACCAACTACATCAGCACCAAGCTTTACGGCTTCCTCCATTAAAGCACGACCATTTTTAAATGACTCAATACCTTCTTGTGGAAATGCTACAATCTGCAAATTCACTTTATCTTTGATTTCTTCTTTAACTTCAAGCATAGCTCGCATTGCAGTTAAGCTTGGATCAGTGACATCGACATGTGTACGCACATGTTGAATACCATGCTCAATGAGCATATCTAGCGTTTTTAAAGCACGTAGTTTAGTATCTTCAAAAGTGATCGTGGCTTTACGTTGCCCCCAACGTTCAATCCCTTCAAAGAGTGTACCTGACATATTCCACTCAGGCTCACCCGCAGTGAGTACAGCATCTAAATGAATGTGTGGATCAACTAAAGGAGCCATGACTAATTGTTGTTGTGCATCGATAGTATCTACATCAACTGTTTGAATGAGACTAGCCTGTTTTTCAATGGCTTCAAAGATGCCATTGTTGTAAGTAATACTAAATAGCCCTTCTTGTTGACGTAAAACTGCATTGATAATTTTCATGTTGGTTCCTTTTAAAATAATTAATGACTCATGTGCCAGATCAGTAATGCCATTGAAGCATTTAGACGGAAATTTGCCTCAGTTAAGACCTGATTTGTCAGTGATTCAATTTTTTGAATCCGTTGGTTTAAGGTGTTTCTATGGATACCAAGTCGTTTGGCTGTATCATTTAAGTTGCCATTTTCTTTAAGCCAGGCATCTAACGTTTCGAGTAGTACAAATGGATGCTTTTTATCGCTAATGAGAATACCCACGGTTTCATGCATGAATTGCTGCAATACGCTTTTGTTCGGAATCGCTTTTAAAAGTTTTAGCACCCCCAAATCACGATATTGGCAAATACTATTTTTCATCTGCATTTCAAAAGCAATTTCCTGAGCTTGGGATGCTTCCCAAAATCCTCGTTGAAATGCCACTGCAGAATTCACTTCATTTGATAACCCTGCAAAGACCTTAAGGTTATTATCAAGTTGACTCATTTGATCGATCACTTCTATGAGTGATTTTTTCCACGCATCGATATCATGATCATCAAGGTTGAGTACCAAACTAAACTGATCCCCCTGACGGATGACTGGAATTTTTTGCTTCCACTGTTTGGACCATTTTTCCAAGGCTTCATAACACTGTTGTTTAATTCTGAAAAAATGATTTTCATGCACAGCATCAGTATCGGTATGAAACAAGGCATGAATATTGTGTAAGCGCAGTACTGTAATCACATGACGTCCAAGTAAGTTAATTTTTAACTGTTTGGCACGAAGTTGAATTGTCTCTACCGATGGAAAATCCCCTGTCAGTAATTGAGAGATTACATCTTCACTCGATTTTTTGACTTGAGAAAACTGAACTAGCTGTGTACCAATCGCATGCGTAACTTCAACCATCTTCAAACTGTAAGGTTGCTCAATTAACGGTAAACCAAGCTCATTTGCGCGTGAAATAAGTTTAGGTGGAATTTCATGGATATATTCCTGACCTGTCATAATGACAAGCGCAGCTACATTTCGTTCATATGCCTGTTCAAGTAACCCTAAGAGATTATTTTCATCACGGGTATAGTTGATTCCCGTAACAAATACAATCTCTCCACCCTCAATCCATTCAGCGATTCCTTCATTTTCTGCTACATAGAACCAGCGGACAGGCCGATGAATATTTTCTGTTCCACCACATAATTTTAGTGGGTAAAGTGAAGGTAGATTCAGGATATCTTGAACGGTCATATTCATCGCATTACTCCACTGCATCTACTATATTTAAGACAGATGATTCCTGACGTAATGGGAATAAATAATTCAACACACTATAAGTGGTACATGCCACCACAATACCCACAATAGGTGCAATCCATGGTGATACATAGGCAACAATTGCGCCTGTGAAATAAGCAATCAAACCAATCCAGTTAAAATTAGGAATATTTGCTTCAGCTAATAATGGATATTTTCCTTTATGACGAATCCAGTAATCCGCCATGATCACACCACCAAGTGGAGGAATAATTGCGCCAAGGAGTAATAAGAACGGAATCAATAGCTCATACATACCAGCAGCAGCTAAAATGATCCCCGCAACAGCAGCTACAAGCACCATGGTTTTACGGCGTTCACTTCTTACCATATGGCAAGCAGCAGTTGAAACACTATAGATTGCTGGGCCTTGGATCGTCCATAAGTTCAGGCAAAGCATCACTACTGCAGCAATAGATAACCCTTGTAAGACTAAGACCTCTACAATATCGGGTTGTTGATAAACGATTGCCATCCAAGCGCCTGCTAGGACCATTAGACCATTACCAATTACAAAGCTCACTAGACATGCCCAAATCGCGATTTTTCCGCTCTTAGACATGCGCGTCCAATTGGTAATTTGTGTTGCACCACTAGCAAAGGTACCAAATACCATGGTAATGGCTGTTGCCAATGTGAGTGTTTCTGTCGGTTGAACACTAGTTAAACCAGTCCATCCACCAATTTCTTTGGTCGCCAAGACAATAGAAGTAACGAGCAAAATAAACATTAAAGGAATCGATACACGGGATAGATATTCAAGTCCTTTAAAGCCAACAATTGCTGTAATGGAAAAACCGAGTCCAAATAGCACCATCAAAGGAATGAGTAAACTGTCAGAAAATCCTAATATTTTTCCAAGTGAAATCGCCAGAGTTGCTGTTCCCCAAGCAAACCAGCCTAATTCAGCAAAACCTAAAATAAAGTCTGATAATTTACTGCCCCAGTTGCCAAAGCAGAAACGTCCCATTAGAACTGTATTTAAGCCACTACGTGCAGAAATAAATCCCAAGGTCGCGGCATAAGCTCCTAATAGCAAGTTGCCTATGGCTACAATCCACAAAATATCAGTGAACTCAAAAGCCACCCCAATTTTTCCACCAGCGAACATAGTTCCTGTGAAAAAAGTAAAACTAAATAACACTAAGGCTATTGGGAAAAAGCCTTTACGTTGTGAAAGTGGTGTTTCTGTTAAAGGCGACTCTGCATGCGCGCTCATATTCAACACTCCTACTATTCAATTAAAATTCTTGAGCGCTGTATTGCAAGAGCTATGCCAATTTTTTAACGTTTAAATTTATTTAGGTTAAATTGTTAAATGTGGGCAATTTGCACATATTTTTACTTTTCATGCAGAGTAAATGGGTAAAATACTGTGCTTTAATAACATTCAGTGATTTTATTTTGTGCATTTTAGAAACTGTAAATATTACAGAACATGCTGATATTAACGGACAGATAAGGAGACTATTACAAATGTAAAATTTCGGGTTGTTTTTCTATTTTTGTTTGATCTTACTCATTTCGACGCTCTTGTATGTCAGATGTCATTTTTCTCTTTCTTGAACGCTTTTTTCTTGGCAGTAAATGGATTTTTTGCACAAAGATGTGAAAACTTGTCCCCCCATTTTCATAGCAAAAATTTCACTTATTTATTAATACATAGTTTTTAAATAGTTTGAAGAGGGGTGGCGTCAATTGAACAAATTTGCTAAATAACTGTTTTATATAATTTAATATTTATACAAAAATCACAGTGTACACCACAGTGTACAGATTATCTGTTGCTAGGCCATTTCTCTGAGTTTAGTTGTTATGCTGGGTGGCGAACTCAGGAGTTAAAAACACTCCTTTTAGCGGATCGAATTATGAGGCTCGTTATTTGGCTTCCTCCTTTTGGTGGAGCGAAAAACTAAATATTCGATCTGCTCATCTTATTGGTGGCTCAGGTACTCACTTGGTCACATTTGAAATGCGCTCAAATTTGAGCATATCCCCCAATGGGGGTAGTCCTGTGTTCAGGCTATTTGCAGAAGTAAACCGCCCGAATAATCACGCTGTAATTCTATTGGGATTTTAAGCCTTAAAACCACATTTCCGCACATCCCTCGTGCGCGTGTTTGTTGACTGAGTGACTTTAAGGTACTCACTTGGTCGCATTTGAAATGCTCCCAAGTTTGGACATATCCCCCAATGGGGTAAATGTTCCCGATCCGCTACTACACTTTAAAGGTAGTTAAGAGATGCCCTCAGATTTGAGCGTATCTTTGAGCTACTCACAAAAACTCATATTCAAAATGGAGATGCCCCCAAAGTTGGGGTTATCTTTGTGAGTGACTGATAGTCACGTGCAATACAGGAAATCCTGTATCGGGGTGTGCAGCTTTTTGGAGATGCCCCACTGAACGCAATTTTTCGTCCAGTGAATACCGTTGCTCACTTTTGAGCATCGCTTTTAGGGGTGGTCATTTTGACCATACCCACACTGTGTGACTGTACGAAAGTTTCGTAGTTCATTAACCAACGCAATTTTTCGCTGGTCTACTACGGAAAACTCAGGTTTCGGAACAACTACGCGCGCGTGTAGGTGGACGCAATTTTGCGCTGTCATACTGTTATAGGACTGATGTGGTTCTAGGATTTTAGACCACGCCTATAAGTGATAATCTACTCCCCAATAAGCATGGGAAATGCTTGTTTTTGGAGTCAACCATGACACGAAGAAAACGTCGTAATCATTCAGCAGAGTTTAAAGTTAAAGTTGCTCTCGCAGCAATTAAAGGCGACCACACACTCGCTGAACTTTCTACTCAATTCGATTTACATCAAAACCAAATCATCGATTGGAAAAATCAACTGCTTGAGCAATCAGTCAATATTTTTTCACGACCAACAGCACAACAAGAACCAGAGATTGACCTCAAAGCTCTACATGCCAAGATAGGACATCAGGCATTGCAAATTGATTTTTTAGAAGGTGCGCTCAGAAAAATAGGGCAGCTGAGCGGCAAAAAATGATCGATAAGACCCATCAACTTTCGGTACGACAACAATCGCAATTGATTCAAATCAATCGCAGTACGTTGTATTACAAGCCCAAAGAGATTTCATCAACTGATTTGAGTTGGATGCGTCTAATCGATGAAATTCATCTCGACTACCCCTTTATGGGCAGTCGAATGATACGAGATATGCTACAGCGTCAAGGACATCAAATAGGTCGGCGTAAAGTCCGACGTTTAATGCGCTTGATGGGAATACATGCCTTGTATCCAAAACCCAATACCAGTAAGCCTAATCTTGCACACCGTATTTTCCCATATCTGTTGAAAAACATGGTCATCGATCACTCTAATCAAGTCTGGTGTACAGATATCACGTACATTCCTATGGCTAAAGGCTTTGTCTATCTGTGTGCAATTATAGATTGGCATAGTCGTAAAGTACTGGCTCATCGAGTATCGATCAGTATGGAAACAGACTTTTGCATAGATGCGTTGCAAGAAGCAATTGTGAAATATGGTTGTCCTGAGGTGTTTAATACAGACCAAGGCAGTCAATTCACAAGCGAGGCATTTTTGAATGAGTTAAAATTGCGAAATATCCGTATCAGTATGGATGGGAAAGGACGATGGATGGATAATGTGATGATTGAGCGTTTATGGCGCAGCGTGAAGCATGAGGAAGTCTATTTGAAGGCTTACGATACGGTTAAACAAGCGAAACAATCAATTGCTGAATATTTGGATTTTTATAACATGATACGTCCTCATTCAAGTTTGAATAAGGCAACACCGGATGAATTTTATGATCAACATTTACTAAAAGTAATGGCAGCATAATTTAAATATTTAGAGCGGATTTATCATTTATAAAACTGAATTGAGTGGTCTAATTAACGGAACCATGTCATTAAATCAGACAATATTCTAACTGAAGGATTATTTAAGTCTAAATTTAGAGTTCTAGTGATTAATTGCATTGCGCCTCCCACAGCACCCCAAAATGATGCTAAGCCAATCGGATTGGGTGTCCGACTTTCGGGAGCTAACCTAGACTTAGCAAACTAAATATAATCTATATTTCCCTATATTTGTGCATTTATTGGCTAGTAGTGCGACAAGTCTTGTCACTTCGCCTTTTTAAATTGAATAATGCTCTGATCCGCAATTTCTTCTAAATGGTTCGCATACCATTGCATCATGCTTGCTCTGTCATCTAAATATTGAGCCTTGTTATACACCCCTGCCACGCCGTCCTTTACGTGTGCCAGTGCTGCCTCGATATGACGTTCATCAAAACCACGATTGTTTAATAAGGTGCTGGCAATATGCCTAAATCCATGCGGTGTCTGTCTGCCCTCATACCCCATACGGCGCAAAGCCATAATAAAAACCGTGTCTGACTTTGGCTTACTCTTATCCGATCTGCTCGGAAATAAATAATCTGAATTAGTTTGGTAGGTCTGCAACTCTTTTAATATTGCTAATGCTTGAGTGGATAAAGGTACGATATGCTCACGGCGTTTCTTCATACGCTCGGCTGGTATATTCCACACCCCTTGATCTAGGTCGAACTCCTGCCACTTGGCTTCTCTTAGCTCGGTAGGTCGGCAGAACAACATAGCTAAAAGCTGCAATCCCATCCGAACGTCCATAGTTGGATAATTATTGATTGCCCTAAGTAGTGCTGGGAACTCCTGTTCACTCACATGCGACATATTTTGTTTAATACCTTGCTGTAGGAACTTTTGCAGCCCCTCCAGTGGATTATAATCAATACGGCCTGTCACCTTTGCAAAATCGTATATATCACGACACATAGCCCGAACTCGATTTACTTGTTCATAGATGCCCTGCTTTTGTTGAATACCTTTTAAATGATTCATCCATTCAATCGGTTTGATTGTGGTGTACAAGCGTTTCCCAAAAATCGGGAATATATGTTTTTCTAATGCACCCTTGTTTCTGATCATGGTGTCATGTACCCAAGTATTTGCTTTTGTGTCCAGCCATTCACGAGCCAATACTTCAAAGGTGGCATTATTCTGCTCAAGCTCTTTGCGCTTGCGTTCTTGTTTGGTAATGATTGGATTATCGCCGTGCGAAATGTCTTGAACTATCTCAGATGCTTTTTTTCTTGCGCCTTTGCCTGACAATTCAGGATAAGTACCTATCCCAAGCCATGACCATTTACCATCAGCTTTTTTATATCTGAATAACCATGCTTTTTTACCATCGGGCTTTACACGAAAATATAAGCCGTCACCGTCCAGCTCCCTATACTCTTTCGATTCGGGTTCAAGGTTAGCCAGTACGGTATCTGATAACGGTCTACGTTTAATTTCTGTTCTTTTCATGGCTTGTACACCAACGGATTCAATAAATCTTGCAATGTACAAGGCAGTGTACACGGTGCATGTACACTATAGCTAGTTATATTTGGTTATGTTTAGGCAAGAAAAAAGGCTTGAACCCTTTAGATTCAAGCCTTTCATCTACTATTTAAAACATATTTGGGTATGTTTTGTTAGGTATTTGGTGGAGGTGGCGGGAGTTGAACCCGCGTCCGCCAGCACTACGCTCGAGAATACTACATGCTTAGATATCGTCTATTGTTTTAACTCTTTGTGACCCGACGAACAGGGTACAAATCGCGATCCTCTTAATTTAGTACAAAACCCCGAGGCTTGGTTTTATACGGACTTGTGTGCGTGCGCTTCAGTCGGACTCTCTAACCACAAGTATTCGGAGAGGCGGACAAGCTGCCCTTAGGCAGCTAGAGCGTATGATTCGTCGTTTGCGACTAAAAAATGCAAATTTGATTTACGAGAGAAAATGCGCTCTCGACATGCATCTATGAGTTTCATCACCAGCGTCGAAGCCAGAAACACCCCCAAAGTAGCGGCAATCATAGCATAGTTGCTAGAAAATACGATCTATTTTCTAAACAAACACACATATTGATGCGCTTAATTACATAATTGCGCTAATATTTTGCTTTTCAAGTCCAACAATAAAATAATTTATGAGCTACTTACTTGCACTCGACCAAGGAACCACTTCGAGTCGTGCCATTATTTTCAATGAACAAGGTCAAGTTCAGGCAACGGCGCAACGCGAAACACGTATACATACCCCCCAATCAGGCTGGGTAGAACAAGATGCCCAAGAGATTTGGAGCTCACAAATTGCTGTTGTACAGCAGGCTCTGGCTTCTGCTCGTATTTTAGCCAAAGACATCAAAGCAATTGGTCTTACTAACCAAAGAGAAACGACTGTCGTATGGGATAAACGTACAGGACAGCCGCTTGCACCAGCCATTATCTGGCAAGACCGTCGCGCATTTGAATGGTGTAATCAGCTCCTACAGCAAAACTTAAAAGATAAGATTCAATCCAAAACTGGACTCCGAATTGACCCTTACTTTAGTGCAGGAAAACTGGTCTGGTTACTTGAGCATGTCAATGGTCTACGCAGATTGGCTGAACAGGGGCATGTGGCCTTTGGCACGATTGATAGTTGGCTGATTTGGAATCTTACCCAAGGTGCTCAACATGTCATCGAAGTCAGCAATGCTTCTCGCACCATGCTCATGAACTTAAGTACCCAGCAGTGGGATGAAGAGCTATTAGATTTATTTAATATTCCGTCTGCATTACTGCCGAAAATCATCAACTCAGATACCTACGTCGCAGATACCGCGGCAGGCTTGCTCGGTGCCAATATTCCGATCACAGGCATATTAGGCGACCAGCAGTCTGCACTATTTGGACAGTCCTGTTTTGACATTGGGACTGCAAAAAACACCTATGGCACAGGTTGTTTTATGCTGTTCAATACAGGCGAGACCGTTCAATACAGTAAAAACAAACTGCTTTCGACACTGGGTTGGAAAACGCAACATCAAACCACTTATGCCCTAGAAGGCAGTGTATTTATGGCAGGTGCGATTGTTCAGTGGTTACGGGATAATTTAGGCATTATTCAAAAAAGTAGCGATGTTGAAAAATTAGCTTGTACAGTTCAAGATACCGATGGCGTCATGCTGGTTCCGGCATTTACTGGACTCGGTGCACCACATTGGGACAGTGAAGCGCGTGCCCTCTTATGTGGAATGTCACGTGGAACCAACAAAGCCCATATTGCTCGTGCAGCCTTAGAATCCATTGCCTTTCAAGTCTCTGATGTACTGACCGCCATGCAAGCCGATATTCAGCAGCCGCTGAAAGAGCTCCGCGTCGATGGTGGCGCCAGTCAAAATGATATGCTGATGCAGTTTCAAGCCGATATTTTGAATGTGCCTGTACTACGCCCTAAGATGCAGGAGTCGACTGCATGGGGTGCGGCGGCCATGGCAGGCTTAAGGTGTGGCGTATTTTCAAGTTTGGATGAAATTGCACAGTCTTGGCAGCTTGAACGTGCTTTTGAACCCAAAATGAACACAGATCAACGTGAATTTCACTTACAACAATGGCAATCCGCTTTAAGACGCGCAAAGTCAGAACTTTGATTATTTAATTCTATTGTTTTGAAATATTCAAAACATCCTCTGTACACGACAAATTTCACAGAACCCTTATCCTATCAGGATTCTGCCTTCTTAAAATTGCCAAAATTTCCTTAAACTCTTCTTTTTTCCCAAAACCAATTAAACGCTGAATCGCCATTTGAACATAGTCTAAACCATAGCGAAATAAACTCATTGAGAGTCGTCCATGCTTCTTTATTTTTATCGCTTTTTTTTGATCATGTTGCCATTCACCCGTTAAGTAACACCAACAGAAGCTTATAGCTAACACCGCAATCAATTTTTTCACTCGTCTAGGGTCTGTCAAGCGCGTATTTTCAAGATTAAACCCGCGTCCTTTGAGACAACTGAATAAGGTTTCAATTTCCCAGCGTAATGCATAATCCTGAATAGCATTGGCATTAAACTGAGGAGAAACGACGAGTAAAAGCTCTCCATTTTCTAACTGTAGTGCACTTATATATAGTTTCACCCGACCAACCAAAATCCGTCGTTTACGACATTCAATTTGACCAACTTTAAGATGGCGAAATAAATCACTAATTTTATGATTCTTTCCTAAATGATTGGTGACAATGAAGTTTTTTTAACACGAATGCAGAAGTTGATGTCTTGTTCAATTAACCATGTAAACCACTGCTCACCGATAAACTCTCTGTCTGCGAACACATTCACAATACGGTCTTTACCAAAAATGGCTATAAAGCGTTGAATCAAAGCAATGCGCTCTTTCGTATCTGAATTTCCACGTTTATTAAGCAATGTCCAAAGGATAGGTATCGCTATTCCACGATAAACGATTGCGAGCATCAGGATATTAATATTTCGTTTTCCCCATTTCCAATTGGTTCTATCTAAAGTCAGTTGCACTTGGTCGAATGAAAACATATTGAAAATCAACTGAGAAATTTGACGATAATCAAAATACTGACCTGCAAAGAAGCGCTGCATACGTCGATAAAATGATTGTGGTAAGCACTTGATGGGCAAGGCTTTAGATGCAGAAGAAAGATTACATGTTTGCTTTAAAATAATCACAAGCATGATGAGCGCAAAGCACTTTAAATGTGACTTGTTCCATTTTAGAGATTTGTTTAAGATAAGATATAACTCATTGAGATGTATCATAGTATTCGTCGTTAGAAAACAATTATTGTGACATTATTTCAATGAGTTATCTATTTTTGTCGTGTACAGAGCAAAACATCATAAAACTGCATAACATGCAGAATAAAAAACCGCTTCTAAAAGCGGTTTTTTATTACCCTAATGCGCATGTCCGCCACCGCCTGCCCCTATTTTAGGTTTAGGACAGAGCCAAATAATGGATGCTGCAAATAGAAACACCAAAGCCAAGATCAGGAAAATATAGTTTGCCGACAAGGTCAACGCTTCTTTATCCACCAAACTAGAAATATAGCCTAATGCACCTTCCGCGCTCATTCCCTGCTGCATCAACACCGACTGAGTTTGATCTGCATGCAAACTGCCGACCATTTCACTACGTGCAACTTTAGTATGGTCGTCCCAAATAGTGACAGCAATAGATGCGCCTATCGCCCCTGCCATGGTTCTTAAGAAGTTCATTAAACCTGCGGCAGATGCCATTTCATGTGGTAATACCGATGACAGTGCCATGTTTGATAATGGGATAAAGAAAAATGGTACAGCAAAGCCCTGCAAGATTTGCGGAAGTGCTAATGCAAAAAAGTCAGCATCTGTGGTCCAGAACGAACGCATCAAAGTCACCCCGCCCAAGATGCTCAAACCAAAACTGGCCAGTGCACGTTGGTCATATTTGGTTGCCAATTTCGCCACAATGGGTGACATGGCTAAACTACCAAAACCCATGGTTGCGGTTAAATAACCAGCCCAAGTTGCGGTATAACCCAAATTGATCTGTAACCACTGCGGAATCAGTACAATACTGCCAAAAAATGCGCCAAAGCCAAAGGCCAGTGCCAAGACAGAAATCGTGAAACTACGGTATCTAAAGATTTGGATATTCACCACTGGATGCCGTTCGGTCAGCTCCCAAATGGTAAAAATCACCAAGCCAATCACAGCCGTTAAAGCCAGTACCACGATCGCAGGGCTATTAAACCAATCACGTTCATGCCCCAGATCGAGCATGAGCTGTAATGCCCCAATCCATAAAATCAGGAGGATCAATCCACCGCGATCAATTTTGAGTTTGGCCGTTGCGGTTTCCGCAGGTTTAAGCAGACGCATCGCTGCAAAAGCACATGCGATCCCAACAGGAATATTAATAAAGAAAATCCAATGCCAAGACATGTTGTCACTGATGGTTCCCCCTAAAATTGGACCAAGAATCGGGCCAACCACTGTCGTCATTGCCCACATGCCCATCGCTTGGGATTGCTTTTCTGGAGGGAAAATCCGCATCAGTAACATCTGACTGAGCGGCATGATCGGGCCACCAAATAAACCTTGACCAATTCGGCAGAAAACCAGCATTTCTAAGCTGGTCGATAAACCACACAGTACCGAAAATATGGTGAAGCCAATCAGACTTAAGGTAAAAACCCTCACGCCACCAAAACGACCTGCGAGCCAGCCTGTTAAAGGGACACAAATCGCTTCAGCCACGGCATAAGAGGTAATCACCCATGTCCCTTGCGAACTCGATACTGCAAGGCTTCCCGTAATATGAGGCACAGAAACATTGGCAATGGTCATGTCCAGCACGACCATAAAGTTGGCCAATGCAAGGACGAAGGCCGCCAACATCAGGCGACCACCCTTTAAGTCACCATAGGGAACATAGCTATTCATGTGCAACTACTTCGATTTCAAATCGATTTGAGCTTCCATCGACAAGCCAACACGTAAAGGATGTTCAGCCAACTCTTTCGGGTCGAGTTGAATACGCACAGGTAAACGCTGTACCACTTTAATCCAGTTGCCTGTGGCATTTTGTGCAGGAATCAGCGCGAAGGCAGAACCTGTTCCACCGGAAAAGCCCAAGACCGTGCCATGGAACTCAACTGAGTCACCATAGAGGTCTGAGGTTAAAACTGCTTTTTGGCCTGGGCGTACATTTTTAAGCTGACTTTCTTTAAAGTTAGCGTCGACATATAACTGTGAAATTGGAACCACCACCATGAGTACCGAACCCGGTGCCACACGCTGTCCAACTTGAATTTTTCGGCTCGTCACCACCCCATCAAATGGTGCTTTAATTTCAGTACGTTCTAAATCAAGTAAAGCTTGTTTCAGTTTTGCTTGAGCAACCAAAACATCGGGAGTCGAATTTTCATTGCTGCCTTGAATTAAAGCTTCATTTGCAGCCAAATTGCTTTGCGCAGCTTTCTGACTGGATTTAGCCTGCGCCCAACCCGCTTGCGCCAAGTTATAGCCCGCTTGTGCATTATTTAAAGCAGCTTGTGCCGTGCTTAATTCTTCTTTAGAAATCGCGCCTGTCGCACTCAACTGCTGACGACGGTTCAAGTCATCTTGCGCTTTATCTAACTCCGCTTTGGCTTTAGCCACTTGCGCTTCAGCACTATGAATGGCGTCATCGCTAACAAAGACTTGCGAGTTTAAAGAGCTGCTGTTGGCCGCACTTTGTTTATACTGGCGCTGTGCTTTAAGTAATTCGGCCTGAGCTTGGGCTACAGCAATTTCAGCATCACGATGATCGACCAAAACCAGCACATCGCCTTGCTTTACAGTTTGCGTGTCACTGACCAACACTTTTTCAACTTGGCCAGTCACCATAGAAGTAATCGAGGCCGTTTCCGCCCCCACATAAGCATTATCAGTTGAAACCGAATGGTTAAAGAACAGTTTCCAAATCAAGAATAAAATGGCAGCAATGATCAGGATCATAGCTACGAAACCTAAGCTTTTCTTACGTTTAGCTTTCAGTGCTTGATCATTGATTTGATCGGCTGGATCAGTATCTGGCAGTGTATTTGGGGCATCTGTCATTGATTTTTCCTAAATCTAACAGACTTGGTCAGCCGGCATCATCCCGACGAAAGGGACATCAGACAAGTATTGTCTGCATTGGTGTCGATGAGAAAGTCACAATAAAATTTGATGCATTCTAAAAGCAAATAATCACATTTTGAGAAAATAAATTGTAACTTCTCAGTCTATTTTAGTTTTCAGCATCCAACTTCCTATTAGATGCTGTAAATTTCACTTGAATATTAACTACTTAATTAATTTAAAACTAATAAGCATAAGAAGCAATCGCTGTTGCAATCGATTTGCCTTCATCATTGACCATGGTCATGCGCATCGTGCAGCCTTTACGCCCCAATCTTAGAGTTTCAGCACGGGCAATAAAGTATTTTCCACGTCCCGGCGCGAGATAATCGACCCGCATATCGACTGTAGCTAAACGGGATACTTTTTTAATGGTGTCCGCAATCGTGTCAGGTTCCGCTTTTTTATACAGCTCTCCCATCGCCACAATGCCACCAATACTGTCCAAAACCGTTGCAGCCACGCCTCCGTGTAGAATTTGGAACGCAACATTGCCAATTAAGTAATCTTGCATATCGATATAGGCTTCAATTTGCCCGTCAACGACTCGCATAGTCATGGTGTTGTGCTTAAAAAATGGCGACGCATTAAAAGCCTTAACCAACTGCTCAAAAACCACATCAATATCCACTTTTGCTCCTAAGTGTATGCTGCCCGTCCAGCTTTTTTCACCACTACTCATAACAATCTGCTTCACTCTTAAAACAATAAAAACCCGTCAATATGTGCCCAAAGCCATAAGATAGGTCTACAATACTGACCTAGTTTAATACCGATTATCGAGATTTGTATGACCTATACGTTCAATCGTCCCGCCTTCCCTGCTACTCGCATGCGCCGTATTCGTAAAAATGAACATCTGCGCTCTATGGTTCGCGAGACCCATTTAACGACAGATCATCTTATCTATCCAGTATTTGTCCTGCCAGGACAGAACCAGACGCAAGACATCCCCAGTATGCCGAAGGTGCAACGCCTATCTGCGGACTTACTCTTAAAAAAAGCAGAACGTTTACTTGAACTTGGCGTATCGAAACTGGCGCTATTTCCAGTTACTCCCCAAGAAGATAAAAGCTTAAGTGCCGAAGCAGCATGGCGTGAAGATGGTGTGGTTCAAAACACGCTACGTCTGCTCAAAAAAGAATTACCTGAAATGGTGCTGATTACCGATGGCGCACTTGACCCGTATACTACGCATGGTCAAGACGGCATCATTGATGAAACAGGTTATGTACTCAATGACGAAACCGTTGAAGCACTGATCAAACAAGGCTTAAGCCATGCTGAAGCTGGCGCAGATATTTTTGCGCCAAGTGACATGATGGATGGTCGTATCGGTGCGATTCGTCAAGCCTTTGAAGCCAATGGTCATATCTACACCTCAATCATGGCCTATTCAGCAAAATACGCGTCAAGCTTCTATGGCCCTTTCCGTGATGCGGTCGGTTCATCCAGCAACCTTAAAGGTGGCAACAAATACAACTATCAAATGGATGTCGGCAACCGCGCAGAAGCATTACATGAAATTGCCCTTGATATTCAAGAAGGGGCTGACATGGTGATTGTGAAACCGGGTATGCCGTATTTGGACATTGTCCGCGAAGTCAAAGACAACTTCGGCGTGCCAACTTTCGTTTACCAAGTCAGTGGCGAATATGCCATGCTCGCAGCGGCCATCCAAAACGGCTGGTTATCGGACAGCGTGATTATTGAATCACTGATGAGCTGCCGCCGCGCGGGTGCAGATGGCATCTGGACCTATTTTGCAGAAGAAGCGGCACTGAAACTAAAAGACATGAAATAACAGCACGTTTAAAAGGATTGAATTTCAATGCATATTGCCATCATTGGCGCAGGAATCAGTGGTTTACTGACAGCGCTTGAGCTGATTGAACACGGTTGTTCGGTTGATATTTTTGATCAACAGCAAGCCGGACAAGCGGCTTCATGGGCAGGCGGAGGGATTCTCTCCCCGATGTACCCATGGCGCTATCCACAAAGTGTCAATGACCTCGCCAAATATGGCAAAAGCATGTATCAAGCATGGAATGAAAAAATTAGTCCGGTTTCCGGGATAGATTTTGAAATCCACGAAACAGGTATGCTGATTTTTGACGAAACTGATTTTGACATTGGCCTAAATTATAAAGACCAACATCAAGAACCGATGCAGCATTGTGAACTTTTGCAACACGAACAACTGGAACAGGTCAATCCGCGCATTTCCTCGCGCTTTCAAAAAGCTATCCATTTTCCACAGTTAGCCAATGTCCGTAATCCTCGACTGCTCAAGTCGATTGTGGAATACCTCAAACGGCAGCCACAAGTCACCTTTCATGAGCAAGCGTGGGTACATACCTTTGACATGCTCAATCAGAAAGTTCAAGGGATAAAAACTGCCGATGGACAAAGCTACCATGCAGATCATGTGGTGATTGCAACAGGCGCATGGTCACAGCATTGGTCCGAACAACTCCAGTGCAGCATTCCAGTGAACCCCGTACAAGGGCAAATGTTACTGTTTAAAACCCCGGAAAACTGGCTACCAACCATGTGTATGAATCAAGTTATGTATTTAATTCCACGTTTGGACGGTCATATCGTTTGTGGTTCAAGCATGGCGGATGTCGGTTTTGACCAACGCCCTTCACTACAGACCCAGCAAAATATTTATAAAGCCTGTTTGGACATGGTGCCCGAACTGGCCGATTTCCCAATTGTGAAGCATTGGGCAGGTCTACGCCCAAGTTCGCCAACGGGCGTCCCTTATATCGGAGCATTTCCTGAAATAGCCAATCTCTGGGCAAACTTCGGTCACTATAGAAATGGTCTATGTATGGGGCCTGCATCTGCACGACTGCTACGAGAATTGATGTTAGGCCAAAACTTAACGGTTGATGCGACTGCCTATACTCCAGAACGTTTAGCACATTTTGCGTGATGATGCTTCGCCACAATCAGGCTTTGGGCTGAATGAGATGAAGCAATCCTTCTTTTAAAGTCTGATACTTAAACTCAAATCCCTGTGCTTTCAATGCTTCGGGGCGAATAAATTGACCATTCAACACCAGTTGAGACTGCTCGCCTAAAAGTAATTTCAACACAAAAGCGGGTAAAGAAAGTACAGGTCTACGTTTTAGAATTTGCGCTGCAGTTTGTGCAAATGCTGACTGGGTAACTTTTTCTGGACTGACGACATTAAAGACTTGTGCAGTGGTTTCATGCAACATTAGAAACTCAATCGCTCGCAGTACATCTTGAATATGCACCCACACCACAGGTTGCCGCCCCAAACCAATACGTCCACATAAGTTCATTTTGATCGGAAACAACATTTGCGGCAAAATGCCAGCCCCACGTCCAAAGACCACACCTAAACGGATAATTTTGGTATTTTGCGATGTGTCTTGCCGTGCAGATTGTTCCCATTTTTGACACAACTCTGACATAAAAATAGACTGCGGCGCTGACTGCTCATTACAACACTCTGTCCATTGTTCAGTCGGATCGATACCATAATAGCCCACCGCTGAACCTGAAATAATACATTTCGGTTTGATCTTTCTTTTAGCGAGATATTGATAGAGCATCGTCGTCATTTCAACGCGACTGGCGATCAGCTTTTGTTTGCGGGCATCTGTCCAACGCCCCTGAGCAATACTTTCCCCAGCCAAATTCACCACATAATCAATGCGATCATGCTTGAGTTCTTCTAAAGCTCGAATCCAAGTTAAATGTGGGTGAATTTTAGGCAAATTTTTCTGTCGACTTAAGCCGATCACTTCATAATCTTTTTCTAATAAATAATCGAGCAAGTTTGAACCAATAAAACCACTTGCTCCTGTCACCAATACACGTTCTTTTTGCATAGCGTGATCTCAAATGATGCTTTTGATCAACTATAGCATTTAGAAGAAAGCTTTACGATTAATCGATTATTTTTGCTGCCATACGCTCTGCTTGTTTGCCATAAAACCAGTACGTCAGCAGATACAGGGGAATCGCGATCAATAAAATCAGAATCACCACCATACTGATAAATTGCGGTTGTTGGACGTAGAGCATAAAGTTTTGCCAAACTTCAGCATCTCCCTGCGCAAAGATAAATAAACCTAACATGAGAAAGGCAAAGTTATAGCTCCAAAAAATCAAACTAAAACCTAAAGTGAATTTTTTCCGTTCTACTTGGGTTGGCGCACGGCGTTGTTGCTTAATAAATTTAAGTAAAACCCAAATCATGGCCACCAAATAAGGTACAGCCGTTAATACCGCTCCCATCCCTGTCGGAAGTAGAGCAGCGAGTACACCACAGACACAACTAAAGACAAAACATATGAAAAAAAACCAGAGAAAATATCGTGTTAGCGAAATCATAGCGCTACTTTAAACCCAGCCAAAAAATCATTATAAAAAAAATTCAGTTTTTTTTCATTTTCATGTCAACCAATCGAAGTTGATGTGCGTTAAATAGGGTACAAGGTCGCAGCAACCGTCAACATTGTACCGGCATCCACAATACGTACGGTGACCTTTCCTAGAGCAATAAGATTGGCTCCAAATTTAAATGTTGTCAGCAGCCGACATTTAAGCGTGAAGCAGTTTTCTTTGACCGACGATTTCATCATCACTCGAATCGTCGGTCTTTATTTTTTTGAGGACTGATTTTTCAGTGCTCCCTCACCTCAATAGATCAAGAAGCCCTTAAAAGTTAATATGAGTTTAAGTGCTGGACGTCTTCTGCATCCTGAATGACATAACCATTACGTCCCCGCTCTTTGGCCAAATAAAGATTCTGATCGACCTCTTTTAAAAAGGCCATTTTGTCATTTTTTTGCGTTGGGATAATGGTCTTCACCCCTAAACTGACCGATAAACGCTGATCCAATGGTGATGTACTATGGCAAATATCAGCGGTACGGATACTCTGTAAAATACGCTCCACCACTTCAATTGCAGACGCTTGTGTTGTATCAGGCAATATCAAAATAAACTCTTCCCCGCCAAAACGTGCGACCAAATCACGTGGTCTTGAGACACTTTTTTTCAGTATTTGTGCAATTTGTTTCAGACAAGCATCACCGAGAAGATGACCATTATGATCGTTGTATTGTTTAAAATAATCGATATCCAATAACATGAGGGTCAAAGGTTGCTGTTCACGCTGGGCATTGAGCCACTCACGTTGGTAGCTATCTTCAAAGAAGCGACGGTTGGCAATCTCCGTCAGACCGTCTTGATACGAATATTCTTCCAGTTGTTTTTTCAGTATTTCTAACTCTTGTTCCTGTTTTTTACGCTCCGAAATATCGAACATAAATCCAACCAAACTATCGACTTCCCCATTGGGTTTGCGCACTACATGCACCACATCGCGAATCCAAATATATTCTCCATTTATGGTCAGTGCGCGATAATCCGCCTCATGATCAACCCCAGAAATCGACTGCGCCACACAAAAATCAACCACCCATGCACGATCATTTTCATGCATTCGCATCGCCCAATCTTCGACTGTTCTCCACGAGTCTTGCTTCCAACCCAGCACTTTTTCAATTTGTGGGCCAATATAACTAAACTTTTTGGTACCCCAATCAATACTCCAAGGAATAGCAAGTGTTGATTCAATCAGCGTCTTATACACCAGATCATTAACAATACGGGGCGAACTGAAAATAGAATCAGACATAGTTATGTTCTCCTTATACCTTGTCCTATTCAAGGCATAACTTATTTTTTAGACATTCTGCATAAATCATTCTTATAAAGTCTCAAAATTGAATCTGTGATCGATGTTCACATTTCATTTACGACTTCGACACGATATACAATTTCACAGAATTACATAATACCCCATTAAAAGAACATTTTTTAATCAAAATTTATCTTTTTACTATGGTGTTAATCAAATAAACCCATCACATTCTTTTTCACATAATCGCTCAATAGTTTTTCTGTGCAATTCAACTTAAAAATAGGCACTCAACTATCAGGTCAAAGATTGTCGTCGTAGCGACAATTATCCATCGCATAATTTTGATTTATGTTAGCTTATAGCTCTATTGCGCTTTGAGCTTGGGGTATCTATGGCTGTTCGTTTTTTTCATACATCTGATTGGCATTTGGGACAGTTTTTTTATAACCATTCCCGTCAGTATGAACATGAACAGTTTTTAGCATGGTTACTGGAACAAATCAGTGCAAGACAGCCAAATGCGCTTTTGATTGCAGGAGACATTTTCGATGTCATCAACCCTGCATCGTCCGCACAAAAGCAACTCTATCAGTTCTTAGCAGATGCGCATGCACGTGCACCGCATATGCAAACCCTGATGATTGCAGGCAACCACGACTCAGGCTACCGAATTGAACAAGTTGAACCGTTACTGGCCAAATACAATGCCAAAGCCGTGGGAGTGATTCATAAAAATAGCCAACAGCAGATCGATCTTGAGCATTTATTGGTGCCAATTTTAGATGAGCAACAAAATACTGTGGCATGGTGTCTGAGCCTGCCCTTTTTACGTCCTGCTGAAATTACAGGCTTTAATGAACACACCACCAATAGCCAAAATGCGATTGCCTATTTGCATCAACAACTGATTGCTGAGGCCAAAGCCCGCAAAACAGCAGATCAAGCCCTGATTTTAATGTCTCATGCACATATGCAAGGCGGCGAAACCTCTGACTCTGAGCGTCCTATAGTAATTGGGAATGAAGAAGCACTCTCCACGACATTATTTGATGAAATCATTGACTATGTGGCACTCGGGCATTTGCATAAACCCCAAAAAGTCGGTGAAGAGCATATCCGCTATAGTGGCTCCCCGATTCCACTATCTTTTAGTGAAATTAACTATAAACATCAAATTGTTGAAGTGACACTTGATCCCACACAAAACGATTCATCCCGTTTTCAATTGAATGTTTTAGCAATACCACGAAGTATTCAACTGCATAAAATACGCGGTGAACTCAATGAAGTACTGGAAAAGCTGCAAGCACTGCCTCAAGGTGCCATCCCAGAGATTGATCAACGTGAATATGTCGATATTGAATACCATACTACTGTTCCACCGCAGCCCAATTTAAGACAACAATTCGAAGAGGCTCTACCCAAAGACCGTTATCGTTTAGTCCGTATTTCACGTCAATATTTAGCGACTGAGCAAGACCCCAATGCACCCGCTAAAGTAAGTTTAGAACCGCCTACACCAGAAAAACTGTTTCAGCAAATTTGGGAAAAACAGGGTTATCACAATGATGCAGAAGTGTTGAACGATTTTATGAGCTTAATGCGTGAAGCAGAACAATCCCTTGCAGATGAACACGAGGCTTAAAGGTTTAGTATGAATATTTTATCGATTCGAATTAAGAACCTTGCTTCACTTTCTGGCGAACATTTGATTGATTTTGAAAGTGATCCCTTAGCCAGTGCAGGTCTGATTGCCATTGTAGGGAAAACAGGTGCAGGTAAATCCACCATTTTAGATGCCATGTGCTTGGCATTGTTTAACCGTATTCCACGGCTAAAAGACAGTGATGGCAAACTTCAAGATGTCGATGGCTCAGAGCTACTTACCAACTCCCCCTTGACCGTACTGCGTCGTGGCACTGCACATGGCTATGCCGAGCTATGCTTTATTGCACAAGACCAAAAGCGCTATATCGCGCGTTGGGAATTAAAACGTTCACGGGAAAAAGCAGACGGAAAACTGCAAAGTGTGCAGCGCTCTTTAAAATGTGTCACCGATGGTGTTGTGGTTGCGGATAAAGCCAAAGCCGTCGATGAAAATATTAAACGCATCACTCAACTCAGTTTTGAACAATTTACTCGTGCCGTTTTATTGGCCCAATCTGAGGTCACTGTTTTTTTAAAAGCACGGGACAATGAACGCGGCGAATTGCTGGAATATCTGACCAATTCCGCTATTTTTGGGAAAATTGGTCAATTGGCATATGAAAAAACCAAATCTGTCGCCACGCAGCGCAAAGAACTGGAAAATGTACTGGGTCATATTGAACTGTTAACCGATGAACAAGTCACTGCATTATCGACAGAGTTTCAGCAGTGCGACAGGGATTATAAACAGCTTGAAGCTCAAAAGTCGCAATTGGAAAAACAACAACAATGGTTCGAACGCAAACATAAACTCGACAGTGAAATCATTAGCAAACAACAACTCTTCGATACACAAAGCAAGTTACAACAAGATTTAGCTCCTGAGCGTGAACACTTGGCTCGTTTGGAGATCTTTTCAGAAATTCGTGCTGTAGTATTCCAACAACAACAATTACAGCAAACGGTGCAGCAACTGACGCCCCGTATTCAACAACAGCAACAACTGTTCGATCATTTACAGCTTAAATTTGAAAGTGAAAAAGCCCAATTTACTCAAGCTGAAATAGCAGTGAATGAACTACAACAGTTTGAAAGTACCCATCATGATGCATTGAATGAGGTGCGTAAATGTATTCAAGAACGTGATTTTATTGGGGCTGAGTTTAAGAAAGTTCAGGAAAAATTGCAGGCTTTAGAGCAGTCTAAGCTGCCCCTAACTCAGCAACAACAAAAGCTTGAACAGCTGATTCAACATATTGATCGACAGCAAACCGAGTGTAAGCAGCAACTGGAAAGCTCACAACAGTTTGTAAACTTAGACAAAGGTCTCAGCGCCCATACTCAACAGCTAGAACAGTTCATTCATCAATATCAAAAAATTGAACATCAACTCGGGCCTCGTGCTCAAGCGGAACATCGGCTAGCATCAGAAAAACAACAATTACAGCAGTCGATTCAACAGTTCGGGACGATCGAACAACTTGAAGTCAAAATTGCGCAGACACAACAACAACGTGAGTTGAAAATTAATCAGCTCAGTCAATTCGAGCTGATTCAGCAGAAAATTCAGCAGTTTTTTGACCTACAAGCTGAATCTACAGAACAGCAAGTACTGCTCGACAATGCCAATACACAGCTTCAAGCCGTGCAGCACAATAGCCGACAAGCAGAACAAGCCTTTCAATCTGCCAAAAGTGAACGCATCCAGCTACAACAGGTGTTGCAACAGCAACGACTTTTACATGCTAAAAATATCGAAGATTTACGCTCGGCACTCCAAGACGGCGAACCCTGTTTAGTCTGTGGCAGTACCTCACATCCTTATAAAGTGGAAGATACTGCGCTCTCCAAGGCCCTGTTTGAGCTTCAACAACAGCAGGAGCAACAGGCAACACTGAAAGAACAAAATTGCTTTGATGGCTGGCAATACGCCCAGCAGCAGCTGACTAAACTGAATACTGCAATAGAACAACGGCAAACTTTAATTCAGCAACTTTCTGAAAAAATTAGTACTTTGCAACACGTGTTAATCGAGCACAGTCAAACGACAAATATAGCGCTCGACTTCACCCTAACAGCATCGGAGTTGAAGACTCAGTTCATGCAAATGGCTGAGCAATATCACTCGGATTTGCAACAACTCAAACAACAGTCTGAGCAGTTCCAACACAATATTAAAATCCAGCAACAATGCATCCAAGACATTCAAAAAATTGAACATTTACTACAAACAGCGAACGGTTTGCACAACCAAGTTCAGCATATCGTGCAGTGCTTCTCTGAGGCTGAGAAAACAGCTTGGCAACAGCAGCCCCCCCAAACCGCTCAGCAAATCTTGATACGTCTAAATACCCGTTCACAACAACTGGAACAGTTGGAACAAGGGCGTCAGCAACGCGAACAAACCACGCAACAGTTCAAGACCAATCAACTGAATATCGAAAATACCAGTAGGCACATCGCTGAAACCAACAAGCAGCTCAGTGAGATCAAACAAAGAGGACAGCAAAATACAGAAATAGCCAATCAATTAATCCAACAAATGACAGGCTTAACTGAAATCAAAGCCAATGAGTGGCTCATCCAGCACGATCAACATCGCCAGCAGACGCAAAGCCATTATCAACAGCTGAAACAGCATTTTGAGCAATTGCGCCATCAATTCGAACAGGAAAAAAATCAGCTAGAACAGCTTAAAGCACAGTTGCAGCAGAATCAGACCAGTGCCAATCAAGTAGAAAATACCCTTCAACACTGGCTCAATGCGCACCCTGATTTCCATAAGCCTGATTTAGATGCACTGGCTCAAATTAGCTCGGCTCAGGAACAACACATCCGTCAGAAATTACAGCATGCAGAACGCCTAGTAAATGAAGCACATGCTGCATTGAAAACCATGCAAGAGCAGTTGAGTGAACATCTGGGCCATCAACCTGAAATTGACCCAGCACAGTTACAACAGCAAATGCAGGAGCATCAAACAGCACTGCAAACACAACTTGAAATACGCGATCAGCTCAAACTTAAACTTGAGTTGCATCAGCAAAATGTCGCAAAACAAAAGCAATTTGCAGATCAGATTCAAGCCATACAACAGGAAGAACACCGTTGGGGGAAAATTTCAGGCCTCATGGGAGATGCCACTGGCAAAAAATTCCGTGATTATGCGCAGCAATATAATCTCGATATTTTACTGGAACATGCCAACCAACAGCTCAACCAACTCTCACAGCGTTATACCTTAAAGCGTTTAGAGCATTCGCTGAGTCTAGCTATTATTGATCATGATATGGATGGAGAGACCCGCTCCGTTGCATCACTTTCTGGGGGCGAGTCTTTCCTGACTGCCCTTGCCCTATCTCTTGCCATTGCCAATATGGCCTCAGGGTCAATGAAAATCGAATCTCTATTTATTGATGAAGGCTTTGGAACTTTAGATGCATCGTCCCTGCACATGGTCATGAATGCTCTCGACCAATTACAGAATCAAGGTCGTAAAGTGGTGCTGATTTCACACATCCAAGAAATGCATGAGCGTATTCCTGTGCAAATCCAAGTCAAAGCTTTGGGCGCAGGTGCCAGTACCATTGAGGTAGTGGGATAATTTTAGATTTTTGAAAGTCAAAGTTGGATTTGTTTTAAGACACCATCTCTCAGTTAAAAATAAAGGGAGCATCTTACTTAATGTAAGTGCTCCCTGTGAGATCCAAACGAATGCTTTAATCCGCTGGGAATGCTTTTGGTGGAGGCGCATATTTAGATGCATCTACTGCTTTGTCTGTAGTCGCCACAGACTGTAGCGGGTAAATCACAGTACCAATCACACCTGTATTTTGGATGGAACCATGATCTGAGTTTGCAGCATAGGCATCTTCCGGTCGACTAAAGGTAAAAGATGCCACCGCAGAGTCACTCTTACGGAAGCCTTCAACAATCAACTCCCCCTGTGGACGAAGCACATAACCTGAATTGCTACGTGATGCTGCACGTCCATCAATAACATCTAAACCATCGACACTGGCAACCACTTCAAACGTGCTATTGCTATGGTTTTGGTATTTGAGTTGATAACTTTGTCCATCTTTACCAGATAAATAATACTGCTGACCATCTCGGAATAAAGGCAGTGGACGCTGCGCATCATCTACAATCGAAAAACTGATCTTTCCAGCGGCCAATGACAGACTGTTCACGGCCTTACCCACATATTTTTTGCTGGCATAGCGAACTTGTGATTCAGCAATTGGGCTACTGGATAAGCGTTTTAAATTGACTTCCGTGACGTTTGAACTAATCTCATCACCCCACTTGGTGCCTAATTTTTCACTTTTAGCGACCTGAGCATTCTGAACCGTAGATTCCGCACTCATCTCACTCATTTTGGTATTTGTACTACTACAAGCTGCCACAAATAAGCTCAAAAGCAGGGAGATAAATAAATAGAGTTTTTTCATTTTGGCCTCATCCTAAATGCAATTTTTATCGTTGTCAGGCAATCATTGTTCATCTGTCTAATCTATAGACGGTTCAATTCATGAGTTTAAATTAAGCCTATTTTTTCAGCAGCCTATTAGTTTTATATAATTGTAAGTTAAGCGCTTCTCACTGCCTTTAAGCACAAGAAGCCCTATTTAGACTTAATGCTGTGAATAATCTCTCGCTCCGAACAAGGCAGTTCCAACGCGAACCATAGTCGACCCAGCTGCAATCGCATCGATCATATCGCCTGACATGCCCATGCTTAAGGTATCCCAGTCTTCAGGATGTACATGCCGCTCTTTCACTTGGTCAAATAACGCTTTTGCGGCCTTAAAGGCTTGGGTATTGTTCGGTGCAGGAATCACCATCAAACCACGCAGCTTGATGTGAGGCAACTGACTGATACTTTTTACCAACTCAGCAACCTCGTCAGGTTGGCAGCCATCTTTGCTGTCTTGAGCATCGATATTGACCTGTAGACAAAGATTTAATGGTGGTTGTGTTATCAGACGCTGCGCCGATAAACGCTCTGCAATAATTAAACGATCAACTCCATGCACCCATGCAAATTTTTCAGCCAAATGTTTGGTTTTATTGCGTTGTACATGCCCAATAAAATGCCATTCGATCTCTAAATCTTGTAGCGCCTCTATCTTCTGCAAAGCCTCTTGTAGGTAGTTCTCACCAAAGGCGCGTTGACCACAAGCGTACATGTCTCGTAACACTTCGCTCGGATGTGTTTTAGAAACCGCCAAAAGTTCTACAGACTCCACGTCACGCCCTGAAATTTCGCAGGCCTGTTTAATTTGGGATAACACGTATTGACGTGAATTTTGCAAGATATTCATTGACGAGGGTCTCATTTCGGTCATCTTTTTTGCTTTGCCTTTCAACAAACTGTTGGTTAAGTTGATTGAAAGCCTTATTATTCTATCAAAATAATTAGCATTTAAATGAACTCGGGGAAATAATGGATATCACAGAATTACTAGCCTTTTCGGCTAAGAACGGGGCATCAGATTTACACTTATCTGCAGGTATGCCACCGATGATTCGTGTCGATGGTGAAGTTCGTCGTATCAATTTACCAGCTTTAGAACACAAAGAAGTGCATAAACTGGTCTATGACATCATGAATGACAAACAACGTCGTGATTTCGAAGAAAAATTAGAAACGGACTTTTCCTTTGAAGTTCCAAGCATTGCTCGCTTTCGTGTGAACGCATTCAACCAAAACCGCGGTGCAGGTGCAGTATTCCGTACCATTCCGTCTAAAGTCCTGACCATGGAAGACTTAGGTTTAGGACAAACCTTCAAAGAGTTATGTGAATTGCCACGTGGTTTAGTTTTAGTGACGGGGCCTACCGGTTCTGGTAAATCTACCACATTGGCGGCAATGATCGATTATATTAACGATAACCGCTATGACCATATCTTAACGGTTGAAGACCCAATCGAATTTGTACACCAGTCAAAAAAATGCTTGATCAACCAACGTGAAGTGCACCGTGATACACATGGTTTTAACGAAGCACTGCGTTCAGCACTACGTGAAGACCCCGATATTATCCTCGTGGGTGAGATGCGTGACCTTGAAACTATTCGTTTGGCGCTCACAGCAGCAGAAACGGGTCACTTGGTCTTCGGTACACTACATACCACCTCTGCGGCAAAAACCATTGACCGTGTGATTGACGTATTCCCTGCTGAAGAAAAAGACATGGTTCGTGCCATGTTATCTGAATCGCTACAAGCCGTGATTTCTCAAACCTTACTTAAGAAAAATGGCGGTGGCCGTGTTGCCGCGCATGAAATCATGATTGGTATTCCTGCCATTCGTAACTTAATTCGTGAAAACAAAGTGGCACAGATGTATTCTGCTATTCAGACTGGTGCAAACTACGGTATGACCACACTGGATCAAAGTCTGAAAAACTTGGTCACCAAAGGGGTGATCAGTCCACAGACTGCGCGTACAGCTGCCAAGCAACCTGAAACCTTCTTATAAGAAAACAATGGATTTGGGGTATAGATATGGATTTTAACGACTTACTCAATTATATGATTCAACAAAAAGCGTCGGATTTATTTATCACCGCTGATGTTGAGCCCTCCATGAAAATTAATGGTCAAATTGTGCCTGTGGCTAAGGGTAAGCTGACGGGTGATGTCGCGGGGCAACTGCTCAACTCGATTATGAGTGACAAGCAGCGTAAAGAATTTGCAGACACACGTGAGTGCAACTTCGCGATTATGAATCGGGATAAAACTGCACGTTTTCGTGTCAGTGCCTTTCAACAGCGTGATATGCCAGGTATGGTTTTGCGTCGAATTGAGACGCAAATTCCAACCATGGATGAGTTAAAACTCCCGCCTGTACTCAAAGAGTTGGCCATGACCAAACGTGGCATCATCATCTTTGTGGGTGCAACAGGTACGGGTAAATCGACCTCTTTAGCTTCGATCATTGGTTACCGTAACCAAAACTCAAAAGGTCATATCATTACCATTGAAGACCCAATTGAATTTATTCATGAGCATGCAGGCTGTATCATTACCCAGCGTGAAGTGGGCATTGATACGGACTCTTTTGAAATCGCACTGAAAAACACCTTACGTCAGGCACCCGATGTAATTCTGATTGGTGAGATTCGTTCCCGTGAAACCATGGATTATGCGATTGCCTTTGCTGAAACAGGTCACTTGGTATTTGCAACGCTGCATGCCAACAATGCCAACCAAGCCATCGACCGTATTATTCACTTCTTTGAAGCAGACCGTCATAGCCAATTGTTTATGGACTTGTCTTTAAACCTTAAAGCGATGGTTGCACAGCAGTTGATTCCAACACCTGACGGTAATTCACGTCGCGCTGCGATTGAGATTTTGATTAACTCACCGTTAATTTCCGATTTGATCCGTAAAGGTGAAATCCACGAAATTAAAGACCTGATGAAACGTTCTCGTGAACTCGGTATGCAAACCTTTGACCAAGCCTTATTCGATTTGTACAAAGCCAAGCAGATTACCTATAAAGATGCGCTGAAACACGCCGACTCTCCAAACGACTTACGTTTACAAATCAAGTTGTCCGAAGAAGGCGGTGATCGTCTATTGCATGCCAGTGCAAACATCACGTTTGATGGACAAGCTTAAGTATTCCTTTAAACAATAAAAAAGGGCTTCTCATGAAGCCCTTTTTTTAGATCTAAGTGATTACTTTTTACGAAGTGCTTCTTGGCACTCTGCAGCATCACAGTAACCGTATAGGTTTAGGGAGTGACCTGTTAAAGTAAAGCCATGCTTTTCAGCAACTTCGTGCTGCTCATGCTCAATCACTTCGTTGCTAAACTCAACCACTTTGTTGCAGTTTTGACAAACGATATGATCATGATGATCGTCTTGCATGATTTCGAAAACAGAATGGTTATTTTCAAAGTGATGGCGCTGAATAATGCCCGCTGCTTCAAACTGCGTTAACACGCGGTAAACAGTTGCTAAACCGACATCTTCACCTTGTTCAAGTAAAGTCTTATAAATATCTTCCGCACTTAAATGGTGTTGTTTTGAATTTTCTAGTAGTTCTAATATTTTAATTCGTGGAAGTGTAACTTTAAGTCCAGCTTTGCGTAGATCTTGATTTGAAATTGGCATGTAAAAAGGTCTCTCAACAAATTTAAAGTTAGAATATGCAACAAAGTGTAGATGCAGTATGATCTATCCGTGGCTCAATTGCATCATAATTAATTTGGGATAGTGTAGCAAAATGCAAAAAATCATGTTGGCGTTATTCGTCACTTCACTGCTCGCAGGCTGTTCGACCTTGGGCGTTTATAAAGTTGATATTCCTCAAGGTACGCCATTAACTCAAGCACAAGCGTCAAAAATACAAGTTGGCATGAGCCATCAACAAGTTCGCTTTTTGCTTGGCAGCCCGACAGTTTCAGATCCAATGAATCCGCTACGTTGGGACTACATCTACAATTATACCCCAGGAACGTATGCTAAAAAAGCCAAGATTCCTGCTGCACAAGGTCAACACCTGAAAGTCTATTTCGACCCAAACGGTATTGTGCAAAAAATTGAAGGCTTAGAAACCATTCCTGCATCTCAGCCGGGCTTACCAGCATCGAAAGAAGCGATTCTAAACGCGCCCCCACTATAAAGCCTTATTCTAAAAAAGAAACCCCTCGACTGAGGGGTTTTTCATATCATTTCGATTGTTTTAAGCGATTGCCTTTGGCAAAGCGCCCCACGGGGTTATTTTGTGCACGTATCCTTCGAATATCTTTAGGATTAATGCTCAAAGGGCGATAAATTTCAACACGATCCCCTACCTGTAAAACCTGTTGAAGGTCTTTCAATCGGACACCAAAGATGCCCAATTGTAAAGGCTCAGGCAATTCAACCTGCGAGCCTATACCACTCAGTTGAATCGCATCTTGTGCCGTCATTCCCTCAGAAAACGGCACACTAATATGAAACTGCTGGTCTGCTGTTGCATAAGCAACCCAGACTTGTTGAAGCATGCGCATTAAATCAGTTTTCCAAGTACGGCTACAATTGCCAATACGATAGAAACAGTTAATACCACACGCACGGCAATGCGCCAAATATTATAAAAAGCTTCATTACTAAAGTTCATCGACTTACGTAAATGGCTAATTTTCATAATCCAACCAGCAAAAATGGCATAAATCAAACAAATCACTAAGCCCCACAGCATCAGTAAGATGTTAAAAATCGGGCCAGTGGCTGGAATCAACC
Organism: Acinetobacter sp. LipI_23; assembly: GCF_058243045.1. Taxonomy (NCBI): domain Bacteria; kingdom Pseudomonadati; phylum Pseudomonadota; class Gammaproteobacteria; order Moraxellales; family Moraxellaceae; genus Acinetobacter; species Acinetobacter sp. LipI_23. The sequence continues at coordinate 703,852 of NZ_JBZAYJ010000001.1, read as the reverse complement.
ACACCAACGTTGCAGCCAGCAGCACGAGCCACTGAATCACAATATTTAATTGGCGCTGTGCCAACTGCTCACGTGCCATCTGTAACAGCACGGCTGCCGCTGCAACCGCAGTTAAAGCAATCGCATACGCAGGTAATGCCGCTTGGACTGCAAAAAATGCAAAAGCAACTACCGCCAAAATTTGTGCAATCCAAATCGGTAAAACAGTCTTGCTTGCAGCATCTTGCTGCTGAACTTGTACCAAACTATTTTGCCAGTACAGGCCGAGTCCTAAACCACTTGCCACCAAAGCCAATACCGTTGCACTGCCCCATTCTGAAAATTCAACCGGTGTCACTTGCCACTCAGCGGTTCCTGTACCAAAAAGGTTTGCAAGCACTAAGGAGATCAGCACACCGACCGCCATTAACGCTAAGGTCAACAGACGTGGGGCAAAAGACAACGCGATGGCAACCACAGCCAAAGCAATAAAGATCACGGACGATGTCATATCGGCCAATGCATATTGATTTAATAGTTGCGCAGCATTAGACAACATGCCGCCCGCTAAAAAAGGAATAAAAACGACAGCAAGCCATCCCACAAGACGCCACGTCTGTGAAGCATCGGCATCACGTGTCAAACTCGACAAAGCATTCAATGCCGTGGTTTTTGAACGCTTGGCTAAGGCAATTTCTAAGTAACACACAGGTAAAGCCAAGATCACCATGGTCACTAACCAAAGTAACCAAAAGTCGAGCTGACGTTCAACCTGAATTCCCACCAAGGGTGCAAGTGTGGCAATGATAATAAATGATAAACAAAATGCCATCAGCGGCGATAACCATCGTGACAGAGCATTGTCTTGCATGATGCGTTCCTTCAATAAGTCTTGCGCTATTTTGCCTTGCTCGCTTCTGAAAATCAAAAACAAAAAGCAAACCATCAAAACTGATGATTTGCTGCGCTAAATATAATTAAAATTTATTGTTTTTATCCCTCGTTTGGCTCACTTATGAAAAGAAACGAGCAAACCAATTTTTCCCTTTTTTCTTTTCTTTTTCTTTGATAATGCCCATCATATTTTCTTTTACGGCACCGACATAATCTGCATCATCGTGCTGGATATGATTAATTAGCCATTTCGACAACACTTCATGCAGCTCAGCTTCGATTGAATGACCCAGCTCAAAACGGTCACGATAAGATTCAATTTTTTTTATAAATAAATCATGTACACGTTTGTGTGGCACACGATATTTATAACCCGCTTCTTCTTGGAGAGACTCTTCAAAAGTGAAGTGAGACTGTGTGTAATCAATAGACTTCCGTCATAAATCAAAAAACGCACAATTTATTTGATCTTAAATTAATCAGCAAAATTATTTAATTCAAGAGATAATCCTTGGATGAAATTCAAAGATATTCAAAAATTATCAGACGTTAAGTTTCGTAGGCTTACCGGTGTTAGTTGGGCTACATTTAACCTCATGTTGGCCGAGCTAAATAAGCATTTACCTGGTCATATTGGTAAAGGACGACCGCATAAATTACCGTTGGAAGATCGTTTGCTCTTATGTATAGAATATTGGAGAGAATATCGAACATTTTTCCATCTTGGTATGAGTTACGGTGTATCTGAAACGAGTGCAATTCGTATCACACGTGTTATTGAAGATACCTTAATCGGTTCTGGAAAATTTAACTTGCCAAAACAACTTCCTAATCGAGATGAAGTGGATTGGGAAGTTGTTGTGATTGATGCAACTGAAATATTAGTTCAACGTCCAAAAAAAACAGAAGAAATGGTATAGCGGTAAAAAAAAGCGACATACCTTTAAATTTCAGCTATCTATGCACTATACAACAGGTGAAATACTGAGTGTATGTGGAAGTCATGGAAGCATGCATGATTTTAAAATATTTAAAAAAAGCATGAGGAAATTAAAATTTAAGCCCTTTTTTATCGTTGATAAGGGGTATTTAGGGATAAAGAAATTGGGTTTTGGATGCCTCATGCCATCTAAAGCAAAGAAAACTGAAAAACTAGATTCTGAATTAAAAAAGTTAAATAGAGAGATTGGTCGTAGACGAATTCAAGTAGAGCATGTATTTGGAAGGATGAAATGTTTTAAGATTTTATCTTGTGTATATAGAAATCGTCGTAAAAGATTAAACCTGCGGTTTAATTTACTTGCTGGCATATACAATTTAGATTGGGTGAAAGATAAACAATTAAATTGATTGAAAAATGATTTATGAAGGAAGTCTAATAATATTTTCTAAAATCTGTTTCACGCGTTCACGGTCAGTATTGACATCAATCGCATCAATTTCATTGATATAATCAAGAATACGACGGTGTTGATCGTCAATCACATCGATACCAGTATTATATTCTGGAACCCACTTCATTATCATTCCGACCACCCAATAAAAATTAATAGATTAATTACATGAATTAATCATATCGACTATAATTAAAAATAAAAGTGAATCAAATTGGTTGGTTTTATACTATTTTCACACAATTAAACTTAAGTATATATTTTAAATAGGTAAATAAATTTAAATCCGACCAAAAGAATAAGTTATTATTTAATCGATTTTATTATTTTATAAGTATGTATCAAAATAAAAGCATGTTTTATATTATTATCAACATGCTTTTATATTCTAATCATTTTGAAATAAATTAATATTGATCTGCTTTAGTGACGCGTTTTAAAGACGGATCTTTGGCTTCTCGGATTAAACGTTCCACATGGGTCATTTGGTGGCGGATCGCTTTGCCATATTGAAATAAAATCATTTCCCCTGGTGCAAAGGCTGTCCACGCTTCATTTTGAGTCAACGGTTCGGTAGTAATCACGGCCACGCGATCCTCTGCGGTAGTCACTTGACTAAAATCGACTTCAACATCAATGTCGATCAGCTGCGCAGGTTTAAATGGGTACTCACGCACCAACCAATGCAGTTTGGTAATGGCATAACTAAACAAGGCTTGTCCATTCGATAAACAAAAATTGAACGTGCCATGCTCCGCAATCCGTGGAGAAATATCCGTTAATAAATCAAAAACTTGATCTAGACTTGGCTCGATATAGCCAAACTTGTTCACCAGCTGATCAAGTAAATAGCAAAATGCACGTTCACTGTCGGTATTACCCACTGGGGTAAAGCGTCCTGAAAGTACAGGATCAAAGTCATGCAAATCGCCATTATGGGCAAAAATCCACTGTCGTCCCCATAACTCACGACTAAATGGGTGTGAGTTTTCTAAGTTAATTTTTCCCTGCGTCGCTTTGCGGATATGTGCAATCACATTGCGTGATTTGATTGGATAATTACGAATTAATTCAGCAATCGGTGACTCAACTGCAGATTGATTGTCAACGAATAAACGGCAAGCTTTATCCTCAAAAAAAGCAATCCCGAAACCGTCACAATGGTCTGAAGTAATCCCCGCGCGCTGTGAAAAGCCTCGAAATGAAAAGGTAATATCAGTCGGTGTTGCACAATTCATTCCGAGCAGTTGGCACATAATCTTGATCTTATTTAAACATATTTATTTATGATGGTTTTATTGTGCATGAGTCCTGACTGGCTTGCAATTCACAATGCTTGGCGAATTCAAACATGAGGTGCGACAGTTTCAAAAGCCATATGATAATCAACAAGCTGAGCAAATTTCTCTAATGGTGTAAGCCAATCTAACGCCTTTCTAGGACGAGTATTCAGTGACATGGCAACTTGATTTAAATAATGCTGATCTGCCTGATTTAAATCAATCCCTTTAGGTAAATATTGCCTAATTAAACCATTCATATTTTCGCATGTGCCTTTTTGCCAGGGTGAATGTGGGTCACAGAAATATACATCTATGCCTAAATCTTCTTCGAGTATTTTATGTTCTGACATCTCACGTCCACGGTCATAGGTCAACGTTTTACGCAGTTCTGCAGGTAAATATTTCAGAGCTTCAGTTAAAGCCTTGCGCACTGATTCTGCCTTTGCATCAGGTAATGTTGCCAAGATACAGAGCCGTGTATTTCGTTCAATAAGTGTTGCTATCGAACTTTTATTGTCTTTACCTTTAATTAAATCAGCTTCCCAATGACCCGGTATTTTTCTTTCTTGAACTTCGGCTGGGCGCTCATGAATAGTTTTAATATCCTGTAATATAGAATCTTTTTTAGGTTCACCGTTAGCTTTTCGCTTTTTATTTTCATGACGTAGACAGGATAATAAGTCTTTTTTCAACTCACCCTTGGGTAATGCTCGTATCGTTGAATAAATCGTTGTATGGCTTACATTCATTGTTTGATCCAAATCAGGAAATGTCTTTAAACGCTTTGCTATTTGCTGAGGAGACCATAAACAACGGATCGCTTCAACAATAAATTTCCAGAGGATTGAATCGATTTTGAGTTTTCTGTGACCACGTCTACGTCTAGCAAAAGTGTTATCAGAAGCATATTGAGCTTGATAAACGTCATTGATGCTATTTCTTTTAAGCTCACGATAGATCGTACTAGGATGTCTTTTAATAAGTTCAGCAAATTTTCTGGCTGAAAAGCCTTCTTTTCTTGACTCAAGCATTAATGCAGTACGATCTTCAAAGTTAAGATGATGGTATGACAATTTTATATACTCCATAAACCCTTTAAATTAATTAGGTGGTTTATGTCGCACTTCAAGTTTTACTCTGCCCTTCATAACCCGAACACATTCACGCATAAAACTATTTTTATAAAATGCATCGGCCTAAAAAAAGCCTCCGAAGAGGCTTTTTTAAAATGCTAGTGTTTATTACTGCGATTGGTAATTAATGTACCGACACCATGATCGGTGAAAATCTCCAACAACGTTGCATGTGGCACACGACCATCCACAATATGCGCGCTTACCACACCGCCTTTCACCGCATCTAGAGCACAACCTACTTTCGGAATCATCCCGCCATAAATCACGCCCGTTTCAATGAGACGGTCAACTTCTTGGGTGGTTAGACCCGTGAGTAGGTTTTTATTTTCATCTAAAACACCTGATATATTGGTCAACAAAATCAGCTTTTCAGCACCGAGAGCTTCAGCCACTTTTCCAGCCACTAAATCTGCGTTGATGTTATAGGTATTGCCCTCTTCATCCACACCTAAGGGTGCAATTACAGGAATAAAATCACCACTGGTAAACATTTCCAATACATCAGTTTTAACACTGGTCACTTCACCGACTAGGCCAAGATCAATTTTTTGTACCGTGCCATCTTCCGCAGTTTTTTCCATCAGTAACTTTTGTGCACGCAGTAAATTACCATCTTTCCCCGTTAAACCAATGGCACGACCGCCATGTTGGTTAATCAAGTTCACGATGGATTTATTCACACTACCACCCAACACCATTTCAACCACTTCCATGGTCGCTGGATCGGTCACACGCATGCCATCTATACGGTCAGACTCACGCCCCAATTGCTTTAAAAACGAGTCCACTTGTGGACCACCGCCATGCACCACGATTGGATTTAAACCGACGGTTTTTAACAAAACGATGTCACGTGCAAACGAGCTCTCAAGCTCAGGATCGGTCATTGCATTGCCACCATATTTCACTACTAGCGTTTTTCCAGCAAAACGTTGAATGTACGGCAAAGCTTCAGTCAGGACTTGTGCTTTGTCGAGGCCAGTATGTTGATGTGGCATGTGCCTCTCCTTAATGGGCGTCTAATAGGTCTTGTGCAATCTGCGGATAATCTGCCGTCAGCATGTGCACAAAGTTATGGCGAATTTGATGGAGCCGCTGATCACTGTCCGCGTCGAAACGCACAGTAAAATACTCGCCCGTATTCGATGCTCGAATAATGCCAAATCCATCCTCAAAATCAAGTCTTACGCCATCAATTTTACTCATTTCCGCTTGAAAGTGCTGACTTTGTTTTTCCACATTCGCTAAAACCAGCGCGGGTGAAATCTGATGGGTGCTGATATAAATATCCTCTGTACTGGCACGCTCTGGGTAGTCTGCCAGTGCTTCCGACAAAGTGCATTGCTTCAAGCTTAAGTATTCCAACACACGTAGTGCGGCATATAAACCATCGTCATAACCAAAACCACGACCATCATTAAACACATAATGCCCTGCATATTCACCGCCAAAAACCGCATGTCCTTTAGATTGCGCCAAATATTTCCGCAAAAAAGAACTGCCTGTACGAATCATTTTTGGAATACCCTGATGGGCCAGTACTGTATTTCGAACCATGGTGGAACATTTCACATCAAAAACCACTTCATGTGCTGGATGATCAGCCAAACACATGTGCGCAAACAAGGACAATAAACGGTCTGCTGAAATGATTACGCCCTTTTCATCAATCAATACAACACGGTCACCATCCCCATCAAAGGCAATACCGATATCGGCATGCTGCTGTTGCACGGCGTTTCGTAGCAGATCTAGATGTTTGGCTTGAGATGGATCGGGGGCATGTTCAGGAAATTCACCATTGGCCTCACAGCGTAAAGCATGCACCTCACAGCCGAGTTTCTTTAAGACCAAAACGGCACAACGCCCCGCTGAACCGTATAAACCATCCACCACAACTTTATAGGGTCGCGGTTGAGGCATGAGCTGTATATCATTGAGCAATGCCGCCTGATAAGCCAGACAATATTCAGGCACGATCTGATGTGGCAACGTTTGCCAGTTCATCTCTGCATGGCTGTCAAAATATTCATTTGCATCGCGTGCCACCTGCTGGATTGCCTCAGGTAAAGGAGGCTCACTCTGCATAATCCATTTGATCCCATTATCCGACTTCGGATTGTGGCTGGCTGTCACCATAATGCCATTGCCATCAAACTGGCGTGCCGTGTAATACAACACAGGACTAGCACAACATCCGATGATTTGCGCATCTAAGCCCTGTTTAAGACATTCTTTGTAAATAATTTCTGCAAAAGCAGGACTGCTTTGTCTAGCATCATAACCAATGGCTAAACGTGTCTGCCCAGTCTTTAAATATTGAGTTGCGAGCGCTTGTGCAATGGCACGAATCAGCTCAGCACTCATAACATCCAATTTGCCACGAATGTCATAGGCACGAAAAATATGTGCAGGAAATTTTGGCTGAAAATCCATAGGTCTAACTTCTAATTTATTCAGATCAACAGCTCTTTCAGCTGTCCTTGTTGTTATGCTTAACGCTGGGTTTAATTTTACTAAGGATTCAAAAAAGAGTTGTAACTTTTTATGAACTAAAAATGATCATTCAGCATTAAAACAACAAAGCCTCTTTCATGGAGAGGCTTTGTTGTTTTACTTTATCACTGAGAGATTAGTTTTGACCAGTATGTCCGAAACCACCTGCACCACGTTCTGTCGCTTCAAATTCATTTACAATATCGAACTGTGCTTGAATCACAGGTACGAGTACATACTGTGCAAGACGTTCACCTGGCTCTAAACTGAAAGCTGTTTGGCTACGGTTCCAAACCGACACCATCAATTCACCTTGATAGTCCGAATCAATTAAGCCCACCAAGTTACCCAAAACAATGCCGTGCTTATGACCTAGGCCTGAACGCGGTAAAATTAAACCCGCAAAGTGTGGGTCTTCAATATAAATAGATAAGCCCGTTTTGACCAAAACAGTTTGTCCCGGTTCAATGACGGTCGCAGCATCGACACATGCACGAAGGTCTAAGCCTGCTGAACCCGTTGTCGCATAGGTTGGCATTGGCCATTCATTGCCTAAACGTGAATCCAACACTTTAACCTGAACTTTCATTCTCTTTTTCCTAGTACAATAAATTTCTAAAACAAAAAAATATTTAGCGCTTAATCAACGCACGTAAATTGTCTAAATAATGCTGCGCTTGTAATTTCGGATCGACATTGCCCGCCAGTTTCTTTTTACGCCCCAGCCATTCCAACTCATCTTGCGGCAACTCATCCAAGAAGCGACTTGGTGTCATTTGCTTCATTTGACCGCCCGCCTTACGTTGTTCTGCAAGCGTGATGGTTAAACCCTGACGCGCACGAGTGATGCCCACGTACATCAGGCGACGCTCTTCCTCAACTGTATCTGCGGCAATCGAGTTTTTATGCGGCAGTAACTCTTCCTCAAGACCAATCAGATAGACATATGGAAACTCAAGACCTTTGGATGCATGAAGCGTGAGCAGGTTTACTTTGTCAGTGTCTTCTTCTTCTTGCTGCTGCTCTAACATATCCAGCAACACCATTTTACGAATTACACTTTCAATGTTTTTCTCATCAACATCTTCAGCACGGTTAATCAAACTTTGAATACTGCTATACAGCACTTCAATATTATCAAGCTTGGTTTTTTCTTGCGCAGGCGTCGCCGCAGACTCTTTGACATAGTCGATATAACCCGCTTCAACCATCATCTTGCGAATAATCGGTACAGGTTCATCATCCTCAAGCAACTCACGGGTAAAGGTGGTAATGAAGTCTGCAAACTCCGCCAACTGCGTGGTGGCTTTTTTAGGAATCACCATGGTGAGACGTTGATCACCTGCGGCAGAGAGCAAAGACAAATGATTTTCTTGTGCAAACAGCCCCAGCTTTTCTAAAGTCACAGGCCCAATGGCACGTTTAGGTGTATTGATGATCCGTAAAAATGCACTGTCATCTTCAGGGTTAATAATGACGCGCAAATAGCTCATCACGTCTTTGATTTCAGCTCGTCCGAAGAACGACTGACCACCTGATAATTTGTACGGAATCTGCATTTGACGCAGTTGTGTTTCCAATGCACGTGCTTGGAAGTTACCCCGATACAAAATGGCGTAATCCTTCCAATTTTTACCATTCATCAGTTTATGGGTAATTAAGTCTTTCACTACGCGTTCTGACTCATCGTCATCATTGCGGCACGTAATCACTCGAATCACTTCACCATGGCCTTTATCTGACCACAGTTTTTTATCAAAAATATGCGGATTGTTACCAATCACGGTATTGGCCGCTTTTAAAATACGACTGGTCGAACGATAGTTCTGTTCGAGTTTAATCACTTTTAAATTGTGAAAATCTTCATTCAGCAAAGCCATATTTTCAGGCTTGGCACCACGCCATGCGTAGATCGATTGGTCATCATCACCCACCGCAGTGAACTGTCCCATCACCCCGACCAGCAATTTCACCAAAATATACTGTGCGGTGTTGGTGTCTTGATACTCATCGACCAATAAATAGCGAATGCGATTTTGCCAGCGCTCACGGACTTCTGCATTTTCTTGTAAAAGACGCGTCGGCATCACGATCAGGTCATCAAAATCAACCGCATTATAGGCACGTAAATTACGTTCATACAGTTGATACAAGTGCGCAAACTGAACATCTTCTGCTGTTTCACAGGTGGTGTGTGCTTGCTCAGGCGGAATCAGATCGTTTTTCCAATCTGAAATCATCTTCATGGCTTTGGCAATCAGTTCTTTACTTTCCGCACCGGATAAATTGTCACGGTGCATCAAGTCCATCAAAATACGCTTACAGTCGTCCGCATCTAAAATAGAAAAATTATTTTTTAATGGCGTGTGTTTCAGCTCTAAACGCAGCATGTTTAGACCGAAAGTATGGAAGGTCGAAACTGAAAGCCCTTTTGCCTCTTCACGTGACAGCAACTTGGTGACACGTTCTTTCATTTCACGTGCTGCTTTGTTGGTAAACGTCATCGCGGTAATACGATAAGCAGGAATGCCGCAGTGTTTCACCAAGTAGGCAATCTTACGGGTAATCACCGAAGTTTTACCTGAACCAGCCCCTGCAAGTACTAACAAGGGTCCTTGAGTGTATTTCATGGCTTCAAGTTGCTTGTCGTTTAATTGACTTGCCAGTGACATAGTCTTTCCTCTATTTCATTCCGAGCTCGATTATAGTCATCTCCGCTACAGATGCATAATGCAAATTCATATTTTAACAGTCATAAAAAAACCACCCGAAGGTGGTTTTTCAGTCTTCAATAAAAATTATTGAATTGCGTAGATGCTGATTTCTACACGACGGTTTTGCTCACGGCCTTCAGCAGTCGCGTTAGACGCGATTGGGTTTGCTGAACCTTGACCTTGTGCATTAATACGTGTTGTAGAAACACCTTGAGATGCCAAGTAGCTTGCTACAGATTGCGCACGCGCTTGAGACAGAGGAATGTTGATTGAATCATTACCTGTACTGTCTGTATAACCTGTTACAAGAATACCGCTCTTGTTATCTTCAGTTAAGGTTTGCGCAACTTTGTTTAAAGTTGAATAGAAGTTCGGCTTGATGTTTGATTTGTTGGTATCAAAAGTAATGTTACCCGGCATGATTAAGCCTACAGAGCCATCTGGATTACGGTTAACTTCTACACCAGTCCCCGCCATTTGTTGGCGAAGTTTCTTCTCTTTGTTGTCAAGGTAAACACCAGTTGCGCCACCAAGTACAGCACCAATCGCTGCAGCACGGTTATTCTGACGACTCGTGTTTGCGTTTCCTTTAGAAACACCATAACCTGCAGCAGCACCAATTAAGGTCCCTAGAGCAGCTTTATCGTATTCTACACCGCCAATGTTATTACCAGTGCTTTGACAACCTGTAAGAACCATTGCCCCAACGACTGCGGAAATTGCTAGTGCACGCATCGCATGCCTCCTTCTTTGTGTGTTTTGTTTATAGACCGAATATTGTCGTAAAACGATGATCTAGACCATTGATTTTTTGTTAACAATAAAGCCTTTATTTACAATATGTAATAAAAAATTTCCTTTTCAAGGCTTTCTTCGTCACAATTTCTACACAGTTAATGCTTGGTGCTTTTCTATTTGATCATCCCGTACTATATTGAGCTTTAGAAATAGAACGAGTTGCGAAACGCATTATATTTTAGGGTTTATTTTTATGTCATCACCAAACCAAAAACAACCTTTATTAAAAAAAATCACACGTGGTTTAACTGTTGGTTCAGTCATTACAGGCAGTACTTTTTTTCATGGCCCTCCAGTGCTTGCGCTTGGCCTGACCAAACTGTTTAAAAAATCTAAAAAGGTGGATGAGACGAATATTCAAATCACTAACAGTTGGCTGGCTGTGAACAATTATTTAATCGATCATGTCTTGCCCAGCACGAAATGGGATATTTCTGTCGATGATGGTCTTGAGCTGAGTATGCAGGGTCGTTACCTGATGACCTGTAACCACCAAAGTTGGGTCGACACCACGGTTAACCAATATTTTGGTTTAACCCGTATGCCCCTTACCCGCTTCTTTACCAAGTGGGAACTTATTTTTATTCCATTTGTCGGCCAAGCCTTTAAAATTCTAGGCTTCCCGATGATGAAGCGGCATAGTAAAGAACAAATTGCGAAAAATCCTGCGTTGAAAACACGCGATATGGAAGAGGCACGCAAGTCTTGTGAACAACTGCTTAGCCAACCATTCACCCTGTTAAACTATTTGGAAGGCACGCGTTTTACACAAGAAAAACATGCACAGCAGCAATCGCCATATCAAAATTTACTTAAACCGAAAGCGGGTGGCTTGGCCTTAGCCTTAAGTATTTTAGGTAATGACATTGATGCCTTGGTAGATATGACCATTGTCTATCCCGACGGCGCACCTGGCTATAGCGAATTTTGGCTCGGGGAAGTCCCACGGATTGCGGTCAATTTACGTAAAATTGATATTCCTGCATGGGTACTCGCTGGAAACTATGAAGACGATGCAGACTTTCGTGAACAATTCCAACAGTGGGTCGATCAACTTTGGACTGAAAAAGACCAGTTGATTGAAAAAATGAAAGCCAAATACTCAACCTCCAATTTAACCGAGTAAGGGTCTATGCATGATGCAGAATAACCAAGTCAAAAAGTCTAAATATCATCAGGTTGATCCACAAAGTTTGTATTTCAAACTGTTTTTGATCTATGACATTTTTATGGTGTTTCTCATCATTTTTAACTTGTTTTGTTTGTGTGCTAATTTTTTTATCATGAGCAATATCGGTGGATGGTTTTTCCATGCCATTCACCTAGAAAGTGTCTTAAGCTTCTATCGTGAGCATTTGCATCCGTGGGTCATCACCACAGAAGCTTGGTTTATTCTGTTCTTGATTGCTGAATTACTGGTACGTTGGGGTATTGCTATTATTTATAGACACCATCGTCGCTGGTTTTTCTTCCCTTTCATCCATTGGTACGAAATTTTAGCGATTATTCCTCATTTACGCTTTTTAAGGTTATTCCGTGCAGGAGTGATTGCTTTTCGCCTGCATGAATTAGGCTATAACGTCATTCCTCAATCGGTACAAGCTAAGGCCAAATTTTACTACCGCGTGGTGATGGAAGAGCTCTCTGACCGCGTCGTGATTACTGTATTAGATGGGGTGAAGCACGAATTAAATACCAGTTCGACCCATAAAAAAATTATCCATGACCTGGTCGATCATCATCGGGCTTTATTTGCACAAGCATTGGCTGAAATTTTACAAGAATCTCTCGCCACTGAACTGAAACAACGTCAATATTTTATTGCTCAGAATGTCGGTCTGATTGTGAATCGTGCGATTGAAGATACCCCTGAACTGACCCAATTACTGCGTTTGATTCCAATTGTAGGTGGAAGAATTGAGCAACAAATTCAAAGTATCGGACAACGACTCGGTGAAAACATCACACAAGGTTTACTGGAACCGATGGTGGTGGGAAATCCTGCACAGCCCAATGCCACCTATCGCTTGATAGCTGAAAAAGTCAGTGATTTAAAAATCGATAATCAGTCTTTGGAACAGTTGGTTGAGTCTGTGGTCTATGAAAGTTTGGATGCCATTCGCAAGCAAGTTAAGGTGAAACAGTGGTTAGAAGAGCTTGAAAAAGATGATCAAGCCAAAGAATAAGCATTAAGGTAAAAATATTACAAACGCAGCTAGTGCAATCCTTCATTTTGTTCTAGGATTTGCTCTATTTACAACATCACTTCTTTAGTAAAAAATAAATCTGAGAAGTCTTAAGGAAAAATTATGGCTGATATCCGGATAACTGGCAGAATGGTCAATGCGATTCGCATTACCCTTGACACCAATGATCATGATGCAATCCGACAGCAATTAAGTAAAACATTACAAAATGCATCGACTGCTGGGGCGTTAGTTGTTCTGGAAAGTAGCGTTGAGCAAGAGTTAATTTCCTTGATTCAATTATTGCTGGATCTAGATGTACAGCCAATGGCAGTACAAGAAGGAATTTTGGCGGAACAAGCCCGTGCCATTCAATTCCCCGTGATTCCTGCGCAAGGTCATGGTATTAGCTCGCAACTTCAAGAAGTCAAAGCAACCAAAGAGCAAGTGGTTGAAGCCCCAGCTCCGGCTGCGACAGCTTCTACCAATGCACCAGTTGCGGCAGCACCTGTTATTCGTCATGCAACTTCATACCATGACGAAATTTTACGTACGGGTCAGTGCTTGGTGCAAAATCAAGGCGATATCATTATTACCGCAGGCATTAACAGCGGCTCGGAAGTGATTGCTTCAGGAAATATACATATTTATGGTAGTGCTCGTGGTAGAGTCATTGCCGGCGCGGGCGGAAACAGCGCTGCACGTATCTTCTGTCATGCTCTAGAAGCTGAATTGGTTTCAATTGCAGGGACCTATTGTGTTGCAGATGATATTCCAGCGCAGCATTTAAAACGCCCAACACATATTTACTTAAATGATCAACAAGAGCTTGTATTTGAAGCGCTTGAATTTTAATGTATAAATAAACACCAAAAGCCCCAAATGATAAATAAGGGGATTTAAACCATAACAGGAGTGGATTCGGTGGCGAAAATTGTTGTCGTAACATCAGGCAAAGGTGGCGTAGGCAAAACTACGACAAGCGCATCTTTTGCAACAGGTTTAGCCCTACGTGGTCACAAAACTGTTGTGATCGATTTTGACGTAGGTTTACGTAACCTTGATTTGATCATGGGTTGTGAACGCCGCGTTGTGTATGATTTTGTCAATGTATTAAATAACGAAGCTCGATTACAACAAGCGCTTATCCGCGATAAAGATATCGAGAACTTATATATCTTACCTGCGTCGCAAACCCGTGATAAAGATGCCTTAACTGATGAAGGCGTAGCACGTGTCATGGATGAGTTGTCACAAGAGTTTGACTACATTATTTGTGACTCACCCGCAGGTATCGAACGCGGTGCAATTTTAGCAATGTACCATGCCGATGAAGCGATTATTGTGACCAACCCTGAAATTTCATCTGTACGTGACTCTGACCGTATTATTGGTATGCTCGACAGCAAAACCAAAAAAGTTGAAATGAATGAAGGTCGTATTCGTAAACACTTGTGTATCACACGCTTCAACCCTGAACGTGCCGATAAACAAGAAATGTTAACCATTGACGACATTTCTAAAGATATTTTACGTGTGCCAACTTTGGGAGTGATTCCTGAATGTAAGAGTGTTTTACAAGCATCGAACGAAGGTAAACCAGTGATTCTCTTTACTGAAGAATCAGCAGGTCAAGCCTATGATGACCTTGTGGCACGTTTCTTAGGTGACGAACGTCCTTACCGTCATATTACGGTGAAGCCTAAAGGCTGGTTAGCACGACTATTTGGAGCGTAGACATGGCAGGATTTTGGAGTAAGCTTTTTAGTAATGATGAAAAACCGTCTAGTGCTCAAACAGCGAAGGATCGTTTAAAAGTCATCGTAGCGTCTGAAAGTGGTTTAGGTAAACGTCTTAGCCAAGACAAAATCGACCAAATGAAGAAAGAAATCATGCAAGTGGTGAATCGCTATGTTCGCGGTGTAGATGAACAGCACATTCAAATGGCTGTCCGTTCTGAAGCGAATATTGAAATGCTTGAAATGAATATCAATTTGCCTGAAGAACGTTAATCTGATTTTTGATTAGTCAAGCAAATTGAATCAAGGCAGAATATGCGCAGACACAAGAAAGTATTTTCTTTGTCTCCCATATTTTGCCTTTTTTAATGATTAAACCAGCAAGGAGATTGCTATGGCATTATCTCAGCCAGCAACGTTCAATGAAGAATGGTCAGATGAGCGTGTATTTGCCTACTTAACTCAGCTTCCTCCTGAAGGTGTGAATGGCGACTTTCATGTGTTGTACCATGCCTTTAAACACATGCGCCCAAGTGATTATGAGCGACTGCTCACCCAATTTAAAACGGATGGTCGCGACATTAATGCCACCAATCCAGAAGGTCAGCGTATCCATGACGTGATTGCCGCTTATCCACGTCAAGCAGCTCCCTTCTTAGAGGTTTTGGCTAAATTCGCCTAAACCTAGATCTGCTTAATGCGCATGATCTACAAATGCCAGTTCATTCCTAGGAGACTGGCATTTTTTATGACTGTAAAAACCACATCCAAAGTGGAAAAGTCAAACCGAAACACAAAGTTTGCAAACTAATGATTGCTGCCATGAGTTGACTGTCCCCTTGAAAATATTTGGTCAGGACATAGGCAGCCGATGCCGTCGGCAGTGAGAAGAAAACCACCACAATCATGGTTTCAAATGTTGCTAAACCAAATAAAAGACATCCTACATAGGCCAAAATAGGCACCAAGATTAAACGTCCCAAAGTGTTTAAAATTAGCGCTCGGCCAGCATATTTTAACGCATCAAACTGGAGTGCTGCGCCCACACACAAGAGCCCAAGCGGGAGGCTCATCCCTGCTACTAGCTTTAAAGATTGGTTAATGCTCTCGGACAAATGCATACCTGAAAAATTAAAAATGATCCCGACCAGACAGGCGAGAATCAGCGGATTTTTCGCAACCGACCACGCAATATTTTTATAAGATAGTCCCTGCCCTTGAGAAAAACCAAGTACGGACAGTACATTCACCAAAGGAATGACAAAGGCAATAATCATGGCAAAGACTTGCATCCCCTCAGCGCCAAAAATCAAAGCCATACTGGTCAAACCAATATAAGTATTAAAACGAATATGACTCTGTAAATAGACGCCAAATTGCGTCACAGGCGTACTATACAGCGCTTTTAATACCCACAGCACCACACTCATCAGCAAGGTCACAGTAAAGACCACAGCAAGCGCTGGCAGGACTTGCCCGACATTAAAATGAACGGTGGCTAGACTACTGAACAGCAAAACAGGAAATAAAATCCAATAATTCAGTCTTTCAGCACCTTGCCAAAATTCCACCGTTAAAAAGCGATACCGCTTTAATACATACCCCATGGCAATGAGTACTACCAATGGAATTAATGCATCAATAATTTGCATGACTGGATGCCTAAACTGAATGATTAAGAAAAAGCCTGCAATCCGCAGGCTTTCTTTTTAAACTAAAATTTCTCGCTTACCGTTCGCACCTTGCGCACTCACAATCCCATTTTCTTCCATTTGGTCGACAATCCGCGCGGCACGGTTATAGCCCAAACTAAACTTACGTTGTAGCGAGGACACCGAAACCTTGCGTGTTTCCAATACAAAGGATACGCACTGGTCATAAAGTGCATCACGGTTTGGATCGCCATCACCATCTTCAAAGCCACGAGAACTTGGCTCTTCATCAAATGGCGTTAGGATTTCATCAACATAATTTGGCGAGCCACGTTCACGCCAAGCATCACAGATGCGGTTCACTTCATCATCGGCAATAAAGGCACCATGTACACGTTCAGGTTCAATTTTACCCGGGCCTAAGAACAACATATCACCATGACCCAGTAAGTCTTCCGCCCCACCGGCATCCAAAATCGTGCGTGAGTCAATTTTCGAGTTCACACGTAAAGCCACACGTGTTGGAATGTTAGCTTTAATCAGCCCCGTAATTACATCGACCGATGGACGCTGCGTTGCAAGTAACAAATGAATGCCTGCGGCACGTGACTTTTGTGCCAAACGCGTAATCATTTCTTCAGCTTTCTTACCGACCTGCATAATCATATCGGCAAACTCGTCCGCCACAATTACAATCGATGGTAATGGGGTCAAACGTGGTGCGCGCTCACCAGCAACCGAATCACTGGCTTTCCAAGTCGGATCAATCAGCTCTTCACCATTGGCAATCGCTTCTTCCACTTTACGGTTATAGTCCGCTAGCTTACGAATTTTTAAGAAAGACATCAGCTTATAACGGCGTTCCATTTCATTCACACACCAGTTCAAGGCATTGACTGCATCTTTCATGTCCGTGACCACAGGGGTGAGCAAATGTGGAATATCGTTATAGTTAGCGAGCTCTAACTGTTTCGGGTCAATCAAAATTAAACGTAACTCATTCGGCGTATATTTCAACAACATCGATAAAATCATCGAGTTCACTGCCACCGATTTACCTGAACCTGTGGTGCCTGCAACCAGCATATGCGGCGCTTTACCTAAGTCAGCAATGACAGGATTACCTGAAATATCTTTGCCCATTGCCATCGAAAGAATGCTATTCGGATCGGTAAAAGCAGGAATAGTCAACAACTCGATTAAACGCACCATTTCACGTGTGCTATTCGGCACTTCAATCCCGATATACGGTTTACCCGGAATAACTTCAACCACGCGTACAGATGCCATGGACATTGAACGCGCAAGGTCACGGGAAATATTGGTCACTTTAGAGGCTTTCACACCTGGTGCTAAATCCAACTCAAAACGAGTTACCACAGGCCCCGGCTGTGCTTCGACTACTTTAGCCTTGACATTAAATTCTTGTAGCTTAATTTCAAGCAATTCAGATAAACGCGCCAACTGCTCAGCGGTGAAATTGACTTTTTTATTCAGGTCAACTTCATCCAGTAAGTCTAATCCTGGCAGCGGTGATAAATCACGACGACGTTCTGCTACTTGCATGGACAACGACATTGGACGGCCTGATGCATCCGTCAGTGGCGCATCAAAGTCAAACTCTTCTTCGTCTTGCGGTTTTCCAGCGGTGTCCTGCCATGCTTCAATAAATGCTTCTTTGGACAAAACTTCTTTGGTTACAGCCGCTGTAGCACTTGTGCTCACTGTATTATGATGCTGAATGGGTGCTTGTACAAAAGCAGATGACTGCGCATAGCTACTGCTGGTCCGTACATCTGAAGCAGCAACTTTCTGCTCCGACCAATCTTCAGCAAGGAATTCGTCTAAATCATCCAACTCATCGAGCTGTGCTTTTGCAATTCCACTCGGCGCTGGTTGTAATGCAACGGGACTTGCAGCAGCACTTAAAGTTGCAACCTCGGCTACCGCAATTGGATCTTCAACCACATGTAAATGAGACACAGTTTCAGGCGTATTGAAGGGGCTGTGAACATCCGTTGCTGTTTTACCATTGGGTACGGCAGCAAGCAGCTCGTCAAAGATTTCATCATCATCCCAATCAACATTTTTCTTCTGTGCAGGGGCATTGTCTTGGAAATAATGAGGATCAGCAATTGGCGCTGTATGATCTTGAACCACTGCTTGAAAATGTTGTTCTGGGCTAAATGGGCGATCTTCTTCGGCAGCACGAAGTAAAGCATCAATATCATTTTTATGACGTTGATCTTCACCTGAGTTTAATGCACGCCATACTTCCCCTGTCGCTACCACGCGCTGACTGTCTTGTTCTAATTGGTGCGCTTTTTCTATCGTCCGCTCAAGCTCTACTTCATCATCCACATCCACCTGTTGTTCTTGAACACGTTGCTCTTTGGCCACCATGTCATTAAACAAATGCTCTGCTGAATAGTCACGCTGAGGTGCTTTAACTGATGCCTCTTGCACGGCTACTGGTGCCTCGACCAATTCCGTTGCTTCAATACCCTTTTTCGGTGCCGTTGCAATCACTTCTTTTTTGACGCTTGGCGTCGTACGATCAAAGGCAGACTCGCTTTCAGGTACGTTACGGTAAAATAAATCTTGTAAATACGCAGGAGTTGCTTTGAGGGTCGCGAAAGTACGGTTCCATTTGATACCGAAAGCCAAGGTCAATAAGACCACGGTAAACACGACCAAAAATAAGGTTGCACCGTAAATGGTTAAAATCTGCGACAAACTTTGTCCCAGTTCATAACCAATAATGCCGCCAGAGGCATTGTCTAAAGTGTCCGCTGGAACTTTCCAAAACAAGAACAGTAAGCTGGCGGTTGCAAGCAAAATAAAGAATTGTGCAGCATAACGAAATGGGCGGTTTAAAAAACTATGCGGCCACCAGACTTGAATGGCTTCAATGAACAAAAACACAGGAATAAGTAGACTTGCCCAGCCTAAAAAACCGAACAGTAAGTCAGCAATCCACGCCCCAGCAACGCCACTGGCATTCGAGACTTGCAAGGTATCACTTGATATATGCATCCAGCCCGGATCAAATGGGGTATAGGTCACGGTAGCAAGGAACAAATAAATGCCAAACGAGACTAAAAATAATGTCATTAATAAGCGCTGTGCATAAGCACCCGACACCTCAGTCATATACTGTCCTGTAACAAATTCTTCATTAATGTTTTTTGTTCGAAACCTAAAGCAAAAGTTTCACAATAAACGTCATATTATGCACCTCTTCTTTATAAAAAGATGCACTATTCTTAAATGCTTTATGTATAGCGAGCAGATGATTTTTCCACTTTTTCCCGCTCTACACCGCATATTTCTTCTATATAGCTCAAATCGATTTGATTGATCAATAATATCGACATTGAACTCACACAACTGTTATAGAGTTTCACGTATAATTCCACAAATTTCTAAATAAAAAAAGGATTCTACGTATGAGCGCTCGTCACTCACGTTTGATTATTCTCGGTTCAGGCCCTGCGGGTTACAGCGCTGCGGTATATGCTGCGCGTGCCAACTTAAAGCCGACATTGATTGCGGGTATCCAACTCGGTGGTCAGCTAACGACAACGACTGAAGTCGATAACTGGCCGGGTGACCCTGAAGGCTTAACAGGTCCTGCACTGATGGAACGTATGCAAGCGCATGCTGAACGCTTTGGTACTGAAATCATCTACGATCATATCAATGAAGTCGATCTTTCTGTACGTCCATTTGTACTCAAAGGTGACATGGATGAGTTCACTTGTGATGCACTGATTATTGCCACAGGTGCAACCGCTCAGTACTTAGGTCTTGAGTCTGAAGCTGCTTTTATGGGCCAAGGCGTGAGCGCATGTGCAACCTGTGATGGTTTCTTCTACAAAAACCAAAAAGTCATGGTTGTGGGTGGCGGTAATACTGCCGTTGAAGAAGCACTATATTTGTCTAACATTGCATCGCATGTGACTTTGGTTCACCGTCGTGACTCATTGCGTTCTGAAAAGATTCTTCAAGATCATTTATTTGAGAAAGAAAAAGAAGGCAAAATCAGCATCATTTGGAATCACCAAGTGGATGAAGTTTTAGGTGACAACACGGGTGTAACCGCCGTTCGCTTAAAATCAACTCAAGACGAATCTACACAAGATATTGATGTTCAAGGTTTGTTTGTTGCAATTGGCCACAAACCAAACAGCGCAATGTTTGATGGTCAATTGAACTTACGTGATGGCTATATCCAAGTCCAAAGTGGCACATCTGGTAATGCCACTGCTGCTTCTGTTGCAGGTGTATTCGCAGCAGGCGACATTGCTGATAGCGTTTATCGTCAAGCGATCACTTCAGCGGGTTCTGGCTGTATGGCTGCGCTAGATGCAGAAAAGTATTTGGATGCTTTAGGCGAATAATCTAAGCCTTGAAAAAAGACCGCCTTCCATAGGCGGTTTTTTTATGTATGATCTTAAAGTCATTTTTTATCATGTATACACACTACTATGCAGCAGTTACCGCCTTCTGAGTATATCTTTCCCGATCCGCTTGAAGTTGACCCTGAGGGTGAAGGCTTAATTTGTATCGGTGCAGACCTCTCCCCTTCTACCCTGTTTGAAGCCTACACCCATGGTTTATTTCCATGGTTCTCAACAGGCGAGCCCATTTGCTGGTGGTGCCCCGAGCCACGTTGCATCATACGTCCGCAGGATTATCAGCCCAGTAAAACTCTCCTTCGGAGCATGAAAAAGCAAGATTATCGCATCACCATCAATCAAGCTTTTGAACGGGTGATCCGTGCCTGCTCACTACCACGCAGCTACGCTGATGACACGTGGATCAGCGAAGACATTATAGATGGCTACTGCGCAATGTTTGATGCAGGTTATGGCTATAGTGTTGAAGTATGGGATCAAACACGCTTGGTTGGTGGACTATATGGCATCAGCATTGGACACGGCTGTTTTGGGGAGTCCATGTTCAGTACCGAAACGGATGTCTCAAAAATGGCCTTTTATACGCTGATGTTGATTGGACGTGAAAATAAGCTGCCTTGGATCGACTGCCAATTGGTCAATGATCATCTGTTAAGCCTCGGTGCTTGTACACTTTCTCGGCAAACCTATTTAAAATCGTTACAAGATGTTGTAAATCAACCCGCTATCGATTGGAAAATGTATCAGGAGGGTGTATTTTCAAGTAAAACAATAGCGCAAAATGCGCGACTGACCGAATAAAGAATAATAGAGGGATTTATCATGAATTCGTATCACCCGAAGTCCCTACTGAATGATTTACAGTATTACATCACGCCACCGCATGACTGCAGCTATCTAGAAAAAAAGTCAGCCCGGATGGTATTTCTCGATCCAGCACATCGTATTGATGTCGTCACGCTGTCCGAACTTTCTCGGGTGGGTTTTCGCCGGAGTGGTGATTTTGTCTACCGCCCAGAGTGTCATCTGTGTCGACAGTGCTTGTCGAGCCGCGTACCTGTACGCGAATTTAAGATGAACAGCAGTCAAAAAAAAGCATGGAAACGCAATCAAGATCTGACTTTAAAAATTACCCGCACTGCGGATGCCACCAAAAAACATTATGACTTATATGAGCGTTATATCTTTAAACGCCATGCCGATGGAGACATGTTCCCACCTAGCCGCGATCAATTTGATAAATTCCTCGTGCATAGCTGTACCGAGAGCTTTTTCTTAGAGCTGTGGAAAGAAGACCAACTCATCTGTGTTTCGACCTGCGACCCTTTAGATGATGGCTTATCTGCGGTTTATACTTTTTTTGATCCCGATGAAAACAAACGCTCACTCGGCACTTTCGCCATTTTAAAACAAATCGAGCTAGCAAAAGCACGCGCTTTGCAGTTTGTGTATTTGGGCTATTGGGTACCACACTCAGAAAAAATGAACTACAAATCGCAGTATTTACCGCTAGAGTTACTGATTGATGGTCAGTGGCGCAGACTCAATCACAGCCTGAGCAGCGAGGAAGTGCAGCAACTGGGAAACTCCTTAATGACCACCCTACCTTCGGGGTGGAATAACGCCATTATTAAATAATGGCGTTATACAGAAGCTTAACTGTTCTCTCATTTAAACAACTCGGAAAAGTCATCACTACATGATTTCACCATGATAATTGCATGCTCACGACCACCATCTGGTTTAGGATAATAGTTTTTACGCAAATCAATTTGATGAAAACCGGACTTTTCATACAAGGCAATGGCCGCCTGATTGCTCTCACGGACTTCTAAGAACACTTGTATTGGGTTGTTTTTGAGTTGTGCCAGTGATGCATCTAATAGCTGGTAACCCAACCCTTTGCCTTGCTGGCTTGGATGAATGGCCATCAACAATAAATTGGCCTCATCAAGAACGGGTTGGAGGATACAAAAGCCTACGACCTGCCCTGCCTGTTCAATCACGGTACTGTGATAAGACTGCATGGACTCTTGGAACTGTTTTAGGCTCCAAGGATGGGTTTGAACTAAATTTTCAATCTGCGCAACTTGGCTTAAGTCCGCAGCTTGCATTAAACGAATCATCTTCGTTTATCTTTCTAAAATGTGGAGGTCACAGTATAAAAAATTTGTGCTAAAAACCGAACAAAAAAAAGAGTGATTTACATCGCTCAAAGAGCCAAAACTGCTTAAAAACCTAATTTTAGCTTCCACTTCTCAAGTAAAGCGTCGGTGTCGTGATGATTAGGATGAAAACCTGGTTTAAAGTACATGATCATTTCACGTGCCATCCCTGTAATAATTCCTTTCGATGGACTATATGCATAGGTATAAATATCTTTCAGCGCAGCCCTGTTCAATTGTTTATCTTGCTTTAATAACCGAAACACAAAATACGACTGCACGCAGAATAAAATGGCCATGGCTGCAACCAGTGATCCCGTTCGTAGTAGATAGGATTTGATTCCCTTTCCAAAAACTCCTTCAAATACATCATAAGCCACAGCTTTGTGCTCATTTTCTTCAATAGCATGCCATAACCACATGGTTTTCATGGTTTCATCGCTCATCAGCTCTTGAATGTGGTTATTGACCAACAACTGAGAGGCAATAGTTGCAGTAAAATGTTCCAGCGCGGTGGTTGCTGTTAAATCCACCATCTCTTGTGTAATACCCACAGGCTTGCCTAGAAAAGCAAACACTTTACGTGTGGTTTGAATTGCACGGTCGGTATAGCGGTCAAGTGTTGCAACATCGTGCCCATACTTTTGCGCAGACGCATTAAAACCTTCATGTTCTTGCGTATGCATCGCTTCTTGACCAATAAAGGCTGAAATTTCTTTTTGTAATTCGGCATTATCTTTGATTGAGGGATGCTGTCTAACGGCACGAACACTGTCGATAAAAAACATTTCACCTGCTGGAAAGAGTGCTGACAGTGCGGTCATAAAATGGGTCAGTCCAGCTGAACCATTCATCCAATATTCAGGTACGCTTTCAAACTCAAAGTTCATCCGACGTACAGGGAAACTCGCGCCCGCACGGTTTGTGATTTTTACCTTCGCATTCATATTTTTGCTCCTATGAATATCCTGAAGACATCCACTGCTTATAGTTGTTTTCGTCTTTTTATCTTACGTGATTAGGCTCCGCCCATAAGTGCAGTTAGGGTCAGCAAAATATCAGTTTAGGACAGTTTTCAGGGTGGATTGTTAGACAATTTAGTGTGCGTAAAGTTCTACGCTATTTTTAGGATGAACACTAAAGCATGCCGTATCTTGCCTAAAATAATCACTTTCGCAGTAAAAATGAATAAATAAAAAAAAGCGCCCCGAAGGAGCGCTTTTTTTACACAATCAGATGATTATGCAGTTACTTTAGCAACTACACCAGCACCAACTGTACGGCCACCTTCACGGATCGCAAAACGTAGACCTGGGTCCATTGCGATTGGGTGGATTAATTCTACTGACATTTCTACGTTGTCACCAGGCATAACCATTTCAACGCCATCTTGTAATTTGATCGCGCCAGTTACGTCAGTTGTACGGAAGTAGAACTGTGGACGGTAACCGTTAAGGAATGGAGTGTGACGACCACCTTCTTCTTTAGAAAGTACGTATACTTCTGCATCGAATTTAGTGTGCGGCTTGATTGCACCTGGTTTAGCAAGTACTTGACCACGTTGTACGTCTTCACGCTTAGTACCACGTAGAAGAACACCACAGTTCTCGCCCGCACGACCTTCGTCAAGCAATTTACGGAACATTTCTACGCCAGTAACTGTAGTTACTTGAGTATCACGGATACCAACGATTTCAACTGATTCGCCTACTTTCACAATACCAGTTTCTACACGACCAGTTACTACTGTACCACGACCAGAAATAGAGAATACGTCTTCGATTGGCATTAAGAATGCTTGATCGATTGCACGTACTGGCTCTGGAATGTAAGTGTCAAGCGCGTCAACAAGAGCAACAACTGCTTCTTCGCCATACTGACCAGCGTCACCGTTAAGTGCAAGAAGAGCTGAACCACGGATAACTGGAGTGTCATCACCTGGGAAGTCATAAGTAGAAAGAAGTTCACGAACTTCCATTTCTACTAATTCAAGAAGTTCTTCATCATCAACAAGGTCACACTTGTTAAGGAATACAAGAATGTAAGGTACACCAACCTGACGAGAAAGAAGGATGTGTTCACGAGTCTGTGGCATTGGACCATCAGTCGCAGCACATACAAGGATCGCGCCGTCCATCTGAGCAGCACCAGTAATCATGTTTTTAACATAATCGGCGTGGCCCGGGCAGTCTACGTGTGCGTAGTGACGAGTTGGAGAATCGTATTCTACGTGTGAAGTATTAATTGTAATACCACGTGCTTTTTCTTCTGGTGCAGAGTCAATTGCAGCGTAGTCTTTCGCTTCACCACCGAATTTCTTCGCACATACAGTTGCAATTGCAGCTGTTAAAGTTGTTTTACCATGGTCAACGTGACCGATTGTGCCCACGTTAACGTGTGGCTTATTACGTTCAAACTTAGCCTTAGCCATGAGATCTTCCTTTTTAAACTACTCATGCAGGATCACTGCATGAGCACTTGGTTTTTAACTATGAATTAGTTTGGGCTTATAGTAATCGAAAGATTACTCGTCGTCACCTTTTTTACCGCCAGACTGGAATTTAGAAATGATGCCTTCAGCCACGTTACGTGGAGTTTCAGCATATTTAGCAAATTCCATAGAGTATGTTGCACGGCCTTGAGACATAGAACGCATTTGAGTCGCGTAACCAAACATCTCTGCAAGTGGAACTTCAGCTTTAATTGCTTTAGTACCGCCAGGCAAGTCGTCCATACCTTGAACCATACCACGACGACGGTTTAAGTCACCCATGATATCGCCCATGTAGTCTTCTGGAGTTTCTACTTCAACTTTCATGATCGGTTCAAGCAAGATAGGATCTGCTTTCATGAAACCGTCACGGAATGCGTAAGAACCTGCCATTTTGAACGATAATTCGTCCGAATCGACATCGTGGTAAGAACCGTCAAACAATGTAGCTTTGATGCCAACAACTGGGTAACCAGCAAGGACACCATTCTTCATACGCTCTTGGATACCTTTATCCACAGCACCGAAGAATTCTTTAGGAACTACACCACCAACAACTTCTTCAACGAATTCGTAATCTTTTTCTGATTCAGGATCCATTGGCTCTAAACGTACGTATACGTGACCAAATTTACCTTTACCACCAGTTTGACGTACGAATTTACCTTCTTGTTCAACTGTTTTCTTGATCGTTTCACGGTAAGAAACCATTGGTTTACCAATGTTTGCTTCAACACCGAATTCACGCTTCATACGATCAACAATGATGTCAAGGTGAAGTTCACCCATACCAGCAATAATTGTTTGACCTGACTCTTCGTCAGTACGAACGCGGAATGATGGATCTTCCTTAGCCAAACGACCTAAAGCAATTGACATTTTTTCTTGGTCAGCTTTAGTTTTTGGTTCAACAGCCAATGCAATTACTGGCTCTGGGAATTCCATACGCTCAAGTGTGATGACATTTTTCTCATCACAAAGTGTATCACCCGTAGTTACGTCTTTAAGACCTACACACGCAGCGATATCACCCGCACGAATTTCTTCAACGTCTTGACGATCGTTCGCGTGCATTTGCACGATACGGCCGATACGTTCACGTTTAGATTTAACTGGGTTATAAACAGAATCACCTTGTTTAAGAACACCAGAGTAAACACGTACGAAAGTTAAGTTACCTACGAATTTGTCGTTCATGATTTTGAACGCAAGCGCAGAGAACGGAGCTTCGTCAGATGCTTCACGAATCGCTTTAGTTTCAGCCTTATCGTCAAGAACACCTTCAATCGCTTTAACTTCTGTAGGCGACGGTAAGAATTCAATTACTGCGTCCAACATACGTTGAACACCTTTGTTTTTGAACGCTGTACCACAAAGCATTGGTTGAATTTGACAAGCCAAAGTTTGAACACGTAGACCAGCAACGATATCTTCTTTAGATAGTTCGCCTTCTTCTAGGTATTTGTCCATTAGCTCTTCAGAAGCTTCAGCAGCAGCTTCAACCATGTTTACACGCCATTCTTCAGCAGTAGCTTGAAGTTCAGCCGGGATTTCACCGTATTCGAACTGCATACCTTGTGAAGCTTCATCCCAAATGATCGCTTTCATTTCGATCAAGTCGATTACGCCTTGGAAGTTTTCTTCAGCGCCAACAGGGATTACTACAGGTACAGGAGCTGCACCTAAACGTGTCTTCATTTGTTCAACAACACGGAAGAAGTTTGCACCTGTACGGTCCATCTTGTTCACGAATGCTAAACGAGGCACTTGGTATTTGTTCGCTTGACGCCATACAGTTTCAGACTGAGGTTGTACACCACCTACAGCACAGTAAACCATACACGCACCATCAAGAACACGCATAGAACGTTCAACTTCAATTGTGAAGTCAACGTGTCCCGGTGTATCAATTACGTTGATACGGTGTTCAGGGAACTGTTTAGACATACCTGACCAGAATGTAGTCGTAGCAGCAGAAGTAATGGTAATACCACGTTCTTGCTCTTGCTCCATCCAGTCCATTGTTGCTGCACCATCGTGTACTTCACCAATTTTGTGAGATACACCTGTGTAGAACAAAATACGTTCTGTAGTTGTGGTTTTACCCGCATCAATGTGCGCAGAAATACCAATGTTACGATAACGAGAAATTGGGGTTTGACGAGCCATGATTTCTTGCATTCCTAAATTTTGTTGTTTAAAACAGGCGCTTTAAGCTGACGAACAGCTTAAAGCGATTCGATGACAGTTTGGCGTAAGCCAAGCTGTCACCCTCCTGAATAGGGGCTGTTTTAGTCGCTTAGAAGCGGTAGTGAGAGAATGCTTTGTTGGCTTCAGCCATACGATGCACGTCATCACGTTTTTTAACCGCTGCGCCTTTACCTTCAGCTGCATCAAGCAACTCACCAGCAAGACGTAAAGCCATAGTTTTTTCAGAACGCTTAGCAGCAGCATCTACTAACCAACGCATAGCTAGAGCAGTACGACGGGATGGGCGTACTTCCATAGGTACTTGATAAGTAGCACCACCAACACGGCGTGCTTTTACTTCAACCATAGGACGAACTTTTTCAAGAGTAGTCTCGAAAAATTCAACTGGGTCTACTTTGTTTTTTTCTTGAACGCGGTCTAAAGCACCGTAAACGATACTTTCAGCAATAGATTTTTTACCATCTTGCATTACATGGTTCATGAATTTAGCGATTGTTTGGCTGCTGAACTTAGGATCCGGAAGGATTTCACGAGCAGCAACTACGCGACGTCTTGGCATTTTAAACTACCTATATATATGACACTTCAGGTTAATCCAGCCGTAGCACAAAGTGTCATGTGCTTTCGCTGGCCTTACTACACGTCGCTTGAATTTCACAAAATTAATGCAGAAATCAGACAAGCGAGACGATAAAGGATTGCAGTTCTAGCGAACTAAGAGGTTAATCTCGAAAGATTATTTCTTAGGACGTTTAGTACCGTATTTAGAACGAGACTGGTTACGATCTTTCACACCAGCACAGTCTAAAGAACCACGAACGGTATGGTAACGTACACCTGGTAAGTCTTTAACACGACCACCACGGATAAGAACAACACTGTGCTCTTGTAGGTTGTGGCCTTCACCACCGATGTAGCTAGAAACTTCAAAGCCAGAAGTTAAACGCACACGGCAAACTTTACGCATTGCTGAGTTAGGTTTTTTAGGTGTAGTTGTGTAAACACGTGTACAAACACCACGACGTTGTGGACAAGCCTTCAACGCAGGAACTTTAGATTTTTCAACTAAAGTCGTACGACCCTTACGGATCAACTGATTTGTTGTTGCCATTTGGCAATTCTCCCGTTAATAAAAAACCCAAAAAAAGACGACTTTTTGAGGGCATGCAATTGTAAGCTAAGACGTAAAAATGGTCAACATTTCAAACTACATGTAATGTTGACCAAATCAGGGCTTTTACAAATTTCTATCTATTTTAAAGGGTTTATTTTTTACTTGGCGCATTTCGTCTTTTTGTAACCTTTTTTTCAGTCGGCTCTACAGCGGGTTTTGCTGTGACTTTTGAAGCCATATTGGGTTCATTTTCCGTAAAAGACTCATTATTGTTCTGTGTGGTCTCCTCAACCTCATCCACTGGATATAAATCTGCAAGATCCTCTTCCATTTGTAGGGCTGGTTGCTGCGGTGCAACAGCATCATGGGGTTCAATCATTTGATCTGCGAGTTGTTCCAGCCCTTGTTGAACACGTTCTTCGGTTGCGACAGGCTCTGTAACTTTGTCAGACTTTTTCTGGATTTTAACCTTGGTAATGCTTTGATGACCATTTAACTCCACTTCAGCCCCAAGTTTCAAATCTGAACCATCGGTCTCTGATGTACTGCGCTGTGACAATAGTCTTGGTGAGGCTTTCACCAAAAGCTCAAGTGAGCGTTCATATGCTGTTAAAGCACTAAGGCTGGTATCTTTTTGTTGGATGATATATTGACGGGCTTCTGAAAAAACCAGTTGTGCTTTTTGGTGTACATCATCAACAAGGCGCCAACTATAAGCTGCACTCACCCCTGCACTGGCAATTGGTGTGAGTCTTGCTAACTTATTCAGTAGCGATAGGTTAGCAATCGACTGCCCCCATTTCAGCTGACCATCGGCATTGATCAACCATTTCTTTAAGGCTTCAATATCATTGCTTGAACCTAAAAGCTGTTGTAACTGAGAGACATCATGGGTTTGCAAGGTATTTGAAATGGCTTTTATCGCCATCAACAAAGTTTGTTTTTCCGCAATCAGCCCAAGATCAATCTGTTTAAAAATAAACTGGACGATGTCTTGATCGGACTCTTTAGTTAAGTCAAAACCATAAGAACGTCCCACTTGGTAGATCATACGTAACGACATCACCAAGGAAGCAGGGACATCTACGGTTGAGCCCACAAAGCCCGTTGCTCCAGTCAGTGCGCCTTGCAAGATAGCAATAATTTTATTTTGTTCGGACAATGCCTGACTAATCCGTTTTGAACGGTCGACATCTTGGGTCAGCATTTCTAAATCACGCACGCCTGCTTCATCTAAAACGGCATCGACCGAGCTCATACTTGAGCTAAATTGATTGAGCTGGCTAAAAAAATAATCTGCGGCTTTATCGGAAAGTTGTGGCGACACAAAATGTGCCACTCGATTTGCGTTGACATAATGACGTCCCAATAAATGACGCGATACTGTCGGCAGATGGTCTCTTAAGACTTGCTGCGGGTGTTCATAACGCTTATTTTTCGATTTTGTTTTTGTACTCGCACTATCACCAGTTGTAGCATTGGTCAGTGCTGAGGCCGTATCTGGGCTCACTTGGTTTAATATGTTTAAACCTGTATGACTGAGCTTTTTAGCCACTCCGAAGGCATTTGAAAAGAAACCACTGCGCTGTTTATTGTTTGAATCCGCCATTCCGTACCCCGTACTTTATAATCTTTCATTTCTAGCTAAATACTAGGTGTAGTACGCATTTATCTCAATAAGAATATGTGTCTTTTAGTAAAGTTGAAATGCCCTGCTCCTGATTTTAAGACAAGTCAAATTGGCATAGGATTTGCCATAAGAATTAAAAATTCTTTCTGCTATTATGATCTGCATTGAAAACATAAGAGTTGCAATTGGCTTAGAAATAAATTGTTGATTCATCTTTAAGCGCAACTCTGCAAAACCACCATATAAGGGATCTTTAAATGAAACGTGTAGTAATCACTGGCATGGGTATCAACTCATGTATCGGTAATACTTTGGAAGAAGTTACTCATGCATTACAAAACGGGATTTCTGGGACACGTTTTAACCCAACCTATGCTGAACTCAATTTTAAAAGCCATATCAGCGCTGCTGCTGAACAAGACTTTGATGGCATCGACCGTAAGCTAAAACGCTTTATGGGTGTTTGTGCCATGTATGCATACAATGCTGCGGTTGCTGCGGTTGAAAATGCAGGCTTAACAGCAGAGCAAATTGGTGGCAATCCACGCTATGGTATCGCGGGTGGTTCAGGTGGTGGTTCAACTGCATCTGTAGTTGAAATGAAAGAATTGTTAGACACCAAAGGCGCACGTAAAGTTGGTCCGTTCTTCGTACCTCGTAATATGTCGAACACAATTACGGCAAACGTTGGCGTTGCTTTTAAAATGCAAGGTGTTGCACACACCATTACCAGCGCATGCGCAACGTCTGCTGATGCAATTGGTTATGCCTATAACCTGATTCAATTGGGCAAGCAAGACCTCATGCTTGCAGGTGGCGGTGAAGAAGATCACTGGTCTCAAAGCTTGTTATTTGATGCGATGGGTGCACTGTGCTCAAAATACAATGACACACCAGAAACAGCGTCTCGTCCTTACTCTGCTGACCGTGACGGTTTCGTGATTGCTGGCGGTGGCGGTTTTGTAGTGCTTGAGTCTTTAGAACATGCGCAAGCACGTGGTGCCAACATTTTGGCTGAAGTTGTGGGCTATGCGGCAAACAGTGATGGTGCAGACATGGTTGCGCCATCGGGTGAAGGTGCGACACGTTGTGTACTGATGGCACTTGAAGAAGCAAAACAACACGGCGTAGACAAAATTGACTATGTGAATACGCATGGTACGTCGACGCCTGCCGGTGACATCACTGAATTAAAAGCAATGGAACGTGCATTTGGCGAAGGTCAAGTTCCTCCACTCAGCTCAACCAAGTCAATGACAGGTCATAGCTTAGGTGCAGCGGGCGTACAAGAAGCAATCTACTCTGTCCTAATGATGCAAAATGATTTTATTGCACCCAACATCAACGTGACTGAACTGGATGAAGGCGCAAAACCATTTGATATCGTGCTTGAAAAACGTGACGCAAAATTGAATACTGTGATGAGTAACAGTTTCGGTTTTGGCGGCGTAAATGCATGTCTCATTTTCAAAAAGTGGGAAGGCTAAGCCGCCCATTTTAGGGTGACTTGATGGATGCTCCTTCTGATGCTTTTTTGTGGGTAAAAGCATTACATATTATTGCCGTGGTGTGTTGGTTCGCTGCATTGTTCTACTTACCACGGCTCTATGTTTACCATGCCATGAGTGATGATGCCGTCAGTCATCAACGTTTCGAGGTCATGGAACGTAAGTTGTACCGTGGCATTATGTGGCCGTCGATGATTGCAACACTGATCACGGCACATTTCTTGGTCGAATGGGGTGATGCAACGCGCCACTACCATGAAGCCCTATGGTTCTACCTCAAAGTCGGCTTGGTTGGACTGTTGGTGATTTACCACTTTGTTTGCGGCTATTACCGTAAGAAATTGATTGGTCATGCGCACTACAAGTCACACAAATTTTGGCGCTTCTTTAATGAAATGCCGACCCTCATTTTATTTGCTGTGGTGATTTTAGTCGTGGTTAAACCGACATTTTAAAATCCCACACTTAAAAAGCCCCGATTGATTCGGGGCTTTTTAATGTCTGTACAAAATCAACAGCACAGTTCAAGATCAGTATTACGAACGTATCCAAGATTGACGAATTTTTAAATTGAGTGGGGTCGAATAATATTTCTCAATCGCCCAACTCAAAATAAACACCGCGATAAAATAAACAGGCAACAACATCAGCTTTTCAGCCGCTAAAGTGTCTTTTGGGAAATACACCACTTTCATTAAGCCGAGAACAATTAAGTGAAACAAATACATTTCATAACTACGCTGCCCAATCCAAACCAAACTCCGTGCCGTGTATGAGGCAGGTTTAACTTTCGGCTCTTGAGAAAAGCAAAATATGAGTAACGCCGTAAGTAACGCAAATACGCTGATACCCCATGTACTCACCTCTTTGATGGGTGCATAAAAATATAAAGCGGTCATCAGCAACGCTGTTACTGCAACAATCATTTTTTGATTGTAAATGGCACCTTTGAAATGCTGCGTATACATTGCGGTGAGGCAGCCAATGGCAATTCCATCGAAACTAGAAAAATAATGATACAGATAAGCACCACTTTCCTCGCCAAAATGGAGGGCACGAAAATACGGTGCATACGCGATGACAGCGAGTAGAAAAACAATAAAGCCTTTGCCTCGACCCAGTGCTAAACACAGGACAGGAAATGCCAAATAGAAAACCTCTTCAACCGATAAAGACCATAATACGCCCAAGGCATAGTTCACCCAGCCGTATTCAATAATCAATAGATTCATCCAGAAACTCAAAGCTGAAAGAATAGTCACAGCATAGGACACCTCTTTGCCATTGGGTGACTGATTGAGAAAGGGTTGCAACCCTAAACTTCCGAGCACACTGACCATCGCAACCAATAACACCAGACACGGTATGATTCGGGCAATACGACGGATATAAAAATCTTTCAGCTTAATCTGCGCCAAAGATCCACTACGCTGTAAGGTATGCTGGGTAATCAAAAAACCTGAAATGACAAAAAACATGGTCACACCATAGTTGCCGTTTCGTGCAAGCAAGGTACTTAAGCTCTCGCCCCCAATGGGGATGCCGAGAAAGGTATCGTGTAATTTATACGGAATATTGAAATGATGAATCAGCACCAATAGGATGGACACGCCACGTAGGATGTCGATTTTATAATTACGCATAAATCATTATTAAAATTTTAAAGTGCCTCATTAAAAGTGAAATCGCCTGATTTAGACAGCTTTTATATATAAAATCATACAATTATCTAACACTGAATTAGAACCTATTGATTCAGCTCAAGCAAAAAGAAAGCCCTACTTTTGCAGGGCTTTCTTTCAAACATCACGAGTACAGAATAAATGTTACTTAGTTATCCAGTTGCTGCCCTAACAGACGCTTTTTCATACGTGGTTTGTACAGCAGTTGATACGTCACGGCTAAAATAATCACCCAGAGTGGACTGATCATTAATGCACGAAGGGTATCCGCCTCTAAACTCAAAATAATCAACGTAAAGAACAAGAAGATTAAGACCACATAAGACATCCAAACACCGCCCGGCATTTTAAAGGTCGATTTTGCATGTAGCTCAGGACGCAATTTACGGTAGCGGATATAGCACACCATAATAATGCTCCAGATACTGATGAACAGAATCACACACAATGAACTGGCTAATGTAAAGGCTTCAACCGTATTTGGTACAAAGTACTGTAGCGCCGCACCTGCCATGATAAAAGCACATGAGAAGAATAAGCCTTTCGCTGGTACAGCACGTTTTGATAGACGAGCTAGACTCTGCGGAGCTTGCCCTTCTCTTGCCAAACCAAACAGCATACGTGATGTAGAGAACACGCCACTATTCATTGAAGACATCACTGAAGACAGCACCACCAAGTTCATAATGATGGCTGAAGTCGGAATACCTGCATGTAAAAATAGTGAAACGAACGGACTTTGATCCGCAGGAATTTGATTCCACGGCGTCACCGACATCACCACAAATAATGACAAGACATAGAACAAAATGATACGGGTTGGAATCGCATTCACTGCTTTAGGTAAGTTCTTTTCAGGATCTTTGGTTTCAGCAGCCATGGTTCCAATTAGCTCTACACCGACAAAGGCAAAGAGTGCAATTTGAAAACCTGCTAGAAAGCCACTACCACCTTTAGGAAACATGCCGCCATGCGACCAGACATTGGTAAAGCTGGAAGCCGTGCCATCCGGTGAGTGAAAATGGCTGAATACCATAAAGCCGCCTATCACGATCAGCCCTAAAATGGCTAAAATTTTGATTAAAGCAAACCAAAATTCAATTTCACCAAAGAGTTTCACAGTCAGCAAATTTAACCCAAGGACAAACAGCACACAGCCAACACTGATTAAAGCCTGCCCCATGGGAGTAAAGGCCATGTCTGGCGGGAGCCAAAAACCAAGATAGTTAATAATGGCTGCCAAGTCCGCAATACCGACCAAGACCCAACCGAGCCAATAGGACCAACCGATATAGTAACCCGCACCCGGCCCAATCAGATCATGAGCCATGTCGATAAACGACTTATAGTGCAAATTTGACAATAAAATTTCGCCCAATGCACGCATCAGGAAGAAGAACATGGTTCCGATAATCATATAAATGATCAGAATCGAAGGACCAGCAAGAGAGATGGTTTTGCCCGAACCCATGAACAGGCCCGTACCAATCGCGCCACCAATGGCAATCAATTGCAGGTGGCGGTTGGATAATTTCCGTTGTAATTCATGCGATGATGCATTTGCACCGTCAGCTTGTGGGGTAGTCGTCATAATTTAACATCCTGTTAAAGTCCTTTTTTGCGTATAAACCATGTTCATACAGTGCTCGTTATCCTAACGGGCGGCATTTATACGCTCATCAGCACTTCGGTTGAAACCCAAGCGCTGATATACACGGGGAGAGTTTAAAAAATTAGTTTTGTGCAGCCGTCACTGCAATTTCGATCAACCAGTTTGGATTAACCAAATCAGCCTGAATCGTGGCGCGCGAAGGTGCTACACAACCATTCATCCAATCAATCCAAATTGCATTGACTGTAGAAAAATCAGAGAGATTTTTGATGTAAAGCTGAGCCGATAACAAACGTGATTTATCTGTATTTGCCAAAGCTAAAAGCTCATCAATTGTTGCTAAAATTTCACGGGTCTGGCCTGCGACATCATTGTCGGTATTCTTTGGCACTTGCCCTGACAAATACACCACTTGATTAAACACAGTGACTGCACTCATGACTTCGTTGGTGTTGAATTTTTGAATGTCTGAATGTGACATAGGTCTTTCCTTGTATGAAACTGTATAAAAATAAAATTTAATCTTGGATAAAATTGACACGTGCAGTGACAGCACACATCAGCTCATAGCCAATCGTGCCTGAACCTGCTGCGACTTCATCAATGCTGAGTACAGCATCCTGTTTCGATGTACCCCACAGCACCACTTCACTGCCGACTTGGGCATTTGGAAGGTGAGATAAATCGACCGCCAACATGTCCATGCTGACACGCCCGACCAAGCGGCTGCGTTGTCCATCAACTAAAATAGGCGTACCTGTTGCGGTAATCCGTTGATAACCATCGGCATAACCACAAGCCACAATACCCACACGCATGTCGCTTTCAGCAATGAACTTTGAGCCATAACCGACGCTATCGCCTGCTTTTAATTGCTGAATGGCAATCAACTCGCTGCGCAAACTCATGGCTGGTTGCAAGTCCCAGTCCTGAATCGAATGGCTTGGATAATCTGGAGAACTACCATAGAGCATGATGCCGCTACGGATCACATCCGACTGCAACTGTTCATGGCGGAGAATGGCTGCACTGTTACTGACTGAACGTGCACCCGGTAGATCATGGGTGATGGCATCAAATAACTGACATTGATGCGCAATGCCTTCACGTCCGAAACGCTCACCATCGGCATCCGAAAAATGCATCATATGGGTCAAGCGTTGAACTTGAGGCAAACTGGAAAGCTGCTGCCACACTTGACGGTATTGTTCAGGACGGAAACCTAGACGGTTCATACCGCTGTTCATTTTTAAATAAACATCGAACTGCGCCTCTAAAGGAAAACGCGCTAACCATTCGAGTTGATATTCACTATGAATACTAAAGCTTAGATCCAACTCATGGCAGTCAAATAGATCTTGCTCTGAAAAAATACCTTCGAGTAACAGAACTGGACCTGTCCAGCCCAAGGCCCGAATACGTTTCGCCTCCGCCAAATCGAGCAGCGCAAAACCATCGGCAGATTTGAACGCTTGATAGACGCGTTCAATCCCATGACCATAGGCATTGGCTTTAACCACCGCATAGACTTGGCTATTCGGCATTTTCGTGCGGGCAACATTTAAATTATGCTGCAGTGATTGGCTATGAATCACTGCAGTAATTGGACGCGGCATTTTCTTCTTCCTTGAATCAATATGACCTAAAACGGATTAGGCTGCTGAAGGATAACGTTGAATCGATAGACCTTCAGTACTGATGTCTGGTTGATGATTCATCACCAAGTCACTAATGAGCTTGCCTGAACCGCATGCCATGGTCCAGCCCAAGGTGCCATGTCCTGTATTCAAGAATAGGTTTTTAAAGCGGGTCGCGCCAATAATCGGTGTAGAGTCTGGTGTCATTGGACGTAAACCCGTCCAGAAACTTGCTTCAGCTAAATTTCCACCTGGGAATAAGTCTTGAGTCACCATTTCCAAGGTTGCACGGCGGTCTTGATTTAAACCGTGGTTGAAACCGCTCAGTTCCGCCATACCGCCCACACGGATACGTTCATCAAAACGCGTAATGGCAATTTTATAAGTTTCATCAAGAACCGTAGACTGCGGTGCAAATGCAGGATCTACAATTGGAATCGTCAGTGAGTAGCCTTTGACAGGATACACAGGCAAATTCAAATTCAAGGGTTTTAAGAAATCACGTGAATAGCTGCCAAAAGCAAGCACATAGCGGTCTGCTGTAAGCACTTGGCCGTCAACCACCACGCCTTTGATTTCATCGCCTTCAACCACAAGTTTTTCAACATTTTGGTTAAATTTGAATTTTACGCCCATGTCTTTGGCAAGATTGGCCAAAGCATTGGTAAATAGGTAACAGTCTCCTGTTTCATCATTCGGCAGATGCAAGCCGCCGACCAGTTTGTCTTTGGCATATTCTAAGGCTGGCTCAACTTTGGCTAAGTCATCTTTCAATAGCAGTTCGTAGTCGACGCCGCATTCTTTTAACACTTGGATGTCACGCTGCACTGCATCCAGCTGCGCTTCATTACGGAAAACCTGCAAAGTTCCTTTCGCGCGGTTTTCATAGTGAATGCCGGTTTCTTTGCGCAGTTCACGCAAGCAGTCACGGCTGTATTCAGCAACACGCGTCATACGTTCTTTGTTAATGGCATAGCTTTGCGGATTGCAGTTTTTCAGCATTTGCGCCATCCAGTTCAGCTGCCACATGCTGCCGTCAATGTTAATTGCCAATGGAGCATGATGCTGGAACATCCACTTTACAGCTTTAAAAGGAATACCCGGTGCAGCCCACGGTGTAGAATAACCTGGAGAGATTTGCCCTGCGTTACCAAAGCTAGTTTCTTCAGCAGGACCAGCTTGACGGTCTAAAACCGTAACGCTTGCGCCTTGTTGTGCAAGGTAATACGCACTTGCAACACCGATGACACCACTACCTAAGACAATTACACGCATGACTGATCCCTTACACACACACTAGTTTATTTAACTAGTATATTTTTAGGTTAATAGTTTTTTTCACTGTTTTTAACATTATAATCTAGGTAAATCTCCATTTTTGTCGCGCTAAAATTCTAAACATAGGAAATTTATAATGCGTAAATTAGATCGGATTGATCAGCAGATTTTAGATATTTTGCAGCGCGATGGACGAATTGCGATTAGTGAATTGGCCTCTCGCGTTAACCTCTCAACCACACCATGTTCGGAACGCGTCAAACGCTTAGAGCGCGACGGTATTATCATGGGTTACTACGCACGCCTCAATCCGCAACTGGTCGATCGAAACTTATTGGTGTTTTTAGAAATTAAGCTATCAGCCAAGTCTGGCGATGTGTTTGATCAAGTGGCGCGTGACTTGGTCGAAATTCCTGAGGTTTTAGAATGCCATCTAATTTCAGGTGAATTCGATTATTTAGTTAAAGCCCGTTTAAAAGAAATGAGTGCCTACCGACGCCTATTGGGTGATTTACTAAAAAAACTGCCCTCTTCAGCGTCATCGCACAGTTATATTGTGATGGAAGAAGTCAAAGAAAGTTTTTATTTGGACATTCGCTAACAGCTTATTAAAAATATGCATCTTAAAAATGCATTCACTTTAAATGTTTAAAACCTATCGATTCCCTATTGGAAGTTCTGCACCATGTTTAACAAACTTATGTCTAGTCTTGGCTTACAAGGCATTCAAGTGGATACTCGTCTACACACCACCGCGCCACAAGCGGGACAAGCCATTCAGGGTGAGGTTATTTTTAAAGGTGCTGCGTCTAATAAAATTATCAACGGTATTTATTTAAAGCTCATGACCACAGCCGAGGTTGAGTCAGACGATGCTGAGTACAATAGCGCGTTAAGTATTGCCGAATGGCACATTAGCGGGGCTTTTGAGTTACAAGCCCATCAGTCACATGCATTTCCTTTTTCGATTCAACTACCCTTTGAAACGCCAGTTACAGATGTGCCTTGCCGCGTCAATAAAACTAGAGTGTGGTTACATACACATTTAGATGTGGACTGGGGGCTCGATGCCACTGACAAAGACTATTTACAAATTTTACCGACACCGGCTATGCAGGCGTTTATTCAAGCCATGCAGCAATGCAGTTTTCAGTTGATGACCGTCGATGTTGAAAAAGGTCAACTACGTGGCAACGGCTTCCACTCGAGCATTGGTTGTTATCAAGAACTTGAATTTAAACCTACGCAATTGTTCAACAGCATCAATGAAGTTGAAGTGTCCTTTGTGGCAGAGCAACATCAAACCCATGTGCTTTTAGAAGTGGATCGTAAATTTCGTGGTGATGGCTTCAACAGCCTTACCATTCCCCATCAGCAGGCCAATCCGGCACTGTTAGTGAATGAAATTAGACGCATGTTGGGACTTTAATTTTTAATCACTGCGCACAACTGTTTTAATGTAGAAAGTAGTGCGCAGTCAAAAAAGGCGTTATTTAAATCCTGTCCGAATTAAATTCTGTCTGAGTTAAATCAAGTCCAAGACATCGGCAAAGGTTTTAATTCGCGCTTTAGGTGCGGCTTCCGTCAACTCTTGATCAGAACCATAACCGTATTCCACCACAATGGTTTCAATGCCGTTGCGACGTGCACCCAAAATGTCATGCTCACGATCGCCAACCATCAGACATTCTTCTGCTTTTAACTGCTCTTTTTCTAAAATATAAGCAATCAAATCTCCCTTATTGGTGCGCTCACCGTTCAGTTCACTGCCATAGGGATGCACAAAGTATTGCAGTAAATTGAAATGCTCTAAGATTTGACGGGCATAGACTTCTGGTTTTGCTGTCGCCAAATATAAGTGATAGCCCTGCTCGGTCAGTTTTTTTAAGGTCGGTTCAACATCGGCAAATAAATGGTTTTCATATAAACCTTTCACCGCAAAACGCTCACGATAGCCCAATAAAGCTTGCTCTGCCAAAACATCGTCCACTGCAACATTTAAGAGTTTTGCCAAAGACGCTTTTAGTGGTGGCCCAATAATCCAGTCAATGTTTAGATCTTCAGCAATGGGATGTCCGACTTTGTTTAAGCCATAACGCGCACTGGTGGTAATGCCAACTTTTGGATCTGTTAATGTTCCATCTAAATCTAGCAAAATATGTTTAATCACAGCTGATCCTTCTTGGGCTTTAAATAAAATACTATCGAGAGTTCTGCTAAAGTTGCCTATACTATCGCAAATTTTCGCAACAAGGATATTTCTGTGCGCGCAACCGTACTGTGCTTTTCTGGTTTAGACCCTTCAGGTGGTGCTGGTTTACAGGCCGATATCGAAGCGATTGGTCAAAGTGGTGCGCATGCAGCCATTGCGTGTACAGCACTCACTGTTCAAAACTCGCAACAAGTGTTTGGCTTTGAAGCAACGTCAAAAGAATTGCTGTTAGCTCAGGCCCACGCTGTTGTCGGTGATTTACCGATTAAAGCCGTAAAATCTGGCATGTTAGGCACCACAGATAATATTGCAGCACTGGCTGAATTTCTACGTGAACATCCTGAGTACAAATATGTGCTCGACCCTGTTTTAGTAGCGAACAGTGGAGGTTCACTGGGTGATCAAGCCACCTTGGTCAAAGCCTTTGTTGAGCTGATCCCATTGGCGGACATTATTACCCCAAATACAGTTGAACTACGAGCGTTAACAGGTCTCGATGACTTAGCTGCCGCAACACAAAAACTGTTTGAAATGGGTGCCAAAGCGGTATTGGTGAAAGGTGGTCATGAAGACACACCTGACTATATTCGTAATGCCCTGTTTGTGAATGGCGAGCTCATTTCTGAAACTCGCTGCCCGCGTTTAGCCGGTGAATATCACGGTTCAGGTTGTTCGCTGGCAAGTTTTATTGCAGGTCGTTTGGCGCAAGGTGACAGTGTTAAAGTCGCAGTACATCATGCCGAAACATGGCTCTTTGGTGTATTAAAACAGGCAGAAACACCTGTTGAAGGCGGTCAAAAAATTCCGAAGCGTTTTTAAGTTAGAAAAAAAACTGCAAAGGTAAAAGCCAGTCCATGAAGAAATGGACTGGCTTTTTTTTAAATTCTAGATTTTATTTTCGGTGCAAAATGAATGTGTCACCTTTGGAATGGAGTATTTAACCATCTTGATGGCGTTGTTTTAAATGTGCCACATGCTCACGGTTGGTTTTCCATGACTTCTCTAACACTTCTTTTTCGATCCGAAGCTGAATCCGTTTCAGTTTCATCGCTGGAATCACCACTGTGTCAAAGGTCTTAATATAATCGACCCATGCTTTACCTTTAAATACCGTACTGGGCATCGCAGTTTTAAACTCGCATTCAGGCATAAACACCACAGCAGAATGGATATAATCTACATCAACAATATCTTGCAACACACTTTGCAAAACTTTGACGTGTTTATAATTTTGATGCAGCGGATTTTGAAATTTAAAGCTCTTTTTATAAATTTTTTGCGTCCACATCTTTTGACGCTCACCACCAAAAATCCACCCCTTATAGTTTTTGGTTTCAATCACAAAAACGCCAAAAGGGCTCAATACAATATGGTCTATTTGAGTTGTCCCGCCCTGCTCATCAGGCAAAGTCACATCGTTAATTAGAGTATAACGCTCATCCAAATACAATTTCACATGCGCTTGAACTGCGAACTCGCCGAACTTTCCTTTCAGATAAGGCTTAAACGCTTTTAAAAGGCCGATCCCGAACAAGATCAGTAGCATCCACCACAGTTCTGAAAACACATTCCCCACAAT
Source organism: Acinetobacter sp. LipI_23 (assembly GCF_058243045.1). Classification (NCBI taxonomy): domain Bacteria; kingdom Pseudomonadati; phylum Pseudomonadota; class Gammaproteobacteria; order Moraxellales; family Moraxellaceae; genus Acinetobacter; species Acinetobacter sp. LipI_23. The sequence goes on along the minus strand of NZ_JBZAYJ010000001.1, from coordinate 662,041 downwards.
TTGACTCATCATATTATTCATCGTTATTTGAGTTAGAGACACGATTCTTCAAAAGAATACACATTAAAAGACAACATACTGATTTTAAATTATTAAACTAGAAATACGAGCGTAAAAACTCCGAAACACACGCTTAATTCGCAATTTTCTCAAGTTTCAATAAAATATCTTTATTGTCCAAACCGCCTGCAAAGCCGACCAATTTTCCATTCGCCCCCACAACCCGATGACACGGCGCAATAATTGAAATCGGATTTTTGCCATTGGCTGCACCCACTGCACGAACGGCTTTTACATTGCCGATCTGTAGCGCAATATCTTTATAGCTTCGGGTTTCACCAAACGGAATTTGCAGTAAAGCCTGCCAAACTTGCTTCTGAAAACCTGTCCCCGCAAAATCCAAAGGCAAATCAAAACATTGACGTTTTGCCACAAAATACTCGCTCAACTGTCGTTCAGTTTCCAGTAAAATCGGATGCTGATTGTGTTCGATCAGCTCAGCTAAACGTACCCGTTTGGGGTTTTCATTTTCCCACAATACGGCAACCAAGGCTTGATCATGTGCCACCAGTCTCAGTACCCCGACAGGAGATGGCATATATTTAAAAAATAAGCGCATGGTTCACCACAAAAATTGTCTATGTATACAATATTATGACGATGAAAGTTTCATCAGTACAAGCCCAGAAATGACTAAAACCGCTGCGAGCATCCGCATGGCATTGGCAGGTTCACCTAAAATCAAGATACCAACCAAAAATGAACCAATCGCGCCAATCCCTGTCCAAACCGTATAGGCTGTGCCCAAAGGTAAGGTCTTCATGGCATAAGACAGCAGCGCAAAACTGGCCACCATAAATACGAGGGTTAAAATACTCGGTGTCAGTTTAGTAAAACCATCCGATACTTTCATTGCATAAGCCCAAACCACTTCGAGCAATCCTGCAACTATTAAAATCACCCACGCCATACGCAAAACACCTTTTATTCCGAGCAGAAACAACAAAGCTTCAAACGAAGGATCGCTTGAAGCTCTACATATTTGAATGAATTTAGCTTGATGAGAGTTTCATCAAAATCAGTCCCGATACAATCAGCACCGCAGCAAACATCCGCATAGCTGTCGCGGGCTCACCTAAAATAAAAATCCCCACCAAGAAAGACCCTATCGCACCAATTCCGGTCCAAATGGTATACGCGGTCCCTAGCGGCAAGGTTCGCATTGCATAGGCCAGTAAACCAAAACTTAAAATCATGAACACAATGGTAATGATGCTGGGTGTGAGTTTGCTAAACCCTTCGGACAGTTTCATTGAATATGCCCAAACGATTTCAAACAGACCCGCAAAGATAAGAAAAACCCAAGCCATGATACTGACTCCTCTTTACTAGAGTCAGGCCGTCCTGACGAATTTTCTCAATATGAGGGAGGTCGTTCCTCCTAAATATGCCTCAAATTATAGCAAAGAGCGCACCAAAATGAATTATTTTCACATTTAGAAATCATTAAAGCGCAAAAAAGAGTGATCCGAACCAGCAGATCACTCTTTCAGCACAACCTTGGTGCAATCTTAGATATTCACTTTAAATCTAAACTTCTGGCTTAAAATTTAAAGCGGAGACCCATTCCGTACTGCCAACCTTTCTCTTCGTCACTTTCAGCCTGCCAAGCCGTCGCTTCATTGCCTTTGCTATATTCATAGGCAATGTCCACATAAGGCATGACTTTTTTGCTGATTTCATAACGCGTCTCAAGACCGACAGCTGCATTACTAAGGCCTGATTTTTTGGCATATTTAGAGTCATCACTGAAAATAATGTTCAGATCTAAATAAGGTTTGAAAATCAGCTTTTGGGTCAGTAACAAGTCCCGCTCAGTTTCTAAACTAAACGCAGCATAGTTGTCTGCACCAGCATATACGTAAGCATCGGTTTCAAAGAAATACGGCGCTAAACCATGTAGGCCAAGCACCCCATCCACTTTGTCTTCCGTATCCCATCCCTGCTGTTCACGCTCCACCTTTTCAGCTCGGTAACGTGCACCCGCCTGTACATCCCAAAAGTCTGAGATCATACGGCTATACAGCACTTTGGCATCATATTCAGCCTTATGCGCTTCCTGCTTATCCGCATGTACTTTGATAAACAGCTTATTTTCATCTGTCCCGATACGGGTTTCAAACTCAGACTTTAAACTGCCATCGCCGTCTTCATTCAGCAACCATTTGTTATCGACAGTGGTGACCGCATAAATTTGCGCACCATGCTCTTTGCGGTGATCATGCGTATGTGCTGTTGAGTCATGATTCATCTGCTGTACATGTTGTGCGCTAGCCTGTGGAACAGCTTGAGTTGGAGTGGTCATCACCTGATGCTGTGCATGTTGTGACATCACGGACTCAGTGGTCATGGACATATTTGCATTTGCTTCAGCAGGCATATGATGCCCTTCATGCGCCATAGCCGCAGCACTCATCAACACGAAAGAACAGCTCACTATGCTTTTAGAAAAAAGATTAATGGTGTACATGATGATCTCCTTTCTGAGCCTTCGACTGTTTGCTTGATTGAGTCTGAGCTTGCTTCTCCGATGAAGACTGACTAACCGCATTTTTCTGTTTCAGCATCTGAGCATGCTCATCGGCACTATGCTGATGATGCTCATATGCCATATCTTTGGACTGAACTTGGCTTGTAGATTTGGCTTTTTGTTTTTCATGCTGTGCATGAGATTCGGCAGCCATAGCAAACGAACTCAATAAGACACTAACAGCTAAAGTAAAACCTGAAAAAAGATTAATGATGCGCATGTTCATCTCCTTTTGGTTCAACTTGAGCTGCTGTTTTTTGCTCTTGAATTGGGGTGGTGGACACTTGACTATCACTCACATTAGCCACAATCAGTTTATTCATCATGCCTGAGCTCATGTGGTAAAGCAGATGACAGTGAATGGCCCATTCGCCTAACTCATCTGCGGTCAGTAAAGCAGTCACTGTTTTGCCCGGTGGCACAATCAAAGTGTGCTTATTCGGCATATCAACAGCGGCTTGTCCATTTTCCAGTTGCATAAACATACCGTGCAAATGCATCGGATGCGCCATCATACTGTCATTGATAAATTTGATCCGAATACGCTCACCGTACTTCACTTTCAACGGTTCAGCGTCGCTAAATTTTTTCCCATTGATGGTCCACAAATAGCGCTCCATAGTTCCACCCAAACGAATCACTAACTCGCTCGTCGCCTCACGGGTATCTTTTTGAGGCTCTAAGGATTTCAGATCGCTATATTGCAATGCCTTATCACCTTTAGGAGTAGAGGCATTCGCCCACCCATACACTGGTGTAACAGCTTCCTGTACCGAAATTGCTGTCGTATTCTGTTGCGCATGACCCATCTGTGTATGATCCATCTCAGACATGGTCTCATGATTCATCTTTGAATGATCCATACCAACCATCGCCGCATGATTCATCTTCGAATGATCCATTTCAGGCATCGCTTCAGGGTTCATTTTGGAGTGATCCATTGCAGGCATCGCTTCATGACTCATCTTTGAGTGATCCATACCTGAATGTTCTGAGCCGTGTCCCATATCTTCCATGGTCAACAATGAGCGTGGACGTGGCGCAGGCATATCTATGCTCTGTGCGATTGGGGTCAACTCATTGTGTAAAGTTCCAATGGCGTAGCCTGAACGGTCAATCGACTCTGCTTCAATTTGATAATGCCCTGCTTTCGGTTCCACAATCACATCATAAGTTTCAGCAGTTCCAATCCGAAACTCATCCACAGGAACGGGTTTAACAGGCTGACCATCTGCACTGACTACCGTCATTTTTAAGTGAGGAATACGGATATCAAAAAATGACATGGCTGAAGCATTGATAAAACGCAACCGAACCTTCTCATTCGGCTTAAACATACCTGTCCAGTTCTGCTCAGGCGTTTTACCATTGATCAGGAAGGTATAACCCGTAACATCCGACAGATCCGTTTTTAGCATGCGCATTTGGTTCCACATGGAACGGTCTTGCCACGCGGCTTTTAAGCCCTCGCGCTGTACTTGTTTCCACACATCAGCAACGGTTTCACGCTGATTTTGATAATATTCGGCAGAAATTTTCAGATTCTTCTGAATTTGTTCACTACTCTGCTCATGGAAGTCCGACAGCATCACCACATAGTCACGCTCAGTTTTTTCATGCTGAGCTAAAGGCTTTTTGTCTTTGGGATAAATGACCAATGCGCCATACAGCCCATCTTGCTCTTGTCCTTTCGAGTGTGCGTGATACCAATAGGTTCCACTTTGGCGCACTTTGAACTTATAGACAAATTCGCTCTTCGGCTGAATACCATTAAACCCATTAAAACCTGGCACACCATCCATTAGCCCGGGCAAAAGCAAACCATGCCAGTGGATCGATGAATCCTGTTTTTTTAAGTTGTTTTTAACCCGAATGACCGCATCATCGCCCTCCTCAAATTCAAGCAAGGGAGCTGGAAACTGTCCGTTGACACTAATCCGCTTGAGCGACTTGCCGGTTAAATTGACGGGACTTTCATCAATCACCAATTGGTATTCTTTGACTGCGGCAAAGCTCCAAGAAGATGACATCAGACATGCCCCAAGGACGAGGCTTTGTTTAAATTGAATAGACATGACTAAATCCTAATAATTTTAAAAATAAAGTTTTAAAAATCAGGATTAGGCTTTAGGAGGACGTAGAATTTCTTGCCAATAGCCCACTAGATGTTGAGCTTGATAACGAAAATGGGGGGATGATTGTACTAAAGCGGCTTCAAGCTGAACCACTGCAAGCGGTTCAACGTCTAAAAGCGTCAGCGTCGTTTGGCAGTGATACTGTGCATACTCCTGACACTGAACTTGCTTATTTTGCAGCATATCCAAGGCATGACAATTGCTCTTCGCTGTTATGTCGGTCTGAGCTATATGCATTTGATGTCCAGAGACTGGACTCGATGATTTCGTTTGATGACAGTCGAGCATGCTTTGCCTGCCTGTTGCATGCGCAGAACTTTGCTCACTGGTTGCAGCCTGCATACTCAGCTGCATCATTTGATGCATCGGCGCTGCCGAAGCTTGGGCAATACCACTCCACCCCATTACCAAAATAATGAGTAAGACAAACCAAGAATGTGTCTTGAGCAATGAACGCACAATCAATCCTATTTAGTCAGTGAAGAATGATATTTCAACGCAACAAAACGCTTTTTGCATGTAAATGCCTGAGCTTTTGTTGCTGATCCCAATCAACAGAATAAGCAAAGAATGCTTTATACACAAGTTTATAAATTTAAATTCAATTACTGCGACAGTTTAGCCACTACGCACACTTAAACAATAAAGTTATTTTTTAAACAGCACTATTTTTAAGTACAGATGAATAAAGCACCAGTAACTATAAAGCTTTCACACCATAAAAAAGGACTCAAATGAGTCCTTTTTATACATTTAACGTCTAAATACTAAACCATTGCTGTGTAAACGTTTGAATATTAATCAAGTTATCCATATCGTTATCAACATAGATATCCACCAGTTTATCCATAAAGTTATCCACAGAACGCATAGTATTTATACCTATGAGCTTAAACCTTTACCGCACCCACTTTTGCAAGCTCTGCACGCATATCATCAATCACAGCTTTATAATCTGGTTTTCCAAAAATAGCTGAACCAGCAACAAACATATCTGCACCCGCTTCCGCAATCTCGCGAATATTTGCAGGTGACACACCACCATCCACCTCTAAACGAATATCACGCCCTGAAGCATCAATAATTTTGCGCGCTTCACGTAGTTTATCTAAAGTCATCGGAATAAATTTTTGACCGCCGAAACCTGGGTTCACACTCATCAACAAAATTTGATCGACTTTATCGAGCACATAATCTAAATAATGGAGCGGCGTTGCTGGGTTAAAGACCAAACCAGCTTTTGCACCGCCTGATTTAATCAACTGTAAAGAACGGTCGATATGGTCAGAGGCTTCTGGATGAAAGGTAATAATGTCCGCGCCTGCTTCTAGGAAGTCACCAATCATGCGATCGACAGGTTTAACCATCAAATGCACATCAATCGGGGCTTTGATGCCGTAGTTCTTGAGGGCCTTACAAATACCCGCACCAAAAGTCAGGTTTGGCACATAGTGGTTATCCATCACATCAAAGTGAACCACGTCTGCACCTGCTGCAAGTACATGTTCAACGTCTTCACCTAAACGAGCAAAGTCAGCAGAGAGAATAGATGGTGCAATTAAATAAGGCTTGGACATGCGTGTACCTGGTTTAACAAAAGGGAATAAAGGCATTATAGCAAATTCAGCTTTTGAACTGGGACTTGTGAAAAAAGAAAGCGTTAAGCTTTCTAAATTTGCAACGTAGCGTTGCAACATTCAACTTTTCATTTGGCTTGAAACTGCTATGGTAAGTGATCAATCGACGAGGTAAATATGAAAAGTACTGCGGATATTGTCACGACAGATGCGGCTCGAATTGCAAAACGACTGGTGAATCATTGGAAACATAAGTTTGAAATCGAACAAGAACCCAGTAGTTTTACCATTATCATGCCTGAAGCACGGGTCCTTTTAAGTCCTCAAGCCGAACATTTACATGTCAGCATTGAGGCGAGTGAAGAAAAATTGAGTCACTTAGAACACGTGGTCTTAGACCACCTGATCCGTATGGGACAAACGCCCCTCACAGCAACATGGACACAAGTTTAAGTCAGCGGCTGAATGAATTAGTTTGATAAGCGTTGCTGTTGGTTAAATTGGCGAATAGCCGCAATACGCTCTTGGGTCGCAGGGTGACTTTGGAAGAATGAACCAATGCCACCTTCCTCCTCTTCTTCAGACTTCCCTTGCGGCTGCTTTTCTTCCTCTTCGGCACGTGCATCGGCTTCCATACGTGCCAAGAAATTCGCTAAATGTAAGCTTGAAATCTGGTTTTTATCCAAGACATGCATGGCATACAAGTCCGCATCACTTTCAAAATTGCGTGAATAACTGGCACCAACCAAAGCCACAGGCAAAGTTGTAAATAAGGCCGAACTGTCCCCCGTCACCGCAATCAACAGCACACTAAAACCTAAACTGGATAAGGCTTGCTGTAAGCTATGTCGCTCGACCAAGTGCCCTTGCTCATGTGCTAAAACCCCAATAATTTCATGATCATCTTTGGCTAAATTAACCAGTTCATCGGTCAAAATAATGGTGTTGTTTGGCAGCGCTAAAGCATTCGTTCCAATTTGTCCACCTGCACGAAACAGTACTTTGGCAGGTTGCCCATTGGCAACAAGGTCTTGATAGCTTTGTATGATTTGTTTTTGACGTGCAAGAGGGATAGTCGAAGGTCCCGTCAGCTTAAACACTTGTTCTTGCGCTTCATCGCCGAGTTTATAGATGGTATCGGCAGGTAGTTGCATCGCGACATAATGTGCTGCGCTTGGAATACCCCATCTTAAAATGGCGAAGATAAAAGCGGCAACAAACACCACACTAAACAAGATGAGACTTGGTGAGCGTTCTAATTTCCAAATCGAATGCTGTACATGCTTTTTGTTCAGCTCAAACCAGTCAGGCAATGCTTGTGGAAATTCAATCCGTGCATCATCTTTCAACTCAACCACAGGTCGAATCTGCCCCAATGCCCCAATCAACTGCATATCGGCATAGTAATAACGACGCTGCTGCTGGTTATAACAGATCAACACCGTTTCTCGGTCTATCGGTGCAATCGTGGCTGGATAAGGCTTAGAAATCTGCCCATCGTAAAAGGTGATGTTTTGTTCCTGCATTTAAGCCTCGTTACAGCGAAATATCGATGTCAAAAATATCACTCAGCTCTTCAGCAATAGCATTCGGGTCATCTTGAGCCAAATTGTACATACGATCTGGATCATTTTTTAGGGTTAAAGTTAATGACTCAATTTGATACTGATACAAACGCACCGCAGCCCATGCAGATAACAAACCGAGCGAGAGGATTTTTAAAATCCAGTTGGTCATCACGATCCATGCATAATGCATCTGACCACAGTCCGTTTGGAAAGGGCTACGCCCCAACGTGGCTTTATTCCATGTGGTAATAAAAATACGAGCCATCATCAGCGGCCAAATCATAAAAGCAGCAATCATATAAATTACCGCCACCATGATCCCAAACTGGGTTGGAGAACTGCTCCCCACTTGAAGGGTGAAGGCAACGAATAACCCTAAAACAAAGACGATTCCAATAAACAAAAACACCGGGACATACATGGCACGCATATAGTCAGGCCAATCGGCATGTAGCTCAAAACGTAATTGCCCGAGTTGTAAATTATCCAGCGTGTATTTTTTAAAATACCAAAATAGCACAGGGAAAAAGATCCCAAGGGTAAAGATGTAAATCAAAATGCCTTTCAGCGCCAAGATATAGGCTTCTTTGGTTGTGCCTGTAAAATAAAAGCGGCTATTACCAAATTTACTGTTTCTGGCACGAAAGCGAATAGTAGAACGTACCAACCACGGTACAAGTAGAAATATGATGAGGAAACCAATTAAAGAAGCTTGCCAAGATACCTGAGCCAAAGCTGAAGCGCCAAAGTACACGCCCAAAGCAATAATTCGACCAATCAGGATGCGTGTAGGTACACCCGTAAAATCAAACTTGCGGCGATAAAACACCGTATTGCCATAAAAATAGCGTAAGCGTCTAACCTTCGCCCAAGGGGCATATAAACTGAAGGTAACAATGGTCAATAAGATATTCACAATCCAAATGCCAAAGTACTCTCGGGCATTACCACGGAATTGGAAACGAAAGGTCTGTCCCAAATAGGCGTTTGGCTCATCCGTGGGAACGGCTGGTGGAGGTGGCCAGCTTGCTTCAAAAGAAGCCTCTACAGGTGGCAAAGATGCCTCTGAATTTTGCATGTATACCCTATCTATTATTTTACTGTTTTATTTTTTAAGAACAAAAAATCAATCACCCAACCATGTTAATGCCAGTGCTGGATGATTTCTAGTCAAAAATTAAGAATAAATATGACAAATCAAGATTTAAGATTCGAGCTGTACGGCATGAAACTGCAGGTGATCATCAATAAAACTTTGAATAAAGTAATAACCATGGTCATAGCCTGCATGTTCGCGAAGCGTCAGTGGCTGGCCCACAGCCTGACAGGCTTGCTGAAATAATGCAGGATTGAGCTGGCTATAAAACTGATCACTCAAACCCTGATCAATTAAAATATCAGCAAAATGAGCTGTTTTTGTTTGGACCAAAGCGCTTGCATCATGTTTCAGCCACTCAGCTTGATCTGAACCTAAATAGTTTGAAAACGCTTTTTCACCCCAAGGACATTGGCTTGGTGCACAAATCGGGGCAAATGCAGACACCGACTTAAACTTCTCAGGATATTTCAAGGCCAAGGTTAAAGCACCATGACCGCCCATGCTGTGCCCGAAAATCCCAATACGCTCTGCTTGTACAGAAAATTGCTGAATCACTAAATCATACAGTTCTTCAGCAACATAGCTTTCCATCTGGAAATGCTCAGCCCACGGCGCTTGGGTTGCATTGATATAAAAACCTGCCCCTTGCCCAATATCCCAATGATCACCTTGCGCAACTTGTTCACCACGGGGTGAAGTATCAGGCGTTACCAAAATCAGACCTAGCTGTGCTGCTAAACGCTGCGCATGCGCTTTAATGGCAAAAGTTTCTTCGGTACAGGTTAAACCTGCCAAATAAAATAATGTTGGACACGCTTGCCCTGCTAACGCTTGAGCAGGTAAATAAATACCAAACTTGCTCTCACCTTGGAGGCTGATGGAATTAAATCGGTAAATACGCTGTTCACCATCAAAACTACGGTTAGATTGTACTAATTCCATCAGGGGTTCCTTTTTAGATCCAAATTAAGGGGTAGTAACAGCTTTAGGTGGAAACAAGCGCTGTTCAAGTTGTGGAAGCATCAGCTCCATATTTTTACCCATCGACCACTGCGGTTCAGAGGGCTCAAAGCCTTGTGCTGTTTCCCATTGGCTCACAGTTTTTTGTGCTTGGCTAAAAGCAGTTTCTATACTGTTTTGTTCACGCATTGCTTGATCAAAAAACGCCCGACCAAAATAAGTATAATCGGCTTCATTGGTACACCCAAAAGACTGGCGGTCTGCCGCCGAAGCGGTAATGATCAAAGTATTGTCATTTTGCAGTGCTGGTACAAAGCTTCCAGAGAAGCACGATGAAATCACAATCACACGCCAGCGAATACCCGATGCATCTAAGGTTTCGCGTAACCATTTCGGGTCGACCTGAGTTAAGTCTAAAGGTGCATTTTCCATTTCGAACTGGTTCGGTAAACCATGCGAAGTCATATATAAAAATAACACATCACTTTCACGGTTCATCTGTTGTCCCATACGGCGCAGCGCCATTTCAATACTGTGTTTAGAGGCAATCGGAATTTCTGTTCGTGTAGCAGGGTTATTTACCAGCATCATCGAACGGCCCAACGTACCAAAACGCGTATCGAACTGTTCTTTTATTCGCTCGACTTCCGAACGGAATACATCTTGATAACTCGCTCCCGCTACGCCAAGGAAATACCAATGTGACTGGGCAAATTCGCCATATTGCACAGACTCTAGTGCTTTATTCAGTAAGCGACTTTGTGCATAGAAGGCATCTTCTGCAAAGGTTGGTGGTGTTTCTTCTACTTTCCAAATCGGCTGACTGGTCACTGACATTTGCCAAACCACAAGGGTAAACAGCGTGGCCAAGACAATCAGGGCTCGCTCCCACCAAGGCCATTTCAGTTCACGTGAAAACACCCACACCACAGCCAAACTCTGCCAAACAAACAGTACCATGAACACATTCGGTAGGTAGTCGTAGAAGAAATACGGCAGGACATCAATCATGCCTAAATATTGGATAAAACTTTGTAATAACGCGATATGCGTATCCAACACCAACCAAAGCAGTGCTGGTACCAACATCAAACGCGGATTATTCACCCGTTGAGACAGAAAAATCCCGACAATCAGGGCAATGAAAGGCCAAAGTGCGTAACTGACCAAACCTTGTGGGTTAAAGTCACCGATCTCTCCTGCGCTCAACCAGCTAAATAAAGTATTGGCTGAGCCACCTAAAATCCCCCAGAAGATGAGCTGCATAATCGAAGGATGGACAATTTGCAAAGAGCGTCGTGAACCTAGAAACAACCACATCCCCGCAGTTTGGTTGCTTTTAAAATCATGCCAAAAGTTGATGGAGGGTTTGAAGTCGATCATAAGATTCTAATTAAATTGTGACTTGCGTAGGGACACACTAAGTTTATGCTTGATCAGCATTTTATCAATGATGTTTTTAACTATATAACAAATCTTTGCATACTTTTGAAGCAATCTTCCACTTCAGTCTAAGCGTTCATGCTGAAAATAGGCATCAAAACGGCATGCATCACCCAGCCACTGATGAGTGGTTTCTTGATTTGCCAAAAATACGGCCAAGCGAGGACGTTTGACCACCACCCGTTTTGCCACTTTTTGCGCTAAGCCAAGCAGATTATCACCCAAATCCATTTCACCATCTTCAGGCAGTAACATATGTAAAAGCTGCATTTGCTTTTTTACTTGCGCCTGTTTTTTCACTGCTTGCTGATTTTGATCCCGTTGTGGAAACATCGGATCTAGATAAACCACATCAACCGTATTGCCCTGCTCTGCTTGTTGCTGCAAATACTGTGCGGAATCTGAAAAAACCAAGTCAATTCGAGTCACCACAGGGTTTAAAAATGCATCCTGCAAAGCCTGTTCCTTACTTGACTCTAACAAGGTGAATAAAATGGGATGGCGTTCTACCAACGTGACATTGGCGCCCAAATGTGCCATGAGCAGTGAGTCATGCCCAAGCCCTGCCGTTGCATCAATGAGCTTAGGTTTTTCAGTCAAGTGGCAAGCACGCGCAATCATTTCAGACTTTAACGACGCACGCTTTAAACGTGGAACTTCAGCTTTCCAATCCGGCTGCATTTTCATGCCATTGGCACAAAGCCAAAGCCCATCGGCATCGGCACACAGGCCCAGTTCAGGATGAAAACGGAAGAAACGTGCATTTAACTTTTCGGCGACTTCGATGCTGACCTCGACACCCCGAGAAAAAAGCACAGCAACATAGTGCTGTGCTTTTTCTAAATGCTCTTGTTCCACATATAAGCGCATTGGGCTTACCATAACTTCCAACCCGTAAAGGCAAACAATAGAATCACTAAGCCTGAAGCAATGCGGTACCATGCAAAAATCATGAAATCACGCTTCGCCACATAAGCGACTAAAGCACGAATCAACAGTAAAGCCGAGATAAAAGAAACAATAATGCCTGTTGCCAATACGATCCAATCTTGTTGTCCGTCAAACACATGCGCACTTTGGTACAAATCTAACAGACCCGCACCAATAATTACTGGAATACCCAAGAAAAATGAAAACTCAGTCGCCGCTTTACGCGATACACCTAAAAACATCGCGCCAATAATGGTTGCCCCCGAACGTGATGTCCCTGGAATTAAAGACAACACTTGAATCAGACCAATCCAAATCGCATCTTTTACACTCAGGTCTTCAACTTCATGGACGCGCTCTTGTGGTGGATGCTTTTCAATCCAAATAATAATCAAGCCACCCACAATCAAACCAATGGCAATGGCAATATCATTAAATAAAAGCTCTTTCACCGTTTGACCAAATGTCAGACCAATCAGCACAATAGGAATCGACGCTAAAATTAGCCCAATCCCAAGACGGCGACCTTGGGGTTCACCACTAAAAATCCCCGTTGCCGCTCCCCACAAACGTGCCCAATATTCATAAATGACGGCTGCAATTGCCCCCATTTGAATGGCGATCACAAAGACATCACTTTTTTCTTTGGTCCAGAAATTCATGAGTTCTGAAGCTAAAATTAAATGTCCAGTACTCGAAATGGGTAGGAATTCAGTAATACCTTCAACAATACCCATAATTGCCGCTTTGAGCAGCAGTAAAAGATCCATAAAAAACCCTAATTATGCTTTACCCTGTTCCGGGATTTTTTTCCAAGCGTTATCACGTAAATAGACTGGAAGTGCAAGTTCAGCACTCACCCAGTGTTGTTGCTGTGCATTCTTGCGCGCAATTGTGGCAATATCTTGCGCAGTTGCACTTAAATCTTTGTATTGTATTTGTGATGGATCAATTAAGGTTGCGCCTGAACCAACTAAAGTAAACGGTGTACATTCAGTAGCCGCTGCATAGCTTAAAAGCTGTTCTTCATCGACGGCTTGCATGATGCCGTCCGTATCTAATTGAAAACTTGCAATATAGACTTCACTCATGCGAGCGTCTAAAACTGCGGTGACTGTGGTTAGACCATGCACACGATGTGCAGCTTGTGCGAGCGCTTGTAAAGTTGAGACAGGAACCACAGGCAAATCATTCGACCATGCCAAAGCTTGAGTCACAGCAGCATTAATACGAACGCCGCTAAAAGAACCAGGACCACGACTAAAAGCGATACAAGACAAATCTTCTGTCTTAATATCCAACTGTAAAAACCCTTGTTCAATCATTGGGAGAATCGTTTGCGTTTGTGCTTTTGCGCGCGTATCCAATTGGAAAAAAAGTTCTTGATTTTCATCTACAATAGAGACGGAACACTGCTCATTTGCAGATTCCAATGCCAGCACTTTCATGCACAACCTTAATGATTTAATCTATAAAAACGTGGCTATGATACTCCACTCAAAAGCACTAGGCGAGATGTTCTCAAAACAGAGCTAAAAAAGCCTAGAAAAATCTAGGCTGAATAGGAAAAATAAGCTTATAACTGTGCCGGCTCTAAATCGATAAATTGTTTAAAGTGTTCTGCATAATGCAGTGCACTCATTTTCAAACGAGCCTCAGCCGTTTCATCCAAAGTTTTGACCACTTTACCCGGTGAGCCCATAACCAGAGAATTATCTGGAATGACTTTACCTTCCGGAATCAGTGCATTCGCACCAATAATACAATTTTTCCCAATCACAGCATTGTTTAAAACGACAGCATTAATCCCAATCAGACTATTATCCCCCACAGTGCAACCATGCAACATGGCTTGATGCCCAATCGTGACATAATTGCCAATATTCATTTCAATCCCAGCATCGGTATGTAAAACCGCATTTTCCTGAATATTGGTAAAGTCACCTAAACGAATTTTGCAATTGTCTGCACGTACGACTGCTCCAAACCAAATACTGACTTGCTGCCCCAATTCGACTTGACCGATGACTGTGGCATTTTCCGCAACCCAGCCATTCCATGGTTGATGCATTGCTTGTGGGGCATGACCTTTAAATTTGTACAACATATTTCTTCCTTAAAATACTCAACTTACTTGGGGAACCGAAAAGTCGGTGAATTGACTAAAAATGGCCACTCTTTATGGTAGCCCAAACCATATTGAAATAATGCAACCAACATACGTGCTGTCAGCCCCCAAACAATTTCATTTTCCACCCGCATACTCGGAAAATAGAGCGATTGATGAGCAAAACGAACTTCATAAGGCACCGCAGGCACTTCCATCAGCTGTTTGAGTGATGCAAAGAAAATACGATCAATTTCTGTCGGCTGGGCAACTAGTTCAACTTCAGGCGGAATCAGCCCGACCACAGGTTTGACCAGCATACCATTACGGGCTTTTTGCATTGGCAAATCACCGAGTAGCTGCACATCAAAAGGATTCAGCGCGGTCTCTTCATAGGCTTCACGTAAGGCAACCACGATATTACTGGTATCTTGCGGATCTCTTTTTCCGCCAGGAAAAGACACTTCGCCAGCATGATTAGATAGGTAAACAGAGCGGCGGGTCAGTAAAACTTTGGGATCGTCTTCATTGGTGATCGCGATTAACACAGCTGCATCTGCCGATTTGATTTTGCTTGAAAACCGTAACTGTTGCTGCAGTATGCGTGTTAATGAATGTTCATCCATTGAACGTCGTCCCCATCATTCTTTTTTTCATCATAGCTGAATTTAATACTGAAAAAAGAGAAATGATGCCAAAATTTAATTTTTAAGTTATGCTGAGTCTGAACTTTATCATTGATGATGAATATGGACTTTTGCAGCAATTGCGGACAAAAAACAACAGAACAAATCCCTCTTGGCGACCATCAATTGCGTCGTGTTTGCACCTCTTGTAGTTCTATTCATTATGTGAACCCTAAAGTGATTTGTGGCGCACTCGCACTTTGGGAAAATAAAGTATTGTTATGCCGCCGTGCCATTGAACCGCGTTATGGATTATGGACTTTACCAGCAGGTTACATGGAGTTGTTTGAAACTATGGAACAAGGTGCTGCACGAGAAACCTGTGAAGAAGCGGAAGCGGAAGTTGAAATTGAACAGCTATATTGCATGTACAATATTCCGCGTATTGGTCAAATTTATGTGCTATTCAAAGCGAACTTAGTAGATGGAAAATTCGGTGCTGGCGAAGAAAGCATTGAATGTCGTTTATTTGAAGAAGATGAAATTCCTTGGTCAGAACTGGCTTTCCCAAGTGTCGAACATACCTTACGTCACTATTTTGCCGACCGTAAAAGTAATCAATTTAATTTTCATCTCGAAACCCTAGGTACACGCTTAGACCATACAGGTTAATGTTGCCTAATATCAAAAAAAGCCCATCGATGATGCAATCCATAGCTTACCGATAAACGGTATTTCCTCTATGCGTACACGTACAATGAGGTAAAATAGCCTGAATTATTTAATCCTATTTGCGTTAGCATGACTCTAAGCCAATCATTTAAAAAGATAATTTGTGATTCAAGCCTCTCTGTATCTCATATATTACAGGCATTGAATGAGCTCACACAGTTAGTCTATTTACAAAATGTCGATGCACCTGTCATTGCTTTTTTACCCGAGCGTTATCAAGTTTTTCAAAAAAACCAGCACTTTTTCTTTCAACGCACACGGGATTTTTGTTATATCCGTGATCATGAAGAAATAGACATTTCCAGTAATATTCAGCCAAGCTCAGAACAAAAAGAAGCATCTTTTAGTGGCGGACTCATTGGATTCGTCAGTTATGATTATGCCGCCCAGAAACACGTTCCGGTTCAAATTAAGTCACAGCCAAGCCTATTTTTAGGTTTATACAGCAGTTATCTACAATGGACTGATGCAGGCTGGCTATTTTGCAGTAGTGATTCACAAGCAGAACGCATTTATCGCAAAATTGAATCGTATTTATTACAGCCATCTGCCTTAACCCATCCACTCCAACTCAAGTCGATCTGCCAAGCACGCTGGACTGAAACCCAATACAAACAAGCCTTTCAGAAAGTACAGGAATACATCAAAGCTGGGGATTGCTATCAAATCAATCTGACACAAGAGTTCACTGCCAAGGCACACGGTCAACTCCTAAGTGCAGTCGAAGCATTTTGGCAATTGACCAATGCACCTTACTCAGGCTATCTTCGTAGCGATGATTTTGAACTCTTAAGTTGTTCGCCCGAGTTGTTTATTGATTTTCAAACCCATCGTAAAATCATCACTAAGCCGATTAAAGGCACCATGCCGCGCTATGCAGATCCAGTCTTAGATGAACAATCTAAACAACGCTTAATGGCTTCGGAAAAAGATCAAGCTGAAAATGTAATGATTGTTGATCTACTGCGTAATGACTTGAGTGTTTATGCAGAAACAGGCTCAGTCAAAACACCTAAACTGTTTAATATTGAAAGCTTTAATCAAGTCCATCATATGGTCAGCGAAGTCGAAGCAACACTGAAAGCAGAAGTTCATCCCTTTCATGTGCTGCTCTCTGCGCTACCTGGCGGGTCTATTACAGGTGCACCTAAAATTCGAGCAATGCAGATTATTGAAGAACTCGAAGGTGCACCACGCGGAGCGTACTGTGGCTCAATGGGTTATTTTAATTTCGATGGTACGGGTTCTTGGAACATTCTGATTCGTTCTATTCAAAAATTCCAAGATGAGGTTTCGCTTTGGGCTGGCGGTGGAATCACTATTGCATCAGAGTATGAGGCTGAATACCAAGAATGCTTTGACAAGGTCTCAGCACTGCTTAATTTACTCAATACCTTTGTACAAACGGACAATGAATAGCCTCCAAAATAAAAAAGTGAACCTTCATATTAATGAACGTTCACTTTTCAAAGATCACAACTGTTGAAAGTTTATTTTAAAATATCATTTTTCAATGTATCGACTAAGCGTTGATTTTGTTCATCAGTTCCAACCGTGATACGTAAAAACTGGTTAATACGCGGTTTATTGAAATAACGCACAATAATGCCTTGTTCACGTAATTCAGCCGCTAATTCACCCGCATCTTTGCTAGGCAATGATGCAAAGATAAAGTTGGCACTTGATGGTAAAACGTTAAAGCCCAGTGCGGTCAATTGTTCAACCAAATGTTCACGGCTTTGAATCACTTTTTGATTTTGTGCTTCGAAATAAGCTTGATCTTCAAATGATGCAACCGCAGCGGCTATCGCAAAACGGTCCATCGGATAAGAGTTAAAACTATTCTTCACCGCTTCAAGTGCCGCAATCAAATGCGGTTGAGCAATCGCAAAACCAACCCGTAAACCCGCCAGTGAGCGAGACTTAGACGTGGTTTGGCACACCACCAAGTTCTCATATTTTTCCACCAAACTGACTGCCGATTCAGCACCAAAGTCTACATAAGCCTCATCTATCACCACCACTGAATTTGGATTGGCCTGAAGCACTTCCTCAATTGCTGCCAAACCAATATCTATACTGGTTGGCGCATTTGGATTGGTGATAATAATGCCGCCATTGGCTTGTTTATAGTGATCCACCACAATTTCAAAGTCATCATTGAGTGGCAAAATTTTGGTTTTGACCCCAAAGAATTGGCTATAAACAGGATAGAAGCTATAGGTAATATCGGGGTAAAGTACAGGCAGCTCTTGCACAAAAAATGCTTTAAAAATATGTGCTAAGACTTCATCTGAACCATTGCCGACAAAAATATGTTCAACTGCAACATTTTGTTGTTTCGCAATCGCCTGCTTTAACGCAGAAGCATCTGGATCTGGATATAAACGCAGTACATCTGCTGAGTTTACCAAGACTGCTTGAACAGCCTCCACCACCTTTGGTGAGGGTGGATATGGATTTTCATTAGTATTGAGCTTCAATAAATTTTGAATTTTCGGTTGTTCGCCTGGCACATACGGTTCTAATTCACGTACTTCAGGACTCCAAAAACGCATTTGTTCTGTAGTAATGTTAGACATTGTCTATCTCATTTATGTACTCAACTTACTTTTATGTAAGCCCTCTCCTGCTAGGAGAGGGTTTGGGAGAGCTTTATGATGTCCCAAACTGAATTAAATATTTTCCCCTCTCCTAACCTCTCCCATAGGGAGAGGAACATTCATTACTGAACAAATGAGGGATCTAAATTTATATTATTGATAACGATAACGTGCCGAACGCGCATGCGCATCTAAGTTTTCTTGCTGCGCTAGAATATCCGCGGTTTTTGCCAAAGTTTTCACACCTTGCTCTGAGCACATAATCAAACTTGAACGCTTTTGAAAATCATATACACCGAGTGGCGATGAAAAGCGTGCGGTCCCAGAAGTTGGCAAAACGTGGTTTGGCCCTGCGCAATAATCACCGATTGCCTCTGGGGTATAACGCCCCATGAAGATTGCGCCTGCATGGCGAATCTCTTCGGCCATTTCCTGTGCTTCATCCAAGCAAAGCTCTAAATGCTCTGGTGCAACCTGATTAATCAGCTCAACTGCTTCAGCGCGGTCTTTCACAAGCACTAATGCGCCACGATTGGCAATCGATGTACGCGCAATCTCCGCCTTAGGTAAAGCTTGTAAATGCGCTTCAATAGCGAGTTCTACTTCATTTAACAACTGCTCATCTGGTGTAATAAACACTGCTTGTGCCACAGTATCGTGTTCAGCTTGGGACAATAAATCCATTGCCAGCCATTCTGCGTTATTCACGCCTTCGGCATAAACTAAGATTTCAGACGGCCCTGCAATCATGTCGATACCGACTTGACCGAATACTGCACGTTTCGCAGCCGCGACAAAACGGTTGCCCGGCCCTGTAATCTTATCTACCGCTGGAATCGTTTCTGTACCATAGGCTAAAGCCGCAACCGCTTGTGCCCCACCAATGGTAAAGACACGGCTGACACCAGCCAAATAAGCGGCTGCTAATACCAAAGGATTCAACTCACCATTCGGTGCAGGCACGACCATAATAATTTCAGGTACACCCGCCACATGCGCAGGTACAGCATTCATCAGTACAGAAGACGGATAAGATGCCAAACCACCAGGTACATAAATACCAACGCGATCTAAAGGCGTTACTTTTTGCCCAAGTGTGTTCCCCAAGGCATCCACATAGATCCAGCCTTCTTGTTTTTGCGCTTGGTGAAACTCACGAATGCGGTTTGCAGCAAGCTCTAACGCCTCGCGGACTTCGGTACTCAAACCCTCAAAAGCGGTTTTTAATTGTTCTTGAGTCAGTTCTAAATCGGAGAATTGATGCGCGGGATGTCGATCGAACTGTTGAGTGAGTTTAAGAACATGAGCATTACCATGCTGACGAACTTCAGCGATGATTTGATCTACGGTTTTTAAAAGTTCTGGGTCACTCACGGTTTCAAAAGCCAACAAATCAGCAAAGACTTGTTTAAAGTTCTGATCTTGAGTCGATAAACGTCGCATCAATTTATCCACAATGAAAATAAAGGGAAGCTTTAGTTTACCTTGTTTCCTGTATTTTGTGGGCAACAATCCTCCAGCTAAACACGGAGTGTAATGAAAAATTACTTTTAACTTCATCGGGAAATGAATCTGATTCAATATTTTTAAACTAGAATCATTAAACATGACTAAAAAACAGGCAAAACGAGATGATCCTCACGGACATAGCCACCTACTTTTCAACGGGGCAATTTAGTCGAATCCAACAGCATTTTTCGGAAGCCATTACATGGGAAATTGTGGGTGAACAACGGCTTTCAGGTTTTGATCAAGTACTTAAGCATTGCCAGTCTATCGAGCATTATTTTACGACGGTCGCGCATGAGTTCCATATTCAAGCAATTCATCAAACGGGTCATCATGTGATTGTTCAAGGTGAAGCGCAATTTCATAACACCCAGCAGACATCGCGAATTTCTGCTTGTGATGTCTATACTTTTAACAATTTGAATCAACTGGCTCAAATTCAATCCTATTGTATTTCAGTAAGCGTCCGCTGAACACACCTTATGAATTCGTCCTATAAGCCTTAATTTAGTCCTCACTTAAAAACAAGTGGGAACTTAAATTTATGACTACAAATAACCAGACATCCATCGCATCTCTTACGATAAAACGAAGAACATATAGTGCTGAATTTAAACAGCAGATCGTTCAGGCGTGTAAAGCATCGGAGGTTTCAATTGCTTCGGTCGCTTTGCAACATGGATTGAATACAAATCTTGTATCCAAATGGATTCGCTTAATTGATGCTAAGCCAGGGAATGATCGCTCACTACTACCGAATAAACCTGCATTTATTGCCTTATCTTGCTCCGCACCATTAGATCCTATCCCTACTGGCATGTTAACGGTTCAAATTACTTTACCCCACTCAAAAGCAGAAATTGGCTTGAAATGGCAAGTATCAGAAATATCTGCTTTAGCAGAATTACTCAAGGCACTTACAACATGATCCGTATCGATGAAATCTGGTTGTCTACCCAGCCCATGGACATGCGTGCAGGTATGGATACGGCCATGGCTCAGGTGGTGAGAGCCTTTGGCTACATCAAACCGCATTGTGCTTACCTGTTCTGTAATAAACGTGGCCATCGCATGAAAGTGCTGGTACATGATGGACTGGGGATCTGGCTGTGTGCTCGGCGGTTGGAACAGGGAAAATTTCACTGGGCTAAAGTTCACCAGGGTGAAAGCGTAGCCCTCAGCCCAGAACAGTTACAGGCACTGATCCAGGGTTTGCCTTGGCAGCGCATTGGACGACAGCAATTGGTCACAATGCTCTAAACTAGCTTGGTCCAAGTTGCTATTCTCCAAACGTTCTATTTCATTCTTCTCATGACCTCAGGCATACTGCGGTCATGAATACACTGCCTGATTTAAGCCAACTGACCCATGAACAACTGCTGGAATTTACTAGACAGTTGGCAATGCAACATCAGTCTCTGGCACAATCAAACCAGCAATTAGATGCCAAAGTTCAGCATCTTGAAGTATCCAATCTGCAATTAGATGCCAAAGTTCAGCATCTTTCCATTCTCAATCAAAAATACGAGCATGAACTTGCGCTGTTTAAAAAGCACAAATTCGACAGTAAAAACGAACATCTCACCGCAAAACAAATCCATCTCTGGGATGAAGCGGTCGAAGAAGATATTGCCGCTGTTGATCTGGAACTGGAACGGCTGAATGCAGATAAAACTGATGCAGCGACACACAAAGCCACAGTCAACAAACCTAAACGTCGACTGCTGCCCGATCATCTACACACCATCCGTATCGAGCATGAACCAACATCAACCCAATGTGCTTGTGGCTGCACCTTGCGTCGTATCGGCGAAGATATCAGTGAAAAACTACATTTCAGACCGGCACAGTTCTATAAGGAACAGCATGTGCGTGGCAAATGGGTCTGTGATCAGTGTGACACACTGACTCAGCAAGCGATGCCCGCCTATGTGATTGATAAAGGCATTGCCAGTCCTGAACTGCTTAGCCATGTGTTGGTCTCGAAATACGCAGATCATTTACCGCTGTACCGTCAACGTCTGATCTATCAGCGGGCGGGAATCGAGCTTTCTAGATCAACTTTATCTGACTGGATAGGTCGCTGCGGTGTAGAACTGGAACCTCTGGCCAATGCTTTAAAAGAGGTGGTGCTGCAACAGCGGGTGATCCATGCCGATGAAACGCCGGTCACCATCATGCGGATGAGTGATGATGAGAAAAAACCGAAGAAAGGTTATGTCTGGGCCTATGCAACAACCCAATATAATCCAATTCAAGCCGTGATTTATGACTTTCAGGATAGTCGTTCAGGCCAGCATGCTGAAGTGTTCCTGAAAGACTGGCAGGGCCATCTAGTCTGTGATGATTACAGTGGTTATAAAGCACGCTTTAAATCAGGCCAAGTCATTGAGGTGGGCTGCATGGCGCATGCTCGTCGTAAATTCCATGAACTGCATGTGACCAAGAAAAGTCAGGTCGCTGAACAGGCCTTAGTGCTGATTCAGAAACTGTATGCCATAGAAGCAGAACTCAGGAGAAAGACCGATGGTACAGCAGAACAGCGCCGCGAATACCGACAACAGCATAGTCAACCGGTGATGCAACAACTGTATGAATGGCTCAACCAGCATCAACTGACGGTGCCATCGAGTTCTCCAACCGCCAAGG
Source organism: Acinetobacter sp. LipI_23 (assembly GCF_058243045.1). Classification (NCBI taxonomy): domain Bacteria; kingdom Pseudomonadati; phylum Pseudomonadota; class Gammaproteobacteria; order Moraxellales; family Moraxellaceae; genus Acinetobacter; species Acinetobacter sp. LipI_23. The sequence continues at coordinate 639,513 of NZ_JBZAYJ010000001.1, read as the reverse complement.
CCATCAATTACACTCTGAAGCGTTGGCCAGCTTTAAGCCGCTATCTGGATGATGGCAATCTACCGATTTGCAATAATTGGGTGGAAAACCAGGTGCGGCCTTGGGCGTTGGGACGTAAGAACTGGTTATTTGCAGGTTCGCTGCGTAGTGGTCAGCGAGCGGCAAACATCATGACTTTAATCCAGTCAGCAAAGCTGAATGGGCTGGATCCGTATGCCTATTTAAGTGATGTGCTGAAAAGATTGCCGACCCATAAAGTGACCCAAATAGAAGAATTGCTACCACACCGCTGGAAATCCAACTCAAATTAAAAAATAGACATGGGGTTCAGCGGACGCTTACGTATTTCAATCCAATAAAAATATTAAAAAATGAGCAGGTACAAAAAAACCGCCATCATCGATAGCGGTTTCTTTAAACAAAAAAGATCAACTTATTTGTTTTTTAACGCTTCACGTTCAGCGACTGCTGTTTCTAACTGTGCAAGAATTGGGTTTAACAGTGCTTGCTTACGTTTGAAACTTGCCTTGTTCACGATCAGACGTGAAGACACTTTACAAATTTCTTCCAAAGGTTCTAAACCATTGGCACGTAAAGTATTCCCAGTATCGACCACGTCAACAATATAATCGCCCAAACCCACCAACGGTGCAAGTTCCATTGAACCGTACAACTTAATCACATCGACTTGCTCACCTAAGCTTGCATAGTACTGACGGGTTAAGTTTACGTATTTAGTGGCAATTTTTAAACGCCCTTTTGGACGCTCCATGCCAACTTTGCCTGCAGTCATCAGTTTACATACTGCGATTTTTAGATCGAGCGGTTCATAAACGTTTTGCGCGCCATGTTCCATAAGCACGTCTTTACCCGCAACACCAATATCCGCCGCACCATTCTCCACATAGGTGGGTACGTCAGAAGCACGTAAAATTAAAATACGGACTTGTTTATGGGTGGTTGGGAAAATTAACTTACGTGACTTATCAGGATCTTCCAGTAAGTTAATTCCAGCCGTTTCAAGTAAAGGCAGGGTTTCTTTTAAAATACGACCTTTACTCAATGCCAATGTTAAACCATGATCAAAATTGCCCATTACATCAAAATTTGGATCATCGTTTCTCATATCGCTCATGAACTTACTCGCTTAATTTGGGCGCCTATACCTTGTAATTTCGCTTCGACATCTTCATAACCGCGGTCAATATGATAGATACGATCAATCAGCGTCTCACCATCAGCAGCAAGTGCAGCTAACACTAGAGAGAAAGAAGCACGTAAATCTGTTGCCATCACGGGTGCTGCAGAAAGTTTCTCTACACCCGTCACAACAGCATCATTACCTTCGACCTGAATATTGGCACCCATACGTGACAATTCAGGTACGTGCATAAAACGGTTTTCAAAAATCGTTTCAGAAATAGTAGCAAAACCACGACCAATGGCATTAACCGCCATAATCTGTGCTTGCATATCAGTTGGAAAGTCTGGATGTGGAAGCGTTTGGAAACTCACTGCTTTCGGGCGTTTACCCATCATATCAAGCTCGATCCAATCATCACCACGGGTCACTTCCGCGCCCATTTCTTCAAACTTTTCTAAGACCGATTCCATCAAAGTTGGATCAGTATGTGTAGTTTTTACACGACCACCGGTAATGGCCGCAGCAGCCAAATACGAACCCGTTTCAATACGGTCAGCAACCACAGCATATTCACAGCCATGTAGTTTTTCAACACCTGTGACCACTAAGGTATCTGTGTCTAATCCTTCAATTTTTGCACCCATCGCGATCAACATTTTCGCAAGGTCCGTAATTTCAGGTTCACGTGCCGCATTACGAATCGTAGTCACGCCTTCTGCCAATGCCGCAGCCATTAAGATATTTTCGGTACCACCCACGGTCACCATATCAAAAACGACTTCGCCACCTTTTAGGCGACCATCGACTTTAGCGTGTACATAACCCGCTTCAACTTCAATCTCTGCACCTAAAGCTTCTAAAGCTTTTAAATGTTGATCGACTGGGCGCGAGCCAATCGCACATCCACCCGGCAAAGACACTTTTGCACTACCATAGCGCGCCACCAATGGGCCCAGCACTAAAATAGATGCACGCATGGTTTTCACCAACTCATACGGTGCAAACTGATTGTCTAGTGTTGATGTATCCGCAGTAACCGTGTCGCCTTCGTAGGTCATGGTAATGCCTAGACCACCAATCAACTGCACCAAGGTATTTACATCTTTTAAATGCGGCACGTTGGTGAGCTTGGTTGGGGTTTCAGGCAAAATCATTGCTGCAAGCAACGGCAAGGCAGCATTTTTAGCACCCGAAATACGAACTTCGCCTTCGAGCTTAGTGCCACCTTGAATTAAAAATTTATCCATCTAATTTTAAGCTCCGAATAAGCTTGCTTTACGCCATTCTTCTTTAGTCATTGCACGAATAGTCACCGCATGCACTTCGCCACTTGCGATATAAGAATTTAATGGTGCATAAACAGCTTGCTGACGTGCAACAGGACGTTTGCCTTCGAATTGGTCGTCGACAATACGTAAGTCAAACTTTCCGCCTTGCCCACTAACTGCAACTTCAGCTTCAGGAAAAGCAGCTTTTAAAATTTCAGTGAGCTGTTCACTATTCATCACAAAGACCTCTTATAGGACCAACGGTGTAAAAACCTGCCATTTTACTATAAATCTGAAAAATAAATCATAAACCCGCACACTTTATATATAAAAAAAGAGGTTTTAAAAAACCTCTTTTTGCATAAAAATCAAACTAAATGGCGATCGGTTGGTAAACTTGCTGCATTTTACGGTGCTTATCGAGCTGTCTTTTTAGTTTTTCTGATAATTTTTTAATCGACGTATACATATCATCTGCTGAAGCCTGAGCAAAAAATTCAATGCCCGGTAAACGGATAATTGCTTCTGCAATATGATTGCTACTGCCTTTTTTAGTGTGCTTATCGACCTGATGATCCTTGGTTAATTTCACCTGCATACTGTTCACCTGATCAATATGCTTGGTCATTTCTGCAAATTTGCAGCGAATGGTATCTTCAATAGCTGGGGTAATGCTCAAATGATGTCCACGAATTGTTATTTGCATATATCTATCCCTCACCTTCATTAGGATTAATGAGGAAAAGCCAAGACGATTTAATGACTGCAAAACAACCAGCGCGCATAGAAACATCAAATCATTTTCGCCATTCCTTAAAGAAAAAAGAGGTTCATTATGTTGTCATAATGAACCTCTAGAATAGTCAGATTTTAAATTTTAGATCAAGACTTTTCGTTCAGAAGATGACGGAATATGTAACGATTCGCGATACTTTGCCACTGTCCGACGCGCTACATCAATCCCATCGTCCTTTAACAGATTGGCAATTGCGTTATCAGACAACGGTTTACGTGCATTCTCTTCAGCAATCAATTTTTTAATCTTGGCACGAATTGCAGTTGAAGATGCTTCACCGCCTGAAGTTGTGCCCACATGGCTTGAAAAGAAATATTTCAACTCGAACAAGCCGCGCGGCGTCAGCATATATTTGTTCGTGGTCACCCGAGAGACGGTCGACTCATGCAATTCAACTTCTTCTGCAATATCTCGAAGTACCAAAGGCTTCATCCCTTCAGCACCAATTTCTAAAAATGCACGCTGATGTTCAATGATACACGTCGCCACTTTCAGTAAAGTTTTATGGCGTTCATCGACACTTTTAATAAAGTTCTTCGCATCCAACATTTGATTACGTAAGTATTGATTATCTTCACTTTGATCTGCGCGCTTAATCATATTGGCATAAAACGAGTTCACACGAAGTTTTGGCATCACATCAGGATTTAAAGCCACTTGCCATTGTTCGTTTTTCTTCATTACCACGACATCAGGAATTTGATAATCCGAGTCTTTATCTTCAAACTCAAGTCCTGGATGTGCTTTTAGCGTTTTCAATAAATCAACCGCGCACTTGAGCTGCTCTTGATTTAAACCCGTTTGTTTAATCAGTTTCGCTAGTTCATTGCTGATCAATAGTTCATAGTTTTTCAGCAGATTCATGGCATCATTTCGACATGCGGTCTGCATCGGCAAGGCTTCCAACTGTACCATTAAGCACTCTGCAAGATTCCGCGCCCCAACGCCAAGTGGGTCTAAACGCTGAATATGCTTGAGCACCACAACCACTTCGTCATCTTCGACTTCGTCGTCATAGTCCATGCTGGTTAAAAGATGTTGAACTGAAGTCGTTATTTCTGAAATATCACTGTCTAAAAAACCTTTATCGTCCAACGAGTCAATAATGCAATAAGCAATCAACATATCTACTTGCGAAAAATGCAACAGATTGATTTGCTCAAGCATATGCTCTTTTAAGCCCAAATGACCTTGGCGATTATCTTCTCGCTCTTCAAATTCTGCCGCGCCCAAACTGGTTGGTTGATGCGTATAGACATCATCCCAGTCGGTATCGACGGGTAAATCATCGGGTAAATGGTCGGCGTTGAGTTCGTTGGTCAAATCTTTCTTATCCTGTTCTTGCTCTTGCACACTGGATAAGCTTTCGATAGATGACTGTTCTTCTACTTTTTCTAAGAGTGGATTGCTGTCGAGTTGAATCTGAATTTCTTGTTCAAGTTCAAGGCTCGACAATTGAAGCAATCGAATAGCTTGTTGTAATTGGGGGGTTAACGACAAAGAGTTCGAAACTTTCAATCCAACCGATAACTTCATAAAACTCTACTCATCAATACAACTATTTTTAAAGCACGCTTTATAAGCAATTTTTGTGCCGTTTTATTTTTTATAGCATAGAAAATTCAAAAAACCTACATTTTTTGAGCAGATTGTTTTTCATTTCCTACCTAGTTTTAGATTTTATGGATGTATTAATGCATATCAATTATTGAAAAGGCTCATTAAAACCCTCACACAGTCTAAAGTTACACGAAACACTGCATCGGCTACTTTCACTTACTTACAAGAGTCCGTTAAATCAAAACATCTGAATCATGCTGCTTTGTTAGGCTAAAGCATAGACATTTTTTAGGGGGTTTATATGACTCAAAAAGTATTGTTTATAACCTCAAATGTAGGCGTAGAGTATGATGAGCTAATTCAGCCTCTCCATTTTCTACAGTCCAAAGGCATAGAATGCATTCATGCCGCGATTGAAGCTCACGATGTTCGAACTGTCAAAATGGACTCAGAATCGGCAGCAAGCTATCCTCCAGACGTCGATTTGGATCATGTTCATTATGACGACTACGATTTGCTAATTATCCCCGGCGGTGCAGTTAATGCTGATCTCTTACGCCACCATCCTAAAGCGCTCGAAATTATCCAAAGTTTTAGCAACCAAGCCAAACCGATAGCTGTGATTTGTCATGCGGCTTGGGTTTTGATTAATGCTGAACGGATTAAAACTAAGCATCTGACTTCGCATCAAAGTATACGACTCGATCTGGAAAATGCAGGTGCTATATGGGTCGATGAAGCCGTTCACAAATGTAAAGTAGGTGGTTGGACACTCATCAGTTCACGTAGTTCAGAGGATATTCCCGCTTTTAATCAAGCAATATTAAAAGAACTCGAATCCAATTCGTCCATTTAAGATGCAAAAAAAAAGAGCCTGATATTGAGCAGGCTCTTTTATTCATTTTTAAAAGTTACAGACTTTTTAAGTATTCAATAATTTCTACTTGTTCTGCCATTTCAGCCAGTTGAAGCGCAGTATATTCACCTTTGTAGTGGATATTCGCACCTTTTTCAACCAGTAGTTTCACCACATCTAGATAGCCATTTTCAGCCGCCGCTTGGAGTGCACTATAGCCTTCATCATCTGTCGAGTTCACATCTACACCATTGGCGAGACTTTTTTCTACTTCAGCGAGTTCACCTAAAGATGCCCAATACACCAGTTCAGGTAAATGCAGTTCATCATCGTTTTCAGGAATTGGGGAGAATGAGGTAAGTTTCATATATTTTATTCCAAAGCTTTGGATTTATTAAATGCATAAAGTACTCTGTGGTCAACAAATATTAAAGCTCTCCATTTTTTTCAATATTATTTTTCACAATATTAAATGCATCTTTAAAGTTCTTATCATACTTACCATGATGCCGATAACCATATCTTTGGTTATAAATATCAGTAAAATCATCATGCCAATGTTCAAATTTACCCTTACGTGCCATTAACGCAACTTTCGGATGAATTTCCCCTTTATACAACGGCGAATTCAAACATGAGGTGCGACAGTTTCAAAAGCCTTATGATAATCAACAAGCTGAGCAAATTTCTCTAATGGTGTAAGCCAATCTAACGCTTTTCTAGGACGAGTATTCAGTGACATGGCAACTTGATTTAAATAATGCTGATCTGCCTGATTTAAATCAATCCCTTTAGGTAAATATTGCCTAATTAAACCATTCATATTTTCGCATGTGCCTTTTTGCCAGGGTGAATGTGGGTCACAGAAATATACATCTATGCCTAAATCTTCTTCGAGTATTTTATGTTCTGACATCTCACGTCCACGGTCATAGGTCAACGTTTTACGCAGTTCTGCAGGTAAATATTTCAGAGCTTCAGTTAAAGCCTTGCGCACGGATTCTGCCTTTGCATCAGGTAATGTTGCCAAGATACAGAGCCGTGTATTTCGTTCAATAAGTGTTGCTATCGAACTTTTATTGTCTTTACCTTTAATTAAATCGGCTTCCCAATGACCCGGTATTTTTCTTTCTTGAACTTCGGCTGGGCGCTCATGAATAGTTTTAATATCCTGTAATATAGAATCTTTTTTAGGTTCACCGTTAGCTTTTCGCTTTTTATTTTCATGACGCAGACAGGATAATAAGTCTTTTTTCAACTCACCCTTTGGTAATGCTCGTATAGTTGAGTAAATCGTTGTATGGCTTACATTCATTGTTTGATCCAAATCAGGAAATGTCTTTAAACGCTTTGCTATTTGCTGAGGAGACCATAAACAACGGATCGCTTCAACAATAAATTTCCAAAGGATTGAATCGATTTTGAGTTTTCTATGACCACGTCTACGTCTAGCGAAGGTGTGATCAGAAGCATATCGGGCTTGATAAACGTCATTGATGCTATTTCTTTTAAGTTCACGATAGATCGTACTAGGATGTCTTTTAATAAGTTCAGCAAATTTTCTGGGTGAAAAGCCTTCTTTTCTTGATTCAAGCATTAATGCAGTACGATCTTCAAAGTTAAGATGATGGTATGACAATTTTATATACTCCATAAACCCTTTAAATTAATTAGGTGGTTTATGTCGCACTTCAAGTTTTACTCTGCCAACTTTTTAAAGTTTTGATTTGAAACAATCACACCTTTAGTTATATATTTACGTACTAAAATTAACTCCATCACTAATTTCCTAAATGCTACCAGCTCACAACTTCCACCAAATCCAACCTGTTCACTAAAATGGATATAGCTATTCAGAACAATAAAATGATGCTCTCTAACTTCTAATAGAATACAAGTTTCACCACGCAAACTTTGGGATCTTACAAAATAAATAATAAATGGTTTTATTTGATCAATGCGTTCTAAGCAATCGTAAATACTTATATAAATTTGTTGATCGCACTTAAACGGATGTCCTTTTCCTTCTGTTAACCACTCATAATTAATTGCAAATGTTTGGGAAAAAATTTCTAAAAATTCTAACTCTGGTTCTTCAATATTTATAAAGTACTTCTCTAAATCACCTACTTTTTTAATTCTAAAATTTTACTAAACTGAGCTACAGTAAATTTTTCATCTCGTCCTTCATTCATTAATGACAAAACTAAATTTAAGCGATCAGCGATTTTATCCACATCAGTCCTGTTCATCTTAAACTTGAGTTTTTTCTTTAAAAGGTCACTCAGAAAATTTGTTAAAAGTCCCAACCCAATCGTTTCAAAAAAACTCATTTTTTAAATTTCTTTTAATTTATTAAGATTAAAAGAATATAACAAAAAGCCCCCACAATTTGGAGGCTTTCAATTAAATGACTCTTAAGCTTTCGAAATCGCAGGCTGACTTGCACCAATCTTTTCAGATTCATCCTCATGCATAATCAGTGCAACCGCAATAGCAGTAATCAACACAGGTAAACCCACTGCAATAAAATTAAAGTGAGCAGGTAAATTCATACCTAACAAACTTCCGATTAAAATTGGTCCAATGATTGCACCCATACGACCAATCGCAGACGACCACCCAATCCCAGTTGAACGAACAGCAAGTGGATAGTACTGAGCGACATAGCTATAAAGCAGCATTTGCGAACCAATGGATGCAGCACCCGCCAAGAATACTAAAATATATAAAAGGAATTGATTCGATTGAAAGCCCATCAAGCTCATTACAACAGCACCCATCATGCCCAAGCACATCAGCACAGGTTTCAAATGGAAGCGATCAGCCAAGATCCCTCCACCCACAATACCAATCACAGCACCAATGTTCATCACCATCATAAACATCAAGCTATTGTCCATTGAGTAGCCTGCTGCCATCATTAACTTCGGCAACCAACTGCTTAAAGCATACATTGTCAGTAAGCAGGTGAAGAACGCCACCCAAAACAATAAGGTATTTACCGCACGCCCACGTTTAAATAAGCTCACAACATTTGCAGACTCTGGCACATCAACCTGATGCAACTCAAAAGTTGTATCTTCTTTTACCGTTACTGTTGGTGCTAAACGACGAACAATTTTACGTGCTTCCACTTGACGGTTTTGTTGCACAATAAAAGTCAAAGACTCGGGCAAAAACTTCCAAATAACTGGTAACAACAACAAAGGAATACCCGCAATAAAGAACATAATTTGCCAACCAAAACTTGGAGTAAACCACGCACCTAGTAATGCAGCCATTACACCACCCACAGCATAACCACTAAACATTGTGGTTACTAAGGTACTACGCATTTTTTGTGGTGCATACTCAGATGTCAGCGCAACAAGGTTTGGCATTACTCCACCAATTCCTAGTCCCGCAAGGAAACGGAGAATTGCAAATTCCGTTGGGTTTGATGCAAAACCACCTGCACAGGTAAGCCCGCTAAAAAGTACAATACAGATCATAATGACTTTTTTACGACCAATTTTATCCGCCAAAGAGCCAAATATCATTGCACCAAACATCATGCCTGCTAAAGCAGTACTTGCAAGCATACCCGCCTGTACAGCACTTAAGCCCCAGTCTTCCATTAATAATGGCAATACCACACCATTAATTGCCAAATCATAACCATCAAATAAAATAATTAGCAGACACCAAGCAACAACTTGAAAATGGAAACCCGAAAATTTTGCACGATCAATAATATCATTCACATTAACTGCTTTAGCTGACATTATTCACCTCCTATGAGCTATTGTTTCATTGCACTTTAACTAGCGCCCTTCAGTTTTTATAATGTGCTAATTCAGCCCAAACAGAAGTCATTCACCAAAGTAATTTGGTGTTATATTCACACAATTTATAGTGATATAAAAATTCAACATTAGTCTAAATAAGTGATTTAATTCGCATTAAAAATAAATAAAACCAACTATTAATACTCGATTTTCTTGTAGAAAATAAAAATCGTAAGCGTCCGCTGAACCCCATGCCTATTTTTTAATTTGAGTTGGATTTCCAGCGATGTGGTAGTAATTCTTCTATTTGGGTCGCTTTATGCGTCGGCAGCCTTTTCAGCACATCACTGAGATAGGCATACGGATCCAACCCATTCAGCTTTGCTGACTGGATTAAAGTCATGATATTTGCCGCTCGCTGTCCACTGCGCAGCGAACCTGCAAACAACCAGTTCTTACGGCCCAATGCCCAGGGACGCATTGAGTTCTCTGCCCAGTTATTGTCAATGGGTAGATTGCCATCATCCAGATAGCGGCTTAAGGCTGGCCAACGCTTCAGACTGTAATTGATGGCCTTGGCGGTTGGAGAACTCGATGGCACCGTCAGATAATGTTGGTTGAGCCATTCACACAGTTGTTGCATCACCGGTTGGCTGTGCTGTTGTCGGTATTCGCGGCGGTGTTCTGCTGTACCATCGGTCTTTTTCCTGAGTTCTGCTTCTATCGCATACAGTTTCTGAATCATCAGTAATGCCTGTTCAGCGATCTGACTTTTCCCGGTCACATGTAGCTCATGGAATTTACGACGTGCATGCGCCATGCAGCCCACCTCTATGACATCGCCTGATTTAAAGCGTGCTTTATAACCACTGTAATCATCACAGACCAGATGGCCCTGCCAGCCATTCAGGAACTCTTCTGCATGCTGACCTGAACGGCTATCCTGAAAGTCATAGATCACCGCTTGAACTGGATTGTACTGTGTAGTGGCATAGGCCCAGACATAACCTTTCTTCGGTTTTTTCTCATCATCACCCATCCGCATGATGGTGACCGGCGTTTCATCGGCATGGATCACCCGCTGTTGCAGCACCACCTGTTTTAAGGCATTGGCCAGAGGTTCCAGTTCCACACCGCAGCGACCTATCCAGTCAGATAACGTTGATCTAGAAAGCTCGATTCCCGCCCGCTGATAGATCAGACGTTGACGGTACAGCGGCAAATGATCGGCATACTTCGATACCAGCACATGGCTGAGCAGTTCAGGTGAAGCAATGCCTTTATCAATCACATAGGCAGGCATCGCTTGCTGAGTCAGGGTGTCACACTGATCACAGACCCATTTGCCACGCACATGCTGTTCCTTATAGAACTGTGCCGGTCTGAAATGTAGTTTTTCACTGATATCTTCGCCGATACGACGCAAGGTGCAGCCACAAGCACATTGGGTTGATGTTGGTTCATGCTCGATACGGATGGTGTGTAGATGATCGGGCAGCAGTCGACGTTTAGGTTTGTTGACTGTGGCTTTGTGTGTCGCTGCATCAGTTTTATCTGCATTCAGCCGTTCCAGTTCCAGATCAACAGCGGCAATATCTTCTTCGACCGCTTCATCCCACAGATGGATTTGTTTTGCGGTGAGATGTTCGTTTTTACTGCCAAATTTGTGCTGTTTAAATAGTGCGAGCTCATGCTCGTATTTTTGCGTGAGAATGGAAAGATGTTGAACTTTGGCATCCAATTGCTGGTTTGATTTTTCTAATTCTTGATTTGATTGTGCCAAAGACTGATGCTGCATTGCCAACTGCCGGGTAAATTCCAGCAGTTGTTCATGGGTCAGTTGGCTTAAATCAGGCAGCGTATTCATGACCGCAGTATGCCTGAGGTCATGACGCAGAGGAAATAGAACGTTTGGAGAATAGCAGAATGGACCAAGCTAGTTTAGAGCATCGTCACCACCTGCTGTCGTCCAATGCGCTGCCAAGGCAAACCCTGGATCAGTGCCTGTAACTGTTCTGGGCTGAGGGCTACGCTTTCACCCTGGTGAACTTTAGCCCAGTGAAATTTTCCCTGTTCCAACCGCCGAGCACACAGCCAGATCCCCAGTCCATCATGTACCAGCACTTTCATGCGATGGCCACGTTTATTACAGAACAGGTAAGCACAATGCGGTTTGATGTAGCCAAAGGCTCTCACCACCTGAGCCATGGCCGTATCCATACCTGCACGCATGTCCATGGGCTGAGTAGACAACCAGATTTCATCGATACGGATCATGTTGTAAGTGCCTTGAGTAATTCTGCTAAAGCAGATATTTCTGATACTTGCCATTTCAAGCCAATTTCTGCTTTTGAGTGGGGTAAAGTAATTTGAACCGTTAACATGCCAGTAGGGATAGGATCTAATGGTGCGGAGCAAGATAAGGTAATAAATGCAGGTTTATTCGGTAGTAGTGAGCGATCATTCCCTGGCTTAGCATCAATTAAGCGAATCCATTTGGATACAAGATTTGTATTCAATCCATGTTGCAAAGCGACCGAAGCAATTGAAACCTCCGATGCTTTACACGCCTGAACGATCTGCTGTTTAAATTCAGCACTATATGTTCTTCGTTTTATCGTAAGAGATGCGATGGATGTCTGGTTATTTGTAGTCATAAATTTAAGTTCCCACTTGTTTTTAAGTCAGGACTAAATTAAGGCTTATAGGACGAATTCATAAGGTGTGTTCAGCGGACGCTTACTAAAAATCTACAATAAAAGCCTAACTTAAATTAGATATAGTATTTAGCTGAGAGTAAAAATTAATTCAAAATAGGAATAAAAAATATAAAGTTTAATTTAAATAATAATTATGACTATTTAGGATGTTTTATTTAATTACGATAAATCTCAATTAGACGATTGATTCGTTTATTATTTAATATTTTCAGCATAAAAAATCCCCCTCAGCGCTTAGCGGAGGGGGATTTAGAATTAATGAGCTGGCGATGACTTACTCTCACATGGATAACTCCACACTACCATCAGCGCTAAGAGGTTTCACTTCTGAGTTCGGGAAGGGATCAGGTGGTTCACTCTTGCTATTGTCGCCAGCACAACTGTTTATGACTATTCGTTGGGTCTAACCTCAGAGCAGTGCTCTTCGTGCCTAACTTTCATCAAATGAGTTATTAACAGGTATATTTGAGTTGATTTTAACATAAAGCATAGCTTTATGTCTTGCGCTCGGACAAACATAATTAATGTTTGTTTATTCCTCGCTCATGTATCTAGCTTTATAACTAAATCAAGTTGTTTGCAGTGATTTGAACCACAACACCAACTGTTTGGGTGTTGTATAGTCAAGCCTCACGAGCAATTAGTATTGGTCAGCTTCACATATCACTATGCTTCCACATCCAACCTATCAACGTCGTAGTCTTCAACGGCTCTTTAGAGGACATAAAGTCCTAGGGAAATCTTATCTTGAGGTAGGCTTCCCGCTTAGATGCTTTCAGCGGTTATCCCTTCCGAACATAGCTACCCGGCGATGCGACTGGCGTCACAACCGGTACACCAGAGGTTCGTCCACTCTGGTCCTCTCGTACTAGGAGCAGATCCTCTCAAATTTCCAACGCCCACGGTAGATAGGGACCGAACTGTCTCACGACGTTCTAAACCCAGCTCGCGTACCTCTTTAAATGGCGAACAGCCATACCCTTGGGACCTGCTTCAGCCCCAGGATGAGATGAGCCGACATCGAGGTGCCAAACACCGCCGTCGATATGAACTCTTGGGCGGTATCAGCCTGTTATCCCCAGAGTACCTTTTATCCGTTGAGCGATGGCCCTTCCATACAGAACCACCGGATCACTAAGACCTACTTTCGTACCTGCTCGACTTGTGGGTCTCGCAGTTAAGCGCGCTTTTGCCTTTATACTCTACGCGTGATTTCCGACCACGCTGAGCGCACCTTCGTACTCCTCCGTTACTCTTTAGGAGGAGACCGCCCCAGTCAAACTACCCACCAGACATGGTCCTCGTCCCGGATAACGGGACAGAGTTAGAACCTCAATATTACCAGGGTGGTATTTCAAGATTGGCTCCACCGAAACTAGCGTCTCGGTTTCAAAGCCTCCCACCTATCCTACACAAGTAAGATCAAAGTTCAATGTCAAGCTGCAGTAAAGGTTCACGGGGTCTTTCCGTCTAGCCGCGGGTACACCGCATCTTCACGGCGAATTCGATTTCACTGAGTCTCTGCTGGAGACAGCGCCCCCATCATTATGCCATTCGTGCAGGTCGGAACTTACCCGACAAGGAATTTCGCTACCTTAGGACCGTTATAGTTACGGCCGCCGTTTACTGGGGCTTCGATCAAGAGCTTCGCTTACGCTAACCCCATCAATTAACCTTCCAGCACCGGGCAGGCATCACACCCTATACGTCCACTTTCGTGTTTGCAGAGTGCTATGTTTTTAATAAACAGTTGCAGGGGCCTGGTTTCTGTGGCTGCCAATAGCTCAAGGAGTAAATCCTATCACCGTCGGCAGCGTACCTTCTCCCGAAGTTACGGTACCATTTTGCCTAGTTCCTTCAGCAGAGTTCTCTCAAGCGCTTTGGTCTACTCGACCTGACCACCTGTGTCGGTTTCGGGTACGATTCCTATGTAACTGAAGCTTAGAGACTTTTCCTGGAAGCATGGTATCAGCCACTTCACTGTACAAGTACAGCTTGCTATCAGTTCTCAGCATACAGTACCCCGGATTTGCCTAAGATACATGCCTACAACCTTCCACCTGGACAACCAACGCCAGGCTGACTTAACCTTCTCCGTCCTCTCATCGCATTACATAGAAGTATTGGAATATTAACCAATTTCCCATCGACTACGCCTCTCGGCCTCGCCTTAGGGGTCGACTCACCCAGCCCCGATTAACGTTGGACTGGAACCCTTGGTCTTTCAGCGTGCGAGTTTTTCACTCGCATTGTCGTTACTCACGTCAGCATTCGCACTTCTGATACCTCCAGCATACTTCTCAATACACCTTCATCGGCTTACAGAACGCTCCCCTACCACTTGCAATAAATTGCAAATCCGCAGCTTCGGCATATAGTTTTAGCCCCGTTACATCTTCCGCGCAGGCCGACTCGACTAGTGAGCTATTACGCTTTCTTTAAAGGGTGGCTGCTTCTAAGCCAACCTCCTAGCTGTCTATGCCTTCCCACATCGTTTCCCACTTAACTATAATTTTGGGGCCTTAGCTGGCGGTCTGGATTGTTTTCCTCTTGACTACGGACGTTAGCACCCGCAGTCTGTCTCCCGGATAGTACTCATTGGTATTCGGAGTTTGCATCGGTTTGGTAAGTCGGGATGACCCCCTAGCCGAAACAGTGCTCTACCCCCAATGGTATTCGTCCGAGGCGCTACCTAAATAGCTTTCGGGGAGAACCAGCTATCACCGAGTTTGATTAGCCTTTCACCCCTATCCACAAGTCATCCCCTGGCTTTTCAACGACAGTGGGTTCGGTCCTCCAGTTAGTGTTACCCAACCTTCAACCTGCTCATGGATAGATCACCCGGTTTCGGGTCTACACCCAGCAACTAAACGCCCTATTAAGACTCGATTTCTCTACGGCTCCCCTATGCGGTTAACCTTGCTACTGAATGTAAGTCGCTGACCCATTATACAAAAGGTACGCAGTCACCGAACATGTCGGCTCCCACTGCTTGTATGCATGCGGTTTCAGGATCTATTTCACTCCCCTCACAGGGGTTCTTTTCGCCTTTCCCTCACGGTACTGGTTCACTATCGGTCAGTCAGGAGTATTTAGCCTTGGAGGATGGTCCCCCCATATTCAGACAAGGTTTCACGTGCCCCGCCCTACTCGACATCATCATATCAGCCCTTTCGTGTACAGGACTATCACCCACTATGGTTGCACTTCCCAGAGCATTCCACTAAAACTGATATGACTTAATGGGCTTTTCCCCGTTCGCTCGCCGCTACTGAGGGAATCTCAATTGATTTCTTTTCCTAAGGGTACTGAGATGTTTCACTTCCCCTCGTTCGCCTCGTATGACTATGTATTCATCATACGATACCTGCCTTATGACAGGTGGGTTTCCCCATTCAGAAATCTCCGGATCACAGGATATTTGCCGCCTCCCCGGAGCTTATCGCAGGCTATTACGTCTTTCATCGCCTCTGACTGCCAAGGCATCCACCACATGCACTTAATTACTTGACTATACAACCCCAAACAGTCGTTAATCCCTACAAGTAGGATTAAGACAGTCTATGATGATTTCTCATCACTTCCTTACAGTTTGTTGTTCTGTGTACTTAAACACTGTACAGCTTCAATTCAATTCACATACCAAAACGCTTGATTCAGTTAATTTCGCTAGTAACTCATTTCATTCAACGTTAACAATTGCTTGTTAAGTTAACTAAAACGAGTATGAACAAATTATTTCAACTCAAATATATTCTGTTAATGATTTTTCCAGCCTTCGTCAGGTCAGGAAACTGTGATAAATCACAGAAGTTAATAAGCTTCAACTTACTAAATTCTATAATCCAACCTATCTGCGCGAAGCATAGCTTCTTGCTTAAATTTCAAGGAAAAGCCTTAAAGCAGTGCTTTAAGTTTTCTTGTCTTGAAATTTGGTGGAGACTAGGAGAGTCGAACTCCTGACCTCCTGCGTGCAAAGCAGGCGCTCTACCAACTAAGCTAAGTCCCCAGCTTATCAATAAGTCAATGTTTCTGTTTCTGTATTCAGCATTTAACAATGCTTGTTAGTCAGATTTGGTGGGTCTGACAAGACTTGAACTTGTGACCCCACGCTTATCAAGCGTGTGCTCTAACCAACTGAGCTACAGACCCTCAGATACATCGTCATGAAGAACAACTTGTTGTGGATTCTTACCAATCGTCAATCTTTCGTTAAGGAGGTGATCCAGCCGCAGGTTCCCCTACGGCTACCTTGTTACGACTTCACCCCAGTCATCGGCCACACCGTGGTAAGCGTCCTCCTTGCGGTTAGACTACCTACTTCTGGTGCAACAAATTCCCATGGTGTGACGGGCGGTGTGTACAAGGCCCGGGAACGTATTCACCGCGGCATTCTGATCCGCGATTACTAGCGATTCCGACTTCATGGAGTCGAGTTGCAGACTCCAATCCGGACTACGATCGGCTTTTTGAGATTAGCATCCTATCGCTAGGTAGCAACCCTTTGTACCGACCATTGTAGCACGTGTGTAGCCCTGGTCGTAAGGGCCATGATGACTTGACGTCGTCCCCGCCTTCCTCCAGTTTGTCACTGGCAGTATCCTTAAAGTTCCCGGCTTAACCCGCTGGCAAATAAGGAAAAGGGTTGCGCTCGTTGCGGGACTTAACCCAACATCTCACGACACGAGCTGACGACAGCCATGCAGCACCTGTATGTAAGTTCCCGAAGGCACCAATCCATCTCTGGAAAGTTCTTACTATGTCAAGACCAGGTAAGGTTCTTCGCGTTGCATCGAATTAAACCACATGCTCCACCGCTTGTGCGGGCCCCCGTCAATTCATTTGAGTTTTAGTCTTGCGACCGTACTCCCCAGGCGGTCTACTTATCGCGTTAGCTGCGCCACTAAAGCCTCAAAGGCCCCAACGGCTAGTAGACATCGTTTACGGCATGGACTACCAGGGTATCTAATCCTGTTTGCTCCCCATGCTTTCGTACCTCAGCGTCAGTATTAGGCCAGATGGCTGCCTTCGCCATCGGTATTCCTCCAGATCTCTACGCATTTCACCGCTACACCTGGAATTCTACCATCCTCTCCCATACTCTAGCTTCCCAGTATCGAATGCAATTCCTAAGTTAAGCTCAGGGATTTCACATCCGACTTAAGAAGCCGCCTACGCACGCTTTACGCCCAGTAAATCCGATTAACGCTCGCACCCTCTGTATTACCGCGGCTGCTGGCACAGAGTTAGCCGGTGCTTATTCTGCGAGTAACGTCCACTATCCTAGAGTATTAATCCAAGTAGCCTCCTCCTCGCTTAAAGTGCTTTACAACCAAAAGGCCTTCTTCACACACGCGGCATGGCTGGATCAGGCTTTCGCCCATTGTCCAATATTCCCCACTGCTGCCTCCCGTAGGAGTCTGGGCCGTGTCTCAGTCCCAGTGTGGCGGATCATCCTCTCAGACCCGCTACAGATCGTCGCCTTGGTAGGCCTTTACCCCACCAACTAGCTAATCTGACTTAGGCTCATCTATTAGCGCAAGGTCCGAAGATCCCCTGCTTTCCCCCGTAGGGCGTATGCGGTATTAGCATTCCTTTCGGAATGTTGTCCCCCACTAATAGGCAGATTCCTAAGCATTACTCACCCGTCCGCCGCTAGGAAATGTAGCAAGCTACCCTTCCCCGCTCGACTTGCATGTGTTAAGCCTGCCGCCAGCGTTCAATCTGAGCCATGATCAAACTCTTCAGTTAAAAATCATTAGTAGCTTATGGCTACAAATCTTGGCTCATCAATTTTCTGACAAATATTTCTCAAATAAACTTCGAGTAATTTTTACCATTCAATCAATGAAATATTTTCGATCGATCAATCAGTAAAAATCCACACAAGTTGTTCTTCATAATCTCTTAATGATCTTCTTACTGATTCGTCATCAGCAAGCTAGGTCGGCTATACTACTCTCTTTCAAGAAGAAGTCAACTGGTTTTGTTAATTATTTTTAAACTTATTCAAGACTTCCAGATTCTACCACTTGGGCTAAATCCTTGTTTCTTAACAAGTTTTAATCAACATCACCGCCGATGGATGTGCATTCTACAGTATTCCCGACTCAACACAACCCCCTTTTCTCAATTATTTATAAAAAAACTCCCACTTGTTTATTTATTCAGCAAAATGATGCTTTTTTACTAACATTTCTTAAAATTTGATTTAACAATGAGCAATAAAGAGCTGTTAAGATAGTTAAAAGATTATTTTTTTAATTCACCTGCTGATTATAAAGTTCCGGAACTCTTTTATATGCAACACATTCGCCACTTATGTGCTGGTCTACTCTTTGTAGGCTTTACAACATTTGCATTTGCTGAAGATGTAGCGCCTACAGCTGCCAGCGAAATAGATACCAGTGCTGATCCGCAAACAGCTCAATCTTCTTCGCTTAAAGAATTAAAGGATATTAAAGCAAAAGATTTAAAAGTAGATGCCAATGCAGCACAACCTGATAATGTAAAAGATCCGCTTCAACCTTTAAATAGACAAATTTTTGCCGTCAATGATGCTTTAGACCGTGCGATCGTTCGCCCAATTGCGGTGGAATATAAAGAAAAGATCCCTTCTCCGATTCGTGACTCTTATAGTGGCTTTCGTAAAAACCTCGGTGAACCTTGGAATGCGGTGAACCAACTTATACAAGGTCGTCCCGGCCGTGCCGCAAAAACTTTAGGTCGATTTACCATTAATACGGTAACTACTTTAGGTTTTGCAGATCCTGCTTCGCGCTTAGGTTTAGAAACTGAAGATGAAAACTTTGGTACGACTCTTGGCTATTGGGGGGTTCCATCTGGCCCATACCTAGTACTTCCTATTTTTGGGCCAAGTACTTTCCGTGATGGCTTTGGCTTGGTTGTTGATGGCTATGCGCGCCCACAAAGATACATATTAGAAGATGAAGAAGGCCTGTATTGGGCGGAACAGACTTTACGTGGTATTGATGTGCGATCACAACTGATTGATATTGAAGGTGCGATTCAAGGCGACAAATATTCCTCAATTCGTGATATTTATTTACAACGTAAAAACTTCATTATTGCCGAGAAAAAAGGCCAAGAATCTGAAGGGATGTTCATTGATGATGTCGGTGATGATGATTCTTCTAGCTCTCCATCAACCAATGAATCGCGTCAAATGTTAGATACGGAATAACAATGTATTGCAGCTAGAGTTGAATTTTTTTTCTCTAGCTGTAATTTGCTTGTTATAGTAAAGCAATAGCTTAATGCTAAGGATAAGCCATTTTTTTTATGTATTTCATTCAACCCTCTCGCCATATTCCATATTTAGAACAGGTGCTAGACACACTGCCAAGTGTGCAAATGATTCGCATAGAAGACCTTGATCTTTATGACCCGACTATTATTGCTATTGCCGATATCCAAGATTATTTAGATTATAAATGGACACTGCCCACCATTGTCCTTGCCTTTGAAAATGAAGGTAGTGCTTTAGCCCAAGCATGGGAACTCGGTGCTTTAGCAGGTTGGATGTGGAATAAACTCCCCAGCAATCCACAGCAATCCTTACTCAAAATTGATGCGCAATATAAGCGTAATCAAGACAGTCGCGATCTGCCTTCCGCAGCAGAGTTACAAAAGCGACTTTTACCAAACCCTATAGAGCTCCAAAACTACACCGTTGAAACATTTTTTCAGCCTTCTGCTTATTTGTCTGGAGACTGGTTTGATTATTGGAAAATTAGCGATAAAGAAGTGATGTTCTATTTGGCTGATGTATCCGGTCATGGGGTCACCAGTAGTTTATTAACCTCTTGGATGGCGGCTTTTCATGGTCGTGCCAAAACACCGCGTGAACTCATTAAAAAACTGAATGGTATGTTAGTGCAAGAGAATATTGAAAAGCACATCACCATGATTGCAGGGATTTTAAACCTCGAAACACATCAACTTCGTTGGTCGAGTGCAGGACATTACCCCCCCGCAATTATCTTTGAGCCAAATCAAGCTCCTAAAATATTACATACCAGTAGTTTTCCTTTAGGCCTTACTGAAGAACTGAAAGTTGAAGAGCATGAATGTGTGCTCAACCGTCATGCCCGCTTCATTATTTGTTCCGATGGCGCACTCGAACCCTTCAATGGTGGACTGAACGATCAGTTCACACAATTGGTCTATCATTTGCAAAATCAATCCTTTGAAGCACCAGAGCATGTTGCAGACGATATTGCCATTTTAAGTTTACGTCGAATGAATTAATCAAATTATCAATAACTTATTACAATATCCTATCTTCTAAGGCTGTTAGATACTTGAGTAAGTATTTGCCCTATGGGATAATTTCCTATCCTTCTCTGCAAATGGCATTTATATGTCAACAGGTCATGTTGAATATGCAAGCTTGAATGGAACGCATATTTTTAAGCTTATTGGCGAAGTGCGTGCCCAATCTTGTATCAGTCTAGACAAACTTTTAAACCGTATTGAACAACAGTCAAATGTTGTTGGTGCAATCGTAGATTTAACCCAAACTACATTCATCGACAGCACTGTGTTAGGCATTTTGGCAAAGTTAGGCTTAAAGCTTAAACAGATCCATAATATCCAAGCTGTCATGTTGTCCACCAACTCTGATATCACTACCTTAGCCAACAGTATGGGGCTAGGGCAGGTTTTTGTGATTTTAAACTACTGTGGCGATCCAAACGTTTGTACCCTCGAACTGATGGAAGAACACATTACACATCGTAATATGTTAAACACCGTACTAGATGCGCATAAGACTTTGATGGAACTGAATCAAAGTAATCAAAATATGTTTGAACCGCTGGTCAAACAGTTGCAAAAAGAACAAGACAGCCTCGATCAAGTGTCACAGCAACAAAACGCATAACAACAAATTTTATAGGCCCATTTATGACTTTACTTTCTGTTGTACAGATGAACTCTCAAAATGACATCGAAGCAAACTTCCTTGTCATTGAGTCTCTCATTCAACAAAGTAAAGCAAATGGTGCTGAACTTATTGTATTCCCCGAAAACTTCGTTTGTTTTGCCGCAGGCAAACAACGTGAGACCGCTGCACAGTTTGAAGACATTCAAAAGCGTTTAGAAAATCTTGCTCATCAATATCAGATCTGGATCGTCGCAGGTACTCTCCCATGCCCGTTCCGTCCAGATGGTTCTGTTATTGAAGATGGTCGTGTTCGTACAGTCAGTCTTTGCATTAGCCCTGAACGTACTGAAGCACGTTATGACAAAATTCATTTGTTTGACGTACAAGTTGGCGATGCTGTGGGTGGCTACCAAGAATCTAAGTTTTTTGAACCTGGTACAGATGTCGTTGTGGCAAAAACACCTTTTGGTAATATTGGCTTAATGGTTTGCTATGACTTACGCTTTCCTGAACTGGCTTTAACTTTACGCGCGCGTGGTGCAAATATTTTAACTGCTCCTGCTGCATTTACCTACACTACGGGGCAAATGCACTGGCAGTTATTATTACAAGCCCGTGCGATGGATAGCCAAAGCATCGTGTTAGGCGCAGCGCAACAAGGCTGGCATGGTGAAAAAAGACAGACTTGGGGACATGCAGCAGCAACTAATAGCCGTGGTCAAGTTTTGGATCTGATTCTTAACCCAGGTGCACAGTTGATTACGGTACCTTTTGACTTGGCAGAACAAGCTCAAATCCGTGAAAGCATGCCGTTAATGCAACACCGAAAATTAGTGCAATTTTAATCAAGCCACGATCATTTAAAATAACGTCAGTCTTCGCGCAAAAACTTCATATTGATTCACTGCTGCTCTTTCATGGAATAGCTCTAGCTCTCATAAAATACATGACTCTATTTATCTTTAAAATTAATAGTAGCTCGAATCACTCTCAGTTTTCATTCACATCGATAAGCCCCGATTGCGAATGTTAAAAAAACAATAATAAAATTCTATACCATTGATTTTTAATTAACTAAACCCTCAATTTAAACGCAAGCATACTCTGTATAAATTTACAAAAACACTGCTTATTCTTTCTGCAATTTAGGACAGGATAAGAACTCAAATACAATATTCAGGGAATCACAATGTCTTTAGAAAAAGTAGTTTATACAGCACATGCTAAAGCGACAGGTGGCCGTGATGGTCGGGCAACCACTTCTGATGGAATTTTAGATGTAAAACTCACCGTTCCTAAAGAAATGGGCGGCGCAGGTGGTGGAACGAACCCTGAACAGCTTTTTGCCGCAGGTTATTCTGCATGTTTTCTAGGTGCAATGAAGTTTGTTGCTAACCGTGACCAATTAAAAATTACACCTGATGTTTATATCGAAGGTGATGTAGATATTGGCCCGATTCCAACAGGCTTTGGTATTCAAGTGACCTTGAACATTCATTTAGAAGGTTTAGAGCAAGCAGAAGCGCAAAAATTAGTGGATGCAGCACATATTGTTTGCCCTTATTCAAATGCAACACGTGGCAATATTGATGTGACATTGAATGTAATTGTTTAAGTCATCTCTTCTATCCTAAAGTCATAGCTTTGGGATAGAGATTTCATAACTTACAAGGATTTGGAAATATCTTTTTAAATTTCTTTTGATCATCGATTTCATCTGCCAGTAAAATCAAATTTCCTTTTGGATCAAAATAAGAAGTGCCTTGGAACACCGTATATTGGGCAATATCAAAAATAGGGTGCTGGGTACTGATCAAAGTATGTCTTTTTTTCGAATTTAATTGGCGAGCTGTGATTTTATTGTGTTTAGAATCAGTTTCAATTAAACAATTACTCTTCGTATCAATAGCGATAAATTCTTGAGTCGCATCATCTTCTTGTTTATTTCTCGATAGAAAACTATGAGCTTGACATGGGCTACCACATGACATTTGAACATGATAATAACTTTGATTTAAACACTCAATATTTGGTGATTTCATACCGCCATAAACTTTTTCCTTCTTGCCATTGGTATTTCTAATGACATCACATGACCACTCCATTTCATCATGGCATTTTTTATAAACATTAAAAGTTTCATCTTTTGCAAAACTGAGAGGAGTAAAAAATACCATACCACTCAACACACCAAACAAGGCTAAGGATTTATTCATCATTATAAAGTTCTTTATTTTCATTCTAAAAGTAAAACGGATGCTGCCATACAAACACATCAGGTAATTTCAGGATAATACAACTACACGCATAACCCGTATCTACTAGTCGATATTCTATTATTCAGCCGCTTCATTGGTCACACGCAATACTTCTTCCAACGTAGTCTTCCCTGCCAACACTTTACGCAAACCATCATCACGAATAGAGCCTGAGTATTGTCGTGCATAACTTTCTAATTCATATTCAGCGGCATTGCCATGAACTAAACGACGCATTTGATCATCCACAGCGACAATTTCATAAATTGCCGTCCGTCCCGTAAAACCCGTATGTGAACAACGTTCACAGCCATTCGGTTGAGGTAACTGAAGTTCTGTTTTTGGATTCAAATGCTGAAACAGTTGTGTTTCAAAAGTATCGGCTTCATGCCATGTCACACAGTGACTACATAAGGTTCGTACTAAACGCTGTGCAATGACACCAATCAAAGAACTCGACAGCAAAAACGGCTCAATGCCCATATCTTTTAAACGGGTCACCGCACCAATGGCCGTATTGGTATGCAGTGTAGATAAGACCAAATGCCCTGTGAGCGATGCTTGTACCGCAATTTCAGCCGTTTCCAAATCACGGATTTCACCCACCATCACCACATCAGGATCTTGACGCAGCATGGCTTTTAAGGCTCTCGCAAAAGTCATATCGACTTTGGTGTTAACTTGGGTCTGTCCAATCCCTTCCAGTTGATATTCAATCGGGTCTTCTGCGGTCAAAATATTTTTCGAACCATCATTAAGGTCTGAAAGCGCCGCATAAAGCGTTGTTGTTTTACCCGAACCTGTCGGCCCTGTGACCAAAATAATGCCGTGTGGGCGATGCACCAATTGGGTTAAACGCTCATAGTCAGGTTTCAATAAGCCCAAATGTGTCATGTTCAAACGACCGGCTTGTTTATCTAATAAACGCATCACCACACGTTCGCCATGTGATGAGGGTAAAGTCGATACACGCACATCCACTTCACGACCGGCTAAACGCAGTGAAATACGCCCGTCTTGCGGAATCCGTTTTTCTGCAATATCCAGTTTTGCCATGACTTTAATACGAGACACCAACAGCGGTGCTAGTTCACGGCGTGGCTGCACAATTTCACGTAATTGCCCATCGACACGTAAACGCACCGACAGTTTCTTTTCAAAGGCTTCAATATGAATATCGGATGCGCCAACACGAATGGCTTCAGACAATAATGCATTAATCAAACGAACAATTGGGGCATCATCTTCTTGGTCCATCAGATCTTCAGCTTCAGGCACTTGGTCAGCTAAACTAAGTAAATCGGGATGATCTTCTAAACCAGCGGCCACTTGTTGTGATTCGCCACTGTCCCCTGCATAGCTACTGCTTAAAAGCTGATGAAATTCTTCATCACTACACAGTTGATGTTGTGCTGCCACACCTAAAAAACGGCGTGCCTCTTGCAAAGCCAACAACGGGGTACTTTCACGGCGCACAATAAAGGCTTGATCACCTTCATAACGCAACAGCACACCATGACGCTTCGCAAAACTATAGGGAATTTGTAATTGTTTAAGCACTTGCATCTTAAAATTATAATAATGATGAAAAATATTATTTTGAGTGTACTCTAAGCATATGACAGCGTGAAGTCTGTTTTTCACTGATTTGCAATATAAGGAAATGTGCTGTTGCCTAATATGAATGAACTGTTTGAATCGGATAGCCCCAATTTAAAATGGTGGGGGGAATACAACTTTGAGTTGAATCAAGCCCGTGCGTGGCAGTTCGGCTCATTACTTTTTCGCCTCACACGCGGTCTACAAGAGTGGCGTTTAGAGTTTCATCGCCCTCAAGTTCAGTACGACTATGAGCAAAAATGGCATGCGATAGAAGACCCTCATTTCGCCTTTCCACAACCCGTTGAAATTAAACGCTACATGTTTAAAAACACTCACCATACGATTCAACTGATGCCACGTTTGGCCGATCGTTCAGTGGTGATTAAACCTGTCGATCCGATTTATATTCCAGCGGGTCAGCGCGGCACGCTGTATATCAGCACCCCGTTATGGATTTCGGGCTTTATTGAAGGTCAGCGAGATCCCCTATTTGATATTCCTGTGATTTTACCCAAAGAAACTTGGTTTGGGCCAAACCACCGTACAGGTGAAATTGCCTACGCTACAGCTGTCGATGGTCGAACTGAATTGCATCAACTCAAACCACGTGCATTTCGTGCAGTGACTCCGATTGAGTTCCACAACACCAGTCACTTACAACTGCGTTTTGACCGCATGAACGTGCCTGTTTCAGCCCTGCCTTTATTTTATAGTGAAAGTACGGATCGACTTTGGACATCGCAAATTAAAGTCTTGCATGAAGGCGCCGATCGACCACCGCGAATCCGTATCGAAAATCGTACGCCTCCGCATGCAGGCAAAGTGATTTATGTGCATCCACCGCGCTCTTCGGCGAGTGCATTATTTAATATGTTTGATTCATTCTTCTAAGGGGGACAGATGCCAAACTCAAATATTCCCCAAGAAATTACCAGTAGCCTAAAAGGCATTTTCACCAACATCAACACAGAACGATTAACAGAAATCTTAATTGCCTTAGTGCTGTGTTTTGTTGGTTTTCTCTTGGCACGTCTGGTTTCAAATACATTTATCCGAACCATTGGCACCAAGTTTAACGCCCACCAACGGTTGGTCTGGCGTCGTGGTATTTTTTACTTTATTTTCCTAATTTTTGTGATGGCTAGCCTCAAAGAAGCTGGTTTTAAACTCAGTGTATTTTTAGGTGCCGCAGGTATTTTGACGGTTGCTTTGGGTTTTGCCTCACAAACCTCTGCATCCAACTTAATCAGTGGATTGTTCCTGATTGGTGAAGGTTCTTTTGAAATTGGCGACACCATTTCAATCACCCTTATTCGCGGCAATACCATTGAAGGTGAAGTCATTTCAATTGACCTCCTCTCTGTTAAGTTACTCACTCAGGACAACATTTATGTACGACTACCGAATGAACAACTGATTCGAGCGCCTGTTCATAACCTCTCTAAATTTCCAATACGGCGTATTCCCATCACCCTAGCGATTAACTTTCATGAGAACATCATTAAAGTACGCGAGGTGCTGATTGATGTGGCTAATAAATATCCTTTGGTGCTTGCAGACCCTAAACCTGCCGTCACCGTCACCGCCTTTCGCGAGTCTTCAATTGAGTTACTGTTTGCCGTGTGGTGTCAGCAAGAACACTTTCTGCAAGTGCGCGATGAAATGCAGGAACGTATTCGCAATGGTTTCTTAGATAACCAAATCGAAATTCCTGTGCCAAAAATGGGCTTTGTCGATCATCCGCTTTCGCGTCCATTATCCAATGAAGAAATTGATCAATATGCCAATGCACAAGCCTTGAAACGAGAACCGAATATCAAATAAATCGCCTCAGCTCCTTATGATCCATGCAGACATAAGGAGCTGAGCTTGTTTAATTGGTCTTTTCCTCAAGTTCAGGCATCGGTGCAATATACGCAATTATCAACATCACCAAACCTGCGCCTAAGAATGAAATCACACGGGTGAGTGTCCCAATGTGAGATAAGTCAAACAAGACCAATTTCAGTGTCACAAGAACTAAAATACAGCCGCCGAATATCCACAATGAACGTAAGTTGCGTTTGGTCGCCGTTAGCATGCAAATGAAGGCCAAACTGACCCAAAGCAAAGTAAAGCTCAGTTGCACCAAGGCATTTTCCCACATTTGCCAGTCATTATAGGGTGTTAGGAAGTAGACATGCAGCGCACGTAGCACCACATAACTACTGAGCCAGAGTAGACTCGACATCATCAAAATAGCACCCAGACTTTTTTCCAAACCCGCTTTCATTTGTAAATTCAGCATCCAAATGAAACCGATCAGCATCGCAATACTGACCAAGTCAAATGGGTTGAAAATGGGTAACCAGTATCCTGCAAAAGCTTGTTGGCTAAAGATCTGAGAACACACGATCCAAAACAACATGAGCACTAAGGTGTTGCGTGCTTGCCAAAACTTTCTCCATCGCGTTTGAGTCAATTGTGTGTAGCACCATGCAGCAAAGGCCAGTGGTAAAATAACCATGCTCAAATACGGCATACTTGGAATGAGAGTTAAGCTGGTGAACGCCAAACTTAGTAAAGCCCCCAAACTCACCCACTCCTGCTCATCCTCTACGCCCTGTAACGGGCGAAGCCACAGCAACGTGAGTAATCCACTCGTTAAAGCAAACAATAGACGGTCTAAACCAGACTGCCACATAATGATGCCATCATGGCTCAGGTCAACCAAGAAAATGAAGGCAACTGCATACAGCGGAATCAGGCCAATCCACTTGGGTAATAACCATGACCAACTGGCTTTGCGGTAGAGCAACCATTCATTCAGTACTGTATCTAAAAGCACGATGATCAGTAGCGCCATCGTCACCTGACTTTTACTGTCGATTTCATCCAAAAGTAGGATAAACAACATGCTGGTTGCTGAAAGCAGTTGTAAGCAAAAAAAGGCAATGGTGGCAAAAGACAACTGTTGTCTAAAGCGCTCTACGCTGTTGGCAACGGTAACCACAGCAAAATAACTCAGACACAGCGCCCAATAGACTTCCGTTGGAAAACGATTGAGCTCCACCACATAATACAGACTTGAGAGCCCTGCCACGGCCAATAAGCCCATCGCCAAATAACGACTCAGAGCGGAATTTCGATATAAGGCATACATAAAGATCAGTGCACCCTCAACACTCCACCCCACCACACCCCACTGATCAGGCAGCAAAATAGGGGGAATCAGCGCCAAGAAGACCAAAGTCAGACTGAGATAACTTTGCGCAATCAGCTCAACGCTATGGGCTCTTTTTAGCAGTTGATAAAGCATGGCATAGAGCGCTGCAAAGCCCAGACTAAAGCCTGCCTGCCAAATCGTTTCCTCAAAATACATCACATACAAAAAAGCAAAAGCAACAATAGGGGCAGCAAAAATCAAAGCCACATCCAAGATCGGTTTTAACTTAAACTGCGTTAAATCCTCACGCGCCAAAAGTTGGCTATAACGAAAACTCAACCAAATAAAGACCGTACTATGTGCCAAAACCAACAAGGCCAGCATGCCTCGCTCAGGCGTTTTGCCTTGATAAAAGGCATACGCTCCGCCTACGACCACCGTCATTAAAAAAGCAATTTGGTTGAGGACTTTCCACGGTCTGAACGTGCTTAAAACAGCAACCGCAATATTAATGACCAAATAATAGACCACTAGCTCTATCGCAGTGGCATTCCGTACTGGCAAAGTAAAGGGTGCCAAATAAGCAATGATCATCGCCATCAACGCCAGCTCAATCGACTGCTGTTTTAAACTGAGCCAAAGTGTAACCGCCATCACCACCACAAAGCACAGACTTGCAATCGCTAAACTTGCAATCACGCCGTTGTAGTAAGCAAAAAATAAGGTCAAAAATAAGCCTGACAGTCCAAGTGCTTCTAAAGCCAAAGCAAAACTGCGGTTCTTTTGTAGGAGCACATAACCAAAGATCACAACGCCCACACTTACCGCAGCAACGAGGCTCAGCTTAACAGCGAGACTCAACTGCCAATGTTCGGTGGCAAAGCGTAATAACAAAATAAGCCCAATCAGCAGTATCACAATCGCAACTTTTAAGACAGGATTGCCCTGCCAAAGCCAGCGTTTCACTTGCTCACTGAGACTTAAATCATCTGTGTTGTTTAGAGTAGTGGGTAAAGAGGGAGAATTTTCAGATTCTGTGAATCGGTCAGATATCACCTGATATGGCTGTGCTTGCACGGATAACAATAGATATTCTAGGCGACGTAACCATCGAAAGAAAAAGAACAACCAACCACTGATCCCCAATCCAATGAGTCCGCCCCATTGCCCCACCATACCGATCAAAATGACGAAAGCAGCAAGGTAAAGCGGCACTTTTGACGTTGGCTGAAAAGCAATGCCCCGTTGTTCCGCCAAGGTCATACTAGGGTTTTCAATGCTATCGACATAGTGCATAACACTCATGATCAACGCGATTCCACACAATGCACTCAACAGCGGCACGGCCAAAAACCATCCTGCAATCGCAACAATCGTCAGCCCCATTAACCACATCATGCGAATTTCACGCTGTCCAGTTTGCATCCGTTCTCAATCTCTTTTTCTCATCTTCAAATAATACATCAGCTTGTAGTACATCTTTAAGCGCATAACCGTAACCATCTATGCCAATCGGTACATCAATACACTTTGTTCTGTGCCAAAATCACGTACAATAAACGGGTTATTTGGATAAGGAATCTTGCAATGCCACCATTTGTCTTGGTCGATGGCTCATACTTTTTATTTCGTGCTTTTCATGCTTTGCCACCGCTCACCACGTCAACTGGCTTACATACCAATGCAATTCGTGGGGCAATTTCTGCCATCCAAAAACTGATGCGTCGTACCCAGCCAACACATATGGCAGTCATTTTTGATACACCAGAACCAACTTTTCGTCATGTGCTATCGCCGATTTATAAAGGTGACCGCCCGAGTATGCCTGAGGAGTTATCAGAGCAAATTCCATATTTGCATGCCTTAATTCGTGCTTTGGGTATCCCCTTGTACATGCTCCCAGGTGCCGAAGCAGATGACATCATCGGGACATTGGCCAAACGTGCGGAAGCCGCGGGACAGCAAGTGCTGATTTCCACAGGCGATAAAGACATGGCACAGTTGGTGACCGATAAAGTCACCTTAGAAGACAGCTTTAAAGACAAGCCGATGGATGTAAATGGCGTGTTTGAAAAGTTTGGGGTGTGGCCAAACCAAATTATTGACTATCTGACTTTAATGGGCGATGCCTCTGACGGCATTATGGGTGTTCCGGGTGTTGGTGCAAAAACTGCGGCAAAACTGTTAACAGAATACGGCTCGATTGGTGGCATTTTAGAAAATGTCGATAAAATCAAAGGCAAAGTCGGTCAAAACATCAAAGAACATGCTGATGGAATTGCTCTAGATCACCAACTGGCAAGTATTGTCTGTGACTTAGAGACAGGACTGACCTTTGACGATCTGAAACTCCAAGATCCGAATACCGAAGCCTTACGTTCACTGTATACCGAGCTTGAATTCCGTCAGCAGTTGCAATCGCTCGATCATCCAAACAATCCCAATAGTGCAACCTACAAACAAGCGACGCAACACATTGCTAAATCAGCGCAGTCTGAAACCGTTATCAATACAGAAGATCAGGCTGTTCAAAGCAGCGTCGATGACCAACTGGGTCAAGCGAACTACCATACTGTGCTCAGTGCAGAACAGTGGACACAATTATTCAAGCGTTTAACTACAGAAAAACGTTTTGCCTTTGATACTGAAACCACCAGTTTAGACTATCGCGTTGCGCAAATTGTCGGGTTTTCGGTCGCATTTGATGCGCAAGATGCCTATTACGTTCCACTTGCGCATGATTATGAAAATGCACCTGCGCAGTTAGATCGTGAACAGATCTTGGCGCAAATCAAGCCTATTTTAGAAGATGAGTCGGTTCAGAAAATTGGGCATCATTTGAAATATGATGCGCATGTCTTAGAAAATCATGGCATTGAGCTAAAAGGCTGGTATTTCGATACCATGTTGGCATCTTATGTACTCAATGCTGTGGCGACTCGTCACGGGATGGATGACGTTTCGCGTCTCTACCTCAGCCACTTAACCACGACCTTTGAACAAGTAGCAGGTAAAGGTGCAAAACAGAAAACCTTTAACCAAATTGAGATCGAAACCGCCGCGCACTATGCTGCGGAAGATGCCCATGTGACCTATCGCCTGTTTGAAGTGCTCGATGCCAAACTACAAAAGCATCCCGAACTGGTCAATATCTTGCACAATGTCGAAATGCCAGTTGCCCGTGTCCTCACCATCATGGAAGAAAACGGCATTGAGCTCGACTTAGGCTTCCTTGACCAACTCAGTATTGAGTTTGCCAATACCATGGCCAATCTTGAAAGCCAAATTACCGAACTAGCAGGACAAAGTTTCAATGTCAGCTCGCCGAAGCAAGTCGGTGAAATTCTGTTTGATAAACTCGGACTTAAGGGCGGCAAAAAAACCGCAACGGGTCAGTACAGTACCTCTGAAAGTGTTTTAGAAAAGATTGACCACCCAATTACCGAGCTAATTTTGGACTATCGCGGTTTATCCAAACTAAAAAGCACCTATACCGATGGCTTATTAAAACAAGCCAACAGTGATACCCATCGTGTGCATACTAGTTACCACCAAGCACTGACTGCAACAGGCCGTCTATCTTCGACCGATCCCAACTTACAAAACATTCCTGTGCGTGAGGAAATTGGACGTCAAATTCGTAAAGCCTTTATTGCTCCACAAGGTCGAGTGCTCTTGGCAGCCGATTATTCACAAATTGAACTGCGTTTAATGGCGCATTTCTCACAAGATGAAGCTTTGGTCGATGCTTTTAATCATGGGCAAGATGTACACCGTCGTACAGCGGCTGAAGTCTTAGGTGTCGCACTTGAAGATGTCACGTCAGACCAACGTCGTCAGGCCAAAGCCGTCAACTTCGGTCTACTCTACGGCATGTCTGAGTTTGGCTTAACCCGTCAACTCGGTTTTAGCCGTGAAGAATCGCGTGGCTATATTGCGAAATACTTCCAACGTTATCCGGGCGTGCTCGACTATATGGAACGTACCCGTCAAATTGCACGTGAACAAGGTTTTGTCGAAACCATTTTAGGCCGTCGCTTGTATACGCCCGATATTATGGCAAGCAATAAAATGATCAAACAAGCGGCTGAACGTGCCGCAATTAATGCACCGCTGCAAGGTTCTGCTGCGGACATTATTAAAATGGCGATGATTGCTGTTGATCAAATGCTACCTAAAGATCAAGCCAAAATGCTACTACAAGTACACGATGAATTGGTTTTTGAAGTCGATGAAAGTATTGCGGATGAACTGGCTTCGAAACTGGCAGACGTGATGCAATCTGTTTTACAAATTTCTGTGCCATTGTTGGTTGAAGTCGGCAAAGGTCGAAACTGGGATGAAGCCCACTAATACATTTGCACCTTCCTCCTCCTAGGAGGAAGGCTGGTATGGAGGTCATTTGCCGCCTAGAAGAAATATCAACGTCTTCACCTGAAAATTTCAACCACAAAAAAAGGACTCGCAATCGAGTCCTTTTTTATATCGCTACAATCTTATAAACCAGTGAGCAGGACAATCGCCACTTCATTCATAATCATTTCAGCAATATATAACGCTAAGAATGCTACGATTGGAGAAAGATCAATCATCCCCATATTGGGCAATAAACGGCGAAACGGTGCCAATAATGGTTCAGCAAGCTCTTGAATCACTTCGATATAAGGCGAACGTGACTGCGTAAACATCACCACCCAACTTAAAATAATCGTTGCAAAAATTAGGTAACGGCAGAAACGAATCAAGTCCTGAATCATGGTCACAAAAGTTAAAATGACCAAATGCACAGGACTATTCGGCATCGCTCCAGAGAGATACATGACGCCAAAAATTTTCAGTAAGTACAATAAAACCAAAAGCACTAAAGCCGCTAAGTTAACGCGGCCTTTCGCTACATTTGGAAAAATACGACCAAACATATCCACAATTTTAGTGGCTTTTACGGTCGACATCACCACTGGGTTATAAAAGTTAACCGCTGCCAACTGCATGAGAAAGCGGAAGAACACCAGTAAAATTGCAACGTTAATAATGATGCCAAAAATTAGCGCAGAGTTTGCACCCATACTTGAACTTTCCTAAATAAAACGATTATTTGCTACTTTCACTCAGCTCTTGAGCAAGTTCCTGACTGCGCTTTTGAGCAGCAGCCAATGCAGCTTGGATATTTTGTGAAATTTGTGCACGATCAAACACTTCAAGTGCCGCTTGGGTTGTACCATTCGGTGAAGTGACATTTTTACGCAATTCAGCTGGTGTATTTGAGCTCGTGATTGCCATTTGTGCCGCACCCAATGCCGTTTGCAACGTCAATGCCGTTGCTACTTTTTCATCTAGACCGAGGTTTTTACCTGCACGGATCATGCTTTCCATCATATAGAAGAAATACGCAGGACCTGAACCAGACACCGCAGTCACAGCATCAATTTGCGCTTCCTCGCCTACCCATAAAGTCAAGCCTGTTGCAGCCAGTACTTGGCTCGCCAAATCACGGTCTTCTTTATCTACAGCCTCAGTGGCATATAAACCATGCGCACCTGTTTGTACTAAAGCAGGCGTATTTGGCATCACACGAACAATACGATTACTGCCAGCAAGTGCAGCAATCGTAGCAATTTCAGCACCCGCAACAATCGAAATAATCAACTTACCGTCAAATAAACCGTTTAATGGCTTTAAAACATTGGCTAAAACTTGAGGTTTAACCGCTAAGACCACGACATCGGCTTCACGAATAGCAGATGCGTTATCCTCAGTCACCACCAAGTCTTTTTCAGCCAATAAATGACGAACTTGTTCAACAGGATCAGAAACCGTAATGCGAGTTGAAGGTAAACCACGTGAAATCAAGCCACCAATGAGGGCTTGAGCCATGTTACCACCGCCGATAAAACAAATATTACGATTCAACACTGCGCTCATGATTATTTCTCTATCCTGAATTTTTTAACTAAGCGATTAAATTTGGTTGCCATCCACCCGCTTCACAATAAGCCGACTCGACCAACCAAAATCCTTTAGGCGTAAAAACACCAAGCATAACATTATCTATGCTTAATATTTGTATTGTATGACGTTGCCACGGAAAAATTTGTGCGCTCTGAATGGCTTTTTTCAACGGCCAAGCCCCAACACGTCCATACAAATGCAATTTTTCCCCACCTAAGCGCGGTTTTATCTGTAAAGGCTGCTCTAATAATGCAGAAGACAGCCCATATTTTTGTGTTTCAATGCGAAATTGCCCTGAAGCCAATGCATAAGCTTGATCTAAACTAAACCGTTGCTCAATTGACTCAATCGTCTGACATTGTTCAGACAAATACTCGGCTTTACTGACACGAAAGAGCTGTTGTTGATAGCGTACGTAATAATATTGGTTCCAATGCAATGCGGCTTGAGCATCCACTTTGGATTCAATCACTTCATCAAACAAGCGTTGCACCATATCAAAAGCAGGACGATATAAATCCTCACCTTTCATCCAAGCGGACAGTAACTGTCGCTGTCTCGGTGCAGATAACTGACGGAATGGGGTTAAATTTAAAACCGTAGCATTCCCGCAACTGGCCCAATCTTGCGCCAACACATCGGCTAAAATCGTTTCGGCATCTTGCATCAAATAACTGGTGCGTGCCAAAGCTTGCTGCATTTTCGGAAAGCGTTGTTCTAAGATTGGCCACAATTCAGCTCGGCACCATGCCCGATCATAACTGGTATCAAAATTGGTATGGTCTTGAATATTTCTTAGCTGCATCTCAGCAGCCCACAGCTCAATTTGCTGTCTGGACAAAGCCAATAGAGGGCGCCAAATTGTAAATTGCTCTCGTATGTCGATGCTCTGCATGGCGGCTAGTCCATGAATCCCCGCACCAAAGAGTAAACGGAGTAAAACGGTTTCGGCTTGATCTTGTTGATGATGGGCGAGAACTAAAATTTCATTGGCAAGAAGATGCTTCTGAAAGGCCGCATAACGTGCACTACGTGCTTGGCTTTCTACATTGCCTGTATCAACATCCACCGCTTGAATCACACATGGGACATCCAAGACATAGCATTGTTCTTGAACAAAGCTACCCCACTGCGGACTAACATCCTGCAATTGATGATCAATATAGATGGCGCGAATGCGCTTGGGAAATAAATGAGACATCAAATGGAGTAGCAGCATGGAATCCATGCCACCACTACATCCGATTAAAAAATGAGGCTGTTCAGGCGTATCCTGAAACTCAGTTAAGACACTAGCCCTAAATTGTCGCTGCCAAACTTCATTAAACGTTGGTAACGTGCTTCGCATCGTTCATTCGCATCCATTGGTTGCAACTCAGCCAACGCATCTTTTAAAACGGTTTTTAAAGCATGCATGACTTGTTCTGGGTTGAGATGAGCGCCTTCACCTTCATCGACCACATATTCAACAATACCAATTTTCTGTAGTTTTTCAGCAGTCAAGGCCAAAGCTTCGCTGGCTTGCTCTGCTTTTTCAGCTGTTTTCCATAAAATAGATGCACAGCCTTCAGGCGAAATGACCGAATAAATACTATGGGATAACATCACCACACAGTCAGCCACACCAATACCCAGTGCACCACCTGAACCGCCTTCACCAAGTACGGTTGCAATGACAGGCACTTTCAAGCTTGAAAGTTGTGCCAAAGATGTTGCAATTGCTTCAGCCTGACCACGTTCTTCTGCACCCACACCTGGATATGCACCCATGGTGTCAATAAATGTAAAGACGGGTAGATTAAAACGTTCAGCCATATCGAGTAAGCGTTGTGATTTACGGTAACCTTCTGGGTTACTCATACCAAAGTTATGTTGTAACTTTTCACGCGTACTACGACCACGGTGTTGACCCACAATCATGACTGGCTGACCATCAAAGCGAGCTAATCCACCGATCATTGCACCATCATCACCAAATAAGCGATCACCATGCAAAGCATCAAATTCGGTAAAAATTTCACTCACATAATCTAAAAATTGCGGACGCTCAGGATGACGTGCAATTTGAACCGTCGTCCATGCTTTGGATTGCGCAGCTTTATTCTTCATAGCTCAACCATAAATCCCTAATTGACCAATTTATTCATCGACAAATTGTTCTGATTGGATATCCAGCTCAACATCCCAATGCTTAAATTGCGCTTGCTCATCATGCAAGTCTGCAACCAGCAAAGGCCATTGCGCGGCATTACCAGAAACACTCAGTTGCCATTGTTGCGCATTGCCTACTGTTAATTCAATGGCAGGAAGCATCTGATCGCTACGACTATGATTCAGTAAAACTGCGAGGCGAAGTAACAAACACAGATAGACTAATTTGTTGCCGCCAACCTTCATCACATCGACACGCGCGTCACTACGCAGCTTACGACGGTGATGAGCCACCAAATGTGATAGATGGTTTTGATCAATTTGCGAGAATCCCGCAATGTCAGAATGTTGCAATAAATATGCGCCATGACGATGGTAGCCTGCATGGCTAATCGCTAAACCAATTTCATGCAGATAAGCCGCTCGACGCAGTAAATCACTGTCTTCTGTGGTTAATTTTAGCGAATCCGCCACACCATCAAACAAATGCTGAGCCATGTTCACGACCCGTTCAGCTTGTTTTGGATCAGCGTTATAACGGCCCATTAACGCTTGTACAGAACGATCTCGAATATCTTCATGTTGAAAACGTCCCAGCAAGTCATACATCACCCCTTCGCGTAGGGCACCATCTGAATACACCAGTTTATCCAGTTCAAGTACATCAAAAATGGCATACAAAATAGCGATTCCGGCTGGCAAAACTGCTCGACGGTCTTCTTTTAGACCATCAAATTCCATCTCAGCGACATGTTTGTATTTGAGCAATTTTTCTTTAAGCTTATCTAAACCGTCACGGGTGAGTTCTTCTTTTTCATTACTCCAACCCATATTCACAGTAATTTGACGACACGCTTTGATGGTTCCACTCGAACCGACCACCGTATCCCAACCCGCTTCTTTATAGGTATTGGCAATACCAGACAGCTCCTTACGTGCTGCAACCACGGCTTTATCAAAACTTTTTTGGTTAATTTCACCATCGACAAAGAAGGCTTTTGTAAATGCTACACAGCCCATTTGTAAAGATTCGGTATGAATGGGCTCAAATTCTTCACCAATAATCAGCTCTGTCGACCCCCCACCAATATCAATCACAAGACGGCGTCCACTGTTTACCATGGTATGAGATACACCTAAATAAATCAGACGAGCCTCTTCACGACCTGCAATAATTTCGATGTGCTTCGGCAAAATTTCTGCCGCTTTTTGAATAAATTCATGGCCATTTTTGGCTTGGCGTAGCGCATTGGTCGCCACAATTCTTAAACGATTCGGCTGAACCGAACCTAAGCGTCCGACAAAGCGAGATAAACAGGCCAAACCACGCTGCTGTGCGGCTTCTGTTAAGTTTTTGTTTTCATCTAAACCCGCTGCTAACTGTACTTTTTCTGACATTGACGCAACTTTTTTCACTTCGCCATGGTCCACTCGTGCAATCGCTAAGTGGAAGCTGTTCGACCCCATATCGATGGCAGCAAGTAACTCTTCATCAATCAAAAAATCAGACATGATTTAATATAAACCTATACAGAATTGTGCTTAGATTAATTCACCTCCATGCAATTTAAAAGCCATTTGTGGTCAGAAATTGACGAGCTTTTAAAATTTCGGCATATATGACAATTGTGTTACACGATCAGTAACATCGTGAGCTTCAATTAGACAAATTCAAACTAAAGGTTGAAAATTTAGTAATCCATCTACTCAGTGATAGCAGGCTATGACATACTATTAGCCATAAAACTATCCAAAAATTGAAACTGGAGCTATCCATGTCTGGCAATATCGTAAATACAACTGATACAAACTTCGACGCTGATGTACTTCAATCAGACGTTCCTGTGCTTGTTGACTTCTGGGCAGGCTGGTGTGCGCCATGTAAAGCAATTGCACCTGTATTAGAAGTATTGGCGAACGAATACGAAGGTAAAGTGAAGATTGTTAAAGTTGACGTGACTTCTTGTGAAGCAACGGCTGTGAACTATAACATCCGTAACATCCCTGCATTACTTATGTTCAAAAATGGTGAAGTTGTTGCTCAACAAGTGGGCGCTGCACCAAAATCGAAATTGACTGCTTTCATTGAAGAAAACATTTAAGCATCCGTTTAGATTGAAAATGAAATACGCTGTCTAAACAACAGCGTATTTTTTTCGGCTATAAATTGACAAGTCTGTCTTTCTCTCTTATATTGCATGATCAAGAGATAAAGGATTATTCAATCCTGTCATTTTCTTAAAAGACACAACACATAAGATCGCCGCTCGGCAATACAAATTGTTTTGACACGTTTCTCTTCAAACAATGAATCAGTCCTCTGAATTGTTATAGTTCAAATACAATTGCGTTACTTCATTGCATGTCTGCGGCTAAATGTTGCTTCCTTTTCATCCTGTAATTTAGAATTTTTGATTCTTATCTGACCTCCTATGAATTTAACCGAACTCAAGAAAAAACCGATTGGCGAACTCATCAAAATTGCTGAATTTATGGGCCTCGAAGGAATGGCTCGTAACCGTAAGCAAGACATTATTTTTGCCATCTTAAAGCGCCATGCGATGAATGGCGAAGAGATCTTTGGGGATGGCGTTTTGGAAATTCTGTCAGATGGCTTCGGCTTCTTACGCTCTGCAGCGGGTTCTTACCTTGCAGGCCCAGATGACATTTATGTTAGCCCATCTCAAATTCGTCGTTTCAATCTACGTACTGGTGACACCATTACGGGAACCATTCGCCCTCCCAAAGAAGGCGAACGTTATTTTGCACTGTTAAAAGTGAACCAAATTAACTACGACACGCCAGAAAACTCACGTAACAAAATCTTGTTTGAAAACTTAACACCACTTTTCCCAACCGAACAATTGGTGATGGAACTTGGTAACGGGACGACAGAAGATTTAACCGCACGTGTAGTTGACTTGGTTGCACCTATCGGTAAAGGCCAACGTTCAATTATCGTAGCACCGCCAAAAGCGGGTAAAACCATGTTGTTACAAAACATCGCTCAGTCGATTGTGCGTAACAACCCTGAGTGCTTCCTGATCGTTCTTCTCATTGACGAACGTCCTGAAGAAGTGACCGAAATGGAACGTACTGTTCGTGGTGAAGTCATTGCGTCAACGTTTGATGAATCTCCTGCTCGTCACGTTCAAGTGGCTGAAATGGTGATTGAAAAAGCAAAACGCTTGGTTGAGCACAAGAAAGATGTTGTGATTCTACTCGACTCCATTACCCGTTTAGCACGTGCTTACAACACGGTTGTGCCTTCATCTGGTAAGGTTTTAACTGGTGGTGTGGATGCACATGCGCTGGAACGCCCTAAGCGTTTCTTCGGTGCAGCTCGTAATATTGAAGAAGGTGGCTCACTAACCATCATTTCTACAGCCCTGATTGAAACTGGCAGTAAAATGGATGAAGTGATCTACGAAGAATTTAAAGGTACAGGTAACCAAGAAATTACACTGGATCGCCGTATTGCGGAAAAACGTGTCTTCCCTGCGATGAACATCAAAAAGTCTGGCACCCGTCGCGAAGAGCGCTTAATGTCTGAAGATAATCTACGTAAAGTCTGGATTTTACGTAAGTTACTTCATACCCAAGATGAACTTGCAGCAATGGAATTCTTACTTGATCGCATGAAAGAAACTAAAACCAACGATGATTTCTTTGATCAAATGAAGCGTAAAGCAACTAGTTGATCCGACCTGCTTCACCTAAAAAGGCTGTCTTAACGACAGCCTTTTTTATTTGGTTGACTTAGCTTACACAAAGCAACATTTCATCCCATTCTCTGTAAACTTATTTGCAAGTTTTTGATAAATAAAAATTTGAAATAAAAACCCTCATCTTTTTAAATGTTTATTTAGTACTTCTCCAATACAAACCTCATCATTGATTGTTATTTTCTGTTAAAAAAGCCCTGTTTTTAGACCTTTTTTATCACTTTTTTCATCCCAGCTAGTAGCAATTCAAAATGCGCAGTGATAGCATATTTGCAGACCAGTTAGGCTGCTCCTGCATTGTTAGTCCCTAACAAAATTAGGAACAATAAAAGCACACAACAGACTAACGTCGGTTTTTTTTAATCTCATATTTTAGAGAGTGATGCCATGTTATTCAAAAAAATCGCTATTGCTGCTGCAGTTGCTACTACTTTAGCTTTCGTTGGCTGTGCTAAGAAAGAAGAAGCTCCTGCTGCTGAAGCTGCATCTGAAGTTGCTGCTGCATCTGAAGCTGTTGAAGCTGCATCTGAAGTTGCTGTAGATGCTGCTGCTGCTGCTTCTGAAGCTACTGTTGCTGCTTCTGAAGCTACTGCTGCTGCTTCTGAAGCTACTGTTGCTGCTGCTTCTGAAGCTAAAGCTCACTAATCTCTTAGAGATTAGTCAAAAAGAGAGCCTGTGGCTCTCTTTTTTTTATGCTCAAATTTTATCAAAAAATGACATTCTATTATTTTGCAAAAATTGAATCAGCCAAACGATCACCCAAAATTTTAAGCAAAAAAAAGCAGATCAATCGATCTGCTCATTTCCCACACGCTGGCGGAATTTCTGCCCTGCGCGGAAGGTCACTACACGGCGTGCAGAAATCGGAATTTCTTCACCCGTTTTCGGGTTACGACCTGGACGTTGACGTTTATCACGCAACTCAAAGTTACCGAAACCAGAAAGTTTAACTTGCTCACCAGAGATTAGCGCTTGGCTAATCTCATCAAAGAACAACTCGACCATTTGCTTAGCTTCACGACGGTTTAAACTCGTGAGCTCACTTAAATGGTCAGCCATTTCCGCTTTTGTTAATGCTGTCATGAAGCCCTCAATGTCGCCTGATAAGTGTTTTCCAACACTTGTAAAATATGATCCATACCAGATTTAATTTCAGCATCTTCAAGCGTACGTGATGGGTGTTGCCAAAGAAGTGCAAATGCCAATGAGCGCTTACCATCTTCAACGCCTTGCCCAGTGTACACATCGAATAACCAAGTCGAGTCTAAAAGCTCACCACCTGTTTTTTCGATAAGTTGCTGAATTTCACTTACATTTATCTTATCACTAATTAAAAGCGCAATATCACGTCTAACCGACGGAAAACGTGATAATTCTGTAAAATTAGATACATAAGTTTGCAAAACAGCCGATTGATCAAGTTCAGCCACCCAAGTTGTGCTCAAATCCAATGCATCTTCTAAAGATGGATGTAATCGACCAAAGTAACCAATAGATTGACCATCGACTAAAACCTCAGCAGACTGTCCTGGATGCAACCAGCTACGCTCAGAACGAACATAGTCTACTTGCACACGACCTGCTGCCAATACTTCTTCAATTTCACCTTTGAAATCAAAGAAATCCATAGCTTGAGGTTTAGCATGCCAAGTTTCTGAAGTTTTTGTACCTGTTGCAATCACTGCAAGGGTAGGAATTTGTTTCAAATCATGAATAGATTCAGCGTCTTGATAGTCAAAGCGTAAGCCTAGTTCAAAGAAACGTACACGACTTTGTTGGCGGTTTACGTTGTATTGCACACAAGGAATCAAACTAGAGAGCAGTGTTGAACGCATCACCGCTAAATCGCTTGAAATTGGGTTAGCCAAAGCCAAAGGATTCACAGCCGCATTGAGTTGCTTCTCAAGCTTTAAGTCTGCAAAGCTAAAGCTAATCGCTTCTTGATAACCCAAAGTCACGAGGGTTTGACGAAGCTGAGCTATTTCAAATTGGTCTTGATATTGAGCCAATTTCGCTTCAATTTTTGGCAAACTGATTTGAATATTGTCATAACCATGAATACGCGCAACTTCTTCAATCAGGTCTTGGTAGATCGCCATATCATAACGGTGTGAAGGCGGCACTACAGACCACTGGCCTTCTGCTTTAACCGTCACAGCACAACCTAAACGGGTTAATGCATCCGCAATAAATGCAGCATCTACGCGATAACCCAACAGTTGATCGACTTGTGTTTGTTCTAGCTCAATCGCTTCGCGCCTAGGCAAAACTTCAGCTTGTTCAGCAACAGTAATCGGACCAAATTCACCACCCGCCAAATCAGCAATCAATTGTGATGCACGATGCATTGCCAGCATTGGTAGTTCAAAATCCACGCCACGCTCATAACGCTGTGATGCATCGGTATGTAAGCCAAAGCTACGGGCACGACCTGCAATGGCTAATGG
The DNA here is from genome assembly GCF_058243045.1 of Acinetobacter sp. LipI_23. Lineage (NCBI taxonomy): Bacteria > Pseudomonadati > Pseudomonadota > Gammaproteobacteria > Moraxellales > Moraxellaceae > Acinetobacter > Acinetobacter sp. LipI_23. The sequence continues at coordinate 597,214 of NZ_JBZAYJ010000001.1, read as the reverse complement.
GGCAAAGAATGCAGACTCTAAGAAAATGTCTTGGGTTTCATCGGTAACAGATGAAGACAAGCCACCCATGATGCCTGCAATCGCCAATGCTTTTCCATCATCCGCAATCACCATGACTTTTTCATTGAGCTCAACTTCTTGTTCATTCAGTAAAACCAATTTCTCCGCCATATTCGCTTGACGAACTTGAACTGAACCTTGAATTTTTGCCGCATCAAAAGCATGTAGCGGTTGACCCAACTCCATCAGTACATAGTTGGTAATATCAACCAAAATACTGTGCTGACGAATCCCTGAGCGAACCAAAGCGCGTTCCATCCACTCTGGGGTTGCTGCTTTGGTATTCACATTTTTAATTACACGACCTAAATAGCGTGGGCAGCCTTCAGTGCTCACCACAACTTTTTTCTCATCAGCAATGGTCGCAGCAACGGCATTAATTTCAGGTGCAGTCACAGTCAGTTGGTTAATCACCCCAATTTCACGGGCAATACCACGAATACTGAAACAGTCACCACGGTTTGGCGTGATGCTGATATCAATCACATGATCATCTAAATTTAAATATTCACGAATATCCGCACCTACGGGTGCATCAACGGCTAACTCTAAAAGACCATCAATTTTATCTTCTAGATCAATTTCAGACGCACCACATAGCATACCTTGTGATTCAATGCCACGAAGTTTGCCTTTCTTGATTTTGAAGTCACCTGGAAGCACAGCACCAATGGTCGCCACAGGGGCTTTCATACCGACACGTACGTTTGGCGCACCACAAACAATTTGTAAAGGTTCACCTGAACCAATATTCACCGTGGTCACACGTAAACGGTCTGCATCGGGATGTTGCTCTACAGTCAACACTTCACCAACAACCACGCCAGTAAACGGTTTTGCCGCAGGTGATAAATCATCGACCTCTAAACCCAGCATGGTCAGTTGGTCAGATAATGTATTGCTATCAACGGCTGGATTAACCCATGTACGCAACCAATTTTCGCTAATTTTCATTTTGTTAAAAACCTATAAATCTAAATTTTTGAATCCCCCTCTAACTCCCTCTTTTGGAAAAGAAGGAGAACCCCGAGTCATCACAAATAACTCCTCTCCTTCAAGGAGAGGCTGGGAGAGGTATAAATCTGTTTAAGCAAATTGGCGTAAGAAACGCACATCGTTTTGGTAGAACATACGTAAGTCATTGATGCCATAACGAAGCATCGCAAAACGTTCCACACCTAGACCGAAAGCAAAGCCTTTGTATTTTTCAGGATCAATCCCTGCTGCCTGCAAGACATTTGGATGTACCATGCCACAACCAAGCACTTCTAACCATTTACCACGCTCATCCATAATATCCACCTCAGCACTTGGCTCTGTGAATGGGAAATAAGATGGACGGAAACGCACTTTTAAGTCTTTTTCAAAGAATTCGTTTAATAGATTAACCAACAAACCTTTCAGTTCTGCAAAGCTGGTATTTTCAGCGACATACAGACCTTCAATTTGATGAAACATTGGCGAATGCGTTTGGTCAGAGTCACAGCGGTATACACGACCTGGACATACAATACGAATCGGGGGTTGCTGGGTTTCCATGGTACGAATCTGCACACCAGAAGTATGGGTACGTAACAAATGTGTCGCATCGAAATAGAATGTATCGTGCATTGCACGCGCAGGGTGATGCCCTGGAATATTTAAAGCTTCAAAATTGTGGTAGTCATCTTCAACTTCTGGCCCAGTTTCAATCACAAAGCCCGCTTTGGTAAAGAACTGACAAATACGCTCTTGTACTTGAGTAACGGGGTGAATACTACCAATCGTTTGACCACGACCCGGTAAAGTAATATCCACCGTTTCACTTGCAAGTTTTTGCGCCAACGCCGCTTGTTGTAATTGTGTTTGGCGTTCAGTTAAAGCACCGGTAATCGCTTCGCGGACTGCATGAATTTGCGCACCAAAATTTTTACGCTCTTCAGGGTCCATTTTACCTAAAGCTTTTGATTGCTCAGCGAGCTGGCTTTTCTTACCCGTAAACTGCACTCGTACTTGATCGAGTGTAGCAAGGTCCTCTGCTGCTGCAATCGCAGCAAGCGCTTCAGTGGTCAGGGCTTCCAGTGACATAGTAACTCTCAAAGCAACAATTTATAAAATTAATAAAACCCCATATTCTATCAGTTTTTAAGCACGTTGATGAAGCTCTACGATCAGGAAAATTTGTTTAGTACATGGTTTTATAATCAGGTTAAGATAGGGCCATCACAGAAGAGAACAACAAACGATGTCGCTTGATCCTATTTGGCAACAACAACTTACTTTAGTGACTTATGGCAATGAATATTTACGCCACAACCTAAGTTTCCAACGTTGGTTAGAACATGCCATTTTTGACCGACATTGCTTTCAGTTCCGCGACCTAAATAGCCAACATTTACTGGCTCAGCATTTTCAGGTATGGCTTGAAGCCTTAAAAAAACAAGGGGTCAAACAGCTCAGTCTGCATAGCTCAACATTGCTAGCAGATGAAAAGAACCCCAACTCAAATATTGAACTCCTCGCTACACCACATATTATTGTGAGCCATCAAGCACAGCAAAAAACTGCTTGGATTTTTGGTAAAGAACTGGCTGAGTGGTACAGCGCTGAACATGATTTTATAGTTCCAAAGGCACAACAAAGCTCAATCCGTAGCGAAAATTTATGGCGTTTTGAACTGAATCACAAACTCAGCAAACGCATTGAAGCGGATTTACAAACGCCGAAATGGGATGAAATTGAGAACTTTACCGAACAAGAACTATTTAGTGCGCCATTTGCACAAGATTTAGTAGAGCCAGAGACGGCAAACTTACCTTACTATGGGCAACAAGATGCCACAGATGCAGTCCACCGTCTCGCTCTTTTACCAACAGATTACGCTGCTGATTATGCACACCAAACGCTGTATCGTTTAGATACACTATCAGCATTGATCCAGACTAAGATTCAACATCCTTATAATGCAGAAGGCCAAGTACTCACGCCAGATGAGCAATTGAACTTACGTCATTTTGAGCAAAAGATTGATGATTTAAGTACCAAGTTTATCGTAAAAGTGGCCAATCACTATCAAACCGCGCAGCTCACACCCAAAGACACAACTACACCACTGGATGCACGTAATCATCCAACACCTAAATTAAGTGCGATAGAGAGCAAGCCTCATGAAATACACCATAAATCGGGGAAAACTGGGGTGTTTGCTTTAATCGTGATTACGATTTTGATCTGCCTAGTTGGCTATTATTTTGGCTTATAAGTTATTACCGAGATATCTAAGCGCTCCTCTCAATGAGCGCTTTTTTATGGATTCAATTTCTTTAGGCAGTAATTAGAAGATTGAAGGGCCGAATCTTGATTTGTACCTTATGCTGATTGGCATGTTGATTAATATAATGATTAACCGAAACCACCTCGCCTTCAAGCTCCGCATCAGGGCCATACATAATTTTGACTGACTCACCTTTTCTGGGAATCATTTGTAATTCCACCGTGATACTTCCCTGTCCCATCCCAGTAATTTCTGCAAGCATATCCTGCTCCTTTTCTTTTTAATCTTTTTATTTATTAGGCATCGGCCACCTTTGAGATTAAAGCAGATTTATGTAACTAAAGCTTAACGATTCATCTTGATCGCTGAGTATGCACTGATATTTTTTATTTAAACGCTATGCTTTTCAACAGCCAACTGGTCTAAAAAACGACTCACTTGTTTTGGTGTCTTTAAATGAATCCACTGTATATGTTGATATTCAGGCATCTGCATCATTTTTAAGTATTTCTGTCGGTTTTTAGCATGCGTTTTAATCATCCACCAAATAATCGAATCCCGACCAAACATCCGTAGCAAGCTTTCTCGATTATTCGAGTTTTCCCATAAATCCTGTTGCGCCCATGCCCGCTGAACCGCACGCTTCACAGAACGGTAAAGGTTGACCGGAAACGGTAAATCCAACCAAATGACAGTATCAATTTCCGCCCATTTCACAGGTATAGCGCGGGTATAGTTACCATCGATCACGTAGCCCTGTGTCGCCTTTTGTACTTCTGACTCAATCTTGGCAAAAAACACCTCATCGGGACATTCTTGCCAGTCGTCTAACCAAAACAAATTATCCAACTCGATATAATGCAAATCTAACTTTTCGGCCAAAGCTCTGGAAAATGTAGATTTGCCTGTAGCAGAGGTTCCTACAACATTGATTCTTTTCATAACCATCTACCCAAGACTCGAAAAGAGTTAAAAACTATATCTAGAAGTTTCAATACTTAAAACATTATTAGCAATAAAATTACAATTAAAGTAATAGCCTAAAAACGTAAACACCGATATTCTCTGCACCGACAAAACAATAATTTTTAGTATTTATTCAATTAGTAAAATATAGTTATCGGAATTAAAAAGTGTACCTAAATAGAGCTTATCGCCAAATTGCATTTGTGAGTTATGGAAATGAATATTTAAATGGTGCCGTTGATACAGAGATCCTAGATAGGCATCCATTATTATTCAACCATTTTCCAATATTACGTGATACTAAATACGGTACCCTTTTATGCAGTTCTGCTTCACATCTATTGAGTCGCCTGCAAGAATCTGGAGCCATAAAACTGAGCTTACATGTTGCTCAAGACTTGCATATGGAACTCAATGACTCTTCAATTTTTTATTTTTCAACAGATGAAGAAAGTTTTTGTATTGTTGTGCATTATCCTCATAATGAATATAAAGTTTGGTGGTGTTTTAAAAAGTATGCTGACATTAAATGAAGCCATTATTGATGTAAAAGAAGGTTAAGTCGAAGGCTTTAAAATGGTTTTCAAGCTTTTTGGAGAAATTGCAACTTCTTCTAAAACCACGCCTTATTCGATGCCTTATTTTGCAATTATTACCTTCAATTCCTACAGTAAACAACTTACCAATACTTTGCTTGCAGTTTTTAAAAGCAGTGATGAAACTGTCCCAATGATCACTTGCAATTCGGGTGTAGTGAATACCTAATTGTTTAAGCTTTGTCTTCAACCTTTGGACTGTAGCTAAATCTCTCTTACCCCAAACATAAGCAACAATCTCACCTGTTTCTCGATGGTAGGCGTAAATAAGCCATTGTTTATTATTTTTATTTCCAACAAAAGTCCAGAATTCATCTACTTCGAGAGATTCATAATGACTTTGTTTAGGCTGAATTTGATAGGCCGATTCAGTTAAAGTCCGTAAGACTTTACCGATACTAATGCGCTCAACTTCAGCGATATCTCGTATACCGCTGCCTCTGACCATTAACTGTAATATTTTACGAGTAATGCCAGAATTACATCCTAGATAGCTCAGAGCATGGTCACCAATAAACTGACGTTTGCAGTCTTTGCATTGGTAGTTTTGTTTCCCATCTACTTTGATGCCATTTTTCTTTATACTGTCACTGAGGCAGGTTGGACATTTGATTTCTAGAGTTATTTGCATTTCTCTATTTTATCAAAATTCAACCTGCTTTTTTTTAGCATACTTTTTGATACACCACCTAAAGTTTTAATCCATAGCGACGAAAAACCAACATGGCAAAGTTTTGATGAACATGGAAACAAAGATTTTTATGATTATTCCAATTATTACCAAAATGTAGAGGCATACACGTTACACCACCCATCCCCTCAAGCAATTTCTACTATAGAACAAGATTTAAAGCCAATCAATTGGGATACTTTTTTTAAAGACACCGAAGCATGTCTTTATTTTAATGATATGGCAAAACAATATGGCAGTTATCCAATTCCATTAGATATCAATAATTGCTATGTCGGCGATTTATTCAATGATTCTATAAAAGAGCAGTATCCGATATTTCCATTCACTATTCGAAAAAATTACGCTTCGAATTTGATAGAAAATACAGCTTTATTAGAACAACAATATTCCGCTGCATCACATTCAAAAAATGAATATTCCGATTATGTTCAAATGAATAGTAACGAAAGAGATACTTTTTCAGCAGCCTATAATCAACTGACCCTACTCCGCCCACTAATTTTTAAACACTGCGCAAATCAATATCAATTTTCAGACATTAAAAATTGTAATTACTTGTCCAATATTCCCGAAACAACAAAAGATTCTTCTTTTTCTATTGAAAAAAACACCGTTCAAATTCCGACATCCAATGATGGAGTAGAAAATACCACACACCTAAAAGACATAGAACATCAACTAGAAACAAAGAGCGTAGCTGTAAGCTCTTTTCATTTATTCAAAATCATGAAATTTTTATGGCACATCATTTGGTGTCACTGTGCATTATGGACTTTGGCTTTCTATTCCGTATCGTGGGGAAATACTTTTATACTAACGATTGCATTTTTATATGCACTTTATAAAAGCATCATTCATTCAAACAATAAAAAAGACCGCTAAAAAGCGGTCTTTTTTAAGTCTTAAAGACTTATGCAGCTAATGCATCTTTAGCTTTAGAAGCTAAAGCAGCAAATGCAACTGCGTCATGCATAGCGATGTCAGCAAGTACGCGACGGTCGATAATCACTTGAGCTTTTTTCAAGCCAGCGATCATACGGCTGTACGATAAACCATTTAGACGAGCACCAGCATTAATACGCGCAATCCATAGAGCACGGAATTGACGTTTTTTCTGACGACGGTCACGGTAAGCGTATTGACCCGCTTTGATTACTGCTTGGAACGCTACGCGATATACGCGTGAACGAGCGCCGTAGTAACCTTTAGCACGAGCAAGAATTTTTTTATGACGGCGATGAGCCTGTACACCACGTTTTACACGAGCCATTTATAATCTCCTTAGATGTATGGGCACATACGACGAACTGAAGCAACGTCACTCACGTGAACCATTACACAGCCGCGTAATTGACGAATACGCTTAGCAGATTTTTTGGTCAAAATGTGGCGTTTGAACGCTTGTTTACGCTTGAAACCGTTAGCAGTAGCTTTAAAACGCTTAGCTGCACCACGGCGAGTTTTCATCTTAGGCATAACAACCTCTTTTGAACACCTGTTCGGAACGTTTGCACCATTGCAAAACGACCTGCAGGTAAGGGAGCGAATATTCTAATCGAACTTTGTCTAAAACAAAAGCAAATAATCAACAATAAAAGCAAGCTTAGTTTATTTCCCGATAAGCTTTAAGTGATGAATTTATAACCGAGGTTTAGTCCAAGTCTTATAATGCCTCATCCATTCCATACGGTACCCTTATGAACGCTACACAGGATGCTTTTGCCGCACTCCGATACCGAGATTTCTCTATTGTTACGCTCAATCAATTTTGTCTGACGCTTGCCATTTTAATTCAGGAAATTATTGTGGCGTATTCTTTGTATAAAATTACCAAAGATCCTCTCACTTTAGGCTTGATTGGTCTGGCAGAAGCAATCCCCTTTATTGCGCTCTCCTTATGGGGTGGTTATTTTGCAGATCGCTTTAATAAGCAAACCATCATGAAAATCTGCTTATTCTTTGCCATTCCTCTGCCCTTGATTTTATGGGGGTTATTTCATGCTTATACCTTAAAGCAAATTGAACTCTCCACCCTGTCATGGGGTGTCTATGCCGTGATCTTTGGCCTAGGAACAATTCGGGGGTTCTATAATCCATCTGCAACATCACTCAAACCCTTTTTAATTCCACGAGACATTTATGCCAATGGCGCCACATGGACCACCATTGGTTGGCAAAGCGGGGTGATTATTGGGCCGATGCTCGGTGGATTTATGCTGGCATTTTTAGGCCGTGAAACCAGTTTAATTAGTGTAGCGGTACTGCTCAGCCTATGCTTCTTACTCGTCAATCTTTTAAGCAAACGCACTTTTCCTAAAATTGAAACGAAACGTGTACTACAAAGTTTAGGTGTAGGTCTTCGCTTTATTGCTAAAACTAAAATCGTCCTCTGGGCCATCTCACTCGACTTAGTTTCAGTGCTGTTCGGCGGTGTGATCGCTTTACTCCCGATCTTTGCTGAAGATATTTTGAAAATTGGGCCTGAAGGATTGGGCTATTTACGGGCAGCACCATCGATTGGTGCACTCATCACCATGATTGCGCTGACGCGTTTTCCGCCCACCCGACATGCATGGCGCAATATGCTGCTTGCTGTTGCAGGTTTTGGCCTATTCACCTTATTGTTCGCTTACTCAAACTACCTCTGGTTGTCTTTGTTTGCTCTTGCTATGACGGGTGCATGTGACAGTATTTCAGTGGTAATTCGTCAGACCATTTTACAAATTTATCCTCCTGAGAATATGCGAGGCCGTGTTGCAGCGGTAAATGGCATGTTTGTGTCGAGTAGTAATGAACTGGGAGCATTTGAGTCAGGTCTTGCAGCAAAATATTTAGGCCCTGTGATTGCAACGGTTTTTGGCGGCAGCATGACGCTCTTGGTGGTCGCACTCAGTTGGGCTAAAACCAAAGACTTATTTGGTGTAGACATCACCCAAGCCGAGCAAAAATAGTTTTAATTTAACAATATAACTTGCGAGTCTTTCTAATTCAGGAAATACTCGCAACAATTATTTAAGTCATGCGCACTGGATGCGTTATAAAAGAAATCGATCATATGAAACCACTCTTCTTGCTCGCATTATCTACACTGCCCTTTCATCTCAGTCATGCAGCTCAGCCACCATTAGAACTCACCATTCAAAAAAGTTCAGCTCAATCGGCGCATTTGACCACGCGTATTCAATGGGTAGATTTTCCCAAACCCCAATATAAAAATAGTGATTTAAACCAACAAAACCGTGCAGCGATTATTCGTGTGTATGCAGATGAAACAGGTGATGTGACCAAAGCGACAGTCCAAGAAACGACTGGAATCAAAGCTTTAGATGAAAAGCTGGTAAATGCCGTGCTTCAAGCCAAAGTAAAACCGTTTATAGAAGACGACACCGCTTTAGCTGTCATTGGTTATCAAGTTTTTAATTTAAACTTAACTCCAGATGATGTCGAAGCATGTAACTATAGCTTTGACTCAAAGAACTGGCGTGCGCAACAACAGCAGCAAAAAGTGCCTTTTCAATATCAGGCTCAACCTACGCTTGCGCTAGATTCAACGCAGTTGAATGGTCATGACCGTCAAATTAAATTTAGCTTTAAAGCCGATAAACACGGCAACATCAAGAAGCCTAAAATTATCAAAGGTTCAGGTATTTACGCGCTTGATCAACAAGTTTTACAAGCCGTTGCAAATAGCAGAGTCAGTGTTAAACGCACAGCAAGCACACTGTGGATCTATAAGAAATCTAAATTTAAAGATGCGATTGAATTCGATCTGAATGCTTGTCGTTAAAAATTTAGCGTGACACGAGTTCTCACTCACTCGTGTCATCTCTCTATATAAACTTTAAACCCATTCAGCACATATAAGCATGTGGCCAGTCGCTCTCAGTACTTGAAAATAATTAGAACTGACTAAACATCCAATATACAAAAAGATAGCGTCCGATTTTCGCAATACTCACCATCACGACAAAACGAACAAAGTTTTCTTTGAGTAATCCTGCAATGAGGGTAATCGGATCACCAATAACGGGCACCCAACTGAGCAATAAAGACCAAAAACCATATTTTTGATAAATGCCCTGCGCCTGCAACATCTTTTGCTCTGAGACGGGAAACCATTTGTTATTTTTGTATTGCTCAACTTTCAAGCCGAGCCACCAATTCACACAGCTACCTAAAATATTGCCTAGGCTGGCAACAGCAACCAACAACCACACTGAATACTGCGTCTGAGCCAACAATCCCACCAAGACTGCTTCTGACTGTAAGGGTAGCAGTGTCGCCGCCCCAAAGGCAGAAAGGAAAAGTAGTCCTAAGGCCCACACCATTTTATGATTTTAAACCCAGCTTTTTCTTGGTTGAGCTATAAGCAAAACTTGACCAGATCAATGCCAGAATCAACAAAAACCAACGTGACCATGAATACTTATCAGCAATCGGTTCAATTGCAGCGCGGAGTACCACCTGATCTTTGGTATTCAGCAGTTCAATGATTTTTTGAATGTGTACCGCTTCAGCTACAAATAGCACCAAACATCCTGCAATCCCCACAATAATACTGAGATAGATTTTAGGATTCGCTTCAATAATGCGGGTTAAATTGAGGAAAAACTCTTTTTTCATTACGCTGATGTCCAAACAACCTTTCAACAAAAAAGCCACCCATCGGTGGCTTTAAAGAATGGCTTATACCTTGAAGGCGCTAAGCTTAACACAGTTCAAGTCAGCGCTTCTGTAACTAATTCACTTGAAGCGCCAACGCACGCTGAACCGCGGGGCGCGCTTGAATACGCTCCATATAAGCCTTCACATTTGGATAGTCATTTATGTCAATTTGCTGCCACTCATAACGCAGAATCCATGGGAAAATTGCCATATCCGCTATCGAATACTCTCCAGCCACATAGTTTTGACCAAAAAGTTGCTTATCTAGTACACCATACAAGCGCTTGGTTTCATTGACATAGCGTTCAGTTGCATATGCAATACGTTCGGGAGCAAATTTACTAAAGTGATGGTTCTGTCCAAGCATTGGACCAAAACCACCCATTTGCCACATCAACCACTGCTCAACTTCAACACGAGACTGTTCATCGCTTGGATAAAACTGTCCTGTTTTACGCCCTAAATACTGCAAAATCGCTCCTGACTCAAACACAGAAATGGCTTCACCTTTAGGACCATCTTGATCCACAATCGCAGGGATTTTATTGTTGGGTGAAATGCGTAGAAAGTCGGGTTGAAACTGATCATTTTCTAAAATATTGATGGGAAAGACTTGATACTCCAAACCCATCTCTTCTAATGCGATGCTAATTTTATGTCCGTTGGGTGTTCCCCAATAGTACAAATCGATCATGTGGTTATCCTGTTACTTTTCTCGTTTTAGTTCATATTGTCGAGGTTTGATACTGTTTATAACATGATTCCAGCCTAGAAACATTAGGTTAAACTGAAATTGAAATCTTAAAATATGCATGACTAGCTTCATATAAATAGAATAATTATCAACCAAAGAGAATTTTTTAAAAAACCTTATTTTTTAATCTTGAAATTTTATAGAGCATCCAAATATTAAAAGTACAGCAAACATCCACACCAATTATTGCTGTGACAACCATGCTAATCGAGTCGCATAGGTTGCTTATTTATATCACTTTTCCTAATAGTGGAGGTTTTATCAATGAGTAATTTAAGCTTAATGCCATTATTCCGTCGTAGTATCGGTTTTGACCGTTTAAACGATTTGTTTGATCATGCAATGCTCAGTGAAGCACCACATTATCCTGCGTACAATATTGAAAAAGTCGGTGATGATCACTACCGCATTGTCGTAGCTGCGACTGGTTTTAACCAAGATGAGCTCGCGATCGATTTAGAGAATCAGGTACTTAATATTTCAGGTCAACATGCTGATCAGACCAAAGACAATCATGCTGAGTTCTTGCATAAAGGCATCACACAGCGCTCATTTAAATTATCTTTACGTTTAGATGAACACATTGAAGTACAAGAGGCCAATTATGAAAATGGTTTACTCACCATCCAGCTACGACGGATTGTTCCAGAAGAAAAAGCGCCATGCCGAATTCCAATCGGACAAAAGAAATTAACAACTGAAAACACTTCGGCATAGTCAATCTGTCTTGTCCTGAAATAGATTGACAGTATTCCACTTCAAACCGAGTTAAGCAATTAGCTCGGTTTTAGTTTGCTCATACATCTGATTCGGGGTGTTCATATTTAAACTTAAATGTGGTCTATAGTAATTATAAATCATGATAGATTCCGTAATTAAGTGATCTAACTCCTTCATGGTTTGACATCGTGTAGTTAAAAACTCCTGCTTTAATATTCCATTAATCCGCTCTGCTAATGCATTTTGATATGAGAAACACTGTTTCGCAAGGTATCCATCTGTCATGGAAGGACATATCCCATAATGGCGCAATGCCGATTGATATAGCTCAGAGCAATACTGAGAGCCTCTGTCTGAATGATGAATCATCCTAGTCGCTCGATCCGTCACATGCTGCATCGCCATATGTAGAGCCTGCATAACATTCTCCGCACGCATATCATTCGATAACTTATAACCTTTAATCTGACGGGTATAAGCATCTGTCACCAATGATAAATAATGTACGCCTTCAGCACTCTCAACATAAGTAATATCACTAACAAAGACTTCGTTGGCTTGCACTGCTGAATAATCCTTTAATAAATTTGGATGCTTCTTCATCCAATGCTTGCTATCCGTAGTTTTTGTATAGCGACGCTTGGGGCGAATCAATAAATTATGCTCTTTCAATATTTTAAATAACTGATCCCGTCCACACTTTAAACCACGCTGCAACAATTTGCCTTTAATAAGCCAATACAACTTACGTGTTCCGATACTTGGCATGAGACAACGATATTCCATAACCAACTCAAGTATTTGTTCAGTTGCTTGTGCAGTCATTTGAGCACGTTTTTCTGCTTGATAATAAGCTTGTCGGGTGATTCCCAACCACTGACAATAACGTGAAACGCTTAGTCCTCTTTGGCTTTGCCAATCTTTGAAACGTGCTCGGTATACTTTTTTCCAAGATCAGTCCCACATTCTTTATCAATGTGATAAATCACATCCTGAATAAATTCAGTTTTAAGCTTTTCTGCGGCTAACTGCTTTTCTAATTGGCGGATTCGTTGTTGGGGTGTTAATTGGCGTTTAGAAGAAGGCGGCATATTCGAAGTCCAGTCCTGTTGTCCGTGCTTGCGTAACCATACCAGCACAGTTGATCTTCCTTGAATACCATATTTTGCCTGAGCTTGTTTATAAGTAATTTGCCCTTTTTCTACTTCATGTACAACCATCATTTTAAAGGCAAAGCTATAATCACCTTGTGTACGTTTAACTCTTTGTTCTCGTTCATGTTCCATAAAATAAGCCTCTTAAAGGTGTAAACTTATTTCAGGACGGGACAATCAACAAAATAAAAAAAGCACTGCATAGGCAGTGCTTTTTTTAAGATCAATGGATCATTACTTTTTCTTTTTAGGACCAAGCAACATACCCATTTGACGACCTTCCATTTTCGGTGCTTGTTCAACTACGCCCAAGTCAGCCACATCTGCTTCAACTTTTTGAAGTTGAGCCAAACCAAGCTGTTGGTGCGCCATTTCACGACCACGGAAACGAAGAGTAATTTTTACTTTGTTGCCTTCTTCAAGGAACTTAGTAATTGCACGTAGTTTTACGTTGTAATCACCAACATCAGTACCCGGGCGGAGTTTGATTTCTTTCACCTGTACTTGATGCTGTTTTTTCTTCGCTTCTTTCTGCTTTTGCTTTAGATCAAACAAATGCTTGTTGAAGTCCATGATTTTACAAACAGGCGGTTCAGCGTTTGCTACGATCTCAACAAGATCAAGCTCAACACTTTCAGCAGCGCGTAATGCTTCTGCCAAGCTAACAATACCTTTTTGCTCACCATTTTCGTCTACAAGACGGACTTCTTTCGCACGAATTTCATCATTCAAAGCAGGACGGTTTGATTTGTTACCGCCCTGTTGATTACGGTCAGGCTGTTTAATCGCTGTTACTCCACAATGTACCGGCCGCGTTCGGCAACGGCTGCTTTTACTAGGTCAACGAAAGCGTCGATTGACATAGTACCCAAATTTGTTCCTGAGCGGGTACGCACGTTCACTGTACCTTCCTCTACCTCACGATCCCCAAGTACCAGTAAGTAAGGAATACGCTCTAATGTACGTTCACGAATCTTAAAGCCGATTTTCTCATTTCTCAAGTCTGAAATCGCACGGAGACCGTTTTCTTTAAGTTTAGCGACGACTGACTCACATGCTTCCGCTTGTGAATCGGTAATGTTCATCACACATGCTTGGATTGGTGTTAACCAAGGTGGCATAAAGCCCGCATAGTGTTCGATTAGTATACCAATAAAACGTTCAAAACTGCCAAGTATTGCACGGTGCAACATTACAGGTTGATCACGATCATTGTCTTCAGTGACATATGACGCATCTAAACGTTCTGGCAAATTGAAGTCACATTGGATTGTACCACATTGCCATACACGGCCTAAGCAGTCTTTCAGTGAGAATTCAATTTTCGGACCATAGAATGCGCCTTCACCTGGTTGAAGTTCCCACTCCAAACCAGCAGCATCTAAAGCATCTGCTAAAGATTTTTCAGCCATATCCCAAAGTGCATCATCACCCACACGTTTTTCTGGACGTGTAGACAACTTCATTTGCACGTCTTCGAAACCGAAGTCTTTATACACATCTAAAGTCAGTTGAATGAAGTCAGCCACTTCTTGACCAATTTGCTCTTTGGTACAGAAAATGTGTGCATCATCTTGCGTAAAACCACGAACACGCATAATGCCGTGCAGTGAACCCGATGGTTCGTTACGGTGACAAGAACCAAACTCAGCCAAACGAATTGGCAAATCACGGTATGATTTTAAACCTTGGTTGAACACTTGTACGTGACAAGGACAGTTCATCGGTTTAATTGCATAGTTACGACTTTCTGAATGCGTCGTGAACATACCATCCGCATAGTTTGCAGCATGGCCTGATTTTTCCCAAAGCGTGAAATCAACCACTTGCGGGGTACGAATTTCGAGGTAACCATTATCTTGTTGTACTTTGCGCATGTATTGTTCAAGTACTTGATAAATGGTCCAACCGTTTGGATGCCAGAACACCATACCTGGTGCTTCTTCTTGCATATGGAACAGGTCTAAAGCTTTACCAATTTTACGGTGGTCACGCTTTTCAGCTTCTTCAATACGTTTGATATAAGCTGCAAGCTGTTTTTTGTCTGCCCACGCTGTACCATAAATACGTTGTAACTGTTCATTCTTCGCATCCCCGCGCCAATAAGCGCCTGACATTTTAGTCAGTTTGAATGCTTTTAAAAATTTAGTATTTGGCACGTGTGGACCACGGCACATATCCAAATAATCTTGATGGTAGTACAAGCCCATTTCTGTTTCTTCAGGCATGTCTGCAATCAAGCGTAATTTATAATCTTCACCACGCGCTGTGAATTCTGCAATCACCTCATCACGTGGTGTCATTTTTTTGATGACATCATAGTCTTGATCGATGAGCTTTTTCATGCGCTCTTCAATGGCTAGCATGTCTTCTGGCGTAAATGGCTTTGCGCTAAAAATATCGTAATAGAAGCCATCTTCAATGACAGGACCAATCACCATTTTCGCTTCAGGGAACAATTGCTTAACCGCATGTCCCACCAAGTGAGCGCAAGAGTGACGAATGATTTCGACACCTTCTTCGTCTTTAGGCGTAATAATTTGAAGGCTGGCATCCGTGGTAATCAAGTCAGATGCATCAACTAAACGACCATCGACTTTTCCTGCAACTGTATTTTTCGCAAGACCCGGACCGATGCTCAGTGCAACGTCCATCACAGATACAGCTTGATCAAATTGTTTTTGATCGCCATTTGGCAAAGTGATAATTGGCATAAAAAATCCTTAAGGAGTGATGCCCCGTACCATGGAGCATATCACCGCGAGATTATGATCGAGGTAAAACCTCAAAAGATAAAAACGGTGGATAAATAAAATCAGTCGAATTTTACACGTGTTATCCACAGGATTAAACCTTTTCCCCTATAAAATTCACGTTTCAGCGCATTTTGAATTTATTTGCCAGTCCCACAGCATCACTAAAATGAGGGAATTGATGTGCCGCAATCCTTATCGCTACATTTTATAATGACTCTATCGGTCACTTTTTATTGAACAATACAGCAACACAAGCATACACATTTTGCTTAAAAAGCAGGCTAAAATCTAACTAAAAGGGTTTATATCGCACAGAATCCATAGATTCAGTTTAGATAAACTAAACAAAAAAAATTCAATAAATTCATCTAAAAAGAGCAACTCGACTAAAGCATAAATGCAAGATGGCTGAAAAATGCATATCTTTTAATCAATGGAAAAATAATACTGAATTTGGAGTGATCAACATGGTGAGTGCTTATGATGAGTTACCAAGAACCCCCGCAAACTTTGTGGCTTTGTCACCGCTGCGTTATTTAGAACGAGCTGCTTATATTTACCCTCATCAAGATGCCATCATTCATGGGCACCGCCATATTTCATGGCGTGAAACTTACCTTCGCTGCTGCCAATTTGCCTCACAATTACAAAAACTGGGAATCACAAAAAACGATACTGTCTCTGTTTTGCTGCCCAATGTCCCTGCAATGATCGAAGCACATTTTGCAGTCCCAATGGCAGGTGCTGTCCTCAACACATTGAACACGCGCTTAGATGCCAAAACCATCGCATTTATGCTTGATCATGCAGAAACCAAAGTCTTATTGGTGGATCCAGAGTTTGCATCGGTTGCACAAGAAGCCTTGGCTTTGGTCGGACGCGATATTTTCGTGATTGATGTAGATGATGCTGAGTACGAAAACTGTTTTGCAGCCCCGATTGGGCAAATCGAGTATGAAGACTGGTTAACCGAAGGCGATGACAACTTTGAATGGCATTTACCTCAAGATGAATGGGATGCCATTAGCCTTAACTACACCTCTGGCACCACAGGCAACCCAAAAGGCGTGGTTTATCACCACCGTGGCGCTTATATCAATGCAGCCAGTAACATCATTGCTTGCGGCATGACACCACGTGCGACCTACTTGTGGACCTTACCTTTATTCCACTGTAACGGCTGGTGCTTTGCATGGACCATGGCAGCCAATGGGGGTACCAATATCTGTTTACGTAAAATTGACCCTGAACTCATTTTCAAAGTCATCGCTGAGCATAAAGTCGATTATTTCTGTGGTGCGCCGATTGTATTATCAATGCTGATCAACACCCCTGAAGAGCAACGGATCCACTTTGAGCATCGCGTTGAAGTGATGGTGGCAGGTGCTGCACCTCCTGCTGCAATCATTGAAGGCATGCGCCATATTGGTATAAATGTCACCCATGTTTATGGACTGACTGAAACCTATGGACCTTCTGCGCTTTGTGCCTCTCAAGCGGGTTGGTCTGACTTATCTATTCAGGAACAAGCGCAGTTGCACTCACGCCAAGGTGTACCTTACCCACTGCAAGATGGTATGAAAGTGCTGGATCCAGACACGATGCAACCTGTACCGCATGACGGTCAAACTATGGGTGAAATTATGTTCCGAGGTAACATTGTGATGAAAGGTTATCTCAAAAACCCTGAAGCCACGGCAGAAGCCTTTGCTGGTGGTTGGTTCCATACAGGCGATCTTGCCGTTTGCCAACCTGATGGCTATGCCAAAATTACTGACCGCTCTAAAGATGTCATTATTTCTGGAGGTGAGAATATTTCATCACTAGAAGTTGAAGAAATTCTCTATCAACATCCTGCTATTTTAACGGCTGCGGTGGTCGCGAAGCCCGATCCTCGCTGGCAAGAAGTGCCCTGTGCATTTATTGAACTCAAAGCAGGTAAAGAAACCACGCCTGAGGAAATCATTGAATTCTGTAAGCAACATCTGGCACGTTTTAAAGTCCCGAAAGATGTAGTGATTACAGAAATTCCAAAAACGTCGACAGGCAAGTTACAGAAATTTGTCCTACGTGATTGGGCCAAAGAGCGTGCAACACGCGAGTTTAGCTAAACAATCAGCAGTCTACTCAAGCAAATATTCTCACATAAAAAAGCGATCTTGAAGGTCGCTTTTTTATGTCTAAATGGCTTAATTATCTGAAATTAAAGCCACTTGCTGAATGTAGTTAAACAACTTCAAACGCGAAGCTTTAAGTTGTTCTTCATCAGCCTGCTGTTTCATATCACGGTGAATACGCAATACATGCTGACGAATGGTATGACGTTCCGCGGCATTATAAGTTTTGGAAAACTCATTAATGACCACATCACCATCTTTGATCATACGATCAACCCAACGCTGCAATTGAGCGGTTTTTTTCGCGCCTTGTTGCGGTGTCAAATAAGACAAAATCACCGTTTCATCTTCATTACGCAACAACTTACCAATACGTAAAAATTGGCGACGACGAGCTTCATTTGATGTAATCAGTTTCACATCCAAAAGGGCTTCAATCAAACGCTCTTCAACAGGTAAGTTTTGAATTTGTTTAGTGTTCAACTCTGCAAGTTGAGAACCCAAAGATGCCATACGTTGTACGGCTTTTTTCTGTTCAGTTTTACTTGCACGTCCTTCTAAAGATTCAAAGTCTTCTTCAGTAAAACTATGCGGTCGACGTGCCACGATTAATCTGCCTCGTAAAATTTTGCTGCAAATAGTGCCTGAATCTCAGATAAAGCTTGTTCTTCATCTGCGCCTTCAAGCACCAAGCGTAAAGTGGTGCCCTTTCCTGCGCCTAGCATCAGGAGGGACATAATATTTTTGGCATCCACCAATTTGTCTCCTTTTCCAATTTGGATTGAAGAACGGAATTTGGTGGTCACTTCAATGAGCTTGCCAGATGCACGCGCATGTAACCCTAGTTTATTAATTACGTCAACAGTTGTGTCAATCATGCCCAGTGCTTCATTTCTCGATGGAGGACCTGAATAGACCATTTTGCCTCAAGGGCTTTTTTTAGTCTATCCACAATATATACAGAGCGATGCTGCCCACCCGTACAACCAATTGACACGGTCATATAGTGACGATGCCCTTCAGCAAAAGCTGGTAACCATTTATCTAAAAACTTATAAATATCTTGGAACATTTCGTGGGTTTGCTCACTTTGTTCCAAAAATTTTTGCACAGGGGCATCCAGTCCAGAATACTTCCGCAGTTCTAAATCCCAATGGGGATTGGGTAAATGTCGAACATCAAATACATAGTCAGCATCTAACGGAATGCCATGTTTAAAGCCGAAAGACTGCAAAATCAAAATCAGGTTATCTGACTGCCCCAACTTTGACAGTAAGGTATGCTTTAAATCGTGCACACTTTTATCGGTGGTATCAATATGCACAGTTGAGCGCAAATTAATCGGCAATAAAAGGGTTTTCTCTTCTTGAATACACTGGTTCAAACTTTGAAAGCGTGTCGCCAACGGATGTGGACGACGTGAAGCACTAAAGCGCGCAATCAACTCTTGGTCACGCGTGGTCAAATAAATAATATCGACCGTACCATGCCTTTGCAATTGTTCAAACACCAAGTCGAACTCTTGCAAATCTGCACGTGTACTGCGTACATCCACACCAAGCGCCAACTGCTCAAGGTTATTTTCCCGATCCAGCTTAGCCACAATCTCTGGGAGTAAGGCCAAAGGCAAATTATCAATACAGTAATAACCAAGGTCTTCCAATACTTGTAATGCAGAGGATTTACCTGAACCAGACTGTCCTGTAACAATTAAAATGCGCTTCATCTTAATCCTTTGAGAGGTGAGCTTGACTAAATATGTTTCACTTTCAAGTTATCAATTAAACGAGTTGCCCCGAGTTTTGCCGCAACAAAAAGCACCACATCTTGATCAAACGCATCCAATTTCTGCAATGCAGGTGTGCGTGCTTCCACATAATCCAAAACAAAGCCAGCCTGTGTCAATGTCGCCTTTATATTTGCTAACACATCCACTAAATCGGTACCAGTTTGTAGCGACTGTTCTGCCGCTTTTAAACTTTGATAAATGGTCGGTGCTTTTTGACGATTTTCTTCGCTTAAATAACCATTACGGGAACTTAAAGCCAAACCATCTTCTGCACGTGCAATTGCCACACCCATTACCTCAAGCGGCATATTCAAATCACGAACAAACTGACGAATCACAGCCAACTGTTGATAGTCTTTTTCACCAAAGAAAGCAAAATTAGGTTGCACAATATTGAACAATTTCGTCACCACAACGGCGACACCATCAAAATGACCTGGGCGTTGTAGACCACACAAATCATTGGTGATATCTGAAACAGTAATATTGGTCAAACGTGGACTGTTGCCATACATTTGCTCAACCGATGGTGCAAACACGATGTCACAACCAACCTCGGCCAACAAGCGCTGATCTTGTTCCAAGGTGCGTGGGTAACTATCAAAATCTTCATTGGGTCCAAATTGAATAGGATTCACAAAAATACTGACTACAACCACATCACAGAGTTTTTTCGCTTCGCGCACAAGGTTCAAATGCCCCTGATGCAAATTCCCCATGGTCGGGACGAAACCAATACTTTTTCGAGCCGTTCGCGCAGGGTTCAATGATGCTGATAGGCCTTGGATCGTGGTTTCAGTTTTCATGTTTTACAGCTCGACTTGGAATGTTTGTTCTTTCGCAGGGAATGAGCTATCAAGCACCGCTGCATGGTATGCCTTGAACGCATCCAAAATCGCCGTTTCCCCTGCTTGTTCTTTCATAAAGTTACGCACAAATTTTGCAACACGACCAAAAGTCAGTCCAAGCATGTCTTGTACTACCAAGACTTGACCATCGGTATCCACACCTGCGCCAATGCCAATGACAGGTACATGTGGGAACAACTCACTAATTTCTTTACCGAGCTGCGCAGGCACACACTCTAATAACAGCACCGCAGCACCCGCATCAACCACCGCTTGGCAGTCCGCAATTAATTGGTCTGCCGCTTCACGTGTGCGTGCTTGTAATTTATAGCCACCAAACACATGTACAGACTGTGGGGTTAAACCTAAGTGTACACATACAGGAATACCGTTGCGTGTCAAAACCTGAACCGTTTCAGCCAGCCATGCTCCACCTTCGACTTTGACCATTTGCGCGCCCGCTTGCATCACTACTTTTGAGCTTTGCAAAGCATCATTTAAGGTGGCATAGCTCATAAAAGGTAAGTCAGTCATGATCAAGGCATGCTGGTTACCACGGCGTACAGCTGCGGTATGGTAAGCCATATCTTCAACTGTAACAGGCAAAGTGGAATCACGACCTTGAATGGCCATACCTAGCGAATCGCCAATTAAAATGGTATCAATTTCAGCAAGTTCCATTGCCTTTGCCATACTTGCATCATAGCAAGTCAGGCAGGAAAATTTGCGACCTTCTGCTTTAAATTTTCTTAAGTCATTTAAACTAATCATCAAACTATTCCTTTCAACATCTTTAGCTCGGCTAAATTAAATCTCTGCCCAATTGCCTGCATCCAGCACGCTCAACGTGGGTTGTTGTACAACAGGCAACTGTTTCAACGCAATACCATCAATGTGTAAATTGGGGTCTAAATCAAGCAATGGAATCAACACAAAATCACGCTCCATCACACCGACATGTGGCACAGTTAAGCGTTCATGCTGAATTTTCTCTTCTGCATAGATCAGTAAATCTAAATCTAAAGTACGTTCACCCCAATGGCGTAAACGTACACGTCCCGACTCTTGTTCAAAACGTTGCAATTCATCCAGCAAGGCCAACGGCGCCAAGTTTGTGCTGAGTTGCACCACGGCATTTAAATAATTGGGTTGGTCTTGCGGCCCCATCGGTGGGCTTTGATACAGCTTGGAGATCTTCACATCGCCAAGACTGGCCAACTTGTGCACCGCTTCAGTCAAAATCACTTTAGAGTCGCCTAAGTTGCTACCTAGACCAATGTACGTGACGATGCTCATTGTGTCGGCCCAAAAATCACGCTGCTTAAATCACGCTGAACACGTTTACGTTTTAAAATTGGGTGGTCTGCACCAATCTCGGTTGAGCTATGACCTGCTCCCGTACCAATCTGGGTACGAGCTTCAGCGTGTTGCTTCGGTTTACGT
Organism: Acinetobacter sp. LipI_23; assembly: GCF_058243045.1. NCBI lineage: Bacteria > Pseudomonadati > Pseudomonadota > Gammaproteobacteria > Moraxellales > Moraxellaceae > Acinetobacter > Acinetobacter sp. LipI_23. The sequence continues at coordinate 575,399 of NZ_JBZAYJ010000001.1, read as the reverse complement.
GCACGACGACTGCGCGATTCTTGCTCTTGCACCAAAGGCTCAATTTCATGACTTACCGTTTTAGCAATTGCTGCTTCTTCAGCACTTGCTTTACCGCTGCGACGTGATTTTGCACGTTGGCGGTTATATTGGCTGATAGCACGTTCTTTTTCATCGGTGCTCATCAACTGATAGGCATCCCACCACTGTCCCATGCCGAGCGTACCCTCATCACCGGATTTTTCGCGAAGCAACAAGAAGTCAAAGCCTGCACGGAAACGTGCATGGCTAGATAAGGCTTGAATTTGCTGTGCTTTCGGGTTGAGTAAACGCGTTTGCATTTCCCACACTTCACGAATAAAGGTTTCGGCAAAGCGCGGAATAATAGTCCGCGTGGCTTGGCGTTTTAATACATCAAGTCCTGCTTGTGCACGAGCTTCAGCTGCAACCACACCTTTACCACTATAAAACTCACAACGCTCTAAGAACGGTTGCCATAACAACACCGCATAGAAAAATGCTGGGTTGATGGTTTTGCCCACTTGAATACGCTGATCGGTATTTTTAGCGGCACGTTCAATAAATGGGGTGATATTCGGTTGGATATCTGCAAATAACTGCTTCCAAATGCCGAAATCGATCAACATTGGCAATACACGATTTAAATGTCCCATCGTGAATAACTTCTGAGATTCATCATATAAACGGTGCGGCGAAACATCACGCAGTAACTGCGTCATTTCCAAGGTAAAAACGTCAAGAATTTGCTGATCAATTGAGAAACCTAATTTTGCAGCAAAACGTAATGTCCGCAGCATTCGCACAGGATCTTCTTCAAAACGCGTTTGTGCATCGCCCAGTAGACGTAAGGTTTTATTTTTAATGTCATCCACAGCATGACAGAAATCTAAGACAACGCCCTTACGTGGCTGATAGTACATCGCATTAATTGAAAAGTCGCGGCGGGCAAAGTCTTGCTCAATTGTGCCCCAATTGTTATCACGCAAAATCATGCCTTGTGCAGAGGTGACTTCTTTCTTCGGCGGTGCACGGAAAGTTGCCACTTCAACCAACTCACGACCTGAATAGACATGAGCCAGCTCAAAACGGCGTCCGATAATACGGCAACGTCGTCCGAAAACTTCTTTTACCTGTGACGGTGTTGCATTGGTCACTGCATCAAAATCTTTGGGATTTAGGCCAAGCATCATGTCGCGGACACCGCCACCGACGATATACGCTTCATAGCCTGCCTTAGTTAATGCATCGATCACATCTAAAATGTAAGAAGGTAATTGAGCGGTTGATAAACCACATTTTGACGCGCGCAAAGTTTGCAAAAGCCGCTGTCTCCTACGCCTAAACGTAAAATTCTAAGATGACGCTAATCATATATCTAACACAATCAAAGGGCAATTTGATTATCGAAAGCAAAGCAGGATTCTGATCAATTCACCAATAAATGACACCGCTTTTTTCACAAGCCCAAACGAGTTTTATTTTTTGCAAAAATTGCCGGTCCAATCCCGCGCACCTGTTGTAGTTCATCTATGGTCTTAAATGGCCCTTGTTTCTGGCGATAGGCCACAATTGCCTGTGCCTTTTTTAAACCCACACCCTGAAGCTGCTGTAATTGATCGACACTGGCTTGATTTAAACTAATTTTATTTGCGCTCAACACAGGTTGAGCCTGAACAGGAGACACAGCACGTTTCACGCTCTTTGGCGCTTGAATACGATCATCCCACGCCTGCTGCTCTGCTTTCCAGTTCAGGTAGTTCTGATCAAAAGACTGTGCATAACTACTGGGTACCCAAGCCAGTAGACTCAGTAATAACAACGCAATGATCAACAAACTTACTTTTATTTTTATCAATTCAAGCCACCATTTTTATTATTTCAGTTGTAATTTGGCTTGCTCCCACAGTTGATCCATTTCTTCTAAGGACATCTGCTCAATCTTTTTTTGTTGTTGCAAAGCTTGATCTTCAATGAAAGCAAAACGAGTACGAAATTTATGAATCGTACTCAAAAGCGACATTTCGCTTGAGACGCCCAGTTTACGTCCAACATTGATCATTGAAAATAAACAATCGCCAAATTCATCCGCTATTTCATCGGAATTTTGCTGTTGAACCGCATGTTTCAATTCAGCTAATTCTTCTTCAAGCTTGGTATAAGCGCCTGCTACATCAGGAAAGTCAAAACCGATTTGTGCTGCATTTTTTTGAATCTGTTCCGCTTGTTGTAAGGCTGGACCATGTTTGATGCTGTCTAATCGTGACTGTGCCTTACCCTGCTTTTCCTGTTGTTTAATTTGCTTCCAAAGCTCGCCTACATCTTCGGCAGACAAAGCTGAAAACTGCTGTGCTTGAAAGACATGGGGATGACGACGAATCAGTTTTTCTGTGATGGCATGAACCACATCTTGAAAATTAAAAGCCCCTTGCTCGGCATACATCTGTGACTGGAACACCACCTGTAACAGTAAATCCCCCAACTCATCGCGTACCTCATCAGCTTTACCTGAACGCACAGCGGCTTCAACTTCATAAGCCTCTTCAATAGCATAGCGGGTTAAACTTTCTGGGGTTTGCTGTTGATCCCATGGACACTTTTCACGTAATTCACGCATCACGTTCAGCAATTGTTCCATGTTTATCTCTCTTCAAAAATCATATTGATAAAAATTACATTATGACGGCATTCATTTGTTATGCTCAATCCAATCACAACAATAACATCAAGAAAAAGAGCAACAAGGAGCAGTTTCAATGCGCAGTATTTTGATTAGCGGTGCAGCCCAAGGTATTGGTGCAGCGATCGCCCGCTTATTTTATGCACATCAGTATAAAGTGGGAATTTATGACATCAATAGCGCTCAAGCCCAACAGCTGGCAGCCAGCCTCGGCCCGAATGCCAAAGCAGGACAGCTCGATGTTTCCAACTATCAAGACTGGCAAACTGCTTTAGCCGAGTTTGTCACATGGGCAGGCGAGCTCAATATCTTGGTCAATAATGCAGGAATTCTATTCTCAGGGCCTTTTGAACACACAGAGATCAGCGCACATCACAAAACCATGTCGATCAATGTCAATGGTGTACTGAATGGCTGCCACGCTGCATTACCCTACCTCAAACAAGCGAATTTTGCTCGTATCATCAACCTTTCATCGGCTTCAGCCATCTATGGTCAAGCTGATTTGGTCTCGTACTCTGCCAGTAAGTTTGCGGTACGCGGCATCACCGAAGGCTTAGATACCGAATGGCAGAAATATGGCATTCGCGTGTTGGATGTGATGCCTCTATTTGTACAAACTGCCATGGTGCAAGATATGCAAGCGAAGAGTATTCAAAACATGGGGGTACACTTAACTGCAGAAGATGTAGCGCAACACGTTTTCCAACGTGCTGTTGCAAAAGATACGACACTCACTGCAACGCATCAAGCCGTGGGTGCCAGAGCCAAGCTTTTATTTCAACTGAGTAAAATCAGCCCCCAATTTCTCAATCGCCTGACCAACTTGTACCTTTCCAAATAAAAAGAGCCTGCAATTGCAGGCTCTTTCTTTTCAATTCGCTTAGTTACCTTGCACCAAACGACGCGCACTAATGATGCCTGGTTGTTGCTCCAATCGTGCCAACAGTTTTGATAGTTGCGATAAACCTTTCACTTCAATCAACAATTTCATATTGGCAATACCGTCTGCTTCAGAGATGGTATTAACCTGACGAATATTGATTTGATCGGAGAAAATCACTTGAGTCAAATCTTTGAGCAAACCACGGCGATCATAAGCTTCCACCACAATTTGCACACTCTGACCACGCGTTGGCTGCATTTCCCAGTCGGCTTCTACTGCACGTTCAGGTTCATTTTGAATCATGCGTAAGTAGTCAGGACACGCCACTTTATGGATGCTCACCCCACGGTTCAAGGTGATATAACCCGCAATTGACTCACCATGCACAGGCTGACAACACTGCGCCACATGCAGCTCAACGTTATCTAAACCATCAATCAGAATGCCATGCGCTGACAAGGTATGACTAGCACGTGGATTCAACGTCGGCTTCAGCACCAGTTCAGGTTCGTCCTGATCCAAATGCATATGGCGGTTCACCTGATTGATCAAGGCATGCAGACTAATGTCACCATTGACCAGTGCAATCAGAATATCTTCACCCGCTTTGACATTGAAATGATTGCAGTAATCATTCAAATCAATACTTTTTGGGTGAATTGCCAAACGTGAAAGTTCTTTGTTGAGCAGGTCACGGCCCACTTCCAAGTTTTTGCTGCGGTCTTGTTGTCTAAACCAATGACGCAGCTTGTCACGCGCACGTGCCGTCTTGATATAACCTAAAGAGTTCACCAACCAATCACGGTTTGGCTCACGGTCTTTCTTGGTTAAAATCTCAACTTGCTCACCCGTTTTTAAGGTATAAGTTAGCGGAACATAACGCTGATTCACCCGTGCGGCATAACACTTATTACCGACTTGAGTATGCACATGATAAGCAAAATCGAGTACGGTCGAACCACGTGGTAGCTCTTTAATATCGCCATCACGGCTAAACACATAAATCTTCTCAAAATCCTCAAAATCTTGAATTTGCTCAAAATTTTCAGAGTCTTCATCAGACTTATGTACATTCGCATCATTGCGCTCTTGATAGTGTTCAAGTACTGCACGCAATGAATGTAAACGATGGTTAAAAGAGCGATCGGTATTCTTACCACCCTCTTTATAGTTAAAGTGCGAACACACCCCAAGTTCTGCTTCTTCATGCATGCTCTTGGTACGAATCTGAACTTCCAGTGACTTATTTTCCGCAATCACAGCCGTATGCAGTGAGCGGTAACCATTGGCTTTCGGATTGGTAATATAGTCATCAAACTGATGCGGAATATGCCGCCAAATTTGGTGCACGATCCCCAACGAGTGATAGCACTCAGGAACCGTTTTAACCAAGACCCGAACGGCACGAATGTCATAGAGCTGATCGAAGCTCAGGTTCTTACTTTTCATTTTTCGATAAATCGAATAAATGTGTTTTACCCTGCCGCTAATTTCAGCTTCAATGCCATGCTCATTCAAAGATGCACGCAATGTATCAATCACAAACTGAATATATTGCTCACGCTCCAGTCGCTTTTCATTCAGCAGCGTCGCAATTTCTTTATAGCGATCGGGTGCTAAATAGCGAAAGGCTAAATCTTCCAGTTCCCACTTTAACTGCGCAATCCCTAAACGGTGTGCCAGAGGTGAGTAAATGGTTAAGATTTCTCGTGCTACACGCTCTTGACGTTCTTTAGATGAAGTCGCCAATTCACGCAGTGCATAAGTTCGCTCAGCCAATTTGATCAGTACAACGCGCACGTCTTCCGTCACTGAAATCAACATTTTATAAATGCCGTTTAAGTGCTCGCGCTGATTGTTATTAAAGTGATCTTCGAGGCGTTTATTCTGCTCAATGAGGTCGGACAACTTACCCATGGCCAAAGTGCCTTTGACCAGTGCATGCACTTGTTCGCCAAAATGCTCTTGCACTTCCGCCAATGGAATCACGCCTTCGCGTACACCACGATAGAGCATCGCAGCAGCCAAGGTATCTTCATCGACATGTAGATGGGCCAGAATATCCGCCATTTCAATACCGGTATAAAAGGTATTGGAACGATGATTAACCGTGGTTTCTAACTCTTTTTGTAAAGTCAAATTGGCAACTTCTTCGAGTTGCTCAAGCTTCGCATCATCTAATATGCTTCGAACACGATCTAACCATTCAGCCAAATCATGTTGAGCTTGTTCGGCATGCTCTACAGTCGCCTCCTGAGACAACTCATTGAGTCGCCCAGGTAGTTGCTCACGTACTGTGACCATACCCTTCTCCTACACTTTTACGCTTCATATTCTTTAATCGTTTATCTCATTATCTTTTTCAAACAATGCTATCGACTCAACGTGACCTGTGTGAGTAAACATGTCCATCACACCGGCTTTGACTAATCGATAACCCTGTTGTACCAACAGCCCCGCATCCCTTGCGAGTGTCGCTGGATTACACGACACGTAAACGATTCTTTTTGCACCAAAGTTAGGCATATAATGCATTATTTCCTCTGCGCCTGCACGTGGAGGATCTATCAATAATGCATCAAATCCTTGATTTGCCCAAGAATGATGCGAGAAATCTTTTGTTAAATCTTGTGAAAAGAACTTCAACTGGCGAAGCGCATTACGTTCCGCATTTTCTGCACCACGTTGAACCATTTCTTCACTGCCTTCAACACCAACCACTTGTCCTGTTTCACCCACGCATCGAGCCAAAGGCAAAGAGAAATTTCCTAGACCACAGAACAAATCGAGAACACGTTCTCCTTGTTTTAAATCTAGCAAGTCACATGCCAATTTCACCATTTGCGGGTTAATGGTTGAGTTTACTTGAGTAAAGTCGTGTGGGTTAAATCCAAATGCCACATCAAAATCATTTAAACGATAATGTAAACGCATCTCTGCATGTTCATCATCCATACGCTTTAGACTGTCTGGGCCTGCAGCTTGTAAATACAACTGCCACCCTCTGTCTAACGCAAATTGTTTTAATCGGTTGACATCCTCTGTGTTTAATTTTTCAGTATGTCGCACCGTGAGGGCGATGTCACAATCCCCCATGGCCAATTCTATATGACCAATAGCCGCTTTGGCTGTTAGACTTTGGAGTAACTGCTTTAAGCGTGTGATCGAACCAAACGCTTGATCTAACACCAAACAACGATCAATTGAAGTCAATTTATTGGTTTGACGCTCTCGAAAACCCACGACCAATTGGTCTTTGTGCGGCAAATAACGTACCCCAATGCGTGCTTTACGACGGTAGTCTTCACGTAAAGAGCGCAAAGGCGGCAACCATTGTTCAGGTTGAATCCCCGCAAAATGCTGCAAATGTGATTTAAGCACATCTTGCTTTAAGCGAATTTGTTCATCGGGATGAATATGCTGCATATTACAGCCACCACAGCTTTTAAAATGCGGGCACTTCGGCTCAACACGAAAAGTAGAGGCTTCACTGAGGAGTTGAACAGCATCGGCTTCCTCTAAACGCTTTACCGCATGGGTAATCTGCGCTTTAACCGTTTCACCCGGCAACGCATAGCTAATAAAGACTTTTTTACCCTGCTTGTCCGCAGGATGGTCTGGATGCGAACCATAGTGCGCTATGCCGCGTCCTTCATGCGAAAGTGACTCAACCTGAAAAATATAACTGGGCTGTTGAGTTGGACGAGGTTTGGCTCTATGTTTCATGTGTACCTAAAGATGGGAAGGAGAAAAATCGGCAGCGGTAAAAGCCGTCTGCTGTGAGGTCTCACGCCACACCGACAAAAAGTCTTGATGCTGCGGTTGAGCCTGTAAAAACTGGATGGTTTGATCGATAAAATGACGGTGGTCTTGAGCGAGCAATTGCCCTTTGAGCAAGAGCCAACGCAAATACACCAACCATGTATTTAGCACATCACCTTCACAATAACTGGTGAGTTTGAGCCATTCCTGAGCCCGAACATATTCAGGTACATGATAAGCCCCATCGCCTCGTTTACCGGGATACCCCAATAAATGAGCAACATCATCTAGCTTTTGGAAATGACGTCCATTAAACATTGCCATCACATCCATCAGATCGATGTGACGCTGATGATAACGGTTCTGATAGTTATTATAGCGCTTTTGTGTGTCAATTTCGCCCTGATCGAACAAAGCAGGTGCAGTTAAACCATGATACATAGCACGAAGCATGATTACAGGTAAGTCAAACTGAGCACCATTCCAGCTCACTAAAGTTGGTAAGCGCTTATCAAATATGGATAAAAACTTACTGAGGATTTCTGCTTCCGAATATTGCTCACGGTTAAAAGAAAAAAGTTTCATCTGGCCTTGGTCATCCAGCCATAAGCCTGAAATACACACAATTTCATGCAAAGCCAAACGCTGAAAATCCATGCCAGACTCTTGGCGACGCAATTTGGTCAGTGCCGCCTCCAAATCAGCCTCAGGCAAATCTAAACCATATAAATGCGCCCCCGATCTCAAATCTGTCATTGTTTCAATATCAAAGGTGAGAACAGGTAAACGCATAGCAGGACTCTCTTTTATTGTTTTATTCAGGATCGACCACAGAGAAAAGACCCGTCGATAAATAACGGTCACCACGGTCACAAATAATGCACGCAATGACAGCACCAGGGTTTTCTTCAGCAATTTTAATCGATGCCCACACCGCACCACCTGAAGAAGTTCCTGCGCTAATCCCTTCTTTTTGCGCCAATTTACGCATGGTTTTTTCCGCTTCAATTTGCGGAATATCAATAATTTGATCAATCCGACTGCGGTCAAAAATCGTTGGTAAATATTCTTCAGGCCAGCGGCGAATCCCTGCGATACTTGAACCATCCGATGGCTGTAAGCCAATAATTTGAATGTCGGGGTTCATCTCTTTGAGATATTTAGAGACCCCCATAATGGTACCTGTAGTGCCCATTGAACTTACAAAGTGAGTGATTTTGCCACCTGTTTGCTGCCAAAGTTCAGGCCCAGTCGTTAAATAATGTGCTTCAACATTATCAGGATTACCAAACTGGTTGAGTACATGCCCTTTGCCTTCTTCTTGCATTTGCAAAGCCAAATCACGTGCACCTTCCATGCCCTGTTCTTTGGTCACTTCAATCAGTTCCGCGCCATAAGCACGCATGGCATCTTTACGTTCTTGGCTCATGTTGTTGGGCATAATCAGTTTCATCTGATAGCCACGCATCGCAGCAACCATCGCCAGTGCAATGCCGGTATTTCCACTGGTCGCTTCAATCAAGGTATCGCCCGGCTGGATTTGCCCTCGCTTTTCCGCTTGCATAATCATATTATACGCGGGACGGTCTTTGACAGAACCTGCGGGGTTGTTGCCTTCTAACTTTGCCAATACTGTTGCTTGAGTGTGACTTGCCAGACGCTGTAAACGCACCAGTGGAGTTTTTCCAACATAGTGATCTAACAAAAATTCGTCTGCTTGAAAATCAGTGGATGTAGTACTCATTCTTTGCACCTTGATCGAGGTGCGCCTATTGTATGGAAAAATGCCAGTCCCTGCACCCATTTAGCGTGCTTTTTCGTGAAAGTGATTAAAGCACCATCGATTTTTTATAAAGCGTGCTACACTTCAAAGCATAGGGAATAAATCACTTGCACCATGTCAAATATCAATAAAAAGTTATTTAATCGTCTGCACTTAAACCATGCTTATGGACAGCTCATTGCACTTATTTTCGTGCCGATTATGATCTTGGCTTGTGTAGGTGCATTACTGGTTATTACCGAAACTTCAAATGCCGCCAAAGCCCAACAGCGACAAATGGCGATAGCGATTTTAACGCGCTATCAGCTAGATGCGGAAGCGGCGATCAATTTGGTGAATGCCTCCCCTTGGCAGTATGAAAATGCACGTTATTTGATGCAAAAGATGTTAGATGAAAAACATCTGATTCGTGCCGCAATTATTGATGAAAAAGGCAATAACAAACTCAGCATTGGCTACCAAGACCAAGCGCCGTGGCCTGCGCTGAAAAAAAATACTGATTTTTTTGGCCCAATGAATTTTAAAGGTAATACAGTATATGGTTTGCCCATCAACCAATTTACAGGCACGCCTGCGCAGTTGGTGGTTGAGTTAGATAACCAGCCCTTACAAATTGCCCGTTATCGCGTGTTGATTGTGTTGATTGCGACAGGTCTGTTGACACTATTACTACTTTTACTCTGTTTAAATTTCTACTCGCGTCGCTGGATTGCGCCGATGTATGAAATTCGCATGCAGCTGCAACGTTTAAATGCCGACACCCTCGATCAACACATGCTGATTAACAGCACCGGTGAATTACGCTTACTACAGCGCGATATTGCCAATGTGGTGAAACGCCTGCATTTTAGTTTTTTAGAATTGAAAGAACACACTGAGCAAACGGAAGACGATTTACGTCGAACCCTTGACACTTTAGAAGTGCAAAACATTACCTATCGTCAAGCGCGTGACCAAGCCATTTCAGCAAGTCAGTCCAAGTCTGTATTCTTGGCCAATATCAGCCATGAACTGCGCACGCCACTGAACAGTATTGATGGTTTTATTCACCTGTTACTGCGTCAAGACAACCTCAACAATGATCAAAACCTGTATTTACAAACCATCCGAAAATCATCTGCACACTTACTGGCACTGATTAATGATGTTTTAGATTTTTCAAAAATTGATGCAGGTAAAATAGAACTCGATACTGCAACTTTTGATTTAGAAGAAGCAATTTTTGATGTTATGGATATGCTGTCTCCTCTTGCTGCACAAAAGCATATCGATATGGCCTTTTACTATGCCGACAATGTGCCAAAGCATGTGGTTGGAGATGCCCTACGCTTCAAACAAATTTTAACCAACCTGATTTCCAATGCCATTAAGTTTACTCCTGATGGTGAGATCATCGTCCGCGCAAGAATGGAACAAGATGATATTGGACAGTGCCTATTGCACTTTAGTGTACAAGACAGCGGTATCGGACTCAGTGGAACCGACCGTAAAAAACTGTTTGAGTCTTTCTCGCAAGGTGATGCTTCGGTCACGCGTCAATTTGGCGGCACAGGTCTAGGCTTAGCGATTTCCAAACAGCTGGTGCATTTGATGCAGGGGCAAATTGGATTTGAGGACAACCAAGAACGCGCGCCCACCGAAAAAGGTTCCACCTTCTGGTTTACCGCCATGTTTATGGTCAATGAAGAAGATGAGTACGTTGAACATCCTCAATTTAGCGACATGCAAGTGGTCTCGTATTTGGCGCATCCTGCAACGGCCAATATTCTGCGTCATTATCTTGAAGACTATGCTGTGGAACACATCGAATCGAGTTCAATTTTAGACTTGTTCAGCCACCTCAACAGACTGCCTCAAGATGTGGAAAATACATGGTTAATTGTTGATCACAGTGGTGATACCGAAGCCTTATTAAAAGAAATTCGTCAGCGTTATAGCGGTAACCTTGCGGTTTATGGTTACCAGATGTCACTCGATTTGACCACGCTGAATGAATATCGCGCACGACCATTATACCAACCGCTCAGTCGGAGTGCTTTGATTCAATTGCTCAGCAATCAACCGCTATTTGAAGAAGACGAAATGGAGTCCTTCAATGGTCAAGGCTTACATATTTTAGCGGTGGATGACCATCTCCCTAACCTGATTGTCCTTGAAGCACTACTAGGCGAATTGAATGTCACGACAACAAAAGCTTTAAGCGGCCAACAAGCCTTAGAGATTTTACAAGAGCGCGCTGAACACGACAGCAAAGCTTTTGATTTGGTATTTATGGATATTCAAATGCCTGTCATGTCGGGTGTCGATACCACACGTGCCATTCGTGCGCTGGAGTCAACCATTGAAAACCATAAGCGTTTGCCCATCATTGCCCTCACCGCACATGCATTGGCCGATGAAAAACAAAAACTACTGCAAGTCGGCATGGATGACTATGTCACCAAACCGATTCAAATTGATCAGATTATCCAAATCCTGACCCATTGGACCACTGATCGCTTCAATAAAGGCTCACCCGTTGAAAAAGCTATCGTGATTGAAGCACTCGATCCTAAGGTGCTCGACTGGCAGCAAAGCTTACAGTTAGCCGCCAATAAAGAAGATTTAGCGGTCGACTTATTGCGTATGTTAATGGACAGTTTTGATACTGAGTTGCATGAAATGAAGCAATTGATTGAAATGGAAGATTTCCCACAATTGGAGCATGTGCTACACCGCCTGTATGGTGCAACACGCTATGTCGGTGTACCCAACTTACAAGAAGCAACAGGGACATTTGAACAGTTTGTTTCAACCTTACGTAAAGAACGTCGTAAAGCCGATGAACAATTTGTTCAAGAAACCATAAAGCGTTTCAATGAACTCAAAGTTGTGATTGAACAAGTACAACATGCGGCACAGCAAATTTTAATCAAACATATCCCATAAAACATTCAAAAGAGCATGGCACGAAAGACAAATTGCGACGTGACTCTTGGTGTCATTTATCCGCACGAGAGCTATGCTATGCTCCATGCGAGCAAAAAATAAGAGTTCTCATCATGGCTTTACTTCGCATTGAAAACAAAAACGGCATTGCCACTGTTTCACTTAACCGCCCAGACAAACGCAATGCGATGAGTTTCGACCTGTTGCGCGAGTTGGTTAAAACTGCTGAAAAAATTAAAAAAGACCGCAGCATTCGTTGTGTCATCCTCACTGGTGAAGCGCAAGTCTTTAGTGCAGGCATTGATCTTGCCGATTTGAACAATCCGAAGAATCGCGCCTATGCCGCATGGGAGCTGATTAAACCGGGACAAAGTCTATTTCAAAAAGCTTTCCTAATTTGGCAAGAACTGCCTGTTCCTGTGATTGCCGCGATTGAAGGGTTTTGCTTTGGCGCGGGTATGCAACTGGCTTTAGCGGCAGACATTCGTGTCGCACACCCTGCAACCAAAATGTCGATTATGGAAAGCCGTTGGGGACTGGTTCCGGATATGGGACTGACGCGTTCTTTGAAAGGTCTAATCGGACTAGATCTTGCCAAAGAATTAACACTTACGGCACGTATTTTCGATGCAACTTATGCCAAAGAAATCGGCTTAGTCACACATCTTGATGAATCACCGCTTGCTAAAGCCCAAGCCATTGCAGAAGAAATGTTACAACGCTCACCAGATGCGCTCATGGCCTCAAAATATGTGCTGGATGCCATGCAGCATGAGCCTAAAAAATCCTTACGTTTGGAAAAAATTTGGCAGCTCAAATTACTGTTAGGTAAAAATAGCCAAATCGCACGTAAGAAAGATAAACAACCCGACGTGCAGTATCTACCACGCCAATATAAATAACAGTATTTAATCACTGACAATCAAAGAGGGTCCCATGAATTTCGATCGACACACTAAAATTGCATTTCTCGGCATGGGACTCATGGGAAGCCGTATGGCCACCCGCTTACTTCAAGCAGGTTTCGAAGTCGCTGTATGGAACCGTACCCGCAGTGCCTGCGATGCACTCATTGATTTGGGGGCGACAGACTTAGCACTACAGAATATTGCTGAATATCCTATAGTCCTAACATGTTTAGCCGACGACAAAGCTGCACTCAGCGTTTATGAACAAATCGAACCGTTTTTGACGGCGAAGCAAGTAATCATCGACTTTTCCAGTCTTTCGGTGGAGCAAACCCTGAGTCTTGCAGCACGTGCCGAACAAAAACAGGTGCAATGGATCGACTCACCTGTTTCAGGGGGGACTGTCGGTGCGGAACAAGGTACGCTGGTCATCTTTGCTGGTGGCGATGCACAGACGATTCAAGACTTGTCTTTGATTTATAATATCTTGTCGCAACGTGTCACCTGTATGGGCAACACAGGAACAGGACAAGCCACCAAAATTTGTAATCAACTGATTGTGGCAGCCAATAGCACGCTGATTGCAGAAGCGGTTGCTTTAGCATCCAAAGCTGGCGTGGACACTCGCTTACTCGCACCTGCGTTTGCAGGCGGTTTTGCCGATTCGAAACCCTTCCAAATTTTAAGTCCACGTATGGCGACTCATCTGTTTGAGCCCGTACAGTGGAAAGTTCAAACCCTGTCCAAAGACTTGAACAACGCCGTGCAGCTTGCTGCGCAGCACCAACTTGACATTCCTGTTGCAGCGCGAGCACTTCAGCAATTGCAAGTACACCAACAACAAGGCTATGCTGAAGCTGATCTTGCCTCAGTCATATTACAAGTAGAACAACAAGCCAAATAAAATCAGGAGAAAATCATGACCAAACTTGCTGTAAATTTATCCATGATTTTTACCGAAGTACCGTTGCTTGAGCGTTTTGCTTTAGCGCAAGCTGCTGGCTTTAAACACGTGGAAATCCAATTTCCCTACGAACTCAGCATTGAACAAATTCAAACTCAGCTTAGGCTTCATGACTTAAGTCTCTGCCTGATTAACGTTCCTGCGGGTGACTTAATGACTGGTGGCAATGGACTCGCAGGTGTCCCCGGCAAAGAGCTAGAGTTTCATCACGCTCTTCAGTTGGCAGTTCAATATGCCAGCGCACTCAAAGTGCCAAGTGTGAATATCCTTGCTGGTAAACAGCCCCTAGATGCCGACCTACTGCCCTGTTTAAATACCTTGTCAAAAAACCTGAAACTGGCCTGCCATATGTTCAGTGAACATGACATTCAACCTGTCTTTGAAATGATCAACGGCACGGATATGCCACGCTTCTTAGTACAAAATATTGCCCAAGCACAGGAAATGCTAGAAGCAGTACAACACCCTGCACTTAAAATGCAATACGACTGCTATCACATGGCCATGATGGGTGAGGATGTGTTGCAAGGGCTACAAGAAAATATTCAAGATATTGGTCACATCCAATTTGCAGACTGTCCGGGGCGGCATGAACCAGATACTGCACAAATTATGTATACAAATATTTTTGAATGGCTACAACACAGCAGTTATGACGGTTTTATTGCGGCTGAATATCGACCAAAAACTGTTTCAACTCAGTCCTTTGCATGGAAGGCAAAATACTTTGCTGCACATCCTCAAAGTTGAACCATTGCGGATTTGAAATTTTCGCCTAAAAACGCTATATTATAAGATGAGTTATTGTCCGGAAAAATTCCCTTTATGAATTTAGAACCATCGCCCAGCGCTTCTAATTCTCACGATTTCGCAATGAATACCCAAGCTGCCGACGTACAAGCTTGCTTAAAAGTTGTACATGAAGCCCTTGAAGATGTAAAAGCAAAAGATATTTTAGCGATTGATGTCAGCCTAATCAGCAACGTCGCTGATGCAATTGTGATTGCAAGCGGTACATCAACGCGTCACATCAAAGCACTTGCTGATAACGTTGCTGAAGAAGCACGTAAAGCAGGCTTCCGCCCTCTCGGTGTCGAAGGCGAACGTGATGCAGAATGGATCTTGATTGATCTTGGCTTTGTTGTTGTGCACGTGATGTTGCCAACAGCACGTCGTTTCTACGACTTAGAAAGCCTTTGGCGTGCAGCCCCAGAAGAAACTGTAGCCTAATATGAAAAAAGCGACCTGAAGGTCGCTTTTTTTATGTCTAATTTTCTTTAAATTAAGCGATGCATATCGACCATTGGGTAACGCTCTTTCACTTGGCGCTTCACATGGGCATAGAGTTGATCTGCTTTTGCTGGACCATAAAATTCACAATAATTTTCATAACATATTGTCAAGACCTGCGCATATTGAGTCATGGGCAAAGCTTCGAGTACTGCTCGATCATTCAAGGCCTGATACTTATCGACCACAATGGATAAAGCGTCTAGCTGCGTTTTCACCTCACGCTCAAACTCCTGCACATCAACGGCTTTGACTGCTTGACAGATATTTTGCATAAAAAACGTCAATGCATCGAGTAACACTGCTCCCCCTTGTTCACTTTTCGATGCTTTTGCAGATGGGTTCAACAACACTTGTTTTTCAACTTGGGCCATCTCTGCCAAGACATTTTTGAGCATGTCTTTTCGGAAGTAACGTAATTCCTCTGTGGTGCAAATTTCACTCAAAAAACGATTCAGGACAAAGGAGGGTTGATCACCATATTTCGCTTCCCAGTGATTCAATACTTGCTCTAAAAGTGTTCCTTGTAAGTACTGACTCAATCCACGTTCGATCGCTTGGCGTTTTTGTAAAATAGTTAATGTTTCGGTCGACATGAGCTATCCTCTTTCATTAATGACGTTTGGTCATATCATCAGTTTCAAACGTCACATCACGCTGAAACTCGGGATAAGACAGTTCTGCATGTTCGGTATAGTCCAAGCCACGTTGTTCATGTTGTTTACTCACCCGCAAACCACCAAGAACGAGGTCTAAGACTTTAAAGACGATCAACGCCACACCAAAACCCCACGCAAAGGCTGTCACAATCCCCAAGCCTTGTACCGCAATGATTCCCGCATTAAACATTTGGTTTTCAAAAAACAACCCCGCAGCCAATGTGCCCCACGCCCCACAAAAACCATGTACAGTCACCGCATCGACCACATCATCCAAGCGGAGTTTTTCCATCACCACAGGTAAAATACTGACCAACACACCTGCAACCGCACCACTAATGATGGCATACACTGGACTCATGGTTGCACAGCCCGCCGTAATTGCAACCAGTCCACCCAAGGAGGCATTAATGGTGCCGCGCACTAAAATCGCTTTACCACGTATTAGGGTATAAACCATATAGGCAACTGCCGAAGCACACGCCGCCAAATGCGTATTCAAGGCAATCCGCCCAATACCCACATCCGCCTTCACAGTAGAGGCCGCATTAAAACCAAACCATGCCAACCATAGAACAAAACCGCCTAGCGCCACCAACGGTAAATTATGCCCTGCCAAATAATGGACCTGTCCATTGCGCCCAAACCGCCCTAAACGGGGTCCCAGCACAATAATTCCAGCTAAGGCCACCCATCCACCAATCGAATGCACCACTGTTGAACCAGCAAAGTCAATGAAACCCATGGCTTTTAGCCAACCTTCGCCATCAAATAAGCTCCCCCAAGCCCATGCACCAAAAATCGGGTATATCAAACCACTGACCACTGCAGCACTCACAATATACGCCACAAAGTGAATCCGCTCAGCCATCGCCCCACTGGCAATCGTCGTGGCGGTGGCAGCAAACATCATTTGAAAGAACAAGAGGTTCCAGTGCCAGTCATCCATAGCATTGGGGGCAAAATGCGAGGTTCCTATCCAACCACTCGAATTGGCACCAAACATCAAACCAAAGCCAATCAACCAAAACACCAAGCCCCCTAAACACGCATCCATATAGTTTTTCATGAGTACATTAATGGTGTTTTTAGAGCGCACCGAACCACTTTCAATCAGGGCAAAACCTGCTTGCATGAAAAACACCAAAATGCCACCGAGCACCACCCAGACACTGTCAAGCGAGAGGCAAATCTCTTGAATATTTTGAGCCTGTGTTGGCAGGGGTTCTGCAGCAAAACTGGGTAAAGTAATACATCACACGAAGAAGAGTAAGTATTTTATTTTTTTCATGAATAATCCCCCAAAGATTATTCATCTCAATTGCAAAATCAATGCCAGTGTTTCAACACCTTATAGATATTTAAAAATGATCTATGTTCGCCAATATAAATGGAGCGATTTAAACAAGGTGAAAAAGCGATACACCATACAAGAGGTCAAAATGAATTTATAAGCTAATTGCTAAAACATGGCTTTTAGTTTTTATAGTATTCATCCACAGCATAATAGTGAACCCTCTCTACCCATCGACCACGATTCAGCGTTCGCTCCGTCACTTTAACCTTTCCCGCTTGAACTGTTGCATCTTCAATAAACTCTTTGACTAAACTCAAGCCGTGTTTAGGAATCACGATATATTCCGAACGAATATGATAACAACACCCACTTTTATTGAAGGTTAAGATTCTTTTCTGTTTTGGATCGACCTCAAACATGCCCAAATTTTCATGAGTTAAGGCCGATAACTCCTGACTCAGCACAAATTTATTTTTAGTCCGATGAAAGACATAAACATCGTAAGTTGGCCCGCCATAAGCACCATAGTTACCATTACGGATGGCGACATCCTCACTGCCGTCAAAATTAAAGTCGGCAAAAATCACGGCACTTTGCTCACCATAAAGCTGCACCACATTGACAGATGGTTTGTCAGTTTCGTCCAGATCCATCGTCAATTCAGCCGAGGAAATACGCTGAAAGCGCTGTACCGTCCCTTTTAGGTAAAGATCAATATTGGCTTGTCCATCGCAGCTCCTGTCCGTACAGCTCGTCGTTATTTTTACATCATAGCGTTTCGATGCATTTTTTATTTCGAAGACTTGAGCCTGAGTAGTTTGACTCAAAACGAACCCACTAAAGATCAGCAACACCTGAAACGAAATCTGATTTATGTTCATCTTGTTTTCTTATTGAAAAGATACACATCATCTTAGCAAAAGCTGCAAACATAAAAAAACCACCCGAAGGTGGTCTCTATACACTCTAGGAGGAGGATTAGTGTCCACCACCATTGATTGCTTTGGTCATATCTTCAACCACTTTCTTCGCATCACCAAAGATCATCATGGTTTTTTCGTTATAGAATAAATCGTTGTCTAGACCTGCATAACCTGTCGCCATAGAGCGTTTGATGACCATAATGGTACGTGCTTTATGTGCTTCAAGAATTGGCATGCCATAGATTGGAGATGTTGGGTCGTCTTTCGCCGCAGGGTTCACCACGTCGTTCGCACCAATCACAAGCACCACATCTGTTGCAGGGAAGTCTGAGTTAATCTCATCCATCTCTAAGATGTCTTCATAAGCCACGTCTGCTTCAGCCAAAAGTACGTTCATGTGACCCGGCATACGACCTGCAACTGGGTGAATGGCAAAGCGCACTTTTACACCTTGTTCTTTCAAGATTTCACACAGTTCTTTCACAGCATTTTGTGCACGACCTTGCGCCATACCATAACCTGGTACGATCACAACGCTGTCTGCATTTGACATCAAGAAGCCTGCGTCATCTGCTGAACCAGAACGATGGTTACGCTGTGCTTGTTTGCCTTTGTCCGCAGAAGCTACCGCTGTACCGCCCATTGCACCACCAAACAAAACGTTGATGATTGAACGGTTCATGGCTTTACACATGATGTAAGACAGAATCGCACCTGAAGAACCCACCAGTGAACCCGCAACGATTAACATATTGTTTTCAAGTGTGAAACCAATACCTGCTGCTGCCCAACCAGAGAAGGAGTTCAATAGCGATACCACCACTGGCATATCACCGCCGCCGACTGGTGCAATCCACACCCAACCAAATGCAAGTGCAAGTGCAGTCATAGCCCAGAATGCATTCATGTTGCCTGTTGTGAAGAAGTACACACCACATGCCAACATTGCAAGGAAAATCAGTGCTTGTACAGGTTTAACCCATGCACCAGAAATGGTTTTTGCCCATTTTTTCGCAGCCAACTTACCATAAGCAAATACAGACGCTGTAAAGGTAATCGCTCCGACGAAACAGCCCACGAACAATTCAAATAAATGAACCTTGCTCATGTGTGCATGTTGCACACCCGCAGCAGTTAATGCAGTTTCATTTTGTGCAAATAAAGCAGTCAGTTGGTTGTTATGTAGAATTGCAGCTATTGCAATTAATACCGCAGCCAAGCCCACCAATGAGTGCATTAAAGCAACAGTTTCAGGCATCTGCGTCATAGGTACAGTACGCGCACGGGCAATACCCACTATCGCACCCAGCACCATCGCACCGCCAATCATCCAAATCACAGGATGATCTGCCACAAAGAAGGTGGTCACTACAGCAATCGCCATTGCGATCATGCCGTAACGGTTACCTTGAATTGCCGTTTTCGGGCCAGACAAACCACGTAAAGTTAAGATAAAGAGGACAGCACCAATCAGGTAGAACCAATCCGCATAGTCTCGAATGAATTCCATATATTAGCCCTCTTTTTTCTTTTGCTTTGGCTTGAACATTTCAAGCATACGCGCTGTTACTGCGAAGCCACCGAAAATATTGATACTTGCTAAGAACACCGCAATTGCACCTAAGATGCTCACCACATTCACACTTTGGAATGCAACATTCGCATCAACACCGATTGCAGGAATCCCCACCGTTTGAATCATTGCACCGACCACGATGATCGATGACAACGCATTGGTTACTGCCATAAGCGGTGTATGTAGTGCAGGCGTAACGCCCCACACAACGTAGTAGCCTACAAAGATGGCAAGGACGAAAATTGTAATTGTTTCAACCATGATCTATCTCCTTAACCACGCTTCAGCAGTACTTGACCGCCATGAGTTACTAGAAGGGCTTTTTGAATTTCTTCTTCAGGATTGATAGCAAAATTTTTCTCTGCATCAAATAAAGTATCTAAAAAGTTCAAGACATTTCGTGCATACAAAGCAGAAGCTTCAGTTGAAACCGTAGACGGAATGTTTGGAATCCCTAGAATGGTCACACCGTTGTCAGTCACAACATTTTCACCATTCTTAGAACCTTCAACGTTACCGCCTGTTTCAACCGCCATATCAAGGATGATTGAACCTGGTTTCATTTTGGCAACCGTTTCCGCCTTAATCAGACGTGGCGCATTACGACCTGGTAAAAGTGCAGTGGCAATCACGATGTCAGCATTCGATACAGCTTTGTCCACAATAATGGCTTGATCGCGGATATAGTCTTCACCTGGCATCCAGCCATAACCATTTTTCGCAGCATCGGCTGCTTTTTGCTGCTCTTCTGCTGACATAGGTACGTCTAACCATTTGCCACCCAAAGATTCCACCTGATCTTTCGCCGTCGGACGTAAATCCGTTGCTTCAACCACAGCACCCAAACGTTTTGCTGTCGCAATCGCTTGTAGACCTGCAACACCAACCCCCATGATCACGACACGTGCAGGTTTTACAGTACCCGCAGCCGTCATCAACATTGGGAACATGCGCTGGTACTCTGCCGCAGCAAGAAGCACAGACTTGTAACCGGACAAGTTAGCTTGTGAAGATAATACGTCCATGTTCTGCGCACGAGATAAAGTTCGTGGCAGTAGCTCCAAAGCAAATGCAGACACGTGTTGTGATGCAAATTGATCAAGCTCCGTATTACGGTACGGGTCAAACATGGCAATAACCGATGTATTTGGCGCAAGCTTTTGAATTTCAGCACCCTGAGGGGCACGTACTTTCAAAATCATTTGGCTACCGGTATAGGCATCATCTGTCAGCGTAGCACCGACTTGCTCATAAGCACTGTCGATATAAGCAGCTTTCACACCTGCTCTACGTTCAATCACTACACTATGACCAGCACTGATCAACTTTTTTACCGTTTCTGGCGTTGCGGCTACACGATTTTCACCGACGACAGTTTCGGCTGGAATTCCGATCTGCATGAGCGTCCCTCAAGCTAGTTTTTCTTAAAGTAAACATCACCGATTAGGCAATATTTTCTCACAGGATGTTCTTATGAATTTTTGGATTCTAATGAAACTTTTTTAAAATACCACCCACTATTTATTTAATAAATACCCATATACTGAACTGGTGATTCATAAAAAATATTGGGTGATATCTCGTTTATTTACTTTGAATCCGCTTAAAAATTGATTTATTTCTATTCAAATTCTGAGCTACAGATCTTTTTACACTAAAATCTGCACTTTTTTTGCACAAAACCAAGTCCTTTAATTCCGCAGTATTGATCTTTTTGACCAATCCAAGAATATGAACCACCACGTTCACATTAACCCGAACCTGTCATTCATCGAGCTTTGCCATCTGCCGTCGCGCAAACTTTGCAGGCATTGACTTGAATGACAGTTTTGCCCCATTTGCAAAAGCTTAGAATTGGCCTGTTCCTATGTTTCATCGATCAAAAATGCCAATGCTCAAAATTTAGTCCAACTGAAACGTATATTTGAAGTGGATCATATAAAAATACGAGGAAGGATTAATCACGTTTAAATAGATCTAAAACGCGGAACGACCAACAAAAATGTTTTTTTCATATTTTATGGGATGATAATGGCGTGCATTGACGCACTAGCCTTAAGCAAAAATGCACCATAATTAAGCAAAAACACTTTAAATAGATGAATATTTCAACAATCAGCCCCAAATGCTTGGTATGCTTTATGAGTGAAAATGATCGAATGCAACAATTTCATACAAAATAGACGGGTGCGTTCAGAATTTTTTAAAGATTTTTATCATTTTTTGACAGGAAATTCGAAATATCATTATTTTTTGATTGTATTAGACGAAAATACTCTCCTGAGAACAGGTCATGCTATTTTCTATGTCTTCATCTTCGACTCATTTTTTATGCAGTCTTTTCTCGCCTGTTTTAGGCTTTTGACCCAGCTTCGTATACAATTTCTGAAACGATGCATCTATTTAGCTCAAACATGATGTAAACGTCTTTCTGAAAAAAATACTCCCTCATCAAAGGCTCATTATGAATACCTCTTTCGACATCAGTCGAGACAAATCTCTGCTCTGGCTGATGGCAATTGTCTGTGGCTTATGTGCAGGGGCAAACTATTATTGCCAGCCTTTGATTTCCTCTATTCAGCAAAGCTTTCAAGCGCCAGAAGAACAAGTGGCTTTGACCGTGACCTTTGCGCAAGTCTCCTATGCTTTGGGTTTACTGTTCATTGTGCCCTTAGGCGACATGCTGAACAAAGCCAAACTGATTCCATTCCTGATGTTTGGCGCATCTGCTGGACTGTTTATCTGTGCGACATCTACCAACTTATCGATGCTCTGGCTAGGCACCATTATTACAGGACTCTTTTCTGTCGCAGCACAAGTACTGATTCCTCTGGCCACGATGGCAGTCAAACCTGAAAAAACGGGAGAAGTGGTCGGTTTCCTCATGAGTGGCTTATTGGTCGGGATTTTACTGTCGACCAGTGTGGCTGGATTACTCTCAGACTTATGGCACTGGAAAATGATTTATGTGCTGAGTGGCATCGCCATGTTTGCTTTGGCCCTTCTGATGAAAGGAAAACTACCCCAACTACCAAAACTTAAAATCACCTATTTCGACATTTTTAAGTCCATGGGGAGTCTGCTGCAACAAGAGCCTCGTTTGGTGTTTCGCTCAATCACGGGTGGATTTGCTTTTGCTGCCATGAGTATGCTGTTTTCAACCATTGCCCTACTTTTAACCTCTGAGCCATTTCAACTTTCGGATGTTTTAGTCGGCGTGGTAACTTTGGTCGGCGTATTTGGCGCACTCTCCACTCAGTGGATTGGTAAATGGGCCGATCGCGGTTATACCCTGCTTTTGACTTGGGTCGGCTGCGGGACGTTAGCCCTCAGTTGGGTGTTCCTATATTTAGGCGGGAGCTCACTCATCAGCTACATCATCGGTTATGCACTGATTAACTTAGGGCTTGCAACTACACATAGTTGTAACCAAAACGTGATTTTCCGTTTACGCCCCGATGCGAAGTCTCGGGTGAACTCCATCTATATGACATTATATTTTATTGGTGGCGCGTGTGGCTCGGCACTGGGTGTCTATGCATGGCATCACGGCGGCTGGAGCAGTACATGTTTAGTCGGTATTACACTGGTGATGATGGCGGGTGTCTTTGCTCTGCTGGATACCCTGTATAACAAAAAACAGGGTATTGCTTAACCCTTAAAAAGACAGTTGACTGAGTCAATTGTCTTTTGGTTTGGGCACTTCTTTTTGAGCGCTAACTGACCTGAGCCACGGGGTAAAAAGGTTTACCCAAATCGAGACTATCGGCATTTTCCAAAGCAATGTACAAAAATGCGGGCAGTAAAGCCGATAAAATTTGACAGCCATCTTGTAGCTGCTTGCGGTTCAATGAACTCTTATAGGTTGAACCACCATGCATCAGTTGATTTCTCAAGGTATATAAACGATTAAACAGTACCAGTAAAATATCAACCGAATGTTTCTGTTGTAGCGCTTTCGCCACTTTTTTCTTTTCTTGTTCAAGCTGAGCCTTACAGATCTCTAAACCAATTTTCTTATTTTGATAGTCCCAATACCCTTGATAGGTGTATTGGTTGTCTAAGAGCATACGAATAGGCTGACTAAATTTGTCCCATAAAATGCTATAAATTCTATGATCGACATCATGCTGGCAAATTAAATGCAAGAACTGACGTAAACTCTGTTTGTCCTGACTTTGCCCCAAGTCTTGTGCATATATCGCATTGAAGGAAATCCAGAGGCTGATAAATTGTAAATCGGGATCATGATCGAGCAGTAATGCCTGCTTTAGCCAACTCAGCCCACGATGTATTCTCAGATTAAACTCATCACTCTGTTGTACTTTTTTAGTTTTAAAAATTTCTTCTAAAAGCAACATCGGCTTTTCCTATACTTTATTCTTCTATGTATTCAACATACTGAATGATTAAGCTAAATTCAATTTAATCCTGCTAGGACCATAGTGATTGATAAATCCCGCTAGTTCAGTGTGAATGTTCTATCGAAAAAAACATTCTGTTTTCTATATTTCAATGTATCTAATGAATATTGGCTGCTCCTCTTACCATTAATTATAAGTTCTAAGCTTGATAAAAGCAGATAATATCTCTCAATGAATGTATTCCATTTTTGTGATAGTATTGCGTGCTATCGGAAATACCTGAATAAAATGAAGCATCGAGTTTCATTTTTCGTCCACTCCCAAAGATCCTCCTATCGGTAATGAATGCATTTCAGCTCACTACATTGTGCTGTATCTTGCTCAATAAATGGATTGACGCTTTGGCTTTGCGACATCTGATTTTCATGTAATTTCCCACATATTTCTTTGCACCGCTTCCGCTCTAAGACATAGGTTGTTCACCATGTCTTTGCAGACAAAAGCTGATAAACACTGATCAAGAGCCTGATTTTTTAATGAATACTGACAAAACCATTGAAACCCCTCAATCTCCACGAATTAGTGTTGCGCCGATGATGGATTGGACACTTAAAATAAAATAACAAATTAATATCAACAACTTAAATTGTATAAAATAATTTATGGTGTAAATTTGGCGTAAATTCTATTTTATGTACCAAAACTTAACTCTTCAACATTCTCACTTCCAAAAAGATTACTCACTGTAAGAAGTGCAGTGTCTGACAATGACTGAGTTGCCAGCACAGCAAGTCTCGTCATTGGGCGAGATATAGATACATAGAAAAGATTCCGAGCACGATAGAAACCTTTCATATTTGTCTTAGTCAGCTTTTTAGTTTCAAGTAGCTCAAGAAGCTGAGGCCAATTATAATGATTCCACCCTCCACCTAAGATTACCAATACATTATCAAACTCAGCACCCTTAACACTATGCTGGGTTGCAAAAGGGGTTAACTTTTCAATAAATCTTGTAACCTCGATAACTTCTTTATACGGGATTTCTCTTAATTTTTTATAACGTTGTGGTCTTGAAGACATTTCAACTTCAGGTATGCCCATCAATGAAATAAGCTCTTCCTCTCTTCTAAGTATACGATCAGGCAGAGATGGACGTTTAGTAATCTTTAAATGGTCTATAACTTGACCAATAGTCCCTTCTATTCTCAACTTTAGCAATCGATCCATATCTCTACGCCACAACATTTTATCTTCATGTTTTGTAATAGCAGGTCTAGCACCCAATATCTTAAACATATCTCCGTAATGTGATGAACTATAAGCCATGCACATTGGCTCTATTACTTCAGCAAAGAACCTAATGACCGGATCTTCCTTTTTTGTAAACTGTTCTGTACGACCTCTAAATAATTCAACAATTTTCGGATAACCTTGTTCAACTGCCAAAACATTGTGACTAAGCATTAATACTTTTGTCTTTTTTAAGTCCCACCCCTCTACTCTTAACCTAGCCATCAACTCTTCACGACAACTACGTGCTATGTCAGAAGGTAAATCTTCCTTTGAATGTGCTGTATTCGTTCTAGGCCCATTATAACTGTTAGTATGGAAAAACCGAGCTTCACCTTTGGCTTCTGGTAAGCTAACAACTTGTGGAAGCTCTGGGCGTAAAGCGTTTAGAACATTTACTACAGCAGGAACTGATCGAAAATTTGAACCCTTTGCAATTTCTTCAATTGGGTATTCAGCTAATTCATACTCACTACTATAAATAGTCTGCCAATGATCTCCGAAAAGACCTATGATTGGTCCAGTCTTCGACTTTAAAAAATAATCAGTAATAGCATCCATAAATTGACGATGAGTATCTTGATATTCATCAATAAAAATTACTGGAAATTGCTGACTAAATAACATCCGAAACTTTTCCTTAGCCAAAAGCATTGCCATCAATTCAGGAATATCATCATGATTAAGTGTAATGCGCATCTCATCTACACTAAAGAATCCCAGATCATATTCTACTAACTGTGATCCAATCCCCCCACTTTGTTCAACTTTCTCTTTTTTATCCTTTAGTTCAATTACCAAATCACGTATTGCCTTCTGAAATTGACGAATGAATGCCCAACAGAAGCCATGAATTGTGTCAACAAGAATTGCCGGATGATCTTCAATTTCTTGAGCAATCTCATTGCGTGCAACTTCTGTATAAGTAATACAAGCAACTTTTTTGCCTGACTGTACTAACGTTGAACCACGTTCGTCGATTAGTCTCTTGAGTGCAGCTACCAAAGAATATGTCTTACCTGCTCCCGCACCTGCTTCAAGTCTAAAACTATAACCCGCATCTAGAGCCTGATTGATCTTTCTCTGAGCTTCTTGTGCAGCAACTAGTGCAGGATTTTCTTTAATCTGACTCATGCTGCTCCTCCTTTGTCTAATGGTTCTAAATTTTGTATAGGAACATCAGATTCAGAAAGCCAAATCAGGCCTTCTCGAATATATCGAGGTACAACCCATTCTTTTACACGAATTGCATATTCTAAAGCGAAATCCGCTTTAGTAAGTCCCTGCGCATATTCCCAAGCTTCTGTAGCAACATCGTCTTCACTTGGTAATGGAAATTGATTAAGGTTCGCTAAAATAAGAGCATCTTCATAGCTTCTTGCACAAATATTAGTTTTTGGATCTTCAGGGATTTGGTAGGCAATTCGACGAAAGTTAACCTGCTTTTCTATGGCATTTTTAGCAATTAAATCAGCTGGAGATATTTGCCAAATTACTTTTTCATCTAAATCTTTAGGACGAAACCAATCCTTGATAGCCGCATTAGAGGTTCTCTCACCTTGAGCTACTGGACATTTTTCCCATATTTTGGTTTTTACTTTCTTCTTATTTTCTTTTTCCACCATTTTAGTTGAGTCTAAATCGGTAATGACTAGAGTCTTAAGTTCAAGAAAGTCGAGGAGTGGATAAAAAACATGAGCATGAGCCCCTCCAGCTTCAATACAAGTTACATACTGGCTTGCTAATTTTTGATGTTCTGGTAAGGATATATCAACTAATTCTCTGAGGCGAGGCATTAATAACCGTTCAGTTGTCCCTTCAACCATAATCACTTTATCTGCAAAATAAAGATCACACTTAGTCAGAGTCATGTATTTATGCAAGAACTCTTTATCAGCAGAAGATATTGTTTGCATGCCCTTTTTAAAATCTTTAACTTTAGTATTTCTAATACTTTTCACTGAATCTTTCTGGTTATAGAAATATCTTACTGCATCAAAACATGCCGCATTAGCAACATGAGAAGAATGTGTAGTAATAATAAACTGAACATTCCAAACGTCTTCTGCTGGATAGGCACTCGAAAGCTTTTGAATAGCAGCATTTAATTGATTAATGAAAACTTCCTGCATCTGTGGATGCAAATGAGCTTCAGGTTCTTCAATGAATATCAAATGGGCTGAAGGGCGAGTAATTTGAGATCGGTAAATTTTGTGATAGCTTTCAAGTTGTAGCAGCATATAGATTAAATTTCGCGTACCAAGACCATTATATCCCTCAGGTAAATGCACACCATCTGTACCGCTATAAACAACTTTTGTATGCCCAGACAAAAGTGCCTCTACATTTAATGAAGTTTCAGGCCTTAATTCAGTATCATTAAGACTTGGAAAACCCATCACCCCCATAACAGGTAATAACTTTTTGAGCATTTTGTCAAAATCACTTTGAACATTAAGCTCAATATCTTCAACAGATTTCTTTAATTTCGCAGCTAACTCTTGATCAGATTCTGTAGCCGTTGGTGCAGCAGCTGTTTTAAACAATTCACTAAGTAATTTTCCGATAACATCAGCCTCACCAAGCTTTGTCTTATCAAGAGTTCTTTGTGCTTGAACAAAGTTACATTGTAATAATGCTGCGAATGCTGAAGTACCCTCGAAATTTCTCTTATTAGACTTATCCGTCGGATCTATCGCACTAACATGCACTTCGTAAATTTTTGATAAATTATTACGTAAACACTTAAAAAAATGTATTTGAGGTTCCATACCTACTGGTGGTTGAGGTAAATCAAACAACAAATGCATTTTTGCTAAGACAGGCCTATATTCAATACAAGCAATCGCTGTTGTAGAGTCCATATCTAAATCAATGATAAATGGTGAAAGAGGTCCTAAAGTCGGGGCATCACTATCGTATCGAAATGTCAAAGAAAGAGTGATTATAGGCAGTGTATTATATATCTGCTCTGGACTTGCCCCCTCTTCTTTCAATTTTCTTGCATTTAAAAACTTCTCACGAGACAAACTAGAAAAATCTTCCAACCTAAAACGGGCTCCTGACTCACCACAAAAACAATCAAATATGCTAGTAAAAGATGTTTTTCCGCTATTATTTCGCCCAACAATCACAGTTGAATTCTTTTCTAATACAATCTCAATATCTTCAAGAAGTCTATACCCCTCAACTCTAACTTTTTCGATACGCATTGTTCCCCCCAAAATACATTGGTTATTGTAACTTTATCTATTTTTTCAAAGGTTTCGCCCAAGAAGAGCATGTAAATTATTTTGTGTAAATTACGTTCTTTATAAATGATTTTTTAGCTAGTCGTCCAAGCATTCGACAACTGCTCAGCCTGCTTCATCACCAACTCAATCGCTTCAGCTGCTTTATCAGGTGGATACTTCCAACGCTGCAAAGTACGACGTACTAATATTTTCAGCTGAGCACGCACACTATCCCGAACCTGCCAATCGACAGTCGTTGATTTCCGTAGCTTCTCTGTAATCTCTCGTGCGATCTGTTTCAGCGTATCGTCTCCAAGCTCTCTGACCGCACTTTCATTATTCGCCAAGGCATCGTAGAAAGCGATTTCATCAGGATTCAAACCAAGTGCAGCTTCACGCTGCATTTCGGCCTGAAACTCTTTTGCCATTTGAATGAGTTCTTCAATGACCTGAGAGGTTTCAATAGCTCGGTTATTGTATTTCCTCAAGGTTTCCTGCAAACGATCAGAGAAGCGTTTTTCCTGCACGACATTGTTTCGTGTCTTTGCCTTAATGCCATCATTGAGTAACTTTTCCAACAGTTCAACTGCCAAGTTACGGTATGGCATCTGCCGTACATCTTCTAAGAACTCATCTGAAAGCAAGCCAATGTTTGGTTTATCTAAACCACACATTGCAAAAACATCTGTTACCCCATCTGCAATGACAGCATTATCCAGAATCTGTTTTAGTGTACTGTCCTTTTCCGCTTGCGACAGTTTACGATCTACAGAGGTATGCTTGCTAATGACCGCTTTAATGGCTGAGTAAAAGGCAATTTCTTTGTGCAGGTTCTTCGCTTCATCCAAGGTGCTGCATAAAGAGAAGGCTTTATTGATTGCCAGGACTAAATCAAGAAAACGCTTTTTACCATCCTTTAAGCTCAGCACATAGTTGGCTGCGGGGATAATCAGTCGGTGTGCCTGAGTTTCATAAGCACTTAAATCCATGCCAACCTGTTCATTGGTTTTGGCAAA
This sequence comes from Acinetobacter sp. LipI_23, assembly GCF_058243045.1. Taxonomy (NCBI): domain Bacteria; kingdom Pseudomonadati; phylum Pseudomonadota; class Gammaproteobacteria; order Moraxellales; family Moraxellaceae; genus Acinetobacter; species Acinetobacter sp. LipI_23. Next base: position 545,843 of record NZ_JBZAYJ010000001.1, on the reverse strand, counting down.
CATTCCCCGTATCGCATCCATCTTTTCAGCAAGAACCGCATAAGCTTCTTCTGCACGTAATGTTGGTTCCCCTTTACCTTTGGCATCGGTATAGGTTTTTAAGGCTTGCTTCAATTCATTAGCAATGCCGATATAGTCAACAACTAGTCCACCCTGCTTATCTTTAAAGACACGGTTCACACGTGCAATGGCCTGCATGAGGTTATGGCCTTTCATTGGCTTATCTATATACATGGTGTGCGTACACGGTGCATCAAAACCTGTAAGCCACATATCGCGTACAATCACCAGTTGTAAAGGATCGTTTACGTCCTTAAAGCGTTTCTCAAGGCGTTTTTTAGTTTGCTTATTGTAGATATGCGGCTGTAATAATGGTTTATCTGAAGCTGAACCCGTCATCACAATTTTGATTTTGCCTTTTTCAGGATCAGGGTCATGCCAATCTGGACGTAAGGCAATAATCTCATTGTAAAGGTGGACACAGATCTCACGGCTCATGGTCACAATCATGCCTTTACCCGCCGTGGCTTCTGTACGGGCTTCAAAGTGTGCGACTAAATCCGCAGCAATCTGTTTCAGCCGTGGTGTGGCACCCACCAGCTTTTCTAGTCGGCTCCACTCACTTTTAGTCTTTTCTCGGTTACCAACATCTTCTTCATCTTCTACAACCTCATCGACTTGATCAGATAGCTCTTCAATTTCAGTCTGATTGATGTCCAGCTTTGCCAAGCGTGATTCGTAGTAGATCGGGACGGTTGCCCCATCATCCACGGCATCCTGAATGTCATAGATGGAAACATAATCACCAAAGACAGCTCGGGTATCTTTATCCTCACTCGAAATAGGGGTTCCAGTAAAGCCAATAAAAGCAGCATTCTTTAAAGCATCACGCATGTGCTTGGCATAGCCGAACTTGTATGTGCCATCATTATTTAGTTTTGCTTTCAAACCATATTGGCTACGATGTGCTTCATCTGACATCACCACAATATTGTGGCGTCCATTCAGTAATGGATGCTCACTCTCACCTTCCAATAATGCAAACTTTTGTACCGTGGTAAAGATGATGCCACCTGACTCACGCTCAGCTAAAAGCTGTCTCAGCTCATCGCGGTTATTGGCTTGTACTGGCGTTTGTTTTAATAGTTCTTGAGCATTACTAAAAGTTTCAAAGAGCTGTCCATCCAAGTCATTACGGTCGGTTACGATCAACAAGGTCGGGTTGTGCATAGCAGGCTGTTGTAAGAGTTTCCCCGCATAGCAGCACATGGAAATACTTTTACCCGAACCTTGGGTATGCCAAACAACACCTGCTTTTTTGTCTCCGGTTGGATTGGCTGCTGTAATGGTAGCCTGTACGGCTTCGCGTACTGCATGGAACTGATGATAGCCTGCAATTTTCTTAATAGTCTTTTCGCTATCTGTTTCAAACAACACAAAAAATCGGATGTAATCCAGAAACAACTCTCGATCAAAGAAGCCTCGAATAACTGTCTCTAGTTCCCATTCTAAAGCAGGTTTATCATCTTCATTCTTAATGGTACGCCACGGTAAAAAGCGTTCCTGATTCGCCGTAAGTGAACCGACACGAGCCGTTACCCCATCACTCACCACCAAGGCTTCATTAAAGACAAACAGATCGGAGATTTCTTCTTTGTAAGTTTGCAGCTGGTTAAAGGCATCCCAGATATCTGCATTTTCATCGGTTGGGCTTTTTAGCTCCAACACGGCAAACGGAATACCATTGATAAAACAGATGATGTCAGGGCGTCGCGGCTGCTTCACACCTAGAATGGTAAATTGATTGACCGCAACAAAACGGTTTTGATGCACATGATTAAAGTCCACCAAGAAGGCATGGTCATGTACCCAATCATCCTGTTTCTTATAGGTGACAGATACACCTTCCAATAACATACGATGGAAGGCACGGTTATTGGTCACCAAGTCCAGACTTTCAGGTTGATTCAGCTTTTGCAGAACTTGCTCAAAACAACTTACAGGTAAATGCGGATTCAAGCGTTCAAAAGCGGCCAGAACATCAGCTTCCAGTAAAATCTGTTTATAGTCTTTGCGTAAAGGAGTGCTACTATCAGGTGCAATATCAATACCATGAACGACTTCCCAGCCATTTTCGGCGAACCAATCAAGGCAAAGGTTTTCGAGTTGTGTTTCGTTCATGATTAATATTACCTGGTATGTTGTCTTTAAGTTTTTCTGATAGATAAAGTTTAAGTTTCTAAAGCACCAGGCCTTCTTTACGTGCTTTTTCCTCGTTTATTACAAATATATTCATATCGTTAATATTCCATAATTTTTTTATTTTATGTAAACGCTGTCTAAATTTGTCAGTTATTTGGGGTAAATGTTGATTAGGTACTTTAGGTATAATTAGCCTTAATTGAATTGTAGCTTTTTGCCAATCAATAAGTTTATGATTAGATGGTAGCTCTTGCTCTACAATAGAGTTTTGTTTTAAACACCCCATCATTTGTAATGGTAGTGCATTTTCAAACTTCTCAAAAATTTCATTCCAATAATTCTCATAATCGGATGTATTCCTAGGATTTGGTATACTCGATTTAGCTTCAACCATAAACATCTTTTGATTTTTTAAATAAGTAAACTCAACCATTTTAAAACCATTACCTAGAGATTTATGGCCTTTGGAATGTTCTATTTTATAAAAATCATCACGTGGGAAAGAACCAAAGCTCACTCCTGACTCTTCAAAAAAAATCATATATAATCAAACCCCTTGAAATTCAGCTTCAAAAAGTCGAATTGACTCATTAATGATCTCATTATCAGGTAGACCATCATTAAGCAAACAGGTTTGTTGCCAACTTCCATTTTCTGTTGCCATAAAAGTTGGAATAGGCATTTGATACTGATGAGCAATTAATACCAATTTTTTGATAACGTAATAAGAGTGAGTAGCAAGAAAAAATTGAATACCAGCTTTAGCAAGAACACTAATTATATCTAACAGTTGCACAATTGCTGTCGGATGCAAAGCAGACTCAGGTTCATCAATAAATACAATGGAATCTTTATCAAGATAGCGATTACCTAAAAGAGTATCAAGAATTGCAACCTTTTTAACACCTTCAGCTGTAGCCATCATTGAGTACTTACTATTTCCTTTTTTATAAATCCAGCTTTGGCTTTTATTATCGAATTCAACCTTCCCTGAAAACATATTTTCTAACTGTTTTCGAGAGCTTACAAACGCATCTGAATTACGCCCCTTTTGCGTAGGAATTTTAAGAGCAGTAATTAGATCGACATAAGTTGCATCAAAGCCAAATAATTTATCGATTACTGCCGACTTATGAATAACATCAATCAGTGACAATACTTCTTTAGGAGGTAGGAAAATTGAATTAGATTCTCTTTTGGTCAGATTATTGTGAATAGTACTTACTTTAACAGTTGTATCTTTTCCAAAACTAAATCCAAGTGAGCTATTGTCATCCAAGCTAATTGATACTGAGAGCTTTTTGCCCTCACCTTTGGTAACTATGTCACCAATTTTATCTGTTTGAAATGTCCAATATAATTTATCACTCAAAACATCGGAAAACTCTTGATTATTTTTCCCTCTATTGGACTCCTCATGGCTACGTATCGCACTATATAAAGCTTTGAGCAGAAAAGTTTTCCCTGTGCTGTTTTTACCCAAAATTAAGTTAATTTGTCCCAAATTTTTACCATGAGAACTAATAATTGGCCCATAGTTCTCTAAATCAAAATCTTTAATCATTCTTCATCTCACATACACTATTTTCTATCTTCATCAGAAATTAAAGTAATCTCACCCGACAATAACTTTGGCAATAAAGCATCTCTAATATCAATTAATTTTAAAGATTCATCTGACTGCTGTGATAATACAAATGGTTTTATCTTTTCTGCAAAAATATTTTGAATTTTAATATCTGGTTGCAATAAATCTATAGTTTCCAAGTCTTTTCTTTTAATACTCGATTGAACAGTAATAACCAATCTAGCATCTACATCATTCCTAAATTTGGCGCTATTCATTTGATAATACATAAATAGTGGATTTACTTTATTCAACTTAAATCTTAATCCTAATATATTTTGTGCAATTGCTAGAGTTCTATTAGCAGGAACAATACAAAGGCGACCTATAGTGCCCACTGTTGACATTATCAAATCATTTTCCTGTAAATGTGCTCTAAACCAAGTATTAAAAGTTTCTAAGCTCACTTTTTTGTCAGTATTTAAATCAGGATTTAAAGAGAATTCTGGTAAATGTTTTACCTCCAATAAAGGAATCCCTTCCGACTGAATAGGAGGAGTCTTACCTCTATTATCAATATACTTTTCAACAATATTACTAAACCGCGTAACCTCCCACCCCTTCGGTACTTCCCCTAACTCACTTTCTACCAATTCATCAGGAAACAGTGCAGCAGTTGCTCGCAATTCCGCCAAATCATCTTCAGCCATTTGCTGAAGCTCAACTTCACTTTTACCGCTAATAACACACATCGCAGCAAACTCAGGATTGTTCCCTTCTTGTTTTGCTACAATTTTGGCACGGACAGGGTCAAAGTCGATAAACCAGCTTTTAAAGAGGGCTTGGGCAATCGATTCTAAGGTTTGGTTAATTTGATTGTTGAGGTGGATTTTGTCATCTAGATCACCAAGAGTTTTGGCTATTACTTTTTCATTTATATATCCTAAGTTTTTGACCAAAACACTTGATAAGTGATTGCGATTTAATGTTGGAACACCTGTTCCAACATTAAATCGATGAAAATCTATACTTTTCAGCAAATAATAGACATATCTGGCATCATGTCCTTTGAAGTCTTTAACCCACAAAGTCGTATTAAGAGGCCAAAATTTCTCTTTAATATATTGGCCTCCCCCTATACTGCCACTTCTACCAATTACAACCCCTGGTGCATCAACTTTATATTCATTATGAAATCCAGCTACTCCTGTAGATGCTACGACAGGTATATCTCCAGAAATCCTGTCACTCTGAGGCAAATCAAATCCTCTTTGTAAAAGTATAAATTCATTTAATGGCACATAATTTTTATTACTCACTACATTCCCCAAATTCTTTTTTAATCGCCCAATGCCCACGAGTTCCACCCATACGCTCAAGCCAGCCTGCATCTTTTAAATGATTCAGATGCTTTTTCACTGCTGACTCATTAATACCGAGCTGCTCCGCCATAGCACGATAGGAAACTTTCGGATTTTTTTGAATCAAAACTAAAATCTCTTTTTGACGATCTGTCAGCATTGTTTCTTGGATTGAGCCACCTATTGAGCCACCTATTGAGCCACCTATTGAGCCACCTAATTGCTCAATCGAAGGACGGTAAAACTCCCAATCGACAAAATCACCTTGTGCTTTCAGTTGAGGTTCGGGATTGCCTGCTTGCAAACAAAGATCTTTGATCCGGGCAATCCCACTGCCCCATTGCTCGATATAACCCAGCTCTTTAAACACACGGGCCAAGACACGGTTACGAATCTCTGAACGACCTTGCGCTAAATCCTCTTCAGTCAGACCATTGGGCAAACCACCCGGCGATACAATATTCAGGATGTCATCATAAATGCCAACCTTGATATCACGCCCTGCATTGCTATAGTCACGATGCAACACTGCATTCACCAAGGCTTCACGAATGGCAGGAATGGGGATTTCATAACTTTCTGTACGTTGTAACCCTAAAATTTCAGCACGTAGATGCAGATGATTCTTGATGAATTGCTCTGTTTGCTTCAACTGACTAAATAAGTCTCCACGGTATTCTTTTTTATCCAAAAACACCGTCATGGTCGTGCCTTTAAAGCGGCTACATTTAATCTCAACCTGCTCATAAAGCCCCAACAAAATGAGTAACCCATGACTTGGGTAATCCTGTCCATTCTGCTGAATGATCAATTTAAGATTACGCATTTTCTGCAAAGACAGTTCTTTGCCCAGCTCAGCAAAGGCTTGCTTTAAAGGCTGTAAATCGATGTCATCTAAACTGTATTGCGGATTCGGCTGCTCATCAAAAGTCTGGTTCAGACGTTGCAATTCAAGTTGCTGGATATACTCAGGCGATGCCACACGATTACTTGCACCTAAACGGATATAAGTCCCCTGTGCCTTGCCTTGTGGCTTGAGATAATAAGGCAACAATGAACCACGGCTGACTTCAATCACCAGCAACTCTATGCCTTGGATATTCTCGATATAGATATACGGCAGAATGTTGGGCATACAGAGTTCATTGATCATCGAAGTGATCTGATCTTGCAACTCAAAAATATCATCTTGAATACCTACGAGTTGGCGATCATCACTTACACCCACTACCAATTTACCACCACTGGTATTGGCAAAAGCAATCAGGGTCTTTGCCACCTGTTGCCCTTTCGGTAATTGCTCTTTAAATTCAAGGGCTTGACTTTCACCCTTCTGAATTTCCAGCAATAAAGGATGATCAGAACTCATAGCCCAAGCCCTTTAGATTCTTTTTAATCTCACTTTCCAAGACAGCACTTTCAGCAAATTGTTCTTTGAGCTGAGCAGTCAAACGCAGCATTTTCTCAGCGAATGGCTCGCCATCATCTTCCTGCTCGACTGCACCAACATAACGTCCCGGAGTCAGTACGTAATCGTGCTTCTGAATATCCTTTAACTCAGCAGAGAAGCAGAAACCTTTCTCATCTTGATACGCTTCGCCTTCAAAATTTTCGCCTTGTTGCCAAGCATGTAAAGCATTGGTGATTTTAGCAATATCTGCATCGGTAAAGTCACGCAGTACGCGATCTTTCATATAGCCCAAATTACGGGCATCGATGAACAGAGTCTTGCCTTCACGGTTGGCTTTCTTTTTATCTAAAGACAAGCCATTCTTTTTGTCCTTGGTTAGAAACCAGATACAGGCTGGAATTTGCGTGTTGGTAAACAGTTGTCCTGGTAATGCAACAATACATTCCACCAGATCGGCTTCAATCAGGTTCTTACGGATCTCACCTTCATTATTGGTATTTGAGCTCATCGAACCATTGGCAAGTAGCAATGCCATACTGCCTGTAGGTGACAAATGGTGCAGCATGTGCTGCATCCAAGCAAAGTTGGCATTACCTTGCGGTGGCGTGCCGTATTTCCAACGCACATCATTTTCTAAAGAAGCATGCCACCAATCCTTGATGTTAAAAGGTGGGTTAGCCATGACAAAATCGGCACGCAAGTCTGGATGCTGATCCTCTAAAAAGCTGTCTGCATTCTTTTTACCGAAATTAAAATCAATCCCGCGAATCGCCATGTTCATGGCTGCCAGTTTCCATGTGGTCGGGTTGCTCTCCTGACCATAGATAGAAATATGCTTTTTCTGTTCAGACGCTTTGTAACGCTTTTCCTGTGCATGTTGTTCAATGAACTTTTCACTAGATACAAAGAATCCGCCTGACCCCATTGCTGGGTCATATACGCGCCCTTTATAAGGCTGTAACATTTCAACAATTAAGGTAACAATACTTTTAGGTGTGTAATATTGCCCACCCTGCTTGCCTTCAGCTAAGGCAAATTGTCCTAAAAAGTATTCATAGACATGTCCAAGAATATCTTTACTGTGCAGATTTAGTTTTTCACCGTTGTATTCAGGCTGAGTGAAACTGGTATCAGAGAAGGTATTAATCAGATCTAGTAACTTATCATTATCTAATTGATACTGTCCGATGCGATTCAGAATACCTTTCAGTTTTGGATTGGCTTTTTCAATTTCATCAAAGGCATTATCAATCAACCAAGATACAGAGCGTAACTTCACGTCCTGTCCTTGTTCATCTTGCCAAATGATTGAGCCAATTGGTAAAGCTGCTGCATCACGGATATTTGACCAGCGGCCTGCTTTTGGCACCCAAAATACGTTTTTTTCTTGGTAGTAATCCAGTATTTCTAGTTCATCAGCAATAGACTGTTGGTATTCTTCTTCGCTGTCGTACTGATCACGCGGCATGTAATAGATGTTGTGATCGTCTTTTTGTGCAAACAATTCTTTGAGTTCAGATTGCCGTTCATCAAAAGCATCTGATACGTACTTTAAGAAAATCAGTCCTAAAACAATATGCTTGTAGTTAGCGGCATCCAGACTGCTGCGTAATTTATCGGCGGCTTTCCAAAGCTTGTCATCTAAGTCATTTAGAAACTTTTGTTCCAATGAATGCATTTTATTTCCTCAATCCAAGATCAACCGCTTTGGTTTTATACTTAATGTTAAACAATGTTGCTAAGTTAGCATATCAATGACCTATTAAAAGTCATGCACTTAACAAAAAAAATAGAGATTAATAAAGTCCTGTCATTTTAACGGGATAACTTTAGCTAAAATAGTCCTTTAACAACTGCTACGTCTTATAATGTCGTAAAAAAAAAGAGCAACCTAGAAAGTTGCTCTTTTCCAACCAATCGATTAATTGACGGGTCTGACTGATCGCTGCAACCCCTGCTGAATACCCTGCACAAACCCTTCAGGCGAAGCTTGTTGCTCCACCGTACGGTTTTGTTCTTGTTCAGGGTAGTATTCCTCCAGCACCTCTAACCCTTCCTCTATATCCGTTTCAAACCGTGCATTGGCAAAACCCTTCCTTGCGGTAAAGTCTAATGATTCTATGAATACACCTAACTTTTTCAACTAACTACAAATGTGTTGCACTTGGGATTTGAATCTGCGACTTTAAAAAATATTCATCTTAAATTTTATACTTATTTTACGCAAAATTTACGATAATTTTATTATATATCAATAAATTAAACCATAACATACATTACTTCAATGACTACTAATTTAAAGTGTTATGAAAAAATTATACCATCTACTTTTTAGCCTTATACCGCTCTATTCAAGTTATGCTTTTGCTACTGGAGATGAAAGCTCTCCCGCTTTAAGCTTTTCAGGTAATGTATCATTGGCCAGCGACTACCGCTGGCGCGGCCAAACGCAAACCCAGAATGATCCGGCCTTGCAGGGAAACTTTGTTTTAAGCCATGCTTCAGGATTTTATCTTGCTGCATTTGCATCGAATGTTGATTTTGATGACGAAGTAAATTTAGAACTGGATCCCCAGATCGGCTATACAGCGCCAATCGCGCTAGGTTCAATCCATCCTGCAGTTGATCTTGGCATGCTGCGCTACAATTACATCGGCAACAGCGATTTAAATTATAATGAATACTATTTCAAAATGATCTTTAATGCGTTGCTGCATCAGAACGATAGCTTTACACCAAGCATAAGCTATACCTATAACTATGGCGGCAAAGCTGCCAGTGACAGTATAGGTAAAGATATCTCAAATTGGTATTTTAATGTCTTATATGCTACACCGATTGCTCAAACTAATTTTGGCACAAATGTTAGCTTAGGTTATTCCAAAGCAAATCAGGACATTTATGGTTCTGAAGCAAAAGACCTTTTTTTTGATTGGAAAATGGCTTTGTTGCACAAACCTATCTGTAAAGGGTTTTTCAGCGATATAATTTTCAAATGAAGAAGCCTACACACAAAATCTACCGCACAACCAATTGGCCCGCATATAACCGAGCACTCATGAGTCGCGGAAATATTGCCATTTGGTTTGATCCTGCTACGCAATGGTATGCGCCATCAAAAGGCAAACAAGGGCGAAATCAAACCTACTCCGACGCAGCCATCCAATGCTGCTTAATGATTAAATCCTTATTTCGTCTGTCTTTACGTATGGTTACTGGCTTTGTGCAAAGTCTGATTAAACTTTGCGGATTAAATTGGATAGCTCCAGATTACACCACGCTTTGTAGAAGACAAAAGCATATTGATATTGTAATCAGCTACCAAAAAAGTAGCGATGGGCTGCATCTACTCATGGACTCTACAGGCATGAAGTTTCTAGGTGAGGGCGAATGGAAACGCAAGAAACATGGACCTGAATATCGTCGCCAATGGCGTAAACTTCATATTGGTATAGATGCTAAAACCCTACAAATACGAGCAGTTCAGCTTACAACCAATAATGTCAGTGATTCACAGGTGCTTGGTGATTTACTTAATCAGATTCCACAAGATGAGCGGATTGACTCTGTTTATACCGATGGAGCTTATGACACCAAGCAATGCCGTCAGGTCATTGCAGATCGGCAAGCGCATGCGGTGATTCCACCTAGAAAAAATGCGAAACCATGGAAAGATACAAAGAGTAGCTCGCTAGAGCGAAATGAATTACTTCGAACAATTAAACGTTTAGGCAGGACACTATGGAAAAAATGGTCAGGCTATCATCGTCGAAGTTTGGTTGAAACTAAGATGCATTGCATCAAATTATTAGGAGATAAACTCAGTGCAAGGAGTTTTGATAGCCAAGTGAATGAGATCCATGCACGTGTAGCAGTCCTTAACAGATTTACGGAATTAGGTCGACCACTTACCCAAGTTACGCCTTAAATTTGGCTCAATTAGGGGCGCTTTGCATTTCAAATCTTTGTGCAACAAAGCCTTGGAAAATTGGTGCAACTTACCGCTATAAGCCAATGGGAATAAATGCAGAATTAGCAGCGGTTGGTAGTAATTTAAAAACCAAAGACTTTACAAGTCAAAATAAAAAAGGGGTAAAAACTGAAGCAGTATTCACCCTGACTAAATCTTTTTAAAAGTTAAATGCCAATAGTATCAGCAATACTATTGGCATAATTATTTTACTTGAGTGATTTCAATATATGATCTATCTCACTTCGATTAAAACCTCTTTCTTTAAAAATAGTATGAATTATTTTTTTCATACTTTTTGACGCATACTGGTATTTCTTTACTAAAATGTCAGAATCAATTTCCTGTAAACTATACTTCAAATATAATTCTTCATTGAGCTTCTGATTTCTAGCATCATCTTCATTATTTATCGTGTTATACATTTTTAAGCAGTTAAATATCCCAATGTTGTTCGATCAAAGTAATTTGGCTGTACATATACTGATGCTCAGCACGTTTAACTGCACACCATAATTCCATAAATCTTTTGCCGAGATATTTTTGCAAAACAGTATTCCGGTGAAAAAATGTTAAAGCATCCAGCTGATTCGTACTTAAAAAGTGCGGCTGATGTTTATTTTTTATCTGAGTGGCTTGCTGTGGAATTTCCAGATTCTGTGTCAACCCATGCAGTGTGCCGATCAAAATCAGGGCTGCAGTTAAATAAGGATTGCAATCCGCACCTGCAACACGATATTCCAAGCGTTGATTTTCATTGTCCGAACGTGGTATGCGAATGGCCACATTGCGGTTATTCACGCCCCAATTAGCTTCTAAGGGCACATGGTTTCCAGCTTTAAACCGGCGGAATGAGTTTACATTCGGGGCAAGCACGGCCATGGACGGCGGCAGCAAGACTATCAGCCCGCTGATCGCCTTTAATAATTGCCGTGACGGTAAAGGATTCTGCTTCATGCTGAAAATATTCTGCTGGTCTTGATTTAACAAACTCATGTGAAAGTGCATGCCGCTGCCCGCTTTATTCAGATCAGGCTTAGCCAAAAAGCTTGCATGTAACCCATGTTCTACAGCGACTTGCTTAATGGTGCGCTTTAGCATCATGATCTGATCGCATAGCTTCAAAATATCACCGCTATGCTGAATATTAATTTCGTATTGTCCGGAAGATGATTCCGAGACTAAGCCTGTAATCTGAATCCCCTGCAAAAGGGCAATCCGTTCAATTTCATCCAGAACGTCTTGATACTTATCTTGCGCATTCACATCAAAACATTGATTTAAATAAATCTGATTGGAGCCAGATTTTTCATTGCTGTCAAATAAATAAAACTCCAATTCTGCGGCCATGCAAGGATAAAAGTTTTGATCATGCAGCGCTCTTAAACTTTTTTTTAAAATATTGCGCGGTTCAACTTCGCAATCTTGATGATTGTCATCTTTCATGGTTAGGAATAACTGTGCATTGGACTCTGGATTTAAAGCGCAGGGCTGCAGGCTTCCCAATATAGGTTTACATAAATAATCCGGCTCACCGATCGTTTTTCCTAAACCCGATTCTTCAATCACTTCTCCATCAAGACTCATGGCATAAATAGACATTGGGAAATAACAGCCTTGTGCAATATTTTTTAGACCGACAATATCTATGCGCTTGCCGCGGACATGACCATTCAGATCGTGCAGGCAAATCTCAACATGACGGGTATTGGGATAGCGCTGCAGATAGTTTTCGATTTCTTCTGAAAATAGAATATCTTCAATATCGCAGCATTGACGCGCAGATGGCATGGATTCAGGGACCGCTTCTTCGTCAGCTATATTATGTCTAGCCATGAGTAAATTACTCATTATTTTGTCCTGTTAAATATTAACAATGATCAAAATAAAACAAGTTCTACCGAATGTAACGTAAATAAACCGTAAAAAAGCACCCAACTAATATGATTATTTTTTAAACTATTAAAACCACGAAAAAGCTAATTTAAAATAAGTTAAAACATAAAAATAACAATAGATCTCTTTCATAAATCAAAAAACGATCTTCTTTTTGGTTAATATTTGCACTCCGGATTTCTTAGCATTCGTGCATAGGTGGTGTTTTAAAAAGTATGCTGACATTAAATGAAGCCATTATTGATGTAAAAGAAGGTTAAGTCGAAGGCTTTAAAATGGTTTTCAAGCTTTTTGGAGAAATTACAACTTCTTCTAAAACCACGCCTTATTCGATGCCTTATTTTGCAATTATTACCTTCAATTCCTACAGTAAAAAACTTACCAATACTTTGCTTGCAGTTTTTAAAAGCAGTGATGAAACTGTCCCAATGATCACTTGCAATTCGGGTGTAGTGAATACCTAATTGTTTAAGCTTTGTCTTCAACCTTTGGACTGTAGCTAAATCTCTCTTACCCCAAACATAAGCAACAATCTCACCTGTTTCTCGATGGTAAGCGTAAATAAGCCATTGTTTATTATTTTTATTTCCAACAAAAGTCCAGAATTCATCTACTTCGAGAGATTCATAATGACTTTGTTTAGGCTGAATTTGATAGGCCGATTCAGTTAAAGTCCGTAAGACTTTACCGATACTAATGCGCTCAACTTCAGCGATATCTCGTATACCGCTGCCTCTGACCATTAACTGTAATATTTTACGAGTAATGCCAGAATTACATCCTAGATAGCTCAGAGCATGGTCACCAATAAACTGACGTTTGCAGTCTTTGCATTGGTAGTTTTGTTTCCCATCTACTTTGATGCCATTTTTCTTTATACTGTCACTGAGGCAGGTTGGACATTTGATTTCTAGAGTTATTTGCATTTCTCTATTTTATCAAAATTCAACCTGCTTTTTTTTAGCATACTTTTTGATACACCACCCGTGCATAATCTGCGGATGAAATACATCGATTCAAACAAGCTTTCTGATCCTCAGTTCAAGCGATACACAGGCATCTCATGGTCAACTTTCTATTTGATGGTTGAGCAATTGCAGAAGCATGTCTCTGCCAAAGACAGACCGCCCAAGTTAAGCCTGGAGGATCAGGTTCTGCTCTGTCTGAGCTATTGGCGGGAATACCGAACCTTATTTCACGTTGCGACGAGTTACGGGGTTTCAGAGCCCACAGCCTCAAGAATTGTCCGTCATGTTGAAGACTGCCTGCTTCGGTCCAATCTGTTTAATTTACCCAAAGATTTACCCGAGGGCGAAGGCATCGACTGGAATGTTGTGATCGTGGATGCCACGGAAATTCCAATCCAAAGGCCTAAAAAAACAGAAGAAAAGCTATAGCGGCAAAAAAAAGACCCATACCTTTAAAGTACAAGCCATGATTCACTACAAAACTCAGCAAATTCTGAGTTTATGTGCCAGTCGCGGGGCAGTGCATGATTTCGAGTTGTTCAAACGCAATTTAAACCAGATTCCTTTTGGGGCTTTTATCCTGGCAGATAAAGGCTATCAGCGGATTTATGTGTTGTATCCGAATAGCCTGTTGCCATTAAAAGCCAAAAGACACTGTAAATTGGATCCTGAATTGAAAATCTATAATCAAGAAATCAATAAAAGATGAATCGGAATTGAGCATGTATTTGGCAACCTGAAAACCTTCAAAATCCTTGCTGAGCGTTATCGAAATAGATGTAAAAGGCTTAGTTTGAGATTCAATTTAATCGCTGGAATCTACAACTTGGAACTGAGCAAAAAATGATTTATGAAAGAGGTCTAATTACTCATGTAAAATAAATGGCATATTTAATATTAATAAATCTTCAAAAATCGCAAACCCACTCCCGGTTCAGTAATAATATATTTAGGCTGCACAGCATTATCATTTAACTTCACTCTTAATTTAGCCACCAGAATCCGTAAATAATGCGTATCTTCTTGGTGCGTTGGCCCCCACAGCTCTTTCAATATTTGCGGCTGAGTAATCAATTGGCCTTTATTTTTCGCCAATAAATTCAGCAGCTGATATTCTTTGCGTGTTAAGGAGAGCAATTGTTGATTTAAAAAAACCTGCCGTTTGGAAAAATCGATTTTTAATACGCCATCATCAAAAATTACAGTATCAACAGTACTATGCTGGTGCTGCCTAAGCAGTACACGAATGCGCGCCACCAGCTCCTGAACACTAAACGGCTTGGTGACATAATCATTTGCGCCAGCATCCAGAAGCTTCACTTTTTCTTCTTCATTTGCCCGCACAGACAGCACTATCACTGGAACGTGCGACCATGTGCGAAGCTCAGACAAAACCTCATAACCATCCAAATCTGGCAAACCCAAATCGAGGATCACTAAATCCGCGCCTTGCAAAGCTAGGAGTTCCAAACCCTTTTGGCCATTTTCAGCCAAAAGCGTTTTATAGCCTTGCGCTCTGAGTGCTATATCCAAGAATTTTCGAATCTGATTTTCATCATCAATAATCAAGACATTGGTCATGGAGCTGGCTGATTCATTCTGTTCTGGCATTTTCCCACCTAAAAGCTGCTAGATGCTTTAAGTAATTTGCTGAATAGGAAGCTGTATGCGGATACATGTTCCTTGATTGTTCTTGCCTGATGATGCCATGATTTTCCCCATATGCGCACCCACAATCGCTTTCACAATCGTCAAGCCCAAGCCTGTACCATATTGCCCGCGGTCGCCGCGCTGCATGGTATAAAACATGTCAAAAATGCGTTCCCGCTCACCTTCCGGGATACCCTGCCCCTTATCAGTTATGGCAATTTCGATCTCATTTTCATTCACCTGCTGCACCTCAATCATCACAGCTTTATTTTCTGGTGAAAATTTTGCGGCATTTTCCAGTACATTAAAAATGGCCTGTTCAATCAAGGCGGCATGTACAAATAAACTCAAAGATTCTTGAGGCGCATGCACTTCAACCAATGCATCTGGCATATAACGGTTTAAACGGCGCACTGCTGAACCGATCAGTTCATCAACTCCAATCCAGTCCCGCTTCAAGCTTAAGCCTTCATGGCCTAAACGGGTCATATCCAGTAGGTTTTGAATATAGCGGTCTAAACGCTCCCCCTCTAAATGAATCGCTTCCAGCAAGCTGTCCTGATCATTTTCATTCATGGAATGGCGGTAAGTGCTCAAAGTATCCGCTGCTCCAATCATCGACGCCAAAGGCGAGCGTAAATCGTGCGATACGGATGATAATAATGCCGAGCGCAATTTTTCCGTTTCAGAATTCACATTGGCTATTTCCAAAGCCTTGGTCAGCTGGGTGCGGAAAATCGCCTGCGCAAGATACTCTACCATGAGTTCAGCGAGCTGTTTTTGCTCCGTATTGATTACTGCTTGCACATCTTTAAGTTTCAACCCCACCACGCCTAAGCATTGCTTGGAAGCCAATAAGGGCAAAAACCACCACTCATTTTCCGTCAAGGTTTGGGTAAAGCGACCGGACGGTTGATGGTTTTTGAATGTCCAATCGGCTGAAATTTTTTCTTTATTACTCATGATAGTCGATGATGCTTGAGTTGCTGCAGTATCTGGGAAATACAGCCAGACATCTGCATTGAGATTTTTACTCAGGCTATGTTCAGCAATCTCCTTGATTTGTGCCAAATCTAATGCTGTGGACAGCTTCTGCCCTAAATCCTGCATAATGCTGTTATAACTGTTCGCCGTTTTGAGTGCAGTCACCTGCTCTTTCAAACGTGACGCTAATCGGCTCGAAATTAAAGCCGCGCCCAAAAATGCAATCACGGTGACAATCCCCTGATGTGCAGAAATCTGAAATGTAAATTGCGGGGAAATAAAGAAAAAATTATAAGCTAGAAAGAATAGGATGGCTGAAAAAGCTGCAGCCAGCATCCGTGTTTTTGATGCCACAAAAACCACAGCGGTGATAAAAATCACCGAAAGATCTTCAATCCCTAAATACTTTTCCCCTAAGCTTGCAATCACAATGCTGATGACCGTGGTGGCTAGTACGTACTGTATTTCTCTCAGCGACAAGAATGCCCTTTGAGTGAAAAAGGACAGATGCTTATTCTCTGCAATAATCGGCACTATACTGAGTTCAAAACTGGGCCGGTATTGCAGTAATTGATCAATCAAATTGAGCCTTAAATTCAGCGAAAACTTTTGCGGAGCCGCTTGCGCTAAAACTAAGGTTGAAATGCCGCGGTCCATCACATAATCAAATAAAGTTTTAGCATGTTGCTGGCCGTAAAGGACTTCTGTCATTCCGCCCATTTGACGCGTTAAGTTTAAAGCCCGTTCTATTTCACGGCTTTGCGAGTTTTCCTGTTTATTCATGATTTGCGTATCATGAGAAAAAGCAACAACCGTCCAGTTTGCCGCACGATGCTCGGCAATACGGCATCCAGTCCGAACTAAAGCTTCAGAATGCCCTTTGCCATCAATCATAATTAAGACATGATTTTTTAAGGGGATTTGAGCAAGCCCTTGAATGGCGAAATTTTCGCGTACATCATTATCAACATAATTGGCAACGGTTTGCATTGCCAGTTCACGCAGTGCCGTTAAGTTGGAGCTGTTGAAAAATCGCTGTAAGGCCTGTTCCGCCTGCTCAGGCACATAAACCTTCCCTTGGTTTAAGCGCTCCAACAGCTCATTCACAGGCAAATCAATTAAGCGGATATCTCTAATCCGTTCGAACACCCGGTCTGGCACGGTTTCAGTGACACGAATCCCAGTGATTTGATATACCACATCATTCAAACTTTCCAAATGCTGAATGTTCATGGTGGTAAAAACATCAATACCAGCATCTAATAATTCATTGATGTCTTGCCAGCGTTTTTCATGACGGCTGCCGGGCATATTAGTGTGGGCAAATTCATCCACCAAAACAATACTGGGCTTTTTATCCAAAACGGCATCTAGATTCATTTCCTCCAGATGCTGCCCTTGATATTCAATAGCCTTGCGCGGAATTATATCTAAACCAGAAATTAAATTTTCAGTTTCTCTACGGCCATGCGTTTCTACATAGCCAATGACGATATTAATACCCTGCAGCGCCAGTTCATGCGCACGAACCAGCATGGCAAAGGTCTTTCCCACGCCCGGAGCTGCGCCTAAAAAAATCGTCAGCCGCCCAGACTGATAACGCTGTGTATGTTGCAGCAAAACATCGGCTTTATTGGTTCGTTGATCAGTCATAGAAGTAATCTTTATTTATTGCTTTAAAAAGATGTTTTTAAATTCATTTAAATGCGTCTAAAGTCAGCTTGGCTATTGCTGGGCAATATGGATGCCACCGTTGGGCGGAGGTATAGAACATCCCCTCGCCCAACAATCGTATGTAACTTAATTCAAATTATTTAATAGCGTTCAATCACTATATTTTAATCTTCAAGCCATTCATATCACTTCCCGCCCCGATCCAAAGCCAAATTCAATTCAAGCACATTGATACGTGCCTGCCCTAAAATCCCAAAAATCGGCTGAACCGTATGCGACTGAATCAGTTTTTCGACATTCTGTTCAGGCATATGCCGTGCATGGGCAATCCGCTTCACTTGAATCATGGCTGATTGCACGCTAATTTCAGGGTCGATGCCACTGCCTGAAGCGGTGACCAGATCCGCAGGAATTTTAGATTTTTCAATCTGTTCCTTCGCTGCGATTCGATTCAGCCGTTCCTCTATGGCTTTCTGCAGTTCAGGATTGGTTCTCGCCATGTTGCTTCCGGCCATCGCCATAGGATCATAATTTGCGGCAGATGGACGCGGATGGAAATATTGAACTTGGGCAAAAGGCTGTGCCACTAAGCGTGAACCGATCACTTGATTATTTTCGACAATCAAGCTGCCGTTGGCTTGTTTTGGAAAGAGCATTTGTCCTAAGCTGGTTGCAGCAGCACTATATACAAAGCCGCATAAGCCTAGAGCAATGATGGTCATTCCAAACGAAGCGCGCAGTTTCTCACCCCATGATGAGTCTGCCAATTGATGATTTTGCATATTCACTTTGTCATCCTCAAAAAATTTATAGGGCCAAGATTGGACTGATCAGCAGATCAATCGCTTTAATGGCAATAAACGGTAGCAGCACCCCGCCCACACCATAAATCAGCATGTTGCGGCGCAATAATTGGGTAGATGCCGAAGGTTTGAATTTCACACCGCGCAGTGCAATTGGAATCAGCAGAGGAATAATGATCGCATTAAAGATCAGCGCAGACAGGATGGCACTTTCAGAACTGCCTAGTTGCATGACATTTAACACATGCATTTGCGGAATTGCCGCGACGAATAATGCCGGCAAAATTGCAAAATACTTTGATACATCATTCGCCAAGGAAAAGGTGGTTAATGCACCGCGAGTAATCAGCTGCTGTTTGCCTATTTCAACCACAGATAGCAATTTGGTTGGATCAGAATCTAAGTCCACCATATTGCCTGCTTCTTTGGCTGCTTGCGTTCCCGAGTTCATGGCTAAGCCAATATCTGCTTGGGCCAACGCCGGTGCATCATTAGTACCGTCACCGACCATCGCTACCAAATGTCCTTTGTTTTGCTCGGTTCGAATGCATGTGAGTTTATCTTCTGGTTTCGCTTCAGCGATATAATCATCCACACCAGCCTCTGCTGCGATGGCCGCTGCTGTGAGCGGATTATCTCCGGTCACCATCACAGTTTTAATGCCCATTTCACGTAAGCGCGCAAATTTTTCTTTAATGCCTTGCTTAATCACGTCTGATAGTTCAATGACACCCAACAAATTCTGGTCTTTAGCCACGACCAGCGGCGTTGCCCCTTTTGAAGCTATTTGTTCTACGCGCGCTTTCAGTTCGGCATGATTTTCAAGGTTTTGCGAAGCGAATTTAAGAATGGCATCCATAGCGCCTTTACGCACTTGATGACCATCCGCCAAGTTAAGGCCTGAAATGCGTGTGGACGCATTAAAAGCGATAAATTCAGCCTGTTCAGGCTCGGCCACTCTTTCACCTTGCTCTTTGGCCAAAGCAACCACCGATTTACCTTCTGGCGTTGGATCGGCCAAAGAAGTCAGTACCGCCGCTTGGCGAAGTTCAGACTCCGTCACTCCTGTTAAGGGATAAAAAGCAGTCGCCTGACGGTCACCGTAAGTAATAGTTCCGGTTTTATCGAGTAGTAAAACATCTATATCGCCTGCAACTTCAACCGCCTTGCCTGATTTGGCAATCACATTGGCTTTGAGCGCTCTGTTCATCCCTGCAATTCCAATAGCTGGCAATAAGCCGCCGATGGTGGTTGGAATCAAGCAGACCAATAGCGCCACCAATAAAATCGGGCTGATTTCAATATGCAGGAAATGTCCAATCAACGGCAGGCTGACCACGACGATGATAAAAGTCACAGTCATCACGGTCAGTAAAATACCTAAGGCAATTTCATTCGGTGTTTTTTGACGGTTTGAGCCTTCGACTAAAGCAATCATTCGGTCGAGAAAGCTATTTCCCGCCTCTGCGGTCACTTGCACGATGATCCGGTCGGTTAAGACTTTGGTTCCGCCAATCACCCCAGATTTATCTGTGCCCGCTTCACGGAGTACCGGCGCAGATTCACCTGTTACTGCAGCTTCATTGATCGTAGCAAAGCCCTGAATTATTTCACCATCTGCGGGAATCAATTCCCCTGCACGCACTTCAATCAAGTCATGCATGTTCAATTCAGCCGCTGAAATCTGCACCCCATCCATATCATCTTTAGAATGGATCCGGCGCGCCGTCAAATTCTGACGCGCTTGACGCAGGGATGACGCCTGTCCGCGGCCTTTGGCTTCAGCAACCGCTTCGGCATAATTGGCAAAGAGAACCGTCACAAATAAAATCAACGTCACCAATAAGCCAAAAACCAAACTAGATTGACCTAGAATTGTACTAACCAGTGTAATCAGCGTCCCAAGCCAAACGATGGCCATCACCGGATTTTTAATCACATGCTGCGGCAGCAGTTTAATAAAAGCATTTTTCCATGCTTCAGCTTGAAATAAGGTTGAAGCTATGGTGTTTTGCTGTGTTTGAACAGTGTGTTTTGAATGATTCATTGTACTCCCCCTTAACCTTGAACCAATAACAGATGATCAGCAATTGGCCCCAAGACCAGGGCTGGCATAAATTGCAATAAGGTCAACATCACCACAATGGCAATTAAAGTCAGTGCGAATGTTGGCGTTTCGACTTTTAAACTGCCGCTGCTTTCAGGTGCTTGGCGTTTAGCAGCTAAACGTGTAGCGATGATTAAAGGAATAATTAATGTCGGGAAACGGCCGAGCAATAAAGCAATACCGCATGTGACATTCCACCACACGGTATTGTCTGATAGCCCTTCAAAGCCTGAGCCATTGTTGGCAAATGCAGACACATATTCGTACAGCACTTGAGAAATGCCGTGGTATTGCGGATTACTGTTGCCCGTCAATTCAGGAAAAAATACAGTTATTGCGGTTAAACCAAGAATGACGATGGGTTGGATCAAAATCACAACAGCGAGCAGCTTGATTTCACCGGCTTCAATTTTGCGGCCAAACAATTCTGGGGTGCGGCCGGTCATTAAGCCTGCAATAAAGACTGCTAAAAACAGATAAATAATGAATTGCTGTAAACCACAGCCAATCCCGCCCCAAATGGCATTGATCAGCATATTGGACAATTGCACCATACCCGTGAGCGGTGCAGATGAATCATGCATCATATCCACTGAGCCGTTATTGACTTGGGTGGTGACCGCTGACCACAAAGCAGATGATGCCTCGCCAAAACGCACTTCTTTACCTTCCATGGCGGAAAGCAATGTCGAAGTCGATGAAAGGCTTTCTGACCAGATAGCGCTAGTCGCAGAAATGATCGACATCAGCAGCATTGAAGCAAAGACCAAGCCTGCGAATTTGGCGCGTTTGGTGAAAAAGCCCAGCATAAAAATCACCGAAACAGGGATCAGTAAAATCGCAAGCATTTCCAGAAAGTTTGACAATGGTGTCGGATTTTCCAAAGGTACACTGCTGTTCGGACCATACCAGCCACCACCATTACTGCCCAATTGCTTAATTGCTACCATGGGCGCAACAGGGCCTAAAGGTATTTTTTGCGTTGTTAATTCGCTGCTTTGGTCGATGACTTGAACTTCTGGGCCGCCTTGAAAAGTCGATGGTACGCCTTGGCTAGTGAGCAATAATGACCAAACCATGCATAAAGGAATCAGAAAGCGGAACGTCGGACGAATCACATCGGCCCAATAGTTGCCGACATTAATTTGTTGCACTTTATGCTTAAAGCTGGTCTGTTGATCGGTTTCAGAAAGTGCATTGGATTGTTTGTAGAACAGTGCTCGAACTGTAGCCACCACCATCGCCAGGCCCATCATCGGCGTGAAGATCTGCAAGCCGACAATGCCGACCATTTGCGATAAATAAGACAGTTGCGCCTGTCCTGAATAGTGCTGCTGGTTGGTATTGGTCAGAAACGAAATCATGGTATGCAGCGCCAAATCCCATGACATATTCGGTGCATGGTTTGGGTTCAACGGCAGGCTGGCTTGAACCATAAATAGAGTCCAAGTCACCAAACCGATCACTGCACAGCTCATGACAAAATTGAATGAATAGGTTTTGACATTCATCCCCCGTTTGGGATTGATTCCTAAAACCGCGTAAATGGGCTTTTCAATCCAATTGAATAGAGGATCAATTTTCATATCGCGGTTGTGCATAATTGCTGCGAGGTATTTACCCAAGGGATAAGCCAGAACAAAGACGATGGCTAAAAGCAAAGCAAACTCTAACATGGCATTTCACTCCTATGTTTCAGAGCTGAAATCTGCATGCAGATATTGAAATAACGTTTATTTTGATTATTTAGTACAACGCAATTTTTTTGATGCTGTACCTGCTGATGCGCGTGAATGACCGCACTCATGTTTTTCATCCTAAGCATTGGGATATTCCAAAATCCAGTATGAAAAATAAGACCGTAAAGTCTCTATTCATAACTTTGGATGCCGCGTAAAGAAAGCGTAAAAATTTAGCTCAATGCACTTATAAATGCAGAAAAATATCTTAAAAGTGATGGCTATTATTATTCTGTGACTCACTTTATTTATGGATATAATTTCAGTACTTAAAGCCTTATTTTTAGGTTTTATAGAAGGTTTAACGGAGTTTTTACCCATTTCCAGTACTGGTCATTTAATTTTATTTGGCCATTTAATTGATTTTCATTCAGGCTCAGGCTGTGTCTTTGAAGTTGTCATTCAACTGGGCACAATCTTAGCCGTTTGTTGGCTCTACCGTAAAAAAATTATTAATCTACTACATGGTTTTATATCAGGTGATTACCATGCGAGACGTTTTGCGATAAATGTCTTCATTTCATTTATTCCTGCAGTAGTGATCGGAGTTATAGCTGTTGATTTTATTAAACAAGTTTTATTCAGTCCTTCGGTTGTGGCATCTGCACTGATTATTGGTGCACTGTTAATTTTTGCTGTAGAAGCGGCTTTGTTGCATAAATATGTAAGCATCTGATTTAAATAAATTTAATTTTGGATCAAAAAATAATCAAAACTTTTAAAATCATATAGTTATGAAATCTTTGTGCAACAAAGCCCATTCAAATTAAAAAAGTTTTATGTATGGAATACCCACTTCATGAATTGCTTTCAAATTAATACTACCGAACTACTTTTTATAAAGTATCGTTCTATGACCGTTGAACTAATGACAGTAGTTTCTGACTATTATCCCCACCTCAGCAAAGCCGAAGCACTGAGAAAAGCGAATAATCAACAATTCCCTTTCTCAGTATTCAAAATAGATAAAAGTAAACGTGCTCCATTTTTGGTACACATTAAGGATCTTGCTGCTGTCTTGGATAAGCAATATTCAGAGGCATCCAAAGATTTTGCTACGTTTCATCGATGAGGCGTAGCACCTCCTCCAACTGTAATATATTTCTTCTCGCTTTCACTGATACATAACGCTGTAAACTCCCCCAAGAATCGTGCAAACTTACTTTCTGAATTTCAGGAATAGTAAAACTCTGTTCAGCTAATCGAGTACAGCCTTCATGTCTCAAGTCATGAAATCGTAAATCTTCAATCCCCAAAATTTTACAAGCTTCTCTAAACTCTTTACCCAAAATTTTGGGATTCAAAGGCAATAACAAATTTTCATTATGTCCAAGCTTTAGCATCCGTTCTCGAACTTCTGAATGTTTCAGTCTTTTGATCAGCTCCTTACAAGGATCAAGTACATCAAATGACTTATGATTACCTTTAGAACCATTAGGATTCTTTAAATCATGCACTTTCCACGTTGAATGATGTGGGTCATAATCTCGAAGATACAATCGTGTTAATTCAGCTTCACGTCTGCATGAGAAAATTGCAAACCACATAATCAAATGCATTGGGTATTTAGAGCCATAACGATTTAGCTTCCATCGTTCTGCAAAATACTTCGTCAATGCAATCAATTCATCTCTCGAAGGCAGTCGGTCTCTTTTTTGACTGGAGGATATTTGACGTGTTTTTCTTAACTGAGCAGTAGCCTTATCGAAGCTATTTAAATCAATATCCATTTCCCACATAACAGCAGCATGAGAAAGAACACCTCTGATATGTAAAAGCTCATGTTGCAGTGTACTAGTCGCAATAGGTTCAAGATCGAGGTACGGAATTCCACCCTTCCTTAAAGCCACATGCTCGGCTAAATGTACTGATTTTATTTTTGTGATAATATTGCGCGCAATTGGTAGCTTCTTAATTAAGAGCAGAGAATAGCGTTTCGTCCTTCCGTACTCGCTCCCGACTTCATCCAAATATTTATCTATGGCATCTGATAAGGTCAGATCAATCAACTTTTCTTTGCCAAGCAAAATATCAGGATTTTCTTGAATTTCGACTTCTCGTTTCTTAATCCAGTTTTCAGCTAATTTCTTTGAGTGAAATGTTTTACTTTCAGAAAAAGCAGGAAAGCCCTTTCGAGTGATTCGAATCGCAGCACGATAGTTAACTTTACCATCTGCACCTTTCCTTGCTGTAATTGAACCCATAATTTACACCAAAAGCTATTTTTTCTATTATGGTGTAAAATTTGGTGTAAATGCAAATGGATTCACCCACCTAAACACAGGTTCAAACAAATTCTCGCAGGTTGCAGAATATAGATTAAAGGTATGATTTTTAATGACTATTAACAAAAACATTGAAAACACTCAATCTCCGAGAATCAGCGTAGCACCGATGATGGATTGGACGACCAAAGATTATCGTTTCTTTGCCCGCTTATTTAACCCGAATGTCATCCTTTATACCGAAATGGTGACCACTGGCGCGATTCTGTTTGGCGGTGCAAATCGTCATCTCGACTATAACAATGAAGAACACCCGATTGTGCTACAACTCGGTGGCTCAAATCCTAAAGACTTAGCCACTTGTACCAAAATGGCACAAGACTGGGGTTATGATGAAGTCAATTTAAATGTCGGCTGTCCAAGCGACCGTGTACAAAATAATAAAATCGGGGCCTGTCTCATGGCAGAACCTGACCTTGTCGCTGAATGTATTGCTGAAATGCAAAATGCCGTGGAGATTCCAGTCACGGTAAAGCATCGTATCGGGATTGATGACATGCATTCTTATGAAGAAATGCTACATTTTGTCGATACAGTCACGAAAACGGGCTGCGATAATTTTATCGTACACGCACGTATTGCCTTGCTTCAGGGGCTTTCTCCGAAAGAAAACCGTGACATTCCCCCACTACGTTATGAAGATGTCTATCGTTTAAAGCAAGAACGTCCAAATCTATTGATTGAAATTAATGGCGGGATCAAAACCTTTGCTGAAACACAAGAACATCTCAAACATGTTGATGGTGTGATGATTGGTCGTGAGGCCTACCATAATCCCTACCTTTTGGCAGAGCTGGGACAGCTGTGGAATTTGGATCTACCTGATCGCTTTGAAATTATTGACCAAATGCTGCCGTATATTGCAAAGCGTATGGCTGAGGGTGCGCCATTGTCGATTATCACGCGCCATATTTTGGGTTTATTCCAAAACCTTCCGGGTGCTCGAAAATGGCGTCAGGCTTTAAGTGGTGGTAATGCCAAGACTTTTGCCGATGTTGAAAATGCAATTCTTAACATTAAAGACGCAATGCAACGCACCGAAGATTATTTAAAAGAACACACTCTAGCTCAGTAATTTAGAACGTTGATCTAAACGAAAAAAGCGAAGCATCTGCTTCGCTTTTTTATGTTTCACCGTTATAGCCGAGTACAAGCTTTCACTAAAGCACGCTTGTGTATATTGGTGACACATTTTATTGTTTCAGTCTTAAAATCATAATGATAGGAAATATACTTTCCTGCAATAAGCTCGCTGACAAAGGGTTCTTTTCTAAAGTAAGCCGTAGTTATACAACCATGTAAATCAGGGGTGGCATTTACTTTAATCTGTTCAACAAATTGACTTTGCTGATGAATTTGATCCTGTAATTTTAAAATACGATTCATATTTTGAAATTCTACGGATTGAGCAATCTGTTGTATATTTTTAAAATGACAAGCCTGCGTGACATCATCATGATGCTGATGCATTGACCAAACCAATAATGACTGTATATCACTCATCATTTCTTTGGCTTCATTGACCTGATTTAAAACATAAAAATGACGAACGGTTGAGTAAATAGCATATACAACACCACAACTCAAAATGATCCCTAAAGCCACTATTGTAACATCAAGTTTGGAATGCCCTGAAAGATGAGTCATGGAGCTGCTTTATCCCTTTATATTTTAAAAGTGCTTCAGGCGAACTCTTCTTTTATATAAGAGCTTAACCGGTAAATTTACTCAGAGCACGCCAGTATTTGTCTTTAAACAAACTGACCTCTATTTCAAAGTTGCCTTTATATTTTTCAATCACTTGATCAATGACCTTGGATGGTTGGTGGTGTATCAAAAAGTATGCTAAAAAAAAGCAGGTTGAATTTTGATAAAATAGAGAAATGCAAATAACTCTAGAAATCAAATGTCCAACCTGCCTCAGTGACAGTATAAAGAAAAATGGCATCAAAGTAGATGGGAAACAAAACTACCAATGCAAAGACTGCAAACGTCAGTTTATTGGTGACCATGCTCTGAGCTATCTAGGATGTAATTCTGGCATTACTCGTAAAATATTACAGTTAATGGTCAGAGGCAGCGGTATACGAGATATCGCTGAAGTTGAGCGCATTAGTATCGGTAAAGTCTTACGGACTTTAACTGAATCGGCCTATCAAATTCAGCCTAAACAAAGTCATTATGAATCTCTCG
Organism: Acinetobacter sp. LipI_23; assembly: GCF_058243045.1. Lineage (NCBI taxonomy): Bacteria > Pseudomonadati > Pseudomonadota > Gammaproteobacteria > Moraxellales > Moraxellaceae > Acinetobacter > Acinetobacter sp. LipI_23. The sequence goes on along the minus strand of NZ_JBZAYJ010000001.1, from coordinate 519,033 downwards.
AAGTAGATGAATTCTGGACTTTTGTTGGAAATAAAAATAATAAACAATGGCTTATTTACGCCTACCATCGAGAAACAGGTGAGATTGTTGCTTATGTTTGGGGTAAGAGAGATTTAGCTACAGTCCAAAGGTTGAAGACAAAGCTTAAACAATTAGGTATTCACTACACCCGAATTGCAAGTGATCATTGGGACAGTTTCATCACTGCTTTTAAAAACTGCAAGCAAAGTATTGGTAAGTTGTTTACTGTAGGAATTGAAGGTAATAATTGCAAAATAAGGCATCGAATAAGGCGTGGTTTTAGAAGAAGTTGCAATTTCTCCAAAAAGCTTGAAAACCATTTTAAAGCCTTCGACTTAACCTTCTTTTACATCAATAATGGCTTCATTTAATGTCAGCATACTTTTTAAAACACCACCGGATGGTTTTCTAAACTCTTTACACGCAAAATATATAGTTCTTAAGTGATTACCCGTTTCACGACCTATATTTAAATAGCCATCCACATCCTTAAGCTCTTGTAATAATGCATCTTCTATCAAATCCAGTAGTTCATAATCTGTAGACGCGGACATGCCATTTGAATGCTGACCATAATAAGAGATTTCAATCAACATCATCCATGGATGTGAGGCTTTTTGATCCCATGTTAAAAGTGTACGATTTAAAGTCGCCAGCAACGGTAGACCTTCATTGGTTTCACCTTCCAAACTGACAAATTCATCGGCATCCGTATTTGAACGGGTAATTTTGTCTAATCTTGAAATTTCACTACTTTTTAAAATTAAAATGTTTTTGAGCAAGTGAATCGGTAGCAATTCTTTTTCGGCATCTTGCTTAGACTGGACAGAAACATTGTCCAATTTGGTAACCGCATCGTACTCGCCCAAATAGTTGTCGAGGAAAATATACACAGCCTGTAAAAACGCATCGTTTTCAGCTGCATTATATTCATCATGTACCACGACCAGATCAATCTCATCGGGATATTCGGCTTGCTGGTTAAAATAAAAAGATAAAGTCTCCTGACTAAACTCATAATCATGCATATTAATCCCGACTTGATGAATATCGCTTTCAGGTTTAAGCGCAGTGAACTTCCACCCTGCAATCTCAGGTGCAGCTGCAATCAGCTCTTCCACAAAGACAATATTTGGAATGATGCCATCAGGGGTAAGAATTAATTCAGCTGTTTGTGGGGTTAACATGCCCGTCAGAAAAAAGATGCCGCAATGGACTTTTTCCAATTCAGGCGTCAATCGATCAAAGAAATCTCGCTCGATTTCAGTTTTACTGCCTTGATTCACAATGTGGTGAAAATGCTGTTGATGCTGCTGAAACCATTGCCAAAATGCAGTATATGCATTTTCATTCGCAGGCGTTTTTTTGTTTTGAGAACCCCATAATTTTTTTAAAAAGCTCATTTTTCTTTTCTCTTTTTTTCTATTGGTTTCAATATTTTTTGTGGTCTAAGGACTGTATCCATATATCGATGTATACAGTCCAATTAAACCTAAAACAGTATTATTGTTTCGCTTTCATTCCATCTAATTTTTTCAGCACTTCCGCCACTGCCACCATCGCAAAGCTTGAAGTCACCACCACCGCAGAACCATAGCCACCACAACGTAGGCCCGCACTTGGACACACATCTGCACTGGAAAATGGATTATCAATCGAATACACACAGCTAATGCCGAACTTTTCTTTTGGTTTTTTACAAATTCCCATGCCACGTAACTGGGTTCGAAGCTTCGCCAACATGGGATCTTGTTCGGTTTTAGACAAATCAGCAACTCGGATTTTTAGTGGGTCGAGCTTACCACCCGCTCCCCCCGAAACAATCAATGGGATCTTATTAAAACGGCAGTGCAACATCAGTGCTAATTTAGCTTTGACGTCATCAATACAATCTAAAATTAAGTCTGGTCGATGTTCTAAAATTTCTTTGACATTTTCTGGGGTTAAATAGTCATCGATCAAATTGATTTTGATCCGTGGATTGATGGATCGACAACGTTCGGCCATCACTTCAATTTTTTCATGACCCAAGGTTGAGCTCATGGCTGGCAATTGACGGTTAACATTCGAAGCCGCAATTGAGTCCATATCAACCAGTGTTAATTCTCCAACGCCTGTACGCGCTAAAGCCTCTACTGCCCACGAACCTACACCACCAATTCCGATCACCATGACATGACTTTTTTCATAATATGAAAAGGCCTCGTCTCCATAAATTTTGGCTACACCAGCAAAACGGCGGTCATATTCATCATGTTGCAGATCAGTCATGCGTACATCTATATCGGTAAAATCATGTTCATTTTACCTGAATACGACCTTGGATTGAATGTATCGCTACAAACAATAAAGCCCTGCTACTGACAGGGCTTTATTTCATTGAGATTAGGCTGCAATTAAATTACGCAGTACATAATGCAAAATACCGCCAGCTTTAAAGTATTCCACCTCATTCAAGGTATCAATACGGCACAACACTGTAAATTGGTCTTGGCTGCCATCTTCTCGAAGCACCTGAATATCCAAAGTTTGATGCGGCTGAATATCATCCGATAATCCATGAATCGAAAGTACTTCACGACCTGTCAAGTTTAAGGATTGGCGCGTTTGTCCATCGACAAATTGCAATGGCAATACTCCCATACCAACCAAATTCGAACGGTGAATTCGTTCAAAACTTTCGGCAATCACCGCTTTAACCCCCAATAAGTTCGTGCCTTTGGCAGCCCAGTCACGTGATGAGCCTGTGCCATACTCTTTCCCAGCAATAATGATTAACGGCGTATGTTGCTGCTGATAAAACATAGAGGCATCATAAATCGGCAAGGTTTCTCCTGTTGGAATATAGATCGTGTTTCCACCTTCTTCTCCACCGAGCATTTCATTTTTAATGCGGATATTGGCAAAAGTGCCTCGCATCATCACTTCATGGTTCCCACGTCGAGACCCGTAAGAGTTAAAGTCTTTGGGTTCAACCCCTTGCTGTTGCAAATAGCGTCCTGCGGGGCTGTCTTTCTTGATATTACCCGCTGGGGAAATATGATCGGTGGTGACCGAGTCTCCAAGCACAGCCAAAATACGTGCCTGTTCAATATTGGTAATCGGTTTCGGTGGCTTACCTATCTCTTCAAAAAATGGCGGGTGGCGAATATAGGTTGAATTCTCTTGCCAAGCATAGGTCTGACTTTGAGGAATCTGAATCTCCTGCCATGCTGCATCACCATCAAATACTGCGGCATATTCTTTATGGAACATCGCGGTATTTACGCTCTGTAGCGCATGATCAATTTCAGCCTGACTCGGCCAAATATCCTTCAAGTAGACTGCTTGCCCATCTTTGCCGAGGCCGATCGGTTGCGTGGTCAGGTCTGTACGGATATTGCCCGTCAAACCATAAGCCACCACCAAAGGTGGCGAAGCCAACCAGTTGGTTTTCACCAGAGGATGCACACGCCCTTCAAAGTTACGGTTGCCTGAAAGCACTGAAGCGACATTGAGATCATGGCACTGAATGGCTTCTTCAATCGGTTCAGGCAGTGGTCCAGAGTTGCCGATACACGTGGTACAGCCATAGCCAACCAAGTTATAACCCAACTCATCCAAATACGGTGTTAAACCTGCCGCAGCCAAATAGTCGGTCACTACTTTAGAACCAGGTGCAAGCGAACTTTTCACCCACGGTTTACGCTGTAGGCCTTTTTCAATGGCTTTTTTGGCAAGAAGTCCCGCGGCTAACATCACGCTGGGATTGGAAGTATTGGTGCATGAGGTAATGGCTGAAATGACCACATCACCATGGTTCAAGGGGTAGGATTTTCCATCAATGGTGCAAGATGGCTCCTCATGCGGTAGATTAGCTTTTTTAGCTTCAACAGCTGTGCCACCACCTTCATTTTCTAAACGCTCTTTCGCCTCTTTGGCGGGCTTTAGCGTTAGTTCCATCAAATCATGAAAAGTTTTAGGTACATCTGCTAGCAAGACACGATCTTGCGGACGTTTAGGGCCTGCCAAACTGGCCTGCACTGTGCTCATGTCCAAGCTCAACGTATCGGTAAAAACGGGTTCATCACCTGCATTTCGCCACAGGCCTTGCGCTTTACTATACGCTTCAACCAAATCAATCCGTTGTTGCTCACGACCTGTCAACGCTAGATAGTCCAAGGTCACGTCATCAATGGGGAAGAAACCACAGGTTGCACCATATTCAGGGGCCATATTGGCAATAGTGGCGCGGTCAGCCAAAGGCAAGTCGGCCAAACCATCGCCATAGAATTCAACAAATTTACCAACCACGCCTTTTTGGCGTAGCATTTGTGTGATGGTTAGAACCAAATCTGTTGCGGTAATGCCTTCATTGAGTTTTCCTGTGAGTTTGAAACCGATCACTTCAGGAATCAACATGGATACAGGCTGCCCGAGCATCGCCGCTTCAGCTTCGATCCCGCCAACACCCCAACCGAGCACGCCTAAGCCATTGATCATGGTGGTATGCGAATCTGTTCCCACCAAGGTATCAGGGAACGCAAAAGTTTGTCCCTCATCCTCCCCCAACCATACCGCTTGAGCCAGATACTCTAAATTGACTTGGTGGCAAATTCCTGTACCGGGCGGGACAACGCTAAAGTTATTAAAGGCCGATTGTCCCCAGCGTAGAAATTGATAGCGCTCACCATTGCGTTGCATTTCAATTTCGACATTTTCAGCAAAGGCATCTTTATCTGCAAAATGATCGACCATCACGGAATGATCAATCACCAAATCGACAGGGGATAAGGGATTTATCAAATTCGGATCGCCACCCGCTTGTGCCATTGCGGCACGCATGGCAGCCAAGTCAACCACGGCGGGAACCCCTGTGAAATCCTGCATCAACACACGTGCAGGCCGATATTGAATTTCTTGATCAGAGCTTCTAGTTTTTTGCCAATCGACTAGGGCTTGAATATGCTCTACTTTTACACTTTTTTGATCTTCAAAACGGAGTAAATTTTCGAGTAAGACCTTTAAAGACTTGGGTAAATGATCAATATTACCCAATGTTTGGGCGGCTTGAGGGAGGTTAAAAATTTGATAGGATTTTTCACCCACCGTGAGTGTTTGTAATGCATTGAAACTATTGATTTTGCTATATCTGGCCATTCGGTTGCCCTCCCAATATTGGCGAATGTATTTATTATGATGTTCTTTCTTTAATGTAAGCCTGTTTAGAAAAGAATGTGTTCCCTTTTGGTTATCTTATTTTTATCGAGATTATTGTCTTATTCTTCTAAAATTTTAAATGCAACGCAGCCAATGAGTTCTGCCAGAGTTGAGTTGCTAACGACCGCTCAGACTGATCCAGTGTCTGTGCGAGACTCTCCAAAACATAAGGTAAATTTACCGGTGTATTGCGGGTGGGATGCTCGGTCGATGTTTGACAACACAACGGTGTCATATCTGGACAGTCCGTTTCAATCACCAAATGTTCGCTACCAAGTGCTTGCACCACTTGATGCAATTTTTTGGCATTTGGATTGGTGATTTGTCCTGTTACCCCTATTTTAAAACCGAGTTTGACCAAGACCTTGGCTTCTTCCACCCCACCACTAAAGGCATGAGCGATACCACCAAATTTGAATTTTTGGGCTTTTAAAATAGCAATGCTTTCTGCATGTGCTTTGCGAATATGCAATAACACAGGTTTTTGATATTGCTGAGCAAGTTCCAGTTGTGCGGAAAAATAAGATTGCTGCTTGGCGAAAAGTGCAGGCTGTTTATGCTCTTTTAAAAAGGTGTCTAAACCAATTTCACCCACAGCTACGCAGTCCTGCTGCTGCAAAACCTGTTCTAAACGCTGTAAATGTTCAGTCTGATGCTGTTCGATATAAAACGGATGTAAACCTGGGGCAAGATAAGAGCATGGAACATTCTCCCAGCTTTTTAATTGCTGATGTGTCTGAATCAGCGCATCAAATCGTGATTCAAGAAAACCAATAAGGACCAGTGCCTCTACCCCAACACGTTTTGCTTGTTCGGCCAAATGTTGCCGATCAGTATCAAAATCGGCAACATCAAAGTGAGTATGGGTGTCGAACAGAGGCAAGCTCATGCTTGATTAACTCTTGGCTTCTGAAGCAGCCTGTGCGCTCTGTTTGGCTTTGGGTAAATACTCAGGCTTTAAAATTTTCTGGAGTTGATCATAACCAAGAGTTAAGCGTGGTAAACCCACCACATAAGGACCAATTTCATACTCGCCATATTGCAAAATTAGACCTTCAGTACCCAAGTAATAATTGTTACTCAAACTAAACTTCCACGCTTGCTCATATTCATCGACATTGGTCGCTAACTTAGAGTCGACGATCCAAGCACGAAAGGCTTCATGCGCTACTCTATTTAACGCCGCCTTCTGATTCGGCAACAATAGATCATCCAAACTCACCAGCTTTTGCTGCTTCAAGTCAAAATTATAATAATGCTGTGACGATGAACCATGTGCACCGCCTAAGTAGCTGCTGGTGTTCAATACCACCGTGGCCAAAGGATCTTTGGCATTTAGAATTTTCGGCTTAATCATCAAACTAATTTGATGGTTCGAACTTAAGGCTTTCAACTCTTGGTCTAAACCCAGAAAAGCAGCCAAATAAGGTTGAACTTGTTTCTCTAGTTTCAGTTTAGGGGTGATGACTTGGCCCACTACTGCAGGTTCAGAACTTGCCGCCACCGCACTTGATGCCGTGGTATCAGAACTGCTATGCATCGGCGAAATATCAATAATCTGCGAGAGATCTTTCACAATTTGTTGATCAATAAAATCATCAATAAATGCTTGATTACTTTGCAAACGATCAATGTTTAATTCAGGGCAAGCATTGCCATCACACTCAGGTAATTCGAATTGTAATTTTTCTGTGTCACCGACCAGCTTTAAGGCTGTTTCTGCCTCTGAAGCCGCTGTGGTTTGCGTTGCAGGAGTTTGAGGCTCTTTATCTTTTGGTTGGCAGGCTGTCAAACTGATGGCAGCTGCAAGTACGCTGATTGTCAATATTGTTTTGCTTTTTAACATAAATAACCTATTACCTTGTGAAGCCAGCTCTTGCTTTGGCCAATGCACTAAAACAACTGGGTATAGACATCGGCTTTTAATACCTGTTGAGTTTGTGCTTTCGTCAAATAAATATCAAGCTGAGTGCCATCTTTTACAATCTCATGAGTCCGATAGTGTAAACCAATGCCCTCTTGGTCAAAAAACCAATCTGCTTGCCCCCAGTACAACTTCGCTGGTGCAGATTTTCGCACTTCAGGTTCTTGTTTCTTCAACCAGTCTTGATACGCTTTTTGCACCAACACATTCATCGCCAGCTGCTGTTTCGGGTGAATTAAATCTAATAATGCCACCGCTTTTTGGTTTTTACGATCCGCAACAAAGAAATAATAACGTTCCTTAACATTTACATTCTCTTGATTGGTATCAACCCCAATTTGCATCAATACAAACTGATTGCGCTGATACGGTATACGCGTATACATCGCCAAGCTATAAGCCTTATTGCCCTTGAATTCAGCTTGCCATGTATCCGACTTTTTCACATAGGCATTAATGGCTTGCTGTAAGCTCATGTCTTGTTTTAAGCCAATCTGATCTTGAATCACTCGAGCCTGACTTTTGGCAATCCATTGGTTTAACCACGGATCTGCCGTTGTTAAGCTTTGCAGATCTAATTCAATACAATTCTTGGTTTCACAAAACGGTTGTGCAATATCAGCCGCTTGTTGCTGAATATTTAAATATGGTAACACTTCAGCCTGCTCTGTTTTAAATACCGAGCTTTTGGCATCTGCGTCTGTTTCAGATTGTTTAGAGGAGTCACATGCCGTCAATAAGACAGTCAAACTCACCAATATTGTATAAATAGCCTGTTTCTGCAACATGCGTCTTCCATGAAATTCATGATTAAAATAAAGTATCTTGCATAATAAAACAGCTTCACGAAGAAGCTGTTTTATTTTTTAACATCCCGATTAGTGTTCGCGGGTATTGCGGAACACGATGTCTGGATAGCGCTCTTGCATCAGTTGTAAGTTCACACGACTCGGTGCCAAGTAGGTCAAGTGACCACCACCATCTACCGATAATTGATCATGTGCTTTTTTCTTAAATTCATTGAATTTTTTGTCATCATCACATGACACCCAGCGCACAGTGTTAATGCTCACAGGCTCGTAGACGCAGTCGACTTTGTATTCTTCTTTCAAACGGTATGCCACCACTTCAAACTGAAGCACACCTACCGCACCGACAATCAAGTCATTGCTATTTTGCGGCATGAAGACCTGTGTTGCACCTTCTTCTGAAAGTTCTTTTAAGCCTTTTTGTAACTGCTTCGATTTCAATGGATCTTTCAAACGTACACGGCGGAACATTTCAGGGGCGAAGTGCGGGATACCCGTAAATTGTAGTTTTTCACCTGATGTAAAAGTATCGCCAATTTGAATCGTACCGTGGTTATGTAAACCAATAATGTCGCCCGGCCATGCCTCTTCTAGATGCTGACGATCACCGGCTAAGAAAGTCAAAGCATCACTAATGCGCACATCTTTATCTAGACGCACATGCTTCATTTTCAAACCTTTTTCATATTTTCCTGAACAAATACGCATAAAGGCAATACGGTCACGGTGTTTCGGGTCCATATTGGCTTGAATTTTAAAAACAAAGCCAGTAAAACCTTCTTCAGTCGCTTCAACCAAACGATTTTCTGTTGGGTGTGCTTTAGGTTCAGGTGCATAATTACTAAATGCATCTAACACATGGTCTACACCAAAGTTACCTAATGCTGTACCAAACAATACAGGCGTTTGACGACCCGCAAGGAACTCTGTGCGGTCTAAAGGCTCATTGGCCATTTGCACCAACTCTAGAGACTCTTCAAATGCCGCCCAAGCCAGCTCACCGACTTTTTCACGTAAGTCTGGATAGTCATAACCATCACGGACTTCGATTTCAGTAATGGTTGAACCAAAACCTGCTTTATACACATAAAACTTCTCTTCGATCAGGTTAAACACCCCAGCGAAGTCACGACCTGTACCAAGCGGCCAAGTGATCGGCACACATTTGATTTTGAGAACATTTTCAATTTCATCCAACAGCTCTAAAGGCTCACGGATTTCACGGTCCATTTTGTTCACAAATGAAATGATTGGTGTGTCACGCATACGACACACTTCCATCAGTTTCACGGTACGATCTTCAACACCTTTTGCACCATCAATTACCATCAAAGCTGAATCGACCGCCGTTAAGGTACGATACGTATCTTCAGAGAAATCTTCGTGTCCCGGCGTATCCAGCAGGTTGATCATCTTGTCTTTAAAGGGAAACTGCATGACAGAGGTGGTGATCGAAATACCACGTTCTTTTTCCATTTCCATCCAGTCTGAAGTCGCAGCACGGTCCGATTTACGGCTTTTCACCATACCAGCAATCTGAATGGCTTGTCCCCACAACAGCAATTTTTCTGTCATGGTGGTCTTACCAGCATCGGGGTGGGAAATAATAGCAAAAGTTCTACGAGCCGCTACTTCTCTAGCTAATTGATCTTTAAACATAAGGGAAATCTTCAATAGGTACACGGTTTTGTACACACTTATAAATGTGTATCCAACCCGTAAAGTGATAACTTAAAATTGGCGCAATTGTAGCAGATTTATGAATGAGATTTTATTGATAATTTTCCCTTAACCCACCAGCGCAGTACATCGCATTCGTCGTCAATTCGGATGCTTTCCCGCTCTGGTAGAGGATAAGAATAGAACGCTACAGCGCTATCAGCTACAACTTAGATGTTTAGTCCCAGATTTTAATGGTGCAATATTCTCAGATAAATGGAAGGAAGCACTATGGGACAAGTTCTACACAGCAGCGCCACAACGACACAGGCAGTGCGTCGAGCAATACAAAATAGTCAAGAGAGCTTAAGAACGCTAGCCAAGCGTTACGGCATCAATCAAAAGACCGTCGCAAAATGGAAGAAACGTACTTCAGTAGATGATCTTACAACCGGCCCAAAGAATCCTCGCTCAAGCGTGTTATCGCCTGAAGATGAGGCGGCAATTGTTGCTTTTCGAAAACGCACTTTGTTGCCGCTAGACGATTGCCTTTATGCATTGCAGCCGAGTATTCCTTATCTGACACGCTCGTCGTTACACCGCTGCTTACAGCGGCATGGTATTTCACGACTGCCTGAGGTACAAGGTGATCGCCCTGTCAGGAAGCGCTTCAAGAGCTACCCCATTGGTTACTTTCATATCGACATCGCTGAGATGCAAACAGCACAGGGTAAGCTTTATCTCTTCGTTGCCATTGATCGCACTTCCAAGTTTGCGTTCACTGAATTGCATACTAAAGCCAGTAAGATGGCAGCCGCGGAGTTCATGCGCAATCTGGTTAAGGCTGTGCCCTATAGAATCCATACGGTGCTAACAGATAACGGCATCCAGTTCACGAACCGCACCTGTGATCGCTACGCCTCTGAGCACATCTTTGATCGGGTTTGTACTGAATGTGGCATTGAACATCGTCTTACCAAGGTTAAGCATCCATGGACCAATGGACAGGTCGAGAGGATGAACCGAACGATTAAAGAAGCTACTGTCAAACGGTTCCATTACGACGATCACACTCAGCTATGCATTCACCTTGCTGATTTTATTGCTGCATACAACTTCGGCCGCAGACTCAAAACACTCAGGGGCCTGACTCCCTACGAATTCATCTGCAAACAGTGGACAGATGAACCTGAACTTTTTAAAATTGATCCGATCCATCAAATGCCGGGACTAAACACTTAGATGTACAGAAACATTGTTTGATCCGATCTGAACATACACTTAATCACGCTGCATCCAATGACAACTCGGAGTAAAACTTCCGTTGCCCCTCATACATCAAGCATTATTTTATCTTGTTTAAGCCTAATCTGAGGCCATTTTATAAACTTCATTCAAACTCTGGATATACGAAGCTATATTTCCCTGTTTTTATACGTTCTACTATAGCCAAAGGGGGCATAACCACACCTATTTCTGCTTTACGGTTTTCTCCCTCTAGGTTTCCAACATAAGTAAATTTATCATCATTAATGTGCCATACAAACCAATTGTGAGAAATTTTTATTGGTTCTTCCCCTACCATAACACCATAATCATCTGTGTCTCTGAATAATATTGTAGAAGTTCCACCCACATCAGATATGTTTCCAACTTTCTCCCAAAGATTCATTTTTATGCCAAATTTAGTGACGCAATGTGCATAAAAATCGACATCATCACTAACGATATCCAATAATGTAGGAGTTGCATGGATAGGGTATACTTTTTTAAATGCTCTGATCACATCACTATTTAATTGTGTTAAATCAAAAGCAATGAGCTGGAAATATTTTTTCACCTCATTATCCAACTTTACAGAAAAACATCACCAACCTTAGTAACGACTCTAACCATAATTATTTAATTCCAAATTGTTCCCAATGTTTTGAACTGAACAGCTTGGTATACGGACAACAGGACACTAAAACGAATAGATTCTAAAGAATGCATAAAAAGCCGATATCACTAGATAGAGGATTTTGCGAACACTGCTTATTTTTTATTAGACTCTCAACTGAATTACATCACCATAAAAGCGATCAGCCATCGGCACAAATTGTAGATATCGCTTAATTGAAATAAGTTGACGACGTATACTCAAACTCTTCTAAGCGCTTAACATCCATAGGCATACCCAACAAATAGCCTTGTAATTGCTGACAGCCTAAACGCGATAAAATTTCCATTTGCAAAGGACTTTCTACACCTTCTGCCGTCACGACTAAGCCTAAGCGAATCGCTAGATGAACAATACTTTCTAAGATCATTTCATCTTTTGAGCCAACAGTCAGCTCATGAATAAAACCGCGATCAATCTTCAACTCATCTACAGGTAGGTTTTTTAAATATAAAAAGCTAGAATGTCCTGTCCCAAAGTCATCAATCGCCAAACGAATCCCCATTTCACGTAAACGCTGTAAGGTACGAATGCTAGCTTCGATATGGTGCATGGCCGTACTTTCAGTGATTTCAATAATTAAATGATTTGGATTGACTTTGTATTTATCAAAAAGATGCTCAAGATTATTAAATAAATGCTTATGCTCAAACTGCACCGCCGATAAATTCACAGCAATTGGATACAGTTCAATTTTCTCTCGTTCCCAGATTTGCAGTTGTTTACATGCTTGCTCCAAAGCCCAATACCCCATTTGGATGATCAGTCCCGTTTTCTCCGCGCCTTTAATAAACATATTGGGGGTCAGCAAGCCTAAAGTCGGATGCTTCCAGCGAATCAACGCCTCGACTCCACAAATCCGTTGATCTTGGATGGTAAATTTAGGCTGGTAATACAAAACAAACTGTTGTTCTTCTACTGCTTTATATAAGTCATTGATCAGCTTAGTTTGGCTTTTCGCTTCTTGTTGGTCAAAGCTGTAGTTAAAAATAGAATAGGTATTTCGTCCCTGATATTTTGAGGTCAGCATCGCTGCATCGGCATTAATCAATAAATCTTGCAAATTACTACCATGTTCGGGATACATCGCAATACCAATACTCGCAGACACATTGATTTCTTTACCCGCAATCAAAAAGCTATCTTGAATCAACTCCAGCACGTGCTCCGCCATTTGGCACGCTTGCTCAGGAGTGGCCTGCTCCAGCACCATCAGAAACTCATCCCCACCAATTCTGAGAATTTTTTCATTTTTACTTAAGTGACGATGAATTCGTGTGGTCAGTTGAACCAATAATTGATCCCCAACATGATGCCCAAAGACATCATTTACGGCTTTAAAGCGGTCTAAATCGATATATAAAAAGGCAATGCTTTCATTGCGGAAGCGTTGATCTGTAAACAAAAAATGGGCGTATTCCGCCAAATACAATCGATTGGGCAGCTTGGTTAAATTGTCCTGTACAGCCTGATTTGCCAGCTCTTTATTGGCCAGAGAAAGTTGAATATTGCGCTCTTCTAAACGCTGCTCCAGCACCGCAACAACAAATGCTGCCACCAAAATCAAACAGGTAATAAAGATAACAACAAATAAAACGATGCTTTGACCTGCTTCAAGGGTCATGACCAGTTTGTCACTATTGGTTGGATAGAACGAGACTGCAAGCATACCAGTATAATGCATACTTACGATGGTCAAGGCCATCATCCCTGCAACATACCATTGGTACAACAGTTTTTTGCTGACCGCACTTTTATATTTAAAGATCAGCCAAAAGGTTAAACCCGAGCCACTGATGGCAAGTAAAATAGAGAAAACTGTCAGCAAGGGATCGTAAACACTCTGATAGCCCTCAATAATCAGACCCATCATGCCAGTATAATGCATGCCCGAAATACCAAGCCCCATCAATACCGACCCCAAAACCAATCTTAAAAAAGGTAAGGTCTGACGCGTGGTCAACCAAATTGAAAAAACAGATGCAATAAAAGCAATAAAAAAAGAAAGAATTGTCAGTGCAGGGTCAAAATAACTATGCGTCGGCAAATCACAAGCCAACATGCCCACAAAATGCATGGCCCAAATGGCACAGCCTAAGAAAAAACTACTGAGTAAAATGAGCGCTGTTTGAAATTTTTTACGCCAAGCACGAAATAATAAGCGTTCGGTCGACACTGCAAAAAAACACGCCAACAATGCCACAACAATTGAACCTAATACCAAACTAAAATCGTAATGCACATGCATCATATAAAATGTCCGTATTAATTTCTCTAGGACTTACGCATTGACGGATTCAAAAAAGTATTAAAATACTTTATAAAGTATCTGTGATCAGACGAATTAAACATGCTTCTACAGCAACTTGTACATTACCCATTTATATGGGCTTTCTCATGACAGAACCGAACTCTATTAGCTGCACACAACTTGCCGAGACTTATAACATCTCGCATGATAGTGTAAATCGCTTTCTAGAACGTGAAGACTACACACCTCACGACCTATATCAAGAAGCAATTCAACATATTGATAATAATAAACTTATAGTCAGTATTGATGATACTGTTTTAGATAAACCCTATAGTCAACATATGGACTTGGTTAGCTATTTTTGGTCAGGCAAACACCACCGATCCGTCAAGGGTATTAATCTCATTACCTTGTATGCGACAGATCAGAATGGTCAAAATATTCCAATTAATTTCCGAATTTATGACAAATCTGAAAGTAAAACCAAGAATGATTACTTTATGGATATGTTAAGTGAAGTACTCAGTTGGGGTGCAAAGATTCAATTTATTACAGGTGATAGTTGGTATTCATCGACTGGAAATCTAAAAACCATAAGAAAATATGGTATTCGATTTATGTTTGGTATCGACTGTAACCGTAAGGTTTCCCCAGAAAAAGGACAATGGTTTCAACTGCGTTTATTGCCAAATTTCCATCAGGGTCAAGTGGTCTGGCTCAAAGATTTTGGCTTTGTACAATTATTTAAGACTCAGTTAAAAGAACAGCAGAGGTTTTATATTGTGCATCAAGATGAAGATGATTTATTGTCCTTTGAGGGTTTTCATGAATTACATTCAAGTCATTGGAAAATAGAGCAATATCACCGGGTGATTAAACAGGTTTGTCATATTGAAAAGTTTCAAGTAAGACGATCTAAACTGATTTTGAATCATATTTTTTCAGCCTTGATGGCCTACGTCGAGATACAAAAGAACCAGTTTGAGCGGATCTTTGAAAATGTATATCGTTGGCAGAAGAAATTATTTAGACCAGTTATCAAAAACTTCATTGATGACTTTATTCTCGATAAAAATCATCTGCTACCACAGAGAATCTATAAATAATAGTGCGTAAGTCCTATTCTCTTTTTCTTCATTTATATCCTTTTTATCAAAGGCGAAAAGCATTACTACCCGATTAAGAATCTTATACAAACAGGTTCAGGTCAAGAAAAAATCACAGAGATATCATTAGAATTTATAGATTTATTTTACCTAGCAGATTGCTTTGGCAGCCTGCCAATCCCACATTTGTGTTTTGAATCACAATTTAAATAAAAAGCCAGTCGAAACTGGCTTTTTAATACATTGCGTCAGAGATTAAACTATTTTGCAGTGCCTTTTTGCAACTTGGCATAATCTAACAAGACATTTGCAGATTCAGTCACAAATGCTTCCTCTTCAGGCAATGCAGGACGTTGATTCGCTTTCATTTTAGCGCGTGCTTCAACCAAAGCTTCCATAGAAGCTTGATAGCTTTCCCAGTTTGCATAAGGCTTTTGTCCTGCAATCTGACGGCGCTTGTTTTCCGAGTCTAAAGTCTGTTTTTCCAGTGCCAACAATTCAGCTTTACGTTGATCAATATCTAAAACCACACGTTTTTGATCTTCGGTCTTTTTCGAGATGTCTTTACGCTGTTCAAGATAGTTAAACTGCGGGTCGACTTTAACGCGTGCTTGCGACAGCTCACCTAAACGTTTTACATACGGTGTGATACTGCCTTCACGTTTAAACGGCGCAGTTGGAATCGTATCCCATTCAAGCGCATTTTTCGCTTTACGCTCACCAAACTCTTCATTGTAAATATCTACCAGCTTCACGTCTGGAATCACGCCTTTGTTCTGCGTACTGCCACCCGTTACACGGTAAAACTTACGTTGCGTTAGTGTCGCTTGACCATGCGCCAAGTTGTCGAGCTGAACTTGTGCGGTTCCTTTACCTGTGGTGGTGCTACCAATCACAATGCCACGTTCATAGTCTTGAATCGCAGCAGAATAAATTTCGCTTGCAGATGCAGATGCTAAATTCACCATCACTGCCAATGGACCCGCATAGGTTTGCGCACCATTGTCATCGTCTTCGAAAACGCTCACATTGCCATTACCATCTCGAATTTGCACCACAGGACCTGACTTAATCACCTGTCCAAGCATGCGAGCCACTTCTTCAAGCGAACCCCCTGGGTTATTACGTAAGTCGATAATAATCCCTGAGACATTCTTGGCCGCTAAAGTTTTCAGCGCATTGTTGGTATCTTCAGATACAGAGCGATATTCTGTGCCCGCACGACGTGCACGATAGTTCAAATAGAAAGACGGAATTTCAATCAAACCAAAGGTGTATTGTTGTCCATCACGCGTTACATTCACGGTACGTGAACGTACCCCAGCATCTTCTTCTTGAATGACGTCACGGGTAATGGTCACATTACGTGCTTGGCTCATCGGCGCACCTGAACCGAGTAACCGTATGGTGACTTTGGTACCACGTTTACCACGGATTAAACCCACAATTTCATTGCTCGGCCAACCGATGACATCCACCATTTTTTCGCCATCTTGTGCCACACCAATGATGCGGTCACCCGACTTCACCTGTCCTGACTTGCTCGCTGGACCACCTTCCACAATGGTTTCGATTTTGGTGTAGTCTTCATTGCCCCGTTCAGGTCGAATCGACACCCCAATCCCTTCAAGCTGCAAAGTCGTCTGGCGGTTCAATTCCATTGCATCGACAGGTGGGAAATAGTTACTGTGCGGATCATAGGTAAGCGTCATCGCATTGAGTGTTTTGTCTAACACATCATCACTTTTCACCCGTGAAATACGTTCTAACTGGCGCATATAACGCTTGGTTAAGGTTTGTACTGGGGTTAAATCTTCCGAGCTAGTGAGATCTTGTCCATTGGCCAATTCTGGGTTGGCTTTAAGCGCTTTTTGCTTCGCCAACTCTTCTTCTTTGCTAATGGTCAAATTAATCAGCTGCGAAACCAACATTTTGTTCCAATGCTGACGCTGCGCCGCTTCATTGGCAAAATACGGTGCCTTTTCACGATCCGTTTCGATATAAACATTGGCTTGTTTTAAGTTCTGCGGCTTTTTCAGCTCATCCAGCATATAGGTATAAAACTGGGTCAAACGATCTCGATACTGTGCATGAATCGCATACGGTCCACTTAAGTCCCCTGCTTTTAAAGCCGCACCTAAGTTTGAGCCATATTTACGCTTATAACTCTCTACTTCAGAGGCAAGAAACAGCGAATGGTCTGGATCTAAACTGTCCAGATAGAAATCGAGAATACGCGCCGATGTTTTCGCATCTGAACGTTGATTGAGATAATGTTGACGGTCAACCAAGGTCGCCAGTTGACGAGACACCAAAGCCTGCTCCTGCGACGGAACAATAGCTTGTTTGGTTACAGCGGTAGTTTCAGTCGCTGCAATGGCTTCATTAATGGCATGAGTGAAAAAGAATCCACCCGTTGCAATTGCAACCGCACAAGCAATGGTTTGAAGTTTCATAAATAATTCTTAGTTCCTTGGTTTTTGACCAAAATTACAATGTCATTTTTCGACATGAATTGAGAATATTCAAAATCTTAAACAACTTAATCTGTTTATGTCGTGTAGTTTTATCATAATCTGTGCTGACAAAATGTAGCAAATCATTGCAAAATTCGGGTATTGTTTTCGACGACCTGTTTCGCTCTCATTTCAGAGCCAAAACAGTCACTGACCAAAAAATCAAATACGGACACCCAATATGATTGGCGCATTGATGCTCGACATCGCAGGCACAGAACTTACTCAAGAAGATATTGCACTATTACAAGCACCGCAAGTCGGTGGCATGATTTTATTTGGACGAAATATTGAATCTCCTGCACAAGTTCGCGCCCTCACCGACCATATGCGCCGAATTCGTCCTGATATTTTGATTGCTGTCGATCAAGAAGGCGGACGCGTTCAACGCTTAAAACAGGGCTTTAGCCTACTTCCAGCAATGGGTAAGTTTGGCGAGCTATTCTTAAGCGAACCTGAAAAAGCCTTAAGCTTGGCAGAACAATCTGGCTGGTTGATGGCAACAGAAGTTCTTGCCGTCGGTATCGACTTTAGCTTTGCCCCTGTACTCGACCTCAATGACATCAGTGATGTGATTGGTGACCGTGGCTTTGCCAAAAATATTCAAGACATCGTACCGCTGGCCAGTGCATTCCTAAAAGGGATGAAAGCCGCAGGCATGGCATCAACAGGCAAACATTTCCCCGGTCATGGTTCAGTCAAAGCAGACTCACATGTCGCAGCAGCCATCGACTCACGCACGTATGATGAAATTTATGCCAAAGATATGCAAACCTTTATCAAACTGATGCCGCAGTTAGACGCACTCATGCCTGCCCATGTAATTTATGACCAAGTCGATCCAAACCCAGCAGGTTTTTCGCCGTATTGGATTCAAACCGTGCTACGTCAGCAACTGGGCTTTGATGGTGTCTTATTCTCAGATGATTTAAGCATGCAGGCCGCATGTGTTGCAGGTGGTGCAGATTCCCGCATTCAAGCCGCACTCCATGCAGGCTGTGACATGGGACTGGTGTGTAATGACCGAGCATCCGCATGTGTAGCCTTGGAGGGAATCAACCAACTGGCGCTGCCAAACCAAGCTCGCTTAGAACGCATGCGTGGTCAGATTCCAAATATCAGCGTTCAATCGACACTGCATTTAGGTGAAGATTGGGCCAAAGTACGCGACCAAGTGGAACTGTTTAGATTAAGTTAAGCACTTCATCTTTGACCATTTCAACCGCGATATTTCGGACAAAGGGACATCACAAGATGTCCTTTTTTCATTATGATAAACTCAAAATAAATCAACAGGCTTGCTCTGCATTGCCCAAACAACAACGCTAAAACAACAAAATATCAGGTACGGATACCATGACAGATGCTTTATCGGCTCATCGCCACATCTCTTTTACTGCACACTATACAGGCTATATTTGGTATAGCATGGGCATCTCACATCCTGTATTTGCCACCCGCAAAGGGAAGTTACTGGCCAAACTGGTGCATCCACTCGAAAGTTGGGCCGAAAAACACGTCGGTGGCAGCATGCGCACCACCTTAAAACAGCGTCATCAAATGATTGATGACCACCTCAGCACACTAATCCAGCAGCATCCAAATTTACAAGTTTTAGAAATTGCCAGTGGCTTGTCGCCACGTGGCTGGAGCTTTCGCCAACAGTATCCTGAGATTGACTATCGTGAACTCGACTTACCAGACATGGCACAAATGAAAACTCATGCCTTAAAACAGATCGATCAGGCCAGTCCAGCGGTTCTGTCTGCCGACTTATTTAGTGCAGATTTTGCCCGTGCCTTTGAGGTGTTTGACCCAAACCTTCCACTGGTGGTGGTGAGTGAAGGTCTGATCAACTACTTTAGCAAAGACATGCTCGCTCAACTGCTACAAGGCATTGTCCAATACGGACAACAGTTTGATCAGTTATATTATCTGACTGACCTCTACCCTGAACCTGTGAAAAATAAGCTGGCTAACTTTATCTGGAGCAGTAGCAAGCTGTTAAAATGGATGTCCCGTAGCGCCTTTGGCTTTCACTTTGTCAGTCCGCCTGAAGCGGCTCAGTTTTTCAAACAAGCGGGCTTTCATACTGTTACTGTTCACCAACCCACTTTAGCCTTCAATAGTACTCAGGCCGATACTTCAAACTTAGAGCAGCAGGATCACTTAGGCGACTTGGTCTGGTTGATACATAGCCAATGGCAAAAGCCCAATCAACCCGAGCAATAAACTTATTCCCCATATAAAAACAGCGATGACACGCTGTTTTTATATTTTTAAAGTTCACTTAACTCACGGCTTCAAGCAACGTCTGTTCTTGTTTCTGACGCCCCACAAAGCGAAGTAATCGCTCCGCGAGTTCAAAACTGCCATGTTTAAATAAGGCACGAATATACGGTCCATCTTCCGCAAAAATTAAACATTCAATCTGAAACTCACCTTCTTCATCGCTCAAGTGCAAAGCCAAATCACGCGGATATTTAGCCGCCACAGCAGCTAAGTCTGACTCAAAGCGTAAAAGCACCCCAAAGTAGTTCAAGTCCACCACTTCTGTCGCAATCACCAAATCCGAATGTCGATAGCTTAAGAAAGTTTCGGGCTGTTGAATCTGAACTCGCTCTTCACCACGGCGCTCCATTTCCAACATTTGTGCTCGACTAAAGGGGATAATCCCGTCTAAGTGTTGAATGGACTCGTCCTTCAGAAACGTTGCAAACAAGTGCATGGTTTCTTTACGGCGTTGTAGCTGTGGCACATGGTCTGCATTGGCAATTTGTGCATATTCCATGTCAGGACATTGCAGCGCAAAATTGGCATTTTCATGTGGCAAGGTAAAACTGTCATATTGGCCACAGGCCACCAAGACTCTGCACTGTGGAATCGGCACATCGGTGAGGCGAAGCAAACGATTACAGTTGATTTCATAACGCTCTTGTTCTGTTGCCGTAAACTCCGCCATCTGCCTGAAGAACAAACGCTTGGCTGTGGGTGACATTTTGGTTTTATCCATTTTGGCATGATTGACCAAATACAAAATCACGGCCTGACCAAATTCATCCATGCGTTGTTCACGCATTAAATGTAATGACTCTTCCAACAACATCCGCCAACTTTTACGGGTCTTTTGCATCACGCCCATTAAAATCATACGGTCAATCAGCTCTGGTCGTTGATCGGCCAGACAAGACGCCACCACTGAGCCCAGTGACATGCCCATCACTGAAACTTTGTCTAATCCTTCAATGTCTAACCAAACACCGAGCATTTTCGCGAGATCACCCAGTTCTAAGGTGCCCGCAGACAAGCCTGTATCGATATTACGAATTTGTTGATTGGCGCCCATTGAAGGCAGATCAATCAGGACAATCGGACCAGCATCGAGCAGTTGCTCAACGCAGTATTTGTAGGAGTTAAAGTTTTGAAATGCCCCACCGATAATCACGATAGGCGTGCGATGGAATGACTCTGGCCGAGCAATCGCCATGTATTCGACTTTCCAGCCCTCAACCCATGTGGTTCGTGCAGGTTCTTTAAAGCTGTTACGATGGTAAACATCAAAAAAACCTAAGCGTAAATTCGCGTCATCCAGCTCGGCATCCCTTTGAATCATAGAATTCATGTTCCTTCCCTCTACTCTTGCCTATACTTTTTGTTTTGCAAGAAATGCACGACCACGCCTGTCAACGGCAACAGGGTGTTCAGTGTTGTAATAATTATGCAAGGACTTCATGTCCTAAAATTCATTCTATACAGAGCACTGTTTTACACGCAACAGATTGTGCAACCGCTTATCATGTTTTAGATAAAAAACAATTTCAAAATATGTATAAGTCTGCCTATACACTGGATTTTTCATGTAGAGACTATGCGGTCGAGTGTTAGGCTGTTACTATCTTCTGTGAAATTTCTAAGTGATCAAACCGCTATGCAAGAGTCGATTGAACAATATATGCAAACGGTAGGACAGCAAGCACGTCAAGCTTCTCGTATTTTGGCGCGTGCCTCTACCGAAACTAAAAACAACGCGTTGTCAGCTATTTATACTGCTTTAGTCAACAGTGAGCCCACTATTTTAGCGGCAAACCAAGCAGATATGAACAAAGCGCACAGCAACAACTTAGACAGTGCTTTACTTGATCGCTTAGAACTGTCTCCCGCACGCTTTAAAGGCATGTTGCAAGGCTTAAAAGATGTGATTGGCCTCAAAGATCCTGTCGGTGAAATCACTGATATGGCCTATCGCCCGTCAGGAATTCAGCTCGGTAAGATGCGCGTTCCTTTAGGCGTGGTTGGCATGATTTATGAATCTCGCCCAAATGTGACCTTAGAAGCCGCATCTTTAGCACTAAAGTCTGGTAATGCCATTATTTTACGTGGGGGTTCTGAAGCGCTCGAATCCAATAAAGCCATTGCTGAAGCCATCCAACGCGGTTTAAAACTGGCGGGTTTACCTGAACATGCGGTTCAAGTCATTAACACCGCAGACCGCGCAGCCGTGGGGCAACTGATTACACTCACTGAATTTGTCGATGTCATTGTTCCACGTGGAGGCAAAGGCCTGATTGAACGTATCAGCAATGAAGCCCGTGTCCCTGTGATTAAACACTTGGATGGGAACTGTCACGTTTATGTTGAAGCGCAAGCTGACCTACAAAAAGCCCTACCGATTGCGCTCAATGCAAAAACTCACCGTTACGGCGTATGTAATGCCATGGAAACTTTGCTGGTCGATGAAAAAGTCGCAGATGAATTTTTACCACGTGTCGCTGAGCTCTACACTGAAAAACAAGTAGAATTGCGTGGCTGTGCTGAAACTCAGCGCATTTTAGGTGCGGCAGTCAAAACAGCAACCGAAGAAGACTGGTACACGGAATACCTCGGTCCAATTTTAGCGGTGAAAGTAGTGTCTGGTATGGAAGAAGCGATTGAGCATATCAATAAATACGGCTCACACCATACCGATTCGATCATTACAGAAAACTACTCTCTAGCTCGCGAGTTCTTGGCCGCTGTGGATTCGAGTTCTGTCATGATCAATGCCTCGACCCGTTTTGCCGATGGCTTTGAATATGGTTTAGGTGCAGAAATTGGCATCTCAACTGATAAAATCCATGCCCGTGGCCCAGTCGGCTTAGAAGGCCTGACTTCACAAAAATGGATTGTGTTTGGTGATGGTCAAATTCGACAATAACTCATCCGACACCTTTTAAATATCTATGTTCAGCTCTTTCCAAAGGGCTGAACATTTTTTATATCTGAACATTCTCTGCTTCTGCGAATCCTTAAAATCTAGAGGAAATCATGCTTTTTTGATGGTCACGTTGATTGCGTATGTGATTGTGCGTGTATCTAAAAATGAAATATCAAAAATAAACAGGAAAGCCACAATATATGCAGCTCTTTTCAGCAGATAGCGTGTTATTTTTAAAGGGTTGAAGCTGATAAATAATTCAGCATCATTTCATGAATAAATGAAAATCATGAACCGATAAATTTTAATTATTATTCATGAGACGGTCGATAGTGCTTAAGTCTAATCACCTAAAGTCTATCTAGGACTAAAAATATACACATGATACAACATAAAAAATGATCAAGATTGCATAAGAACGTACTGCATGAAGATCAGTTCTAGGACGGATAATTCAATTAGAATCAGGTATTAAAACGTGTCTACATCAGTATTAGTAATTAACTGCGGATCTTCATCAATCAAATATGCGCTCGTTTCTGAACGTCGTGAAGATCGTATTTTCGGTTTAGCTGAGAACTTAGGTTCTGCTGACGCTCGTATCAAAGGTATTACAGCGGGTGGTCAACCCCTTGAATTGTCTATTCCACATGCCGATCATGAAAAAGCATTGGAAACCATCTTAGAACGCCTTTCACATTATAACCCTCAAGCCATTGGTCACCGCGTAGTACACGGCGGCACATTGACCAAAGCTGAGCTTTTAACAGAAGAAATTGTAGAACGCATTCGTGCAGCAACACCACTTGCACCATTACACAACCCTGCGCACTTGGTTGGGATTGACGCCACTATGCGTTTATTCCCAGAGCTACCACAAGTGGCGGTATTTGATACAGCATTCCACCAGACTATGCCTGCACATGCTTACCGCTATGCTGTGCCAAAGTTCTTATACACTGAACACAATGTCCGTCGCTATGGCTTCCATGGTACGAGCCATGCTTATGTGTCTGAACGCGGTTCAGAACTGGCAGGTAGCTTTAAACAAGGGGGCTGGTTAACTGCACACTTGGGCAATGGTAGCTCTACTTGTGCGATTTGGAATGGACAAAGTGTAGATACCTCAATGGGTTTAACTCCACTTGAAGGTGTCGTAATGGGCACACGCAGTGGTGATGTCGATCCAAGCTTACATAGTTTCCTTGCCAATAACCTAGGCTGGGACATTTATAAAATTGATAAAATGTTGAATAGCCAATCGGGCTTACTCGGCCTGTCTGATCTATCAAATGACATGCGTACTTTGATTGAAGCCTCTGAACAAGGCAATGAAGATGCGACTTTAGCTATTGAAGTGTTCTGCTACCGCCTCGCAAAATCATTGGCCGCACTGAGCTGTGGTCTACCACGTCTTGATGGCTTGTTCTTCACGGGTGGTATTGGTGAGAACTCGGCATATATTCGTGAAAAAACAGTCGCTTTCCTACCGCACTTTGGTTTTAACTTGAGTAAAGAAGCCAATGACAGTTTAAAACGTGGTACCGAAGGTCGTATTGATACAGGTACAGGCCCGCAAATTTGGGTTATACCGACCGATGAAGAAGGCCGTATTGCCAAAGAAACTGCATCCGTGGCCGATGAGGTGATTCAAACTGCTGCAAAAAAGTCTGAAGACAATGTAGCGATCGCTTAAGCGGTCGTTACATTCCCTCAAGTCTGTTTTAAATTATTGTATGACGAATAAATATATGAAAACGATTTTACTTGTGCCCACTGGGGAAGGCGTCGGCTTAACATCCGCTTGTCTGGGTTTGGTTTATGCGCTGGAATGCCAAGGTGTTAAGGCTGGATTTTTAAAACCTTTTTCTCAAGAACTGACTACAGGTGCAGACCGTACCACAGCGCTCTATCACCATGTTTCAAAAAACGAAACCGTTGAACCGATTAGTTATCACACCATTTTGCAACAACTCAGTGCAGGTGAAAATGATGAGTTGCTTGAAGA
Organism: Acinetobacter sp. LipI_23; assembly: GCF_058243045.1. NCBI lineage: Bacteria > Pseudomonadati > Pseudomonadota > Gammaproteobacteria > Moraxellales > Moraxellaceae > Acinetobacter > Acinetobacter sp. LipI_23. The sequence goes on along the minus strand of NZ_JBZAYJ010000001.1, from coordinate 494,404 downwards.
TGCGGTTCGTTTGCACCGTGCTATTGCGCGTAAGCATGACCTGATTATTGTTGAAGGCTTAGTCCCGAATAGCCGAGATTCTTTTGCTTCTGAACTAAATGCACAACTTGCGCAAGCACTCGATGCCAAAGTCATTATTGTCAGTAATGCAGACATTAACAAGCCAAGCGCGACGGCTGAAAAAGTCGATAGTCAACTACGCTACTTTGGGGGTGCGAGTTCAGAGCGAACTGCGGGTGTGTTATTGATGCGCACCAAAGGCTTGCCCGATGACTCAGCACACATTCCAGTGACGTTTGACCCAAGTCTGCGTTTAATCAGCGATACCAATAAATTTATAATTGAGCTCCAAAAGACCCATCCAAAGCTCGGATCAGACAAACTCCCTGTAATAGGCTTGGTTCCGTTTAGCAACACGCTTAGCGTACCGCGTATGTCGGACTTGGCTTCACACATTCAAGCGGAATGGATCAATCAAGGCGACGCTAACCAACGTCGTGTGTTGCATAGCAGTTTGATTGCATCGAACATTGAGCACGAACTTCATAAGTTTGTCGCAGGCGAGCTGATCATTAGTGCATCAGATCGTATCGATGTGCTTTTGGCATCCAGCTTAGCCAGCAGTAACGGTATTCCACTGGCAGGTTTGGTCCTAACTGAACACCATACACCAAACGAGCAAGTGCTTGCGTTCTGCCAAACAGCGATTAAGCAAGGCTTACCAATTTTACATACAGCGCTCAGCACGTTCGACACGGCGCAGAGCTTAGCCAATCTCAGCAATGAAATTCCGGTCGATGATACGGAACGTGCTGAACAAGTCACTCGTTTTGTTTCGAGCCATATCAATGAAGAATGGTTAACGGCAATGTTGAATGGCTCGTACCAACCTCGTCTCTCGCCTTCGGCTTTCCGCCATGAGTTGGTCCAAAAATCGATTGCTGCGAAAAAGCGGATTGTTCTACCTGAAGGCGATGAGCCACGTACAGTTCAAGCAGCAGCTATTTGCCAATCTCGTGGCATTGCACACTGTATCTTATTGGCAAAACCTGAAGCTGTAGTAGAAGTGGCTAAAGCACGTGGTATTGAGCTTCCACATGATTTAGAAATTATCGATCCAGATTTGATTCGTGAAAACTATGTCGAAAAAATGGTGGAACTGCGTAAAGGTAAACTGAATGAGCTGCAAGCGCGTGAACAGCTGCAAGACACAGTCGTTCTGGGTACCATGATGTTGGCGCTCGATCAAGTCGACGGTTTGGTTTCAGGTGCAATACACACCACAGCCAATACTGTACGCCCAGCCTTCCAACTGATTAAAACAGCGCCTGAGTACTCACTGGTCTCTTCCGTGTTCTTTATGCTGTTACCCGATGAAGTCTATGTGTATGGCGACTGTGCGATTAACCCAGACCCAAATGCCGAAGAGCTCGCTGAAATTGCGATTCAATCGGCTGATTCAGCAAAGGCCTTCGGCTTAGACCCACGTATTGCAATGATTTCATACTCTACGGGTACCTCTGGTGCTGGAGCTGAAGTTGAAAAAGTCGCTGAGGCAACACGTATAGCGAAAGAACGCCGTCCTGATCTATTGATTGATGGCCCACTTCAGTACGATGCAGCATCGGTTGAAAGTGTCGGACGCTCGAAAGCACCTGATTCTAAAGTTGCAGGTCGTGCCAATGTGTTTATCTTCCCTGACTTAAACACAGGCAATACGACCTATAAAGCCGTGCAACGCTCTGCCAATGTCGTAAGCGTCGGCCCAATGTTGCAAGGTTTGAACAAACCTGTAAATGACTTGTCTCGTGGTGCTTTGGTGGATGACATCGTGTTCACGATTGCACTCACTGCAATTCAAGCAGAACAGCAAGCAACAGCTTAAAGTAACTTGATGTGATCCAAACCATCCAACTGAGCAGTTGGATGGTTTTTTATTTTATAGCGCTCAACAATATGACCAAAGCTTAACTTCTATATATTTACGAACATAGCCCAAACACAGATAAAACAGTAAGACTTTACTTTTCAGACACTTAAACAATATACTCAAGCGATATAATTAAATTCTAAATCATTGGTCTCATAATGAATAAAAAATTGCTTCCAATTCTAATAGTGACAACATTTTCACTGACAGCATGTAATGAATCTAAGCAGCACCAAACACCGTCAGACTCAACCACAGCATATAAAAACTTAAGTACAGCCAATCCAGCTGACATTAAAGCGGATCTTGATGCCCTAGATCAGATTTCGAATAAAAACTCTCAAGCCATTTTGAACGCACAAGATGCGCTTAAAGCGGCTCGTCAAAATAAAGAAGTCGATACCATCCCCGCCCTGCTAGAACAACTGAAAACCCATTCTCTTACGTTTAATACTGCACTAGATGCAACAAACTTCAAAAGCCAAGAAGGTGCTGCGTTACGTGAGAAATTTAAGCAAGTCCATTTACTTGGTGTGGAACTGGCACAAGAAAATACTAAAAGTCCACCACAGATGCAGCGTATAACAGCACTTGAAGCAGAAATCAGCGTCATACAACAAAGCTCTATCAGTGAAATGAGAGCCTTACAACACATGATTTACCCTCAACTGAATTCAGGGGCATTAAACAACACGCGACAACAGGTAAAATCAGACCCTGAGCTCAATGTTACGGCTCATACTCCACCCCATAGCACCTCACATCTGAGTCAAGATAATGCCGCAGACATCAAACATGACCTCATTGCACTTAGAGCCGTATCTCAAACCGCCAAACAAAAGGCGCAAGATTCTTTTACGGACATGCAGCATGCGATAGACAGCGGTAATAGGAATGCGCTTATGAAGGCTGTTAAACAAACCACTACGCGAATTCATGACCTGAATCAAAAATACGATACTGTGACACTCAAAAGCGCTGAAGCAACAGCAGCTCGTGAAAAGTTGAAAGAAGAAAATAATCTCCAAATCGAAATGGGTAATATCATCTTATCGGACTCACCAGATCGACAGAGGTTTGCTGAGTTGAGTAATAAACATGACAATTCTCAAAAAATGGTTGAGATTGAGATGGAAGCACTTCGGCTTAAAGCCAATACAGCGTCATGATGAGCTCATGCAGATTTGGTTCAAGCTATTGTCAGTAGAAAAACCCTGACAGCTATAGATACGACTATGTCCAGTATAGCCAATGATCACAGCGGTAACGCTGTATACATTTATTTCGCCGAAGTTCTATTCTTTTAAATTGCTATAATGACCGACCTAATTGATAAAATTGAAAATGACATTAATAGAAAAAGTAGTCCCTGTTATATTGCGGGATATCAATCAAAGAACAGAAATATTAGTTTTTAAACATCCTATTGCAGGCATTCAAATGTAAGCGTCCGCTGAACACACCTTATGAATTCGTCCTATAAGCCTTAATTTAGTCCTCACTTAAAAACAAGTGGGAACTTAAATTTATGACTACAAATAACCAGACATCCATCGCATCTCTTACGATAAAACGAAGAACATATAGTGCTGAATTTAAACAGCAGATCGTTCAGGCGTGTAAAGCATCGGAGGTTTCAATTGCTTCGGTCGCTTTGCAACATGGATTGAATACAAATCTTGTATCCAAATGGATTCGCTTAATTGATGCTAAGCCAGGGAATGATCGCTCACTACTACCGAATAAACCTGCATTTATTACCTTATCTTGCTCCGCACCATTAGATCCTATCCCTACTGGCATGTTAACGGTTCAAATTACTTTACCCCACTCAAAAGCAGAAATTGGCTTGAAATGGCAAGTATCAGAAATATCTGCTTTAGCAGAATTACTCAAGGCACTTACAACATGATCCGTATCGATGAAATCTGGTTGTCTACTCAGCCCATGGACATGCGTGCAGGTATGGATACGGCCATGGCTCAGGTGGTGAGAGCCTTTGGCTACATCAAACCGCATTGTGCTTACCTGTTCTGTAATAAACGTGGCCATCGCATGAAAGTGCTGGTACATGATGGACTGGGGATCTGGCTGTGTGCTCGGCGGTTGGAACAGGGAAAATTTCACTGGGCTAAAGTTCACCAGGGTGAAAGCGTAGCCCTCAGCCCAGAACAGTTACAGGCACTGATCCAGGGTTTGCCTTGGCAGCGCATTGGACGACAGCAATTGGTCACAATGCTCTAAACTAGCTTGGTCCAAGTTGCTATTCTCCAAACGTTCTATTTCATTCTTCTCATGACCTCAGGCATACTGCGGTCATGAATACACTGCCTGATTTAAGCCAACTGACCCATGAACAACTGCTGGAATTTACTAGACAGTTGGCAATGCAACATCAGTCTCTGGCACAATCAAACCAGCAATTAGATGCCAAAGTTCAGCATCTTGAAGTATCCAATCTGCAATTAGATGCCAAAGTTCAGCATCTTTCCATTCTCAATCAAAAATACGAGCATGAACTTGCGCTGTTTAAAAAGCACAAATTCGACAGTAAAAACGAACATCTCACCGCAAAACAAATCCATCTCTGGGATGAAGCGGTCGAAGAAGATATTGCCGCTGTTGATCTGGAACTGGAACGGCTGAATGCAGATAAAACTGATGCAGCGACACACAAAGCCACAGTCAACAAACCTAAACGTCGACTGCTGCCCGATCATCTACACACCATCCGTATCGAGCATGAACCAACATCAACCCAATGTGCTTGTGGCTGCACCTTGCGTCGTATCGGCGAAGATATCAGTGAAAAACTGCATTTCAGACCGGCACAGTTCTATAAGGAACAGCATGTACGTGGCAAATGGGTCTGTGATCAGTGTGACACCCTGACTCAGCAAGCGATGCCCGCCTATGTTATTGATAAAGGCATTGCTTCACCTGAACTGCTCAGCCATGTGCTGGTATCGAAGTATGCCGATCATTTGCCGCTGTACCGTCAGCGCCTGATCTATCAGCGGGCGGGCATTGATCTGTCCAGATCCACGTTATCTGACTGGATTGGTCGCTGCGGTGTGGAACTGGAACCTCTGGCCAATGCCTTAAAACAGGTGGTGCTGCAACAGCGGGTGATCCATGCCGATGAAACGCCGGTCACCATTATGCGGATGGGTGATAATGAGAAAAAACCAAAGAAAGGTTATGTCTGGGCCTATGCCACTACACAGTACAATCCAGTTCAAGCGGTGATCTATGACTTTCAGGATAGCCGTTCAGGTCAGCATGCAGAAGAGTTCCTGAATGGCTGGCAGGGCCATCTGGTCTGTGATGATTACAGTGGTTATAAAGCACGCTTTAAATCAGGCGATGTCATAGAGGTGGGCTGCATGGCGCATGCACGTCGTAAATTCCATGAGCTACATGTGACCGGGAAAAGTCAGATCGCTGAACAGGCATTACTGATGATTCAGAAACTGTATGCGATAGAAGCAGAACTCAGGAAAAAGACCGATGGTACAGCAGAACACCGCCGCGAATACCGACAACAGCACAGCCAACCGGTGATGCAACAACTGTGTGAATGGCTCAACCAACATTATCTGACGGTGCCATCGAGTTCTCCAACCGCCAAGGCCATCAATTACACTCTGAAGCGTTGGCCAGCTTTAAGCCGCTATCTGGATGATGGCAATCTACCGATTTGCAATAATTGGGTGGAAAACCAGGTGCGGCCTTGGGCGTTGGGACGTAAGAACTGGTTATTTGCAGGTTCGCTGCGTAGTGGTCAGCGAGCGGCAAACATCATGACTTTAATCCAGTCAGCAAAGCTGAATGGGTTGGATCCGTATGCCTATTTAAGTGATGTGCTGAAAAGATTGCCGACCCATAAAGTGACCCAAATAGAAGAATTTCTACCACACCGCTGGAAATCCAACTCAAATTAAAAAATAGACATGGGGTTCAGCGGACGCTTACATTCAAATCGTAAAAGGTACAGTTGAGACGAATGAAGAACTAGAAGAGGCAGCTTTACGAGAGCTTTATGAAGAATCGGGGATTTCGTCTGCACACATTCACTCATATTTGGGTTTACATCATCCATCTGAACAAGGTCTTAACTGGCATGTATTTATCTGCCATAGCACAGAAACTATAAAAGTGAATAGCCACCGATTTTGTAGACACTTTTATGCAATGATGATGGCGGGCTAGAGTTTAATTTCTTTTGGCACCCTCTGTTTGAGTCACCAAGCGCTGAATGGCATCCATTATTCCAAGAATTACTAGCGTTTATAAAATCAAAATATTGAGCCGTAGCTTAGGAGAAATTTTGATTCACTAGAGCTAACAGCGTATAGATTTAAAAGCCCAGATCTCGTGTCTGAGCTTTATAAACTGTAGTGTCTTTAGATCTTCATCACTCAGCTTCGCTTCAACATTTGACTCAGTCTAAACTTGGGCGGCTTGATAAAGAAAATTGCATTACCACATAAAATCAAAATCACCCCAATCACCGCATTCATATGCCATTGATACCCTTCCCAGATGGTCGAAATCACCAAAGCCACCAAAGGAAATAACAAAGTACTATAAGCTGCCTTACCTGCCCCAATCCTTCCGACCAAATAGAAGTAGGCGGTAAAGCCAATCACTGAACCAAAAATAGCCAAATACAATAAAGCACTCACTGCACTGAATTCCATAGCAGGGAAAAACTCGTCTTGTTTAAATCCAGCAATCAATGCCATCAAGATTGAACCATATAGCATGCCATAAGCATTGGTGGTAAAAATATCCAATCCGTTTTTCTGATGGCGCGCACTGATCATATTGCCCAGTGAAAAACCATAGGTTCCTAACACACAAAGACCAATCCCCATCAGCGTATGATTATTTAAGGCACTCCCCACCACATCATGCCAAAACAAGGCAATAATCCCCAATCCACCCAACAAAGCCGCAGGATAAAAACGGGTAGACACCTGTTGTCCAAAGAACAGTTTGGCGTTGAGGGTATTAAAAATGACTGCCATCGAAAAAATTACAGCCTCTAAACCACTGCTGATATATTGCACCGCATAATAGAAACAAACAAAGTTAAAACCAAAAATACAGCATGCTTGTAACATACAAAATAGATGATCTTTTACAGCCAGCTTTTGCAGTTTTCGGCACAAAACAATAAAAGCAAACAACACCAGAGCCGAAATAAAGAAGCGCCAAAACACGGCTACATTGGTCGATATCCCACTTTGTTGTTGCAAACTAATCGCAATCCACGTCGTTCCCCAGATTACAACCACCAAAGCATATAACAGCGCATTCATACTCTTTCAACCAAACTCAAACCACTCACGCTATTGTGCTTGGTTTAGGTTTCTCATTTCTTGCACCTTCTTGTGGTCACTATCATGAACTTGTGGTTTTTTACTGATTTTCTGATATAGATGACAAAATGAAATCAAAGTCCTACACTCATTCTTCCATTCGGCACTGCGTATAGATGATGAAATATCAGATTCTAGATCAATTACAACAACATAAAGCTCAACTCCTCGACTCGGTCGAGTTGGGTTCAGGCATGCAGCTGGCCATGTGGCAAAACAACCAAGACCGTGTCAGTGTTTGTAGTAACCACCATACACTCAGTATGTATATTCAAGGTGGATATCACAGTTATCAAAAGACAGCTCAAGGTTGGCATAATGGCGGTGGGCCAGATCATATGTGCTTGATGCCACAGAATTTTGAGTCAACATGGGATCTGCGCGACCCACTGACTTTTGTGCATCTGTACTATACTGAAGAACACTTACAACGCGTCGCTGAACAAGTGTGGGATCGTGAGCCGAGCCAAATTATTTTAAATCCGCAAAGTTTCGTAGCTGACCTACAGATTGCCATGATCTATCGACACTTTTTACTCAATGGGGCTTGGCAGAACAGGGAAAATCACTTGCAGATGAGTACTGCCACCACGCTTCTGCTCAACCATCTAATTAAAAATTATAGCCATACCGAATGGCAAGCCCCTGAAGTCAAAGGCGGGCTGTCCCCGTATACCCTGAAGCAGTTATTAGAATGGATTGATCAGCATATTCAGCAAAGCTTGACCCTGTCAGATTTAGCCGAGCAAACTCAGCTCAGTGAATACCATTTTGCCCATATGTTTAAGCAATCTATGCAAATGCCACCACACCAATATGTAATGCAACGTCGACTTGAACTGGCACATCAAGCTCTACAGCAAACGACTGCTAATATGACAGACATTTCGGAGCAGTATGGATTTAGCTCCAGCAGCCATTTTAGTCATCGCTTTAAAAAGCATTTTGGCTACACTCCATCCCAAATGCGGAAAAATTAGAACCCGTCGATAGGATAAAGCGAAGATTTGAAGATTTGAAGATTTGAAGATTTGAAGATTTGAAGATTTGAAGATTTGAAGATTTGAAGATTTGAAGATTTGAAGATTTGAAGATTTGAAGATTTGAAGATTTGAAGATTTGAAGATTTGAAGATTTGAAGATTTGAAGATTTGAAGAAAGCTTAAAACAAAAAAAGAAGATAAAGCTTAAGCCTGATCTTCTTTTTGACCGTACATCCAAGTCGCTGCGATATATACACAAAAGCCCGCAGCCATCACTAAACCTGTCAACATGCTCGATGTCCTATTGTTTGATGAATGCATTATGCGAAAGTTTTATGACAACTTTATGACAGTGTTGTCATATTTCAATATTATTATTTTTACATTATATTCAATATCTTAAGTAATAAATCATATTCATAATCCAAATTTAGACATGAAATATTTCATTAAATTTAGATATTTTTGTCATATTTACCACCGTTTATAACCTCATTTTCTCATCAATTTTGTTCAACTATTAAACTTTCGCCTAAAGGCTTCGCAAAACATCCACAACCTCGGCATTTTGTCTTATAATTTAGCCCGCTAGCTATCAGCCCGCTCAAGAGATATTTGTATGACCACTATTATCAAGCAAGATGATTTGATCACATCGGTCAAAGACGCGCTTCAGTTCATTTCTTATTATCACCCACAAGACTTCATCCAAGCGATGAGCCGTGCGTATGATCGTGAAGAGAACAAAGCTGCAAAGGATGCGATCGCACAAATCTTAATTAACTCGCGTATGTGCGCAGAGGGTCACCGCCCAATCTGTCAAGATACAGGTATCGTCAACGTATTCGTTGAAGTGGGCATGGATGTTAAATTTGATTTAACTATGAGCTTAGACGATGCAATCAACGAAGGCGTACGTCAAGGTTACCTAGAAAACTCAAACGTACTGCGTGCTTCTGTATTGGCTGACCCAGCATTTGGTCGTAAAAACACCAAAGACAACACCCCTGCTGTGATCTATCACAAACTTGTTCCAGGCAACAAAGTGGATATTACCGTTGCGGCAAAAGGTGGCGGTTCAGAAAACAAATCTAAACTGGCTATGTTAAACCCATCTGACTCAATCGTGGATTGGGTACTTAAAACTGTTCCAACTATGGGTGCTGGCTGGTGTCCACCAGGTATGTTGGGTATTGGTATTGGTGGTACTGCTGAAAAAGCCATGATGCTTGCGAAAGAATCGCTCATGGAAGAAATCAACATGGACGAATTACTTCGTCGTGGCCCTGAAAATAAAATCGAAGAACTTCGTATGGAAATCTTCGAAAAAGTAAACGCACTGGGTATTGGCGCGCAAGGCCTAGGTGGGTTAACCACAGTTCTAGATATTAAAATTAAAGATTACCCATGTCACGCTGCGGGCAAACCAGTGGGTATGATTCCAAACTGCGCAGCGACTCGTCACGCGCACTTCCAACTTGATGGTACAGGTGTTGCACACATTCAAGCACCTAAACTTGAAGACTATCCATCAGTCACTTGGGATTCATCAACCTCTAAGCGCGTTGACCTCGACACCATTACCCAAGAAGAAATGAACGCTTGGCAACCAGGCGACACCTTACTTCTGAATGGTACAATTTATACAGGTCGTGATGCTGCACACAAACGCATGGTCGACATGCTGAACAATGGTGAAGAGCTTCCTGTCGACTTAAAAGGTAAATTCATTTACTACGTTGGCCCTGTAGATCCAGTCGGTGATGAAGTGGTTGGTCCTGCTGGCCCAACAACAGCAACACGTATGGACAAATTCACACGTCAAGTGCTTGAAGCAACTGGTATGTTCGGCATGATCGGTAAAGCGGACCGTGGTCCTGCAGCGGTTGAAGCAATCAAAGACAATAAAGCGACTTACTTGATGGCAGTGGGCGGCGCAGCTTACCTTGTGTCTAAAGCAATTCGTGAAGCTGAAGTGGTTGCTTTTTCTGACTTAGGTATGGAAGCGATTTACAAATTTGTAGTGAAAGACATGCCTGTATCGGTAGCAGTTGATGTAAATGGCACATCTATTCACGCGACAGCACCAAAAATCTGGCAAGCGAAAATTGGTAAAATTCCAGTAGTCGATGCTGCAGCGGGCTAAAACTTAAGTTTTACTTTTTTGGATACCCTTAACATGCTAAGGTCATGTTAAGGGTATTTTTTTACCTACTTTTATAGACTTAATCAAAAAATATAGACCAACAATGAAAAAATTAAATCACATCCTTTGCGGTATTACCTTATGTGTCCTCAGCACAGCTTCTTTTGCCAAACCCGCGACCGAAGCATCGGTAGAGAAGGCGCTCAAACTGGGCGATATTAAAGGCACATTAGCACAGTCTCAGCAAGAAATGCGCCCCATTTATGACCAGCAAGCCGAAGAAATCATTAAGAATATTTTTAAAACATCTACACTCAATAATGAACAACAAAAAGCAGCCAAGCAAATCGCTGAAATCACGGCATCGTTTAGCAGTAAATTGATTTCTGATCCGAAATTTATGCAAATGCTTAAAAATGTATATATGCAGACCTTTACCGAAGAGGAAGTATTGGCCAACATTCAGTTTCTTGAAACACCTCTAGGCCAGTCTATCAATAAAAAAAGCAGCAAAATGATGAGTGAAATCATGCGCAATAGCATCGCCATGTCTGCTGAAATGATGCAAGATCCAGCTATTCAGCTGGAAATGAATCGTCAAATTGAAAAGACCCTGACACCATTATTTGAACAAGCCAAAAAAGCACAATAGCTCACTTACCAGGTTAAAGGATTCCACAGCTTAAAGGGTTTCATCAGCTGAACCTCTTCACTTGGATCATATTTTGCGGGTTTAAGTTTTTGCGCTTTCTTTCGTAGCTCACCCGTGTGTTGATCTTCCGCTACAAAGTTGTAGCTGTTCGACTTTAACTGGGTAAATGCAATCTCTTGAATCGCAATTTTTTCAGGGATAACCGCCAAAGGCCCCGAAACATCACGGCGTGTGGATAAGTTCTCTTCATCATACTTGATGAAATAAGACTGCCGTTATTTAAAACCTACTTAAACCTACTTACGTGGGTTTAATGTTTAATTCCTACTTCATCATCAAGAACCAATTGCTATTGCGCTTGGGATTACCTCAATTCCATAGGCTGTCACGGTGTAACTCACCGCCATTGGTGGCTTATGTAGCCACCAATTCTTTATCTGCATGTTTTAGAATATTGATGGCAGCATTAATATCCCTGTGATGCAGGGTGTTACATGAACATCGCCACTCACGCATTGCAAGTGTCAGGTTTTGGTTTAATTCACCACAATTCGAACACATCTTGCTGCTTGGAAAGAATCGTCCAACAGAAAGTATTGATTTGCCATGCTGTTTAGCCTTGTAAATCAACTGTCGCTTGAACTCATAAAAGCCCATATCCGATATGGCTCTTGAGAGCTTACGGTTTTGTACCATACCTTTCACATTTAAATCCTCAATCGCAATCAGATCGAATCGCTTAACTAAATCAGATGTGACTTGATGAAGATTGTTTTTTCTCAAGCATGATATTTTGTAGTGCAAACGAGAGAGCTTGGTTTTCGCTTTTTCTCTGTTTTGACTACCTTTCTTTTTACGGCTAAAAGACTTAGCAAGTCGTCTTAACTTGGCAAGCTGTTTCTTTAGTGGCGCACTTGATGGAACAACCTCGCCATTAGATAAAGTGGCAAGACTGGAAACACCTAAATCAATACCAACAGATAAACCTGTTTTGGGGTGAAGTTTCTCAGGCTGATTTAATTCAACAGCAATCGAAGCAAACCACTTACCACCCTGTTTAAATATTTTCGCTGATAATATTTTTCCTTGATAACGCAAATCCTCAGTCATTTTTACCCAACCCAAGTTTGGGATACTAATTTTTCTATCTTTAATGCTGAATTGGTCATTTGATAATGAGAAGCGATCATCTACGCCTTTTTTTCTAGGCTTTGGATATTTGGATTGACCATTAAAAAAACGATCAAATGAACTACCCAATTGCTTAATCGCAAGTTGTGGCGCACATTTGGTCACTTTAAGCATGAAAGGGTATTTCTCACGCTTGAACGAGTTTAAGTGCTTTCTTATTTTAGCTTCGGATGGTTTATTTAGAAGTTTTTTATCCACCTGAACGCCATAATAGTCACACTGATCTCTATATTCCTTATCTGCTTTATATTGACGTTGCCATTCTTTTAAAGCCCAATTATACGACAAACGAGCAACACCACTCGCTTGAGCGAAATGACTTGCTTGCTTATTATTTGGCAGTAATTGGATTACATGCCCTCGTATGAATCGGCTCATAGTGCGTCTTTGACTGCCTGTATTAACTTTTGGTTTTTCTTACTACGACTACCATATAATCTTGCCGAAAACACTGTAATGATTTCCAAAACATCTTGAGCAAGTTCTTCCTCAAAAGACAAATTTTCACCCTTATTAAGAATGACGATCTCCACGCTTTTAGCTTCACATAAGGCAAAAACCAACTCAGCACCAAACCGCAATAAGCGATCTTTATGCGTTAAAACCAAACGTCCGATTTCATCATTCATGATTGCTTCTAGCAGCTTATTTAAGCCTTTTTTTCTATAGTTCATACCCGAACCAAGATCGGAGATTAATTCAAACGTCCAACCTTGATTTGCACAGTACATTTCAAGAACTTGTTGCTGTCGAATTAAATCTTCTTTTTGGTCATGACTCGATACCCTTGCGTATGCAATGGTTTTCCTTTGAAGTTGACTATCGGGCTTGTGTATTTGCTCAGGCGTGATCTTACTCAGATCATATCGTCTATGATTTTTAGGGGTTCGATCTGCAACCAAAGTGCCTTCTTCATCCCAACGCCTTAATGTTTGAATGGAAACACCTAATGTTTTAGCTGCAACGCTAATGCTTACATATTTACTCATGTTGTATATAATAGTATAGAAATAAGTAGATTTCAATTAGCAGTTACAAACCCTGCTTCTACGGTAAAATCGATATACTTCGGCTTTTGAAAATGGTTAATACCCAAAGGACGACTACTCGATAAACGATAAGTCCCTGCGGGTAATTCGACCCAATAGTAATGATTGTTCAGCAGGCTTGGAATGCGCTCTTTATTGATAAATAAACTCGACGCCACAATTTCTTGTCGGTTCCACTTTGAATCTGGACGATACAGATAAACCATCGCCGCTTGTTCATGCTGGGGTTGGACACGCTGAAAACGCTGTCCTAATTTTTGGTTGACCCATCCACCTACGCTAAACACTCCAATGCGGTACTGCTCGACCATACCTGGATCGTGTTCAAAATCAACCTCATGGCTGAGCGTTGATGTTAATTCAGGTTGTTCAACTGTCGCTTTTCCATGACAACCCAATAAAATTAAACTGCTTAAAAGCGTAATCGTCATTGCACGCATGACTATTCCTCACGGCATATTTTTTATTTTGATACTGAATTTTTAGTTTTAATCTAGGCATCCCAGCCTATGATGCAGAGTAGCATTCCCTCTTTTTTTTGAATATAAAAAAACGTGTGAAAACACTCGATTTTCACACGTTTCAGATGAATAACAACTTAAGCGGACTTTGAATTAATCACTTTTAAATCAACTTTAGCTGCATCTTTCTGTTCGATTCTTGGTAAACGCTCTGGCTTAAATAATGGTGCAGCCGTACCGTTAATCACGTCTTCATTCACCACAACTGTGCCAACATCGGTACGACTTGGTAAATCATACATGGTTTCAAGCAGCGTATTTTCTAAAATAGAACGTAAGCCACGTGCACCCGTGTTACGATCCAAAGCTTTTTTCGCCACAGCGCGCAGTGCTGAGTCTTCAAAAACCAGATCAACGTTTTCCATATCAAACAAATGTTGATATTGACGAGTCAATGCATTCTTCGGCTCAGTCAGAATTTGCATCAAAGCTTCTTCATCTAACTCTTCCAAAGTCGCAATTACAGGCAAACGACCAATAAACTCTGGAATCAGACCAAATTTCACCAAATCGGTCGCTTCAACTTGACGGAACAAATCAGACAATTTCTTGCCTTCATCTTTCTTCTTCACTTCAGCCGTGAAGCCAATTCCACCTTTTTCTTGGCGCTGTTGTACGATTTTTTCAAGACCCGAGAATGCCCCACCACAGATGAACAAGATATTTGAGGTATCAATTTGAATAAATTCTTGCTGTGGATGCTTACGACCACCTTGAGGTGGAATAGAGGCAACCGTACCTTCGATCATTTTCAGTAACGCTTGTTGTACACCTTCACCCGACACATCACGCGTGATCGATGGGTTTTCAGACTTACGGGTAATCTTGTCGATTTCGTCGATATAGATAATACCTTTTTGCGCTTTTTCTACATCGTAGTCTGCTTTTTGTAGAAGCTTTTGTACAATGTTTTCAACATCTTCACCGACATAGCCTGCTTCGGTAAGTGTCGTTGCATCAGCCATAGCAAAAGGAACATCGAGAAGACGTGCCATGGTTTGCGCAAGCAAGGTTTTACCCGAACCTGTTGGTCCTACTAATAAGATATTACTTTTCGCAATTTCAACAGCATCGTCGTGTTTATGTCCACCATGTGTCGCTTTAAGGCGTTTATAGTGGTTGTAGACAGCAACTGACAAGGTTTTCTTTGCCACATCTTGACCAATGACATATTGATCTAGTGCCGCACGAATTTCGTGAGGTTTAGGCAAGGGTTTTGCAGCCCAGTCACCCGACTCAACTTGTTGACTGGTTTGCACCAAGTCTAAGCATACGTCCACACATTCATTACAGATGTACGCGTCCTCGCCTGCAATCAGTTTCCCAACTTCAGACTGCGTTTTACCGCAAAATGAACAATGCTTTTGTCCTTGAGGATGTTCGGACATATTCACTCCAATTCTAAACTTTTAAAACTTATGGACGTTTAGATAACACTTCGTCCACGAGACCATATTCTTTTGCAGCTTGCGCTGTCATAAAGTTATCACGGTCAGTATCACGTGCCACAGTTTCATAGTCTTGACCACTGTGCTCTGCCATTAAACGGTTTAAACGTTCTTTAATGAACAGAATTTCACGTGCATGAATTTCAATATCAGATGCCTGACCACGGAAACCGCCTAACGGTTGGTGGATCATGACACGTGCATTTTCAAGGCAATAACGTTTACCCTTCGCACCTGAATTCAACAAGAAAGCACCCATTGATGCTGCTTGCCCCATACAGTAAGTCACAACATCTGGTTTAATAAATTGCATGGTATCGTAAATCGCCATACCAGCAGTCACCGAACCACCTGGTGAGTTAATGTAAAGATGAATATCTTTATCTGGGTTTTCCGCTTCTAAAAACAACATTTGCGCGACAATCAAATTCGCCATGTTATCTTCAACTTCACCAGTCATAAAAATGACGCGTTCACGCAAAAGACGTGAATAAATGTCAAATGAACGTTCACCGCGAGATGACTGTTCTACAACCATTGGAACTAAGGCATTATCGATAGTTGGAATATACATACGTTTACTTATTCCTAAATTTTTTGTTACTCAACTCATAGTCACAATATGAGGGATAATTGCTGAAAATGCAAAATATTCTCAAGTAAATAACAGATATTTTTTGCATAAGCTTTATGAACGCAAGGCCTTTTAAAAAAACCAGATCATAATAAAAAAGGCGCTCAAAGCGCCTTTTTTACTTTAGCTAAACTTAGCCTTGTTGACGAGCTTGTTGCTCTTTCAATAAGTCTTCGTAGCTTACAACAGTATCTGTTACTTTAGCAGACGCTAAGATGTGATCAACCACTTGGTCTTCTAACACAACAGCTTCGATTTGCGAACGTTGTTGCTTGTCATTTTTGAAGTATTCGATCACTTCAGCTGGATCTTCATAAGAAGAAGCCATGTCTTCGATGTAAGCATCAACACGTGCTTGATCTACTTCAATTTTAGCATCAGCTAAAACTTTGCTTACCAATACGCCTAATTTTACAGATTTTTCAGCTTGTTCTTTGAACAACTCATCTGGAAGCATGCTTGAGTCAAATGCTTTCGCACCTTGAGCACCAAATTGCTGAGTGAACTGTTGGATCATTTGTTGACGTTGACGGTCAACTTCTTGAGCAACCATAGACGTAGGAAGTTCAACTTCGTTTGCAGCTACAAGTGCATCAAAAGCTGCACCTTTCACTTGATTACGCAAACCATTTTTCACTTCACGTTCCATGTTTTTACGAACGTCAGCTTTTAACTTCTCAATGCCTTCTTCTTCAGTTAGACCAAAGATTTTAAGGAATTCAGCATCAACTTCTGGAAGTTTTTGTTTTTCAACAAGCTTCACAGTAATTTTGAATTGAGCTGATTTACCAGCAAGGTTTTCAGCTTGGTAATCTTCAGGGAAAGTTACATCAATCACTTTCTCTTCGCCTTTCTTCATACCAACGATGCCGTCTTCGAAGCCAGGGATCATACGACCTGAACCTAAAACAAGTTTAAAGTCTTCTGCAGAACCGCCTTCAAACTTTTCACCGTCTACTGAACCTTCAAAGTCAAAAGTTACTTGCATGTCTTTTTTAGCCATGCCTTTCGTTTCAGCCCAAGAAGCACGTTGCTTCTGAAGGTTTTCGATCATTTGATCAACATCTTTGTCGTTTACTTCAGATGCTTTACGTTCAACTTCTAAACCATCAAATTTCACGTTAACTTCTGGATAAACTTCAACAGTCGCTTCGTATACAAGCGCGTCGTCTTTTAATTCAGATTTTTCAATGTTTGGCATGCCGACAGCATTGATTTTTTCTTGTTGGATCGCTTCAAATACTGTGTCACGAATAATGTCGCTTACGACTTCTTGGTAGATACCCGCGCCATATTCACGACGAACAACATTTACTGGCACTTTACCTGGACGGAAGCCGTTGATCTTCACAGTTTTAGCAGTGCGTTTTAAGCGAGCTTCGAACTGCTCGTTAACACGGCTCGTCGGTACAGATACATTTAAACGACGGGTAACACCCGAAACCGCTTCAGAAGTTACTTGCATGGCTTCCTCAATCTTTTGGTAAGAACAATTTTAAAAAGTGCCACATTATATGACAACATTGAACGATATACAAAACACCCGATTGAAACCACATATTTTTTTCTTCATTTATCGTTTTTTATTTTGAATATTTTTAAATCGCTACTGATTAAGCGCAAAGTATTATATTTTTTATGGCTTTTTGTTGAAAATGATAAATATTACTATTAATATTTGCGTCAACTTTGATCGTTTTTTTCAATTTTTTTCTCGTCCATCATTGGAACTCTAGTTATGAGTAAGTTTAATCTACACCCTCTTTCATTGGCATTGCTTGGGGCAATCACCACTCCTGTTTTCGCAGAAACAACAACTGAAGATTCATCGCCACATCAGCTTTCCACCATTGTGGTTTCAGCTGCGGGTTTTGAACAAGATATTAAAAAAGCACCTGCTACAATGACGGTCATTACAGCAGAAGATTTAAAAAATAAACGTATTAATTCGATTGCCGATGCCTTAAGCGATATAGAAGGCGTTGATATTAGTCCCACAGCAGGAAAAACAGGTGGTCTGAATATTCGTATTCGTGGAATGGATTCAGAATATACACTCGTTCTAATTGATGGTCGCCGTCAAAACAGCACTGGTGACATTACTCCAAATGGATTTGGCGAATCAAACAACAGTTTTATCCCTCCAATATCTGCGATTGAACGTATTGAAGTCATACGCGGCCCTGCATCAACATTATATGGCTCTGACGCCATCGGTGGTGTAGTCAATATTATTACTAAAAAAGTTTCAAATGAATGGACTGGAGCAGTCACTTTAGAAGGAACATTACTCCCTAATAGTTCTGATTTCGGGAATCAACGCTCTGTAGATGCATATGTTACTGGTCCACTTATTCCAAACCTCCTTGGTATTCAATTAAGGGGCCGCAAAGCTGAACGAGATCAATCAAACGTAATTCGTAGCGATGATGAAGGTACTGAAACAGAACTAACTCAGGGACAAAACCCAACCAAGTCAGACTTAGAAAATATTGGTGTTCGCTTAACTTTAACACCAACGGATCAACATGATATTTCTGCGGAATATGAGCAGACAGATCAATGGTATGACAACTCTAAAGGACAATTAGGCACTTTAGGTGCAAACGGCGGTTATGATAAGTCCCAAGAATATAATCGTGAAAAAATGATTCTTTCGCATACATGGCGCAGTAATATCGGCACTCTTGAGTCTAGTCTCGCAAATACTCAAACAGAAACGGTAGGTCGCTTAATTCCGGCTCGCGCGCAAAATATGTCTCAGGCAATAACACTACGTTTGCTTGAAAGCGAAGATACTATTTTCGATACCAAGTTTACGACTAATTATATTAATGGTCATAACATTACTTTAGGGGGGCAATGGTGGGATGCAAGCATTCGTGATGGACTTCGTGTTCAAAAAGAAGTTTCTTTTGAGCAATTAGGACTATTCGCTGAAGATACATGGTCACTTAATGATAGTTTGGCATTAACCTTGGGGTTACGTTATGACAATCATGATACTTTTGGAGATTTTTGGACGCCGCGTGCTTATTTAGTCTGGAATGCAAATGAAAACTGGACATTTAAAGGTGGCTACTCTGAAGGCTACAAAGCGCCTCGATTAGAACGCCTAACCACAGGTATTTATAATGTTAGTGGTCAAGGCCGCACACCTGTTTTCGGTAATCCTGATTTAAAACCTGAAACCAGTAAAAATTTAGAACTAGGTACGTATTTTACGAATAACTCTAATTTTGACTTTAATATCACAGGTTTTTTTAGTGAAATTGAAGACAAAATTATGACAGGTAATGCTGAGTTACGTTGTAATACTGATACGAATAAACAGCAATGTGAAGACTATATGCTTTCCGTTGGAACGCCTTGGACAATGGACTATAACCGAGGTGCTCCAGATACATGGAACGTTACGCGCCCAATCAATGCCGAAGAAGCTGAAGTTTATGGTATTGAAACTGGTCTAAATTGGGAGTTTGCAGAAAACTGGAAACTAGGCCTCAATTATACTTGGACCGAGACGGAAATTAAGGATAAACAACTTAATAACCCTGTTCTAAATGATACACCAAAGCATATGGCAAACGCCTCTTTGAAATGGCAAGCTGCCGATTTCGTCAATTTATGGGCACGTGGTGAATATCGTAGTGAACGTGCACGTTTTACGTCAAATTACGAGAATCTAACCGTAGCTAACCAAGCTGTTTATGATGCTTTAGGAGATTATAAGGCTTATACACTGTTCCATATTGGTTCAAACTTTATCGTTAATGATAACTGGGACGTTGGTGTGGCTTTATACAATGTCTTTGACAAAGACTTCAATGATTATGAAAAAATAGGGACAGGCTATTACAATCGTTATAGTAACACCCAAGAAGGACGACGCGTTCAGCTAAGTACCACCTTTAAGTTCTAATCTACATGCAAAACCCTGCTTCGGCAGGGTTTTCTTCGTACATAGCTAATATAGATCCAACATAATTTATACATATTCACTTGAGAAACACCTTCAAACTTAGCTTAAAAATAATGGATTCTAAATTCCAATAACATTATAAAAATATAATCTAATTTTCCAATTTAAATAAAAATCAAAAACTTATGTTAAATTCATTACATTATTACATTTATTTTTTCTACACAAATATATCTAAGCATCGACAATTCCAATGTAATAGTTATGCTACAAAAAATAAGAATCATTATTATTCGCATACTAATTTACAACGCTAGAACTAGATTCGTTATGGCCTTCATCAAAACACGTAAAAAGCTGGTTTCTTCAGCAATCGCTTCAACACTCTCTGTGGTTGCAGTCAATGCTGTTGCGCAAGATCAAATCGCGCAATTAGAAACAATTCACACGGAAGCGGCAGCAGAACAAAGTTTGAAAGTAGACAAATCTGCAAACAGCAAGTTCGTTGCTCCCCTACTCGACACACCAAAGTCAGTATCTGTTATTTCTAAACAGTTGATTGAAGACACTCAAGTTACAACTTTAAGCGATGCTTTACGCACAGTACCTGGGATCACACTTGGTGCAGGTGAAGGTGGTAACCCAAATGGTGACCGTCCATTTATCCGTGGTTATAACTCTGAAAGTTCAATGTACGTAGACGGCGTACGCAACTCATCTTCGCAAAACCGTGAAATGTTTGCAGTAGAGCAAGTTGAAGTAATCAAAGGTTCTGCTTCTTCTCTTGGTGGAGCTGGCTCTGTTGGTGGCAGTGTTAACATGATTTCTAAAGTTGCTAAAAAAGGCGATGCTTTAGAAGGTTCTGTTGCTGCAGGTACAGATAACTACCAACGTATTACTTTAGATGGCAATAAAGACTTTGGTAATGGTATTGCAGCTCGTGTTGCTGTAATGGGACACCAGAATGAAAAAGCTGGGCAACATGACGGTGCTGAATACAAACGTGCAGGTATTGCGCCAAGTATTACTTTTGGCCTAGACAGTGATACACGTGCAACATTAAGCTATTACTATTTAAAATCTGATGATACACCTGACTCAGGTGTGCCTTACAATTATGATGCTACAAAGAAAGCAACTGTAGGCAAACCTGTAGATGTAAAACAAGGCATATACTACGGCTTACATGATCGTGATTTCCAAAAACAAGAAAATCAAATTGGTACAATCAAATTAGAGCACGATATTAATGATAATTTAACCATCACGAATACTGCTGTTTATAACAAGTCGACAAATGATTACCTTTGGACTCAACCAGACGACTCTAAAGGTAATGTATTAAATGACAAAGTATGGCGCCGTATCAACTCACGTATTACAGATACCGACATCTTTACAGATCAACTTGCGTTAACTGGTAAGTTTAATACGGGTACAATTAAACATAAATTTAATGTGGGTGCAGAATATAGCGACCAAGAGTCTAACAAAGGTAGCTATACAACAACTTACCCAGGTTATGCTGGTACAACAACTGGTGGCTTCAATAGTGATTGTAAAATTAATGATGCATGGTGTACTTCTTTAACTAATCCTAATTCTAAAGAAGAATGGTTAGGTACAGCTGTAGCGAATCGTAATACGACAACTACCACGACTAAAGTTACTTCAGTTTATTTACTGGATAATATCGAGTTCAATCCACAATGGTTATTGGATTTAGGACTTCGTTGGGATAAGTTCGATACAGAACAAGTGACTAATGCTACAGGTGCTAAGCTTGAAAATAATAAAGACTTTTTCACCTATCAAGCTGGTTTAACCTTCAAGCCTGTTGAAAATGGTTCAATTTATGCAAGTTATGCAACCTCTGCAAACCCTGTAGGTGTCGATGGTGGTGATGGCTCAGAAGCAATTGGCCAAGCCTACATGGATTTAAAACCTGAAGAAGCACGTACTATTGAACTAGGTACGAAATGGGATCTTTTCAATGACCGCTTAAACCTTACTGCTGCTATTTTCCGTACCGAAAAACAAAATACACGTATCCAACTTGATGCTGGCACGTATACCAACGGTGGGGAAAGCAAGGTTGATGGTATTGAGCTTACCGCGACAGGTAAAATTACGGATAAATGGGATATTACTGCTGGATATTCTTACTTAGATACAGAAATGACCAATCCAGGTCCGTCATGTACACGTGCAGGCGTATGTACATATCCTAACCCAGCGAAGGGTAAACAATTACCAAATGTTCCAGAAAATAGTGCAACTCTCTGGACGACTTACAAAGTATTGCCAGAATTAACTTTAGGCGCTGGTGCAATTGCAATGGACAAAGTCTATGGTGATGCTGCAAATACTAAATTTGTTCCAGGTTATGTACGTTACGATGCAATGGCGCGTTATAACGTGAACAAAAATGTGGATCTACAGTTAAATGTCAACAACTTGGCTGATACACGTTATTTCACTAAAGCTTACGCATCTCACTATGCAACAGAAGCTGAAGGTCGTAGCGCAGTACTCTCTGTAAACTTTAAGTACTAAGTTCGATAGTTAATTCCATAACTTAGTTATGGAACAAAACAAAAATGGCCTCTCATTGAGGCTATTTTTATATATGCTTAAAGACTAAATAGATCTTTCATTTTCAGCAGGTCGTGTTGTGATCCATCATATTCCCAATGTATTAAGCAAAGAACAGGTACAATACTTTCGCCGTGAAATGGCAAAAGTCGAGTGGATTGATGGTAAAAAAACCACAGGATCACTCTCAAAAAATGTAAAACAAAATCAACAGCTCCCCGAAGATCACCCTCTCACACAACACTTAGGCAATATCATCTTAGAAGCACTTGGACAACATCCACTCTTTATGTCCGCTGCCCTACCTTTAGATATTTTGCCGCCTTATTTTAACCGCTATGAACAGGGCGAAACTTTTGGCTTCCATGTGGACAATGCCATTCGCTGGGTAGCTGGAAGCAAAGATCGGATTCGTACTGATGTATCCTGCACTGTTTTTCTAAGCGAACCTGACGAATATGAGGGTGGCGATTTGGTGGTAGAAGACACCTATGGTTATCATGAAGTAAAACTACCCGCGGGTGATATGATTTTATATCCATCTACTAGCGTGCATGAGGTAACACCAGTGACCTCAGGCTGCCGTGTCGCTTCGTTCTTTTGGGTTCAAAGTATGATTCGAGATGATGCTGACCGCCATATCTTATTTAATCTTGATCAAACTATTCAGAACCTACGTGTGCAACTCAGTGATCAACATCAAGAAGTGGTCAAGCTCACCAGTCTGTATCATAACCTGATGCGCAAATGGGCTGAACTGTAAAACAATAATCCCAGCCCAACGTCAACTACTGTAGCAACTGGACCGTTCCATGACATCAAAAACTGTTTTGCCACCACTCACCCAAATTCCTGCCTCATTGCAAACGATTGCAGACTATGAAATTGAGGTAGAAAAGCATCTACCCGAGATGGTCTGGCACTATTTGCAAGGTGGCGCTATGGATGAGATCAGTGTTCGGAATAACCTCGCTCAGTTTCAAAACTTGCACTTAATACCACGCATGTTAAGAGATCTCACTCAAGGCAATACGAGCTGTGAAATCTTAGGGCAAATCTTTCCACATCCTATTTTTGTGGCACCGATTGGTCATCAACAGCAGTTTCATTCTGAAGCAGAAGCAGCAACCGCACTGGCAGCTGAAGTACTCGGTAGCAATATGATTTTGAGTACTTTTACCAACACAGACATGCGAACATTCAAACCTGAAAATCCCTACAAATGGTTTCAACTGTACTGGCAAGGTGACCGCGATAAGTCTTTAGCTTTACTGAAGCTCGCTGAGGCACAACATTTCACCGCCATTGTAATCACTGTGGACTCTCCACATACAGGCATCCGTGACCGTGAACGTCGTGCTTTCTTTCACCTTCCTGAAAACATGCAGCATCCGCACACTCCTGCCCATATTCCACTGCCTGAACTGCAAGAAGGCGATCATCCCGTGTTTAATGGGCTAATGAAAATTGCTCCGACGTGGGACGACATCGCATGGATGGTTCAACAGACTGATTTACCCATCCTGTTAAAAGGCATCGTCAGCCCACTCGATGCCCAACTGGCCATTCAACATGGCATACAAGGCTTAATTGTGTCTAATCACGGCGGTCGAGTTTTAGATACCTGTATTCCTCCACTCAAAGCCTTGCAACTCATAAAAAAAGCCGTTCCGCATGACTTCCCTCTTTTATATGATGGGGGTGTGCGTCGCGGCTCAGATGTGTTTAAGGCCATTGCTTTAGGTGCTTCCGCGGTTTTAGTTGGAAGACCATGTATTTATGGTCTTGCCACTGCGGGTGCCTTAGGCGTTGCCCATGTGCTTAAAATCTTAAAAGAAGAATTTGAGATCACCATGGCGTTGATGGGCACTGCAACCCTTGCAGATATACAGCCCGATATGGTCATAGAGTTCTCATAACCTCTTCAAAAAAGCGAATGAAATGAATCAAATTCTTAAAATGAAGAAAAAGATCAAACACATCTCAAAAATACACGGAAATATTTCCCCTATATATCAAATTAAAGGGAAATATTTTTTCAGATACGACTAAAAGCCATAAAAAAAGAAAAATCTTTTCGACCGAACTGGATTAAACTCTTAAATATAACGTTACAAGGTTACTCACGGTAAATCTAAGTCGTATCAAATATTTACGTTTACAAACACCCTGAAGACTCCCTTGTAAATAGAGACCATAGACACAATCTATATTCAGTAGTAGGTTGCTTTTTATTACCCCCCTTAAATGCAACCCGTACTATGTAAGGAGTTACCTCATGATGTTGGCTGATCCAAGTAAAAAATATCGTCGCATGTATCAACGTGTTGACTTGCCAGACCGTCAATGGCCAAACAACGAAATTACAAAAGCGCCTATTTGGATGAGTACTGACCTGCGTGATGGTAACCAAGCGATTTTTGAACCGATGGACATGGAACAAAAATTTAAAATGTTCCAAATGTTGGTGAAAATTGGATTCAAGAATATTGAAATCGGTTTCCCTTCAGCCTCTCAAATTGACTTTGACTTTACCCGTAAATTAATCGAAGAAAATCACATTCCAGATGATGTGTATATCGAAGTTTTAGTTCAAGCACGTGATCATTTGATCCAACGTACCTTTGAGTCTTTAGCGGGTGCAAAACGTGCAATCGTGCATATTTATAACTCAAATGCACCAACTTTCCGCCAAAAAGTCTTAAATGTTGATGTTGCAGGTGCGAAGCAATTGGCGGTCAATGCAGCCAGCAAAGTCAAAGAATATGCAGCGCAATATCCTGAAACGGAATGGGTGTTCCAGTACAGCCCAGAGTGTTTCTCTGCAACTGAATTAGAAGTTGCAAAAGACGTGTGTGATGCAGTTACCGAAATTTGGGAAGCATCGCCAAGCAATAAAGTGATTTTAAACTTACCTGCTACGGTTGAAGTTTCAACACCGAATGTTTATGCAGACCAAGTTGAATGGATGCACCGCAACATTGCTCGTCGTGATGGCGTGATTATTTCTGTGCACTGTCACAACGACCGTGGCTGTGGGATTGCTGCATCAGAATTGGCGATTATGGCCGGTGCAGACCGTGTCGAAGGTTGTGTGTTTGGTAATGGCGAACGTACTGGTAACGTCGACGTCGCTGCAATTGCTTTGAATATGTACTCTCAAGGTGTTGCGCCAAACTTAGATTTTTCAAATATCAATGAAATCATTGCAACGGTAGAAGAATGTACAGGTTTGCCTGTTCACCCTCGTCACCCATATGTAGGTGACTTAGTCTTCACCGCATTCTCTGGTTCGCATCAAGATGCTATTAAAAAAGGGTTTGAGTTCCAAAAGAACGAAGAAATTTGGGATATGCCATACTTGCCAATCGACCCGAAAGACTTGGGCCGCGACTATGATGCTGTGATTCGCGTCAACTCACAGTCAGGTAAAGGCGGTATTGCTTACTTGTTAGAAGCAAATTACAACGTGGTATTGCCACGTCGTATCCAAATTGAATTCTCTCAAACCGTACAAAAACGTACCGATGAAGAAGGCACTGAAATTACCGCACAAGAAATTTGGAAATTGTTCAAAGAAACTTATGTGGACACCAAAGATACACATTACTCGACTAAAAACTACCGTTTGTATGACAACAACGGCAAACAAGTGGTTGAGCTTGAAGTTGAAGTGAATGGTGAAACGCAGCAATTACGTGGTGAAGGCAATGGTCCAATCTCTGCAATGTTGGATGCTTTACAGTTACCAATTGACGTCTTGAGCTACGAAGAGCGTGGTATTAGCTCTGGAGCAAATGCAAAAGCCTTGGCTTTGGTTGAGTTACAAGTCAAAGGCACTGGAAAATCAGCCTTCGGTGCGGGTATTCACGACAACATTGTGACCTCATCGATTGAAGCGATTATTGCGTGTACCAACCGCTTAATTGATCAAGGTGTGTTAAGCACAGATCAAGTGATTGCTGCTGCGGTATAAGTATTAGCAATAATAATTAGCACTAAAATGACTTTAGAAGGATACCCTCAAGTGGTATCCTTTTGTTTATTAACCCCAAAGATTTAAGGCGTATTATTCCTGTGTCTTTTCCTGCTGACTCCGTGGGTATCGTTACTCCACAAAAGTTTACTTTTGAAGGGCCCTTAGAGCTCGAATGCGGTCGTATTCTTCCTCGTTATGAATTGATGGTTGAAACCTATGGGGAACTCAATGCAGATAAATCCAATGCGATTTTAATTTGCCATGCACTATCAGGTCATCATCATGCTGCGGGTTACCATCATGCTGACGATAAAAAACCGGGTTGGTGGGATGCTTGTATTGGCCCAGGTAAAGCGATTGATACTTCAAAGTTTTTCGTGGTAGCACTGAACAATATTGGGGGCTGTAGCGGTTCAACAGGGCCAACTTCGCCAAATCCTGAAAATGATAACCGTCCTTATGGTCCAGACTTTCCTTTAGTCACCGTCCGTGACTGGGTTAAAACCCAAGCCATTTTATCTGATCATCTGGGCATTCAGGTCTGGAGTGCGGTGATTGGCGGTTCATTGGGTGGTATGCAAGCCTTGCAATGGTCGGTTGATTATCCTGATCGCTTGCAAAAATGCGTGATTATTGCCAGTGCGCCGAAATTATCGGCTCAGAATATTGCCTTTAACGAAGTCGCACGCCAGTCAATTTTGTCTGATCCAGACTTCCATGATGGTCGCTATCTTGAAAATGACAGCTATCCAAAACGTGGCCTAATTTTGGCACGTATGGTCGGCCATATTACCTACTTATCTGAAGAAGCCATGAAGCAGAAATTTGGTCGTGACCTAAAGTCAGGCAAATTTATGTATGGTTTCGATGTCGAGTTCCAAGTCGAAAGCTATTTGCGTTATCAAGGTGAGCAATTTAGCCGTAACTTTGATGCCAACACTTACCTGATTATGACCAAAGCTTTAGATTATTTTGATCCTGCGCGTGAGTATGAGCAGTCTTTAGTTAAAGCCATGTCACAGACCAAATGTCAGTTCCTTGTGGTGTCCTTTACCACCGACTGGCGTTTTACCCCGCAACGCTCACAAGAAATTGTGGATGCGCTGATCACCAATCACAAACCGGTGAGCTATTTAGATATCGACGCTGAACAAGGCCATGACTCATTCCTGTTCCCGATTCCTTTGTATGTAAAAGCGTTACGTGCATTTCTAGGCGGTTCTGAACACCTTCAAGCAACATCTCAGGGGGCTGTGTAATGCGTATTGATCATCAACTGGCAGAAAAATGGATCAAACCTGATTCCAGCGTACTCGATTTGGGCTGTGGTGACGGTGAATTACTGGCCCACATGAGCAAAAAGCACAATATTCGCGCATATGGACTGGAAATTGATCAAGAAAAGATTGCAATTGCGGTCGGTCGCGGGTTAAATATTATCCAACAGGACTTAAACTTGGGTTTAAGCCGCTTTGCAGACCAGTCTTTTGACTATGTCGTTATGGCACAAGCCTTGCAAGCGGTAGATGCACCAGATGTTTTATTACGTGATATGGTGCGTGTAGGGAAACAGGCGATCATTACATTTCCAAACTTTGCTCATTGGAAGACTCGTTCTTTCTTGGCACTGAAAGGAATGATGCCTGTTTCTGAAGCTTTACCGTACATGTGGTATAACACACCCAATATCCACTTATGTACTTTCCGTGATTTTGAAGCACTTTGTGCGGAAAATAACATCAGAATTATTAATCGACTCGCTGTAAATGGGGATCAACAAGATAGTTTACTCAGTAAACGTCTCCCGAATTTGTTTGGTGAAGTCGCAATTTATCGAGTGAGCGCTCTATGAAAAAACTATTCTTAAGCACGACACTACTGGTTGGACTTTTGAGCATTCAGGCTCATGCAGATTATGTTTCCCCAACCACGTCTGTTGCGAGTCAAGCTGCACAATATTCTGTTATGGATATCAATAGCTTAATTAAAGCAGCAAAAGCAGGTCAGCCTGCTGCGCAGTTCTATCTTGCAACCAAGTATCAACAAGGTAAAGACATCTCTGCAGATGAACGACAGGCCTTTGCTTGGTACAAAGCCGCTGCAGATCAAGGTCTTTCGGCTGCTCAGCTAAATGTTGGTCGTATGCTTGCAGATGGCCTAGGCACCAAAAAAGATGAATCTTTAGCACGTCAATACTTTGAAAAAGCAGCCAGCCGTGGTGATAACCGCGCAAGCTTTAACTTGGCGATGATGGAAGAGCAAAAGAAAAACTACATGGGTGCTTATCAATGGTATGAGCTTTCAACCCGTGATGGCATGCTCGACAATAAAGTGATTACGCTTTCTGAAGGCAAGAAAACAGCCTTAGCGGCAAACTTAACACAAGATCAAATTCGTCAAGCACGTGACCGTGCAGACAAGTGGATTCAAGCTCAATAAGCTTTTATTTCCATACTCAGCACCTTCGGGTGCTTTTTTATTGCCTATCCATGAGTCGGACTTGTTAAAATAACCGCATAATTTTTAAAGCACGGATCCTTCACATGGCATCAACTGATTGGTTATCTCAAGGCACATTAGTCCTCGCAAGCAATAACAAAGGTAAAATTGCGGAATTTGAAAAATTATTTGCAGAGCTCAACTTACCTGTTGAAGTGATTGCTCAAGGTAAATTGGATATTGAAGATGCCATTGAAGATGGTCTGAGCTTTGTCGAAAATGCGATTATTAAAGCACGCCATGCATCTAGAATTTCAGGAAAACCAGCCATTGCAGATGACTCTGGGATTTGTGTCCCAGTTTTAGGTGGTGCACCGGGGATTTACTCTGCGCGTTATGCAGGTGAACACGGCGATGATGCTGCCAATAACCAAAAACTCTTAGCTGAACTCAAGCCACTGCGTAAAGATGGTCAAGCGATTGAAGGCATGTTTGTATGCGTTTTAGCGTTAGTACAACATGCTGATGATCCTCTTCCACAAATTTTCCAAGGCATTTGGAAAGGTGAAGTACTGGAGGCTGCACGTGGTGAAAATGGTTTTGGTTATGACCCGCTGTTCTGGTTACCCGAGTTAGGGCTTTCAAGTGCAGAAATGAGCAAAGAAGAAAAAAATAAAATCAGCCATCGTGGTCAGGCGATGCAACTGTTTAAAGCCAGTTTAGAACAATAAAAACTAAGCTGCGCAATGTTGCCCCTTCTCCCTTTAGGGAGAATGGTGGCGAAATATTTTCTATATTCTCCTCTATCGCCCTTGCGCAGCACTACGCATCTCCAGCTAAAAGTGAGTACTTAGATCACAGCAAATACATGCAGCAATAAACCATAAATACTCACTACGACACAGCTGATGATCGTACCTGAAGCAATGTATTTTGCCGACGTGCCTGTACCCTGATAATGCGTTTCCAAAGCCACAATATTGGCTGCTGGCGGTAAACAGAACAATAAGAACATGACCCCAATATATTGTTCAATATTAGGAATAGCGAGGTAACGATAACTCAGCCCACACAGCACCGCGCCACATGCTAGTTTTAACAAAGCCGTCTGACTACTTTGCCACAGGTCCGCTTTCTCAACTTTGGTGTGCCTCAACCACATGCCCAATACACACATGCCAGAGAAGCTCATACCAAATTTGGCTGCACTATAAACCACATCAATCAGATCATGCTGTGACCAATATTGCACCCCAACGGAACGAAAAATAAGGGCCAGAATCAAAGCAATCATGGGGGGAGCACAGAGCACTTTTTTTAAAATAAATGAAAAAGCTAACGGTGTTTGGCTAACGGCCGTTACTGCCCAGAGATTGCCAAAAATAGAGCCACCGATATATAAGGCCACCATTGCTGGACTAATTTTTGTGCCAAACAACGCAATCGCAAAAGGAAAGCCTAGCCATGCCATATTGACATAACTAAAACATAGGGCGCTTAATTTATTCTTTGAAAAATAGAGGAAAAAGTAAAATAAGAGCACTGCCACGACAAAACTGAATAACATCAGACTAAAGCTACCAGCCTGATAAAACACCATGTTGTAGACAATAACAATCGGAATGAAGCAACGCGCTAAAAGACTTGAAAAGCCTGTTTTCAACCGTGTTGCCAATGGGGTGGATGCAAGGAGTAAACCACTAAGAAAGGCCAACAGAGGGAGCAGCAACGTCACTTCAATATCCTTGAAATTTCACGGAATCATCATAACACTGCTTTTTCTCAAAATCAGTGCAAAGCGATCGTTTTGTCTTGAAATTGAAACATCATCGTCACCGCAATGTCACACAAGCCTGTTGATATAGGGAAAACGAAAAATGATGAGGATCTACCCATGGCGGGACTATCAATTTGGCACGTACTAATTTTTGCAATTGTGGTTATTCTTCTTTTTGGTACAGCCAAACTTAAGAACTTAGGTAAAGATGTGGGTGGCGCGGTCAAAGATTTTAAAAAATCAATAAAAGATGATGAGGCAGAAGCGGCGCAACTCAAAGAACCTCGTACGATTGAACATCAAGCCAATAGCAGTGATGTCAATTCGACAGTAAAACACTAAGGCTGAGGGTTTGAGATTATGCTCAATATTGGAATGACAGAACTGCTGATTTTCGGCATCATTGCATTATTGGTGCTGGGTCCTGAGAAACTTCCAGAAGCTGCGCGTTTTGTTGGAAAGTGGTATGGCAAAGTAAAACGTATGGTCAGCAATGTTCAAAACGACATCGACCGTGAATTGCGTTTATCTGAATTACGTGAACAAATGCAGCAAGAAATGGCACGTATTCAAGAGCTTGAAGCAAAAATGCAGGCTCAGATGTCTGAAATGAAAAATGAAAAAATCTTTGATGATGCAAAATCATCGACAGACTCAAAACAGGCATCTTTAAACAACTTACAACAGCAGTTTTATCAACCTGTTGAAAATACAGAAAAACAGTGCATGGTACGCATCCCTAAAGCGCCAGTACGGACTGCATCAGCATCTATCTCCCCCATTCAAAATACAATATATACTGAAATGAAGGTCGCGGTATGAGTCAGCCCAATTCTACTCAGCTTCCTCATTTAGCGGTGAAGTCTGAGCAACCTGCATTAGAAGAAATGCCAATTACCAAGCACCTGATGGTGCTGCGTAAGCATCTTTTTAAAATTGTCGGGTTAATTATTGCCTTATTCTTTTGTTTATTGCCATTTGCCAATAAAACCTATCAGGTCTTATCAGAGCCCTTACGTGCGCAATTGCCACATACATCGACCATGATTGCAACCGATGTCACGGCAACCTTTATGGCACCATTTAAACTGAACTTTTTTGTGGCGTTGCTGATAGCGATGCCATTTATTTTGTATCAGCTTTGGGCATTCGTAAAACCTGCACTATATGAGAAAGAAAAAAGTTTGGCCTTACCTTTGTTGATTGGCAGTATTTGTCTGTTTTATATCGGCATCAGTTTTGCCTATTTTGTTGCACTGCCGTCAATTTTGCATTTTTTCATCAGTGTGTCGCCGGAAACGGTTGCCCCGATGACGGATATTAATAGCTATCTGACCTTTTGTTTGAAGCTGTTTTTGGTGTTCGGGTTTACCTTTGAAATTCCAATTATTACCCTATTACTGATTTTAATTGGTGTGGTCAGTACCCAGCAGCTGGTCGAGAAACGCCGCTTTATTATTGTGGGTTGCTTCTTTGTGGCAATGTTTGTGACACCCCCGGATGCCCTATCAATGATCATGCTGGCTGTCCCGATGTGGCTGCTGTTTGAACTTGGTTTACTGGCAGGAAAACTGATTGAGAAACGTCGTTTAAAGACTGAATAACAATACCAGCCAAAACAAAAAAATATCGATTTACTCAGGCAGCTCTGGATGTCTTTTTGTTTTTTAAATTTAAATAAAATACTAATTTATTTAACTTTTTTGAAATATTTTCTTCAAGGTACTGTCATATTCAGCGGGTAGTTTATTTCTAGCTTTTAAGCAGCAACCAAGCCATTAAAGAAAAGCTAGGACTTTTAAATGAACAACGATGAAATGATTCCGTGTCAGGATCTGACCGAAGATAGTAACACTTCAAATAATACGCATTTTCAAACGATTCTTGATCAACATATGAATCGTCGTGGTTTTATTGCAAAAACTACAAGTGGGGCAATGGCATTAGCATTTGCAGCAACAGTAAGTGGTTGTTCAGATGATGATAATGATTCTGGTACTCCTGACGGTAATCCAACTACACCGCCAGCCACCACTAACCCAGATCAACATGCCTGGAGCGATCTAAAAGCACGTCCGAATAAATTAACCTTTGAACCTGTGAGAAAAAATACAGCGAACTTCTTCAGTGTTCCTGCAGGCTACCAGCTGAAAGTGTTATATGCAGTAGGCGATCCAATTAACCCTACTTATCCAGAAAAAACCGATGCTGAACTACCATCAGGTGCATCTTATCAATTCCGTGCCGGCGATAACCATGATGGTATGAGCTTCTTCGGTATGCATCCAACCAACAAAAATTATGCTGCCAAAGAATCAACACAAGGTTTACTTGTTCTAAACCACGAATACCTACAACTACCTCAGCTCCATACACCAGAAGGTACAAAAGTTATCAATGGCGTACGTCCAGAAGATCAGGTACTCCGTGAAGTGAATGCGCATGGTGTTTCTGTTATTGAGATCAGCAAAGATGCAAATACACAAGACGTTAAAATCAACTTAAATTCTAATTTTAACCGTCGTATCACTGCAGCAACCGAGATGGAAATTAATGGACCAGCGCGTGGTTCTGACTTAGTCAAAACCATTTTCTCACCAGATGGGACGCTGACTCGCGGTACCTTTGCCAACTGTGGTAATGGTTATACGCCATGGGGAACTTACTTAACGGCTGAAGAAAACTGGGACGGTTATTTCGCTCGTCAAGCCAATGACACACGTGCCATTGCAAAAGAAGAAATTGCCTTATCACGTTATGGTCGTGGTGGTGCTAATGCCCTTTCTTCGCAATATTTATGGAATACTCCAATTGCCGAGTTAACTGGTGACAAAGATCTGTATGATCGTTGGGATATTTCAGTTAAAGGTGAAAACGCGCTAGCAGACTACCGTAATGTCATGAATACGTGTGGCTTCATTGTAGAGATTGATCCATTTAGCGCGACTACACGTCCAGTTAAACGTACTGCACTGGGTCGTTTTGCACACGAAGATTGCCGCTGTAGTAACCCTATTCCGGGTCAGCCATTAGCGTTCTATATGGGTGATGATGCGACCGGCGAATATATCTATAAATTTGTTTCTGAAGCAGTCTGGGATCCGAAAGACGTCAATGGTGGTTATACTGCTGGTGATAAATATATGGATAAAGGGACATTATATGTCGCTAAATTCAATGATGACGGTACAGGTGAATGGTTAGAACTGACTCATGGCAAAAATGGTTTAACTGCTGCCAATGAAATCTATCCATTTGCAGGCCAAGATGACATCGTCATCAATGCCCGTCTTGCGGCTGACCATGTTGGTGCGACCAAAATGGACCGTCCAGAATGGGTTGCAGTGAATCCCGAAAATGGTGAAGTCTATGTGACGCTTACCAACAACGGTAACCGTGGACGTGCTTACCCAACCGATGCAGCCAACCCACGTAGCTACATCGACTTTAAAGGCTCGGCAGCTAGCAACTCAGGAAACATGAATGGTCATATCATTCGTTTCAGTGAAGCTAAAAACACAGTTACAGCGACAAGTTTTGCTTGGGATATTTTCCTGTTCGGTGCAGAAGCACGTGCTGCCTCTAACATCAACCTGTCAGGTCTGGATGATTTAAATGACTTCTCCGCCCCGGACGGCATGTGGTTCGATCCGCGCGGGATTCTGTGGATTCAGACCGATGATGGTCAGTACACCGATGAAACCAACTGCATGATGTTAGCAGCACTTCCGGGTAAAGTCGGTGATGGTACTAAAGCAATTGCTTCCAGTACCAAAGCTGAAGGTCAGGAAACCTTTGTCGGTGCCAAGCTGAATAATGATCGGGTTCGCCGTTTCCTTACAGGCCCTTCAGGCTGTGAAATTACCGGTGTGACCATGACACCAGACTACAAAGCGATTTTCGTAAATGTCCAGCATCCAGGGGGCGCATGGCCCGCCAACCAAAGCGATCGTTATAGCCGCTTAGGTAAAGTACCTCGTTCTGCAACCGTAGTCATCACCCGTAAAGATGGTGGTGTAATCGCTGGCGAAGCATTAGAAACAGCAAAAGCATAATCTAGCGACAATAAAAAAATGCCGACACCATGTCGGCATTTTTTATGCTTCAATCTTCACTTGCTGTCGTACAATCTTTCCTTTTTGCTCACCATATTGAGTCTTTTCCAACCATATAAACTGCTGTGCTTGCATACATAAAAAGTTAGAACTGCGTGTGCCATACACTGGACTTTGAATAAAAGTCGATGACAATAACGCTTCCATCTCCAAGGCAATACCCGTTTGCGGTAACAACTCATTCGCAACTTTTCGCTCATCTTGCAAAATATCCCAAGCCGTTGTCTCTAACTCACTTTGTAAGATATGGGATTGTTGCAACATCGGTAAGAACTCTTGGGTAAAGCGCTTACGTAAATGTTTGGTTTTTTCCCAATGTTCCGTCATCAAACCATTCGACACCACATACACGCCTTTCGGAAGAACCTGTGGTGCTTCACCGCGATTGCTCATATAGACCGCCTGATGCCGATCCCCCATAAAAAGATTAAAGCCCGCATAGTCGCATTGTTTTTTCTCTAAGTCTTGTGCAAAACGAATCGGGGTTTGTTCAGACTCTAAAAAGGATTGAATTAAATGTCCACGAGACGTTGGATAGCTGGTTTGATCCTTTCCATCGCGAAAGTTGGTTAAAACGGCCCAACGTCCTGTTGGCGTTATACCCATCCATGTGCCGCCAGACTGCAAATCTTGCCCTGCAATAATCGGGCTATTTTCCCATTGCTTTAAATGGCTCGAAGGACGCTGATAGAACTCATCTCGATTTGAAATCAAACACAATGGCATCTCATCCAAGACCTGCCATGCTATTGCAACAATACACATAAACGATACTCATCATCTTTACACATTGAATGTACAACATTTTTCATCTCTTTCAGCTAAAATCTGTTCAAAACATAATGACTAGGAATATGCATGCTGACCTATCCAAATATTGACCCCGTCGCAATAGCACTTGGCCCTTTACAAGTCCATTGGTACGGACTGATGTATTTATTGGCCTTTTTGTTTGCTTGGGGACTAGCAAGCTACCGCGCGAAAGAACGAGGTTGGACACCTGACATGGTCTCCGATCTGATCTTTTATGGCGCTCTAGGCGTAGTTATTGGTGGTCGTGTCGGTTACGTCTTCTTTTATGGCTTTGAGCAATTCCTTGCCAACCCAATCTGGCTGTTCCAAGTCTGGACAGGCGGTATGAGTTTCCACGGCGGCTTCTTGGGTGTAATGCTTGCCATGCTGTTCTGGTGCAAGAAATACAAAATGACTTGGTTCCAAACCCTCGACTTTATTGCGCCATGTGTCCCTACAGGGCTCATGTTTGGCCGTATTGGTAACTTCATTGGCGGAGAGCTTTATGGTCGTCCTGTTGCAGACCCAAACTTTGCACTGGGTATGATTTTCCCAACGGATCCGCTACAGCTAATTCGCCATCCTTCTCAGCTCTATCAGGCCTTTTTTGAAGGGTTATTGTTGTTCATCGTACTGTGGTGGTTCAGTTCAAAGCCACGCCCGCGCATGGCGGTTTCAGCTTTATTCCTGATCGGTTATGGTATGGCCCGCTTCATCGTCGAGTTCTTCCGTGAACCTGACAACGGACAGCTGTTCATCGCATGGATGAGTAAAGGCCAATTCCTCAGTCTGCCAATGATTTTAGTCGGTGCGTGGATGATGTGGTATGCCTATCAAAAGAAAATCTATGATTGGGGCCCACAAAAGAATTATGGCTGATCCGATGATCGGATTAAATATTGGGGGCATCATTGCCCCCCTTTTTTAGGGCCAAATTATGCTAAAGTGACATATGTTTGGTTTTTTAAATACATTACTCCCATGCTCGAATTTTGGTTTAATCCCTCAATTTCTATTCTTAAAAAATTACTTATTTTTATCGCAATTGCTGTTGTAACAGGTGTGTTGTATTGGATGGATCCCCTGAGCCTCAATGCCATTTTAATGTTCTTGGGTACTGGGATTGTTTTTCTGATTTGTCGTTACTGCAAAATCCATTTTGCCGCCAAGAACCCTACAGGCTTCCTGTATCGTCTACTGACTTGGATTCCGATTGCCCTACTCTTAGCGCTGATTTTTATGAATATTAAAGATGGTGAGCTGCTGATTCCAGGTGCGCAAGGGATTGGTTTTATGGCACTAGGGATTTGCCTATTTTCCCCTCTATCTCTTTTGCATAACAATACTCAGTCTGAGTCCCAATAAACATGTTGAACTTTTGGTATTCTGAACGCTGTAGCCGTCAAATTAAACTCATCGTTTGTATCGCCACTTGCGTGATGATTTTTATGGCAGCACAAGTTCAACAGCTTGGCACAATCTTTATTGGTTTGAGTCTCGTGATTGGCATTGCAACGCATTTGCTACGTGGTGTGCAATTGAAGATTGCTCAGGACAATCCGTATCGGGAAGGCTTTTCGCGTTTGGTTATTTTTCTGCCCCTAATTGCCCTGATTTGTTTGCTAGGCTATCTACCCGCGCAAGATAAAATTCCGCTGGCGCTCCAGTGTATCGGCTTTAGTGGAATTGGTTTATTTTTAGTATCGATTCACGCACAGCGTGAAAAAAGAATTTAATCGGGATGCGGAGTTGCTCTACATCCCGTCAACATCTGCTTAATCCATTCGATAATAGCTGTAGTTCACATTTTGGTTACGGTAAACCGCATAACCACTTTGTTTAAAATCAGAAACCCAACCATTGCCTGAATAAGCGGCAATATGTCCATAACGGTTTTTTGCAGTACGGTCGATAATATAAATATCGCCTTTTTTAGGCTGATCAAAAGATAAGTTGATTTTACGATAACCAATGCTGGTTAAGGTCTTCCCCCAATCTGCCGCAGCCACAGGATGGCTCTTGAAGCGTGCACCCGCAGACTCTAAGCCAATGCGAATACTTTTAGCACATTTTTGGGTGCTGGTTTGACGGGTGATATTTCTTAAGAAACCTGTAAATTTTTCAAGATCCACACGCTGATGGTTGCTAATGGCCCTTTCTCTTGCCTGCTTCGAGCTTAAAATATCCGAAGCGGTGACATTTCGCTCTGACTGAGAACGTATTATGATATTGGTTTGCGCAGGCGCATAGACGTCATTCATATTTACGTTTTGATCATAAGGCATACTAAAACCAACTCTCCTCCCAATCATTAGGGGTGTGCAACTTTTCGAGTTCGAAATACTAACCGCTCAGCATTGAACTTTCATGTCGTAAATGTAATATTTTTTTTCAAAATGCAACACAACATTTCTAAAGTTTTCTTTTCTCTGTACTTTTTGAAACCTAAATTAACTAAAAAAATTTAATCCTTCACCAAGTGCCTATTCGCCTCAAGCCCAAATGTTTCAACATCGGCAACGAAGTCCTTAGATATGGAATGGATTGCCCATCTAAACGACTGCCTATTTAGATCCAATACAACTCAATCATTCCAGTTTAAATCCTGCACAAAACCACTTTAATCTGGTTTTCTGTAATAGCTTTCACATAACTTTTATATGATTAATCATCTCGCCTGACTTACTAATCTCGGGTGCGCAATAAGGCACAATTCAGTATAATCATCCGCAGATTTTATAATTTAGAGTGGAAAGAACAGGCCCTTCTTTTAAGAGATCTGTTCTCCCGAA
This sequence comes from Acinetobacter sp. LipI_23, assembly GCF_058243045.1. NCBI lineage: Bacteria > Pseudomonadati > Pseudomonadota > Gammaproteobacteria > Moraxellales > Moraxellaceae > Acinetobacter > Acinetobacter sp. LipI_23. The sequence goes on along the minus strand of NZ_JBZAYJ010000001.1, from coordinate 456,052 downwards.
GTGTTTATTTGAGAGTTTTATGAAAACGTATTTAGACCTGCTACAACACATCCTCGATCACGGTGGTGATAAAGGCGACCGTACTGGTACAGGTACGCGCTCGGTATTTGGTCATCAAATGCGCTTTGATCTTTCTCAAGGCTTCCCTTTATTAACCACTAAAAAAGTTCACTTTCGTTCAATCGTGATTGAACTGTTGTGGTTTTTAAAAGGCGATACCAATGTGCAATATTTACAGGACAACAAAGTCAGTATTTGGGATGAATGGTCAACCGCAGAACAAACTGCGCGTTTTGGTCGCCCAGAAGGTGAACTGGGGCCTGTGTATGGTCATCAATGGCGTAATTTCGGTGCAACTAAAAAAGCCGACGGTTTGTATGAAAAAGATGGTTTTGACCAAATTGCTTGGTTAGTCAATGAAATTAAAACCAATCCAAACTCACGCCGTCTGATTGTATCGGGTTGGAATCCACAAGAAGCTGGGCAAGTCGCCCTTCCTCCGTGCCACACCCTCTTCCAGTTTTTTGTTCATAACGGCAAACTGTCTTGTCAGCTCTATCAGCGCAGTGCCGATGTTTTTCTAGGTGTGCCTTTCAATATTGCCAGTTATGCGCTACTCACCCATATGATCGCGCAAGTCTGCGGTTTAGGTGTTGGGGACTTTGTTTGGACGGGTGGTGATACGCATTTATATGCCAACCATTTTGAGCAAGCGAAGCTTCAGTTAAGCCGTGAACCTTTAGGGCTGTGCCAACTGAAACTCAATCCTGCGGTTAAAGATATTTTCGACTTTAAATTTGAAGATATCGAAATCGTGGGTTATGAATCACATTCTGGGATTAAAGCACCTGTCGCTGTTTAAAATCTTTTACAGAATAAATATCTACTATTCTTAAGCGAACTTAAAAAATCGTAACTATTTAATTTCCTATTTTATAGTTACAATAACTAAATCCCATTTTATTAAGTTAAAGTGGGATTTATTTTGCTTTGCGTTGTTTAAATTTGGCTTGGATTTTAGAGTTATGACTTTCAGTAATTATGAAGTAGTACATGTGGTTGCTATGGACAACCAACAATGTATTGGTAAAGATAACGATCTTCCTTGGCATATTTCAGCAGACTTAAAACACTTCAAAGAAATTACGCAAGGTGGCGTAATTATCATGGGACGTAAAAATTTCGACTCAATTGGGCGTGCTTTACCTAAACGCGTGAACTGGGTAATTACTCGTAATCCAAACTGGAGTTTTGATGGAGTCAAAGTTGCTCATTCAATTGAGGAAGCTTTAAAAAATTCTATTAAAGATGTTCAATCTTCCGAGAAACCTACAACTATTTTTATCATAGGTGGCGGTGAAATATTTCAACAAACCATTGATATTGCAGACCGTTTAGAGTTAACACATATTAATATAGATGCTATGGGGGATGTCTTTTACCCTGCCATTCCAGCAGCATTTAAAAAAGTGGTGTCAGAACAACATATTGATGACAAAACTGGAATTGCTTTTGAGTTCGCAACTTATCAAAAATAAAGCATATTCTTTTTGCTAAAAGCACGATGCACAACATGATCAAAATAGAATTTTGGCGGACACTGGGCTTTGGGTTACTCCACACCCTGTTTAGTATTTTTGTCTTGTTCAGTTCAATTTGGCTGTGTTTTGCATTGTGGATTCAAGCGCCTTGGGGTTGGTTGGTCAGCCGTATTTTTATTGGGATCTGGATTGCTTTTGCGCTCAGCATTTTAGGCATCTATATCACCCAAAGCTTTTTTGGTCGTCGCCTCGATATCATCCTTTATCTCCTTGGTTTTTTATTGGCGTTGTCTTGGTATTTTAGCTTAGACGCACGCCAAGACCGCGACTGGCAACCTGAAGTAGCAAAAATCTTGCATTATGAAAAACAAGGCGACCATGTGACACTTCATAATATCCGCAATTTCAGATGGCACCCCGATGGCTCCTATACTGAACATTGGGATACCCGCTCTTTCGATCTAAATCAAATCACTGGGGTCAATATCATTACCTCATACTGGATGGGGCCACAAATCGCGCACACTTTGGTCAGTTTTGATTTTGCCAATACCGCACCGCTGACCTTTTCCATTGAAATTCGCAAAGAGAAAAATGAAGAATTTTCAGCGATTGGTGGTTTTTTTAGAAAATATGAGCTGAGTTTAGTGGCCTCAGATGAGCATGATATTGTGTATACCCGCAGCAATATTCGTCATGAACAAGTCTATTTCTTTCCTGTTCGCCTCGGACAGGCTGAAAGTAAAGCACTGTTTGTAGAGTATCTACATAAGGCAGACGAGCTCGCCAAACATCCTAAGTGGTATAACACCCTCACCAGTAATTGTACCACCTTGGTATTTGATATGGTTCAAGCCGTTTCACATGACGCTTTACCGACTGACTACCGTATTTTAGCTTCAGGTTATTTGCCGAATTATTTGTATGATTTAGGCGCGATTAGCCAACAGTGGGATATGAAAACATGGTATCAAAAAGCCTATATCAACCCACGTGTAAGCAAAGAAACAGCTTTAACCAGTCCTGAGTATTCACAGCTCATTCGTCAGGGTTTACCCGTTGACCAAACACGCTAAGGTCTGCAACGAAAAGCTGCAAGTTAAAACTGGCAATCAACGACAAAATTTGCTTTGATAGTTCAGACGATACATCAAAATAAGAGTCTGATCCCATGTTAAAAAAACTGATTGCAAGCAGTCTTTTAGCGAGTAGCTTAATCATGACTGGTTGCCAAACGACACCACCGCCATCCGACACCATTGAAATGGCCAACATTCAACAGCTTCAGCAACGGACTTGGATTTTGACGCAAATCGGCAATACCGAAATTAAAACAGCACCCAATGAACGTAATATTCCAAGCCTTCAGTTTTCAGCTGATAACCGCATCAGTGGTGCAGATGGCTGTAACCGCATTATGGGCAGCTATACCGTCGGACGCGATACGCTCACCTTGAGCCAGCTCGCAACCACCCGAATGGCCTGTATCAATAACAGTGCTGTTCCGCAACAGTTCCAAGAAGCGCTGGCAAAAGTGACGCATTACCAAGTGTTTGGTAAAACGCTGAAACTACTCGATCGACATGGCAACTTGCTGCTACAGTTTGGCTCTGCCATTCAACCACGTTAAGTTGTTTCTATAAAAAGCCTGTAATCACAGGCTTTTTTAATCTGTAGCAGACAACATTGTGCTTCACCAATCAGCCCTTATATAAACAATAAACACAATTAGGATTTTAAAATGCAACAAGCACTCTTTGGTGGTGGATGTTTTTGGTGTGTAGAAGCGGTTTATTTAGAGCTTCAGGGCATACATAAAGTGACCAGTGGTTATGCAGGTGGAGATACCGACAACCCAACGTATGAAGACATTTGTCGTGGCGATACCAACCACGCCGAAGTTATTTTAATTGATTTTGATGAAACTCAAATCAGCTATGCTCAGCTGCTCGATGTGTTTTTTGCCACTCATGATCCGACAACACTCAACCGTCAAGGCAATGATGTCGGCACCCAGTATCGTTCAGTCATTTACTATTTTAATGATGCACAGCGTGCTGACGCAGAGCAAGCGATTAACGACTTAAAGGCAGAAGGTCTCGAGATTGTGACCGAACTCAGTCCTGTACCAACGTTCTATTCGGCTGAAGACTATCACCAGAACTTTTACGCTCGTAACCCGTCTCAAGGCTATTGCAACTTTGCCATTCCACCAAAACTGATGAAGCTGCGCTCTAAGTTTCAGGCTTTATTGAAAGACAGCAAATAACTCAATAATTCACAATAAAAAAAGCGACTTCAAGAGTCGCTTTTTTTTACATCAACTTAGTTATCGCTGACGAAAGCAATATCCGCCAGTCCAGCTTCACTCGCACGAGACATGACTTGTGCCACCATATCGTAACGAGATTCTTTATCTGCACGAAGTTGAACCGTTGGCTTGGTTTCCAACTCACCCGCTTCATTAAAACGCGTTTGTAGTTCTTCCAAGCTAATCACTTGATTATCCCAAGCCACTTCGCCATTTGCATTAATGCTCACCGTAATGGCTTTAGGTGGAGGATCTACAATATCAGCCGTCGTTTTTGGTAAAGTTAATGGAATTGATGGGTTGGCAACGGTCGCTGTCACCAAGAAGATGATCATCAAAACCAGCATAATATCGATCAGCGGAATGAGATTCATCTCATTCATGCCAGCATCGTTATCGTCACCCAATTGAAAAGCCATTAAGCTTGACCTCCAACTAAACCTTGTTGAGTCGCTTTACTTTCTACTGCCGCAGGTGCTGAGTCTTGTTGCAACATAGTATCAATTAACAAGCCGTGCGCTTGGTCTTGAAGCTCATGTGCCAAAGTACGGTTTACACGTGCACAGATGTTATATGCTAACACCGCAGGAATCGCGACAGCCAAACCTAAACCCGTCATGATCAGGGCTTCACCTACAGGAGTTGCAACTTGCGCTAAGCCCGATTGACCACTTTTACCAACAGCAACAAGGGCATGGAAAATCCCCCATACTGTACCGAACAAACCAACGAACGGTGCAAGCGATGCAATCGTACCTAGAACTGAAACACCTTTCTCAGCATTCGCTTTTTCAGCAGAAATTTGACGAAGGAGTGCTTGTTCTGCAACGGCTTTACGTTGTTCAAAGTTCAATACAGCAAACTTTGATTTTAACTTAGCTAAAGCTTGTGAAAGTTGAGCATAAGCTTGTTGTTTCAATTGACGTGTACCCATGATACGTAAAACAAAGATGGTCCACGTTGCAATCGACATTGCCAACAAGATGAAATACAGTGTTTTACTGACTGCATCAGCATGTTGCCAATAAACTGAAAAGTTCATACTCGAACTCCTGATAAAGTTAGCGTTTTGTATTCAATTCTAAATCAAATGGTTGCTCAGCCCGAATTGGATAAGCCACACCATTTTCTTTATAAGGTTTAAATTTAGCGCCTTTGACAGCTCTTAAAATCTTTTCATCTAAAGCAGGCACACCACTTGAGCGCGTAATACGGGCATTCACAATCGACCCTTTTTCATTCGCCTCAATCAACACCACTACTCGACGGTTTTCACCTTGTAAATCTTGATTACTATAAACTGGTTTTGGAGAGCGGCTCCATTGCACACCTGAACCACCAATCGACACCGACCGCGGTGAAGTATCGGCAGGCTCAGCTTGAGTAACAGGTTTAGCTTGCTCTGGTTGCACGACAGGTTTTTCGACTTTTTTCTCTGTAATCGTCGTAGTGACTGTCGGTTTTACTGGGGTTTCGGTTGGTTTAACAGCCGGTTTAACCACTTCTGCTTTTTTAACTTGTTGAACCTTTTCTACCTTTTTCGGTGGGGTCGGTTGTGGTTTTTCCACAATCTTCACTTCCTTCGGCTTAGTCGGTTCCTTTTTCGGTTCTTCCTTCGGCTTAGGCGGTAGCGGTTTTGGTGGTTCTTGAATTTTAACGAAGCGAACCTTCAATGGTTCTTTTTCAATCGGTTTGAGTTCAGGAGCTTTCATGTGGTTCACTGCCCACAATACGCCCATATGGCCCACGACAACCGCGATCAAAGCAGCAAGAACTTTCTTTTTCATCGGGTTGGGAGTCTGCATAGGAGAAATAACTGTTGAACTCATTAAAATCGGTGACCTAATTTAAGCGGAGTGGCCACTGGGTTGGTTTCCACTATAACGCTTATCGGTTAGTACAATAAAGTAGCGCAATGATAAATGAGAAGTGTTTTCATTTGCAACTATTAATTTGTTACTTTTTATAGTTTTTTCTAATCATACCCAAACAAAAAAGGCATACTTAATGTATGCCTTTTTAAATCTTGCTTGCAACCAATTTTTTATTGGAAAACGACTGTTTTGTTACCATCAACAATAATACGGTCTTCTAAGTGCCACTTCACTGCACGTGCCAAGACGTTACGTTCAACATCCTGACCCAATTCACGTAATTGATCAACCGTAAAGTCATGGTTCACGCGCTCTACATCTTGCTCAATGATCGGACCTTGATCCAGATCCGCAGTGACATAGTGCGCGGTTGCGCCAATAAGTTTTACACCTTTTTCATGCGCTTGCTTGTATGGGTTTGCACCAACAAAAGCCGGTAGGAATGAATGGTGAATGTTGATCACTTTCATTTCCCACTTTTCGACAAATGCTTCATCTAGAATTTGCATATAACGCGCAAGTACCAATAAATCATTGCCCTGCATTAATTCATCAATTTCAGCATAAGCTTCGCGTTTGTTGTCCTTCGTTACAGGGACAACTTCAAACGGAATGCCAAAGTTCTCAACCGCTTCACGTAAAGTTTCATGATTAGAAATCACTTTGGTAATTTCGCACGGCAAACCACCACGCGCATGACGCCATAACAGCTCAAGTAAGGCGTGGTCTACTTTAGACACCAAAATCCCGACTTTTTTCACGTCGCTGACCAGCGCCAAACGCCATTGCATTTCATAACGCTCTGCTACATTTGCAGCAAAAGTTTGAGTGATGCTTTCTTTACGAGACTGTAAATTGTCTAGTTCAAACTCAACACGCATAAAGTAACGTCCGCCCTGAGCTTCAGTCGCGTATTGATCAAGCGCAGTAATATTCGCGCCTTGATGATACAAAAAGCTCGATACAGCTTGCACGATCCCTGGCTTATCTTCACAAGTAATCAGTAAACGTGCCGTGTTAGCAGTTGTCATATTCATGTCAGTTTAAATCAGTAAAATGAAAATCAAGCCGAGTATTCTAGCGCTTTTTACTCAGCTGTCAAAACACCTTATGGCTTATCATCCGATTTAAATGACGCCAAGCTCGAAAACAGTTCAGATGGCCCCATCGTATCCAACAAGCGCTCATACGTCTCACGACTTTCACCACGCAAATAGGCCCCTTCTAAGAACACCATTTGACGGAGTGCCTGCCAGACCCACTTTTCTTCTAATGTATTGGAATCAGTGATATGACCCGACATATAAAGGAAGTTGGTCCAGTTGGTCAGTACAATCCATAAATTGATAATCAGGGCTTCAATTTCTGACGATGTCATTTGCATCAGACCGGCATCAACAAAGGCCTGATAGATCTTTTGCCCTTGTTGCATCACTTGCCCTGCAAAACGCGGATACATCTTGCGGAAGTCTTCATTGTTTTCAACCAAATGATAGACATCACGGTGTAAAAAGCGATAAGCCCACAACTGGCTGCTTAGCACCTGAAAATAACGAATTTTATCATTAGCATCTAACAGACGGTCATCGGGCAAAGCCAGCATCTGTAGCGTTTCGCCTTGATACTGTTCCATGAGCTCTTTGATAATTTCACTTTTATTGCGAAAGTGATAATACAAATTGCCCGGACTCATATTCAATTCAGCTGCAATATGATTGGTCGTAACAGAACGTTCTCCACGCTCGTTAAAAAGCTGCAAACTGAGTTGCAAAATACGTTCTTTGGTTTTCAACGTTTTAGTTTGAGACATCCTAAAATAACCATTCATTCAGTGCATTAGAAGACTAACACATAAAGTAACTTGACTAATTAGAGTAATTACTCTAAAAATTAAACATAAATTGAAATTTGAAATGGTAGTGCGGCATGAACAGTCAAACAAAAACAACTTCATTGACACCACATTCTTATGATATTCAGCACCTACATGATGTGCTTGAACAGCAAAAGCACGCTTATTTACGCTATCCATTGCCAACCGCAAAAGAGCGTATTGACCGTTTGGCACGACTTAAGCGTATCTTAGTTAAGTATCAAGATCAATTTGCAGAGGCAATTAATCAAGACTATGGCAACCGTTCCACCAGTGAAACCAAAATTGGGGAATTACTCACCTGCCTTGAACACATCAAATATTATAGCAAGCATTTAACCACGTGGATGAAACCCTCGAAACGTCACGTTTCAATCATTCATCAGCCAGCTAAAGCATGGGTGCAATATCAGCCTTTAGGTGTGATCGGCATTATTACCCCATGGAACTATCCTTTATTACTCTCGATTGGCCCCCTGATTTGTGCTTTGGCGGCGGGCAACCATGCCATGATCAAAATTTCAAGTTCGTCAGGCAACTTTGGTCGCATTCTTGAAAAAGCGCTCTCTGAAGCCTTTCCTCAAGAGTTAGTTTCCGTGACCAATGGCGGTGGTGCAATTTCGGATGCCTTTTGTCGTCTGGCTTTTGACAAACTGATTTTCACAGGTTCAACCAATGTCGGTAAAACCGTCATGTCTGCTGCCGCAGAGAACCTCGTTCCACTGATCCTCGAACTTGGCGGAAAATCACCAGTATTAGTACATCCTTCTATTCATTTAAGGGATGTTGCGCAGCGTATAGCTGCAGGGAAACTGTGGAATGCAGGTCAAACCTGCGTTGCACCTGACTATATGTTCTTACCTAAAGGTAAAACTGCCGAGTTCATTGAGCACTTCCGCGAGTGTGTGGAAGAGATGTATCCCGACATTCTGCATAATCCAGATTACACCTCGATTATTAATGACCGCCAATACAACCGCTTACAAGGTTATCTCGAAAATGCGCGTGAGCACGGTGCACAGGTGGTTGAGGTCAACCCAGCCCATGAAACCTTCTCCGATACACGCAAAGTGCCCCCTACACTATTAACAGGGGTCACGCCTGACATGCGTATTATGCAAGAGGAAATCTTTGGGCCACTGCTGCCGATCATGGAATATGATCAAATAGACGATGTTATCGAGTTTATTAATAGCCGTCCGCGTCCACTTGCTTTATACTACTTCGACTTTGATCAGGCGCGTGCAGATTATGTCGCACAGCGTACTCATTCAGGGCATTTCGGACAAAACACGGTTTTGACTCATGTCGCACAAGACGATTTACCATTTGGTGGCGTTGGTGCATCAGGTATGGGGAAATATCATGGTCCAGAAGGTTTCTTCAGTTTGTCGCATGAACGGTCAGTGATGTCGAATCCCAAGTTATATAGCTTGAAATTCATTCTCCCACCGTTTAACAAACCAATTCACAAGTTGATTTCAAAGACCCTTCTTCGCTAAATGATCAAGGCATGACCTATCGCACGGGTTCATGCCTAGTTTTAATGAAAATCGCTTGTCTTTTAAGCGCATTTTTGGTATAAAACGCCCCTTGAATGATTTCATCCGTTTACTTAATAACTAGCGCACAATCGGTGCTGTCTAGCAATGGAGTTCACCATGTCTAAGGTTTGCCAAGTTACCGGCAAGCGTCCAGTCGTTGGCAACAACGTCTCGCACGCCAATAACAAAACCAAACGCCGGTTCGAGCCGAACCTGCATCACCACCGTTTCTGGTTAGAAAGCGAAAAACGTTTCGTACGTCTTCGTCTAACTACAAAAGGTATGCGTATTATCGACAAATTGGGTATCGAGAAGGTTGTTGCTGACCTACGTGCTCAAGGTCAAAAGATCTAAGGAGTCTGAACCATGCGTGATAAAATTCGCCTAGTTTCTACTGCTGGTACAGGTTATTTCTATACCACAACTAAGAACAAACGTACTATGCCGGAAAAAATGGAAATCAAAAAATTTGATCCAAAAATCCGTCAACACGTAATCTTCAAAGAAGCTAAAATTAAATAATTTTAGTTTTTTGGAAAAAACGACCTGCTTTAGGTCGTTTTTTTTTGCTTTTTTTTCGTTCGACTTGTTAAACTTTTAATCTCTTTTGGCACCTTTTGTGCTTTGCTTCTTTTTCACCCTTAACTTTTGCTTAAGGAGTTTTTAGTGCCTCATGACGTAGATCTCATTATATTACTTGCTGTCGGTTTTGGGCTTGCGCTCATTTTCGGCTATCTTGCCGTACGCTTACGCCTTCCCCCGCTGATTGGTTATCTGATTGCGGGTATCATTATTAGTCCCAATACCCCTGGTATTGTCGCGGACATTCATCTGGCGAACCAATTGGCTGAACTTGGGGTCATGTTCCTCATGTTTGGTGTGGGCATGCATTTTTCCCTCAATGACTTATTACAAGTTCGACGCATTGCACTGCCTGGTGCCATTTTACAGATTGCTGTCGCGACCCTGCTCGGAATAGGCGTCAGTATGATCTGGGGGTGGAGTTTTGGCTCTGCCTTAGTCTTCGGCTTAAGCCTGTCTTGTGCCAGTACAGTGGTATTACTCAAAGCACTGGGAGACCGTGGTCTAGTCAATTCGGTCAACGGTAAAATTGCTGTAGGTTGGCTCTTGGTTGAAGATCTGGTCATGGTCTTGGTACTGGTACTCTTACCTGCAACAGCAGCGCTACTCGGTGGAGAAGCCCTTGCAGGCGGTGCTGATGACAACATTTGGCTTACCTTAGGCATCACCTTACTTAAAGTTGTAGGCTTCATCGCTTTTATGCTGATCATCGGGAAACGTCTTGTTCCAATGATCATGCAATTTGTCGCTCGCCTTGGTTCGCGTGAACTGTTTACCTTAACCGTGGTGGCTGCTGCGGTCTCCATCGCCTTTGGGGCGTACAAAATTTTCGGTGTTTCCATGGCACTGGGCGCTTTCTTTGCCGGGATGGTCGTTAAAGAGTCTGACTTTAGCCATCGTGCCGAAGAAGAAACTCTCCCACTACGTGAAATTTTTGCCATTTTGTTCTTTGTTGCAGTGGGCATGTTATTTGACCCACGCATCTTAGTGGAACAACCTGTGCATGTGCTTGCTGTCGTTGCGATTATTATGGTCGGCAAAACCATTGCGGCCATGGCACTAGTGCTCTTTTTCCGCTACCCCATCAATACTGCCCTCACTGTCGGTGCGTCACTGGCACAGATTGGTGAGTTTTCCTTCATCTTAGCAACACTCGGGGTTTCACTTAAACTCTTGTCCCTAGAAGGGCAAAACCTAATTTTGGCAGGAGCACTCATCTCCATCACCTTAAACAGTTTTGTGTTCTCCGCAATTGAGCCTGTACAACGTTGGATTCGTGAGCGCTCGCATCTAGCACGCTTACTGGAACGTAGTGGTGACCCATTGGCAATGCTACCTGATGAAGTTTCACAAGACTACTTACGTGATCAAGTGGTAATTGTTGGACATGGTGAAGTGGGGCGTCGAATTACCAAACAATTGATGGCCGAAGACATTAAAGTGGTGATTGCGGAAGAAAACCGTGAAATTGTAGAAAACCTGCGTGAAAAAGGCATTGCGGCTGTTTCTGGGATGGCGACAGACCCTGGCGTACTGATTCAAGCCCATATTCAACATGCGCGCCTGCTGGTACTTTCCCCGATGGATATTTTAGATATTCATAAAATCGTGGATATTGCCAAAACCCTCAATCCTGAGATTCAGGTTTTGGTATGTGCAGAAAGTAAAGAAGAAGCTGAAGTGATTCGCCGCGATCAAATTGGTGAAGTTTATTTTGCAAAAGAGGAAATGGCGAAAAATATGAGCAATCATATTTTAAATCAAATTCAGATTGCACATCATCAAGCACCCACCCACTAGGGAACAAATACTGGATACAAAAAAACGCACTGTTCAGTGCGTTTTTTTCTTATTCAGCTTAACTAAAGAACTGTGGCTTTTCATCCACAACTTCCGCTTGCCATTCGCCCACTTGTTTTTCAAGTAAGCCATATAAAGCCGCTTGCACCATCTGCTGAGCAACGACTGTTGTCTGGTCGCCCAATAATGCTTTGAGCTCTTCATTAAACTGGATCGTGACTAAAGGTGCACTCTCCGAACCTGCGTTACGTAGTGCGAGCTCACCACCTTCAAGTTGAACCAATTCTAAAATGGCTTCTTGATTTCCAAATAATTCTTTCAATTGTTCTATAGACATATTTCCTCCATGTTCAACATGGTGGCAAAGGCAGTTGCACTTTGCTTCGCTTAGACTTATTGATATAAGGACAAATTTTCAAACTTCAAGCGTTGGTCATCGCTTTTAGAATTCAACCATCTCATTCCGAAAGCCATCGATCAACGCCGTTAAGTCTCGATGCCACTCACGTAAAATTTTGGTATCGGGTAACCATGCCTGAGGGGTTTGAGTGACTTTGATGATCAGATTCGATGAAGTTTCTGACTCAGGTTCAGGTGTACTCGGCTCTGGCGCATACTGACACAAGCGATAAGCACGTTTTAACTCGGCAATGAAACCTTCTTTCGACAGTTGTTGCATTACAGTCACTTCAGGCGAGACTTGCCCTTTAGCTGCCATATGCTCTTCTATAGACTTCAACGTTGGGTTTAAGTCATTTAAGCGGTAATAACGGACCAACTCTTGTAGAAATGCAAGCACAGCACCATGCAAGTGAAACACAGCAGCCTCACGGTAAGCCTGAGCTTGTTGCACATGATCAATTTGTTCTGCTTGTTGACATGAAAGTCGAGCAAAGTAGAGTTTTTGGTTAGTGCGATCAGCATGGTAACGGGCAACACGGGTCATGAAGGGTGTTCCTAAGTTTTGGCGTTTATAACAATTCTAAGAGTAATCTTTCTATACAGCAGTGCATAATAAAAATTATGCATGATCTATTTCAATAAAATAAATCTTTCTTTTTGCTATGACAGGCATTGAAATATGCATGGGACGTACATTTGTCAGTACCCAAGCCCAATACCCCTCTTCCCAATACGATGCCATCGCCGAATCAAGCTCATCTTCTCTCCATGAGTGAATCGACTCAACATCAACCATAGCAACAGCATACCCCAACTCTTCATCGTCCTCGTGGGTTAAATAATGCTTATTTTCCACAATAATCCAATCTTTGAGTGGCCATTGCTCTGGTCGCCAAGAACGGATCTCTAAGGTTTTATTTCCTTGAGAAATTTGTCGCCCCATCGGCGCAACAATCGATAAAGCTGGATAGATTTTTTTCATTTTATCCCATAAAAAAGGAGCATCAATTGCTCCTTTTTATTTATGCTTCTGGCTTCTCAGGCTTATCTTCCGCCTGTTTGACGCGAATACCAGTGCCATGTAAACGTAGTGTATTAAGCCCTTTAATGGCTTTAATCGCTTCACGTGCATGCGGCATTTCAACAAAAGCAAAACCTTTCGATTTACCTGTTGCTGCATCAAGGATTAAATTACATGATGCAACTGTGCCATATTGCTTAAATAATTCAAGCAGTTCAGCTTCAGCCACTGTACGCTCTAAATTACGAACTAAAATTTTCATCTTACAACCTTCAAAAATAGGCAAAATCATCAAAAAGCAATCGCCTACGCTACTTTCTGAACATTGCACAACAAATACCACAATGTAATCTGTTTAGTTTAATCGAGATTAATCCCAAAATCTAAATTAATCGATTGGCGCTCAATTAAAGCACTCTTTACCGTTTGCTGACGAGGCTTATGATGGGTTTCCATGCTACACAAATTTCGCGTCAGATCATTCAAAAAATAACTTTCGACTTTGCGCCCTTGCTCATCAATCACGTCTCGCGCCCACAGACTTAAATTTTGCTTGGTTAAAATCAGCTCATTCTGAGCACGGGTCAGTGCCACATACAAGACCCGACGCTCTTCTTCGACATCATTAAAATCACCTTGGGCACGTGCATGCGGATATTGCCCCGGGGTGACATTGACGACATAACAGACTTTTTGCTCTGTACCTTTGGCCGAGTGAATGGTAATCAGGGTGACGACATCGCTATCGGACTGGCGTTCAATTTCAGAAATCGACACAGGATCAAGCACATATTCCTCTAGGAACTCACTCAACTGGGCATGTTTAGAAGCCAATTGCTTCACCAGCTCAAAGTCACCTTGGCGGCGGTTCCAGTCTTTTTTATAATTTTCTGCCAATTGTGCTTCAATCGCTTGAATACCCAAACTGACACAAGCCTGTACTTCCTGTTTCAGTACCTTCATTTGCTTCATGATCAACAAGGTTTCAGCTGGAATCCGCCCAAATTTCTCTAATTTATCAAAGATCAAATCAAACTCAGGCTCCAGTAAAAGTTGCTGAGCAAGACGACTTGCACCGACATCTCCCACCCCATTCCACAGAGTGAGAAAACGCATCCATGCAATATCATCTAGAGGATTGGCAATCACGCGTAGCAAGCTCAGTAAATCTTTCACATGCGCGGTTTCAAGCAGTTTCATGCCCCCAATAAAGCGATAGGGGACATTGGCTGCAATACATGCTGCCTCAATATGCCGGGCTGCAAAGCTGGAACGCACCAAGACCATATGATCCGACCAGCGCTGTCCCTGTAAGTAATGGCGCTCTTTAATGTCGATCGCGATCCATTTCGCTTCATCAAACTCATTTGGGAAAATATGCATGCGGGGCTTCACACCCTCACCCCGATGAGCATCTAGGCGTTTGTTATATTGAATTTCAGATTGATCGAGCAGCCAATTGGAAAGGTCTAAAATTTCTTGGGTTGAACGATAGTTTTGCTCCAATTTAAACACCTGAGCATTCGGCACACGGTCTTTAAAATGGTGAATATTTTCAAAATCTGCCCCACGGAAACCATAAATCGACTGTGCATCATCACCGACACAAAACAGGCTCACTTTGTCTTTAAGGGGCTCAAGCAACGCCCACTGCAAAGGATTGGTGTCCTGCATTTCATCAACCAACATGTGTTTGCAGAGCGATGCCACATAGTCGGCTAAACCTTCTGAGTGGTCGAGTGCTGAGGCCACGATCGCCAGAATATCGTCATAATCTAAAAAACTACGCGCACGTTTTCGTGTCTCGTACTCTTTCATGATTTCCGCAATTTGATCTTTAAAAGCCAAATGCTCAGGATGCTGTTTTTCTAAGGCATCACTCAACTTTTGACGCGTATTGCGTGCAAAAGAATACAAATCGCATAATTCTTGCGGTTTAGGTAGCTGATTGGGATTTTTTTTATCATCTTTCCCACGAATCAGGCGGAACATCATCAGTTGATCATCACGATCAATAATTGAAAACTGCTCTAAACCAAAGGCTTTTGGTATGCGGCGCAGGAGATACATACAAAAAGTATGAAAAGTGGAAGCTCGCAAACCTTTTGCCTGCTCACCTAAAGCCAACTCCACTCGCGCCACAATCTCACTGGCTGAACGACGAGTAAAGGTTAGAATCTGGATTTGGTTGGCTGGAATCCCTTGATCAATCAGGTATGCCGCACGTGCCACAATGGTTTTAGTCTTGCCACAGCCAGCCCCTGCAAGTACCAGACTGTGTTGTGACTCAGTCGTGGCAGCTTGTTTTTGCTGCGGGTTTAATTCATCAATTAGGCTGGCTAAACTCATAATCACTCATCAATACATGGACAGGCATAGTTTAACAAAACTATGCCTTTAATATGAGACCACAACAACGATTATCCACCTCAGTCTAGGCTGAGCTTGTATCAGCATGACCAGATATGTTCGTATCTTGTAGAACCTCATCCACATCTCATCCTAAAACACACCATTTTTCTTATATTTAAAGTGGTCTATCCCCCATTTAAGAGCTGCTGAACCACCTTCTCACAACTCTTTTCCAAATTGTGCTCAGCGTGTTTCAATGCTGTGGTTAAATCACAGTTGGGCTCATTAAGCGAAATAATTTGACTAAACCCTTCATCAAATAATGACTCAATATCCTCTCCAACACGCCCAGCAAAGGCAATCACGGGTTTATTCAACTGTTTGGCGAATTGAGCCACCGCCCACGGCGTTTTACCAAACTTGGTTTGGAAGTCGATACTGCCCTCACCAGTAAACACATAATCTGCCTGTTTTATTTTCTCAGCCAGTTGAGTTTGTTCAATCACCCACGTCGCGCCAGACCGAAGCTTAGCACCTGTGAATGCCATCAAACCAAATCCTAGCCCACCTGCAGCCCCTGCCCCTACAACATTACGTATCTGCATATTCAGCTGTGTTTCCACCACATCTGCAAAGTGACTCAAGTTTTGATCTAACTGCTCAACCATCACTGCACTCGCCCCTTTTTGCGGGCCAAACACATATGACGCACCCTGTGTTCCACACAGCGGATTAGTGACATCGGAGGCAATTAAAACTTGAACCTTTTGCAAGCGTGGGTCTAAAGCCTGCATATCCATCCACTCAATCTCTTGTAAATGACCACCACCAAGGAGTACTTCCCGCCCTTGTACATCTAAAAAGCGCACTCCAAGCGCCTGTGCCATGCCACTGCCTGCATCATTGGTGACACTGCCTCCAAGAGCCAAAATGATTTTGGACACGCCTAGATCCAATGCATGGCAAATCATTTGCCCCGTTCCCAAAGTCGTGGTCAGCAGTGGATTCCGCTGAGCAGGTTCAAGCAGATGAATACCATTGGCTTTAGCCATTTCAATAACCGCTGTTTGACCTTCATCAAATAGGCCCCAATACGTTTTAATTCGTTGTGATGGCAATGGCCCTGTCACATCACATTCAACTTTTTGGCCCGCTAATGATGTGAGTAAGGCATCAACTGTACCTTCACCACCATCTGCCATGGGTACATGCACACATACAGCATCAGGAATTATTTTTTGAATACCACGCTGCATCGCTGTACAGGCCTGCTCCGCAGTCATGCTTTCTTTAAATGAATCGGGCGCAAGTACAAAAGTTTTCATCGTGTGAAATATTCCATAAATTTATATTTGCCAGCTCTCAAACTTAAATAACAAGGGTGTTGAAATATTAAAGGAGTGCTAAAGCACTTCTTTTTATTCAGATTGATCATTTAGACATCTGCTGAACTTTTCGGGACTTCTCTTTTGATATAAGAAGCTAAAGAAAGATAGTTAATCCCTTGGAATAAAATATCGAATGCTAAAAATAATCCCAACACCCAAAATGGGGCATCTGGGGTAGTTAAAATCATAATCCCGGCGATTAGAGTTAAAATACCTGAAAAAAGTGTCCACCCCCAACCTTGGAATGTACGAAATAATATCGCATTAAAAATACGAATCATGCCTGCAATGATCAGGAATACTGCCAAAATACTGGTCAATACAACGGCTGTTTTGACTGGTGTTGTAAAAGCATAATAACCTGCAACCCAATACAACACACCAAAGAGTGCCCATAACCAACGAAAGCCACCATCAAAAATCTTAAAAGCCGCAATCAAATGCAGTACACCTCCGAGCATCATCAATACACCAAAGATAAAGACTGCAGATAAAGTCGCTAGAGGTAGTGATGCAAAAAGGATTAAACCAAACAACACCAATAAAATCCCTAAACCTAGGTACCACTTACGGTTTTCATGCAGTTGATGGCGAACTAAATCATTACCTACTGTTTTCATATTCTTCTCAAGTCTGATTTCGTTCATTTAGTTTTAACATGTTTTTCAACAGACTTGTAGGTATGAATTTATCCACATAAGCACACAGGATTGTGGATAAATTCGACATTATCCACAGTTACTTTTTCCAGCCAATTTCAATCGCGGTGATTTCATTCACCAAGGTATCATCAATCGTTTCTGGCATTTTACTTTGTGTTTGCGAGGTTGGAATGTGCCCACCCATGAGCTCAGCCTTGGCTTGTGGGAACAAAGGTTGCTGATTTGGATATGCATAACCCACTGGATACATCGGCTGCCCAGTAGCTAAATCATACTTATCACTGGCACCAAAGGCATGTAAAAGCTCATGTGCAAGCACCACTTTGTTTTGTTCGGTTTGCTTGGTCGATGCAAATAAATTCACCGAACCAATACGTCCTTTTTGTAGAGCAGTCGAGTGTTTCAGTTCTTTGGTCAATGCAGGGTCATAATAGTTCAAATACAAAGTAACAGCTGGTGCACCATCTGAACCTTGATGGTTTTTCCATGCATAATAACGGAACTTTAGGCTCCACAAGACCGTATCCAATAAACTTGTCTGCTCAGGCACTTTCGGTGGTAGCTGTTTGAGTTCACGCCCAAGTTGGAAGTAAATCGCAATCGGTTGACCGCGATATGTCGCCGACATCTGCTCTAAATAGCCTTGTACGGCTTGTAAGTTTCCAAGGTTCAATTGCTGAATATATTGCTGAGTTGTACCTTGTCCATCTGCATTCACTGGATGCAGTAATACAATAATTGGCTTGCTCCAATCTTGATTTTGATCTCGATATGCATTTAGCGCCACTACCAACAAAATCAACAGCAAGATTAAAATACGAATTTTTTTCCACATATTATGAAGTACTCTGTTTTTTCATTTTTCTTAAATACATCTGACTCATATCAATTTTAGTTTCAAATAAGTTAAGTGTTTTGATTAAGCCTGATAGTTTTGCTCGACCATAATTTCGGGAGTCAAAGTCAGGCTTTACAGCGCTAATATATTGTCCAACCATACTCAAATAGCCCAACCATTTTCATCTGCATTATCCTTAACTGCTTTATAAATTAAATTTAAGGTTGCCCGATCAACTGTTTCAGGTGGAGAATATTCCTTGGACTGAGTTAATGCTTTTTGTTCAACGGTTTTTAATGTTTCTGTTTGCTTCTTGTCGGTAGGCTCAGAAAGATACTCTTCTTCAATATTCTTAAGATCGCTATCCACAATCAAATTTTCAACATAAATAAATTTATCGCATGCTTTCTTAAATGCTTCTGGTGTTTTCTTTTTTCCAAAGCCATAAACACTCAAACCATTTTCACGAATCCGAGATGCTAAAGGCGTAAAGTCACTATCACTGGAGACGATACAAAAACCATCCAAGGCCCCAGCATAAAGTAAATCCATTGCATCAGTGATTAAGATCATATCTGTAGCATCTTTACCTTTTGTGTAGGCAAACTGCTGAACTGGTGTAATCGCATGTGGTAAAAGCACTTCACGCCAATTTTTCAGAGTTTCACTACTCCAATCCCCATACACACGCTTTACACTAGCAATACCATATTTTGCGACCTCTTCAAGCACAGAAGGAATAGCACCAATTGATGAATTATCAGCATCAATTAATACGGCAAACTTTTTTGTTTGTATGTCCACGTATACCCCAATATGCTATTTTTTAGAAATTATGATTAAGGGATTGTGACATAAAAAATGCCCACCAAAGTGAGCATTTCTTGATTATTTCTAAGCAATTAAAACTTAAGCTTCAACCCATTTTCCATCATTGAACACCAATGACCATTTGGTTTGTTTGCCCTCAGGTGTTTCAGAACCAATATATTGCGCTTGATTCTTACGGCTAAACTTCACAAGTGTTGGATTACCTTCAGGGTCAACATCAGGTGCTTGCAAAATAAACTGATACTTTGGATCAAGTTGATCGGCAACAGAGCGTAATTCAGCAACCTTAGGAGCACGGGTTTCACGTACTTTCGGGAACTTACTTGCAGCCAAGAATAAACCTGCTGCCCCATCACGTAATACAAAAAAGTCATCATGCTTGGTTGAACGTAAATGTTCCATCTTAATCGGGTCTACACGCGGAGGTGCAGGTTGACCACTTTTTAAGACTTTACGTGTGTTATCACAGCTTGAGCAAGCAAAATAAGGACCAAAACGCCCAGTCTTCAGCTGCATTTCCCCACCGCACTTATCACATGGAATGGTTGGGCCATCATAACCTTTGATTTTGAACTCACCTTCTTCAAGTTCAAAACCAGCACAGTCTGGGTTATTACCACAGACATGTAGCTTACGACCACCGTCGATCACATAACTATCCATCGCAGTTTCACAGATTGGACAGCGTTTTTTCGACATCAAATCTGCTGTTTCTGCTGCGTCATCATCAGAAAGTGCGGCAAGTGATTCAACTGGCGTTAAGTTCAACGTGCCTTTACAACGCTCTTTCGGCGGTAAGTTATAACCTGAACACCCTAAGAAGACACCTGTGGTTCCCGTACGAATCTGCATTGGGCGGTCACATTCTTTACAGTGAACCGCTTCAACCTCTACAGGTTGGTTGCGGCGCATACCGCCTTCACCTTGCGCATTGGTCAGGCGTTTTTTAAAGTCGCCATAGAAACTGTCAAGCAACTCTTTCCAATTGCGTTCGCCATCAGCCACTTTATCGAGCTGACCTTCTAAGTCCGCGGTAAAGTCATAGTTCATGAGGTTATTGAAACTTTCATCTAAACGATCAGTAACAATTTCACCCATTTTTTCTGCATACAGACGGCGGTTCTCGAGTTTGACATAACCACGGTCTTGAATGGTCGAGATAATCGCCGCATAGGTCGATGGACGACCAATGCCCTTTTTCTCAAGCTCTTTCACCAATGATGCTTCAGTAAAACGTGCAGGTGGCTTGGTAAAGTGTTGCGATGGATCTAATTTTTCAAGCGTCAGGATTTCACCGACTTTCACCGCAGGCAATAACACATCATCGTCCGACTTGTTTTGACCACGGACTTTAGTGAAACCATCAAAGACTAAGGTGCGACCTTTGGCTTTAAGTTCAACACCGTTGGCATCCACTAAAATAGTCGATGACAAGTATTCGGCCGGTGTCATTTGACACGCGACGAATTGACGCCAAATCAAATCATACAAACGTTGTGCATCACGTTCCACACCCACTAAGCTATCGCCTTTTAAAGCCACATTCGATGGACGAATCGCTTCGTGGGCTTCTTGTGCACCCGCTTTGTTACCATAGCGGTTCGGCTTAGCAGGCAGATACTTCGTACCAAACTCGGTCTCAATATGATGACGCACCATATTCACCGCATCGTCACTCAAAAAGGTCGAGTCGGTACGCATATAGGTAATAAAACCCGCTTCATACAAACGCTGCGCCAACATCATGGTTTTCTTCACAGAGAAACCCAAACGTGTACTGGCTGCTTGTTGTAAAGTCGAGGTGATATACGGCGCGCTCGGATTCACCTTGGTTGGTTTATCTTCGCGTGCTGAAACTTTGTAATCTGCGTCTTTAATGAGCTTCAATAAAGCATCGGTATCGGCTTTATTGCGTAGCTTTAAGGCTTTACCTGCTTGTTTGACGGCTTCTAAACGAATCTCATCGGTCTGTGACTTAGTGTCTGCAAAAACTTGCCAGTATTCTTCGGGAATAAACGCACGAATTTCACGCTCACGCTCAACCACCAGTTTAACTGCGACAGACTGAACACGACCTGCCGATAAACCACGAGCAATTTTTTCCCAAAGTAAGGGCGAAATCATAAAGCCGACGACGCGGTCTAAAAAACGGCGTGCTTGTTGCGCATTAACTTTATCGATATCAAGGCGAGCTGGATGCTTGAATGCATCTTGGATGGCATTTTTGGTAATTTCATTGAACACCACACGTTGATAACGTGAGTCATCCCCACCAATCACTTCTTTTAAATGCCAAGCAATCGCTTCCCCTTCACGGTCCAAGTCCGTTGCGAGATAGACCTCGTCAACTTGCGAAGCAAGCTTTTTCAGTTCAGCAACCACATGCTCTTTGCCAGGAAGCACTTCATAATGTGCTTTCCAGTCATGCTCAGGATCAACCCCCATACGATTGACCAGTGCATTTTGTGCTTTTTCAGCTTTCTGAGCATCGGTCAGTTTGGTTCGTGTTGCTGGCTTCTTTTCTGCGGTCTTACTAGAACCACCTGTAGGTAAATCACGCACGTGACCCACAGATGACTTCACAATGTAATTCGAGCCTAAATATTTATTGATTGTTTTCGCTTTTGCAGGCGACTCCACAATCACTAAAGCACGCTTTTTCCCAGCCTCAGGAGAATCTGCTGTAGTACTTTTGGATGTGGACCGAGGAGCTTTCGCCATATTAACCGTTAATCCTGTTTCAATGGGTCTGTAAAATTAAAGTTCAGCCAAAGACTGTAAATATGCTTTCATGGCATCTAACTGGGTTGCTCTTAAGTCAGAATGCTCATCCCAATAGAGTCCCACGCAGTTTGCTTGCATATCAATAGCATAAATACCCTTTAATTCAATGGGTAAATGTTTAAACTTGTCATCACCTATAATGAGCTCAAGCTGCTGATCAACAACGCGAGCGCGCATTAAAGGTAGGCGTGCTTCTGGAATCAGTACACTGTAGTACGCCACCATGCTGGCCCGGTTTTCCGAAGCCATTGGTATTTTTGTCCAGTCAGGTGCTGCGACTAAACGCGGGTGTAAACCCATCTTGCGCGCTTTATCACGCATTTCACCTAAAGCTTTCTCTCTTGGACTTACACGAAGTCCAAAAATCGAGCCGAGGATGAATAAGATGATAAATCCGACAACCCAAATTCCAGTATTTTCCATAGCACAACCTTTTTATTCCTTTATTAGAGTTGCATAAGCACAATATAAAACGCAAGTTTGAACGATAAAATTAATTTAAGAACATTTCATGACTATATAGAACTTCATGTCCATTCCAGTAAATATAGCCTTTATCGAGTAACTCTTTCAGTAACATACGCACATCTGACTTCGGAAACATTTGCTCAAGCAAATCACGGAGCGCATAGATATCTTTGGGTTTATTGGTTTTTAACTCGCGCAGTTTTCGTGCGACCTCAAGCTGTACAGGGTCAATCTGTGCAAAGTTTTTAAACAACTCTTGTTGCGCGGACTGCGTATCTACAGTTGGTTCAAGCTTATCCACGACACTGTCTTTTTGCAGTTGCTGTAGCGCTTGTTGCATGCTTTGCGGCTGTGTAATTGGGTCTTGTTCATCTAAATTCAGTGCTAACCACTGCTTCAACACTTTTTTACGAAAGCGAATCTGCTCATCATAGCGTTTGATGATTTTGAGATTAATCAACATCCCCACCACCCGCTGCGTCTTTTCAGGTACGAGTTGCAAAATATTACTTATTGAATTTTTTAGACCGTCCAATGTGTTCGGCTTACCTGACATTTTCCCCAAAGCATCACAATATTTTTTGACCATTGTTAAATAAGGCTGATTTTTGATGCTGTCTAAACTGGGAAGATGACGTTGACTTGGTACAGCTTCAGACTGTATTAGAATCAAATTGCTCTGAATATCCGAAGATTGCATTAAGTCCAAAAGTATCTCTGTTGTATTGACCGCAGAGATAATTTCAACCTGCGTCTCTGGCTCAAGCAAAGCCATTAACTGCCCCACTACAACGGCGTATTCGAACTCTTTTTGCTCGGCTTTGGGCGTGTCTAAAATCACCACTTGACCACTGCTGATCCAAGCAGCCAGTTCCGTCAAATCTTGCAACGCATACTCAAATTGACCTTGGCAATGAAACAAATACAAAGTCGGATAATGCTCCACAATTTCACGTAACGTTTTTGCGCTAGGAGTATTATTTTCAAGGTCAAGAAGAACAACTTTTTGAGTCATAGGACAGTTTTTATGGGATGCACCAGAAAGCGGCTATTAGAGTAGGAACTGCATCAAAGGTCAAATGATTTCGTCAGTCAAATCTGGCTTATAAGTTGGGCAAAACAAAAAAATGGAGAAGACTCAGCAATATTCTTAATCTACATCACCTCATTTTTTGTGCCCCAGACAGCAAATGAACTTAATAATGTGGTGGGCGATCGGCCATCGGATCAAATGTCGCAATTCCATCGGACAAATCTGAAGATTCAACACGTTGATACAAAATTTGCATTTGTTTTTTTAAATCAGCAATTTCCAGTCCTTGAATCACCAATTGTTCATTGAGCTGTTCAACTAAATCATCTAAAAATGCAATTCGGACTTGCAAATCTTCAATGGGTGCGGACAATGGCGCTTGATTATCAATATTTTGTTGTTTAGACACTTCAAGTCCTCATTTGAGATTTTTCAGGAAACATTATGGCCTATATTACTTTAAGGGATGTCCAACTTGCGTTTGGTGGACCTGCCTTGCTCGACGGCGCGAACTTTTCATTAGAGCGCGGTGAACGAGTGTGTTTAATTGGTCGTAATGGTGAAGGTAAGTCTACTTTACTTAAACTGATCGAGGGAAGCTTATTACCCGATTCTGGTGAAGTTTCTCTACAAAATGGCATTACCATTTCGATGTTGGCGCAAGACGTCCCAATGGACTCGGGCAAAGTGGCGGATATCGTGGCAGACGGCGCAGGTGAAGCCGCTGATGTGCTCAGAGCCTATCATGAAGCCAGTGATGCTTGTGTACTTGGAGACATGGAAGCATGTGACCGCATGGGTAATTTGCAACACAAACTAGATCAGTTGGATGGCTGGGCTTTAGAAACCAAAGTCAATTCTATTTTAAGTAAAATGGGCCTAGACCCAGATGCCGATTTGGCCGATTTATCGGGTGGTCGTAAGCGCCGTGTGCTGCTTGCTCGTGCGCTCCTTACTCAACCCGATGTGCTATTACTGGACGAACCAACCAACCATTTGGACGTTGAAAGTATTGAATGGCTCGAGAAGTTTTTACTTGATCAAAATAATTTAACTTTACTGTTCATCTCGCATGACCGTTCATTTGTGGACAGCATTGCGACTCGAATTGTTGAACTCGACCGCGGCACCCTACGCAGCTATGAAGGTAACTACTCACGTTACCTCGAGCTGAAAGCACAGCAAATGGAAGCCGAGGAAAAGCAGAATGCACTGTTTGACAAACGTTTAGCTGAAGAAGAAGTGTGGATTCGCCAAGGCATTAAAGCGCGTCGTACGCGTAACGAAGGTCGTGTACGTGCCTTAAAAGAACTACGTGAACAATCAAAAGCGCGTCGCTCACAGCAAGGCAAAGTCAGTATGGCAACACAAGACGCTAGCCGTTCAGGTAAAGTGGTCTTTGAAATTGAGAACTTAAGCGTTCGCTTTGGTCATGATGCGCCGATCATCAAAGACTTCTCCGCATTGGTGTTACGTGGTGACCGTATTGGTCTTGTCGGTGACAACGGTGTCGGTAAAACTACCCTCATTAAAGCCATTTTAGGCGAACAAGAACATACGGGTACGGTGAAAACAGGTACGCAATTGGAAGTGGCTTACTTCGACCAATTACGTAATGCTCTCGACCTTGAAAAATCTGTCAAAGATAACGTGTCAGAAGGTTCGGACCATGTCGATGTGAATGGTAACCGTCGTCACATTTACAGCTATTTGCAAGATTTCTTGTTCTCACCAGAACGTGCGCGTACACCAGTCAAAGCTCTTTCAGGCGGTGAGCGCAACCGTATTCTTTTAGCCAAGTTACTACTTAAGCCATCTAACTTAATCGTGATGGACGAACCCACCAATGACTTGGATATGGTAACACTAGAGCTGCTAGAAGAAATGTTGTCTGACTACAAAGGCACTTTACTGCTTATTTCGCATGACCGTGCCTTTATGGATAACGTAGTCACCTCAACTTGGGTGTTCGATGGTAAAGGCAATATCGATGAATACATCGGTGGTTACCAAGATTACTTACAACAGCGACCAGACCAAACTGCGGTTGACCAAAAAAGTGCTGTGAAAAAAGCAGCGGCGAAAGCTGAAGCGAACGCAGTACCTGCTAAAAAAGTCAAACTCAGCTATAAAGATCAACGAGCGCTTGAACAGCTGCCGGCCGAAATGGAAGCACTGGAAAAAGAGCAAGCGGAAATCAATGCCTCACTTGCAGATGGTTCATTATTTATTTCAGATGCAGACAAGGCGATGACGTTGTCGAATCGTTTGACTGAAATTGATGAGCTATTGCTGGAAAAACTGGAACGTTGGGAAGAACTGGAAAATTTAACCAAATAATTTTTCGTAAGCTCCATAAAAAAACTCCGCGTGACGCGGAGTTTTTTATTAAACGTGGCTGACGATGCTCGCCACCTATTAGCTCCTTCGTCATACGGTACAGGAACACAAACACTCAAAAGCATCAACAAAGCACTTAAACTTATAATGTTTTGAACATTGATGCCCTCTCTTCCTCCTTTCTTTGTTATTCATCTTACGAATTTCATCAAAATGAAAACAGGGCAAATGTTGCGAGAGATTGAGGCAACTTTTAACTTCCATTGAGGTGTGTTCGGCTACATCATTAAAGTCCACATAACATCACATTTGAAGAGTACGGACATCTGGTTAATGCTGAACATTGACCCTTCATTCTTGCTTCATGCTAAACTCGAAACATTCTTTTTTCAGCCTTTATCGCAATTTATGAGTTCAAAGCCAGACTATCAACCCGGTGAATTTCAGTGGTCTTTTCTGCATCCCAAATATTGGGGCGTTTGGATTGGTATCGTCTTTCTCATGATATTGGCGATTCTTCCATGGGCAATTCAACACCGACTGGCAACCATCTTAGGTAACCTCAGCTTTAAATATTTGAAGTCGCGACGTAAAACCACCGTTCGTAATCTGGAGGTGTGTTTCCCTGAATGGTCGGCCCAAGAAGTCCTTGAAAATGCCCGTTTAGTTTTTATCGATCAAATGCTGGGCGTATTTGAAACGCTGAATGCGTGGTACAGCCCAAAGTGGTTTACTGGCCGTGTCAGTATTGAAGGTTTAGAACATATTCAAAAAGCACAAGCAGAAGGCAAAGGTGCACTGCTTTTAGGAACCCACTCTACTTTGCTCGATGCGGGTGGTTATCTATGCGCGCAGTATTTTGAACCAGATGTGGTGTATCGCCCGCAAAATAATCCACTGCTGGATATGCTCATTTACCGTTGTCGTGCCACCATTTATGCACATCAAATTGATCATGATGACATGCGTGGTTTGGTCCGTTACTTAAAAAATGGCCATGCCATTTGGTATAGTCCAGATCAAGACTTTGGTTTAAAACAAGGTGTTATGGCGCCATTTTTTGGCGTTCCCGCAGCGACAGTTACAGCACACCGTCGTTTATTGAAAATGACCAAAGCCGCAGCCATTCCTCTGTATTTTTATCGTAATGGGGATATTAAAAACCCACAATACAAAGTGTTGATTGAACCTGCGGTGGAAAACTTACCCAGTGAAGATGAAGTCGATGATGCGACACGCGTGAATCAAATTATTGAAAATCAACTCCGTATTGCTCCGACTCAATATATGTGGTTCCACCGTCGCTTTAAAACTCGCCCTGCAGGCTATGACAAGATTTATTCTTAACAAAAAAAGAGCTGCTTAAAAAGTAGAACCCGAGTTCTGCGTCCTGCAAAACTCGGGTACATGAGGTTGTGCTTTCAACGTTATTCTTGTTTTATTCGGTGGCATTCCATACCCACATCATATCCATGATGATTTCCATCAGCTTCAACTTCCATACTGGGATGATCCATTCCCGCTCCATCTGCTGATGAGACTAGAATACGGGGATACCAAATGACTAACCATTCGTCAGATTCCCAAATCCCTGTAAGCCATATCCTACACTGATGAAATCCGAGCACCCCGTATGTTTACTGGTAATCTTTGGCAATTTTATCTGTCACCTGCTTACCTTCCCGTTCCGCTTTCTCAATTCCATCTTCAATCGCCTCCTGCGCTTCTTGCTCATCGGCTTCGGTTTGCTCTAGCTCTTCTTGTAATTGCTCAAACACCCGACCGGTTTGAAGCACCACATATACAGGGAAATGATCTGAACCAATATGTGCTAAACGCTGCATCTGCACTAAGGCAAAATCCGTACTGTGAAAAACATGATCCAGTGACCAGCGCAGTAAGGGATAATCTGCATGAAAAGTATTGACAAAATGTCGTCCAACTCGCGGGTCTAGCAGCCCACTGATCCGTTGAAAAAGTCGTGTCGTGCGCGACCATGCCACATCATTCAAATCCCCCATCACAATGCAGCTCTCATCCAAATCTTTAATCTGATCCCCGACTATCAATAATTCAGCATCACGTAAAGTAGAGTCTTTGGCTTCGGTCGGACTTGGCGGTTTCGGGTGTAAGCAGTACAGTTGCACTGGCTGTCCTGACCTTAAGATGACTGTGGCATGAATCGAAGGAATTTCATCGCTCAAAATAAACTTAACGTCAATATCTTTAAGCGCTAAACGACTGTACAAATGCATGCCATACAGATTATCCAAAGGCACTGCAACCCGATAGGGATAGTCATCTTCTAATACACTCAAGGCTTGTTCCCAATGTGCATCCGACTCTAAAGTCAAAATCAAATCCGGTTGATGCTGATGAATCTGTTGCAGCAATAAGTGATATTGAGTATTGGGCGTTAGTACATTCGACACAATTAAAGAAATCTGGCATTCTGGCTGTAACTCTGTTTTGGCAACCGTTTTGACCTGCTTTTTCCACATAAAGGTATAAGGCAACACCATTTTGAGTTGGTACGCCACTGCCGCAATCAACCCCAGCAAAATGACTTCACGCACCCAATTCCAAGGAGCATCCCAAACTAACATCAAGATAAATGCAATCAACCCCAATGCCAAAATCTGTAAGCGTGGAAAATCTGCGCCTCGAAACCACCATTCATCTCGTGGAATCAGTGACCAGAAGCTTAACCAAATCACAACACATGCCAGCAACTCAACCCAGATCATAGATACCCACTCTTATATTCTTAATTTTTTGTAGATTCATAAATTAATATCAATTTTGCATGTAACATAAACAAGATATATTGCACAATATAATTGCTGTTTTCATTGTGTAGTGCTTGCAGTTAAGCGCTCTTTTGATACACTCGAATCCCCTTTTAATTTTTAACGCACCGAGGCAAAGTGACATGAAAGTAGGTCTGGTCGGTTGGCGCGGGATGGTTGGTTCCGTCCTTATGCAACGTATGGTTGAAGAGAATGATTTTGCTCATTTTGAGCCATTTTATTTCTCTACCAGTAATGCAGGCGGTGAAGCGCCTGCGTTTGGCGGTAAAACTGCCCCAGCACTTATGGATGCATCAGACATTAACAGTCTGAAGCAAATGGATGTCATTATTACCTGCCAAGGTGGCGACTATACCTCAGAAGTTTTCCCGAAGCTCAAAGCAGAAAACTGGACAGGCTATTGGATTGATGCGGCATCTACACTTCGTATGGAAGATGAAGCCATCATCGTACTTGACCCTGTCAACATGAACGTGATTAAAGATGGTTTAGTGAACGGTACCAAAACATTCGTGGGCGGTAACTGTACAGTTTCACTGATGCTGATGGGCTTAGGTGGTTTATTCCAAAACAATTTAGTGGAATGGGCAACCTCGATGACTTATCAAGCAGCATCGGGTGCTGGTGCGCAAAATATGCGTGAACTGATCTCTGGTATGGGCTATTTGTACAACAACACCAAAGATTTGTTAGATGACCCACGCTCTCCAATTCTAGATATCGACTCTAAAATTGCGGAATTACAACGTGGCGAAGGTTTCCCTTCAGCAAACTTTGGCGTGCCATTAGCAGGCTCACTCATTCCTTATATCGACAAACAATTAGACAGCGGTCAGTCGAAAGAAGAATGGAAAGGTCAAGTTGAAACCAACAAGATCTTGGGCAACCAGCAAATCGTTCCGATTGACGGTCATTGTGTACGTATTGGTGCGATGCGTTGTCACTCTCAAGCTTTAACATTAAAGCTGAAGAAAGACGTGCCTCTCGATGAAATCGAAGATATGTTACGTAGCGCAAACCAATGGGCAAAAGTGGTTCCAAATACCCGTGAAGCGTCTATGACTGACTTAACACCTGTGGCTGTAACAGGCACATTAACTGTTCCTGTTGGTCGTCTACGCAAATTGAATATGGGCAAAGAGTACTTAGGTGCTTTCACTGTCGGTGATCAATTGCTTTGGGGTGCTGCAGAACCCTTACGTCGTATGCTCCGTATCCTGATTGACTACAAAAATACTTAAGCATTTACCCGCTAAAGTATTAAGCCGATCACACTTGATCGGCTTTTTTTTGTAACCCTGATGTTAACGTTTTACAAATAACACACAACTCGCTAATCTATAATTTTCGCTTTGCGATCTGTGACCGAGCTAAAGATTAAGATGACCGTAAATAACAAATTAAAGATAGCCATTTTAGCCATTATTGCTTCGCAAAATGTGAATGCGATCACTGTTGATCCTATTCAAATTCAATCTGCACCTGGGGAGCTATTGTATGCAGAATTGAACTTTCACGATGCCGATCCGAATGCTCCGATTCAAGCCAGTCTAGCCAGCGCAGAAGATTTAATGTCTCTTGGTGTCATGCATCAGCCGCCCAGTAATCTGAACTTTTTTACCCGTCGTACCAGCGCCAGTACAGGTGTGATTACGATTACTTCTTCACGCCCTTTAACTGAAGCGGAACTGAACATTGTCGTCAAAATCAAAGAAGGCAATGCGGCACGGCTACAACATATTAAAACAGCCAATAAACGCTCGGCAGCACTTCAAGCCCGTACGAATAATAATGAAAAAGCCTTAAAACCGGTGGTGATTGTCAACGAAAAAGATATTGCGCTGAACTTACCTGTTAGCACACAATTCAATAGCTTAAAAACAACAGCTGCGCCGACGACAAACACGACACCACTCAAACTCAATAACCATACCCCACCAAGCATGAGTGCGACCGCTATTACAGCGCCAACGCAAGTTATTTCAGTAGCGTCTACACAAATTGCAGCAGCTGCTCAAACATCAACTCCACGTGCTGAACCGATTACTCAAGCGAAAAAATCGGCAGATCCGTTAGTGCAAAAGTATGCCGATTCAGTTCAAAAATCAGATGCGCCAATTTCAGCACAGGCTAGCCCTCAAGCTAGTCCATCGACAGCAAAAACAATACCTGCTGCCCCTGCAACTACTGCACGCCAAGCCGCACCTCAAAGTGCCCATGTAGTTCGGTCAAATGAATCTCTCTGGGGCATTGCATCGCGCATTGCTGCTGATGAAAACCGTCCTGTCGGTGAAGTCATGCAACAAATTAAAGCCAAGAATGAACATGCCTTTATTCAAGGTGACGTAAACCGCTTACGTCGTGGTGCTAACCTCAATTTAACGGGTCTACAAACAGCAAAATCAGAACAAAAAGCCTCCGTTTCATCACTTCCAAAACAAAGTTCACAGCAATCCGGCAAGGCGAAATACCGCCTCAATCAAGCAGAGATGAGTTTGGTTGCAGAGAAAGAGCAAGATTCAAGCCACGGTTCTGCCAAGAAGTCGACAGAAAAGAATCAAACATCAAACGAGTTGTCATTTAAAGTTATGACATCTCGTGAAAAAACCGTTAAATTACAGAGAAACGTAACACAATTAGAAGTGGCACTTAATCAGAAAGATCAGAGAATTCAATTACTAAACGCTCGTCTTGCACAATTGCAACAACAATTGAAAGCACAACAAACTGAGAAAAAGCCAACACACTAAAGTGTTATTTTGATTATTTGATTTTGGATGAACTTGCACAAAGACAAGTTCAAAAGGGGTAAAACATGCTTATTTATGTGATTCCATTTATCTTACTATTGGTTGTTGCCATAGTCTTAAAAAAGCGTGAGGCGAGTAAAGAAGCAGAACCAAAAACTCAAAAAACGGTTGCTGCAAAAAATAAAGCCAAAAAAACCAGTTCGTCTAAAAAATCCCCGCAACAAACTCAAGTCGTTGAAGATGTTGTTGCTAAAAAAGCCACGACACCACTCGCCACAGATCTACGTAATAAAATTGAAGGTCAAATTCGCGACCGCAATTTCTTCTCAGCTGAAGCACAAATCAACCAAGCCCTAAATAAAGACAATTCACAACACGAATTATATTTACTGTTGCTCGATATTCACTTGCTTCAAAAAGATGAGTTTGCCATCAGCCAATTACTGAATCATTTACGTTCTTTAGAACTGGATGATATTTTGGCACAAGCAGAAGCCAAAAAATCGGATTACGATCAATTACATCAAAATAGCCGTGACACGATTGAGTTTAAACCAACTGAAATTGCACCATCTGCACCAAAACCTGTAGAAGCGACCAATACTGCCGACTTCGATGCCCTGATGTCATCAAACAATCCGGCTCCTGCTCCTGTGCAAGCTCCTGTTGTTGAACCGGTTCAAGACATTAAACCGCTTGATTTTGATACCTTAGCATTTACCACCACAACAACGGCTCAACCTGAACCGAGTATCGAAGTTCAAAGCTTAGATTTTGATATCTCTAGTTTAAATACACCAACAGCAGAACCAGCCAAACCTGCTGAAGAACTTAAACCGCTCGATTTCGGTTCACTCTCTTTAGAAAGCACGCCTGCTCAACCAGCAGAAACTGCTGCAGCTGACATCCAACCTTTAGATTTTTCGTTCAATCTCGACACAGCAGCTACAACAGCGCCAGAAGCAGAAACTTCGCCGGCTGCTGTAGATGAGCGTCCTGAATTTACATTTGATTTTTCAAGCGAATCCACAGCTGAAGCAGTAAAAGACATCCCTGCTTTTTCTTTTGATACGGTTAGCTCAAGTGAAGCGATAGTAGAAGAAACACCAGCAGTTGTTACGCCAAGCCTCAGTTTTAGTCTAGAGTCTACTGCACCTGCCAATACGGTGGATCAAAGCGATCCTCTGGTACAGTCTTTCCCTCAACTGAACGAAGTCAATGAAATACACTTAAACATTGAATTGGCTGAACAATACATTCAACTCGGCGCTTTCGAAGCTGCACGTGAAATTTTGGTTGAACAAGAACCAAGTTACTCTACGGAACAACGTCAGCAAGTAGAACAGTTACTGAGTCGCATAGCATACTAAGCCATTTCGTTTTAAACTAAAGCAGTCATCACCGACTGCTTTTTTTATAATGAAAAAAATTGTGCTTATCTATATGGGTGGAACCTTTGGCTGTATTGGCGAACCCTTACAACCAATGCCTGCCGAAGACTTTATTCCCAAGCTCACACATGTCTTGCCGATTCATCTCGACATTGAATGTTTTATTGCACCCGTCATTAAAGACAGTAGCGCCTGTACGGCTGCAGACTGGTTATTGCTGATTCAGCAGATTCAACAATTACAACTGCAACAATTCCAGCATTTTGTCGTGATTCATGGCACAGATACCTTAAGCTATGCCAGTGCTGTCGCCGCACACTTTATCGCAGACTCCGCACGTGTGGTTTTCACGGGTAGCCAATATCCATTGCTGAATGTACAAGGTACAGATACGCGTGAATTTAGCGATGCGATTAGTAATTTGAATTTTGCCTTAGATGCGGTGATGAAACATCCTGTCGGAGTGTATCTGGCTTTTCATCAACAGGTATTGCATGCGCAAACCGCGTTAAAACGACATACCACAGAACTGGATGCTTTTACAGGCGTCATGGCTGAACAGCCGATTCCACATAGCTTAAAAACACACATAGTACAAACAGGTGATGTAGAACAATCCCACCAGTTCAATTGCCTCAATCTGATGATGCAACCTGTTGCCTTAGCGCAACAATTGCAGAATTTGAAAAACCTGCTTACAGCCCCACCACATTTCCTTATTTTACAGGGTTTTGGAACGGGTAATTTAGCCGTAAATGCCGAGTTGATAGCACTTTTCGATGAATTTTACGCACAAGGCTGTGTTGTTATCTTAAGCACCCAAGTCCCTTTCGGCCGTACTGATCAGCGCTATGCAGTTGCCGCGTGGACAACTCAGGCCAAAATAATTGTTAGTGATTGCCTCGGGCATGCAGATCTGTATGCCAAAGCCCTTAAAATGTATTTACAATACCCCAGCGCTGAAGCACGCTTCAGCCATTGGCATGATTTGGGTTAATTTGAGGTACATATGCAACGTTTTGCGATCGGCATTGAGTTTTGTGGGACACACTATCGTGGTTGGCAAACCCAGCAAACAGGTGTGATCAGCGTACAAGAGACGATTGAAAAAGTACTCTCTAAAATTGCCAATGAGCCAATTAGCTTACATGGTGCTGGTCGTACCGATGCGGGCGTCCATGCCACCAATATGGTGGCGCATTTTGATAGTTCGGCACTTCGTTCAGAGCGCGGTTGGTTAATGGGCAGCAACAGCCAACTGCCAAAAGATATCTCGATCCAGTGGATCAAAGCGATGGACCAAGACTTTCATGCGCGCTTCAAAGCGCAGGCACGTCGTTATCGCTATGTGGTTTATAATCACCAGCAACGTCCTGCTCTTATGCATAAACAAGTCACACACGCTTATTACGCACTAGATGTGGCGAAGATGATGCAAGCTGCTCAAAAGTTCGAAGGCACGCATAACTTTGAAAGCTTCCGTGCAGCCGCATGCCAATCCAATCAACCTGTGCGCCATGTTAGCCATTGTCGCTTAATTCAACATGGTCCATATTTGGTCCTCGACATTCAGGCCGATGGTTTCTTGCACCATATGGTCCGTAATATCATGGGCTGCTTACTGGAAATTGGTCAAGGTATGTATGAAGTCGAGCATATTGAGGCTATTTTCGCAGCAGAAGACCGTAAAGCCGCAGGTATTACTGCCCCTCCTGATGGGCTATATTTCATTCATGCCGACTATCCAGCGCAGTTTGAGCTACCTAAGCAGCCGCTTGGGCCGCACTGGCTCAATATGCCTGAATAATTTATTTTTAGATCCTCCACCTAACCGGCTTTTTCAAAGGAGGGGAGAAATTCCTCCCTTTTATAAAGGGAGGTTAGGAGGGATTTCTTAACGCTGCTTACGCTTGCGATATTCCACTGGGGTTTCATTGGTCCAGCGTTTAAATGCACGATAGAAGGTACTTGGCTCAGAAAAGCCCGTCAAATACACGATACGCTCTACACTTTCAGCCGTATTGGCCAAAAGTTTTTTTGCCAAACGGCAGCGATAATCAGACAAAATTTGCTGGAAGCTAGTATTCGCCTCACTAAGCTGTGTGCGTAAACGCCTTGGGGTAATACTGAGCTGTGAAGCCACTGTTTCAAGTGTGGTTTCGCCACTTTCTAGGGTTGAACCTATCGCGCGACGGACTTCACCCACCAAATCATAACGGGCTAATTCTTGAAGTTTTTCAATCGCTAACTGCTCATGCAGTTGCAATAATTCAGGTTCCGCTTGCCACAACGGATAAGCCAAAATACTTGGGTCAAAATATAAGCGGGTTTCTTTTTGCCCTAGACTAACCGGGCACTCATATACGCGGAAATACTCATCATCAAACGCGCCTTTACTGAAGTTAAAATCAATATAGATCGGTTCAAAGCGCCCTTCAGTAATAAATTTAAAGAACCGTAAAATACCTGACATCGCACATTCAGAAAAATGTCGATTGACCAAATTTTCAGCCCAAGGTTGTTCCCCATTGGTCAAATAACACCGGTCATCTTCAACCACCAACTTGGCATGAAAGGCATCACTGATCAATCGCTGATAAGCCAAAGCGCGTTTCAAACCCTCACCAAAGTTTTCGGATGAAATAAATAAATGCTCAATCACTTGGCCACGGTATAAAGGTAGATTTTCACCCAAATGTAGACCGATGTCTGGATCTCGGCTCACCTCTTCTGCCGCCACCCAAAAAGCGTATTGTGCGCTCAAAGGCGTACGCTCATTGGTTTCCATCTGATTTAATGCAACACCAGCCTTTGTTAAAATTTCTTCTGTTGGCAACCCTGAACGACGAATCGCTTGGTAGCCTAATCGCAATACAACCGATGCATCCGTTAGCTGACCCACGCTAGAACCTTCCTTGTATGTTCTTCATTTATACATAAAACATTAAAATTAGATTAACTGCGATTGACCGAACTGACAACAACTTATACAGTTTTTTTGTTGAAAATATTTATTCCGCTTGTTCGCTTATTTTACTGACAGATGATCAGGCAACCGCCCATTCCGCCTTGTTTTATGCAAAAAAATTGACTATAATTTGCGCCTTTCCAATTTATTCATTCAGGTAGGCTATGGCCAATAAAGAGGAACTCATCGAGTTCGAAGGCGTTGTCACCGAGACGCTTCCTAATACTATGTTTCGTGTACGTTTAGAAAACGGTCATGAAGTGATTGCTCACATCTCTGGTAAAATGCGTAAACACTATATTCGTATTTTGACTGGCGACAGTGTTAAAGTAGAAATGACACCTTATGATTTGTCTAAGGGTCGTATCACTTATCGTGCGCGCTAAGTTTTAGCGAAGCGAAAAAGCCACTTTTTAAGTGGCTTTTTTAATGTCTGCGCTCAGACTAAAACGTTATGAATCAACTATATTCCAAGCAAAAATCAAACTATAATTAAATGAGATAACAACCTAATACGCCAAAACAATAATGAAGACGACTTCAACGAAGCTCGCTATTTTACTGTTCCCAATGCTATGTGTTGCTTGTGCCACAACAAGCGAAACTCGGCTCAAGCAAACTTTACAACACTATATCGGACAATCGTCACATCAAGTTCAAAATCAACTCAACCTCAATATCATGGGTTATAAAGTGCTCGGTGCTCCTGTATATACCCCAGAGAAACTGACCTAAACTCTGTTACGTAATATGCCTATTCCGATGGTAACCCCCAATCTTGGAACCAGTGTCAGTATGGGTGCGCCCATTCCGACACCTTTCAGCGGTAGCCTGAATATTGAAATGAAATGCAACATTGAGTTCAGACTGCATGATGATCTTGTGGAATCTATTCACTACATCGGCAAAGCGTGTTAGCGGCTGCGTTATGTTGAGTCGCCTACATACCGTTTATCTCAAATTACTCGAAACATACTCAAACGAACGTTCAGATATACAATACTAAAAGGGTCTTTCTCTGCTTAGGGGATGATCATGAAGCCCTTTATTGTCAGTTTTTTTAGTTCCATCTGCTTTCTACTGCTTCAAGCTTGCAGCAGCTCTCCAACGCAACACCAGACCGTCGTTTCACCCGCTAAAATTGCGCTCCCCGACTATTTAGAACAATATATCGGCCAAGATGTATCGAGCATTCGGCGCGAACTCAACTTACGTCAACTCGGTTATGAAACTTTAGGTACGCCGATTCAAACACCAAACCAACTGAGTTACACCATTGTCAGGCGGATTCAAATTCCAACCCCTATGCCCACTATGCGTAGCGACAGCAGTGTCGGTGCGATTCCTATTCCCACACATACTCCATTCTATGATGTTCAGTTAGAGTGCCAAGTCCACTTTTTATTAAAAGATAATATTGCGCAATCAATTCAATATCGAGGTAAAGCTTGTAAAGGTTATTAAAGCTTGGGCATAAAAAAACGCAGCGGATGGCTGCGTTTTCAAATTATTTTTGGCTTAGTTCAGTGCAGCCACAACCGCCTGCCCCATTTCGGCAGTACCCACTTTGCTCATACCTTCAGACATGATATCAGCGGTACGCAAGCCTTGATCTAGGACATTGCCTACTGCATCTTCAATCGCTTGAGCAGCAGCTTCTTCACGGAAGGTATATCGCAACATCATAGCTACTGAAAGAATAGTGGCTAATGGGTTGGCAATATTTTGTCCTGCGATATCGGGCGCCGAACCATGACATGGCTCATACATCCCTTTCGCATTTTCATCTAAGGATGCTGATGGCAACATCCCAATTGAACCTGTCAACATCGCGGCTTCATCAGACAAGATATCACCAAATAAGTTACCTGTCACAATCACGTCAAACTGTTTAGGCGCTCGCACCAATTGCATTGCAGCATTATCGACATACATATGCGACAAGTTAATGTTTGGATAGTCAGCTTCTTTCATCGCCGTTACGGTTTGTTTCCAAAGCTCCGTCACTTCAAGGACGTTGGCTTTATCAA
The DNA here is from genome assembly GCF_058243045.1 of Acinetobacter sp. LipI_23. Lineage (NCBI taxonomy): Bacteria > Pseudomonadati > Pseudomonadota > Gammaproteobacteria > Moraxellales > Moraxellaceae > Acinetobacter > Acinetobacter sp. LipI_23. The sequence goes on along the minus strand of NZ_JBZAYJ010000001.1, from coordinate 418,459 downwards.
CCGAACAGACTTTGCCACCACGTAAACCAGCCATTTCAAAAGCCACTTTCGCAATACGCTTAATTTCAGACTCAGCATAAACGTCGGTGTTAAAACCTTGTTTTTCACCATTCTCAAGTTCACGAATCCCCCGTGGCTGACCGAAATAAATCCCGCCAGTTAATTCACGAACGATAAGAATATCAAGACCTGCTACAATTTCAGGCTTTAAGCTTGATGCATCTGCCAATTGCGGATACAAAATAGCTGGACGTAAGTTCGCGAATAAGTTTAATTCACTACGAATTTTTAACAAACCACGCTCTGGACGGATCGAACGCTCAATGTTGTCCCACTTCGGACCACCTACCGCACCAAGTAAAATTGCATCTGCATTTTTAGCTTGTGCTGCGGTCACATCTGGATAAGGTGAACCGTGTGCATCTATGGCAGCCCCACCGAGTAGGCCCTGTTCCCACGTTAAACCTAAATTGAATTGATCATTGACTCGTGTAAGTACCTGTTCTGCGGCTTTTACAATTTCAGGACCAATGCCGTCACCAGCCAAAATCAAAATATGTTTAGACATGAAATATTCCATTGTTGGTGAGTTCTGACTCACACGATTAAAGTTTTTGTTCTACAAACTCGCCCAAGCCATTTAAGACATTGTAAGGTTTGCAAAAACGACGAATTGTTCTTTGGTTTTGCTTTAAATCGACACATAAAGGGTCAGGTGCAGACATATTCAACAAACTTCCCTGATGTCGACTGCGCGCACGGAACATTCTAAAGGTGTAGCGTTCCGCAGGCTTAAAACGATGAATGACATGCAGCGTTTCAGCGCGATCGACCGAAACGGGATAGAAGCGAATCACCAGTTCATGTTGCCCCGCTGGCACTGACAGAAACAAGGCATTCGCTTCATTCAAATCATCTCGTTTTAACCGCACAACCTTCTCTCGAATAGCCTCACGGCTGACACGATGATTGTCTGCATCCACAATTTTGATCTGATTCCATCGCTCAAATTCGCAGTTCACCGTACCAGTACAGTAAAGCTGTGCATTATTTTTACTCGCTGGGGTATCCTGAATACGCTTTATGCTTGCCGTATTCATGCTTTGGCAGGCAGTTAATGTTCCCACCAACGCCAGTAGAGCGATACGACTGTAACTCGTCACCATTGTTCAAGCCCAACCTTTACCAGTAGCAAAACGTTTAAAATTCTTTTGCTCGATATTAACAAGAGATGGACTCAAGCACTAGATGCATCGAATTTTCAATTAAGCATGAATTTCAGCAAACACCCACGGACGTGATGCTTTGGTCTTTTCTTCATAGGCTTTGATGTCATCTGCAACCTGTAAAGTTAAACCAATATCATCCAAACCATTTAACAAACAGTGCTTACGAAATGGATCGACTTCAAATGTGAAGGCTTCGCCCGATGGTGTACGCACTTCTTGCGCGCCCAAATCAATCGTCAGCTGATAACCTTCTGTTGCTGCACATTCTTTGAAAAGTTGATCAACAATTTCTTCAGACAAAATCACAGGTAACATGCCATTTTTGAAACTATTATTAAAGAAAATGTCGGCATAGCTGGGTGCAATCACAGTACGGAAACCATATTCTTCCAATGCCCACGGCGCATGTTCGCGGCTTGAGCCACAACCAAAGTTCGCCCGAGAAATTAAGATACTGGCCCCTTGGTAACGTGGCTGATTCAATGCAAAATCAGGGTTTTTAGGACGTTTAGAATTGTCTTGTCCTAAAAAACCTTCATCTAAATAACGCAACTCATCAAATAAGTTTTCACCAAAACCCGTGCGCTTAATGGATTTCAAAAACTGTTTTGGAATGATCAAGTCTGTATCGACATTGGCACGGTCTAAAGGTGCAACGATACCCTGTTCAACGGTATATTTTTTCATGTCTATGCTCCCAAGCCCGAATTAAAATGAACGCACATCGACAAAGTGACCTGCAATCGCTGCTGCGGCTGCCATTGCTGGACTCACCAAGTGCGTACGACCGCCATTGCCCTGACGACCTTCGAAGTTACGGTTAGAGGTCGATGCACAGTGCTCACCGGGTTGTAATTTGTCTGCATTCATGGCTAAGCACATTGAACAACCTGGCTCACGCCATTCAAAGCCCGCTTCAATCAAAACTTTGTCTAAGCCTTCAGCTTCTGCTTGAGCTTTCACTAAACCAGACCCTGGAACCACCATGGCTTGTTTAATCGTACTTGCCACTTTTTTGCCTTTAGCCACTTCAGCCGCGGCACGAATATCTTCAATGCGTGAATTGGTACATGAACCAATAAAGACACGGTCTAATTGAATATCAGCCAATGCCTGACCTGCGGTTAAACCCATATAATTATAAGCTCGCGTCCAATCATTGCGTTGCACTTCATCTTTGGCTTGTTCTAAAGTTGGTACAGCTTGAGTCACTGGAATCACCATTTCAGGCGATGTACCCCAAGACACTTGTGGCTCAATCTCTTCACCTTGCAATACAATTACTGTGTCAAAATGCGCGTCTGCATCCGAATGTAAGGTATTCCAATATGCAACAGCAGCATCCCACTGTGCGCCTTGTGGTGCATATGGACGGTCTTTGACATAGGCAATGGTTTTGTCATCGACAGCAACCATACCTACACGTGCACCGCCTTCAATCGCCATATTACACACCGTCATACGACCTTCAATCGACATATCACGGAACACTTGACCACCAAACTCGATGGCATGACCTGTACCGCCTGCAGTACCAATTTTACCGATGATGGCTAAAACCACGTCTTTCGGTGTTACGCCCTGACCCAATTGACCATCAACACGCACCAACATGTTTTTCATCTTCTTTTGAACCAAGCATTGGGTTGCCAATACATGCTCCACTTCAGATGTACCAATCCCGTGCGCCAAACAGCCAAATGCACCATGTGTTGCCGTATGAGAGTCTCCACACACCACCGTCATACCCGGTAAAGTCAAACCTTGCTCAGGCCCGACCACGTGTGCAATGCCTTGACGGACATCATTAATGTCAAACTGCACCACATTAAAGGTTTTACAGTTGTCGTCTAAGGTTTGAACTTGGATACGTGAAGTATCATCTTCAATACCTGCGATTCCCTCTGAGCGCTCTTTGGTCGATGTTGGAACGTTATGATCAGGGGTTGCCACATTCGCACTTAAACGCCATGGTTTACGACCCGCAAGTTGTAAACCTTCAAAGGCTTGCGGAGAAGTCACTTCATGTAATAAATGACGGTCGATATAGAGTAAAGCCGAGCCATCGTCGCGTTGTTTTACTAAGTGGTCATCCCACAATTTGTCATACAATGTTTTTGCTTGTTGGTTTTCGCCTGCCATGTCGATTGACTCCACTGGACTGGGTAATTCTTTCATTAAAATCGATTATAGCGACGATTTCACATAAATCTAATTTATCATTTTTATTAATTTAGAAACTTTTTGGAATTATTTTAAATTAATACCTTGTATCTTGGAGCTTGTAGTGATTAGCTTCCACTATATGCAAATTGTAGAGTTTGTAATAGACCTAAGACTTTTAGTCTGTGAAAGAGATAAAACCTACAATTTGCCCTAACCACTTGCACAACTCTGGACGGTAACTAAGCACTTTGATGCTGTATTCACAAGAAAAGACGGTGGTTATGCTAAAACAATAATTGGATAAATAAAGCAGGTAAAGATTATGTTTTATCTTGGTATTGATGTTGCTAAAGCTAAAATTGATTGCTGTTTAATTTTAGAAAATTCTGCAAGTAAAAAGAAAACCAAAACTTTTTCAAATACACCAAAAGGTTTTGAGCAACTTCAAACCTGGCTAAAGCAGCATGCTGCAACTTCTACGCAGACCATTATCTTAATGGAAGCCACATCTATTTATCATGAACTCTTGGCTAAATATTTATTTGATGCGGACTATCAAGTCTGTGTAACCAATCCTGCCAGAGCTCGATATTTTGCTCAGAGTATGTCTAAGCTAAATAAAACAGACAAGGTGGATAGTGAAGTTCTAGCTCGATTTGCGATGACTGCCGATCTACATTTTTGGCAACCTTTACCCCAACCTATTCAATTTCTGAATGCTTTGCTAGATAGAAGAGCTGTGCTTTGTGAAGATTTACAACGTGAAAAGAATCGTTTGGAAAAAGCAGAGTCTACCTTCACGATGGAACCTGTACTTCAGTCTATCCATAAGAGTATTAGGCAGTTAAACAAGCACATTCAGGGTATCGACCAGCAAATTGATGCTCATATCGATCAGAATCCTGATTTAAGAAATGATAAAGAACTGCTCAGCAGTATTCCAGCTATTGCAGATCGAACCAGTTTATTAATGCTCAGTTTCTTGCGCAGCCATACTTTTGAAAGCGCTAGTCAAGCGGCCGCCTTTGTTGGCTTGGTCCCCATTCAAAAGCAATCAGGTAGCTCCATTCATGGCAGAAGCCGTTTATCCAAAGCGGGCTCTTCCAAAATACGTGCCGGTTTATATATGGCAGCCATTGTCGCAACTCGGCATAATCCCCACATTAGAGGGATGAATGAAAGATTATTGGCCAATGGTAAAACCAAAATGATGGCGATTGGAGCTGCGATGAGGAAGTTGGTTCATCTTTGTTATGGTGTACTCAAACACCAACAACCTTATCAAGCGGATTATTGAGCATGAATTCTCAATAATTTGCTTGACGTTTCAGACGGTATCTCTTTGTTTCAATCCCTTTGATTGCAAGCCCTCATCGTTGGTTTTAATTCAAGCGCTATAGCCTATTTATCAACCTATTGTAGGCCTCGCAGTATATGTCTCTGCTCAGCCATGCAAGGTTTATCTTCCCTATTTAGACCCATACTTTTGAAGCTCGCTTCGTTGATGTGAATAGTAAGACAGCGACCTATGCATAGACTAAAGAGTGAAATCTACAGAAGCTTGTTTTATCAAGTAAAACATTCCAAACAATCGACTACGTCACCTTACATTCAAAAACCCAATCATGAGCAATCAAAATTTCATTTTGACTTTATTAATGATAATAATTACTATTTGCAAATGAAAGGCATTATTGAGAGGGTATTTATCATGGCGAACATTCAGAAATTTGTAGCGAACAATCAACGCATATTCAAAAAAACCCTAAGCTATTACATCATGCACATTACCGTGGCCATGATTGTGGCTTACTTTGTCACAGGTAACTTATGGATGGCGGTCACCCTCAGCTTATTAGAACCAACCGTTCAAGCCTTCGCATTCTTTTTCCATGAACGTATTTGGGAGAAAAAGAACCGTACCACAGAAGAAAATATTCCCGCTTAAGCCTTTATATCAAGCGCCCTCTCAACTCTCCAAAAGATCACATCAAGTGATCTTTTTTTATTTTAGTCCAGATCCAATAAGCTCCCGTTCATTTTAAAGATCGCAATTCATATAAAATTATTTTATAATTTAATTATACTTTCATAACTAGATTATCCTTATGAATCTTGCAGCCTTCGAAGCTTTTGTAAAAGTCATGGAAACCGGCTCTATTTCTTTAGCCGCAGATCAACTCTTCATTACGCAACCTGCTGTAACCAAACGTATTCATAGTTTAGAAGAATATTTTGGTGTGAAACTGTTTGAGTCTGCGGGTCGTGGTGTACAAGCCACACATGCCGCACATTCACTGCTGCCTAAAGTTAAAAACTGGCTCAATGAACTGGGTGACATTCACCATACCTTGAGTCATGAACAAGGCATGGTCCAAGGCAAACTCAAAATTGGCACCAGTCACCATATTGGTTTGCATCACTTGCCGAGCCATTTACGTAGCTATGTGCAAAGCTTTCCAAATGTCACCTTAGATGTGCACTTTGTCGACTCCGAGCAAGCGCATGAAAAAGTACTGGCGGGTGATTTGGAATTGGCATTTTTAACCCTACCGCCTAAACTCGATGAACGTTTGCAGTACGTCACCATTTGGGAAGATCCTTTAGTTTTTGTAGCAGCACCGTTTCATCCGCTGGCACAAATGCAAAACCTACAACTCGAAGACCTGATTCAATACCCAAGTTTATTGCCTGCATCACAAACCTATACCAGCCAAATCACCTTGGCAGAGTTTGAAAAACAAGGGCTGAAACCTAAAATCACCATGAGCAATAATCCACTCGAATCGATTCGTATGTTGGCATCGATTGGACTGGGCTGGTCAGTGCTTCCAAAAACGATGATTAACCAAGACCTACAGCAGTTGAATGTGAAGTTCGAAATGAACCGTCAACTCGGTATGGTTTGGCATCCGGGCAGAACCCAATCTCGTGCGGTGCAAGAACTGATTGCAATGATGAACTAAGCTTTACAGGCATTAAAAAACCATCCACAAGGATGGTTTTTTATTTTGCGCGAGCGAATTAAGAAGCACTAATAGCCAGTGCAACCAGCCCAAGCCAAATCACCAGCAAGATCGAACCTGCTACGATATTTGTACCCCCACGATTTTCTAATTCCGTATTGACGTTGCTATTTCCAAATTGGCGAATTTTGGCAATCTGCTGATCGACATGATGCTTATACAAGGTCTTCCCAAACATTCCAAATGCTACGGCCAAGCCAATATTTGCACCAGAACTTTCAATCCCCAAAAGTATTTCAACCATCCCTATGACCACAATCAAACCAATGGCCATAAAGCCATAAAGCCATAAAGCCATAAAGCCATAAAGCCATAAAGCCATAAAGCCATAAAGCCATAAAGCCATAAAGCCATAAAGCCATAAAGCCATAAAGCCATAAAGCCATAAAGCCATAAAGCCATAAAGCCATAAAGCCATAAAGCCATAAAGCCATAAAGCCATAAAGCCATAAAGCCATAAAGCCATAAAGCCATAAAGCCATAAAGCCATAAAGCCATAACTGTACATTTTTCGATAAAATAACCAGACCACACCTAAGAAAAAGGCGGCAATATTAAAACCTGCATATTGTTTCCTTGGCGTGATTTTTTGAAATTGAGCTTGATAGTAAGACTCATATTTCACACCTATAAACAGGGCACGATCTTGTTCTAATTGATTAACTGAAGCGACAGAGTCTAAAGATGTAGTGTCAGTAAAAGCTTGATGATCAAAAGACATAAATTTCTACTTTTATCTTATTTTTATAAACAGAGGCAAAGCTTCGACGCTCAGCCTCTTTAAGTTCTACTTATTTTTGGATGAGTGAATCTTCATGCAGGGATTCATTCAGCTGATCCACAATGATGGCCCACTCACCGTCCGATTTAATTTTTTCTGCCAAAAACTGACGTTGTGCTTCAGTCCAATACTCTGCATCAACAATCGTGGTTTGTGCGTTGAGCTGATGCGTTACAATAAACAAGGCGATGGCCTCTTCACTCGCATCTAAACCGAGTTGCTCAAACAGGTGGGTCATTCTTGGTCGTACACTCATATTTTTTCTCCACGCTTATGTTCTAATTTTTCATAGTCAAAATAGCTTTAGCCAAGATTCAACATAGCATATTTGGTTAATTTTCCAAGATCAGCCCACCTATAGCCCCACTATTTTATCTCTTTCAAATAAAAAAGACTGCCCGAAAGCAGCCTTTTTAAACAACGAAAGACAGATACTTAAATCGACCAGTCTTGAATTTCCCATGCCTGCTCTTTAGCCAATGCTTCTAGGCGGTCATCTGGATTGACGGCAATAGCATGGTCAGCATATTCAAGTAAAAAGCGATCATTGATGGAATCTGAATAAGCCCAAGACTCGCTGACATCACGCCCTGCAAGCCATTGATCTAAACGCGTCAATTTGCCTTTTTGATAGCATGGTGTATTGATCACTTTGCCCGTGTATTTACCCTCCACCACTTCAGCATTGGTCGCAATAATTTCACTAATCCCAAATTCACGAAAAATCGGTGCCGTAATAAAATCAGAGGTTGCGGTAATGCCAACCAAAGCATGTCCAGCATCGCGGTGTTTTTCAATGGCTGCAAAACCTTCAGGACGCATTTGCGGGCGAATCACTTTGTGCATGAACAGTTCATGCAGTTCAGTGAGGTAGGCATTGTCATGTTGAGTTAAAAATTCAAATACAAATTCATTATAGGCAATCGGGTCTAGCTGCCCTGCTTTGTAGTCTTCATAAAATTTATCGTTCATGGCGCGATGGCGAACTGGGTCGACCAAGCCTTCATTCACCAAAAACTCTCCCCAAGAATGATCTGAATCGGTGTTTAACAAGGTGTGATCGAGATCAAATAGCGCCAATTTCATGAAAATACTCGTAAAAACTGAAATTTAAGAAAAAATTTGTAAATCTATCTCCGCTAGTCGATAGAAATTCGTTAAGATCATAGCAATTTTAACATTTTTAAACTTTGCTTTTTTCGAGTTGGATACAGAAATAAAAATCCCCGATCGCAAAGTCATAAATTACACAATATTTAGGTAGCCAAATGATCGATTCGGAAGGTTTCCGACCCAATGTCGGGATCATTTTGGCAAACGAGTTTGGACAAGTTTTATGGGCAAAACGCATTGGACACAATGCTTGGCAATTTCCACAAGGAGGTATCCAATATGGAGAAACCCCTGAACAGGCACTTTATCGTGAGCTGAGAGAAGAAGTTGGCTTACTGCCCGAACACGTCCAAATTGTAGCGCAAACTAAAGGTTGGCTGCGTTATCGTTTGCCGCACCGATACATTCGTACAGATTCCGATCCCGTATGTATTGGACAAAAACAAAAGTGGTTTTTACTCAAACTCACTGCTCCCGCTCAGAATATTCGTTTGAATTTGTCTGATCCGCCTGAGTTTGACCAATGGCAGTGGGTCAGTTATTGGTACCCGCTGGGGCAAGTTGTGAATTTTAAACGCGATGTATACCGCAAAGCGATGGTGGAGCTGTGCAATCAACTCCCTCAAAAAAAGCCTTAAAAAATCTAGACATCCTACAGATTTTTTAAGGATCTCTTGTTATAAATAAGTTGGACGCACATTATTTTTGGAGTAGACGCGATGTCGAATATGCAACTGGATACCCTTCGACGCATTGTACAAGAAATCAATGCGTCCACCAGTTTGCATGAATCACTCGACATTATGGTCAACCATGTGGCGGAAGCCATGCATGTTGACGTTTGCTCCATCTATTTACTCGATGAACGCAATCAACGTTATTTATTGATGGCATCGAAAGGTTTGAACCCCGATTCGGTCGGCCATGTTTCACTGCATACCAGTGAAGGCTTGGTCGGTCTGGTGGGTCAGCGTGAAGAAATCGTCAACCTTGACAATGCACCGAAACATGAACGTTTTATGTACTTACCTGAAACAGGTGAGGAAATTTACAACTCGTTCCTCGGTGTACCTGTCATGTATCGCCGTAAAGTGATGGGCGTACTTGTGGTGCAAAACAAAGAGTCGCAAGACTTTAGTGAAGCTGCGGAATCCTTCCTCGTCACGCTCTGTGCTCAGCTTTCAGGGGTTATTGCGCATGCGCATGCGGTAGGCAATATCGATGTATTTCGTAAACCGAGTAATTTACCTGCCTACAAAACCTTCCAAGGGGTACCGGGTTCAGGTGGAATTGCATTAGGGCGTGCCGTCATTCTCTATCCCCCTGCGGATTTGGCTGCAGTCCCTGACCGTGAAGCCGATGACATCAGTGAAGAATTAGAACTGCTGGATCGTGCCCTCACCTCAGTGCGTGATGAAATCAAATCGCTTGATGACAAAATGCAAGATGCCCTCATGGCGGAAGAGCGTGCACTGTTTAGCGTGTTCTTACGTATGTTGGATGAAAATGCGCTGCCAGCAGAAATTAAAGAACAAATTCGTGATGGGAACTGGGCACAAGGTGCAGTGCGTATCGTCATCGATAATCATATTGATCTGTTTGAACAGATGGAAGATGACTATCTCCGTGAACGTGCCGCTGACTTAAAAGATCTCGGACGACGGATTTTGGCCTATTTGCAAGAAGCCGACTCCAGCCACCGTGAACTTACTGATGAAAGTATTCTGATTGGAGAAGAAATCTCAACCGCAGCCTTGGTTGAACTGCCAGTCGATAAAATTGCAGCCATCGTCACTACCGAAGGCGCCATGAACTCGCATATGGTGATTGTGGCGCGCGCACTTGGTATTCCAACCGTGGTTGGTGTCACTGAACTGCCAATTAATACCCTCGATGATGTGGAAATGATCGTCGATGCGCACCAAGGGCGTGTGTTTATTAATCCACCTCGCCGTTTACGTAGTCGCTATAAAGAAATTCAAAAAGAAGAAGAGCTGATTGCCAAAGATTTAAAACAGTATGAAACCAAAGATGCCATCACCCCTGATGGTGTCGCAGTCAAACTGTTCGTCAATACTGGCTTGATGATTGATGTAGTCCGTGGTGTACAACGCGGTGCCAAAGGCGTTGGTCTATATCGCTCTGAAATTCCGTTCATGCTACGTGATCGCTTTCCAGGTGAAGAAGAACAGCGTGCGATTTATCGTCAACAGTTGAGTCACTTCGCCAACAAACCTGTGGTGATGCGTACCCTCGATATCGGTGCCGATAAAGACTTGCCTTATTTTTCAATTGAGGAAGAAAACTCAGCGCTGGGCTGGCGTGGCATTCGCTTTACGCTTGACCATCCTGAAATTTTTTCTTCACAAATTCGTGCCATGCTCAAAGCCAGTATTGGTCTCAACAACCTACATATTCTACTGCCGATGGTAACCAGTGTCAGCGAAGTAGAAGAAGCGTTGTATTTACTGGAGCGTGACTGGGTCGCGGTACAAGAAGAAGAACAGGTCAAAATCACCAAACCGAAAATCGGGATCATGGTCGAAGTACCAAGTGTCTTATTACAAATTGAAGAGTTTGCAGAGTTGGTTGACTTTTTCTCGGTGGGTTCAAACGACCTAACACAATACTTACTGGCCGTTGACCGTAATAATCCACGTGTCGCCAATGTCTATTCACATTTCCACCCTGCGGTTTTACGTGCGCTCACCCGCTTAGTCAAAGAGTGTCATAAGTACAACAAGCCAGTCAGTATTTGTGGGGAAATGGCGGGCGATCCTTTATCAGCGATCTTACTGATGGCAATGGGCTTCAATACCCTATCAATGAGCTCAAGCAACATTCTGCGTGTACGCAAAGCCATTTGTCATGTCCCAATGCCAGATGCGGTCGAATTGTTAGAGCGTGCCTTGAAAATGAGTAATCCACTCATTGTGAAAAGTCAGATGGAATATTATTTTAAAACCCATGGTTTGGCCGATATGGTCAAATCCGCAACACGTATTGTGACGGCTTAAAGGTCTTTAAACCCAAAGAACGGACATTAAAAAAGGGAGATAATCATCTGAATATCTCCCTTTTTTGTGCTTGTCATAGCCTCGTTTTGCATTTTTCTTTCGGTCTACAAAGACTTGGCTTTGGTTGACTTCATGCATATGTTTAGCCACGAAGTTGTGAATCACAACTTTTGGCTCAGCTTTCTTCTTTGCCATTTTTTTCACCTTATTGATGTGATCATCTCGCTGATGATGCAGTAGAAATTTTACGCCTTTTTGAACGTATTACAAGCGATTTTGGCTAGGCCTATGTCCCCCAACTCATGCGCTATTTTTCAATTCAGTTTCAGGTCAAAGCAATGCTTTATTTTGCACTGCCTTTGATCCATATGCTTAAAATATCGCTTAGACATAAAACTGTTCTAACAATAAAATCATCGCAATCAACATCATCAATACCCCTGACACTCGACTGACCACCCTAGCAGCCTGTGGGCGTGTGCCCAAAACTTTTTGCGCACTAAATCCAACCAAGAAATAAACAGCCGCGCAACTCATGAGGTGAATCCCCGCCAATAAAACAATTTGAGAGGTGGGTGACAAAGCCGCTTGCGGGTCGATAAAGGGCGGCAATAAAGCCAAAAATAACAGCAGGACTTTCGGGTTTAATCCACTCAAGTAAACCCCTCGAATGTACCATGACTTTGACGATGCGATGGCAACCTGATCACTGCTAATACTCGCAGGACGCATCGACAGACTCAGCCCCATCCACAGCAAATAAACAGCCCCAGCACCCGTGAGCACTTGAAGCAATACGGGCTGACTGGTCACCAATGTCCCCATACCCGCCGCAACAATCAGTGCCGCCATCAAATGCCCTGTTAATAACCCGGTTACCGCAGGCAAGACTCTTTTGCCCTGTATCCCCGACGAAATGGCATAGGCCCAATCTATACCTGGTGTCATCACAAACAGGATCGAAACACCCCAAAATGCAATTAAAATATTCAATGACATCCCTTTCCTCTCTTATCCATCACCGTTTTGGAGGTTTGACCCAATCAAAAAATGATCTGTATCAAATAATTTTGAAAGGATATCCTTTAGGCTCTAAAATGTGCTTTCAAATATTTGTGCAATAACGCCTAAAAAGGGGAGATTCTTCCACATGGATAAAATTGATAAGAAGATTCTTGCTGAACTGCAAGCCGATGGTCGTTTATCTGTCACGGAGCTGGCCCATAAAGTGGGGCTTAGCCTCTCCCCCTGTCACCGCAGAGTCAAAGCCTTAGAAGATGCAGGTATTATCAAAGGCTATCGCGCACAGTTAGATATCTCCCAACTCGGCTTGAATTTCTCCACCATTGTTTTTGTGACCCTAAAAAATGGCGATAAAGATTCGGTGCTGAGTCTTGAAGACGCGATTCTTAAGGTTCCTCAAATTGTGAAAGCGCAGCGACTTTTTGGTGACCCCGACTATTTGCTGCATGTCGTGACCTATGACTTAGAAAGTTATCAAAAACTCTATGATGAGCACTTGTCAGCACTGCCAAATGTGCAACGTCTCATCTCTACCATGGTGATGAAAAATATTATTTCCAATCGTAGCGTCTTGTTCTAACAAGAATATGCTCTAGGGTCAGCTAAACATCTGTAATTGATCTGTCTTTTTCTGAATGGCCTCGCGATTTCAAGAAAATCTGTCCTGCTCGGTGCTAAAAAGTCCTTGTTAATGAATGATGTTCAACAAAATCGAGAAGCCTCGCTTCAATAAAAAGAAAGTGATTAGCACATATTCTAAATTGAAGCGTGAATCATATTATTTCTCACCATTTTTTTGTTTGCTTCCCTTGATAAAAGCGCTAGATTAAATCTTAATCACAGACAAAATAAGAGCATCGCCATGCCACTCGGAAAAGACAAAGATGCAACCATTGTGGTCAAAGATACGCCAGACCAAGAAAAGTATGAGTTTCTAAAAGAAAAAATTCGTTATAAGCAGGCCTTGCGCGAAAACTCCAAAAAAATTGACCACCAAAAAGTCCGATTAAACATCCAAGCGGATGCACTGCCAAGCAAAACCTTTTTTATTATGAATGCCTTGGCTGCCGTTATTGCAGGCTATGGACTGCTGTCCAACTCTGCTGCGGTGGTGATTGGCGCGATGTTGGTTGCCATGATGCTGGGGCCGATTTCAGGCATTGCCTTGGCTTTAATTGATAACCGATGGCTGCTGTTTAAAACCGCGTTGTCGACCTTGTTACTTGGCGTTGCCATGATTTATAGCATTGGGATCATTTTAGGGCTGGTGAACTATGACCTACCTATGACCAATGAAATTTTATCGCGCACGCAGCCAACCATTTTGGATTTGATGATTGCTTTAGCAGGGGGTGCCGCAGGTGCTTTTGCCTCAGTATCCCCTCGCCTGTCTGTGGCCGTAGTGGGCGTCGCCGTTGCGACAGCCTTAGTTCCGCCCTTGGTGGCCAGCGGGATTTTATTTGCACATATGGAATGGAAAAACTCAGCCAATGCATTTTTACTGGCAGTGACCAACATCTTCGCCATTCAGATTAGCTCATCTTTAGTCCTTTGGATTGCAGGCTTTAGACGGGGTTCCACCGAAGAAGTGCAGAGTAGTGTCAAAGAGTTTCTCAAACGTAATGCTGTTAGCCTAATGTTCTTGGCACTTTTAGGGATTTATCTCTCACTCAACTTTTATGCGCTGCTCAATACACGGCTGTACGAAAGCAGTACCGAGGCGACCATTAGCACTGAGCTGAACCATGCCAATAATATTATTGATACCATCCAATACGATAAAAGAGATGATTTCACTTTAGTCCGTGTCTCTATCCGTGGAGATATTCCGCCTAGCCCAGCGCAAATTGCAGCACTCAATCAAAAGCTATTGCCAGACTTGAACGATAACCCAAGCATTGTTCAAGTCCGCTTTATTCCGATTGATATTATTCAGGCTGAAGACAGCCCCAACATCAAACTCGAACAAGATGAAGCGCAAAAGCTTTCCGTACAATAAAGAGCTTTAAGCTACAAATGCTCTATGCAGTAGTCGTTCTACGTCGGGTTGTTTCATCTCAAGCATCCCGACAACCCGACCATGAAATGGACTATAACGGCTTTGAATAAAGCCATCAGCCACATAGTCTGGTGCATGCCGTTTCAGCAGGACTGCTTGTGCCAAAATCACTAAACGGCTGACCAAACTGCGCCCCATAAATTGTAGTTCTTCAGGTGTCTGTTGGAACAACTGAAATAGATTTTGCAGCTCTTGTTTCAACTGTTCATCTTGCATAGCCGTGGTAGCCAAATCTTGAAACAGGATTTCAATCGACTCTACATCACGGCTGATAGCACGCAGCACATCCAAACACATGACATTGCCTGAGCCTTCCCAAATGGTATTGACTGGCGCTTCTTTAAAAATACGCGCCATGATGCCGTTGTCGACATAGCCATTGCCACCAAAGACTTCCATCATCTCCCCTGTGAGTTCCACAGTACGTTTACATATCCAGAACTTCGAAGCTGGGGTCATAATGCGTTTCCACGCCACAGACAGCGTATCATCCGTTTCATAGCAGTGTGCCAAATGAAAACTGAGTTGCGTTGCTGCTTCCGTTTCTAAGGCTAAATCTGCCAATACAGCGCGCATCAGTGGTTGTTCAGCCAAATGCTTACCAAAGGCTTTACGCTGATGGGTATAGGCAATGCATTGCACCAAGGCCTGTCTAAGCATGGCAGTACTGCCCACCGAACAGGTCAAACGGGTATAGTTCGCCATTTCAATGATGGTTGGAATACCGCGTCCCGCCTCCCCAATCATAATGCCCCACGCCTCTTTAAATTCGACTTCGGAGCTAGAGTTACTTCGGTTGCCGACTTTTTCTTTTAAGCGTTGCACATGAATTGGATTCTTGGTGCCATCCTCTAGCCAGCGCGGCACAAAGAAACACGCCAAACCATCTTGTTCCGTCTTTGCCACCACCAAATGTGCATCACACATCGGTGCAGAAAAAAACCATTTGTGTCCTGTGAGTAAATAAGCTTGTCCGCGCCCCGACTCTGCGATTGGTACAGCCATGGTTTCATTGGCACGCACATCTGAACCACCTTGCTTTTCGGTCATGCCCATGCCCAGCCAAATCGATTTTTTTTGACTGATCGGCACATCACGTTCATCATATTCGGTTGAAAGTAACTTATCGCCGATTTTGGCCCACAGTTCAGGTTCGCGTTGAATCAGTGGAATACTGCCTAAGGTCATCGAATTTGGACATAAGTTTCCGCATTCCACTTGCCCTGCCAAATAAAAACGCGCTGCCCACTCGACCCATTTTGAGGATGAATTGGGATGATTAAACGGATGTGCATGAGTATCGAACTGACGATTTAACCCCATCCATTTATGCCATGCAGGATGAAACTCGATAAAGTCTTTACGGCGTCCGCGCGCATCGAAGGCGTGTAAAATAGGCGTATGCCTATTGGCGAGCTCAGCATAGTCATAATATTCCGCTGAACCAACAACTTCCCCCATCGCTGTGAGTCTTGCCTGATCCAGACTGCCATAACGAGTGAGAATTTCTTGTAAAACAGTATCAGTTTCAAACAGGTTGTAATTTTCTAGTTCATCAAACTGATTACTAATTTGATGGGTCATCCATGCCGTATTCATATCATTTTGCTCTTGTTATGCTGTGCTTTTCATTTCAGTATAGAGAAAAATGGAGTCTGCCATGTTCAGCTTTGTGCTATGAAGAATCCCGAGATCCAAGTCCGCCGCAGGCCGCGCCAATCGCGAGCCAAACTCACCCAAGAAGCTTTGCAAGAAAGTTTTGTTCGGCTTTTGCATGAGCGCCATGCACACGAAATTACCATTCGGGAAATTACCGATGTGGCGGGAGTCGGTTTAGGTACCTTTTATGAGTACTTTTCAAAGAAGGAAGATTTGGTTGCATTGACCATTCATCAGCATGTGAAAACTAATGCGGAGCAGCTAAAAAGTTATGCACAAAGGCTGATGGAGTTATCCACAAAATTAACTTTTGAGGACTATTTACAGCAAATTATTCACTTTCAGCTTGAGCAGATTCAGGCTCGACAGTTTCTTTGGGCACAGACTTTTTTGCTGGAACGGCAGATTTCAAATATTGAAAGTTACCGTAAAAGCTATGCCATGATGGTACAAATGTGGCGCAGCATTTTAGAGCCGTCTATACAAGATGATGAACAGCTCAAGCATATGGCTTTAAATATGCAACGAGTGTGTTATGGCTTTGTGTCGCAGACTTTGCTGGTTGAGCCTGAGTTTGAGGAGTGGAAGGAACTTGAAAAGGATATTGTTCAAAGTTTAGGAAAACTTAAGTTTGAATAAAAATAGGCATTCTATTCATTTTTGCGCTTACATTTAAGTTTTAAATAATTGATATATATAACAATATTAAAATTAGGATCGTGTAAGCCCTATAATCTAAAATGGAATCAATATTTCAGGGTATTCCTTGGAATTTTGTATCGTTTAATTCTTATGGTTTAATAACAATATCGTTAAAAAATTATAAAAAATAAATGAAAGCATTAATCACAGTAGGTGTTTAGTCCCAGATTTTAATGGTGCAATATTCTCAGATAAATGGAAGGAAGCACTATGGGACAAGTTCTACACAGCAGCGCCACAACGACACAGGCAGTGCGTCGAGCAATACAAAATAGTCAAGAGAGCTTAAGAACGCTAGCCAAGCGTTACGGCATCAATCAAAAGACCGTCGCAAAATGGAAGAAACGTACTTCAGTAGATGATCTTACAACCGGCCCAAAGAATCCTCGCTCAAGCGTGTTATCGCCTGAAGATGAGGCGGCAATTGTTGCTTTTCGAAAACGCACTTTGTTGCCGCTAGACGATTGCCTTTATGCATTGCAGCCGAGTATTCCTTATCTGACACGCTCGTCGTTACACCGCTGCTTACAGCGGCATGGTATTTCACGACTGCCTGAGGTACAAGGTGATCGCCCTGTCAGGAAGCGCTTCAAGAGCTACCCCATTGGTTACTTTCATATCGACATCGCTGAGATGCAAACAGCACAGGGTAAGCTTTATCTCTTCGTTGCCATTGATCGCACTTCCAAGTTTGCGTTCACTGAATTGCATACTAAAGCCAGTAAGATGGCAGCCGCGGAGTTCATGCGCAATCTGGTTAAGGCTGTGCCCTATAGAATCCATACGGTGCTAACAGATAACGGCATCCAGTTCACGAACCGCACCTGTGATCGCTACGCCTCTGAGCACATCTTTGATCGGGTTTGTACTGAATGTGGCATTGAACATCGTCTTACCAAGGTTAAGCATCCATGGACCAATGGACAGGTCGAGAGGATGAACCGAACGATTAAAGAAGCTACTGTCAAACGGTTCCATTACGACGATCACACTCAGCTATGCATTCACCTTGCTGATTTTATTGCTGCATACAACTTCGGCCGCAGACTCAAAACACTCAGGGGCCTGACTCCCTACGAATTCATCTGCAAACAGTGGACAGATGAACCTGAACTTTTTAAAATTGATCCGATCCATCAAATGCCGGGACTAAACAAGTAGGTTGTAAAACAGATCATGGTGGAATCATTGTTTTAGGTGACTCATCTTTTTTAGTCGAAGGTAAGGCAGTACATCTTGATGGTATGACTCATTTTTGCCCTAAATGTAAGGTTCAATCACGTGCAATAGCTTCTAATCAAGGTTTTATGGTCGTGGGTGGAAAAAGCATTGTTGCTGTTGGTGATACCTCTAGTTGTGGATCAAAATATTTAAAAATTTCTGATTTAGCTGTGATGAGTAGTGGGGCTAGTAGTCCAAAAATTGTATCTAATAATACTAATAGTTTTGTAGCTGAACCTAATTTTAAATACGGACAAAAATTTGTACTACAGGATGAGTTAACAGGAGAACCTTTAGCTAATGTATGTTATGAAATATACATGAATGGTGAAACTTTCCACGGTAAAACGGATAAAGAAGGGTTTACTCATTTTATTACTAGTGAAACAGAAGAAGAACTAGAAATAAGAATAATTTTAGAGGATCATGAACATGGCGAATAGAGTAACAGGCAGAGGAAATCCTAAAAATACTGTTTTAAAGAGTATAACTTCTAAATTACAAAAAATAGATGCAGAGATGAAAAATCAAGCTGCTACTATTATTAAAGTCGGAAGTAAAAGACAGTTAACTTCTGGTGAAATAGCTATGTCTCGCCTGATTTTTAAAGATGCAATTGATTACTCTAAGGTCTGGATACATTTAGGTGGCTTAATACATACAAAAACAGGTAATGCCATGACGCCTGCTGGGGAAATCTATTTACCGAAAGATGATTACTTAAAAACACCTGACTATAGCAAAGCTACAGGTGAAAACCGTCATTGGTTTATTCATGAAATGGTACATGTTTGGCAATATCAAATGGGGACATCAACTGGTTGGCTTGGGATAAAACAATTATGTAAAGGAGGATATACTTCGGAGGTCAATTCTGTTGACTCGGACAATGAGTTAGAAGCCTATGACACGGACTTAGGAGGTCGAGATTTAAATAAAAAATTTCAAGATTTTAACTTTGAACAACAAGGTAGAATTATTGAGTTTTGGTTTGATGCTTGTTATTTACAAAAAGTTAATCCCAAACGGGATCATCATCAAAAAAGTTTACAATTATTAGGCTATGTTGAGAAAATATTGGGAGATTTTTTACTTAACCCCTCAAATAAAAATTTATTACCGAAATCGTGATTATGAAAAAAATAATATATAGTTTTGTAGCAATGGTGCTTATAGGTTGTAATCAGCAGAGTCGAGATCTTAATACAAAAATTATTAATGATAATTTATGTCTTTTCACGAATGAATCTAAAGATTATGGAAAAGATAATTTTCTAGTTCATTTTGCAAAAATTGACTTTTCTAAAGAATATCAAAGTGAATATGAAAAATCTTACTCAAAAACAGACTTACCTATTAGTGAAAAAAATTGTATAGCTATCCCATTAGATAAGTTAGAAAAAAATTTAGCTTATACAATTACTTTAAGCACTATTAATAAGTCATTTAACTCTCAAATTTGTATTTTAGAAAATAACAGCGGTATTAGTATTAAACAGGTAGAGGCTGGAAAAAGCACATGTGAATAACTCCTATCGCATTAATCCACTTTAAAATTAACATAATTCACGCCATACAAAAATAATACAAAATTTAATAATATCAATATATTGAAATAAAAAACCGTCCTTAAGGACGGTTTTTTATTTCAATTAAACTACTTCACGTCAAAACGGTCTGCATTCATTACTTTTACCCAAGCAGCAACAAAGTCTTTTACAAATTTCTCTTTGTTGTCATCTTGCGCATAAACTTCTGCATATGAACGTAAAATCGAGTTTGAACCAAAAACTAAGTCGGCACGTGTCGCCGTCCATTGGGTTGCCCCTGTCGCACGGTCTACAATTTCATAACGGTTTTTACCCACGGGTTTCCAGTTATATTTCATATCCGTTAAGTTCACAAAGAAGTCATTGCTCAATACCCCTACGCGAGCCGTCAACACGCCTTCTGCTGTACCTGCATAGTTAGTACCAAGCACACGCATACCACCGACGAGAACCGTCATTTCAGGCGCAGTCAAACCGAGTAATTGTGCGCGGTCTAACAACATTTCTTCAGGTTGTACACTGTAATCTTCTTTGACCCAGTTACGGAAACCATCATGCTTAGGGAGTAAATCTTCAAAAGAATACACCTCGGTTTGCTCTTGAGTCGCATCACCTCGTCCTGCAAGGAACGGAACTTTGATATTCACACCCGCAGCATGCGCCGCTTTTTCAACCGCTGCCGTACCGCCCAGTACAATCAAATCCGCAATACTGACTTTTTTCGCAAGGCCCGCCTGAATTTCTTCAAGCTTCGCCAAAACTTTGGCTAAACGCTCAGGCTCATTGCCCACCCAGTCTTTTTGTGGCGCAAGACGGATACGCGCCCCATTGGCGCCACCACGGTAGTCTGAACCACGGAAAGTCCGCGCACTGTCCCAAGCGGTATTAATCAATTCAACCGAAGTTAAACCACTATTCAGCAACTTCGCTTTTAACTCTTCAATTTCAGCTTCAGACAAAACGTAATCGACCGATGGAATTGGATCTTGCCAAATTAGATCATCATTCGGCACATCTGCACCTAAGTAGCGGGATTTTGGTCCCATGTCACGGTGAGTCAGCTTGTACCAAGCACGTGCAAACACTTCAGATAAATAAGCTGGATCTGCATAAAAACGCTCTGAAATTTTGCGGTATTCAGGGTCCATTTTGAGTGCCATATCGGCATCAGTCATCATTGGATTACGACGGACATTGGGGTTATGTGCATCAACAGGTTTGTCTTCCTCTTTGATGTTAATCGGTTCCCATTGTTTCGCACCCGTAGGACTAGTAGTTTTTTCCCATTCATAAGTGAACAGCAGATAGAAAAATTCGTTATCCCATTTGGTCGGGTGTGTGGTCCAAGCCCCTTCTAAACCACTGACCATGGTGTTCGCGCCATTGCCTGTACCTTCAGAGTTATGCCAACCGAGACCTTGAAACTCCACATCAGCGCTTTCGACATCTGCCCCTAAGTTTTGAGCTTTACCATTTCCGTGCGCTTTACCTACGGTGTGACCACCCGCAGTGAGTGCTACAGTTTCTTCATCATCCATTCCCATACGGTCAAAAGTGACACGCATGTCTTGTGCAGTACGAAGTGGATCTTGGACGCCATCAACCCCTTCTGGATTGACGTAGATTAATCCCATTTGTACCGCAGCTAATGGATTTTCAAGCGATTTACGGTCTTGGTCATTGGCATAACGGTTTGCCGTTGGTGCCAGCCATTGACGCTCTTCACCCCAGTAAATGTCTTTTTCGGGTGCCCAAATATCTAGACGACCACCACCAAAGCCAAAGGTTTTCAGACCTGCTTCTTCATAAGCCACGGTCCCTGCAAGAACGATTAAATCGCCCCATGAAATTTTGTTACCATATTTACGTTTGATTGGTCAAAGTAGGCGACGGCCTTTATCGGTGTTGACGTTATCAGGCCAGCTGTTGAGAGGTGCAAAACGTTGGTTCCCTGTGTTGGCACCGCCACGGCCATCTTGTTTACGGTAGGAACCCGCCAAGTGCCATGCGGTACGTACAAACATCCCAATGTAACTGCCATAGTCAGATGGCCACCATTCTTGGCTGCTGTTGATGAGTTCACGGAGATCTTGTTTCACCGCTTCTAAATCCAATGATTTGAATGCGGCTGCATAGTCAAAATCAGGGTCCATCGGGTTGGTTTTTTTATCGTGTTGCGACAGGATGTCGAGATTGAGCGCATTCGGCCACCAATCAGAATTATTGGTGCTGGCTAAACTCGTTTGTCCACCATCTTTCTGGTGAAATGGACAGCCTGATGCTTGCATATTCTGTGTCATGTCGAGCTCCAAATTTGATCATCAAATTATGATTATCATGAACCGTTTAAAGTAATTATTACTGTTCTAACATAGCCTCTTTTGATGACAATCGAAAGCGAGTTTTACGAATAAAAATAATCGGATTCTTCCATGTAAATATTTAAGAAAAAAAAGAATTTTAATTTTTCAACAAGATAAGACCCGAGGAAAACACAGCAAAAAGAAAGCATTTTTATACGAGTTTGATGGACATTTTCAATTGAGTTTATCGATCAAAACTCAGACAAACCTTACCAGCAATGTGCGCGGCTCAGATTGAGCAAAAATTAAATAGAAAAAGAGGCATACTTTCGCTTTTTAGATTTTATTTGAAAGATATTTTGTGATGTTGTTATGGTCTCGGTGATGACTGTTTTTGTCCCAGCCATCACCTAATCTTTATATAAAGCATTCATTACACAGTTAAACGTCGACCTTCTCTTAAACAGACAAACGGATTCATCAGCTTTGAGCTATTTTTCATCGCCACTTTTAAGTCAATTTCGGGTTGTTCACGACTTTCATTGGTCAGCTGAAAGGTACGATAGTGAATGGCCATCGAGCATTTGGCATGCAGGTCTTTGTGTGCTTGAAAAGCATCTTGCGGATTCATATGCATATAGCGCATCAGCTCACGCGGTTCATACGCCCCGATGGGTAGTAATGCAATTCGCGGTGCGCCAAAACGCTGATGCAGCTCTTTAAAGTGCGTTGAATAACCCGTATCCCCCGCAAAATAAGCATAGTCAGCGCTACAGTGAATACTAAATCCGCCCCATAACGCACGGTTTTGATCACGCAGCCCACGGCCAGAACCATGCTGTGCTGGGGTATAGACCAGTTTTAAATCATGCAGACGCGCCGACTGCCACCAATCCATTTCCAATACTTGTAAGTGCTTGGGTAAATACCATCCATTGCCCAAACCTGTGTAAATGGGCATGGCGAAACGCTCATACAACCAGTTCAGACTGGCAATATCCATATGGTCATAGTGGTTGTGGCTCAAAAGCACTGCATGGATGGTCGGTAAATCTTCCAAGGCAATGCCAGCAGGCATAACACGGCGAGGTCCCCGCCCTTGCTTCGGACTGACATGTTCCGCCCACACAGGATCGGTCAATAAGTTATAGGGCCCAATTTGAAGTAATACCGTGGCATGACCCACAAACCACACCTGCCAATCCTTTAAATCGGCATGGGGCCGATCTTGCGGCAAGCTTTTTTTATCGGCATGAAAGTGCGCATACTCTTGCGCCAAATCTACATTCCATGTCGAAGATTTACGCTTAATCAACCATTTCAGCAAGTCGCCTCGGCTACGGCCCTCAGGTCGACGAACCGAATTGACAAAGCGAGTCCCGTTATAATGGTCGGAGTGTAGAAACTGAAATTCGGGCTGTCGCCATGTATGGGACATGGTATTTTCAGTCGGAATTTGATAATGGAGTTCAGTTGATTTTGGCTTCATTTAACGTCGTTATCTTTATTGCAATACACCAGTAACAGGACCAGTTTTGAAAACTGACCTCTACCTTAACCTATTCCAAGCGTCCTTGCATTCGCTCTAACCACACTTTTTTTGATTGCGGCTTCACAAAGAGTGCCACAATTTCAGGATGTTTTTGTTTAATTTTTGCTTCAATTCGATTGACACATGCTTCTATCTCATCGGTAGTCAGGTGATCTTCAAACTCCACACTCAACGAGGCCAAAACCTGTTTGGCGCCCATTTGCTCGGTCAGTAAGCCGTTGGCCGACAGCACGCCTTCATCCTCTTGGGCAATTTTTAAGATATTTTGCCGTACATGCAGGTCTGCGGTTTCACCAAGCAATAAACCTTTGGTTTCTCGTGCCAGTAGAAAAGCAGATACCGCCAGAACCAGCCCAATCAGAATGGACGCCACGCCATCCAGTGCAGGCATATTTAAACGATGCGCCAAATAAATACCCAGAAAGGCAATCAACAAACCAATTAACGCAGCGGAATCTTCAAACAGAACGGTAAACGTGGTTGGGTCTTTACTGCGTCGAAAAGCTTCGAAATAACCCTGCTGACCTTTCGCTTTACGAAACACTTTCAGAGCAACACACCATGAAATACCTTCACTTACAAATGCAAAGCCAAGCACAACATAATTGATGGTCGGATTTAAAATGGGTTCAGGGTGCAAAATGTGCATGATCCCATTGTACATAGACACCAATGCCCCTAAAGCAAAGACCATAAGGGACACAATGAAGGCCCAGAAATACAGCTCTCGTCCGTAGCCAAAAGGATGATTAAAATTGGCAGGTTTATTCGACTTCTTCAGTCCATATAACAATAAAATTTCGTTTAAGGTATCCACAACAGAGTGAATGGCTTCACTCAACATGGCCGAGCTATTGGTCAGATAAGCCGCAATAAACTTTACCAGCGCAATGGCTAAATTACCCAACAGCGCGGCATAGACCACCAGTTTATTTGAATCTGCCATATCGATTTTTAGCCCATATGTTCAATTAAATTATATTTATGTTTTTATCATATCCAATTTCAGCAAAACGCAATTGTATTTTTATGTAGTTCACCTCACCCGATTTTCAAGTGATTGGTATGAACTATTTTTAGTACTTAATTAATACCTTTTAGCAATTATTAAAAAAGTGATTTCGTATAGAAAAGTCTTAAGACTCAATCCAAGATCATTTATTTTCTAAATAATGGAATCATCTTCACGGCATCATTGTTTATCGATTATACTTTACCGCAGTCATGGTAAGACATTTTTTGGATTAGTCAGTGGGTTATTTATATGGAACTTAGACACCTTCGCTATTTCATTACTGTTGCTGAAGAACTGAACTTTAGTAAAGCAGCACTGAAACTTTATACCGCTCAACCCTCTTTAAGTCAGCAAATCAAAGACCTTGAAGAAGATGTCGGTGTGCAGTTATTGTATCGAACCAAGCGAAAAGTTGAACTCACGGAAGAAGGCGCTGTTTTCCTTGAACAAGCACGTCTTACCTTGGCTCAGGCAGACAAAGCGGTCGCTATGGCACGCCAAGTGTCACAGGCCAAACAGCAGATGCTCCGCATTGGTTTTGTCCCTGTTGCGGAAATGAAAATCTTTCCTTATGTGCTGCCCAATTTAAGAGTACAAAACCCAGAATTAAAAATTGAGTTGTTCAGTATGAACAATACTGAGCAACTGCGTTTGCTGAAAAAAGGTGAATTGGACATTAGCTTTACACGAAATAATGTTCATAGTGATGAAATCGAAAGCCAGTTTGTACTGCGTGAACCACTCATTTTCCTGTTGCCGAAAGACCATCCTTTGGCCCAATACGAGCGAATTCCTGTTAAAGCGTTAAATGGCATTGATTTTATTATTCCCGTAGCCGAGCAGTCCCAGACTTTGCACCAGACCATTTTGGAATTTGCCAAAGTGCACAATATCGAATTCAATATTGTGCAAAAAGCCGACAACATTCTATTCAATATCAACGCGATTGGCTTAGGGCTCGGCTGTACAATTTTACCCGGTTATGTTGCGCCACTTAGCATGAACAACACGGTAATTCGTCCACTTGAGGTTGAACTGCCGTATTTGGATCTGTATGTGAACTATCGTAAAAATAACAGCTCATTGGTAGTGACTAAATTTTTAGAATTACTGACTCGGGTATTTTATTTGGATATTAACCGCGAATAACTCCGCAGTGAGTCCTAATTATTCATCTCATTCGGCGCGCCACTATTTTCTGAATAAAATAAATAGTTACGCACCTTTCTCATGGAACTGTACGCTGTAAGACAAGCGTATTTTTACCCTTTTATTTTTAAGCGATGTCGATGACATCTCGCTTTTTCATTTTGCATTCTTTTTAAGCTAGGATAGGCTAAGAAAAACAGGCTTTTGTCAGGTTCCCTACAACTGAAGTCCAAATACAAACTGATGCTGAGGTAGAAAATACAACTTTAGCTGCACGAAAAAAAATAAAATGAAGAAGGAGAAAATTATGCCGATGCCCACTTTGCAGCGTTTAAAAACAGCAATGAAATTTCGCCCCTTCTTTTTCATTAGTTTTTTGCTAACTGCTGTTTTTTATACGCTGCTGAATACATTTACCGACTGGTCTTGGTCGACCAATTTATTGATCAGTTGGAATATTGCCGTCTCAAGTTATTTAGTGAAAACTATGACCACCCTGTGGTCTGTTGACCATCGGCACATTCTGCAACATGCACAACAGCAAGATGCCAGTAAATGGATCATTCTACTGTTGGTGATCATGACTTTGCTCATGTGCTTAATTGCGATTGTATTGGAATTGACTCATCTTCCGAATGACCCAACCATCAAATATGGGCATTTGGCTCTGTCCTTACTCACCATTATTAGTGCATGGTTCTTTATGCATACCGTGTTTGCCATTCATTATGCACATGACTATTATCTGGCTCTCGCAGACCAACAAGATGCAGGCTTAGACTTTCCCAAAACGGCTCAACCGACCTATCCCGACTTTTTATATTTTAGTTATGTGATTGGCACTTCTGCGCAAACCGCGGATGTTTCTATTACTTCGCGTTCGATGCGTATTCTCAATATTCTGCACATTATTTTAGCTTATGGTTTTAACACCTCTATTCTCGCCATTAGCATCAATGTCGCGGCGGGTTTTATCACGCTTTAAACGTTTTATTTTTTCATTTTTTGGTCATCCTCGCAAATGACAAATATCCAATATAAAGACGATGATTGAAGTCCTTTCGACAAAAACGGCACAAAAAAAGCCCCATCAAAGAGCTTTTTCAAATTACAAATCTAAAAATTCAATGAACCGTTCATTCGCCTTAAAACATACTAAAGACAAAAGCTTTAAAGATGATCGACCCAAAACAGGCAGGTTCACTCTGACCATCTTCCACAGACTATATGTTAGATCACTCAAGTTAAATCACTTGTTTAAGGTCAACATATTGTAATAAATGCTGCTGCAAGCTCGGCACATCATCCGCGATAGCCAAAGGTTGATATTGTCTGAGCGTTTCAGGTGTATGCACCCCATAACTTACCCCGATTCGCGGCATGGCAATATTACGCGCCATTTCTAGGTCATAACTGGTATCACCGACCATAATCGCGCGTTCAGCAGACACGCCCGTTTCAGTTAAAATTTCTTCCAACATTAAAGGATGCGGTTTAGATTTGGTCTCACTTGCAGCACGCGTTGTCACAAATAGTGCTTGGCTCTGCGTTTGTGCCAATACTCGATCTAAGCCTTTACGACTTTTACCTGTCGCCACCGCCAACTGTAAACCCGCTTCACGTAAGCCATTCAACATATCGGCTACGCCGTCGAACCAAACATCACCTTTCGAGTTCGCCACATAATGTTCTGCATAGCATTGCAGAATCTCTGTATGTAGCTCAGGCACTTGAGGAAATAATCGCTGCGCGACCTCTGGCAAACCTAAACCAATAATACTTTTTGCTTCATCAGCAGTTAAAGGCTGTGCAAATTGCTGCGCGGCAAACAATAAACTCGCCACAATCTGCCCCACTGAATCAAATAAAGTTCCATCCCAATCGAAGATAATCAGTTCTACAGGTTTGTTCATGCTGGGGTTCCAATATTTACTTTTATAAAGTCAATTTACACGATGCATTTGCTACACAATGGCGACAAGGATGACGCCGTTGAGCTGACTTGCACTTCGCTTTAGAGCAGTGCTTAAAGCACGTTCGGGATGTTCCATCAGCTCAACAAAAGATTTTTGTTACTTTGCATCTTTAAAAATAAAGATGACCAATACAGCATCATTTTAAATTAATCACAACCAACAAAAGTCATGGCTTTATCACTTCTCCTAAAATGAAAGGGAAAAGACTTAGTCCTTCTTCTGTGCTCTTAGCTGCGCCACAATACTCTGCATATCTTCAGGCAAAGGCTCTTCAATCGGTGCATAACCTGGGATGTCTAAACGCATTGCATGTAGACATAAACGACGTGGCTTCGGCCCTTTATATTCTGTTTCATGACCATACTTATCATCACCTACCAATGGATGACCGATGCTTAAACCATGTACACGAATTTGATGGGTACGCCCTGAAAGTGGCGATGCATAAACTAAGGTTGCATGCATAAAGCGCTCAGCCACATTCCACTGTGTTTTAGACTCTTTACCTTCACTCGACACACGCACACGACGTTCACCATTGGCCAGTTCATAACGGTGCAAAGGTGCATCAATTAACTGCTTGTCTAAACTCACCACACCTTTGACAACAGCGGCGTAAGTTTTCTTAATTTTGTGTTCACGCAACATGTCTTGCAAACTTTTTAACACACTACGTTTTTTAGAAATCATCACCAAACCTGAGGTATCACGGTCAATACGATGAATCAGTTCTAAGTATTTTTTACCTGTTGCCGCACGTAAGCCTTCAATCAGACCATAAGCCACGCCACTTCCGCCATGTACGGCAATGCCCGATGGCTTATTGACAACCATCAAGCCTTCATCTTCATACACCACACGGCTGAGTAAACTCTGTGCTACTTTGTCAGAAACAGGCGCCGCATTTTCATCTTTTTGTTCATAGCGAATCGGGGCCACACGAATTTGGTCACCAATAGACAGCTTAGTTTCTGCTTTTATACGCTTTTTATTCACGCGAACCTGACCTTCACGAATCAGGCGATAAATACGACTTTTAGGCACACCTTTTAAACGGCTAAATAAAAAGTTATCAATCCGTTGCCCTGCTTGATGCTCGTCCACTTCAAACCACGTCACGTTTTGCCATTGTTGGGTAGAATTCATACAGTTACTGCGACCTAAAAAATACGGAATTTGAATAAAAAATGACCACTTAGGCTATGCTTTACACAAGAAAGACTAGCTTAGCCCATAGGCAGATGGTACAAGGTTTGATATAGTCAGCGCACGGATACCACCATAAGTGAGTCAAAAGCTTAATCATTTCAATTTTAAATTGAATAGTTAAGAAAATAACTCAACTCAGCTTGGAACGGTCCCAAAAGAATTATGCCGACGCCGAAGGCTTATTATATCGGCAAAACAGCAAACTGTTAGGTTTAATTGTGCATCTGCACATAAATCAGTTTGCCCAAAAAAATATGTGACCAACGAAGGTTGGTTTTTAAACGTAAACTGATATACATCAGATTAGTCGCTCCCTGATGTCGTATTCAGGCCACAACGTTGATGCATATGGATCTGTTCAGTTGTAAAGGTACGATGATAATTCCGTATCAAGACACCCTATCCAAAAAGAAGGGTTGCTCTTCGAGCAAATGTGACAGTGAAAGTTACTTACATCCAATGCACCGCTTGTCCGCCAGTGAAACGCGCAGGAGACTTTAATCGTTTAAAGATTGAAGCCGTATTGCCATCATCAATATGTGAATCAAAACCGAAGCCGATCAAAAAGGCAGGTAATAAAACTCAGACCACAATTGGTTTATTTGAGATCTGAGTAAAATTGGTCCGTGATGTTTGATGTTCGCTACGTGTTTAGCGATAGTTTGCTGTGTATCACTATTAGGTGTTACACCCATGAAACGTATGTTGATTAATGCAACACATGCAGAAGAGATTCGCGTTGCACTTGTCACTGGGCAGCGTCTTTACGATTTTGACTTAGAGAATCGTACCCGTGAACAAAAAAAATCCAATATCTATAAAGGTCACGTGACTCGCGTTGAGCCTTCTTTAGAAGCCGTCTTTGTTGAATATGGTGCGGGACGTCAAGGCTTCTTGTCTATGCGCGAAATCGCAAATTCATATTACCAAGCAGACCCACGCCAAACTTCAAACATTCGCGAATTGATTACTGAAGGCACAGAGCTTTTGGTTCAAGTTGAAAAAGAAGAACGTGGCAACAAAGGCGCTGCCCTTTCTACCTTCATTTCTTTAGCTGGTCGCTATTTGGTACTCATGCCAAATAACCCGAAAGGTGGTGGTATTAGCCGTCAAATTTCAGGTTCAGTACGTGAAGAATTGAAAGAAATGTTGGCGTCGTTAAATGTACCTCGCGGCATGAGCGTGATTGTACGTACTGCGGGTATTGGCCGTTCTCAAGAAGAATTACAACTCGACCTACAGCACTTACTGGATCTTTGGGCGCAAATCCAAAACACAGCAAGTTCTGGTCCGTCACCAATGTTGGTTCACCAAGAAGCAGGCGTGGTGACGCGTGCGATTCGTGATTATTTACGTGATGATGTTGCTGAAATCTTAATTGATTCAGAGCAAGCCTATAACGAAGCCTATAACTTCGTAAAAGCAGTCATGCCTCGTCAAATCGACAAGCTAAAAACTTATACACTAAATGAACCGTTATTTGCTCATTTTGGTATCGAAAGCCAAATTCAAACGGCTTATGAACGTGAAGTTAAACTTCCTTCAGGCGGTTCAATCGTTATTGACCAAACCGAAGCATTAGTGTCTATCGACATTAACTCTGCAAAATCAACCCGTGGTAGTGACGTTGAAGATACAGCGCTCAATACTAACCTTGAAGCAGCAGAAGAAATTGCACGTCAACTACGTTTACGTGACATTGGTGGTTTGGTCGTGATCGACTTTATCGACATGACCAAAGACCGCAACCAACGTATGGTTGAGGCGAAACTTCGCGAAGCAACACAAAGCGACCGTGCCCGCATCCAATTCGGTCAATTGTCTCGTTTTGGCTTAATGGAAATGAGCCGTCAACGTCTACGCCCTTCACTTGAAGAAGCAACAGGTTATGTCTGCCCGCGCTGTCATGGCACAGGTATGGTTCGTGACTTGCGTTCATTATCGCTTTCAATCATGCGTAAAGTAGAAGAAATTGCGCTGCGTGAACGTCATGGTGAAGTTCAAGTACAGGTTCCTGTTGAAATTGCAGCATTCTTATTGAATGAAAAACGTCACACGTTGGTTTACCTCGAACAAACCTCAGGTGTTCGTGTGACTGTGCTTCCGCACCCACACTTAGAAACCCCACATTACGAAATTTCGTATAACCCTGAAGGCTTCGCACCAACCAGCTATGAACGTACAGAAGCAACACGTTCAAGCGAAAAAGAGTTGGGTTACGAGTCATCAGAATGGCATTTAGATGGTGCAGATCATGTGCATCAACATGCCGCTCCTGCGCCTGTACAACAAGAAAAAGGCAACAAAAAACCTCGTAACAACGCGCCACAACAACAAGTTGCGCAACAAGCCCCTGCTCAGACTGCACCTTCAAGCAGCCCATGTGCATGGTTAGAAAACTTGTTTGTACAAAAACAAGCCGCGACTGTCGATCAATCACGCTCTGCAAATAATGCTGCTGCTGCCATTGAGCAAATGGTAAATGGTGGTGCAGTGAGCCGTGGTCAGTTTGGTCAAGTTGGCACGCCTGCTGTGGCACCTGTCGCGCCAAGCAACAATGTCTACATGAGCGCTGCACCTGTTCATGCAAAATCTGAACACCGTGAAGATAAGCATGTAGAGAAAGAAGAACGCGGCACACGCCACAACAAAAAGCGCCCTAATAAGCACAAAGAGTCACGTGAGCAAAATGCGCAACATAACAACCAAGTTCATGAAGAAATTGTGCAGGTCTCTCGTCAAGATCAACAGCGCCAAGATCGTTATGAACAACGTCCTGAACGCAATGAACCACAACGCCAAGACCGTCCAGAGCGCAGTGAACAGCAACGTCAGGAACCACGTGATAACAAGCGTTCATCACGTCGCCAACACGGTGAGCAACAGCAAAACACTGATGTTCAAAACGAACAGCAAAATGCAATGCCACGTCGTGACCGCCGTAACCAACCTCGTCCAGAGCGCCCAAATCGCCACCGCGACCCAAGTGTACTGAATGAGCAGGCGACTGAAACAGCGCCAGCTGTGGTTCAAGAACCTCAAGTTAAAGTTGAGTTGATTGAAGCACCGCGTCAAGAAATGATCACAACAGCCCATGTGGTCAATGTCGATCAAGCACAAAGTGAAATCGTGGCATTAACTCCGCCTGCACACACTGCAACCGAAACCAAGCCTCAGCAAGCGGCTGTTGCGAAAGCAGAAGTTGAAGTAAAAGCTGAGAAAGTGGTACAGGAGAAAGCAACTGAAGTTGTAGCAGCACCTGCTGAACAAGAAGCAGAGCAAAAACCACGTGAAAGCGTAAAACGTGCCAGCAATGACCCACGCCAACGCCGTCGCCAACAACGCGCTGCACACACACAGCAAACTGAAACACCTAAACTCACACCTTCACAGGTGCCAACTTTAGGTCAGTACACCATCAGCAGCTTGATTCGCCATGTCTATGGTGAAGACTGTTCAGTGCTGATTGAGCAGTTTGGTTTAATTCCAACCTTCAACCGTGCCCTTCAGAAATTTACTGAAGAGTATGCAGCAACGTTAAGCAAAAATGTGACAACGCCTGCTGTTGAAGCAGAGAAAAAACCGGTCACCCGTGATGTTGAAATCACAAAAGCGCAGCCTGAAGCAGAGCCAGTTCCAGTATTGGACCTGACACCGCCTGCACCTGTGTCTGAGCAACGTGTTGCAAATGACCCGCGTGAACGTCGTCGCCTAGCTAAACTTGCTGCTGAACAAGCTAAACAAGCACGCGAAACAGCACCTGTTGCTGAATCGTCAGCGCCTGAAACAGCGGTTGTTGCAGAAACTCCTGCTGCTGAAGAAGCTGCACCCGTTGTAACTCCACAGGAAAGCGAACCTGCTCTTGCAACAGAAAGTGAAACGCCCGTTGCCGTTGAAAGCAGCGAAGTGAAAAGCTCGGCTGATGTAGCTGCGGTTGAAGAAGTGGAAGTTGTTGTTGCTCCAGTTCAAGCCAAAGCGCCTAGAGCATCAAAGCAAGCTGAAAAAGTAGAAGTGACTGAAACTGTAGCGGAAACAGCTGTGGACGAGTCGGATAAATCAGACTCGGACAAGCCAGTTCGCCCACGTCGTCCACGTGGTCGTCCACCGAAAAAAGCGAGCCCGACTGAGTCGTAATTCGCCCTAGAGTTGTAAATTTTAAAAACCTAGTCATGTCAGTGGCTAGGTTTTTTTGTTATTTTCGTCAGATTAGGTTGATTGCACTAGACCGAAACGATTAAAAGAACAAGTGTAGAAACTGAGCACTATTCAAACGCATTGGATTGCATAAAATAATTAGGATTCATATGAGCCAACACCCATCACATGACCTCATTGGTATTACTGACGTTGCAGCAAAACTTCCTCAATTCATCAGTAAAGTTCCCAACTTACTCAGTGGATTAAAGCAAGCATATTTACGTACCCCAAACACCCCAGCAGGCCTCGGGATTACTTTTGAAAAAGCAGTGAAGCGCAACCCTCACGGTATGGCCTTGCTTTTTGAAGATCAAAAATTTAGCTACCAAGCCCTCAACGAATGGGCAAACCAAATCGGGCATTATTTTTTATCCATCGGGGCAAAAAAGGGTGATGTCATCACAGTGATGATTGAAAACCGTCCTGAATTGGTTGCAACCGTGATTGCACTTGCCAAAATTGGCGTTACTGCGGCTTTAGTCAACACCTCTCAAGTCGGTAAAGTGCTGGCGCATAGTATTAATCTGGTCAAACCCA
Source organism: Acinetobacter sp. LipI_23 (assembly GCF_058243045.1). Classification (NCBI taxonomy): domain Bacteria; kingdom Pseudomonadati; phylum Pseudomonadota; class Gammaproteobacteria; order Moraxellales; family Moraxellaceae; genus Acinetobacter; species Acinetobacter sp. LipI_23. The sequence goes on along the minus strand of NZ_JBZAYJ010000001.1, from coordinate 384,975 downwards.
TTGCAGTCATCGTGGGTGAAGAATGCCGTGCCGCAGTTGATGAAATCCGTCATGATTTAAATCTCTCTGCGGATCGTTTCTATTGGTTTGCTGACCAAGAAACCCAAAAAGATGCAGGCCTTGCACCACAAGGTTTTAGTAATCTTGCTGAAAAAATTGATGCCTTTGCCAAATTCAATACACCAACCACACACAGTGTGCTGGGTAAAGATGGCTTGTTTTATATTTATACCTCAGGCACAACCGGTCTACCTAAAGCCGTTATTTTCACGCATAGCCGCTGGACATTGGCTTATGGAACCTACGGGCACGTACTCAACCTCGGCAAAGACGATGTGATGTATGTCACCTTGCCGCTGTACCATGCAACAGGTATTGTGGTGTGTTGGTGTGGCGTGATTGCGGGTGCGGGCACCTTGGCTTTGCGCCGTAAATACTCCACTTCTGCATTTTGGAAAGATGTGCAAAAGTTCGATGCCTCGGCCATTGGCTATGTCGGTGAGTTATGTCGCTACCTCATTGATGCAGCACCTTCAGCGTTAGAAAAAGGGCACCGTGTCACCAAAATGATCGGCAATGGCATGCGTCCGAATATTTGGGACAAATTCAAACAGCGGTTTGGTATTGAAGAAATTTTAGAGCTTTATGCATCGAGTGAAGGCAATGTCGGTTTTAGCAATGTATTTAACTTTGACAACACTGTCGGCTTTTCACCTACGCCTTATGCCATTATCCAGTTTGATAAAGAAAAAAATGCGCCTGTTTATGATGCCAAAGGTGGCTGTATCAAGGTCAAAAAAGGCGAAGTTGGTTTATTGATTGGTAAAATTACCCGCCGCTCCCCTTTTGATGGCTATACCGACCCTGAAAAAAATAAATCAGTGATTCTTAAAGATGTCTTCAAGTCCGGCGATGCTTATTTCAACACAGGGGACCTAGTCCGCGACATTGGCTTTCGTCATGCCCAATTCGTCGACCGCTTAGGCGATACCTTCCGCTGGAAAGGCGAAAATGTGTCCACGACTGAAGTTGAAAACATGGTTAGTGAATATGACAAAATCACCGAAGCTGTAGTGTATGGTGTTGAAATTCCAAACACCAATGGTCGTGCGGGAATGGCTGCGATTACACTGGCAGATGGCGCTGAACTGAATGAGCAGGATTTAGCTCAAATGCTCGTGAGCTTTAAAAAATGTCTGCCTGCCTATGCTGTACCCGTTTTCTTACGCGTACAAAAGCAAGTTGAAACGACGGGAACGTTTAAATACCAAAAGAACAAGCTCAAAGAACAAGCCTTTGACCCGAAAAAAACGGATGAACGCTTGCTGGTCCTGTTACCCAACAGCAGTGCCTATGCAGATTTAACGCAACAAGTCTTTGATAACATTCAAGCCTATCAATATCGCTTCTAAACTTGAATTGCTTGTTTTTTAGCTACCTAATCGCAAATTTGTTGTATTTATAATCAAACATCAACAAGTTTGCGATTTTTTACTTGCGCTCGATGCATATCTTGCTACAATACGCTCCATCAAATGATATGGGTCGTTAGCTCAGCTGGTAGAGCAGCGGACTTTTAATCCGTTGGTCCCGCGTTCGAATCGCGGACGACCCACCATTCCTTTGATACCCTTGATGGGTCGTTAGCTCAGCTGGTAGAGCAGCGGACTTTTAATCCGTTGGTCCCGCGTTCGAATCGCGGACGACCCACCATCTTTCTTGTAAAATCTAATTTTACAAACCTGCTCAGGTTCGAATGCTTTAAAAATTTCTTTTTTAAACTTTCAGCGAATACTCTTTCGCACACCTTGCTCAGGGTCGTTAGCTCAGCTGGTAGAGCAGCGGACTTTTAATCCGTTGGTCCCGCGTTCGAATCGCGGACGACCCACCATTTATTTAAATCCTCTTTAATTGTATTGATATGACATTTATTTAGCGAAATGCTATTTAATTCATAAAATTCGCACGCTGTTCATTTCTTCACTATTTTTATTCTTCAGTCGTATTTTATTGCTTTACCCAATTCCATTTTAACTATGAATTAGGCTCACGCTTTAATGTATACGCACGCTCTAACTTCGGAAAACCTCGCGCATACAATTTTTGGTTAGTGGTATCTAGATTATTACTTTTATCTAAATCCATTTGCAGCGTTTGCGAATCTACCACGCGATAATAAAAATTAATCCCCTCTTTACGATGCACAATCAGCTCTGTTCGCTCTTTATTCATGGTCCACGTATCACGGCGATAACTTAAGTTTGACAAGCCAGGGCGTTGTTTTTCCGAAAAGACCTTACCTAAGCGAACAATGCTGCGATGCACCGTACCATCAGGTAAAAAATTGAGAATAAAATCAGCCTTCCCCGTTTCACAAGGGAAAAAAAAACCATCACATTGAATTTGTGTGCGATAACGCCCAATAAACTGCTGTTCACCAATATCAAGCGTGCGAGGTGCATACTCAGAATCATCTTGCATGGTTGCCCGCCCTGCCACCTCAGTCAGCTTCTTCCCCGACTCAGACGAAACATCCGCATCCTCTACCGTGCTATTTTCATGTTGTTGTGACGCCTCCGACAGCCCACCATCACAGCCAGCTAACGATACACCAATTAGCGCCACCGCTCCTTGCAGTAATGCGCCAATCAAACCCTGATGCTTTCGTTTCAACTTCATTCCACACTCACTTTCTGCACGTGATTAATCTCCATAACCATCACGAATATTCCATCCTGACCCCTGGTGTTTTCTCGGATTCAAATGACTTGCTGACTTTAAGCCACTGGCTCAACGCCAAATAGAGCACATTTTAGTCCTGATCAAAACCCCAGCTTTTATCTCTTTACATAACTTTACTTTTTAATTAGCTCCGTCACCTTTAAAAACGTAATTCCATCTCCATTTTTAAATTATGAGTGCATAAAGCCACTCAGATTTTAATTTTTAAGGAGACCTAGATGGCCAATGTTGGTTTATATCGCTCAAACCGCTCAAACATGATTGCTGGTGTGATGGGTGGTATTGCTGAACGTTTTGGTTGGAACGCAAATTTACTTCGTATTGTTTTCATCACCATTTCACTGTTAAGTGCAGCATTCCCTGGAATTTTGGTTTACCTGATTCTTTGGTTGGTGATGCCGAAACAAAAAGACCAAATCGAGCATTCTCCACAGGCTCGATCGGGTTATAGCAATACGATGCGTACTGTTAATCCAGATCATCACAACCCATAAGCGCACATCATTCGTCTCAAAAAAGTTTCTTTTTATGCTACGACAACTTCCCCCAAAGTGTCGTAGCTTTTTTTTACCTACGACACTCACATAAATTAGTGATGTTGTAACAGACGATACAACGCTGCAATCATATCAGCACGGCTAATGATGCCGACCAAAGCCTTATTTTCAACCACAGGAATATAGTTAAAAGAACGTTCAACAAAGTACGGGATCAAATCTTGTAGTTCTTGATCCGGCTGTACCGTGACCACCTGACGTTTCATAATGTGCTTGACTTGATCTTGCCAAGAGGTACGCAAATCCGTCGCCTTTTGGAACCACTCCACCACTTCATATAAAGCCAAGGTGCCGCATACTTGTTCAGCTCGATTTAACACAGGTAAACTCATCAGATTGACCTGTTTAAATTTTTCCACAGCGACTTGAATGTCTTCATCTTCATATAAACAGAGGACATCTTTACTCATAATGTCCCGACAACGTAGGTCTATATGAAAGCGAGTATCGGCCTGCGCTTGAGCTTTTAAAATCAGTTTTTGTAAATCATATTCACTGATGTCGAGTAACTGTGTTTCTTGGGCTAAAACTTGATGAATATCTTCAGGTTGAATGGTGACCTTCTGGGTTGGGGTCGGGTCGGCGCTACGCGTATTGACTTGCGCCACAGTTGGGTATTGCTTCCCGAGCAATCGGTTGAACACAATCGCAATCACGAGAAGCAGGATCGAGTTAAGTAGAACAGGATAAAACACAAACTGATACCCTAGCTCGTGTACCGTATCTCCTCCCAGTACCGCTGTAATTGCCACAGCACCACTCGGTGGATGCAAAGAGTCTGTCGTCATCATCAAAATAATCGACAAAGCCACAGCAACACTAAATGCTTCTGTTAAGTTGGAAATATAGAGTGCACAGGTCACCCCAATCACAGCTGCAATCGTATTCCCAATCACAATATTCCATGGCTGAGCCAAAGGACTGGCTGGTACGGCAAAAAGCAACACCGAGGACGCACCCATCGGGGCGATATACCATGCATTGATCCCACCCAAAAGCCACCAACTTATGAGTGAAGACAGTGCTAATCCCAGCAATGCACCTAAACCACAGAGCATTCTTTCCTTTAGCGGTAACACTTTAAAATTCGGTTTTAAGGTATTTAACCATTCAAGTTGCATATGAAACACAGCCGCCCTTCTACTTTTGCGCACTTAACCAGTGCAAAATTATACGCGGTCTCACCAATAAGATGCATATATTTTACATCTTAGAGATATCAATTTTGTTATTTCAATTGTTATCAGCAAAGTCTATATTTAGCGCAAGAGTTTCATTTTTATAAGAAGAAAGGTACACGTCTTGGGAAAATTCAAATATGAAGATCACCTTGAAACTTTAGGTTTATGTGAATGCTTAATTGCCCTGATTCAATTTGAAGTGAAACAAGGCAACAAAATCTCTGGTTACGATACTCATGCAAAATGGCCTAAAGAAGAGAGCCATTTGATTTATCTAAAACAATCTCTGCATTTAAAAAATCTTAATTTTCCCCAACACCCGAATGTTCAAGCTCAGGTTAATCGAGATATGCATTCTAATTGGCATACAGATGCTTACTGCACCATGCATCATCACCTTATTATTGGATAATTTATGAAAAGAATAAAAAATGACTGAAAAACTTGAAATCTGCGACTGCTTAAATGAATTATTAACACTTGAATTGTCACTTGGAAATTCAGTTTCTCACTTTGACAATCATGCCAAATGGCCTTATCCCGAGACCCATTTTGTTATGTTAGCCCATGATCTTCATACTCATTTAGAAACATTGGCATACTCAAAAAATATTTCCCACCAAATATGCAAAGATATTCATTATGGTTGGCATGATGAATATTTATGCGAAATTCATCACGACTTACTGTGTGCAGGTCGTACTAAGCCATTTTAGCAAATATAAAATTAAGTGCTGAAAAATAAATAGAGCCTTTGCCACTCCTCTGCAAAATCCTTATACTTAGAACCAATTTTTTCTTATATTTATAATGGATGCTGCATGAGTCGCGCCATATCGCATATTGATACATTCCAAGGCTTAATTCTTGCCTTACAAAACTACTGGGCTGAACAAGGTTGCGTCATTTTACAACCTTACGATATGGAAATGGGTGCAGGAACATTCCACACTGCAACATTCTTACGCGCACTTGGGCCTGAAACTTGGAACGCAGCATACGTTCAACCCTCACGTCGTCCTAAAGACGGTCGTTATGGCGAAAACCCAAACCGTTTGCAACACTATTACCAATTCCAAGTAGTACTGAAACCAAACCCAGATAATATCCAACAACTTTACCTAGACTCATTAGAAGCCATTGGTATTGATACCCTCACTCACGATATTCGTTTCGTAGAAGACAACTGGGAATCTCCAACACTCGGTGCATGGGGCTTAGGTTGGGAAGTTTGGCTCAACGGTATGGAAGTGACTCAGTTTACATACTTCCAACAAGTCGGTGGTGTCGAATGCTACCCTGTGACAGGTGAAATCACTTACGGTCTTGAGCGTTTAGCCATGTACCTACAAGGTGTAGACTCGGTTTACGATCTTGTTTGGACCAAAGGTCAGTTTGGTACTGTGACTTATGGCGATGTATTCCATCAAAACGAAGTGGAACAATCGACCTATAACTTTGAATATGCCAACGTTGAAAAATTGTTTGAATTATTCGATTTCTATGAAGCAGAAGCTACGCGCTTAATGGAAGCTGAACTTCCGCTTCCTGCCTACGAACAAGTGATTAAAGCATCACACAGCTTTAACTTGCTTGATGCACGTGGTGCGATTTCTGTGACTGAGCGTCAACGCTATATTTTACGTGTGCGTACTTTGGCACGTTCAATTGCGCAAAGCTATGTGGCTGCGCGTGCCAAGCTTGGTTTCCCAATGGCAGAACCACATTTACGTGATGAAGTTTTAGCGCAACTGAAAGCTCAGGTTGAAGCAGAAGCGGCTCAAGCAGAAAAATCAGCGGAGAACAAATAATGTCTAAACATACCGTTTTATTTGAACTTGGCTGTGAAGAACTTCCCCCAAAAAGCTTAAAAACTTTACGTGATGCATTGCAAGCTGAAACCGTAAAAGGCTTAAAAGATGCAGGTTTGGCTTTTGATTCGATTGAAGCGTATGCAGCGCCACGTCGTTTGGCATTGAAAATTATCAATGTCGATGCTGCGCAAGCTGATACTCAAAAACGTTTCGACGGCCCTGCTGTACAAGCTGCTTATGATGCAGAAGGTAAGCCAACCAAAGCACTTGAAGGCTTTATGCGTGGTCAAGGCATTACTGCGGATCAAGTTTCAACGTTCCAAGCGGGTAAAGTTGAAAAAGTTTGCTACCTAAAAGATGTGAAAGGTCAAAGCCTTGATGTTTTACTACCACAAATTTTACAAACTGCTTTAGATAACCTTCCAATTGCAAAACGTATGCGTTCTGCGGCAAGCCGTACTGAATTCGTTCGTCCTGTAAAATGGGTTGTATTGTTAAAAGACAATGATGTTGTTGATGCAACCATTCAGGATCATAAAGCAGGTAATGTGACTTATGGTCATCGTTTCCATGCACCTGAAGCGATTACTTTAGCCAATGCAGATGCATATTTAGATTCGCTTCATGCTGCAAAAGTTGTAGCGAATTTTGAAGAACGTCAAGCCATCATTGATCAACAAGTCAAAGCTCTTGCTGATGAAGTGAATGCAATTGCGATCGTTCCTACTGATTTACGTGATGAAGTCACCGCATTGGTTGAATGGCCAGTTGCACTTCGTGCGAGCTTTGAAGAACGCTTCCTTGCTGTGCCTCAAGAAGCTTTGATCACCACCATGCAAGACAACCAAAAGTATTTCTGTTTAGTAAATGCTGACAATAAACTTCAACCTTACTTCATTACTGTTTCAAATATTGAGTCTAAAGATCCAACTCAAATCATTGAAGGGAATGAGAAAGTTGTACGCCCTCGTTTGTCTGATGCTGAATTCTTCTTCTTACAAGATCAAAAGCAACCGCTTGCATCTCGTAAAGAAAAATTAGCCAATATGGTTTTCCAAGCACAGTTAGGTACGCTTTGGAATAAATCTGAACGTATTGCTAAATTGGCTGTGGCTTTATCTGCAATCACAGGTGCGAATCCTGCCGATGCTGAAAAAGCAGCACTTCTTGCAAAGTGTGATTTAACTTCTGAATTGGTTGGCGAATTCCCTGAACTTCAAGGGATTGCGGGCACTTACTATGCACGTATTGAAGGCGAGAATGATGAAGTTGCGGAAGCTTTAGGTGAGCAATATTTACCTAAGTTTGCTGGCGATGTTCTACCGAAAACCAAAACGGGTACGACGATTGCCCTTGCTGATCGTTTAGATACGTTGACTGGTATTTTCGGTATTGGTCAAGCGCCTACAGGTTCTAAAGACCCGTTTGCTTTACGTCGTTCTGCGATTGGTATTTTGCGTTTAGTGACTGAAAACAATCTTGATGTTTCAATTGAAGAGTTGATCAAGCTTGCTTTGGCTGCTTATGGCGATGTATTGAAAGACCACAACAAGACTTTGGCGGATGCTGTTGCATTCCTTGAAGGTCGTTATCGTGCGAAGTATGAAGACCAAGGCGTTGCAGTTGATGTGATTCAAGCAGTTCAAGCACTTTCTCCAAAATCACCTCTTGATTTTGATAAGCGTGTAACTGCGGTGAATCATTTCCGTAGCCTGCCTGAAGCTGCTGCTTTGGCTGCTGCGAATAAACGTGTTGCGAATATCTTGGCGAAAGAAGCTGCACCTACGGGTGAGATTGTTGAGTCTAAATTGGTTGAAGATGCTGAAAAAGCACTTTATGCAGAGATTCAAAATATCCTGCCTGTGGTTCAACCGCTTTTGGCTGCAAAAGACTATACCGCTGCCCTTTCTAAGTTAGCTGCGCTGCGTGCGCCAATTGATGCCTTCTTTGATGGTGTGATGGTTATGGCAGATGATGCGGAATTGAAAGCAAACCGTTTACGTTTACTGGCTCAGTTGCGTGATTTGTTTACCAGTGTTGCGGATATCTCGGTGTTGCAGCATTAAGCTTTCATTGATGCTAAAAACCCGCTTTAGAGCGGGTTTTTTTATTCTTAGAATTTAATATTTATGATATAAAATCAAAATGATAACAAAAAATATCCATATGATAGACAATAATTTTACAGAAAACATAGAGAAAGACCCCCAACGATTATCTGAAGGGAAGATAATTTATCCATGTTTACTAGATCCAGGTATTCACAAGATATCTTTGGAAAATTTGGAAAAAACAGTTCTCAATCCATTTCAAGATAAAAGAACGCGGGCTAATTTATGCAATCGCCTAAGAGCCTTAATTCAGGAATTAGAGGCTTATCAAGTTGAGATGATAATCTGGTTAGACGGATCATTTTGTTCAAAGAAACCGCATCCTAGTGATATTGATATAGTTTTATTTCTCAATGAAGAAGACCTGAATAAACTTTTATCCGAAAAATATAATGAGTTACTTTCATTTCTAGAAAATCGTAATACAATTCGCGCCCGATATGGGTGTGACTTGTTTTTTAACACTATGAGCGAAGTAGATCGCTTTCACTATTGGCGTAGTCTTTTCAGTTACAATCAACTATCTGAAGCTAAAGGTTTCATTCAACTTCGAGTAAACTCTCATGAACATCTCTACTCTTGAAGAACAAATACATTTAGCTGAAGAGATTTTGAGTAAGAATAATCAGACCTTAGATAAAAATGATCGCTTCAAAATAGCTTCGTTTAATTCCTTTAAGGAACATCTAAACAACCTCAGAAAGCAGCTCCACGATCTACAACTCCGTAGAGAAAAAGAGATTTTAGAAGTCCGCTTCATAGGTGACAAAGCTTGCAATGGCTCACTTCCATTGATGCTACATGCAACTTTATCAAAGGGTTTAGCTGAGAGCCTAATTACACTTTCTACAAAAGTAAGAACTCCTAAGAAACATGCTGACTTTGTTAACCAATCTGACTTAGATCTTCGTTTAGCAAATATTGTTTCAGGTTCAACAAAATTCATCATCAGTTTAGAAATTCAGCCAGACTTGTTTGGATGGAGTTTGTCTCAAAATACCCTTTCCTATTGGTTTTCATTTTTTCAATCCTTAGATAATCCTGAGACAAATCAAGAAATCTTCTCCATTATGGGAAACAAAGGTATTGCTAGCATTAAATCTATGCTCTCTGCTTTGAAAAGCAATAATTTAGACTTTGAAATTAACTGGGATTCACATCACAATCAAAAACATTATTGGATGGGCAACACTAAAAAAATTGATAAAGCTTTAAACTTTTTAAATGAGTTGGTAATTCAAGAACCACTTGAATGCGAGATTTCTGGGATAATACAAAATCTTGATAGATCAGGAAAAATTACTCTTGTGAATGAGAATAAAAAAATCTATCGCATAAGATTAGAAAAAACAGTTTTATCTGAAATAGAAAAGTTACGTATCAACCAGTTTGTAACATTAAAAGTAATTAAAAATATTAGTACTCACCCAACATTTGATAAAGTTATAGAAAGCTATGATTTCATTAATATTATCTAAAATCAAACTTCCAATCTGCTTTTAGAAATAGCTTTAACATCAATATTAGAGCATAGAAAGCTAAGCCCAAAACTCGAAAAATGTGAATACTATGGTCTTCCTTTTCACAATTCCCTATACTCAACCAAACAACTCGCAACAAGAACGAACCTTATGAAATTAAAAACTGTACTTTTCGCTACTTTTGCTGCCCTTTCTATTACAGCATGTACATCTCAACCAACGATTCCACAGTTAACAGCGGGTGTATTACAAGAAGTCCAAGACATTGAAGTCTATCCGGACACAACCAATAACAAAGCAAAACTGACCAAATTTGAAGACAAATGCGTCATCGAATTTACCGGCAACCTCAAAGCAGGCAAAGTCGTAGAACAGTGGGCGTTCCGTGACTACACCCTCATCACAGGTGGCTCAGCAACCTTTGCACTCGATGGCACCAGCACAGCAACCAAATTTGAATTACACGATGCAGAAGTACAGAAAAACTTCCTCGCACTACGTAATCACTTTGCAAAAGAAGCCTTAGCGCAATGTAACTAAGCAAATCGTCATCACTGGTGCAACATCAGTGATGACTTCCTCTCAAATGCCTTCCGCTTCATATCTTTTATTTCAACGCTAGTCTCCATACTCTTTACATTTAAAACAACGACCACGCATAAACTTACATAATTTTAATGAATTAACTGAACGACACAATTTTCAGCCCATTGTTCATGCGCTGTTGCCGCATTGTGCGACTTTCATATCAAACGCTATTTTTGAGCTCATTTCTGTCTATGATGACTGCTGTTCTGAACTCCTCATCGGGTTCTGTCATAACATAAGAGGTAGAAAATCAAAGATGAAAGTTTTAACAAAAACACTTACCGCTTCGGCTTTAACCACTGCACTTTTAGCCTCCACTTCCCTATTTGCAAATACCACAGCCAATACATCGGCCAATGTTCAAGTTCAAACCTCGCAGCCAAGCGTATTGCAAAACTTAAAACATGATGTCAAACATGCCGCGCATGCGACAGGTGAAACGGTTGAGCATGGTGTCAACAAAACCAAAGCATTCAGCAAAGAAAAATGGCAAGACACGAAAGAATTTTCAGCTGAAAAATCTGCTGTCGTAAAAGATAAGGCTGGTGACGTTAAACACTCTGTTGAGCATAACACCAAAAAAAGTGGTCACTATATAGCGGATAAAGCGAAACAAGGCCAACAAGCGACCAAACAAAAATGGCAGGAAACTAAGCAGGCTGTCAGTGGTCAACCCAAACGTGCAGACATAAATGGGCAGGCTCAAGTGGAACTAGATACACCTGTTGCTAAAGCCAAAGTCGGTTCATCTGCGGATGCCGCTGTTGGCGCGAAGTAGAAGTTAAACTCCTCCAGAGTTGAAAGAGTCCACATGCTGGGCTCTTTTTTAGCTATATACGTTTGCACACTACGCTTGTTTACAACCAAGCACATGAAATTCACACAAAGAGGCTTTATGCTAAAACGCTGATTTATGCACGATAGCCCAAGAGGTACACTGCTCTATGAACATGATGAAAACAACACTCTTCTGCACTCTTTTAATGACAACAGCAGGTGTATGGGCACAAACAGAAACCACTACTCAGCAAGCGCAAAAGCCAATTACGCCTTATGGTAAAAACCCCAACATTTTTCATGTCTGGGCTTATAAAACTCAAGAAGGTGTGATTAACACGGCGGAAAAAGTCGGTACTGCAACAGAAAAAGGCATCCAAAAAATTCGCCCTTCTGCACACCAAGCCTTGGACAGCGCAAAAACCATCACCAACAACACCGCAGAACAAGCCAAAGAAACAGGACAGCAAGTTACCCAAAATGTGAATAAAAAGCTGCATGAAACCAAGCAAGTGATTACTGGTCAAACAGATCAACCCGCTCCAATTTACCAAGGCAGATTGAGTCAACCGTCATCTGCACCCGTAGATGCTCCTGCGGTTCAAGCGCCTTCAGTCTCATCTCTACAGCCTGTCGCACCACAAACAGTAAATGAGCCCACGATTACACAAGCACCGTCTTCCTTTACACCTGCTCAAGCAGAAGAAGAAATTAAAGTGACTAAACTTTAATATCAAAAAAGCCCATCATTCGACGGGCTTTTTACTTGTCATCATTTGCTTTAATTCACCCGACGGATTGGCTGCCCTGCTTGAAAAGCTTGAGCATTTTCCACCAACTGCTGCACCATGCGCTGGCGTGCATCGACACTGCCCCACGCGCTGTGTGGTGTGATGATTAAATTCGGCAGACGAGCCTCCAATAAAACATTACCCTCTTTAGGTGGTTCAACGGTTAGTACATCAGTTGCTGCGCCCGCAATTTCACCCTGTTTTAACGCATCTGCCAAAGCGGCTTCATTGACAATTCCACCCCGTGCACAATTAATTAAAAAGGCACTTTTTTTCATTTTTTTGAAAGCTTCGGCATCAATCAAGTCGCGAGTATCATCGGTTAATGGACAATGCAGGCTGATAAAATCTGATTGCGCCAGCAAGTCATTAAAGCCTACTCGTTTTGAGTCAGCATGCGGACGGTTTGGCAAATTACCCACTAAAACCCGCATACCAAATGCTTCAGCGAGTTTAGCCACCGCCTGCCCCAATTCTCCATAGCCTAAAATGCCCAAGGTCTTGCCAGAAAGTTCGATAATTGGGTAGTCCAATAGACAAAACTGAGAAGCTCTATTCCATTCGCCCTGCTGCACCGCGCGGTCGTATTGCAAGCATGAGGTTGCAAGGTTAAGCATCAACATCAAAGTGTGCTGTGCCACCGCTGCCGTGCCATACCCCTGACAATTACACACCACAACACCTTGCGCTTTGGCTTGCTGCAAATCGATGTTATTGGTGCCAGTGGCAGAGATTAAAATCAACTTTAACTGAGAGCATTGTTTTAGGGTATCGGCATCCACCATTACTTTGTTGCTAATAATCACATCTGCATCTTGTACACGGGCGACAAGTGTCTCAGCATCGGTACTTGGGTAAAGGATCAGTTCATCAAAAACAGCATGCAGTGCTTGAAAGTCCAAATCATTTTGATCTAAGGATGCATAATCTAAAAATACGGCTTTCATTGCTCACGTCCAGTTGTTCTGCATAATGATAGAGCGCTTATTTAAACTAACTCAGCCCCTTTTTTCAATGTAAACACTGTCTTCACCACTTAAAAATAGCCGCAACACACAGAAAAAAGCCCGCTATTTAACGGGCTTATTACGATGAATACGAATAGAAATACTGATCTGTTTAATCACATAAAACGTCAGGATCAGTAAGAGAATCAGGCCACCACCGAATGTCAGATAGGCTGGGTCTAAACTTTGTGCCAGTACGCTTTGTGAGGTTGAAATAAACAGTAATGTTATAAATACAGCCGACCAATGTCTTTGCATTGCTTCCACCCTATTTGATCTTTATCCGTATTGTTTAAAATGCAAACAATACTTTCATATTAAACCAAATAGGGCGCAAAACAAGTGCTTAACTTTAGACCAAAGCTCTATATGAATAAATCACATGAACACATCTGACTCAGCATCGCTTGACACCAAAAACTGCGCTGTTTCTGGAATATCTTCGACCAAATCAAAGCCACCATATTCATCACAGCTAAAGTTAAACTGCTTATAGCTAATCAGATAATAATCACTGTATTTTTTCATTAACAATGGATGCATTCCAGCGCTTAATTCGGCTTGTTCATGCACCAATTTCATGATCTGTCTGTCATTCATGACGATGGTATAGCGCATGTCATTATAGTAAATGTGTACTAGTCCATTGCCCTTAGCAAAAATCGGCAGCAGAAACTTATGATTCAGCGCAATGGCATCTGGTGCATAGCTTTCAATCTTTTGACTGATCATATTGAACACTAAACCATGTCCAAAACTATCCATTAACTGACAGCTATTTTCTTGCGGCAAGTTGACCTGAATGCCCAGTTTCAACAGATCAGTCTGGCTCACTTGTCGATTGCTGAGTAACTCGCGAATAATGCTTTGTTTTAGCTTGGCATCAAAAAATTGACCATCTAACTCAAGCTCATTATTTTTCAGAATTCGCCCCAAAGAAAAGCGATGACGCGGCAACAAGTTTTCGATCACTTTACGGTAGTAAAACTTGCTGTTCTTTTTCACTTCACGAATTTTTTTATAAAAATATGGCGCATCAAACTCATGACGTAAAAAATCGTGTAACAAATCTGAACTGGCTAAAACCGCAATCGCATCATGCCCTGTAAAAGGTAAGTTCAGGGTATTCAGATTCGGCACGACCGTTTGTAATTTTTCATAATGCGCACGGTCTTCAGGGCAGTAAGGGTCATAAATAACAATGTATTCACACTCTGCCGAGACATCCTTCGCCTGTACCTGCATATCATGGTTCAGCTCAGGCTGATAGAACATGTTATAGCGGTTATCCGTCACCTGTTCAGGGTCAATCGAATACTGCGGCACCAAGGCCACCACGCGCTTAAACTGAAGCAGCTTAGAGTATTTAATCGCAGCATAACCACCCATTGACCCTGCATAGGCAATACGGGTTTGAAAGGGTGCAATCCAAGCGCGAATCGCATCCAACATCGCTAACATCGAAGACTCTGGAAACCATGACTTTTGTTTTGGCATAATGCCAACCACATTAAAGCCAAACTTGGCTAGCGACTTTTCTGCATTGATCGACGTTCCCTTTGCACGGGTAATCAGGTCGCCAAAAGAGAAAATAAGTTCGTCCGATGAACCCTGTAAAAAAATGACACGAATCTGTTCGTCTTCAAAAATAATTTGTTTCGCCATGTCCATGCTGAGAGATTTCATTCCTATAAAGTGAGGTCATGTTCGTTCCATACAGCATAAGCGATTTCATCGAACCAAATGTGTTATTTTATAGATGCAGAGCAGATAAAAAAGCGCAAAATATGACACAATTACTCCATCCTGCGGCACAACACGGGTTTAGTGCAGCTGCTGAACTTTATCAACAAGTGCGTCCGAGTTATCCACAAGAGATCCATGCATGGCTCACCGAGCAGTTGCATTTAAACGCAAATTCACGTGTGATTGATCTTGCCTCGGGCACAGGTAAGTTTCTGCCTTATCTGATTCCACATAGTGGACAACTCACTGCCATCGAACCGGTGACCGAAATGTTGGCTCAACTCAAACTAGCCTATCCACAGGTGGAAACTTTACAAGCCTTTAGTGACCATCTTCCCCTGCCTTCGCAAAGTATCGATGCAGTTTTATCTGCGCAGGCCTTCCACTGGTTTGCCAACATGGACAGTTTAAAGGAAATTCACCGTGTCCTAAAACCGCAAGGACATTTGGGCTTAGTCTGGAACCAACGCGACACTCAAGTCGACTGGGTCAATGCACTCGCAGAACAACTCGCTCCTTTAGAAGGAGAGACTCCACGTTATCATAGTGGGCTATGGCAAAAAGTCTTTGAACATCAACACTTATTTCAGCTCAAAAGCCTGCATCAGTTTGCACAGCAGCAAACAGGTACAGTAGAACAAGTGGTCTCAAAACGTCTCCTTTCGACCAGCTTTATTGCCGCAATGCCTAAGGCGCAACAGCAGGATTTAAAACATCACTTTGAGCAAATTGTGCAGCAGTACACGGGCAAACAGCCACAGGACGAAATCAGTTTTCCTTACATCACCTATGCCTATCACTTTCAAAAAATAGCAGAATAATAGGACACCGATATGAACCCACATACTCTTTCATTGAAACAGGTTCTACTGCCGCTTCTTTTAGGTGGCAGCTTAATCCTCACAGGCTGTAATAAAGCCAATCAATCTGCTGAGCAAGACACGCTTTCAAGCGATGATAAAATTCTGCAAGAACTCAGCTCTGAACCTGTCAAAAGTTTTGCAAAAACAGCCAATGATCCACACGATATTGCGCTCTTGGTCGACTATGACCAGCGCTTTAGCAGCATGAGTGATGAAATGGAAGATGAACTCATGAAAATGCGTGAGGCAGGCACGCTCACGGATGAATTTGCAAAAACACGTCAACAAGACAACATTCAGTCTGCACTGAATATGCTTAAAGAGCTGGATTTAAAAACAGAACAAGGGCGCTACATTCAAACTTTGATGTACCAATATTGGGATAACCAAGCCAAAATCATCCAAGATAAAGCCGCAGCACCACATGATAACGTGAAAGGCCTCGGTGAGCTTATTCATGCTCAAGAGCAGCTTGAACACTGGCAGTCGCAGTATCCTAAAGCTCAAGATATGATGTCGACAGGCTACTAACTCAATCGCGGAAAAAGAAAAGGGATCAGATGATCCCTTTTCTTTGTATGTGTTCTAACTATGGGCGTTCAGCATATTGTGGTAATGCATCACAAATGTTGTCCCACTCGGCTTGAGATGCCACAAAAATATGCTGCGTCGGCTTTTGCGCTAAAGGGGTATCTAAAGTGCCGATCCGCAAACGGTAAAACTCAGGGGTGTCGGCCTTAATGCTGATAATCGGTGAACCACAGTTGCCACAGAAACAGCGCTCTGTGCCTGCACTCGATGCATATTTTTTTACGACGTCCTGACCAGAGGTCAGTTTGAAATCCGCCTTAGCAATCGGTGCATTGGTTGCATATGCCGTTCCATTGGCCTTGCGACATTTTTGACAATGGCATTGAATAATATCGCCAATCGGCCCATCAATTTGATAAGTCACTGCACCGCATAGGCAGCTGCCCACATACTGCTGAAGATCCGACATCATGATGCTCCTTGAATTTTTTATTCAAATTAGCACAGCTGATTTTCAGTTGCATCGCTTATGGCGATTTTTTTGCCACATTCAAATACTGCATAACACCCTCACCTGCGGCACGTCCTGTTGCAAAACATGCAGTGAGTAAGTAGCCCCCTGTGGGTGCATCCCAGTCCAACATTTCCCCACATAAAAAAACAGCGGGATTGGATTTTAATTGTAGCTGCGGGTTCAGGCCTTTACGGCGCACACCGCCAGCACAACTTATGGCTTCTTCAATCGGACGAAAACCAGTTAAAGGAATCTGTAATTGCTTCACCTGCTGCGCCAATTGTTCAGGGTGATTCCAGTGATCTTTTGCAACCAACTCTCGCACTAAACTCGCCTTAGCTGCATCTAAACCAGCTTTACGCCAAACATTACTTAACGACTGTTTTTTTGTGGGTTTCAGACGCACAGCCAATTCTTGAACAGTGACATCTGGCAGTAAATCAAGCGTTAACACTAAAGGTTGGAGCTGTTTTTGCTGCGCACGCAGCGCTCGACCTTGCTTATAGACCAAACCACTTTCTAGACCATAATGGGTGATGACGATATCGCCCATACTTTTTTCCGCATCGCCCACCCATGCCGCGATACGTTTCAGTGGCTGCCCAAAGACGGGTTGCATATAGGTAGACCATTCATGTTCTACCCCAGCATTGCTGGCTTGAAAAGGCTCAATTTCATCGGCCTCCAACCAGTTTTGCCAAGCGCCATCACTACCGAGCTTAGACCATGACACCGCTCCGCAAGCCAAAACGATCGCATCATAGCTCTGGCTGTGCACTTGATCACTAAGCAAAGATTTAATTTCAAGCGTATGCTCTTTGAGGCTGAGGCATTGATGACGATAGTAAAACTTGACGCCTGACTCAACCAAGCGTTTCAACCATGCACGTAATAAAGGCGCGGCTTTCATTTCAATCGGGAAAATACGCCCAGACGTTCCGACATAGGACTCAATGCCTAAACCTTTCATCCATGCTTGAATCCATGTGGCATCCCACTTACGAATCCAAGGTGCTAGCCATTCAGCTTGATCATAACGACCGATAAACTGCTCCACAGGTTCTGCATGAGAGATATTCAGTCCTGTTTTACCCGCCATCAGGAACTTACGTGCAGCAGATGGTTTTTGTTCAAACACATCGACCTGAACATCATATTGGCTCAACACTTCTGCCGCCATCAAACCTGCTGGGCCCGCCCCAATAATTGCAATACGCTTTGCCATGATTTATTCAGCTTGATCCGAAGATTGCACCTGTGGGGTCTGACCTTGCAAAGCCTGAAACGCGTCAAAACGCGTGCGATAACCTTCAGGTTTGGTGATGATCAACTGTTGGCAGAGCTCGCCTCGTTCTAAGTATTTAATTTCAAAATGCGTCCTCGCAGAACTATCCGCGATGCGCTCTTTTACAAACGGTAACTTCCACACCTCAATCAACTGTTGCTGTGCTTCTTCAATATATTCAGGAATATTACTGGCTAAAGTAATTTGTCCGCCCACTTGTAAACGTGATATCAGAAACTCAAAAAACGGCATATTCAACCAGCGCTGTGCAGGATTATGCGGTTCAGGGTTGGGATAAAGAATAAAGAACTGTTCAACCTGCTGCGGTTGCAAGGCATGTACCACCCACGGTAAAGCATCGGCATGTACCAGCTGTAAATTCTGCTGACCTTCTAAGCCATGTTGTTTCTGCATCGCCACAAACTTTTCACGGGTTCGCTCAACCGCAATCAGCTTTTTCTCAGGATGATTGGCCGTAAACAATAAAGCATGTTTACCCTTGCCCGCCCCAATTTCCACACACAGTGGATCAGGACTGATCATTTGAAAATCACGAGGCGCATGCATACGCTGGGCTTGAAATTGACGAATCGGCATAATCAGATCAAACTAAGAAAAAACCGCATCAGTCTAACAACTGCCAACGTTTTTGCCTATTTCAATCCGAAAATTTTATCTGGAGTCGACCATGCCACACACTTTCCCTTGTCTCCGTTGTGGAGAAATGAGTCAATGGGAAGACAACGCCTTTCGTCCTTTTTGTTCTGAACGCTGCAAACTGATCGACTTAGGTGCATGGGCCAATGATGAATATCGCCTCCCAACGCAAGATGCACCACAAGCAGAAAACTCAGAAGAATAATATGTTTAATTTCATGATATTTTTCATATTTTAAGAGAAATTGTTCATTATTTAATATCTTAATATTCGCTTAAAAGGATAATTCGTCGACTATACTCCCCCAAAAATTGGTACATGCTCACAGCATGATCAAGTCACAAAAATAACATCCTAAAGGGGGATAAGATGAACATCCTGAGTAAGACTATTGTTTTAATTGGCGTTCTACTCTCGATCTGCCTATTCAGTTTTGGCATCTATATGCAAGATCTGTTGATCCTCTCGGTTGGATTATTAGTGGTCTTATTCTCTATCTTGTTTGCTCTAGAAACCCAACACATTTTGAATAATCCATTTCGCAAATAAAAAAGTCAGCAGCTGCTGACTTTTTTATTTTTCAATGAGAACACAAAGCGCTTAGCCTGCTTTTCCTGCCACAAAGGGGTTATGTTGTTTTTCAAAACCAATGGTACTGATTGGCCCATGTCCTGAAATGAACTGCGTCTCATCGGGTAAGCTAAAGCATTCACGCTGAATAGAGTCAATCAACTGCTGATGATTGCCACGCGGAAAGTCAGTACGACCAATTGAGCCTTTAAACAACACGTCGCCAGTCCAAAGCAAACCATAGTTTTTGTTATAAAACATCACATGACCCGGAGTATGTCCAGGGGCAAAACGTACTTCAAACTCTTCATTGCCCAGTTTAAGGACTTCACCACCTTCTAGCCATGTCGTGACATCCACCTTGTCAGGAACAGGAAAACCATAACGCTGCGAGACTTCTTGAATCATATCCAACCAAAAGGCATCTTCTTTATGCGGGCCAATCACAGGGACATCCCACAGTTTTTTTAATGCCCCGACTGCTCCAGCATGATCTAAATGCCCGTGCGTCAACCACAGCGCTTTTACTGTCAAACCCAATGCTTCGATTTCTGCTTTAAGCTTCTCAGGCTCTCCACCTGCATCAATTAAAATTGCTTCTTTACTGTCACTGTCCCAAACAATCGAACAGTTCTGCTGAAATGCCGTTACAGGCACAATTTTAACTTGCAACATAGCGTGTCAACCTCAATTCGTTTTGCTGGCTAATGTCTGTTTTAAGGCGTCAAGATTAGCCTGAACCAGCGTATTGAGCAATTGCAAATGATCTCCGCGACTATTCAAGGCTGGAATATATTGATACCGCTCTCCACCTTGAGACAAAAACAATTCAGCATTTTGAATCGCCAGTTCCTCTAAAGTTTCTAAGCAATCCGCTGAAAACGCCGGACTCATAATTTGCACCGATTTCACACCCTGCGCCGCCCATTCGGCCAGTAAGACATCGGTATAAGGTTTCACCCACTCTTGTTTCCCAAAGCGGGATTGGAAACTGATCGCCCATTCGTCCTCCGCTAGGCCTAATTCGGCCGCCACCAACTGCCCAGTGATACGGCAGCGGTCGGCATAGGGATCGCCTTTATCGGCATAAGGTTGTGGAATACCATGGAAAGACATTAACAGCTTTTCAGTCACCCCATGTTCAGCACGGAAATCGCGCACACTTTGCGCCAAAGCCTGAATGTATAAAGGGTGCTGATAATAATCACGAATAATGCTCAGCCCCGGCAAATTACGCTGCTTTGGAATCCACTTCGCGAAAGCATCATATAAAGGCGCGCTGGATGTTGCCGAGTATTGCGGAAACAAAGGAAAAAGTACAATATGATCTTGCGGGTTTTGACTCAACTCAGCAAGCAAAGGCTGAATGCCGGGATTACCATAGGTCATCGCAGGAACAATATTCAGCTCAAACTCAGGATATTGCAAAATCAACTGCTGTTGTAACGCGGCCACTTGAGTCAGCAAAATTTCTCGCATTGGAGAATCGCTGCCCCACACCATCTCATAAGCATGGGCAACGCGTTTCGGGCGAAACGGCAAAATAAATAAACGGAGAATAATTTGCCAAAGCGGTTTGGGAATTTCAATCACCCGCTGGTCTGACAAAAACTGATCCAAAAAGCGACGCACTGCTGAAGCTGTCGGTGCATCAGGCGTTCCCAAATTTGCCAAAATAACAGTAACTTTTGCTTTTGTTGCAGTAGACATTCAACCCTCGCGGCTCGTTTTCGAATGTCTCTACTGTAACAGTTTTCAGTTCATTATCTAAATGGATAACTACGAAGATTGAAATTGAAAAGGCCGATCCTTTTCCAATAAATTACTCTCCAAAAGTTTCATCGCCTTCGGGGTCAACTGCCAGAGCATGCGCTGACGATCATCTCGACCCGACTGAACAATCCAATCATTTTGACGCATTTGCATTTTGATACTGTGCAAAGCACGAATATTAATTTGCGAGCGCGCAACAGCATGGGCACGAGGCATTTCTAGACGTGCATCATTCAAACCAGTTTCGTTTAAATACTCATTTATGCGTTTGGAGAAATACTCTTCAGGAGTGGGGTGAATAAAGGTTGTCCCCAAAACCGAGAGTAATTGCGCCCAAGTCATCTGCTTTTGAATTTTCAGCTCTTTAAAATTGCCATCTTGATAGGCATGCATCCGATAATCAAAAGCAAAAAAATCATGCATAGCCACTTTGGGTAAAGACAAAAATGGATCGACTTCACGTTTACCCGCTTCAGTTTCCAATTGCACCAATTTGGCTTTGAGTTTATCAATTTCGTCATGCAACACTTGGGTGTTCTGCGGACGTACCCAACCCGATACAGGATAGCGCTCTAGCATTTGCGTCATATTCAAGCGAACGGCCATTTCCAAGTCACGCATGGTGCGATAAGTGAAAACCTGATCGACTTCGTTTTGGAGTAGTTTTCTAAACTCTTTGAATTTTTCACGCAGCTCAGCTTTGTCGTCATGTAAACATAACTCACGGGCATCAGGATCATCATGCATAAATACAATAATCGGCTTTTGTTTGGTGACCGCATAAATGTATTCAAGGTGCATATATCCCACCCCTGACACGGACTGTTCGCCATATTTGCTGCCCAGCAACAATATGACATAGTCACAGTCATCGATCTGACGACGTGCAAAAGCTGTTGAAAGTGGTGTCCGTTGTTCTAATCCCCAAGAAAAAAATCCCATGCCCACTAAAGTTTGGGCCAAAATGATCCGCTCTGGTTGCATCTCGCTTCCAGAAGTAGTTATAAACACTTGATAACGCTTATCGAGCATCGGTTATCCTCATTATTCTTCGCAGCATCCCATCCCCCAAATTCCATTAGATAGACACTGCGACTAACTCAAGCATATTAGGTTGCAATTTTTGACTATATATCAAAATACTCGACTTATTTGTTTAAAAATTAATCAGATATG
Organism: Acinetobacter sp. LipI_23; assembly: GCF_058243045.1. NCBI lineage: Bacteria > Pseudomonadati > Pseudomonadota > Gammaproteobacteria > Moraxellales > Moraxellaceae > Acinetobacter > Acinetobacter sp. LipI_23. The sequence goes on along the minus strand of NZ_JBZAYJ010000001.1, from coordinate 362,810 downwards.
TTTGAAATAGTCCAATTTAGTTCTGGTTCAAGCAAAAGTTGTAAGATGGGTCTCAAACTTTCTGCATTATTCCCACTGACATAACATTCAATTCGAACATCACTATCATAATTTCGTTCAAATAATAACTCATTTTTGATTAAAATACGGGCTGTTTGTCGTGCAACTGCCAGTCCAGAGTCAATTAATGTCAGTTTCTGACCAAAAATAGATTGTATCGCTATTTTCAAAAAAGGGTAATGGGTACAGCCTAAAACTAAGTAATCTGCACCCTGATCAACAACGGGTTGTAAAATATCTTTTAACGTGGCTAAACATGCCGCACTCATCTGTGCGCCGCTTTCAACAAAAGGCACTAAATCTAAGCAGGTCACTGGAATCACCGTGACTCCCGAAGGCTGTGCAAACTTATCAACCACATCTTTAATGAGCTGCCCGCGAAAGGTCGCAGGGGTTGCTAGAACAGCCACAGTCTTGGATTTGCTTTGCAATACCGCAGGTTTTAGGGCCGGAACAAGGCCGATAATCGGGAAGTTATCGCCATAGTGCTCACGTAAATAATCCAAACTAAAGGCTGAAGCGGTATTACACGCCACAACTGCAACCTTACAGCCTTTGCGGTAAAGCCACTCAATCGCTTGTGCAGTCAATTCTCGGATATTTTGATCATTGCGTGGCCCATAAGGCACATGTGCGGTATCGGCAAAATAAATAAATCGTTCATGCGGTAAATGCTTGGCAATTTCTTGAGCGATGGATAAGCCGCCTATCCCCGAATCAAATATCCCGATTGGCGCATTGGCTGTCGCTTTTGGCATAGGGTTGATCAGAGGAAATAAGGGCTGAATGGCACTCATGGGGACTCGTTGCAGTATAAAGTTAAAAGATCAATCAAGCTTAAACCTCAGGTGCCTAATTGCAATAGCAAATCACCACTTTGTAAGCACAGTTTGACCTGACCCGCCGCATCGTCGCTTAGCTCACCCATTTCCACCAAATGAAAAAAAGCAGCACGCTGAATCAGTGCATTGATGCCAAAACGAACATGCACATAAGGACGTAGCTCCCCTTGGAAGGCACGCATAAAAATGGGATGGTCTTCATCAACAATCACCACATCATGCGTGGTCGTGGTCAGTTGTAGGTAGATTTTTCCTGCAATTTCGACTTGCTCGACTTGATTGACAAATAAAGGTTCATCTTCAACCTCGATTTCAATCTGCTCGACAGGAGTTTTGAGATAAAACTTATCTTCTTCTTTCCAAAGTACCGTTGCAAACAGCTCAATCATGGCTTGGCGTTTGATCAATTGACCTTCGTGCCACCATTCTCCATTGGCTAAAACCTTCAAATCCATTGCGCCACAATGCTTTGGGTGCCATTGATCTAAAGGGGGGATTGACCTTTTGTGACCGGACTGTCCACCTTTTATGTATTGTGCAATACCGGTTAAGTTTTTATTATCAGCAATAGCTACTTTTTTCGTCGGATTTGCTGAGTTGTGCTGCTTATCCATAAAATTCATGCCTGTCTGACGGAAAAATAATATGATTCAGCCAATTGGCTAGAACTCGGTTTAAACCTATACTAGCTCACAATATAAAAGACACGATGATAAATTTTGTGTCTGGGAACTAAGAACACTCATGGCAGCACCGTTCTTTGAGTCAAAACGGTTGCCACCTTTAACCATATGAGGAGTCCTACATGGAACACATCGAACGTGAATCGATGGAGTTTGACGTAGTCATCGTTGGCGCAGGCCCTGCTGGCCTTTCTGCTGCGATTAAAATTCGTCAACTTGCAATTGAAAACAACCTTAATGATCTGTCCGTTTGTGTCGTAGAAAAAGGCTCTGAAGTTGGTGCGCATATCCTTTCAGGTGCTGTGCTCGAACCGCGTGCGATCAATGAGTTATTCCCAAACTGGAAAGAAGAAGGTGCGCCTTTAAATGTTCCAGTAACTGAAGATAAAACGTATTTCTTAATGTCTGCTGAAAAGTCACAAGAAGCGCCGCATTGGATGGTTCCTAAAACCATGCATAATGATGGCAACTATGTGATTTCACTTGGTAACGTGGTGCGTTGGTTAGGCCAAAAAGCTGAAGAATTAGAAGTTTCTATTTTCCCAGGTTTTGCTGCGTCTGAAATTCTTTATCATGCTGATGGTACGGTTAAAGGTATCCAAACTGGTGATATGGGGATTGGTAAAGATGGTGAACCAACGCATAACTTTACCCCAGGCTATGAACTGCATGCCAAATACACCATTTTTGCGGAAGGCTGTCGTGGTCATTTAGGTAAGCGCCTAATTGCCAAGTTCGATCTCGATAAAGATGCAGACCCGCAACACTATGGTATCGGCATCAAAGAACTATGGGAAATTGACCCTGCAAAACACAAACCAGGTTTGGTGATGCACGGTGCAGGTTGGCCTCTAGCTGAAACCAGTTCTTCTGGTGGTTGGTGGTTATATCACGCTGAAAACAACCAAGTTACTTTGGGTATGATCGTAGATTTATCTTACGAAAACCCACACATGTATCCATTTGCAGAAATGCAACGCTGGAAAACGCATCCACTGATTAAGCAATATCTTGAAGGCGGTAAGCGTATTTCTTATGGCGCACGTGCTGTTGTCAAAGGCGGTTTCAACTCTCTGCCGAAGTTCACCTTCCCAGGTGGTTCTTTAATTGGTGATGATGCAGGCTTCCTAAACTTCGCTAAAATTAAAGGCTCTCACACTGCCATGAAATCGGGCATGTTGTGTGGCGAAGCGGTATTCGAAGCGATTCAAGCTGGCGTTGAAAAAGGTGGTGACCTTGCCATTGCTCGTGTGCTTGAAGGTGAAGACTTCTTTGCAAAAGAGTTAACCGCTTACACAGACAAGTTCAACAACAGCTGGTTAAAAGAAGAGTTATATCGTTCTCGTAACTTTGGCCCAGCAATGCACAAATTTGGCACGTTCGGTGGTGGTGCATTTAACTTCATCGATCAAAATGTATTTAAAGTCCCGTTTACACTGCATGACTTAGTGCCTGACTTCAGTACACTGAAAACTGTAGATGCAGCAACAGTGAAACCGAACTATCCAAAACCAGATGGTAAGTTGACCTTTGACCGTTTATCTTCAGTATTTGTATCGAATACGGTGCATGAAGAAAATCAGCCAGCACACTTGAAACTGACCGATGCTTCTATTCCTGTAAATGTAAACTTACCAAAATGGGACGAGCCAGCTCAGCGCTACTGCCCTGCTGGTGTTTATGAAATTATGGAAGAGAACGATGGTTCGAAGCGTTTCCAAATTAACGCGGCTAACTGTGTCCACTGTAAAACGTGTGATATTAAAGATCCATCTCAGAACATTACTTGGGTAACTCCTGAGGGTGGTGGTGGTCCTAACTACCCGAATATGTAAATTGAAAACCCGCTTCGGCGGGTTTTTTTACATCATTTATATTTAATTTATTCAAAACTAATGTCCACCAATTTGCCTAGAATTAATTTATAAAAGTTATTTGGTTAACTAAAACACATAGTGTTCCTACATGTATTTACTCTAAAGTATTAACTTTTTTATATTAACGAATATCTTTCTCAGCATTTAATATTTGATGCTTGCTTATTTCAAATCGGTTAGAGATAGTCATCTTTGGTTTAGTCATACCAGGCTTTGTTGCACAAACCTATCTGTAAAGGCTTTTTCAGCGATATAATTTTCAAATGAAGAAGCCTACACACAAAATCTACCGCACAACCAATTGGCACGCATATAACCGAGCACTCATGAGTCGCGGAAATATTGCCATTTGGTTTGATCCTGCTACGCAATGGTATGCGCCATCAAAAGGCAAACAAGGGCGAAATCAAACCTACTCCGACGCAGCCATCCAATGCTGCTTAATGATTAAATCCTTATTCCGTCTGTCTTTACGTATGGTCACTGGCTTTGTGCAAAGTCTGATTAAACTTTGCGGATTAAATTGGATAGCTCCAGATTACACCACGCTTTGTAGAAGACAAAAGCATATTGATATTGTAATCAGCTACCAAAAAAGTAGCGATGGGCTGCATCTACTCATGGACTCTACAGGCATGAAGTTTCTAGGTGAGGGCGAATGGAAACGCAAGAAACATGGACCTGAATATCGTCGCCAATGGCGTAAACTTCATATTGGTATAGATGCTAAAACCCTACAAATACGAGCAGTTCAGCTTACAACCAATAATGTCAGTGATTCACAGGTGCTTGGTGATTTACTTAATCAGATTCCACAAGATGAGCGGATTGACTCTGTTTATACCGATGGAGCTTATGACACCAAGCAATGCCGTCAGGTCATTGCAGATCGGCAAGGGCATGCGGTGATTCCACCTAGAAAAAATGCGAAACCATGGAAAGATACAAAGAGTAGCTCGCTAGAGCGAAATGAATTACTTCGAACAATTAAACGTTTAGGCAGGACACTATGGAAAAAATGGTCAGGCTATCATCGTCGAAGTTTGGTTGAAACTAAGATGCATTGCATCAAATTATTAGGCGATAAACTCAGTGCAAGGAGTTTTGATAGCCAAGTGAATGAAATCCATGCACGTGTAGCAGTCCTTAACAGATTTACGGAATTAGGTCGACCACTTACCCAAGTTACGCCTTAAATTTGGCTCAATTAGGGGCGCTTTGCATTTCAAATCTTTGTGCAACAAAGCCACAGCATACTAAAAAATATTAATAAATACACATGACGGCTTTATCTTAACTAATTGAATAACTTAGCTTTATAAAAATCAATTGCATAATTAAACATGTTTCCCTTTATCCAATAATTAATAGTGACTTGATTTAAACAACCATATTAAGATTATTTAAAAAAAATACATTACTTAAAAAACCCACTTAATTTTATTTACTGCAAAACAATCAAATCATATTTTTTTCTAAAATTAATATTACCACCATATGCATTTCTAGTCTGCCCCGGCTTTGTTGCATAAATATGTAAGCATCTGATTTAAATAAATTTAATTTTGGATCAAAAAATAATCAAAACTTTTAAAATCATATAGTTATGAAATCTTTGTGCAACAAAGCCGTCTGCCCCTCTAATATAATTTAATATTTTCCATTTTTAATGGGGGTCCCTTTAACTTCAATTGTATTATCACTATAAGGAGGCTCTCCAACACCAGTATTTAAAACCAAACCAGAATCATTAGTGATATTACTATCAACAAATAAGTCATCAACCAATATAACTTTCTCTATTTCAATTTTTTCATTGTATATTTGGTCAACATGCCCCACAGGCAACTCATTTGGTGAAATAGAAGGGGCATTGCTACATCCAACAAAAGCGAAGCTACTCAACAATATTATATTTTTTATACAGAATATTCTTAACATTATCAGGAACAGTTTTATCCTCATCAATAATACTTTTAATATCATTCTTATTTAAATTTATCTTTTTTAAAATTTCTGGCAGCATCATACTATCGATTGCCTCTACCTCTGATGGCTGTTTACTTATTTCCGGATTTTGTTCTTTAAAATCCAAACCCAAATCTCCGACCACATTAAAATATACTAAAACTCTTGTATTTAGAGAATCACTATCATTATATAATACTGTACCTTTAGGCAGTACATAATATCCTCCCTGACCTGATTCTTCACTAAGTGAATTAACCAAAATAGGTTTTTCTAATACATGTATCTCTTTCTTATCCATAAATAAATCTCCATTAAACAATAAAAAGGATAAAATCGTTCCTAATAAAAAGGTCAAACTATAACTAAATATTTTTTTGAAAAATAGCATTTCATCTTCTCATTCTCTCTGATGGTAATTTTGGCTGATTTTTTGCATGATAAAATTTTTTAACATTTACCTTAATAGCTACATCTTGGCTTTCAAGATAATCTTTAAGATTATCCGGTAAATACAAATAATTTGGTTCTTGATATTTTGCTTTCATTGCGGTTGACAACATTCGTCCAAGCACTTTTGTTGAATCAATATATTTACTAGAATTTTTGGTAAAATTTCTCAACCCTACATTCATTGCATTTAAACTTAATGTAGTGCAATTAGGTCCTAAAGCAAAATATGGATCAACCAATTTATATGTTGTCCTAATATCTGAAGTGTTTAACCTAATGCCCTGATCAGTTAATTTTTTAAAAAAATTCATAATATTAAGAACACTTTGCGGCTGAACATAATAAATATACTCATAAGTTGTTCTTGTTTTGCTTGTTCCATAGCCACAAGCATTTTCACCTTGAATATATCTAGAAAAGCTCCACCATAATCTTAAAATCCCCTCGCCTCTGGGGCTACTAGCGCCATTCAAAGTGATTCCTAACCCCAACTCTTCTGAGTAAGTCTTACCATATCTGCCAAAGTCATAGACAATGACTGGTACATCTTTATTTTCCGTAAATATTGCTACAGCCGTATGTCCATAAGGGGATTCATGCTCACCATCACCATATGAACTACCGATTAATAACGATATCTGATAAAGCCCGATAGGAACTTGATATTGTGGATCACTTTCAAAAGGAACTGTACGAATGGTCTTACTCACCCCCTACTCTCCCTTTATTTTTTCCAAAATTTCATCAACTTCATCATTTCCGATTAGCACTTCTAAATCGGTATCTTCCGTAGTTGTTATAATTTCTGTTAAACCATCAATATTAGTGATGCCTTGAAGGATTTCATTTGTTGTTTTATTTTTAACCCTATATTTGTAATAGCTTAATGGCTGACTAGAAATTTCATCGTGAAATAAAAAACGCCTATGAAATTTTTTACTTCTAAGATCTGGTAAAATCATAAAACTATCTTCTATTCTACCCCCACCCAAAAACTGATGCTGCCCAGCCTTACTCTCAAACATTCCAGCCGTTGTCGGTAATACCCCTGCACCACTAATCTCAATTTGACTACCACCAGCAGTTAGCACGATTTTCTTATTGGCCTTAATTTCAATTTGCTCTTCCGTAGAAATAATCTGAATGCCTTTCCGCGCAATGACATCGAGTTCATCACCTTGCGCTTGGATTTCAACCTTGCCCTTGCCTGCATAGGCTCTTAGCCCGTCTTGTGCTGCAAAGAGGCTGATCTTGTCACTGGCATGTGCAATCAACGATTTCTGCGTAGAAAGGTTAATACTCTCCCCTGCACTTTGGCTGATTTGACCATCGGCTGATAGATAAATATCTTCATTGCTGCTGACAGCAACTGAGTTTGGTGCAGAGAGAATCATGATGGCTTGTTTAAATGCATCTGCCTTGTTTTGATCTTGTTGTTCAATCTGTTCTAAGAAGCCTTTTAAGTTTTCTAAAACTTCAAGCGGATCCGTCTGTTGATTCTTCGCCACTTCACTTAATGCTTGGCTATTGTTTAAAGTCCCTTCAAGTTGTTGTTTGGCAGGTTGAGCATCCAGATGTGTACCAGCAGCTTGATCTTGTTTATGGCTACTGAGCAGTAAACCGTCACCTGCTCGAATCGCTCCCCATTGATCAGTTCGAAGCTCGAAGCCTTCTCCTCGTCCCTCACTCGTCTCTGTTTCTTTCGGATGACTGAGGTTACCGAGGTTCAACTGAGTTGCCCCATGACTACTTTGTAGTTGAGTCGAGATTTGACCCGTAGTGTCATCGAAGCGGAGTTGGTTATAGCCTTCACCCTCTATTTCTTTAGAGCGAATCCCTGCCAGTTTCTTGGTCTCTGGCAATTGCCCCTTCTGATCAAATTTCGTTGGGCTGCGCTGCGCTTCATGAATCCGTCCAACCACAAAGGGGCGGTCAAGATTGCCATCAAAGAAATCAATCACCACGATTTCACCAATGCGCGGTAAAAAGCGTGCGCCATAGCCCTCACCCGCCCATGGGGTCAAGACATCAACCCATGCCGAGTCTGTATCATTGTCATTGGCGCCTGCACCGCCGTCATGGCTGTGGTCATCGTTGCGGGTAAAGAGGAAGCGAACTTTGATCCGCCCCCATTCATCCACATGAATTTCTTCGCCACTTGGTCCCACAACTTTGGCACGTTGTGGGTGTGTGGCTGGTCGGTGCGCTATCGGGTTATAAGCTGGAACGGTCGTGATGTGACGACGCTGTAAACTCAAGTGGTTGGCTTGGCGTTCGCTTGGCACTGTGCTGGTTTTGAGTGACCATTGGCTTTGTTTCAGTAAATGCTGAATTTGCTCACTCAGATCTTTGGGCAAGTTGTTTTGATTATAGAAAGTCTTGGTCGTGATCAGAAATTCTTTGTCTGCATCACTATGTTGATCAAGTTCAGGATGTTCATGTAACTCAAACCAATACCCCACTTGGGCATCACGTACGGTGCTCTGTGCAGTGAATTGTTTCGCCTGTTGGTTGTAGACATTACTCAGGGTTTGATTGAGTTTTTCAATTTGGCTGTTTGATGCTGTGGTCGCCTGATCTTCTCCATTTAAATCTTGCATCCATGCAGGGCTAATATGCCACGCTTGTTCTAAGCTGAGGCTGGCATTGTCTTGCTGTGTGCTATGTTGATGTTGGCTTTGGACTGAACCTGCGCCTTCTTCTTGACTCAGGTGATCGGCTTGCCAACGTTGGATATGGACTGCAGTCGGTTGTAGGCTGCGCTGCGCACTCAGACTGATGATGCTGTCCTGTTGTTCGGTAGCACTCGAACGATGAAAACGAATCTGTCGACGCTTTAAGGCTTGGAACTGACTGTTGTCATCCAAGAGTCTCAGTTTTTGGGCTTGAATCGGATGACTAGCATGAGGTACATACAGTTCAGCTTCATCAATCAGCCAGTTGATGCCTTCACTGCGCCAGAGCCGTGTTAGAAAGTCATAATCGGTTTCATTTGACTGCATGATGAAGGGACGAACATCGGTCTCTGTATTTAAACCAGAAAGATCAAGACTGAGGCTAGCAGCAAATAGCGGACTTTTGCTCTGCCATTCCTTAAAGAGTATTTCACTGACATCTCGCACACTTTTATTCATAAACACTCGGCTGTTGCGACGTTTATGCCAAAGTGCCGTTGCGTCTTCTAAGCGAAGTTTATACAGGGTCAGTGCACCATCACTTTGTCCTTGTTCGGCGTGGGTGATGATCCCTGTGCTGCGAAATAATGTGCCTTGGTCTGTGACCTGATCGACCGCGACTTGCACTCCGATAAATTGTTTCAATGGAATCAGGGCATTGGTTGAGAGGCAGATCAATTCAACATTTAAACCTTGGTTTAATGCATGGGTGCCTTCAATATGCTGTAAAAAGATGTCATGATTTAATGCAGCATGTGAAAATTGTGAATGAATGGCACGTTTTTGTGCACTTAACCCCAATTGCTCAAACACTTGAGTGATTGTATTTATCATCGTCTATATTTTTAAAAAGTAAGTTTCAGTCATCATTGATCGCAAACAACGATCATAAATTAGGCGCCATTATAGCCAGATCAATCCGACAAATGAGCAGAGTTTTATTCTTATTATGTAAACAACAAAATGCTCCGAGCAACTGCGGAGCATTTTATGGAAAATAGGATTTAACCCTTTTTAACTAAATAATGAAATTCTTTATTGCCGTTTTCGTCTAAGCGCTCTTCTTGCAGCAAAAGTTCATGCCCAAGATGCATACAAAATTTAGGAATATCCCATGAAGTGGAGTTGTCCGTTGCAAACACCTCCACTACATCTCCCGATTTAGACTTGCGAATGGCTTGATGCAACATCATCACAGGCTCTGGACAGCGTAAACCACGGGTGTTTAATTGGATGCTTGGGCTCACTTCCAAATCAGACATATATAAACTCAAAAATTTAAAAACTTGCCAATTTTAACACAACTGCCCATTTCGCATATCTGTTTGCATAGTTTGATGAACCTCATGTATAAAAGTATTGATCCAATCATTCATGCAATCCTTGCTTAATTACAATAGACAACTGTGTTTTCTACGGTATGATAAAATTAAGTTTTTTAGATATTAAGAGTCTTTAGGAAAGATCATGCACGAGGAATCAGGCCCGTCGTGGGGAATGCGTGGCTTACGCAAATGGTTAGGTACCGCGCCAGAAACTCGCGATGAACTGTTAAAGTTAGTTCAAGATTCACGTCGTTTTTTAGAACCCGACACTGTTGCGATGTTAGAAGGCGTATTAGACCTTCCAGCAACCAAAGTCCGCGAGGTCATGACACCGCGTACATCAATGATCAGCCTACAAGAAGATGATGAGTTACTCGACATTTTGCATACTCTGGTTGAGTCGGCACATTCACGTTTCCCTGTCTTTTCATCAGACCAACCAGACAATGTCGTTGGCATTTTATTAGCCAAAGACTTATTGCCTTTCTTAACTGAACCAAACAATAAAGTGGATATACGTGCGCTGATGCGCCAACCTTTATATGTGCCTGAAAGCGCACGCTCAGACCAAGTGCTTCGCATGTTGAAAAACACCCAAACGCACATAGCGGTGGTGATTGATGAATATGGCACGACCTCAGGTTTAGTGACGCTAGAAGATATTTTGGAAGAAATTGTCGGTGAAATTGAAGATGAACACGACAAGATCGATGAAGAAGCGGAATATATTATTCCCGACAATGACCCTACGACCGCAAATACGTGGCTGGTTCAAGCACTTACACCAATCGAACACTTTAACAATCTTTTAGATGCAGACTTTTCTGATGATGAGGTTGAAACTGTGGGCGGTTTATTGCTTCAAGAAATTGGTTTAGTGAGTGATTTACAAGGTCAGGTCATTGATCTTGAAAATTGGGAATTTACCATTGTAGAAGCAGATGCACGTTCTATTCATCTGATTCGAGCCGTTCGTAAATGAGAGCTTACTTTGACAAACTGTTAACCCCCAATCTACAACAAAAACAGTTACCTTTAATTTATCCGCTTTTAATCGCCTTATTTTCAGGGGCTGTCTTTAGTTTTGCACTCGCCCCTTATCATTATTGGTGGTTGGCAATATTATCCCCTGCACTGCTCTATGCGACTTTACGCAAGCGCAGTGCAAAGCAGGCCTTTAGTATTGGGTGGGCCTATGGTTTTGGCCTATGGTTCGTGGGGGCTTTTTGGCTCTACACTTCCATCCATGTCTATGGCGATACCAATAGTGCCTTAAGTGTCGGTATGATCGGCATTATGGCCTTGGTCATGGGCTTATTCACGGCTGTCCAAAGCTTTATTTACCGCCGCTTTTTCCCTGAAACGCCACTAACCTTCGCTCCGCTTTGGGTGCTTTTTGAATGGGCGAAAACGTGGATCTTCACAGGCTTCCCATGGCTGTTTGCAGGCTATGCCTTTACCGAACGCTTACTGGATGGGTATGCACCATTATTTGGTATCTTCGGGGTATCGTTTGTAGTCTTGGTGTTGGCCTGCGCACTGGTCGAAGTTTTAAACCGCCGCGTTTTTTGGGTCATCCCCTCTGTTTTATTGGTGCTTGGCGCATGGGGCGCATCAAAAATTGAATTCGTCTCCTCAAAAAATACGCCGCCATTATCGGTTTCTTTAATTCAGGGCAATATCCCACAAGACTTAAAATGGCTCACTGAGTATCAACTAAAAACACTTGGAATCTACGCTGATTTGACCAAAACAGAATGGGGACGAGACCTCATTGTTTGGCCTGAATCCTCTATTCCGATGTTCCAGAGTGATATCGAACCCTTTTTAGCTGCAATGACGGCACAAGCCAAGAAAACCAACACAGCGTGGGTCACCGGTATTCCATACTGGGATATTTCAGGCTCTGAAGCGGCAGGTCGACCACTGTACTACAACAGTATTATGGCCAATGGTGCTGAAGCCGAAGGAATCTATAAAAAGCAACGTTTAGTGCCTTTTGGTGAATATATTCCACTATCTGGTTTACTGAAATGGGTGTTGCCAGCCATGCAGAATGATCCGTCGATGAGTGGTTTTTCACGTGGCGAACAACAGCAACAACCGCTTTCTATTCATCAGCAGCATTTAGGCGCGGCCATTTGCTATGAAGTGGCTTATCCGAACTTGACGCGTCGTAATGCCAGCCAAAGTGATTTCTTGGTGACAGTTTCCAACGATGCATGGTTTACAGGAACCGCAGGCCCTTTACAGCATTTACAGATGGTTCAAATGCGTGCCAAAGAAAATGGACGCTGGTTTATCCGTGCCACTAATACAGGCGTGACGGCGTTTATTGACCATCAAGGGCATATCGTAAAACGTGCCCCACAAGATGTGGCAACCGTGCTTCGTGGCGAACTGCCTGCTATGCAAGGTCAAACGCTATATACCCGTTTAAGTGACTGGCCAATTTTAGGTTTTTCAGTCTTTTTACTGATCTTGGGCTGGATCTATCGTCCACGTAAAGTCGATGTATCGTTTAAGTCTCGTCGATAATTCCTATTGTTAAATCATACTTTTCCAAAGAAAAACCCAAGCTGAGCTTGGGTTTTTCTTTTTCATTTATAGTAGTTTGGTACCTACTGGAACATCTGTATCAGGCACACACAGCACCACACCTGCGTCTGAATCATGAAAGCCAGTCACTAAGCACTCAGACTGGATGGGACCAATTTGCTTGTTTGGAAAGTTAACCACTGCCACCACCAATTTACCTAACAACAGTTCAGGTTGATAACGCTCAGTAATCTGCGCACTCGATTTCTTAATGCCAATTTCATGACCAAAGTCGACATGTAAAATATAAGCAGGCTTACGTGCCTGCTCAAAAACTTCGGCCTGAATAATTCGCCCGACTCGGAGCTCGACTTTTAAAAAATCCGCCCAATCAATCTGTTCCATATTTCACTCTATATTTATATTTTCTACAGTATAGGGAGTGAACACTAGCATCATATACAACGAAACAGACAAGCGATCCTATCTTTCCGCCATTCTTCATGACGCAATAAAAAACCGAGCGTATGTGCTCGGTTTTTATCACAACTATAAATGTCAGTATTAAATTTGACTGACCAAATAGGACACCATACCGGCTAAAAAAAGCATCGGGGTATAACGGTAGAACATGACCACTTTTTGTTCTAATGCTGTAATCTGTACTTGATCGAGTGTGAGTACGGTTGCTTTTAACGCAGACCAAAAGCTCAAAACCGCCCATGTGCTGAACAGACTGATTGCAAAGAAACCCACCATGATTTGGCTGCTGCCTTCAGTCGACTGCCAGACACTTAAAACACCTTGAGCAACAGGAAGCATACTCAAAATCAAAAGAACAGATTTGAGCATCGACCAATGGAATTGGCTCATTTCATCCAACAAGGTTAATGCTTTCATTCTATTCTCCTCAGGCAAATCAGTTGCCATTGAGAACATTATGCAAGGATTTAAATAAATAAAAAGCCTATTCTTATCCATAATTTACATTATTTGTAATCAACAAATATGGGAATAATTCTTATTATAAATCTCAGCTGATGCTTATTATATTTAATAATTTAAAATCATAATCTTAGATATTAATTTTAAATTAAGATGTATTATCATTACAGTCCACATTGACATAACCTATGCACTGTAATGATATATTCAATTAAACCCAATATATAATAATTCTCAATTAAGGTTGATACTGAATATCAGCATCGGTTTCTTCACCACCTTGCTGTCCATCTGCGCCAAAAGAATATAAATCAAATGGTCGTCCATCGGTCCCAGGTGCAACATATTGAATGTCATTATCCCAACTGTCTTTCGGATATCCACCTTTCACATAACCGCCGGGCAACCAATTTTTTGCAGACTCAGGCTTATTCACCAAAGCGTCGAGTCCACCCTCTTGCATCGAAGGATATTTACCATTATCCAATTTATATTGATCCAATGCCGCAGCAACACCTTTAAGGGTAATGACAGTGGTATCCACTTTGGCTTTTTCACCGCGTCCCATCACATTGGGTACAATTAAGGCTGCCAATACACCTAAAATAACAATCACCACCATGACTTCAATTAAAGTAAAGCCTGAAGCTTGGCGTCTATAGATTTTTGATTGCATGTGAATTTTCTCTTCCATCTTATATTTTTAAAATTAAATCATGTTGTTCATATTGACGATCGGTAGCATCACGGCGATCACAATCACCAAGACAATGCTTGCCATCAGAACCAACATCAGTGGCTCCAGTAAAGCCAGCAAGGTCGATATGAGCGTTGTCACCTCTCGGTCTTGCATGGTCGATGCGCGCTCCAACATCCGATCCAATTCACCCGACGTTTCACCACTTTTAATCATTTGTACCATCATCGGTGGGAAATAACCACTGCGCTCCAGCTGGGTCGCAAGGTTTCCACCTTCAGTCACTTTTTCTGCGGCATGATTGACCGCATCGCGAATCACCCAGTTATTACTCACCGCCGCGCCAATTTTTAACGCATCCACCAAGGGCACACCTGACTGGGTCAAAATCGATAAGGTACTGGCAAAGCGTGCGGCATTTATACCACGTGAAAGTTTACCGAATAATGGCAGTTTGAGCGTTAAACGATCAAAGGCATAATGCCCTGCTGTGGTTCTTAAAAATCGCAGTAATAAGCCGATGCCTAGTACACTGCCCACCAATAAAAATGGCCATGCCACTCGAATAAAATCGCTGGCTTTCATCAAGGCAACGGTAATCCATGGCAAGGCATCTTTGCTTTGGTCAAAGGTTTTGACAATGTCAGGCACTACATAAGTCATGAGCCCCATCACGATGGCAAAAGACATCAGCATTAAAATAATCGGATAAATCATCGCGCCTTGGATTTTCTTTTGCATCGCAAAGCGATTTTCAGTGTAGTCTGCCAGCTGATCTAAAATTAAGTCTAAATGTCCTGAACGTTCGCCAGCGGCAATCGTGGCAATGTACAACTCTGGAAAGCGTCCAGATTGCTGTAAACCCTGTGCCAATGAATGACCTTCCAGTACTTTAGAACGCACTGACATCAATAGATTTTGTACATGTGTTTTTTCTGACTGCTTTCCAACCGCACGAATGGCTTCTTCCAACGGAATGGCCGCCGCCACAAGTACCGAAAGTTGACGTGTCAATAAGGCCAAATCATAGGCGGTAATTTGTTTTTGAAACCATGTTTTACTGCTGTGCTTATCTTTTTGTTCAACAGGATCAACCGAGACTGGGATCAGCGCTTTATCACGAAGTTGTTGCCGAATTTGACGTGCTGAATCCCCTTCGAGCACGCCTTTTTGCTGCTTTCCTGCGGCATCGAGTGCGGTAAATTGATATGCTGGCATGTTTACGCTTTCTAATTGTCCATTTAGTCATTTGGCGCTGTTGCATGTCGGCACCAAAATCATTCATATTCTAAGTTATAAATTATGTCATCACTCTAACACAACTCATTCATCGCACAACGACAATTTCATCAGGACATTTTGAGCTTTTTATGCCAGAAACTACACTTTCCACAACACCAAGCTACCGTATTCGTGTGGCTGTTCCCGTTTATCTATATGACTGTTTTGACTATAGTTTAACGGCTGAACAATACCACCAAGCTGAAGTGGGTGCACGTGTGGCTGTCTCATTTGGTCGCCAAAATGTGGTCGGTGTCATTGTTGAGAAACTCACTGATGAGAAACCACTCGATTTAGGCTTTAAACTCAAAGCCATAACTGAGTTGCTCGATGACAGCGCTATTCTAGATGCTAAAGTTTTAAGTTTATTGACATGGTCAGCGCAATATTACCAATTTCCCATTGGGGAAGTGATGCATACTGCTTTACCCAGCTTTTTACGCCAAGGTAAACCCTATAATTTACTGGCGCGAATGTGGAAGCTGATTGATGATCATGCCGAAGACAAATTGAAGCGTTCTGAAAAACAACAAGATGCCTATAAAATTTTAAAGCTGCATCCCACAGGAACGTCTGAAAACATTCTAAATTTGGCTGGCATTGAAACTGCGACCTTAAAAGCCTTAGAAAAAAAGAAAATCACCCAGTGCATACTTGAAGCTCAAGACTTTAAACCGCAAGCGATGACGCTAGCGCAAATGCCTCTCGCGCCCAATGATGAACAAAAGCGTGCCATTCAAAACATACTCAAAGTTCGTCATAGCTACCACGCTTTCTTACTGGATGGTTTAACCGGTAGTGGCAAAACTGAAGTCTATTTGCAAGTCATGCAAGAGGTTTTAAAACAAGGCAAACAAGTCTTGGTATTAGTGCCTGAAATTGGCCTCACCCCACAAACAGTGAGCCGTTTTCAGTCACGTTTTCACTGTCATATTGCGCTACTACATTCAGGTTTAAATGATTCTAAGCGCCTGCAAGCCTGGCAAAGCGCACAAACGGGCAAAGCTTCGATTGTGATTGGCACACGTTCTGCCATCTATACCCCTCTTCCGCATCTGGGTTTGATTGTCTTAGATGAAGAGCATGATCTATCTTTCAAGCAACAAGAGGGCTTCCGTTACCATGCTCGTGATGTGGCTTTATACCGTGCGCACTTAGAAAACTGTCCGATTATCCTCGGCTCTGCAACGCCAAGTATCGACAGTTATGCATTGGTTGAACAAGGTAAAATGACCCGTTTGGAGTTGGACCAACGTGCAGGTGTGGCCGTGATGCCGAAAATGCATGTGATTGATCTGAAAGTGGCACAAAAACAAAATGGCATCAGCCAACAACTGATTCATGAAGTACAAAAGCGCTTAGATAAAAAAGAACAGGTACTGATTTTCTTAAATCGTCGCGGCTATGCGCCTGTGTTGATTTGTGAAAGTTGTGGCTGGCAGGCGAAGTGCCCACATTGCGATGCCAATTTTACCGTGCATCGACAGCCCTATCAGCATTTGCACTGTCACCACTGCGGCACCATCCACCGCATGCCTGAACACTGCCCGCAATGTCAGCATAGCGAACTGAAACCGATTGGTTTAGGCACCGCAAAAGTTGAAGAAAACCTACAAGAACTGTTCCCGAATTTTGACGTGATTCGGGTTGATCGTGACTCGACCAGTCGGGTCGGCAGCTGGCAAAAAATCTATAACAAGATCCAGAAAAGTGAACCCATCATTTTGCTCGGCACCCAAATGCTGGCCAAAGGACATCACTTTCCTTATGTGACTTTGGTGGCGATTTTAGACATCGACTCAGGCTTACTCAGTGTTGACTTTCGTGCCACAGAACGTACTGCACAACTCATCATCCAAGTCGCTGGACGTGCTGGGCGCGGCGAGAAAAAAGGCGAAGTCTATTTACAAACTCTACGTCCAGACCATCCTTTGCTGAATACCCTGCTGGAATCGGGCTATCGCAGCTTTGCCAAGCAAACCTTGAAAGAGCGTAAAGCTGCATGGATGCCACCTTATCGCTATGCGGCTTTATTGCGCTGTGAATCCAAAGACCAAGAATTGAACCAAAACTTTTTACAAGAGCATGCACAAGCACTGCGCCAAGCCTCAGAAAACAGTATTGATATTTGGGGGCCCATTCCTGCGCCGATGGAGCGTAAAGCAGGCCGCTATCAAGCGCATATGGTACTACTGTCCAAAGACCGTGCACGAATGCATTTTTACATTCGTCAGTGGTGGCAAACTGTCTGGCACAATAAACCGCATGGTATGAAATTGAGCCTTGATATTGATCCACAAGAGTTAAGTTAAGACTTGACGTGAATAAGGTTTAGACCTGAGTCGCGTTCTCCCTTAAACTTCCAACATAAAGAAAAAAATTTAGGACAGGGCAATGTCTCTACTGCTTCAAATCACCCTCTTTTTGGCTGCGGCACTGATGATCGTTCCGTTGGCTAAACGGCTGGGGATTGCCACGGTACTCGGCTATTTATTCACGGGTATCTTACTCGGTCCCACTGTATTAAATGTCGTCCATGACCCTGAAGACATTCATAAACTCGCTGAGTACGGCGTGATTTTCTTGATGTTCATTATTGGACTAGAACTTCGCCCGCAACGTTTATGGGAAATGCGTAAATCCATTTTTGTGATGGGCAGTTTACAAGTGATGCTCTGTGGCGTGCTACTGGCGTGCATCGTCTTTTTTGCCCTGCAACAACAGATTGCAGCCAGTGTCGTGATTGGTTTTGCCCTTGCCCTCTCCTCTACTGCGTTTGTGTTGCAACTGCTCAGTGAAAAACAGCAGCTCAATACCACTTTTGGTCAGCAGTCCTTTTCCATTTTACTCTTTCAAGATATTGCCGCGATTCCGCTGATTGCAGTCATTCCACTCCTTGCGGGAACAAACTCAACCCATCATGGCGTGGCCTACTTTGCAGCGATTGTTGCTACCTTTACAGGCTTGTTTTTATTTAGCCGCTACCTCATGCGCCCTTTTTTCCGCTTTGTGGCCAAAAGTGGCGCGCACGAACTGATTACTGCAGTCGGTTTGTTTATTGTCTTAGGCGTGGTCGCGCTGATGGATGTCTTAGGTATCAGTACCACCTTGGGCGCATTTTTAACTGGAGTGTTACTTGCTGACTCTGAATTCCGTCATGAACTGGAAGCCAGTATTGCACCATTTAAAGGTCTACTTCTCGGTCTATTTTTCATGACCGTCGGGATGAGCACGCAAGTTTCGCTGCTGTGGGAAAGCCCAAGTCTGATTGTTGGCGGTGCGTTATTGCTGATGTTGGTCAAACTGCTAGCCTTAACCGCCATCGCTCGCTACTTCGAGTTTTCATGGCGCAATAGTTTGATGCTGGCCACCTGTTTGGCACAAGGCGGTGAATTTGCTTTTGTGGTGCTCAATGTTGCCATGAGTGAACACGTGATTACGCAGGCCATTTTAGAGCCGATCAATTTGATCGTGACCTTGTCGATGATTCTGACGCCTATTCTATACTGGCTGATGAGTTCGTGGGTGGTGCCAATATTCGAAAAAGAAACTACACCTGTCTATGATGAGATTCCTGAACAGCATAACCCGATGATCATTGCTGGCTTTGGCCGTGTCGGACAAATTGTGGCACGACTGGTTCACTTACAGCACCAAACCTTCACGGCGATTGACAGCAATATCGACAAGGTCGATTTCGTTCGCAACTATGGCGGCAAACTCTACTATGGTGATGCCACTCAACCCGATATCCTGCGTGCAGCCGGTATCGAACATGCCAAAGTGTTTGTATTAGCCATCGATGATATTGAAGACTCCATGAATGTGGCACGCCATATCCGACTCAATTATCCAGATTTAAACTTGCTGGTCCGTGCCCGTGACCGACATCATGT
This sequence comes from Acinetobacter sp. LipI_23, assembly GCF_058243045.1. Classification (NCBI taxonomy): domain Bacteria; kingdom Pseudomonadati; phylum Pseudomonadota; class Gammaproteobacteria; order Moraxellales; family Moraxellaceae; genus Acinetobacter; species Acinetobacter sp. LipI_23. The sequence goes on along the minus strand of NZ_JBZAYJ010000001.1, from coordinate 343,570 downwards.
GCATTTGTTACGTGACTTGGGGGTAGAGCATATTTGGCGTGAAACCTATTTATCGTCTTTAGGGATGGCCTATTTTGCTCTGCGTAATCTCGGAATTGCAGAACAAGATGCTTATAAGAGCATTGAGTTATTTCGCGATTATGATGAAAAACTGCTCGCACAGCAGCAGAGTATTTATAACGACGAACAGAAGGTCTATGAAACACATCGTAATGCTTTGGCCGAATTAGAACACTTATTTGAAAGTGATACGCAGCTCCGTCAAAGTCCTGTTGGCGTTGACCTACAACGCGAGTTACAACATGACCGAATAGATGTCACACGGGATGAAGTAAAATGACTTGTGTTTTACAATATCGTCACCATTAAGACAGGATATTGGAGAAATTTATGTCTGATTTGCGTCAACGCTTTTATATTGAAGATAGTCCTGTTCGTGGTGAAGTGGTTCATCTAGAAGAAACCCTACAAACCATCTTGGCGCAGCGTGATTATGCACCTGCAGTCCAAGTGCTGTTAGGTGAAATGCTTAGTGCCACGGCATTACTTGCCAGTACTTTAAAAATTAAAGGCCGTATTAGTTTACAAATTCAGGCTTCAGGTAGTTTCAAATGGGCCATGGCTGAATGTAATCACCTTGGTGAAGTACGTGCCTTGGCGGATTATGAAGCAGATCCTCGCTTTAATGCTGCCGACAGCAGCAGTACGGTATTGAGCACCCTCATTAGCCCTGTACTCTTTATTAATATTGAGCCCGAATTTGGTGAGCGTTATCAAGGGATTGTGGCTTTAGACAAGCCAAATCTTGCAGGTTGTTTAATGCAGTACTATGACCTGTCTGCCCAAATTCCAACGCGTATCGTTTTGGCCAGTTCAGCCCAGCGTGCTGGCGGTTTACTTATTCAACTGTTACCACGTAACAGTGAAGAGGAACAAGAACGTGTCGACCAAGACTTATGGCCACGTCTGACCATGTTGACTGAAACGCTCAAAATCGAAGAGTTAACCGATTTAGAGTCCAGTGAAATTCTTTACCGTTTATACAACGAAGAAGAAGTACGCTTACCTGAAGTTGAAGTACTGAAATTTGGCTGTACCTGTTCTAAAGAACGTTGTGCTCAAGCGCTTGAACAAATTGGCGCTGAAGCCGTTCGTGAAACGCTAGAACATCAAAACCCGATTACCATGGATTGCCAGTTCTGTAACACGCAATACAGCTTTAGTGCAGAAGAAGCCTTGGGTTTATTTGGTGAACACTTAAGTTAAGCGCGTCATGTGCAATAAAAAAAGAGCAGCTGAACTGCTCTTTTTTATGCCTTTGTTCTCATAAAAACAAGATAATTCAAATGATTCATCACTTTTATTCATAGATATTTCACTGGTAACACAACTTAAATTTCGTTATAAATAAACCCATAATTTTTATATGTCTTTATTTTTCTCTTCCATTGGGGTTTTATCATCATGAAATTTTCGTGCAGTCTTTTCGTACTCAGCAGTTTATGCGCCTTCTCCTGTTTTGCAGCCACCGATCCCTTGGTTGGCAAATGGAAAACTATCGATGATAAAACAGGATACTCTCTCAGTGATGTCATGATTGAAAAAGACAAAAACAATAGCTATAAAGCAGTCATCGTAAGTACGCGTGAAATTCCAGGTGCGGTAAAAATAGAAAACTGTAGCAAGTGTGATGGTATCCATAAAAATCAGCCCATTGTCGGCATGACAACGCTCAGCCATTTGCAGTTAGACAATGCCAAAGATTCGACCTATAGCCATGGACAGTTCCTCGACCCTTTCACAGGGTTACGTTATGACGCATATGCACGACTCAGTAATAATGGTAAGCACTTACGAATTCGAGGAACGTCGACCGAAAATGGCGGTGGGCGCAACATCACATGGGTCAAATATTAAGTATTCCTCATCCATCAAAGCCCCTTTCATCGGGGGCTTTTTTCTTGTCATGTTTTGAAACAATAAGGAACATATCTTTACTGTTGAAATCTGCTGAAAGGCTGGATAATGATTAAAACTTAATCAATTTATTTAATCTTATTTATGCCGAAGAACCATTATGAAATACTCGGTTTAACGCGAGATGCGACCGCCGAACAAATTAAAAAAGCCTATCGAAAATTGGCACGTAAGTATCATCCCGATGTCAGTAAGGAGCCTGATGCTGAGGCACGGATGCAAGAATTAAATGTCGCCTATGACACCTTAAGTGATGAAACAAAAAAAGCTGAATATGACTTTGAACTCGATCATCCGCAAGGCTCACACCAATTCAACCCCAATGCAGGCTTTGGCGGTTTTGAAGATGCATTTCGGAATGCCCAAGGTGGGCAACAGGCACATGATTTTTCAGGATTTGAAGACTTATTTGGCCGTTTTGGTTCAGGTTTTGGAGGTTCAAACTATCAATATCAACGCCAAAATAGCACACGCCATAAAGGCGAAGACCAACATGCGCGTTTAGAGGTCGATCTTGAGGTTGGATTCCACGGTACCACCCAAACTATTACCTTACAAATTCCTACTTTAAATGCCTATGGTGAAGCGGAAATTCAGCGCAAAACGCTGGAAGTTAAAATTCCCAAAGGCATGAAAGAAGGGCAACAAATTCGCTTAAGTGGTCAAGGACAGTCAGGTATTCAGGGTGGTGAAAATGGCGACCTGTATATCGAAATTTATTACAAAGATACGGAGACCACACGCGTTGAAGGAGTTGATGTCTATCACCAACTGAATATCAGTCCTTGGGAAGCCGCTTTGGGGCAAAGCATCACCGCCGCGCTACCCAATGGTCGGACATTACAAATTCAAATTCCGAAAAATGCCAAAACGGGGCAGCAACTCCGTTTAAAAGATCAGGGGATTCCAGCCAAAACGGCAGGACATTTATATTTAATTTTAAACATTGTTCAACCTCCTGCGCAGAGTGAGCAAGAACAGCAAGCTTACCAAGCCTTTGCTGAAGCCTTCCCTCACTTTAAGCCGCGTCAGTCTTAAGGAGAAAATTATGACGACTATTCAATATCGTGAAATTATTTTAGACGGATGTCGACACGCTGAAATTGTTGATGAACAACATAGCTTTGATTTAAAGCATTTTGCTGAAGCCTGCGGACAAAGTCCTGAATGGGTTTTACAGCTGTTGGAATATGACATTCTGCCTAACCGACCCGATAACCGCATTCACCAATTTTTTGGTGATGATGTCTCACGTGCACGGCGAGCCTATCGCTTACAACGTGACTTTGATGCCAGCTTTACTGCAGTCGCAATGATGCTGGATTTGATTGAGGAAGTTCAAAAACTTCGTCGTGAAGTAAAACATTTACATCTCACTGACCCAGTTCAAACGACTCAACACTAGTTCTATAAAGAAAGATTGGCGCATGCCTTTCTTTCTTTTTTTTATTTTTGAATAAGAGGATTAGACGGCAACCATGAAACTCAAAGTTTGTAATAAAAAGACTAAGCTCATGTTTCCTGAATACCGCGACATGATTCAACAGCTTAGAGAAGACAATCCGCATTTTTCTAAAATGTTTGACGACCATGAAGCTCTCGATCAGGAAATTTGTTTACTCGAACAAGACCCTGTCAGGATTCATCGTGGAGAGATTGAGCCCCTCAAACGGAAAAAGTTGTTCATTAAAGATCAGCTTTACCGGATTTTAAAAGGAGCCCAGTTAAAAACCTCTTAAATTAAATCTCCCTGCGACGCCCACATATCCGAATAATAAATTGAACAAGGATAGCGTCAGCATGTAAAGAAACACCTTAAAGTCCATTGGCTTTAATGGTCTGTGCAGAAAATCACCGAATTATTTTAATTTGGTGATTTTCTCTAAATCTTTAATGGTGCCTTTCACGGTTTGCTTGATCGGCTCATAATCGATAAACCAAAACAAATTCATATGTTGATCCGCATGCTGCTGTGCCAACATATCAATGACACTTTTTTCGCCACGCCCGACCAAATGACGTCGATAAAAATAATACAGTAAGATCAATGTCGTCATTAACATGATGCCCAACATGATCCAAAACCCTGTGGGAGACTTCAGCCCCGGAATAAACTCGAAGTTCATACCATACACCCCTGTCAGCAAGGTCAGTGGCGCAAAGATCGCGGTAATAATGGCTAAAATTCGCATGTTTTCATTGGTTTGATTAGCAATGGCAGAAAAATGTAGATCAATGGCTGCTTGCACTGCATTTCTCAAGCGAATGGTATGCTTTTGAATACGTTCAATATGACTGGTTAAATCATCGACACGTACCAGCATGATGTCTTGTTTTTCACTACGTTTTTTCCCTTTCAAGTGCGAATAATTATCGACAATTTCATCGCGTAATTCCTGCAAAGTCTCGATTTGTTCTTCGCACAAATTTTCCACTTGTTGGAAAGCCATATTCTCTTGCAATAGTTGATGCCACTTGGTAAAGCGACGATGGCCTTGTAAAAGCTCTTGCTGCCAAAACTCCACTCGACGCGTCAGCGGAACACGTAAATCGAGATAACCATCCACCATGTTATTGAGCAGTCTCAAGGTCAAATCTAAAGGTGTTGCGGGTAGTTTTCGTGGCTTATTATGTTCTTCAATCGGACGGCTCAACACCGTTTCCATACGCTGAATATAGCTTTCAACTTCTTTATTGCCCTGCTCTCTAACCGTAATCAAAACTTGCGGCGTAAGCATAAAGCTAATCGGGGTCGTCGCCAGACCAAAGACCCGTTCATGTTTTTCAGCCGCTTGAGTATCAAGCTTGATTTGATCATCAGGTGTGATCAGCTTACGAAAGATCAGCAAGTCGTAATCTTCCAAAGTGTCAAAGGCACAAGGATGTTCTAAATTGAGAATGTCACGCAGATGATATTCATTCATCCACAGTCCCGTTGCCGCATAAATGTCCTGCTGCCAATGTTCTGCCCGATTGACCACATCGTCACGGCTACACTCCACCCAAATAAACTCAGCTTCCTGCTCTGCAATCGGCTGTTTCTGCACATAAGTATGCTGTGCGGTGGGATGTTGATAGAAATAATAGCTTTGCATATCTCATTTATTATTGTTTGTCTTAGCCAGCATGATGCCATAAAAAAAGCCCTGAGCAAGCCAAAGTTTAAATTGGCCAAGCTCAAGGCTTTTCTAAGACAACTCAATTCACATGGCAAAAACCATGTGAATTGACAAGAGATTAAACTTGTTCGATATCTTTCATCGTCAATTTGATACGACCACGGTTGTCTACATCCGCAACTTGTACCTTAATTTCTTGGCCTTCTTTCAACACATCTGCCACGTTTGCAATACGCTCGTTCGAGATTTGTGAAATGTGAAGTAAGCCATCAGTACCTGGAAGAATGTTTACAAACGCACCGAATTCAACGATACGAATGACCTTACCGACGTAAATTGTACCCGGCTCAATTTCAGCAGTCAGTGCTTGGATTTTTGCAACAGCAGCAGCAGCAGCAGCTTTGGTTTCACCAAATACACGAACAGTACCGTTGTCTTCAATATCAATTGCAGCTTTGGTTTCTTCAGTAATAGCACGGATGGTCGCGCCACCTTTACCAATCACGTCACGGATCTTGTCTGGGTTGATGTTGATCACTTGGAATGTCGGTGCATGCATTGAAATTTCAGGGCGAGCACGTGAAATCACTTGGTTCATTTCATTCAAGATATGCATACGACCCGCATACGCTTGGTTCAATGCCGCTTCCATGATTTCTTCAGTGATACCTTCAATCTTGATATCCATTTGAAGTGCAGTAATACCGTTCGCAGAACCGGCTACTTTAAAGTCCATGTCACCTAAGTGATCTTCGTCACCTAAGATGTCAGAAAGAACTGCGAAACGCTCGCCTTCTTTCACTAGACCCATTGCAATACCTGCAACTGGCGCTTTCAATGGAACACCTGCATCCATAAGTGATAATGAAGCACCACATACAGAAGCCATTGAAGATGAACCGTTTGATTCAGTAATATCCGATACGATACGAATCACGTACGGGAAGCGGTCAGCTGCAGGAAGAACCGCTTGAACACCACGACGCGCCAAACGACCGTGACCGATTTCACGACGCTTAGGACCAGATTCACGACCTGTTTCACCGACAGAGTATGCAGGGAAGTTGTAGTGCAACATGAAGTTGTCAGTTTTAGTACCAGCTAGGGTATCAACCATCAACGCATCACGGGTATTACCTAAAGTGGTAGTTACCAATGCTTGAGTTTCACCACGTGTGAATAATGCAGAACCGTGTGCACGGCCTAATACGCCCACTTGAACATCAATGGCACGAACAGTTTTCGTGTCACGACCATCAATACGTGGTTTACCAGACAAGATGTTGTCACGTACCGTACGGTATTTCAAATCTTCGAATAATTCGTCAACTTCAGCAGCAATGCCAGTTTCATCATTTTCAGGAACGAACTGAGCAACAGCTTCTACGTGAAGTGCATCTAATGCTGCGTAACGGTCTTGCTTAACAGCAATGGTATACGCTTCAGAGATTTTCGCTTCAAATGCATCTTTCAATTTGCCAAGAAGCTCTTCATTTTTAACTGGCGCAACCCAAGTTGATTCAACCGCACCCGCAGCAGCAGCAAATTCTTTAATCGCTTGAATTGCGATTTGCATTTCGTCATGACCGAAAAGTACAGCGCCTAACATTTGGTCTTCAGAAAGTTCTTTCGCTTCAGATTCAACCATCAATACAGCAGCTTCAGTACCTGCAACCACAAGGTCAAGATCAGATTCTTTAAGCTGTTCTAAAGTTGGGTTAAGGATGTATTCACCGTTGATTAAACCAACACGTGCGCCTGCGATTGGGCCTGCAAATGGAACACCAGCAATAGACATCGCAGCTGAAGCACCCAACATTGCAGCGATATCACCTTCCATGGTTTTGTCAGAAGAAATAACAGTCGCTGTTACTTGGATTTCGTTGTAGAAACCTTCTGGGAACAATGGACGGATTGGACGGTCAATAAGACGTGAAATTAAAGTTTCAGCTTCAGACTGACGACCTTCACGCTTACCGTAACCACCTGGGATACGACCTGCAGCATATTGTTTTTCTTGGTAGTTAACAGTCAACGGGAAGAAGTCTTGGCCTGCTTTTGCTTTTGGTTGAGCAACGATTGCAACAAGAACCTGTACACCACCCATGGTGATCACAACAGTGTTTGCTTGACGAGCAACACGACCAGTTTCTAAAACAACCGTGTGTTGACCATACTGGAATTCTTTACGAATAATATTAAACATAGACATGTATTTTTCTTTCCTGATTTTTATTCTAGTGGAGACCCCTAAGGTTTGGCATTCACATCGCCATTTCAGGCAACTGTATAAATGACAAAGCTTAGAAGCCGACCTCACCAGAGACTAAAAATATGATTTTAAGACACAAAGAAGGAGCGAAACATTCGCCCCTTCCCCATTACCTCACAGAAGCAAGGTAGACTTTCTTTTTCAGTAATAAAGCATTCAAAATGCGATAGTCCGAAAATAAAAGTTTAATCGAATTAACGACGTAAACCTAAAGCAGCAATCAAGTCGCTGTAACGAGTAGCGTCTTTACCTTTAAGGTAATCAAGAAGCTTACGACGTTGGTTAACCATACGGATAAGACCGCGACGGCTATGGTGGTCGTGTTTATGCTCTTTGAAGTGACCTTGTAAATCATTTATTTGAGCAGTTAAAAGAGCTACTTGAACTTCTGGTGAACCAGTGTCGTTTTCAGCGCGAGCAAATTTAGCAATGATCTCTGCGCGATCTGCGTTTGTTAAAGCCATTCGATTTCTCCGAGATGCTTATAAGTTACATTTGATACAAATCAAATTGATTCTTCAAAACCAAGTTGACTGCCGTGCATCACTACAGCAAGGCATTATTTTAAGGGATCTAGCGCTATATTGCAAAAATGTTTTATGTTCGCAGTCAATTCGGCAACTGACGGCTTTGCACAAATCATGCACAATCATGACAATCCTGATTTTCAATATCAGACTCAGACCTAATAAAAACGAAAAATAGAGAGAAATTTGTGAAAATTTTATCTGCCAATACCTGTTATGTCCCCCATGACCTCAACCACGTGATTCGCTCTAAGGATGAGGTCTCCGCTACCTTGGGTGGCATGAATGACGCACAAATTCAAAGCATTTGGGCCAGTGTAGAGTCCCTATATAAAACAGGAAACTACCCTTTCATCAGTCTCTGTTTACGTCGTCAGGGACAAATATTGTTAAACCGCAGCATTGGTTATGCGCAAGGCAACTCAGCCGATGGTTTAGCGGCAGATGCGAAAATTGGCACACCCGACACCCCAGTTTGCTTATTTTCCGCCTCTAAAATCGTTACAGCCATGCTGATTCATATGTTGGATGAACGCGGCGATCTGAATTTACTCGATCCGATTAGCCACTATATTCCTGAATATGGCTTAAACGGTAAGCGTCGTGCCACCATTTTCCATTTACTCGCTCATCGTGGTGGCATTCCGCGCATTAACAGTAAAGTCACGCCTGAACTGTTGTTTAATCAAGATCAAATTTTAGAACGTCTTTATGCTGCACAACCCGTTTCAGCCTCAGGTACACATCTGGCGTATCACGCCGTGACGTCAGGTTATATTTTAGGGGAAATTATCAAGCGGGTAACAGGTCAAACGGCCCGTGAATTTCTTGCCGAAAATATCGAAAAACCCATGGGCTTAGATTACTTTAACTATGGTTTAAAACCTGAGTATCGAGCGGATGCCGCTTTAAACTATGCCACAGGTCTACATCCACGTTTAGGCACAGACCATTATCTTAATCGGGTACTGGGCGGTGGTTTAGAGTTGGCGGTCGATGTGACCAATGATGTGCGTTTTATGGACACGATTTGCCCAGCGGGCAACATTTATACCAGTGCAGAACAAGCTGGACGTTTCTTTGAAATGCTCTTGAGTGGTGGCGAATACCAAGACAAACAAATCATGAGTGCCCAAACAGTATTTCGCTCGACCTTGGCCACGTCAGGAGTCAGTTTAGATCGGACATTATTAGTCCCGATGCGTTATGCCTTAGGCCCAATGTTAGGGAGTAATCCTATTGGGTTATTTGGACCCATGACTGGGCAAGCCTTTGGACATCTCGGGTTTTCCAATATTCTCTGCTGGGCCGATCCAGAACGTGATATTAGTGTATCGCTATTAACCACAGGAAAATCTGTCGTCGGGACTCACTTACCGGCTTTAGCGAAAACACTTTATCAAATCTCAAAGCATTGTCCCAAAATATTAAAGCATCAACGTCGCTCCTTATTTGCAACAGATAGAACCGAAACAGATGTAGTCTGAGCATAAAAAAAAGCCCAAGTAAACTTGGGCTTTTTTGCGCTGTAGTGTTCTTTTATTTTTGTTCTTGTTGTTTTGGTTATCATTATAATAATGCGCTTTTCCGCGTCTTGTATTAAACATTCCATGTTTAATTATTTACGTCCTTATGTGACACATTTTGCCACACAGAGCTAAAGAGAAAAGTCGCATTTTGCTCATCTCCATGTAAGCGATTGCTTACATTAAACCCTCAATTTCTCCACAATTGAACCTAAATCACATTCTAAAATTCAATAAATTACACTTAAATAAATAAAAAACAGATACTTAATAAATTAATTAAAAGTTACAAACCACAATATATTGCGCCAATATCTACCCAACCGTTCATATATTAATGTATTTGTGTTTCGATAAATGATTGGCTATTTTTTGTCATATTATGCCAATTCAGCAGATATAAAAAAGCCTTGTAGTCTCTCCCAAAACTACAAGGCTTAGCGGCTGTAAGTTTCCTCTTTCACCTACTTCACTGTAAGTTCGCTGTCTACTGACGTTATTATTATCTTTTTGCGATTATACTCAACATTCCGTGTTGAGCTCTTTATGTGAAGCCATCTTCTCAAAATCCTCAGCAAAGCTCTATGCGCAAATCTCCTGAATCCCTGTAAGCCATTTCGTACAAAGCTCCTATTTGTTTATTAAATCTTCACAATTGAATTTGTTGATTAATTTTTCTTGATAGACCACTTTCTCGGGTGGTTCGAGTCACCATAGCATGTACGAATGCATCGGCATCGACCAGTAAACTAACAACTTTTTTCGCCCGCGTAATTGCGGTATAAATCAACTCTTTACTGAGTAATTTTTCAGCCTGCCGATCTAAAACCACCGCGGTATGGGTGAACTCAGAGCCTTGAGATTTGTGAATGGTCAGTGCAAAAGCCGTTTCAATATTTTTGGGTAACCGTGTCGCGGCCACCCATTTATCCAAACTAGGGAAATACACCTCAAACTGCAACTTACCTTGTTGAACGCGCTGTAAACACAGGCCAATATCACCATTTGACAAGCCCAACTGATAGTCGTTATAGGTCATCATCACCGGACGGCCCAAGTACCATTCGCCTTGTTTGATTTGTTTTAATTGTTCCAATAGGCGCTGCTCGATTTGCAGATTGAGCTGTTTTAAGCCGAAATGGCCATGGCGTATGGCGGCTAAAATACGGTAATCATCAAAATGTTGAATCACTTTGGGCACGAGAGACTCATTAGGATTTTGCTGATATTGCTTTAAAGCCTCGACATAGCCCTGAAAGCCGAGCATCAACAGATCATAATAATGTTGTAACTGCTCTGCAGATAAAGCCTGCTCAGGCAACAATTCGAGCTGTAAATAATCGACCTTGACCTGATCCAACTCAACTGCCTTCAACGTCGTGGCATTTACTACTTGCTGTTGAAAAGTATGCAATACGCTCTGTTTTTGGACAGGATGTATCGTTAAGTCAAAACAAGATTGCTGTTGAATAAATTGTGCCAACTTTCCAATCCGCGCATCTGATTTGAAACGACGGCTATTGACTAAATTGACTCTATTTTCAGCCAAAGCTGGAACCTGTTGTAGATCGGCAAGTACAGAACCGACATCGACCGAAGCCAACTGATCGGCGTCTCCCAATAAAATTAAACGGGCTTGATTCGGCATGGCAGCAAAAAGCATCTGCGCCAAATTTAAATCCAGCATGGATGCTTCATCAACGACAACCACATCATAAGGTAAAGGTTGTCTGCTATGAAAACGCGGTTGCTGCGTATTCCCTAAACCCAAAAGTCGATGTAGCGTCACAGGATTTAAGTTTTTCAAATCTGGACTAACTAGGTCTTGTAACTTTTCATCCTGAAAAGAGTTCTGCAGGGCTTCTTTCATCCGCTGCGCCGCCTTACCTGTCGGTGCAGCCATCGCAATACGAATATCAGGCAGACTTTGCTTGAGCACCGCAATAATACGCGCCAAGGTATAGGTTTTCCCTGTGCCTGGACCACCTGTAATGATCGAGAGCGCCTGCTCGGCCACCATCGCCAAAGCCTGTTTTTGGTGTGGATCTTCAAGTAAATGAGCATAAGCTGAAATATCCACTTGCGTTAAGTTTTGCAGTTTTAACCGCGCCACTTGCTGGGCCAAGGACTGCTCTAAAGCCCAATAACGATACAGATATAATTGTTGCTGATCATAAACAAACGGTGATTTTTGCTGCTGTGCCTGCTGTTCATCCATCACCAAATCATCTAAGACTGTGAAGGCTTCAGCTGCAACCGAGATACAACTCTCACCGCGTAGCATTGCTTCAAGGACCTGTTGAATCATTTCACTTCGGGTTTCGGTGAACCCTGTTTTACTTAGCGGTGACTGTTGAATAAACTGACTCCAACGCGTTAACCATGTGTCTACCACGGCAGCCTGATCAATACTGGCTTTACGAACATTTTCCACACGGTTATCCTCAAAGTTATCCACAGCTTAATTGTTTGTTTATGAGTGACTAATTTCACTTAATTCAGAAGTTTTGCCTACATGATTTTCAGTAGAAGTATCCTCAGCAAAATAACCCAAGATGGCATCTAGTCTTAAAATAAACTCTGGGCTAGCACGCCAACTTAAAACCCCTTGATCGGACTGCCCATTCATTCCTCTCAAATAAAGATAACTCGCCTGACCCAGATGTTCTTCAATGTCATAGTCCAACAAATTCACTGTTAAATAGCGATGTAAAGCCACCAAATATAAGCCCGCCTGCAACCAATAACTGGCATGTGACATATTCAATTGGATTGCATCATGATTGTAGCTCTGCTGATCCACCCCTAAGAAGTTACTTTTATAATCGGCGATGTGATAACGCTGACCATCAAAATAAACCAAGTCAATCGAACCAGTCAGATAACGAGCAGAATTGGCTTCATTTAAGTCGAGCAGATCAATGCCGTATTCTTGAAATAATGCCTGTATGCGTTTAATCGCGAGCACATGATCGGACAATGACAAATAAAAAGGAAACTCAGCCAAGTGTTCATCGGCTTTGAGTTGCTTCAACTGAAAACCAGCATGCAAAGGCGTTTCTAGCACATCTACTAACCACGCTTGCATCCACTGTACCAATTGGATTTCATCATCCTGTCCAAACTCGTTTTGATATTTGCCCAATAACTCTTGCCACAGTAAGGGACTATCATTTTTAAAACGACGATGAATTTCCAGTCCCCAGTCACGCGAGTCCTGGAAATCAATGTGCTCGAAAATTTCGTGCAGGAAGGTTCCCGCAGTCGTCCCCATTGGAAACTGCCGTTTAATCCACGCCAAAGGCTGACTCAGCTCCACATCTTCAAGCACAGGATGATTAATCTCGTCATCCGCACTACCCACTTTCTCGCTCAAAACCGCTAAGGCATCCATTGCCTCTTTGCGACTCAAATGCTGTGCCAACGCACTAAAACTGGTTTTGGAACGTGGATAAAAACGCTGTTCAGGAAAGGCCAAGGCTTGCAGTTGAATGATCTCTTGCTGCTGGGCTGGCTGTAAACGGATCGGCTTTTCAGTCAGCAGCACCTCATTACCACTAGCAGGATGTTCAAACAGATTACCTGCTTGACCACGCCAAAACGCCAATGCCGTATTTGATTTATATTCCTGATCTTGCAGTAAGGCATACACGCGGTGGCTGGCGCGGGTCAGTGCGACATACCATAAGCGATGCTGTTCTGCTTCGGCTCGCTCATTGTGTTGCTCAATCGCGGCTGGGTCTAATAGGTTGGCATCATTTACTGCCACGATGCGCTGTAACTCGCTCTGCCCTGTCGTCGGATTGATCTGTTCCAGTGTTGAAAAGTTTAAGGTTTTATTCATTTCCTTAAAGTCTTTGTCGGCACCCAGCAAGAACACAATTTTAAACTCTAGACCTTTGGACTGATGAATAGTCATCAGCTGTACGCCTGTGGCATTGGAGAGTTTGCGTTCCAACTCCCACTCACGTTCCGCAGGCAAATGTAACTGTTTGAGATACCAATGATACAGTTTCTGCGCGCCTTGGAACTGCTCACTATGTTGGCTCAACAACTCAGTCAAATGTCGAAGATTGACCACAGTCCGTTCGTTGTCTCGGCTTTGGTAAGCCACCAAGTTTTTCCACACTTTAAAAAGGTTTAAAACGTATTGCCATGCACTTAAAAAGCCTTTATTGATCCACATGTCGCGGATGTCATCAAAATCCGCCATAAACTGGCTCAGACCGTTGGCTTGTTTTTCCAGTTCTAGTAACTGTTTTAAATCAATCGCCAACAGCCGGCTCAAAAGCGCACGGCGAACCTTGGCTTCATCAAAAGGATGCATCATTGCGGTCAATAACGCACCGACATCTTTCGCGACCTGACTTTCAAACACACTGCGTTTAGACGGACGATTGACCAAAATTCCCAAACGCTCTAGTTCAAACTGAACTTTGTCCAAGCCATCATGGTTTTTCGACAACACCGCGATATCATTTGCCCCCATAAACTGTGGCGGATCATCTGCCACATACAGTTGCTGTTGAATGCCTTGGTTGATTAAATCACGAATTTTCCATGCCACTTGTTGAGCTTCATTTTTTTTATCTTCAAGTAACAGCCAACGCAGCGGTACATGGTTTTCACCCTGTGCATCGACCAAAGCAGGATGTGGTCGAGTCCCTGCTTCGACAGGTTGGTAATAGACCTGCTCACCAAAGTCCTGTTGGCGTTGAAATAAAGCATCCACCACCTGTACCAGCTTTTGCACAGAACGATGATTATATTTCAAACTATACTGCCGACCTTGCTTTGCCAAAACATCTAAACGTGCCTTGTTATACGTCAGCATGTCCCCCCCACGAAAGCCATAAATGGCTTGTTTCGGGTCACCGACCATAATCATACAGCCTTGATGATAACGCTGTGCATCACGCCAAATCCGCGCCAACATATCATCTTGGTCTTGGTTGGTGTCTTGAAACTCATCCACTAAAATGAGCGGATAACGTGCCTGTACAAACTGGGCAAAGCGCCGGCCTTGTTCGCCCTGTAAGGCTTCTGACAAGGTACGGATTTGCTGGGCAAAAGTCGTTTCACTCTTTTGCTGCAAGACTTGTGGTAATCGCTTTTTCACCTCAGAACTTAAGTGATATTTTAAATACGCATCCAACACATCCAAATTGAGCTCTAGCTCTGCCAACGCGTCTAAGAAACTGCGGACCTGTCGCCACACAGGATGCTGCTCAAACTGTTCTAGTACATCTACAGCACATTTGTTTAAGACTTTTTTCGTCGCAAGGTCAGTCAGATGTTTTAAGGTTTTTTCAAAATGTGGCGCGAATAAAGCATAAGCTCGTTGCTCTTTCAGGGCGGTCAAAAAAGCAGGTAAGTCCTGACATAAAATACGCTCCATCAAAGCATCGGTGCGCCACTTCTTCCCCAACACCGCATGGTATTGGCCCTCAGGGGCATAATAGTCTTTCAAGCTTTCAATCTGCGCCACATCCAGCGCGGTAAATTGATCAATGGCCTGCTCAAATTGCGTCAAATCAAGCACAGGTTTTTCCACCTGTTGAAACTGTGCCGATGCAAAGTTCAAACTATTTTCAACAATCGGCACATAAGCCTGTTCAGTCTTTAATTTTTGTTTTAACAGTAAATAATTCACCACAGGCTGTGGCTGTGCCTGAATCCACTCACGTAACACATCATGAATGAGCTGCTGAGTATAACTCTGCGCATCATCGGTAATATCCGCACGCTCAATCTTGCCACTTTCAAAAGAAAACTCACGCAGTAACTTTTGGCTAAAACTGTCCAGTGTGCCGACGAACAGCTCATCTAACTGATCAATCACCAACTTCAAACGCTCTTGGGCAAAACCGACCCGTTGTGCATAGTCTGTGAGCACCTTGGTAAAAAGCGGATCTTGTTCAGCGGCAATTTTGGCCTGTATCTCTCGCTCAGTCAGACTCTGACAACCTTCAAAATAACGTAAAGTTTCGATCAAACGAGCCCGAACGCGACTTTTCAGCTCCGCAGCGGCAGCACGGGTGAAGGTGGTTGCAATGACCTGATTCGGCAAATAGGCCCCAAGAAAAATACGCACCATCAAACTGGATAAAGTAAAAGTCTTGCCTGTGCCTGCTGAAGCTTCAATCCAATGCAAGCCCTGAAAGCTCATATCGGCAATGGGTTGATAAGACATGTTCGATGTAGAGACCTGAGACTGTGCTGTCATGACTTAGTCCTCAAGGCTTTGCTGATGCAAAAATATCGGATGATATAGTTCATAAGAAAACTGCTCGCAGGCATGGGCAAGTAATGCCTTGGCATCCTGCTCTTGTAGAATAAACTGCCAGTCGCGGTGTGCTTTATTGGCTTCGTTTTCAGTCATTGAAAAACCACTAAAGCGACCATCTTCTTCCCAAACTTTATAAATGGCGTCCATGTCGGCAATCACCATCTGTCCCTGATCATTCAATTGCCATTCATGGGTTTTATCTTTTTCTGCAATTTTCAGTAACAAGGCCGCAGGTAAAACCAAAGGCTGAGTTTGTGCATACTCCCATGCTTTCAACCAAGGTTTGAGCCATTCACGCGCCTGATTTGAACTCACACCAGTACATAAAATGGTTCGGTCACTAAACACCACGATGCGTTGATATTGCTGTCCGCCCTCACCCAAATTGACATAAGCCAACCACAGTAAATACTCTAACCAAACTTTGGCACGGCGCTTTGCCCGAGCACTGGATGCTTCTACACTGACCCATTTTTCAGCACTAAATTTGGCTAGGGTGACATTGATCTGTAAATGTTCATTCACCTTCCAGACTTGTTGGGTCGTGGCTGTAGCCTCAGGCGCATAACGTTGTAAACGTGTCAGCAAGCGCTGCTGTTCAAGCACGCTCATTTGCCAGACCCCATCTTGGACTTTACCAATCGGCAGTTGATCCATCAGAAGATTGGCATCTGCCGCTGCCTCATGTTGTTGTAAAAAATGACGAATGGCATAACGTCCTAAACCATCGAGCAGTAACGGTTCTTGCGTTGCAGGAATCTCTTCTGGTTTTAAGTTTTCCACGCCTAAAGTCTTGAGATACAGCCTTGCAGGGAAAGTGATGTCCTGAATCCACTGCTGACTATCAAGAACTTGAATATCTTGCTCTAATTTTGGATAAGGCGTGTTAACCCAACTACTCCGTTGCCCCGATGCATACTGTAGTTGTTTCGCGACCTGAAACCATTGATCCTGAAAACGAATACTGTGCTCAGACTCAAAACCACGCGGATCAAAAGGCAATAAAGGATGGACATGATACAGCGATGCCAACTGTGCAGGGACAGTCACACCATGCTTATCAACCGTTGCATTGACCCTCTTGCTTTGTATGTCAGGCTGCACAATAAAGGCCATATGCTGAATCAGTTCTTGCAATACCGTAGACGGATCACGGACTTCACCATCGTTGATATCAAAGCCATTATAAAATAACCATATGTTCTCTTGTGCCAACAACAAGGCATCTAGAAAAGCCCCTTGATCATCTTCCAAACGGGAACGATCCCCCAGTTGTGGCTTCAGCAAGTCCATCAGGTCAAAAGGCAAATGCGCACTGCGGTTGGGAAACTTGCCACTGTCCAAGCCCAACATCACGATCAACTTATACGGCACAGGTCGAATCTGGCCAATTTGACTAAACGTGATCTGCCCCGTGGGTTCTGCATAGTCCAGTTGCGCTTCTAAGGTCTTTTGGATTTCTTCTAATACATAAGGCAAAGGTAAACTTAAACTGCGCAGTGCATGATGGTCGTGTTCGTCATAGAAACTCGCCAAGGTCAGCATACGTTCTTGTTTTTTGACCATCTTATACACTGCGGCCAAAGACTCGACACCTGCGGCTTCAAACTCGCGAATATCTTCCATCAAACTATTCAGCCAAGTTTCCGCAGTTGTCCGTTGTCCAGTTTCATGCGCGATCATCCACTCGGAACGGTGTTTAAAATCTTGATAAATTTCAATCAAAACACCAATCAGCTCAAAATCACTCGACTGTACTTGGGCATAGCTCAAGGTCTCATGAAACAGCACATGTTCTGGTACAGCGACGCCTAACGCCAAACGATCTAAGGCAAACTTCAGACTATAACGATAGTCATCATCACCTTCGGCCAGACTACGTTTTAAATGCTCGGCATCCAATCCACGTTTAAAGCCCGCGTTGATCAACAGCTCCGTCATTCGCTCGATCATATTCATGTCTAAGCCGTAACGTTGTTGCGTTGCATTTAAACTGAGCCAATCAGCAAAGTCCTCAATACTGAAACGCCCCCGCACCAAGACCATCCGTCCCAGCACAGCACGCCAGGCATTTAAGGCATCGAGTTGAGTCACGCCTGCCAGCTTAATCGGCAGATAAATACTGTCTTTACTGAGTTGGTGACCCTTTTGCAAAGCTTCACGCTCATGCGGAGGAGGCGCAAAAACACTGCGAATAAAAGGTTCTAGCTCAGTCAAACTGGGCGTCAACACTAAAATATCGCTTGGACGTCGCGGTGCATCAGCCGTGCCCTGAGCCAACCAATGCGTCAGTTGATCTTTGAGGACTTCAAGCTGTCTAAGGCTGGAGTGACAGACATGAATCTGTATCGAATCATCTTGTTCAGCCAAGGCATACTGATGCTGCGTAGGTTCTACCAAATACAGGACATCAGACTGAATTTTACCAAGTAAAGTTTCTGGATATTCATCGACAAAGATATCGGCCCAGACGCCGTCTTCACCTGAAGAAAGGCTGGAAAGTAAAGAGAAATGGTCGCGCGCTTGTTTACCAAATCGGGTCAGTAAAGGATGGCGAGACTCTCGGGTTTCTGCATTAAAATTGAGGGTAAACTCATCAAAAAACTGCTGAATCTCGGCATCATTGGCATTTGGATTTTTTTCAATAAAACGCTGCTTCACCCGTGCGTCATAACGCGCTTTCCAATTGGGATCGACACTGTCCGCCCAATATTCTTGCGATGGGTTATAGTGAAAAATAAAGATCTCGAGGTATTGTCCCAATCGATGTAAAAACTCCAATTGCCTTGGCGGTAAATCTAAAACCGTAAATACCACCAACTGTGCAGGCAACTTTTTAAGTGCAGCGTCTCGGGTCTCTGCTTGATCGAGTAAGCCCCAAAATGCAGTATCAATACGCTGAATTTGTTCAAAGTCAGCATGGAACACCACTTGCCAGAGCCAACGTTGCCATGCTTCCAATTCATAAGCTTGATTGAGTTGAAAAGCACTGAGTTCTTGCTGAGTTTTAAAGAACATCTGCTCCAAATCGAGCGGCTGGTTTTTGCCCCACGCTTGTAACCAATTGGTCTGGCAACGGCAACTTTGCGGTGGGCAGCCTTTGGTGCAATGCCCACGATAATCCATATAAAAACTAAACAGCCGTGAAACCTGCTCCGCGACCCAATACAGCATGCTTTGCTTTTTGAGCTGTTTATCGATGCCTTGTTGCAAACGGTCAGCGCTGGCATAGATCCGCTGAATAATCGGATACAACGGATGAGCAACCTCTAAAGGATTCAGCTCGGCTTGTATAAATTCTTTTAAGGCTTGAAAGACACGCCATTTAATAATCAATCGCGGAATATTGGCTTTACGGACTTCATCTTTTTGGTCGACCAAAACCCACTGATAAGCCGACCATTGAAAACCACGAATACGATGATGAAACTGCGTGTTGGCACTGATGCCCTGCTGTTCTGCCAACTTTTGTGTTAGCCAAGCCTCAACCGCAGGTGAAGGTACAATAAAATGCTGTGCTTGCAGCACTTGAAAGGCATTTTTGGCCGGTTTAAAGACGGTTTTTTGCATGGCTTGCAACAGAACATCAATACGCTGACTTTGTATTACGTGTATCGCCATGTTTCCTCTCAAATAACCATCTTATGAAAAATCTACAAAAGTACACAGATTATTGACTATACTTCTGGTTCTGTCTATGTCACTTTGATGACATATTTCTATTTAAAATTTGCTTTAAAATACGTACTTTAAGCAAAACTAGAATCAATGTGAATCAGGATATTTTAGGATTTAGAAAATGAAATTAGAGCATATTCCAGAAAAAATTGATCCCTCTTTAAATTTAGAACAAATCCGTGAAGAGTGTTTGGATTTAGTCAAAAAGCGCGCCTATTTTTCCGCAGGTGCAGCGGTTATTCCAGTCCCTTTCCTTGATGTGGTGATTGATGTGGGCATATTGTCGCAGTTGATTCCCGAAATTAACGCCCGCTTTGGTTTAACCCCAGAGCAAGTCAGTGTCTACGACCCAGAAACCAAGCAAATACATTGGTCAGAACTGCGTAAACGTGGCGTGGAGTTCTCTGGACTGGTGGTGGCACGTACAGCCGTGAAGAAATCCCTCAATAACATGGCAGCCAAATACATCACCAAACAAGTCACCAAATTCATTCCCTTAGGTGGACAAATGATTGCGGCCAGCTTGGGTTATGTCGTGATGAAAAAAATTGCGGAAACCCATGTGGAAGAGTCGTATAAGCTCGCCAAAGGCATTCAACTGAAACAAGCCGCTGAACAAGGAATTCCTGTTGCAGCGCCAGTGACTCAAATTCCCTTAAGTTAAAGAACTAAATCCGCCTCTAAAAAACGGTCAAATGACCATAATGCCAGTCCACTAAAAAGCCGACTGGCATGTCTTTTTAAACTCTAAATTCTCATCGATACACAACAACGTCATTCGCAACCTGCTCAGCCTTTAAAATGGACTGTTTTTGCAATAAAAGTTGTTTTATATACAAAAATTGAACAGGTTTTGCGAATGACAAATGTTTTTGGTTCTTTTGGCTAAACAAAAGAACCAAACGAACTCCAAAAATTAGACTTTAAGCGGTAAGACTCCGCAATAAAGAGCTAAAAATGCAACCTGAAATCGACTTAAATATTCCACCAACTTATTGAAAAATAACTATCTTGGCAGAGTCTTATCAGGCTCTTATCCAATTTCATCACTATCCAGAGGCTCGCCCTACTTTTCTTTCGGGAAAAGTAGGCAAAACCATTTTCATCTGCAAAACCTGTTCTCTTTTTGGATTTATTAAAATAAATCGCAGACATTATTTTACTTACACCATGCAGGTTGCAAATGACATTTCCGTGTATCGTATTTTTGTCGAGCTCAGGTTAAAAGGTTAATACGAAACTACTTAACCAACTCACATTAGCTCAAATGACCGTTTTTAAGCTTTTTAATCTGTATCGCGATCCGCTTTGAGCTGTTTTAAAATTGCCCTTAAGACTTCAATTCGGGCCTGTTGTTTATCATTGGTGGAAATAATATACCAAGGCGCATAACCCGTATCGGTATGTGCAAACATATCCGCGGCTGCCTTTAAATAGTCATCCCATTTGTCGCGATTGCGCCAATCTTCTTCGGTAATTTTAAAACGTTTATGCGGAGTACTTTCGCGGGCTTTAAACCGCGCTGCTTGTTCATCTTTATCTATCGCCAGCCAAAACTTAATCAGCACGGTTTGACTGTTACTGAGGTTTTTTTCAAAACGATTGATTTCCGCATAAGCGCGTTGCCATTCCACCTCGGTTGCGAAGCCTTCTACCCGTTCTACCAAAACGCGTCCATACCATGTCCGATCAAAAATAGTGATGTCATCCGACTGCAATTTGCTCCAAAAACGCCACAGATAAGGACGACGTAACTCATATTTTTCAGGTGCGGCAATGGTATGAATTTCATATTCTCGTGGGTCGAGCTTTTTCACAATGCGCTTAATCGCCCCCCCTTTACCCGCAGCATCCATACCTTCAAAAGCGATCACCACTTTACGGTCATCACAGCGGATGGCATCGGCCACTTGTTTGGTGAGTTTTTTCAATTCTACTTTATAGTTCGCATCCTCAGCTTGAGGGACTTCAAACTGAGTCAGAATATCTGGTATTGGTGCTTGCTGCCATTTTAGCGCGGCCTTTTTTTCATGCTCTGGACAGTGTCGCAGCGCTGTTAAAATCGCTTGTGCAAAATTGTGATTACGCAAATCTTCATCTTCACCATCAATGATTTGCCAGTCATCGGTGAAGCGCGTACGTAGCTTTTGTAAGGTGTCATATTGTTTTTTATTGCGCCAGTCTAGCCCATGCAACTTATGCCAATGCACTTCGCTCTGGTCCATATCATCCAGACGCTTTTGCAGAGACTTCCACGACAAATCGAACCAAACTTTTAAGACATCTACGTTGTTGTTTTTTAAGTCCTGTTCAAAAGCCCGCATATTGCTGACGTATTCATCAAACAAAGTGTCGTCCAAAGGCTTTGAAGCATGCATGGCCGTAGCCAACAAGTCCCCATACCAATTACCAAACCACACCATAATTTGCCCTTCGGCAGGTACAAATCGAGTATAGGGCTGCCAAAAAGGCTGTTTTAGATTAAACAGATGCGGTGGATCGGCTTTGACATATAAAAAACGCGGATCGACCCATTCGCGCAGCTGTTTCACCGCTTCGCCTTTACCCGCAAGTTCAATTCCACTGACCAAAATCACTAAACTTTTTGCATTGCTCTGATCACGGGTATTCATCAACGCATATTGCGCTTCAATTAAGTCCAGTGAAAGCTGTTCTTCATTCAGCACTGTACTGACGATCGTTTCTGTATCCATTGCCCCCTCCTTTTTTCTATTTAATCAGATCACTAGATCCTAAAAAATGATGGTCTAGATGATTTTCATATGTATCTTTTGACTACTTCTACATCAAACTGACCACAAATAAATAGTTTTTTTGTCACTTTGTCATAGCGAGTTCCGTCATCACGCACTAAGATTTAGCTATCTTTAAATAGAACTGAGACAGCAAATGTCCAAACTCGCCGCCCTCGATGAGCTTTTAGAACAGTATTACCAATTGCATTATCATCAAGATTCGGTGCTCTTCCAACGTTTACAAGATGTGCAAACTTGGCAAAAACAGCGAATGCAGCGTACCCACAACAAAACTTTCACAGAAAAGCAAAATCTGTTGATGGCCGAGTATTTTATCAACCGTTTATATGGTGGCCCAGATTTTGATGCTTTGGCGGGACAAATTGCCCGCTTGAGCAAATATGCGCACAAAGCAGAGAAATTAATTCCTGAAAATGCCATTAAAACCGGTACCTCTGGGGTTGAGTTGGCGATTTTGGCGGTGCGACTGGATGAACAAGTAGCAATGCAATTGCTGAAAGATCACCATCCCTATGAAGCCTTAACCGATGATTTGATGCGCCAAGCCTACTTAAAACTAGAACAAGGCGAAGAACGCTTGAAACAGCTATATTTACTCGATCAATTGGGTAAGAACCTCGATAAATACATGCGCTCTTTTATGGTCTATACCGCTTTTAAGATGTGTAAAGGGACGGCCAACAAATATAACTTCAATATCATGTATGATTTTATGCAAGATGGCTTTTTGGCCATGAAACCGCTAAAGTCGGCGGAGAAATTTGTGAAAGACTTTACTGCGGTGGAACGTCAAATTATTGATAAAGTACATTCGGGTCATCTATACCCATTTCAGTAAATTTCAGATTATTCCTTGATAAAAATAAGGCAGTGGCTGCATAGCTCTGCTGTTTTTCTGTATATTATTCAGCACAATTGCATGATGGTTACTGTACAACGTCCTAGAATCTGTCATCATGCATGCACTGCAACATTTACCCTATTGCTATGTTAGGAGTGACTCCCATGTCGAATGAAAATCAAACGCCTACCGCTACTCAAGAGTCGGCACAAAACACAGACAAAGTGAGTCCATTTTTAACTGAACCATTACCCCAAGGTACGGCGCAAGGTCAACAAAAATCATTACAACAACAGTTGACTGATACCCCAGTGACGGGTTCTGTACCTAAATACAATCTTCCTCGCGGTGCCAACACAGGTAACGTCGGCAGTACCACACACTTTGGTTACCAAACTGTCAGCAGTGAAGATAAAGCGCAAAAAGTGGCGGAAGTTTTCCACTCGGTTGCCAGCAAATACGACATTATGAATGACTTGATGTCTTTTGGTATTCACCGTCTATGGAAACGCTTTGCGATCAATATGTCAGGGGTACGTCGTGGTCAACGCGTATTAGATATTGCTGGCGGGACAGGCGACTTGGCTAAAGTGTTTAGCCGCGAAGTTGGCCCTACAGGTCATGTAGTACTTTCAGACATTAACGAATCCATGCTCAATGTTGGCCGTGACCGCCTGATTGATGCTGGATGTACCAATGTTGATTTCGTATTAGCCAATGCTGAAACCTTAGAGCCATTTGAAGACAACAGCTTTGACCTACTCACGATCTCATTTGGTCTACGTAATGTGACCGATAAAGATGCAGCACTTGCTGCGATGTACCGCGTGCTTAAGCCAGGTGGTCGCCTACTGGTATTAGAGTTCTCTAAACCTGTATTTGAACCGTTTTCAAAACTGTACGACCTATACTCGTTCACCGCACTGCCGATCATGGGTAAAATTATTGCCAATGACTCAGAAAGCTATAAATATTTAGCCGAGTCCATTCGTATGCACCCAGACCAACGCACGCTAAAAGGCATGATGGAAAATGCAGGCTTCCAAAACTGTGACTATCACAACCTGACAGGCGGTATCGTTGCTGTACACCGTGGTTTTAAACTTTAAAATTAAACGTTTAAGGGCAAATTATGTGGTCGATTCTGGCACTCGGTGCAGTTGAACGATTAATTCATCATGTGATTAATTTGGATGCGATCACTCGCATCCAGCTCAATGAACTACAAGGCAAGATGTTACGTGTGGTGATCGCATCCCCGCAACTGTCTGTAGATGTGTTCTTTGACCAAGCCAAAGTGCGCTTAGAACCTACCGTTACAGGGCATAGTGAAACAGCGTCCATTTTCGAACAACGCCCGTTTGACCAAGCTCAATCTCACACCCCAGCAACCGCAACTTTAACGGTGGCCAATGTGGTTGAGCTGCTCAAGCTATTACTGGCGGATGATATCGGCAATATCCCGCTCCAAGGTGATTATCACCTTCTACAGGATATTCAACGGATTATGCAACACGCTGAGCCTGACTTGGCTGCGTATTTAAGCCCATGGATTGGCCCAAGTTTGGCGCATGAATTGGCTAAAATTCAGCTGGCCCCAAAACACATCAAACAGGCCTTACAAAGTCATTTTTTCTTTGCTGAAGATGCCTTGAAAGAAGACAGTGGTCTATTTGCCCCACGTTGGCAAATGGATGATCTGCATCAAGACACCCGCATTTTTAATCAAAACTTAGATCGTGCCGAAGCCAAAATTCAACAGCTTCAAGCACAGATTGACACTCAAGACTCAACTCAAAACTAGGTATTTACATATATGATTCCGCACGTTTCACGTTTACTCGAACTTTGGCGCATTGCCGCGCACTATAGACTCGACACGTTGTTTCCTGCGGAAGAATTGCCTGAAAAAGCGCGCCATGCGCTGGGTGTAATTCGTATGCACCCTGCGGCATGGTCCAGTCGTGAACGAAAAAATCCACTGAAGCTCAAACAAGCTTTAGAGGAAATGGGACCACTGGCGATTAAAATGGGACAACTACTGTCTACTCGTCGTGACCTAATTCCACCTGAAGTGTTACAACAAATGGTTTTGCTCCAAGACCGTGTCAAACCGTTTGGTTCTGATGTGGCGAAAATGCGCATTCAAGACTCACTGAAAGCCGATGTAAACACGCTGTTTGCTCGCTTCGACGAACAACCCTTGGCAGCAGCCTCGATTGCTCAAGTACATACGGCCGCTTTACATGATGGTCGCGAAGTGGTGGTGAAAGTCACCCGTCCCGCTATTCGTAGTCAAATTTTACAAGACTTTGAAATTTTAGAATGGCTAGGTGATTTTCTAGAAAAACGCCTAGAAGCCGCGCGTGCACTGCACTTATCTGAAATTATTCAGGACTATCGTCAGGTCATTTTAAATGAACTGGATTTGACATTAGAAGCCGACAATACCCGTCGTATGCGCCATTATTTTACAGGCTCAAGCATGATGTATGTGCCTGAAGTCTATATGGATAGCAAGGACGTGATGGTGGCCGAACGCATTACAGGCGTTCCCATTTCAGACATTGAAACCTTTGAAAAACTGGGGATGGATCGTAAAGATTTGGCGGAAAAAGGCTTAACCATTTTCTTTACCCAAGTCTTCCGTGACAACTTTTTCCATGCCGACATGCATCCGGGCAATGTCTTCGTTGAAACCCTAAACCCAAGCCAACCCCGCTATATTGCGCTGGACTGTGCCATTATGGGTGAGTTATCGAAGCACGACCAAATGACCGTGGCACGTATGCTACTTGCGGTCATGAACAGCGACTTTATGCAACTGATTCAAATCGTGCATCAAGCTGGTTGGATTCCCCCGGGTACAGACCAAGATGCACTAGCACGTGAAATGCGTCGCACGGTCGGGCCAATGGTGTCCAAACCCATGCATGAATTGGACTTCGCGGGCATTTTGATTCAAGTGATGGATATTGCACGACGCTTCCATTTGGAAATTCCACCACAGCTGATGCTGCTGCTTAAAACCCTCGTGCATGTTGAGGGTTTAGGGACTGACCTTTACCCAGAGCTGGACATTTGGAGTTTGGCAAAGCCAATCCTGACCGATTGGATCAAAGCGCAAATGAATCCACAAAAGAACCTAAAAGAGCTGGGACAAAAAATTCCAGATTTACTTTTAGGGGCACAAGACTTCCCAACGCTGTTGGTCGATAGCTTAAATGGTCTCAAAAACCAATCAGCTTGGCATGCTAAACAGCTCAATGAACTGCAAAGTATGCGCCTACAAATGGAGCATCAGCAAAAACGCAGTTGGATTTTTGGTAGTCTCATGGCCATTTTGCTGTCGATTGCGATTATCTCGCCTTGGTTTATTTCAGTGATTTTAATTGTACTCACCAGCTTACTGGCGGTGTGGCGCGTGTTTAAATAGACACTTTCTGCTGTATTAAAAGCCTGAGTCTCTCAGGCTTTTTTATGTTTAGGTTTTATGTCGGAAGTGACTCCCAAGTCATTCTTGGATCACTTTTGCCAATGCGCTCATTCTCTCACCAGTTAAAATGACAATACATATTGTCTATTTTGAATGATCACGATGACTCAAATCCTGCATAAACACCCTCCAGCTTTAAGCATTCGTGCAGGTAAATTAGCACGTCAACTCATTCAAAGCGAAGGCTTACAAGCTGAGCAGGTCGATATTGTACCCGGTGCCGCAGGTGGGCCCAAAGGCATCGGGATTCAAGGTTTAGACCAAGCTATTTTTGGTGAATTCTTTGCTCGTGCGCCGCAAAGACGGACTTTGATTGGTTCGTCCATTGGCAGTTGGCGCTTTGCCAGCATCTTAGCGCACGGTGCAAAAGCAGGTACCGAACGTTTAGGTGAACTCTATACCAATCTCTATTTTGACAAAAAAATGCAGCGTCAAGAAGTCAGTGATATTTGCCGTGGCATGCTGCTCGACTTGGTGCAAGGCAAAGAAGCGGAATTGGTCAATCATCCCGATTACCACCTCGCGGTACTGTCGATTAAGGCTCAACACATCTTCCAAAGTGACCAAGTTCTCCCGCTCTTGGCCTCTGTGGCAGGTATCATCGGCACAACCGCTGTTGCGCGAAAGCATAGTCGCCACTTTATGCAACGAGTGATTAGTCAGCCCAGCAATAGCAAACAATTTAAAGTAGAAGATGATTTCCTCACTCATTATCACAGTCTCACCGCTAGAAACGTTCTGCCTTGGTTGATTGCTTCAGCCTCTATTCCAGGCGTGATGGCCGCGATTCGCGATATTCCAGATGCACCACAAGGCAGTTATCGTGATGGTGGTCTGATTGATTATCACATCGATCTGCCTTTTGAGAGTCAAGGCATTGTGCTTTATCCGCACTTTACGGACAGCATTACGCCGGGGTGGTTTGATAAACTGTTTAAACGTCGCGCCAATCCTGAAAACCAAGCCCGTACGCTACTCTTGTCTCCGTCCCAAGACTATTTACAGAGCTTACCTTTAGGACGCCTGCCCGATCGTAAAGATTTCACACTCAAAGGGCTCGAACAAAAACAGCGCATTCAAATGTGGAACCAATGTATTTCTGAAAGTCAGCGCTTAGGCGATGAGTTCTTGGAAATGGTGGAAAAACAGCATTTTGCACAGGGCATACAAGATTTATAAACAAAATTTGCGCATGAATGTAATCTTGTTTAATCTGACCAAATAAAGAAAAATCGAGATTACATTTTTTCTATGCTAACAATAATTTCAAGTGAACAAGAAAAGTATGCTCAAATTATTGAATTACAAAATGAATCTTGGGAACGAAATGTGATTTCAAGCTCTTTAGAGGATTTCATTCAAATCAACATCGACCAATTAAAAAAATCGGATGATATTCGTTATGAATTCATTTTAGACAATGGTTAAATCATTCGATCTATGATTTCTAATCACCCACCCCACTTCGCCATTATTGGTGCAGGAACCGCAGGATTAGCCACTGCGATTTTACTGGCTCGACAAAATATTCAAGTCAGTATTTTAGAGAAAGCCTCAGAACTTGAACCTGTCGGAGCAGGACTGTTACTACAGCCCTCTGGTTTAGCTGTTTTTGAGCATTTAGGCCTTTTAGATGAAGTTTTAAGACTCGGTGCAAAAGTCACTGGGCTCAAAGGCCAGTTGCCGAGTGGAAATTTACTGGTCAATAGTCATTATCAACAAGCGCATCCTGATTTTTATGGTGTAGGGATTCATCGAGCAACGTTATGTCATGTTTTAGAAAATAAATGCCGTGAATATCCAGAACTCATTACGTGGTATATGAATACCGACATTCAAACATTAGAACAAACATCCGATCAAGTTCGAGTTTTGGGTACAAAAGATGGCGAAGCATTTGATCAGGCTTTTGATGCTGTAATCGTTGCCAATGGCGCACGTAGCCTTTTAAGACCCAAAAAATGGGTAAAGGTTGATCAAGCTTATCCTTGGGGAGCAAAATGGACAATTGTTCCTGAATGTCTTGAATTAGATGCAGAAATTTTACATCAGTTTCATGATCGCTCTAAAATCATGATGGGAATCTTACCGACAGGTACAGTGCCACATGAACCCAAGCAAAGACTGTCGAGTGTGTTTTGGAGTCTTCCAAGCCATCAGCTAAATAACTTTCTACACAATTCACAAGCTCACTCAGACTGGTTAAACCAAGTGTCTAAGCGTTGGAAACCTGCTGCGGATTGGTTAGAACAAGTCATTGCCCAGCCTGAACAAAAATCACAATGGTTAACTGCAAATTATCGTGATGTGGTGCTGTCTAAGTTTGGTGAGGGTCGTATTGGTGTGATTGGTGATGCAGCACATGCCATGAGCCCGCAACTGGGGCAAGGCGCAAATATGGCCCTTTTAGATGCATGGGCTTTGGGGCAAGCGGTTCAAAGCGCAAGAAAAAATGAAGCCCTTGATTATGTCCAACTCTGGCAAACTTACCATCAACACCGTCAAAGTTCGACGGCGTTCTATCAATTTTTAAGTCGTTTACTCACACCACTTTACCAATCTGACCTATGGTGGGCAGGTGGTTTACGTGATTTAAGCTTTGCTTGGATGTATCGAATTCCCTATTTCCGTAAAGAAATGGCGGTGACGATTTCAGGTTAAAAATTAGGCATGTTCAGGCAAATGAACTATCAAGATATTGCAAAACAAAACAATCATTCTGTGTAGAATGCGACGACAATCATCTTCATCCGCTTTGGATGGGTGACGGATAGATGAATTCCTAAAATACATCAATTAAGCCACTGTGAGATAACTGTAGAAAGTTTCTCCTTTATTCTGTTTAAATCACGTAGACTATAGACCGCTACGTTGACATCGTAACACTCTCAATATTTATTCGCTTGGTGAAAGAAACATGAACAATTTGCAATGGCTCGATGAAGTAAAATTTAACGAACAAGGTTTAGTCCCTGCCATTGCACAGCATCACCAAACAGGGCGTGTCTTGATGGTTGCATGGATGAACCGCGAAGCTTTAGCGTTGACGGCCGAGAAAAACCAAGCCGTATATTTCTCTCGTTCACGCAACAAGTTATGGCACAAAGGCGAAGAATCTGGGCATTTCCAAACCGTACATGAAATTCGTCTTGACTGCGATGCCGACGTAATCGTGCTGCAAATTGAACAGCACGGTGGGATTGCCTGTCATACAGGTCGTGAATCATGCTTCTACCGTAAACTCACGCCAAATGGCTGGGAAATTATGGATGCACAGCTCAAAGACCCGAACGCGATTTATGGTGAAAAATCGACCAATCCACATACATTGGCGATGAATGCCTCAACGGCGCAGTCTGAGCAAGTTGAAGTTTTGTCTTACCTCGGCCAAATGATGGCTGAGCGTAAAGCAGCGGATCCAGACTCGTCTTATGTTGCAAAGCTGTACCACAAAGGTCTCAACAAAATTTTAGAAAAAGTCGGTGAAGAAGCCATCGAGACTGTGATTGCCGCGAAAGACTTTAAGTCTGAAGCCAATGAAGATCATAAAAATGATTTGATCTATGAAGTGGCGGATCTTTGGTTCCATACGATTGTGGTTTTAGGTTATTTCGACTTAGACCCTCAAGTGGTTCTTAATGAATTGGCACGTCGTCAAGGGCTTTCTGGTTTGCTTGAAAAAGCCAACCGCAGCCACTAAGTTTATTGCCTGTGTCGAATATCATCAAACCGAGCGCGACTTATGAGCAAGCCATTGCCATTGATAACGCGCGTCTGGGCAAATCGTTTAAAGTGATTGCCTATGCAGGCACAGGTAAAACCACCACACTGCAAATGATTAGCGATGCCATGCCACAAAGACGTGGCATGTATTTAGCGTTCAACAAAGCCATTGCCAGCGAAGCGCAAACGAAGTTTCATGGCAATGTCGACTGCCGAACCTTTCACTCGCTTGCTTTTCGCAGTGTTCCACGTGGAGTGACGGACAAACTTCGTCTGCCTCGTTTAAGTCCGAGTTTTATTGCCAAAGAATACCGCCTTGAACCCATCACCCTAAGACGGATGATGGGCGGACGTTATGAAAAATATGTGTTGATGCCATCACGCTTGGCCAGCCTTGTGGCCAATGCAGTGAGTCACTTCTGTTCAACCAGTTCTCAGTACCCAGCGCCGCGACATTTACAAGCACCGAGCTGGTTACACCCTGATGATATCGATTCACTACAAAAGCACCTCTACCCTGCCATTGAACGTCGTTGGTTAGAGTCCATCAATCCCAATCATCAGGCTGGGATTGGTCACGATATTTATTTAAAACTGTGGGCACTGTCTGAACCGAATATCCCAAGTGACTATGTGTTGTTTGATGAGGCACAAGATGCCGATCCGCTGATGTTGGGCATCTTACTGAAGCAGCGTAATACACAAGTGATCTATGTCGGAGATGCACACCAACAGATTTATGCATGGCGCGGCGCAGTCAATGCCATGCAACAACTGCCTTTGCCTGAGTCACGCCTTACCACCTCGTTTCGTTTTGGTGAAGAGATTGCATTGCATGCCAATGCCATTTTAGGCGCCTTGAATGAAACCGTGCCACTCATGGGCAACCCTCTGCTCAACTCCAAAGTGGTCAACAAACCTCATACCAAAATGCGCGATGCGATTTTATGTCGCACCAATGCGCGCGCCATGGAACTGCTGCTTTCAGGATTAGTTCATGGCGACAAAGTCAGCCTACAAGCCGACCATGTCAAACTGAACCGCTTTGTCGATGCCGCAGCGATGTTGAAACAAGGCAAGCGCGTCACCGATGTGCCTGAACTGGCCTGGTTTAATTCTTGGCATGATGTACATGAATACTGCGAAACCAATGACGGCAGTGACATCAAGCCTTTAGTGAAATTGGTGGATGATCATGGCACCGATCCACTCAAAAAAGCCCTTGCAAAGATTACGCCGATTGAACAAGCGGATTATATTATTTCCACCGCACACAAAGCCAAAGGCTTAGAGTGGAACCGCGTTCACATCGAAGATGATTATCAGTTTAAGGTCAACGACAAAGACCATAAAATTAGTGATGAAGAGTTAAGACTGCTTTACGTGGCCTGTACACGTGCTAAAGTAAGTCTAAATATCCATCACATTTACGACCTGATGCAACAGCTGAAAAAACAAATGCCAAGCTCATTACGTAAAGTTGTTGGATAGTCGAATGTAAAAATAGTCACAACCGCTGCGGGTGTTCTATGAAAATTCAATCGATTCACCTGAAACACATCCTGCATTTTGCTGACCTTAAAGTCGATTTTTCTTATCACGATAAACCCGTCACTTTAATTTTAGGCGATCAAGCCTCAGGCAAGACCTCGATCTTACGTTTTAGCTATCAGGCTCTGACTTGGTTTGCGGCCCGTTATAAAGATTTACGCTCTGCAGGTGTGGTGATGTTAGATCACGATATTATGCTGAACCGCCTACAGTCCAAAATTGATATTCAAGTTGCTGTGCCCGCTGAGCTGTATGATCTCAAACCTACGGCAGCCGATACTGCGCCCGAACCCTATACATGGCAACTCTACAAAACCTTAAACCAACAAGGCATTGGCATCAGCCGAGTTGAAACCTTGGAACTCGAACAACTGGTCAATCTATATCAGCAGGCAACGCTACAAGATCCACTGCAAGGTTTGCCGTTGATTGAGTATTATCCTGCGGAACGTTTTGTCAATGAAATGAATATTCTCAGCAAGAACAATCCCCTGATTTTCCAACATGCACATGCCTATGAAATTTCAGCTATTCCCTATACCACCTTTGCGCGCTTCTTTGAGTGGTTTCGTGAAATCAGCGATATTGAAAATGCGCAAACTGCACAGTTTTTACAAACGATATTGCATCAGCCCAAAAGCATGCCACCCGATATTCCCTTAAGCTATAAACTGGCTCAGGCTCAAGCACATATCCAGTCGCTCAGCCTACAAGCACTCAAGCAAGCGTTAGCAACCGTTCTGCCCGAAATAGAAGATATTTATCTGCAATATCATCCCAAGTTACAACTGATGGTGCGCTACCATGGCAACAGCATGCTCTATCAACAGCTTTCCAATAGTATTCGCAACTGGGTGGCGCTCGTTGGCGATATTGTGCGACGTTTATGCCTACTCAATCCTGAAAGCCTGTTCCCCTGTTTAGAAGGTGACGGCGTACTGTTGATTGACGCGATTGATCATCAATTGGATCAAAATATGGCGCAAGTCATTTTAAAACGTTTAAATCATGCTTTTCCTCGACTACAAATTATTGCCTCAGGCAACCGAAGTGAGTTGCTGGAACAAGCCAGTGAGTTTCAATGCCTCAAACTGGAAAATAAGCAATTAAGTCCTATCCAACTCGAACCACTGCAACATCAGTTCGATGTGATTTACCAAAACCTTGCCAATCATGAAGCGATGAGTGGAAGCACCGAACCGATTGCGGCTGAACCCCATGATTTAAGTGTGGCTGAATTATTCACACAGATTCAACAGCAACTCTCTCCCGAACAGCAACAGCATTTGATTGCTTTACTCAGTGCTGAAGATGATGCTTCATCGGCAAATCCATTAACTTAGCCTGCTTCATAAGCATATCTATTTCAACCCTCAAAAACAGGCGACCAATGGTCGCTTTTTTACATTTCTTGCACTGAGAAAGTACCTGTCATCCACCAAGAAATGACCATCACGCGTATAATGTTTTGCGTCAGCGCAAAAAAGATTGATGTTGTTTTAGTCATGTTATATGATCGGTTTTACTTGCAAATTTCTAACTGAAATCGGATTTTGCTATAACGCTTCATGAGTTGCGCAACACAACTTCATTATTTTTAAATTTCACATTGGCTTTCAAGATTGAGACTCTTGGGCTGCTCTTTGCAGTCCTGTAATCCTTGAAAGATGAGATTCACCAATAGGTTTTGACCTATTCACGACAATGGAAACGAGTGTGCTACCGATTATTATATTGTTACCGTTAATACTTGGCACAACCCTTGTCTCATTACTGAAGCAGAGCTCACGTAGGCTAACCGCCTTCGCAGCTGTTGGGGTCAGTATGACAAGTTTAGGCTTATTACTGACCCAAGCACGAGAGGTGTTTAATGGCGCTGTCATTACGCAGTCATGGTCATGGTTGCCGCAGCTTGGAATTGACTTCAGCTTCCGTCTAGACGCATTAGGCCTCCTCTTTGCCTTACTCATTAGTGGCATCGGGACGCTCATTTATATTTATGCCTATTTTTATTTAGGCCCAAAAAACTCTCTCAATAAACTCTATCTACTGCTCATGCTGTTCATGGCAGCCATGCTCGGGATTTCTCTCTCCAATAATTTAATTTTACTCCTCGTTTTTTGGGAGTTAACCAGTATCTCCTCTTTCCTATTGGTCGGTTATTGGAGCAATTACGACGCGGCACAACGTGGCTCACGCATGGCATTGACCATTACGGGTATGGGCGGGTTAGCCATGCTGGGTGGTTTCATCTTGCTCGGCCAAATCACAGGCACCTACGAGATTGATCAAATCTTGACAATGACAGCACAAATTCAAAGTCATGCGTTATTTGTTCCTACGTTGCTGTTGATTTTACTCGGTGCTTTTACCAAAAGTGCGCAATTTCCATTCCATTTTTGGTTACCTAACGCGATGGCAGCCCCGACCCCCGTGTCTGCTTATTTACACTCAGCAACCATGGTAAAAGCGGGTATTTTCTTGGTGGCACGACTGTTACCCATTTTTGCAGGTGCTGCACTGTTCCATAATTTGGTCACCTTTATTGGCCTATTTACCCTGTGTATGGCTGCGTTTTTTGCCATCTTTAAAGAAGACCTGAAAGGCTTATTGGCCTATTCAACCATCAGTCATCTCGGCTTGATTATGTGTCTCTTGGGGATCGGATCACCATTGGCTGTGGCTGCGGCTATTTTCCATATTATTAACCATGCCACCTTTAAAGCAGCACTGTTCATGATCGCAGGTATTATCGATCATGAGTCAGGCACACGTGATTTACGTAAGCTTAGTGGGTTATGGCAACTGTTGCCTTATACTGCGACTTTGACGATGGTCACTGCAGCATCGATGGCCGGCGTGCCCTTGACCAACGGTTTCTTATCTAAAGAAATGTTCTTTACTGAACTGCTTAGCAATCTGTCTGGTCCTGTGCTCATCTGCTCGGCGATTGTCGCGACACTGGCGGGGATTTTTGCAGTCGCTTACTCTGTGCGTTTGGTACATGGGGTTTTCTTCGATGGCCCAGTAGGCAAACAAGTTCCGAACAAAGATGCGCATGAGCCGCCGTTTGGCATGCGTGCACCGGCCACTTTACTGGCGATTTTGTGTATTTTAGTCGGCTTATTCCCTGCCCTATTGGTTGAAAACATCGTCAACAGCACAACACGCGCCAGCACCCAAGTGATGAATTTTGAAGGCACACATCTTGCTCTATGGCATGGTTTTAACATGCCATTGTTGATGAGTGCTATTGCCTTAGTCGGCGGTCTGATTTTCTATTTTAGTCTGGCTAAAGGTGGCAAAATTCGAGAAATTGATCTTGATCCATATTTAGGTCGTCTACAAGGTCGAGTTGCCTTTGACTTATTCCTTAAGTCACTCCTGCTCAACTCGCGCAAATTTAAACGATGGACTGAAAACGGCAAATTACAAAGTTATATTCTTTGGATTGTGATCTTCAGTATTGCCGTAGTCGCACTTCCGTTTTTAGGACAAGGGCTGACCACAGGCACCCGTGAACTCACCCATGCCCCTGCTTTAGCGATCGTACTGTGGCTACTGTTATTCTCTTCGTGCTGGATGATGCTATGGTTCCACCACGAACGGATTAAAGCGGTATTGATCAGTGGGGCGATTGGTTTAGTCGTAACTATGGTCTTTGTCTGCTTCTCTGCGCCTGATTTGGCTTTGACACAAATCACCGTAGATGTGGTCACCACCGTACTGTTATTGATGAGTTTATCGCTTTTACCACAACTCACTCCCTATGAGTCGAGTGTATCACGCCGTTGGCGAGATGCCCTGATTGCGATTGGCGGCGGGCTTGGCATTGCATGGATCACATGGCTTATCTTGACCCGTGATCACAACTCCATTTCATGGTTCTTCATGCAGCAGTCGATTCCATTAGGCGGTGGTACCAACGTGGTCAACGTGATTTTGGTCGATTTCCGTGGTTTCGATACTTTCGGTGAAATTACAGTCCTTGGCATTGCAGGCATTGGTGCACTGTGCCTAATGGATGGTATGCGTACCCACGGCACCACCATGACCAAAGGTCTTAGTTACCGTTTTAATCCATCGCCATTGATGCTTCGTATCACTGCATCTTGGATATTACCGATTGCCTTGGTGGTTAGCCTGTATATCTTCTTACGTGGACATAATCTGCCTGGGGGCGGGTTTATCGCGGGTTTGATTACCGCTTTGGCCTTGATTATTCAGTACATGGCACTCGGTCAAGATCATGCAGAACAGCTGCTCAAAGCCAAGTCTGGTCGTTTGTATGAAATCTGGATTGGAACAGGTCTGGTCATTGCAGGATTAACAGGCTTAGGCGCATGGTTCTGGGGACGCCCCTTCCTCACCAGTGCACACTTTTATGTGTCGCCACCGATCTTAGGCGAAATGCACCTAGCGACAGCTGCACTGTTCGATGTCGGGGTTTATATCACGGTCGTAGGTGCAACCATGCTACTTATTTCAGTACTTGGGGACTCACGTCACTCTAGTATGTCTGGTCCAGTACCAAAGGGGGATTAATATGATTAGTTTAGAACTGTTACTTGCCTCCGCTATTGGTCTGTTGACTGCCACAGGTATCTATCTGATTTTACGTGCCCGTACCTTCCCTGTCGTACTTGGCTTGGCCATGATTGGTTATGCCGTCAATTTATTTTTATTTGCCATGGGACGACTTCAACTTAATGCGCCCGCGGTACTCACTGAAGCCAGCAAAGCCACTGACCCTTTGCCACAAGCCTTGGTGTTAACCGCGATTGTGATTGGCTTTGCCACCACAGCATTTATTGTACAACTGGCTTTACGCAGTCGTTATGAAACAGGAACCGACCACGTTGACTCTAAAGAAGAAATACCACAAATTGACCCACGTGAGGATGAGCCATAATGAATGACTTCATCCAATTTTGGACCGAACACACCCCAATTTTTAGTATTTTAATTCCTGCCATTACTGCCTTTATTTTGGTATTACTGGGTAATCCGGGATCAGGCTCTTTAGCACAAGACTGGCGACAACCTTGGCGTCGAGGCATCAGTTATACCTCTGGTCTGTTGGGCTTATTTACAGCGGTCAACTATCTGATCTTTGCCAGCTCAGAGCAAATCAGTGTTTATAACCTTGGTGAATGGGCAGCACCATTTGGTATTGTTTTGGTCCTCGATCAACTGTCTGCCCTGATGCTGGTTTTAACCTACGGCTTAGCTGTTCCAGTGATGTGGTTTGCCAGCAAAGAATGGGATGAACGTGGCCGTTATTTCCATGCCATGTGCCATTTCCTACTGATGGGGCTAACCGGTGCCTTCCTGACAGGCGACTTATTTAACCTGTTCGTATTCTTTGAAATTTTGTTGATGGCTTCCTATGTCCTGTTACTGCATGGTCAAGGCAAAGCGCGTTTTCAACTCGGCATTCACTATGTCACCATTAACCTGTTGGCATCAGCTCTGTTTCTGATTGGCCTTGGTATGATTTACGGCAGCGTCGGCAGCCTCAATATGGCGGATGTTGCACGTTTGATGCCTCTATTGGAAGGCGATCAACATCGTATTGCTGTTGCTGGTGGGCTGTTGTTGTTTACAGTCTTTGGCATTAAGGCAGCTATGCTACCTGTCGGCTTTTGGCTACCAAAAACCTATGCGGTCGCAACCACTCCTGTGGCGGCCCTGTTCACCATCATGACCAAAGTCGGTATTTATGCCATTTTACGTGTTAATGGCACCGTATTTGACGATGCAATTAGCCGTGAAATCCTGCAATACATTCTATTGCCGATTGGTTTAATTACCTCAGTCTATGGTGTGATTGGCGCGATGGGTGCGGAACGCTTACGTCGTTTCATTGGCTTTATGATTTTGTCTTCTGTGGGCACGATTTTAATCGCCATTTCCCTGTTCAATACCTTGGCATGGGCAGCGGCCCTGTATTATTTGGTGCACAGTACCATTATTGCGGCAGCTTTCTATATTTTAAGTGGTTGGATTACCTCTCAACGCGGTGAGTTTAAAGACCATTTTAAAATTGCACCGCAAATGAAACAGCATAAGGTGGTGGCGTTAACCTATTTCACCATTGCCTTGATGATGGCAGGTTTACCACCCTTTAGTGGTTTCTTGGGCAAAGTGTTTATTCTCCAAGCCACCGCGCACTCACCGTATCAATTGCTGATTATTGTGACCGTTTTAGTGGTGAGTTTATTAAGTATTATTGCGTTTACACGTGTGGGTTTCGTGATTTTTTGGCGCGCAACCAAACCTGAAGATAATCCTGGTGAGGCTGCTTATGCCGCGTACCAAGCTTTGCCTGAACAAGCGCCAAAGCGCAATGACAAAACCATTTATCTATTGTTGGTAGGTTTAATGGCTTATATGGTGTTTGCAGGTCCAATTCAAAAGTACACTTACCAAACGGCTGAGCAAATTCAAAATAATGCGCTCTATGAACAGACTTTGCTCAAAACTGATGAGCATGGACAAACCATTAGCGTACAACCTTTCGACAGTGAAAATTTACCTGAAACCAAATATGGTGGCGAACGGGTGGATCCAAATGCTCATTTGATTCCATATTTAATTTCAGAAGAAACACTGGAAGGCGAACATATTTCCGAATACAAAAAACGCCAAATGCAACAGCAACAACAGGCTGAAGTGAATCCCGATGCTGAAAGCCTACAACCGATGGTGGAGCCTTAAACATGAAAAAAACGTCGTTTTTGGAGCGTTGGTTACCCCACCCTTTTGTTTCGGTGATTGTTGCGCTGAGCTGGGTGATGTTGGCACATAGTGTTGACGCAGCCAGCTTAGTGATGGCATTTTTACTGGCCATTTTTATTCCGCGTCTGATCAGACCATTCATTACGTATACTCCAAATATTGAATGGAAAGCGGCGGTGAAACTATTTTTTGTGGTGTTATACGACATTGTCATGTCGAATATTCAAGTGGCTAAATTGGTCCTTGGTCCGATTGATCGTCTACAACCGAAGTGGTTTCGCGTTCCGCTGGAAACACAACATGAGGAAGTAAACACCTTACTGGCGATGATTATTACCACCACACCAGGCACAGTTTCAGCAGGGATTGATCAAGATCGCGGGGACATTTTAGTTCATGCCCTCAGCACCGATGATGAAAATGCCGAGATTGAAAATATTAAAGCGCGTTATGAAAAACCGTTGATGCAAATTTTTGGCGTCGAAGCAGGAGACAAAGCATGACTATTTTGCCTTATGCCCTCGGGATTTGTTTAATCGCGGTCACCATTTCAATGTTGCTGTGCCTAATTCGTTTAATTATCGGCCCATCGATTGTAGACCGACTCTTAGCACTCGATACACTCTTTTTAAATGCAATCTGCCTCATTATTATATTAGGCATTTACTGGGCCAGCACTTCATTATTTGAAGGTGCTCTTTTGGTTGCGATGCTCGGCTTTGTCTCTACAGCCGCTTTAGCACGCTACTTCACCTCAGGTCATGTGATTGACTAGGAGCGAGATCGATGCAACTTACGATGGAAATTTTAGTCTCCATTTTTCTCATGATCGGCACTTTCTTCATGCTGGTCGGAGGGATTGGAATGGTGCGCCTGCCCGATTTATTCATGCGCCTACATGCCCCAACCA
Organism: Acinetobacter sp. LipI_23; assembly: GCF_058243045.1. Taxonomy (NCBI): domain Bacteria; kingdom Pseudomonadati; phylum Pseudomonadota; class Gammaproteobacteria; order Moraxellales; family Moraxellaceae; genus Acinetobacter; species Acinetobacter sp. LipI_23. The sequence continues at coordinate 304,143 of NZ_JBZAYJ010000001.1, read as the reverse complement.
AGTCAAGTACCTTAGGCTTAGGGAGCTTCTTGATCGCGGCAATGATCTATTCTGCATTCCAAGGACGCTTTGGTTTTGCTGAGCTGTTATTAACACTGTTTGCCTTCTTAACCGCACCCGTATCGGCGAATTTGATGGCTCAAGCGGCGCTACATTTGCGCTTACGCTCGCTGAGTGGCGACGTTCCAGAAGCACTCAACCGTCCACTACCTTGGCAACGTACTCGTCGCAGAGCTTTTAGCAATAAGCATGAAGACACTGAACATCGTCTTTAAACGTTTGTATCCTTAAGGATATAAAAATAAATACATTTCTAGCGCTTCGGCACTGATATGGTGCTGTTGCGCTAATTTGAACATTGTACTGATGATAATGTTCGAACGTATTAGATAGTGTCACATCCAGTACATTGACCAACACAGATGGACTGATCAATCTGCTTAATACTCGAGCTTCTCAAAAATTAAAATAATCAAAATATGCCCCCTTGTAAATCATTGCCCATATCTATCCAGTCCACAGCAACTTGATGGTCAAAATAATTCCTAAAAGCTCAACCCTCTATTCCCCTATCATAATCCTATGCAATATCCCCTAAGTCTTGATCTAGCTTCAACCATTACTCCGCATAAAAAAGCCACCCGAAGGTGGCTTTTTGATTCAGTTAGACTGAATTATTCATCATCTTTGTTTGCTTCGTCAGCGGGTAAATCCTTCACTGCTTCAGCAATCAGGCCAAACATATAGTTACCATATGCATTGGTTTTATCGTAATGGAAACGCAAACGCGGTGTAATACGTGTCTTAATACGACGGCCGAGTTCGTGACGCAAGAAACCAGATGCTTTGTTCAGCACATCTAGCGTTTCTTTATTGGCTGCTTCACTTTGCTCATCGCCAAGCTCACGGCCCATCACAGTCACATATACTTCAGCATAACCTAAGTCTGGACTAACCTTCACCGCAGAGATGGTCACGAGACCACCTAAGCGTGGATCTTTCAACTCTTGACGAATCAGTTCAGACAACTCACGTTGTACTGTATCCGCCATGCGCTTAAGACGTTGACTACCCGCCATTAAAGACTCCGTTTGATCAATTGAACATCATAGACTTCGATCTTGTCTTTTTCTTTGATGTCTTTATAACCTTTAACCGCAAGACCACATTCCATACCTGCACGAACTTCTTCAACCACTTCTTTATAGCGACGAAGTGACTCAAGCTCACCTTGGAACACAACCACGTCATCACGAAGGATACGAATTGGTTTATTGCGATGTAACATACCCTCAAGTACCATACAGCCTGCTGCTGCACCAAACTTACTTGAGTGGAACACTTCACGTACTTCAGCCACACCCAGAATTGTTTCACGGTGTTCTGGAGCAAGCTTACCGCTCATCGCTGCTTTCACATCATCAATCAATTGATAGATGATTGAGTAGTAACGAATATCGATGCCGTCAGCATCCGCTTTTTGACGCGCTGCGTTATCCGCACGTACGTTAAAGCCAAGAAGAACTGCTTCAGAAGATTCAGCTAGTGTCACGTCAGATTCAGTGATCGCACCAACACCTGAGCCAATGATACGAACTTTAACTTCGTCTGTTGCAAGGTCAGCAAGAGCAACATGTAATGCTTCCAATGTACCACGTACATCAGTTTTCAATACCACATTGACGATAGGCACATCTTTCTTGCCCATAGATGCCATGATATTTTCAAGACGCATTGCACTTTGACGCTCAAGACGTTTTTGACGTTCACGATCCATACGCGCATCAGCAACTTCACGTGCTTTCTTCTCATCGCTTACAACAAGAACTTCATCACCCGCCATTGGCGCTTCAGGTAGACCTAAAATTTCAACTGGAATCGAAGGACCTGCAGATTGAATACGTTTACCGTTTTCATCTGTCATTGCACGAACGCGACCGTAAGATGCACCCGCAAGAACCAGGTCACCTACTTTCAATGTACCGTTTTGAACAAGGATAGACGTTACCGCACCACGGCTGTTGTCTACACGTGCTTCAATCACGACACCTTGTGCAGCACCCTCTTCAGATGCTTTCAATTCAAGCAATTCAGCTTGGATTGAAATCAAATCTAGAAGCTCATCGATACCTTGACCAGAATGTGCTGAAACCATTGCAACAGGTACATCACCGCCCCATTGTTCTGGCACGATTTCTTTTACTGTCAATTCGTTCAATACGCGATCTGGATCAGCCGATTCTTTATCCATTTTGTTGATTGCAACAATAATTGGTGTACCAGCTGCACGTGCATGATCAATTGCTTCCGCAGTTTGTGGCATAACACCATCATCTGCTGCTACAACAAGAACCACGATATCAGTCGCTTTCGCACCACGTGAACGCATTGCAGTAAATGCAGCATGTCCAGGGGTATCAAGGAAAGTGATCATACCTTTGTTAGTTGTAACGTGGTACGCACCGATATGCTGTGTGATACCACCCGCTTCACCAGCTGCAACTTTCGCACGACGAATACGATCAAGAAGCGATGTTTTACCATGGTCAACGTGCCCCATGATGGTCACCACTGGTGCACGTGTAGATTGAGCACCACGCGCGCCTTCAGCTGCTTCAAGTAAGTTATCTTCAGCTTGCGTATCCGATACAAGAACAGGGTTATGACCCATTTCTTCTACGATCAATGCAGCAATTTCTTGCTCAATCGCTTGGTTCTGAGTAACCAGCTCACCCATTTTCATGAGTGATTTAATTACTTCACGTACTTTAATCGCCATTTTTGCTGCAAGATCTGCAACAACAATAGTTTCGCCAATTTCAACATCATAAACTTGTTTCTTAACTGGTTTTTCAAAACCATGTTTACCAGCCTGACTTGTTTTCAGACCACGTTTAGGTTGCTTGCTGAAACTTTGCTCTTCCTGACCACGACGACCACCTTTTTTCGGTGCACGTGTACTTGGTGTATTGGTACCACGTTTGATGTCACGGTCTTCTTTCGCAAATGAATCTTCATATGCTTGGCCAACTAGACCCGCAGCAAGTGGAGAATCATCCACAACACGAATGGTCGCAGTTGCATCTTCGTTAGAATACTTAGATGCCATTTGACGCATTTGTTCAAGTGTACGTTGCTGCGCTTCTTCAGCTGCCTTACGACGTGCTGCTTCTTCGGTCGCTTTTAATTGAGCGGCTTGAGCTTCACGTGCTTTTTTCTGTTCAGGTGTTTCAACAACTTTAACTTGTGCTTTAACCACAGGCTTATTGTTTGATTTACGCTTCACAACTACCGCAGCTTTCGCAACTTCTTGCTTCGTCGTTTCTTGCTTTGCAGCAGCACGCATTGCTTCAAAGTTTGCAGCTGCTTTATTTACTGCTGGAGTTTCAGCTTTAGGTTCAACCATAGCTTGAACGTTCGCACGAGCTTGTTGCTCAGCTTGCGCTTTTGCCAAAGCTTCCGCTTTAATTTGTTCTGGATCTGGCTTGGTAAATGTATGTTTCTTGCGAACTTCTACATTAATCGTTTTTGCCTTACCTGAAGTACTCGCTACTTTAGCGGTACTGGTCGTTTTACGTTTCAACGTGATTTTTCCTGCCTGACCATCGTTTTGACCATGAATTTTCTTCAAATGGTGCACGAGGGCATCTTGTTGTTCAGTAGAGATTATATCGTCCGATTTACGCTGTGGTAAACCAGCATCACGAACCTGCTCTAGGACCTTCTCAACAGGGCGGTTCACACTGAGAGCTAACTCTTGTATCGTCTTATCCGTCATGTAGATCTCCTAGTTAAACCATGATTCGCGCGCTTTCATAATAAGTTGACCTGCTTTCTCTGTACCTAGACTTTCAATATCAGCAATATCGTCAGTCGCTTGGTCAGCCAAGTCATCAATTGTGATGACACCACGTGCTGCAAGTGCATAAGCAATCTCTTGCGTCATCCCTTCCATTGCAACGAGTTCCGCGCTTGGATCTTGGATGTTTTCTTGCTGCTGTAATGCATCAGCCAATGTAACTTCTTTGGCACGACTTTGAAGTAATTCAACAACTTCAGCATCTAGCTCGATTTCGTCAAATGTTTCAGCTGGAACATAAGCAATCTCTTCTAAAGAAGTAAAGCCCATTTCAACCAATGCCATTGCCAAATCTTCTTCAATATCTAGACGCGATACAAATAGGTCTAAGTATTGTTGTGCTTCATTTTGCTGACGAGCATGATACTCATCTTCAAGCATCATGTTGAGTTTGTAGCCTGTAAGTTCAGAGGCTAAACGTACGTTTTGACCTTGTGAACCAATCGCACGCGCTAATTGATCGCTAGTTGCGAAAATAATGTCCGCTGTACGTTCTTCTTCATCAATCACAATACCCGATACATCTGCTGGCTCTAAAGCACTTGCAATGTACTGTGCAGGATCATCAGACCATACAACAACATCAATACGCTCACCGTTCAATTCTTGCTGAACTGCTTGGATACGTGTACCACGCATACCAATACATGCACCCACTGGATCAATACGATGATCATTGGTTTTCACAGCAATTTTAGCACGAACACCAGGTTGACGCGCTGCCGCTTTAATCTCAATGATTTCTTCAGAAATTTCAGGAATTTCTTTCTTCATCAAAGCGATGAGCATTTCAGGCTTGGCACGTGACAATTGTAGTTGAGCACCACGACCTTCACGATTCACATTGAACAAAATCGCATTTACACGTTGCTTCGGACGCAAAATTTCTTTTGCAATCATTTCTTCACGTGCAAGATACGCTTCAGCATTGTCACCTAAGTCAATGATAAAGCCATCTTTGGTTTGCTTTTTCACTTCACCGTAGATCAACTCACCCACTTTAGACTCGTAGGCATCTGCAATCAGCGCACGTTCAGCTTCGCGAATCTTTTGAACAATCACTTGTTTTGCAATTTGCGCCGCAATACGACCGAAGTCAATTGAAGGCACTTCAAGCTCACGAATATCACCAATCGACCATTGTGCAGGATCAACATCTGAAATCGCATCTTGACATGCTGGCATTTCATGATCTTCATCCGCAACCACTTCCCATTGACGGAAAGTGCTGTATTCGCCCGTTTTACGATCAATCTCTACACGAAGCTGAGCTTCTTCAGAGTTTGTTCCTTCGTAAAATTTCTTTTTAGTCGCAGCAACAAGCGCTTGTTCTAAGGCTTCGAAAATCGCTTCACGAGGTACACCTTTTTCATTACTAACCGTTTCAACTACGGTAAGAATTTCACGTGCCATAAGCCACCTATTCGTTCAGATTCTTATTTATTAAATGAATTAATCTTGATAGACCAAATTGGCTTTATCAATATTATTACTATCGATTTCAAGCACCTGTTGCTTTTCCACTTCGACTTGAATCATTTCAGCTTCAAGATCTACAGCAACCAATTTAGCTTGGAATTTACGACGGTTATCGACCGCACTGATCAAACGGAAAGCAATCTGTTGACCAATATATGCAGGTAATTGTTCAAGTTGGAAAAATGGACGATCCCAACCCGGAGATGACACTTCAAGTGCATATTCACCTGAAATTGGATCATGGACATCCATCATTGCGCCGACTTGCTGGGTCACGCGTACACAGTCTTGTACACCGATGCCACGGCCCTGCTCTTCTTCACCATCTTCATTGATGATGGGTTCTGCATTTTCGTCGACAGCTTTGTCGATATAAATGCGCAATAAAGAACGTTTTCCTTGAGGAAGGAATTCAATCCCCCAAAGATCAACACCACAGGCTTGCACTGCAGGAGCAATTAAGTCTTGGAGTGCTTGAGTTTTATTTGATAGCTTCATTTACTCTCGTCATTTTTGTGCGATTCAATGGCCGAAACAGACCACTACAAGCCAATACAAACTATAGTAGTAGTGGAACATGACACTTTGACTTTCACCGTATCCGGCTCACATCGACACTACACGATAGCCAATAAAAAAGGGCGTAATCGCCCCAATTATTGCACAGAAAATTAATATCCACTGTGCAAAAAGGCCCACCTTGTTGTGAGCCTCTTTTTAGAAACTTGGTAGCGGGAGCTGGATTTGAACCAACGACCTTCGGGTTATGAGCCCGACGAGCTACCAGACTGCTCCATCCCGCATCAACGTGCAAAAATTATATACAAATATGAACTATTTTTCAATCTAAATACTTCGTACTTGCTCTGATTTAGTTGCACCTAAATCAAATTGGTAGCGGGAGCTGGATTTGAACCAACGACCTTCGGGTTATGAGCCCGACGAGCTACCAGACTGCTCCATCCCGCAACAAAACGCAAAAATTATTCAATTTAATCACTTAAACTGCTTATTTTAGTTTGCATCTAAAATAAGATTGGTAGCGGGAGCTGGATTTGAACCAACGACCTTCGGGTTATGAGCCCGACGAGCTACCAGACTGCTCCATCCCGCATCAAAACGCAAAAACATTCTTAACTTAATCACTTAAGTTACTCACTTTAGTTTGCTTCTAAAATAAGATTGATTGGTAGCGGGAGCTGGATTTGAACCAACGACCTTCGGGTTATGAGCCCGACGAGCTACCAGACTGCTCCATCCCGCATCAACAGAATTTGCTGCATACACCAACTTAATCTTCTGGATTCATAAGTTGGTGCGGAAGGGGGGACTTGAACCCCCACGCCCGAAAGCACTACCACCTCAAGGTAGCGTGTCTACCAATTCCACCACCACCGCAGCTGTGACGCATTCTAGTAGCATCGCCACAAAAAAGAAAGGACTAATTCCAATTATTCGCTTGTTTTAGGTGCAGCTGGCGAAGTTTCAGTCGATTGTGCAGGTGCAGAACTTGTCGTTTGCACTGACTTTAAGCTATAGGCATCTGTGGTTTGCTTTTTGGCAAACACAGCCAACGACAAACTGGTGATAAAAAACAAGGCCGTCAAGACCGCAGTCAATCGGGTCAAGAAATTACCTGAACCTGATGCACCAAATACAGTTGCAGCACCGCCACCACCAAACGAAGCACCAGCATCTGCACCTTTACCATGCTGGACCAAAATCAGCACGATCATCAACACAGCTAAGATAATATGTACTACCAGCACAAAAGTTTGCATGCTGAACTCCTAATTATTTTGTATTTGCAAATGCTTCGACAATTTTATAAAACGACGTTGCATTTAAAGATGCCCCACCGACGAGTGCACCATTGATATCTGGACAGGCCGCTAACTCTACTGCATTTTCAGCTTTTACACTACCACCATATAAAATGGCCATGTTCGCGCCATGACTGGTAATTTGCGTGAGGCCTTCACGGATTTTAGCATGCATGGTTTGCGCGTCTTCTGGTGAAGCAGTTTTTCCTGTACCAATGGCCCAAATTGGCTCATAGGCAATCACAATATGAGGCCACTGCTCTGCCGCTACCACACTGGCTAATTCGCAAATTTGTTGTAAAACGACTACTTCTGCCTGACCAGATTCGCGCTGATCTAAGCTTTCACCGACACAGTAAATGACGTTTAAACCCGCATTTAAGGCATTTTGAGCTTTCGCATTTAAAATTGCTGCGCTTTCAGCAAAATATTCACGACGTTCTGAATGACCAATTAAAACATATTCAATTTGACTATCTTTGAGCAGCTCTGCGCTCACCTCACCGGTATATGCACCCATGTTGCCAAAACGCGAAACATCTTGCGCCACAGTAAAAACTGAACGTGCAGCATTCGCCAATTCAGCCTGCATTGAAGTCAAAGCCAGCGTCACAGGTGCAAGCCCAATATTACATTTTTCTTCTGCTATTTCATTCTCTTGCAAGAGCTGTTTAAATTCTTGAAGCAATTGCTTGGCATCTGCCTGCATTGGGTTCATCTTCCAATTGCCGACAACCCATGGCTTAATCGTCGAACCCGACATACAGCACCCTATTCAAAACAGTTCATTAAAACGGCCTCATTCTACACGGTATTTATTTTTCAAAGATAGTTTTCTTCTAGAATTTCTTCGGCAATCAAAATAATACGAATGAAAATAAAGACATCTTTTTGTAAAAAAATCGCCTGCTATCACGACCAGTTCATGCTTTTAATCGATATTAAGGTGGTGACAACACTTTCAGATATGGTATTTTTGTGCAACAAAAGTATAATTTTACGATACCAATTATAAACAATTGAGAAGTTAAGGATCTGGGGAATGTCAGTATCAAATGGTTTGCCTAAGTTCACAGGCTTCATTCGACGCTTAGTCGAAGACGGACGCATGACTGCTGAAAATATGCAGCAGGCAATGCTCTCTGCAAAAAAGGCTCAGCAAGACATCGTTCCTTATCTGATTGAAAATCATAAACTCTCCCCACAAATGATCGCTGAGACGATTTCTTTGGAGTTTGGAGAGCCTGTTTTTGACTTAAGTGTCTATGATTCTGTACAAATTCTACGGGATCTGGTCGAAGACAAACTCATCACCAAGCATCGTGTATTGCCGATATACCGTCGTGGCAATATTCTCTATATCGCTACCAGCAATCCAACCAACATGGATGCGATGGACGCGATTCGTTTCAATTCTAAAATGAACATTGAAGCGATTATTGTTGAACATCCTCAGCTTGAAAAACTAATCGAACAAAATTTTGCACAAGCCGATAGTTTTGAATTTTCTGATGAAGATATTGATTTAGACTTAGAGCAAGACCATCAGAACTCAAATGACGAAGAAGATGACTCACCTCAAGGGGATGAAGCTCCGATCGTCAAATACATCAATAAATTACTGATCGATGCGATTCGTATGGGCGCCTCAGACTTACACTTTGAGCCTTATGAAAAGTCTTACCGTGTTCGTTATCGTGTAGATGGGGTTCTGCGTCATATTGCCAGCCCACCACTACAACTGGCGACTCGTCTTGCTTCACGTTTAAAAGTTATGTCACAAATGGACATCTCTGAAAAGCGCGTGCCACAAGATGGCCGGATTAAATTAAAGCTGTCAAAAAGCAAAGCCATCGACTTTCGTGTCAACTCACTTCCAACCTTGTTTGGTGAAAAACTGGTTCTGCGTATTCTCGATCCATCCAGTGCTATGCTGGGGATTGATGCTTTAGGTTATGAACCAGATCAAAAAGACCTATTTATGCAGGCTTTAGACAAACCGCAAGGCATGTTGTTAATTACTGGCCCGACAGGTTCTGGTAAAACGGTATCGCTATATACAGGTTTGAATATTCTAAATAAAGAAGACACCAATATTTCAACTGCGGAAGACCCTGTTGAGATTAACTTAGAAGGCATTAATCAGGTCAATGTGAACAATAAAGTCGGCCTCACCTTCTCTGCTGCGCTGAAGTCCTTCTTACGTCAGGATCCTGATATTGTGATGGTGGGTGAGATTCGTGACCTTGAAACGGCTGAAATCGCGATTAAAGCCGCACAGACAGGTCATATGGTCATGTCGACACTCCATACCAATAGTGCACCTGAAACCCTGACCCGCTTACGCAATATGGGGGTTCCCTCTTTTAACATTGCGACCTCGGTCAATTTGGTGATTGCACAGCGTTTGGCACGCCGCTTATGCAGCCAATGCAAAGCCGCTGTCGATATTCCTGAACAAAGTTTGCTCGAAATGGGCTTTACTTCCACAGATATCAAAGATCCAGACTTCAAAGTTTATCAACCGGTGGGGTGTGCTGAGTGCCGTGAAGGTTATAAAGGACGTGTTGGTATTTATGAAGTCATGAAAGTCACGCCAGAAATTTCAAAAATTATTATGGAAGATGGCAATGCCTTACAGATTGCGGAAGCATCTGCAAAATTAGGATTTAACAATTTACGTCGTTCAGGTTTACTCAAGGTTATGCAGGGGGTCACTTCCTTACAAGAAGTGAATCGTGTAACCAGCGAATAGTTGAAATATTGAAAGAATAAGGATAAATGCATGGCTGTCAAAAAAGCACAGATGATGCCAACCTTCAATTATGAAGGGATTGATCGTAAAGGGGCAAAAATTAAAGGGGAATTGCCTGCACGTAATCTCGCCCTCGCCAAAGTTACTTTGCGCAAACAAGGGATTACCATCAAGAGTATTCGAGAAAAGAAAAAGAATATTCTTGAAGGGATAATGAAGAAAAAAGTGACCACACTGGACATCACGATTTTCACTCGACAGCTCGCAACCATGATGAAAGCGGGTGTACCGCTGGTTCAAGGTTTTGAAATTGTGGCTGAAGGCCTAGAAAACCCATCTATGCGTGAAGTTGTCCTCGGCATTAAAGGTGAAGTTGAAGGCGGTAATACCTTTGCGGGAGCACTCAAAAAATATCCGCAATATTTCGACAACTTATTCTGTTCATTAGTTGAATCAGGCGAACAATCAGGTGCGCTTGAGACCATGCTGGACCGTGTAGCGGTCTATAAAGAAAAAAGTGAATTGTTAAAGCAAAAAATTAAAAAAGCCATGAAATACCCAGCAACCGTGGTTGTGGTTGCGGTGATCGTGACCATTATTTTGATGGTCAAAGTTGTCCCTGTGTTCCAAGATTTATTCAGCTCCTTTGGTGCGGATTTACCTGCATTCACTAAAATGGTGGTAAATATGTCTGAATGGATGCAGAAATACTGGTTCATTTTGATTATTGTCGTTGGTGTTGTGATTACCGCTTTACTCGAAACCAAAAAGCGTAGTAAAAAGTTTCGTGACATGTTGGATAAAGCTGCACTGAAAGCCCCGATTTTTGGTGATTTAGTCTATAAAGCAATTATCGCGCGCTATAGCCGCACCCTCTCTACAACTTTTGCGGCAGGTGTACCCTTAATTGATGCCCTCGAGTCTACCGCGGGTGCAACCAATAACGTAGTCTATGAAGAAGCCGTGATGAAAATCCGTGAAGATGTCGCAACAGGGCAACAACTTCAATTCGCGATGCGTGCCACCAATAAATTTCCATCAATGGCCGTACAGATGGTGGCGATTGGTGAAGAATCTGGTGCGCTCGATGCCATGCTGGATAAAGTTGCCACTCACTATGAAAACGAAGTCGATAATGCGGTAGATGGATTAACGGCAATGATGGAGCCTCTCATCATGGCAGTCTTGGGTGTACTTGTAGGTGGCCTAGTAATTGCCATGTATCTACCAATCTTCCAAATGGGTTCTGTGGTTTAATGCAAGAAATAATTTCCTATCTGATCAATACTCCAATGGCGCTGTATTTCGCCGTTGGAGTTTTTAGTTTGTGCATTGGTAGTTTCCTGAATGTAGTGATCTATCGCACTCCAAAAATGATGGAACAAGAATGGCGCACCGACTGCCAACTTCTGCTTCATCCTGAACAGCCGATTATTGATGAAACGAAACTCTCGTTGAGCAAGCCTGCCTCGACCTGCCCCAAATGTAAAAGTGCCATACGCTGGTATCAAAATGTCCCTGTGATTAGTTGGTTACTGCTACGAGGAAAGTGTGGCACTTGCCATAACCCGATCAGTATTCGCTACCCTGCGATTGAACTCCTGACCGCCATTTGTGCATTGGTCGTGGTTGCAGTCTTTGGCCCAACAATCCAAATGTTGTTTGGTCTCGTACTCACTTACATTTTAATCGCCTTAACTTTTATTGATTTTGACACTCAACTTTTACCTGATCGCTATACCCTCACCCTTGCAGCTCTGGGTTTAGGGGTCAATAGTTATGCGATTTACACCACACCAACGATGGCTATTTGGGGCTATATCATTGGCTTTTTATGCTTATGGATTGTCTACTATCTGTTTAAGCTCATCACAGGTAAGGAAGGTATGGGTTATGGCGACTTTAAGTTACTTGCTGCTTTAGGCGCATGGATGGGCCCTTTGCTGCTGCCGCTGATTGTGCTACTTTCCTCTTTCGTAGGTGCCATTATCGGCATCATTCTGCTCAAAGTGCGCAAAGAAAATCAGCCTTTTGCTTTTGGCCCATATATAGCCATCGCAGGATGGATTGCCTTTTTGTGGGGTGAGCAAATTATGAAAATATATTTAGGCAATTAAAATATAATATGTCATTTATTTTAGGTCTGACAGGCGGGATTGGCAGTGGAAAATCTGCCGCAAGCCACTGGTTTGAACAACAAGGCATACAAGTAGTCGATGCCGATGTCGTTGCTCGAGAAATTGTTGCTGTAGGTCAGCCTGCACTTCAGCAAATTCGAATCAGCTTAGGCGAGTGGGCCTTACTGGACAATGGCGAACTGAATCGACGTGCTTTACGTGAACACATTTTTCAGGACCCGTCTGCCCGTAAGCAATTGGAAAAGATCACCCACCCTGCAATTCGTCAGTCCATCATGCAACAATTACAAGCTGCGACCAGCCCTTATGCGATTTTGGTTTCACCACTACTTTTTGAAACCAATCAGCATGAGCTGACACAACATACGCTTCTGATCGATGCTTCAATTGATATCCAGATTCTCCGCGCTTCACAGCGCGACCATCAAACCATTGAGCAAATTCAAACCATCATTAAAGCGCAAATGTCTCGTGAACAAAAACAAGCGTTGGCCGATGATATTGTGGTAAATGATGGACACTTGGAACACTTATACGCACAACTCAGACCGTTGCATTTAAAATATTTAGCCCATTCAGAAATCTAAAAAATGCAGTCGACTATGACTGCTTTTTTTGTTGTGCGAGTTGGGCTTTCAAACTGTCCTGCCGTATCCAACGCCACGGTTGTAAGGCCCCGATCCCCATTCCCAGAAGACCACATAAAATCGCAACACTCAAAGGTTCATTGAGCAAAGGAACCGCAATAATCGCGGCAATAAAAGGCGCCAAAGTCACAATACTGCCTGTTTTAAACGCCCCCAAACGCTTAATGGCTTCCACATAAGTGAGGGTCGCCACGATGACTACGAACACGCCATGAAATACCACCTGAGCAATCAATTGCACAGGTTGCACATGCGCTATGGTTTTGGGTAGGAATAAAACATAAATCGGCACAAAAATAATCGCAGCCCAAATCGCAACACCTGCCATGGAGTGCCATGCCGACAGTTTCCATTGTCTCAATAAAACGGTAAATGTTCCCCACAGCACAGCACTGAGAAAAAACAAGCCATCACCTAAACTAAAAGCAATACCTGTTTCTTGATACATCAGCCCACTCATGGCCGTCAGTGCGAGCAACATAATACTGAGACTGAGCCAAGTATGCCGGTCAAACGGTTGTCGAAATAGCAGATAAGCTGCAACAGCTGTACAAAGTGGAATGCAGCCATTGAGAAAGATCGCAGCATGTGCCGCAGGCACATAATGAAAAGCGCTATAAGCGGTGATGCAGTAGCACACCCCTCCAATCATCGCCAAAATAAAAGGCTCTTTCTTCCACAAAAAGGCGGTATCTTTTTTATAGATCAAGATTGGCATTAAGATGCAAAACGCCAACAGAAAACGTAAGGCGGTAATATCCCACGCACTAATACCCCAATTGGCACTGAGCCGCGCCGTTAAGGTAAATCCCCCCCAAATACACATGGTGATGGCAATAAATACATAGCCTTGTTTTTGAGGGGTCATCATTGGGCTTACATTGAATCAGGAATTAAAAAATCTTAGACATTACGTTGACGGCATGCTTCATACAAAGCCATACCCGTTGCTACACTGACATTCAAACTTTGTAGATTTCCTGCCATCGGAATATAAACCGTTTGATCGCATTGAGACTGGGTAATGGGACGCAGACCAGTATCTTCAGCACCCATCACCACACATACAGCCGTTCCAGTAAAATCGAACTGTTGTAGCGGCAAGGCTTTTTCATCCAACATGGTACCGACCACACGCACATTAAACTCATCTTTAATTTGCGCTAAAGTCCGAGCCAAATTGGTCACTTGGATAAATTTAACTTTTTCAGCACCACCTGCCGCGACTTTGCGCGCGGTCGGGGTCAAACTTGCAGAACGATCACGAGGCACAATCACGGCCTCAACGCCCATTGCAGCCGCGGTACGGATACATGCGCCGAGGTTATGCGGATCGGTGACTTGGTCTAAACCCAGCAATAAACAATTTGGAGATTGTTTCAGTAAGGCTTCTAAATCTTTTTCATTGAAAACTGGATTAGGTCGAACTGCAGCCACGACCCCTTGATGGAACGGTAAGCCAGCCATTTTTTCTAATCGATCACGACCGGTTTGTTGTACGCTAATACCAAACGGTTCAGCCAACTCAAGTACACGCTTTAAACGCTGATCATCACGCCCTTTTAAGGTAAAAAGCGTCAGTACGCGTTCAGGTTCAAGTTCCAACAATGACTCCACCGAATGAACGCCATAGAAATATTCAGGTTTAGCCATGTAGGACCTCTAAAAAAATAAATGACCATCGACACGATGTGCCAAAATAAAAATCCTGTAAAGCTGACTTTACAGGATTGCTGTGCGACGGATAGTTTAACCGATTTCGCTTGAAATTACTTGGCGAGTATCGGTTGAAAGCTTAGCCTTCTAAATGGCACACGTAGTCCAACACTTCGTCGGTTTCAATTTTAAAACGACTATTACCAGGCACATAAAAAGACTGACCCGCGCGGAACAATTCGCTCTCTTCACTGTCTGCAATTTGTACACGGCATTCGCCTGAAATAATTTCCATACGCTCTGCCACATGTGTTTCAAACGTCAAAGCTTGCTCTGTCGGAAGAATGACCCCTAACGTTTTTTTAGTGCCATCTTCAAATTGCACAGTATGACTGATGCATAAACCGCCAAAATAAACATTGGATTTTTTAATGACAGAGACATGGTCGAACTGAGTTGACATGCGTACACTCCAGATAATGCGCATTTATATTCGTATTGATTCGCTAGTTTAAAGATGTGCGATTAACTAATCAATCGATGTTTTATTCCCCTCAATCAGTATTTTGTTAAAGTCCGACCATCGTATAATTGCCTCACTTTCTAGCCTATTTTGGCGTGTTTTTTGCCAATGCGATCCGTTCGCTGAGTCGTACTCTTTCTGTATACATCGCATACCCACATGTTTGTGCTGAGTTTGCTATAACAGTCGGATTTAAAAAAATCTGCTAGGTCGACTTTCAGATTCACGTTAAAATAAGCCGACTTTGCACAAAACGAATAGCGTTGCCGTCTTGTCGGCTGAATAAAACTTCACTATCTTAAACTAAAACTTTTCGCAGCTCGGATGCGTTTATGCTGACACATTTAACTTTAATTAATTTTGCTTTAGCCGATCACTTAGCACTTGATATCGATCAAGGTTTTAATGTCCTGACTGGGGAAACAGGTGCAGGCAAATCATTATTGCTAGATGCACTGTCCGCCTGTCTGGGAGAACGTACCGACACCAACTATGTCCGTTTCGGTTCAGACAAAGCCGATGTCACGGCTATTTTCAGCTATCAAGAGCACAGTCCTGAAGCCTCATGGTTAAAGGCACATGAGTTAGATGATGAGTCAGGAGAAATTCATTTAAGACGGGTTATTTTTGCCACTGGCCGCAGTAAAGCATGGATTAATGGTCGTCCGAGCAGCTTAGCTGAATTGAAAGAAATCGGGCGTTTGCTGGTACAACTGTATAGCCAACACAGTCAACAACAGCTATTAGAACCACCTTATCCAAGACGCTGGTTAGACCTCTATCATAACTTCTACCCAGAAGCGCAAGCTGTGCGTGAAGCCTATAGCACATGGCAAAAAGACATTCGTCAGCACCAAGCCGCATTGGATGCTCAAGCCACGCGTAAACAACGTATGGATACTTTGAATTTACAATTAGAAGAACTCGAAGATGTGGTGCAAATCGACTATAAAGAGATTGAACAAGAGTTCGACCGCCTGTCTCATCATGAAAATATCATGCAGGACTGTAGTTATGCCGTGACGGCCTTAGATGATGCTGAACAAAATATTAATCAAGAAATTTCCAGTATTATTCGCCGCTTAGAGTCACATGCTGGACGCAGTGAACAGTTGGCCGAGATTCATACGTCTTTGCTGAATGCACAAAGTGAGCTTGACGATGCCACGGCCAATCTACGTCAGTTTATTGACCGTCAAAGTTATGACCCAGAACGCATGGAAGAGTTGAACACCCAGCTTGAGATGTTCCACCGTTTTGCCCGTAAGTACCGCACGCAGCCAGAACACTTAAAACAAGAGCATGAACAATGGCAATCTGAACTGGCACAGCTCCATTTATTAGAAGATCCAGAAACACTAGCTGAGCAAGTTGAAGTCTCGCATCAGGACCTGTTAAATAAAGCCCAGTACCTTGACCAAATTCGTCGCGATGCAGCCGCACCATTGGCAAAACATTTAACCGAACAGGTCAAACAATTGGCTCTGCCTGAAGCGCACTTTGAGTTTAAGTTTGAACCAATGGAGCAGGTTTCTAGTGAAGGCCTAAGTTTTATCCAATTACTGTTCACCGCCAACAAAGGCATCCCACCGCAACCATTAGCCAAAGTTGCCTCAGGGGGGGAGTTGTCACGTATCGCGTTGGTGATGCAAGTGATGAATGCTGAAAAAACTGAAGCTGAAGTTTTAGTTTTCGATGAAATTGACGTCGGTATTAGCGGTGGCACAGCCGAAATTGTCGGTCGTCTCTTGGCCGACTTGGGTTCGCATGTGCAAATTCTGTGTATTACCCACCAAGCTCAAGTTGCAGCACAGTCCGACCAGCACTTGTTGGTGAAAAAACGTCAGACCGACCCTGCCAGTAGCACCATTTTAAACTTAGAAGAAGATGAGCGTATCGATGAACTCGCACGCATGACAGGCGGCGTTGAAATTAATGACACCACGCTACAACATGCCAAGCAGTTACGTCAGTTGAAGTTTCAATCTGCCTAATTTATGTAGACTGGATCACAAAAAAAGATTTGGAGAAAGTGCATTAGTCTAGTAACGTGGTAGAGAACAACATTTGACTAGAAGCATTTTAATTTCAAGGAGAAGCCTTTAGGTGAGCAAACAATATCTGACGCATCGCTGTCTCATTGCCCCACCCGATATGGCAGATGAAGTCTTTGCCCATACCGTGATTTATTTGGCCCGACACGATGAGGAAGGTGCTCAAGGCATCATCATCAACCGCCCCTCAGGACTTTCAGTCAAAGAACTGCTCAATGATCTTGAAATTGAAGCCGATCACGTACGACCACACGATGTTCTCCAAGGTGGGCCTTTGCGTCCAGAAGCTGGCTTTGTCTTACATACGGGCCAGCCGACATGGCACTCTTCCATTGCGGTGGGGGAAAATATCTGTATCACTACCTCTAAAGATATTCTAGATGCCATTGCCCATAACGAAGGTGTGGGTCGTTATCAAATTGCTTTGGGTTATGCCAGCTGGACCAAAAACCAATTGGAAGATGAACTCGCTCGTGGTGATTGGTTGGTCTGTGATGCTGATATGGATTTGATTTTTAATATTCCTTATAACGACCGTTGGGATGCTGCCTATAAAAAGCTCGGGCTGGACCGAACATGGTTGTCTTCTGAGATTGGACATGCCTGATTTAAACACACCTCAAATGATTATGGCATTTGACTTCGGTACACAAAAAATGGGCATGGCTGTCGGTCAAGCGCTGATTGAAAGTGCAACGCCCTTGGCTTTATTTCCAATGAAAGATGGCATCCCCAACTGGGATGAACTGCATAAAATTATTAAACAATATCAGCCCAATGTATTTTTAGTCGGTTTACCACTCAATATGGATGATAGCGAGTCAGAATTATCTGCTCGAGCACGTAAGTTCGCACGTCGTTTACGCCATCAAACCAATATTGAAACATGGATGGTGGATGAACGCTTAAGTACTCGTACAGCCCGTGATGAGCTGAGCCATTACCATGCGCAAGGCCGAGGCAAAAAAGTTTCTGCTGATAGTCTTGCCGCAACATTATTTATTGAAAGTTGGTATCGCAATCCTGAAGGTCTAACACCTTAAGTAAGCCTTTCTTAAAACAGATGACATGGTTTTTATGACTGGAGTCGGATCTCAACACATCAAATAGCGTTCAAAAAAAAGCATCCTCATTGGATGCTTTTTTTTGAAATGAACAGAGCTCAATTTAGTGCTGTGACTCGGTAATATGTACTGTTACGGTTCGCCCCGCGACAAAGGCCAATTCATTTTTCGGAATATCATCCAGTGCAATTTTCACAGGAACGCGCTGCGCTAAACGTACCCAACTAAAGGTTGGATTTACATTGGCCAACAAACCTGTACTTGTAGTTCGTTCACGATCTTCAATGCCTGAAGCAATCCCCTGCACATGTCCTTTCAATATGTTTGAGTCCCCCATCAACTGTACAGTAGCGGGCGCACCCAAATATATTTTATTTAACTTGGTTTCTTCAAAATAACCGACCACATAAAGCTGCGAGCGATCTAATAGCGCCGCTACCGCTTGTCCCACTTTGACATAATTCCCTGCTTTCATCTCAAAATTAGACAGTGTGCCATCGGCTGGTGCTAGGACTTCGGAACGGTTCAAGTTTAATTCAGCCAAATGTAAATTACTGGTGGCTACATCGATTAACGCCTGTTGCTGCGCAATATTGGCTTTGGCCTGCTGAATCGCCGCTTGCATTTGTTCATGTTCGGCATGTGATTGATCTCGTACGGCAAACATCTGATCTTGTTCTTGCTTTGATATAGCACCATCCATCAAATTGGCATAGCGTTCTGCATTTTTATCGGCCAAGTGACTATTGGCTTGTGATTTGGTCAAATTGGCTTTGCTTTGAAATAGCTCCGCTTCGGCAGCAGCCAAACTGGCTTTAGCTTTAGCCAAGTCTGATTTGGCTTGTTCCACATCAAGCGCCTGACGCGCCACATCAATTTTAAACAGCACCTGCCCTTGTTTGACGCTTTGATTATCGTGCACTAAAACTTCCGTGACTAAGCCTGATACATCGGAAGACACTTGAATCACATCGCCACGAACCCGCCCATCACGTGTCCACGGTTCAGCATTATAATAATGCCAAAGATGCACGAGTACCGCGATCGCGATACCCGCAATCAGCACTAAAGTGATGGGACGGCTCAGTTTACGCCAATCAAAGGATGCCATTTCTTTTACCTCATTCATTTCAATCAGATGTGCGCTTAGGCAAAGCTCACGATAAAACCCCAATGGACTACGCCAAGCACAGTAATGTAGAGGCATAAATAAAAAATACTGGGTAAAAAAATCCAGCCTTTGTCGACCCAAGGATCGGTCACCCGCATGAGTAACCGTAATACGATGTAGGCCAATACCGCCTGAATGACCAAAACTGGCACATACACACCATAGATATTAAGTTCACCCATCGTTATGCTCCCAGCAAACGGACTTGAGACATTTCGTCCCATGTCGCATGACAGAGACTGCTTTGAATATTATTCAGTGAAACTTGCAAACGCCGAGCAATGCTTAGGTCTTGCAGCTGTATAAGCTCGGCCTGAATGATCTGAATTTTGTCCAAAATGTGTTGTCTGACCTGTAGGTCGCTATGGTCTAATTCTTTAGCGTGAAAATAAGCATCCATTTGGCTTTGTAGTTCTTGTAGATGCAGCGTGATAGAGGCCTGCATAGGCATTTTTTCAATCAGTTCTTGCACCCGAGTTAAATCAATCACTGCACTGGATTCAATCAGGGCCAAATTGATTTTTTGCTTCAAGCGATCGGACTGTACTAACTTGGTATTCAGTACGCCTATCCGATCCAACATACTGCGCAAATGCACTCTAAATTCCACCCCATAAGGCAAGTAAAGCGCTTGTCGTATCGCTTTATAATGTAAAGACAAGATTCGCTTGGCAGTAATATCCGGCGACATCGCACGCACCAAGTGAATCACATAGACAGAAATGATGGGGCCAAGCACCGTCCCAATCGATGCATCAAAAAACATCACTTGATCAAGGTGATAACGGTTTTGCAGGTTTAAGCCCATGACCACACCCATTATCAAAGGTAGCGCTAAACCTGTGAGTGGTGGATGTAAAAACAGCATCAGACAGTACATACAAAAAGGGGCCAGCACCACAGCCAACATCCAAAAAGCACTAATGTGCGGAAAGATGCCATAAGCATAAATAAAGACAATAATCGCCGCATATAGACTGGCACGGATAAAGATTTTTAAGGCAGGAACAGGATTGTCCATGCTGGTCAGAATACAGGCACAAATAGCGGCCATCTCTGCCATCATAAAACCCGCTTTCCAACCACTGACAATCCAAAAGCCAGTCGCCACAAGCACCACAATAAAAGCTGAAATGCCGCCACGCACGGCTACGCCATGATCTCGATGTAAGTTGGGATAGTTTGTACTAATCGGGGTCACGATTGCGGGTAAGTTGTCATCCCCCTGTTGGATACGCTGCCAAATCAACTTAATAGCACGTATATTTTGGGTGAAATGACGCACATCCATTTTTAAACTGGCCAACATGACTTGCTGCTGTGGCAAGGCACTATCAAACACGGCTTGAAAACTCGACTCAAACTGCTCAGGTAGCTGGTTTAAGTCCTGCTCTAAAATGACCTGATCACTTTGTAAAAATTTTACAATCTGTGCGTGCGCCTTTTCTAAAGCTGGACGGTAGCGTGAGTCAATGTGATCTAACTGCTGAATTCGCTCGGCCATGGCCACCAAGTTTGTCACCAACATACTGAGTTGATGCAGCATTTCTTGGAGCGGTTTGGTCATGCCCTGCAAGGTCGATTTTTCATAGCTCAAGTGCACGGCCATCACATGAATATCGGCAATATCCCGCGTGATATGACTAAGCGTAGTGCTGTAATTAATGGCCTTAACATCATCTGTCAGGATCTGATCAAAAACCGCTCGGGTGTCTTGAAAAGTCTGTGAAACACGGGTTTTGACTACGGGACCAATATGCATGGGAAACAGTACCGCATTCACCACTGCACTACACAGTACTCCCACCGTGATTTCAATACAGCGACCAATCGCCATATCAAACATAGAAGTGGTTTCAATGTTATAGACAATGTTGTAGCAAATAATGACCGTGGTATAGCCCGCCAACATAAAAATATAGCTACGCGGCGTCCGATCCAACAATGAAAAATATAGACAAAACCCGACCCATGTGGCTAAAAATAACGTGAACAATTCTGGAGTGTTGATCAGATTTGGCGTGACTGCAATCGAAACAATCGCTCCCAGCAACGTTCCCAATACCCGATAAAGACTTTTTGAGGAGGTCATACCCGCATATGGGTTTGCGATGACGAAGACGGTTCCAATCGCCCAAATGGGATAAGCTAAATCTAATGAAAATGCGACATAAAGTGAAAGCATGCCTGCCAAAAAGGTTTTCGTCGCAAAAATCCAGTCCAATTTATTTGGACGGAATGCGAGTAACTGTTTGGTGAGGAACATAAATTCATCTCTAAATGCGCTGAATGACAACATTTAAACAATTCTTCCACACAGCATTGCTCAGACAAACAGCATCACTTCGTCCTCACCTCATGCGAAGACGGATGAAAAAATAATTCAATAAATGAAGTCTTTTACAGACATGGTCAAAGACAGCGCCATGTTGAAAGGAAAGAAAATAGCTCAACAAATAACAAAAGCATTATTCATTAAAAGACATTTACAATGATAATTTTTCCAAAAATATGAATTTTTGTCAATTAAAATATCTTAATATGATAATTTACATTTTTTTAAGATCATATTTCACCCCTTTTATTGCGTTACAAATGCTGATAAAAGTCCACGAAAGCCATGCGCTCAGAACGAAAGCCATGTCGAGTCTAGGGTTTTTGTTATATAGTAACTGTCGTTCAAATGGCTTTTATTTTGACTAAGTAGGTTCTTATGGCACTTTCAAGTTTCGGTAAAATTCTCACTGTCTTAGACCTCTTTTCTGTGTCACGCCCGATTATCAATGTCGATATCATCAGTGCCGAACTGGGGCTATCACAGCCCACCAGTTACCGTTACTTAAAGGAATTGGTATCCGCAGGACTTTTACAGCGCTTAAGTGGAACCAGCGGCGACTATACTTTAGGCTCTCAAATTGCTGTGTTGGACTATATCTCTCGAACCACAGACCCACTCTTACAAATCAGTATTCCTTTTATGCAAGACATTGTTGAGCGAACGGAGTTTTGCTGTATCCTCACCCAGCTCAACGCAGAACACTGTATTGACCTATATGGTGAAGTCTTTAAAGACCTTGAGTTATTTTCTTATGGGCGTGGTTGCCCACGTCCCGTGTATTTGGGTTCATCGCCTAAAGTGGTGATTTCACAGCTCAGCAAAGCTAAAATTATTGAATATTATCAAAAATTTTCGGCTCAGCTGGCCGAGGTCAATTTTGCTGCGAGCCAAGATGAATTTTTACAGAAAATGAAAGCCATTAAGAAACAGGGCTATTATTTTTCCAATGGCGAGTTCGACCCCAACCTTGCCAGTCTGTCTGTACCAGTCAAATTTTCACCCAAAGATACACCGTTGGCACTGACCTTATTGGCTTCGAAAAACCGGTTTGAATTTGTGGATCTGAAAAAAATGGTTGAAATATTAAGACATAGTGCCTTACAGATCGAACAGAAATGCCATCTGCTGCATAATATTGAAGCTTAATTATACTTAGCGTTGAAGCGTTGGATAGAAATAGCGAAAGGTTAAATTCAGACGCGGCTCAGTGATTTTACTGGATTTCATCAAAGCATGTTTCCAGTAGCGCTGGGTCTGTCCACGCATCACGATCAATTGCCCGCTGTGCAACATCAGCTCGATTTTCTCTGGTTTAAACTTGTGCTTAAAGCAAAACTTACGGGTTGCACCAAAACTGAGTGAGGCAATCACCACATTTTCTTGCTGCGGCGAACGTAGTGAAGGCTCATCATCACTATGCCAGCCCACGGCTTGGTTGCCATTTTCATATAAATTAGCTAGGCACGAGTTAAATGGATGTCCCTCCAGTTGCTCAATATGTTGTTTTAAACGAAACAAAGCTGGATTCCATAACAGTGCTTGCTTGGCACTGCCCGAATAATGATATTGGTACTCGGCATCGCCATACCACACCACTTTTCGTTCTGTGACATAACGTTTGCCATACAGTACGACTTCGTCAGGTTGCCATGCCAAATGTGCTAAAAAATAATCCAAATATTTCGCACTTTGCTCTGCCGTTAAAATCAAGCCCAAGTCCTGCACCTGCCCATCGAATGGGAGCAAGTTTGCTTGCGGTTCAGGACTAAACAGATCTAAGGTCATGACTTTTCCTCCTCTGCAAACAGTTTAACTGAATTCAGAGCGACACAAATCAAAACAAAGTCACAGCTTATCGCCTAGCATCCTTATGCATACACTCATGTGAACTTTCACAATAAAAAGAAGCATGTATGAACCTTTGGCAGTTGTTTCAAAAGCTTCGCCCCTTTGTCCGTCCCTATCGGATATTGGTGATTGCGACCTTGATCCTGACGCTGATTGGCTCCTTCACCGCGCAGGTTAATGCTCTGACTTTGCAATATGCCGTCGACAGTATCAACCGTCTGGTCGAACAAGGCCAAGGACTGACCGAAGGCCTCCATATTTTGATCACCATTACTGTGATTTTACTCAGTAAAGAAATCATCAGTGCCTTGGTACAGTTTGGTCAAAAGTTTTATGGGGAAAAGCTCCGCATTCTGGTATCGCAAGACTTGGCGCAAAGCATTATCGAAAAATTTCTCAGCTACCGTTTGGCCTTTTTTAATGCCGATCAGAACCAAGCAGGTAAGCTACAAACGCGAATTGACCGTGGCATTGGCTCACTCACCCGTCTGGTACAAATCTTTTTTATCGATATTTTGCCACTTTTTAGCAGTGCCATTGTGGCACTGGGGCTGATGTACTATGCCAACTTCTACGTCGGTTTAGTAGCGACCAGTATTATCCCAATTTACTTTTGGCTGACCTTCCAACAAGCTAAGAAACTGGGGGGATGGCGACGTAACCTGCGTGATGGCCGTGAAAAAAAGAGCCAAGGCATTCTCAGTATTATCCAGTCGATTAGCGTGATTAAGTCCTTTAACCGAGAATCCATTGAGTCGACCAAACAACTGAAATTGCAAAAAGCACTGACCGATAACCAAATGCAAACACGTCAACTCAGCTTTTTATTTGATGGCTTAAAGACCTTTATTGAACAAATCGGGATTGTGCTGATCATCATCCTCACAGCGTACTTTGTGCTCGATGGACAAATGAGCATTGGCATGATCATGTTTCATATTTTGCTGTTCAATAATGTCTCCGCCCCGATTCGTTCATTGCACCGTATTTATGATGAAGTGAATGATGCGATGATTTACGCGGAAAGCTTTTTTAAGATTTTAGAAGCAGATGATGAAATCGAGCAAAGTGGTACGCTCAAACCCACAATTCAGGGTAAATTTACCCTAAAGAATGTCGATTTTTTCTATCCGAATGGTCACCATGCGCTTAAACAAGTCAACATGGAAATTCGACCCAACAAAATTACAGCGTTGGTCGGTTTATCGGGTGCAGGCAAATCCACTTTAATTAGCTTATTGGATAAGTTTTATCAGCCCGGAGCAGGAAAAATTGAGCTCGATGGAATTGATTTACAAGACATCGACACCGCCTATTTACGTGATCACATTGGCCTCGTCTTACAGAAAAATCACATTTTCCAAGGCAGTATTTTAGACAATATTCGCTATGGAAAAATCAATGCCAGTGATGAAGAGGTCTATGCTGCCGCAGCAAAAGCCTCTATTCATGAACAAATTTTGCAGCTCCCCTCAGCTTACCAATCCGATGCACTGATGCTTTCAGGCGGGCAACAACAACGCATTGCACTGGCACGGATGTTCCTCAAAAATCCACCGATTATTTTTCTCGATGAACCAACTGCCAGCCTCGATGCGATTGCTAGCGAGCAAATTAAACAGAGCCTCGATGAGATCAAACAAGGGCGAACGGTGATTATTATTTCGCATAGTCTGTCGCAAATTATCGATGCCGATTATACCTATGTCATGAAGGAAGGCTGGATTGCTGAACATGGAGAACATGAAGCGCTGTACCGTCAGGATGGGGTTTATAAGGAAATTTTCGATGCCATGGCCAAGAGCCTCAATATTGAAAAAATTGCCAAAACTTTTGAAGATGATACTGAGGAAGAAACGCATAGTTAGTTCTGGCACAATTTTTAGAACTAGAATAGGATTATTAAATAAAGAGTTAAATATGAAAACCGATTTCGAACAACTATTAGAGAGCAAACATATGCTTGAATTTTTATCTCCCAACCCCTTTGAAGAGATTTTAAGTTCAGTTACTAACATGTTTATCAAGCAATCCCCAAGTGTTCAACTGCTTCAATTTAAAATCACTGGTGACCCTGATTGGTTAAGTGGTGCAAAACCAGCTGACCATCAGAATGATGTGATTTTAGTTCGAGCAGGTTTTGCAGTCATGTGTGACTTTTCCCTTCAAGATAATGATGGAATTTATGATTTAAAGGGTGTATTTACTTGGGTCGGTGCAAATTTAGATAATAAGCCCATCACTAAAATGTGGATGGATCTGGATGGTCATTTAAACGAATTTGGAAAAGATGGGAAACTTCAAGCAAGAATCTACGAACTGGATGCATAAATAACTGATCAAAATGCTGCTATAAGTAAAATTTTTACATTGATATATGCTAAATCATCAAACAAAAACTCCAGCAATTTTGCTGGAGTTTTAAATATAAAAAATGCTTAAGGCTGTTTTAAGTACGGCCAAGCCGCTTTGAGATAAATAAACATCGACCATAAAGTCAAAATTACCGCGGTATACAACAATGCATAAGCCAACATTTCAAGCGGCTGCCAATTCAGTAAGAACACGGTAATCGCAATCATTTGAAAAGCGGTTTTATATTTCCCGACCGTAGACACGGCTACATTGGTACGTGCACCTAATTCCGCCATCCATTCACGCAGTGCTGACACCGTAATTTCACGGGAAATAATTACAATCGCCGCAAATGCCATCGAAATTTCTGGTTTCCACTGCACCAACACGATCAGTGCCGCTGCCACCATCAATTTATCCGCTACAGGGTCTAAGAAACGTCCAAATGCAGAGGTCTGATTTAAAGTCCGCGCCAAATAACCATCGAACCAATCTGTCACCGCTGCAACGACAAAAATAGACGTCAACAAAATATGACGAGACATACTTACCGCTTGTTCAGCGATACCCATTACAGGGGGCCAATAGGCCACCAACAAAAAGACCGGAATTAAGGCAATACGCGCCAAGGTCAAGATATTAGGAATATTCAGTATGCGACCTGTAGTCATAAACACCGCCAGTTGTTTCCCT
The DNA here is from genome assembly GCF_058243045.1 of Acinetobacter sp. LipI_23. Lineage (NCBI taxonomy): Bacteria > Pseudomonadati > Pseudomonadota > Gammaproteobacteria > Moraxellales > Moraxellaceae > Acinetobacter > Acinetobacter sp. LipI_23. The sequence continues at coordinate 277,740 of NZ_JBZAYJ010000001.1, read as the reverse complement.
CATGTACGATGAAAATGCACACTTTTTTGAGGTTTAATCCATCGTTAATAGCGCCCACTTTATACGAATTGACCTAAGGTGTCACTAGGCAAACACGGTAACTGTTTGACGTGAAATTGCAATTAAACGATTCTGATCATCCCACAAATAGGCGGCTTCGGTGGAATATCCATCCGCAGCATATTGCGTTTCAACATGGTACTTCATCCAATCGTGTAACTGATTTTTCAGTGGATGCACATAGGTCAAATGCCATGTTAGCGAACTGGCAGGTGCCATACTTTTAAACATCGGTAGCACCCCTGGTGGCCAAATGTCCATCGACACCATGAGGTCGGCTACGGTCATGTCTCGATTTTCATGTAAGTCTGGATTAAAGCGATACCAGCCAGAAAAGTCAGGCTTTGGGCTGGCTGTACATGGATACTGCCCTGTCACCCAAACCATATCTAGCTGCTTAAAGCACTCAGGCGCAAGCGGATGATGCGGTGCTGCTGTAAGACCATCAACCGATGGAAACGCGGGTGCTACAGGTTCTTGATGCACATGGATACTTGATTCACGCTGTGTCCCGAAGCTTGCCACTAAAATGCTTTGAACTGCATCATCTTGCCATAAACGTACTTCCAAGGTGGTAACCGACTTGCCTTGACGTAGAATCTCGCTGGTTAAACGAACTTTGGCCTGTTGTACTGGGCCAACAAAAGTCACGCTACAACTGAGTAAATGCTTCGTGTCATCGGCAAGAGTCAACAATGCTTTTTGCATCATTAAACCTGCGACCAGTCCCCCATAGATCGTGCGTCCTTGTAACCAACCTGTAGGAATATCAATCCATTCTTGTTCTGCTAAAGCCTGATAACTGTGTTGAAGCGACATGTGGCATCCTTTTTTTAAATTCCATCCATATCTTTACAACACAATTCAACCAATGTGAATGATCAATGACCCATGGGTCAATAAGCACTTTTGCCATCGCAGTAGATGCGGTTCTATTCATGCAAAACTTTATAAATGGTGCGGGCCATCACTTCGCCCAAACCGGGGACTAGGGTTAAGTCTTTCTCGGAGGCCTTCAACACCCCTTGAATCCCGCCAAAGTGCGTTAACAAATCACGACGGCGTTTCGGCCCCAAACCCGGGATCACTTCCAAAATCGATGAACCCCGTTTTTTATCACGTTTGGCTCGGTGTTTAGTTATCGCAAAGCGATGTGCCTCATCACGCACCTGTTGTATCAAATGCAACGCTTTATGATCTTCAGGCAACTGAATTTTAGTTCCATCGGTAAAGTGTAGGGTTTCAAGGCCCGGTTTACGCCCCTCGCCTTTTGACACCCCGACCATAAAGGCCTCTAAACCCAGCTCTTGCATGACGTCCATCGCCATATGCAACTGCCCTTTGCCACCATCAATCAGCAATAAATCAGGCAGCATGGCTTTTTTATAACGACGGGTCAGCGCTTGACGCATTGCGGCATAGTCATCACCCGCGGTAATGTCTTGAATTGAAAACTGACGATAATCGCGCTTACGAATGCCGCCACTGTCGAACACCACACACGAAGCCACGGTTTCTTCGCCCATGGTATGTGAGATGTCAAAACATTCGATCCGATCAATCGGACGTCCCACCACTTGTTCAAGTTGATGGAAACGCTCATTCAGTTCAAAGTGATTGGCCAATTGCCCTTTGATCGCATGCTGCACATTCATCTGTGCCAGCTCTAACCACTCTGCACGTGTCTCACGCACGCTATGTTTAATCTGTACTTTCTTATCAAACTGTTGTTGTAACGCTTGTTCCAGTTCTTGTCGATCGGGCAATTCGACATTTACAATCACCTCACTGGGTACTTCATCCGCCACTTGGAAATAAAAGTTCGCTATGAAGTCGGCCAGCATTTGCCCCAAATCATCTCCGAGCATATCTGGAAAATAACTTTTTCCTCCGAGCATTTTCCCGTTGCGCACATGCATAATCTGCACACAGGTCACTCCTGCCTGATAGGCAATCGCTAAAATATCGGCCTCACCTTTGAGCTTATAAATGGCTTGTTGTGACTGGACATCCCGTAGCAGCGCCATACGGTCACGGTAAAACACCGCTTTCTCAAATTCTAGGGCTTCGGCCGCTTGCTCCATTTTCGCAATCAGTTCTTGATTCAGCTCTTTGGTGTCCCCTTGTAAAAAACGAATCGAGTTATCGACATCATTTTTATACTCTTCAGGGCTAATGAGTCCTACACACGGCGCTGAACAACGTTTGATTTGATACTGCAAACAAGGACGCTTACGCTGTGAAAAATAGCTATTTTCACACTGACGAACATTAAACAGCTTTTGCAAAACCAACAAAGTATCCCGTGCATTATAAGCACTCGGATACGGTCCAAAAAACTTTCCAACTTGGTGTTTGCCTTTGCCTCGACCCGATGCAATCCGTGGATAAGGTTTATCGGCAGAGACAAAGATATACACATAGGACTTATCGTCCCTGAGCATGATGTTATACGGAGGACGGTGCAGCTTAATCAGGTTTTGTTCAAGCAGCAATGCTTCAGTTTCGGAACGAACGACTAAGGTTTCGATGTCATAAATACGCGCCACCAAAGCTTGGGTCTTCGGGTGCTCAATGGTTTTGACAAAATAGCTCGAGACACGATTTTTTAAATTTTTCGCTTTGCCCACATACAGCAGTTCACCGTCTTTGCCGAGCATGCGATAAACGCCCGGCAGTGTGGTCATATTAGCTAGAATTTTTTCGATATGTTCTCGTGCGTTTTCGTTCACAGGGTTCCCTAATTTTCTCGGCTCGCCGTCAACTGTTTTGCGTAGGCTTAGCCTTTGATCTGTCTTTTAGATTGGGCATGTCTGACGCATTTCAAGCACATGACAAGTGCATTTCAAAGCTAGTCTGGCTAGTAAAAGACGTTGATGCTGAGGTTGAAGGCTTACTCCAGATCCATCGCTTCAAAATCGATCCGTTCAAACACACCTTGCTCATTGCGGGCAAAGTGACTTCCCGCAGGCGCATTTAAGTGAGCAATGATGTCCGTATCATAGTTGGCAATCACATTGACCTCATAAAAACCTAAATTTTCAGGGTCTTCAATATAGTCATCTCCTTCTTCACCCGATAAAAAAACCCAACCACTTTCCTCACTAGATTGTGCTTCTTCACGGTACATGTAGGCTACTTTTAGGCCTTGCACCGTAATCATATCTGAAGCGATACAACTTCCCATATGCGGTACTAAAGTTTGAATTTGTGTCGGACTCAATTGATACGACTTCATAAGAATATCCTTCAACGGCAAGTAGACGTTTTGCAAATGGAGGTTTGTAGGGGTGAACAGGACTCAAGTTTATTTTACTTTAGTCCTCACCGCATATTTGAGCAAGGCTTTCACTCGCTTAGGCCCGTAAAACATACAACTTGCCTAAGACTGTATTTATGACAATTTTAACGCAGCTTTAAACGCTACTTTGTCTTTCGGTGACACCAAAATGGTTTTGGTTTGGCCCTGTTTCAGGTATTCAATCTTTAGACGGTCTAAGGACAAGGCAGGTGAACTGATCGAATTATCTGTTTCAGAAACTGACTGTATTGCGCTTAAGGGAATGATCCATTTAAAACAGAGACTGCGAATTGTCAGTTGCTCCTGATCGACCACATAGCGGGTACTCCATAGCGGCCACCACAGCAAAACAATAGTCAAAGCATAGACCACAACGAACAAAAGATTTTGCATCAAAATGCCTTTGCCATTGGTGGTCAAAATCAATTGGGCCAACAGGCCTGACATGGCAATAATAAACCCCAAAAACCACCAGTCCATCTTCGAACGAAACTTTTGCACCTTGAAACCTCATGCTTGATCTAAGTTATAAGTTGCGATCTTAAAAGTGACACAGATACGCGCTCATATTGTTTTTAGTTTTAACTGGATAAAGCATAAAGCCATGCGTGGTTCGAATCCACTGTAAGCCTTGAAATAAATAGAAAATCAAAAGCGCAGATAGGCTTCCCCTTTTCTGTCCAAATAAAAAACGCCCCTCAGTGCGTTTAATGTGCTTTAAAAAACATAAGGTCGAACAAAGATCAGGAAGAAAATTCCGAGCATCAGGAACCACTTTAAGAAGTAGTACAGTTGACGGTTGGTTTTCTTCAAAGCTTTGGCTTTGATCCGCACTTGATAGACATAACCAAAGACTTTATTCAGCCCACCCGTTTGATCTCCTGCTTCATTTGGAGAGCTGGCAGCGGTCATAACTTTTTTACCAAACCAGTGATTGAAACGTTCCATAAAGCGTGTCTTTAACGGACGCTCGACATCGGCAAAGAAAATAATGCGGTTTTGATCGGTCTTATTTTCTGCATAGTGAATATAGGTTTCATCAAAGACCACACTTTCTCCATCACGCCATGAATAGCGCTCACCATCCACATCAATAAAGCAGCGGTCATCGTTCGGTGTGATCAGCCCCAAGTGATAACGTAATGAACCCGCATAGGGGTCACGGTGACGAACCAAACGGCTGTCTGGTGCCAGTTCGGTAAACATCGCGGCTTTAATCGTCGGCAAGGTTTTCAGCAAGGCTGTGGTTTTTGGACAAAGTTCAGCGGCTGACGGATGTGCAGAATCATACCATTTCAGATAAAAACGCTTCCAGCCTGTTTTGAAAAAGGAATTAAACCCCAAGTCATCATAACTACTCGATGCTTTAATTCCGCCTTTTTCATATAAAGCTTTTGCTTCATCACGAATCATTTCCCAGTTTTCATCCAACACTTTTAAGTCTTGAAAATGCTGAGTGTCGATATACGGCTGATTCGGCACCTTTGAAAACATGTACATGAGGTAGTTAATCGGTGCAAGAATCGTTGAATGATCGAAAAATTGACGATAAAACGAGTGACGAACCTTCCCACGTTGCTGAATATAAAGTGCAGAAAGAATAAAAATCGCCAGAATGATCCACTTAATCATATGAAAACCTGGAAACCAAAGAAAACGAAATAAAAGAAAAAGACCGGTATTCGGTCTAGACTGCAAATTGTAACATAGGCTGCAAAGTACGTCCTATTTCCAGCTTTTCATCACAAGTTTTCATTCTGTTTGGGTTTACCTGCAAGTGCAGCATTGACTAAATTGCCAAAATCGGCGCAAAGGTTGACTTGAAACATAAGGGCGCTGTCTAATCATTTTTTGAGCACTCATCCATAAAAAATCCTAAATGAAACAAAAACTTCACTCTATTTAGGTCGCATCATTCAAAAATACATCACGCAAGCACACGAAATAATTGAATAAAAATAGATGACCCTTGCGTCACGGCTTGATACAACTTGTTATGTTCTTTTTCGATATAGTTATCGTAAGATTGGCGGAGCATAGATGTACGTAGGAATGACGTACTCGCTTCACAACATCAACTTAGAAGTCCTCCAAAATAAAGGAGATCAGGCATGATCCACGCTGGCAATGCCATTACCGTCCAAATGCTTTCGGACGGAATTGCAGAATTCCGCTTTGACTTACAAGGTGAGTCGGTCAACAAATTTAACCGTGCAACGATTGAAGATTTCAAAGCTGCAATTGACGCTGTTAAAGCAAACGGTGACATCAAAGGCTTAATCGTTACTTCGGCTAAATCTACATTTATCGTTGGCGCAGATATTACTGAATTTGGTGCAAACTTCGCTCAAGGCGAACAAGCGATTGTGGATTGGGCATTGCCTGTTCACGACATCTTCAACGCATTTGAAGATTTAGAGATTCCTAAAGTTGCAGCGATCAATGGTATGGCATTGGGCGGTGGCTTTGAAATGTGTCTAGTGTGTGACTATCGTGTGATGTCAGACGCGGCTCAAGTCGGTCTTCCTGAAATCAAACTGGGCATCTTCCCTGGTTTCGGTGGTACGGTTCGTTTAAGCCGTCTAATTGGTATCGACAATGCAGTTGAATGGATGGCGATGGCTAATCCTAAAAAACCAGCTGCTGCACTGAAAGACGGTGCGGTTGATGCGGTTGTTGCTGCAGACAAACTACAAGACGCTGCAATTGACTTGGTTAAACAAGCCCTTGCTGGCCGTGTAGACTGGAAAGCAAAACGTCAGGAAAAACTTGACCCAGTTAAATTGAACCCAATCGAACAAATGATGGCGTTCAACTCGGCGAAAGGTGCAGTTCTTGCAAAAGCAAATCCTGCTCAATACCCTGCGCCTAAACTTCTTCTTGACTCATTACAAGCAGGTGCAAGCCTTCCACGTAATGAAGCACTTCAAGCTGAAGCGGCTGGTTTTGCAAAAGCAGCCATTACACCACAAGCAGGTGCATTGATTGGTTTATTCATCAATGACCAAGTGGTGAAGAAAACTTCGAAGAAATATGAAAAAGGTGCACACCCTGTAAACCAAGCGGCTGTATTAGGCGCGGGTATCATGGGTGGCGGTATTGCTTACCAAGCGGCAAGCAAAGGCACACCTATTATCATGAAAGACATTGGTAATCCACAACTTGCTTTGGGTATGAAAGAAGCCAATGGCTTACTGACCAAACAAGTTGAACGTAAGAAGATGAAACCTGCTCAAATGGGTGAAACGCTTGCGCGCATCCGTCCAACTTTAAGCTATGACGAGTTTAAAGAAGTGGACATCGTGATTGAAGCGGTGACTGAAAATCCAAAAGTAAAAGGCATTGTACTTGCTGAAACTGAGAAGAATGTTCGTGACAACACGATCATTGCTTCAAATACTTCAACCATTTCAATCACACGTTTGGCTGAAAACCTACAACGTCCTGAAAACTTTGTCGGTATGCACTTCTTTAACCCAGTACACATGATGCCATTGGTAGAAGTGATCCGTGGTGAGAAGACTTCGGCTGAAGCGATTGCGACGACTGTGGTTCTTGCTCAGAAAATGGGTAAAACACCAATCGTTGTGAACGACTGCCCAGGCTTCTTGGTGAATCGCGTATTGTTCCCTTACTTTGGTGCATTCGACTTGTTACTTAAAGATGGCGCAGACTTCCAGCAAGTCGACAAAGTCATGGAAAAATTCGGTTGGCCAATGGGTCCTGCATACTTGATCGACGTTGTTGGTATCGACACGGGCGTTCACGGTGCAGAAGTCATGGCTGAAGGTTTCCCTGACCGTATGAAGCCAGACTTCAAAGGTTCAATCGAAATCATGTACGAAAACAAACGTTTGGGTCAAAAGAACGACGTTGGTTTCTACAAATACGAACTTGACCGTAAAGGCAAAAAAGCCAAAGTGGTTGATCCAACTGCGTATGAGCTTGTTGCTACTGTGGCAACTGCGGAAAAACGCGAGTTTGATGCTCAAGAAATCATTGACCGTATGATGCTTGCTTTCTGTAACGAAACTGTTCGTTGCCTAGAAGACAACATCGTAGCGACTGCTTCTGAAGCAGACATGGCGATGATTATGGGTGTAGGTTTCCCTCCATTCCGTGGTGGTCCATGCCGTTACATCGACCAAACAGGTGTTGCTGAATACGTTGCACTTTGCGACAAATACGCACACTTAGGTAAGGCTTATGAAGCGCCACAAATGTTGCGTGACATGGCTGCTAACAACAAAAAATTCTACGGTTAAGGAGCAACGTGAATGGCTACTTTAAATCCACGTGACGTTGTCATCGTTGATGGCGTACGTTCAGCAATGGGTAAAACCAAAAACGGTATGTTCCGCAATGTACGTGCTGACAGCTTATCGGCTGAATTGGTTCGTGCTTTAGTTGCTCGTAACCAGTTTGACACCAATGAAGTTGAAGACCTGATCTGGGGCTGTGTAAACCAGACTCTAGAACAAGGTATGAACATTGGCCGTAACATTGGTTTATTGGCTGACCTTCCAAAAACTGTGGCAGGTCAAACGGTTAACCGTCTTTGTGGTTCATCTATGCAAGCGCTTCACACCGCTGCTGCACAGATTGCAACTAACCAAGGTGATATCTTCATCATCGGTGGTGTAGAGCACATGGGTCACGTTGGGATGATGCACGGCATCGACCTGAACCCTGAAGCGTCTAAGCACTATGCAAAAGCATCTAACATGATGGGCTTAACCGCTGAAATGTTAGGTCGTATGAACGGCATTACGCGTGAAGAACAAGATGCGTTTGGTGTTGAGTCTCACCGCCGCGCTTGGGCTGCAACGCAAGAAGGCCGTTTCAAAAATGAAATCGTGGGTGTTGAAGGTCATGATGCCAATGGCTTCAAAATCCTGTGCGACATCGACGAAGTGATTCGTCCAGATGCAAACCTTGAAGCATTCAAAGGTTTACGTCCTGTATTTGACCCGAAAGGCGGTACAGTAACAGCTGCGACTTCTTCAGCTTTGTCTGATGGTGCATCTGCAATGCTACTGATGTCTGCTGAACGTGCTCAAGCTCTAGGTCTTAAGCCACGTGCTGTGATTCGCTCTATGGCGGTTGCAGGCTGTGACGCTGCGATCATGGGTTATGGTCCTGTACCTGCAACTCAAAAAGCGCTTAAACGTGCTGGCTTAAGCATGGCAGATATCCAAACTATCGAGTTAAACGAAGCATTTGCTGCTCAAGGCTTATCAGTAATGAAAGGCTTAGGCGTGTATGAGAAGCAAGACATCATTAACTTAAATGGTGGTGCGATTGCACTGGGTCACCCATTAGGCTGTTCTGGTTCGCGTATTACAACGACGTTGTTGAACGTGATGGAACAGCAAGATACGCAAATTGGTCTTGCGACGATGTGTATCGGTTTGGGTCAAGGTATCGCGACCATTATCGAACGTGTTTAATATTTAGTTAAATACTGAGATAAAAAGAACCCCGCTTATTGCGGGGTTTTTTATGAAATAATTTGATACATAATTTGAATAAAAACTCTAATTTGTATACTTTTTAAATCATCAAATGATGTTATGTTTGGTATACAAATTTTTCTTAGAGTAAACTTATGCAACGAACGTTTCATGGCTTGAATTGGAATGAGTTAAACCAAGTTCCTTGTGAAATCTTACAAGGAACTGAGGCTAGCAATAAGCTCATTGGACTTGGGCTTGATATTACGAATGAATTACAGCTCGCTTTTCGGCTGTCTAACAGCGGGTAAGCAATTCGTAAGAAAACGAATCCAGGTCGTGCTATGGGACGATGGGGTGATATCTGCGAACATGCAGATACAATCTTAGAACCATTCGGATGGTCTTTAATTCGTAAGAATGGTCAACCTTGCCTTGTTAATTCTGAGAAAAATTTACAGCTAATATTTATGTCTCCGAACGATGAAGCATTCGGGAACGAATTAAATGTAATTACCTCAAAATGTCATAAAGGTCACGCAACCGAGCTAAAATTATTAGCAAATAAATCGCATTACGCAGACGAAAGTTTTTTCAGGACTTTTATCGTTTACTATCAACCAAGTAATCTACTTGACTTTGAAAATAGTAGTTTTCTACCATTTGAAATCGCATATGCTACCAGTATCCATAAGGTATCTACTGAAGGTGAAAAAACTAAGTGCTACCCTATTAATCATACATTAAGATTAATTATCTCTGAATCTCCAAATGCTCCTGAAGCATATGAAGTGCCAATTCCGGATGAGAATAATCCGATTACCGAAGATGACTTCGGAGACTTACAAGCTATTTAACGTCTATGAGTTAAATAATTTGCTTTAATGAGAATTTGTATGTACCAACTTGATCGTATCAAAGCCGCGCAAAATTTGCGCGGTTTTAGTCATTCAAAAACAGCTGAAGCCCTAGATACTCCATTAGCTACTTTTAAAAAGTATTTAAGTGGGGAAAGGACGTTACCTCATGATTTTTGGAAAAAGGCTTCTCAACTTTTTAATGTTCCATTGTCATTTTTTGATGTTAAAAATTTAACAACCTTCAGCATGTCTGAAGTGAATTTTAGGGCAAGAGCTAGAATCAAAGCATCTCATTCAAATGCAATTGTAGAATATATTTCTTTAGCAGAAAGTATTAGCTCTTACTTTTCTAGGAATATTAAAAACCTACCATTTTTTAATATCTTAGATGATTACAACCTTGATCCAGATAGTGAAGACTCACCAGAAATCGCTGCTTTGCGCGTAAGAAGCGAATGGGGATTAGGTGTACAGCCTATTAATAATATTATTTCCTTATTGGAGCTTAAAGGAATAAAAGTTTTCTCACTCCCATTAAATGTTAGAGAAGTCGATGCTTTATCTATTTCACTTGATGGACAGCCATTTGTCCTTTTGGATACGTTTAAATCTGCAGAACGAACTAGATTCGATGCCGCACACGAATTAGCTCATATTTTTTTGCATATTTATGATACACAAACACCAAATGATGAAATCGATTATAAAAAACGCGAAAGTGAAGCTGATCGCTTTGCCTCTTGCTTTTTAATGCCTGATGAAAGTTTTCTTTCATTAGCTCCGAAAGAAATGAGCATTAATAATATGCTCAAATATAAAAGTTATTGGCGCGTTTCACTACAAGCTATCAATTACAAATCACATAAACTAAATCGACTCACAGATTGGGTTTATAGAAGTAATTGCATGAAGATCAATTCTTTAGGTTATCACAAAAATGAGCCCCACCCGACTCATCATGATCAGTCAATTTTGCATCTAAAATTATTAAAACTATTAGATGCAAAGGGTAATTTTTCAGTTAATGATATGCTTAGTGAAATTGGTATTTCTGAAGAGGACTTTGATAACTTAACATTTAAATCCTTAACTTTATTTAAAGAATATAAAGACTCAAAAAGACCAAAATTAAAAATCGTTGAATAAGCTCTTAGGAGCTTATTTTTTATTAAACACGCTGCGCAAATAACGTCGCAAAATGCTGCTTAATCCGATTGCCCTGCTCATCGACCCGATGCAGCTCCCCTACATTTTCATTGTATTTCACGATGTTCCAGCCATCGTATAGCAGACTTAATTCCCCTATTTTAAAAGCAAAAGGAAAGTCAGGCTGCGCAGGAATATCATCGGTATCCATCGCACAGACGATCAAATTCAACCCGTTCACTTTGGTAGCTTGTTGCATCTGAGCAATCAATGGTTTCACCGTTGGCGCTTCTAAAAACATCATCACCACCGTACAGCAAATAAAGTCGTATGTACCTGTAATGCTTGGGTCAGCATCGAGGTCACACTGTTGTACATGAATCTTTAGAATACCTTCGGCATCTATAATCCGTTGTAGTTTTTGCAAACTTTGCGGATTAACATCCCAAGCATCCACCTCAAAGCCTTGCTGGCTTAAATACAGCGAATTTCGCCCCTGCCCACAGCCGATATCCAAAGCCCGACCACCGTGTAAATACGGCGTAGCCGCCAAAATTTCTGAGTGCGTAGGTGAAAGCTGATATTTCTTATAAAAATAATCCTGCGGGGTACAGTAAAATTGCAACTGACACTCTATGTCATCGCTGGTCGAAACAATTTTGTGCCATGCTTGAGGCTGAATAAATGGTGGCTGTTGCTGAGGGGTAAATAGATGCTCAGATTGCACTTGACCTGCCTCATCTAAAAAAGCAAAACTCAGCTCACCTTGATAGATCTTTAGCTTTGCCCACGTACCCGCTTTGGTATTGTGTTGATTTTTAAACCCTTGCGGAATGGTCTGCGCAGTCCACACAGGCAGTTCTTTATAAAAAATCAAGTCTTGCATCAGCCGATTCCCACCTTTGTTATGACGTATTTGCTAATCCATCTTTTATTATTGAACGCTTGTATGATCATAGCCAGTTCAGACTCAAATGAACATTCATTCAGTGACTAAAAACTACAGATGTGTAAGAAATAAAATCTGTCGCTCCCCTGCATTGAGCGACTCATAGAACTTTAATGACTTTAAACTTTTGAGCTTTGACGCCTTTTTGAACGTTTTAATGATAGGCTTAAAGACAATAAAAATTCAGCTTAACTATATTTCAAATGAATCGGAGTCTGTCGATGTTTGCATCACCTTTAAAAACCATCATTTGCTTAGGCGTCATGGGAACATTATTCACAGGCTGTGCCACCAAAACCCTGATGACCAAAGACAATAAAACCTATACCCGTACCAACAAAGTGACCTTAATCGAAGACCAAGTGGTGGCTTTTGGCAAACCTGCTCAGCCTCTACCGAATTTACCTGCGCATAGTTTAGTGATTGCAGGCCAACAAAAAAGTTATATATTGACCCAAGGTGGTCCTCAATTTGTCAGCTTGATTGGAAAACTGGACCCGAAAAATATTCAAGTCACCCGAGAACTAAGTTTCTATTCAGAAAAGAATGATGGTCATTTCACAGGGACATTACCTCTGTCCTATGTGAAGCTCAAAGAAGACATCAGCAAAAAAGATCTGGAATTTTTTATTCAAAATGGCGCGAAGGAATGTTCAAGTTCCAGCGATGAACGCATGTTTGCACAGCGTTTCTGTTTCGAGATCAAACTGGCAGGTGTGGTTTACCCTGCGGCGAACAATTTAGCCTCCTTAAAAGCCTTGAGTAAGCCTTATCAGGTGAGCATTTATACCCATCAAGAGGAAAGTTATAAATCGAAGTCGGGCATGAATCCTTTTGAAAAATTAGTGTTACTGCCTTTTGCCGTCGCAATTGATGTGGTCAGTCTACCCTTCCAAGCGGCCGATAAAATTTTTGATTAAGACAATAACAGTACAGCGCCTAGAACGAATCAGGCGCTGTGCTGTTTTGTAAAGGATTTAAATTAAGAGCTCGCCCATCAACCAAGCCATATACTTTTCTTTGTCCATAAAGTCAGGCGCGCTGCCCGTATCTAGACTGAAATACTGTTGGTTGAACTGAATCACGATTTGTTCGGTGTGGTGCCAGTCTTCGATCATTTTGAAATATTGGTTGAAGAAAAATCGATTCTTCCCCCAGTTGCTTAAACGTTCTAATTTTGGATAGTTTTTATTTTCTACAAACTCACTATACACATGCTGAATATCATCAAAAACGTGTATGGTTCTCATGACTCACCTGCCTGCACTGAAAAGTCGTCATCGTTGTGATGCTTTTACTCTAGCAGCCAATTTTGAACAACAGATGACAGTCCGCTTACAAGACTGTCATCTTTGCACGGTGTTATAACTTCTGTTCCACCTCTTTTTGGGTCTGTTTTTCGACCTGCAGCATCTGGCTATTCAGTGCCAAAATCTCTTTATACAGCGCATTAAACTGCTGTAGTGGTGTATCTTCATAAAACATAAAGGTGTTATTTTTCTTTTCCCATTGGTTATTTTTCAGCACCAAGAAAATTTGATCCGCTTTGGCTAAATTCTGTTGTTCAAGACTAAACAGGCGGGTAGCTTCATGGCTTTTTTCACTGGCTTTCATGCTGTCAGTCAGTTGATGGCGGAACCGCGAAGATATTGCTAAATCTTTGGCCTGAGCAATGGCATCTTTTTGACGTTGTTCAACCTGCTGAGCATAGCTCTCAACAACGGCATGTACATCTTTCAGCATTTGCTCCGTTTCAGCATAATTGTTCTTTTTGTCTTTGCTTAATCGGTCAATATTTAAAAACTGATCCCAATTTAAGGCTTTTAAATCTCGCAGATATTGATTACGCGCTTCGGCATTTTGCAGCATATGACTGAGCACAAACTCCGCCATAATTTGATATTCACCTGTCAGACGTGGATCTTTTACATCGACTTGAATTGGTGTGGTCCAATCTTGAGCTTGTTTGTAAATTTGTTCGGTCTTTTCATACAGCACCGTTTCATAGCTTTGTAGCTGCTGCTGCTCTTTTTGTTGTTGAGAATACTGATAAAACATCCAACCAAAAACGGCACTGGTCGCAAGAACTAAAATCAACACGATACGTCGCATGTTCAGCTTCCTCTTCATTTCATTTCATCATAGCAAATAAAGGCACATGATCAATATTTCAACATGTTATCGAGATTTGAGGACGCTAAGGCCGTACCACTCCCCAAGTGGATGAGGAATGTACTGGCGATAGAATTAGGAAGTATTATTTCGCTGGAGCTGTTCTCGGTTGCTGACTATTCTGTTGAATCCCTTGCATAAAATTCCGATCAATCTGCCCAATCGAAATTTGTTCACGGGCAATTTGTACATTGGTCGCATTACGGTCAATGCCAAACGGCTGCAACATGATATACAAGCCTTCAGTTGGATTAGACGACTGCAAACCAGCGGCAATGTTTAAGACATGTTCACGTAACAAAGGAGGCACAGAATTTAGATCTGCAGTGACCGCAGGTGGCAAAATATCGATGTTTTGAGTGATGGTCGGATCGACCACAAAAGACTGCGCATCATCCTGTAACTGAACGATACGGTGCTGCAAGGCTTTACGAATGTTTTCATCCTGTTGATAAGGAATCACGCCCGTTTCAGCACGTAGCTCTGATTCCGCCATGGTTTTAAAAGTCGGTAGACTCACGATCTCACCATTGGCTTGCAGCAAAGTCGGCATAAGAAGAGCGCAACAAAAAATGGGAAGATAATTTAAAAATTTCATAAAACAATCCCAAACGATAAGAGATATAAAAAGGCATGCTCAAACTGAGCACCTTCACTCTATTGTATATTTTTCGATCTTTATGCTGCGTAGTTGTCAGATAAACGGTCAAGCCCAGAGGGTTCAACTGATTGAATCCATAGCGAAACAGCTTTTTTTAATGGCCCTGCTTTAAATTTTATAACTCATCCCCATCATTTCCTTAGTTGCTCTTTTTACTATTTTGAGAAATCCCATGCGTGTAGATATTTGGTCAGATGTTGTTTGTCCTTTTTGTTATATTGGCAAAAAACGTTTAGAAGCGGCGGCTGAACAAGCTGGTGTGGAATTGGAAGTGCATTGGCACAGTTTTGAACTGGATCCAGATGCACCAGCACGCCAAGAAATTTCGAACTCAGAACGTCTCGCACTAAAATATGGTCGCACAGTGGCTGAAGTTGAAGAGATGCAACGTAATATTGCCAAAATGGCTGCGGAAGAAGGCATTGAATTTAACTGGGAAAATGCCAACTCAGGCAACAGTTTCAATGCACACCGTATTATTCACCTTGCTCAAAGCCATGGTTTAGGCAATGAAGCTAAAGAAGCCTTTTTCTTTAGCTATATGACGCAAGGCTTACCGATTGGTGAACGTGAAACCATTGAAGACGTGGCCTCTCGTATTGGCTTAAACCCAGTTGAAGTAGATGATGTGCTGGATTCTGACGAATACGCAGATTTCGTGAAGTTTGACCAAGAAGTGGCGCGTGAACAACTGAAGGTAACGGGTGTGCCGTTCTTTGTTTTCGATCAACGTGTGGCTTTAGCGGGTGCACAGCCGCGTGAAGTCTTTTTACAAGTCCTTGAAAAAGCACAAATGCCAGCAGAAGAAAATAATGCGGCACAGTGTTCCGATGAGTCTTGTGAAACACCAAAACAATCATAAGGATACTGGGTTCAGAGCTGAACTGAGCCCTATCCATAGATAAGAAAATCCCCGATCTGCGGGGATTTTTTATAGGTTATAAAAAAATGGACTTGTGTTTAATCGACCAAGAAACTAATTTTAAGATTGACCCGATATTCTACAATTTGGTTGTCCTTAATCACCACTTTTTGTTCATTGATCCAAGCACCTTGAACATTCTTCACCGTCTCGGTGACTTTTGCGATCCCAGTCTGAATCGCATCTTCAAAACTTTTCGCACTGCTTGAATTGACTTCTACCACTTTTGCAATGGCCATCTGTTTGTCCTCAGCTATTGTTGTTTTTACCTGTTTATCTTAGGTGAATTTTTAATCAAAAATAGATGAGTTAAACATTCCACAGCAAAAACTTACACAGTGCGCACAATCAAAAGACTTCAAAATGGTGAATATTTAAACGATTAATCATGTAACTCTACGTCCTTCTTCAGGTCTCATTTCAGACAAAAAAGACCTACTTTCAAGCTTCCTTTCAAACTTGAAAATCTAAATTTTCACTTTAAATTTAAACAGTTTAGCGCTGGAGTAAAAACTCTATACCAGACTAGAGTATTTATTCTAATTTATTGTTTTTTAACAATAAATGAACTCACCATTCATCTTTTACTGGCCTAAACCAGCGCTTAAATCGATCATTTTTTGATATTATTCATGCGAAATTTATCTTTTTAAAACTCCCAGTCTCCTTAGTGAGACCTCCTTTTTAGAGGAAATATCATGAACGCTGTTAAATATGCTTTGGCTGTCGCTGTAATGGCTCTTTCTGCAACTGTTTCTGCACAAGTTGTTTTTGTTCCAGATTTTCCTGTAAAAAAACCAGCAGACACTCAAACGGCAACGGCTGATGCTCCTGCGGCTGCACCACATCAAGAAGCGTAATTTGCGCTGACTTGGTCAAAAATAGGCAATGTTGATTGCCTATTTTTTTGCCCAAAATTGCAAAGAACTGACAAAAAATTTCAGCTATGAACCCTCTAGGGCAAAAATATTTAATTCAATCTGTGCTGAAATCGAAATTATCTACATTTTTCACTACCCTTTTCTCGTATCGAGAGCAGAATAATTTTTGCCTATTTATTCTTTTCTAATTATGATCAAACAAGAAGACCCAATTCCAAAACCAATAAATTAAATGCACTCAATAGCACATACCTATGCAAAATTTACAAGCCCTCATCCAAGGCCGTATTACGCCCCAAGCCATTGACCTTGATCAATTAATTGCGTTTGCACAGCAGTATACGCAGCCGACTTCAGCCGAATATAAATTACTTGAACTGGCCATCAATATGGTTTTGGCAAGCTACTTGGAACAAGCACAAAAACAACTTTAGAGCTCAGCGCATGAAAGCAATCGAAAAAGCACTGCTGATCAAAGAACTGCATCAATTGATTGATGGTTTGGAGCATCAACCTCTGTCTTTTTTTGAAATTGCACGCTCGAAAAAACGCATCCGTGAAATCTTTGCACTCTGTGATGAACCCATTTTTCAAAAACAACTCGAAGCCTATAAGGCGCTGACTCAGCCTCAAGCTGCGGCTGAACGCTGGATACAGCAAAGCCCCTACCAGCATGCCTATATTGGACTATTTCAATATGAATCTGCTTTAAGCGATGCCTTAAAACAGCAGGCGGCTTTCGCATGGGGTGTTTTATATAAATCAGGTTTGGGTTGGCAAATTGCTTTTCAAAGCACTCCAGCTACACTATATAGCAGCCCATGGCACATAAAGTTTGAACATACCTACCAATGGTTTTTGAGCCATGTACAAAGCGCTCAACAACTCGACAACGCACATTTTCTTACGACACCAGAAATATCCGAAGAAGTTGTAGAAGTTGCAGAAGTTGCAGAAGTTGCAGAAGTTGCAGAAGTTGCAGAAGTTGCAGAAGTTGCAGAAGTTGCAGAAGTTGCAGAAGTTGCAGAAGTTGCAGAAGTTGCAGAAGTTGCAGAAGTTGCAGAAGTTGCAGAAGTTGCAGAAGTTGCAGAAGTTGCAGAAGTTGCAGAAGTTGCAGAAGTTGCACGAGACCAGTTTATCGTCCCTCTTGCAACAACATTCGATGAAGAAACTAGCATAGGGCATGCACAGGACAATGTGGTTAGTGACGCTTTTATCTTCACGGGTATTGAGCTTTTAAGCATTGCTACAGATGATCACTCATCGGCTGAGCAGCCCCAAGATTCTGAGTTATTGCTCCCCGAAGTCAGCCCAGATTCTAGTCTAGTTTTATCTGAGGCTGAAGCAGAGCTTCATTTCAATACCGAAATAGAACCCACATTCGCCAGCAGCCCAAATGCAACTCAAATTGAACAAACCAAACTCAGCTCTTTTAAGCAAAGCGCTGTAGAAGATGTCGTCTCAATCAATGCTATTGAGCTAAGTATCAAACAAGATAAGGAACCTGAAAATCAGGTCGATATCGTACAAACAGATTTAGAGCCTCGACCTGAAGTATTAGCAGAAAATCATTCACTTCTCAGTCATCTGCCTCTTTTAAGTGATAAGCTATCTCAGCCTCATGAAGAATTTATCATTGAGACCGCTGCACCCATTCCATTTGACCTCAAGCCAAGTGCATCTATTTCAACGCTCGCCATTCAGGACTTTATCCAAAGGCAAGCAATCTTAGCTGAACCACAAGATCGACTTAAAAGCGAAGTGACAGCACCACGCCCTGCTGTACAGGATAGCTATACAGACAACTCGGAAACAACAGCCCTTGCTGCGCAACCCATACTGCCCACACAGATCAATCTAGGGCAATATCAAGCGAAATTGCGCACGCTGCATCAACCAAACTTAGATCCTAAGCTGTATGGCCTCGACATTTCAGGGCACACCGAGATCGGCCAAAATATCGATTTTCTGATTCACAGCGACCGACTCGATCACTGGTTGGACTCTCCCATCTATGTGGCAGAACAGACCCATCAACACGGAGGGTTTATTAACTATTTGGCTCTATTTGGTGCTGACAGTCCCACGGAAGCCATTTGTCTGAGCCAACAATTTGCCCAGAGTTGTCAACATCAAATCGCAGCCATTCGCGAAATTGAATGGGAGCAGCTACAGGGTCACATGCATGATGTATTTTCGATTTTTCAGCTGTATACCCAACAGGCCAAACTGGTATGGCATATTGAAGACTATCATCCATTTATTCTGGTCGATCTACTCAATAGCCGTAAATTCATCCAGTTTGAAGAAAGCTCCGCGGACGTAAATACGCCCATTTTAGTGTTAAAAGAACGACAAAAAATTCGAGTGATTCATGGTCAAAAGCGGGTTGAACTCTCACGTGCCGAGATCGCGTATCCGTGCTTGGTCTTAGACCGACAGCACGGCGTCAGTTGGCAACTGATTCAAAATACGATTTCCACTTTGCCTGAACCTATCACCGTGTTTCAATTATTTGATTCTATTCAAAAACAACTAGGCAGCGAGTTGTAGAGTTTTGTATTTTCTACTTGTGTTCTTATGTGAAATTTACAACACTAAAACATCGAAGAACAATAAAGTACGAAAGCATGCTAAGAACTCAACATGTGGGATCCATCTCTTTATTTTTCTGCCTAAGTTTAGGTACATACGTCAACGTGGCTTGGGCGGAAAGCAATACCAACATCACACAACATTTTGTGCCACCTCACGACGTGGCTGAAATTGACAAAATCGCATCGCCCCCCAAAGGTAGTGGACTTTTATATCAAATTCCACAGTGGATTGACTCACTTCCAACCGTTCTACCTGAAGAATCGGACGAGCTGATTGTGCCCACGACTGATCTCACTGAAGAACGCACATGGGTCGACCGCCAGCAAAAAGAAGTTCGAAACTGGGCAGACCGAACAGCCACTAAAATGGACAATTGGTTTGGTGAAACTGATCCTAAAAAACCGGCCACAGCCACCTTACGGGTCTTGGTCGATAACCGCTGGAATAAACATGATGAATACGATGTAAAACCGCGGATTAGGGGGCGGGTTAAACTTCCAACTTTAGAACATAAACTCAGTGTGGTGTTTGGGGATGACTCATTAGATAACGAACTGCAAAACAATGTTGCAATTACCAATGAAAATCCACCCAGTGCGAATAACGATAAAACATTTGATCGCCGCCAAACCCGTGATGCCAATATCTCACTGGCTTTAAGATGGTCGCAATTATCAGATCGTCTGCCTTTTGAAACCGATTTCGACTTGGGTGTACGTTCAGGGGATGATATCTATGCGCGGATCGAGTTATCGAAAGAATGGAAACTCGACAATGATTTTCGTGCGTATGCTGAACAGATTTATCGTTATGGTATCGACAGTGAAAATTACTTACGTACCAACCTAGAGCTGACGCATGCACGACCCAATCAACCCTTTTTATCCAATCAGTTCAGTCTGACCTATGCCGACGAACAAGATGATGATCTGCTCTGGGATAACTATAGCTTTAGACAACACCAATTCTTTCATGGCAATCGTTTTAACTACGGCATTTACACTGGCGGTTTCTACAACAACGACGACCTGCGCTTGAACCGTTGGGGGCCTTTTGTCTCGTGGCGTCAACCCTTCTTACGCGAGTGGTTTTATATCCAAGGCGATTTAAATTATTTTAACGATCACCGTGAAGACCGCAGCCATTACGTCAGTGCCTTGGTCCGTTTTGAAGCTTTATTTTAATGGCATGGCGGATATTTAGCCTGAACTGTGGATAAGTTCTCACTTATCCACGGATATCCACATCAGCTTCTTTTCCGCCAATTTAATCAATGCATTTAACAGATATTAAGGCGCTTGACCCAATGGGTTTGTCTTGTCCTGAAATAGATTGACAGTATTCCACTTCAAACCGAGTTAAGCAATTAGCTCGGTTTTAGTTTGCTCATACATCTGATTCGGGGTGTTCATATTTAAACTTAAATGTGGTCTATAGCAATTATAAATCATGAACCGTACCGGGTTTGTCGGAGAGTCAATATTCTGAGAGACTATCCCGATGACAAAATTAAAATATACCCCTGAAATCAGAGAAAGAGCGGTTCAATTATTGATTGAATCTGAAAAAGATTATCCATCGAATTGGGCTGCGATCACCGCTATTGCTCCCAAGATAGGTTGTACTCCTGAAACACTACGTGTTTGGTATCAAAAATATTTAGATAAACTAAATCCAGTTAAAGTACAGCAGCTTTCAGACCAAGAACGTATCAAACAACTCGAACGCGAAAATAAAGAACTGCAACGCGCCAATGAGATTCTACGTAAAGCAGCCGCTTTTTTCGCCCAGGCGGAGCTCGACCGCCCACACAAATAATGGTGGATTTTATCCATAATAATAAAGAGCTGTACGGAGTCGAGGCGATTTGTAGAATTTTACCGATCGCACCCTCAACCTATTACCGGACTCTAGATCTCTGCGAAAACCCAGAACATCGAGCAAAGCGAGATCTACATGACTTGCATCATGCTGAACAAATTAAACGAATTTGGAAGGAAAGTTCAGGTCGATATGGTGTGCGTAAGGTCTGGCAACAATTGAAACGTGAAGGTTATGTTATCGCACGTTGTACAGTTGCTCGATTGATGCAGAAGCTAGGTATACAAGGTGTTTGGCGTGGTAAGAATAAACAAACCACCCGTAGCCGAGATGATCAAAAAAGAGCAGATGATTTAGTGAAACGTAATTTTAATGCTGATCATCCTGACCAACTGTGGGTGAGTGACTTTACGTATATTCAAACTCATTCAGGCTGGGTCTATACCGCCTTTATTATTGATGTGTTCTCACGAGCAATTGTTGGATGGAAAGTATCTACACGGATGAATACAGATATGGTGCTCGATGCACTTGAGCAAGCATTGCATGATCGAGGCATGCCAAAGAATGTGATTCATCATTCCGACAGAGGTGTGCAATATCTTTCCATTCGTTATACCAATCGTTTAGAAGCAGCAAATTTAAGAGCATCAGTCGGTACGACTGGTGATTCATACGATAATGCTTTGGCTGAAACAGTGAATGGCTTATACAAAACAGAGGTGATTGAATATTTAAAAGCAGATTGGCAAGGTTTAGCGGATGTACAACTTGCGACATTAAATTGGGTAGATTGGTTCAATAAAGAGCGTGTACATAGTGCACTAGGTTATGTGCCACCTTTTGATTTTGAAGCAATGTACTATGATAAAATTAATCCGTTAGGTCAGGTGGCCTAACTTAAATAAAAAAGTCTCCGACAAACCCGGTACGGTTCATCATGATAGATTCCGTAATTAAGTGATCTAACTCCTTCATGGTTTGACATCGTGTAGTTAAAAACTCCTGCTTTAATATTCCATTAATCCGCTCTGCTAATGCATTTTGATATGAGAAACACTGTTTCGCAAGGTATCCATCTGTCATGGAAGGACATATCCCATAATGGCGCAATGCCGATTGATATAGCTCAGAGCAATACTGAGAGCCTCTGTCTGAATGATGAATCATCCTAGTCGCTCGATCCGTCACATGCTGCATCGCCATATGTAGAGCCTGCATAACATTCTCCGCACGCATATCATTCGATAACTTATAACCTTTAATCTGACGGGTATAAGCATCTGTCACCAATGATAAATAATGTACGCCTTCAGCACTCTCAACATAAGTAATATCACTAACAAAGACTTCGTTGGCTTGCACTGCTGAATAATCCTTTAATAAATTTGGATGCTTCTTCATCCAATGCTTGCTATCCGTAGTTTTTGTATAGCGACGCTTGGGGCGAATCAATAAATTATGCTCTTTCAATATTTTAAATAACTGATCCCGTCCACACTTTAAACCACGCTGCAACAATTTGCCTTTAATAAGCCAATACAACTTACGTGTTCCGATACTTGGCATGAGACAACGATATTCCATAACCAACTCAAGTATTTGTTCAGTTGCTTGTGCAGTCATTTGAGCACGTTTTTCTGCTTGATAATAAGCTTGTCGGGTGATTCCCAACCACTGACAATAACGTGAAACGCTTAGTCCTCTTTGGCTTTGCCAATCTTTGAAACGTGCTCGGTATACTTTTTTCCAAGATCAGTCCCACATTCTTTATCAATGTGATAAATCACATCCTGAATAAATTCAGTTTTAAGCTTTTCTGCGGCTAACTGCTTTTCTAATTGGCGGATTCGTTGTTGGGGTGTTAATTGGCGTTTAGAAGAAGGCGGCATATTCGAAGTCCAGTCCTGTTGTCCGTGCTTGCGTAACCATACCAGCACAGTTGATCTTCCTTGAATACCATATTTTGCCTGAGCTTGTTTATAAGTAATTTGCCCTTTTTCTACTTCATGTACAACCATCATTTTAAAGGCAAAGCTATAATCACCTTGTGTACGTTTAACTCTTTGTTCTCGTTCATGTTCCATAAAATAAGCCTCTTAAAGGTGTAAACTTATTTCAGGACGGGACAGTTAACATAAAAAAAAAGCCTATCTTAGCGATAGGCTTTTTTTTAAGCACATATTAATTTATTGAAGCAATAAGCTGTTAATCCGTTTGATATATTCGGCAGGATCATCAGGTAAGCCGCCCTCAGCAATCACCGCTTGATCAAAAATCACATTAGCCAAGTCATCAAACTGTGCCGAATTTTCTAATTTTTTCACCAATGGATGCTCTGGGTTAATTTCCAAAATTGGCTTGCTTTCAGGTACAGCCTGACCCGCTTGCTGCAACATACGAATCAATTGTGGCGAAAGCTCTCCCTCACCTGTCACCAAGCATGCAGGCGAATCGACCAAACGTGTGGTCACACGTACTTCTTTGGTCTTGGCTTTCAATGAGTCAGACAATTTTTCAACCACAGGTTTAAACTGCTCTGCGGCTGCCTCAAGTGCTTTCTTCTCTTCGGCATCTTGTAAATCACCTAAGTCGACTGCACCTTTCGCCACGTTTTGCATTGGTGTGCCATCAAACTCATGCACAAATTCCATTGCCCATTCATCAACACGGTCTGCCATGAGTAAGACTTCAATGCCTTTTTTCTTAAATAACTCAAGTTGTGGCGAGTTCTTCGCGGCATTAAGACTGTCTGCAGTCACATAGTAAATCGCTTTTTGCCCCTCAGGCATACGCGCTTTATAGTCCTGCAAAGAAGTGCTCACCTCATCATTGTTTGAAGTTGAGAAGCGTAAAAGTTTTAAAATACGCTCACGGTTACCAAAGTCTTCGCCTAAACCTTCTTTCAACACTGAACCAAATTCACGGTAAAAGGTTTTGAACTTCTCTTGATCTTTTTCATCTTCCGATTTGGCTAAAGCATCCAGCATGGTCAATACACGGCGTGCATTCCCTTCACGAATAGTTTTCACATCACGGCTTTCTTGTAACAGCTCACGACTGACGTTTAATGGTAAATCGGCACTATCGACCACCCCTTGAACAAAGCGTAAATAGTTTGGAATCAAGTTATCCGCGTCATCCATAATGAAGACCCGTTTTACATAGAGCTTAATTCCTGCTTTGGCTTCACGGGTAAAGATATTCGCAGCAGCTTTACTCGGTACATACAACAACTGCGTATATTCGGTACTGCCTTCAACACGGTTATGCGCCCATGCCAGTGGGGCTTCAAAGTCATGGCTGAGGTTCTTATAAAACTCGATGTACTGCTCTTCAGTCACTTCATTTTTATTACGTGTCCACAGAGCACTGGCTGAGTTAATCGCTTCCCACTCACCCGTTTTCACATACTGACCCGGTTTTGGCTCTTCACCTTCGACCGCTTCTTCTTGCTGCCAAACCTCTTTTTGCATCTCAATCGGCAGGCTAATGTGATCTGAGTATTTATTGATAATTTGCTTCACTTTATGCGACTGTAAATAGTCCAACGCATCTTCACGCAAATGTAAAATAATATCGGTACCACGGCTGTCTTTGTGGATCTGCTCGACTTCGAACTCACCCGTGCCCGCACTGACCCAACGTACCGCCTGATCAGGACCCGCACCTGCACGGCGTGATTCTACGGTAATTTTGTCAGCCACAATAAAGCCCGAGTAGAAACCGACACCAAACTGACCAATCAGTTGTGCATCTGATTTCTGGTCACCTGTGAGCTTAGACATAAAGTCCTTGGTTCCAGACTTAGCAATCGTACCTAAGTGGTCAATCGCTTCTTGTTCAGTTAAACCAATCCCATTATCTGAAATGGTCAGTGTTTGATTGGCTTCATCAAAACTGACGCGCACATGTAGGTCTGGGTCATTTTCATAATATTCAGGATGATTAATGCCTTCAAAACGCAATTTATCGCAGGCATCGGACGCATTTGAGATCAATTCACGTAGGAAAATGTCAGGATTTGAATACAGTGAATGCGTCACTAAATGTAATAGCTGAGCCACTTCAGCTTGGAAACTATGTTTATGTGCGTTTTGCTCGCTCATCAATCGCTCCTTAATGTATTAAGTCTTATAGAGAATGCTTAATGAATTGGAGTGAGCGGTACGTTTTTCAATAGCAATCGCAAGTTTTTTTGTCCTTTTTTTAAAATGGGCCCTGACGGTAAATACGATTTAGATGTAGTTCTAACTGCTGCTGGCGCATTTTATACACATCCATGAGGCAACTTTGTGAAGCACCACAACGGTCACGAAGACTCAACCACTTCACTTGCTCATCCTGAATCATGCCACGCGTCCCCATCGGAACAAGGCGTTTTAAAATGGTATAAGTGGTAGCCATTTTCACATCGGCGTCATTAATTTGGCGATACTCACAAATCGCGTGCTCCGTCGTCGTTTTTGCTTTATCACAATTAAAACTTGCTGCTTGAGCATGCATGCTCCACGCCAAACCACAGACTAAACCGATCCCGAGCATAGATTTCATTTTTATCACTCTCTTATTCTGTTTCTATCCATTCTATAGATGATTTTCTTTTAATACTGAATCATCGTGATTTATTTCAACGTTGACCACTATTCAACTTTAGTCTTTGCATAAAAAAACCCCATCATCGATGAGGTTCTTAAAAAGCTACTTTTGATTATTAAAATTTGTAGCTATAACCGAGGGTATAAATCACTGGATCGATATCTAATTTAAACTTCGTTGTGCCATCTACATTTACTTCTGGGTTCAAATCTGCATAACGGACATCGGCAAACACACCCCAGTTTTTTGCATCAGCAGGTTGGAAGTTAAAACCAATTTGCGCAGCATAACCGAAATCTTCTTTTATGCTTTTCACACCTTCTTCATCCCATGCAATAAATGCTGTTGCACCGACACCAATATAAGGCGTGAAACCTGTTGAGTTTTTAAAGTTATACTTTGCCGTTAAGGTAGGCGGTAAATGTTTAATTTTTACTGCTTCTGCACCATTAATGAGTACATCGTGGCTAATTGGCGTTGCTAGCAGTAACTCGGCAGAAATATTGTCATTAAAGAAATATTCAACCGATGGCGTAAACGCGAGTTCGCTATCTGCTTCAACCGTTAATGTACCATTCGCAATTTTCGTGTCCTGCGTTGGCGCAATTGCAGATCCACCGACTTTGACTTGCCATTGACCTGCCATTGCAGCAGATGCAGAAAGACCCATTAATGTAATTAGAGCAATTTGCTTCAACATTTCAAACAACCTCTGTTTGTAAAATAATTAATATAAAAATTAACATTAACCCATCATAAACAAGAGTGTAATTAATATGCAATTATAATAATAATGTATTTTAAATACCATTTTTAAGTTATTGTTTTAGTTAATTTAAATATTAAATATACCATTTTAATTGGTTTTAAATTAATAACGAAAAATCAAAATAAATATATTTTAATTCCAACCTTTTTAATCCGAATTAACATTATAAACCCGATTATTTTAATCTGAATAAATAATAAAAAAGGCGATTTAAAATCGCCTTTTTATAATAATTGGAGGGTAAATTACAAAACCATGGCCGCAATCCAACCGAAAATCATGAGTGGAATATTAAAGTGAATAAAGGTCGGGATCACGCTGTCTTTCATGTGATCATGCTGACCATCCATGTTCAAACCCGAAGTCGGTCCCAAAGTGGAGTCAGAAGCCGGAGAACCCGCATCACCGAGTGCCGCAGCCGTACCAATAATCGCAATGGTTGCCGCTGGACTGAAACCAAACTGGATACACAAAGGCACATAAATAATTGCTAAAATTGGAATGGTAGAGAACGAAGAACCAATTCCTAAAGTAATCAGTAAGCCAATCAATAGCATCCAAAATGCAGCGAGTCCTTGGCTAGAACCAATCCATTGCACTGATGCTTCTACCAATGCTGGCACTTGATTGGTCGCAGAAATAACAGATGCAAAACCTTGTGCTGCAATCATAATGAAACCAACTAATGCCATCATTCGCATACCGCTAATAATCACATCATCTGCTTCTTTCCATTTAAAAATTCCCGCACAGCTCAAAATCGCAACACCAACCAGACCAGCTAAAATCATGGAATCTGATGCAATTTGTACCCAAAGCGTAGCCACTACAGCAATAAGCGCCATAGATAACGTAAACTTTGAAATTTCGGGCTTAGACTTCTCACCCGTGATATCAAGTTCAGAAGAAATACTTTGCTGCACTGGTTCCACATGCACTTCTTCATATACACGTTTCTTACGGTAACTAAAGAATACAGCAACCAATAAACCGACAAACATACCCGAAACAGGAATGGCCATTGCTGAAGGGATATCGGCATAATTGATTTTAAAACCGTAGGGTTGCCCAAAAGTATTAATATTTTGACCTAAGATGTCATTTAGGAAAATCGCACCAAATCCAAATGGTACCAACATATAAGTGGCAACCAAGCCAAAGGTTAGAACGCAAGCAATTAGTCGACGATCTAACTGGAGATGGTTAAACACACTTAATAAAGGAGGAATCAGGACTGGAATAAACGCAATATGCACAGGAATGACGTTTTGTGAACAAATGGCTGCTAACGCGACGGTTATAAAAATCAGATATTTAACCCGATTTTGCGCCTTTTCATTGCTCGAACCTTTCAATGTTTTAATAAGCTTATAAGCCAACAAGTCAGGTAAACCTGAGCGTGCCAAAGCCAAAGCAAATGCACCTAAAACCCCGTAAGCCAACGCAATTTTTGCGCCGCCCCCAAGCCCATTATTAAATGCTTCGAGGGTACCGTGTAGCCCTAAACCAGCCAATAAACCGCCTGTGACAGCACCAATAATTAATGCAAATACTACAGGCACACGAGCTAATGAAAGTCCAAACATGACCCCAATAGCGGCAAGAATTGCGAACATAGTGAAAAGAGTGACTTGGAAGAAAGGCGCATTTTATCAGAAAATAACCAAAAAATTCTGCCCTTACAGGTCGCTAGCACCTTTCTCTTTCACAGATCATTTCAGCTTGCTTCAACACAGCGCCAGTTTTAAACAAACCTTTTGATTTCTTTAGCAATTACCTCAGGCTGGCTCAAGATTGCCCAGTGGTTGGCATTTACATTCACCCGTTGAAAATTCTCGACCCACTTCGGCATTTCATCGATTAACGCTGGACTCACAAACTGATCTTGCTCCAACACAATCGCTTGTACGGGACAAATTGCAAAGCGTTCCCGAGGTTTCGTCAGGCGTGGGATAAAGTTGGCGCGGTAGAGCGCAACCCCGTGTTTACCATCGGCAGCAATGTGATGATTCAGCGGTAAGTCTGAGCGTCCTTCTAAACGCAATAAAACTTTGCCCCAATGCTCAGGACTAAAGAACTGCCATACAGTCGGTGCCAAAAAAGGCAACTGAAAGGCTGCAATGTACCAAGACTTCGTTAATTGCTTAAAAAATTGAGGCTTGTGTTGTTTGAACTGTTCACGCATCCAAAATGCGGCATGGTCTAAGCATGGGCCTGAAATGGTGGTAAATGACAGCATACGCTCTCTAAATTTTGGCTCAGTCGCGGACTCCCATGACTGAATCGAACCCCAGTCATGCGCAACCAGATGAAAGCTACGCTGTGGGATCATACTATTCACCACACTTTCCAAATCTAGCGATAGCTGAGGCAAGGCATAGGCCCGTGTACGACGCGGCACACTCGACATCCCTGCACCGCGAACGTCATAAGTCACAATATAATAATCATGGATGAGGTATTGAATCACAGGCTCCCAGACCTCTTGATTATCTGGATAGCCATGCACCAAGACCAGCACAGGATTGTTCGCATTGCCCCATGTTTTCACATAAAGTCTTTGCTGATCTGTAGTTTGTACCCAGTAACTTTGCTGCTCCATATTCAGCTCCTTATTGTTATTGACTGTTTTTTATACTTTACTGGCAAAACGATCAATGCGAATTGATTTGATCTTCTCTAGTATGGATAGAAGTTCATCAGATACCATTGACCGAAATGAGCATTTTAAAAAACTTGTGACACAGCCAATTGTCGCGAAATACTTTCTCAATCATTTTGCTCCCTTTAAAGGTGCAGGGATTCAAATTTAAAAATTTGACCTTAAACACTACCACATTCGTGTCAAAATGCCTTTGACCCGACACAATCGGAATATAGTCGGCGTACATTTTGGCCGGAGTTTATATGCGATGGTCGACCCGTTTTATATGACCCTGCTGATGCATCACTTAGGCAACAAATATATTGTTTGGGACAAAGCAGCCTCTATCCAATTTCTCAGTCCAGGGCGCAGTACAGTCTATGCAGACTTTCATCTTGATGCCCAAGAAATCGCGGCCGTGAAACAACTGGCCGATAACTATGCCCCCGTACATCGTATTTATACCTTAAATATTTATGATGAAGCTGGCATTCGAATTGCAGAGGTAGAAAAAACCTTATACATCCGCCGCAAAAAACCTAAACCAACAAAGTGAGCACAAAAAAGCACTTCCATGAAGTGCTTTTTTTTGAAAATCTGAACTTAAAACATTATTTACGTTCTTCAATAGCAGCGCCTGCGCCACCACCGATGGCACCACCAATGGCTGCGCCGGTATTACCACCAAACACGCTTTTACCCACGGCTGAACCAATCGCACCACCAACACCACTGTAGGTTGCACTACGGTTTGAGCCACCTTGAGCTTTGCTGCCCACAGCAGCACCAGCACCTCCACCAATGGCTGCACCTACACCACCACCGAGACTATTCCCAGCAGCGCCACCCACTGCACCACCTAAAGCCGCTGTACCAATACGTTGCTCCGAAGCACTCATATTCTCACAACCTGCCAACAGCATCGTCGAAAGAGATACCACTGCAATAATACTCATATACTTTTTCATGAGATTTGTCCTTATTGGCTATTTCTTACAGCATAAAAGATCAGTATGAACTTAAAACCCGTGAAATGTTACGGTTACAGCTGCTATTGCTGAAAATTTGTAAGCAAGAAGCCCTCCTTAGAGGGCCTCATCCGCATTCAACTCAAGATTATTCAGGCTCTTTCACCACAACCACATCTTTGGTGGTGGTGCCATTTTCTTGGAGCACCGCACGCGTCACACTTTCTTGACTGTTCGGGTCTTTCACTTGATCCAGTTTCAGCTCCTTACGTACAGGTTCCTGCCCTTTCTTAAACTCAACCCCTTGTGCATCAACTTGCTTACCTTCTGCAAGGACAACACCACCTTGACTCAAGGTCGATTTCACTTCAACTTTGGATGTCGGAACAATCACGCTACCTTTTTGCACAATCGGTGCAGACATTTTTTTATCTGAAAATTGGCTGGCATTTTCTTCGAGAACCACTTCACGCGCCACAATATCTTTACCACCATTTTTCACTTCAAAAATAATCGCTTCGGTTGTCCGCACAGGGTCTTGACCAGCAACACTGCGAATAATCTGTGTTTTGACAATCGGTACAACCGCCTTATCCTCCACGGTGATGGTATTCGGCATCGGCGCTGCCATCGTTTGGCTCACAAATGCGAAGATGCTTAAGCCCAATAGTTTTGATGTCAATTTCATGTAGAACCACCTCTATTTTTTAATCGTTAATGAAGTAAGGAGATTTGTGTACTTATATTTTTAATATAGGAAAAATGTGAAATTTATAAAAGCTTAAATCCACTTCTGTAACAAAAGGACAAAAAAAGCCACCCGAAGGTGGCTGAATCAACGAAATGGGTTTTGTGAAATTTTGACTTTGACAGCATCTTTACCTTTTCTAATTATTTGGCCGCGAGAACATAAATATTCAAACACCATTTTTTCTCCCGAAGCTTTAGGTGCAAGGTAGATCTTTTCTAAATATTCCATTATTGATGGCTCATAATCTATATAAATACGATTAATTTTTTCATCATATTGAATTAATTCATTATCCATTTGAGTTACATAAATCATGCGGCACTCTTGTTCTTCTTTAAATGCCATATGTTTTATCAAATAGCGTAAAGGCAGAAGTATCTCAGCCAATAGTTCACTTTCTTTAGGCGGTAATTTTTCTATGTTAATCTCATGAATAAGTTTTGTAAGCTGCTCTAAACCACCTTTTACGTTACTTTCAGTTTCTTGAATTTTAGTAAGATACTTATCCCACTTTTGTTGTGCTACATCATTCTCTGTATACCACGGAGAATTATTTTTTAATTTAAACTCACGTCTGAAACTCCATTCCTCACGCTGTGCCACTTTAGTTAAACCAGAAGTTGGATCAAAATAAATACAGCGATATAGCGGCATTGCTGACAATCCAGATTTTGACTTTTCTTGTTTTATACTTAGATTATCTTCCTCTTCACCAGTTTCTGCGACTAACCCAGATTTTTCATATATGCGTGCAACATTATGTTCTGTGGCAAAGAAATCTTTTGACAACACTAAACTTAAACCCGAAGCGTCCTCCTTCTTCTCTTTCGCATAAAGTCTAAATTGATTTAATGAGTCATGGTGTAATGTAAAACAAGAAATAAACGCCGTATCTTGAGTTGTAATTTTATTATCAATATACAATAACTTGTTAATTAACAAACCCTCTTCAGGATCATTCATTAAATTAATGGTATTTAAACGTAGTGCAGATTTTAATTTAAATAAATTATTATTTTCTTTAGATAATAAAAGCTTAGATACTGTTAAATGGCTTTGTTGCACAAACCTATCTGTAAAGGCTTTTTCAGCGATATAATTTTCAAATGAAGAAGCCTACACACAAAATTTACCGCACAACCAATTGGCCCGCATATAACCGAGCACTCATGAGTCGCGGAAATATTGCCATTTGGTTTGATCCTGCTACGCAATGGTATGCGCCATCAAAAGGCAAACAAGGGCGAAATCAAACCTACTCCGACGCAGCCATCCAATGCTGCTTAATGATTAAATCCTTATTCCGTCTGTCTTTACGTATGGTCACTGGCTTTGTGCAAAGTCTGATTAAACTTTGCGGATTAAATTGGATAGCTCCAGATTACACCACGCTTTGTAGAAGACAAAAGCATATTGATATTGTAATCAGCTACCAAAAAAGTAGCGATGGGCTGCATCTACTCATGGACTCTACAGGCATGAAGTTTCTAGGTGAGGGCGAATGGAAACGCAAGAAACATGGACCTGAATATCGTCGCCAATGGCGTAAACTTCATATTGGTATAGATGCTAAAACCCTACAAATACGAGCAGTTCAGCTTACAACCAATAATGTCAGTGATTCACAGGTGCTTGGTGATTTACTTAATCAGATTCCACAAGATGAGCGGATTGACTCTGTTTATACCGATGGAGCTTATGACACCAAGCAATGCCGTCAGGTCATTGCAGATCGGCAAGCGCATGCGGTGATTCCACCTAGAAAAAATGCGAAACCATGGAAAGATACAAAGAGTAGCTCGCTAGAGCGAAATGAATTACTTCGAACAATTAAACGTTTAGGCAGGACACTATGGAAAAAATGGTCAGGCTATCATCGTCGAAGTTTGGTTGAAACTAAGATGCATTGCATCAAATTATTAGGCGATAAACTCAGTGCAAGGAGTTTTGATAGCCAAGTGAATGAAATCCATGCACGTGTAGCAGTCCTTAACAGATTTACGGAATTAGGTCGACCACTTACCCAAGTTACGCCTTAAATTTGGCTCAATTAGGGGCGCTTTGCATTTCAAATCTTTGTGCAACAAAGCCCTGTTAAATTGGTATAATGTGCAATCGATTTTTCATAATCAGTATCAATAAATATGCTTTTTAAAATACCACTTATTTTTTCAAAAATATAATACAACCTATTTTTATATTTACTTTCATCCAAAGCAACAATACTTGCTACAACATTAATTTGATAACTTTCTTTACGATATTGTGTACTTTTCTTTGGGATTTTTTCCCAAAAAGCATTTTTCTTATTTAGTATTGTTGTAAATTCGCCTAATAAAAATTGGGCTTCCGCATAAGTTTCTAAATCATATTCAATTTTAATTTTTTTTAGATATGCTGTTTCGTCTAATAATATATATAAGTTCCATTGTGCCCATGAGTATTGTATTGCAGAATCAATAAGTTTTACCTTGTTGTAAGTTTTTTTTGCCTCTTCAATTCTTCCAAGTCTTTGATATAAAAAGCCTAAATTTACTTGAGCTTCTGCATAAAGCTCTGCATTATCTTCTCTTAATATATTTTTATATGCCTGTTCTACTTCTTCTAAACGGTTTTGTTCTTCTAGCAATAAACCTAAATTAAATTGAGCTCTTGCATATTGCTCGGCCGAATCCTCTCTTTTTACATTTTGGTATGCTTGTTCTACTTCTGTAAGTCGGTCTTGCTGTTTTAGTAGAGAACCTAAATTAAATTGAGCTCTTGCATATTGCTCGGCCGTATCCTCTCTTTTTACATTTTGGTATGCCTGTTCTGCTTCTTCAAGTCAATTTTGCTTTCTTAATAAAAAACCTAGATTACACTGGGCTCTTGCATATAGCTCAATACTATATTCTTTTTGGACATTATTATATGCTTCTTCTGCTTCTTTAAGTCTATCTTGCTGTTTTAGTGAAACACCTAAATTGAATTGAGCATTTGCATATAGCCCAACATTATCTTCCTTTTGAACATTATTATATGCTTTTTCTGCCTCTTCATATCGCTTTAAATCATCCATTAAATTCGCTAAATGAAATTGAGCTCTTGCATAAATTTTATTTAATCCATCAAAGTTTTTCTCAATTTTAGAAAAGAGTTCAATTGCATGATTAATATTATCATTCTTATATGCTTCAGATGCTTGTTTAAAAATCGCCTGTGCTTCTTCTAATTTCATACAACTCTCCCTTATAACTAAATATTATATTTTTCTGTCTTGTCCTGAAATAGATTGACAGTATTCCACTTCAAACCGAGTTAAGCAATTAGCTCGGTTTTAGTTTGCTCATACATCTGATTCGGGGTGTTCATATTTAAACTTAAATGTGGTCTATAGCAATTATAAATCATGATAGATTCCGTAATTAAGTGATCTAACTCCTTCATGGTTTGACATCGTGTAGTTAAAAACTCCTGCTTTAATATTCCATTAATCCGCTCTGCTAATGCATTTTGATATGAGAAACACTGTTTCGCAAGGTATCCATCTGTCATGGAAGGACATATCCCATAATGGCGCAATGCCGATTGATATAGCTCAGAGCAATACTGAGAGCCTCTGTCTGAATGATGAATCATCCTAGTCGCTCGATCCGTCACATGCTGCATCGCCATATGTAGAGCCTGCATAACATTCTCCGCACGCATATCATTCGATAACTTATAACCTTTAATCTGACGGGTATAAGCATCTGTCACCAATGATAAATAATGTACGCCTTCAGCACTCTCAACATAAGTAATATCACTAACAAAGACTTCGTTGGCTTGCACTGCTGAATAATCCTTTAATAAATTTGGATGCTTCTTCATCCAATGCTTGCTATCCGTAGTTTTTGTATAGCGACGCTTGGGGCGAATCAATAAATTATGCTCTTTCAATATTTTAAATAACTGATCCCGTCCACACTTTAAACCACGCTGCAACAATTTGCCTTTAATAAGCCAATACAACTTACGTGTTCCGATACTTGGCATGAGACAACGATATTCCATAACCAACTCAAGTATTTGTTCAGTTGCTTGTGCAGTCATTTGAGCACGTTTTTCTGCTTGATAATAAGCTTGTCGGGTGATTCCCAACCACTGACAATAACGTGAAACGCTTAGTCCTCTTTGGCTTTGCCAATCTTTGAAACGTGCTCGGTATACTTTTTTCCAAGATCAGTCCCACATTCTTTATCAATGTGATAAATCACATCCTGAATAAATTCAGTTTTAAGCTTTTCTGCGGCTAACTGCTTTTCTAATTGGCGGATTCGTTGTTGGGGTGTTAATTGGCGTTTAGAAGAAGGCGGCATATTCGAAGTCCAGTCCTGTTGTCCGTGCTTGCGTAACCATACCAGCACAGTTGATCTTCCTTGAATACCATATTTTGCCTGAGCTTGTTTATAAGTAATTTGCCCTTTTTCTACTTCATGTACAACCATCATTTTAAAGGCAAAGCTATAATCACCTTGTGTACGTTTAACTCTTTGTTCTCGTTCATGTTCCATAAAATAAGCCTCTTAAAGGTGTAAACTTATTTCAGGACGGGACATTCAAGTATATAAAAAAAGCCACCCGAAGGTGGCTTTTTATTCATTTAAAGGGCTAATTACAGACCGTTAAACTCATCGCTAAATGCTTGGCTTAATGCTTGATCAACATCAGAGAAGTCATTTACAAGCTCATGCTCTGCAGCTTCAGCTTCTTGACGACGACGTTCTAAGTGATACGCAAGACCGGTACCTGCAGGAATCAAACGACCTACCACTACGTTCTCTTTCAAGCCACGTAAATCATCTTCTTTACCTGTTACAGCCGCTTCAGTTAACACACGTGTGGTTTCCTGGAACGATGCAGCAGAGATGAACGAGTCAGTAGAAAGCGATGCTTTGGTAATACCCATCAATTGACGTTCAAACTTCGCAGGGAACTTGTTTTGCGCAAGAACAGCTTGGTTCTCTTGCATCACGCGGATGTAATCCACTTGCTCGCCTTTGATGAAGCTTGTATCACCGCCATCAGTGATATCAACTTTACGCAACATTTGACGTACGATGACTTCAATGTGCTTGTCATTGATTTTTACACCTTGCAGACGGTATACATCTTGAACTTCGTTCACGATGTAGTTGGTCAGCGCAACTTCGCCTTTCAAGCGTAAGATGTCATGTGGGTTCTGTGGACCATCAGAAACAGTCTCACCACGGTTCACATGTTCGCCTTCGAACACGTTCATGGTACGCCATTTTGGAATCAGTTCTTCGTAAATCTCAGAACCATCATCTGGAGTAATCACTAAACGGTTCTTACCTTTAGTCTCTTTACCAAAGCTTACAACACCTGAAATTTCAGCAAGAATCGCATGCTCTTTCGGTTTACGTGCTTCGAACAAGTCAGCTACACGCGGTAGACCACCGGTAATGTCACGCGTACGTGAAGTTTCTTGAGGTACACGACCAATAACGTCACCCACACCAATTGTTTCGCCATCACGGACAGAAAGAATCGTGTTTTGTGGTAGGAAGTAGAACTGCTCACCACCATCCGTCGTATCAAGAACAACCGCAGGACGTAAATCTTTACCAGACGCAGGACGTGCAGTCACAGGTAAGATTTCAATCGTCGTCATACCCGTTGCATCATCAGTCTTCGAGGTAACAGTAACGCCATCAGCAATTTGGCTGAAACGTACTTTACCTGCAACTTCTGTTACAAGTGGGTGGGTGTGCGGATCCCAAGTCGCCACGATACCGCCAGCTTCCACAGATTCGCCATCTTTCAAGATGATCGACGCACCGTATGGAATTTTGTAGCGTTCGCGTTCACGGCCTAAGTCATCTGCAATACCAATTTCACCTGAACGAGATGTTGATACCAAGTGACCTTTAGCATGTTGTACTGTTTTCACATTGTGGAAACGTACAGTACCTTTGTTACGGACTTGAATGCTATTTGCAGCAGACGTTCGGCTCGCAGCACCACCAACGTGGAACGTACGCATGGTTAACTGTGTACCCGGTTCGCCAATCGATTGTGCAGCCATAACACCCACAGACTCACCAGGGTTCACCTGATGACCACGCGCAAGGTCACGACCATAACATTTCGCACATACGCCGAATGTAGATTCACACGCAACCACTGAACGTACTTTAACTTCATCGACACCTTGCTCTTCTAGGAAGTTTGCAAGTTTCTCATCAATCAAAGTGTTACGTGGCAGGATAACGTCGTCAGAACCGGCTTTCTTCACATCTTCAGCAACAACACGGCCCAGTACTCGAGTACCTAAGTTCTCGATCACGTCACCGCCTTGAATGAACGGAGTCATTACCAGACCGCCCAAAGTACCACAGTCAGGCTCAGTAATGACCAAGTCTTGCGCTACGTCTACAAGACGACGTGTCAAGTAACCCGAGTTTGCTGTTTTCAGTGCTGTATCGGCCAAACCTTTACGTGCACCGTGTGTTGAAATGAAGTACTGAAGTACGGTCAAACCTTCACGGAAGTTCGCTTTAATTGGAGTTTCAATGATCGAACCATCTGGTTTCGCCATCAAACCACGCATACCCGCTAACTGACGAATCTGAGCTGCCGAACCACGGGCACCTGAGTCAGACATCATATAGATCGAGTTGAATGATTTTTGCTTCTCATCTTCACCCTGTTTGTTTTTAACAGTGGTAAAAGACAAGTTGTCCATCATCGCTTTCGCGACTTGGTCGTTCGTACGAGCCCAAATATCGACAACTTTGTTATAACGTTCGCCCGCAGTTACGAAACCTTGTTCGAACTGTTGCTCAATTTCACGAACTTCAACTTCCGCTTTTTCAATAATTGAGTACTTCGCAGGTGGAATCACCATGTCTTCCATACCGACCGATACGCCTGAACGTGTCGCTTGACGGAAACCTAAGTACATCAATTGGTCAGCAAAGATCACTGTATCTTTAAGACCTAATTTACGGTAGCAAGAGTTAATCAATTTAGAGATGTTTTTCTTGGTCATCTCAACGTTGATTTGTTGGAAATCCATACCTTCTGGCACAACTTCCCAAAGTAAGCAGCGACCTGGTGTTGTATCCACAACAATGGTTTGTTGTTCACGGTTACCATTTTCGTCAATCACAGTCTGGTGTACACGTGCTTTTACGCGAGCGTGTAAATTTACCTGACCTGTTGCAAGTGCACGGTTAACTTCGTGAGTATCTGCAAACACCATGCCTTCACCTTTGGCATTGATCGCATCACGAGTGATGTAATACAAGCCTAAGACAACGTCCTGAGACGGTACGATGATTGGCTCACCGTTCGCTGGAGACAAGATGTTGTTGGTCGACATCATTAACGCACGCGCTTCTAACTGCGCTTCAAGTGTTAATGGTACGTGTACCGCCATTTGGTCACCGTCGAAGTCGGCGTTAAACGCAGCACAAACGAGCGGGTGAAGACGGATCGCTTTACCTTCAATCAGAATCGGTTCAAATGCTTGAAGACCCAAACGGTGAAGTGTAGGCGCACGGTTCAACATCACAGGGTGTTGACGAATCACGTGAGCAAGAACGTCCCAAACTTCTGGCGTTTCGCGCTCAACCATTTTCTTCGCAGCTTTGATGGTTGTTGCTTGGCCAGATGCTTGTAGTTTTGCGAAAATGAATGGCTTGAATAATTCAAGTGCCATTTTCTTCGGAAGACCACATTGGTGCAAACGTAAAGTAGGACCTACAGTAATTACCGAACGACCTGAATAGTCAACACGCTTACCAAGTAAGTTTTGACGGAAACGGCCTTGTTTACCTTTGATCATGTCAGCCAAAGATTTCAATGGACGCTTGTTCGAACCCGTGATTGCACGACCACGACGACCGTTGTCTAACAATGCATCGACAGACTCTTGTAACATACGTTTTTCATTACGTACGATAATGTCTGGCGCTGCAAGGTCAAGAAGACGCTTCAAACGGTTGTTACGGTTGATCACACGACGGTAAAGGTCGTTCAAATCAGAAGTCGCGAAACGACCACCTTCAAGTGGTACTAACGGACGAAGATCTGGTGGAAGTACTGGAAGTACATTCATCACCATCCATTCTGGCTTGTTGTTTGACTCTTTAAACGCTTCCATCAACTTCAAACGCTTAGACGCTTTTTTAAGCTTAGTCTCAGACGTTGTGTTTGGAATTTCTTCACGTAAACGTGAAATTTCGTTTTCAAGATCGATGTCTTTTAACAAGTCTTGAACAGCTTCTGCACCCATTTTCGCAGTGAATTCATCACCGTGTTCTTCTAAAGCGTTGAAGTATTCTTCATCGTTTAAAAGTTGGTATTTCTCAAATGGAGTCATACCTGGGTCAGTTACTACGTAAGATTCGAAATACAATACACGTTCGATATCACGTAAAGTCATGTCTAATAATAGACCGATACGGCTCGGAAGTGATTTTAAGAACCAAATATGTGCAACTGGAGAAGCCAGCTCGATGTGACCCATACGCTCACGACGAACTTTCGCAGTTGTTACTTCAACGCCACATTTTTCACAAATGACGCCTTTGTATTTCATACGCTTGTATTTACCACACAAGCATTCGTAATCTTTGACTGGGCCAAAAATTTTGGCACAGAATAAACCATCACGTTCTGGTTTGAACGTACGATAGTTAATGGTTTCAGGCTTTTTAACTTCACCATGAGACCATGACTTAATCATTTCTGGTGACGCAAGACCAATACGGATGCGATCAAACTCAACTGGAGCATGACCGTCTGAATCCGTCTTTTTGCGCATGATATCGAGCAAGTCTTTCAATTTTTTTCTCCGTGTGTTGTGGAGACTTTCACTACACAACTGGGTCACAAATATTGTTTTTACTGAAATTTGGGAATATCTAATCCCCCTAAATCCCCCTTTGTAAAGGGGGATTTGCTCCCCTCTTTAATAAAGAGGGGCTGGGGGAGATTTCTTAGTCACCATTTTTCAGTTCAATGTTGATACCTAAAGAACGGATCTCTTTGGTCAATACGTTGAACGATTCAGGCATACCTGGGTCCATATAATGGTTACCATCTACAATGTTCTTATAGATACGGGTACGACCTTCAACGTCATCCGACTTAACAGTAAGCATTTCTTGAAGCGTGTAAGCTGCGCCATATGCTTCAAGCGCCCAGACTTCCATCTCACCGAAACGCTGACCACCGAATTGTGCTTTACCACCAAGCGGTTGTTGAGTTACTAATGAGTAAGAACCAGTAGAACGCGCGTGCATCTTGTCGTCTACCAAGTGGTTCAGTTTCAACATGTACATGTAACCCACAGTTACAGGACGGTCAAACTGTTCACCTGTACGACCATCATACAATACTGTTTGACCAGTACGTGAAATGTTCGCAAGCTCTAACAAGTCTTTAATTTGTGATTCTTCAGCACCATCGAATACTGGCGTTGCAAGAGGAACACCCGCACGCAAGTTACCCGAAAGCACCAAAATTTCATCATCAGTTAAGCTATCAAGATCTTCTTGCTCGCCACCAACTTTGTTATAAATCTTGTCTAAGAATCCACGAAGCTCAAGTACAGTACGTTGTGCTTTTAACATCTTGTCGATTTCTTCGCCAAGACCTTTCGCTGCCATACCTAAGTGAGTCTCTAGAATCTGACCCACGTTCATACGTGACGGTACACCTAGTGGGTTCAATACGATGTCGACTGGAACACCATTGGCATCGTGCGGCATGTCTTCAACAGGTAAGATGTTAGAAACAACACCCTTGTTACCATGACGACCCGCCATCTTATCACCCGGTTGGATGCGACGTTTAACAGCCAAGTAAACCTTAACAACTTTTAATACACCTGTTGTTAATTCATCACCTGTAGAAAGTTTGCGTTTTTTCTCTGCAAACTTCTCATCAATTTCAAAGCTCTTCTCTTTCAAGAATACTTGAATTTGAGTTAAACGCTCTGCAATAGCTTCATCAGTCGGTTGGATTTCAAGTAAATCAACCAACTCTAAACCAGACAATACGTCTGCAGAAAGCTTATCGCCACGCTTGGTTGTACCACCACCGTTAGACTCTTGACCTGTCAACAAACGAACAATACGTTCACGTGCTGCTTCTTCGAAGATTTTGTATTCTTCTTTCAAGTCTTTACGGTATGAATCTAGCTGAGCTTTTTCAATTGCTTGCGCACGTTCGTCTTTTTCAAGACCGTCACGTGTAAACACTTGAACGTCAATCACTGTACCTTTGGTACCTGATGGAACACGTAAAGATGAGTCTTTTACGTCAGCTGCTTTTTCACCGAAGATTGCACGAAGCAATTTTTCTTCTGGTGTTAACTGCGTTTCACCTTTAGGCGTTACTTTACCTACAAGGATATCGCCAGCAGTCACTTCAGCACCGATATATACGATACCTGATTCATCAAGCTTAGACAGTGCAGCTTCACCCACATTCGGGATATCCGCTGTGATCTCTTCCGCACCCAATTTCGTATCACGTGCAACACATGATAATTCTTGAATGTGAATCGAGGTTAAACGGTCTTCTTGAAGTACGCGCTCTGAAAGTAAGATCGAATCTTCATAGTTGTAACCATTCCACGTCATGAACGCAACGCGCATGTTTTGACCGAGTGCAAGTTCACCGCCATCTGTTGATGGACCGTCAGCCAATACATCACCACGACCGACTTTATCACCAAGTTTCACAAGAACTTTTTGGTTAATACAAGTGTTTTGGTTCGAACGTGTATATTTGATCAGGTTATAGATGTCTACACCTGCCTCGCCTGCAACCATTTCATCTTCGTTGACACGAATCACGACACGTGAAGCATCGACGAACTCGATACGACCACCACGACCCGCAATCACACACACACCAGAGTCATGCGCTACATTTGCTTCCATACCTGTACCCACAAGCGGTTTGTCAGCAATCAATGTAGGCACAGCTTGACGCTGCATGTTTGAACCCATCAATGCACGGTTGGCGTCATCGTGTTCAAGGAATGGAATGAGTGATGCAGCAACAGAAACAACCTGCTGTGCAGAAACGTCCATATGCGTCACTTTTTCAGGCGGCATACGTACGAAATCACCTTGATGACGTACAGAAACAAATTCTTCTGTTAAGTTACCGTCTTTATCTACGCCAGAATCGGCCTGTGCAATCACAGTACCTACTTCTTCAATTGCAGATAAATACTCCACTTCATCCGTTACACGACCATCAACCACTTTACGGTATGGTGTTTCTAAGAAACCGAAATTGTTACATTTCGCATAAACAGAAAGCGAGTTGATCAAACCAATGTTTGGACCTTCCGGCGTTTCAATTGGGCATACACGACCGTAGTGAGTTTGGTGTACGTCACGTACTTCAAAGCCCGCACGTTCACGTGTCAAACCACCGGGACCAAGTGCCGACACACGACGCTTGTGCGTAATCTCAGATAATGGGTTGTTTTGGTCCATGAACTGAGATAATTGGCTTGAACCAAAGAATTCTTTGATTGCAGCAGCCACTGGTTTCGCATTGATCAAATCTTGCGGAGACAAGTTATCTGTTTCAGCTTGGCTTAAACGCTCTTTAACAGCACGTTCTACACGAACTAGACCAACACGGAATTGGTTTTCAGTCATTTCACCTACTGAACGCACGCGACGGTTACCCAAGTGGTCGATATCGTCGACTTCACCTTTACCGTTACGGATTTCAACCAATGTTTTGAGTACATCAGTGATATCTTCGTTCGACAAAATGCCTTCAACTTCACGAGACTTCTGATCCGTACCCACTTCGTAAGGACGACCCAAACGACGGTTGAACTTCATACGACCGACTGGAGAGAGGTCATAACGTTCTGAAGAGAAGAACAAGTTATTGAATAAGTTTTCAGCCGCTTCTTTTGTTGGTGGCTCGCCTGGACGCATTACTTTGTAGATTTCTACCAATGCTTCTTCACGACCTGTCGTGGTGTCTGCACGTAAAGTATCTGCAACGAATGAACCACGGTCAATATCGTTGGTGAATAGAATGTTAAATTGTTTAACACCACCTTCAGCCAATTTCACCATAATTTCATGGCTTAACAAGGTGTTTGCTGCAATCACATCACCATCTTTAAGTGGAATGTCTTCTGCAGTAATACGCTCGTATAAGTACTCATCAGGCACAGAAAGCTTTTCTAGGCCAGCAGCTTCCATTTGACGCACATGACGCGCGTTGATACGCTTGCCTTGCTCAACAATGGTTTTGCCATCATTGTCTACGATGTCAAATTGTGCCATTTCGCCACGCAAGCGTTCTGGAACAAGGTCAATCTGGTAGCTACCCATGTCTAGGTATA
The DNA here is from genome assembly GCF_058243045.1 of Acinetobacter sp. LipI_23. NCBI lineage: Bacteria > Pseudomonadati > Pseudomonadota > Gammaproteobacteria > Moraxellales > Moraxellaceae > Acinetobacter > Acinetobacter sp. LipI_23. Next base: position 234,800 of record NZ_JBZAYJ010000001.1, on the reverse strand, counting down.
CAGGCACTTTTTCATAGAACAAATCTAAGATTTGCGCATTGTTATAACCCAAAGCACGAAGAACTACAGTCGCAAGTAATTTACGACGACGGTCAATACGCACAAATACAAGGTCTTTTGCGTCAAATTCAAAGTCTAACCATGAACCACGGTAAGGAATAATACGCGCAGAATAAAGCACTTTACCACTAGAGTGGGTTTTGCCTTTATCGTGGTCAAAGAATACGCCCGGTGAACGGTGTAATTGAGATACGATTACACGCTCAGTACCATTAATAACGAATGTACCGTTATCGGTCATGAGTGGCATTTCACCCATGTACACTTCTTGCTCGCGCACATCTTTAATTGATTTAGTTTCGCGATCTTTTAAGATCAAACGAATTTTTACGCGCATTGGTGCTGCATAAGTTGAGCCACGAAGAATACATTCGCGTACATCAAACTCAGGCTTACCAAGACTATACTCAACAAATTCTAAAGCAGCATTGCCAGAATAACTTTCTATAGGAAAAACTGAACGAAACGCGGCTTGCAGACCGATATCTTCGCGGTTTTTTGGTGATTTGCCATCTTGTAAAAATGTTCTGTACGAGTCGACTTGAATCGCGAGCAAGTACGGAGCATCCATAACACTAGGCAATTTACCAAAATTCTTACGGATCCGTTTCTTTTCGGTATATGAGTATGCCATCTGGAGTCCTCGGAAAGTAAACCGAGCCCGCCTGCAGAACGGGCTCAGAAGGAATTACGCAGGCCGATATGGCCACCACTTTTTACAAATGCTGCAATTTTCAGTGGTATTGAAACGCTTACCAATATTTTTAAATTTGAAAAATATTGGTAAGCGTTTGATTCTTTTCTTTATTTTAATTTGATGGATTTTCCACCAAGCAAACAAAAATCGAGCCGATTATTGTAACGCAAAAAGGCTGATGACCCAAGAGCCATCAGCCAATTTTTGGGGTGAAATTAATATTCCCCCCCTGGTAACATTACTTAATAGTAATAGTAGCACCAGTTTCTTCAAGTTTTTTCTTAAGTTCTTCAGCTTCTTCTTTAGAAACTGCTTCTTTAAGAACTGAAGGAGCACCTTCAACCATGTCTTTAGCTTCTTTCAAGCCAAGACCAGTGATTTCACGAACTGCTTTAATCACAGCTACTTTGTTCGCGCCGAAAGAAGTCAACTCAACGTTGAATTCTGATTGCTCTTCAGCAGCAGCAGCAGCAGGACCTGCAGCTACAGCTACAGCAGCAGCAGATACGTTGAATTTTTCTTCGAAAGCAGAAATAAGTTCAACAAGTTCAAGAACAGTTTTTTCAGCAACTGCGTTTAAGATTTCTTCGTTTGTTAAAGCCATGAGAGTAACTCCAAATGGGTATTGAATGATGTGTGTTTAAGTTTGAGCTTATGCAGCTTCTGACTCGTTTTTCTCTTGAAGCGCTGTAAGTAAGCGACCCAATTTCGAAATAGGAGCTTGAAGAACGCTTGCAAGCATAGTAAGCGCTTTCTCTTGGTTTGGAAGATTCGCGATAACGCTAACTTCTTCGCCTTGATAAAGTTTGCCTTCAAATGCAGCAGCTTTAAGTTCAAATGCTTTGTTAGTTTTCGCAAATTCTTCGAATAAGCGTGCCGCAGCACCCATATCATCTGCAGAAGTTGAGAAAGCTAAAATTGTTGGGCCAACAAGGTTGTCGTTCAAGATATTGAATGGAGTATCTTGAAGAGCACGTTTAGCCAAAGTATTACGTACAACACGTGTAGCAACACCTAACTTACGAGCTTCAACACGAAGAGCAGTTAATTGCTCAACAGTTAAACCTTGGTAGTCAGCAACAACAGCAGCAAACGCAGTAGAAGCAACTTCAGTTACTTCAGCAACGATCTGTTTTTTGCCTTCGATAAGAAGAGCCATTGTAAAACCTCCTAACGGTGATTTATGTACTTACGCGAAGTACACTCCCAATTCGCAAGTTCATCACTGAACTTACACGCGGAGGATGAACAAATCACACCACCGCGTCTACTCAGGCTGGGAAATTAAGAAAGTAATCGAAATTACTCTCGCCTGAGGTCTTTGACGCTGATAAATCTACATTTACCAATTCAAAGTTTGCCTAAGTTTGCAAAATACGACAGAGCGTTTCTTGCGTAAAAATCAAAGCAGCGCTTTGATTTTTACTCAGGGCTTTAAAATTCTGTCTAAGTAAAACTTAGTTAGAAACGTTGCTTACATCAACAACAAGACCAGGACCCATAGTTGAGCTCAAAGTGATCTTTTTGATGTATACACCTTTAGATGTCGCAGGCTTTAACTTTTTCAAGTCTGCAATCAAAGTTTCAACGTTTTGACGAACAGCTTCAGCAGAGAAATCTACTTGACCGATCGCAGCGTGGATAATACCCGCTTTGTCTACACGGTAACGTGCTTGACCAGCTTTTGCATTTTTAACTGCACCAGCTACGTCAGGAGTTACAGTACCCACTTTAGGGTTTGGCATTAAGCCACGTGGACCAAGAATCGTACCCAACTTACCCACAACGCGCATTGCATCAGGAGCAGCAATCACTACGTCAAAGTCAAGGTTACCCGCTTGAATGCTTTCAGCAAGGTCATCAAAACCAACGATGTCCGCGCCTTCAGCTTTAGCAGCTTCAGCAGCAGCGCCTTGAGCAAACACAGCTACACGTACAGTTTTACCAGTACCTGCAGGAAGTGTAGTCGCGCCACGAACAACTTGGTCAGATTTACGAGGGTCAACACCTAGGTTTACCGCAACATCCAAAGATTCTTTGAATTTCGCAGCAGGAAGACCAGCAAGAACAGCTACAGCTTCTTCTAAAGTGTAAACTTTGTTTGCTTCAATAGCAGCAGCAATGGCTTTTTGACGTTTAGTTAATTTAGCCATGTCTTATAGCTCCACTTCCAAGCCCATAGAACGTGCAGAACCAGCGATGGTACGAACACGTGCGTCTAAATCAGCACCAGTTAAATCTGGTTCTTTAGTAGTCGCGATTTCTTCCAATTGAGCACGAGTCAACTTACCAACTTTAGTTTTGTTAGGTACAGCAGAACCCTTTTGGATACCAGCAGCTTTCTTAAGAAGAATAGATGCAGGAGGAGTTTTCATGATGAATGTGAACGACTTGTCGTTGTACACAGTGATCACGACTGGAATTGGTAAACCAACTTCAAGTTTTTGTGTCGCAGCATTGAATTCTTTACAGAATGCCATGATGTTAACACCACGTTGACCCAATGCAGGACCAATCGGTGGAGATGGATTCGCTTTACCAGCTGGAACTTGCAGCTTGATATAGCCGTCAATCTTCTTAGCCATTTCAAATTACCTCTGGGTACAAACGCCGATGAAGGCTCCCCAATTTCTAAGTAACGATACCGTTACAACAACAATGCCTGACTTATAAATAAGCCAGGCGTTTTTCAACCAGTTCTAATTAAACTGATTTTTCGACTTGGCGAAATTCCAGCTCAACCTGAGTTGGTCGATTAAATACATTAATGGTCAACGTTAAACGTGACTTTTCGTATAGAACTTCTTCCACCACACCTTTAAAGTCTGTGAATGGACCGTCAATTACGAGTAATTCTTCGCCTGGTTCAAACATCGTCTTCGGACGTGGTGCTTCACCAGTATTGCGTACACGAGCAAGAATCGCATCTGCTTCACGTTGGGTAATTGGCGCCGGTTTCTCAGCCGTACCACCAATAAAACCTAAAACTTTTGGACATTCTTTAACAATGTGCCAAGTTTCATCATTCATTTCCATTTCGACCAATACATAGCCTGGAAAGAACTTACGTTCAGATTTACGTTTCTTACCATCCTTCATTTCTACCACTTCTTCGGTAGGAACAAGGACTTCACCAAAGCTATCGGCTACAGCGCTACGCTGGATTCGATCATTAAGTGAACGCATCACTTGTTTTTCATAACCTGAATAGGCATGAATAATGTACCAACGTTTCATAGCTCTCTTACCCGATAATAAACTTCATTAACCAGCCCAAAATGTAGTCAAAACACCATAATAAAATGGATGCAACAACTACAACCGCAAGCACCTGCCAAGATGTGGTCATGGTCTCTTGCTTTGTTGGCCAAGTCACTCGACGCAGCTCAATTCGTGAGTCTTTCAACAAACGAGCAAAGCCTTTGCCTTGATGGGTGGCGTATAATAAACCGAATGCCACGATGATACAAGCCAAAATTACCCCAACGCGCACCCAGATATCGTTGGCTGGTGCCCAATACGCTGGTAGGTGTTGATTCACCATGGTCGCACCAATTAATAAAATCAATGCGATAATCCATAAGACGACGTCTAGGGGAGAACCAGATTTAACTACTTCAGCAGAATTATTTCTTTGAGGGATTGCCGCGTCGCTTTGTGCGTCGCGTAATTTTTCATTCGACATTTTTGTACTCGTCGTAGGTTTCGCGACTTATTATATGACCAGTTTTGCCGACATCAAGCGTCTTTTATAAAAAAGTTGGCAGGCCAGGAGGGACTCGAACCCCCAACATTCGGTTTTGGAGACCGACGCTCTACCAATTGAACTACTGACCTGCAAAACAAATTGGAGCCGAAACCCCAATTTGTAATTTTATTTTATAATTATGCAGTTACTTTAGCAACTACACCAGCACCAACTGTACGGCCACCTTCACGGATCGCAAAACGTAGACCTGGGTCCATTGCGATTGGGTGGATTAATTCTACTGACATTTCTACGTTGTCACCAGGCATAACCATTTCAACGCCATCTTGTAATTTGATCGCGCCAGTTACGTCAGTTGTACGGAAGTAGAACTGTGGACGGTAACCGTTAAGGAATGGAGTGTGACGACCACCTTCTTCTTTAGAAAGTACGTATACTTCTGCATCGAATTTAGTGTGTGGCTTGATTGCACCTGGTTTAGCAAGTACTTGACCACGTTGTACGTCTTCACGCTTAGTACCACGTAGAAGAACACCACAGTTCTCGCCCGCACGACCTTCGTCTAGAAGTTTACGGAACATTTCTACGCCAGTAACTGTAGTTACTTGAGTATCACGGATACCAACGATTTCAACTGATTCGCCTACTTTCACAATACCAGTTTCTACACGGCCAGTTACTACTGTACCACGACCAGAAATAGAGAATACGTCTTCGATTGGCATTAAGAATGCTTGGTCGATTGCACGCACTGGCTCTGGAATGTAAGTGTCAAGTGCGTCAACAAGCGCAACAACTGCTTCTTCGCCATACTGACCAGCGTCACCGTTAAGTGCAAGAAGAGCTGAACCACGGATAACTGGAGTGTCATCACCTGGGAAGTCATAAGTAGAAAGAAGTTCACGAACTTCCATTTCTACCAATTCAAGAAGTTCTTCATCATCAACAAGGTCACACTTGTTAAGAAATACAAGAATGTAAGGTACACCAACCTGACGAGAAAGAAGGATGTGTTCACGAGTCTGTGGCATTGGACCATCAGTCGCAGCACATACAAGGATCGCGCCGTCCATCTGAGCAGCACCAGTAATCATGTTTTTAACATAATCGGCGTGGCCCGGGCAGTCTACGTGTGCGTAGTGACGAGTTGGAGAATCGTATTCTACGTGTGAAGTATTAATTGTAATACCACGTGCTTTTTCTTCTGGTGCAGAGTCAATTGCAGCGTAGTCTTTCGCTTCGCCACCGAATTTCTTCGCACATACAGTTGCAATTGCAGCTGTTAAAGTTGTTTTACCATGGTCAACGTGACCGATTGTGCCCACGTTAACGTGTGGCTTATTACGTTCAAACTTAGCCTTAGCCATGTTCATCTTCCTCGTTTACGTCGAACACAGGTATAAACAACTCAGTATCGACACATCGCCTAAAAAATCAAACACCAAATACTTGAAAAGCAGACTAATAAGCCTGCTTCTTTAAAAATTTGTAGAAATTCTACTAAACTGTAATCTGGAGCTCTTATCGAGATTTGAACTCGAGACCTCTCCCTTACCAAGGGAGTGCTCTACCACTGAGCTATAAGAGCAAATATAAAACTTCAAATGGAGCGGGAGACGAGGGTCGAACTCGCGACATGTAGCTTGGAAGGCTACCGCTCTACCAACTGAGCTACTCCCGCACGATGTTGGTACAAAGACCACTTTCTTGAAGTCTTAAAATTGGTGGTGAGGGAAGGATTCGAACCTTCGAAACTTTCGTAGCGGAGTTACAGTCCGCCCCCTTTGACCGCTCGGGAACCTCACCATTTTACACTTACTTCAGTGTCGTTCTTTACTTAACTTACTCAACTCTCTAAGATGGTGCCGGCACACGGATTCGAACTGTGGACCTACTGATTACAAGTCAGTTGCTCTACCAACTGAGCTATGCCGGCGTTTCTTAGTGTTTCGTACGTTTCGTATCGGAACGGTGTGCAGTTTAGCAAAACTCAAAATCCTTGCAAGTGTTTTTTTCAAAAAAAACGTCAAAAACTCACAAAATCAATCCATTTGACGATAATTCAACCGCTTTGATCACTGCGCGAGCTTTTATTTGGGTTTCATTCCACTCAGATTCAGGATTTGAGTCATAAACAAGCCCCGCTCCTGCCTGAACATATACCTTATTTTCACGAATCACACAGGTACGAATTGCAATCGACATGTCCATTTCGCCATGCCAGCCTAAATAACCCACAGCACCACCAAAAATTCCACGTTTTACGGGTTCTACTTGGTCAATAATTTCCATCGCACGAATTTTTGGTGCACCTGAAAGTGTACCTGCTGGGAAAGTTGCTTTAAAAACATCCAAGGCATCTACATCATCACGAACTTCGCCTTGCACATTGGAAACAATATGCATGACATGCGAATAACGTTCGATCACCATTTGATCAGTCACTTGCACTTTGCCAATTTTCGAGACGCGACCGACATCATTTCGACCCAAGTCAATCAGCATTAAATGTTCAGCAATCTCTTTTTCATCCGACAGCAAGTCTTGTTCAAGCGCCAAATCTTCTTCTTTGGTTTTACCACGCGGTCGCGTACCTGCCAGCGGACGCACGGTTGCAATTCCATTTTCAAGACGCGATAAAATTTCAGGGGAAGAACCGACAATATGAAAAGGCTGATTATTTTCCAAAGTTTGCCCCTGTACCAAGAACAAATAAGGCGATGGGTTCAAATGACGTAGCGCACGATAGACTTGTAAAGGTTCACCATCGAAGTCAGAGACCATACGATGCCCTGGCACCACCTGCATCACATCACCAGCACGAATATACTCTTTCACCTTTTCAATCGATTCTAAGAATTTTACTTTGCCCGTGAGTGACTCAAAATGCGGTGCAGTATGCGGCGTGGCTTTTAGACTAATTGGCGTTGCGAGTAAATCTTCCAATGTATCCAATTGCTGCTGGGCTTGGTTATATGCATCCGCGTCAACCACATCGGCATGCACGATCAGGAATAAAGTATCTTTTAAGTTATCAAACACAATCACTGTTTTAGACAGCATCATCCAAATATCAGGCAAACCCACTGGATCTGCTTCTGGCGCGTTGTTTAAACGCGGTTCAATATAACGTACCGCATCATAACCAAAGTAGCCCACCAAGCCCCCTGTAAAGCTTGGCAGAGCAGGTAAATCAGCTTGAGTAGGTACTTTATACCGCGACTGAAAATCCCGGATGAATTGAAACGGATCTGTACAAGGTTGTTTTTCTATGGTGCCGTCGGCTTGTTGAATGGTCAGCTCACCCGCGTTGCATGAGAACACGGTAGATTCACCTAAACCAATAATAGAATAGCGCGCCCAGTTCTCCCCACCTTCCACAGATTCAAACAAATAGGCTTGCTTATGCTCTTTCAGGCGAGCAAAGACCGACAATGGTGTCTCAGTATCGGCTAAGCGCTGACGATAGACTGGAATCAGGTTATAACCCGCTGTTTTGAGTTGATCGAATTGATTTTGCGTTGTCATGAGTGTTCTCTATTTTTTCAATATGGCGTGATCAGTTTTTAAAATTAGTGCTTTGAGTTTCGCCATCGAAAAGTCATATGTTTACTCATGTTCATTCCTTCGTTTACAAAGTTACCCGATCAGTTCACACAGATTATCCACCACTTGCTGTGGCTGACAGTCTAAAATATTTTCACCATGATTATAGCCATAGCTGACCACAACACAATCAATACCCGCACGGCGTGCAGCCTCAACATCATTGGATGAGTCCCCAATCATTAAGACCTGATCTTTGCTTTGTGCATATTGCTCAACACAATGTAACAATTGGCGCGGATGCGGCTTACGCTCTTCGAAACGATCGCCGCCGATGACATCACCAAAATAATGGGTCATACCTAAATGATCGACAATAGCACGCGCAGGCGCTTCAGGTTTATTGGTCACGCAAATCATGGTTTTCTTTTGTGCCAAGCCCCATTCTAAAAACTCAAGAATGCCATCGAAAGGCTGAGTTTCCACACATGGGTCGGCATTATAAATTTTTAAAAACGTCTCCAACAATTGTTGTTGCTGAGCAGGATCGACTTTACCTGTTAAATGTTGCAAGGTACTTTGACAAAACAGCGCTGTTCCCTTACCAACCCAGACCCGCACCTGCGCTTCAGTAACAGTAGGCAGCTGCAAAGCATTCAGGCTCATATTCATGGCACGATGTAAATCTGTTGCTGAATCCACCAAGGTTCCATCTAGATCGAAAAGTAAAACCTCTCGCTGTGCCACATTTGCAATATTCATTCACCCTCACCTATTTTTATCGTGTACTGCCCAAAAACAATCAAGGCATGCTTGTGCATGCCTTGATTGTAGTGTGATCTGCGTTTTATTTGAACATCAGCCAAGCAATAATCGCTAAAATAATCAAGACAATAATCGAGATTAGACCCAACGAGGCATTTTTCTGAGTTTCAGCCTCTTGTTCAACCTGTACTTTTGGAGCCTCGTTGTTCTCAACCTGATGCACGCTAGGCGCAGTCAAATCCACCCCTGCAGGAATAGGAGCGGGTTTCGGAATACCGACATTTTGCGGCATACCATCACGCGTTAAACTCACATTACCATCGCGTTCTTTTAGCTCTGGCATACCCTGATCGCTCATATGTTGTGCCGCTGTTTTTGGCTGTTCTGGCTCAACAACAGGTGCATCAGCACCGACTTCCGCTTGGGCCGTTTCTGAAGCAGCTACCGCTTCAGATGGCTGGCTAATCGGCGCTTCAACCACAGTTGCGCCCAAAGTTGCAGCTTCTACCGACTCCACCACGTCTTCTAACGCTTTCGCAGGCTCAAAGACCGAAAACTTTAAGCTTGCAAACTGGACGATATCACCTTGCTTCAATAGTGTTTCTGCCGCAATTTGCACATCATTCACATACGTGCCATTTGAAGAACCCAAGTCTTGTAGCCACAAAGCCTGTTCTTTCAGTAAAAAGGCCGCATGTTTACGCGAAATTTCAGATTGTTGTAATAAAATATCCGCTGCTTGATGACGACCGACCAACATATCACGGTCAATGCTAATTTCCTGACCCGTTAATTCGCCAGTAATCGCTTGTATTTTCCAAGTCATGACTTATCTCTCTATGTGCTGATTTATGATAACACAGAGAATATTCTTTACCATTTCACCTTCCCTTAGAGATGAATAGCAGGACAGCTAGGCTGAACCTATCGAGACATTCTCAGTATATCGTTCAGGGATGGAATAGCTTGTCGATACCGCCTGAGCCATGTGTACCACGCGACCACCTTGAACATTTTGCATCATCAAGTTCAAGCCAATCTGGGGCTGAACCATTGGGTATAGCTGACGCGAGGTGGTATTTTTAGGAACACTAGCAATCGGCTGTTTACGAATCGCAGGTTCAATGGCCACAGGCGTTGTTTCAACCATCGGCTGCGTTGAGGTTGGACTGCTTGGTACCTGTTGATACGATTGTGGCAAGGTCGGTTTGGTTGATGTCACAGGCAAACGCTGTTGGAAAACATCATCGACATTTTCAGGCAACTTGGCAAAGCTACCATCTTTATCCATGGCCAACTGCAAGCTATAAAGCTGACTGTAGCGCTGCTGAGAAAGGCGACGCGCAGACTCCCCATCCCCCACAATCGTCGGATGAATGAAAACCAGCAAATTGCGTTTCTGATCCGACTTACCATCTGAGCGGAACAAACGCCCTAATCCTGGTATTGCGCCAAGGCCTGGGATCGATTGGCGTGAATAAGATGTGTTATCTGAAATCAAGCCGCCTAAAACGATGGTATTGCCATGCTCAGCCAAGACTGAGGTTTTAATCGCACGCTTACTGGTGACCAAATCCTGCGCTTGACCTTTATTGGCTTTCACATCCGAGACTTCTTGTTCAATCTCTAAGCGGATAGTTCCACCTTCACCAATATGCGGCACCACTTTAAGCGTCACACCCACATCTTTACGCTCGATGGTGGTGTAAGGGTTGGCTGTACCTGAAGAGGTGGTAGAAACTGAGCCTGTTACAAAGGGCACATTTTCACCCACGACGATATAGGCTTCTTCATTGTCCATGGTGACAATCGATGGTGTAGACAGCAGATTCGACTTGGTATTACTTTTTAACGCTTGGATCATCGCGCCATATAACTGACGCGAGCCATCACTGCCTTCTTTATAATCCCCAAGGATTAACGAACCACCCGCGCCAATTGCACTTGCAGCCCCCGCACCGCCACCCGTTAAATAGTTTGCAGCAATACTTTTGAGACTCGAACCAATATTGTCAAAATTGATAATCCCAACACCACTGCTTAAATCACCCATCGCCCATTGCACGCCCAACTGGTCGGCATCGTTACCTTCCACCTCGAGAATAGTCGCTTCGATCAGGACTTGCTGACGACGGGTATCCAACTGCTGAATGGCAGACTCGATTTCACGCATCAACTGAGGGTCCGCTTTGACCACCAATGCATTTTGCGAACTATCGGCAATAATACTGACCCCATTACTGTTAAAGCTGGTGATGTTGTTCTGATTGCGATTGGACTGGCTATTTAAATTAATACTTGGTGTGGAAATCTGAGACGATGAACCTTCACTCGAACTATTATTTTGGTTATAGCTGGAATTGCTATTGTTATTGCTGTCGTTAGACTCGCTAGAATTAACAGCCTGCCCTGAAACCAAACCTTGTAAAATTTCGGATAAGCTTTTAGCGCTGGCATATTTTAAGCGGAACACCTTCAAGCCACCCAGACGCTCCGCAGCAGGTACATCCAGCATCTCGATCATTTGGCGAATACGTTTACGTGTCGCGGTATCCCCTTTTAGAATAATCCGATTGGTCCGATTATCTGCAATAATTCGTATTCTGGAACCTTTTAAATCTTTGATCGAGCCCGTTCCGCTCATACTTTCTAGTAATCCAATCATTTCTTCAGCCTGACTCGACTGCAACGACACCGCTTCGATGTCATTTTGTCCCGTCCCATCCAAGTTACGAATAATCGTCTCAAGCTGATAAATATTGCTGGCGCGATCTGACACAATCAGTGCATTGGTGCCATTCACCGCAGATAAATGTGCAAACTGCGGCATCAATGGACGCAGTGCAGGAATCAGGTCATTGGCATTGGTGTTTTCCAGCCAAATCACCCGCGTCACAACCTGATCGCCTGTGGCGCGGTGACGAACATCATAGGGAATGCCAGAACTTTTGACATTACTGTCAGGCACAATTTTAATGGTCCGACCAGAAGGAATCGCGACCACACCGTTGACATTCAAGACCCCTAAGAACAAGTCGTAGACTTCTTGCTTATTCAACGCTTTGTTTGAAATCACCGTGACATTGCCGCGTACCCGTGGATCAACTGCAAAGTTTTTCCCAGTGATATCCGCAACTTCATTAATAAATGCAGTTAAGTCCGCATCACGCAGATTAATTTTCCACGTTTGTGCATAGCTGGCTGTACTCACCATGGCAAGCAAAGGCGCTGCGATTGTCAGTGCCCAAACAGGGCGGTGATTCAATAAAGCCATAAATCCAAGTCATTCCTAACTAATATTGGTGATGTTCGATCACTGAAAATTCTGTTGTACCGTAATGATACGATCACCACGTTTCACTTCTATTTTTACTTGTCCTTCACGGCGCGCACGTTCTAACAACTGCGCGTCGTTTTGCCCCTGTCCGATCGTTTGACCATTTAAAGACATAATCTGATCCCCAGCCTGCAAGCCTAAACGACTTCGCAGTGCAGCTGGTGTTTGCTCCGTGACTTGATAACCTTGCCCTGTGTTATTGGTATTTACACCCAAATCTTTTAAATATTGCTCACGATCTTGTTGTAAGTTCTGTACTGCTTGGCCTAATGCTTGCTGCTCTTGACTCACAGCAGGCGCTACAACGGGTGCTGTTGCTGGGGGCACAATTTGCTGATCTAAATTATCAATCCCTTGAAAAAACAATTCTCGGGTTTGCCCACTGTTATTTTTGAGAATCGCGCGATCCCAATACACCTCTGACAAATAATAAGCGCTGCCTTCGATGTTTTCCCCCACCCGATAGCGCTCTGCCACATTATTTGCCTTGATCACGGCAGATGAGAACTGACTAGGTTGCCCAACCACCACACCTTGTAGCTGTAAATTGAGCTGATCATCTGCAGGATTCTTACTTTGCTCTGCAAATAACGCAAAATTGGTAATATTCGGAACTTGTGGTTGCTGTGAACCCAATTCAACGCGTGGCATTTGCATGACTTGTGGTGGCGCTACCCAAAGCCAAAATAAGCCAGCCAACTTCCAGCATAGTGCCAAGATCAAAAGCATTAAGCACAGTGGCGCTATACGTTCAAACTGTTTGAGATTCACTTCTGGTAATTTTTGCAGATCAAAACCCATTAAAAGCCCCCACTAAGTAAAGGCTGACGTGAACTCACCACATAACTATCTAGGCCTGCTTTGCCTTGATATGACGGGACATTCAACATGAGACGCTGGGTTAATTGCACATCTAGCATCAGACTTGGGTCGATGGTCAGGTTCATCAGTTTCTGTTGTCGTTGATCGCGTAAATCGACCATCAGCTTATTTTGCTCCTGCGACAAACGACCCGCCAACGATGGAATCTGCATTTGTTGTGGGCGCTGCGCAAAGATATACATGAGTTCGCCACCTGCCCATTGTATTCCCCCATCCACTTGATCAAATCCCTGCTCTTTTTTATAGTTAAAATCAATTTCTTGTAACTGAATCGCATTACTCGGCCATTGCCAATTGGCCAACGACTTTAACGTTTCAGGTGCAATTTGTCCGTTTAAATCACGCACCATTATTTTTTTCCCAAACCCATAGGCTAAAACGCCTTCAAGCTTGGTATTGGCACTATAAATTTCGAGATTGGCCCCTGCACGAAGGAGCAGTAAATCTAAAGGTCGGGTGGTCCACAGCACAGTTCCACGCAATTTTCCAGTTTGCCAATCGGCCTGTCCATGCCAAATATTACCGCTGACGTTATGTAAAACTTGGTTGTTTTTATAAAATTTTGCAATGAGCCATGCCGCAGGAATTTGCAGCAAAACAAAAATTAAAAAGGCAACGACTGCAAACATCCACCACGTGATGTATTTAGGTTTTGTGATTCTCCCACCACGAACTTTCAATTATTCTTCCTTGCTTCATTTCTTGTCTTTCTTTGATAGACATTATGCATAATTTTACAACAACACCAAACTTTAACTATAAAAAAAACCAAGCAGATGATGCTTGGTTTTTTGAGCTTATGTCACATCTGTGACAAGGTGATGACTTAGATTAGAAAATCTTCAAGCTTCGCACCTTTTTCTAACTGAGCCACTAACCAACGTGGTTGCTTACCACGGCCAGTCCATGTCTCAGCAGCATTGCCTTTGTTACGGTAACGCGGTTCAACCGACTTACGTGTGCCTTTTTTACGCTTGGTCGCGCCAAACTCTAAAATTTGTTCAATGCTTAAGCCTACATTTTCCGCAATCGCATTAATTTGAGTATAAGCATCTTCAATTGCTTGATCTTTTTTAGATGCAATTAAAGCTTCCGCTTCGATTTGTAGACGCTTTAACTCTTCTACGGATAAATTACTAATATCTGGCATTACATTAACTCCATTAACCAACATTTTATTTACTGAGTCTATTTAATAATATTTTGATTAGACCAAAGACTCAACTCATCCATGACTTAAACAACAATACTTAGACAATATTTATATAGTCTAACGACTTTTAAAATAAATAAAAAGAGATTTATATTTGGTGACCGACGGTTAACTCAAATTCTTTGAGTTTTTGATGCACCAGTTCAGGAATTAATGTTTTCTGCATATTGGTTTTATCGACACAAACAATGACCGCTTCTGCTTCCGCAACTAACGCTTGTTGCTGTTCACTCCATAATAAATAATGCATACGAAATGCACTATTTCTGAGTTCTTCAATACGCGCACTAATTTTTAATTGGTCTGGATAAAATACTGGTTTTAAATATTTGCACTGATTTGATGCAACAACAGTTAGTACATCCGCAGATAAAATATCTGTATGTTCAATATACGCCAAACGCGCACTTTCAACATAACGATAATACATGACATTATTAACATGACCAAAGGCATCCATATCTCCCCAAGCCACGTGTTGAGTATAAACCAATGGGTAATCTAAAACGCTCTGCATTATGCACCTATATTTTCATTTCTACAAAATTTGCATTATTTTCAAAAATTAAATTTAACTGTTTAATTAAATCTTCATCACCATTTAAAGTCGATTTGATTCTTAAATAGTTCATTAATACATTATCTGGATATAAACTTAATAACGTATCTGCCTGCTCTTGCATGCCTAAAGCAGTATAAATATGCCACTTGGCAAAACTCAAAACCGGCACACTCGTATACTTCGCTTCCCATGCTTCAATGTGTTGCTGCAAGTCCACATAATCGGGTTGCTGTTTCAAAAGTTGCTGCTGGAACCACAAATAAAATACTTCCGAATTAAACTGCTGATTGAGCAAATAAATCGACAAGTGTTCGTGCTGTTCACTCATGTCTGGCATACGTGCTAATAACTTAAGCCACAGCAGTTGAACATCATAACTGCGGCTGAAAATCTGATCAGACAAGTCTAAATAACGTTGTTTTAAATCCTCTAAATTTTCATAATTGGCTTGATCAAATTTTATCAATAAACGCTTCAGCCATGCTTTTTTCACATCTTGATCTAAATGACCATATTGGGTTGAGCGTAAATACAGCCACGGAAACTGAATCGCAAAACGCCCCCATAGCTCTTTTAAACACGCTTCATAAGCGGTTTGCACATCTTTAAGCCAAGGTGAAAGTTCATGTTGATTGAGAAACTCTAGATGGGTTAAAGCCTGTTCTGCATCTTCTTGTGCTAAAAACAGTTCAATACGCTGCAGTTCAGCCAACTCAAAAGCCATGGCATTGCTTTGGCTCAAGGCGCTTAAGGCTTCAGGGAACTGCTCCTGCATCAGATATAAACGTGCATCGATTATACTTTTGAGCAAGCCCGACTGCGCGAAGGCATTTTGAATAAAGGCTTGTTGATCTCGACCTGCATCCAACAGCCAAATCACAGCCAGTTGTTCATAAGGATGCAAACTTTTAAAATCAAAAACAGTTTCCGCTTTGCGTTTTTCTCGACTGAGATAGCGTTTTAGCCCCAACCAAACCAAATGCAAGCTAAAACTAAGCAGTGCTAGCGCAATAAATACAATCCAGAGATTGGTTTGTAACTGCCAGTCATGCCAAAACACGTAGACATAACCCGCACCATGCCCATAACTCAAGACACTCAACACAGCAATTGCAATTAAACTCACCAAACCATAAGCAATCAGTATTTGTTTCATTTCATTGCCCCAACAACGCACGCGTACTTAAAATAGGCGTTGGGACAACCACCAATGTTTTCAGCTTATTCAGCTGTTTCAGCAGCTCTTTGGCTTTAGGGTCTGGAAGTTGCTGGATCAACAGCATCACTTCGGTTAAGTCTTTTTGATATTCGGTATATTGCCCTGCAGCTAAGGCTTGGCGTGCTAACAATAAGCGCAACTGTGCTTCTTTAAGCACGATTTGTCGTTGCATTAACGCTGTTGCAGGTGCTTGCGCAGGTTCGAGCCTTAACCATTGCTTCCAAAAGGATTCGGACGTATCGCGCGTGGTGTTTAACTGAGGTTGTTGTATTTCCCGACTTAAAGCCTGATCAATCTGTTGCAGCTGACGGTTAATCAGCGCTTGCTGCTCATTGCGCTCAGCCACAAACTTCTGAATGGTTTGCATATCTCGCGCTATCACCTGATGCAAACTTTGCTTCAACGCCACAGCCAAATTATATTTTTCCAGCTGCATATCTAAAAAGGCCAGCTTATCGGTGGCCACCACATACTGCTGTTGCTTTAAGGCAAACTCAACCAAGTCCAGCTGTTGCTTAATAAACAAAATTGGATCAATGCCCTCAACCACCAATTCGGCGGGTTGGCTACTCGTCACCTTTGCTGCTGTTGGGTTTTGTTTCAAAGTTCCTTTTTGACGCTGCATAGCCACGACTTGATCGTTCAAATTGGCGCTGCGCTGTTCGATTTGGTGCATTTCATTGAGCAAAGTGGCTTGCTGTGTACTCAGCCCCCACACGTCATAGCTTAGCTTCGCAATCCACGCCAATGCAGCCATCAATACAATGATAAGAATCTTCTTCATGCGTTCCCTTGCTCACTTTGTAACAACTGTACAATCGTGGCTGTCTTTAAATCTTTCAGTACACTCATTTTAAACGGCACATGCATTTGCTGTTGATACTGCTTCAAGATCTGTGCCAAACGCTCACCCAACACCAAAAAGTGTCCCTTTTGCAGGAGCTGAATATTTGTGTCCAGCAGAGCTAACCAATTCAGCCAACTGGCCTCACTGCTGATCAGTGCAACATAATCATTATGTTCTGATAAACATTGAATTAGTTCAGCCTGTTGCTGCATCGTTTCATTTGGACAATGACGCTCATACAAAACAAAGTTCAGTATAAGACGCCCGTGTTGCATTAAGGTGTCCATCATAAACTGACGCCCACCTTCTCCACGCCAAAATGCAATGCTCGCATCACTGGCCAAGTTCTGTAAAACAGGTAGTTGTAACATCCCTTCAGAGGTTTCTACCTCAGGCACCACACTGTCCAAACTATATTCAGCCAAAGCCTGCGCTGTTTTTTGTCCAACCGCAATCCATTGAATATGCTGTAAATCGGACACCGTTAAACCACTTTGCAGCAAATGTGCCATACCAAACTGCACGGCACTGGGGCTGACCACCACAATCACTTGGGTGTGCGCTAACTGCTGATACAAGCGTGCCAGATCATGATCCCATGCTCTAGGCAACAACTCCAGTAACGGCAATGGATAGACCTCAACGGCCTGTTGCTCTAGTGCCATCGTGAGGCTTGCCGCGCGATCAACAGGGCGCGTATTAATAAACAGCATCGTTAAGACATATTAGTGATAAAAGGCTTTGAGTAAATCACCTGCACCTTGAGCCAATAACTCTTGTGCAAGGACAACACCCAAATGCTCGGCTTCAGCGGCATCACCCGCCACTTGTGCTTTGAGGAGCGTTTGCCCATCGACACTCCCCACACGCCCTTCGAGCTGAATACGGTTGTCTGCTAAAGTGGCATAGCCTGCAATAGGTACCTGACATCCACCTTCAAGATAAGCATTGAAAGCACGTTCAGCCCGTACACAGGTATCGGTTTCTACATGTAATAAAGGATGAATCAAATCCAATACCGCTTGATCATTTGCACGGCACTCTAACCCTAAAGCGCCCTGACCCACTGCAGGTAAACTCAACTCTGGGCGAATGGTATGACGAATACGTTCTGCCAACCCCAAGCGTTTTAATCCCGCACTGGCCAAAATAATAGCATCGTACTGACCCGCATCCAATTTAGATAAACGTGTTCCCACGTTGCCACGTAAATCGATAATCTCTAGGTCGGGTCGTTGCTTTAAAATTTGGCATTTACGGCGCAAACTCGAAGTACCGACCTTCGCCCCTTGTGGCAATGCATCAAAATTCGCATAACTATTCGACACAAAAGCATCTAAAGGATCTTCCCGTTCACAAATAACGGCCAGCGATAATCCCTCGGGCAAAGCCATCGGAACATCTTTCATCGAATGCACTGCCAAATCAGCACGACCATCCAATAACGCTGCTTCAAGCTCTTTGACAAATAAACCTTTGCCACCAATTTTTGCCAATGGCGTATCTAAAATTTTGTCCCCTTGGGTAACAAAAGTCACCAACTCTACTGTGAGCCCCGCATGCAATGCTTCTAAACGAGCACGAATATGTTCAGCCTGCCAAAGGGCAAGTGGGCTTTGTCGAGTAGCGATCTTTAGGGTTTTCATAAATTTTAGTATGTGCCAATAAGAATGAAACTATCTTAAACTGAATTTCCCCCATTGGAAATGTATTCAGCCCAAAGCGCCCCGTCTCATCAGCAGCAGAGCCATTAAATTGGCGTGCTAAAGCCTATGTAAGCGCTCGCGCAAGCCCGGCAAATGCCGTCGACTCACCGCTAGACGCTCATCTAACTCACGGCAACGCACTTGATACTGCCCAGAGTTGACCACTTCAAGCCCTTCTAAAAAGTGAACAGAAACCAAGGCATTACGGTGGATACGAATAAAGGCATCCCCAAACTCATGTTCTAAGTCTTTTAAGGTTTCATCAATTAAGACACTGCCATTTTTGTGGCGTACCGTGACATATTTTTGATCCGCCAAAAAATAATAAATATTTTCAATGGGAACCAATTCCACACCACGATAGGTTTTCGCTGCGATTTGGTGTCGCTTTACGTTAAATTCGTCCATATTTTCTTTTTGTTTTATCTCGCTCATTTGAGCTTGGGTTAATTTAGTGAGGTGACCAAGCACTTGTTGCAATTCCTGTTGCATCACTGGTTTTAATAAATAACCTTCAGCATGTGACTTAAATGCATCAAGCGCATGTTCATCATAAGCTGTACAAAACACCAAAGCTGGCATCGGCTCAAGCTGGCGCAAATAATGCGCACAGGTCAACCCATCCATTTCTGGCATCTGAATATCTAAAAGTACCACATCTGGTTCATATTGTTGAGTTAATTCAATTGCTTGTTGACCATGTGAGGCTGTTGCCACCACTTGATGTCCGAGCTGACTCACCAATCTAGACAAACGTTCGATTGCTAAAGGCTCATCATCACAAATTAGGATGTCCATTTATCTCCTCCCCAACAGTCACCTTGTTTATTTTTATAGGTTCACTGCGGCTTATTTATATTGATACTGCACAACAGTGGTATACATTCCCTCCCCTGCATAGGTTTGAAAGCTCACAGTTCGCCCAAAATATGCCTCTAGACGCTGCTTCACATTTTCAATGGCAATACCATGTCCTTGTCGTTTATGAATTGTTTCCTTTGTAAATGGGTTAGTTATGACGATATTAACTTGATTTTGCAATATTTCAATCAGTACACTTATCGTACTCTTAGTTAAAAATTTTTCAACACCATGAAAAATACTATTTTCAAGTAAAGGTTGTAAAGTTAAGAGTGGAATTTGTACCTGCTTACACAATTCGGCATGCTCGATTTTCCATTCAACCTGTAAACGATCCCCCAAACGAATTTGCTCAATCGCCAAATAACGCTGACACAACTCAATTTCATCACTGAGCTTGACCAGTTTTAACTCTTGGAAACTGGCTCTAAACAGACGCGATAGATTGAGCAACATCTGTTCGGCTTTATCTGGGTCAATCGCAATTAGGCAAATCACATTGTTTAAACTATTAAACAAAAAATGCGGGTGGATACGGGCTTGCATGGCTTGCACCCGTGCATTCAGCTCACTATTTTGCTGCCTAAACCACTGTTCTCTTAGGTACAAATAACGAAAACAAAAGCTGCCTAACAGCAAGCCATAGCCCAAATGCAAAGCAACATCATTCCATAAGATGGCTGAAGTCAAACCATTGAAACTAAAATTAGCTCCAAAGAAGATCAGTATATTAAGGCTGAGCGTGGTCACCAAAACAATGATCTGTAATAGAAAAAAGCCTGACAATAAAGTCATACCCAGACCCAAATTCTGCAACTTTTTTTGCCCATATTGCATTAGCGCAGCAAAAGACAGTAAAACCCAATTGATGTAAAGCATATAACCGAGTACATGCTCAAACACCAAGTTTGACCAAGACTGCGCCTCGGCCAAAGCCAACAGCATGGCCAACAAATTTCCACCAACAAATAATTCCAACAAATGCGGCCATTGCACGATTTTACTAAATAAATAAGAGATATTTGGCTTAGCCATGCTGGAAGTTAAACTTTGCGCATCTTGAACTTCGGCAAGTTGTCTTGAATTTGTTATACTCATGCGAGTTCTACCGCTTTTTATCTTATTGAGCCGACATGACCACATCTTCTAATTCCTCAAATCCGTCACAAGCCCAAACTTCGGGTATGTGGGGCGGTCGTTTCTCTGAAGCTACTGATGCCTTTGTTGCTGAATTTACAGCATCTGTACAATTTGACCAACGCTTTTATAAACAAGATATTGCAGGTTCTATTGCTCACGCGACCATGCTTGCTAAAGTTGGCGTTCTAACAGAACAAGAACGCGATGACATCATCAATGGCTTAAACACCATTCAAGCTGAAATCGAAGCGGGTCAATTCGAATGGCGTATTGACCTAGAAGATGTGCACATGAACATTGAGTCGCGTTTGACTCAACGGATTGGCATTACAGGTAAAAAGCTCCACACCGGTCGTAGCCGTAATGACCAAGTGGCAACCGACATTCGCCTCTATGTCCGCGATGAAATCGATGCCATTTTAGAATTACTGAAAAAATTGCAAAAAGGTATTTTGAGTATTGCTGCTCAAAACACGCACACCATTATGCCGGGCTTCACTCACTTACAAACGGCACAGCCTGTGACTTTTGGTCACCACCTACTAGCATGGTTTGAAATGTTAGTCCGTGACTCTGAGCGTCTCATTGACTGTCGTAAACGTACTAACCGCATGCCTTTGGGTTCAGCAGCACTTGCGGGTACTACTTACCCAATCGACCGCGCATTTACAGCAGAGTTACTGGGTTTTGAAGCTGTTTCTGAAAACTCACTCGATGCAGTATCTGACCGCGACTTTGGTATTGAGTTCAATGCCGCGGCTTCTCTGATCATGATGCACTTATCACGTATGTCAGAAGAACTGATTCTTTGGACGTCTGCACAGTTTAAGTTTGTAAACATTCCAGACCGTTTCTGTACTGGCTCTTCAATCATGCCACAAAAGAAAAATCCAGATGTGCCTGAGTTAGTGCGTGGTAAAACAGGCCGTGTCTATGGCGACTTGATGAGTTTGTTAACACTGATGAAAGGTCAACCGTTGGCGTATAACAAAGACAACCAAGAAGACAAAGAACCGTTGTTTGATGCGATTGATACCGTGCGTGGCTCGCTCATGGCTTTTGCAGACATGATTCCTGCTTTGGTGCCAAACATCGACATCATGCGTGAAGCAGCGCTGCGTGGTTTCTCAACCGCAACTGACTTGGCTGATTACCTTGTGAAAAATGGCGTGGCTTTCCGTGATGCACATGAAATTGTGGGTAAAGCTGTTGCTTTAGGTGTTCAAGAGTCAAAAGATCTTTCTGAATTAACTTTAGAACAACTTCAACAGTTCTCTGACTTAATTCAAGCGGATGTATTTGAAAAAGCACTAACCCTTGAAGCGTCAGTCAATGCACGTAACCACATTGGTGGAACTGCACCTGCGCAAGTCGAAGCTGCCATTGAACGTGCCCATGCGCGTTTAGAAAAACTTTATGCTCAATAAGGACGTCTAGATATGACTCGACAAGTTTTTTGCCGTAAATATCAAACAGAAATGGAAGGTTTAGACTTTGCACCGTTTCCTGGTGCAAAAGGCCAAGAACTTTTTGAAAACATCTCCAAGCAAGCTTGGGGAGAATGGTTAAAGCACCAAACCACTTTAATCAATGAAAAACGCTTAAATGTGTTTGAACCTGATGCGAAAAAGTTTCTTGAAGAACAACGTGAGAAGTTCTTTAACAATGATGAAAGCTTAGAAAAAGCAGAAGGCTTAAAGCCTGAGGCGTGATAAAGCGTTGCACATTTGAAAAGCTCCGACATCGGGGCTTTTCTTTTTATTCATACAATGTTCTATCCAAGCACAGGGATGACCAAACCCCAAATAGATGACATATTAATGACTCAATCAGACTATAGAACAGCTATTTGTATCTAAATAATTAAGTGTAAACATAGCGCTACACAACCATTGCAAAACTCAACATTACACTACAAGAACCTACATGACGCAGAAAAACATCTTTCCTATAATGGCATTCAAGGATAGAGGGAAACCTCTTATCGATAACGATAAATATCCCCGATTTTAGTCTCAGATTTCCCCCAAAGTCTGAGATTTTTTTTATCCGAAAATTAAGCAACCATTAAAAAGCACAACCGAAGTTGTGCTTGAAAAATAAGTTTCGCTTTTTTTATTTTTGGATATGTTTTTCAACTTCTTCAAAACTGGTATGACGTACATCCAAACCTTTCACCATGTAAATCACTTGTTCAGAGATATTACGCGCATGATCGCCAATCCGTTCTAATGAACGCAATACCCACATCACATTAATCACACGGGCAATATGACGCGGGTCTTCAATCATATAAGTCATCAAAGTACGCGTTGCAGATTGATATTCACGGTCAATATCAGCATCGGCCATCATCACACGTAGCGCTTGTTCTGCATCTAAGCGTGCAAAAGCGTCTAGGGCATCATGAATCATGACACGGACTTGGTTACCAATATGACGCGTTTCCATATAACCGCGAGGGGATTCGCCATCTTCACATAAGCTTTGCGCAATACGAGCAATTTTCGCCGCTTCATCACCAATACGCTCTAGGTCTGTATTGGCTTTCGACATCGCAATTACCATACGCAAATCAATTGCAGCAGGATGACGACGCGCCAGAATCAACGTCAAAGCTTCATCAATTTCACGTTCGAGCTGATTCACCGCATTATCTTTAAACTGAACATCGACCGCTAAGTTGGCATCGGTGTCGAGTAGCGCATGAATTGCATTTGCCACTTGTTGCTCTACCAAACCACCCATGGTCATAAATTTGGTGTTCACATCCTGCAAATCTTCATTGAACTGCGAAGAAATGTGATGGTTTAAAACAGGACTATTTGGCAAAGGACGTACTCCACAGCAACATCATGAGGGACTAAAGATTGAGCGATATTAAAGCATAGCAATTGTGAAGATTTGATGACAAGACCCTTTTATAAGCGTGCTTTGTCCACCAACCATGCATTCATTTCTTGAATATCTTGTTCAGTCAACTTACCCACAGATGCCTTTAAATGCAAGACATTGATCAGATAGTCATACTTGGCATTGACATAGTCTTGCTTGGCCGAAAAGGCATTGCGCTGTGCCAGTAAAACATCGACCATGGTTTTTAAGCCTTCTTGATACTGCGCTTGTGAGGCACGAGAGACGAGGCTGGATGATTCCATAGCAGCTTTACGTGCTTGCAACTTGGCTTGGTCTGTTTCCACTTGCAAATAAGACTTTTTCACCTCGGTGTTGGCTTTACGGATGGCGGCATCCAATTCGGCTTCAGATTTTTTGACGTTAACAGCGGCTTTTTGAATCGACTTTTTGGTTCGCCCCCCCGTATAGACATTCCAATTCATCTCAATACCAATCTGATCAAAGTTACCTTTGGCCGACATAATATTCTCTGGTGTCTGCTCACTATAACCATAGCTTCCCACAGCTTCAATTTGCGGATACAACGCAGCTTGTTCAACCCGTTTTTGATCTTCAGCATAGCGCTGTTGTAAGCGTGCCTGCTGAATGCCTAGGTTCTGTGCGAGAGCTAAATTGGTCCATGCCGAAAGCTCTGCTGGATAAGGTTTTTGAAACTGAAAGTCTTCACGTAGCACTGCCAAGTTTTCTTGATAAGGCCCAATAATTTGCGCCAGTTGTTCCTGCGCCAAGACCAGTTGTACATGCGTCGCAATGCGGTTAGCCTGTGCGCTTTGGTACTGTGCATTAGCTTCACTCACATCACTTTTTGCCACCAAGCCCTCTCTAAGTTTAGCATTCATCATATTCAGTTGCTCAAGTAGAGCCTGTTCTTCTTGTAAATTGGCTGCGGTTAAACTTTGTTGGCGCAGTACATTAAAATAGGCTTCCGTCACCGCTAAAATGTGTTGCTGCCGCTGTAGCTGTAAATTGACTTCACTTAAACTGAGGGAAGTCTTGACTTGTTTCAAACCTTCCCACGCATCCCAACGAAAAAGGGGTTGGCGCGCCGTAATCGCCACTTGTTTGGTGGTGGTCGTATCGGGCATGGAAAGAACCGAACTCACCTGCCCAATGGGTTGATTTTTTCGAGTCACATTACCAGACAGACTAATGGTAGGTAGTAAGTTACCTTGAGCAATGCCTAAATTGAGTTGATCGGCTTCATATTGGAGTAAATTGGCTTGCCAGTTAGGATCATTGACTTTGGCGCGTTGTAAAGCGTCGACCAAATCCAAGGCATGACTCCACGGCGTGAAAAACAACACACAGCTGGCTAGGACACATTTAATCTTCATTGTTTTTGGTCCACCTTTCCGCCTCACTGGCCTCGTTCTGAGCAACGCTATACTAAAACGGGTTGTCATTTTTTTCGTATATTTTTTATTGCACTGGTTACAATATAGTCAAACTACTTTATTATTCATACAAGATTCGAAAAAAACTCGAAATAACTCATCGACTGAGTCGATCAACCATTCTTTACGCTTACGTTTAACCCATGCCCACCTTGCACGATATATCGCTCATCTATAGGATTTAAATCAGGGCTGTATGCAGGAAGCCAAAGAATTTTATGCCCTTGTTGTTCCAATAACTCCTGAATATCTGCTCTTTTATGAAATGCTGCATTATCCATAACCACTACACTATTTTCTGGTAATGCCGGTATGAGGAATTGCTCAATCCAAAAATGAAAAACATCTGAATTGATTTTGCAGTCAAATAAACCGACTGAAAATAACTTACCCTCATGGATTGCTCCAATGGCATTGGTCTGATTCTTTAATTGCCAATTATATTGCCATAAACAGGGTACTCCTTTTCGTGAGTAGCCATGAGGTCTATAATCATGTGACTTAAAACCACTTTCATCCAGATAAATAATCGGATGGTTTTTTTCTAATTCATTCACTTGCAGAATAAATTTATCCCTAAGCTTTGTATCTGCTTTAGGATGGCTTAACGTCTTTTTTTAACTGTAATATTTAAGCGCTTTAATGCAGCACCAATAGATGAAACACCACAATTAAAACGTGCAGCACGTTCATATTGATAAGCATCAGGATACTTTTCAACATCTTCACGTAAAGCATCATCGTTAATTTTAGAAGGTTTACGTACACGAGTTTTTTTAATCTCTATACGTTTCTTCCATTCAACAATGGTATTTTTATTAATTTCAAATTGTGCAGCTACCGCTCGAATAGAATAACCTTCCTCAAGCTTAGCTAAAATTTTACGTCTAAAATGTTCTGAATAACTCATTGCACCATTGTATTGGTTTTATAATGATTTGACTATAGCGCGCGCTAATCTGTTTATTTTGAAGTAAATATTGAATAGTGTCATAGCCCGTTCAACAAACTCATTCACAATACTACACATTAAAAATTCCATTCCCCCTATAAAATGAGCCATGGAGAAAAGGAGTTTCTCTACTGTGTTGTCGCTGAACTGAGTTTTTTGATCGAGTCGCTGTGAATCATTCCTCTTTATTTTCGCTTAAACCTTATGCACTGATTTTCATGTACGCGCTGTTGGCTGCCTGTCAGAAACCTGAACCTGTCAGCTTTCAAGAGCCCGCACAAATAGAAGCGTCTTCGACTCAAACCTTGGACTTAACCGACTTGTGCCAAAAAATTGACAAAAACATGTCGGAAATAGATGCACAACGTACGACTTTTGCTTTAGAGCAAATCAATCAAGATCTTAAGCTGTGTTTGCCTTTACTCGGTTTTCAACAACAAAAGCATTTATTGAGCTTATCCAATAAAATGTACCATGACTTTTTGGCGGTTGAACGTACGCCACAACAGCAGCGCGCTTTTGAAAGCTATGCCCTAGAAATGGCGCAACATCCGACCATTCAACAAAGTCTTTTTGAGCAACTGACCATTCGCGACCAATACCTCATCAAACACCAAGGGCAGTCTTATGTCGAGCTGTTTGATGCAGGCGAAGGACAAGTGCATTACCGCCGTAGCCCTGAATATTTAGCCAAAATTTTTGCGCCTTACCTACCTGTCGCAGAGCAAGAGTTTATTGAACATCTGGCGACACAGAATCAATACCCAGCCGTGATTGGGAGTCAGGTCAAAATTGACGCCAAAGAAATTGCGGATCGTGCGCTGTATTGGGAAAACTATTTACAACAGTACCCGAAAAGTAGCTACCACCAAGATGCACGTCATCTGTTGAATCTATATAGCACCCTCTTGTTTATCGGACTGGATACTCAACGCGTTTACGACGGCTATACCGTGCAAAGCAACTATTTGGAAGAAATTGAGCGCCTAGCCGCATTAAAAAATTCGATAGTGACGGATCAAGCGCGTTTATTTTTAAAGTTCGTGCAACTCAGCCCAGAACAAAGAGCGGCTCAAATCATCTTGCCTGCTTCCGCTCACGCACAGCGCCTCGGTGCAGATCAACTCTTACAAAGACAATTGGCGCATTTTATTCAACTACGTATGGTCCAACCCGATCAAGGCAAAGACTGCTTAAGCGATGCCATTTGCTTAGAACGTTGAACACATTTCCCCTTCACACTTTGAATAAAAAGGTCGCTGTTTTTAACAACAGTGCATGTTAAGATGATGCATCGCTTGACGGAGCGCGAGTAATTGCTCGCTGAGATCAGCTAAGACTTTTCAATAAAGTTTTGAAGCTGAGTACCGTTGAACCTGATCAGGTTAAGACCTGCGTAGGAATCAAGCCATCTAAAAACTGAACGCCTTTCATTGAACTATTTCCAGTAGAAATACATCCGTTGCATTTGTACCCGCAAATCAACAACACACAGAAATAGCTTCAATTGCCATCGTTTTTGGTCGTGCTTGATTCGTTGATGTCATTCATAAGGATCATTGCAATGAACCAGTTAACGAATCTTTCCGCTGAAATTTCAGCACAACATGAACAAGATGCTAAAGATCTGACCCGTATCTTGCCTGCCTCTAAAAAAGTTTATATCCAAGGTTCACGCCCAGACATTCAAGTCCCCATGCGTGAGATTGAACTGACCGAAACCCCAACAGACTTAGGCGGTGAGTACAATCCACCAGTGATGGTGTATGACACCTCTGGTGTGTATACCGACACCAATGTCAGTATTGATCTAAACAAAGGTCTACCGAATGTCCGTGAAAGTTGGATTGAAGAGCGCAATGATACTGAAATGTTAGACAGCCTCAGTTCAAGCTTTGGTCAAGAGCGTTTACGGGATATTCGTACCGCTGATATTCGTTTTGCTCATATTCAAAAACCACGTCGTGCCAAAGCAAGCCACAATGTCACGCAGATGCATTATGCCAAACAAGGCATCATCACTCCTGAAATGGAATACATCGCTATTCGTGAAAATCAGCGTCAACGTGAAGGAGTCGATGCACGTCAGCACGCGGGACAAAACTTTGGTGCGCATAACTTGATGGAAATCACGCCTGAATTTGTGCGCAAAGAAGTGGCTGAAGGGCGTGCGATTATTCCTGCCAATATTAACCATCCTGAAATTGAACCGATGATCATTGGCCGAAACTTCTTGGTGAAAATCAATGCCAATATTGGTAACTCGGCTCTCGGCTCTTCAATCGATGAAGAAGTCGCAAAAATGACATGGGCAACCCGTTGGGGTGCAGACACCATCATGGACTTATCGACGGGTAAAAATATCCATGAAACTCGTGAGTGGATTATCCGTAACTCGCCTGTTCCGATTGGTACCGTACCGATCTATCAAGCTTTAGAAAAAGTTGATGGGGTAGCGGAAGACCTTACGTGGGAAATCTTCAAAGACACGCTGATCGAGCAAGCTGAGCAAGGCGTAGATTACTTCACCATCCATGCAGGCGTCTTATTACGTTATGTTCCAATGACGGCGAATCGCCTCACTGGTATCGTCTCTCGGGGTGGTTCGATCATGGCACAGTGGTGTTTGGCCCATCATCAAGAAAACTTCCTCTATACGCATTTTGATGAAATCTGCGAAATCATGAAAGCCTATGATGTGTCATTCAGCCTCGGTGATGGCCTGCGTCCGGGGTGTATCCAAGATGCCAATGACGAAGCACAGTTCTCTGAATTACGCACTTTAGGTGAGTTGACCCATCGTGCATGGAAACATGATGTGCAAGTGATGATTGAAGGTCCAGGGCATGTGCCTATGCATATGATCAAAGAAAATATGGATCTACAACTTGAAGTCTGCCAAGAAGCGCCCTTCTATACTTTAGGGCCATTAACCACCGATATTGCACCGGGTTATGACCATATTACTTCTGCGATTGGTGCGGCGATGATTGGTTGGTATGGAACTGCCATGCTGTGTTATGTCACCCCCAAAGAACACTTGGGCTTGCCAAACAAGAAAGACGTCAAAGATGGCATCATCACCTATAAAATTGCAGCACATGCAGCAGATTTGGCCAAAGGTCATCCGGGTGCGCAAGTCCGTGACAATGCTTTATCTAAAGCACGTTTCGAATTCCGTTGGGAAGATCAGTTTAATCTCAGTCTTGATCCAGACACGGCGCGTAGCATGCATGATGAAACCATGCCCAAGGAAGCACACAAATCTGCGCACTTCTGTTCGATGTGCGGCCCGAAGTTTTGCTCGATGAAAATCACCCAAAACGTGCGTGATTATGCACAAAACCAGCAAAACGCTACACTGAATAAAATTCAGCAAGAAGAGGTCGAAACTGGTCTCGATAGCATGAAAAAACAATTCCATGCAAGCGGACAAAACTTGTACCAAAAAGTGTAAGTTGATAAAAAACCTTTTGTAATCATGTGATTCTCAGTTAGGATGAAATGATAAATTTCATCCTGATTGCGCTTTATGAACATAATTAAGCAAGCTACATATCACCGTGAAGATGTCCAAATTGTAGACAGAGCCTTTGTTTTTCAGGGTTTTGTTCAAGTAGAAAAAGTAAATTTACGTCATCGCCTGTTTAATCAAACTGAGTACACCTCTGTGATTTCACGTGAGCTCATTCAGCGTCCTGAAGCTGCGGGTGTCTTGATTTATGATGATGCACAACAAAAATTTGCCTTGATTGAACAATTTCGTATTGGTGCTATGGATGATCAAGATTCAGCTTGGCAGCTGGAGATTATTGCGGGAGTACTCGATGGTGATGAATCACCTGAAAGCTGTATTCGCCGTGAAGCATTAGAAGAATCAGGCTGTCAGATTGAACACTTACAACATCTGTTTAGCTTTTATCCTTCTGCAGGTGCCTGTGCGGAACTGTTTCATCTGTATAGTGCTGCGGCCGATTTACCCAAACAAGGTGGTGTATTTGGTATGCCCGATGAAGGTGAAAATATTTTATTACACCTGATTGATTATGCGCAGATCGATACATTACTTTCCAATGGTCGGCTCAGAAATGCGCCTGTCATAATGGCCTTGCAATGGCTACAACAACAGATTAAAACGACAAGGAATGTCTAAGGGGTCAGGCATGACTTTAAATAATGAGAAAAATTGGACCATTATCCAAATTTCAGATACGCACTTGATGGATCAAGATCATCTGGAGTTTGTACGTATGAATCCAGAGCAAAGCTTTCATCATGTGATGCAACACATTGTGGAACGTCATCCACAAATTGATGCCTTCGTCCATACGGGCGACTTGGCACAAGTACCTGTGCCTCGAACCTATCAACGCTATTTAGACTTTATGCAGAGTTTAAAGACGCCGTTTTATCAGGTTCCGGGCAATCATGACAATGCCGAGCACTTCCCTTTTCATCAGCAGCAAAACAAAGTTCATGTGATTCACTTTGGTCCTTGGAGCATGGTTTTACTCAATAGTGCCGTCAAAGGTAAAATCGATGGCTGGGTCGATGAAGCACAATTGAACCAACTGGAACAAATCCTACAAGAATTTGCCCAGCAACACATTGTGATTGCCTGTCATCATCATCCTTTTGAAATGCAGTCAAAATGGATTGATCAACATAAACTTAAGAACACCCAAGACCTCACTGCGGTTCTTGCGAAATACCACAATGTCAAAATTGTGCTGTCGGGACATGTCCATCAAGAATCATGGCGTGAATGGCATAGTATTCAGTTTTACTCGACGCCGTCTACCAGTGTCCAATTTAAGCCTTTAAGTGATCATTTCGCCTTAGATGAGCAAGCACCAGGTTATCGTATTTTACAATTAAACGCAGATGGCAGCCATGAAACCCACGTAGAACGTGTCTTACACGCACAGCAAAAAATAAATGTTGAAATTTCAGGTTATTAACTTTTCATTTTTATCGTTTTCAATTACCTTAGTTGCTCTTACGAAAAAGTGATCAATTTAATCCAAACATCAAAGACTATCAAAATACTTAAAAAGTCTATATGATGACGACCCCCGAGGGTGAATCTCCTCGAGGGTGGATAAAAACACTTGCATATCACCATATTTTTTGCGTATTAAAGATACGTATATGATGAGGATTGCCCTAAATGGCGAATGACAACCAAAATACTGTCTTAGACGAACAAACTGATGTTGTAGATGAAAAATCTACAAAACGTGTGCGCAAAACTAAGCCTAAAGCGACTGACGGTGGTTCTACTGCAAGCTTATTTGGTATTGAACCTTATCAGCCGAAAAAAAATGAAGAATACATGTCTGAAGGTCAGCTTGAACACTTCCGCCAAATTTTGTTGGCATGGAAAGCAGAGTTGATGTCAGAAGTTGACCGCACACTCAACACCATGCAAGACGAAAACACCGCTTTGCCTGATGTGAATGACCGCGCGACACAAGAAGAAGAGTTTGCAATTGAACTACGTACACGTGACCGTGAACGTAAACTCATCCGCAAAATCGAACAATCAATTGAAGCGATTAAAAACGATGACTATGGTTTCTGTGAAACCTGTGGCATCGAAATTGGTCTGCGCCGTTTAGAGGCCCGTCCAACAGCAACTTTATGTATTGACTGCAAAACACTGGCAGAAATCAAAGAGAAGCAAAATAACGGTTAATCATGTTATTCTATAATCCTCCCCCAACCCCTCCTTTACATAAGGAAGGGGTCAACAGGATGGCTTATGTGGGTCGGTTTGCGCCATCGCCAACCGGCCCTTTGCATTTTGGTTCACTCATCACCGCCGTTGCCAGTTATTGCGAAGCTAAAGCACATCAAGGCACATGGTTGGTTCGTATCGAAGATACCGATATCCCGCGTATTTACCCTGGCAGTGAAAGCCATATCTTGCGTTGTATTGAGGCTTTCGGCTTTCAGCCCGATGCGGATATTATTTTCCAAAAAGATCGTCTCGATATATACGAAGACGTGATTCAACAACTGCATCAACTCAAACTGGTCTATGCCTGTCAGTGCACCCGAAAAATGCTCGGTTCTAACCACATTTATGCAGGCACCTGCCGTGACCTTGCTCTGCCTTTTGAGCAACAAGCCATTCGCGTCAAAGTGGAAGATGTCGAGATTTGTTTTGATGATGCTCTGCAAGGCCGACACTGCTCACAACTGGCACATGAGCTCGGTGACTTTGTACTGAAACGCCGCGATGGCATTATTAACTATCAATTAGCGGTAGTGGTAGATGACTACCTACAAGGCATCAGCCACGTGGTTCGTGGTGCAGATCTATTGGATAATACCGAGCGACAAATTTATTTAGGTCAGCTGCTAGATTACCCACGTCTTAGCTATATGCATCTGCCTTTAGCCATGAATGATCAAGGGCAAAAGTTGTCTAAACAAAATATGGCACAGGCACTGGATCTTAACCAAGCCCCCACACTACTCGCTCAAGCGATACATGCTCTAAATCAGCCATCTGTCGCGTTAGACCACCCTGAACGAATGTTGCAACAAGCCATTGCGCAATGGGATGTTTCACTAATTCCGCAC
Source organism: Acinetobacter sp. LipI_23 (assembly GCF_058243045.1). NCBI lineage: Bacteria > Pseudomonadati > Pseudomonadota > Gammaproteobacteria > Moraxellales > Moraxellaceae > Acinetobacter > Acinetobacter sp. LipI_23. The sequence goes on along the minus strand of NZ_JBZAYJ010000001.1, from coordinate 202,403 downwards.
CATACTACCCTGCACGGTATCTATTTATAGCAAAACGATTGCGGCAGAAACTCAACGCGAGGTCTAGTGCGCAACGTTTGTAATTGAAAGAAATTCAAAAAATTTAGAAGGGCTCAAACGCTATCCGCATAAAACGAAAAGTACGTTTAGTCTGCGGAAAGCGTGATGAAAGAACAACCCGCTTAGAAGCTGGATTCTTCTTTGGTTGGATTAGCACTTTGTGTTGTTGCATCAATTTTCAAAATCAAACTGATCATCACTGCACACATAATCAGTGATGAACCGCCATAACTAATAAAAGGTAGCGTCAAACCTTTGGTTGGCAGCATACCCATATTCATACCTGCGTTTACCAAAATTTGCAGTAAGAAAATAATCGATACCCCATAAGCCAAATAACCCGCACGCAGGTACTGATTCTTCAGCGCACGATGACCCACTTTGATACAGCACAGCAACATGGTAAAGGACAGAATTAAGACCGTAGTGATGCCGAAAAAGCCAAACTCTTCACCTAAAATAGCCAACATGAAGTCGGTATGGGCTTCAGGTAAGTAGGCCATTTTCTGTACACTGTGGCCAAGTCCTACACCAAACCATTCACCACGTCCAAAGGCCATCAAGGCATTGGAAAGCTGGTAACCAGTGCCTAGCGGATCTTCCCAAGGGTTTGAGAAAGACATTAGACGTTCAAAACGGTAAGGCTCAAACACAATCAAAAAGACAAATGCCGCAAAAATTGCACCAAAAGCCATACCAAACTGAATCAACGGCGCGCCAGCAAGGAAGAAAATCCCGAGCATCATCAAACTAATGACCACGGTTGCACCCAAGTCGGGCTCCGCAATAATCAAACCCACCGTCAATAGCATAATGATGCCGAGACGAATCAAGCCTTTGATGTTATTTCTTACTTCTTCGGCACGGCGTACCACATAGTCGGCTGTGAAAATCGCCATCATCACTTTGGCAACCTCAGAAGCCTGCAAGGTGAAGCCCGCAACACGAATCCAGCGGGTCGAACCATTGACCTCCGTACCGACGACCAACACAGCGGCCAGCAGTAAAATGGTCAAAATCCACAGCGGAAAGGTGTTATTGAACCAAACATTGAGCGGAACTCGGTATACCGCATAGGCCAAAACGCCAGCCACCGCAATTGAAATGCCGTGACGAAGGACATAGTGAAATGAATTCTCATGAAGGCGTTCAGCATAAGGCATCGACGCAGATGCGACCATGATCGAACCTAAACACAACAATGCAATGACGCAGAAGATCAACACATTACGCGGTGTCACTTCGCTGGGTACACGCGGCGCCCAACGGCTATAAAACTGATTCATTTTATTGATCGTTGTCTGAGCAAACTCAGCCATCTCAATTTCCTTATTATTTTTAGTGGAGTTCTTGCACACAAGCGACAAACTGATGTCCGCGCTGTGGGTAACCACTGAACATATCAAAACTTGCACATGCGGGTGACAATAACACGACATCATGGGCTTGGGTATGGGCTTGGCAAAGTGCAACCGCCTGCTCTAGCGTCTCAGCATGTAGTAAGGTCGTTGTTCCTGCCACAGCTTTTTCAATTAATACTGCATCTTCACCAATCAATACCGCCACTTTCACGTATTTGCTCAAAGCCTCACGTAAAGCGCTAAAGTCTTGCCCTTTGCCTTGACCACCTAAAATGATCGCGACCTTACCACCTTGGGCTTCAATCGCAGCACCTAGACCATCAATTGCAGCTAAAGTTGCGCCGACGTTGGTGCCCTTAGAGTCATTATAGTAACGAACCCCCTCAACGTCTTTCACAAACTCACAGCGATGCTCTAAGCCTTTAAAGCTTTTTAAAGTTTCAAGCATAGACTCTAGTGGTAAGTTGATTGCCTCGCCCAAAGCCAAACAGGCCAACGCATTGGCCACATTATGTGTGCCTTGAATATACATCTCTGCACTGTTCAATAAACGTGTGCGGCCACGAGCCAACCAGATCGTACCGTCTTCATCTCTTAATACACCGTACTGATTCATATCAGGCGCATTTAAACCAAAGCTTTGCATTGGCGTAGCGTCAGGGACCAAAGGACGAGTCAGCGAGTCATCACGGTTATGAACGACTTTTTTCACGCCTTGGAAAATGCGATGCTTCGCGGTGTGATAGCCCATCATATCGCCATGACGGTCAAGATGGTCTTCACTCATATTCAGCACCACCGCAACTTCAGCTTGTAAATTTGAAGTGGTTTCTAACTGAAAGCTGGATAGTTCTAAAATGTATAAATCTGGCTCATCTTTGGTTAAATCCAAGGCTGGGCGACCAAGGTTACCGCCTACCGCGACTTTCACGCCTGCATGTTCAGCCATCAGACCAATTAAAGTCGTCACGGTACTTTTTGCATTCGAGCCCGTAATCGCCATAATTGGCTTATCTGTTGCACGGCGTAGGATTTGAATTTCACTTACCACGGGAATGCCTTTGGCAATCGCAGCTTGAATTTCAGGTAGTTTCGGATCGAGCCCAGGGCTAATAACGATTTCTTCAGCAGACAACAACAGTTCCGCGTCAAACTGACCAAAACCGGTTTGTACCTCTGCTGGAATTTGGTCATGACCGGGCGGGGTCGATCGGGAGTCCGTTACTGCAACGCGGTAGCCTTGGTTATGTAAAAAATTGACCGCTGCAACACCAGAAATGCCGAGCCCTGCAACGACCTTAAGTCCACCACGTTGTATTAACATTTTTGCCCCATGCTTGGTCTGAGATTTATCTGCGGAAATGTTAGCACTTTGCTGTTTTGAATGCTTTTTCTGTTTTGACTTTCCTGCACTTTTTTTGTGTCAGTGCGTAAAAAAGCCGTCCCTCTTGGACGGCTTTTTTATTTGTGAGCAAAAATCGTTTTATTTCCACTTCACCGCCTGAACTTCAGGCTTTTTCGCATTGCTGTCTTCTGTTGCTGGGCAGGCACAGTTTCCGCCACACCCGCCAGCCATTGACGGCTTTAACCACGTTGCTAAACGTGTCCAACCACGAGCCTCACACAGTGCGGACAAGGACATGAAAACTGAACCCGATGTCTTAGGAAATACTTTCTTAAATACCACCACTGCACTCCAGATCACTAGAGCAGCAACAATTAGAATTTCAATCATCTCAATCTCCTCGCCTATTTACGCCGATTAGCCCAAATAGTGCGTTGCAATTTGATAGGTCAGGAATGACATTAAATAAGCCAAACCAAACAAGTAAATGGTCATAAAACTCACGGTTTTCCATGAACCTGTTTCACGTTTGACCGTCGCCAAAGTCGCCAAACAGTGCGGCGCATAAATAAACCACACCAATAAAGACAGACCAGTCGCCACCGACCAACCGAGCTCACCGCCACTACTGATCAGTGAAGCCAAACCTTGTGACATTGCATCTTCATCAACAGCGGATAAGGCATATACCGTACCTAAAGCTGCCACCACTACTTCACGAGCAGCCATGGCTGGAATCAAGGCAATACAAATCTGCCAGTTGAAGCCCAGCGGTGCAAAAATTGGTTGTAGTAAATGACCGAGCATCCCGGCAAATGAATAATCAATTTCAGGTAAAGTCGCACCTTCAGGGGCTTGCGGGAAAGTACACAAGAACCACAGCAAAATAGACAACGCGAAAATGATGCCACCCACACGACGTAAGAAGATCTTGGCACGGTCAAGTAAACCAATCCAAATATTCTTCAAGTCAGGGAAACGATAGCTTGGCAACTCCATCATCAACATATGTTGTGACTTGTCTTTATGGAAGAATTTCAGAACGAAAGATACACACAGTGCACTGACAATCCCGGCCATATATAAAGCAAACAACACTAAACCTTGCAGATTAAAAATCCCCCAAACAGTTTGTTCAGGAATAAAAGCAGCAATTAACAAGGCATATACAGGTAAACGTGCAGAACACGTCATTAACGGTGCCACAAAAATCGTAGTCAAACGGTCACGCGGATCACTAATGGTACGCGATGCCATGATGCCCGGAATTGCACAGGCAAAGCTAGACAACAATGGAATAAAGGCACGCCCAGAAAGACCTGCTTTAAACATCAGCTTATCCAGCAAAAATGCGGCACGCGGTAAATAACCCGACTCTTCCAATACCAAGATAAAGAAGAACAAAATTAAAATCTGCGGCAAGAACACCACGACACCGCCCGCACCCGCAATAATCCCGTCTACCACCAAACTGTTAAGTAAAGGATGGCTAATAGACCCACCGATGGTTTCACCCAGCCAGCCAAAGAAGGTTTCAATCCCATCCATAAACGGCGCTGCCCAAGAAAAAACGGCTTGGAAGACAATAAACATCATTACTGCAAGGCTAACTAGCCCCAAAACTGGATGTAGAAAAATCTTATCCAGAAAATCAGTTCGCTTGTCTTCTTCATCGACGTATTGCACGGCATCATGTAATAAATTTTCTACTTTCTCATGTGCAGTGTCGCCTTTTAAGCCCGTCAACTCGGTATAAGGCACGGCATATTTGCCCTGCTCTAAAGCACTGAGCAAGCTTTCAATACCCGAATTACGCACCGCAACGGTTTCAACGATCGGTACACCCAAGCGCTCAGAAAGCTTTTGGGTATTGATTTGCATGCCACGGCGACGTGCTTCATCCATCATGTTTAAAACGATTAACATTGGACGACCCAATGCAATCAGTTCAATCACTAAACCGAGGTGAAGTTTGAGGTTGGTTGCATCAACCACACATAAAAAAGCATCTTGCTGACCTTCGTCTGCAATTTTCCCCATCACCACGTCGCGGGTAATCATTTCATCAGGACTGGTCGCATCTAAGCTATACGTCCCTGGCAAATCGAGAACGCGAACTGCTTGACCTGAAGGAAGAGTAAATTGACCAACTTTACGCTCAACCGTTACACCCGCATAGTTACCTACTTTTTGGCGTGTTCCAGTGAGATGGTTAAATAACGAAGTTTTACCGCAGTTTGGATTACCTACAAGGGCAACACGCAAGGCATCACTCATCTAGGTGCTCCTTCGACTTGAATTTCAATTTTTTCAGCTTCAACTTTTCTTAAGGCGAAACGCGTAAAACCCACTTGGATTAAAATTGGATCGCCACCAAAAACACCTTTGGTAATCACCTGTACTTTTGTACCTGCGACAAAGCCTAATGTTTCAAGACGACTAGCCACCAAATCAGTCTGAGCTTCGCCATCCAAAGTATGATTCACTTTGTTAATGATGGCAGTTTGTTTGACTTTTAAATCAGATAAACGCACCGCATCCAACCCTTTAATATTTTGAACAGTATACAAACAAATGAGAATAATTACCAAATCAGATTCGATAATGATTCGCATCTGTTATAACACATCGACAAGCGAGAATGATTACACTACATTGAATAAAACCCCTATTCCTTGTTTTTGTCTTTCCGTGATGATGTGCTTGAGAGCTTTATGTTAAATAAAAAACCGCGTGTGCCTGCGCCTGTTCAAATTCCAACTCAGCTCAGTTTTTTACACGGCTTTAAAGATTATCTCATTGCACAAACCGTCAGCCCACACACCCGAAATGCTTATCTCTCTGACTTATTGCAGTGCAGCGAGTGTAGTCGGGTGAGCATGCCTGAATGGAGCAGTGATGATGTCGCCGATGTTCTACTGACCCTCACCAAGCAAGGCAAAAGCCCGCGCTCCATTGCGCGCTGTCTGTCTGCTCTGCGTTCTTTTTTTAAATTTCTACGGGAACAAAAACTGCGTTCAGACAACCCTGTCGCGCTACATAAAACACCCAAAATTGGCCGCGCACTGCCTAAAGATTTGTCTGAGCAAGACGTGGATGCCTTAATTCAAGCTCCAGATATTGAAACCGCTCTCGGGCTCCGTGATCGTGCCATGTTTGAAGTGTTGTATGCCTGTGGATTGCGTGTATCTGAGCTACTGAACTTACGCCTAGACTTAATCAACTTAAAGCAAGGCTATTTAAGAATTACGGGTAAAGGCAATAAAGAAAGACTGGTACCTTTGGGGCAAATCGCAGTGGAATGGGTCGAAAAATACTTAATTGAGTCCCGTCCGCAATTATATAAATCTGCAACTGACTATCTATTTTTAACTCAACATGGCGGCATTATGAGTCGGCAAAACTTTTGGTATGCCATTAAACGCTATGCCTTACAAGCAGGGATTCAGGCTGAACTGTCTCCACACACCTTACGACATGCTTTTGCAACGCATTTACTCAATCACGGTGCTGACTTGCGTGTGGTACAAATGCTATTGGGACATAGTGATCTGTCCACGACACAAATTTATACCCATGTCGCACAAGTGCGTATGCAACAACTGCATGCCAGCCATCACCCTAGGGCTTAAGGTCTTGATCATCCATAACTTAAGGCTGTTTTTAGCACGAAGACTACGAAGTATTACCGAGTCCTGTACTTTTTTTGCTATGCTTGGCGCTCTGTTTTTATAAAGTCAAAAGAAAAAGGGTTATCTATGTTATTTACCCGTAAACCATTGTTCATTGCCTGTGCCATTGCTTCAAGTGTTCTATTTACAGCATGTTCAAATAACACTGAAGAAAAAAAACAAGACTCTTTAACAGCAAGCGCGCCAGCCACAGGTGAAGCGTCGACTTTGACGGAACGCAACGCAAAGCAACGTTTAATTGACACTCTTCAAAAGCATTTCAAAACAGCCAATATCAATGCCAAAATCATCGATATCAAAACCACTGAAGTGCCAAATTTATTTTGGGTCAATCTTGAAGGGATGAGCTCGGTTTATACCACGGCAGATGGTAAATATATTATCCAAGGTGATGTGATTCGCTTGGGCGATAAAACACTCCACAACGTCAGCGACAATCTGCAAGCTGAAGCCAACAAAAAGCTTCTAGCAGGGCTCAAAACTGAAGACTTACTGGTTTATAAAGCCAAAGGCAAGACCAAGCATGTGGTTTATGTCTTTACCGATGCCAGCTGCCCTTACTGCCATAAACTGCACGAACACATCCCTGAAATCACAGCTCAAGGCATTGAAGTACGTTACATTGCATGGCCGCGTGGCGAACAGTTCATGCCAGCCATGGAAAGTGTGTGGTGTAGCGCAGACCGTCAAGCTGCCTTTGATCAAGCAATTTCAGGTGCTCAACTTCCACCAGCGACCTGTAAAAACCCAGTACGAGATCAATACCAGTTGGGTCTGAACATGGGCGTAAATGGGACACCTGCGATCTACAATGAAGATGGTGAATATCTCGGTGGCTATTTGGCCCCAAGTGAATTATTAAATCGCCTTAAATAACTAATTTTTATTTGTTATTTAACTAATATAGGACTTACGCATTGACGGATTCAAAAAAGTATTAAAATACTTTATAAAGTATCTGTGATCAGACGAATTAAACATGCTTCTACAGCAACTTGTACATTACCCATTTATATGGGCTTTCTCATGACAGAACCGAACTCTATTAGCTGCACACAACTTGCCGAGACTTATAACATCTCGCATGATAGTGTAAATCGCTTTCTAGAACGTGAAGACTACACACCTCACGACCTATATCAAGAAGCAATTCAACATATTGATAATAATAAACTTATAGTCAGTATTGATGATACTGTTTTAGATAAACCCTATAGTCAACATATGGACTTGGTTAGCTATTTTTGGTCAGGCAAACACCACCGATCCGTCAAGGGTATTAATCTCATTACCTTGTATGCGACAGATCAGAATGGTCAAAATATTCCAATTAATTTCCGAATTTATGACAAATCTGAAAGTAAAACCAAGAATGATTACTTTATGGATATGTTAAGTGAAGTACTCAGTTGGGGTGCAAAGATTCAATTTATTACAGGTGATAGTTGGTATTCATCGACTGGAAATCTAAAAACCATAAGAAAATATGGTATTCGATTTATGTTTGGTATCGACTGTAACCGTAAGGTTTCCCCAGAAAAAGGACAATGGTTTCAACTGCGTTTATTGCCAAATTTCCATCAGGGTCAAGTGGTCTGGCTCAAAGATTTTGGCTTTGTACAATTATTTAAGACTCAGTTAAAAGAACAGCAGAGGTTTTATATTGTGCATCAAGATGAAGATGATTTATTGTCCTTTGAGGGTTTTCATGAATTACATTCAAGTCATTGGAAAATAGAGCAATATCACCGGGTGATTAAACAGGTTTGTCATATTGAAAAGTTTCAAGTAAGACGATCTAAACTGATTTTGAATCATATTTTTTCAGCCTTGATGGCCTACGTCGAGATACAAAAGAACCAGTTTGAGCGGATCTTTGAAAATGTATATCGTTGGCAGAAGAAATTATTTAGACCAGTTATCAAAAACTTCATTGATGACTTTATTCTCGATAAAAATCATCTGCTACCACAGAGAATCTATAAATAATAGTGCGTAAGTCCTATAATATTTATAGTTGAACATAAAATGATTTCTTTCCTAGAGTCTCACAGTTTTTTTAGCTATGATCTAGGCTTGGTTCAATATATATAAGTAAATTGGAGTGTGACGTGAAACCAGTTCGTCTGGCAATCCTCGGTCTTGGTACTGTGGGTGGTGGTGCCCTTAAACTACTAAAAGAAAATGCTGCTGAGATTAAACGTCGCACCGGTCGTGAAATTCAAATTACCTATGTCGGCACACGCCGCCCTCGTCCAGACTTAGATTTAGGCGATGAGGTCAAGCAAAGTGCTGACTTACTCGACATTGTGCGTCAGCCTGATGTCGATGTTGTGGTTGAAGTAATGGGTGGCATCCACCCTGCATATGAAGTGATTAAAGAAGCCATTTTGCATGGCAAACAAGTGGTCACCGCGAACAAAGCTTTACTTGCTGAACATGGTAATGAGCTGTTCAAGCTGGCGGATGACAATGCCGTGCAAATCGCCTATGAAGCTGCGGTTGCAGGGGGCATTCCCATCATTAAAGTGATGCGCGAAGGTCTAGCTGCAAACAAGATTAATTGGTTAGCGGGTATCATCAATGGTACAGGCAACTTTATTCTGACTGAAATGCGTGAAAAAGGTCGTGCTTTTGCCGATGTGCTCAAAGAAGCACAAGAGCTGGGTTATGCCGAAGCTGATCCAACTTTTGATGTCGAAGGCATTGATGCTGCACATAAACTCACGATTTTAGCATCGTGTGCTTTTGGTATTCCGCTACAGTTTGACAAAGTCTATACCGAAGGCATCAGTAAAATCACAGCGCAAGACGTGAAGTATGCTGAAGAACTGGGTTTCCGTATTAAGCACTTGGGGATTGCGCGTCGTGCGGCGAATGGCATCGAACTTCGTGTTCACCCAACCTTGATCCCTGCGGAAGAACTGATTGCCAATGTCAACGGCGTTAAAAATGCTGTCTTGGTACAAGCACATGCTGTCGGCCCAACCTTGTACTATGGAGCAGGCGCAGGCGCAGGTCCAACGGCTTCTGCGGTCGTTGCAGATGTCATTGATATCGTCCGTGATATCTCGTATACCGAAGATGGCGCTGGAACGATTCCACAATTGGCCTTCGAAGCACTGACCAATGTGCCCATTTTAAGCCGTGAAGAAATGACTACAGGTTATTACATCCGGATTAATGCTGAAGATCAAACTGGCGTCTTGGCCGATGTAACTACGATTCTGAGCCGTGCAGGCATCAGTATCGATGCCATCATGCAACAACCACGCTTAAAAGACCTTATTCCAATCGTGATTTTGACTGATCCAGTCGTTGAATCAAAAATGGACGAGGCACTTGCTCAAATTCAAGCCTTACCCGTCATTCATGGCGAAATCGTGCGAATTCGTTTAGAATCGCTTGATAATTAATCGGGTTGAGGAAAAGAACGCTCTTCTCTTCCTCACCAAGCTCTACACACAATTGGAACATCATCATGTCGAATGCCAATCGTTATACTGGTTTAGTTGACCGTTATCGCGACCGTTTACCAGTGTCTGCAACTACTCGCGCTATTTCTTTAGGTGAAGGTAATACGCCACTGATTAAACTCGAGAACATTCCACGTTTAATTGGCAAAAATGTTGAAATTTATGTGAAGTACGAGGGCTTAAACCCGACTGGTTCATTTAAAGACCGTGGTATGACCATGGCGGTTACTAAAGCCGTTGAAGAAGGCTCAAAAGCGATTATCTGTGCCTCTACAGGTAATACCTCAGCTGCGGCTGCGGCTTATGCAGCACGTGCAGGCATCAAAGCGTTTGTGTTAATCCCAGAAGGCAAAATTGCCATGGGTAAAATGGCGCAAGCAATGATGTATGGTGCCATCACCATGCAAATCCGCGGTAACTTTGATGACGGCATGCGTCTGGTTAAAGAAATTGCCGACAAAGCCCCAGTGACCATCGTAAACTCAATCAACCCATACCGTTTGCAAGGTCAAAAAACCATTGCTTATGAAATCGTCGATGAGTTAGGTCGTGCACCAGATTACCACTGCCTACCAGTAGGTAACGCAGGAAACATTACTGCACACTGGATGGGTTATACCGAAGCAGTTGCCAATCAACCTGCAGATCAATTTGAGCAAGTGATTTACGACGCTGAAACAGATCAATTCACGGGTCCTAAACCTGAAGGCTTACCAACTATGGTTGGTTACCAAGCAGCAGGTGCTGCGCCATTCTTACGTGGTGCACCCGTTGAGAACCCTGAAACAGTTGCAACGGCAATCCGTATTGGTAATCCTCAAAGCTGGAACCATGCTAAAGCGGTGGTTCGTGATTCTCAAGGTTGGTTCGATGAACTGACTGATGCTGAAATCTTAGAAGCACAGCGTTTGCTTTCAATGTATGAAGGTGTCTTTGTAGAACCTGCTTCTGCAGCATCAATTGGCGGTGCAATCCGTGACATCAAAGCAGGTAAAATTGCGGAAGGTTCTGTGATTGTCTGTACCGTGACAGGTAATGGTCTGAAAGACCCAGATACTGCGATCAAACAGTGTTCTGATGCGGTCATGCTATCAATCGATGCCACTTTAGAACAAGTTCGCGATTCAATTCTTTCAAACATGTAATTGAGAGAAGACAAAAAAAGCCCTGCATATGCAGGGCTTTTTTATGACTCAATTTTCGTTGTTGAGTGAACAAAAACAAAGTCGGGTTAAATACGTTTTGGTAATTGGCTTGCCCAGTTCATTAGGCGCGTTGCATCATTGGTACGTGCTGCAGATGAGTCCGCACCCAATAACACCACCACTGCCGGACGGTTATTTAAAGTGGTATGCATTACCACACAACGACCGGCTTCATTAATGAAACCTGTTTTTGAAATATTGATATTCCAACCACCATTACGGACTAAAGCATTGGTATTGTTTGATTTCAATACACGATAGCCCAAGTTAAAGTCATAGCTTGCTGTAGTTGAGAACTGGCGAATCAGACCATACTGAGACGCAGCATTGACCAAAATACCCAAGTCACGTGCTGAAGCCACATTACCCGGATGCAGACCAGTCGATTCCATATAATGGGTTGAGTTCATACCCAAAGATTTGGCTTTGGCATTCATCGCCGAAACAAAGGCTGAGCGACCACCCGGATACGTCCGTGCAAGCGCTGATGCTGCTGGGTTTTCTGACTTCATTAATGCAAATAACAATGCCTCTGCACGGTTCATACTATCCCCTGCACGCAGGGACGAGCTTGAACTTTTACAACCCGAACACGAAAAGTCCGCTTGCTGTAAAGTAATGTTTTCAGACATATTTAAACGCGCATCTGAAATCACCACCGCCGTCATCAACTTAGTAATCGAGGCAATCGGCAGCGCGGTATTACTGTTTTTACTGTACAGTACTTCACCTGTATTGCCATCCATCACCAGTGCTGCACGAGCATTGACACTGGGTTGGTTGGAATATTTCGAGGTATCGAAAATTTGTACTGTTTTCGAGGTACTGTTGTTTGTTACCACACCATTGGAACTGCGAATACTGGTAGTGACTTTTGTTGAACCCTTAGGAGCGTACTCTTCAGGATCTTCCATGAGATCATCATTCAGAAACTGTTCTGCATCTGCTGCAGACCAGCTCATGCTTGCTTGGCTAGGGCCCGAGCCCGGATTCATCACCAAGTCTGCAAAGCTATGGGTACTGACCGTCGTTGCAATCGACCATCCCAATAGATGCATTAAAAATTTATTTGATTTTTTCACTTTTCTTCACTCAACTTCATAACCCATAAGATACATTTGCGTATTCACGCCAATATGCCTTACATTTGTACACAATGCGAACAGCATTGCCGTCGACAGCGTGCATATCTTTTCAAATAAGCCTAAGAATAGGATTGCTAATTTTGTCGTTTCATTGCAAGCTTATTTTGCTTTATGTAACAAAAAATATGGTTTTTATAGTGAGGAAGAGCTAGGTGATCACAGTTTTAGTGGTAGATGACCATGAGTTAGTACGTACAGGGATTTGTCGAATGCTCGAGGACCATGCCGATGTTCAAGTCATTGGCCAAGCTGAATCTGGTGAAGAAGCAATTAACCTCGTCCGTCAACATCACCCAAATGTGGTTCTGTTAGATGTCAACATGCCAGGTATTGGTGGAGTTGAAACCACACGCCGCTTACTACAAACCGCACCCGAGACCAAAGTACTGGCAGTCAGTGGCCTAGCTGAAGAGCCTTATCCTTCCCTGTTACTCAAAGCTGGCGCCAAAGGCTACATTACCAAAGGTGCGCCCGTGACCGAAATGGTCCGTGCGATTAATAAAGTGATGCAAGGCGGCAAATATTTCAGCGCTGATATTGCTGAACAACTGGCCAGTTCTTATCTATCGGATACACAAACCTCACCTTTTGATGCTCTGTCTGAACGTGAAATGCAGGTGGCGATGATGGTCGTGAATTGTATTAGTGCACAGGAAATTTCTGACAAGCTTTTTGTCAGCGTAAAAACGGTCAATACTTACCGTTACCGAATTTTTGAAAAGCTCAACATTGACAGTGATGTGAAGCTGACTCACCTTGCTATTCGTTATGGTTTAATTAAACCCTGATGCAAGCTGACTAACACCCACATGCTGCAATACTCAACCAATATTCAGTTAAATCAATACCGTCTAGGTGTTTGGTATGCGTCTTATCGACTGTTTATTGGTTGCTGTTTATTGTTGGTTTATCTGCTGACTTATGAGCAACTGTTTTCCAATTATCAATATCCAGTATTGTATCGTTCTGTCCTGATTGGCTTTATTTTTATCAGTGCCTTTCAGCTATTGAGCCTCAAGCATGTGCGCAAGCGCATACCACTTCAGCTCACCTTGTTATTTATCGTCGATGTCATTAGCCTCAGCTTACTTACTTTCGCCACCGATGGTCCGAACTTACAGTTAAGTTTATTGTTTGTGATCACGATCTTTGCCTCTTCTGTATTGGTCGATAAACAAAAAGCACTCATCATTACGTTGATTGCTGTGATTACACTGGTTTATCAACACTTTATTGGAACGCTATTTTTAATTAGTTCACTGAATACCATTGGCAACAGTGCCGTGCTCGCCTTTTTGTTCTTTGTGGTTTATGGGTCTGGACAAATTGCAGTACGACGTTTTCAAGTCCTTGAAAATTTAAACTTCTATCAGTCCCAAGAACTGGATCAACTGCAAAACATTAACCGTTATATTTTAGAGCAAACCGAGCTCGGCTATTTGGTTCTCGATGAAAACTGCCACATGGTGCTGAGTAATCCTGCCGCATGTGCATTATTGGGTATCTCCCCGATTTATGCTCACGATAAATATCCTTTGTACAAAGCACAGCCTGATTTATTTGAACTCCTCAAATTCGACCAACTGAAGAATGGAGAAAAATTCCAATTTACATCCCAGCTGAGTCGCTTTCAAATTCAGATCGAAATTCAAAAACTACAAGTACCGAATCAGACACTCACCTTATTCGTCCTGCAAGATGCACAAAAAATTAATCAACGTGTACAACAACTCAAACTGGCTGCACTGGGTCAACTTTCTGCCAGCATTGCACATGAAATCCGCAATCCACTGGCAGCCATCACGCAAGCCAATGAATTAATGCAACTTAACGACCCACAACAAGAACTGTTGCATAACATGATTGCCAAACAAGCCTCACGGATTGATAAAATTATTGGCGATACACTGAACATGGCACGCAGTAAAGAAACCTATCCGACCTTGATTGATGTCGCCTCTTTTTTAGAACGTTTTATCGTTGAAGATTTGCCCGATGTCAAAGATCAAATTGATTACCGCATTTCCGATCAAGCTCAGATTCAGTTTGATGAACAACAACTGAGGCAAGTGCTGATCAACCTGATTCGAAATGCCATTCGGCATAATGCAGCTGAAGCCGAGCACATTCACATTCGAGTCTATAGCTATAAAAACCTCGTCCACATTGATGTCTGCGATTTTGGTGAAGGGGTCGCCACTCAGGATCAAACCGCCCTGTTTCAACCGTTTTTTAGTACCTCAATCAATGGAACTGGGTTAGGATTATATTTATCCCATAGTTTCTGCGAAGCCAACCAAGCTATACTATGTAGAACAAAAAATAGGGGCATGCTTTCGGATTGAATGCCCCCGTATAAACAATGACGTGTAATTTTTGGGGTTAAACGTGGAAAAAAAACCACTTGTTTTATTGGTGGATGACGAACAAGACTTATGTACACTGATGCAAATGTCTTTAAGTCGGATGGGGATTGATACACATATTGCCTATCGCTTACAAGAGGCGGTTCAAGCCCTGAAAACGCATCAATATGATGCCTGTCTAACCGATCTGAATTTACCCGATGGTAATGGCCTGAGCTTGGTCGATTTTATTGCTCAAAATTATCCTAATTTACCCGTTGCTGTGCTGACGGCTTACGGCAATATGGATATTGCGATTGCAGCACTTAAAGCTGGTGCTTTTGATTTTGTCAGCAAACCGATCAACCAAAAACATTTAGAGCAACTTTTACAAAAAGCTTTTAATCAGCCGATCAGTCAGCTGCATATCCAAGAAGATACGCTTGAACATCGTCTGCTGATTGGTCAGTCCCTTCCAATTCAGCAACTACGCATCACCTTAAAGAAAATTGCACGCTCGCAAGCCCCTGTCTTTATTACGGGTGAATCAGGCACGGGCAAAGAAGTGGTGGCTAATCTGGTACATCGCCTGAGCAATCGCAATGAAGGACCATTTATTGCCATCAACTGCGGTGCCATACCGACTGAACTGATGGACAGTGAATTGTTTGGACACCGTAAGGGGAGCTTTACAGGGGCGACTCAAGACAAACAAGGGCTGATTCTGTCTGCGCATGGCGGCAGTTTATTTTTAGATGAAATTGCTGAGTTACCGCTCACTATGCAGGTGAAACTGCTGCGCGCGGTACAAGAAAAACGCATTCGCCCAATTGGGAGTGACACCGAAATTGATGTCGATTTCCGTGTGATTAGTGCCAGCCATCAAGACCTAGAAGCACTTGTACAACAAGGCAAGTTCCGTCAGGATTTGTACTTCCGCATCCATGTCATGGACATTGTGCTGCCTGCCCTACGTGAGCGTGGCAATGACATTCTTCTTTTAGCACAACATTTCATTCAGAAAATCTGCCAAGAATGGGACATCCCAGTCAAACCATTGAGTGAACGTGCACGTGAGTTTTTATTGGCCCAATATTATCCAGGCAATGTGCGTGAATTACGCAATATGATGGAACGTGCCATCACTTTAAGTGATGAAAACAGTATCGACTTACCGCACTTGCAAACAGCTCCACTGCGACCCATTGCTCAGACCAACTATGCCAATACCACGCAACAAGGTACTGTTGGCAATGATCAACTCAGTCATGTGCCTTCGCGTAAATTGCCCGAAGAGGGTTTAGAGCTATATTTAGAAAAAATTGAAAAAGAAATTTTGATGAATGCGCTCAATCTCACCCATTGGAACCGAACACTAGCGGCTAAAAAGCTCGGCATGTCTTTCCGTTCTTTACGTTATCGCTTGAAGAAATTCGGACTAGATGGCGAAGACGATTCCGTTTAGAGACTTAACGACGGTTAATTAGAATCTCTGCCACATGTTCAACATAGCTTTCGTCTTTGAGTTCATGTGGCATTGGATACACCTGATTTGGTGCAATCCCTACCCCTTCAATCATCCGACCACTTGGGGTGTAATAGTGAGATACCGTCATTTGCAAAGCTGCACCATTCGATAACGGAAATAGTTTCTGTACCACGCCCTTACCATAACTTTTTTCACCAATCACCCACGCCCGTCCATGCTCCTTCAGCGCAGCAGTAAATACCTCTGCAGCCGATGCAGAGCGGTCATTAATCAGAATCCCCACTTTTAAGTTTTGAAATTCTAGGCTTGGTAAAGCTTGGAACTGCTGATCCCCTTCGGAACGACTTTGGGTTGAAACAATCACCCCTTGATTTAAGAATAAATCGGCAGATTCAACTGCGGCAGACAACAGCCCCCCGGGATTATTTCTGAGGTCTATCAAGACCGCTTTTAAACGCGAAGACTGATGCTCTTCAATCAGTTGCTGAATTTCATTGGCCGTATCCTGTTGGAACACCCGCACCTTGAGCACCAAAACTTGGTTATTCAACAGTTGCGCCTGGATATCGGTTTCAACTTTTCGGGTTCTGACCACATTGATTGGTGTGGCGTTGGCTTTTAACTGTAGGCTGACGGTACTACCAATCGCCCCACTGAGTAATTCATTGACTTGAGCATGGTTGAGCTTGCGTAGCTCTTGATCATCCACTTTAAAAACGGAGATCCCATTTTTTAAGCCCAGTTTGCTGGAATCTGAGTCAGATTTTAATCCACGAATCAGCCATTGTTGTAAGCGAGAATCAAACTCTAAACTGAAGTCAACTGAAGCCAAATCCCCTTCGGTATACTGCACCAGTTGCTTATATTCTTGCGGGGATAAATAGCGAGAATAACGGTCTAAGCCACTGACTAAACCTTTAATGGCCTGTTGAAACAGTGCTTCATCACTACGTTCAGCCACATAATTATCTTTAACTAAACCGTAGATTTGCACAAATTGTTGAATGGATTCAATCGGAACCTCAACATAACCGTGTTCCAATTCATCATCAAAAGCGGGGGCTGCCGCTGTTTTTGCAACAGCCCCCATCGGGTGGATCAGACTCAGACCTAAAGCAATCACTACACCTATTGAAGTCCACGATGCTTTTGCCATTTACCCACCCAAATTGATTTATACGTCTAATGTAATTAAGTTACGACCTTGCATGTCTGCTGGAACAGGAAGATGCATCAAGCTTAACAAGGTTGGTGCGACATCGGCCAGTACGCCACCGTCAGCAATGGTTGCTTGAGTTGGGCCGACATAGATAAAAGGCACCAATTCTGTCGTATGCTGGGTATGCACCTGACCACTATGATAATCCTGCATTTGTTCAACATTACCATGGTCAGCCGTAATTAACATATGACCTTTTTGTGCCATCACCGCTTCATAGACACGGCCTAAGCATAAATCAACAGCTTCCACTGCTTTCACTGCAGCATTAAACACGCCCGTATGACCAACCATATCGCCGTTGGCATAATTCACCACCAATAGATCAAACTCGCCTGAGTTAATCGCAGCCACCAATTCATCGGTTACTTCATAGGCGCTCATTTCTGGCTTGAGGTCATAAGTAGCCACATTCGGTGACGGAATCAAAATACGTTTTTCACCTGGATATTCATCTTCACGACCACCACTGAAGAAGAATGTCACATGTGCATATTTCTCAGTTTCAGCAATACGTAATTGGGTTTTACCAAGGTCTGAAAGATATTCACCAATCGAGTTTTTTAATGCTTCAGGCATATATGCCACAGGTGCATCAATACTGGCTTGGTAGCGTGTCAACATCACAAACTTAGATAGGTTTGGTACGACTTTACGCGCAAAGCCTGCAAAATCTTTTTCAACAAACGCTTTGGTAATTTCACGCGCACGATCCGCACGGAAATTCATAAAGACGATGCTGTCACCATCTTGAACTTTTACAGCATCGCCAATGCGTGTTGCTTTGACAAATTCATCAGATTCGTCTGCGGCATAAGCCAATGCTAAACCTTCAACGGCTGTAGCTGCAGTACGTGTTGCTTCAGACTCTGTGAGTAAACGATAAGCTTGTTCCACACGGTCCCAACGGTTATCTCGATCCATCGCAAAATAACGACCAATGAGACTCACAATACGACCTTGATTTGGATATTGAGCAAACAATGCATCTAATTTTTCTAAAGAAGGCTGTGCACTGCGTGGCGGGGTATCACGACCATCTAAGAAGGCATGGAGATACACGGTTGCACCGCGTTTTAACGCAAGTTCAGCCATGGCAACAATGTGGTCTTCGTGTGAATGCACCCCACCTTCAGACAATAGCCCCATGATGTGCAACGCACCACCCGCTGCTTTGGCTTTTTCAACAGCATCAACCAAAACTTCATGCTCGAAAAAAGCACCCGTACGAATGTCTTTGGTGATTCGGGTAAAGTCTTGATAGAGCACACGACCTGCGCCCAAGTTCATATGGCCCACTTCAGAGTTACCCATTTGGCCATCTGGCAGACCCACGTCTTCACCAGAACCTGAAATTAAGCTATGCGGATGCTTTGCTTCAATCGCTGTTAAATTCGGTCGATTCGCTGCTAAAAAAGCATTGTCTTCGATCGCTTCACGGTGTCCCACACCATCCATAATGACCAGTACGTGAGGGATTTTGCCAGCAGTTGCATCCGCCATAATAAGCACTCTTTTTTTGTCTACAAATTCATCGCTCTATCTTACCGAATTTTCGGTCAAGACTCTATGCAGGCATGATGGTTTAACACCATCATCCGCATTGTTTTCTTCAATATCGTACAGTTATCGCGCACGTTGTAATAAATAACCACCTGCAACAAACATCAGTAAAATCGGCACAAAAACAAACCATGCGGGTGAAGGCGAATACACCAAACTTGCATAACCTAAGAAGTCTTGTAGGTAAAAGAAACCTAAGCCTGTAAACAGTGCAATGACCAAACGAAAGCCCATCGATTGTTGGCGCAGTGGGCCAAAAATAAAGGAACAAGCAATCAACACCAAAGCAATCAAGGCAAATGGAGACGCCACTTTCTGCCAAAAAGCCAACTGATAAGTTTTAGGCACTTGGCTGTATTCATGCATATAGCTCATGAAACTGACCAATTGACTCGGTGAAAGGTCTTCAGGGTCAATCGTCACCATGTGCACATATTTCGGCTGCAGTGCCAATGCCAAAGGCGTTTCAGCGGCCTTTTGTGCCGTGGCGTTACCTGTCGGTAGTAAATCAACTTGGGCCGTATTTTCTAAAATCCAACGACCATCTTGAACAAACTGACCTTGCTCAGCATTTAAAACGCCTTTTAAACGAGCATTATTGTCAAAGTCGACCACTTGCACATTTTTCAGCTGACCTTGAGAATTGGCATAATCGACATAAATAAAACGCTGTCCTTCTCGTGTCCAGTAACCACGTACTTCACCGAGCTCAGCCGCTGTTCGATGGCTTTTCACACCTTTGGCTTGCTCATTGGTATATGGAATCACCCATTCACTTAAAGCAAATGACAGCACCACCAAAATTAAAGCCGAACGAATCACCCAACCAACAATCCGCCAGAGACTCACCCCCACCGAGCGCATCACAATCAGCTCACTGTTTGAAGCCAAAGTGCCCAGTCCCAGTACCGAGCCAATTAACGCGGCAATCGGTAGAATCTCATAGAGATATTGCGGCGCCCCCCACAGTACATAACGTAAAGCATCCCAAGCGCCATAACCTTCTTTTAGGGAGCCTAACTCACCCAAATAGGTAAACAGAATTTGCAAGACCGATAAAATAGCGGTAGCACCCAGCATCGCCATCGCGGTGGTTTTGGTCACATGTTTTGCGACTATACGACGTGCGAACATGATTAAGACCCCGCTCGTTGTAATGTTTTCTTAATTTTCGGGGCAAGCTTTTGTTTACGCGAAAACAAAGCCGCTGTTATCGCATAGATCACCAAGATCATTGGATAAGCCCAAACCCCCATTTCTTCTTTACTGACTCGGGTTTTAATGGCCATCAGTGCCACGATTAAACTGGCAAAAATAAGCAATGCAGGGAACAGCTTTAAGTAACGGCCTTGGCGTGGACTCACTTCAGATAAAGCCACAGCAAGGAGCAACGCCACTACAATGGCAAACGGTACAAAAATACGCCAGCCCAACTCACTCGCCACAACAGGATCATTACGATTATCCCAAAGTTTCATGGTGGACAATGCTTCAACATCGGCACTTTCAAACTTTGCTTCTTTATCATTTTCTAAACGTAGGCGATAAGACTGAAACTCGGCTTGGCTATAACGCGGCTGTCCCGGATAAATTTCATAACGGCGACCTTGCACTAAATCCACCACATTGGCTGGATCATTTTCAATTTCAACCCGCGTGGCTTCTTTGGCCAAAATCATCACATCAGGCTTACCTTCTGCTTCAGCGCGTTGATAGAAGAAGATGGCTTTGAGGTTTTTACGGTCTTCGGATAAATCACCCGCATAAATGGTATAAGGACCCGATGAAATAAACTCTTTGGGTCGAACCAAATCAAAACCGGTACGCACCGCCTGACTGGTGGTGAGCTGCTCAAACTGACGAACACCCCACGGCGCCATCCAAAGCATCAGCACGGCTTGAACGGCAAGAAACACCACGGTCATAGGAATCAGCAGTCGCCCCAATTGGTTACGACTGACGCCACTGCCATTGAGTACCGCCATTTCATGATCGACATACAGACGACCAAAAACCAGCATCAGTCCAATAAAAAAGCCTAGAGGAAGAATCAGCGTTAAAAATTCAGGCAAACGATAGCCAATAATGCTAAATAAAATACCTGCATCTAAGCGACCCTGCGCGGCTACGCCAAAATACTTGATCAAACGACCGCCCATCATGATCAAGGTCAATAAGGCGATCACAACCAAGGATGTCGACACCACTTGTTTGACCAGATAACGCCGAATAATCAAATTAATTCTTCCAAAAATAGGTGAATAAAAACTAGCGCTAGTTTACCCGAATAGTGAAAATATAAAACCTGTACTCTTGTTGCACTTTGCAACTCTATTCATGTTAATGTTTCAGTGGTTTAATCATTTTCAAACTTTATAAGGCTTAAATAAAACTTATGAAACTCTCTATTAATACGTCATTCACAGAGAATACGTCTAGCCAATTTTTGTTGATATTAGTAGATTCTGAAAACACGCAACACCTTGCAAATGCTTATCAAATTAATGATTTAAACAACTTAATTGAAGCAACTCAGTTTAAAGCCGCGTTCAATGAAACCTTGAGCCTCATTGGTCAAATTCCAGCAAGCCCCAATGCAGCCTTGGTGGGTGTCGGTAAAGCAGCTGAATTACAAGCAGCAAAGCTGGTGAAAATTGCTCAAACCATTATCAAAGCTTCACAAAAAAAATTCAAACACATCAGCCTTGACCTTTCAGCCCTTCCAGCTGAACTCCATTATTTATTTGCCCTCAGTTTGACGCAAGCGGCATATGCTTTTGATGAATTCAAATCGAAAAAAGCCGACAACGTACTTGAACAGATCAGCCTCATTGCCGCCGAGTCGCCGCTGAATGCTGCGCAACTTAAATTGATTGAAGCCGTGCAATCAGGTCAAAGCTTTGCTCGTGACTTAGGCAACCGTCCGGGCAATATCTGCTTCCCTGAATATTTGGCAGAGCAAGCCTTAGAACTGGCAGCCCAATATCCGGACCTACTCCGTGTTAATGTCCTTGATGAACAGCAAATGGCTGATTTGGGCATGCATTCCTTCCTTGCGGTGAGCAAAGGTTCAGACCGCCCAGGCCGTATCATTACCCTTGAGTATCAAGCTGAACGTACTGAAGCCCCAGTGGTCTTGGTCGGTAAAGGAATCACCTTTGATACAGGTGGCATTTCATTGAAGCCGGGTGCTGGTATGGATGAAATGAAATATGACATGTGTGGTGCAGCATCGGTTCTAGGGACGCTCCGTGCCCTGTGTGAATCACGTTTAGCCATTCATGTCGTAGGTACGATTGCTGCAGCTGAAAATATGCCATCAGGTAAGGCTACGCGTCCGGGTGACATCGTGAGCACCATGAGTGGTCAAACCGTTGAAATTTTAAATACCGATGCAGAAGGTCGTTTGGTGCTGTGCGATACATTGACCTATGTGAAGCGCTTTAACCCTGAACTGGTCATTGATATTGCAACCTTAACGGGCGCCTGTGTCGTGGCACTCGGTTCAGTCTTAACGGGTATGTTTACCTCAGATGACAAACTGGCGGCCGAACTATCTGAAGCAGGTCAAAATAGCTTTGACCGCGTCTGGCGCATGCCTGTGATTGATGACTATCAAGAACAGTTAGACTCTCCATTTGCCGATATTGCCAACATTGGCGAGCCTAAAGCTGGTGCCGTAACTGCAGCGTGCTTCTTGCAACGTTTCACCCGTGATTACCGCTGGGCGCATTTGGACATCGCAGGTACAGCATGGAACTCGGGTGCCAATAAAGGGGCAACCGGTCGCCCAGTACCCTTATTGATGCAATTCTTAGCTCATCGTGCGCAGTCTAATGGCTA
Source organism: Acinetobacter sp. LipI_23 (assembly GCF_058243045.1). Lineage (NCBI taxonomy): Bacteria > Pseudomonadati > Pseudomonadota > Gammaproteobacteria > Moraxellales > Moraxellaceae > Acinetobacter > Acinetobacter sp. LipI_23. The sequence continues at coordinate 179,660 of NZ_JBZAYJ010000001.1, read as the reverse complement.
ATATTAGCTTTTATCTGTTTGAACAAAGTCCTGAACGACAAGTCGAAAGTGCTTGTCGTTTATGTCGAAAAATCTTGCGTCAGCCAGAGCGAATCTGGTTGTATGCAAGCGACACTGAACTACAACAGCAACTAGATGAACGTTTGTGGAGTTTTGATGACACGAGCTTTATTCCGCATGGCATTGATCAAATCGATGCGCGTATTTGTATCTCAGCACAACTGCCTGAGCAATCCGATTGGATTGTGTTCAATTTTAACGATCAAGCTCTTGAACAGTTCGAAAAATTTAGCCACATTATAGAAATTATTGAAAATAACGAATCGGCCAAACAACAAGGTCGTGAAAAATTTAAACAATATAGACGTCTCGGGGTTGAAGCTCGAACCTTCAAGCTTTAAATGATTCCCCGTCTAAATAAGGAGATGCGTAGTGGCATTGAATGTTGGTCCAGATTTTAAACAGCGCTGGTTAAATGTACCTGATGCTGTTCGTCAGGCCTTTATTGATGACCTGAGTCGCGTCTGCGATGTACTCAAACCTGAAACAGGTTTACACAGTTGGATTGAACAAGACCAACGCGCTCAAGCTGTCTCGACCCAACGAATTGAACAAGCGTATGCCGATCTGAAAGCACAGCTGATTGAAGAAGCGCGAATTCGTAAACAACAAGCGTTGGAAAAATCTCTGGCAGACAAACGCGCAGCACAGGAAGCTTATGCGGAGAGCCTCAAAAAAGATGAAATCCGTCAGTTCAATGAGCAAACCCAAGCTTTAAATGTGATGCGTCAAAGTGTCGATCAGGAAATTTCGAGCTACACTGCACGCTATGAGAAAACGCCTGAACAAGCTCTGGACTATGCCAAAGGTAAATTTGGTATTGATGACTCACAAATTTTGTCGGAGTTAGAAAGTGTCCGTTTACGTTTAGAGCTTGAAGCGGAAACCTTAATTGAAGAGTCTGTAGCCAGCTATCGCAGTAAGCTACAAGCCGCGGCTCAAGAAGAAATTGACTATATTTTGAAAAATTCAGACTTTTCTGATGAAGTGGTATCCAACTCTGCCTAACAGGCCTTGGTTTCCACTCAGACTCACTGCGGTGAGTTTTTTTATGCACCCTTGTTTTGCTCGGCTGATGTAGTCTGTTTCGATCTCAAACCAACACATCAACCATAAATGATAAGGTATTGCCCACACCATAACCAATCGCCAACAAACTACCAATCCAAATCAGACCACCGGTCACGTTGTACCACATAAAAGTCGCCAAGCTCATATGCCCTGCGCCCGCAGCAAAAGGCGCGAAAGAACGCACAAAAGGAATAAAACGTGCCACTAAAATGGTTTTACCGCCATGCTTTAAGAAATATTGATTGGTCTTCATCATATATTCGGGTTTCAGCCAACGTGAATGCTGATGGGCAAATTTAAAGCCCAGCTTCTGACCGGTATAATAATTGACGATATAACCCAATACCGCAGCAATCATCATCAAAATACCCATGGTGTGGATATGGATTAAATCCGAGCTGGAACATAAGGCACCAATGGCAATCAGTAAACTGTCACCCGGCAAAAAGAACATAAAAACGAAGCCCGTTTCTGCAAAAATAATCAGAAAAAGAATCGCATAAATCCAAAGGCCGTATTCTGCAAGCAGTACGGGCAATAATTGTTCTAGATGGAGAAAAAAATCAATCATTGTCACCTATCCGTGCAATGAACTGCGTACTATCTTTCATCATACTCAATTGCTTACCTATTCATTTCAAAAGAAAAACTCCCTCATTTTGGGCAAATAGGGAGCTCATCTTTTGTCTATTCTTGCTGCAATCTAAACGATTTTTCTATTTCAAGAAACCATTTTGTGCCAAAAAGTCTAAACTAATTTTAGATTGTGGGGTAGTTTCCGCAGCTTTGTCACCCATCATCAGACGTTCAATGTAGCGTGCTAACACATCCACTTCAAGGTTCACTTGACTCCCTGCCTTCCACGTTCCAATGTTGGTTCGTTCAGCCGTATGCGGAATTAAATTGAGGCTTAAAATACGCCCACGCAAATGATTAATGGTTAAACTGATCCCATCGACCGTGATCGAGCCTTTTTCTGCCAAGTAACGTGCAATCTCGGCTGGCGCAGTCACTTCAAAATAAAGCGAGCGTGCATCTTCACGCACAACGGTGATTTCACCCACAGCATCGACATGACCTGACACAATGTGTCCACCAAAACGTGTAGTGGGCAACATCGCCTTTTCCACATTTACACGTTGGCCAACTTTCCAGTGGGTCAGTGTGGTTCGGTTCAAACTTTCACGTGAGACATCGGCAGCATACCAGTGCTCACCCCAGTCAATCACTGTGAGGCAAATGCCATTGGTGGCAATCGAGTCACCCAAATGTACATCTGACATATCAAGATCCGTACCAATGCGTAACCGCACATCGCCACCGACATTTTGTACGCTTTCAACCGTGCCTAGACTTTCGATGATCCCTGTAAACATTTCTGATTTCTACCTCTATATTTTTACCACAGCGCCAACTGTGTCGTGACCCCAGATGTATCGACTCCACCCAATTCGGCATAATGGTACAACTGTCCCAGTAGCTGACGAATTGGCGGACCTGACTTGGCATGGGTATCAGTGATCACAATAAACTCTAACACACGCGCACGCTCAGACTGACGCTGTTTACTCACGCGATAACGCGGTACATCCTGCGTTAATAAAGTCACGCGACCTCGCTCCAAATTGGCTTTGAGCAAGTCCCCCGCTTCAATATTACCATCGGTTGAATAACTGGTCAGAATGTAACGTGCATTGATGGTGGACAGTAATTTCTCGTATGCTTCTTTAGCATACTTTGACGAGTTATAAGGGCTCGGACGCTCTTTGCGCCACGCACGGTCAATTCCGCTTTTAAAGCCTTTGGTGTCTGGTGTCGGCAAATCCACCTGATCCCATAGTGTTAAAGCATTTAAAACATGATAGTTACTGCTGTAGGCATGTTGGTTATAGGGTGGATCTAGATAAGCTACATCGACCTCAAAACTGCTCATTTGATTTGCCAAATGCTGTGCATCGACACACCACATTTCAGCCATCGGATTCTTTTGCTTATTATCACCCACTTCACTAAAACGACTTGGAGTTAACCACAACAAGGATTCAATCCGCTCTAGCGCTGTTTGGGTTTTACCGCCCCAACCGTGGTGGAAACTTTTAAAGACGCCGGAAGTATTGCTGACAAAACTGGCTGAATAAAGTAAAGGTGCCAGTAAAGCAGACATCTCTACATCATCGATTGCCCCTTGTGCCTGCCATGTGGCAATTTGCTGACGAATCGCATCGATGCGCATGCCGTTGCGACGTTTGAAGAACAAACGATCTCGGCTTGGATCATAGATCTCATCATTTCGCGGACACAGATTATGCGTCACCCAGCCCTTAACTTCAGGCAAGCGGTTTAAATAATCAATGGCTTTTTGATAACCACCCAACTCTTTAAATGCAGGCGCTTCGGTACAAGCCAAAATGGCATGGTTCAGCGCATGGCTATACGGCTCCCAGTCATTGGCAATCACGCGATAACCATTTTGACGCGCCAAACGCGAGACCACGCCCGAACCTGCAAAGAAGTCAGCAAAAATAGGCGCACGACCATCTGCACGGTTTAAAGTCCCTGTACTCTCGAGTGCCTCTAAAATCAGATGCAACAGACGGCGCTTATTCCCCAAATAAGGAACAAGTTGATGAAATAGATATTCATCGGTGGTACGTGCCGCGTGACGACGTTTATGATAAACCGTAGACTCTGAACTCATAATGACTCTTGAGAAGGGGTAAGCGTTAAGCGCACATCATCACCCAATTGTGTGACATCCATAAGCTTAAAGCGGAGTTGCTCTGCCATCTGAGAAAACTCAGCATTGAACATTGCACGTGCAGACTGACCCAATAAGGTCGGTGCTACATAACTAATCATTTCATCGACCAACTTCTCTTGTAAAAAAGCCGTCGATAACGTTGCACCTGCTTCAACCATGACATCGTAAATCTGATGCGATTGAACCAACTGCTTTAATAACTGATCTAAAGGCTGTACAGCAAACTGTAGCACGCCTAAATCAGCCAATGCTTGCCTATAAGGCCCCATCACCATCACGGTATCCGGCTGCTGTAAAATTTGGGCCGTCAGCGGCAAGCGTCCTTGACGGTCTAACACCAGACGTTTCGGTTGTACAACCATTGTCAGATCCGCAACACCCTGAAGCTGTCTAACATTGAGCTGAGGATCATCGGCCAGTATGGTTTCAATGCCCGTGATCACGACACCAGAAATGGCACGAAAATGCTGAACATCTAAACGTGCCGCTGGGCCTGTAATCCATTTTGACTCACCCGAAGCCATCGCCGTTCGACCATCTAAACTAGAGGCAACTTTTAAACGTACATAAGGCATGCCAGTAGCCATGGCTTTTAAAAAGCCAGCATTCAACTGATGTGCTTCGGTTTGACAAATACCGACATCGACCTCAATGCCTGCTTCTTTTAAAATTTGTACCCCTTTACCGGCCACCAAGGGGTTAGGATCTGGACAGGCAATCACAACACGCGCCACACCTGCCTCGACCAACCCTTTGGCACACGGCGGTGTACGCCCATAATGTGCACACGGTTCTAAAGTGACATAAGCCGTTGCGCCTTGAGTCTGTTCACCCGCTGCACGCATGGCAAAAACTTCTGCATGGGGTTGACCTGCTTTAGGATGGTAACCCGTCCCCAGCAACTGCCCATCTTTGACAATGACACAGCCTACATTTGGATTTGGCTTGGTGCTGTATTGACCTTGCAGTGCTAAAGCAATCGCTTGTTTCATCCAAGCTTGGTCAGCTTGTAAAGCACTAGACTGTAATTCAGACATGGATGCCAACTCGCTTAATGTTCACGTTGTTGCATTTGTTCAATTTGGTGACGAAAGGCATCGACATCTTGAAAGTCTTGATAGACCGATGCAAAACGCACATACGCAACATGATCCAACGAAAATAAAGATTGCATGACAATTTCACCAATGGTGCGTGATTTCACATCACGCTCACCTAAACGGCGGATTTGCAGCTGAATATCGCTTAAGACGGTTTCAATTTGCTCTTGTGTCACGGGACGTTTTTGTAAAGCATGCATCAAGGAACGACGCAATTTTGCTTCATCAAAAGGTTCACTTTTGCCATCCGACTTGATCACACGAGGCATGACCACTTCATAACTTTCAAAGGTTGTGAATCGTTCACCACAACTAATACATTCACGACGACGACGAATTTGACAACCTTCAGCGGCCAAACGTGAGTCGATCACTTTACTGTCTTCAGCGTTGCAAAATGGACAATGCATAGTGGTTAAATTGAACAAATTTGAATGGTTTTAGAGTGTAGCAAAAATTCGGTGTTTTGTAGAGTTTTACGCTAGATATAGAAAAAAAACAGCCCTTTCGGGCTGTTTCACACAATATATTGATTATACTGTTTATTTATTATTCTATTGATTAGTCCACGCGTTCGCCATGTTGGCTCAAGTCTAGGCCCATACGTTCATCATCAGATTCAACGCGAATTCCAATCACTAGATCAATCACTTTTAAGATAATGAAGGTTAATACTGCTGAGTATGCGATCGTTGCCAATACCCCTTCAACTTGAACCCAAAGTTGATGCATCACATCACTTGGTGCTTTGTCGCCCATGATGAAGTCGCTGGCAAAGAATGCTGTTAAGATTGCACCGACAATACCACCCACACCGTGTAAACCAAACGCATCTAAAGAGTCATCGGCTTTTAAAGCACGTTTCAAGGCACTGATACCCCAGAAGCACACCACACCACCGATTAAACCCATCGCCAGTGCACCGCCGACAGTCACAAACCCTGCTGCTGGTGTAATCACTACAAGACCAGCAACCGCACCAGATGCAGCACCGAGTACTGAACCTTTACCACGTGCAACTTTTTCAGTAATTAACCAAGAGATTGCCGCTGCTGCTGCTGCTACTTGAGTCACAAGCAATGCATAACCTGCTGAGCCGTTTGCGCCCAATGCAGAACCCCCGTTGAAACCAAACCAGCCTACCCACAGTAGGCTTGCACCCACAACGGTTAATGCCAAGTTGTGTGGAGCCATTGATTCACGACCTAAGCCCATACGTTTACCAAGCATATATGCAGCAACCAAACCTGCCACACCTGAGTTGATGTGTACAACGGTACCGCCGGCAAAGTCGAGTGCGCCATCATTTGCTAACCAACCACCGCCCCATACCCAGTGAGTAATTGGTGCATAGACCACGACTACCCAAATCGAGATGAAAGCGATAAATGCGCCGAATTTCATCCGTTCTGCAATTGAACCACTAATAATGGCAACGGTAATGATGGCAAAGGTCATTTGGAAAATAACGAATAGAACTTCAGGAATCGTCCCTGTGAGTGCATCTGTGGTAATCCCAGTCAGCATGAACTTATCTAAGCCACCAATAAAGGCATTGCCCTCACCAAAGGCCAATGTATAACCAATGATGACCCATGCAATACTTACCACTGCTGCAGCAACAAAGCTATGTGCCATAGTACTTAAGACGTTTTTCTTACGAACCATACCGCCGTAGAATAACGCTAAACCTGGAATGGTCATTAATAAAACCAGTGCTGTGGAGACTAAAATCCACGCCGTATCACCTGTATCTAATGTTGGTTCTTCTTCTGCAGGTGCGGGTGCTTCTACTGGAGCAGCAACGGCTTCAACCGCTGGAGCAGCCACATCCGTTGTTTCAACCACTGTGACTTGTTCTGATGGCGTTGGCGCTGTTGCTGCTTCTTCAGCCCAAGCAACAGAACCACCTAAAAGTGCGCCAGATAAGCTCAGCGCGAATAGCATCTTTTTCATTCGTATCCCCCAACCTAATTTGTGCGAGTTATGTGTTACTCAGCAAACTTCATGCCAAATTAAACGGCATCGGCACCTGTTTCACCTGTACGGATACGGATGACTTGCTCTAAATTTGTGACGAAAATTTTACCGTCGCCAATTTTTCCGGTACTAGCCACACGTGTGATTGACTCAATCACCGCGTCGACCATTTCATCACTGATCGCGATTTCGATTTTTACTTTTGGTAAGAAATCAACAACATATTCAGCGCCACGATAAAGTTCAGTATGACCTTTTTGACGACCAAAGCCTTTGACTTCAGTTACCGTGATCCCTTGAACACCAATTTCAGACAGTGCTTCACGCACATCATCCAATTTAAACGGTTTTACAATTGCAGTTACGAGCTTCATGTTTGTTTTCCTTCGGCTTATTTCACCAGTAAGGTTTTATGTTCAAATTTCATGCCAAAAATTCTTAGGTTGGGGGGAAAAGAAAGTCTGACATGAGTTTTCTTTATACCCTATTCTATACATTTAAATGCGTTTTGAGCTTCAAAATTCAGGTTTTTTAGTCGAAGATTTATGATTTTTTTACAATCGATGAAATCATATTTCATCTGAAAGGCTATAGAGTCAGAAGCAGCAATGGTACACTGCTGTCACGTCTCCAACTGTTGGATATAGAAATGATTGAAACTTTATTACAAGCCATACTGGAACAAGTCGAACAACCTAAACAAGACTTAGAACATAATTTACGCGCACTGCTCAATGAAGCAGTCACCAAGATGGATTTGGTTTCCAAAGATGAAATTGAACGTCAACGTACTGCACTGAATAATGCCAATTTGCGTTTAAATGACTTATTGAAACAAGTGGAAGCTTTAGAGTTACGCATCCAGAACAAAAAATGAGCACCTGTTTGGTGCAATAAAAGACGCATAACGAATTAAAATAATGCACTATAATGGAACAAAAGATGTCTTTTGCCAAAATTTACACTCGAGCTTTGCTCGGTTTACACGCACCTTCGGTTGAAGTTGAAGTTCATCTGAGCCAAGGACTACCGTTATTTAAAACCTACTTAAACCTACTTACGTGGGTTTAATGTTTAATTCCTACTTCATCATCAAGAACCAATTGCTATTGCGCTTGGGATTACCTCAATTCCATAGGCTGTCACGGTGTAACTCACCGCCATTGGTGGCTTATGTAGCCACCAATTCTTTATCTGCATGTTTTAGAATATTGATGGCAGCATTAATATCCCTGTGATGCAGGGTGTTACATGAACATCGCCACTCACGCATTGCAAGTGTCAGGTTTTGGTTTAATTCACCACAATTCGAACACATCTTGCTGCTTGGAAAGAATCGTCCAACAGAAAGTATTGATTTGCCATGCTGTTTAGCCTTGTAAATCAACTGTCGCTTGAACTCATAAAAGCCCATATCCGATATGGCTCTTGAGAGCTTACGGTTTTGTACCATACCTTTCACATTTAAATCCTCAATCGCAATCAGATCGAATCGCTTAACTAAATCAGATGTGACTTGATGAAGATTGTTTTTTCTCAAGCATGATATTTTGTAGTGCAAACGAGAGAGCTTGGTTTTCGCTTTTTCTCTGTTTTGACTACCTTTCTTTTTACGGCTAAAAGACTTAGCAAGTCGTCTTAACTTGGCAAGCTGTTTCTTTAGTGGCGCACTTGATGGAACAACCTCGCCATTAGATAAAGTGGCAAGACTGGAAACACCTAAATCAATACCAACAGATAAACCTGTTTTGGGGTGAAGTTTCTCAGGCTGATTTAATTCAACAGCAATCGAAGCAAACCACTTACCACCCTGTTTAAATATTTTCGCTGATAATATTTTTCCTTGATAACGCAAATCCTCAGTCATTTTTACCCAACCCAAGTTTGGGATACTAATTTTTCTATCTTTAATGCTGAATTGGTCATTTGATAATGAGAAGCGATCATCTACGCCTTTTTTTCTAGGCTTTGGATATTTGGATTGACCATTAAAAAAACGATCAAATGAACTACCCAATTGCTTAATCGCAAGTTGTGGCGCACATTTGGTCACTTTAAGCATGAAAGGGTATTTCTCACGCTTGAACGAGTTTAAGTGCTTTCTTATTTTAGCTTCGGATGGTTTATTTAGAAGTTTTTTATCCACCTGAACGCCATAATAGTCACACTGATCTCTATATTCCTTATCTGCTTTATATTGACGTTGCCATTCTTTTAAAGCCCAATTATACGACAAACGAGCAACACCACTCGCTTGAGCGAAATGACTTGCTTGCTTATTATTTGGCAGTAATTGGATTACATGCCCTCGTATGAATCGGCTCATAGTGCGTCTTTGACTGCCTGTATTAACTTTTGGTTTTTCTTACTACGACTACCATATAATCTTGCCGAAAACACTGTAATGATTTCCAAAACATCTTGAGCAAGTTCTTCCTCAAAAGACAAATTTTCACCCTTATTAAGAATGACGATCTCCACGCTTTTAGCTTCACATAAGGCAAAAACCAACTCAGCACCAAACCGCAATAAGCGATCTTTATGCGTTAAAACCAAACGTCCGATTTCATCATTCATGATTGCTTCTAGCAGCTTATTTAAGCCTTTTTTTCTATAGTTCATACCCGAACCAAGATCGGAGATTAATTCAAACGTCCAACCTTGATTTGCACAGTACATTTCAAGAACTTGTTGCTGTCGAATTAAATCTTCTTTTTGGTCATGACTCGATACCCTTGCGTATGCAATGGTTTTCCTTTGAAGTTGACTATCGGGCTTGTGTATTTGCTCAGGCGTGATCTTACTCAGATCATATCGTCTATGATTTTTAGGGGTTCGATCTGCAACCAAAGTGCCTTCTTCATCCCAACGCCTTAATGTTTGAATGGAAACACCTAATGTTTTAGCTGCAACGCTAATGCTTACATATTTACTCATGTTGTATATAATAGTATAGAAATAAGTAGATTTCAATTAGCAGTTACAAACCCTCTTTAACCATTGTGGGGCTTCCTGAAGCAGCCGTTCGGGAAAGCAAAGATCGGGTGCGCTCCGCCATTATCAATAGTGGCTTTCAGTTTCCGACTAAACGCCTCACCATTAACCTTGCACCCGCAGACCTGCCCAAAGACAGTTCACGGTTGGATTTGCCTATTGCACTGGGTATTTTAATTGCCTCTGGTCAGCTCCCCGAACAAGGAACTGAAAATTTTGAATTTATAGGTGAGTTGGCACTTGATGGGCAACTGCGACCAATTTCAGGTACTTTAAGTATTGCGATTGCCTGCCAGCAAGCTGGCCATCAACTGATTTTACCTGAGGCCAATGCGCAAGAAGCCTCTCAACTACCAGATTTCCAAGTCTTTCCCGCACAGCATTTAAAACAAGTTTGTGATCATTTAAACCAAGCTTTACCTTTATCAGCACATCAAACATCGAATATGCATCCACAGTATCACTCTGGTTTAGATTTAAGTGATGTAAAAGGACAACTCCGTCCACGACGTGCATTAGAAATAGCGGCAGCGGGTGGTCACTCTATCCTGTTTCGTGGCCCACCAGGCACAGGCAAAACGCTTTTGGCTTCACGTTTGGCCAGCATCTTACCTCCACTCAATACGCAAGAAAATTTAGAAGTTGCGAGTATCTATTCTATTTCAGGTGCTAGCCATCATTTTGGCCAGCGGCCATTTCGCGCACCACACCATACAGCGTCTGCGATCGCACTGGTTGGCGGTGGCTGTCATTTACAAACAACTATGCGACATTCCAAACAACTATGCGACTTAGAAAATGGAAGCGATAATATATTGAGAGAAAAACAGTTTTGCACTGTTGTTCTCTCATTTCCTATTTAGTTCACCAAGAGGTTAAATTAGAATAATAGTCTGGTTGGCCTATACCATGATTAAGAAAAGTTTCTTCAGTTTTAAGCACTCTATCAAGCAATCTTTTTTTCAATGCTTCATTAGCATTCATATGTAGAAATTGCATTGCAAACACCTGTAACATGCCATTAAGGGTCAGCAATATACTTTCAATATCCTCATAGGCACAGACAGGTTGTTTACCTTTAAATAGCACATTCAGTAGCTCACCACGACCATGTGTGAAAGTTGAATACTTCTCGTACAAAGCTTTACCTTGCTTTGTGAATTGCTTGAAGTGTTTATGAAAATCTCCATTGTCTGGGTCTTCAAAATTATCTAAAGCTGTACTCATCTGAAAAAAACTAGCAAAGTCTTTTGGTTGAGTAATTAACGTTTCAACATCTGTCCCTTTAGGCTGTTCTATAAACTCTAAATAAAAACACCTAACATATATTTCTAGCATCGTACGAGCTACGACGACAGCGGAGGAAAAATGATCTTCTTTCATAAGTAATTTAAAGGAAAGATAATGTGTTTGGAACAACTGAAAATATGCTCTATTAATACGCTGATATTGATCATCCTCGTCTATCTGAACTGAAGCTGAAATTTTATTTACTTCATTCTGAGTCTTATCAAGCTCTCTGATTATAAAGTGAATACGTTTTTTTCCATCCTTATTCAAGTTCATCTTCATTTTAAATCCTTTATTTAATTACACTCTGGGAGAAAAGGAGGCAATCGTCCTTAAACCTAATTTTAGCAAGAATAAATCACTTTAGAATTCCCTCCAAATGGTCAAATATTTAATAAAAATACATTTTCTAAATAATCGAAAGTCAAACTGCCCCTTATAAGAACACTGATCATCCTCCATCTTTACCCAAATATTTTAATGCTCAAATTTTGACATAAAATTCTATAGCGAAATTAAAATCTTTCAAATAGAATGTAAAATCAAAAACACTATATGTTGTGCTAAAAACCAAAATGACCACTACATAAAGCAATGTAAGATAAAAAAGAAACAATTTAGGAATAATTTTAAGAAAAATTTGCATAAGCTTTTTTGTTCAGTTATCATTCGATTAACTTGATCTGTAAGTCAATGATCTTGGAGGTGAATATGACTAATTTCAATCCTGACATGCTTAGTATTGCACGAAACTTTCGTGGTCTTAGTCAAACTGAACTAATTGCTGAAATGGGACAGTCTATTACCCAGGCTTCATTATCTAAAATTGAAAGTGGGGACTTAAAACCCTCCGATGAAGTTATCCATAATCTATCCAATGCCCTACATTTCCCTATACGATTTTTCGAACATATTGAAAAGCTAAATGCACTGCCAATTAGTTTGCATGCATACAGAAAAAAAAGCTCTACCACAGCTAAAGCATTGAGCCGCATGAATGCTGAAATGATGTTAAAAATGGGCCATGTACAAACATTAGAATTATTCACAAATGTGCCAAAAAGAAAAAACTCCTTACCAACTTTTAAAATTGGCCTAGATGTAAACACTCCTCAAGAAGCGGCTAAAAAGCTTAGATCATTGTGGGCGTTAGGAAATGAACCTCTTGAAAACCTAACTGCCACTGTGGAAGATGCTGGGGTTTTAGTCTTTTTATGCGACTTTAAAGATAATAATGTTGATGGCGTATCCTTAAAAATGCATGGTGTGTCTCCATGCGTATTTCTAAATGCAAACCAGCCAAATGATAGAATACGCTTCACATTAGCACATGAGCTTGGGCATTTGGTCCTCCATGAAGAGCCATCTGAGTTTATGGAAAAAGAAGCAAATGACTTTGCTGCCGAATTCTTAATGCCAGAAGAAAAAATTATTGATCAATTAGGTTCAACCAATTTAGCTCATTATCTAAGACTTAAAAAGGAATGGAAAACCTCAATGGCGGCCTTAATCTATAGGGCGTCAGAGTTAGGAACTATAACTTCAAGTCAAAGTGCCAATTTATGGCGGCAAATGGCTATGCGTGGTTATCGTAAAGTTGAACCAAATGAATTGGATCGAGAAGCGACATATAGAGTAGCTTCAATGCTCTTTGACTATGCAATAGATGCAAAAAAAACATCAGCATCTGTCATTAGTGAGTTATCTCAATTATTTGACTTATATGAAGATGACTTTAAAAAACTATATTATTTTGACCTAGATTCAATGGAGACTATTGAGATGGTTTCATAAATTAAAAAGCCGACTCTATTGGGTAGAGTCGGCTTGATAGATTTTCACACAGGAAAGGCATATGGCTCTAAGCCCTACGCATACCTCATGTTAGATCTGGCTGTCAGAACCCCATTCTAACATTTAGGCCCGTAAATCTCAAGATTTACCCGCTTATTTTGGTATGCGCCCTGAAAAACGAGCCGCCAAAATAGGAGGGCTAACAATGCCTACCGAAAATCAAGACTTCGTGTTTTGTAAATCTTATCGCCATAAATCTGGAAAAATTATTGTCCATCCAACTGGATATTTTAAATTTCCCAGAACTCGGCCATTGAAAGAAGAAAAGGATACTATCCGTAATAAAAAATCGGATGATCCTGATAACTCAAACTCAATATCGTAAACACGGTTAAATAACCTACTGCTATGCAACAAAGTCCACAGTAGTAGGTTACTTAATTTTTCTGATCGCACTTAATTTTATGCCCCATTTTAGTACATGGGCTCAGAGAGAATTATGACAACTCAACAGCAGTTTCTTGACCTACTTTCCGATATTGAACCATCTACAACAACGGTTAATGATTGTTCAAGCGCACATAATACGCTTCGTGATGCTTTAAAAGTGCATAATGAATTCAGCAAAGTACATGTGCATACGTTCTTATCAGGTTCTTATAAAAGAAATACGGCAGTACGTCCGACTACTATAGGCGGTATCACACAAAGACCAGATGTAGATATTATTGCCCTTACAAATCACACAATTAACGATAATCCTCAAATTGTCCTTGATGCAGTACATACAGCATTAAAGGATATTGGATATACCGATCTTACCGTTAACCGTCGTTCAGTAAATGTTAAGTTGAAAAAAGTTGATATGGATGTTGTCCCTATCATTTCAGATGGATATGGTGGCTATCTGATTCCAGACATTCATCTTGAAGAATGGCTAGTTACCAACCCTCCAGCCCATACCGAGTGGACTGTTGAGGTGAATAAAAATGCAAATGGGCGATTTAAGCCTCTTGTGAAGCTATTTAAATGGTGGCGTCGTGAGAACTTGTCTGATTTAAAACGACCAAAAGGATTCATTTTAGAATGTCTAGTTGCCAAGCATATGAATTACTACGAATCCAACTATGAAAAGTTGTTTGTTTATCTTTTAGAAACAATCAGGGATTCTTATGGGATTTATGCGTCACTAGGCATAATTCCACATTTAGAAGATCCTGGTGTTGCAGGCAATAATGTTTTTTCTGCGGTCACAGCAGATGAGTTCAAAACCTTTTATGAAAAGGTAAAAGAACAAGCTGCTATTGCACGAAATGCCTTAAATGAAACAGATGATGATAAAGCATTAGCTCTATGGCGGCAGGTCTTGGGTAATCGTTTTCCACGTTCGGCATCACACAAAAGTGCAAATTCTGCTGATATGGCCAGCTCTTTAATCCGTTCAGCTTTAGGTGCAGGATTAACATTTCCATCAACCCCTGTTTATCCAAATAAACCAGGAGGCTTTGCGTAATGGAACTGCTAAAAACACCATTAGAACGCTTGATTCAAGAACGGCAGTTATTGACCGATCTTGAAAATGAGGAAAACAGTTTTAAGATTCAGGAGTGGAACTCAACAGGCACTAATGAACTGCATTTAAACTTCTCTCTCAAGATAGGAACTATAGATTTTAATGGTGTTTTAGTATATCCAGAGCTTTTCCCAGAGCTACCAGCATATATACGCCCACAAAAATCTGGTGAAAGATGGAGTATCTTGCACCAGTACGGTGGTTCAGGAGTGCTGTGTCTAGAATACGGTCCAGATAATTGGAATACCAATATCAGTGGAGTGGAACTAATTAGAAGTGCCCGGATTCTTTTATTAACAGACGCAATGACTGTATTGGAGATGGATGTAGAACCTGTGCCATCTAGGCATTCTGAAACAATAGGTCAAAAATTAAGAGGTATTTCAGAAAGGTTCATTGGAACACCAATGTTACGTCACATACTATTGGGTAGTGACCCTGAAAAAATGGACTTTAAGGTTGCCATCTCAAGCTTTCGGGACAAGACCGTTATTGTTCCAACAAATATTCAGAACAAACCTCTACCTGACATCGTCCCATCATTTTCTAATGAAAGATTTGAATTGTCTGGATGGGCAATAAGAGTTGATTCTGTTCCTTTATTAAAGGAATCTGTAAATGATCGACTTTCGTTAGAATCCTCTTTAGGCAATTTATGGCCTACTCAGGAGGAATTCACAAGTTCCATAAAGCCTCTATTGTTATATGACTTAAATGGTAACTTGGAACTATTCTTAATTAATAATACAGCACCACTTTTCGTAAGTTATCCAGCTATTAATCTACATGATGATCAGAATCAAAGATTGCCAGCACAATTTAGCAATACCAATGATGCAAAGATAGTAATCGTTGGTCTTGGATCGTTAGGAAGTAAAATTGCAATTTCACTGGCACGGTCTGGCTGTAAAAACTTTCTACTTATTGATGATGATATTCTGGCACCCCAGAATCTTGTCCGTAATGAACTCAACTGGTTAGATGTTGGCTTTGCTAAAACCCATGCTGTTGAAAGAGCATTAAAACGAACTGCATTAGACATGCAAGTTGAAACGTATGAAATGCAAATCGGTGGGCAGGAAAATCCTCATTTAAATTCCAATATCGCTAATGCTATTGCCACATGTAATCTGATTATTGATGCGACAGCAAATACACATACTTTCTTAACATTAGCTGCAATTGCTAAAAGAAAACATATTGCAATGGTATGGGGTGAAATCTTTGGTGGCGGTGGTGGAGCAATGATGGCCCGTAGTCGCCCAACGTTAGATGCCTCCCCCTTAGAACTTCGCAATCATATTCATGGTGTCTTACAAACGTTGGAACCAATCCCAGAAGGCAAAGTTAATAATTACGGCTTTCAAACACAAAACCAAACATATATTGCATCAGATGCAGATGTAACGGCTCTTGCAGCCTCTATGACGCAGTTCACATTAGATACTTTATGTACAATTGATGAGCAATCCTCTTATCCATATTCAGCATATTTAATAGGGTTCCGTAAATATTGGATATTTCAATGTCCTTTTGATACTCATCCTATCGATTGTTCAGGTGCTTTAGTAACAGAATCTCCTACGGATAAACAGATATCTGAAAGTGAAAATGGCAATTCTATTGAAGAGTCTGAACCGATGAAAGGTTAATACTGATGCTGAAAATATCCATTCCTACTGATATACAAATTTTACTGATAAAAGCCCTGTTGAAGTCTGGAACCCACGAATGTGGCGGTGTTTTAATGGGTGAGCATATAGGTACAAACCATTTTAGAGTTAGCTCATTAACTGTTCAAAAGAGTGGAACGATAGCATCCTTTGTACGTGGAATTACGGATGCTATTAAAGCAATTCGCCTTTTTCATAAATCAACAAACAATAATTATCAAAAATTTAACTATTTAGGTGAATGGCATAGCCATCCTCTCTTTAGTGTACAACCCAGCAGTAAAGACCATCACACCATGAGGGAATTGGTGTCCGATCCAAAAGTTGGGGCAAATTTTGTAGTCTTACTGATTTTTCATTTAAAAAACAATCATCTTGAGGGCAGTGCTCACACCTACCTTCCAGATGGTTCCTGTTACCGATCCACCCTAGATTTAGAGAGATAATAATGAGTGCGAGTCTGTTAGAAAAACAATCAACTGGTGGTGCGATTGCACGAGTAGGATTTGAATATCAGGATGCATTTGTATTAAGGAGCTTACCGCTATGGCTTTCACAAAGTGCATTTAGCCATATAGTGAGTGAAGCATTAAGTGATATAGAAGTTTGTTATTTTTCTTCGGAAAAGTCATTACATGTAATGTATGAAGCAAAAAATCACTCCTTAACGGCTACGGAATTTTGGGATGAAATAAGGCGTTTTAAAAGTCTTTTTGATACCCACCCAAAAAACTTTATTTGGTTTAATTTAGTATGCCCAAGTTATAACACCGCTATCTCACCATTAATTTCAAAAATAGACCGATTAAGAGGGGTTGGATCTTCTTATGATGACGACTCTTCAGTTTCAGTGAATGGGCGCTCGGAATACCTTGATTGGTGTGTTGGTAAAAAAATTGATTTCTCTTTAGCTGAATTTGCT
Organism: Acinetobacter sp. LipI_23; assembly: GCF_058243045.1. Taxonomy (NCBI): domain Bacteria; kingdom Pseudomonadati; phylum Pseudomonadota; class Gammaproteobacteria; order Moraxellales; family Moraxellaceae; genus Acinetobacter; species Acinetobacter sp. LipI_23. The sequence continues at coordinate 162,442 of NZ_JBZAYJ010000001.1, read as the reverse complement.
CTTGATTATGTTGGTTTCATAACTTTTAATTCTGAGAATAGTGAGTCTATATTTCTAAGTGAAATTCAAGACACAATAAATATTGAACTGCTCAGGAGTCAGGTCAAACAACTAAAAGATCAGTTCAAAAATCTAATTTCTCGTTCATCTTTTGGTCCAATATATCGTAAAGACTTTGAAAGTTTTATTTGCCATGCTCTTGAAGAAGATATAAGTAGAAGTCAGTGGCTATCCGATCCTATAAAAATTAATCTTTCAGCATCATCCAGTCAGTATCAAGACTTAAACTTAGATATTCGTGATTTCAATGGTCCTGATCGTGCCCAAAAAACCTCCAGCGACTGGAACAACCTAATCAAAAAAGCAGTATCGATTGGGGATTTCATTCATAGCAGTGGTAACCGTAGAACCCTCCTTATAGATGGCAAACAGAGAATGTCCACTGCATGTATGCTTGGCTATGTATTTAGTGCCACACGTAATTTCCTACTTAAAATAGAACATAATGGCCTCGCTTATCGCACTGATGACCATAAACAGAAAGAGGGACAATTTTTTAATAAAATCGCCCCTGTTGAGCTACAGGGAGAAACTGAAGCCATAGTTACTATCGGATTTCCTACAGCTATAGGTAAAGACATTGACTCTACAATGAATGAAGTAAAGAGCTTACCTAGAATGAATTTAGAAAGCTCTTATGCGATTGATAATATGGAAACTCTAAATCTTGCTGTGAGAGAGGCAAAATCCGCTTTAGTTTCATTCAAATCTGAAAATAAGTTATCTAAATTACACCTCTTTATTAAAGCACCCTCAGTTTTTGCAATGGTCTTGGGACATCGTTTGAATGGTGTTTGTGATATTCAGCTTTACGATTGGGTAGATGGGCAATATATCCCTACGGCCGAGCTGAGCATATAAGAAGAATTGACTAGTCGATAATATTACTAATAGAGAGGTTGACCATGAACAAACATTCTAATGAAAAAAATACTGATAATTCTCCAGATAAAACAAAATCACCGGCATTCAAAGTTCTTGAATCCAATGCTGAAAAGTTCTTAATGGTGTGGTGGTATGGAGCGTTAGCAAAAGCTGATCGTAGAAATGCTCAACCTAAAGTTCATGTGGCTTTTAGGGAACTTCTGGAAGATTACACACCCACAGATAATTTTATTTTTATTGATGCAAATATAACAGATTTGATGTCTTGGCCTATTGGAACAGTTTGGCACCATGAACGATTAGTTGACTATCTTCCTTTGGAAATACGGGAATTTGATATTGATCATACAAATTTTAAACATACCTTTGTTCAAGCATATAAGCGAGATGAAAAGACAGGAAAAATAGATCATTTCTTCTCAGACAGGAATAAGTTTTATATTAACCCAAGCCAACGTGAAAATTGTATTTCTTTCTCTTTAAAGGATCAGGAATATAAGGAGCTTCTCGTACCTTGTTTTGAGTTTCTGGTGAGAGGATATGGCCTCTCTACAGAACTTCCTAGAATTCTAACAACATATGATGAGGTCGAAAGACATGAAAGGCTCTACACCCCTCATCCAGAAGAAGAAAATACATGGACTATCCTTATAGGTGATAGTCTCACATCAGATGATCATGTATTTATTGCCTACTATAAATATAGCGAATATACCCAAGATGCCGTAAGAATCTTATTTAGCAGTATTGCAAAACATGATGATTTTATCCAAAGAAACCATATATACCCTAAAGTAATGCCGTGGCATAAGGAAACGAGAAAAATTAGGGTTTCAGGTTTTTGTATTCCTGACACCAATGCTTTTTTAGCCTTGACAATTCTTGGAATAGAACTACCTGATCAAACACTTATCAGACGTGTTCCAAAGGTAATTCACCGCATTAAGAAACCTGTAGATGTCAACTCACCTAATCCTCCTCAGTTGCAACTAGGTCCTGGTCAGATTAACGTATCTGAAGATCAAGGAGGGCGCAAACCATTATTACAATCGGTTATTTTAGGTCATGAATTTACATGGTTAGGTTCAGGCCCTATCGGGGAAAAAAGTAAAACAAAGTATGAAAGAACCATCACCCAACCACAGAGAAAGAAAAATACTAAAGAAACCAATACAGTTGGTACAGGAGAACCTGATAGCTCTAAGGAAGTTCTAAATGTCCAAATTAACCCGACCACTAATGGAGATACAGAGTTTGAAGCTCCATATCATGGAAGAATCATGGGCCTATGGAATGCATGTTTAAAGGCACGCTCGTTAAATCCCAGTATTGTCAATGCAGTCCACTATTATACTTTTGAGGAAGAGTTTGATTACAGCGATAAACCCACTCTCATGGCTTTTTTCGTTAATTCAGAAACATTAAATAATAAAGATATTACAGATGGAGAAAAACAAACTTATAAAAATTGGTGTTATGCAAACTCAAATAAAACAGCACTTCGTGGAGCATTGGTCATCCGATTATCTCTTGTAAATTGCCCTCCAGTTTATCTTTTCGATATACAACCAGCGACTTACGTTTCAACTGTAGATGGGGAAAGTGTTCTCAAGGAGCGTGGGCATGCTGGTCTAATATTTAGGTCAAGAACCGTAGAACAATTTGAGCAGTATATTTCTGGGCTCATGGAGAGCCTGCCTTTGTCAGAGGGCTCTTATACGACAACTCTCCTAGGCTCCAATTTGGTTACTCAATTATTTGTTTTTAGACATTCAAAATCTGCTGGCTTGTCAGAGGGTGAATCAACGTTATTGAATGCTCTAAGAAAAATTGGAATTACGAATATCAAGTTAAAGGAGGAAAAGGAGGAAAAGGAGGAAAAGGAGGAAAAGGAGGAAAAATAATTTTCGAATCTTACAATTGTGACCATCTTCTTTTAGCCTATTCCATAATTCTTTCCTATGGGTAATTTTATTACATATCAAATTGAATTATATATAGTTTAATGGCACTTTTAAGTGCCATTAAACTTGGGTACCACTTGTGACTAGATAAGCACCTATATTAGGAATATTTAACCTTTTTAAACTCAGTGTTCTGAATCCTTTGGTATATTTTCAATAATGCAATGATGAATATCATCGTGATTGTTGAGTGATGTTTCAGCCTGAATAGTGACATGCTCAATACCTAGATTTTGTATGACATTCTCCAGATCATGTAAGAGTATCTGCACTTCCTGCATACTCATTTCTTCACTTACAACAATATGGCAGGATAAAATATAACGTTTACTTGTCAGACTCCATATATGTAAATCATGTACACCTTGAATTCGCTGGTCTTGAAGAATGGTTTCTTTGATTTCTGCCAAGTCAAATTTTTCTGGTGTACCCTGCATTAAAACATGCGAAGCCTTTACTACAACTGAATATCCACTGCGAAGAACAAGTATTGCAACTAGAACACTGGCTAAAGTATCTGCCCAGGCCCATCCAAAGAAGTAGATACATAGCGCAGCAGCAATTGCGCCAATAGAACCTAACAAATCACTGAGTACATGCAGGTAAGCACCTCGCATATTCAAGTCGTGTTCGGTATCACTACCTTTAAAAATCATTACTGCAACAATGATATTAATCAGCAATCCAATACTGGCAACGATCAACATCCCTTGTACTTCAATATGTTGTGGCTGCTGGAACCGTAGAATTGCCTCAATAAAGATGTACAGTGCGATACCAACCAGTGTAATACCATTCAATGCAGCAGCCAGTATTTCAAAGCGTTGATAGCCGTATGTTTTATTTTTGGTAATCTGTTTTTGACCGATAAAGACTGCTGCAAGTGCAATACCAAGTGCAACAGAGTCACTCAGCATGTGGCCAGCATCCGAAATCAAGGCCAAACTATTGGTAATAAAACCACCTATAAATTCCACTGCCATAAAAATGGTAATCAGTAAAAAACTTATGGTCAGAATTTTTTTATTACTCGGGATATGGCTGTGGTCGTGATCATGATGATGACCACCATGACCGTGATGGTGTCCTGAGTGATCATGGTTGTGTTTATGGCCGTTACCATGACTATGCTTATGCCCAGAATGATCATGTTCAGAGTGTTTATGCTTGTGATCTTGTGTATGGTTGTGCGAAGACATTTTATAGCATTCCTGATTATGGCTCTAACTGACTACGCAATGGATGATTGTTGTAGTAATCACCGATGTATGTAATCTTATTATTTTTAACCTCAAAAAATGAAGCACCTTTAAAAGTGATTACTTTTGCGTCTTTTTTACCAGACTGGTCTTTTTTATTGAGGGTTCCCTGAAGCTGCCATTCGACAGCAACCTTATCACCAACAATGAGTGGCGGGGATGTAAGCGTCATCTTCCGATCAGGAATGACTGTTAATAAAAACTTGGGTACCTCAATTACAGATGCTGTACCTTTACGGGTTTCTTCATTACTTGTATTGAAATACTCAACATTCGGGTCAAGAACTTTAGTCAGGTCATCTGGCTGCGTACCATTCCAGATATTAAGATAGCTCTCCACGGTTTCCAAAGCTGTATTGATCGGTGCTTTTGCATGCGAAATTGAAGCTAATCCTAACGTCATAAGAATGAGTAAGAATGTCATGAAAAAAGGCTTTGATTTTTCCTCTTGACCATCAAAATCTTGCTTCAATTGATTGATATAAATAATGTTCATCACATTCACCTTAGACTTGAGTAAGTTCATCAGCGATCCGTTCGGCATCTTCCCTGGTATCGACGATTTCATAAGGTATGCCAAATGCCTTTACAGCCATTTCCGTCATCTTTCTGATGGCAACTCTTTTTTCCTGATCAGGTTCAATGCAGATAATTGCCTTACACAACTGATTAAGTTCATCTTTATGGTTTTTAAGCCAAAGACCACGTTGTTTAAAGTCTTCAGGTGTTTCTTGCATTGATAATTGATCATAAACAATCACAAACGGACTACTCATTTCCAGGAACTCCTGCATTTCCAACTGCCATTGAGGTGAATAGCCTGGAACTGCCTGATCTTGCTTAAACTCAACAAATGGGAAGTTTTCTATATCATGGATAATAAATTTCATTTACATGACCTCATATTCTGTTTCATCCAGTGGATTGACGGAAACGATGGTGGTTAAGGCTGTGGCATTGCCTGTATTTCCACCTGCAATCAAGTTGCCACTGGTGACAAGAACACGGTCAATACGTCCTGAAATCGGTGCTGTAATATTGGTATAAGATAAATCGAGCTTCGCTGCACTGACGGCTGCCTGAGCTTCCTGTACCTGAGCCTGGCGGTTATTTTTGGTTGCCAGTGCATCGTCATAAACCTTATTGGAGACGGCACCACTTTCGACCAGTTTATTTGCTCGATTAAAATCCAGAACAGCCTGGCTGTACTGAACCTCTGCTGCTTTCAGTCGTGCCTGGGCTGTATTCAGAGCAACCTGAAAAGGTTCAGGATCAATTTTAAATAATACCTGTCCCTTACGAACATAACTGCCCTCGGGAACACTAACACTATTAATGACACCACCAACACGGGACTTGATTTCAACGCTTTGTGGTGCTGATAAGTAGCCTGTATATTCTGCGGTTGGGTTAAGTTCCCGTGTAATCACTTCCGCAACAGGAACTTGAGGGACTGGCATTTGAGCTGCGGCAGCTTGTGGATTGGGTGCATCTGGTTTATTCGTTGCTGTGTAGAGCAAACCACCAGATATAGCCACCCCCACTGCAACAGCAATTACTGTAATTTGTTTTTTCATGGTGCTTACCTTTCATGCAATGCTACAACACGCTCTCAATAAGGTTTCTGTAGCAGTTGCCTGTATGCTAGAGTTTCCAATAATTGGAAGGTCAATAGATCAGCCTTAAAAATACATAACAAATTAACATATGTTTAATCATTCATATGTTTAGTGCTAAAATAACTTAAATATTGCTACTTGAATAGCAAATATGAATAAATGATCATATGTATATATTTTTAAGAAGAAAAAGGAGTGAAGAAAATGAGTGTTTGCTACATTACTCTGAAATATGCTTAGCCATATCCGATAGAACCTGACTTACATGAATATCATCTATTTCATAAAAGACTTGTTTAGCTTGACGTTCACCTTTGACTAAACGGGCTGAACGCAATAAACGTAGATTGTGACTGACCAAGGACTGGGATAAATCAAGGGCATCACTGATTTCACCTACTGAACTAGGTCCACGCATACAAAAAAGTAGAATTTTAAGTCGTGAAGCATCACCCAATAGCCGAAATGTTTCAGCTAAAGACATAATCTCCTCTTGAGATAATTCTGTAGGGTGATCTTTAAAACTCATATTTATACTTAAATTCCAGTCATTAGCGAAAATATAGATGTTTACATATTCTACCCTTGACCTTTCCATAATGGCAAGGTTTATGCTCTTAGCAACTGGATAAGCTCTATAGGTATATCTTATGGGAACAGCAACAAATAAGCTTTCTAATAATATGAAAGTTACATTAAAAATTGAAGGTATGACATGTGCCAGTTGTGTTGGACGTGTTGAAAAAGCCCTCAAAAAAGTTGATGGTGTACAGTCAGCCTCGGTCAATCTGGCGACAGAACGTGCAGATATTGTACTTGATCAGCCTGTGGATCGTCAGGTACTGGTTCATGCCATTGAACAGTCAGGCTATGACGTGCCTGCAAATAATATTGAATTATCAATTAAAGGCATGACCTGTGCCAGTTGTGTAGGTCGTGTCGAAAAAGCCCTTAAAGCCGTTGCAGGTGTAAAAGAAGCCAATGTCAATCTTGCAACTGAGCGTGCAACGGTCAGTGGTACAGCAAATGTCGATGCCTTGATTGCCGCAATTGATAAAGCTGGTTACGATGCCACAGAAATTCAGGCTTCTATTCCTGACCAGACAGAGCAGCTTGAGAAAAAAGATCAGGAACGTGCTGAACTTAAACGTGATTTGATTCTCGCCTCCCTGTTGGCTTTACCTGTATTTATTCTGGAAATGGGATCTCACCTTATCCCTGGTGTACATCAACTGATTGATCAAACTATTGGGATGCAGAATAGCTGGTATTTACAATTCATACTGACCACACTGGTTTTGGTTATTCCAGGACGAAGATTCTATCAGAAAGGTTTTCCTGCATTATTCCGTCTAGCTCCTGATATGAATTCTTTGGTCGCTGTGGGAACATCAGCAGCATATTTGTTTTCTATTGTTGCCACATTCATACCAAACATCCTCCCATCAGGAACGGTGAATGTGTATTACGAAGCGGCTGCGGTGATTGTCGCATTAATCTTACTGGGTCGTTTCCTTGAAGCAAAAGCCAAAGGGCGAACCTCTGAAGCAATCCAGCGTTTAGTCAGCTTACAAGCCAAAACTGCCCATGTTTTACGCAATGGTCAAATGGTGGATATTGCAATAGACCAAGTGGTTGCAGGTGACATTATCATTGTAAAACCAGGGGAAAGAATCCCTGTTGATGGTCAAGTCACGGATGGAAAAAGCTTTGTCGATGAATCCATGATTACAGGTGAACCAATCCCTGTGGAAAAAGGCATCGGCAGTGATGTAGTGGGCGGTACCATTAACCAGAATGGCACGTTGACTTTTACCGCTGTGGCGGTGGGTGGCGAAACTATGCTGGCTCAAATCATTCGTTTGGTTGAGCAGGCACAGGGTTCTAAAATGCCGATTCAGGCTGTGGTGGATAAAGTGACCTTATGGTTTGTACCTGCGGTGATGATTGCCGCAGTGCTTACATTCCTGGTCTGGCTGATTTTTGGTCCATCACCAGCCTTAACTTTTGCATTGGTTAATGCGGTGGCAGTGTTGATCATTGCCTGTCCTTGTGCAATGGGATTGGCGACACCAACCTCAATTATGGTCGGTACAGGTCGTGGTGCAGAGTTGGGAGTACTGTTCCGCAAAGGCGAAGCCTTACAACTGTTAAAGGATGCCAAAGTTGTTGCAGTCGATAAAACAGGGACATTAACAGAGGGTCATCCCGTACTGACTGACTTTGAAGTGACTCAATTCTTTGAGCGTGATTATGTCCTAGGCATGGTTGCGGCTGTTGAATCCCGTTCTGAACATCCGATTGCTAAAGCAATTGTTGATGCGGCAAAAAGTGAAAACCTGACTTTACCTAAAGTTGATACGTTTGATTCAGTCACAGGCATGGGTGTCTGTGCAACCATCAATGGTAATGAAGAAATCAATATTGGTGCAGACCGTTATATGGTTCAACTTGGTATTGATGTTGCTCCATTTGTTGCCACAGCTCAGCGTCTGGGTGATGAGGGTAAATCACCACTTTATGTTGCTGTCGATGGTGAACTGGCAGGAATTATTGCAGTTGCTGACCCAATCAAAACCACAACGCCAGCAGCGATTAAGGCTCTACACCAATTAGGTCTCAAGGTAGCAATGGTGACGGGTGACAATGCTCGTACTGCTCGGGCAATTGCCAAACAATTGGGTATTGATGAAGTGATTGCTGAAGTTCTACCAGAGGGTAAAGTCAGTGCGGTTAAAGAGCTGAAAGCAAAATACGGCAATATCGCTTTTGTGGGTGATGGGATTAACGATGCACCCGCTTTGGCTGAAGCTGATGTCGGACTTGCGATTGGTACAGGTACAGATGTTGCAATTGAATCTGCCGATGTCGTGTTAATGTCAGGAAACTTACAAGGTGTTGCCAATGCGATTGCCTTGTCCAAAGCAACGATTGGTAATATTCACCAGAACTTATTCTGGGCATTTGCCTATAACACCATGTTGATTCCTGTTGCTGCTGGTATATTGTACCCAGCCTATGGAATACTGATGTCCCCAATCTTTGCAGCAGGAGCAATGGCTTTGTCCAGTGTATTTGTACTTGGCAATGCATTACGTTTACGTCGATTCCAGCCACCATCCGTCAGTCAAGGCTAAGGAGGATATGATGAACATTGGTAAAGTCTCTAAAGCTTCGGGAGTTACCGCCAAGATGATTCGTTATTATGAGCAGATTGGCCTAATTCCTGCTGCGGGACGTAATAATGCAGGTTATCGCTCTTACTCAGCAAATGATGTTGAACGTTTAAAGTTTATCAAGCGAAGTCGTGAACTCGGTTTTTCAGTAGCAGAAATATCAGACTTACTTGATTTATGGAATAACCGCGGTAGACAGAGTGCTGATGTCAAACGCCTTGCTCAGGGTCATAGTGAAAAGCTGGAAGAACGTATCAATGACCTACAGCAAATGGCGAATACCCTCAAGGACTTAATCGACTGTTGTGCTGGTGATAATAGACCCGACTGTCCGATTCTTGAAGGCTTGCAAGAACCTCACAATGAAATAAAGGACGTTCACCATCATAACGACCTGCTTTCCGTTTCACCTTTAACCCGAAAGAAATAGCAATAGGATATAGGGAGAAGTAAAATTAATTTTACTTCTCCCTATTTTTTATATTTATAACTATGAACTAAAATATGTCATTTCTTTTAGATACTTACATTGTCAAATAACTGCTAATTTAACATCACAAACATTCCTAAATATTGAGCTTATAATTCATTGCCCACAAAAAAGCGACTCAATAGAGAGTCGCTTTATCATTTCGTCCGTTTTTAACGAGGAGGAAAACCAGCCTCGGTTAAAGCCTCAACGATTTGCTGCTGTGTTGCAGTTGTTTCAACTTTTACACTACGATTGGGTGGTTCGGTGATGACCTTTGCATTGGCATCTATTGCTTGAATTGCTCTGGTTACACCACGGGCACAGCCACCACAAGTCATATCTTCAACATGAAATTCCATATTTAACTCCACTATTACTATTCAGGATGTGTTTAATATAAACCTTGCCATAATTGTAAGGTCAAGCATTAAAAGTAAAATTAATGTCCCTCAGATATATAATTGACTGTGTACTTAGGTATTTCTACCTCCAAGTTTTCATCTTGGACCTTAACCTGGCAAGATAGTCTTGATTGGGCCGTAAGCCCCCAGGCACGATCCAGTAAGTCCGCCTCTACATCATCCATTTCTTCTAAACTGTCGAACCCTTTTTTCAGAACAACATGGCATGTTGTACATGCACCTGATAAATCGCAGGCATGTTCTATGGGAATGCCATGATCCAATAAACTTCGACATAAATTACTTCCGCTTTCAATTTCAAGTTCCGCACCCTCTGGACAAATCTTTTCATGCGGAATAACTATAATTTTTGGCATATAACATAATCCTCAATTCATCAAATTTATAGATAAAACAAGGGGCTTTAAAAAGCCCCTCATTTAAAAGAATATCGAATAGAGAAGTATCTACTTATGTTTACTTAACCATTCATTCATCATCTTGATTTCTGATTCCTGGGCAGAGATAACATCTTCAGCAAGCTGGCGTACTTCTGGATCAGAACCATATTGAAGAACTACTTTTGCCATATCAATTGCACCTTGATGATGGGGGATCATGCCTCTCATGAAATCAACATCAGCATTTCCTGTAAATGGAACCATCATATCTGCGTGCATTTCATCATTGATCTTAATATATGCTTGAGTTGATGGGCTATCTTCATTTTTGCTGCCAGAATGATTTTTGTTTTTTGCCAACCATTCATTCATCATCTTGATTTCTGACTCTTGGGCAGAGATAACGTTCTCGGCAAGCTGACGCACTTCTGGATCAGAACCGTATTGAAGAACTACTTTTGCCATATCAACCGCACCCTGATGGTGAGGAATCATACCCAACATAAAGTCAGTATCTGCATTTCCCGTGAAATCAATACCCATTCCGCTGTGCATACGAGTATTTACTTCCATATAGGCATTTGTAGATGGATTATCTGTTTTAGCTGAACCATTCATATCATGGTGCATTGAATGGCTTTCATGTTTATTCTCACTCATTGAATTTTCCTTTGGAGCGTCAGAAGAGGAACACCCCGCACTAAATACAATCGCACCGATCATTAACATTGGAACAAAGTGTTTCATGGAGTTATCCTCTTACTACAATTATGAAAAAATAATGGGTAATAAGCTCGGAAGTTATTCTTTCATATCAGGTACATCATTACCCTTGATGTAGCAACTCTATTCTTTCCAATTATGGTAAGGTCAACACCTAATCAAATAAAAATAATTAAAAGAATAAAACAATTAAAAACAAATACTTAAAGACAATTAACTCCGTAGTGAGTCACAATAATCAATAGAATTAAAAAAATCACCTCCAATCACAAATAATATTTTTATATAAATATCAATGTGATATGTGTCTTCATGGTTTCACAATTATTTATTTGACTATTGGATGCACTACAAAAGACTACAAACATTCTCAAACTTTATACTTAAAAATTATCTTACTTCCCATCTTAAATTTGAGCATTTATGACAATAAAACCTTATTTATTAAAACCTTAAAATAATTATTAAGGTATAATTATTTTAACCATAACTACTATTTTTTGAGTTTCACAATGTCTGAAATTGATTTTTATAAAAGATTGAACAGATTAGAGAAAAGACGAAAAGGTACTGACCTTACATACAATGCTTTTGATAGTGTAACAGCAGGCGTAACTTCATTTAATGAGTTTGATGAATTAAAACGTACAATAGAAAAATGGCAGATTGTATCAGACAAACCATCTATCCGTTATGCAGTAGGAGCAATGCAAGAAGTTAGTAAACGTTACACAGAAATCAGTATTGAAACTGCTAAAAGAATTGAAAAACAATTAGAGCCTAGGCTACTAAATAATCATAACATTGTCACAGAATACAGATTACAAGGGTCAGTTCCCCTAAATATTCATATCAAAGGTGTAAGTGATGTTGATTTACTTGTACTTAACAAATCACATTATCGTACAGAGGGTTATTTAGGTACTTTACGTCATGATGATATAAAAATATTAAGAGAACTCAGGAACGCGTGCACTTATGAATTAAGACAAGCATATCCTGCCGTAACAATTGATACTACTGGTGCTAAATCTATAACTTTAACAGGTGGATCACTTCCTCGGGATGTAGATGTTGTACCCTCTCATTGGGTAGAAACATATGAGTACCAACAACAAAAGCACCTTTATTTAAGAGGAGTCAATATTCTAGATAATAAAACTCCTACTACATTGATGAACTTACCTTTCAAGCATATTTTTTATATAGATTACAAATGTAAATACTATGCTGATGGAGGATTGAAAAAATCTATCCGCCTTTGTAAAACAATAAAAGCCGATTTAGTTGAAGAGGGCAAAGTAATTTACTTAAGTAGTTTTGATCTAGCCTCTATTATGTATCATTCCAATCTAGAAAATTTAAAGAAAGGTAGAACAAATGCTTTAGCAATAGTTCTTGAAACAAAAAGATTTTTTGATTATCTGTATCATAACCCAAACTATAGAAATAGCTTATATACACCTGATATGACCAGAAAAATATTTGATAGTTATCAGAAAGAAACCTCTCTCACAACAATGAGCATTGCCTTAGATAAACTCGTTACGGAAATACGTAAAGATTTGGGTTACCTATATGACGAAACCATTGGCTCTTATCCATTAGTTATCTAATTTTTCCCATAACATTGTTCCCATGGTTCTTCGACCAGTAACATTATAATATTTAGCACTGGCACTTTTATTGTCTTTATGAAGTGTCAGCTCTACAAATCCTCGATGGATACGTAACTCTTCATGATCTAAATCTTTTGGTTTGTTTTCATAACTATAAAGAACTTTGTATTCTTCAATTTCGTCATAAATAATTGCAGCAGAAATACTGTCAGATGTGGAAAATTCTGTTTCTAATCTGATTCTTACTTTATCCCAACTTTGTAAAATTGTTACTTTTCCAATCCACTCTCTATTGTGCTTAATCATTTCAGAATTTTCTTCTTGGTAATCAGAGATACCTTTACATGACCATTCTCCCGAAATATCAGGATATTTCAGAATCTTGAAAAATAAACCTGTTTTCCATATCCATTTATCAAATAGAAAATAAAAAGTAAGAAATAATAAAGCAGTGATAGCACTAGAAATGATGACATTCCAATAAGGAGACAATCCACCCAAGAACTTCAGTAAAAAGTAAATCAATATCCAAGATATAAACGTAGCAAGTGAATAAACATATTTCCCTGCATGAGACCTATTGAATCCATTATGAACACAATATTCATGACCTAATTGCCCCATACATACCCTCTGGAAGCCCAAAATTCAGTTTTAACTTTATGTAGCTACATTAGCGTTATATGGTCCAGTTATACAAGCAATTTAGGTATCCAATATTGCTGATCACCAAACCTCACTTCAAAGCCATCATTCAGCCCCCTATAATTAATACTATCCATTTGATTAAAAAAGGATTTATCCAAATTATGAAAATACATCAATCCTAACTTTATCCACTCTAGTTCATTAAAATTTTCCTCTGGGGCTTTCATGATGGCCAACAATTGTTTTTCCAGTTTCTTCATATTACTTTTTTCTGTTATTTTTTCATCTAGTACCCATGACGTATCAAGGTTCGTATCATAATTCTTGTTTAAAAAATTAAGAAAGCCAACAATAGCGCAAGCTTGTCCAGGGGACTTAAATAAGTAATATTTTACATGCCACATTGTTGGTAAATCTAATCGTGATTGACTTACCAACAGCATTAAAGCAGATGCTGGTTTCATGGCTAAACGGGCAGAACGTATACTCGTTTTCCCTAAATCCATTTTATTTATTAAAACCTGATAATAGTTCTGAAGAATTTGGGCTGAAAGCGATGAACCAGGACATGAGTTCGCCAGTTTTCTCAGTTGGTCAAATTCAGAACAGTGGCCTTTAGATTGGGTATCTATATGCAGGTGATGTACTGCAACCAACCACCGGATGGGCAGCTCATATTTGCGTAAACCACTTGTTCTTAGTCTATGTAATAAAGAGTCATTGTCTGGGATCTGATCTCCCCAAAGATCACTGGTCTTTTCAAAAAAATGAATATGTTTACGAATTAGTAATGCAGCCTTATGCGGTCCAACCTCATGATCAAGCCAATTCATATAATCTTTAAAGTAACCTTTGAGGCTTGGATTTACTAATGTATTAACCAGTTCCTTAATCCTATTCCCCAATATTCTTCGCCATGTACATAATTCACAGTATTTCCCATATCCAGCAGGAATCTGTTGCTGGCAAGTTAGACATTGAAGTGGTGGACAGGTCAAACATTTCTTACAAAGCATTTTGCCTGACACAACATCCTGTTCAATCAACCTATATCTTCTACAACTTTGGCATGTCTGGTAATCACGGGTTGCACACTTTGGGCAAACTCTTAAATTATCTCCAAAACGGCTGATACGAGATAAGCGTTGTGATGTCACACCACACCGTTCACAAGCTTGAAACTCTCTAAAATAAACTGAACAACTATTACAAACAGGGCCTTGCTCCGTTATTTTTCCTATAGGGTAATCAATACGCTGACATCTAATGCAAGGTCTATTGGTTTCACATTGTTGGCAAACGGCCAAGTTATCAGCTTTATATAATCTGGAACTTTTACCACACGACGGACAATCCTGTTTTTTAAAAACTCGTACATAGCACTTATGGCAATAGTTACGCTGTTTATAAAGTCGGTGTATCTTTTCAACCGCATCACCACATTCATCACACTGAGGCATGGTGTTGTCCCCCCAAAAGTTACCCTAGTTTTCTTTTTAATCTTAAAAACTTGCGTATTACAGTCTCCTTACTTTTAGGTTTAAAGGTAGCTACCAATGCTCTCTTTGGAGGGTAGTTCCGATAAATCGAGCCTAATTGTTCTTCAACAGGCCTTAATATGGCTGGCAACTGGTTTCTCTTATCCCAAAATGAAGACCTGTTCATATTTAAAGATTTTGCTGTTTCAATAAACTTTTCCTGGGGAATAATGAGTAATTGATAAATACAGGAAAATAGCCGTTCTCTCTCGGTAACTGGAAGTTGGTTAACAGCCAATCCATTCGATATAAGCTCAGGATGGGGCACCTGAATTCTGAGTTGTTCAAGAAAAGCCCATCCTTTTCCATTTACTGAGCCAGCTAAAGCTTTTCTAATAAATTGTGAAAATAACTTAATCACCGTTAACCAATCAGTTACTGAAATCAACTTGTCTTGATAGGTTGCACAGCCTTGTTCCAGGAATTGATCAAAGATTTTTTGGAATGCCAAGGCATGACAATCCACAAGGCTTTTATTAACCTCCAATAGACTTTTTTTACATATTGAACAGCAAGTCATAACCTGATCAGGGGCTTCAAGACGTCTAGGTTGAATAGCATTATGGCAATGAGGACATTGATCATGTAAATGCTGATTATGTTTTATACAACCTGTATGCCAGGCAAAACGCCAAGGCAGACGGAAATAGGCAACATTATCCTCAGATAGACACTCAGGACAATATTGCCAGCCACCTCGATGCTTACGGTTTCTTGTACCTAATACCAAGTACCATGCATCAAGAGTTTGATTATCCAGATTATATTTAATTAAAAAATTGCGAAGCGTAGCAGAATTAAATTGGCTTTCATCAATTTTTGTCGTATTGATCAATACCTGTACTTGCTCTGCACTTAAACCACGATCTACATCTACAGACCAGATTCGCCATTTGGGCCAAAGTACTCCAGTTAAACTTAATGGGTCACAACCACTGTCAAGTGCGGCACGTATCAACCAAGAAGATAATGCCTCATCTTGCTTTAAGTCCGTGGGAATAAACCATGAATGGATTTCTGTTGCACTTATCATACCTAGTCCTCCACATTGCTTATTTCACACTTTCTAGCAAGCTACGGTCGATAAACTCCTGACCAGAAACAACAGCTTTCTTTGCGGCGTCCCGTAAAATCGTTCGCAGATTACCTAAGTTTCCATCTGTAATATCATGCAGATATTTTACTGTTGCTGGTTCAGCCAGTTTTGAAGCCTGTTTGAGGGGAAGAACTTTCTCAAATTTATTTACCATAGCTTGAAAGTCTTTATCTAGTTTCCATAAGGGCAAATTAACCACACGAAAACGGCTGACATGCTGTGGATCAGTACGCAGAACACTAATTGCTTCTTCTGTACCAAACCCAACAATGGGTATCTGTGTTTCATTACACAAATACTTAATCGCATTCATTACTGTTCTTTGCTTAATCGGACTGCCACATAATAGAGAATTCATTTCGTCGATAATGAGGAGCTTTACCTCATAAAGTTTAAGGCAATGGACCACTTGGTAACGTAGCTTCGCAACGGGATCTCTTTCTCGAAAAGGAACCCAGAACTTATCAAGAATAGCCATATACAGAGCTTTTTCATCAGGGGAAACAGGTGCCTGTACAATGATTACAGGTTTTACTGCATTATTTTCTGCATTGACATAACCCTCCCCATACAGCTTAAAGAACTGGTTAATAATTGAGGTTTTACCATTATTTGGCTTACTCAATACCAGTAAGTTGGGCATACGGCTCCGCTTAGGAAGTGTCAGGAATCCTTTCAATTGGTCTAACAAGTCATTGGCTGCTGGATACCCAATCCATCGGTCCTCTTCCAGGAAGTAGAGTCTGTCCTCATTAGACTGTTCCACAATAGGGCGAAACTCTTGAAAAACATGTGAATAGTTACTCATGAAATATCCTCATCATTTTCCAGCTCATCGAGAGGCAATAAACCATATACGTTTTCAAGCTGTTGCTCCAAAATCGTACTCTCTTGTTGAGGTTTTTTGCCCTGAATTGAAGCAGGGTTAACACTCTGTTGATGTTGGGTACTGCGCTGATGTGATCTGCGAGCCCGTCGAGTTTTAGTACTTGCCTCCTGAACACGCTCCCGAAGTTTAGCTAGAGCCTGTCCAAGTTCATGATCTTTTAGATATTCGCCAGTTTCCTTTTTCAGTTCCTGAATCTTTTTGTGTTCCCAAATACTAAATGGTGGAATACTTTGATCCGCTAAAGGAACCTTAAAATAATTTTTGATTTCGGGATCAAAGAACCATATCTCACTAATATTTCTTGGATCACGCCTAAAGATAAATTTACGTTTTTCCTTTTGATTATCAGGGTCTACAGCATTAATCCAACCTCTTAGTACATCAGCATAATAAGCAAGACCATCAATTGTTACACCTGTTGTTTGAATCGTCCTTTCAAAACTTGGTAGAAAATCAAGAAAGAAATTATGATCATTTGCAGGCAATCTAGCAGCCCCAGAACCTAACGTGTTTTTATCACCAAAGATACCTAACTCAAAAGCATGTAGTGGAGAAGTACCTAAAGCAGAGTGTTTCCTTTTGTGGTAAACATTACAGATAAAATCAATCAGCCAGTCCTCAAATTCGGAGAATGTGAAAACTGCTTCCGCATCTGAGTTATAGCCTTTTCTTTCAAAAATATTTGAAAAAGTTGTTCCTGGAACTGCGTGAATATCGGTTGCAAATGTTCCCATCAAACGTTCAATGTGCCCGCCAAAACGTGGTTTTTTAACTGGTCGGTATTCCAGACGAATATCATGTGCCATACAAGCATTTCTGAAAGTTTCTGAGTGAAACTCAGGTCCATTATCGACATGAATGGTGTTCATAATTCCCCAGACAGGCCATTCAGCTTGAATCTTGCGCGAAGCTAGCCATTTCTCTTTGGGCAGTACAGCTTGAGAAACGCTCATTGCAATAGACATAACAGAGGGGGCATCTAATGATAAGTAATATCCCACAACTACCCTTGAACGCACATCAATTGCCAACGTAAGAAAAGGTCGTCCTATAGGACACCTGCTAAAATCATCAACCAGAATAAGATCAACAGGCGTATGGTCAATCTGTACGACGGCAAGTGGATAATCAGCATGAGGGAATTTCCCTGCGGCAGGTGTAAATTTGTTATCGGCCTTTTCCTTATGTCCCCTCTTACGAAGAGAGTCTCTCTGGCTAATCGCTGCAATACGATTTCTTACTGTATTGGCATGAGGCACCTCTAGGATATGGTATTCATGACATAAGCGTTTCACTTCAAGTACAACTTTTTGAACACTTATTCTTTGATTAGTTAGGTATAAATCCTTGATGGCTTTTTCAATGATTGCTTCAGCATGTTTATTAATTATCTTCTTGCCTTGTGGCAATCCCTCTTTTCTGGGCCGCAATCCATCAATAGTTCCATATGCCTTATAGATTTTTAACCATCTATAGATAGTGGCTGGATTAATATCATGTTCTTGGGCTCGTAACTCTACTTCCTTACGACCACTCACGCCTCCCTCAATGAAAGGTCGGATGATGTTGAAACGTCTTTCAGCCTCAATCCAGTCTTTATCAGCGATGAGCTCTAGATCTTCATACTGTTCCACAGCTATTGATGGCCTTAATTCACTGATAGCCGCGATACTTTTCCTGCCAGTATTATTGTTTTCAACAAAAACCGATTTTAGGTCAATGACTTCAATAATCGTATGGGGAATCCCTTTTATCTGAACCGGCTCCCCAGCAGCTATTTTGATATTCACACGTCTATCATTCATGACAACTCCCATTTACCCAAAGTTCAGTAGATGGCTGTAAAGGCATACTTAAATCGCAAACCAGATAACCATGAGCAACTAAATACCAGATTTGACTAATTCCATTGGCTCTGTCCCATTTTCCAAGAAAATGTCTGGCTAATAGAGTCTCAAAAGTTACTGCTCCTCGATCTCTCACATAATCCAATAAGTGCTTTGAATCAGCAGGGGGAAATTCCATCTTTCGGTACTTTTGTAAAAACATGGCATTCGACCATAACTGGTCCCGAATACGCCCCTCATGTGCAATATGAAATTTCCAACCCTCTTCTTTGCATACCCTCATGGCAGCACGATATCTAGCTTTCCATAGATGCAAATTAAGTTGCAATTCATCTGTAGGTTTTACTTCAACCAGTTTAGGTGCAATAAATGGAATAAAATCATTATGCTTATAAGTTACTAGGTAGTCAGGGGTGTAAACTCGTTTCTGTCCATTATCAAAATACTCAATGGTAAATGGTTGAGACTCAACAGCAAGAACATTGGGATCAACCTCTAATCGAATAAGGAAATCCCGTTCAAGAGTTGATTCAAAGGCAACTGCGGAATCTTTTTTAAAAGGATATAAACCAGATACACTGATACGTGTATTACCAATTTTTCTTCGAGCTGGTACGATGTTAACGGTGTCGCATGATTGATTGTTCATTCTAGGTTCCGTTGCATAGTTCTTTATAAAATTTGTCGCATAGTTCTTTATAAAAGGTGGTCTAAGTCTTTGACCCTAGCTTATATTGTCGCATAGTTCTTTGTAAATAACAGTGGCTCGAATCCAAAGCCCGGTGAAATAACCTTGGCACATTTAGGTGTGTTATTTTTAGATGAGTTACCTGAGTTTGACCGAAAAGTTTTGGAAGTATTAAGACAACCATTGGAATCTAAAGAAATTGTCATTTCTAGAGCTTCAAGGCAAATCACCTTTCCAGCCAATTTTCAACTGATTGCGGCGATGAACCCCTGCCCCTGTGGTTATGCATTTAATCAAGATAGCCGCTGCCAATGTAGTAGCGAAAGTATTAAACGTTATCAAAATCGAATTTCTGGACCTTTACTCGATCGTATAGATTTGCATATTGATGTTCCACCCCTTGCGGCGCATGAATTACAAACAGTACAGGCTGCTGAAAGTTCATCATCCGTACGTGAACGGGTCATCGCTGCGTATGATGTACAGATACAACGTCAACAACAGCCCAATATGGCGCTCTCACCAACACAGCTTGAACAATATTCAGCTTTAGACACAACGGCGCAAAATATCATGCAAATGGCACAGCAGCGCATGAATTTATCGGCGCGCGCATATCACCGCGTACTTCGTGTTGCACGTACTATTGCCGATCTAGCCCAACACGAGCAGATTAATGCACAGCACATTTCTGAAGCATTGTCTTATCGAAATAATATGGCTCCTTAAATAAAACAAAGGCGACCATCAGGTCGCCTTTGTTTAGGATGCAAATTTTAGAATTCGTATTTCAAACCAAATACTACTTTGTTCTTTTGTTTTTCATCAACGCGATCATATCCGCCAACAATGTAATCCATGCTCACACTTGCACCAGTGTCACCCAGTGGATGGCTCAGACCTGCAGTGAAATGACGGAAACCAAAATCTTCTGTGGTTGTCACGAATTCGTCGTCATCGCCATAAGCATATAAACCCAGAGAAGTGTTCAGGGTAAAGTCTTGTGGTAAACCATAGCTATAGCTACCTAAGATGTAAGTATCGCCCTTATTACCCCACGTAGTATTTTGAGTCAACGTTTGTGCTGTAACGCTAAAATCTTTGTAATTCAAACCTAAAAGTGTTTCAAAACCATCTGAATCCACATCAGATTCATAATAGTAATAATATGTACCACCAACGGTATAACCTAAATCTTCAGTGATTTGGCCGTTGTAACCTGCATAGAAATCATGCTCAAAAGAGTCGCGACCTTCTTCACCCAAAGCATAATCTAGTGTAGAACCCCAATAACCTGCATAGAAACCTGATGCATGACTATAATCTAAGCCCCCTTGAATTGTTGCACCGCTATTTTCAGGAACATTGGTAATACCACGTAAGTTATAGCTAGATAATACCCCGATATTTCCAGAAATCGTATGTTCCGAAGCAGGTGCTTCAGCGAATGTGAACGTTGAAGCTGCGCCTAGTACAGCAAGAGATAAAGCTTTAAATGCAAATTTCATTATGGATTCCCCCACATCGTGCTACGACGTATTTTGGTTATTTCGATAAACTCATGTAGGTAGTAGCAATAGCTATGCCACATTCAATTCAACATCAGATACACCTTTTAAAAAATTATTATAAATAATTGTTTTTGTTAAAATTATATAAAATATAAGAAATTGAGCTCATCCTCAGCTTGATCGTTAAACCTCTTCGCGGTGAATTGAAGCCAAGCTCATCAAACAAACATAATTGTTTACAATATGCGCTATTTTGAGACTCATTTCTGGAACGTACGTTTTTAAGTGCATAAAAAAAGTGCATCCCCAACCGATCTGGATGCACTCTTCATATCTTTAACATTTAAAAGTTGTAAGTTAAACCCAGCACCAAATGGTCTTCTAAATCCTCGCCCATACGATTATGTACACCATAAATATAATCCGCAGACATTTCGATCCCTGTCTCTGCAAAGGGTCTACTCAAGCCTAAGCGAACTTCATTAACAGTAAAGTTCTTCTCTGTAGTGAGTATGGCATCATCATGCTGACGATAAATCGATGCACCAATCGAACTATTGAATTGAAAGTTTTGTGGAAGAGCATAGTGATGTGCAAGGCTTAAATAGGTATCGCCCGCATTGGCATAGCTCACATCGGCTAAAGCCACTGTGACGCCTACATCAAAGTCTTTATAGCTCAAACTATTTACAAATTCCGCTCCAGTCGTACTTCGGCGTTCTGTGCGATCTTCATTATAGACCGAGCCGCCATCATTATATAAATAAGTCACAATATGTGAGCGATAGCTTAAATCTGGACTGAGTGTGCCTGCATAACCCATATAAAAGTCATGCTCAACACCGTGATCTTTGCTGACATCTGCTGCATCATAATTCAGTGTTGAAGCCCAATAACCAGCATATAGACCAGATGCATGTTCATATTCAAGCCCTGCTTGTAGGGTAGGCTGATCATTTTCAATACCCCCACGATAAATATACTGACTGAGCACAGCAAGGCTTCCACTAAGTCCGCCTTCTGAACTTTGTTGCTGGGGCTCACTTGCGTTGGCCGACATACTGCCAGTGAAAAAAATTAAAAATAGTGCAATTTTATGTGAATTCTTATGCATTTAAGCTCTCAAAATCTCTTTAGACATGAATCATTTACTGATTCTATACCCATAAATTTTAAAGCTATTTTTTAACAATAGGTCAATTTTACTTAGGCAACTGCTGTGTAATTCATCGTTCGCCAATCTGGGTATGGGTTCTCTTGAGCTGATTCCAAAAGATTAGAAATGACTGAACACTTTGATTAATAAGCTAAAATGACCTCACAGTCTATATATTATATTCTACGATACATAGCAAAAAATAGAATTAAGAAGAGAAAAATAATTCAATGTTTTATAAAGATTTATTTTAGTAAACCGAATATTTTAACCAAAATTAAAATATTTCAAACATATCGCTTACAAAAAAATGCATTACTTTAGTTGAATATGTTAAATAAAAATGACAATTTTTCAGCGATTACTTATACAATTGCTGTTCTCTTTCCATCCAATTTGTATAAGGTTCGCTCCCCAATGCAAAACACAAAAAAATTAGCATTAGCAGTTTTAGTACAAACTGCACTTATATCAACAGCTTTTGCGAGTGAGCAAAGTGAATCTAAAGGTTTCGTTGAGGACGCTGAAGGATCAGTGCTATTTCGTACTGGTTATTTAACTCGTGACAAGAAAAATGGTAAAGCTGATACAAGTTCAGCAGCTCAAACCGCGATGGTCAAAATTGAGTCTGGTTATACTCAAGGTACCGTTGGCTTTGGTGTCGGCATTATTGGTGATACATCATTTAAATTGGGTAAAAATGGTCACACTGACAACCAAATGATCCCAACACATCCGCAAAACAATGCTGATGGAACAAAAGATGCGTATGACTACTGGACACGTGGTGGCGGTATTGTAAAAGCACGTATCTCAAATACAGAAGTACGTTATGGTACTCAAGTACTCGATTTACCTGTTCTTGCAAGTAATACTGGACGTATGGTTCCTGAATATTTTACAGGTACTTTATTAACTAGCCACGAAATCAAGAATCTTGAAATTGTTGCTGGTAAATTTACTAAGAACCAAATGTCTGATCAAATCAAAACCGATGCTGACGTCAATGGCAATGGTCTTGATCGTGCAATTGTTTGGGGAGCTAAGTACAAATTTGATGACAATTTAAATGCATCTTATTATGGCTTAGACAGCAAAAATGCTCTTGAACGTCATTATGTAAATGTGAACTTTAAACAGCCTTTAGCGAATGACAGTTCATTAACTTACGATTTAAGTGCTTATCATACTAAGTTTGATGAAGCAGCAAATACTTATTCACAAACCACTGATAACTTATCAGATCGTAAGAATGATATTTGGGCTCTTTCTACAGCTTATAATACTGGCGCACATAACATCATGGTTGCATACCAACAAAACAGTGGTAATGTTGGTTATGACTATGGTCAAAATGCTGATGGCTTCCAAAGTATATACCTTCCAAACTCATACCTTTCTGACTTTATTGGTAACGATGAAAAATCTGCCCAAATCCAGTACAGTCTTGATTTTGGTAAATTAGGTATATTACCAGGTCTAAACTGGACTTCTGCATTTGTATATGGCTGGGACATCAAGGCAACAGACAATGCTGGCACAATGATCAGTGATGATGAGCAAGAGCGTGAATTCTTTAACCAAGTGAAATATACAGTTCAATCTGGTTTCGCTAAAGATGCAAGCTTACGTTTACGCCACTCGTACTACCGTGCAAGTGACGACTATCAAAAGAACTACATTGGTGACACCAACGAATGGCGTATTTGGTTAGACATTCCTGTGAAATTCTTCTAATTTCTACGGAAAAGCTAATCTAATAAAAAAAAACCTGCACATTGTGCAGGTTTTTTATTGAAGCCTACAATCAAACACTGTTCAATCGAGGCTTCATAGACAGGATTATTTTGCTGCTTCAATTGCTTTAAGCACTTCTTGCTTAGCAACTTCAGAACCTTCCCAACCTGTTAATTTAACCCACTTCCCTGGCTCTAAGTCTTTATAGTGCGCGAAGAAGTGTTCAACTTGTTGAATGAGTAAAGGTGGAAGATCGGTATATTCTTTCACGTCTTTATAAATTGGCGTTAACTTGTCGTGTGGAACTGCGATCAATTTCGCATCGATACCACCGTCATCTTCCATGTTCAATTTACCCACAGGACGGCAACGAATCACTGAACCTGGTTCAACTGGATGTGGCGTTACAACAAGTACATCTAATGGATCACCATCTTCAGACAAGGTGTTTGGTACATAACCATAGTTCGCTGGGTAGAACATTGCTGTACCCATGAAACGATCTACAAAAAGTGCATCCGAATCTTTATCAATTTCATATTTGATTGGTGCTGCATTTGCAGGAATTTCGATGATCACGTAGATATCGTTCGGTGCATCTTTACCCGCAGGGATATTGCTGTAGCTCATAACATCACTCTTTAACAAGTTAAATCTTTTAAAAAACCGCATCGATTATAACGGTTTTTGAGAAAAAAATATTTCTGCGATTATACATCCACTGGGTGAAAATATGTATGTTTCGCACTTAGCCCATCGTCAGTCGAATGACCAACAATAATAAACAAATAGGACAAAGCAGTGACAACAGCCAAACGATCGATCGAAGCGTCGACCAGTTGGCCAAATAGCAAATACCATACACCACACGAAAGACAAGATAGGCAATACCAAACGTCATGGTGACCACTTGCGGAATCACCATATATTCCGCCATTAAGATGGCTGCAATAAATAACGGTAAACTCTCAAAGCTATTTTGCTGCGCCGCATTGGCACGTGCTGCCAGACCAGTCGTCTTGGTAAGAAATTCACGTGGATGTTGATTATCCTTGGCGCGAAATCCTGCTGTTTTTTTAGCAATGATTGTAAATACGTAAGGCAGTAAACAAGCAATTAAAATGAGATAAATAATCCCGCTAATGCTTTGCATTGGTTTTTTCTCATCAAGATCATTTCGAAGGCTATCATAGCATGGCATTCCGAGGATAAATTTGGTTAAATTATAGTGTTTTTATAATTTCCCAATGAGACTCCTGCATGGCTAGCCCTGATCAAAAAGAAATGTTCGACGTGCTCGAAATTCAGCGCCAACATCAACGCCAAGTAGATCGTGTTTTAAAGATTGTGCTTCCTGTTACTGCATTTTTATTGGCGGTCATTTGTGCCAATATGAATATTGGTTCGACTCTTGGCACACTGGTCATGCTGATCATTGCATTTTGGATGGTCGGGATTAAACGTCAAAACCTATGGTCTTGGTTGCTTGCAGTGACCGTCTATTGTCTGATCGATAATGTCCTGAGTTTTGGTAGTTTTGCTTTCCCAGCCTTTAGTCGTCAGTGCGGTACGATGCTGACCTTTGTTGGCATCTTAGGCATTGGCCGTCCCTATATTGATCGCTGGTTAATGAAAAATTAAATGCGAACATGAAAAAAAGCGCCTGACGGCGCTTTTTTTATTTGAACTTAAGCTGTTTTACGTAAATCTTTACGTAGGATTTTACCTACGTTTGATTTCGGTAACTCATCCAAGAATTCAACATAACGCGGACGTTTGTAACCCGTTAAGTTCTCTTTCGCGAATGCCAATACTTCTTCTGTGGTTAAAGATGGATCTTTCTTCACCACAAAGAGTTTTGGTACTTCACCTGATTTTTCATCAGGTACACCAATGGCAGCTACTTCCAATACTTTAGGATGCTTTGAAACCACTTCTTCAATTTCTGAAGGGTAAACGTTAAAGCCTGACACCAAAATCATGTCTTTCTTACGGTCTACAATTTTCACATAGCCGCGAGGGTCCATGACACCAATGTCACCTGTACGGAAGAAACCATCTTCCGTCATCACTTTAGCCGTTTCATCTGGACGGTTCCAATAGCCACGCATCACTTGGGGACCACGGATTGAAATCTCACCTTGTTCACCCAGTGCAACTTCCTTCCCATCATCATCCAAAATTGCAACTTCAGTCAATGGTAATGGGATACCAATTGTTCCGCTAAATTCTTCTGACGCTGGCGGATTTGCCGTTGCCACAGGTGAAGTTTCAGATAGGCCGTAACCTTCAATGATGTTGGTTCCAGTAATTCGCTTCCACGCTTCTGCTGTAGAAGGAAGCACAGCCATACCACCACCCATCGCCATTTTCAATTTGCTGTGGTCGAGTTGCTTAAACTCTTCATTGTTCACTAAAGCATTGAATAGTGTATTCACTGCTGGGAAGAATGACGGTTGGTATTTACGTAATTCTTTCATCACCGCAGGTAAATCACGCGGGTTTGGAATCAAAACGTTGGCTTGGCCTTTGTACATGCCGTACATCGCACAAACCATGAACGCAAAAATATGATATAGCGGTAAGGCACAGAAAATGCGGTCATCAGGTTGACCATCTTGTGCACCAAATTTACTTTGGAAAATACCGTCACACTGCAACATGTTCGCCACAAGGTTGCGATGCGTCAATTCTGCACCTTTAGATACCCCTGTCGTGCCGCCAGTGTACTGAAGCACTGCTGTGTCACTTAACGTTAAGTTCGGGCGCTTATAGTTACTCGCACTAACTTTCGACATTGCCGCATTAAAGCGAATATGGCCAGGAATATTCCATGCTGGAATTTGCTTACGTACTGAACGTAATACAAAGTTCACCAGTGTGCCTTTTAATGCACCTAACATGTCGCCTACAGAGGCAATCACGACATGTTTAACTGGCGTTTTACCATTAATCGCTTGGTAAACAGAGGCAAAGTTTTCGATGATCACTAAAACTTCTGAACCCGAGTCATTTAACTGATGTTCAAGTTCGCGCGCGGTATACAGTGGATTGACGTTAACCAATACTAAACCTGCACGGAATACACCCAAAGCAACGATAGGATACTGAAGAACGTTCGGCATCATCACAGCGACACGTGAGCCTTTTGCTAGACCCAAACTTTGTAAATACGTTGCAAATTTACGGCTTGCTTCTTCTAACTCATTAAAAGTGAGCACTTTATCCATAAAGATAAAAGCATCACGAGAGCCAAATTTTTGGAAATTTCGTTCAAAAACATCTACTAATGACGTGTTTTCTGGTGGCAATTCTACAGTCTCTGGAATCCCCATTTTTTGGTATTCTGCGAACCAAATTTTTTCCATATCGCCCGATTCTCCTATCAGTAATCCTTAAATTTCAACTATTGTTCTCAATATTAAGCGCTCTTTATTTAACTTCTGTTGCTTAATACTGCATCCATTTCCCGCATACATACCATATATAACGTATTTTGATCAATGGATGCTAGTTTTATCTCTGAACTAACAGTTTATTTGCTTTTTGATAACCACGTGGTAATAACTGGCCTTTTGATGCTCTTTTGCCTATGTATTTTTGCAAGTCATCACCCTTCAATTTTAATTGCTGCTGCCCTGCAACGACTTGCAGTATTTCATCTAGCGTTAATCTTGTCATGAATACAATTTGATCTTTCTCTTCAAGTTGTATCAATTTATTACCTTTACCTTTATTTAAAACAGGTAACTCTGACAACTCTAAAATCAACAAACGACCCGTTGAGGTCAATAAAGCCAAATGGGTGGCCTGATCAACACTGGTTAACGGCATAACTGTGGCTTTTT
This sequence comes from Acinetobacter sp. LipI_23, assembly GCF_058243045.1. NCBI lineage: Bacteria > Pseudomonadati > Pseudomonadota > Gammaproteobacteria > Moraxellales > Moraxellaceae > Acinetobacter > Acinetobacter sp. LipI_23. Next base: position 134,905 of record NZ_JBZAYJ010000001.1, on the reverse strand, counting down.
CAGGTAAAGTTAAGAAGGCTTTCCCTGCTTTTGCATTGGTATCTAACTGTTTTGCCTGTGTTTTAAACCCATATCCTTTACTACTTAGCGCTATGACTTCGGCTTCATCATCAGCAATAAAGACTTGTTTAAAACCAATACCACTGGCTGGGGACAATTTTGAACTCAACGGTTCGCCCAGACCACGCGCGGACGGTAGGCTATTAATGGCTAGGGCATAACTACGTCCTGACTCATCCAGCACATACACGCGCTGATTAGATTTACCTTGCGCATGACTGAGGTATTGATCGCCTGCACGGAAGTTCAAGTTTTCAGCATCAACTTCATGACCTTTGGCTGAACGAATCCATCCTGCCTCAGACAAGACCACAGTCACAGGATCAGCAGGCATGAAATCTTGCTCACTCATCGCCGTCGCTTCTGCTCGATGCACGATTGGTGAACGACGGTCATCGCCATATTTTTTCGCATCATCTTTGAGTTCATTGATGATCAAAGCTTTTAAAGACTCTGGATTAGCCAACTGTTCACGAATCAGTGCAGCTTTGGCTTCTAACTCTTCTTGCTCACGGCGCATTTCCATTTCTTCAAGTCGAGCCAAATGACGTAACTTGAGTTCTAAAATGGCTTCGGCCTGAATGTCATCAATATTAAAACGTGACATCAACTCCGCTTTGGGCTGTTCTTCTTCACGAATAATACGAATCACTTCATCAATATTTAAATAGGCAATAATCAAACCGCCCAAAATATGTAAGCGTTTTTCAATTTTATTCAGGTGATATTGCAGACGACGGGTGACGGTTTCCTTTCGAATTTCAATCCACTCCAGCAAAATACGACGAATCGATTTCACTTGTGGACGGCCATCCGCACCAATCATGTTCATATTGACCCGATAGCTCGACTCAAGATCGGTGGTGGCAAAAAGGTGACTCATCACTGCTTCAGCATCAATCCGATTTGAACGCAGTACAATTACCAAACGGGTTGGGTTTTGATGATCCGATTCATCTCGTACATCGCTCACCAAAGGCAGTTTTTTCGCCTGCATTTGATCTGCAATTTGCGAAATAACTTTCGAGCCTGACACTTGATAAGGCAAGTCCGTGATCACAATTTCATTTTTTTCGATGCGATACACCGAACGCATACGGTAACTGCCCCGACCTGTGCTTTGTATTTTTAACAGCTCTTCAGGTGGCGTAATAATTTCTGCTTTGGTCGGCAAATCGGGTGCAGGAATGTATTCTGCAACTTTGTCATCGCTTAAATTTGGATTACGAATTAAGGCAATGGTGCCTTTTACGACTTCACGCAGGTTGTGTGGAGGAATGTCCGTAGCCATACCAACCGCAATGCCTGTGGTGCCATTTAACAAAATATTCGGAATACGTGCAGGTAAAGTCACAGGCTCTTTCATCGAACCATCAAAGTTGTCCTGCCAGTCACAAGTCCCCTGTCCCAGTTCAGACAAAAGCACTTCGCTATACTGAGATAATTTGGCTTCGGTATAACGCATCGCCGCGAATGATTTCGGATCATCGGGAGAACCCCAGTTACCTTGCCCTTCAATAAATGGATAACGATAGCTAAAAGGCTGCGCCATCAGCACCATCGCTTCATAGCAGGCCGAATCACCATGCGGGTGATACTTACCGAGCACATCGCCGACGGTACGCGCAGATTTTTTGGGTTTACCGCTGTGTTTCAGCCCCAATTCACTCATGGCATACACAATACGGCGTTGTACAGGTTTTAAGCCATCGCTGATATGCGGTAAGGCACGATCCATGATCACGTACATGGCGTAATTGAGATATGCTTGTTCAGTAAATTCTGCTACGGAACGGTTTTCTGTCGCTTGATGCGCAAGGTTCGTCATAACAACCTGTCATCCTAATTAATCGTTTTTTGTTTAAGTTCTTATGCTATGTCGCAGGCTCTGCCTATACAAGTGAAAGCGTACACCACTACGACAAATTGCGTCTTTAGATGTTCCTAGTGTCGTAAAATTATCCATTTTTTTTAAAATGAGCAACTAATTATTTTGAAGTTCAGTTCCTGTGTTCATCTCTGCTCATCAATGAAAATGGTTAAGCAACTTCAGTCTTCTCAACTTGATCGATACGATCGACAAAAAATCGGGTCATCCTCGCCCAAAATGCGACACAACCAATTGGGTAGATCACATCAATCAAGCAGTGATTATTTAAAGGTCTCATCATTAGCAAGATCCGCGTTTACCAAAATGCAGCGTTGAAAGGCTACGTTTTGGCCGAGCAGATTGAATTTTTTATTGCTGAGTTGGATCTGGTTATCGGCTATCTTCAGATCCATCATCTAGATTTTATGTTGAAGTGTATTGAAGACTGCGAGTCTCAGCACATCTGACTCTCAATCTTCAGCGCGGACTAAATTACAGTCCAATTTCTTCCAATGTTTTGCCTTTGGTCTCTTCACCCAAAATCAAAATTACCGCTGCCACCGCAAGCAATACCACGGTAAACATCATGAAAATCGCACTAAATCCATTGCTCTGTACCATCATATGCGTCACCACCATCGGTGCGACAATGCCGCCCATACGACCAATGGCCGATGCCCAGCCCGAACCAAAAGCCCGGATATTGGTTGGATATTGTTCTGGGGTATAGGTATACAACACCCCCCATGCGCCAAGGTTAAAGAATGACATCAGACAACCCCAGAACATGATCATGCTCACAGTGTCAGCTTGACCAAAGAAATACGCTGAGACTGCACACATGCCAATAAAACCTGCCAAGGTTGCTTTGCGTCCCAGCTTTTCGACCAGCCATGCTGCGGCCACATAACCCGGAAGCTGTGCCAAAATCATCACCAGTACATATTCAAAAGACTGAACAATGCTATACCCCTGCTTCACCAGCAAACTGGGTAACCATGTAAAAATGCCATAATACGAATAAACAATGCCAAACCAAATCAACCATAACATCAAGGTTCTACGTGCAAATGCCCCCGACCAGAGCTGGGTAAAAGACACAGTCTTTTTTTCTGCCACCGGTTTAACGATGATATGTTCAATGACTTCCACACCGCATTGACGCTCAATCTGCTGCACCAAAGCGTGCGCTTCCACAATGCGACCACGGTTGATGAGATAAGGAATTGACTCAGGTACCTTGAACCAAATCACAATGGCATATAGTGCAGGAATCCCACCGATTAAGAAGGCCATATGCCAGTCAAATTTTGGAATCACAAAATACGCCACCAATGCAGCGCAAAGCCAACCTAGACCCCAAAAACTTTCTAGCAGCACGATAAAACGCCCACGCACCTGCGCAGGAATGTATTCACTGACCAAGGTCACCGCTACTGGCAACTGTCCACCTAAACCGAGACCCACAATAAAACGAAACACCAACAACCACGTTAAGTTCGGGGCAAAGGCACAGGCTGCCGTCGCTAAACTGTAAATCACTAGGGTCGCGGCAAAAACTGTTTTACGCCCAATACGATCGGCCAGACCACCTGAGCACACCGCACCAATCGCCATTCCGACAAAGCCAATGGAGACCACCCAACCTTTCTCGGTTGGGCTCATGTGCCAATCTTCGGCCATTTTTGCCAAAATAAAAGAAATCAGCCCCGTGTCCATGGCATCGAACATCCAGCCCAAGCCAATGACCCACAACAAGGTGTAGTGAAATTTACCGATCGGTAAGCGTTGTATGCGAGAAACTAAATCCATAGCTCGGCCTCTAAAGCGGGAAAAGATAACAGGCTGCTTCCTCAACAGCTTTATCATTATGTGCTTTTTTTATACAAATAAGGCAGTCAAATCGCCGTTATTTTAGCTCGCATCTTTCGAGGAAGCCGATTGTTCATCATCGTCTTGATAAATGAATTTTGGCATTTCTAAGCCAAAGTAAATCGCGATTAGACGTAAGCTAAAACCAAAGATCAAAGTCGAAATCACAGTCAGCTCAAGTGATAAACCGAGCTGAATGCAGCCCCAATAGAAAATCACCGCGACAAAAGAAATACTGGCATACAGCTCACGGCGGAACACCAAAGGGACGTCATTACACAAAATATCACGCAAGATACCGCCTGAGACTCCTGTCAGAACCCCTGCAACTGCAGATACCACAAAACCATGTCCCATTTCTAAGGCAATTTGACAGCCGATGATGGTAAAACCGATCAGGCCCAGAGCATCGAGGACCAAGAAAATGTTGCGTAAATGGCGCATCCACTTAGCAATCAAAATCGTCATAAAAGCGGCAAAACACGTCAGCATCAGATATTCAGGATGCTTGACCCAAGTCAGCGGATAATGTCCCAATAACACATCGCGGACAGAACCTCCGCCCAGTGCTGTGACACAGGCAATAATCACCACACCAAACCAATCCATACTACGCCGACCAGCCGACAGTGCACCTGTCATTGCCTCTGCTGTGATCGCTATAATATAAATAATAGTGAGTAACATCGCCTGGATTCCATATAGGCTAATTGATGCGCGCTATTCTAAGCCAAATTTGCTTAAAATTATAAAAATTGTGCACAACATTGTTTAAATTTTTTCCCTGAACCGCAGACACACGCTTGTTTCATGGTGATTTGCATTTCAGTGGTTGGATCTAAAAAATACCATGCTTCTGCATGTTTCACAAAATGTGAAATTTCATGATGTATCTGTGGCGATGTGCCATCATGATAATGGGCCTTGAACTCGACCATGGCATGGTTTTTATCGAGTTTTTCAATGGCCTGCACGACGTCTAACTTCAACCATTGGTTGCTTCGACTCCACTCAGCAATTGCTGCAACATCTAGAGCCTGTTGCTGCCCCAACGCTGTGGTTTTCACAATGTAATCAATTTGCTGTTTGGCAAAAGCACTATAACGTGAGCGCATAAGTTGAGTAGCACTCTGCGCACGGCTTTGTCCCAAATGCAATGGCTGACAGCATTGCTTATATTCACCCTGTCCACACGGACACTCAACATTACTCATGATTTTTCCATAAAAAATAGCTCGACATTGCGAGCTATTTTAATCTATTCAAACCAGATTACGGTTTGTTTTAAGATGATTCCTTGTGCAGATCTGACTTTGGAATCACATGCACTTTTTCAATTTTGTGCCCATCCATCGTCACCACTTCAAAAATACAACCATCTGCTTCAAGGCTAGAGCCATTTTCAGGTAAACGACCTAAATGAAAGAGGATATAGCCTGACAAGGTTGAGTACTGATCGGACTCATCGACCAAATCACGATCCAACAATAACGACACATGGCGAATATCGGTTGAACCATCGAGCATCAAGCTACCATCTTCTAAACTTTCAGCCACATTGTCTTCGGCATCTTCATCGGGGAACTCCCCTGCAATCGCTTCTAATACGTCAATCGGCGTGGCAATCCCTTCAATCGAGCCGTATTCGTTCAAGACCAAAGCCATTTGCAACGGTGCTTGACGCAATTGTTCCATCACCATCAGGACTTGCGCATTTTCATGCACAATCACAGGTTCACGTAAATGTTTATCAAAATCGAGTACACCGGTTTCGATATATTCATTCAAAACTTTATGGGTCAGCACCACACCTGCGATGTTGTCTAACTCGCCCCGTGCCACAATTAAACGCGAATGCGTAATGCTGAGTAGTTGTGATTTGATTGAAGCTTCTTCATCCTCTAAATCAATCCACTCCAACTCTGGACGTGGGGTCATCACGGACTTCACTGGACGTTCAGACAAACCCAGCACCCCTTGCACCAAGACACTATGATAGACCCCATTTTCAGGATCAAATACTTCATCCGCATAAGCGCGAGTTGCCAGGACATCTTCAGGCTCAGAGGCATGATCACTACTTTTACCGCCCAACATTCGCAGCACCGCAGATGCAGTTTTATAGCGAAGGTCTGTGGTGGTGACCATTTTTTCTTGATTACGGCGCATGGTTTGGTTGATGAATTCAACAATTACCGAGAAACCAATCGCGGCATATAAGTAACCTTTTGGAATATGAAAACCAAAGCCTTCTACAATCAATGAGAAACCGATCATCATCAAGAAGCCGAGACACAAAATCACTACGGTCGGATGTTTGTTGACAAATTCCATCAAGGCTTTCGATGCCCACAACATAATGCCCACGGCGATAATCACCGCAATCATCATCACAGACAGATGTTTAACCATACCGACTGCGGTAATCACCGAGTCTAAGGAAAACACAGCATCCAAAACCACAATCTGAACGATCACCATCCAAAACACAGCATTGGCTGGACTTTCTTCTTTCTGAACCACTTTGGCGTCAATACGTTCATGCAGTTCCATGGTGCCTTTAAACAGTAAGAACACCCCACCAAACAGAAGAATCAAATCCCGTCCTGAGAAAGGATGATCGAAGATATGGAACAGCGGCTCGGTCAGTGTCACCACCCAAGCAATTGAGGCCAACAGCACCAAACGCATTAAGAGTGCAAGGATCAAACCAACAACACGGGCCGTATTACGTTGTTCTGGTGGAAGTTTCTCCGCCAAAATCGCAATAAAAACCAAGTTATCAATCCCCAGCACGATTTCCAGCACCACTAAGGTGAGTAACCCCACCCACGCAGAAGGATCAGACATCCATTCAAATATCATGTGATCTGCTCCTGTCGAGGGGAAATATACGGTGCATAACGCAACTTAAGCGGATGAAAAGGAAGATTCAGCCCCAATGGCTGTAATTTTTTTTCGGAAAACTGAAGATGTCTTGAGCGACAACTACCACTACCCATGTTCGTTCTTGTGTTGTAAAACAGGAAATAAGTATAGGCAAGATCTACATGAAATTCATCTTTTTTTCAAAAGCGCACTGTTTTAAAAGATTTAACAAATTATTACCCGATTGTTAGATTAAATACAGCTTGCCGTCACATTTCTTGCTTAAACTAAGAGAGAAAAAGTAGATAAAGCAAAAGGTAAAAACATACGCCATGAATAGTGAATTAAAAATATCCTCTCTCAACACTGAAGTAAATGTTCAAACCACTCAACCTCTGATCGCACTTTACTGCGGTTCTCGTTCAGGTAATAAACCGATTTATCAAGAAAAAGCTATTGCACTGGCACAAGGTTTAGCTAAACAGGGTTTTGGTCTGGTTTATGGGGGTGCCAGTATTGGCCTCATGGGACAAGTGGCCGATGCCATGATTAGCCACGGCGGTGAAGCAGTCGGCGTCATTCCAGAATTTATGCTGGATTATGAAATTGCGCATCACCAACTGACCGAATTACATGTTGTACAAACCATGCATGAGCGCAAAGCCTTAATGGCCGAACGTGCAAGCGCCTTTGTCGCACTACCCGGTGGTTTAGGCACTTTTGAAGAAATTTTAGAAGTGGCAACCTGGGGACAACTCAACCAACACCAAAAGCCGATGATGATTTATAACGTCAATGGTTTCTATGACGCACTGATTACACAATTGGATCATGCAGTAGAAGAAGGTTTTCTACCGCCACAGCACCGCGCAAAAGTAATTGTATGCAACCATGCTGAACAGATTTATTCAGCCATTGCCAACCTCGGCAGCCCAGCGCACTTCGCTATTTAAATCCTTTTATTTATGCCATAAAAAAGCGAGCCTAGGGACTCGCTTTTTTAACATGTGCGTTTATTGCCCATAATGGGTGACAAAGTTATAGAACCACGGCAGTGTGGTCGCCAAAATCACGGACATGGCTAAACCAAACATCAATTTCATCGCATCTTTACTGACGTTACGCGAAGTGCGGTGTTTGTTCACTTCATCAAAAATCATCGACATTGCAAACTCACGACCTGCAAGTAAACCTAAGAATACCCATGTGGTACTCATTGGAATGTTACTCCACTCTTTGAACACCAACAAAATCAGGGCATACATAAAGTCAATAATAGTCGCTGCACGAATATCGGTGACACCTGTTTTGGTATCGACAATCTTCTGAATCGCACCACCACGTTGGTACAAAATTATCGCCAACAACACCACAAAGACCGTGATGGCAAACAGTAAAAATGAAAACGGCACTTGACGGGGTACATAGACGAAAATATTGGCCAAATCTTGAATCAGCCACTGACTCCACAGAAAAGCCGTAGAGACCCACTGTAGCCCAATCCAAATATGCGACGGTTCTTGATTACGGGTTTTCGCAAAATACTTTGCGACTTGTCGCATCACAAAACGATAGACAATAATCGCAACCACAAAAGCCACCGCATAGCCCATCATCGATTTCACCATCATCGAGCCTAAACTTGCAGGCGAGAAAATGGTTAAAACCAAGAAAGTGGTACTGACGGGAATTCCGTATTTGGTTAAAAATAGCAGTAAAATCGGTGGCACAATATAGAGCCACGTGACCCCACCCTCAGGAAAAGGGATCGTTTCTAAACGGCCATATGATGCATCACCCACACCGGATGCATACCAACCATAAATCAACACCACCACCAAAATGGTACTGATAAAGAGCCAAAGCACCCACCATGGACGATGTGCATTGGATGAAATAAACGTACCTAATGTCTGTGGCACATCATTTCCGACGATAGAATAAGCCGCTAAACAGAAGCCTATCACCATCAAAATTTCGATTGTCATAAAACCAACCTTTTGAATAATTTATTCCAAGACAGTGCCTTTGGACGTTTGCGAAAGATTATGACGGTTTTATTTCATTTTCATGACATCATTGTCATATATTTTTTGTAGCACCATAAAAAAGAGCACCGTAGTGCTCTTTTTCAAACGCAGAATTCAGCCTTTAATTGAGTTTGACTTCATAAACCACTGTACTACCACTGACTTCATTACCGACCACCAACAGCGGACGACCATTTGGTGAATTTTTCGCCTCGATGAAGATCAAACCTTCTGGGCCTAAGTCGCCTTGCTTCGTGACTTCTGTTTCCATGGTGTTGCGATGGTTCAGGTACTGAACAAATTTAGCCTGATTCGGGTTGCTAATGTCATACACCATGATGCCACTGGCACGCTCAAGTCCAATAAAGGCAAAGGTCTTTTCACCAATTTTACCCAAAGTCACGCCTTCAGGTTCAGGGCCTTTGTTGTCACTACGGTCATCAAATTTAAATGCTTCATGATTGCTATTAAATTGATGTGGAAACAACTCCGCAATTTTTCGCTCAAACTCACTCCCCGAGTCCCATACAATCTGCTTGGTTTCAGGGTCGACAATACTCACCGAACGGCCACCATAAGCATATAATTTGTCATAAGTCAGACGACCACTTTCATCTAGCTTCGGCAGACCTGTCAGTGGATCTTTTTGATAACCTTGCGTCCAACTAATGGTCAAACGTCCAATTTGTGAGTCTTTAATTAAATTGTTCGCACAGACTTCTGTTGCATCAGCCGTTTGACAAGGTTTAAACACCTCTGGGTTTAATTTTGCCCCTTTCACGCCCGGTGCAAGCTGACGTAAATGCGCTGCATAATCACCTTTGGCATCAAAACCTGCTTTTTTAAATAAATGTTTGATGCGTATCTCTTCTGCATAACCAGCATTTAAGTCCTCGCCTTCAAAGTATTTGGCTTCATCCCTTAGCCATTCACGGGCATCCCCTTCATTGGCTGTGACCAAATAGGTTTTACCGTTGGCTTGATATTGTGCAATGGCATCAGGCATATACATGCCATATAGCCCTGGCCAAGAACTAATATTAATCATGCCTGCATCTTTTGCACATTCTGTAATACTACGCCCCAAAGAGTCTTGACCAATAGCACAGTCACGGTCACTCCCATCCAAGGCATTTTCAGGCAAGCTATGGTCCTTGTAGCCCATCGGGAAAAGATCAACAAATTGATTCTTTTCTAGGTCTAAAACCCCAATGGCATTGTTTTCCTGCAAACTGACCCATGCTTTTTGACCATCAGCACTGACTGCGATGTACTCAGGTTCTAAATCTTGTGCAACGGTGGTCGTTTGAATACCTGCGGTCGCTACATTTGAGTATTGACTGATGTCTGGGCCAAAAATACGAATGCCTGCATCTAATAAGTCTTGTTTACGATCATTCCATGCGTGGAAGCCCGCAATGGTTGCTGTTGGTTTTTGAATATCTGAAATATCAATAATACTGACCGAACCTTCGGGATCGACTTGATAACCTTCATTCGGTTCCGCTTCATTCGCTACCAGTACTTTTCGACCATCAGGCGTGAAGGTCAACATATCTGGCAAAGCCCCCACGTTGACTTGGCTGATAAAAGAGAGATCCTGTGCTTTAAAAAAAGCCACAATACCCGTTTGGGTTTTATCCTCAGCCTGAACCGCAAGCGCCACGATGCCATTATGCACCGCGACACTATTCACTTCGGAATTAGATAAATAAGTTTTGGCATCCAAAGATTGAATATATGTCGGTTGCGCTGGTTGGGAGAAATCTAAAACATCAACCATGCCTTTTTGTGCATTCACCACGAACAGGCGCTTACTCGCAGCATCATAGGCGGGAATTTCAGCCGCACTCTGTCCAAATATCCCAGACTCATAACTTGCAAGATGAACCAGTTCAATACTATTCGGCGTGGCTTCCTCTACCACTGGTGGTGTGATGGTTTGCGCATCATCACTGTCATTGCATCCTGCTAAGCCCAACCCCATGCATGCTAAAAAAACGGCACTATAATTTTTATTCATCATGATCTAAATATCGGTTCAAATTTGACCAATGTATGACGCACGCGTTGCAAACACATGACGTAGAGATGTCAATTTGATGGCATGTGATAAATGCACATTCGCAACAACAGTCCAACTTAAATTAAGCTAAACTGTTTAAAAATTTCACTTTGTTGTATCTATGAACCAAACGCCGACCCATCAAGCACTCGCTCCTGAGTACCGTCTTTTGGTACTTCTGGTTTCGATTGGCTTTTTTATGCAAGGCCTAGATACCACCATTGTGAATACCGCTCTACCGGCTATAGCAGCCAGTTTGAATGAAGACCCGCTCCAAATGCATAGCGTGGTAGTGGCCTATGTGCTTGCCGTTGCTGCCTGTATTCCCTTGAGTGGCTGGCTCGCCGACCGTTTTGGAGTGCGCAATACCTATTTCAGTGCCATTATCATTTTTACCCTTGCCTCGCTGGGCTGTGGCTTTTCTGAAAGTTTAAATGAATTATTGTTCTATCGCTTGCTACAAGGCATCGGCGGTGCATTATTGCTCCCTGTTGGCCGTTTAGCCATGCTCAAGGTCATTCCGCGGACGCAGTTCTTATCGGCCATGAGTTTGATGAGTCTCGCGGGACTGATTGGCCCACTGATCGGTCCAACACTCGGGGGCTGGTTGGTCGAAGTCAGTACATGGCATTGGATTTTCCTGATTAACCTCCCCATGGGACTGTTAGGGGTTCTGATTAGCTTTAAAGCCATGCCGAATGTCACCGAGCAGAATGTGCAGCGTTTTGACTTTTGGGGTTTTATCCTGTTGGTGATCACCATGGCAGGACTATCTTTAGGGATTGAAAATTTTGCCAGTCCGCACCTGACTTTATGGTGGAGTATTGGGCTGATTGTACTGAGCTTGGCGACTGCGCTTTGGTATGCCTATCATGCACATACACATCAAAATGCGCTATTTCGCAGTAAACTGTTTCGTAACCGCATTTATGCCGTGGGTATTTTAGGTAACTTCTTTGCTCGCCTCGGTGGCAATGCCATGCCCTTTTTAATGCCACTCATGCTCCAAGTGGCTTTCGGCTTTGAACCTTTTGTGACGGGACTCTTGATGATTCCGACAGTATTGGGTTCACTGGCCTCCAAACCCATCATTCGTCACTTGATTCAGCGCTTCGGTTATCGCCACGTGCTTTTGGTTAACACCTTGTTGGTCGGTGCATGTATCGCCAGTTTTGCTCTTAATACCGCAGATACCCCAACCTGTCTGCGCGCGCTGCATTTCTTTGTTTTTGGTATGCTGAACTCCCTGCAATTTGTGTCTATGAATACCCTCACGCTGAAAGATTTACCGCAACAAGATGCCAGCAGTGGCAACAGTTTCTTGTCGATGATCATGATGGTATCGATGAGTATTGGCGTGGCTTTGGCAGGTACTTTAGTCAATGTCTTTACCGCATATTTGGGTACAGATCACATCGTCATGGCATTCCATAACACTTTAATTGTATTGGGCTGTATTAACCTGATTACCGCAGCTATTTTCTGGCATATCCCTAAAGATACCGTGGATGAATAACAGATACAAAGTGCTGCCATTCACTGACCATAATCATCATGGTCAGTTCCACAAATTCGAGCTATGATGATGAGCTAAAAACCAATACCTGCAAAAGCATGTCCGCAAGAAAAAAAGTTTCCACGCCGTCAAAAACCTCATATCCCTATTACATACTTGCCTGTGTAGTGATGCTATGTGTCGGACTGGGGATCACCTATTTTTTCTTGCAGAACAATGTCGCATCTGCCCAAGAGTATCCGGTAAAAGGCTTTGATGTGTCTCATCATCAGGGCGACATCCAATGGCAATCCATTTCTCCCCAAGAGTTTAAATTCGTCTATTTAAAAGCCACTGAAGGGGGCGATTTCAAAGACCGTAAATTTCAGGACAACTGGCTCAAAGCTCGTGAACAAGGCTTTTTGGTCGGGGCTTATCATTTTTATCGTTTATGTCGTGATGGCCAGATTCAGGCGCAGAACTTTATCGAAACTGTGCCGAAGAAAACCGATAGTTTGCCGCCTGTGATTGATTTGGAATATGACAGCAACTGTATCAACACCTATACCAGAGAACAGCTGCTCAAAGAAATTCAGGTCATGCACGACCAACTGTATAAACACTATGGCCTGCAACCCATTTTTTATACCTCTAAAGCATTTTATAATATTGTTTTGGTCAATGAATTTAAACAAACTCCCCTTTGGATTCGTGAATATCAAGGCCAGCCTGAGCTCAAAGGCAATCCGAAATGGACCTTTTGGCAACACACCAGCCAAGGTCAAATTAAAGGCATACCAACCTTGGTGGATCTCAATGTATTTCAGGGTTCAGAACAAGATTGGATCAGCTTTTTAGAGCGCCAAGGACTTTATCAACTGCCACAAAACTTACCAATCAAGTAAGCAGTTCCAAGCTCATCATTGAAGTTCAAATACAAAAAACACCAAGTCAAACTCTGTCGCTTATGCCACATACAGGACTACGCAATCGATCTGAATAGTGCAATACTGGTTTAGGTTTCAATATTAAAATTCAGCATGCGAAAAATCATTCACATCGACATGGATGCCTTCTATGCCTCGGTGGAGTTACTTGATCGTCCCGACTTAAAGCATTTACCTGTGGTGATTTCTTCACACCACCCTCGTGCCGTCATTGCAGCTGCATCCTACCCTGCACGTCGCTACGGACTCCGCTCTGCCATGTCGATGACTCAAGCCAAAAAACGCTGCCCTCAAGTGGTGGTGATTGAACCTAATTTCTCTAAATATCGTGCGGTCTCAGAGCAAATTCATGCAATTTTTCAGCGTTATACCACACTCATTGAACCGCTTTCCTTAGATGAAGCTTATTTAGATGTAACGGAAAATTTACAACAACTGGCCAGTGCCACAGAAGTCGCTGAACGCATCCGCGCTGATATTTTTCAAAGCACAGGACTGACCGCCTCTGCGGGTGTAGCACCGAATAAGTTTCTAGCCAAAGTTGCTTCGGACTGGAATAAACCCAATGGTATCTGCGTGATTAAACCCTCACAAGTTCAGCAATTTATTCAGCACTTGCCGCTTAAAAAAATCCCCGGAGTGGGTAAAGTCATGCAAGAAAAATTACATGCGCTCAAACTTGAAACTTTAGGTGATTTACAGCATGTGGATGAAAATGTCCTAATTCATCATTTTGGCAAATATGGCAAACAGCTCTATCTATATGCACAAGGGATTGATGAGCGCCCTGTACAAGCGGAACGAGAACGTCAGCAAATTTCAAAAGAAACCACTTTTGATGATGACTTAACCATTGAACAATGTCTCCCATTTTGGCCCAAGTTGATTGCGCAAGTCTGGCAAAGCTTAGAGAAAAAGCAACTGTATGCCCGCGGTGTCACCGTCAAAATGAAACTGAAAAACTTTCAAACCCTACAGCACAGTAAAAGCTTCAAAATGCCATTAAAGCATCAAACTGAACTGCAAATGACCTTAGATATCTTACTCAAAGAAATGCAAATCACACCGGATCAACAATTTCGTCTTATCGGTGTTGGGGTCTATGCACTTTCGACTCAAGAGCCTTTACCCCAGCTCTCTTTATGGTCTGACTGAATGCTCAATCAGTCACTTTTTAACCAAAAGAACAAAAATAATGCAATTTAGCATTCACAAACTGTGTTTTTAGAGTAATCTAATGACGCGCTGCATTTATCCATGTAACCGCTGAGATGCTAAAACTTACCTTTACTTTTAGCATACGTCCTGTGATTGGTGTGACGATCAAATCCGAAGATTACAGGACATCTCTGATATTTATCATGGGTAAAATACCTGCCTCAAAACACATTCAATACTTCTCACATCATTACAAAGTTCATTTCAATTTCACTTAAAATTCATTCGTCTAAAAAAAAGAAATTCAGTACACTCAAAATGATTTAACAATATTCAAAGACCAATGAATAATAAAAAACAGATCCTCTGTGTTGAAGATGATGCCGCAATTCTCATGCCCTTACGCTATGCACTCGAACGTGAAGAATGGCAAGTGACTTGGGCAAATACTGGCTCTCAAGCCATTGCCTTTGTTCAACAGCAAACTTTTGATTTTATTATCTTAGATGTAGGTTTACCCGATATAAACGGTTTTGATGTCTGTAAAAAAATTCGTCAGTTTAACCATACCCCACTACTATTTTTAACTGCACGAGATGATGAAATTGACCGAATCGTAGGACTGGAAATTGGTGCAGATGATTACTGTACCAAGCCTTTTAGCTCGCGTGAAATCGTGTCTCGTATTAAAGCCATTTGGCGCAGAATGGACATACAAAGCCAATTACAACCTGCTCAAAGCACGATTGAGACACAAACAATAATTGCGAAAACATGGCAATGTATTGATGAATCACTGCAAATTCATTATCAAGGCAGTGCCTTACAACTCACTCGTTATGAATACCGCTTATTAAAATTGTTAATCGATCATCCTGAACAAGTTTTTAGCCGTCAACAATTGATGGATCATATTTGGGAGCATCCTGAACACAGCTTAGAACGTACTGTCGATACCCATATCAAAAGTTTAAGACAAAAGCTCAAACACATTTCAGCTGAACATGACCCAATCACAACACATCGTGGTTTTGGTTATAGTCTAAAACGGATGTGATAGCACCATGTCGATTTTTATCCGTATTTGGTTTTTCTTTGGCTTAATTATCTTGCTTGGGTTGTGGTTTATGTCCTACACCTTTAACCAACAAGTGAAGCCCAATGTTCGCCAAGTGGTTGAAGACACACTCGCTGAAAATGCCAATATTATCGCCATGTTAGTGGCAGAAGATGTCTATGAAAATAAAGTCGGTACCGCACAATTTGATGAAAAAATTCAAAAGGCACTGAATCGTAAACTCAATGCCAATATTTGGCAGCACAATAAAAAAGAAATTAACCAACAAATCTATATTACAGATGCAAAAGGCACCGTGATCTATGATTCACAAGGTATCGCCACTGGACAGGATTATTCACGTTGGAATGATGTTTATCTAACACTGCAAGGTAAATACGGCGTACGTTCAACCCGCAGTTATGAGGGGGATCCGAATAGCAGTACCATGTTTATCGCTGCGCCCATTTATTATCAAACTGCTCAAAATCAGCAACAAAAATTGATTGGTGTGGTGAGTATTGGTAAACCGAATAGCTCTGTACAACCTTATATTCAACGTGCAGAAGATCAATTACTGCGCCAAGCTGCATGGATTACCCTACTCAGTCTTTTCCTTGCCAGTTTGGTCGCTTATTGGCTTAAACACAGTATTGACCGTGTTCGAAAATACGCTCAAGCGCTTGCTCCAGTGAATCAAACGCCTTATTTCCGTTCAGCCAAAGAACTGAATCAAGTGGCTCAAGCTGTTGAAAATATGCGTGAAAAACTCGAAGATCGTGCCTATGTAGAACATTATGTCAATACTTTAACCCATGAATTAAAAAGCCCACTCACGGCGATTCAAGCCAGTGCAGAGTTACTCAAAGAAGATTTGCCTTTAAATGATCAACAACAATTTGCACAGCACATTCATGCACAGAGCCAACGTTTAAAACTTTTGATTGATCGCATGTTATTGCTTACACGTTTAGAAAAATCCAAACATCAAATCGAACTTCAAAATTTTAACTTATCTAAGCTGATACAACAGGTTTTAGATCAACAAGCAAGCCAATTACAAAGTAAAAAAATTCAATGTTTATTGGATATCGAAGCGAACTGTATGATTCATGCAGATCGTTTTTGGTTACAACAAACCATTGCCAATATTTTGGATAATGCTCTAGATTTCTCGGCAGAATCTTCGAAAATCCTGATTCAATTGCATCGTCAAGCTCACCAAAGCATTCAATTACAGATTTTTAATGAAGGTGAATGGATACCTGAATACGCCCTCTCACAAGTCTTTGATACTTATTTTTCATTACCCCGTCCTATTACCCAACAACGCAGTTCAGGTATTGGTTTAAGCATTGTCAAACAAGTGATTGAACAACATCATGGGCAAATTCAAATTCAAAATATTCAGGAAAATAACATTGCTATTATTCAACCGCATCAGCAAGGCGTATTGGTCAGTATTGTTTTACCTTAACGAAGTTCTATAAATTTCTTAATAAAATGCTACTAGGAACGACTCAAATAAATTCGTAAAGCTTCACCTAAACTTCACATAAAGATCAAGGCCAATTCAAACAAAAACCATCTCACTTTCACATACTCAATCCTGAAAAAAACAAATCATCAGGAATCATTATGCGCTCTCATTTCCTTAGCCTTAAAATCATTGCGATTGTTATACTGGTCGCTATTTTCTGGATCGGCTTATTTTTCATTACCAGCCTTGTGTCAGAACGCCAAGACTACCAACAAGCATTCCTCAAAGAAATCTCACAAAATCATATTAGCCCACAAACCATTATTTCGCCCTATATACAAGTTCCGTATCAAGAGCAGAAAACCTGTTTGGATGAACAGAAGAAATCCTATGCATGTACAGAAGAAAACTGGATGTATATCGGTGCTGACAGTACTCAATGGACATCAAACTTTAATGTTTCAGATGATACTTACAAACGCACGATTTATCGCGCAATTAGTTATCAAGCCAATTTAACAGCGAAAGGAATCTTCCAAAAACCTCTATTAGAAAATAAAACCTATCTTTGGGATCGTGCTGAAATTATTTTCCCAGTCCATGACCCACGTGGTTTAGATCAGCAACCTACACTTAAAATACTCAATAAAAACTATGCTTTTGAAGTGAGCTCGCAAGGCAGTGATGGCTCAGGTTTTGATTTTATGAATATTTCAGCAAAGAAATATCCTGAATTGATCAATGCGATTCAAAATGGCTTTCACTTTGATTTAACGGCAAATTTGACAGGTTTAAATAGGTTTACGCTTATTCCAACCAGTCGTAGTGTGAGCTATCAAGCTAAAGGCAATTGGGCAGATATCAAATACGATGGTCAAAACCTCCCTTATGCAAAAACCAGCACTCAACAACAATTCAATGCGCAATGGAAAAATATAGCTTTAGGTCATCAAAACCTAAATAAATTCATGTATTGTGAAAGCAATGAATGTACTCGCCAATTCGCTCAAGGCAACTACGTTCAAACTGCAAATTCTACTGAGTATGAAATAGCTGGGCATGAAAAAATTGGCTTATCGACTGAGTTTTTAGAGTCGGTGAATGTTTATACTCAAACTGATCGTGCGATTAAATACGGTATTGTGATTATCATCATCACCTTTGGTTGCTTCTTCTTATTCGAAGTGCTTAAAGGCTTGAGAATCCACCCTATTCAATACTCATTGGTGGCAATGGCGCAAGGCATCTTCTTTGTTCTACTTCTTTCGATCAGTGAATATTATGCTTTTGCATGGGCATATATCGTAGCAGCATTGGCCTGTATCGGCTTAATGACATGGTACCTATACTTTGTGATGAAAGGATTTAAAGCTGCTGCTTTGTTTAGCATCATCTTAATGACCTTATACAGCATCATGTATATGTTACTGCAATCTTCAGGTAAGACCTTCTTAATAGGCTCAGTGATCTCGTTCATTATCCTCGCAGTCGTCATGTTTATTACGCGTCATATTGATTGGTACAGCATTGGGAATAAACCTACACCAACACTTAAACCTTATACCCCTTCTAATTCAGAATAGTTCTAATTTTAACTAGATAAGTGGTTTAAAACTTAGGCTTTTGCGGATGGCGACATGCCATCCGTAATTGAACGAAAACAATGAAATAACAATCGAATATCGAGATTGATCATGCAAACCCAAACTATCTATATTGCGACCTATATTCAAAAAGAGATACAGCTCCAACAATACTGTCCTTTGCAAAGTTCGATTGCATATTGTTTAAATCGGCTCAGAATGGCTCAAATTCATTTCTTAAACCTAGGTAACCTTATTGTCTGTCCCGAATACAATTGCGTATTGATCTTCCAAAATAAGTCTTTGATTCGTATTGATCCACTGGCAAGATCAGCACAAACTTAACTGATGATAATAAACTAGGTTTGCAGAATATTCTCGATCACGTAAACTTTAGATAATGAATCATGTTAGAGAAATATTATGGCTGTACAACGTTTTCATGTGTCAAATCGCTTTTCTGAAATTGCGATTGCTGGAAACCTCATCCATTTAGCAGGGCAATTGGCTTCTGACTTCGATTTAGACATTAAAGGGCAGACGCAACAAACATTGGACATGATCGACCAATTTCTTGCCGATGCAGGCACAGATAAAAGTCATATTTTATCGGTGACGATTTATTTAAAAGACATTGAAAATGACTATGCAGCGTTCAATGAAGTTTGGGATGCTTGGGTTGCAGACATTGATGCCTTACCCCGTACCTGTGTTGAAGCTAAACTTTATGATCCACGAGTATTGGTAGAGTTAACCGTTGTTGCAGTGAAACCTACATAAAAAATACACTCATCATAAAAACATGAGTTTTCATGTTTTTTATGATGGATGCTGAGATTCAGTTAGCCGATCAGACGTAATTTTCGAGTTTGTGCTGCATTATAGTAATCATATTTTTTGGTCGCATGCTTATCTTTAGTCAAACGCGATGAGGCATAGAGATCGCCATAAAAATCTTCACGTAACTGATGATAGTCAGGCACTTCTTCATAACGAATCACTTTATAGCCAGCCATATCGAGGATCGCATCCTGAAACTGTGCCTTTTGTGGACGTTTCAGTGAAAGCGGATCTTCTAAAGCAACCACTGCCAAAACTTGTTGTGCACTATCCATAATGACAAAATCAGCCACCAAATTGCGGTATTTATTTCGCGTACGCGAAAATTTTGTAGTCAGTAAGGCATCATAAGACACATGTGCCAGAACAGTATGATGCGGTAAAATTTCTTTCAAACGAGTATAAGTCAGTTGCTCATGCATACTAAAAATAGCACGTTGTCTTAATGCACTATCTTGCTGCTTGGTCTTAGGGATCAACGCTTTACTCGCTAAAATCATGACCAGTATCAACAACACGCTACCAATTACCATATAAGTTGTCATATTTTCATCCTTTTGATCTTTATTATAATTTTCGGTATCACAACCATTTTTATTCGATCAGTATAACCTACTGACCATTTATCCAAACCACGCAATAAAAAACTAAAGCTAAAATCAAACAAACGCTGATAAAACTAAACAATTTTTTGCAATGTCATTCGTTGTAACACGTTTTGTTTTAATCTGAATGAAATTTTGGCTCTTTAGCCTATCTACACTGTAATAGAGTGATTCATTCACGTGCAATATGATTCTTCGGATTGACCCAATTTTCCAGACGGATGGCAGAAAAGCCAATCTTTGAGCTATTTTTCTAACGCAATAAAAAAGATCGATCCTAAAAAAGGATGCCGTAGCATCCTTTTTTATATTCAATTGCCATTAAGCACGTGACTTAGACTTTGGTTTTGACTTTGAATGTCCAAATGGCTTCTTGGCGTCACCTGTTTCACGCGGCGGCAAACCTGTATGCTGCGTTAAAATCTGACCACGTTCAGGACGCTTCTTGGTATTTGATGGATGCGATTGATTTTTCGCTTGTTGGTTACGGCTATCACCATTACGTTTTTGCGAATCACCATCCACGGTTGAGTTTTTCTTCCGAGCAGACTGATACTGACCTTCTGTCCCTTGCGGTTGATAGGTTGGAATCAAATGCTGTTTCGAGTTACCAATCAAGTCTTGGCGGCCCATCTCTTTTAAAGCATCGCGGAGTAAAGGCCAGTTGTTTGGATCATGATAACGTAAGAAGGCTTTATGCAGACGACGACGCTTCTCACCTTTCACAATATCCACATCTTCAGTATAACGTGCCACTTTTGCTAGTGGGTTTTTACCTGTGTGATACATGGTGGTCGCTGTGGCCATTGGTGATGGATAAAAAGTTTGTACCTGATCGGCACGGAAACCATTTTTCTTCAGCCAAATCGCCAAATTCATCATGTCATATTCAGTCGTACCCGGATGCGCTGCAATAAAGTACGGAATCAGATACTGTTCTTTACCTGCTTCCTTACTGAAACGATCAAACATTTGCTTGAAACGATCATAGGTCCCGATGCCCGGTTTCATCATCTTAGACAATGGACCTTTTTCGGTATGTTCAGGCGCAATTTTTAAATAACCACCGACATGATGCTGCACCAATTCTTTAACATATTCAGGGTTTAACACCGCTAAGTCATAGCGTAAACCTGAGCCAATCAGAATCTTTTTGATGCCTTTAATGGCACGTGCTTTACGATATAGCTGCGTTAAAGGTGCATGGTCGGTATGTAGGTTTTGACAAACACCCGGATACACACAGGATGGTTTACGACAGTTCTTTTCAATTTCAGGGTCTTTACAGTGCAAACGATACATGTTTGCTGTAGGCCCACCCAAGTCAGAAATGATGCCAGTAAAGCCGGGTGCAGTATCACGAATCTTTTCAACTTCACGTAAAATTGATTCTTCTGAACGGTTTTGAATGATGCGTCCTTCATGTTCTGTAATCGAACAGAAGGTACAACCCCCAAAACAGCCACGCATAATGTTGACTGAAAATTTGATCATGTCAAATGCAGGGAAACGCGCATCAGCATAGACAGGATGCGGTAGACGTGCATAAGGTAAATCAAACACATAGTCCATTTCTTCCGTCGTTAACGGAATCGGTGGAGCATTTAACCAAACATCACGCTCGCCATGCTTTTGTACCAAAGCACGCGCATTGCCCGGATTGGTTTCAAGGTGCAAAATACGGTTGGCATGTGCATATAAAACGGGATCATCTGCCACTGCTTCAAATGCAGGCAAACGAATCACAGCCAGTTCACGCGGCGGTAATTTATGTTTAATTGCCTTTGAAGACGGCTGTAATTGCATAATTTGTGTATCAGGATCGAGTTGATCCCCTTCACGAACAATTTGATTTGTCACAATTTCTTTTTGGAAATTTTGATATTGGGTTAAAGAATTACCCTTATCTTTTTCAATTTCACAGCCATCTAAATCTTCAGTCATCACATAAGGATTGATAATCGGATCGACACGGCCAATGGTATCCACATCATTTGATGCAATTTCCACAAACTTGGCTTTAGATGGACGGTTTAACTTATTCACGATAAATGCCGTGCCACGCACATCTGTAATTTCGTGAATTTTTTCGCCTTTGGCTAAGCGATGCATCACCTCAGTAATTGAACGCTCACCATTACCATACATCAAAAGATCGGCTTTTGAGTCCATCAACACTGAACGGCGAACTTTGTCTGACCAATAGTCATAATGTGCAATACGACGTAAAGACGCTTCAATTCCACCTAACAATACAGGTACATCTGGAAATGCTTCACGCACACGTTGGCAATATACGGTTGCTGCACGGTCTGGACGTTTATTAGGTAAATTATCTGGTGAATAGGCATCATCAGAACGGATTTTACGATCAGCCGTATAACGGTTGATCATCGAATCCATGTTCCCAGCAGTCACACCCCAAGCGATATTTGGCTTACCCAAAACGCGGAATGCTTCAACATTAGTCCAATCAGGTTGTGCAATAATCCCGACACGGAAACCTTGTGCTTCTAACGTACGGCCAATAATGCCCGAACAAAATGATGGATGGTCGATATACGCATCACCACAGACCAAAATAAAGTCACAACTATCCCAACCGAGTTGGTCCATTTCCTCGCGCGACATCGGCAAAAATGGCGCAGGTTCAAAACATGACGCCCAATATTTGTCGTAATCAAACAACGCTTTAGGCGCGGTCTGCATAGTATAAGCAGTAGACATGGCTAGCAATTCTCGGCTGGCAGATGAAAGATCTTAAATAAAGATCAAAGATGAAAGCCGATCATTTTACCATGAATTACATTCAGCTTGCTTGGTTAAAAAAGCATCATATACAGCACGTTATCATTTATTTTTTTATGCAAACGTAATTTCGAAGTTTTTATTTAAAAAGAAACAATTCGACAGTGAAGAGACAAAAGCTGCCCCTTCATTCCTTAAAGAATAAAGACCAAAGTCCAATCACTTGGGACAGCAAGCAATACATCGAGACCCAACAGATTCCGCTGAATAACGCAGCAAAGAATAAAAAAAGTAACATCAACTATAGCTATACCGATCTCTCAGAATATCCCTCACTTTATATAGTTTTTATTTAAGATATCATCATTTCCTTATAAGATTCTGATATTTAGATTAATGAAAAATGCTGCTAAAAATAAACACCATCTTTCATCATGTAAAAACTCAAATCAGTTCAGTTCTTTCATACCAACTTTATTATTTTTGAGCAGTCGATAAATCCATACTTTCATCATGTAAAAACTCAAATCAGTTCAGTTCTTTCATACCAACTTTATTATTTTTGAGCAGTCGATAAGTCCATAATCAACTTTGTAGCTAAATATAAACGCGGCACAATACTTTCGACTAAAATATATTCAGCATTATTCGAATGTGCACCATCACCAGATAAGCCCATGCCTTCTAAAATCGCTGCTTTCGAATTTAAGCCAGCAAATGCGGCATCTGTACCACCACCTGTTGCTTCAGCTAAGACCTTCATTGGTAAGTTAAAATCAGTTTTGTAAATAAGCTGTGCTTGTTCAGCCAATTTTTTTGCCTGTGGATTTGCCATTAAAGGTGGGCGACGCATTTCAAACTTTAACTTAACTTCACTATCAGCTAACTTTTTATGTTTAATCCTTTCCTGTAATACACGTTCCACTTGCTGAAAATCTTTAACTTGCAAAGCACGAACATCTGCTTGTGCAGTCGCAAGGTCTGGAATCACGTTACGCACTTTACCTGCACTCGCTACAGTCCAGTTTAATTTCAACCCTGTTTTAGGATTCGATAAATCTTGTAACTGTAAGATTTGATGTGATAATTCTGTCAGTGCATTTATGCCTGCTTCAGGCTTAACCCCTGCATGTGCAGATTTCCCGTGAACCTCTAAATATGCTGCACCAATCCCACTGGTAGCTAATCGTAAACTACCATCTTTGCCACCACCTTCAAATGACAAAACCACATCTTGGTCTTGTGCAGTTTCAGTAATCAGTTTGCGTGAACCTGGCGAACTGATCTCCTCATCGGAGTTAAGTAAGACTGTGATCGTGCCATAATCTTGATAATTCAACTTTTTCAAAAGATCAAGCGTATGAATAATCGCAGCAACTCCCTGTTTATCATCTAAAATTCCAAGACCAAAAACTTTATCTCCTTCCATTTTAAAAGGTTGGTCTTTCAACATTCCTGTTAAATACACCGTATCCATATGAGCAATTAGCATAATTTTACTGCTGCCTTTACCCTTTAAAACAGCTTTTACCATTGGACCAGTCTGTTGGGGCGTATCATCCATACGATATATATCTTTAGCTTCTACAATACTGACCTCAGCACCTGTCGTTTTTAATTGTTCGGCGACATATTTAGCGATCTTATTCACGCCGACAAGATCTTTACTCCCCGACTCAATATTGACTAAAGCCTCTAGAGTATTTAAATAATTCTTTTTTTCTGACTCAACCAGATGTTTGACCTGATCATTAGATACAGCATGTACTTGCCCAAAAGCTAAACAGCTCAACAACGCACATGAGATTAAAGGAAGTTTTTTCAGTTGATATTGAATTTTATTAGACATACTCATTATTCCATTTAAAGATATTGCTAACAAACTATGAACATTTCATCGACTATTCAATATTTTTAAAAATCTAAAAATAAAAATGTTAGATAGATTAAATGTCATAATCGATAAATAAGTAAATCAGTATGTAGAAACCTATCCTAATTCTCAATTAGACGATTGATTCATTTATTATTTAATTTTTTCAGCATAAAAAAATCCCCCTAACCGTTAAGTTAGGGGGATTTGAATTAATGAGCTGGCGATGACTTACTCTCACATGGATAACTCCACACTACCATCAGCGCTAAGAGGTTTCACTTCTGAGTTCGGGAAGGGATCAGGTGGTTCACTCTTGCTATTGTCGCCAGCACAACTGTTTATGACTATTCGTTGGGTCTAACCTCAGAGCAGTGCTCTTCGTGCCTAACTTTCATCAAATGAGTTATTAACAGGTATATTTGAGTTGATTTTAACATAAAGCATAGCTTTATGTCTTGCGCTCGGACAAACATAATTAATGTTTGTTTATTCCTCGCTCATGTATCTAGCTTTATAACTAAATCAAGTTGTTTGCAGTGATTTGAACCACAACACCAACTGTTTGGGTGTTGTATAGTCAAGCCTCACGAGCAATTAGTATTGGTCAGCTTCACATATCACTATGCTTCCACATCCAACCTATCAACGTCGTAGTCTTCAACGGCTCTTTAGAGGACATAAAGTCCTAGGGAAATCTTATCTTGAGGTAGGCTTCCCGCTTAGATGCTTTCAGCGGTTATCCCTTCCGAACATAGCTACCCGGCGATGCGACTGGCGTCACAACCGGTACACCAGAGGTTCGTCCACTCTGGTCCTCTCGTACTAGGAGCAGATCCTCTCAAATTTCCAACGCCCACGGTAGATAGGGACCGAACTGTCTCACGACGTTCTAAACCCAGCTCGCGTACCTCTTTAAATGGCGAACAGCCATACCCTTGGGACCTGCTTCAGCCCCAGGATGAGATGAGCCGACATCGAGGTGCCAAACACCGCCGTCGATATGAACTCTTGGGCGGTATCAGCCTGTTATCCCCAGAGTACCTTTTATCCGTTGAGCGATGGCCCTTCCATACAGAACCACCGGATCACTAAGACCTACTTTCGTACCTGCTCGACTTGTGGGTCTCGCAGTTAAGCGCGCTTTTGCCTTTATACTCTACGCGTGATTTCCGACCACGCTGAGCGCACCTTCGTACTCCTCCGTTACTCTTTAGGAGGAGACCGCCCCAGTCAAACTACCCACCAGACATGGTCCTCGTCCCGGATAACGGGACAGAGTTAGAACCTCAATATTACCAGGGTGGTATTTCAAGATTGGCTCCACCGAAACTAGCGTCTCGGTTTCAAAGCCTCCCACCTATCCTACACAAGTAAGATCAAAGTTCAATGTCAAGCTGCAGTAAAGGTTCACGGGGTCTTTCCGTCTAGCCGCGGGTACACCGCATCTTCACGGCGAATTCGATTTCACTGAGTCTCTGCTGGAGACAGCGCCCCCATCATTATGCCATTCGTGCAGGTCGGAACTTACCCGACAAGGAATTTCGCTACCTTAGGACCGTTATAGTTACGGCCGCCGTTTACTGGGGCTTCGATCAAGAGCTTCGCTTACGCTAACCCCATCAATTAACCTTCCAGCACCGGGCAGGCATCACACCCTATACGTCCACTTTCGTGTTTGCAGAGTGCTATGTTTTTAATAAACAGTTGCAGGGGCCTGGTTTCTGTGGCTGCCAATAGCTCAAGGAGTAAATCCTATCACCGTCGGCAGCGTACCTTCTCCCGAAGTTACGGTACCATTTTGCCTAGTTCCTTCAGCAGAGTTCTCTCAAGCGCTTTGGTCTACTCGACCTGACCACCTGTGTCGGTTTCGGGTACGATTCCTATGTAACTGAAGCTTAGAGACTTTTCCTGGAAGCATGGTATCAGCCACTTCACTGTACAAGTACAGCTTGCTATCAGTTCTCAGCATACAGTACCCCGGATTTGCCTAAGATACATGCCTACAACCTTCCACCTGGACAACCAACGCCAGGCTGACTTAACCTTCTCCGTCCTCTCATCGCATTACATAGAAGTATTGGAATATTAACCAATTTCCCATCGACTACGCCTCTCGGCCTCGCCTTAGGGGTCGACTCACCCAGCCCCGATTAACGTTGGACTGGAACCCTTGGTCTTTCAGCGTGCGAGTTTTTCACTCGCATTGTCGTTACTCACGTCAGCATTCGCACTTCTGATACCTCCAGCATACTTCTCAATACACCTTCATCGGCTTACAGAACGCTCCCCTACCACTTGCAATAAATTGCAAATCCGCAGCTTCGGCATATAGTTTTAGCCCCGTTACATCTTCCGCGCAGGCCGACTCGACTAGTGAGCTATTACGCTTTCTTTAAAGGGTGGCTGCTTCTAAGCCAACCTCCTAGCTGTCTATGCCTTCCCACATCGTTTCCCACTTAACTATAATTTTGGGGCCTTAGCTGGCGGTCTGGATTGTTTTCCTCTTGACTACGGACGTTAGCACCCGCAGTCTGTCTCCCGGATAGTACTCATTGGTATTCGGAGTTTGCATCGGTTTGGTAAGTCGGGATGACCCCCTAGCCGAAACAGTGCTCTACCCCCAATGGTATTCGTCCGAGGCGCTACCTAAATAGCTTTCGGGGAGAACCAGCTATCACCGAGTTTGATTAGCCTTTCACCCCTATCCACAAGTCATCCCCTGGCTTTTCAACGACAGTGGGTTCGGTCCTCCAGTTAGTGTTACCCAACCTTCAACCTGCTCATGGATAGATCACCCGGTTTCGGGTCTACACCCAGCAACTAAACGCCCTATTAAGACTCGATTTCTCTACGGCTCCCCTATGCGGTTAACCTCGCTACTGAATGTAAGTCGCTGACCCATTATACAAAAGGTACGCAGTCACCGAACATGTCGGCTCCCACTGCTTGTATGCATGCGGTTTCAGGATCTATTTCACTCCCCTCACAGGGGTTCTTTTCGCCTTTCCCTCACGGTACTGGTTCACTATCGGTCAGTCAGGAGTATTTAGCCTTGGAGGATGGTCCCCCCATATTCAGACAAGGTTTCACGTGCCCCGCCCTACTCGACATCATCATATCAGCCCTTTCGTGTACAGGACTATCACCCACTATGGTTGCACTTCCCAGAGCATTCCACTAAAACTGATATGACTTAATGGGCTTTTCCCCGTTCGCTCGCCGCTACTGAGGGAATCTCAATTGATTTCTTTTCCTAAGGGTACTGAGATGTTTCACTTCCCCTCGTTCGCCTCGTATGACTATGTATTCATCATACGATACCTGCCTTATGACAGGTGGGTTTCCCCATTCAGAAATCTCCGGATCACAGGATATTTGCCGCCTCCCCGGAGCTTATCGCAGGCTATTACGTCTTTCATCGCCTCTGACTGCCAAGGCATCCACCACATGCACTTAATTACTTGACTATACAACCCCAAACAGTCGTTAATCCCTACAAGTAGGATTAAGACAGTCTATGATGATTTCTCATCACTTCCTTACAGTTTGTTGTTCTGTGTACTTAAACACTGTACAGCTTCAATTCAATTCACATACCAAAACGCTTGATTCAGTTAATTTCGCTAGTAACTCATTTCTCCAATCTTCATCAATCAGTAATAAATCACTGTTAATGTCGATCTTAAAAATGAGTATGAACAAATTATTTCAACTCAAATATATTCTGTTAATGATTTTTCCAGCCTTCGTCAGGTCAGGAAACTGTGATAAATCACAGAGATTAATAACAACGAAGCGCATTCTACGCTTTATTATCACTAAGCTCTATAAGCTATCAGTTCGTTTGCTTAATGTTTAACTCATTGCATCGCAATGAGTGGTGGAGACTAGGAGAGTCGAACTCCTGACCTCCTGCGTGCAAAGCAGGCGCTCTACCAACTAAGCTAAGTCCCCAGCTTATCAATAAGTCAATGTTTCTGTTTTCTGTATTCAGCATTTAATAATGCTTGTTAGTCAGATTTGGTGGGTCTGACAAGACTTGAACTTGTGACCCCACGCTTATCAAGCGTGTGCTCTAACCAACTGAGCTACAGACCCTCAGATACATCGTCATGAAGAACAACTTGTTGTGGATTCTTACCAATCGTCAATCTTTCGTTAAGGAGGTGATCCAGCCGCAGGTTCCCCTACGGCTACCTTGTTACGACTTCACCCCAGTCATCGGCCACACCGTGGTAAGCGTCCTCCTTGCGGTTAGACTACCTACTTCTGGTGCAACAAATTCCCATGGTGTGACGGGCGGTGTGTACAAGGCCCGGGAACGTATTCACCGCGGCATTCTGATCCGCGATTACTAGCGATTCCGACTTCATGGAGTCGAGTTGCAGACTCCAATCCGGACTACGATCGGCTTTTTGAGATTAGCATCCTATCGCTAGGTAGCAACCCTTTGTACCGACCATTGTAGCACGTGTGTAGCCCTGGTCGTAAGGGCCATGATGACTTGACGTCGTCCCCGCCTTCCTCCAGTTTGTCACTGGCAGTATCCTTAAAGTTCCCGGCTTAACCCGCTGGCAAATAAGGAAAAGGGTTGCGCTCGTTGCGGGACTTAACCCAACATCTCACGACACGAGCTGACGACAGCCATGCAGCACCTGTATGTAAGTTCCCGAAGGCACCAATCCATCTCTGGAAAGTTCTTACTATGTCAAGACCAGGTAAGGTTCTTCGCGTTGCATCGAATTAAACCACATGCTCCACCGCTTGTGCGGGCCCCCGTCAATTCATTTGAGTTTTAGTCTTGCGACCGTACTCCCCAGGCGGTCTACTTATCGCGTTAGCTGCGCCACTAAAGCCTCAAAGGCCCCAACGGCTAGTAGACATCGTTTACGGCATGGACTACCAGGGTATCTAATCCTGTTTGCTCCCCATGCTTTCGTACCTCAGCGTCAGTATTAGGCCAGATGGCTGCCTTCGCCATCGGTATTCCTCCAGATCTCTACGCATTTCACCGCTACACCTGGAATTCTACCATCCTCTCCCATACTCTAGCTTCCCAGTATCGAATGCAATTCCTAAGTTAAGCTCAGGGATTTCACATCCGACTTAAGAAGCCGCCTACGCACGCTTTACGCCCAGTAAATCCGATTAACGCTCGCACCCTCTGTATTACCGCGGCTGCTGGCACAGAGTTAGCCGGTGCTTATTCTGCGAGTAACGTCCACTATCCTAGAGTATTAATCCAAGTAGCCTCCTCCTCGCTTAAAGTGCTTTACAACCAAAAGGCCTTCTTCACACACGCGGCATGGCTGGATCAGGGTTCCCCCCATTGTCCAATATTCCCCACTGCTGCCTCCCGTAGGAGTCTGGGCCGTGTCTCAGTCCCAGTGTGGCGGATCATCCTCTCAGACCCGCTACAGATC
The DNA here is from genome assembly GCF_058243045.1 of Acinetobacter sp. LipI_23. Classification (NCBI taxonomy): domain Bacteria; kingdom Pseudomonadati; phylum Pseudomonadota; class Gammaproteobacteria; order Moraxellales; family Moraxellaceae; genus Acinetobacter; species Acinetobacter sp. LipI_23. The sequence continues at coordinate 104,928 of NZ_JBZAYJ010000001.1, read as the reverse complement.
GTCGCCTTGGTAGGCCTTTACCCCACCAACTAGCTAATCTGACTTAGGCTCATCTATTAGCGCAAGGTCCGAAGATCCCCTGCTTTCCCCCGTAGGGCGTATGCGGTATTAGCATTCCTTTCGGAATGTTGTCCCCCACTAATAGGCAGATTCCTAAGCATTACTCACCCGTCCGCCGCTAGGTCAGGTAGCAAGCTACCTTTCCCCGCTCGACTTGCATGTGTTAAGCCTGCCGCCAGCGTTCAATCTGAGCCATGATCAAACTCTTCAGTTAAAAATCATTAGTAGCTTATGGCTACAAATCTTGGCTCATCAATTTTCTGACAAATATTTCTCAAATAAACTTCGAGTAATTTTTACCATTCAATCAATGAAATATTTTCGATCGATCAATCAGTAAAAATCCACACAAGTTGTTCTTCATAATCTCTTAATGATCTTCTTACTGATTCGTCATCAGCAAGCTAGGTCGGCTATACTACTCTCTTTCAAGAAGAAGTCAACTGGTTTTGTTAATTATTTTTAAACTTATTCAAGACTTCCAGATTCTACCACTTGGGCTAAATCCTTGTTTCTTAACAAGTTTTAATCAACATCACCGCCGATGGATGTGCATTCTACAGCATTTCACACCCCTTGCAATACCTTTTCTCAATAAATATTTCTGCATGTTTATTTTTCAAACTCATAAAAATATAAGTCACTGTTATTTATGTAAAATATTTTTTAATAAATTTATCTACTTCCTAGTTAGCGCCATAAACCGCACCATCACATTCGCACAAATTAAACTTAATAGACTTCTTGCGTTAGTCAAATTTTAAGTAGCCGAAAGCTATATTTTATGAGGTTTTAGCCAATTCAAAAAATAGATAAAACTATACTTTCGCAAGAGGTCTAATATATTAGACTTCCGTCATAAATCAAAAAACGTACAATTTATTTGATCTTAAATTAATCAGCAAAATTATTTAATTCAAGAGATAATCCTTGAATGAAATTCAAAGATATTCAAAAATTATCAGACGTTAAGTTTCGTAGGCTTACCGGTGTTAGTTGGGCTACATTTACCCTCATGTTGGCCGAGCTAAATAAGCATTTACCTCGTCATATTGGTAAAGGACGACCGCATAAATTACCGTTGGAAGATCGTTTGCTCTTATGTATAGAATATTGGAGAGAATATCGAACATTTTTCCATCTTGGTATGAGTTACGGTGTATCTGAAACGAGTGCAATTCGTATCACACGTTTTATTGAAGATACCTTAATCGGTTCTGGAAAATTTAACTTGCCAAAACAACTTCCTAATCGAGATGAAGTGGATTGGGAAGTTGTTGTGATTGATGCAACTGAAATATTAGTTCAACGTCCAAAAAAAACAGAAGAAATGGTATAGCGGTAAAAAAAAGCGACATACCTTTAAATTTCAGTTATCTATGCACTATACAACAGGTGAAATACTGAGTGTATGTGGAAGTCATGGAAGCATGCATGATTTTAAAATATTTAAAAAAAGCATGAGGAAATTAAAATTTAAGCCCTTTTTTATCGTTGATAAGGGTTATTTAGGAATAAAGAAATTGGGTTTTGGATGCCTCATGCCATCTAAAGCAAAGAAAACTGAAAAACTAGATTCTGAATTAAAAAAGTTAAATAGAGAGATTGGTCGTAGACGAATTCAAGTAGAGCATGTATTTGGAAGGATGAAATGTTTTAAGATTTTATCTTGTGTATATAGAAATCGTCGTAAAAGATTAAATCTGCGGTTTAATTTACTTGCTGGCATATACAATTTAGATTGGGTGAAAGATAAACAATTAAATTGATTGAAAAATGATTTATGAAGGAAGTCTATTGTTTTAATTAATTTAAATAAAAATAAATCAAAATAATATTTAAATATTTTATCTAAATCGCTGTTTCTTTCTACTTTTTATGGTGAATATCTACTCACAATGCTGTTTTCTCAGTCAATTTCTATCTTAAAACAAAAACAGCCATTCTATTTCTAGAATGGCTGTTTCCGATCATCTCAATATATTTAGAACTTCATACTGATACGCGCCCAATAATTACGTCCAATATTATTGAATTGCTCTGTTCCCACTTGACCATCTAAACCAACACCCAACTTATTTAAATGTTCGGTATAGGTTTTATCGAGGACATTGTCTATGCCTACAGCAAAATCAACATCATTCCTTACCTTATACGTCGCATTTAATGCAAGTGTGCTAAAACCTTTGCTCTCACCAATGTCATAACCGACAATATTACCTTTATTCAGGTTAATACGATCTTGTTTCGCCACTGCACGCCACAATAAACCTAGAGAATATTTGTCTTGTACATATCTTAAATTGAAACGCCCTTCCAAAGGTGCAATCTGAGGAAGTGGGTCATTATTATCCGTAATTTCACCCCATGCATACATGGTACTCATATCCGCTTGAATTGCATCGGTAAATTGGTAGCCAATACCTGCTTCTGCACCAGCGATCATCGCATCCACATTTTTAGCACCTGCGCTAAATGAAGAACCATGACTATGTCCGCCCATTCCTGTGGTTGGGTGATTATGATAACTCAATAAAATAAAGTCGTTCACTAAACCTGCATAAGCAGATGTCCATAAACTCAACGCACCATGCTCATATTGATAACCCATATCTAACTGTAAAGTTTTTTCAGTATCAAGGTCGTTAAATGTAGGCTTCGACATACCTGTATTGCCATGTGCTGTACTGAATAATTCCCAATAATCAGGCACTCGTTCTACATATCCCAAACCAATATAAGATTTAGCATTATGCTCAGAGTATTGATTTTCCAAACGAATAAATGCACTCGGTAGCGTTTCTTTACGTTCATCATTCAGCTGTAAGGCATCAATTTTAACTTGGTCAATTCGTGCGCCAGTAACCAATTTATAGGCATCATTAAATTGGTAAGTAAGTTCACCAAAAGCACCATAAGAATGAAACTTCATATTGGTGGCTAATGGCATATTCATCATCATAGATTTCATACTTCCAGCATGATGATTTTGCTGAGAATCAATTCCAGTAATCAGACTTAATTTATCCCATTCACTGGTCATCGCTAAACGTGAATTCAACGTACGGCGTGTAACTTGCATTTCAGATGGATTCGGTACCATCTGATGCGTTGTCATATCGTGAGTCATGGGTGGGGTGCGTAAGCTAAAATTATCCATCACATGATCGTTATAGCTATAGTTAATTTGCCCTTCGATCTTTTTAATCACATCGGTTAGGTTTTTCTTTTCAAATCTTAAACCCAAACTTTCACGAGCAAACTGTGAACCATCCATGCTACGACCAGCATATTCGGCCTCACCATCTGCTTTTCCACCTGTAAGTTCAATCCAAGTGTCTTCATCGGGTGTCCAGCCTAGTGCTAAATCTGTATTCCAACGTTTCCAAGCAGATGGAACCGTATTGCCATCGCCATCTTCATAACTATTCGATTCAGAATGATTGGCATTTAGACGAATATATTTTTTCTCATCCCCTACCGCTGTTTCAATATTATGATCTAGACGACCAAACGAACCGATTAAAACACTGGCTTGCCCAAGATAGTTTTTATCATTGGATAATTGCGGTTTTTTCCGTTCAAAAATAACAGTTGCTGCTGAACCTGTATTGGCATATTGAACTGTTTGTGGACCTTTCACGACAGAAATACGATCGTAACTTTCAGGTTGAATATAAGACGTCGGTGCGTCCATACGTGCTGGACAAGCACCTAAGTTTTCAGTGCCATCAGATAAAATTTTAATCCGTGATCCAAACATGCCTCGGAAGGTTACATCTCCGTTGGTTCCGCCGCTTTTAATTGAACTAAAACCCGGAATACTTTGTAAATAATCTGCGCCATCGGTTGCAGGAACAGGTTGGATCGGTTGCTTTGGATCGGCATGAAGAATTAAACCATTTGCGTCATGATCTAATTGTGCATTTACCACGATCGGCGCTAGACGTGTCGTAGAATGCTCCAGTTGAGCAGCAAAACTCACTGTAGAAAAACAAGCAAGGGAAATCGCAGCCGCAAGAGGCTGTAAAAAGAATGTAGGCTGAGCCATTTTTATTCTCACTGAATCTATAAATACAACTAGGCTAGAGTCCATTAAGACCCGAAAAATATATGTCTAGGTTTATACAAACAGTGGCGGTGCTCGCCCTTGAGGCAGTAAGAAGAGTTGTTGCAGTGCAAACCAAACATGCGCAAAGGCTTTTTGAAATGCAACTAAACGGATTTGAATACGGTCAAGTACCGCTTTCAACTCTAAATCAGGCGGCAGCACGAGATTGCCATATACCGTACAGTATTGGCATTGATGACTTGCATCATGATGATTGTGTTCAGCAGGTTGTGAACTGAGTTCATGCTGAGCCTGCATTTCATGATGATGTGTGGAATGCTTTTCAGCATGAGAACTGAGTTGTTCAACTGGTTTGAGTAAAAGCGCACGCGAAATGGTTTCACAGACCGGCGCAATTTGATATTGCGTCGGTAGTAAAGGCTGTAAAAAAACAGCAATCTGTAAAAACACGGCTACACAAGACAGTAGCAACGCAGCTCTAAAAAACAATCCATTCCATCCGAATTGGGAACGCGGCCAGTATAACAAAGCCCAATCGAAATTGGGCTCACTTTAAAGATGATTTTTAAGCAAAAAAACTTAACCGCGTTTTACAGCTACTTTGTCTTTTTGGCGCTGACGAGTCAATTTTTCCACTTTTTCACGTGCGCGTTGACGCTTCAGTGGTGACAAATAGTCGACGAACAATTTGCCATTTAAGTGATCCATTTCATGTTGAATGCAAACAGCGAGAAGTTCGTCAGCTTCGATCTCAAATGCTTGACCTTCAAGGTTAATTGCTTCGATCTTTACGCGTGACGGGCGCTCAACTTTGTCGTATATTTGGGGAACTGATAGGCAGCCTTCTTCATAGGGCTGCGTTTCTTCAGTCAATGGGGTAACTTTGGGGTTAATGAATACCAAAGGTTGATCTTTATGTTCAGATAAGTCCATGACAATCAACTGAATATGACGATCAACTTGTGTCGCGGCAAGTCCAATGCCTGGCGCTTCATACATGGTTTCAAACATATCTGCAGCCAGCTGACGAATTTCATCAGTAACTTCTTCGACGGGTTCTGCAATGGTACGAAGACGGGGATCAGGAAAACTTAAAATAGGTAATAAGGCCATACTGCGTCCTCAATTATGCCATTGATCAAAAAACCAAATGAAGGGAATGCTTGATCAAAAAAATGTGTGTAATATCGTTATTATAACGCAACTACATACATAATTTTAGGAATTATGATAATGAAAAAGGTTTTTATGGGCATGCCATCTTTTAGTGCCTTGGGGTTTAAGCAACACATGTTAGCACTTGCGGTTTGTCTAAGTGTTGGCGCTGGCGTCATTTCAACAGCTCAAGCTGCGCCTACACGAAATTACAATCCACCTGCTTTAAAAGCCAATGCACCGAATGTTTATGTGGTGAAAAAAGGCGATACCCTGTGGGATATTTCTAAACGTTTTCTAAATAATCCTGTGCGTTGGCCTGAAATTTGGGCCAGCAATAGACACGTCAAAAATCCGCATTGGATTTTCCCAGGTGACCGCTTACTGATGTGTACTCATGAAGGCCGTCCAATTATTGGTAAAGACGAAGGTGATGGCTGTGAAGGGATTATTCGTCGTTATACAGGCGGCACTAAACTTCAACCTCAAGCACGCGTTGAGTCTTTAAACAATGCCATTCCTGTCATTCCACTGGAATACATTAAAAACTGGCTTGAACACAGCACTATTCTTTCAGAGGAATCTTTGGAAGGTACACCGTATATCGTTGGTGCTGCCGATCAGCGTGTGATTGCAGGTAAAGGTCAAACCGTTTATGCACGTGGCCAAGGCATTGAAGCCGGTCAACGCTACGCGATTTACCGTGAAGGCGAACCGTACATTGTGACGGATGCAGAGGGTAAAAAACAAAATCTAGGTCTAGAATTGACTCAGGTTGCTTCAGCCATTGCCATTCGTGGTGAAAATGACATGTCTACTTTAGAAATCACAGATTCGTATAATTCTGAAGTACGTCGTGGTTATCGCGTACTGCCTGAATACGACGACATGCTTCCAACCTTGTTCTACCCAACACATGCACAAGATGTGACTGAGGGTGGACAAGTGATTCGTGTTCAAGGTTCGATTGGTCTAGCTGCAAAGCATTCAGTTGTGACGATTGACCGTGGCACAGTGGATGGCGTTCAATCGGGTTATGTGTTCTCGGTTAGTCAAAAAGGTCAAGAAATTCGTGATCCGAAAACCAATGAAAAACTGACCCTTCCAACGGAGCGTATCGGCAACATCATGGTATTTAAAACCTTTGACCGTGTCAGCTATGCTTATGTGCTCGACAGCGAACTACCAATGAACTTGGGCGCGAAACTTTCTCCCTCTGTAGTGGATGAATAATCCGTTGCCTTAAGGTGTATATATGCTGAACTCTTTATCACATGAACAGATTGCAACAATCACCCTGTGGTATTTGGTTCAGCATTCTTTATCGAGCTTTCAAAAACTACAGCAGCATTTTGGCACAAGCACAAAAGCTGTTGCTGCCTCCAACCTTCAGATCTGGCCAAATCTTGGCTTACACAAAAGCCATCTACAACGTATCGCAGAAATCCAAACACCTGCTGGCCAAATCAAATTACAAACTTTACTGCAGGACGTCCAAGCCAGCTGTGATTTTATTTTGCTTGATACTGAAAGTCATTATCCTTCGCAGCTGCTGCCCTATGCTGACCGGCCACCGATTTTATTTGGTCAAGGTAATCCACAAAGTTTACTCCAACCTCAAGTTGCTATCGTCGGCAGTCGAAAACCCAGTCCACACGGCAAACAAGTGGCTTATGACTTTGCCTATTACCTCGCCGAAAAGGGCTTTTATATTTGCAGTGGTTTGGCTGAAGGCATTGATGCAGCGGCACATCAGGGCGGCTTAAAATATCAACGTACCATTGCAGTGATGGGCACGGGCTTAGATCTCACTTACCCTTCCCAACATCAAGCCCTGCGTACGCAAATATTAGAAAATAATGGCTGTATCATTACTGAATTTTTACCACATACACCGCCTTTACAGCATAATTTTCCACGGCGCAACCGCATCGTCAGTGCATTGAGTTTAGGGGTTGTGGTTGCAGAAGCCGCACTCAAAAGTGGCTCTCTTGGCACAGCCAAATCTGCTGCTGAACAAGGCAAGATAATTTTTGCGATTCCCGGTCATATTTATAGTGAACATCATCAAGGTTGTCATCAACTAATCCGAGAAGGGGCGATTTTGGTTGATCATCCTGAGCAAATCATTGAAGACTTGGCACTCCCCACTCAATGGCATAGCCAATCCCAGTCACAAGAAACCGCCCCAAGTGCTAGTATTGAGATCCCATCTGATTTACTCAAACTTTATAATCAACTGGATTGGGTGGGACAAAATATGGATCAACTTAATTCCAAACTTAACACCGATATTGCCACACTCACTAGCCAGTTAATGGAACTGGAGATTTTGGGGCTCGCACAACAACAGGCTGGCAATTATCTGCGTTGCCGTTCCAGCCAATAAGGTTCACAATAACCCTTTATGAACCAATAAAAGGTACAAAGTGTAATGATTACCACCTCTGTGACTGAAGCGGCGCAATGTTTAAAACAAGGTCAAGTTTTAGCATATCCAACAGAAGCAGTATGGGGTTTAGGCTGTGATCCGTATAACGAACAGGCCTTTCTAGATATTTTGCAGATTAAGCAACGCCCGATTGAAAAAGGGGTAATTTTACTGGCTGGGCAAATTGCTCAAGCTGAACCGCTTTTAGAACATTTAGATCCCCACATCCGTCAACAAGTGATCGACAGCTGGAGCGATCGCAGTCCATCAGAACGCGCAACCACGTGGTTGTTACCTGCAAATGAACATATTCCAACATGGATTAAAGGCAATCACCCTAAAGTTGCTGTACGGGTAACCACACATCCGATTTGTGTGGCGCTTTGCAATGCTTTTCAAGGCTTTATTGTCTCCACCAGTGCCAACCCCGCTGGATTATCACCTGCCCGTTCACTACAAGATGCCAACCACTACTTTGCCCAACAGGTCAATTATCTGAATGGTGACCTAGGCTTGAGCCAAGAACCGAGTCGCATACTCGATGCCGAAACTGGCGCAGTGATTCGTGCTTAAAAGCGTGCTCTTTCTCAGGATTTTTACTGAAAAATAGACAAAAAAAAGCTCAGCCATATAGGGATGGCTGAGCATAAAAAAGGATGTGTAATCACATCCAGAGGGTCTGAAAACTGATGAGCAAACACTTAATAGCCGTTTTGACATTGGCCTAAGTTTGCAGTGCGCGTATTATGTAGCAAATTGCTTTTCTAAACAAATAGATTTTTTATATTAAAAACAGCGTTAAAACGCTGATTAATGAAGATAATTAAATTATAATTCAAATTATCTACCTATTTTTAATCAGCTTTTGCATACATTAAATACATTCACTATCTAAAATAGCATTAATAAATCAACTTATTAATGAATTATTCTATTAAAAAAATAATTTAAATGGTCGATTTTTAGCCAAAATCAATCCATCGAGTTTGCTAAAGGTGGCGTTTTTAATGCTGTTTTACGCTGTGCAAGTAAAATACCACAGATAATGACCACTCCACCGACCGTATGATAAACCGTCCACGCCTCTTTCAACCAGACATAGGCAATCACTGCGGTAAAGACTGGCATCAAGTTCATGAAAATACTGGTTCGATTCGGCCCTAAATGGGTAATGGCCAACATCCATAGTAAAGGGGCAACTAAGGAAGGGAAAATGCTGGCATACATAACACTTGCCGCATTTTGACTATTGATTGAATCGAGACCGAAATAGGCAATAAAAGGTAAATGGTAAAGCAGTGCAAAAAAGATCTGTACATAGAGGCTCAGCATCAAGGGAATTTGCAATTGCCACTTTTTCAAAAACACCCCATAAAAGGCATAGAAGAATACCGCAACCACCATCAGGACATCTCCCAAATGACCACCCGATTGAACTAAGCCCGCAAGATTGCCCTGCCCAATGATATAAACCAAACCTGCAAAAGATAAAATACTACCAATCATCGCAAAACGATTTGGAATATCTTTTAAAATCAGCAGTGAAACAAAAATGGTGAAGATCGGAATAAAGGCATTAATCAATCCCATATTGGTCGCAGTCGTATAGTGCGCTGCGGTGTAGGCTAAGCCCTGATACAACACCAGACCAAATGCACTTAGCACTGCCAACTGACCCAAATGCACTCGAATTAATGCCCACTGCCGACATAAAGGTCGCACGACAAAAGGTGTTAACAGAATGAAGGCAAAGAACCACCGATAAAAACTAATACTGACTGGCGAAATGAAATCAGCTACATAACGCGTAACGACAATATTGATCGACCAAATGAGTACGGCAATGATAGGGAGACTCAAAGCCCAATACATACGTTGTGTTGTGGTACTCATTCTTTTTCCCGTTTAGCTTTTGTTTGCAAAATTTAAATGAATGGTAAAACATTTTTACGATTTATTCGAATATCATTTGGGTATCACACATAATTGATACATTTATCTTAAAATATAAAATTCATAAAAAACATATTATTAAGATAATATAAAACTATACATTTCAACAAATTGATGCATTTCAGCAGCTTCACTCTACAAAAACACCATAGAACAATGTCAACGATCTCTGCATCGTATTGATGCTGTTCTAGCGAACGTATTTTTTAATTGATTGGTCATTGCTCTTATAGACTTTGGCCTACAAAAACATATTTCCCGATAGAAGGATGTCGTTATGAAAAAGTTACTTTTAACCACAGTTTGTATGGCCACACTTACTTTGGCTGCGTGCGAAAAAAAAGGAACTGAGCCAGCCGTTGAACAAACGACGTCTGCATCTGAAGCGACCTCAACCGAAGCAACCACTATCGTTGCTAATCATAGCAATAACAATATTGCCGATATTCAAGCCGATTTGTTAGCCGTACAAACGCTATCGAATGCCAAAGCTCAAGAAGCCGCCGCGTTTCAAAAAGAAGTGAGTGCAACCTTAGAAAAAAAGGATCCCGCTCAAATTAAAGCAATGGTTGAAAAAACAGAAACCTATGTGAAGCAATTTAATGATGAATTAGATGCCTTAACCTTAAAAAGTGCTGAAGTAGATGCTTTACGTGAAAAAATGCAGGATGCCAATGATCTGGGTGTAGAGCTCACCAAAGAAAGTACAGATGCAACGCCAGATAGTGCGAAAATCACCGAACTACAAAACAAAGCAACTGAGTTGCAGAAATCGATCATTGCTGACGTAACGGCTTTGGAAGCTAAAGTCAAAGCGGCTCCAGCATCTTAATGACCTCCCCACCCTTTAAAGCAAGCCTTGGCTTGCTTTTTTGTTGCGATCAATCCGCAAATGGGCGTGACTTTGTCGAACGCTTCCAACACAATAAAATGCACATCGTATAAGGACACGCAAATGAGCACTTCGATTTATAATATTCCTGTCAAAACCATTCAGGGCGAAGACATCAACTTAAACCAATACCAAGGTAAAGTTCTCTTGGTTGTGAATGTGGCATCTAAATGCGGCCTCACACCGCAGTACGAAGGCTTAGAAAAACTCTATCAAGACAAAAAATCACAGGGTTTAGAGATTCTAGGTTTTCCTGCCAACAATTTCTTGGCACAAGAACCGGGTTCAGATGCTGAAATTCAAGAATTCTGCTCCTTAAACTATCAAGTAGATTTCCCGCTTTTTTCAAAAATCTCGGTCGCAGGGGATGATAAGCATCCGTTATATGAAACGCTCACCCACGCGGTGCCTGAACGCATTGGTGAAGGGCCTTGGTGGAAAGACTTGGTGGACTATGGTTTAACACCGAATGAACCACCTGAAGTGCTGTGGAACTTCGAGAAATTCTTAATCAATAAAAATGGCGAAGTGGTTGCGCGTTTTGCACCGGACATTACGGCCAATGATCCGCGTATTGTCGATGCCATCAATGCCGAATTGGCCAAATAAGCCTGAAGCTGTTTATAAGCAGTCGAATTTAACGGCTGCTTATATTTTTATTTTTTTAAATGAGTAATGACACTCGAATCGGTTCGATCTTCATGATTTCTTCTTTATTTTGATAATTTTACAACACTTCATTCACGATCAATCAAACACTTCACTCTATGATGCATCTATCCGCTCAAGACAACCCGAAGTGAAGCTCATGCATACCTTTATAAAAGCAGCTATTTTATCTATCTCAACCGCATTGATTGCCCTTCCTGCACTAGCAGCACCACAAGAACAACATCAGCAACATCACGCAGCTCAGTCACACGGACATTCGCAACAGCCCCCATCAAATGGACATCAACAACCAACTCAAACCACTGTAAAAAAAGTCAATCGTCCATCTCAAGACTGGAAAGCAGGTCAAAAACTCCCAAGCGCTTATCATAGCAATGCCTATAAAGTAGATCACCAAAAATACAAAAAACTCAGCAAACCGGCTAAAAACCAACAGTGGATTAAAGTGAATGGCGACTATGTACTGACAGACATTCGCAATCATTCCATTATTAAAATCATTGCTGGTTAAACTGCTGTAAATGAAGAGTGTTCAGGCACTCTTTTCGTATTTTAAAAAGTTTTGTTATGACTTTGAAACCCAGCATTTTATCTACACATTTTGCCCTTATATTAAAAAATACATAGCCCAATATTGATTTGATGATGAAAAAGCTTTTACAAAACTTAGTTCTTCCTTTTGCACTGTTTAGTTCAGGCATCCTACTCATTGGCTGTGAGCAAGCAACAGAGCCGAATCAGCAAGACATCCGGACTGAGACCTCTGAGCAAAACCAATCTGCGAGTACACAAAACCCTGACAAAGCTGAACTGAAAAGTGGCAACATGCTCTATATCGTGCGTGATGTGGCAGATATGCAATTGAAGGCAGGCGAATACGTCACTCAGCTGCAAGAAACCCAAAATGACTTGCAGACCGCAATTGAACAGCACGATCAGCAACAGTTGCAACAAGCCGCGACAGCTTTACAACAACAGCTTACAGGTTTCAATAATGCCTTGAATGGCCTGAATCTTAAAACCCAAGAAATCAATGATATCCGTGAAAAATTACTGTCTGCTAACCAACAAGTTTTAGCTTCGCCTTTTTTAAATGGACAAGTGGATTTTAGCCAAGTCGACTTTAAAAAGATACAACAGCAAATGGGCACGATCCAATCTGAAATGTTGAAACTGGCTTCAATGATGATTCCGCAACAAGCTGAGAATGATAGCTCAAACACAAACCAATCTTAAAACATGTAAATATTGGTGCTTTCAGCAATAGAGTAGGAGAAAATGACTACAACCGTTTTCTCCTACTTTGATTGAGGCACGATTTCACACATGCAGCTGATTATTTTTATGGGCATCCAAGCTTCGGGAAAATCGAGCTATTATCTGTTGAATTTGGCACATAGCCATTTGCGCATCAACCTCGACATGTTGAAAACACGGCATCGTGAAAAAATCATTTTTGAAGCAGGACTCGCCTCAAAAACCAAAATGGTAATTGATAATACCAACCCTACGCCAGCCGATCGTGCGCGTTATATTGCCAGTGCTCTGGCCGCAGGCTTTGAAATTGTAGGCTACCTCTTTGAGACTGAACTTAAAAGTGCGCTGCAACGCAACTGCCTACGTGAAGGCAAAGCCCGCATTCCTGAAGTCGGGATCAGAGCCACCGCTCAAAAACTTGAACCACCGCACTATGCTGAAGGCTTTGATGCACTGTATAAAGTTCGTATTCTCGGACAAGGTGAATTTTCAATTTTACCCATACAGATTTGAAGCTTTAATGAAAAAACATTAACTATTTCTCATTTTTAAGCTACCATGTACAAATAAGAAACACAGAAAAACATTTTTATAATGAAAAAAGTCATTCTTGTGATCGCCTGTTTAGCAATCATCGTCTTTGGCGGGATGCACTTTTTAATGCCTGAAAAAACCACGCCACACTTAACCCAGTTTTTTTCTAAAGAGCATAAAGAAGTTCAACGTATTCAGGACTGGCTCAAATACAAACAACAGCAGCAGTTACTTTTGGTAGATGTTACAAGCCCTGTCAGCCCCAAACAACAAGGCGCTTATGCTGAATACATCAAACAAAAAATTGAGTTCAACCGGCAAAATATTCAGCGCCTGCAGCTCAGCCGCTATCAAAGCAAAGCGTTTAAAGAGCTACAACAGCTCGAAATTCATGCGCTAGAACAATGGAATAACTTATTTCAAACGCATATTGTAGATGCCTTCATTGAACAGCAACATTTCACTGAAATTCCAGCCGAAGAATACCAACAATTTGATGCTGAAGCGCGCTATGCCTTACAAAAGCAAGAAGTTTTGGTTCTCGAACACTTACAACAATTGCTGCAACACAACAGCCCATATCTGTCTGACATCGATCATAGCCTACTCAGCGATTGGCTTTATTACCAACTGATGCAACATGAAATTCATCCAGTTATCTCTGAATGGTTGGAAGGCGAAACAGATATGCCTGATCGAAGCCGTCAAGATGCAATGCAAGACCTGAGACTATATAAGCGGTTTAACCCCAATACCGATGAATATAAGTACATCATATCACTCGAAACACAGCTTTGGCATGCCCAACACCCATCTTCAAATTTGCTTGCACAGCCGTCCAATACCATGTCCAATTCGGATATCGAAATCGATCCAGAGATTGTGATTCCTGAAGATAAACCTCAAGTTGAGCAAATCAAAAAGTTGATTGAGACTCAACACAATAGCGTTAGCCGCATGATTTTTAGCCAATTGCGTCAAAGCTTTTTGCAATAAATTTAAAATAATGCTTTGAGCTCACACCTCATCAAAACGAAGACTGTTCCTGAGTTTTGCTCTGTGCTAACCATTCTTTAAAAGCCTTTTGCATGGCGTGACGCTCATATGGCTTGGCTGAACGTGCTTCCATCATTGAAAAATCACCCTTATAAGCTGCGTCAATCATGGCTTTGGTCAGCTCCTGAATACTCGCGCGACCCCGATGTTCATATTGTAATATTTCTTCTGAAGTCAATACCAAGTCCCAACACGACACCACTGAGCTCATGTCGACTGCAATACTCAGATAATAATGCTCAAAATCTTGGTAAAGTTCCCAAAAGTGGGATTCATGCGCAATCAGGTTCATCTTCATCTTCGCTTACAGAGAAGCTTTCAAAATATAACTTCTGTTGAATAAAAGATATGCAACTTTAGATAGCTATGTCCTTGCTTAACGAAATATATCAAGCATAGGAGCATTGATTCAGATGAATTTTAAAAATTGTGTATTCAAAATATTCTACAAGCCAACATACAGTTAAAAGACGAAGCACTATCATGCAAAACAAAGATTGCATGTATGCAGCAGACCAATCCAGTCCATTTGAACAATGACAACTAAGAAACCAACAAACTCATCATGAAATAAGCAATTGACGCATTTTTATCAACAGACATAAAAAAAGCCACCTTTCGGTGGCTTTTTTTAATCTCAAACCGTCTCTTATTGAGCGCGGTTTTTGATTTTGCGGATGGTTTCCAACTGAGCAGCAGTTTCTGCGAGAGCAGCCAAAGCAGCAGCCGAGTCCAAATCGCTCTTTTGATTTGCAAGCAATTGTTCAGCGTGTTTACGCGCTTCAAGAATTGCTGCTTCATCTAAGTTTTCTGCACGGACTGCAGTATCTGCAAGAACCGTAACAACATGCGGTTGAACTTCTAGAACACCACCAGATACATAGATTAACTCTTCTGTACCGTTTTCAAGCAGAACACGGATTGTACCCGGCTTGAGTAAAGTTACTAGTGGCGCGTGACCAGGCATAATACCTAATTCACCACCAGCACCTTTAGCAATTAGCATCGTTACAGCGCCAGAGTACAAAGACTCTTGAACACTTACAACATCACACTGCATAGTCGACATGAGAATCTCCTAAATTAGGTAACTAATTAAAGTTTCTCAGCTTTAGCAATTACTTCGTCAATACCACCAACCATATAGAACGCTTGTTCTGGAATGTGGTCATATTCACCAGCTAAAAGACCTTTAAAGCCACGAATCGTTTCTTTAAGCGGTACAAGTTTACCAGGAGCACCAGTAAACACTTCAGCTACGTGGAACGGTTGAGAGAAGAAACGTTGGATTTTACGCGCACGGTAAACAGTCAACTTATCTTCTTCTGCAAGTTCGTCCATACCAAGAATCGCGATGATGTCTTTCAATTCTTTATAACGTTGAAGAACGTTTTGAACTGAACGAGCGATCTCGTAATGCTCAGCACCCACTACGAGTGGATCTAACTGACGTGAAGTTGAGTCAAGTGGATCGATCGCTGGGTAAATACCAGAAGATGCGATGTCACGGCTCAATACTACAGTTGCATCTAAGTGAGCAAACGTAGTTGCAGGCGATGGATCTGTTAAGTCATCGGCAGGTACGTATACCGCTTGAATTGACGTAATCGAACCAGACTTAGTCGATGTAATACGTTCTTGAAGAACACCCATCTCTTCTGCAAGTGTCGGTTGGTAACCTACTGCAGATGGCATACGACCTAGAAGTGCTGATACTTCAGTACCTGCTAGTGTATAACGGTAGATGTTATCTACGAACAATAGTACGTCACGGCCTTTGCCGTTTTCGTCTTTCTCGTCACGGAAGTACTCAGCCATGGTCAAACCAGTCAACGCTACGCGTAAACGGTTACCCGGTGGCTCGTTCATCTGACCGTAGACCATTGCTACTTTGTCTAGAACGTTTGAGTCTTTCATCTCGTGATAGAAGTCGTTACCTTCACGAGTACGCTCACCAACACCAGCGAACACAGATAAACCTGAGTGCGCTTTAGCGATGTTGTTGATCAACTCCATCATGTTTACAGTTTTACCAACACCGGCACCACCGAACAGACCAACTTTACCACCTTTAGCGAACGGGCATAGTAAGTCGATGACTTTAATACCAGTTTCTAAAAGGTCAGTAGAAGCTGCTTGTTCAGCATAAGAAGGTGCTTGACGGTGAATCGGCAAACGCGCTTCAGTCGCAACTGGACCAGCTTCGTCGATTGGGCGACCAAGAACGTCCATGATACGACCCAAAGTCGCTGTACCCACTGGTACAGAGATTGGTGCGTTAGTATTCGTTACGTTCAAACCACGCTTAAGGCCTTCAGTAGAACCCATTGCAATAGTACGAACTACGCCATCACCAAGTTGTTGCTGAACTTCTAATGTAGTTTCAGTGCCATCAACGTGGAGAGCGTCATAGATCTTAGGAACGCTGTTACGTTCAAACTCGACGTCGATAACCGCGCCGATGATCTGAATGATACGACCGCTACTCATTGCTGTCTCCTCAATTCAAAATAATGTTAAACGGCAGCGGCACCACCAACGATCTCAGAAATTTCCTGAGTAATCGCGGCTTGACGCAGCTTGTTATAAATAAGTTGTAGGCTCTTGATCAAATCACCTGCGTTGTCCGTTGCAGCTTTCATTGCAACCATACGAGCTGACTGCTCACACGCGATGTTTTCGATCACGCCTTGATATACCACAGACTCGATATAACGAACCAATAAGCCATTTAAAAGCTCTTTAGCTTCAGGCTCATAGAGATAGTCCCAACCGTATTGACGGTTAAGGGTCTTGTTTTCTTCAGCAGTTGCTAAAGGAACAAGTTGTTCGATTTTTTGATTTTGAGTCATGGCATTGACAAAGCCGTTTGACACAAGATAAATACGATCTAACTCGCCTTTATCAAATGCGTCTAACATCACCTGTACAGAACCAGATAACTGTTCAAGGCTTGGTGTATCACCGACATTTGTCGTAGCACCCAGCACTTTACCGCCGTAGTTTTTAAAAAACGAAACCGCTTTTTGACCAATTAAAGCAAATTGAACTTCAATTGACTGCTCTTGTTGCTGTTGTACGTGTTTAACCACTTTTTTGAACAAGTTAATGTTCAAACCACCAGCAAGGCCGCGATCTGAAGACACAATGATATAGCCAACGCGCTTTACAGGGCGTTCAACCATATAACGGTGTTTGTATTCAGGATTCGCTTGAACCAAGTGAGCAATTACACGGTGCATATTTTCGGCATACGGACGGCCTTGAGCCATGCGCTCTTGCGCACGACGCATCTTAGAAGCTGCTACCATCTGCATCGCGCGAGTAATTTTCTGCGTGCTTTTGATACTAGCTACTTTGGCGCGAATTTCTTTTAAATTTGCCATACGCTTAACCTAGTATTCGAAGGCCCTTTCGAGCCCTCGAAGGTTGATCCGTGAACCAAACCAAAACTAAATCCAACTGAAGTTGAAATTAGTAAGTTTGAGTCGCTTTAAAGCTTTCAATACCTGCTTTGATTGCAGCTTCGATGTCTTTGTTGTAATCACCAGTTTCATCGATGTTTTGCATTAACGCAGCATTTTCTGAACGGAAGTAAGAGATTAACGCAGCATCAAAGTCTACGATTTTCTTCACTTCAACGTCAGCCATGTAGCCTTCGTTAGATGCATAAATTGAAACAGCTTGGTCAGCAATTGAATATGGAGCATATTGTTTTTGCTTCATTAATTCAGTTACACGTTGACCATGTTCAAGTTGCTTACGAGTTGCTTCATCAAGGTCAGAAGCGAACTGAGCAAACGCTGCCAATTCACGGTATTGCGCCAAAGCAGTACGGATACCACCAGACAATTTTTTGATGATCTTAGTCTGCGCTGAACCACCAACACGAGATACAGAGATACCCGCGTTCACAGCAGGACGAATACCTGCGTTGAATAATGATGTTTCAAGGAAGATCTGACCGTCAGTGATCGAAATTACGTTCGTTGGTACGAATGCAGATACGTCACCCGCTTGAGTTTCAATGATTGGTAATGCAGTTAATGAACCAGTTTGGCCTTTAACTTCACCATTCGTGAATTTCTCAACGTAGTCAGCAGAAACGCGCGAAGCACGCTCAAGAAGACGAGAGTGAAGATAGAATACGTCACCTGGATACGCTTCACGACCTGGTGGACGACGTAATAACAATGAAATTTGACGGTAAGCAACAGCTTGCTTAGACAAATCATCATAAATGATTAGTGCATCTTCACCGCGGTCACGGAAGTATTCACCCATTGTACAACCAGAGTATGGAGCCAAGTACAACATTGCTGCTGGATCGGCTGCAGCTGCTGCTACAACAGTGGTATACGCCATAGCGCCAGTTTCTTCTAGCTTGCGCACAACGTTAGCAATAGTCGATTGTTTTTGACCAATAGCTACGTATACACATTTAATGCCAGAGTTTTTCTGAGCGATGATCGCATCGATCGCCATCGCTGTTTTACCAGTTTGACGGTCACCAATGATCAACTCACGCTGACCACGGCCTACAGGGATCATTGTATCTACTGATTTATAACCAGTTTGTACAGGTTGATCCACTGATTGACGCCAAATTACGCCTGGTGCTACTTTTTCAACAGCATCAGTTAATTTTGCATCAATTGGGCCTTTACCATCAATTGGGTTACCCAAAGCATCTACTACACGGCCTAAAAGTTCTGGACCAACCGGAACTTCTAATACACGACCTGTGCAACGTGCTTTTTGACCTTCTTGAAGGCTTAAGTAGTTACCTAAAACAACGACGCCCACTGAATCCTGTTCTAGGTTCAGTGCCATACCGTATAAGCCGCCGTCGAATTCGATCATTTCACCGTACATTGCATCAGCAAGGCCGTGAATACGCACAATACCGTCGGAAACCATAACAATGGTCCCTTCGTTTTTAGCGGTCGCGCTGGTGTCCAGATCGCCGATACGCTGTTTAATGAGCGCACTGATCTCGGATGGATTCAGTTGTTGCATTGCGCTATACCTCAATCTTTTTAAAGTTCAGTCTTCATATGCAATTAAGCAAGAAGACGAGTCCGCATTTTTTCTAGCTTGTTAAGCGCAGAATCATCTATCACTTGGTCGCCTGCACGAATAACAACACCAGCAATAAGCTCTGGTTTAACTTCTACAGAAACATTTACCGCAGCTTCGAATTTTTTCTCTAAAGCATGTGCAAGTAATTGTTCTTGTACAGAAGTCAATGGGAATGCAGATTCAATCACTACATCCACAGTATTGTTATTCTGTGATTTGAGCTGCTCGTATTCAGCAGAAATTTCAGGAAGAAGCACCAAACGGTTGTTTTCAGCAAGCAATGTCAAAAAGTTTGACACTGCTGCAGTTTGGTCTTCGCCTAATACTTTTGCAAAAAGACTTACCTGCTCAGCAGGAGTAAGCTCAGGGCGAGTTAAGAAAGCTGAAAATGCTTCGTCTTGCACCGCAGCACTGAGCAAGTTCAATGCAGATGACCAAGAGTCAGTTGCATTTTGCTCAGAAGCGTAAGCAAATGCTGCTTTAGCGTACGGGCGTGCCAACGTCAAGAGTTCAGCCATAATCCGCCTCTCTTAAAGTTTAGCAGCCAGCTGAGTCAGCATGGCATTGTGAGCTTCAGCATCAACTTTTTGGCTAAGAATTTTCTCAGCACCTGTTACTGCAAGATCAGCAACTTGTTGACGTAATTCTTCACGAGCAGAATTGATTTCTGTATCAACAGCTTCTTTTGCTTGTTGACGAATACGCTCACCTTCAGCTGACGCTTGAGTACGAGCTTCTTCTACCAATTGTGCACCGCGACGGTTCGCTTGTTCGATCAATTGAGCCGCTTGCGCTTTCGCTGCATCTAATTCAGCTTTCACTTGAGCTTGCGCATCCGCAAGATCAGCTTTTGCTTTTTCAGCAGCGTTTAAGCCATCAGCGATTTTACGCTGACGCTCACTAATCGCATTGATTAGTGGTGGCCATACAAATTTCATGCAGAATGCGACAAACATCGCAAATGCAATCGCTTGGCCAATCAATGTGAGGTTGATATTCATTGCTATTCCTCAATAGTTTAATTTAGGAATTAAGCTGATTAACCTACAAATGGATTAGCAAAGATGAAGAACAAGCCAATACCAACACCGATCATAGGCACAGCATCAAGAAGACCCGCGATTAAGAACATACGAGTTTGAAGTTGTGGAGCCAATTCTGGTTGACGTGCAACAGCTTCAAGGAAGCGACCGCCTAAAAGACCAAAACCAATCGCAGTACCTAAAGCACCAAAAGCGATCAAGATAGCAGATGCAATTGCAACTAGACCTAAAGTGAGTTCCATGATAATTCCTCAGAGGTTAGGTTTATACCAAATTAAATTAAAAAATTGTGCGCCCAACCATCCAGTGATAGTTGGGCATTACCATTAATGCTTTTCGCTTGCCATGCTCAAGTATACGATAGTCAGCATCATAAAGATGAATGCTTGTAGCGTGATAACAAGAATGTGGAAGATCGCCCAAGGCACAGACAACGCCCATTGGATCCAGAACGGTAATAATGCGATAAGGATGAAGATTAACTCACCTGCATACATGTTACCGAACAGTCGTAGAGCCAATGAAACTGGACGTGCAAGGAATGTTACTAATTCAAGAATTAAGTTCACTGGAATCAATAACGCTTTTGCAACTGGGTTACTTGGGTTAAATGGGTTAAGTGCTAATTCGCCAACGAAACCACCAATCCCCTTTTCTCGAATACTGTAGAACAAGATCAGTACAAATACAGATAAAGACATACCTAGGGTAATGTTTGGATCTGTAGAAGGTACAACCTTGAAGTAGACGTGATGAGGATCCATACCAAATACACTTGCACCAATCAGTTGAGCTGTATACGGAATAAAGTCAACTGGGATTAAGTCCATTGCGTTCATGAGGAAAATCCACACGAAAATGGTCAATGCAAGTGGCGCAATTAAGCGTGATTTGCCATGGAAAGTGTCGCGAACACTTGAGTCCACAAACTCAATGATCATTTCAATTGCAGACTGGAACTTGGTTGGAACACCAGAGTTTGCAGCTTTCGCTACGCACCAGAACAACAAACAGAAAATCACACCAAGAGTGATAGACCAACCCATTGAATCCAAGTGAATAGCAGTGAACCCCATCTGTTGAGCTTCTTCAGCAGTCTCAGCCAACTTCCATGAACCGTCTGGCATTTTGCCATAAGTCATATTCGTCAAGTGATGCTTGATATACTCGGTCGAAGTAAGGGCATGTTCTTCAGCAGCCATAAATCACACCTGGTCAATGTCAAATACAAATAGAGAGAACGAACATCGCGTGCTGCTTGATATCTCGTCCATCTCCTAAAAAACTTTTCAATTTTTTGTAGTGCTTATTAAACTCGTTTTTGTTGACGCGACACCCAAAATGGAGCAACCCACGTCATGGTTTGAACGAGCATAAAACCACAAAACAATGCCACCGCTGACAACGGTTTGACATTGCTTAAAATTAAAATGAAACCAACAATCACAATTGCAAACTTACCCATCATGCCTTTATACATGTTCGCAAGAACTTGTTTAGAAGCGCGAGCTCCTGCTGCTCGAAACGACTGCCATGAAAAATAGCAAGTCGCAAGCCAACACACGAGCGCACCTAATGCTGCACTCAGGGCTGCGGTTGAGTCTTTCACGACCCAGCCGATCAAGGCTGAAACAGGAATCATACATGCTTGTAAGAGGACTAAAGCTTTCGCTAATCGTCGGTCAATCAAGCGACTAGTTCGGCTCATTATTTATTCACTCACAACAATCATGCTTGACAAGTTTAGCTGATGATTATTTTTAATCGCAGGCATTATAGAGTTACACCCCTGAACATGCAATCTTTTCCCGACCTAAGTCGAGTTTTTTTCTATGTTTAAATTGCTTTTAAACTAATCAATTATTGTTTAATTTTTGCGTTACTTTCGCGCATTTAGCACACATTTATGCACATGTTCGGCCAATTGCTTCCACGCGCTGACAAAATCCCCTGCCCCAGTCATGCTTTCATCAACCGCTTGGAAAACCAATGGGTTCAACTTTTGATATTGTGCTTGACTCGCATGCACTTCAGCCAAAAGGCACATCTTTGAATAAGGGCGACTGTCATTTAAGTATTTGATTTGCGCAACCGTAGGCGCAATATGTGGGTCGTCTGTCAATGCGCCTGCAAAGCGTAAATTTAAAGGTCGCTCTAAGTATTGATAGGCATCATGAAAAGACCAATATGGGCGCGCTTGGGTACTTTGACTATATATAGCTGAAGCTTGCAACATTTTCTGAGCAAAGAGTTTGGCATTGTTCCAGTAGCGCTCCTTATACTCAGGCATCTGCTGTGAACGCAGGCCTGCAATAAAGAAACCAATGCGTACCGCATTGTTTGGGTCAAGCCAAACATGGGTATCGATGGTATTTTTTAAGGCATCACCACGGGTATTTCGTAGTGGTAAAGCATTGATAATGCCTGAATCTAAAATAGAAACTGCTTTATCATTGGGGGTCAGGAGTTTATCCAGCGGTGCTTCATGTGCTCGTCCCAACCAAATAACCAAACCTGCATCCTGAATAATTTTACGATGCATTGGGGTCAAACTCACATCATGTCCAGATTGATCGGCCAATAATAAGGTTGGTTTTTCAATGCCTTTCGTCACTTCCTGTGCAATCAAGTAAATCGGCTGTGTAGAGACAACCAAGTCTTGCGTCCAAGCAACACTACTAAACAGCGCAAACGCAAAAAAAGCCAAGAAACGGGACATGGGGAGCAATCACTAGAAATACAATTAGTGTTATAATATAACAAATCGACAAAAATACCTATGCCTAATCGAAACTCTCTGCGCTTCATGTTAAGATTTAATGTCGTTTTTCTTTTATAAATTTTGCACTTGAGGTTTGTTATGAGCGCTTGTTCTCACGAACACCACCATGCTTTACATGATGTGCATGGTCATCACAACGTTGAGACGCGTTTGGCTGAAGCAGAAGTCTTGTGCGCAGGAACTGGTGCGCGCCTAACCCCCTTAAGAAAAGAAGTCTTGGCACTGATCCTGAATGCGACAGGCCCGATGGGTGCGTATGACTTGTTGGCTAAAATTAAAAGCAATGCCGATCGCCCTGCTGCCCCACCGACGGTGTACCGCACCCTAGACTTTTTATTAGAAAAGGGCCTCATTCACCGCCTCACCTCGATTAATGCCTATATTCCGTGTTGCCATCCCCGCGAAGGCCATCAAGCCGCCTTTCTCATTTGTACTGATTGCAAATCAGTGACAGAGGCCTCTGCTCAGGGATTATTACAACAACTCGATGCACTTTCCGCAGCCGATGGTTTTACGGCACAACATAGCATTATCGAAATTTCAGGAATTTGTCAGCAGTGTCGCCACAAGTAAGCCTCGATCCTGTTCTGGTTGAACTCTCCCAAATTAGTGTTCGTATCGATGAACGCGACATTTTAAAGCATGTCGATTTTGTCTTACATGAACGGGAAATTGTGACCCTGATTGGGCCAAATGGTGCAGGGAAATCCACACTCATTAAAGTGCTGTTGGGTATTGTGCACCCTAATGCTGGCGACATTAAAACAACAAAGCCACTCAAGTTTTCTTATGTACCACAAAAATTTAATCCCTCACATAGCCTACCACTTAGGGTTAAAGACCTTTTGGCTTTGGAAAAATGCGATCCTGTAATCAAGCAAGAAATTATCCACGATACTGGGATCAGCAGACTTGAAAACTCTAAAGTACAGCAGCTTTCAGGTGGAGAACGACAACGCGTTTTACTGGCCCGTGCGCTGTTACGTCAACCCGATATTTTGGTTCTCGATGAACCGATGCAGGGCTTAGACATTCAGTCTGAGGCTGAGCTGTACGACTATGTGCGCAGCTTACCCGCCAAATATGGTTGTGCTGTGCTCATGGTTTCACATGATTTGCAGTGGGTCATGCAAGGAACTCATCGTGTGGTGTGTTTGAATAAACACATTTGTTGTAGCGGCCTACCTGAAAACGTGCAACAACACCCTGAGTATCAAGCCATTTTTGGTACTAACCGCGTGTTCTATCAACATCATCATGATCACTGCGCACATGGTGATAGTGCAACGCCTTGTCAGCATGACGCTCGCCCACACATTCACCCTGAACCGGAAGCTTAAGTCATGATGGAATGGTTACAACTGCTATTACCTGCATGGATTATGGGTACGTTGCTGGTCTTTTTGACTGCGCCACTGGGCTGTTTGATGCTATGGCGCCGCATGTCATTCTTTGCCGACACCATGGCACATGGCACGTTACTGGGTGTCGCGATTGCAGGAGCAATGGCGTTGCCCCTGTGGATGGGTGTAGCTTTTATTGCGGGGTTGTTGGTGGCAATCCTTTGGGTGTTGCATGATCCACGTTTACCAAATGATGCATTACTCGCACTCTGTTCTGCGACCTTGCTCTGCTCGGGTCTGATGTTTATTCAACACATTCCAAGTTTAAGACCTGAGTTACTCAGCTATTTATTTGGTGATTTACTCACGATCACATGGGCAGACCTACCCATTTTTGCTACTGTTATTGTTGTTGCATTGGCAGTGCTTTATAAAAGTTGGCAGGCTCAAATTCAAATCGCGATCGATCCTGATATGGCTGTTAGTGAAGGTGTCAGTGCGAAATGGCAACGCTTGATTTTTATGTTACTACTGGCTTTATTTACCATTTTAGCGCTTCGTGCAGTGGGTTCTTTACTGATGGGTGCCTTGCTTGTCATTCCAGCACTCACCGCTCGACTGCTTGCCCACTCTCCAAAACAAATGGTGATTTGGGCCTTTGTGATTGCGCAAATTGGGGTGACGGTTGGTTTATGGTCCAGTGCAGGACTGAATACCTCTACAGGGCTCAGCATTGTTTTAACCATGTCGACTCTGTTTGCGTTGATTTTTATCGCGCAGAAGTTTAAAAAATTGACATAACTAAATGAGCCATCAACGTTATTTTATCAGTGCATGTCTACTCGGACAAAAAGTCCGTTATGACGGCAAAGACTGCCTTGTCTATCAGTTAGTTCAAGCCATGCTCGATAAAAATTATGTCAGCTTATGTCCCGAAGTCAGTGCGGGACTTCCAACCCCGCGCCCCGCAGCAGAAATTCGCCATGGGTCAGGTGCTGATGTTTTATTAGGCCAAGCACAGGTTTTTTCCTCAGATGGTCATCAGCTTAGCGATGCCTTTATGCAAGGTGCCTACAAAGCTTTAGCATTGGCGCAAGCCAATCATGTCACCCATGCCGTGCTCAAAGCCAATAGCCCATCCTGTGGCAGTGATGGTATTTATGATGGCACATTTACGGGGCAAAAAATTGCAGGGGAAGGAATTACTGCCGCCCTATTTCGTCAGCACGGTATACATGTGGTTACCGAACAACAGTTTTTAGCAGAACTGACGCAGACTAAACTTACTGATGAACCAAACTAAGCAGTCCCGCCGCACAACTGAACAACACGGCAAAAGTACGATTGAGATATTTTTGCTGTCGCGGTGATGTTAAGAGTTTTAAAACTTTCGCTGCTAACCCCGTATAGCCCGCCATTACAATCAGGTCAATGGTGACCATAGTCATAGCCATAATCAGATACTGAATCCACTGCGGTTTAGACAAGTCTAGAAACTGGGGCAATACGGCCAGTAAAAACACAATGGCTTTCGGATTGCTCATATTGACCAGAAAGCCATACAAGACCAGTTTAGGAATCGATTTATTCGGTTGTTCCTGCTGAATTTCAATAGACTGTGCAGGTGCTCGCCATTGCAAATAAGCCAGATATAACAAGTACAACACCCCAAACCATTTCACAACCAGGAAAGCCCAAGGTGTGGTGGCAAATAGCACCCCTACCCCTGCAGCAACAATCCCGATTTGCACTAAAAGTGCCAGCTGTAAACCCAGTGCATTCCAATAGCCACGGCGAAAGCCATAATTCAGACCACTGGACATCGAAGCAATTGCACCTGCCCCTGGAGAAATACTAATGATCCAACATGCGAGTACAAAGCCCAGCCAAATTTGAAATGACATAGTGGTATTGAGAAAAAAATGACATTTAGATTATATGATCTTTCATGCTTTTAGGGTTTATTATTCATCAATGAATTTATCACTTAAGGCTATGAAGCAGAAACTGCATAAGGCACAATAAGTACAGCCAATAGAAATAACAATTTTTTTAGGAGCCATGAATGACCGCCCAATCTGTAATTCTACCATTACCTTCAGATCATGCCCGTTTTATTGTTTTACGTTTAAAAGATTTAAGTATTGATGAACTTAAAGAACAATTAGAAGATTTATTTTCCACCCGTGATCGTCTTATTACCCAACATCCAAATGCGCAAATTAAAACAGCGGTTGCTTTTGGCCCTGAACTTTGGGCACAACTTCATCCTACAGCGCCTGTAGGGTTTAAACAGCTAGAGCCCATTTATGGCTCTTTCAATATGCCTGTTTCACCTGCGGATGTTTTAATTCATATTGCGTCTCAGCGTACCGATATTTGTTTTGCCCTTAGCCAATCGTTCTTTGAAGGCATCCAAGATAAAGTTGATGTTTTAGATGAACGAGTCTGCTTCCGCAATTTTGATGGTCGAGATTTGACTGGTTTTATTGATGGTACTGAAAACCCACAGTTTCCCGATGATCGTGCTGCAACGACCTTATTAAGTGAAGATACAGGAGTATTCGCAGATGGTTCTTTTATCTTTGCGCAGCGCTATTGCCATGATTTGGAAAAGTGGAAAAAGCTAAAGGTTGATGCTCAAGAGCAAGTCTTTGGACGGACAAAACTTGAAAGTATTGAACTAGATGATGACGTTAAGCCTGAAAATTCTCACGTTGCACGTGTCGTGGTTGAAGATGATGAAGGCGAGGAAATGGAAATCCTACGTCACTCTCTTCCTTATGGCGATGGTAAAGGTGAGCAAGGTTTATTTTTTATTGCCTATACGAAAGATTTAAACATTATTGATGCGATGTTACTGCGTATGTTCGGCACCAGTGGTGATGGAATTCATGACCGTATGCTTCATTTTGTGACTCCTGTGGACGGTGCTTATTATTTTGCGCCGAGCGAAGAGTTGTTGGAAGAAGTGTTGGAAGGGTGATAAAAATCCATATCTCTATACTTTAAAAGTTGAATATAAATTTTCTTTACTAAAAAATATTAAAAAGAAAGGTATATAATTACCTTTCTTTTTATTCTTATTTTTTTAAATCCAACAAGCCTGAGCTAACTATTTTATCATTTTCAGTACATGATGGCTGTATATCCATATCGGCTTTGTTGCACAAAGATTTGAAATGCAAAGCGCCCCTAATTGAGCCAAATTTAAGGCGTAACTTGGGTAAGTGGTCGACCTAATTCCGTAAATCTGTTAAGGACTGCTACACGTGCATGGATCTCATTCACTTGGCTATCAAAACTCCTTGCACTGAGTTTATCTCCTAATAATTTGATGCAATGCATCTTAGTTTCAACCAAACTTCGCCGATGATAGCCTGACCATTTTTTCCATAGTGTCCTGCCTAAACGTTTAATTGTTCGAAGTAATTCATTTCGCTCTAGCGAGCTACTCTTTGTATCTTTCCATGGTTTCGCATTTTTTCTAGGTGGAATCACCGCATGCCCTTGCCGATCTGCAATGACCTGACGGCATTGCTTGGTGTCATAAGCTCCATCGGTATAAACAGAGTCAATCCGCTCATCTTGTGGAATCTGATTAAGTAAATCACCAAGCACCTGTGAATCACTGACATTATTGGTTGTAAGCTGAACTGCTCGTATTTGTAGGGTTTTAGCATCTATACCAATATGAAGTTTACGCCATTGGCGACGATATTCAGGTCCATGTTTCTTGCGTTTCCATTCGCCCTCACCTAGAAACTTCATGCCTGTAGAGTCCATGAGTAGATGCAGCCCATCGCTACTTTTTTGGTAGCTGATTACAATATCAATATGCTTTTGTCTTCTACAAAGCGTGGTGTAATCTGGAGCTATCCAATTTAATCCGCAAAGTTTAATCAGACTTTGCACAAAGCCAGTAACCATACGTAAAGACAGACGAAATAAGGATTTAATCATTAAGCAGCATTGGATGGCTGCGTCGGAGTAGGTTTGATTTCGCCCTTGTTTGCCTTTTGATGGCGCATACCATTGCGTAGCAGGATCAAACCAAATGGCAATATTTCCGCGACTCATGAGTGCTCGGTTATATGCGGGCCAATTGGTTGTGCGGTAGATTTTGTGTGTAGGCTTCTTCATTTGAAAATTATATCGCTGAAAAACCCTTTACAGATAGGTTTGTGCAACAAAGCCCTTGTGCGCGGAGTGTACAAAATGTCTTTTTTTTAATCTAGTAAAATAATGTTAATGAAGATGCAGCTCTCAAAAAAACAAAAAGGAGCAGCATGCTCCTTTTTGTTCGTCTCATTTTAAGCTTTAGAAGGCGACACGTTTATAGTGACGATACTCTGGCTTCCAGAAGTTCTTCTCAATCGCGTGTTGCAATTGCTCATCACTAATAATCGGGGCTACACCTGCATCCATTGCTGCTTTGGCCACTTTAAAGGCTATCAGTTTAGAGACTTTCTGAATTTCATCAATCTCAGGCAATAAATCTGCTGTAGGGTTCACGAGCATCGGTGAGCAATCTGCCAAAGCATTACTCGATGCAATTAGCATAGAGTCTGTCACACGGCTTGCATTGGCCGCAATCACGCCCAGCCCAATGCCTGGGAAGATATATGAGTTATTGCACTGCGAAATATTATAAATTTTGCCTTGATAGTTGACTGGAGCAAAAGGACTGCCTGTCGCAATCAAAACCTTGCCGTCCGTCCAGTGAATAATATCCGCTGGCACCGCTTCGACACGCGATGTTGGATTAGACAGTGGCAGCACAATCGGACGATCACAATTCGAAGCCAAAGTACGAATCACTTCTTCAGTGAATAAGCCCGGCTGACCCGATACTCCAATCAACACAGTAGGTTTGGCATTTTTCACGACATCGAGCAGTGAAATCACCTCTTCAGCATTGCCCCATTCCGCTATCACGTCTGGCTTTTGCGCCAATTTACGTTGGAAATCGAGTAGATTCGGCTGATTTTCAGTGATTAAACCAAAACGATCAACCATATACACGCGTGCACGCGCTTCGGCATCAGTTAAACCTTCAACTTTCATCTGCGCAACAATTTGCTCAGCAATCCCACAGCCTGCTGAACCCGCACCTAAGAAGGCAACAGTTTGATCTTTGAGCTGTTTACCTGCCGCACGTGATGCAGCAATCAAACTGCCCACAGAAACGGCTGCGGTACCTTGAATATCATCATTAAAACAACAGATTTCATCACGGTACTTATTCAATAAAGGCATGGCATTATTTTGCGCAAAATCTTCAAATTGAATTAAGGCTTTCGGCCAACGACGCTTCATCGCAGCAATCACTTCATCAACAAAAGCATAGTACTCATCACCACTGATGCGCGGTTGATTCCAACCCATATAAATCGGGTCATTCAGTAACTGCTGATTATTGGTCCCAACATCGAGGGTAATTGGTAAGGTGTAAGCTGGGCTAATACCCCCACACGCGGTATAGAGCGACAATTTTCCAATCGGAATACCCATCCCGCCAATACCTTGGTCGCCCAAGCCTAAAATACGCTCGCCGTCGGTAATCACAATAACTTTGACATTTTTCTTGTTGATGTTATGCAAGATGTCATCAATATGCGCACGGTCTGGATAGGAAATAAATGTACCACGATGGCGACGATAAATATCCGAGAAACGCTGACAGGCCTCACCCACCGTTGGAGTATAGATAATTGGCATCATCTCACTTAAATGGTTTTCAATGAGGTGATAGAACAAAGTTTCGTTGGTGTCTTGAATATTACGCAAGTAAATGTGCTTATTGATCGCATCATTAAAAGCACAATATTGTTGATAAGAACGCTGACTTTGTTCTTCAATGCTTTCTTCAACATGCGGAATTAAACCATGCAAGTTGAAGCGAGTGCGCTCTTCTTCCGTAAATGCCGATCCTTTATTTAACAGCGGCAACTCAAGCAAGGTATTGCCCGCATAAGGGATGTATAAGGGTTGTTTTGTCTTTAAATATTCTGTCGTCATTACCTATCTCGTTGTACATAGATTGAGATGAACCTATGGGGAGAATCTATGCATCTAATTCGGCTACTAGCTTAGCGCCATTTGCGCGTCTTTTGATATTTATAAACGTGATGCAATTATCAAAGCGATTTAGTCTGAAAATAAAAATCAAACCGACTCAACGTAAAAATGACGTTTACGGCAGTCTTTCAATCAAATAGCGCATGGATAAAATTTGAACTTGAATAAAGCTCAAGCTAAGCTAGCGCTTTTATTTCTTCTTTATATTAAAAATGATCATCAAAAAACTGATGTTGTTGTTGAGTCTTACGTGTCTTTGCCTCACACAAATGACAGCATGCCAATCCATTTCTACGGCGCAAACTACTGTGAGCAATAAAATTACAGGACTATTTGGTCATAACGAAAAACTGCCTGAAATCGATCCCAAAGGCATTGTCGATATCAGTAAAGCCACCATCGAGCAATATAAGCAACTCAGTGCAAATTTACCCTTGAACCAATGGGTCTATTTGGAAAATGAAAAACAAGGGATTTATCAGCTACAAAACAAATCGACCGAAGGCTTTGTGCTCTCACTACGTCTGAATTGTAAAATCAGCAGTCATCCCCCTACGTTTGAGCTTCAAGATGCGCAAGGCAAACGTATCTTATACGGCTATGATAAAGAAGCAGGACAGATTCAGTTTTTACTCGACAACAAAAACTATGGCAATCCCTTTGATCCATTTCAACGCCAAAGCCTGAGTCGTTTTCAACAACAGCTTGCCAGTGCCAAAGTCATTAAGCTCTTTCATGCAAGCAAACTGTATCGTTTTCAAAACCAAAATGCGGAACTCCTAAGCAAACCTGTCTCATGCCGTGAAAATAGCTAAAATGGAGGTTATTTGGGTGGGTTCAAATGTGACATATCAACAAACACACCGGTCAAACGGCGCACAATCGGTAGCACAATGAGCACTACAGGATAGGCCACCACCCAAGACATCATCCATGCGGACAGCCAAACCTGTAGGAAATTGTCCACCCAGCCCAAATTGCGCCAAAGATTGATCATCGAGATAATACCACTCATAAAAAATGAGATAAAAAATGGCAAAATAAACATGGCATATTTTGCTGGTAACTTGGGAATATTCCCAATGATCATGGGCCGCTGTTCAGACACGTTTTATCCTTAAAAGTATGCGTTTTGGTTTTCATCATACTGCGCTTTTCATGTTTATTGCAGCGCAATCGTTAGCAGTTTTTGAACATTTTTTATTCTATAAAAATGGATTCACCTAAAGACGCGGAAATTTGCTATATTTAGCGTTTTTCTGCGACATTAAATTTTCGACTGAATATGAACACGGCAATCCAAGCAGCTCTCGAGCACGCAGTACAAAACCTTCAAGCTGAAGGCGTCCTTCCAGCAGACTGGAACAACAGCAGTACTTTGACGCGTACCAAAGACCGAAGCCATGGTGACTTCGCGTCCAATATCGCGATGATTGCCTCTAAAGCTGCGGGTATGAAGCCACGTGATTTAGCCGAAAAAATTCTTGCTGCACTGCCTGAAGTGGCGGACATCAGCAAAGCAGAAATCGCAGGCCCTGGCTTTATTAACTTCTTTTTAAATGCTGACCAACGCTTTGCTGTACTTGATCAAATTCAAGCGCAAGGCAATCAGTTTGGTCGCACTCAAGCCAATGCTGCGAAGAAAATCCAAGTAGAATTCGTTTCTGCCAACCCAACGTCTAGCTTGCACGTTGGTCATGGTCGTGGCGCAGCATATGGGATGACGGTTGCAACCTTGCTTGAGGCAACAGGTGCAACGGTAGACCGTGAATATTATGTGAATGATGCAGGCCGTCAAATGGACATCCTTGCAACATCTACCTATTTGCGCTACCTCGAATTAACAGGCCAAGCACTGGTTTTCCCTAAAAATGCCTATCAAGGCGATTATGTTAAAGAAATCGCTCAAAGTATTATTGATGCTGATGGCTATGCCTACGTCCGCCCTGTGGCAGACGTCTATAAAGATGTCCCTGAAGATGTGCAATATGCAGAAGAACTCGATGCTGAAGGCAATAAAGTTGTCCTTTCAGGCGACAAAGAAAAGCATATTGATGGTTTAATCCATAATTCACAAAGCTTAATCGGTGAAGCTTACCGCGTATTCCACCAAGCAGCGCTGAATGCGATCTTAGATGACATCAAAGATGACTTGGGCGAGTTTGGCGTAACCTTTAACCAATGGTTCAGCGAAGCCTCATTGACAGACAAAATTGATGAAGCTTTAGAAACTTTAGAACAACGTGGTTTCTTATACGAAAAAGACGGCAACATTTGGTTCAAATCGACTGAATTTGGCGATGAAAAAGACCGTGTTGTGAAGCGTCGTAATGGACAAACCACTTACTTTGCTTCTGACATTGCTTATCACCTGAACAAATTACAACGTGGCTATACCCATATCATTGATATCTGGGGCTCAGACCACCATGGCTATATTTCACGGGTCAAAGCCGCGATTGATGCCTTAGGTTATGATTCGAAAAAACTGACTGTGCTTTTAGTTCAGTTCGTCAGCCTATGGCGTGGTGGTGAGATGGTACAAATGTCATCTCGTTCTGGTCAGTTCGTGACTTTACGCGACCTGCGTAAAGAAGTGGGCAACGACGCTGCGCGTTTCTACTACGTGATGCGTAAGTCTGAGCAACACATTGACTTTGACTTAGACCTTGCAGTTTCACAAAGCAAAGACAATGCGGTGTACTACATTCAATATGCGCATGCACGTGTCAATCGTATGGTCGATGTGAAAGCACCTGAAAAAGGCATTAGTTTTGATCGTAGCAAAGTAGCTGATTACGATGCGACCTTATTAGTTCTTGACGCTGAAACTGAAATTCTTGCCAAACTTGCGGCCTATCCTGAAATTGTGCTTCGTGCTGCAAATAGCTATGAACCACACCAAGTGGGTAACTATTTGAAAGAACTCGCAGCGTTATTCCATGGTTGGTATAACTTGGATAATACAAGAATTATCGACGAACAGAATATTGCCCTTTCGCAAGCCCGTTTATTACTTTCAATAAACGTACAACAAGTTTTGCGTAATGGTTTAGAGTTACTAGGTGTGTCTGCACCTGAAGCCATGTAATAAGTGAAGCAAAGCTTCGCACATGGCTGCAAGACCGAAAGCTATGCTTAAAGTAGCCATATCAATCCTGATGTATTGCTCGCTTTGTGAAACTTGAATTTTGCAAAGCGATTCTTTATTTTACGATGATGCCTCTTTTAATCCCTTGAGGCCAAGTACTAAAATAAAGAAAAGAATGGGCCAGTCCCTCATATTGATTAGAAGAAAAGAGGTTTCCACGTGTTTGGAAAAACGCAGCGCGGTGTATCTGAAAGACCGAACAAACCCAAAAAGCCACTGATTCCAGCTTGGCTCGGTACACTTGTGGTCATTTTAATCGTGCTCTGTTTTGCTGTAGCACTATTACTGTGGAAGCCTTGGGCACCAGTGAAGCCGAAAGGTCAAATCACTTCGGAACATTATCAAGAAGAAACCAATAAAGACTACCGTTTCTACGACTTACTGCCACAGCAGCAAGTGACGCCGATTCCTGATCAAGCCATTCCTGAAACCAAAGACAATCCAAGTACCGTGGTGATTGTTGAAGCACCTGCTGCCGAAGAAAGTACCCCTGCTGAACCGGGTTTAACCGAAGCAGCACCGACACCGCAAGCACCAAGCTTTATTTTGCAAGTGCGTAGCTACCCTGACCCAGACAGTGCCGATGCACGTCGTGCAGAAATTATCTTAAATGGTCTCTCTGCCGATGTAGTCAAAACCGTTGAAGGTGGCCAAACATGGTATCGCGTGATTTCAGGGCCATATGACTCGCAAGAAGCCGCAGTGATTGCACAGCAAACCCTACAACATAGCGGGATTGATTCGATTGTGGTCAAGCGCTAAAAAATTAAAGGATGCCGAGGCATCCTTTTTTATACTCTGAGTTTGGAGAGAAAATTTTGAATCAATTGCGCAACGTGCGCCGCATGCACATAAGCCAAATCATGTTATCCCTGTGACACGATGTGCAATTCTGCATGTGGTATTTGGTGGTGTAAGGCCTGCCCCACCGCAACAGGGCTAATCGGATCTGCATCGCCCCAAATCAGCAAAACTGGACACTGGATACGCTCCAGACTGTCCGTCAAATCAGACTGATGCTGAACAAACCAATCAGGAACCGTAAAGCTCTGTTGATAATCCTCTCTCCAATCCTCCACCTGAAAAGGGCTTAAATCAATGCCACCTGAGGTTGCCACGAGCACCAAGGCCTGCACCTGTTCAGGCTTTTGTAAGGCAGCTTGTACTGCAAAAATGCCGCCCATCGATTGTGCAATGACCACAGAAGGCTGTTGGATTTGATTCAATACATCGTCTTGTAAGCTCTCAAAACTCTGCACATCCACATCATCAGGATAGCCACCAAAACTCGGATAAGCGACGACCATGGTTGAATCGTCCTGAGGAAGGTGCTGGATAACAGGTTGCCAAAATGCCGTATTGCCCGATGCACCGGGTAAGAAAATCAAGTTCAAACCATCACCACCCACTAGAACCCACTGAGCTCTTTGGCTTTTTTAAAGGCTGGGCGCTGCTGAATGCGCTGTGCATAAGCAACCATTTGAGGGTTATGGGCTTTTACCCGCTCTTGCATCGCCACCACAGGGAAGCTCATTTGGATATCGGCAAAAGAAAAATCACCTGCAAAATATTCATGTTGAGATAAATAATTTTCCAAATATGCACTGTGCTCTTTCAAGCGTGGATTAATAAAACCGCCTTTCACCCCATCACAAATTTTATTGGCAATCGGTTTAATTAGAAATGGGACATGCTTCGGTACATTATTCATCACCAAGGTCATAACCAAATATGGCATCAACGAGCCTTCGGCATAATGCATCCAGTAGTTATATTGCATTAAATCCTTTGGATTTTTCGGTTTAAACTTGTGCTCCGTATCGTAGGTGGCTTGTAGGTATTCTAAAATCACCGCAGATTCTGCAATGACCAAATCACCATCGGTCAAAACGGGTGCTTTGCCTAAGGGATGAATGTTTTTTAACTCAGGTGGCGCAGCATAGGTCGGTAGGCGTTTATAAAACTTCACCTCATACTCCAGCCCTAATTCTTCCAAAGCCCATAAAATGCGTAAAGAACGTGAATGTTCCAAATGGTGCAGAATGATCATTGTTTTGCCTTTTGTTTTAATTGAAATCTAGCACTCACTTTACGCTAAAATTTGGATTTTGCACCTGTCGATACACATGAATACCCAGTCGCGCAAAATCCTTTACCACCTATAAAAAACCGTCAAGCGAGTTAAACAATTGAGGTTTCAATCTCGACGGAACGTAATAGGGTTTTAGTGACCGGTGTTTTTTGACAGATGTCTAAGATTTTTTGGCGCACTTCTTCTGTCAATGTTTGCTCAAACGACAAACGACGGCTGATCCATTCTCGGCCTTCTTTATTGGCATTAAAATCTGCTTCGACACTAAAAGCCCCCCACTCAATACCTTTGTGCTGTGCATACATCCGTAGGGTAATCATGGTGCAGGAAATCAAACCTGTACAAATAAAATCATAAGGTGCTGGGCCTTTGTCCTGACCGCCAAAAGACGCTGGTTTATCGGTAATGAATTGATGTCGTCCAGTACTTACTTCACCAGACCATGCTTCGACGCATGTTTTGACTTCTGCATTCGCAATTATTGCCATTTTTTTATTATCCTATTTTTCATTGATATTATTTTGAATAGATTTCAAGTATTTAAACTATCCACCTATTCTATTATTAAACGAC
Organism: Acinetobacter sp. LipI_23; assembly: GCF_058243045.1. NCBI lineage: Bacteria > Pseudomonadati > Pseudomonadota > Gammaproteobacteria > Moraxellales > Moraxellaceae > Acinetobacter > Acinetobacter sp. LipI_23. Next base: position 68,699 of record NZ_JBZAYJ010000001.1, on the reverse strand, counting down.
TTTTCGCAGTATTCCTTTTATTTTGAAGCACGCATTTGGTCTGGAAATGCCGGAGCTTCCAAACGCGGACCTTCATAGTCAGGAATTGAACCAAAACGTTCATCTTGTGCAATCCACTGATCACGCGCAATTTTCAATTCTTCTTGAGTACGACCAACAAAGTTCCACCACAGTAAAATTGGACTTTCAAAGGGTTCACCACCTAACAGTAACAAGCGACTGCCAGCATGGATTTCAATTTCAATCGCACTTACACCCTGCTCAAGCACCACCATATTGTCTTCAGTCAGTTCATGTCCATTGACCGTAGCCGTTCCTTCTAAAGCCATAAATCCATACTCAAAGTTTGGATTGAGTGTTAAACGGGTTTTGGTGCTTTTTGCTGCGCTTAAGTCCACTCCTAATAGCTCGGTATAAACACTCACAGGTGAGGTAGTATTTAAAAACGCTCCGACCAAAACGGTAAATTCCACCCCATCTTTTTCCACCACTGGCAGTTCTGGATAATGATCGAAACGGGGTTCAACGGTAATTTGTGCATCGGGTAATGCAATCCACAATTGTGCCGCATGCATTTTGGTTTCTGTATCTGGTGCGACTTCCGTATGGGAAATCCCATGTCCTGCGGTCATTAGGTTGACCTGTTTTGGACGAATCAACTGTTTGCTGCCCAAACTGTCAGTATGCATCATGGTGCCTTCAATCATCCATGTAAAGGTTTGCAAACCGATATGTGGATGTGGGCCAACATCTAAACCGTCCCCTTGAGGGAAGGTTACAGGGCCTGCGTGATCTAAGAAACACCATGCACCAATCATTCGTTTATGGCGACTTGGCAGCGCGCGTTTGATGACCGTCCCTTGGCCTATTTCAGCACTTCTCAGTGGAAACTCTTGAATGAATTGATTTACGTACTTTTCACAGTCATCCGAATGTGAAAGTTCAGTATAATTATTATTCGTCATGTGCTTACTCATTACAGATCCATATGTCCTAGATAATAACAAGCAGATTCCCAACTGCACATCCCCAAAAATAGAATGCTGATTCTTAAACTTGGGACAATATCTTGTATTTTCAAAACCTAACTACAAGGCAATGCATGGATGTAAAAATGTTGTTACATCTTTCTCCCTATATGCCTTAGGAGTTCATACGCATCTACTCAAACTTTATTAGAAAGTATAGATATTACGATTTCGAATGACTCACTTCATCCAAATAATCAAACACCATAAAAAAAGAGCGCCTAAGCGCTCTTTTTTTAAGATAATTTTCGTCAACTGCCGCGAGCACAGCTCTTGGCGTAATTTAGGCAAGAAGCTTCGCTTCTTGAAAGCCTTTCTGCCGCAGACGTAGCCTTTGGCGTAAAACTGGCATGAAGCGTTGCTTCATGAAAGCCCAGTTTTACTCCCATTCAATCGTTGCTGGTGGCTTAGACGACACGTCATAAACAACACGAGAAACATCTTTAATTTCGTTCATGATACGAGTCGAAATTTTATCTACAAGATCATAAGGAAGATGTGCGAAACGTGCTGTCATGAAGTCAACGGTTTCAACTGCACGAAGCGCAATTACCCATGCATAACGACGGCCATCACCTACAACACCAACTGATTTAACCGGTTGGAATACAGCAAAGGCTTGTGCAGTTTTATCATACCAGCCACTGGCACGAAGCTCTTGCATGAAGATGTCATCTGCAAGACGTAAAATGTCTGCATATTCTTTCTTCACTTCACCCAAAATACGCACGCCCAAACCTGGACCTGGGAATGGGTGACGATATAGCATTTCAAATGGTAAACCTAAAGTTGTGCCTAAACGACGCACTTCATCTTTAAACAAATCACGGATTGGCTCAACCAATTCAAAAGCTAAGTCATCTGGTAAACCACCCACATTGTGGTGAGATTTAATCACATGAGCTTTACCATTTTTGGTTGCAGCAGATTCAATCACGTCTGGGTAAATTGTCCCTTGAGCAAGGAAGTTTACGCCATCAAGTTTACGCGCTTCTTCAGCAAAAACTTCAATGAACTCACGACCAATGATTTTACGTTTCTTCTCAGGATCAACTTCACCAGCTAGTGCAGTCAAGAAACGCTCTTCAGCATCGGCACGAATCACACGGATACCCATGTTTTTCGCAAACATGTCCATCACTTGCTCGCCTTCGTTCAAACGAAGTAGGCCATTATCAACGAATACACAAGTCAATTGATCGCCAATCGCACGGTGTAAAAGCGCAGCAACTACTGATGAATCAACACCACCCGACAGACCAAGAAGAACTTTTTGATCGCCAATTTGTTGACGTAATTGTTCAACGCGTAGGTCAATGATGTTTTCAGAGTTCCACAGGCTACGACAGCCACAAATGCTGTGTACAAAGTTCGATAATAACTCTGCACCTTTTGCAGTGTGCGTTACTTCTGGGTGGAACTGAATACCGTAGAAACGACGCGTTTCATCAGAAACCATCGCAACTGGACAGCTTGGTGTGCTTGCAGTGATTTGGAAACCTTCAGGAATCGCTGTCACTTTGTCACCATGGCTCATCCAGACTTTAAGTTGGTCTTTGGTGTCTTCAAGATCACCAATCAACTTGTCACGAACTTGGATGTTTACTTCGGCATAACCGAACTCATGTACAGTACCCGGCTCAACTTTACCGCCAAGCTGTGCAGACATGGTTTGTAAGCCATAGCAAATACCCAAAACTGGTACACCTAAGTTGAACACAACTTCTGGCGCACGTGGGCTGCCTTCTTCGTGTACGCTCTCAGGACCACCTGACAAGATGATACCGTTTGGATTAAATGCACGAATGTCTTCTTCAGACATGTCATAGGCATACATTTCAGAATATACACCAGCTTCACGTACGCGGCGTGCAATAAGCTGGCTATATTGAGAACCGAAATCCAAAATAAGGATACGATCTTCAGTAATTTGAGTATTGGTAGTCATGACAAACAACTATGAAAGGCAAACGAATATAAGCGCCGTATTCTAGCATTTTTCCGCGCATAACGCACATAATTCGGACAAGCTTTATACAACGCCTAAAACCCAATGGTTTTTATATCAAAAAGCACGCTTTCGCGTGCCTGATGTTTATTTCAAAACTTTTTCTATTTTAACGACTTCTATATCGGTCGGTTTATAACGATGTGTATCGACCTCGCCCACAACCTGCACTTTATCGCCTGCTTTAATATTGGATGCTTTCCATAAATCATCATCAATATCCAACAAAATAACTCCTGTACCATCGTTGAACTCGTAGTGGTCTTCATTAAGATGTTTCAGCAATGTCCCTTTTAAAGTGACCGCCGTTTCATCTTTGAGCTTTGCAATGGCTGACACAGAGACATGATTCTTTGCTGCTTCTTGTAAAATGATATGGTCATCCTTAGCCCATGCACCAGCGGCAAGACTTAAACTTGTAATACATAACCCTATTTTAAAAAGATTTTTCATCTTATTTTCCTCATGTTTTATTGATCTTGATCAAAACAAAAAATGGACGTCCACACCGTACTTTTTTGTAAATAAAAAAGCAGCATCGTGAATGCTGCTTTTCATTTTGAATTATTTTTCAATCAGATGATCTAGACTCATTTTTCCAGCACCATGCAGCATTAGAAAAAATAAACCACCCGCCATAGCAAAGTTTTTCATAAAGTTAATGCTGTCTTGCGTACCATCGTGAAAAATAAACGCAGTAATCATACTAAAAAGACCTAAACCAAACGCAGCAAAGCGGGCTTGAAAACCAAATAACAGCGCTAAGCCACCACCAAACTCAACTAAAATGGTTAAAGGTAATAGCGCTCCGGCAACACCCATAGACTCCATATACCCTACAGTTGCGCTATAAGCTGAAATTTTTCCCCAGCCTGCAACAAGGAAAATATAAGCCATCAGTACACGGGCAATTAAAGCTAAAACTGCATCGGTATTGGGTTGATTGACAATATTTTTGACCACAACATTTGGATTAAACATTTTTACACCTTTAAATACGTTTTATTTGAAGTTGTAGCTATCTTAATGTTCTCTATTTTTAGAATAAATGTCCATTTTCATCACGCATCGTTTCAAAATAAGAACACCCATAGCTAAATTTATTTACGTTTTAATACTGACTTCTGATAACGAGACTGCTAGGATTTCCGCACTGTTTTGCTTATTTGTGCCCCATGGAACTGATTGATTTTATATTACATGTCGATGACCATCTGCTTGAGTTTATCACCAACTATGGGGTTTGGATTTATGCAATTTTGTTTCTCATCATCTTTGTGGAAACCGGTTTGGTGGTCATGCCGTTCCTACCCGGCGACAGTTTATTATTTGCCGCAGGTGCCTTAGCAGCATCCACAGGTGCAATGAATCCGTGGTTCCTTGGTGTTTTACTTTTTATCGCGGCCGTACTGGGCGATACGCTGAATTATCACATTGGCCGTTATATTGGACCGCGCGTTTTTGAAATCGAGTCACGTTTCATCAATAAACAACACCTGATTAATACACAAAAATTCTTTGAAAAACATGGTGGTAAAACTATTATTTTTGCGCGTTTTATTCCTTTTGCGCGGACTTTTGCACCTTTTGTAGCAGGTGCAGGAAAAATGGACTACAAATTTTTCCTGTCTTATAACCTGATTGGTGCATTCTGCTGGATTGGTTCATTTATTACTTTAGGCTATATTTTTGGTAATGTGCCTGTAGTCAAAGACAATTTCACGCATCTGATTTTCGGCATTATTATTATTAGTGTCTTGCCGGGGATCATTGGTTTTATTCGTGCCAAATTAAAGAAAAAATCAACCACTGAAGCTTAAGCAAAAAAGCGTAGAATCACGGGAAACATACACACCACCAACAACATGGCCGATCCTTTATATAAGAGATCGGCTTTTATTTGTTTGGACTCGCCCGATAAAATGGCACGGCCAAAAGACATCCAGAACAGTGCCGTTGGCAATAACACCAGACTAAACACCGCAAAGACCAAAAAGAAATTGGTGGGATTATCCCAGGCTTCATAGGGAAAAATACCCGCAGCAAATAAGACCGCTTTCGGATTTTTCAAAGTAGAAAAAAACAATTGTTTGGGCCGAATCGAGGTAAAACGTTGATTATGTTTTTCTAAGTGCGAGCTTTTCCACAAATGAAAAGCCAACCAAAATACATAAACTGCACTGAGTGCATGTAAAAGATCAATCAGATAAGGCCAAGTCGGTGTACTGAGATGAATCAGGAGTGCCCATAAATTGATGGCATAGAAATACCCAAACAGTTCTGCGGGTACAAGTAAGCTGGTCTTCGCCAGACCTTGCTGATGTGCAGAGCTTGCGAGTAAAGCATTGGTTGGTCCCGGAATCATCAAGACAGCAATCATTGCCAATACAAACAGCCAACTCTCAATCATAGACATCCAACAACAGCATTAAAGATGCGCAATTTAGCCGAAAAAGAACGGTTTCCTCAAGTCAAAGCCGAAAAAAATACAGAACCCATGAGGTAAAAAAGTGCGTGTTAAAACGATAGTCCATTGTTTTATTGAAATTATTTTCGAAACATTTTGCTAAGATTTTAATGACTACTGAAAGGTTGAACCCTTCAGCAGGATGAATAAATGCGGCATTAATTCGTCTTATTTTGCACGGTAATCGCACAGCCTTTGAATTTTGCAGCTTGTACAATCGCCTCTTGCTGACCCAAAAGTCGTGAAATTTCAGTTTTTTTGGTATTCGATGATTGTCCCATATTCACTGAAACGCTTGGACCAAAGCCCCAACCGCCACCATGACTCCAACCGCCGCCCAGCCCTACACCTACACCCATACCAGTACGTTTCGCAGTGGGTACACCTTCATCTAAATGTTGCTGAATCCGATTATATTCTGCTTGTAACTGTTGGCAGTTCAAAGCTTGATACTGTGTAGGAGAGACATAAGTCGGTTTAACCGTTGTGGCACAGGCACTCAATAACAGCATACTGCCCATTAAAAAAGCAATTGTGATCTTTTTCATGCTGAATCTCGCAATTTATTATTCTCAATCTCATTGAACAATGATTGATAGGCCTGCGTCAATTTATGATCGTGTGCCAAATGAATTAAGGGTAAATTTTTGTGATGCGATTCTTTCATCAGCACCGATGGGGGCAACATACTTTCTAGTACAGGAAGACCTTCATCCTTCAGCTGTTGCACCACTTCACGCGGAAGTTTGGCCTGCGCTTGGAACTGATTCACCACAATGCCTTCAATTTCCAAATGATCATTATGATCGTCTTGAGTTTCGAGCACATTTTCGATCAAAGTTTGCAATGCACGTTTAGAAAAGACATCACAATCAAACGGAATCAGGACTTTATTGGCTGCAATCAGTGCCGACAAAGTAAAGAAGTTAAAGGCTGGTGGTGTATCGATATAAACACGATCATATTTTCCAGCAAGCTGTTGTAACGCATCACGCAGTTTATAAATTTTATGTTTTGACTCTAAAGCATAAGCCAATGCCCCGAGGCTTGGGCTGGCTGGAATCACATCCAAATTTTTAAAAGGGGATTGGTGTACATAACTTTCTAAGCCTTTAGCTCGTCCTTTGAGGATCGAACCAATGGCACTGCCCAATAGACTTTTATTTTGAGTCGTTCCAAGCACTTCTTCAAAATAGTTTTCAATATTGGGTTCTAAAGCTGGTTTATCTGCAGAATACGTTGCGTCATCGCCCAATACATACTGACTCGAATTCGCTTGCGGATCGAGATCAATCAATAAGGTGCTTAGGCCTTGATGTGCACTAATTGCCGCCAAATTTACTGCAATACTGGACTTACCGACACCACCTTTTTGATTAAATACCACACGTGTATGCATGAAATCCCCTCCCTCTTGTTATTTTTCCGCTATAGATAGCAGTGTAGCGCAGAACAATCGCTGTGCCGATGATTATGTCTAACAATTAGCCAAAGTTTGGTTTAATCATGACTAAACCTAAAATGGATATCATCGCAACCACCGCCAAGAATAACCCCGCTCGGCGCTGTGTAAGTAAAATGCTGTCTTCTTTTTTATAAGCTTTCGACAAAGAAGATAACATCACTAAAAATAAAACCACTTTGGCATAAAACCATGTTTGCACATCAAAGTTTTTCATGACCAAAAGGGCAATACCAGTCAGTACAATCACCAGCATGCTTAAGTGCTGAAGGGCTACAAAAGCTGTTCGACCTGCTGGATTAGGCTGATTGCCTTGGACGCCTTTAAATAGCGTCATGGCACGCGCCAAAATCACGACACATGCCAAGCTGACCGCACTCATATGCACGATCTTAATCAATAATTGTGTTTCCATGACTGAATCTCTGCTTAGCTTTTCGGGGCATGTGCGCAATTTGGACTAGAAGTGTCTTGTCCTTGCCATTCTTCAGGTAGAAAGGCATGAATAGCCAAAGCATGAATTTTACCTGGACTGAGTAAGTCTCCTGCTACCGCATAAATTTTTTGATGGCGCTGAACTAAACGTAATCCCGCAAAAATATCACTCACCACGATTACTTTAAAATGTGACTCTTTCCCCGGAAAATAGCCGCCATGACCAGAAGATTCATTCACGACTTCTAAATGTGATGGGGAAAGCTGTTGTAAGCGTTCAATCAATTGCTGCTCCAAGCTCATACCTGTCTCCAAAAATAATGATTCGTTCAGAGTATACCTGTTCCTTCGAGATGTTGAATGCGTAAAACCCTTTCAGCTAGCATGAGCCACAACTTTTCGCGAGTAAAAGTTAAAAAAGCTCAAAGCACAGTCTAAAACTGGCTTTATTTTATGCAATTAAACTCAGCTTTTTCATAAAGCTATTGACCCTGAACTTGCTTGCTGTATCATACAGCGCTATGCGGGAATAGCTCAGTTGGTAGAGCACAACCTTGCCAAGGTTGGGGTCGCGAGTTCGAGTCTCGTTTCCCGCTCCAAATTTTTTTCAGTGTAAGTTTTAGCAAAAACTGCTCAATACGCGGGAATAGCTCAGTTGGTAGAGCACAACCTTGCCAAGGTTGGGGTCGCGAGTTCGAGTCTCGTTTCCCGCTCCATTTTTTAGTGTAAGTTTTTATAAAAACTGCTCAATACGCGGGAATAGCTCAGTTGGTAGAGCACAACCTTGCCAAGGTTGGGGTCGCGAGTTCGAGTCTCGTTTCCCGCTCCAAATTCAGAAAGCCCTCATCGAAAGATGGGGGCTTTTTTATTGTTGATTTTATTAGATTTTTTAAAACAAGAAAGATTTTTAGACTGCTTTCAAATAACGTCTATCCCAACGTCTTCAATTTGCAGGTGACCATAAGTGACCAAAAAGTGCCTTCAATAAATCAAAAAGATAAGAACCCCTTTCTAAAACTGCTTAAAAAATTATTCCATCGAAAATTTCTATGTCATTAGACTTCTATTATTTTCAATTCAATATTTTTACAAGATCAAATAGGATCGTGACCAAATTTGGTCACGCAATAAAAATATCGACAAATACTAATCATTTCTAGTTTCAAAAACTCTGCCCAAAGAGCCAGATTTAACGACTGTTCTCACAATTAAAAATACTTCAAAAAAGGAAGGTGACCAAATTTGGTCACCTTATTTTTATTAATATTTCATTAACTTAGTCTTCATCAGCTTGTAATTTTAGAAGCTCCCCTACTTCTACATTTAGCAATAAGCAGAGCTTTTCAATAGTTTCAAAATCAATACGCGTCGATTGACCATTATAGAGTTTATGCAGAGTAGTTTTACTCATCCCTGTTTCACGCGCAACATCCGCAACCTTCATTCTGCGCTCAGCTAATAAGACTGGTAAATTGCAAACTATCATTAATTACCACCATTGTGTAATAAAGTACTTGCATGATGTATTAAATGCTTATAGTATTGCATTGTGATCTTAAATAACATCATTGTGATACTTTTTAAAAGGATATACATATGAACTTCACGTATCTTACTACAAAAGAACTGTCGGAACGAATTCATTACAACGAGCGTACTATCCGAAATCAACTCAAAGATAGTGTTTTACTCGAAGGCGTTCATTACATTCGCCCATTTGGTGGACGCAAAATTCTTTTTGTTTGGGAACGTATTGAGGAAGACATGACTAAAACCTCGTTCGGTTCTCTACATAGCCTACAACTACAATAGGAGTTTCAAGCCAATGGCTTCAATCCGTACTAGATACGGCAAGCTTACAATCGATTTTCGGTACTTAAATAAGCGTTGCCGTGAAACAACTGCAATGGAGGACACACCTAACAATCGCAAAAAACTTGAAAAAGCGATTGAACGTATGGAAGCTGAAATGCTCTTAGGTGTATTTGATTATGCAAAATATTTTCCCAAAAGTGCTCGACTGGCAGAAATTAAAGCTGCTGAAAACCAAATCAATGCAGTGAGTTCTAAAGCACCTGTTTTTTCTAAGTACTGTGAAATATGGGTTGCTGATAAAGAAATAGAATGGCGTAGCAGCTACGCAGAAAAAATTAGGATTGTTATTCGAAAATATTTAACTCCATATTTCGGAACAATTTCTGTTATTAACATCAAAAAGTCAGACATCCTTGGATTCCGTTCATCCCTCGCCAAAGTGACATACGGAAATAACCAAGAATGCCTTTCACCATCACGAATCAACCAGATTATGACAGTACTTCGTATGATACTAGATAGCGCATCCGAACGATATGATTTTGATAGCCCTTACAAAAACATAAAAAGTTTGAAAGAAGGTCGGATTGAAGTCACGCCTTTCTCTCTTGAAGAAGTTCAGCGAATTATTACATCTGTTCGTGACGACTTTAAACCTTATTACACCATCCGCTTTTTTACGGGTATGCGCACGAGTGAAATCGATGGCCTTCAATGGAAAAATATCGACTTGCAACGTCGTGAGATCCATATCCGTGAAGCGTTAGTGAATGGTGTTCTTGGTGGAACCAAAACGTATGGTTCTGACCGCACGATCCAGATGAATGACCGGGTGTACCAAGCCTTTCTGCAACAGAAAAGCCTCAACAACGGAAAATCGGACTTCGTCTTCTGCAACCGTGATGGTGGTCCTCTAGACTACCGTTTAGTTAATAAGCGTGTATGGCACCCTATCCTGCGTTTTTTTAGGATTAACGCCTCGTCGTGCTTATCAAACACGTCACACAGCTGCCACACTTTGGTTATCTGCGGGTGAAAATCCTGAATGGATTGCACGTCAGCTAGGTCATTCGACCACTGAAATGCTGTTCCGTGTTTACAGCCGCTATATTCCCAATGTTACGCGTCGCGATGGCAGTGCATTTGAAGCCATGCTGGAAAGACTAAATACAGAGGAGCTTGCACATGAATAGTAAAGCTTTCTTTGGTGGTGTAGTCGTTAGCCCAGAAGCAGATATGGTCGCGCGTGAACTCATTCATGAGTTACACATTCCCAAACTGCACAATCTGGCCTTTTTGCTGGAAATCAATAAATGCTTCGATGATCACCAGGCGTTGAGACTTTGGCTACAGCGAATGCTGGATGATGGACAAGCCCATTACGACGACCTGGCCCAACAGGCTCGCCTCCGGTTAATGAGCTTAGCTCCCTGATCTAATAAATATACAAGGTCGTCCAATCGATGACCTTAGCCCCTCTATACCTATAAAAAAGGTGAACACATGCATAAAGATATTTCAATTTGGATGCCACTCTATATTGGCGACTTACAGGCAAAATTTGCACGAATGACTGCAGAGCAAATCGGTGCATCACTGCTGTTAATGATGGATTTCTGGAAAAATGGAACTATTCCTCATGATTTAGCAACGGTATGCAGCATCACGAAATTACCGCAGCATACCAAGGCTAAAACTTTGTTGAATACGCTGACAGCATTGGAATTATTTGAAGTCGAATCTGAACAAATTCTTTCAAGTTTTTTAACCAGTTTAAAAAACCAAGCATTGCAAAATCAACAGATGAAATCTGATAAAGCTAAAAATGCAGCTCAAGCACGCTGGAATAAATCTGCAAGTAATGCTCAAGCATCAACTATGCAACGAAAAGTAAATGCTCAAGCAGCTCTAGAGAAGAGCCTGAGTATTACTCAAGTCATGCTTGAACCATGCCCTTCATCTGGCTTTGTTGCACAAACCTAGCCTATAAGGTTTATTCAGTCCTATAATTTCAAAATGAATAAACCTACTCCTAAAACTTATCGTACAACCAACTGGTCTTCCTATAATCGCGCTCTCATTAATCGGGGCAACATTTCCATTTGGTTTGATCCAAACACTCAGTGGTATGCACAACCACAAAACAAGCAAGGTCGAAATCAAACTTACTCCGATACGGCTATTCAATGCTGTTTAATGATCAAATCTTTATTTAGACTCTCTTTACGCATGGTCACGGGTTTTGTTCAAAGTCTGATTAAACTTTGTGGATTAAATTGGACCGCACCAGATTACAGTACGCTTTGTCGAAGACAAAAACATATTGATATTGCGATTAGCTATCAAAAAAGTAGTGATGGGCTACATCTACTCGTCGACTCAACTGGCTTAAAGTTTCTAGGTGAAGGTGAGTGGAAACGTAAGAAACATGGACCTGAATATCGTCGCCAATGGCGTAAGCTTCATATTGGCATCGATGCTGAAACCTTGCAAATACGTGCAGTACAGCTTACTACAAATAATGTGAGCGATTCGCAAGTACTCGGTGATTTACTTGCTCAAATTCCCTTAGATGAACGAATTGATTCGGTCTATACCGATGGTGCTTATGACACGAAGCACTGCAGACAAGTCATTCTAGATCGAGATGGCTTTGTTGCATAAATATGTAAGCATCTGATTTAAATAGATTTAATTTTGAATCAAAAAACAATCAGAACTTTTAAAATCATATAGTTATGAAATCTTTGTGCAACAAAGCAGTTATGCGTAAAACATTAGAAAAAATTGCAAAACAAAAAAAGGTATTGGCTAAATCTGTTTTATCAGCTGCAAAACAACTTGGTTTGACACAGGACCAGCTTGCTATCGTTCTCAATTTAGATTCAGTGGAAACTTTAAATTCGCTTGAGTTAGATCCCGATTCAAGTCAGGGAGAACTCGCAATTATTTTAATTCGTATTGCGATATCATTAGATGCTCTAACAGGTGGAGAGGCTAAATGGATGCAACATTTTATGAATGTCACCCAATAAATTGTTGAGTTGTATTCCAATAGAACAGATTCAGAACCCTCAGGGATTGACCTCTGTTTTACAATTGGTGGAAGGCCTTCAGACTAAACTTTAAGATAAGCAAAGTATTACAGAAAAATTTGAAAGTGATAGTCCTCTCCAATAATTCAAATGCGAGGTATAAGAATCCCCTCTTCTTTTCAAGATGTATATGTCTGACCTAATTCCGTCAATAATACAGTCAGCAAAGCTGAATGGCCTAGATCCGTATGCCTATTTAAATGATGTGCTGAAAAGGCCGCCGACACATAAATGACCCAAATAGAAGAATTACTAACACACCGCTGGAAACCTGAACCGAATTAAAAAATAGCTATGGGGTTCAGCGGACGCTTACGTATTAGATTCCTTTAGATTTTAAATATCTAATTAGACTTCTTTAATCTAATAGGATCTAATCAGCCCATTAAGCACCTCATTACCGATCAACTAGCACAGTTAATAACTCCATTATTTTGTAGTTTAATACGTATATATAGACATAAGATACAATATTATGGATTTAAAATTCAAAAAACCTGAAGAGGTTGTTACTTCATTATGTGAAAGGCTTCGCAAAGAACGACTTTATCTGGAAATGACTCAGGCAGACGTCGCTACACGTGCTGGTGTTAGTGTGAATACAGTATCTAATCTGGAAGCTGGTCGAAATGTTTCATTTGAAAATTTAGTACGTGTTGCCATGGTATTAGGCCGATTAAAAGATTTAGAGGAACTCTTTAAACCTCATTTAAACAGTGTAAATGACATTCTCCGCTATGAGAGCAATACGGCTCGCCAACGTATCAAAAGGAAATAAGTCCATGCTCAAAAAACTTAATGTTTACTACAATGGATGGGGTGAATATTGGCTTTGGGGTACACTGGTCTCCTCAACCGCAATCACAGGTCGGCCATTAATCGCCTTTGAATACAGTGCAGAAGCGATCAGTAAAGGTTTAGAACTTTCCTCTTACCTACTCCCGTTAAAAGGTGACCCATTAAGAACGAACTTTCCTGCACATCAAATGGGATTGCCAGGTCCTATATATGATGCCTTGCCCGATGGTTGGGGCATGCTTCTTATGGATCGCTTATTTAAAAAAAATGGATTTAATCCTGCACGGATTGGGCCATTAGAAAGACTCACGTATATTAATACACATGCGATGGGAGCATTATCCTTTGAACCTTCAGCAACTGAGTTAGCATTAACTGAAAATATCCCACTGATTAAACTCGCTCAAGAAGTTCAGGAAGTTCTCAAAGGAGAAGGTGCAGAATTTTTACAGCATTTATTAATTATGGGTGGATCTCCACAAGGTGCAAGGCCAAAAGCGCTCATCTATCGTGATCCTGTCACCAATGAATTCTCAACAGTTAGCTCACATCAACATGAAGCTTGGCTGATCAAATTTCCCGCTCAGCAAGAGCATCCTGAAGTTTGTGCAATTGAAGCTGTTTATGCAGAATGTTTGCGTCATTGTCATATTGATACCCCTGACACTCAATATTTTACTCTTCCGAATGGATTAACCGCATTTGCATCAAAGAGATTTGACCGCCACGATGGCATGCGTATCCCTATGCAAAGTTTAGCGGCCTTCACCGGAGCTGATTTTAAATCACCAGGGAGTTTAGACTACAGTAACTTTCTTCGCGCTGCACACTTTTGCACCAATGATGTTCGCGAAAAAGCAATTGCATTCAAGCGAGCTGTTTTCAATGTAGTCTTCAATAATCGAGATGATCATTGCAAAAACTTTTCATTTCTGATGTCCCAAAATGGGCAATGGAAACTCTCCCCTGCCTATGATGTTACTTTCTGTGAAGGGCCAGGTGGATATCATGGGTGAGGCACTGGATATTCCCCGACAAGCTCTTGTAAAACTTGGTACTCAGGAAGCGGAACTTTCTGCCCAAGAAGTCGATGAAATTATTAGTTCGATTTGTAAGGTTGCAATCCGATTCAGCAATATCGCTCATGATCTATTACCTGGACAAATTCAAACAGAGACTATCCAAATGATCCAAAATAGGATTGAGCATAATATCAATTTATTGCACTAAATAGCTTTTACAAAGCTGAACCGTACCGGGTTTGTCGGAGACCAAACTTTCTGAGATGAGACGCATTGCTTCGCAAGACGTAGCGAAGCGTAGTGATCCGATGAAAAACCTAAATATACCCCTGAAATCAGAGATAGAGCGGTTCAATTATTGATTGAATTTGAAAAAGATTATCCATCGAATTGGGCTGCGATTGCGCCTAAAATTGGTTGCACTCCTGAAACTTTACGAGTTTGGTATCAAAAATATTTAGATCAACAAAATTCAATTAAAGTACAGCAACTTCCATATCAAGAACGTATTAAACAGCCCGAACGTGAAAATAAAGAAGTGCAACGTGCGAATGAAATTCTCCTTAAAGCAGCCACTTTTTTCGCCCAGGTGGAGCTCGAACGCCCACACAAATAATGCTGGATTTCATCCATAACAATAAAGACTTATATGGCGTTGAGGCGATTTGTAAGATTTTTCCGATCGCAGCTTCTACCTATTAATTTAATTAAAAATGGGGGTATTACCCCTAGATCTAGTTGATGGGAAGCTTCGCTTCGCAAGGGAACATCAAACTAAGCGAGATCTACATGATTTGCATCATGCTGAATAAATTAAACGAATTTGGAAAGAAAGCTCCGGACGTTATGGCATTTTAAAAACATCAGACAGCCTATCTAAGAGATTATTTATTGGTCTACTATGATAAGACTAACCCGTTAAGCTAGGGTCTGTTGAGAATTACCGAGAGTTAATTAAACTCGCGCACAATTGAATCATGGCTTCAAAACTCGTATCTGTTTTACAACTACGCATCGCTATACGTTTAAATTCTTTTAACTTACAGAAATAGTTTTCAATGAGATGACGCCATTTATACATAATCGTATCAAATGCTCTCATTACTTTTCGATTAGATTTAGGTGGGATCACCACTTTCACTTTACGTTCATTGAGTTCTTGGATGAGCCAATCTGCATCAAATGCTTTATCAGCCAGTAATGCTTGAAAATCAACATCTTCAATTAAAGGTTTGGTTTCTACTAAATCGTGATATTGACCAGGCATTAATCGAAATTTAATAAGGTTGCCTAGACTATCCACTAAGGCAAGAATTTTACAGGTCATTCCACCTCGAGATTTACCTATAGACTGTTTGAAAGTCCCCCTTTTGCACCTTGCCCATGTCGATGAACTTTAACAATCGTTCCATCAATCATGGCGTATTCCAAATCAACATCTTCATTTACAGATGCAAAAATAGTTTCAAATACACCAGCTTTCACCCAATCACGGTATCTTTTAAAGACGGTATTCCATTTACCAAAATGAGCAGGTAGATCACGCCATGGACTGCCTGTACGGGCAATCCATAGGAATGCTTCTAAAAATAATCGATTATCTTTTCCACTACGACCTCGATCGGTCACTTTACCTAGGCAAAAAGGTTCCATTTTTGCCCATTGGGCATCAGTAAGTATGTATCTATCCATAGTACTATTATAAATTAATCAGTAGCCTTTGTTAATTCTCAACAAGCCCTAGGTGTTTAGTCCCAGATTTTAATGGTGCAATATTCTCAGATAAATGGAAGGAAGCACTATGGGACAAGTTCTACACAGCAGCGCCACAACGACACAGGCAGTGCGTCGAGCAATACAAAATAGTCAAGAGAGCTTAAGAACGCTAGCCAAGCGTTACGGCATCAATCAAAAGACCGTCGCAAAATGGAAGAAACGTACTTCAGTAGATGATCTTACAACCGGCCCAAAGAATCCTCGCTCAAGCGTGTTATCGCCTGAAGATGAGGCGGCAATTGTTGCTTTTCGAAAACGCACTTTGTTGCCGCTAGACGATTGCCTTTATGCATTGCAGCCGAGTATTCCTTATCTGACACGCTCGTCGTTACACCGCTGCTTACAGCGGCATGGTATTTCACGACTGCCTGAGGTACAAGGTGATCGCCCTGTCAGGAAGCGCTTCAAGAGCTACCCCATTGGTTACTTTCATATCGACATCGCTGAGATGCAAACAGCACAGGGTAAGCTTTATCTCTTCGTTGCCATTGATCGCACTTCCAAGTTTGCGTTCACTGAATTGCATACTAAAGCCAGTAAGATGGCAGCCGCGGAGTTCATGCGCAATCTGGTTAAGGCTGTGCCCTATAGAATCCATACGGTGCTAACAGATAACGGCATCCAGTTCACGAACCGCACCTGTGATCGCTACGCCTCTGAGCACATCTTTGATCGGGTTTGTACTGAATGTGGCATTGAACATCGTCTTACCAAGGTTAAGCATCCATGGACCAATGGACAGGTCGAGAGGATGAACCGAACGATTAAAGAAGCTACTGTCAAACGGTTCCATTACGACGATCACACTCAGCTATGCATTCACCTTGCTGATTTTATTGCTGCATACAACTTCGGCCGCAGACTCAAAACACTCAGGGGCCTGACTCCCTACGAATTCATCTGCAAACAGTGGACAGATGAACCTGAACTTTTTAAAATTGATCCGATCCATCAAATGCCGGGACTAAACACCTAGGTGGCCTAACTTAAATAAAAAAAGTCTCCGACAAACCCGGTACAGTTCAGTACTCTGGATTATGATGAAAATGATTTAATCGATTCTCCCTTGTCTCAAATTTTACAAGAGGATAATGCAAAATCAACAACTACTTGAACACCCATTCTCATTCAAGTTGGACACTTTAATAAACTTATTCAGGAATTAAAGTGTCGCTGGACAAGAATCAAAAACTTGCCTACTTCTTTACCTCTCTTTTTACGCATAGATTCACTTTCTAGATTAAAAACATGGGATCGATGAACAATGCGATCTAATAATGCCTCCCCAACCGTTTGGTTTTCAAAATGATTTAGCCATATATTTGTTTCATATTGGCTTGTGATCAGAAGTGAACCATTATCGCTATGTTTATCTATCTCACTTATTCAGAGTATCAAACTAAGCATCCAATGCAGTTTGCTTGAGATTGCATCATTGTATTTCATTCAAATTAGCAGCTCTAATTCATTCAAACAGCTGATTAACCAAAAAGTTTTAAAGATATTACATCGTGGTAGAAGTCAGATATTATAATATTGATAACTATACTAAAATTAATTTCATTAACCAGTAAAAATAGAATTGTCTTATGGAACAAAAGAGTACTGATTTCGCAGCCTCCTACTTAATGGCAAATCAAACTTTAGAAAACCAAAATCTAAGAGATGCACAGCACTCTGCTTTTGTAAATTTTTCAGATAACCAAGCACAAATAAGTGGTAATACATTTGGAGGTGCAGGTTACTTTGCTGAAACCCACCATGCAGCGAGTTATAATGTTAATCAAGCGAATCAATCAGGTGACGATGTTGCGAACTTAGTCAATAGTCGTGAGTTTGGTTCAGTCGATATTCAAACTACTTCGGGTATGGCATTTAATCCTAAATACTTTTCTACGCCTGAACAAAGCTATGCCGCTGGAGCAGAATTATTTACTGATGAATCCGGTACACTAGTCGCAAAATATGCTGGTCAGCAGATTATTGTACCAAGTGATCAGTTAGTCCAAGTCCAACAAATACATCAAACTCAAATTGATCAAGCCCAAGTCAATGGACAAATTGAACAAGTCAATGCGTTAAATCAGATTACCTTTACAGATCGTATCACTGATACCAATGGTGTTAGCTCAACGCCTCTTAGCTATACCGAAGCACAACAGGGAACAAGTGAGTTTCGTCAGGGTATGATGCCAGAATACGCTCAACAAAGTTCTACTATAGACCATACCGTAGATTTTATGGGTAATGCCTTGATGGCAACTGCTTTTGTCAGTGTATTTGAGCTTGCTCCTGCGATTACTCGTACTTTAAAACAAGTAGGTTCTGGCGAATTACAGTTAAATAATGCAGGGGCAACTTTACTTAAGGATTTAAAAAGTAATCAAACATTAACACATATTCAACAAGGGACAGGAAAAGCCGTCACCGCAGGTGGGTTAACTTTTGTGACTCATATTGATGCAGGTTTATCAGCTTTTATCGTAACCTTTACATGGGATGTGAAACAAATTTATCAGCGTTATCAAAATGGTGACATTAATCGTGAAACCATGATGTCCGCAATTAAACAAGCGGGTTTAAATCGTGGGATTTTGACTTTAGTTACGGTGGCGGCGGTATCAGTTGCAGGAACAGTCGGCATTTTAGTCCCGATTTTGGCACAATGGCTAGTAAGTAATGTTAGAGAGCGTCAGCAGTTTGAGCATGGTTTAAAAGATATTGTAAATGGATGGATGCGTAGCGTAAATGAAACAGCACAAATCACCGCACGGCAATGGCAAATTGCTTATTCAGGACATCAACTTGCAATTACACATCAGCAAGAACAACAAGGGAAAAATATGAATCATCAACAACAATTAAATCATGATATTCATGATTTTAATCACACTATTCAAAATGATGATTTTACCCAAGAAATAAAAACCATTGCTACAAATTATGAACCATTGGCACTGGATTATTTACAGGCACAAAATCTATTGATTGCTGAACAGGCAAAAAGTCACCCTGAATTACAGGACTGTATAGAACGCTTTTTGATTGAGAATCAGAATAATCGAATGGTGATTGAAAATGCCGCTTTAGATGCGATGCAATTATTGCAGTATGACAATCAAAAGGTCACTCCTTTATCATTTTTGGATAAATTAAAATTAAAAGTATTTTCACAAGATGTTCTCGAGTACCAAGCCAATGAACCGATTAGAACATTATTTACTGCTCAACTAGCTGCTTTACGCATGCTAAAAGGGTTACAAAGTGAACAACGTCTATCAGTTGAATTTATAGCATTTATTCAATCTCAATTACATGGGATTACAGACAAGCTTCTACAGCAAGAACAAACTCGTTTAAACGATCTTGAACAAGTTTATCAATCAATGTCTTTGGCTTATACCTCACTTAGACAGCGTATTATCCAACATGAAGCTCGCATTGAACGCCTAGAAAAACATGAAAAATTACAAGATTGGTTGCAGCTTTCTCATATCCAAAAAATTCAGGGACTAAGCTATAAACAAATGCCTGAATCCTTGCGTTTATGCACTGCAATCAATGAATTTATTCATAAAACCGAAGGTGTTTGGGGGTGGAAAGATTTAGAATTTTTACAGGCTTTTTTAAATCAAGTCGGTTTGGAAGATATCGACCCTCAAGACTTTATACAAGATCTCTATATGCAATCGAACTTAAAAAATAGATTGTTCCACCAATTAAAAAAAATCAATCAGAAAGATTCTTTTGCAACGGCACAACAGCCCTCAGTTTTATTATTTGATGAATTATATTCCAACAGTATTCATGATTTTAGTCTTGAGCAAATTGTTAACTTAGACAATCTCTCCCTCTTTACGACAGGTAAGCAAAGTTCTGCATGGGATCTAGCTTTACTTATATTATGGCATTTAAAAACAGCAGGAATTACCCCCTATAGACTAACCTCAATCGATAAACAAAAACAGAATTGGTTAGCTGCTTTGGGACAGCTGCAACAGTTAATAGATGAACGCATCTTATCATCAGCTTTACAACCACAAATCAATCAGGTGAAAGCTAATATTTTAACCTTTAAATTATCTGTACCTTTGATTGGGAAATTTAGTGTCGGAAAATCTACTTTGCTCAATACATGGCTAGAGCAGAATATCCAGCTTACTGATTTAGGGGCATGCACTTCGTATCCGACAGAGTTTCACTATAGTGAATATGATAAACAAAAGGTAGTTGTGGTCACCGAGCAAGACAATATAAACAATACTCACCGAGAAGAATACACCCTAGATATTTATCAGCAGTTGCTATGTAACGGCACTTTAGAACAACAAAATATTTTATGGGTCGAAATTCATTTACATAATGCTGCTTTAGCTAGACATCCAGATTTAGTTATTGTGGACACCCCTGGGCTTGAATCAAATGTTGGCTCACATGAAGAAGCTCTAATCCGTTACTCAGGCACAGCCAATAGTAGTTTTATTTTATGTGTTGCTCGTACTCATTTGGGCGAAGCTGAACGCCAATTCGTATTACGCCAATATACGATGGGGAAACCAGTTTCTTTACTCGTTTGTCAGGAAGATTTAATCAGTAGCCAAGAACGGTTAGCAGTTCGACAAGCTATTGCGCAACAGTCAGCGATTGATGAAGAATATTCACTAGTTCGTGGCTGTTCCGCCCATGAAAATGATTTAAAAGGTTTAGTTGATTTATTCAATCATATTGAGGAACAAAAAGAAGAGCTGTTTGAGCAAAGTTTAAAACATCAAGTTCAAACTTTAATTTTTTTAGCAAAACAGAATCTGGAACAACAATTAGCTACAGATACATCAAGAGAAACTTTATACCAACAAAAACAAGCTATACATGACTCACAACAACGAGTGAGAGAAGAGTATGAACGAGAAAAAGTAGTGTTATTACGTTTAGTTGAAAGTCATATCCGTACCGAGGTGATCAGCACTATAGATACTATGTTGAATGCACGTAAACCACACTATTATAGTGTTGCACAAAGTGGAGAAAGCACATTACAAGCTTTAATTCAGGCAGATGTACAAAATACCTTTCAACTGGCGACTGAGCAATCTTTATATCCGGTAATAGAGCGCTCTGCAAAAAAACTCAATGCGACTATTCCAATTAATCAGAATACTTCACTTGTATCTTATTTACCGAATATACATGCAACGGATGAGAGTAATACTAACACAGCAATGGTTGTCGGTGGTGCAACTGGTATCGTTGCGTCTATGGCATTAGGATTGACATTACCTTTCTTAATCATTCCTGGTATTTTTGGTGGTATGTTCTTTGCAGAAAAACGTAAGCAAGAGCAATTACGTTTTGAGATCGATAATGTTATTGCCAATGTACTAAATAATCTAAATCAACAAGTAGCTATACAGTTACGAGAGATCGTAGAGAGTCATCTTGAAAAAATTCATCAAACGATTCAAGAGCGTTTACAGGCAGAGTCAGACAATATCATCAAAATTGAACAGCAACTTGAAACAGATACTGTCACACGTCTTAAATTACAAAAACGAGTTACTGAAGTCTGTAAGCAATTAGAAATTTTATTTAAGGGAAAATAAAATTCTTGAATATCAAATAATTTTAATATTTTTTTTTAATCATTAAGGCTTATTAAATTTTAGTGATTTAACAAGCCTTAATTTAAAAACACTAAGAACATTATAGTTTTATAAAATAGATCAATCGTAGTAAAATGGCTCCATAATTTGTTCCTTGTTTGGAATATTTAGATTATTAATAAAATTACTATTATTTATGCATGATAGTATATTAACATTATTAATATCGAAACTTATTTCACCACCCATCCCTGTTGTTATTCCATATAATTTATTATTTTCAGGTCCAAAATACCCAAACATAAATCCAATAGAATACCCTTCAATTTCTTCATTATAATTGTATTTAATAAAATTACTATCAGTATTATTTTTATAATTTTTATTATAATCTACCAAAATAGTATCATTTTTATATATATTTATTTTATATGTATCTTTGTTTCTTGAAATTTTCATAAATCCTGCTGGGCTTGTATTACACAATAATAATATCTGATCATTATTTTTAACCGATTGTAGATAAGAAATTTTAGCTTGTTCTTCTGTGTGATTCATATTTATTTTATCTGATAATATCTCAGCATTTATGGGGTCAATATTTCTCATTTTTTTTAACCAATAGTCCATTTTTTTGAATTCTTTTATTTTTTCGTAATAACTTATTAAGAATTTTATAGAATCAATATTTCCTAAATGAGCTGATTTTTTATACCAAAGAAGTGCATTATTTACATCTTTTAACGCATAGTATGAATTTGCTATATCAATAATATATTGGGCATACTGTTCATTTACTGGCTTTTTATATAAATCAAAAGCTTTTTTCTCATTACCTTTTATTTCATAATAAGAAGCTAAAGTAATTTGTGCAAAAATATCACCTTTTTCTTCAGCTTTAATTAACCATAAGACTTTATTTTCAAAATCATTCTTATATTTTTTTATATTTTCATAAATTTCATGATTTTTCTCATCCTGAACTAACTTTTGATACCAGAAAATTACATTTTTGAATTGACCTTTTTCCTTATCAATAGAAATTAATGCTTTAATAGCTTCCTTATTATCTTTATTAGCTAATTTGATATATAAAGTAATAGCTTGTTCAAGCAGATTGTTATCATTTTTAGCTTTATAGATTTTTGCTAAAGCAAACATTGCTTCAGAATTATCCATATCAACTAATTTTTTATACCAATATATTGCTTTATCCATAGATAAGCTATCTGCTTTCAGTTCATAATATTTCCCTAAAGCCAACATTGCATCAATATTACCTTGAGAAGCAGATTTTTCATACCAATATTCATGGAAAAGAGTGTATTTACCAAGATTATATTGAACTTTTTGATTTGAAAAAGTTGAAATAAAAATATATGTAGCTAAAATTATGAATATAAATCCAATAATTATATTAAAATACTTTAATTTAAACTCTGCATCCTTTTGTCTATAATCAAGTAGAATTGGATCTATAAATACCCTAAAATATAATATTTTTCTCAATTTATTAATATTGTTTTCTGTTTTATTTTTTTTAATAAATTGAATAACATTTTTATTATGTATACCTTGATTAAAATAATCAATAACTGCTTTATTATAGATAGAGTTTCCAGTATTAGTATTACAATAAAACTTATAAGCCTTTTCATAATCAATACTTATACCATAACCAAAAGTATAACAAATTGCTAATAAATATTGGGCATCTTCGTTTTTTTCACTAATAGCTTGCGATTGTAAAAAATTTAAGAATCTCAGGTCATTGTTATAACGGATAGCGTTATAACAATAGTTAAATACATTACTTGCATCTTTTACCTTCCCAATTTTGAGTAATTCTGTAATTTTAAATTGTGCTTCAATATTGAGTTTTTCAGCATATCTAATTAACCAGTCATATGCTAAATTAAAATCATCTGTTGCTGAAAAATACATGTAATCGATTGCAGATTCAATCTCCTGATTTTTTTCTAAAAAGAGAGCATACTTATACTGTAATACTTTTGATTTAGAGCGGTCAGTCAACTGTTTGAATTCATTTTTTACATACTCTACCCCTATTAAAGATTGCGTGTATAACCATTCTAAAGAACGTGAACCTACGGTATGAGGATTAAGTAGTAAATAAATATTTTCGTTCGTATTTTGGGAATCAGAATTCTTTAATAAATGCTCTATAAGCATTACATGATATTGAGTAGAATGCTCTATATCTTGAAATAAATTTTCTGATATTTTAGCCATTTCACTTAACAATTCAGTATGTAAAGTAATTGTAATATTTTTATTAAGTTCCTTTTCTTCAATAATATCGTTTAGTTGGGTTATGTCTTTTTGTTTATTTTTAACATTATTTAAAAGATCAACTTCTATTTTCAAGTTTTTAGTTTTACTCTCATTATTAGAAAGTATGGTCTGTATTAAATTGTCTAAGTTTTCCAAAACATAGTAATGTATAGGTTTATTTATTTCATTTAACCACTGCTGAATATTATCACCTGCAATACGTTCTCCCTCTAACTTCATTATCGGTGCAGCCCATGCCATAAGTCCCGCAATTTTAATATTTCTACTTTTTAAATTTTTTCTAACACTTTTTAATATCGGTTCAATATCACTGCGATTGACCAAATCCGACTGGGTAAGTACAACAAAAATAGGTTCTTTTGGTGTGATTTTTTGCAAGAACTGTAAATCTTCATCACGAATCGTACCATTCTTAGCATTGACCAACCATATAAGATAATCTGCTTTACTTAACTGATTGATTGCCAATTTCTCATCACTATGATGATGATGTTCTGCATCTGCCTTGCTATAACCAGGAGTATCCAAAAAAGCGATATGTTCCCATTTTAGTTGTGAAATCCCCAAATGAACATATTGGATCAATTCAGCGAGTTGAATGTCATTTTGCGTACGATTATCCCCGACAAAATGGCGTAACTGCCCTAGTTGTTCAGATTTCAAACTGATATGGTGATTCAATAAATTAAGGGCATGCGTCTGCTCTTGCTGGCTAGCACTCAGATAAGTTGCAACTGCTGTACATGGCTCCAAAGCTTCGGGTAGAGCTTCAATTGCAAGCAAGCTATTAATAAATCTAGATTTTCCAGCACTAAAACCACCACCTACACCAATAATAGTTTTCTCTGTGATTTGTTTTTGTTGTGTTTTTTGTTCAATCTGCTGTATTAAGAGTATTATCTCTTGATAATAATCAAGATAATTTATAGGGTCGAGTTGAGCAATCAATGGCAATAATTTTTTAATCTCTACTCTAATATTTTGTTTAGGTGTAGTCGATGCCGATAATAACGTATAAATGGTTTCTAAGGTGTGGTGTTGCATTGTAAATTCCTAAGCTTCCAATTTATACAGATTCAGTGTTTAAAGTATTTTCAAAATTTTGAGTAAATTTTTCAAATTGCTTAATTTTGTTTTTTAACAGGGTGATTTCTTTACGGCTATTTGCTTGTAATTCAGCAATCATCTTGAGTTCAGATGCATTAAATTTTTCATCATCAAGTAAAGTTTGTGTGAGTAATGACAATTGCTGTTTCAATTCATCAAGATGTTTTTGTCCATTTGATTGAGTACGCTTGAACAATTGTTTGAGTTGATCATTAGGGTGTTGTAATGCAATCTGTGTATCAGTCTGCTGTAATTGTTGATTTAACTGGGAATAAGATAAATTTGATGGCAAGTTGGTGTTTTGCTGCAATAAAACCGTATTCTTCCATATCCAAGTTGGTAAGCCGATTTCTAAAGTGATTAAACTAGCTAAATCAACCTTGATATTCTTTTTTCCAATTAACATTTTTTCAAGACTGGTTAAATCATCAATCTCTAAGGAAATACGCGTATGGAAATTATTTACAGCCACTAAGCTAAATTGATCTCGATAACCAATGATGTAAGGGATTTTTGTACAAAGTTGTAATAAAGTTTGCCATTCAGATAAATGAGTATCTATTTTTAAATTATTCAAAAGTTGTTCTATTTCATTTTGAGGTAATGCATCTAAACTTAGAGCTTTACACTTAGAGAAATCAGGATAACGAATCGCCCATTGATAAGAACTTATAATATTTTGTAACTGTTGATATTCTGCTTGAATCACAGATTTTCTGCTAAACATTGCTAGCCATAATAGAAACTCTCTTTCAAGTTGTTCTGATAACTTTTCTAGAAAGAAAACATTTTCATTATCACTGCGCCTTAATAATTTTTTTATTAGTCCTAAAATCGCTTGTTCATCCGAGTTTAAAGGTTTTTGCTGTGTAGAATTCTCAATTTCAGAAAAATCAAAATTAAAATCAAATGTCATAAAATATCCACCCCTGAACTGCTTATTTTTATAAAGAAAAAAGTAATATCCTCGAAATTATGGCATATTAACATAACTGTTAAACCCATAGCCATCATATGAGAATGGTTTATATAAACCTTATAAGGGTTTAAGTGGATATTAGGACAAGACAATGCAATCATCGACAATTGAACCATTACTAACACTTATTCAAAATTATCAGTCAGTACTCTTTACTTCAGATAGTCAAAAATATTTTTCAGAATTGTCTAATATAGCGAAGACGCTAGATACAAACTTGTTAGTAGCTCAGGAAGAAGGTCGAAATTTACGTATCGCAATTGTCGGACAGATGAAAGCAGGAAAATCATCATTCTTAAATGCTTTATTATTTCCAATCGATGTTCTACCTAAAGCTGCGACTCCAATGACTGCAGCTTTAACTCGCATTGGTTATGCTGAAAAGCCATATGCCGAAATCGAGTTTTATAGTGTTAATGATTGGGATAGCATTAATCAAGCTGCTGAAGAATATCATATTCAATATCGAGCAATTGAACAGCAGTTATCCCAAGAAGCACCAGAAAGTCTGCCTAAAAGTCTGTTTGGTAATATAAAGAAAATAGTACCGAACAAACCTAAAAATATTGACCCTGCCATTATTCAAAGCAAAATTAGCGAAGAATTGCGCTCTTGTCGTGAGCTAGTTGATATGGCTCGTCAACTCAATTTACAACAATATTTAGGTACAAAAAAGCGGATCGAGGCTACGTCATTAGTCGAATTAGCAAATGAGTTAAAAAATTATGTTGGTAGTCAAGGTAAATTTACAGCGATTACTAAAATGTTCTCTATTTACATCAATGATGAACGTTTGCATGGTATAGAGATTTATGACACCCCAGGATTTAATGACCCTGTTATTTCTCGTGGACAACAGACCAGAACATTTTTAGGTCAATGTGATGTCGTGTTTTTATTGTCAATTGTCAGTCAATTTTTAACAGTTTCAGATTTAAGATTATTACGAGAACAATTAACAGCATCGGGTATCGACAGTAAAGCAGTATTTTTAGTGGGTTCGCAGCGTGACTTAGTCTTTCGTATGGATAGACAAATTTTGACTGATGCAAAATTATTAGCTCAACGATATCCTGTTGAAGTCCGCCCCCAAGCCACTATTTCAGCAATGATGCAATTACTTGATAAAAAAATTCAACAAATGACTGAAACCCAAATCAAGCAACATTTAAACAATCCTGATCTAGATGAAGCTTCTAAATCTCTATTAACGGTCATTCAAAGTACAAAACCCCATTTAATTTCTGCTTTAACGTGGCGAATTGCTGAAGATCTACCAAATTTATCGAGTGAATTGCAGGAACAGTATGATGCGCTGTGTTTTGATACTAGTTTTAATTTTAATGTAGAACAGCTTAAGCAGTTTTCAAATATCATTGAATTACGTCAGGTTATTGAACAGCAAAAAGAACGTAAACAGGAACTAACTCAAGCGAAAGCAGCCTTATTATTAGAAGGTGTGCAACAACGTACTCAAGCGATTCAGCAAGAGGTATTAAAGTTAGTTGATGACAAAATTGACTTATTAGACAATCAAAGTATTGAACAATTAAATGCTCAAAAGCAACTTATTGAAAAAAATATGAAAAATGGGCGTTCTAAACTTGAGTATACTATTCATCAAGAATCTAAAGCAGTTAATCATCAAGTGCGAGGATTATCCCTACAACTACAATCAGAGCGTCAAGCTTTTCTATCTATCAGTATCTCGGAAGAGAGAAAAATTGAATATGAACAATACGAAAAAAGCGGTTTTTGGTCTGGAGTGGCTAGATTCTTTGGCGTAGGTGGGATTGGAACACGAGAGAAAGTCATTGTTACACCTTATGCTCAGGTTCAGGATAGTATTGAACAGATTGAAACTTTTGGACGTACAGCTATAGGGCAATTACAACGTAGCTTAAATAGCATTATTGATATGCATAAACTTAGAAAAAATATCGTGATGGCTGCAATCAACCTATTTGACACCAGTGACCCTGATTTTGATGTGGATTTTTTTAAACTCCAAGTTAGCCAGTGTTTAGAAAGTTATGAACCCCCAAGGCTTAATCTTGATATAAGCCAAGTTGTTGATCGTATTGTGGATAAATTTGGTTTAGGAAAGGTAACCAATAGTGAAATTCAGCAGTTAAAGCAGGCACATCACCAAGCAATCGCTACGCTTTCTGAACATGTTGTGCAATTAACCAAACAGGCTGAACATGACCTTGAGCAGTATTTTGAGAGTATGCAACAAATCTTGGTCAATCAAATTATTGGTGAAATTCAAAATAATTTGCAAGATTTGATTGAACAGATTGAACAGAAAGAAAATACTTTAGAGAATCTACATCAGTTTAGACTAACACTATCTTCTTTAAATATTACTTCGTAATTCTTGAATTTATATCTAAACTTAATTAGCGTCCAAGTAAAGTAAGAACAGGTGTTCAAGTGTATATAAGAATGCCTGTTCAAATTAATGAGAATATGCAGTAAACCAAAATGGTACTTCTACGGTATGGGATGAAACTGAACCGTACCGGGTTTGTCGGAGACCAAACTTTCTGAGATGAGACGCATTGCTTCGCAAGACGTAGCGAAGCGTAGTGATCCGATGAAAAACCTAAATATACCCCTGAAATCAGAGATAGAGCGGTTCAATTATTGATTGAATTTGAAAAAGATTATCCATCGAATTGGGCTGCGATTGCGCCTAAAATTGGTTGCACTCCTGAAACTTTACGAGTTTGGTATCAAAAATATTTAGATCAACAAAATTCAATTAAAGTACAGCAACTTCCATATCAAGAACGTATTAAACAGCCCGAACGTGAAAATAAAGAAGTGCAACGTGCGAATGAAATTCTCCTTAAAGCAGCCACTTTTTTCGCCCAGGTGGAGCTCGAACGCCCACACAAATAATGCTGGATTTCATCCATAACAATAAAGACTTATATGGCGTTGAGGCGATTTGTAAGATTTTTCCGATCGCAGCTTCTACCTATTAATTTAATTAAAAATGGGGGTATTACCCCTAGATCTAGTTGATGGGAAGCTTCGCTTCGCAAGGGAACATCAAACTAAGCGAGATCTACATGATTTGCATCATGCTGAATAAATTAAACGAATTTGGAAAGAAAGCTCCGGGCGTTATAGCATTTTAAAAACATCAGACAGCCTATCTAAGAGATTATTTATTGGTCTACTATGATAAGACTAACCCGTTAAGCTAGGTGGCCTAACTTAAATAAAAAAGTCTCCGACAAACCCGGTACAGTTCACCAAACTAAAATTTCTCAAACAAGTTCATCACGTCATTTTCCGTCAGTTTCGCTTCGCCCTCATGATCGGTACTTAGAATAGACTGTGCCAGTTCTGCTTTATTTTGCTGTAAGGCAAGAATTTTTTCTTCTATGCTTTTATTGGTAATCAGCTTATACACAAATACTGGCTTGTCCTGTCCAATCCGCCATGCACGATCTGAAGCTTGATCTTCAGCAGCAGGGTTCCACCATGGATCATAGTGAATGACCGTATCTGCGGCAGTTAGGTTCAGACCGACCCCTCCTGCTTTCAGACTGATTAAAAATATCGGCACTTGTCCAGACTGAAATGCTGTAATGACTTCATCTCGCTTTTTGGTCTTTCCAGTCAGCTTCACATAGCCAATTTCTGCGTGATGGAGGTGTTGCTCAATCAGTTCCAACATTGAGGTAAACTGAGAGAAGATAAGAATTTTTCGCCCCTCCTCCACCATTGGAACGACCATATCCATCAACTGTTCAAGTTTGGCAGAGTTTGCCTGCCCAATTTTCACTGAATCCAGCTTTAGTAAGCTAGGATGGCAGCACACCTGACGTAGCTTCAGTAAGGCATCTAAAATTTGAATTTGACTACGTTTAAAGCCTTTTTCTGCCACAATTTTCTGAATATTTTCCTGCATCGTGGCGCGAACAGCCTCATATAACTTGGATTGCTGGTCATTCATATCAATATTGACTTCAATCGTGGTTTTTTCTGGCAATTCTTTGGCTACGTCAGTTTTCAAGCGACGTAAAATGAAGGGCTTAATCCGGTTGACCAGCTTTTGCCTTAACTGCTGATCACCGCGTTTTTCAATCGGATGACGGTACTTTTTATTAAAAATTTCTTGTGAATATAAAAATCCTGGCATCAGGAAATAAAATAGTGCCCACAGTTCACCCAAATGATTTTCCATCGGGGTACCTGTTAGACACAAACGATGTCGTGCTTTTAATTGCCGTACTACCTGTGCAGCTTTGGCACGCGGATTTTTAATATTCTGCGCCTCATCTAAAATGAGTTGATGATATTCATATTGCTTTAATTGTTCTTCATCTCTCGCTAGAAGCGGATAGGTGGTTAACACAATATCATAGTGCGGAATCTGCTCAAAATTCTGATGGCGGTCGGGCCCCTGTAGCAGCAATACCTTCAGCTGAGGGGTAAATTTCTCCGCTTCTTTGAACCAGTTATGCATCAGCGATGTGGGTGCAACAATTAAGGCGGGACTGTCCTGCAAATATCCAGCCTGCTTTTCCATGAGTAAATGGGCTAAAGTTTGTGCTGTTTTCCCCAAGCCCATATCATCTGCCAGAATCCCGCCATGCTGGGTTTCCCTTAAAAACTGTAACCAGCCTAAGCCCTGCTGCTGGTATGGACGCAACTCCCCCTGAAAACCTTGTGGTGTCGGCAGTTGTTGCTGATAGCCTTGTTTGAATTTCTGTACAAATTGCTGCAGGCGATCACTGACCTGCCATGTCATCCCAAGATTATGCTGCAATTCTAATAATTGACTCGCATCATAGCGATCAATACTGCGCTCTTCTTGCTGTAAAATGCTCTGCAGATGCAACAATACCGGCTTAATATCCCTAGCGGATAGAGCCAAATCAGGTTGATCAACTGCAGTTTTCACGGTGAAAATTTGACTGTCATGCAGATGAATAAACGTCCGCGGATCAAGTAAATCAGGATTTACTCGCACCAAAGCTACGAGCGCATCAAGCAAATTATAAGAATTGCCTGCACTGTCTTGAACCGTCGCCCCGATATTGAACCAGTCCTGCTGGCCTTCAGATTCAGTGATAGAAATATTTAAATTTTCAACATATTGCAGATTAAAGGGGCTGTTATTCAGATGCTCTATCTGCCAGCCCATCAACTCAATTTGATTGATGGGCATCAGCTGTTTGATCCAATCTCCATAGAAAGCAAAAACCATAGAATCAAGACGTTGTTTATTCAGTTTTAATTGATGGTCATAACTAAGATCTTTCACCCACTTCAGTGATTCGACCAATAGCTGTAAACGTTGGATTGACTGTTGTTCCTGAACTAAGTCCCGAAGCTGTCGTACCATTTTGTCATGCAGCTCACCAATAAAACTGTCGCCTGATGTACCTGCTTTTATTCTTCCGCCTGCATAGGAGAATTCAATTTCAGCACAAACAGACTCTTCCCATTTCCAATCAAATTTATCTAAAACACCGAAGCGTAAAATTGGCTGGGGACTACCCTCAAGGACATCAATATGCTGAATAGACTCGGGCTGAGGCAGATTTTTCACGTCTGAATATTGATGAGTCAGTTTCTCAAACTCTGGCAAGAGCATAGATGGAAGATCAGGCATCTGTAAAAAATGGTACAGAAGATTTGCCGTATATTCACCATATAACTGGCCCACCGTGTTCTGTTGAATATCCACATAACATGGTGGATGACTCGCGAGAATCTGAATATGTGGATTTGATTTCAAATCGAGTCGAATATCACCATTGACCAATTCAATGTTTAAATGCTCTGTCTGTTTGTTTACACCTTGTTGCCAGATCAGTTCGATGTGATAGCCTTGTTCTGACCATTGAAGTGCAGTATGGCTCTTTTTTTGCCAGTACACATCGCCACTTTGAATAAAAGATTTGAAATGCTCCAATAAAATTCCGGAGATATCAAGATTGCTTTGATAAAATCGTTCGTCACTGTTTATTTTGGCATAATAATAAATCTGGTTAAATAATTGTCGTTTTTGTTCAGGTAAAGTCAGATGCTTTCTGGTGATATTTTCATATTGGGTATAATAACTTTCCCCCGCAATTGAGCCGTTTTTATTGCGTCTGGCCTTCTGAACATCAACTGTCAATTTCTTTAAGCTGACAGACTGATCTAGCAGGTAAATTAAATAATTGTTTGTTTTGACAGATTGCTCTGGTTCAGTCTGTTGTAAATACCGTTTAAAATCATTCAACCAGCGCTGTGCCTGATCATCCCCCCGTAGGCGTTTTGCGATTCCCTGCGGGGATTGAGAGTCAACATAACGCTGCTGAAATTCCTGGCGATATTCCTGAAAGAATAACCGCGCTAAAGCAGCAGCATGTTTACAGTTATATCCAACCGGACAAGTGCAGTCGTTATCGATTAAACGGTCTTTTTTAAGATTATAGGTAATCGCGGTATCGTAATAATCTGTCCCTTCAATTTGAGCATACATCGTGACATCTTCATTTTCCTCAAAGAACTCAATTGTTTCCCTATCAATGTGTTTAGCATAGCTCAGACTGCGCTGAAGAGTTGCAGTACTAAAGCGAGATAGAAAATTGATCAATGAGGACATAATTACCAGAAACCAAAAATGTTTATACAATTATAACGGACAAAGCTGTCATTTCAGAACAGTATTGCTCGCCAATGTATTAAAAGGAAATAAATCCATGCTCAAAAACTTAATGTTTACTACAATGGATGGGGTGAATATTGGCTTTGGGGTACATTGGTCTCCTCAACCGCAATCACAGGTCGGCCATTAATCGCCTTTGAATACAGTGCAGAAGCGATCAGTAAAGGTTTAGAACTTTCCTGCACATCAAATGGATATCATGGGTGAGGCATTGGATATTCCTCGA
The DNA here is from genome assembly GCF_058243045.1 of Acinetobacter sp. LipI_23. Taxonomy (NCBI): domain Bacteria; kingdom Pseudomonadati; phylum Pseudomonadota; class Gammaproteobacteria; order Moraxellales; family Moraxellaceae; genus Acinetobacter; species Acinetobacter sp. LipI_23. The sequence goes on along the minus strand of NZ_JBZAYJ010000001.1, from coordinate 35,883 downwards.
CAAGCTCTTGTGAAACTTGGTACTCAGGAAGCGGAACTTTGTGTCCAAGAAGTCGATGAAATTATTGGCTCGATTTGTAAGGTTGCAATCCGATTCAGCAATATCGCTCATGACCTATTACCTGGACAAATTCAAGCAGAGACTCCAACTGATCCAAAATAGGATTGAGCATAATATTCATTTATTGCACTAAATAGCTTTCATAAAGCTCCTATGAAGGGCTTATTCTAACCGTTGTTTTATCACGGCATAAGCTACACCAGTCACCACACTTCCAATCGCAATCGCCAATAAATATTTTAATGGATAATTCATCGCATTCGGAATGATCAGTACCATTACACCGCCATGAGGAGTGACTAGTTCACATTTAAATAATGCAACCAAAGCCCCAGTTACAGCACCACCTGCGATCGCGCATGGAAGCACTCGAATCGGGTCTTTGGCAGCAAACGGAATAGCCCCTTCCGAAATGAAACATAGGCCCAGAACTACAGCAGCCTTCCCCGCATCTTGCTCAGGTTTGGCAAATTTATGCTTTGCCAGAAAAGTTGCAATTGCCATACCCAACGGTGGTACCATACCCGCAGCCATGGTAATCGCCATCGGTCCGTATGTTTGTGACGTAAGTAAGCCCACCGTAAAGGCATAAGCCGCTTTATTTATTGGCCCCCCAACATCAATACACATCATACTCCCAAGGATAACCCCCATGATCATGGCATTGGTCGTCCCCATATTGGCAAGGAAGTGTGTGAGTAATTCAAACAATTGTGCAACAGGCTGTCCAACCACATAAATCATGATTAAACCAACAGCTAAACTGGCCAATAGTGGAATAATCAAAATTGGTTTTAATGCTTCTAGGCTACTTGGGAGTTTAAGCTGTTTCGATAAAAATAACGCAATATAACCTGCAATAAAACCTGCAACTAATCCACCGAGAAAGCCTGCCTCTAATTGTGTTGCAAGTAAACCGCCGATCAAACCTGGAGTTAAACCCGGACGATCCGCAATAGAATAAGCAATGTAACCTGCCAGCATAGGTACCATAAGAGTAAATGCTGCAGCACCTATTTGCTTTAAGGATGCGGCAAAGCTTCCTTCAACAGGATTGAGGCCAAACATAAACGAGATGGCAATGATCAAACCGCCCGCCACCACCATCGGCAGCATGAAAGACACCCCTGTTAAAAGGTGTTTATAAATTCCAGTTTTTTCTTTGTTTTCATTTTCAGTCTTAGTGGCTGTTTGCTTACCCGTTTCAAGCACTTTGGCTTCAGCAATTGCATTTGCAAAAGTCTTATCCGTTTGCTTAAGGGCAAATCCTGTACTGCAGCGATATACACGTTTGCCTACAAAGCGATCTGTATTGACCTCAATATCCGTTGCTAAGATCACCACATCTGCTTTGGCAATACTTTCTGCCGATAAAACATTTTTAGCCCCAACCGATCCTTGGGTTTCAACATCAATCTGATAACCGTGCTTTACTGCACCTTGTTGTAAGGCTTCGGCTGCCATAAACGTATGCGCAACACCAGTTGGACATGCTGTAATGGCGACAAACCGTGTAACCCCTACATTGGCTGCAATAGGTTCATCTAAAGCATCTGAATGCTCAAGAACCTGTTGCAAAAGCATGATCGCATCGTGTTGTGCGTTATTCAAACCAATGACTTTCACAACCTTGTCACGCAGTTGATCCGCTTCTGCCGGCTTCTGTCCAACAAAAACAACAGTATCAATCACATTTGATAAATCGAGATGCTCAACTGATGTCGCCACATCATTGGAAATACCAAGTGCTGTTGCTGCTTTGGACAGTTTTTTGGCCAAAATCACTGCATTAATCGGCTGCTCGGGACTATGTGGCACAAATAAAATATGTTTTATCTCTTGCATCGTATTAACTCAATGATTGGACTGAGATTTGCGATTTCAAATCTTCAATAACAGCAAAGTCTGGAAGGGCAAACCCAATTTGGGTCACAGCATTGCTCGCAATTGCGGTTGCTGTTTTCAATGTTTCTTCTGGGGAAGTTGAACTCAACAAGCCATGAATCATAGCTGCCAGCAAGGAATCTCCCGCACCCACCGTACTTTGGACGGTGACCTTCGGTGCAGTAGCATGCAGGGGTTGCGTGCGGTGAAGCCAGTTCACCCCGTTTTCACCCATCGAGACCACAATATGTTCGATCTGACTATTTAAACTGGCAAAAAGATGCTGCTGTTCTGCAAACGTTTCTGCTGGCAAATGGTAGGTTTCCGTCAACTCATCTGTATTCGGCTTAATCAACCAAGGATGGGCAGCAATTGCTGCTTTCAACGCAACACCACTGGTATCTACTGCGACTTTTTTACCCGCAGACTGTAACCATAGAATCAGTGTTGAAAGCTCTTCTGCAGAAAAACCTTGTGGCAAACTACCTGCAATCACAATCACATCAACCTCTAAAATCAGTTGAGATAGGCGTTCACGTAGTTGTTGTTTTGCTGAGGTATCTACAAAAAAGCCCTTGCCATTGATGTCAGTCATCTGACCAGAAGCTTCTGCAACTTTAATGTTTTGTCGTGTTTCACCTGCAACATAAATAAATTGGTTATCAAATTGCTCTTGCTGGATATGATGGTCAAAAATTTGACGGTTTTCTTGCCCCAAAAAGCCACTCACAATCAGTTCATGTCCCAAATCCTTAAGGACCTGTGCCACGTTTAAGCCTTTACCGGCTGCATGGCTTTGGGCCGTTAACTGACGATTGACCTCGCCAACTTTTAGTTGATCCAATTGCACGGTGAGGTCAATTGCAGGATTCAGAGTAATGCTTAATATCTTAGCCATTCGTAATTACTCCACCAATGCACGTACGGCAGACGCACTGTCACAACTTAAGGCTTGCTGTGCGACCTGTTGGCAATTTATATAGTTCAAACCACGAATTTGCGCCTTCACCAATGGAATACTGGTACTCGACATACTCAACTCATCCACGCCCAAGCCTATCAATACAGGCACAGCTTTTGGATCAGCAGCCAATTCACCACAAATGCCCACCCATTTACCATGCTGATGTGCTGCCCGAACAGTTTGATCAATCAATAGCAAAATACTCGGATGTAAGCCATCAGCTTCAGCAGACAACAGTGGATGACCACGGTCAATCGCCAGAGTATATTGAGTCAAGTCATTGGTTCCAATACTAAAAAAATCAACTTCTTGAGCAAGAATTGGAGCCAACAATGCTGCCGCAGGAACCTCAATCATAATACCGACTTGTAAGTTTTCACATGGATGCTGTATGCGAACCTCATCTAATATTGCTTTTGCTGCTCGCCATTCTTCAACCCGCCCAATCATCGGAAACATAATTCTTAATGGGCGATTATCCGCTGCTTTAAGTAAAGCAACCAATTGCTGACGTAACAACTCTGGCTTACGTAAAGTCAGACGAATACCACGTAAGCCCAAGAATGGATTTTCTTCCTTTTCAATAGGCAAATACGGTAAAGGTTTGTCCCCGCCCACATCAAGTGTACGTACCACCAATGGACGACCCGCTAAAGCATCTAACACCACCCGATAATCAGCTTCCTGTGTAGCCTCATCAGGCGCACTGCTGTGTGACATAAAGACCAATTCTGTGCGTAGCAAACCAATTGCTTCTGCCCCATCGGCCACAGCCTGTATCGTAGTGCCTACTTTGCCAATATTGGCTGCGATTTCAACTTGATGTTGATCCAGTGTGATGGCAGGCTCTAAACAATGCTGTTCCGCTTGTTTTCGCAACTCACGCTGGCGTTGGCGCTCTGCAATGGCATGATCAATCTGACTTTGCTCGGGTGAGACCACATACTCACCAGTATCCCCATTAATTAGCACTGTGGCATGGTTCTCAATATTTAAAACAGCTACACCCGCACCTACGACTGCTGGAATAGCCAGAGCACGTGCCACAATGGCACTATGGGCACTCGCTCCACCAACCGCGGTCAAAATGCCTGCAACACGATCTTTATTCAGACGTGCGACATCACTCGGACCAACATCATGCATAATTAAAATATAAGGTTGCTCGGGTTCTGTGACATCGGCCACACCACACAAAGCAGCCAAAACACGCTCACCAATATCCCTTAAATCAGCCGCACGCTCTGCCAGTAAACGATCGCTAAGTGCAGCCTGTGCGGTAGCAGCCACTTCAATATGATCATGCCAAGCTGCAGCAGCAGACAACCCCTGTTTTAAACCGCGTTGTACACTTTGGAGGAGGTCTGGATCATCCAGCATTTCCAAATGTGCCATGAATATCTGCTTAATGGCAGTAGATTCAGTATGTGCAATGAATTGACGTAAGCTGTTTTTCACCTGATGAAGCGCAATTTCAAGCTTTTCATTCTCAGCTTTAAAACTCTGTCCGCGACGTTCATAACTAAATTCACGTGGCTTCACCACATGTGCAGGACCAAAAGCAAGGCCAGTTGATGCCGCAATACCGCAGCTACCCGTATCGCCATGTGATTCAAAAGGCATTAATTCCAAAGTATTTACGACTGGGTCACTACTACTATGCTGATGAGATACAAGGTCAACAGCTTCAACTTCTTCTCCTAAGCCCTGTTGAACTGCATCAATAATCTGTTCTAAGCCTGCTACAGCATCGGTATCAGGTTGTGCAATAAAAGTCAGAGTTTGACCACGACGGCATCCCATGGCTAATAATTTGGTTAAACTTTTTGCCGAAACGTAAGCCCCCTCATCTACAGCAACGAGAATATCCCCTGCAAATTTCTTGGTCATATTGACCAAGTGTGTCGCGGGACGCGCATGTAGACCATGAGCGTTAGCTAAGACAATACGACGAGATGGCCAATCAGGAATCAGTTCAGCACCGATTAACTGCGCCAACTGGTGACTATCTTGCTCTTGGTTAAGGTTATGAACTTGTTCAGTATCAAACAAAATATCCATTAACCGTTGAAACCGTTGCATATCCAGTTGCTCATTACTGGCAATACACACCAAAGTCTTGAGCATTTCCTGCTGATGGCTTAAAACCTGTTCCGCTTTTACCAAACTTACAGCTGGGCTCAAAACATGCTGGTTTGAAGTGATCGACCAGACCCCCTCCCCTAAATGAATCATGCTGTTTAGGTTTAAACCCGACAGAAAACCACACTCCACCATTTTTTGCTGTTTCAGCAACTGTGTTGCCTGCCAAATTAAATCTTCTACATCAAGTGCGGGAACTTGGGTGGCGATTAAATTTTCATGCAATGCCAAAGATGCGGGTTGGGCTTGTAATAATGCAATAATTTGCTCTGCAGAGTGAGACTGTTTCACTTGATCAGCGACATCATTAATTAAAGCCCGCGTCAAAATTTGTAAGACTTGCAAATGCTCATCTGATTTCGCAGCAATCACTACTGCTAAATAAATTTTATTTTCACCGTCCCAAACAACTCCTTCAGGAAAGTGCGCCAGACGAATACCAGTTTTTAAAATACATTGGCGAGACTGAGGCGTCCCATGAGGAATGGCAATTCCTTGCCCTAAATACGTTGCACTTTGTTGTTCGCGCCCGGTCAACCCATGAATATAATCAGGTGTAACCAATTGGTCTTCAACCAAGATATCGACTAGACATTGCAACGCTTGTGCCTTATCAGTGGCCTGTTGTTTCATTCGAACATGTTGTATATCTAGCGCGAGCATAAAACGTCCTTGCAAAGCAGCATAGTGAGAAGATGCTTTTTTACTGCAGAAAAAATAAGTCGAATTTTACTCAGGATTTACACAAAAATCTGTATTTTTTGATTTTATCTTCATGATCATCATTACAACGTAATTAAGAAACGACGAGATTCTTCAGAATTCAGCGTTGCGATAGTTGGATTTAATCCTAATTGAACCGTAGCCTCAGGCAACACCCCTCTCATCATAAAATTATACCAGTCAGTAAAATATCCTTAGATTAAGCATATGTATGTTGGTTATTATTGTTGATTATCACAATAAATTAGTGACCAAAAATCAAAGTACCCCATCCCACCTTAAATTACGTCATACAAAATAAAAACTCTATATAACTGTTATATATAGAGTTTATTAACATACAAATTATGTTATTTAGTGTATTTTATGTCGGTGACTCTTGCCAAGGTTGGGGTCGCGAGTTCGAGTCTCGTTTCCCGCTCCAAATTCAAAAAAGCCCTCATCGAAAGATGGGGGCTTTTTTATGCATTTCTGAATCTTACTCAAATTAGCAATACTAACTCAGACAATCAAAAATGCTGAATTGAGACCTCGAACCAACGAGGGATGTCTAAAAATAGAGCATCCCTCGTTGTAAGAATCCATCCTAATACTGCTGCTATACAATGAACTTGGAATTAGCTTGTTCTTATTTGGAAACTCATCTCACGCCTCCAAACAAATTAAAACTTCACCAAGTCCCCTTTCAATGCTACGCCTGCGAGTGCCGTACCTTTGGCGCATTGATAAGTCGTCGTACTCCGTGTTTCATTCGACTTATAGAAACTCACTAGATTGGTCACGGCATTTGCACCATTAGCTTTGGCTGTATTTTGAAATTGAATCAATGCCGAACGAAGTACGTGATCACATGAACTTTCCGCAGATTTGGCAAAACCATTGGTCTTTTTATTGGTCACTAAGCCTTTTTCAATCACCTTACCGCCCGACTTGGTTCCAGCCAAATAAAATTTTACTGAGCCATCTAGCACGCCATCTGCAACAGCACGGTTTACAGCTTCTTGAAATTTAAAATCATACATTTTGTCAGCCGCTTGAGCCGATGCAATCGCTCCTAAAGACAACACAGCGACTGCACAAATATTTTTGAATAACATCGTTCTACCCTTATCTTATTAGATACGTTTAAAAATCAAGGAGGTATTAATCCCCCCAAAAGCAAAATTGTTGCTCATCACCATTTGCGTTTCTGCTGAACGCATATCTGAAACAATATAATCCAGATCGCCACAAGCACTGTCAATCTGATCTAAATTTAAAGTCGGCACCAACTGATTACGTCGCATCATTTCGATACTCAACCATGCCTCAATTGCTCCACATGCCCCGAGCGTATGCCCAAAATAACTTTTTAATGAGCTGATCGGTTTTTTACCCAAGATCCGTGCAGTGGCTTGTGATTCAGCAATATCCCCCTGATCGGTCGAAGTGCCATGTGCATTGACATAATCAATATCCGCAGCAGTGAGCTGTGCATCTTTCAGTGCCAACTGCATACAACGGCCCATCATTTCAGAATCAGGTCGAGTTACATGCTGACCATCGGTATTGCTACCATAACCGACAATCTCAGCATAAATGGTGGCCCCGCGCGCTTGAGCATGTTCATATTCTTCTAAAATCAAACAGCCTGCGCCCTCACCCACCACCAAACCATCCCGGTCTGCATCAAACGGGCGTGGCGTTGTCTCAGGTCGATCATTTTGCACACTGGTCGCCAACAGCACATCAAACACGGCAGAACCGGCAGCACTGAGCTCTTCTGCTCCGCCTGCGATCATTACGGTTTGTTTACCATATTTGATCGCTTCATAAGCTTGACCAATAGCCATAGAACCTGAAGTACAGGCACTTGAAGTCGGCAGCGTTAAACCTTTTAGGCCAAAATATACCGTCATATTGACTGCACTGGTATGCGACATCATACGAATGTAGGTTGTGGCATTGAGTTGACTCATATTGTGCTCAATCAACATCGAGCCAAACTCACGTACGGCATCCACACTGCCTGCAGAGGAACCAAAAGCCACGCCTGCATCGCCACTTTTTAAGATATCAGCATGTAGTAAACCTGCATCTTCCAATGCTTTTTCAGCACATACAGCAGACATTAAAGCAACACGCCCCATGCCACGGGTCACCTTACGGTTAAAGTGCTTCGGTACAGTAAATGACTCTACTGGACCAGCCAATTTACTGCGTAAATCAGGATAAATTTCCCAGTCAGGCATATAGCGAATACCGCTTTTCCCTTGTGCAAACTGCTCAAAAATTTGCTCTGCGGTTTCCCCCAAAGAGGTAATCCCAGACATGCCTGTCACAACAACACGTTTCATTAGATCAAGCCTCCATTGACTGAAATCACTTGGCGGGTGATATAACTGGCATCATCACTGCATAAAAACTTCACCGCTTTGGCGACTTCTTCCACCTGCCCCATGCGTTGCATCGGGATCATTTTCAAGCCGTGTTCTTTCACTTCTTCGGTGACCATTTCTGTTTCAATCAAGCCCGGAGCCACACAATTCACCGTGATTTTGCGTTTGGCCAATTCCAGTGCCAATGCTTTGGTCGCACCAATCAAGCCTGCTTTGGCAGCACTATAGTTCACCTGACCACGATTACCCATGATTCCAGACACTGAAGACAAGGTCACAATACGTCCGCCCTTTTTCAAGCGAATCATCGGCATCATCAAGGGTTTCAGCACATTATAAAAACCGTTCAACGAAGTAGAAACGACGTCATCCCAGTCTTCATCGGTCAGTGCGGGAAAAGCACCATCACGGGTTAATCCTGCATTCAGCACAGCACCGTAAAAAGCGCCATGCTGTGCTATATCTTGCTCTAAAATGGCGGCAATCTTTTCACGCTCATTCACATCGAACATCAGTACATGGCTGGCCTGCCCAAGCGCTTGAATTTTCTGAGCCACTGCTTCGGCCTCAGACTGTCTTGAACGAGCATGGACCGTGACATCAAAGCCTGCCTTTGCCAACTCCAAAGCAATCGCTTTACCTATTCCACGACTCGAACCCGTGACTAAAATTCTTCTGTTCACACTAATTTTCCAATGATTTCATTCATATTTTCAGGCTCAAATACGCTCAACATGGCGCTGAACCGATGTTCTTGATATTCAATTTCACAATTAAACTGCCCCAAACCTTCGTGCAGATAACTTTGTTCTACTCGAATCCGCACGGTTGTACCCAAACTAAAATAGGCACAGGGTAACTGCATTTTACGCGTTCCCAATAAAAAGCCAATTTTCGGTGGCAAGCCCTGAGTTTGTCCTTTATAACCGGCATAGATGCTAATGGTTTGCGCCATCAGTTCAATACTGCTCCATGTCGGCAAGCCTTCTGGCTCACAAAACATCAAATCAGATGTGATGTGAAGTTCTGCAATCGCAAACGTATCATTGGCTTCAATCAAATGACTCACGAAAACCATCGGTTTCGCATGCGGAATAAACTGTACTGCATCCATCATGGCAAAGCTGTCCCGAAAATTAAACTGATATTGCTGCCGCCAAAAGCAAAAGAATTACTCATTGCATAGCGAATTGGCATATTCAAATGCGGTGTAAGCACATAATTTTGCTCAGCCAAAGCATCGTCCAATTCGCCTGCATGATGCAGCGGCAGCCAAGATTGATCTAATAAAACCTGCTGGCAAATAAAGGCTTCAATTGCACCCGCTGCCCCCAGACAATGTCCCGTTTTATGTTTAGTGCTGCTCAAGACCACAGCTGCATCTGAAAAAACGGTCTGTACCGCCTTAATCTCCATCGCATCATTTTGCGGTGTGGATGTTCCATGCAAATTTAAATAACCAATATCGCCTGCTTGAAGCTGTGCCATATCTAACGCTTTTTGCATCGCCTCCGCCGCCCCTTTCCCTTCTGGATGCGGCGCTGAAATATGCCATGCATCCATTGACTCGCCGCTCGACAGTAACATCACAGGGGCAGGCGCTTTAGAGAGTAAAAACAGTCCTGCGGCTTCACCAATATTAATGCCGTCACGGTTGGCACCACAGGGCTGGCAAATTCCGTTCGATAAGCTTTCTAAACTATCAAAACCATTTAAGGTCAGCTTGCATAGGGTGTCGACTCCACCCACTAAAACAGCATCAGCCAAATCGGCATTCAGCAGACGTTGCCCCGCAGCCATCGCTTTAGCCGCAGAGGAACAGGCAGTAGAAATGGTATAGGCAGGCCCTTCCCAGCCCAAATACTGTTGTAGGGCTTTCGCTAAACTGCCCATTTCTTGCTTTTGGTGCTGTACAGACTGCAGCGCTGGCTGTTGAAACTGCGCTTTTAAAGTAGGCTCATTATCCGCGATGCCTGAGGTTGACGTGCCAATAATCACAGCGAGACGTTGTTTAGGGAACTGTGCAGTATAGGCACGAATCTCGGTTTCAATGTGTGTCAAAGCCGTCAGGGTAAAGCGTAAATTCCGTGAGTCTGCACTGCTTAAGCTTGCAGGAACTGCTTGAAGCAAGGCTTGGTCAGATGCACCGACCCAGACCGTTCGCCCCGCGATCAGATCCTCTCGTGGTGACAGGGTATTTTCGGTGCTTGTTAAGGCATGTTTAAGCTCAGCGGTATTTTGTCCCAAAGCCGACAGCGCCGCACTGAACTGAATACCAACGGCTGAAACAGGTTGTACATTTTTAGTCATGATGGTCACCTTGATCATCTTCTAAAGTATTACTCACTGCACTGATCACCATTTGATATGGCACTTGCAAATTATCCAGCTCAATTGCCCCCTCATTTTGCTGAATTTTCAACACAGGCTGCTGCTGTATATAAATGGTATCGGCTTTCTGCACGACCGCATTTCGAGCAGCATGTAATGCAGCAAAATTCGGATAGGTCGCATACAAAATATCGCGTACCACATAATCAAAAGGCAATAACCTCATCGGCTCAATCCGCTGTTCAACGTCTACCTTTTGACCATCAAAACTGAGCTTGAATAACTGCTGTCCTGTAAGGCTAAGTGCCAGCATGTCAAGCGACTGTCCTCGTTGCTGTTGATACAGTAAAAAACTGAAACTCTGGCTTTTCCACTGCACTTCAATTTGGTCTTGGCGCTGGTAATTTTGCGCAGCCCACTGCGGGGTCGCGAGTCCTTGCGCTTTAGGAATCCAGCTTTGGCAGGCGCTACAGAGCAGAGCGCTGGCTAAAACCCAACTGACAGTTTTCAAGCGCAGCTTAAGTTTCATCAGTCAGCGACTCTTTTTGGGGGTGTTCTTCCCGGCAATATTCGGCCAAAGTACTTAAGCGTTGCTTGGCATTACGATGAATCGGGTTAGTCGTGTCCCATGCATAACCTGCCAATAAAGATGCAATCATACGGCGGATTTTCTCATCTTGATTTTTTGAAAACACCACATCCTGAAATTCACCCGAATACCATGATTCGACATAGGCACGGAACACTTGAATACCTTTGCGCAGTGGCTTTTCATATTGCTCCATCCAGTCGACTGCCTGACCTTGCAACACTTGCTCGACCAATGGCACCGCTAGACTGGAAGATTTTAAGGCAATGGTGACCCCCGAAGAAAAGACAGGATCGAGGAATTCACCAGCATTGCCGAGTAGTGCATAGTTTTCAGATGCCAAATGTTTCACATCGGCAGAGTAGCCCACCAAAGTGCGTACAGGCGTGTCATGTTTGGCGTGACGTAACACATGCGACAAGCTGGCATCATCGGCCAAAATACGTTTCTGCAAGGCTTCTAAGTCATAATCTGCACTGCCGTCATAACCGTATTTTTCAAAGAAATCTTGCTCCGCCACGATGCCAAATGAAGAGCGCCCATCGGCAAAGGGAATTAGCCAATACCATGCACGGTGGTCTTTTTCATGCACGGTAATTAAGATTTTCTCGCGGTCAAATTCAGGATCATCCAACAAACCATCTTCGATATGGGTAAAGACTGCACGGCGCACGGGAAAGTCCGACGGACTTTCTAAATCGAGAAACTTCGGCAATATGCGGCCAAAACCGCTGGCATCTAAGAGGAACTTGCCTTGAATTTGATAGCTGTCACCTTGCGCACCTTCCACCGTCAAAATCGGCTGTGTGGATGCCACATCGACCGCCAAGACTTCATGGCAAAAACGGATGTCCGCGCCCATTTTTTCGGCTTGCTGCGCCAAAAGTTGGTCAAAGTTGGCACGCCGTACCTGCCATGTGGTCCCCGGTCCTTCACTAAACTTTTGGGTAAAGTCATAAAAACTGCGCTGTGTGCCTCTTAAAAAGGACGCACCATTTTTAAACTGAAAGGCATATTCGTCGGCATGCGCACGCACCGTTTCCAATAAACCCGCTTCTTCTAAAAACACCATACACTGCGGCAATAAAGACTCGCCGATGGAAAAACGCGGAAAAAATTGCTTTTCGATGACCGTGACTTGGTAACCTTTTTGACGCAGCAAAGCTGCAGCCGAGCTGCCTGATGGTCCCGCCCCAATAATTAAAACATCTGTCTGTTGCATGGTGCTCATTGCACTGTACCCTTTGACTCAGCTCTTTGGCTGATATTGTTGAACCACAACATGTTTTGCATCGGAAGATGTAAAAAGTGTGGCATAAAGAAATGAAAAAATAACGCCCAATAAAACTGTTAAGCCAAAACTGTGAATGGCATAAGTATGACTAAACGACAATAAGCCAAACCCAAAGAAAGTCGACATCATACACAGGAACAAAGCCATGCCCACCACCTGCGGGTGATCATGTCCGTGGCGGTAGAAAATCGCATAGTCCACCCCAATTCCAATGATCAGGAAGGTACCCATAATGCTGAATAAATTAATCTCGACACCCAGCCATGCTTGAATCGCAAACGTGGTCATTAGAGCCATACTGACAGGCAACACCAAAGGCAGAATGGATTTTTTACCATACAGTGCCCCTAAGCCAATGGCTAAAATCAGCAAAGCGCTCAGCAATAGCCACTGTGCCTGCTCACGGTGTTGTTTAAACAATTCAGACAGTTGATGAACGGGGCGTAACAGTTGTACATCCGCATTTTCAAGCTGTTGCACGGCTTTGACGTCATGCACATTTTGCAGCATTACCAAACGTTGCGTCGGACTCATCTGCAAAAAATGCAAGGGATGATCTTTAAAGACGGCTTCGGTCAGCAACGGTTGGTCTTTTAAATGCGCTTGCCAGTTTAAAACATCGGCGGTATTGAGCTGTAACGCTTGCGCGTATTCCACCAAAGCGGATTGAGGAATCGCCTGTAACATTGCGATATTGTGTTTTTGCTGTTCAAGCGAGGGAATCCACTGCCCTAAAGCTTGTACAGCATCTAGCTTGCCAGCCTGCTGCAAGGGCGTAAGCTCTGCTAGTAGTTGCTGTTCATGCCGCTCTAATTCTGCTGGGGTTCTGCCCTGTACCACAAAATATTCGCTGCTTTGCTGTTGCATAAAACGCGAACGAATATATTGATCTTCCTGCTTTAAGGTGGCATCCATACTTTGCAGATTGCGGATGTCATCATTGCTTTTCAGGAAGACGAGACTATTACCCGTTACCAGTAGAATCAGTGAAATCATGCCATAGCGCAGCGTATTTCGACTCTGCACATAACTGCGTGCTTTGCCAATAAAGCCCAAAGCACGTATCGCAGGTTCCGCATTCAGCGTAGGCAAACGTGGCAGCAGTAAAATACTGGTTACCCATGCGGCACTCAGTCCAACCATGGAAAAGACTGCAATCTGTTTAAAGCCCGGAAATGGAGTAAAACTCAGCACCACATAGGCCAACAGCGTGGTCATTAGCCCCACAAATAAACTCGGCAATAATGGTTTTAAAACAGCAAATCCATCAATCTGTCGGTGCTGAGACTGCATGGCCATAAAGTAAAATGAAAAATCGACACAGACCCCAATCAAACTGGCGCCAAAGACCAGTGTCATCAAGTGAATTTCGCCGAACACGCAATACGTCACCGCAAAGGCCACCAAGCTGCCTGTGCCGACCGCAACCATTTCCGTCAGCATCGGTCGTATCGAACGGAAGCCAAACCAGACCAGAAGCAAAATCCCGATGGTCGAACCCACGCCAATAGTGGAAATTTCCTCTTTGGCAGAGTTGGTGCCGAACTGTGCAAACAGCAGTGTACCTGTCCAGTGCGGTTTGACCTGCAACTGGCTGAACAGCTGATTGATGTGTTGAATAAACGCAGCAGTCTGCTCTTGGTAGGCAATGTTATAAGGGCTGTTGTTGAGCTGAAGTACTATCAGGCGCGAGATACCTTGCTCATCACGAATCGTGGCAAAGCCCTGTTCTAAATTGATATCGGCATTATTTTGTAAAGTACTTAAACCCACTGCATAGCGCGGAAATAGTAGCAAGGGATCTTGTTTGAGCATTTCAGCCGTAATCGGCATGCCCGGACTCATCAGTTGTAATAAGCCTTGCTCCATCAACGCGGCATCATCTTGCTCTTGCAAAATCTGCTGATCAGTCTTGGATAACAGCCCCGCCTTGTGTTGATACAGCGCTTGGGCAAATTGATCAGGATCAAGCTGCGGACGAACAGGTAAAAACAGCTGACTTTGATCGGCTTGGGTTTTGAGTGCTTGCGTTGCTTGTTCGAGTTGCTGATCCGTTTTGGCATCCAATACCACAAAAACTTTGTCATTTAACTGCTGACTCACATATTGCTGTGCTTGTTCCAGATGAACATCCTGATGTGCCTCAGGCAGCAAAGCAAAAATATTGGTCTCAATCTTAATACCTTTATTCAGCCAAGCCACGCCCAGTGCCAAAGCAATGACACACAGCACTAACAGCCAAAGGGCGCTAAATTTATTTTGCCAATTGGAAAAGCGCATTTTCCGCAGCCGTTAAAGTTTGAGGTTGAGCCGTTTGCTGGCTAAAACGAATGATGGTGCGGTTATTGGCTTGTTCCAAAATGGTAATACGGTCCACATAACGCTGACCTTGCGCATCGACTTGAACAAAAAGCTTTTTAAATAGACTGCTTTTAGGCGTTAAGCTGACATTCCACTGCGTCGGACTGTAATTGGCAGACACCACATTAAAGTTTTTAGCGAGCGCCGCTTCGTTGCCCGACATTAACTGTAAAAACATCGTCGCTACAGAGCCATAGGGGGTCTTATCGACTTCGATTTGACTGGACGTTCGCTGCGTCTTTTGTACCAACTTACGCGGTGTCACCACCAAATCGGCTTTGACTGGACTTTGAATCTGCCACAGCACGCCTTGGTTTTTGCTGAACAGCACCGTGCCTTTGGACACATAAGTTTTGTTCAAAGCGGCCAGTTTTTTCTGCTGCTCAAATTGGGCACGCACCACAGGCGTTGCACCGAGCTGAGCAAACACCTGCTTCAATTCAGTATTTTGTGCACTCACTGCGGGAGCAAGTAAAGTCATCACACTGGCTGCACACGCAACGACAATCGGCTTAAAAAATTTGTATCGAATCATGCTTGCATTACTCCGCTTTAAATTCAGGCCATGCATTTAAACAGTCCAGCAACACCTGTGGCGACTGGAAGCACATTTCACGTTTTTCAATGTGTACCGCCACTTGTGAGGTATAACCCTTGGTCAACTTTCTGTCCGAAACCGCATCGAAAATCAGATATTCAATTTTCAAACGGTTTTCCCATTCTTTTAAAATGGCACGCACGCGAATTTTTTGTTCAAACTCGATGCCTTGTACATAACGGACATGACTTTCAATCACCGGCCATGCGTAGCCCGAGTCGCGCATTTGATTATAGTTGTAATGAAATTGATCCAGCAGTTTGCAACGCGCAATTTCAAAATATTTTAAATAATGGCCGTGCCACACCACATTCATGGTATCGACATCATGAAAAGGCACCTCAATCATTACATCAGCATGCATGCTCATTTCCTATGAATATTGAACAGCAACGCTGTTTAACAGTTCTAAATGTTCAAAGCGATTAACCAGCGCCTGAAGCTCATGTTGCAAAGGACGATCTTCCTCTACATAGGTGAAACTCTGAAGCACCCAATGTTGAAATGCTGTTAAAACAGGGCTGAGTTCTGTATCTACATCTTTGAGTTTAACCGCCTGAACCGCTGCACAACTGAGTGCTGCAATCACTTGCTCGGTTAAGGTAATGATACGGCTAGCATCACGCGCGGCAATAGTGCCCATACTGACTTTGTCTTGATTATGACATTCGGTTGAGCGTGAGAAAATCGATGCAGCAAGTGTCTGTTTTAAGGCTTCTGCCGTCCACGCTGAAACCGCGATTTGCACCGCTTTAAAACCATGATTCAACGGCAAGCGCTCAGGACTAGAACCCGTTAAATTGCGTGGCAAACCATTGTTCATTTTATAGTCCACCAACTGTGCCAACTGACGATCCATCAGGTCAGCAATATTGGCAATCATAATTTTCAGGCTGTCCATGGCTTGGGCAATATGTCCACCATAGAAATGTCCACCATGCAGTACACGCAGGTTCACAGGATCAATCAATGGATTATCATTGCTTGAGTTCAGCTCATTTTCAATAAACTGACGCAGCCACAGTTTAGAGTCTTCAAACACCCCAATCACATGCGGTGCACAGCGCAATGAATAACGGTCTTGCAAGCGTGAACTTTGGTGTTCAGTTTGTACTTCACTGTTTAACCAGTCACGTAACTGAGCTGCAATATGTTGCTGTCCCGGATGTGGTTTTTGTGCAAACAGCACTTCATCAAAATGGCTTGGATTCCCTTCTAAAGCCAAAACATTCAGTGCGGTAATCAAAGTACTGGCAAAAGAAATCTGTTCGGCTTTTTTATAGTTCAGGCAAGCGATGGCCGTCATGACCGCTGTACCATTCATCAGGGCCAAACCTTCTTTAGGACGCATCACCAAAGGCTGTAAGCCTTTCTCGGCATACACTTGTGCAATCGGTACGATCTGGCCTTGATAGTACACATCACGCTCACCAACCAATGCCCCAGCAATATAAGACAAAGGCGTCAGATCCCCACTGGCACCCACCGAACCTTCCGAGGGAATCACAGGAATCACATCTTCATTCAGCATCCAGACCAAACGCTGCAACAAGGCATGGGAGACACCCGAATAACCGCGTGCCAAAGAACATAAACGCACCACCACGACAGCACGTGCGGTAATTAAGTCTAAGTTTTGCCCCATGCCACAGCCATGAAAACGCGACAAATGCAGCGGTAGTTCATGCACTTGGTGGGCTGGAATTTCAACTAAGCACGAGTCGCCATAACCCGTGGTCACGCCATAAATCACGCCTTCGTCTTGCAACAGCTGATCAAGGAAATCTGCGCCGCGTTGAATCAATGCTGTCCATTCAGCAGAGGTAGGCAATGCCACCTGTTTTTCTTTACGCGCTACAGCCACAACATCTTCAATACTGAGCGGAGTTTCCCCAACAATTAACACAAGACTTATCCTTTATTCCAAAAATTATAAAAATTAAACCATTGATAGGGTGCGCGTATGCAATGCTGTTCCAACAGTTCCACATACTGCCGTGTGGTCTGTTGCATGGCCTGTAAACGCTCTTTACGTGGCCAATTTAACTGCTCCGCCACTGGGTGAATATGCACTTCAAAATGTGTATCAACTCGATAGCAAAACACTGCCAATACAGGAGCTTTCAACAAACTGGCCAAAATCCATGCACCCTGCGGCCACAGCGCTTGCTCGCCTAAAAAAGCAACTGATTGTACCCGATCTGACTGCACGGGTACGCGGTCTGCTGCCACAATCACCCATTCACCCTGATCGAGTTTATCCTGCAAAATCAGTGCTGTTTCGATTCCTAGCTCATCCACCGAAACCAAATTAACATCGGCATGTTCATTCAGTTTTTTTAAAAATTCATTGAATTTGGTGGCATGTTTTTGATAGACCAACACATTAATTTTCTGCGGATGCTCTGCTTTGATGGCGCGAAGCAATTCAATATTGCCAAAATGCGACACCACAATTACCGCACCTTTTTGATAGTGCGAACGAAAGTGCGCATGACCATGCAGCTTTAAGTTTTGCTCAGGAATATGCCCGAGCCAACCTTCAATTTTATCTAAAATACATTCGCCAAATTGCATCAAATGCGTATAGCTATGCCACAGCTGTGGCTCAGCCTGAAACGGCGACTGTGAACCTGCAAAATGATGCAGTTTTTTTAAGTACAACAGTGACGCCTGACGCGCGGTATTGGAAAAGAGCCAATACCATAAAATCACAAAGTATAAGATGACTCGGCACAGCCAGCGCCCACCCAAACGGTAGAAACCCAGCATCAGCATCAGCGGTAACATCCCGCCCCGCTCTTTCACGGCGCTCCATTTCTGCATATGCTTCTCTGACCGCCTTAGCCTTTGACTTTCTGAAAAATCAATTTGGGGAAGCGCAGCAGCATGCCACCCAATAAGCGACTATGCGCGCGTGCCATGCCCAGATTGTCCCGCCAAACATCGAAATGTGAAATGCCACCTTCAGGATAAATCACATGCGTGGGCAGATTGATAAACGGCACATAGTCCCATTTCAAACGCACCAAAATTTCCGAGTCAAAGCCCATCCGCGGTTGAAACTTGGCTGTATTTAAAATGTTTACCGTCTGCGCCAAAGGATAAACGCGAAAGCCACACATGCTGTCTTTAATGTCAAAAGACAGGCTGTTAATCCACACCCAAATATGCGTTGCATAACGGCCATAGAGACGTTTTTTCGGAACAGTCGCATCAAAGATCGGCTGACCAATAATCATGGCTTCGGGATGCTGGATGGAGGTGTCTAAAAAGCGTTGCACATCCTGCCAGTCATGTTGTCCATCGGCATCTAATTGCAAGGCATGACTATAACCACATTGAAAGGCATGCTTGAGACCCGTGATCACCGCCTGCCCCTTACCTTGATTGTGTGTATGTTCAACCAAATCGACCCTTGAGTAGTCATGCGCGAGCTGATGTAACACTGCCGTACAAGCAGCATCACTGCCATCGTTCACCATAATGATAGGTAACTCAAAAGAGGCTAAATGTGACAATAACGCAGACAAATAATGCGGATGGTTATACACAGGAATCACAAAGCAGTGTTTCATTTTTGTCTCTCGGCTTAAACGTCTGAAGGGACAGCAAACAGCAAACGTCCTGATGCCAATATTTTGTCATGATTTTTCAGCTCAAAACTGACCTTATGCGCTTTACGGCTGAGCACCAGTTCCACCGTTTGATAGGGTTGGATCAGTCCTTGAAATTTTAACTGTTCAAAACCATTGCACCACAGTAAATCCGCCCAGTTTTGTTTGGCAAAATGCTGGATAAAACCAATTTGCCCTACGCCCGGATAAATCGGGAAGTTCGGGAAATGTCCTTTAAAGCACTCCAGCTCAGGAATAAATTCCAAAGCATAATTGATCTGCGTATCCTGAGATTGCTGCGTCAATACCACAGGCAAGATCATCGGTTGAAAGAGTGATTTTAAATACTGTTTATTCAGCTTCGATTGTGCATTTTGTGGCATTTGCGTTAAGAACCGCCACTGCCGCGGAATCGCGATACTTTCCAGCTTCTGTTGTAATTGTTTTTTCAATTGTGCGGTAAATGCAGCTTTGCCCTTTTCGATGAGAACCGCCCGAGCATCCTCGGTCAGCACCGCTACCACCGCCAAAATCTGACGCTGTTCTTTTTCATGAATTAAAACATGGCACTGCTGTATTTCGACCAACTCAGCGATTTTCGCTTCTATTGCATCGAGACTTAAACGCTTTTCTTCGAGTTTGACAATGCGATCCAAACGCCCCAATAACTGAAATGGACTTTTGGGATTCTGTACATCTGCAACCTGCACTTTATCCCCAGTTAAAATCCAATCCGCGCTAAAAGCATGATTAGTTTTAACGGCTAATTCTTGCTGTTCGGCGCAGTTAATTTCGACATTGGCAAAGGGGGTCCATAGCGCATCATCTGCCTGACGGTGAGCGATCCCGCCTGTTTCAGAACTACCAAACACTTCCGTAATCGGACGGTTCAGCAAAGGACGCACACCCGCATCCAACTTTCCACCAGAGGAATAGACCATCTGACAGTCTTGCAATACCACATCTGTGGTCCAGCGCTTCAACAAAGCGGGGCTGGAAATTACATAATTGGGCAACTGCACATGGGCAATTTTCTTTTGAAGATCGACCACATCCTCAGGAAAAGCCAGTTGTTTTTGATAGAAACTGCGCCCACTGGCTAAGGGCCACAACAGCTTAAACAACAAACCATAAATATGTTGATGGCTCACCGTGGCAATGGCTACCGCCTGCTCAGGTAAATCAAAACTGGCTTCCAAACCACAGACTTCATTGAACAACTGTTGCAAGCTGCGCGGAATTTTTTTCGGCTGCCCAGTTGAGCCCGAAGTGTAAAAATACAGCTGGGCCTGATTGAAAAAGGCAGCATCAAATTGAAGCTCGAAGGTTGACGCTACTGTCGACGGCAAACGTTTTAAAAAATAAATCTGCTGTTCAGCCAGTTCTTTTTCTAAGTCGCTGACCCGATGCGGCGGCAACAGCACTTGCTTACCTGCTTGCAAGGCCGCAAACAACAACACTAAAAACTCGTAACTGTCTTCTTGCCAAAGTGCCCATACAGGCTGTTCCAACAGCTGAATTTGCGCAGCCTGTTCAGCCACATCCAGCCAAAAAATGTGAAAGGACACAAAACTAGAGTCCGCCTGAATACACAAGGGACGCGATGAATTCAGATGGTGTTGAAAATGACAAGACATATAATTTGTTTTTAAAACCGTATTTCTAATCGCTATAGTTCGAGGCACCGTTTAAGTTGCCCTGATGGAAATGCTGTTATTTCTGTGCCTGATGCAGCCGCTGTTGACGTTTACGTAAGATAAACTCACCCAGTAACAATCCACCCATCAAGACATAAGAGATCAAGCCGTTATACAGCACCCAAATCTTCATTGGTGCGAAAAAAACAGTGATCAAGGCAATGACCGCATTGATGCAGAAAAATCCACACCAAACTTTGGTCACTTGACGGGTCCATTCTACCCCTTCTTCGGGCAAATTAGGCTCTGCCAAACGTGCAAAACGTTCAATCATCGAAGGCGGTCGAATCAAGGTGCTGGCAAATATAAACAACGCCCCGAGACTCATAAAGACAGGATAGAGTTTAAGCCACGCATGATCTTTTAAAATCAAACTCAGCCCGCCACATAAAATGGCAAAACCTGTCAATGGCCACAGCAGGGCATTGCCCCTACTGAATAGACGCAAGACGCCCAGTGCAATCAATACCGCACTGACCCAGACATACTGTCCATGCGCTAAAGCATAAGCCACAAAAAAAGGATAGAGGATCAATCCGACCCCTGCTATCCCTTTTAAAATGTTGTTCATGCAGCCGACATATTCTGAATCACGAGCACCACATCTTGAACGGTACGCACGTTTTTAAAGTCTTCAGGATTAACTTGTTTACCTGTCAGCTCTTTAATTTTTACGACCAAATCAATGGCATCAATACTGTCGACATCGAGGTCTGAAGCTAAGTTTGATTCTAACTGCACATCTTCAGGCGCAATTTCAAACAGCTCTTCCATCCACTCACGTAATTTTTCTAACACGGTTTCTTGTGCAAGCATAGCAACCTCTTATGCTGTTTTCTGTGCTTCAACCAAAGCCACTAAGCTTTGAATTGATTTAAAATGTTCTTTGGTTTCTGCAGACTCTGCATTTAGATGAATGCCATAGCGCTTTTTCAATGCCAAACCCAGTTCTAAAGCATCAATCGAGTCCAAACCCAGACCATCACCAAACAAAGGCGCGTCTGTATCAATATCTTCAATACGGATGTCTTCAAGGGCGAGGACATCAATAATCATTTGCTTTAATTCATCAGCAAGATTGCTCATTTACGGATAACTCTTGGTTAAAAACCACTGTAATTGTTGATTTAATTGACGCACATTTTTGGGATTGACCGTTACATCATCCAATACGTCTTCCACTCGGATCGCATCCAACACTTTCACATGGATATGAAAAGGCTGTTCTGGAATGTGATACCACTTTTCATTTTTAGTCAAGGTCGATGGCGTGCAGCTAATTAGCACGGGGCGAATCGGCACACCAGCACGCAGGGCAATATTGGCCGCACCACGCTGAAAATCATTCAGTTGCTCACCTTTTGCTGTCCGCGTCCCTTCAGGAAAGATCAACAAGGACGCCGCATGATCCTGCTGTAATTTGTGTACACAGTCCTGAATAAATTGTTCAGAACCTGCATTTAAAATATAACCTGCGCTTTGCACAGGGCCTTTGGTAAATGGATTCGACCACAGCGCCTGCTTGACCACGCAGTTTGCTTGTTCCATTAAACCAATTAAAACCACCACGTCAATCAGTGTCGGATGATTGGCAATCACCAACTCTTGTTGACTGTGCTGTAGTTTGTCTAAACCTTCAACCGTATAGGTCATAATGCCCAGTTTCACCATCATTTCGGTGAAACCTTTAAAACTGTGTTTAATCACCTTTTGAGTACGCTGCTTTCGCAGCTCAGGGTCTGCTGAACTCAGCTTGACCAGAGGTGCAATCAAACCACCAATCGCCACACCGCCCAAGCCAAAACTGGCAAAACTAAACCCTGTCGCGCCTACGCGCCAGACATAATTGGCTTTTTGCTTAATTCGATTTAAGTTCAGCATTTCGTCCACGCTTCAGATTCAGTTTGCTCAGGATTAGCCCAAAATGCGTTAAATGCCAAAGCCTGCTGATAGGCTGGCGTTGCATCCGTATGCTTTGGCGTCAACATCAAATTGGCAGGCGCTAATGAAATCATCGCTGCCATCGCAAAAGCAGCAAATGGTTGATGCTCGATATAAATGTCTGGCAAGGCTTCATCATAATACACCAGCAAAACCTGACGAGCTTCAGGCATTGTTTTTAGCCACGCATAGGCTTCAATCAACCCGTCATTCCACGAACCCGCCAAACTGGTCGCAGGGGTCGCATCCTGACATAAAATGGAATAAAGTCCGGAAATTGCATTATGCACCGAGGTTGAAAACTGCGTCGGTGAAGGCGTTTGCTCGCTTAATACATCTTCTAAAATATTTAGTGTTTTTGCTTCATCGCCATATTGCGACACCCACACAATATAATCGACTTTGTGGGTATTTAAAGTCTGCATTACGCTATTCAAAGCCAGCTTTGCAAGACGCGATAAGCGTCGGCGTTGCATCGCAGGAATGTGTTCTATAGCTGATAATTCTTGATCAACCAAGCTCATATTCAAGCGGGATACGTGGAGTTGCATCATCATGATCAGTGTTTAAAAGTTGATAAATTATCAGGCGCGCAATTATAGCACTGAGCCACATTTTTCACAAAAAATAACAAGCGCTGATAGGTTCAAAAAAGGAGGATGCAGCAACACTGATCCTCCTCCTTAAAACAAGAGCAACTAGATATAATATTGCGTTCTTTTCTTGGCAAATTTATCCAGTTGTTTTAAAAAGCCTTCGAAATAATCCTTCTCTTTTTCCTCAGTACGATAGCCTGCATAAAGAGTACGACGCAAACCTTCAGGTGCTACGCAGTCCAAACGCCGCGAAGTCACCCAACCCTTCTGTTCATATTCGTTCACCACCCAATCGGGTAATGCCCCAATACCACGCCCACTTGCCACCAGTTGAATCAGCATTTGAGTGAGGTCGGTGGTACGGATCTGTTTCGGCAGAATATTGGCTGGAATAAACAGACGCGACATAATGTCTAAACGGTGCTTATCCACTGGATAGGTCACCAAGGTTTCTTCTGCAAGTTCTTGCACGGTAATGTCTTTGGCACGAACCAAAGGGTGGGTATTGGATAGAACCAAACGCGATTCATACTCAAAAATCGGGAAATACTCCACCCCTTTTAACGCAATCGGGTCGGCCGTAATCAATAAATCAAATTCACCCGTCTGCAATAACTCATGCGGATTGGCCTCAAAACCTGAAGCGAAGTCCAGATCAACATCGGGATACTGTTGGCGATATTGATTTAACAACGGCATTAACCAATCGAAACAGCTATGACACTCTGAGGAAAAAGTAATACGTCCAGTTTGACCATGCACAATACGGGTGATGTCGCTTTGTGCAATTTGTACCTGCGGCAATACTTCATCAGCCAGTTTTAACAAACGCTGTCCCACATTAGAAAAGCTAACGGGACGGCTACGACGGTTCACCACCTCCACCCCAAACCACTGGTCTAACTCACGCAACTGGTGCGACAAAGCTGAAGGCGTTAAGCATAGGTCTCCCGCAGCAGCCACCAATGAGCCATGCTCTCTTAAAGCGGTTAAGGTTTTTAAATGGCGGAGTTCTAACATCTGGCACGGCCCAATTTTTTAATCTTGATGAATACGGTATAGCTTAACCTATAAAAGTGACATTTGATTATTTTTTCTCACCTTATTTTATACTTAATTAGTTTATTTCACTTTAATATTTATGATCTACAACGAAAATATTCGCCCCATTTACAGAGAATGAAAAAATTTAAGCATTCAAATTCATAATCTTCATGATCCATGCATGAACGCTAATCGAAGTAAGGCTTTGTTTTATAACTATAGGTGCCTTCAAAGCTATCTCTTGGTCATGCGTAGATTGAAGCATAATTCCTTCAGTTTTTGAGAGGTACAACGACCGAATCCAGCCCACCAACCGTACTACTTAATCGTGACCATGCATTGAACTCTTGTGATATATCTACGTTGATATAGCAAAATCATGTGACAGCAAGCAGTATGCTCTTGTACCTGAGTTAAATTCAGTTCAAATATTGAGAACTGATGATTCTGATCTTCTATTCAAATTGAGCTGGCTAAAGCGCTGAAAAAACATAAAGCTCTGGCGAGTAAAACTTCGTATAGCCCTAGCCTCCAGGCTTTTTTATGTTCCACGTGAAGCATTATGTAAGCATCGAATAAAAGTCGCTTGTCTCTCAAACTGGTGCGATGCCAAACAGAACATGTAAAAAACAAAAAAGCTTCCAAAATAGGAAGCTTTTTTAAATCTTATAGGACTTACGCGCTGTTATTTATAGACTCTCTGTGGTAGCAGATGATTTTTATCGAGAATAAAGTCATCAATGAAGTTTTTGATCATTGGTCTAAATAACTTCTTCTGCCAACGATATACATTTTCAAAGATCCGCTCAAACTGGTTCTTTTGTATCTCAACATAGGCCATCAAGGCTGAAAAAATATGATTCGAAATCAGTTTAGATCGTCTTACTTGAAACTTTTCAATATGACAAACCTGTTTAATCACTCGGTGATATTGTTCTATTTTCCAATGACTTGAATGTAATTCATGAAAACCCTCAAAGGACAATAAATCATCTTCATCTTGATGCACAATATAAAACCTCTGCTGTTCTTTTAACTGAGTCTTAAATAATTGTACAAAGCCAAAATCTTTGAGCCAGACCACTTGACCCTGATGGAAATTTGGCAATAAACGCAGTTGAAACCATTGTCCTTTTTCTGGGGAAACCTTACGGTTACAGTCGATACCAAACATAAATCGAATACCATATTTTCTTATGGTTTTTAGATTTCCAGTCGATGAATACCAACTATCACCTGTAATAAATTGAATCTTTGCACCCCAACTGAGTACTTCACTTAACATATCCATAAAGTAATCATTCTTGGTTTTACTTTCAGATTTGTCATAAATTCGGAAATTAATTGGAATATTTTGACCATTCTGATCTGTCGCATACAAGGTAATGAGATTAATACCCTTGACGGATCGGTGGTGTTTGCCTGACCAAAAATAGCTAACCAAGTCCATATGTTGACTATAGGGTTTATCTAAAACAGTATCATCAATACTGACTATAAGTTTATTATTATCAATATGTTGAATTGCTTCTTGATATAGGTCGTGAGGTGTGTAGTCTTCACGTTCTAGAAAGCGATTTACACTATCATGCGAGATGTTATAAGTCTCGGCAAGTTGTGTGCAGCTAATAGAGTTCGGTTCTGTCATGAGAAAGCCCATATAAATGGGTAGAGTACAAGTTGCTGTAGAAGCATTTTTAATTCGTCTGATCACAGATACTTTATAAAGTATTTTAATACTTTTTTGAATCCGTCAATGCGTAAGTCCTATCTTAGATTTAACCATCAATAGTGAGCTTTAAAATCTCAGCTTTGGTATAACCCCGTTCTTTTAAAAGATGTTGAATGGCTTTTTTCTCATCTTGATCTTCAAGGAATTTACAGCGTTGGATCAAACGCATATCGGTCTCATACTGAAAGTTATGACGACACTCCAATTCCTTATTAGAAGGCGTAGTAAAAAAATGAAGCACAGCTAGATACTCTCTTTCTTGCTGTTGAAGTGGCCCGCCTTCAACGAATACCTATCTAACACAACTGTTAAACACCCTTTGTGTAAATGATGACGAATCTCGTTCCATTATGCAAGTTTGGGCCTCTCAAATGTTCTCTCTCTACTCATCTACAGCGCTCAAAGTAGGTCTTCATCATCTACCAAAGTCGATTTTAATCATGAAAATTCATCAGCTCATCCTGAGAATTCTTCATCCAATCGCCGTTGATCCACTCGTTAGACGTTTTAAACTGTCTGGTTTAAATAGATAAAAACCATTCAATATGTCGAAGCTCGAACGTCAGAAACTTAGCCTCCCCACAGGTCATGACAAACTGCTCTTGCATTCCTGCTGTGCACCTTGCTCAGGTGAAGTCATGGAAACCCTGATTGAATCAGGTATCAATTTCTCCATCTTTTTTTACAATCCCAACATTCACCCCGTGAAGGAATATCTAATTCGCAAAGAAGAAAATATTCGATTTGCAGAAAAACATCACATTCCTTTTATTGACTGTGATTACAACACAGACAACTGGTTTGCACGTGCCAAAGGTATGGAAAATGAGCCAGAGAAAGGGATCCGTTGCACCATGTGTTTTGATATGCGGTTTGAACGGACAGCATTATATGCGGCAGAACATGGCTTTAGCCTGATCAGCAGCTCTCTCGGTATTTCCCGTTGGAAGAATATGCAGCAGATCAATGAGTGTGGCCACCGTTCTGCTTCACATTATGCAGGCATTTACTACTGGGACTACAACTGGCGCAAACATGGCGGTGCGGTACGCATGCTGGACATCAGCAAACGTGAAGAGTTTTATCAACAAGAGTACTGCGGCTGTGTGTATTCACTGCGGGATAGCAACCGTTGGCGCATGAGCCAAGGCCGTGAACGCATCAAACTCGGACAAAAGTTCTATTCCAATGCCATGGATCAGGACAGCTGATTTCAGCTAGCAGCCTCCACATACCAATTTTTCCAAGAGCTGGTTCCACGCACCGCAATCGACACGGTCGGAATCAGTTTTTCTTTTAATATCTTTGTTTGTCCAACGGCTTTGGCTAAGCGTGCTTTGACGGAGTGAATACATTCACGGTCACCAAATTCACAGCGGTCTAAGCTTGTTCCACCACAGGGCCCATTGGCCAAGCCTTTGGGGCAAGTTTCAGGGCAAATATACAGAGTCTCACCTAAACGGCATTGACCACAACTCTCACAGCCCACCACCGCATGTTTACTCAAATGTTCTGTTTTCAGTAATGCTTGTTTGGCACGCGAGCGATCCCAAACATTGAAATTAAAAATAAACCGCCCCACCCCTTTGGCCAATTTAGATTCAAATAAAGCATCATGCATCAAATGCAGATGTTGATACTTAATAATCTGACTCGATGTCGCAGGCCGTGAATAATAAGCCAGCTTCGGATGAAACTCTGTACCGGTTTGCACCTGCCAAAGCGTATTCCAAAGTCGTTCACACTCAGCAAAACTCAAGTGCCTATATTCTTCAATATAGCTTTCCAGTAAGCTTTGTTCTTCAGGCTGATGGCAAGCTGATAAATGCACCCCCGCAAAACCCAAATGTCGACACATTAGAATCTGTAATGCGCAGCGCACATAAACGCGATCACTTAAACCCTGTTCTTTTTCCTGTTGCAACACCTGCAACATATGCGGGGTGATCACAATGCCGGCCACTTCATGTTTCAACATAAACTTGGTCCGCGCCAAGGTTAGTGGCATGACACAGGCTAAAATTTTCTGAGCATACTGATGCCGCGCTAAAAATGCATGCGCATCCTGTAAAGCAGCCATGTCATAGCCCAATTGGGTAATCACATAATCAGCCCCTGCTTTCATCTTTTTATGCAGTTTTAAATATTGCGCCTCTTTTTCCGCTTCAGCATATTTAAACGGATTAAACGCGACACCAATATGAAAACCGCCTTGGCGTTTGGCTTCCATGACAGCATTCACGGACTCTAAATAACGTGTTCGGGGTTCTAGATCATGGCTATAGTGGTGCTGTTTTAATTTATCACCCGTTAAGAGCAACAAGTTCTTTTGACCCTGTGTTTTTGCATCTTGTAAAAACTGCTCAAAGTCTTGTATATCCCGTGCCTTCCCCGAAAAGTGAATGACTTTTTCAATCTCTTGTGGATACTGTTTGGCGACTTGCAAAGGCGCTTCATCATCATCCGCATGCACCCGATCAGCCAGAGTCATAGCCGCAGGAAAACCTGCAAATTGAGCTTTCACAGGCCACTGGGCTTGGTGCGAGCTTAAGTATTCAACCAATACGCAAAATTGTTGCTGTGCAAAATATTGAGCAAGTAGGGACATCACAGAAGAAATAATCCAGAGGATTAAAAAAGAAGAATTATAGTACAAATCAAAAATAGATGACGAATCGTCTGATTATTCACTCGGCATATTCAATATTTTTTGACTCATCCTCCACCCGATGAGTGAACGCAAATATCCACCCCGGTCTGATTCATTAGTTGCAGTACCCTGCTAAAACTGAACCTGATGGTCAAATTCAAAAAAGAAGGTACTCCAACGCTCAACCACACGCCGCCCATAGCACAACATTTGTCTAGACCACCTATTCACTAAGCCGATTGATCTATTTTCGATAAGATTGTTCTTTTTTATGCTTTTCAATCGCTTAAAGACTAAGCACATTTCAGCTTTTTAAAATAAAGGCATCTTTTCAAGCTGGGGCTGACTGTGTATAACAATGGACGACTCAAGGAAATGATTCGCACATAGGCAAAAGCCTGAAAAAAGCTTAAACTATGTGCCAATGAAAACAAATGATATGTCGTCCATGGCGACAACGATGAAGGTGAAGGTTGATGCCGCTCAATACCGTTGAAGAGCTAGTTGCAGATATCCGTGCAGGTAAAATGGTCATCCTGATGGATGACGAAGATCGTGAAAATGAAGGTGATTTAGTTATCGCAGCGACCCATGTTCGCGCAGAAGACATCAACTTTATGATCACCCACGCACGTGGTTTGGTGTGCTTAACGCTCAGCCGTGATCGCTGTAAACAATTGAATCTTCCATTGATGGTCGATGCCAATGGCGCACAACATGGCACCAACTTCACGCTCTCCATTGAAGCGGCAGAAGGTATTTCTACAGGGATTTCACCTGCGGAACGTGCGCATACCATTCAAACGGCTGTAGCGGCACATGCAAAACCATCAGATATCGTTCAACCAGGACATATTTTCCCATTGATGGCGCAGCCTGGTGGCGTTCTACACCGCGCAGGTCATACCGAAGCAGGTTGTGATTTATCTCGCCTAGCGGGTCTAGAGCCTGCATCGGTCATCTGTGAAATCATCAATGAAGATGGCACGATGGCGCGCCGTGCCGATCTTGAAATTTTTGCTGAAAAGCATAGTTTAAAAATTGGCACTATCGCGGATCTGATTCACTATCGTATGACCAACGAGCAAACAGTTGAACGTATTGATCAGCAAAGCATTGATACCGAATATGGGACATTTGACTTATATCGTTACCGCGAATTAGGCAATCCAGATATTCACTTGGCCTTGGTGAAAGGTGAACCAAAAGAAGGGGTAACCACCGTTCGTGTCCATGGTTTCAACCCTGTTCGTGACCTGCTCAAGCTCAACAAAAAAGACGGTGAGCCAGCATGGAATCTCGACAAGGCCCTGCAAGAAATCGCAAGTAGCGATCGTGGTGTTTTAGTCTGGATTGGTCAGCGTCATTTACAAGACTTAGGCCCAGCCCTAGACAGCCTTACAGCACCAAAACCAACCAAATCCAATGCTGCTTTATCTCAGCAGTACCAAACAATTGGGGTGGGCGCACAAATTTTACGTGATTTAGGCGTAGAAAAGATGAAGCTTTTGAGCTCACCTTTACGCTTTAATGCACTTTCTGGGTTTAATTTAGAAGTGGTGGAATATATCACCGCACATCAAATAACTTAAAAAATCATCGAGGTTGCTATGGCAATTCGCCGTATTGAAGGTATGTTACATCTCGCTAGCGAAGGCCGTTATGCGATTTTAGTGGGTCGTTTTAATAGTTTTGTTGTCGAACATCTATTAGAAGGTGCAATTGATACATTGAAACGTCATGGTGTATCAGAGGATAATATCACTGTTGTTCATGCACCAGGCGCGTGGGAACTTCCTGTCGTGGCTAAAAAATTAGTGGCGTCTGAACGCTTCGATGCCATCATTGCACTAGGTGCTGTGATTCGTGGTAGCACACCGCACTTCGATTTTGTTGCAGGTGAATGTGCCAAAGGTTTAGGCGTGGTTGGCCTAGAATCTGGTCTTCCAGTGATTAATGGTGTATTGACTACGGACAGTATTGAACAAGCGATTGAACGCTCGGGTACAAAAGCAGGTAATAAAGGCGGCGAAGCTGCTCTTACTGCAATTGAAATGGTTAACTTGTTAAAGGCTATTTAACGCTATGTCGCAAACATTGCAAGCAACTTATGCAGCAAAACGTAAAGCACGTCGCTTTGCTGTACAAGGAATTTACGAATGGCAAATGAGCCACAATCCAGTCCATGAGATCGAAGCACGTACGCGTGTGGAAAATGCCATGCACAAAGTGGATCTGAGCTATTATCATGAATTGTTAACCCAAGTGGTTGCCAATCATGAAGCATTGGATGCGCTCTTAATTCCTGTGCTTGATCGCGAAGTTTCTGCGCTTGACGGCGTTGAACTTGCGACCCTCCGTTTAGGCGCATATGAACTCAAGGAACACCTTGAAATTCCATATCGCGTGGTTTTAGACGAAGCGATCGAGCTTGCTAAACATTTTGGCGGTGCAGACAGCCATAAATACATCAATGGTGTATTAGATCGTTTAGCAACAACTTTACGTGCAGCAGAAAAGCAACAAGCGAACTCACAGTAGTAGATTTGTTGTATGGCTGAGTTTTCGATCATTGATACCTATTTTAATCGTAAGAGTCCTCATTCTGTCGATTTAGGCGTCGGTGACGACTCAGCCTTGCTCACCCCGCCACCGCAGCAACAATTGGTCATTTGTGCCGATACCTTGGTTGCTGGACGTCACTTCCCGCTTGATACCAGCCCCCATGCGATTGGCTGGAAATCTGTCGCGGTCAATTTATCTGATATCGCCGCAATGGGTGCGAAACCTCAGAGTATTTTATTGGCCTTGAGCTTACCCCAAATTGATCATGACTGGCTCAAAGGTTTTAGTCAGGGTTTATATGATTGCTGTGATCAATTTGGCGTGAGTTTAATTGGTGGAGACACCACCCAAAGCCCACATCTCACCATTTCCGTGACTGCACTGGGCTGGGTCGATATCGGTCAAGCCGTTACTCGCTCTGCCGCTCAAGTGGGTGATTTGATTTGTGTCAGTGGCACTGTCGGCGATGCTGCTTTTGCCTTGCAACACTTGGGGCACCCTCTCCAACGACGTTTAGACTACCCCACCCCACGCTGTGAACTGGGTCAAGCACTCAAAGGTTTGGCGCATAGTATGATTGATGTGTCAGATGGCTTAGCACAAGATCTCGGTCATATCTTAAAAGCATCCCATGTGGGCGCGACCCTACAACTTGATCAATTGCCAATCAATACTGCTCTACAAGATGTAACACGAGAACAACAATGGCAATATGCTTTGGCGGGTGGCGATGACTATGAGTTATGCTTTACAATAAGCCCGCAGAATTATGAAAAACTTTTGCAACAACAAAACCATAGCAGCATCAGTGTGATTGGAAAAATTGATGCCGAAAGTGGTCTGCGTTTTCAACAAAATGGCTTAGACCATTCCTTGCAATTTAATGGATATCAACACTTTGCATAAGCCCCCTATCCTCTTTCGTCAGATGTCTTGGTATGACCGTTTCATCGTGTTTTGCGGTGTAGGGTTTGGCTCAGGGTTAGCACCCAAAGCACCGGGTACCTTTGGTTCTGCCTTCGCGCTGCTGTTCGTCCCGATTTGGCTTGCAATTGGCTTATCGAACACCATTATTGCCATCATCCTCATGTCTCTGATTGGCATTTATATCTGTGGGCATACTGCCAAAGTGATGGGCGTACATGATGATGGGCGTATTGTCTGGGATGAGTTTGCTGGCCAGTCCATCACCTTTTTGCCTGTCCTGTATTTAGGGCAAATGAATTGGCTCTGGCTGCTGCTGGGTTTTATTTTATTTCGTATTTTTGATGTGTGGAAACCGTGGCCGATTCGTGTCATTGACCAAAAAGTCGAAGGTGGTTTTGGCATTATGCTCGACGACCTGATTGCAGGACTATGGGCTGCACTTTGTATTTGGATTTATTTTTATTTCACTGTGGCTTAGGCCATTTTTAGGATTACAACATGTCAACGACTGTTATTATTCTTGCTGCAGGTAAAGGAACACGTATGCGTTCTTCTTTACCCAAAGTACTACAACCACTTGCAGGACGTCCTTTACTTGGTCATGTCATCGACACTGCAAAAAAATTAAATGCAGCCAATATTATTACAATTTATGGCCACGGCGGTGCACGAGTTCAAGAAACGTTTACTCATGAAAAGATTGAATGGGTGGAACAAGCTGAGCAACTCGGAACAGGTCATGCAGTGCAAATGACACTCCCAGTCCTTCCGCAGGAAGGCAGCTCACTGATTTTATCAGGCGATGTACCTTGCATCTCTCAAAACACACTACAAAAATTACTCAATGCAACTGCCGAGACAGGCATTGGTCTAGTGACTTTAACTTTAGCCGATGCAACAGGTTATGGGCGTATAGTTCGTGAGAATGGTCAGATTCAGGCGATTGTTGAACATAAGGATGCGACCACAGAGCAGCATCAGATTAAAGAAATTAATACAGGTATTTACTGTGTTAGCAATGCCAAATTGCACGAATGGTTACCTAAACTCAGCAATAACAATGCGCAAGGTGAATATTACCTGACTGATATTGTAGCAATGGCCTTAGCTGATGGGATGCAAGTCGCATCGGTGGAGCCTGAACAAGCCTTCGAAGTTGAAGGAGTGAATGATCGTATTCAGCTCGCCGCATTAGAACGCCAATTCCAAACCGATCAAGCCAAAAAGCTCATGCAGCAAGGTGTGCATTTAATTGATCCTAGTCGCTTTGACCTTCGTGGAAATTTAACCGTTGGGCAAGACGTACGCATCGACATCAATGTGATTATTGAAGGCGAATGTGAATTCGGCGACCATGTAGAAATTGGTGCAGGTTGTATCATCAAAAACACCAAGATCGCAGCAGGTACAAAAGTTCAGCCGTATAGCATCTTTGATAATGCTATGGTTGGTGAAGATGCGCAGATTGGTCCTTTTGCTCGTTTACGCCCAGGTGCAAAACTGGCGGCTGAAGTGCATATTGGTAACTTCGTTGAAGTCAAAAACACCAGCATTGGCTTCGGTTCAAAAGCCAACCACTTTACCTATTTAGGTGATGCTGAAATTGGTGCAGGCTCGAACATTGGTGCTGGGACCATTACCTGTAATTATGATGGTGCAAATAAATTTAAAACTATCATTGGTGATGCTGCATTTATTGGTTCCAACAGCTCATTGGTTGCACCTGTCACGATTGGCAATGGGGCAACCGTCGGCGCAGGTTCAACCATTACCCGTGATGTTGCAGAGAATAGTTTAGCGGTAGAACGCTCTAAGCAAGTTGAAAAAGAAAACTATCAACGTCCACAAAAGATGAAGAAATAAGAGGATTAAATTATGTGCGGTATTGTCGGTGGCGTTGCAGAACGTAGTATTACCAATATTTTAATTGAAGGTTTAAAGCGCCTTGAATATCGCGGCTATGACTCTGCGGGTTTAGCGCTGGTCAATCAAGGTCAAGTTTTACGCGAAAGACGTGTCGGTAAAGTTTCAAATTTAGAAGAAGCCGTTAATCAATCCAATATTATCGGTTCTCTGGGTATTGCGCATACCCGCTGGGCAACCCATGGTAAACCCACTGAAGATAATGCACATCCGCACATTTCAGGCGATGTTGCTGTAGTCCATAATGGCATTATTGAAAACTATCAAGAACTTAAAGATGATCTTGAAGCTTTAGGCTATGTATTTACCTCACAGACCGATACTGAAGTGGTCGCTCACTTGGTGAAGGATGCTTTAAAGTCAACTCCAAGCTTGCTGGAAGCTGTGCAACAAGTCGTGCCTCAGCTTAAAGGGGCTTATGCACTAGGTATTGTACATACTGACCATCCCGATGAACTGATTACCGTGCGTGAAGGTTCACCTTTGGTCATTGGCGTCGGTATTGGCGAAAACTTTATCAGTTCAGATCAATTGGCTTTACTACCTATTACCAATCGTTTTATTTACCTTGAAGAAGGTGATATTGCTCGTTTAACCCGCAATAGCATTGAAGTTTTTGTCGCTGGTCAACGGGTCGAGCGCCCAATCAAAGAATTAGATGCTGCCGTCAGCAATGCATCTAAAGGTGAATATAAGCATTACATGCTCAAAGAAATTTATGAGCAACCCGAAGCGATTCAACAAACCATTTCTCAAGCTCTAGATGGCAATGCACTGCGTGAAGATTTTCTTGCCAATGCAGTCGCTGATTTCCAAAAAATTCAGCAAATCCAAATCATTGCCTGTGGGACCAGCTACCATGCAGGGATGATTGCCAAATATTGGTTTGAACAACTGATTGATTTACCGTGCCAAGTAGAAATTGCGAGCGAATTCCGCTATCGCAGCCCTGTCATTGTCAATCACACGCTTTATGTCTGCATTTCACAGTCTGGTGAAACCGCTGATACTTTAGCCGCACTGCGTGATACCCAAAAGCGTGCTGCAGCAAAAGGTGCTGACATCACCACCATGACTATTTGTAATGTCGCAACATCATCTATGGTACGTGAGACCAATCATAGCTTGCTTACACTGGCGGGTCCTGAGATTGGTGTAGCATCGACCAAGGCGTTTACCACGCAGCTTGCAGCACTGATGTTATTGGTCCTAAAAATCGGTACAGTCAAGAAGAGCATTTCTGTACAGCATGTGGCTGATATTACGGCTGAACTTTGGCATACCCCTAAAGTAATTTTAGATACCTTACGTAATGACCCTGAAATTTTACGTTTATCTGAACTCTTCGTAGAGAAGCAGCACTGCTTATTCTTAGGTCGTGGCACGAATTTCCCGATCGCACTTGAAGGGGCGTTAAAACTCAAAGAGATTTCATATATCCATGCTGAAGGCTATGCCGCAGGTGAACTTAAACATGGTCCGCTCGCTTTAGTCGACAATGACATGCCTGTGGTCATTCTCGCACCGAAAGATGACATGCTCGATAAACTCAAATCCAATATGGAAGAGGTTCAAGCCCGTGGTGGTGAACTCTTTGTCTTTGCCGATGAAAATAGTGGCATTAAAGCCAAAGACCGTCAGCATGTGGTTTATGTACCAAGCATCAGTCCAATACTAGCTCCAATTGTTTATAGCGTGCCTGTACAATTGCTGTCTTATCATGTTGCGGTTCTTCGTGGTACGGATGTCGACCAACCTCGAAACCTCGCTAAATCGGTCACTGTAGAATAATTATTTAAATAAAGGCTGGTGTTGTTGTTTTTGAGTAATAAAGTTAAATACTAGGTAATAAATAATCATACTTAGT